>NZ_FOHS01000002.1 GCF_900111515.1 Hymenobacter actinosclerus
CTGACGATGCAGCAATTTCACTTCCTGGCCTTCGTTACACTCCTGCTGGCAAAAGGCGTTTTCCGAGCCACCAGTCCATAACAGCCTCTAGGGATGACCAAGTGCACGGTGGCCCTTAAGGTATTGGGAGAGAGACTGGTGGCATTACTGGCACTCAGCGATGACGGGACCCGAGCAGATGACTGCACTAGGCATCCACAGCTTCGCCTGTATACCGGCCGCGATATTGCCGACCTGATAGTTGCCACCATTCAGTGGCGGATACTTCCTGCCGCCTTACACGGGCTCCGGCCACTGCAGGCGGTAGCTGCTGCTGCGACCACCCGCGCTATCCTGGCGCAGGATTGCTTTAGCCACCAGGTCGGCGATATCGCAACCGGCGGTATCCTGGGAGCACTTGGCCATGCGGGCCCATTTCGAAGAAGTCAGTTTGCCCTCGAAGTCGTCGAGCAGTCAGGTCACCAGCCGCTGCTGGCGCTCCGTCAGCGCAGTCGACCGGTGCAGCTCCCAGAAACGGGCCCTCGCCAGCACCCGTGCCAGCATCTGCTTGGCCGCTGGCACAGCCCGTCCCAGGCAGGCCAGAAACCACAGGAGCCGAGCCGTCAGATCCAAGGAGCCGCGCTGGCTGGTTTCCAGCAAGTCGTAGTACTGCTGGCGCTCGGCTTGAATCTGGGCCGACATACTGTAGCACCGCTGCCCGCTCTCATCAGCCCGGGCCAGCTGCAGGTCGGCAATGGGGCGGGCGATGCGCCCGGTGCCATCGTCGAAGGGGTGAATGGTCACAAACCAGAAGTGGGCCCGGCCTGCCTTGAGCACCGGGTCCAGTTCAGGCGAGGCATTGAACCAGTCCAGAAACTCCTGCATCTGCTGCTCCAGCGGCTCAGCCGCCGGGGCTTCGTACTGCACGTGCTCCCGCCCCATCGGGCCGGATACGACCTGCATCGGCCCGGTGCGCCAGGCCCCGACCTGCAACGGGTAAAGGCCGCTATAGCCCGTGGGAAACAGCGCGTGGTGCCAGCCGAAGAGGCGTTGCGCGGTTAGGGGTTGATCCGCTTGCTGCGTCGCATCGAGTACATGGCCACAACGCCCTCCGCCCGGCGGTCGACGGCCGGCAGTCCTCCACGCTCCAGACCGAGCCGGTGGGCGAGGGAGGAGCGCACCGAGGCCGGGGGCAGCATTTCGCCCTCGATCTCACTGGACTTGAGCACATCCAGCGTCAGTGTGCGTAAGGTGGCTTCAGTGCGCAGTTCCACTCCCAGGGATTGCACGCGCCCCAGCAGCCGGCCTTGCCGGTAACGCACTTCTCCCAGGAGCCTTTCCAGGGCATCTGGCTGCCAGCTAAACTTCGGTCAAGCCGGGAGTTGATGGATGTAGGGTTTTATTCTCCGCATACTATGCGGTAAATACGCGCATTATTCTCCGCATGCTGCTCTCAGAAAATGAAGACTATAGCCCCTTTTCCACTACATCGACCTGTGGCATGCTAGGCGCAAAACGTCACGGTGAATGTGGTACCCACGTTGGGCTCGCTGCTTACGGCAATGGTGGCGTCCCCGTTCTCAATGAGGCGCTTGATCATGTAGAGGCCCAGCAGGCAATCGGGTACGGTATGCATGGCCGGATCCGAGTCGGTTGTGCGGAGGGCAAATGAGAGAGCTGTTGGGTTCGCAGCCCGTGAATCTTCAGTACGCTGCGAATGCCCCAGAGCTCCACCCGATGGCCCTGGGTCTGTATTTCGGCTAGCAGCCGAAGGGTGCCATAGCGCTGGCTGTGGTGGACAAACGCCTAGAGCACTATCACTTGACCGGCTCGACGGGCGGCCGTTACCGGCAGCGTTGTTAAGCGTAGTAGGCGACCGGGCCACGAGCAGCGCCTGGCAGAGCTGGCGCACGGGCACGCGCGCGGCGCGTTAGGCGATGTGCTGGTCAGTGCTTAACGGGTCGGCTGGCCGAGCCTGCGCTTATAGCAGGCATCTGACTAAGGCTTTTTTTAAATATCGGCCCGCTTGAGGCGGGCGCGGGGACTACGCGCGTTGCAACCGCGCGCCTTCACGCTGCGCATGATCGATTCGATCCACGGGCTGCGTTGCACCCCTAACCGCTTGCTCGACCAACCGGCTCCGACTCATACCAACCAGATGTGGGTCAGTGACATCACTTATTTGCCACTGACCTCGGGGGCGTGGGCTGGCAGGTGCGCGAGATAACGCCCAAATGTTTCGAATTTAGCGAGTTGCGCCGGAGGTTACTGACCCGTACCCCTGCCCCCAGCCTGCTAGTACATTCCGACCGGGGCGGGCAATACTGCGGCAACGCCTATCGGGCTTTGCTGGCCGAGCACGGCTGCCTGCGTTCACAAAGTCGGCGGGCCGAGTGCCTGGAATGCGCAGGCCGAGAGCTTGTGGTCTTAGCTCAAAACCGAAGAGCTCGAAGCACGCGAGTGTCCCGTTTTCCGCGACTTGGCCGCCGCCCAGCAGAGCTTGACCACCTATTTTGACTACTACAATCACGATCGCCGCCATTCAGCGCTAGCCTACCAGAGACCTCAAACCTTTTACCTCCAACAATTTAAAAAATAAACCCCTAAACTGTCCCACCTCAGTGATCCATATTTAATACTTGCCGCTTACTTTCACTCTATGCAAACCAGGGACACAAATTTTAAACCATTCTTATACCACCTCACAGCCTGGGCAGTATTTATCCTATATGAAGTCCTAATTGGAGTCGCCATTAGCCCGGCATCCGTTAGTTTGCTGGAAACCGGAATGGGTTTCTGCATCAATGCCATGCTATTTTATGCCAATTGCCTGGTGCTCATGCCTTGGCTCTTTGCTCGACGGCGCTACCTACTCTACTTTTTATCCCTCTTAGGGTTACTGGCCTGCTTTATCATGTTACGCCATATTCTCAAGGTTGGATTATTTCCCTTATTGAGCATCCCTTCCATCAATCCTGTCATTTCACTTCAGGTCTTCATCGCCGAGTCGCTTTATCGGGGCATGTATTTTCTCTTACCAAGTATCGGTTATTGGTTTGTCGGAAACACGATCCAATTGGAGAAGCAAAAACTGGAGCGGGAACACGAGCTGCGGGTGGCTGAAAAAAGTCTTATGGAGGCAAATATATCCTTCCTGAAAAATCAAATTAACCCCCACTTCTTATTCAACTCGCTCAACTTCCTTTACGCGCAAGTGTATCCCCATTCAGAGAAATCGGCAAAAGGAATTCTGCTGCTCTCAGATATCATGCGCTATGCCTTGAAGGAAGGGGACGATCATGGCAAAGTAATGTTAGAACAGGAAATCCAGCATCTGCATAATTATATAGATATAAATCAATTGCGTTTCAACAATCTATTGCAAGTGCAATTTGAGGTAAGCGGCAGTTTGCAGTTTACAATGATTCTGCCACTTGTCCTGATTACATTCGTGGAGAACTGCTTCAAGCACGGTGACCTATCGGATCCACATAATCCGCTGAAGATTCAACTCAGGGTCATGAATAATGAACTGACTTTTTACACCCACAATATGAAACGTAACGGTCCTAAGGAAAAATCGATGGGCATCGGCCTAGCTAATACGAAGCAGCGACTCAGTTTGACATATCCTAAACGCCACACTTTGACTATACTTGATGAACGAGACTATTATTGCTGCCATCTAACTATAGCACTGTAATTTATGATTTCTTGTCTAATTGTGGATGACGAGCAGGGAGCAATAGATATTCTGCGCACCTTTATCGAGAAAACGCCTTTTTTAACCCTGCAGGGTAGCACGACCAACCCGCTGGAGGCGTTGGCCATGGTTCAAAACCAACCAGTGGATTTGCTATTCCTGGATATCCACATGCCTCAACTCTCTGGTCTTGACTTTATGCGTCTGCTCAAGGGCCATACCAAGGTCATTCTCACAACCGCTTACAGCGAGTTTGCTGTGGAAGGCTTTGAACATGACGCTTTAGATTACCTACTTAAACCTATTGCGTTTGAACGCTTCTTAAAGGCTGCCCATAAGGCGCTTGCCGGCGCGGATGAATCTTCTGCGCATTGGCAGATCGTGGATAAAGAAGATGATTATATATTCATTAAGACGGAGAGTAAAGGCAAAATGACGAAGGTTAACTTCAATGAAATCGTATTTGTAGAAGGTATGAAAAACTACGTTTCCATCAACACTTACGAAGACCGAATTGTCACGCTGCTTAATCTTAAAGACTTGGAAAATCGGCTGCCCTCCAAGCAGTTTATGCGCGTCCACAAATCCTACATTGTAGCGCTGAATAAGATCAAGGCACTCGACGGCAACCAGATTATATTTAATAAACTAAAAGCCTATGTGCCGTTGGGCGAAACCTACCGCATTGCTTTTTTCGATGCTTTAAACGAGAAAGTGTTGGGTGGCAAAAGGTGACTCAACCGCTCTTCTGCCTTATCGCCTGCCGCGACTTATAATAGCGGTGCAGAAAGTCGTAAACCAACAGTTCGTGTAGTCGGGCCTGGGCCGGAATCAGCCGATTGAGCAGCATGTGCAGGTAAGATCCTAGTAATTGCTCTTTGTTCACACCTAGTGTCTGCTGCTGCTCGACTAGTACCATTACTTGTTGGGCTATGGCTGCCAAGTCCGGTGGAACGAAGGCTGCTTCAGTCCGCGTTAGCGCCTGCTCAATGGCCGTCCGGGCCACTCGGTATTTGGCGTCAAGTTGGATCTGGAGAGCCTTATCAAGGTTGAATTCAAGTCCGAAAGCTTCCTTTAGCCCCCGTAGCAAAACTGTTTTTTCCGTTGCCGAGCACTGGAAAGCAGTTAGTAATTCCTCTGCGGCGCTCATTGCCCACAGCCAGTTTTGAGCCTCGTCGCTCTGATCGGCTAGCATGTTCAACACCAACTTGCTCTGGTAGCCAAAAAGCAGTTCGGCCAATTCAATGGCTTTGCCCCCGAAGCGTTCCAGCTCCCGCCGATAGGTATCAGTCTGTACCCTCCAAACCACACCGCTGGCAATGAAAGGCTGCAAATAGTGGTTCAGGAGCGTTATGACTTCCCCAATTCGAACAGGGTCAGGCAGGTAAAAACGCAGCCGCAGGTGGTTGTCGGGGTCAGCGTAGCGAACAAAGAACCAGTTTTCAATCAGCCCCTGTTGCTGTAGTTGTTGAGTTAGCGGTTGAATGACTTGCAGCAGAACGCTGTTGGCAGCTTTCTGACCACAGTATAATTTGTAGTATAACCATTCTGAACCAATAGAAAATTCGCGCTGCTCCGTTTCTGGCTCAGTCATTAGCTTCCTGGGCAGATTGCTTTGGTAGTTTGGCTGCTGGCGCACCAATAGGGCAATGAACTGATGGGCATAAGGCTGCGCCATCGCGTCTTTTACTGCACTAGTGGTAGCATCAAACAGAAACTCTTTTAGATCAACGCGGGAGTGATTACGAATAATATCGAGCCACATCCCGACCAATAGATCGTTTTCTGCATCCACCAGCAGCTCATTATCGCCATCGGCGAGCGTAAATAGGCGGGGCAGCTTCCAGCGCTCCCGAAATTGACGGAAACAGCCTGCAAAATCGGCCGGTTCAGCTGCTAACAGTGGCTGTAGGTCAGCTTGGGTGAAGCGCCAGCAAGCTGGTTGCAGCACCACTTGCTGGTAAATAAGCCGTGGCAGGAATACATGGTGCGGCGATACGGATCGCCAGCTGAAGCCTAGCTCTGACTGCAGGCCCTGAGTTTGCAAGTCGCACAGAAACTGATATACTGGCAGGGCTTCGCGCGAGAAGTTGTGGGCAGTGCTCAGGCGCGGAATAATCTGCTCTCCTGTAACGCTGGAACGCAATACCAGTTGCTGGTTTCGTACTGAGAGTAATAGGTCTTTTACTTGTGCCTGTTCGACCTTTGGCCGGGTCGACTGGGCCAGGTAAGGGATTTCCAGCGCCCGGAAACTGGGGCGCAATAGTATGTTGCCGACGCGACTGGCGGGCAGGTGACAGATTTCGGCGAACGTTATAGCCGGATTGCGTTCTTGTTCCTGCGCAGCGATTACGCTTATTATTTGCCCAATAGCAGGCGAGGCGTGCGCAAAGCGGCCGAGTAAATTAACTGCGCTGGCCCCTCCCACAGTTTCTACAAGTACTTGCCCACCGCCAATGAGGCGAAACATTACGCCCAGAGAGGGGGGCAAAGCCTCGGCCGCTGGTGTAAAGTCCTCTAGCTCCGTGCGTGTCACCTCAACACTGTACTGGCCGGTCTGCGTTGCTGCAGACAGCTTTCGAAGCATGTACTGCTGCACTGACGTGTGTACGGTGGCCCCGCCACTAGCTTCCGCCCAAGGCATAACCAGATCGTCAATCAGGGGCGAGTAGCTGCTCTGGCCATACTCGGTATAAGATAAACCGTTTTCGTTGTCGAGGGCTTCGAGCAGAGGCACCTCCCGATCTTCATAACGAACTTGAAAACGGCGGCGGAAGTCATCGAGCCGCGGGTGTAGCGGGGCCGCACTTAGGTAGCGCAATGCATCCAGTGCCTCAAGCAACTGGTCCTGTATAGTGGTTGCTAGTGTAGGGGCAGCCGATAGGCCCAGCACCATATCGGTCTGAAATAGTTTGCCGGGCTCAATAGGCACGCCCAATGGGGCTAAAGCAGCGACAATTTGCTCATACGAAGCTGAATGGTTGACGGCCGTTTGGTCTAACGCTGCTAGACGCAGGCGAACTACCTCCAGAATTTGAGCGATAGTAGTTAGATCCACTGCCTCAGGGGCAGCCTCTACTATCCGTGTTACTACTTGCTGAATGCGGTGAAAAAACTCATCTCCTGTTACGGTGGGCTCAAGTTCATGGACCAATACTTGAGCCTGTATCAGCTCATCAATAAACTGTGCGGCCTGCGGCTGATCTTGCTCTTCATCACTGAGCATAGCAATCAGGTCCGAATACTGCAAACCTGTTTGGGCCGCTGCCAACAGCTGCAGCAGGTAGGGCGAACTATCAATGGCACTAATCTGATGGTGCCTCACCCCATGCTGGTAATTATACTCAATATAGCGTAGTTCTGCTCCGACTTGGTAAAGGCTATTGTTGGGCCAGTAACGCAACCAGAATTTACTGCTGGGAAGATTGGCCAATTGCTGCGCTAAAGCACATAAATAGTGCATATCCAAGCGCGTGTGCCTAGTTGACTCTGCCGGTAACAGCTCAATCCGGTTATGTTTGCCCCACGTCACGACACTACAGCCGGCAAATAGGCCAAATGGAGTGCAGCGACTGGAACTGCGCAGGTAGTAGCGAGTCAGGGTAGCCTGCAGCCTGCTTATCCTGCGGGGATCAATAAGCTCTCCACTTTGCCACTTGCGGCATTGCTCGTGCAGGGCTGGCGAAGCCAAATAGACCGCCTCCATGAAGCTGGCATTGGTTAGGCTATCCCGGATGGTCGCTTCGTTGATAGCCAGTTGAAAAGGCTGACTGGGGGTGCGCAGAATAAGCTGAGAATGGAAGCAATAAATGTCTTTCATAATGAGTAGTAGGGCATTTTCTGGGGTGGCCCAGTGAAAACGGACAGTAAGCTAAGGTAGGTTGGTTTTCAGGTCCTGCTCAAATTGATGGGGCGAGCAGTAGCCGAGGGCGCAGTGGCGGCGGTCAAGGTTGACGTAGGTGTCCAGGTAATGAGCCACTTCCGGTCGGGCCTCTTCCAGAGAGCGAATGGGCCGTCGCTAGGCAGTAATTCGGTTTTGAGCGTGTTCCATCCGCTTCAGCCTGCGCGTTGTCGTAGGGATTGGCCGGCCGGCGAAAGCTGACCACCGCGTCGGCGGCGATGCGGGCCCGACAGGCGGCACTGGTATGCTGGCAGCCGCGATCAGCATGCATAGCCCGGCGCGGGTGTCGCAGGGGCAGGGCTTGTTCGAGGGTAAAGAGCACGAGTTCAGTGGGCGGCATCTGGGCCGCCAGGTGCCAGCCCACAACCCGGCGCGAATAAGTATTACACCAGGTGGCCAGATAGCACCAGCGTCCGCCCGCCCGCGGCGAATGAGTAATGACTTGACTCACCCATACCTGGTCGGGGGGGGAGCAGGCTGACCGAACAGCCGATTTTCATCCACGATGGCGGCCGGGTCGGCCACCGTCGTGCGCGGCCGGTGCGGGCGGGTGCTCAAGGCCTGCAGCCCGTGCCGGCGCAGCCAAGTGCGCAACGCGTAGCGGCCCACGGTGTGGCCTTCGGCGCGCAATTCGGCCCGCAGCCGCCGGGTGCCGTAGCGTCGGGCGTGGCGCGTAAAAGCCGCTTGCGCCACCACTTGCCACGGAGGCGGAACGGCGGCCGGCCGGTGCCGCCACTGGTAATAGCCGGCCGGGCTCACGGCCAGCACCTGGCAGAGCAGTTGCACGGGCCACGGCTCGGTGCAGGCAGCGATAAAGGCGTAGCGGCTCATGGCTGAGGCGGTTGGGAGAGCCTGCGTCTAAGGCAGGCAACGGGTCACGACTTTTTTTAACATATCGCGCGCCATTTCCACGCGTTTGAGCGCGGCACGTAGCTGCCTGATTTCTTCGCGCTCGGCGCTGCTGGGCACGGCGGCTTCCAGGGCCTGGCGTTGCCAGCGCCCCAGCAAGGCCGGCAAATGCCCTGGGCACGCGCCACGTCGCTCTGTCGGGCACCGGCCGCCACTTGGCGCACGCACTCGGCCTTGAAAGCCGGTGTGTATTTCTTACGGGTGGCGGGCAAGCCGCCAGAATTCAGTTTTTCAGTCATGGGCAGCGGAAGTTAATACTTCGTGCTGTCCGTTTTAGCTGGACCACCCCGCGTTGCGCCTCGTTAAAGCGGTAGCGGGTCATTGGTCCGGTGTCTGCGGGAGCCTGCGCTTAAAGCAGGCAACTGGCAATGGCTTTTTTTAACATTTTCAGTTCCTGCGCCTGCTGCCGATTGGTGGCCCGCAGTTGGCGCAACTCGTCGGCGGTGGCCGGGTCCAGTTCCGCCCCACGAGCGGCGGCCACCGGGGTCAGCGTTTGCTTTTGCCACTGGTAGATGCGTTTGGAGTCAATGTTCGGGGCGCGTGCCGCGGCCTGAGTCGAGCGACTTTCACTGGCCAGGCGCAGGGCTTCGGCCCGGAAGGCAGCATCGTAGCGCCAGCGTTTGCTAGGTTGGGGGCTGTCTTTCATGGCTTTCGAAAGATAAGACCCTATTCTGTCCACATTTACCCGACCACCTCAAGGTCCTCTTTAAGAAAAGGTCTGGTCCTAGAGCGAGTACGTGCCCTGCACGCCTGTGCCGCCGATGGTTCTCTTTAAGAAAAGGTCTGGTCCTAGTCGACCGCTATTTAATTCACCGATGAGCTACCACAACTTGCCCGTCATCAACACTGGTGAGTGGCTTGCTTAGCATAGTTTCGAGAATTGGTACTCCTAATTAGGGAGTTGGTGTAATAATGTTTAGGGAATAGTGGCGTTTAGTTATGTTTGTTCAAGTAAAAAGCATTCACACTTTCAATTCTTCCAACAACAGCTGATGAAAAACGCAAACACTACCGTCAAGTTTAAGCTCACCAAAAAGATTGTTACTCGGTTCACGAAAGGTGCCCATGGCTCAGCCACCGCCCCCACTTCTGTCGCTACCGTCTCGCAGCTGCTTACTACTATGTAAACATCTGCGCTAAGCCGAGAGCTTAGGGCTGCCCGTTCTGATTCAATTGAGCATGGAGCCCCCACACTGCGGCTGAGCGTTACACTTTTATTGCGCTTTTTGACAATGCAATGAATGCAGCTCAATCATATTGAGGACCACTAACAAGAGCTGGCCTAGTATAGCCGCAATTTTGACGCTATGATTAGACCTGTTGTATCGACCAACCACGGGGTTCCGCGCTTAGGACAGTCGTCCTTATTTGCTGGGTATCCTACGGGAGCTGCAAAAACCCAGGGGGGGCACTAATTCAAGCTTGAGTGTCAGCTGCACAGTCGAACAGCAGCATACTCGCACGCGGAACTCTGGCTGGCCCCCTTTATTGTTCGCAATGAAGGGGGCCAGCAAGTGACCCACGCTGCCAACCAAAGCTTTAAGGTGAAAAGCCGCGCGATCAAGCCATCTAAACCTGCCTGTTAAAGGCACCTAGTACGCTTTAGCAGGGCAGTAGTTGAATAAGCGGGGCCTACCTGGAATGCTGATTAGAGGCACTCTAGGTAGGCCTTGCTTTTCCATCATTCCTCTGACTGATCGCGCTGAATCAGCTGATCCAAGCCAAAGGGCTTACTTCCTGCCGACCATAATCTTCTCTTGTAGGGCTTGAAAAAAAGCCGGTCGGTAGGTTTCCCCTAATGGCACGCAAGTTTTTATGTCTTTTATGAGAATTTGATTCCCGTCCAGAGCGCGGATTTTGTTCAGAGCCACCACGTAGGATTTGTGGACGCGCATAAACTGCTTGGAGGGCAGCCGACTTTCCAAATCCTTAAGATTGAGCAGCGTGACAATTCGGTCTTCGTAAGTGTAAATGGAAACGTAGTTTTTCAGGCCTTCGACGTACAGGATTTCATCAAAGTTGACTTTCGTCATTTTACTTTTATTCTCGGTCTTAACAAAAATATAATTATCTTTTTCTTCTGGTGGCATCCACTTCCCAGAAGGCTTTACGAAAAAATTAAGCGCCTTCTGCGCTGATTTCAAAAATCGCTCGAAGGCAATAGGCTTGAGTAGGTAATCTAGGGCGTCATTTTCAAAACCTTCCACGGCAAACTCGCTGTAAGCGGTTGTGAGAATGACCTTACTTTTGCCGTTTAGCAACTTCATGAACTCAATGCCTGAAAGCTGGGGCATGTGAATATCAAGGAAGATTAGATCAATAGGCTGCTTCTGCACCAACTTAATGGCTTCCAACGGGTTGGTAGTAGCTGCTTTGAGCTCTAAAAAAGGCGTCATATTAATGAACGTGGTCAGAATATCTAACGCTCCTTGTTCGTCGTCTACAATGAGGCAGGAAATCATACGCTTATAGGTTCAAATTAAGGTTGCCTGGATAACGCTCGTCCCAGCATCCGTGAATGTAGGGAAAATTGCTCCAGGGGTGCTGCTTCTAGCTGCGTGCGGAGGTACGCTCTTCTAAGCCCCTTAAAAGATATGGTTCCTCTTGCTAACTAAGAGCAGTCAATTCATCGATGCTAAAATCAACGTTCGTCCCTAGAATAACTGTGTTGGTGTATTAAGTAAGAGTGGTCTGTATTCGCTGCCTAAGTTTACTCTACTTAATCACCCAGCCAAGCAAGCGGCTTTTCAGTATTTTCTAAATTCCGTGATACCGACCTGAATCATGACAAAAAAAATCAGCCCAAATAAAGTGTTGTAACGCCATTTTCGTTGGCAACCTAACCGCCGCGCAGGATACGGATCTATAATTAGCTACGCGTCCGTTATAGCGGTTTTGCGAACAGTGTGTATCGTGTTGGAGACGAGACGCAATATTTGCATTTCGTCGTTGACCGACAGTAGGCGCCGGACAATGTCAGCAACAAAGAGACGCAAAATTTGCGTCTTTACGACAGGGTAAACCGTTCACGAAACGGCTATAAAGCACTCTAACTACTAAGCCCGTTCCGATTTTAATACTGCCCTCACCTGCGCGGGTTACTATGCTTTGATGATTAACAAGTGAAAAGGCAGTTGTAAATGGCATACGATGAGGTCATATACGCAATAATTCGCGATAAAAAGAGCGATATTCCGTCGATGGAAAATTCTAGCAGATTGGCTATTTATTATTATTTATTATATCAACGCCTAGGACAAGAGCAAGACTTACAGCATTCAGAAGCGCTATTCAATGCCCAATTAACCCTGGCCTTGGCACCTGACAGCCCGTCAGCTGCTACCGCTGGCGTAGTGGGCTTGGCTTGGTTGCATTCTAACTTGGCTAACTCCCTAGTAAGCCACAAAGGGGCAGCGCAAATAAGCTTACTGGACCAGCACTTGCTTGAGCGAGCCTTAAAGTTGCTACCTGGGAAGGAGCCTGGCGTTCACCCCGAGTTGTGGCATATTATCCGGTATTTCTCCCAACGGATGGCCATCGGACAAGTCCGGGAGCAGCTTCAAATGCTTATTGCTGAGCTATATGGGAGAAATGCCTCGTTAGGTGCAACCGAAAATGTGGATGAACAAGGTTGCTGGACAATTCCGATGGGACTGCCCGGCAGTCTAACCAGCGAAATCGTATTGCTGGCTGAAGTGGGCATTGCTGGCATTCATAATGAGCTAATCCGCCAGCAGGTCCACCAAAGAGTAGAGCTTCTGTTGGCCACCAGACGTGAAATAGATTTTTCGGATGGGTGTTATTCCATGTTCCCGGTGACGGTGGATAAAATCACCTATCAACCCGTTTTTTCAAACCACCTCAGTTTGCTAACTGGTGCTGACCTAGGCGCCTCGCTAGCCTTATACAAAGCGCAGCAACTGTTACAAGACGCTGAATTAGGTCACATTGCCGAGTTGGTTGGGCTCAACACAATATTGCGCACCCAAACGGCGGCCACCAAAATCGAGGGTGCCCAATTTTGTCAGGGGGCCTTTGGGGTAGTCTACGCTTATGCGCAACTTTATTCACTTAGCCGGCACCCGGCTTACTACCAGTCCTACAAGTATTGGTGCACACAAGCCGAGCGTTGGCTTGGGCAGGAGTTGAGCAGTGGACACTATGAGCGGCAGCCATCCGATTCCCTGTGTGGGGCACTCGGGATTGGGCTCATGCAACAGTTGGTTGCAGGGGCCGAACCAGATATTAGCTGGTACGCCGAAGCTATTAGAGCCTGCCTGAATTAAAGCTATGTTCTAATTCAGGCAGGCTGCCCCCCACGCCCCGGGTTGCATTTACCCTGCAGTCCGCAGACGTAATGGGTGCTATACATACTAGTTTACGCACCAACAAGTTATCCTTTGCACAGTGTTGACCAACGTATATTTCTGGCCCATACGTCTGACAATTAGTTGTTAACATATTTTGAGGTGGTCTAGAGCCTGTTATGAACTGATGGCGTAATTTGGGTATGGTACAGCGAAGTGGTTACCCCAGCGACGTGACGGATGACGAATGGGCATTTGTGGCGCCCTATCTGGCGCTGGTGCGCGAAGATGCGCCGCAACGGCAGCACGTGCTCCGGGCCCTGTTCAACGCCCTGCGCTACCTGGTTAAAACCGGCTGCGGCTGGCGCTACCTACCCCACGACCTGCCGCCTTGGCCCGCGGTCTACCAGCAATGGGCGCGCTGGCGCGATAACCGCTGTTTTGAGCATATGATGGCCGATTTGCGCGCGTTGGCCCGCATGCTGGCCGGACGTGAGGCTGAGCCCACGGCCGTCATTTTGGACGCGCGCACCGTGCAAAGCACGCCCGAAAGCGGGGCCCGCGCCGGTTACGACGGGGCCAAGCGGCGCAGGGGTAGCAAGGTGCACGTGGCCGTCGACACGCTGGGCCACCTGCTGGCCGCCGTCGTCACGCCGGCCAACGTGCCTAACCGCGGGCAGGTCGACGCCCTCTGTGAGCGGGTGCAGCAGGTCACGGGCCAAAAAGTGCAGGTGGCCTACGTTGACCAGGGCTACACGGGCGAAGACGCTGCGTACGCTGCCGCCGTGCACGAGATTGACTTACAGGTTATTGCCAAGCCCAAAGGTCAAACGGGCTTTGTGCTGCTGCCCCGCCGCGGGGTCGTCGAACGCAGCTTCGGCTGGGCCGCCCGCTTCCGCCGCTTGGCTCGTGACTACGAACGCCTGGCCCTGACTATGCACCAATTTCACTTCCTGGCCTTTGTTACGCTCCTGCTGGCAGAAGGCGTTTTCCGAGCCACCAGTCCATAATAGGCTCTAGACGAGACGGACATAAGAAGGACGTATATTTCTGCTGTTACGGCAACCAAAACCAGCGGGGCGTCGCCCGACAAACGGTATAAATACGACGAGGCATTTTAAGTAGAGGCCCTGCGCTTGGCCGGCGAGAGCCGCAGCACGCAGGCGGCCAAGCGCCAGCTGGGTATTAGCCCCAGGCTGCTTTACCGCTGGCAGCGGCCCACTTCCTCACTGCCCACATCGGCCAGCGAGCCGGCCTGGCAAGTGGCCGTGCGCGAAGCTTTGCCCACCACAGCCAGTGCTACGGCACTCGCCGGCTGCGGGCCCAAGTGCAGGACCAGGGCCATGCCGTGGGCCGCTGGCGCATTCGCCGCGTGCTCAAAGCCCGCGGGCTGCGGGCCCAACAGCCCCGCTCGTTTGTCCCCCGCACGACCGACTCGGACCCGGCCGTGCGGGCCGCACCCAACCGCTTGCGCGGCCTACCGGCTCCCTGCGCGCCCGACCAAGTCTGGGTCGGCGATATTACGTATCTGCCCCGGCAGGGCGGCGGCTGGCTCTACCTGGCCATCTGGCTCGACCGCTGCCCGCGCAAAATTGTGGGCTGGGACGTGCGCTCTGGCCATGCCCGAAAAGCTGGTCAGCGAAGCGCTCGCCGAATCATCTTGGAGCAGTTTCAAAGCCGAATTACTCGACGGCGGCTCCTTTCCCGGCCTGGCCGAAGCCAAGCTCTAAATCAGCGATCACATCGCCTACTACAACACCGAGCGGCGATATTCTTCGCTTGGCTATCTTGCCCTCAACCACTTCGAAAAGCATCTTCAAACAACCTCCCAACTCTGTCCGGCTTAGCTTGACCAGCTCAAGATAACGGCTTTACCTTTACCAATCAACTGATAAATTATATGAAAGTAGCTGTAGTGGGCGCCACCGGTTTGGTGGGCACCGAAATGCTCAAAGTGCTGGCCGAGCGCAACTTCCCGGTCACCGAACTGCTGCCCGTTGCCTCGGCCCGGTCGGTGGGACAGGAAATCGAATTTCAGGGTAAAAAGTATAAAGTGGTGAGCATGGACGATGCCCTGGCGGCCCGGCCGGCGGTGGCTATCTTCTCGGCCGGCGGCGCTATTTCGTTGCAGGAAGCTCCGCGCTTCGCGGCGGCTGGCACCGTGGTTATCGATAACTCCTCGGCTTGGCGCATGGACCCAACCAAGAAGCTGGTGGTGCCCGAAATCAACGCCCATACACTTACGGCCGACGATAAAATCATTGCCAACCCTAACTGCTCCACCATTCAGCTGGTGGTGGCCCTCAACGAGCTACACAAGCGCTACCGGGCCACTCGCATCGTAGTAAGCACTTATCAGAGCGTAACCGGTACCGGCAAGCAGGCCGTGGACCAAATGATGCAGGAGCGCGCTGGCCAGACGGCCGGCAACCCCGCTTACCCCCACCGCATCGACCTGAATGTGCTCCCCCACATCGACGTGTTCCAGGACAACGGCTACACCAAGGAGGAGATGAAAATGGTGCTCGAGACGAAGAAAATCTTCCGCGACGACTCCATCCGCCTCACCGCCACCACCGTGCGCGTGCCCGTAATAGGGGGCCATTCCGAAGCCGTGAACGTAGAATTTGCCCAGGAATTCGACCTCGCCGAGGTGCGCGAGCTACTGCGCCAAACCGAGGGCGTGGAGTTGGTGGACGACGTAAAAAACAACGTGTACCCCATGCCCCAGGGCGCCCATGGTCGCGACGCCGTGCTAGTGGGCCGCCTGCGCCGCGACGAAACCCAGCCGAAGACGCTAAATATGTGGGTAGTGGCCGACAACCTGCGCAAAGGCGCCGCCACCAACGCCGTGCAGATTGCCGAGGTACTACTGGAAATGGGGCTATTGAAGTAGCTTGCCGCCACTACGCTAAGAACAGCACTTTTCGCTTTGCCGCTGAGCGTATTCCTATTCGCGGGCCTGCTTCTTCCTGATACCTTACCGCCCGTAGCCGCACCCGTGGCCCTGGATTTCACCACCGATTTCCGCACGCTGGGCCGCTCGATACGTTGGTGCCACGCTACGACGTTTTCGTGTCGGGAGAAGCGCACAACAATGCCGGCAACGAGCAGCGTCATTTCAAGCTATTCGCTTACCTACATCAGAAAGCCGGGGTGCGCTACTACGTGAAGGAGGGCAGCTACACCTACGTGTACTTTGTGGACCGCTACGTGCAAACTGGCCAAACGCAATGGCTGGATTCGGCTGCCACGTCGGTTCGAGAGCAACCGAGCAAGCCGTCGGCGGAAATGCAACGGGAGTTCGGGCTGTGGCAGCAGTTGCGGAAGCTCAACGGAGTAGCGGCCGCCGGCCAAAAAACCTAGGTAGTAGCCATCGACACCGAGCCCTACTGGACTAATGGCCGGCTTTGCGACCTGATGGCCCGCCATCCGCGGGTGCCACCTGCGCTGCAGGCAACGATTCAGAAACTACTCGTCCTTCGGTCCCGGTACCAACTGAACGGCGCGAAACTTCATCGGCGCGGGCCTGGGCTTTGGTGCAGGTCCACGAAGCAGAAGCCCTCGCCTGGCTGGGCGATGACTACCGCTACATGGTGGTGCTTGTGAATAACCCGGCGGCTCTGCAACGAAACGAGAGGGAATTGGCCAACAACTTCGAGCGGCTGCAACAGGCGCTACCCGCCGGGGGCTATTTCCTGCAGTACGGCCGGCTGTACACCCACCTTAACACCACCACGCTCACTGGCGCCTGGCTGGCCGGCGAATTACAAAAGCAGCATCGTGTGTTGAGCATCCTACCGAAATACGATAACTGTCTCGCGGCCTGGAATAACCAGCCTTACCCGGACGCCCGCTGTCCAACGAGCGGCTGCAAGCATCATCTGGCTTATCAGCAGTTCCTTGGCACTTACTTAAGCAATGGATAGAGGCGGGGGAATTCCGTTTTAAGCAGGTTAATAGCCGCCCCGCCCAGGTTATCGAAGGTCTTATTGCCGGCCTCAAAGTCGCGCAGCAACGGGTGGCTTATTTTCATGAGCCGGGCAATGAGTGCTTCATCATCGGCCACAAAATCGAGCACGTGCCGGATCTGCGCATCGGTCATGCGGAGTTTCTGCAGACGCGTGACCATGCGCTGCTGCAGCGTGGAGGCGTCGGCGGGCAGCTCCAGGCTCATCTGCGCCTGCGGCGTCCGTGCACGGCCCTTGCCGACGACCTCCGTACCCTGCTCGGCCAGCTGACTCAGAGGACGAGGAATGGCAAAGCGCACGGCGTGCACCTTTTTGCCGTCCTTGAGGGGCTCGTAGGTAACTACCCATCCCAGCGCATACAGCTCTCGCAAAGCAGGCTCAAGCACGTAGCGCTTGAAATCGTAGAACAGCGGATAGGTCACCTCATTGTCATCGCCCAGCACCTGCCGGCGCAGCACCTCGAACGGCACCTCCCACTGGCCCACGTCATCCCAGGATTTGAGCAGCCAGTACAGGCGGTGGGCGTGGGCCGAGCGCAGAGTGAGCAGCGTTTCCAGTTCCACATGGGTGTACTGCTCGGCCAGCTGAAGCAGAAAGGGCTTGATCTCGGGGGCGAAGTTGCCGGTCAGAAACCCAGTGCCCTCGTTTAGGTCCAGGTAGCTGATGATGGAATAAGCCGTAAACCGCCGCCTGTTACCCGTCTGCGACTCGATGCTAACCACTTTTGACATCAGGCTTTTGCAGGCATCGCGAATCGTTTCATACACGCTGCCGCCTTTTTTCTGAGTCATCACCCGGCTCAGGGGAATAGAGATACCTGGCAACTCCGTCTGTCCCTGATGAATACAGCTTAGGGCGAGCGCGAATATGCGGGCCTCCACATGAGTCAGCTTCAGCGGGGCCCTCACCAGGGCATTAGCCTGGTAAGCCCGGGGGTATAGCGGGACGGGCACGGTGGAGGAAGCCATAGCAGATACAATGCCCTCGGTTATAAGGGCCGGGGGCGGCCCCAAGATAAGCGTTTCGCGGCATTCGCGAACGCCCTGATTCCGGCCGTAGATTGGCAAGCCCGGTGCCATTTTTCACGTAGGTAGCCCCATCGCCCGTGACCGCTGTGGCGAGAGTCTGCTAAAGACTGCTGGCCCGGGGCTAAGACACGGGTGCCATTTTTCACGCAGGCGGTGCCAGTGTTCACGCAGCAGAGTGCCATTTTTCACGTAGACAGTGCCAGTATTCACGTAGGAAAGTGCCGTTTTTCACGCAGCAGAGTGCCGTTTTTCACGTAGATAACGGTTTTAAAATACTGTTAAACAGTTAGTTATGAGCCCCTGAATATAGAATAGTAAAAGAATAGCTTTAAGAAGACAGAAGAGACTCTGATTTTTTGAAAGTTAAAAAGGCTAAAGCAGCTTTGTAATCCGGCTAATTTAGCCAAAAAAGGGCCTCCAGGAGTAAATTAGGGCCATATAGGGCGCCGGTAGAATTGCAGGGAATCACGTGGGCCTAAAGGAATTATCTCTTCGAGCGACTACGTGAAAAATGGCACTTGCTTTTTGCGGTCATTCGCTCCACTCGGATGATGTAGAATAAGCCGCCGATCTACGTGAGAAATGGCACCCCCCTCCCCTACGCCCGCGAAGTGATAACCAAAGTTTTAAACAAAGTGGTGCGCAAACTGGAGGAAAAGCTGGCCAACTCCCTGCGCCAGACCATGTAGACGGCCCTACTAGGCGGGATTGCATGCAACGCAACCCCCATTTCCACAAAACTAACTGGGGCGCCACTATCAAAGCTCACCTGCGCTACTACCAGATGGCGCACAAAACTGTGATTGCCAAGCGGCTGGTAGGGTTTGGGCGGCGCGGGCAGGCGCTCACAGCGACAGCGCTGTGCGTGGACTAGACCGGCTTGATAGCCCGTCGGTGGTGTACGCGGGCAAAGTTGGCGCGATACCCGCCGCGCTGATGGCGGTGATAACCTACTTGGTCGTCTTCAATACGGCCATCGTCAACCTGCGCCAAGACCTGCGCGCCTCGGGGGACCGGCTCTTTAGCATGCAATTGGGCGGGGGAGCGACCTAGGCACTCCCGTATTGCCAGCAGCTCATCACCCGGTTTACGGACACCATTCTGGCGCTTATTACCGCCTTGTATGAACGAGACAGCGGGCTAGAGGCTGTTATGCACTGGTGGCGTAATTTAGGGGATGGCACAACGAAATGGTTATCCCAGCGACGTGACGGATGACGAATGGGCGTTTGTAGCGCCCTATCTGGCCCTGGTGCGCGAAGACGCGCCACAACGGCAGCACGACCTTCGGGCCGTCTTCAATGCCCTGCGCTACTTGGTTAAAACCGGCTGCGGCTGGCGTTACTTACCCCACGACCTGCCGCCCTGGCCCGCCGTGTACCAGCAGTGGGCCCGCTGGCGCGACAACCGCTGTTTTGAGCATATGATGGCCGATTTGCGCGAGTTGGCCCGCGTGTTGGCCGGACGAAAGGCTGAGCCCACGGCCGTCATATTGGACTCGCGCACGGTGCAGAGCACGCCCGAAAGCGGGGCCCGCGCCGGCTACGACGGGGCCAAGCGGCGCAAGGGCAGCAAGGTGCATGTGGCCGTCGACACGCTGGGCCACCTGCTGGCCGCCATCGTCACGCCGGCCAACGAGCCCGACCGCGGGCAGGTTGACGCGCTCTGTGAGCGGGTGCAGCAGGTCACGGGCCAAACCGTGCAGGTAGCCTATGTCGACCAGGGCTACACGGGCGAAGACGCTGAGTACGCGGCCGCCGTGCACGACATTGACTTACAAGTCATTGCCAAGCCCGAAGGCCAGACCGGCTTTGTGCTGCTGCCCCGCCGCTGGGTCGTCGAGCGCAGCTTTGGCTGGGCCGCCCGCTTCCGCCGCCTAGCCCGCGACTACGAACGCCTGGCCCTGACGATGCAGCAATTTCACTTCCTGGCCTTCGTTACACTCCTGCTGGCAAAAGGCGTTTTCCGAGCCACCAGTCCATAACAGCCTCTAGGGATACGCACTCTCACTAGCGACCCAAACCGGTTTTCGGTGGGCTATGTGCTAAGCTTCTCTGACGAAGTGGCGGTGCTACGTATTATTAATCGCGACGGTATGCCCACTGCCATCCAATCCTACAATATGGCCGACGTATTTCAGATTGACTACGATGACCAGTATATCCGTCATATTGAATTCAAAGCTGATAATCTGGATAAAGTATACGCTGGCCTTAAATCTCCGGCATTCCTGGAACAGGAGTACCTGACGATACCACTGTTGTTAGAAAGGGCACATGAGCAAGGACAGCTCGTGAATGTGTACACGCAAATCGGCATGGATTACTCGGGCTATGTGCGCCGCCTTACGGCCGAGCAAGTGCTCATGGAGTGCTACACCGAGTATGGCGCTAATGACGGACTGGTGGTCTTCCGCATCGAAGACGTGCAAAACTTCATCTGGAGCAACGAAGATACCCGGGTCCTGGAACTACGCCTGAGCCGCCAGCGGAGTAATACGGATGGAGAATAGGGCGCGGTAGTCCTTACAATCAGCTTAACTCAGAATCCGCAGCGAGTCGGCGTGGATGAGCTGGGAGCCCTGGTAACGGCCTTCGCGGGGGCCGTTTTCGAGGTTGAGCACGCCGCGGGGGCAGGCCGTGGAGCACATGCCGCAGCCCACGCAGGAGGCCCGGATGATGGGCTCACCGCGCTGGGCATACTGCTTGACGTCGATGCCCATTTCGCAGACGTTGGAGCAGTTGCCGCACGAAATGCACTGAGCGCCGTTGGTGGTGATGCGGAAGCGCGAGAAGTGCTTCTGGAGCAGCCCCAGGTAGGCGGCCATCGGGCAGCCGAACCGGCACCACACCCGCGCCCCCATCAACGGGTAAAAGCCCACCCCAATCACGCCCGAAAACACTGAGCCGATGGCGAAGCCGTAGGCCTGGCTGAGCGGCTGCGTAACGGAGGCCAGGGCCGGCACCGCGCCCGAGGCGCCCACCCACAGCAGGGCCGTAAGCAGCACGATAACTACCAGCACGGTGTAGATAATGCGTACTTCCCACTTCCAGGCGGTGCGGCTGGTGTCGGCGAGCTGGCGGTACGGGTCGCCGGCGGTTTCGGCCAGGCCGCCGCAGCCGCACACCCACGAGCAGTACCAGCGCTTGCCGAAAAAGTAGGTGAGCACGGGCACGCCGACCAGGGAAATAACGGCCGTCCAGAACACCATGAACACGCCCAGCCCCGGCCCGCCATCCTTCAGCAGGTAGCCTACGGTATCCGGAAACAGGTACTCCGGCTTGAGGGGCCAGAAGTAGCTGAAATAGAACTCGGGCCGCTGAAAGGCCAGCAGCAGCCCCGGCAGCAGAAAGGCAAAGCCCAGCTGAAAAAACATCAGCACCCCGGTGCGGATGAGGTGGTAGGGCGAGTGGCGGTACTTCCAGAGCGCCCGCCCGCCCATCAGCAAGATGGCCAGCGTGTAGAAGGTGCCGTACAAAAACCACTGGTCGGAGGGCCGGTTGCGCAGCAGCTGGCTGACCGGGTCGAGGGCGTGCACGAGCTGGTTGAGGGGGCCGAAATTGCCCTGGTCGTCGGGGCTGCTGAACCAGTAGAGGATGACGTAGAAGCCCGTGAGCACGAGGCCCGTAACCCAGGCCACGGCCCCGCGGCTGGTGCTGGCGCGCAGCCACAGGTTATGGTTGTGCACTCCCGGCGGCTTGCGGCCGTATTTCCAGGCGGCCCAGCCCAGCGTACCGGCGCTCAGCAGCCCCAGCGCCGCGTAAAAGCACCAGCGGGCCCGCCAGGCATCAGCATCGAACGTGGCGGGCAGCAGCAGCAGCAGCCCCAGGGCCACCAGGCTCAGCAGCAGCTTTTCGGTGCCCGCCACCTCGGGCAGCGGCGCATCGGCAGTCAGGGTTTGGGAGGAATCCATTGGTCAGGCTTGCATATATAAAGAACGTCGTTGCGGGAAGCGCGAAGCAGTCCGGGAATCACCAGCAAAGTTCTGTGAAGAGAAAGCCTTTTAAATAGCCGCGCTGAATAAGGACTTTCTGCTTGGAAATACTTGTCATTTTGCCCAGCCAGATTGCCTCGCGCCGCTCGCAATGACGTGCCCTTTCGCACTTCTCACTTCTCACTTCTCACTTCTCACTTCTAATGATGATGGTGGCCGTCGGAGGGTTTGCCGAACAGGTTGAGCAGCGAGCCAACGATATAGAGGCCCAGCCAGCACCAGTAGAGGTAGAGGTAGCCTTCGGGGCGCGGATAGTCGAGCAGGCGGATGATGAGCTGGGCGCCGCCGCTCATGATGGCGCCCACCAGGGCAATGTACTGGAAGCTGTTGAGGGCGCTGGGGTGGTAAAGCTTGCTGAAATCCATGCGGGAAAGGAAAAATAGAGTCGGAATACGCTGTCCGGCTATACGCGGAACAGGCCCTTGCGGCGGCGCAGCTGCACCGCGTGTTGTGGGAACTGCTGGTTAAAGTCCGCCACAATAATCTTCTCATACTGGCGGAAAAACTCAGGGTCGAAGTTGGCCGCGCCCAGGTTGGCCAGCACCTCGGTAACCGGCGTGCCGGCTTGCAGCCAGGCGGCCCAGGTGTCGTGGCGCTGGCGCAGGCCCAGCACGTTCAGGCCCGTAACGGCCAGCGAGTCGGACCGGAAGTTGATGCGTAGCAGCGCCGCGCGGGTGGGGTGCTGCCAGCAGAAACTGAGTTCGCCCGTAACTGGTTCGGCGGGCACGCGGCCGTAGGTCTGGTATTCGAGGTCGAAGAACTTGGCCGAGTTAAACCACTGGCCGCGCCGGTAGGGGCGGGGGGCGGCCCCGCAGAGGGTGTGGGCCACGGTTTCGCCCTGCTGGCGGCCAGTGTACCAGAGCTGCTCGACGGCCACCTCGCCCTGGGCAACTACCCGCAGCTGGGCACAGTCGCCGGCCGCGTACACGTCGGGGGCGCTGGTTTGCAGGTGCTCATCCACGAGCACGCCCCGGTCGGTTTCCAGGCCACCGAGCTTCGCCAAATCCAGGTTGGGCTCAACGCCGATGGCCAGGCCCAGCCACTGGCAGGGCAGCTCCCGGCCGTCGGTGGTGCGCACGGCCCGCACCCGGCCGTTTGCGTCGCCTATAATCTGCTCCAGCCCGGTTGCGTAGCGCGTAAGGATGTGGTGGGCATCAAGCTGGTGCTGCACCAGCGCGGCTTCCTCGGGCGGCAGCACCGAGCCCCAGTAGCGGGCGTCGCGGATGAGCATGGTAACCCGGATGCCCTTGACGGCCAGCATCTCGGCCAGCTCCACCCCAATCAGGCCGCCGCCCACAATTACGGCCTCGCGCACGCCCTGGCGGGTGTCGCGGGTCATCAGCTCCAGGTCGGGCAGCGTCACGAAGGTTTGCACGCCGGTTAGCTCCGAGCCGGGCCAGATGCCCCGGCGGCCCCGCGAGCCGGTGGCCAGCAGCAGCTTGTCGTAGCTCAGCGCCGGGCCGTTGTCGAGCTGCACGGTTTTGGTGGCGGCATTAAGGCCGGTGGCCGTGGCGTGCACCAGCTCCAGGCGGTTTTCGGCCCAGAACCAGTCTTCGTAGGGCTTAATGTCCTGGTAGCGCAGGTCGCCCAGGTACACGTACATCAGGGCCGGCCGCGAGAAGTGGTGGGCGCTTTCGGCCGACACCAGCGTGATGCGGGCCTCGGGCCGCAGCCGCCGCGCCGTGAGGGCGCAGGTAACGCCGGTGATGCCGTTGCCGATGATAACCAGGTGCATAGCGTCGGTGAGGAAAACGAAAGGGGTAGCGGGCGGTTATACTGTTGCCCGACGCCGCACACCCGGAACACGCGGGGCCGCCAGGTGTTTGAAAGCGAAGACACCCCGGCTCACCTACGAAAGTAGCCCGAATTTAGACTTAACCCCACCTGTTGGCCCCGCGTAAAGCAAACATCTTCTTTCACTCCCTTCGTTAATCCCATGGCTACTGCTAACCAAAACGACAACGACCTGAATACCAACAAGCAAATCGTGAACGACACGAACAGCGCTATTCCCGACAACGAGCAACTCCAGCAGAAGCAGGAGTACGACGAGCTGCTCAGCAACGGCAAAGATGCCTCCGACCCCTCGGCCCAGCGCAACGTGGGCGCCGGCGGCTATACCCAGCGCGCCGACCAGAAGGACCAGCTCGAAAACCTGACTATCGGCGGCGGCGAGGGCGTGCCCCAGGGCGGCAACGACCACTCCGACGCGGCCCCGGCCAACACCGGTCCCGGTTTCGGGGTAGAGGGCAGCTACGAAATGGGCAACGGCGTGCGCACCCAGGACCAGGAGTTTGGCGACGATGCCCCCAGCGGCCCCGCCAAGCCCGCCCACGACTAAGGCGCGACCGGCAAAAATAAAGGCCCCGCAGGGTGTCTGGCTACCTCTGATCGTATCCTCGGATTCGGTGAAGGCAGGCCAGACGTCCTGCGGGGCCTCTGCTTTTATCAGCCGGCCTATTTCAAGGACGAATTGCGAATAATAGGCTAAAGCAACTCTTTCTCTGGGCAGAATTGTTTTTTTAACCGAAGAAAGGGTTGAAAAAGACAGCACGAATCCTATATCTTTAGGAGCCGATAATGTCGGATCAGGATAATACAGAAGCTATTGTCTTAATCCGGCAACTCAGGCGCTCTTCTTTTTTGCTTTTACCAAGCCGCGCTTATGGACCCTTCTACTCCCACCACGCCCGAAACCACGCCCGAAAACGAGGACTATTCGCCCGGTATGTTCCCGGACGAGCAGGAACTGTCGTCGGGCAACGGCCGGCTGGCACTCATTGCCGGCGGCATTGTGGCCGCCGTGCTGGCCGGTTACCTGATGCTGCCGGCCTCCATAACCCAGGCCAGCAGCGCCCCCGAGCTGCCCACCCCTACCATGGAGCTAGGCGAAGCCTCGATAACGGGTACGCGCATCGCCGACGAAACGGCGCCCGCTACGGCTGCCACTGCCACTGCCGCCGCTACGCCCGCCGATGCGGCCAAGCCGACCCCGGCCGCCGCCGCGCGTACGGCTGCCGCTGCCCGCGCCGCCGCCAACCCGGCCACCGCCGCCGCCGATAACGACGCGGATGAGCCAATACTGGCTCCGGTAGTGCCCGCCACCCCCGTAGCGGTGGCAGAGCCCATCGAAACCGCCCCCGCTACGCTGAACATGACCGGCCGGGTGCTGGACGAAAACGGCCGTCCGCTGGCCGGCGCCACCATTCTGCTCAAAGGCTCG
Organism: Hymenobacter actinosclerus; assembly: GCF_900111515.1. Taxonomy (GTDB): domain Bacteria; phylum Bacteroidota; class Bacteroidia; order Cytophagales; family Hymenobacteraceae; genus Hymenobacter; species Hymenobacter actinosclerus. The sequence continues at coordinate 25,016 of NZ_FOHS01000002.1, forward strand.
CGCGCGGCCACCAGCACCGACGCCAACGGCAACTACTCGCTCGAAGTGCCGGCCGGCACCGAAAACACGCTGCTCTATGGCTACGGCGGCTACGAAGACCAGCTGCTTCGCTCGCGCAACGCCAAAACCCAGGTTGTGACGCTGCTGCCCAAGGAAGGCACCAAGCGCCGCAAAAGGTAGGAGTCAAGTTGAAGAGAAAAAGCTAAAAGGAAAAGCCGTTGAACGCCCGCACGGGGCTTGTTCAACGGCTTTTCCTTTTAGCTTTTTCTCTTCGGCTTACCCTTCTTCCTCTCCCTCCAGCTTCTTGAACCGGTTGCGGAACAGGTAGTACACCGGAATGCCCAGGGCCACGAGCATCAGGCCGCGCTGGGCGAATTTGGAGTTATCGGGGTCGGTGAGCAGGATAAAGCAGAACGTGGAGGCCAGCGCGATGTAGAGCAGCGGTACCACCGGGTAGCCCCAGGCCCGGTAGGGGCGGGGCGCGGCGGGGCGGGTGCGGCGCAGCACGAAAATGCCAATGATGGTGATGACGTAGAACAGAATTATCGAGAACATCACATAGTTGAGCAGCTCGCCATATGAGCCCGACAGGCACAGCAGGCTGGCCCAGGCGCACTGCCCCCACAGGGCCACGCCCGGCACGCCGGCCTTGTTGAGGCGGGCCATACCCCGGAAAAACAAGCCATCCTTGGCCATGGCGTAGAAGGCCCGCGCGCCCGCGAGCAGGATGCTGTTGTTGGCGCTGAAGGTGCTAACCATAATCAGCACGGCCATTACGTAGGCTCCGGGGGCTCCCAGGATGCTTTCGGCGGCGGCCGTGCCTACGCGGTCGTCGGTGGCGTACTGAATGCCGCGGCCCAGCACATCGGTGGCGGCCGGGTCGCCGTGCAGGGGCAGCACCAGCAGGTACACCAGGTTGATGAGCAGGTACAGCGCCGTTACGATGCCCGTGCCCAGGGCCATGCTGAGCACGATGTTGCGCTCGGGCCGCACGATTTCGTCGCCCGCGAAGCCAATGTTGGCCCAGGCATCGGAGCTGAACAACGAGCCCGTCATGGCCAGGCCAATGGCCGTAACGAGGGCGGCCACCGTGAGGGGCGTGCCCTGGCCGGCGGCATCAAAGCTCACGGCCTGCCACACGTTCTGGAAGTTCTGGCTCAGGGCCTCCTGCTTGATGCCGAAAAACACGCCCGACAGCACGAGCAGCGCCAACGCCACCAGCTTGGTGCTGCCGAATACATTGGAAATAAACTTGGCCGCCCGCACGCCCCGCGAGTTGATATAGGTGAGCAGCACCAGCATGGCAATGGCCACCAGCTGCACCATCGTGAACCGAAACGAGCCCAGCAGCGGCATGTTCTGCACCTCAAACAGCACGTTGGTTTCGGAAATCTGGGGTACCAGCACCCCCGTAAACCGGGCAAAGGCCACGGCCACGGCCGCAATTACACCGGTCTGAATGACGAGAAACAGCGTCCAGCCGTACAAAAAGGCCACCAGCTTGTTGTAGGCCTCGCGTAGGTACACGTACTGGCCGCCCACTTTCGGAAACATCGACGACAGCTCGCCGTAGCTCACGGCCCCGGCCAGCGTAATCACGCCCGTCAGCAGCCACACCACCAGCAGCCAGCCCGAGGAGCCCACTTTGCGGCTGATATCGGAGGAAACGATAAAAATACCGGAGCCAATCATGCTGCCGGTGACAATCATGACGGCATCAAACAGCGTAATGGCCCGCTGGAAATGGCCTTGCTTTTCAGACATCTGGTAAAGAGAAGAGAGGGAATGGGGCCGGAAGATAGAGAATGGCCGGTGAATCGGTGAACGGGTGAGTTGGTGACTGAGTGAATGAGCGGGTTGGCGACTGAGTAAGCCAGACTATCCTCTGGACGACCTGCCCGGCTGACAAGGACAACCCACCCATTCACCGAGTCACCGCCCGCTCCGGCCCGATTGCCTATTTTTGCCCACCTCCCCCATTGCGCCCCTGTTCCCTCTGCATGTCGAACCGTGTACTCGTCTGGCTTACCCTGCTGCTGCTGCTCACGGCGCTGGGCTCCTACGTGTACTACCGGCGCACCGTGGCCAGCGTGCCCGTCGACCCCTGGGCCCTGGTGCCCGACGATGCCGTGCTGGTGGCCATGACGCGCGACCACCCCACGCTCATCCGTCACCTCAAGGAAACCCAGGTCTGGGATAACCTGACGGCCGTGCGCTACTTTCAGCAGGTAGAAGAGAACCTGGTGCTGGTGGACAGCCTGGCCGGGGGGCGCGACGTGCTGCTGAAGTTTCTGGGCCGCAAGCGGGTGCTTACCTCGGTGCACGTAACGGGGCCCCAGCAGTTCGGGCTGCTGTTTCAGGTGCCCATTGGCAGCGTGCGCGAGTACCGGCAGGTGCGCGGGCTGCTCGAAAGCCTGGGCCGCGCCCCCGATTTCAAGGTAACCACCCGCGACTACGAGGGCCAGGTACTTACCGATGTGGGCCGCCGCACCGGCGCCGAAGGCGAGGAGAGCCGCGGCCTGACGCTGCTCAATTACCGCAACCATCTCGTGTTCAGCAGCTCGCCGCAGCTGGTAGAAGCCGTAGTTCGGCGCCTGACCCGGCCCGGGGCACCCACCGTGGCCGCCGACTTCACGAGCACCGACTATTTCCGGCTGCGCGACGTGGACGCCACGCTGCTGCTCAACCAGCGGCGGCTGCCCCAGCTGCTGGGCGTATTGTTCCGCAGCGAGCTGACCCCCGAAATGGCCGCCGTAGCCAGCCTGGCCCGTAACGAGCTGACGGAAATGCGGCTGGCGGGCAACAAGGTGGTTTTCCAGGGCTTTGCCAACCCCGAAACGGCCCGCGGCAGCCTGCACCAGCGGCTGCAGGGCCAGCCCGCCCAGCGCCTGCGCATGGCCGAAGTGCTGCCGCTGCGGGCCGCGCTGGTCATTCATCTGGGCCTGGGACCGGTAACGGCGCTGCGCGGCACCCGGCCCCCGGCCGGGGCCACCGACTCGCTGGCCCCGGCCGTGCCGGCGCTGCTCGACAGCCTGCGCGGCCAGCTGAGCCGCGAGGTGGCGCTGTGCTACCTGAGCACGAACTCGGCGCGGGTGCGGCCGGGCAAGCTGGCGCTGGCCTACACCGCCGACCCGGCCCGCGTAACCACGCTGCTGGGCCGGCTGCGGCGGGCCGTGGGGGCCAGCCCCTCGTTTGGCAAAGTGGGCAGCTACCAGCTCTACCAGACCGGCGTGGCCGAGCTGCCCCAGCAGCTGCTCGGCGACCTGTTCACGGGCTTCGGGCCGCGGCCGGTGGTGGCGCAGGTAGGCAGCTACGTGGTATTTGGCGATGATGAGGCCGCCCTGCGCCAGTACCTGACCGATATGGTGGCGGGCAGTACCTGGAGCCGCTCGCCTACGCAGGTGGCCTTTTTGCAGGAAACCCAGCCCCTGGCCCGCCTGCGGGTGCTGCTCGATACGCGCAACTGCTGGAACCTGCTACTGCGGGGCCTGCAGGAGCAGCGCCGCGCCGGGCTGCTGCGCAACGAAACGCTGTTCAAGCGCTTCCCGCAGGTGTCGCTGCAGTGGGTGCCCGCCGACAACGAGCAGGAGGATGGGGCCCAGTACTTCACGCAGTTTCTGCTGCGCCACCCGGCCGAAGGCCCCGCCGAGGCCCGCCCCCAGAACGCCGACGGCACGGGCAGCGTCCTCGATTTCAAGGTGCCCTTGAGTAGCTCGCCCGAGGCCGTGGTGGTGGCCGGCGTCCGACTGCCGGGCGTGCTGGTGCAGGATACGGCCCACGTGCTGCACTACGTAACGCCCGAAAACGTGGTGGCCTGGTCCGACTCCCTGCCCGGGCCGCTGGTGGGGCCAACCGTGCGGCTGCCAGGGGCGGCGGGCTTCCTGGTGGCCACGCCCCGGCAGCTGTTCCAGTTCAACAACAGCGGCCAGCCCCAGCCCAACTTCCCGCTCAACCTGCCCGATACGGTGCGCGCCACTTCGCTGAGCGTGTCGCCGGCCGCGCGCGAGGGGGCCGCGCGCCGGCTGCTGGTGGCCGGGGGCGGCAGCAACCTGTTCATGTACGACACCCAGGGCCGCGCCTACCCCGGCTGGCAGCCCAAGCAGCTGGAGTTCCGGCTCGCCGCCCCGCCGCAGTACCTGCTCGTGGATGGCCGCGACGTGGTGCTGGTACTGCTCGAAAACGGCTACGTGTACGCCTTCGACCAGGCTGGCGGGGCCTTCCCGGGCTTCCCGCTGAGCGTGGGCGCCCGGCTGGCCAGCGCGGCCTTCGTGGAAATTGCACCCACCCTGCGCCGCACCCGCCTGACGGTGGTTAACCAGCACGGCGAGCGGGTGAGCTTCAACCTGAGCGGCGACGTGGTGGCCCGGCGCCGGGTAGCCACCTGGAGCCGCAACTCGCGCTTCCGCCTCGTGGCCGACCAGCAGCAGCGCGGCTACGTGGTGAGCCGCGAAGACGGCGGCCAGCTCACGCTCTTCGACCCCGAGGGCAAAACCCTGCTCAGCCAGTCGTTCCTGACCACGGCCCCGCGCTCGGTGCAGTTTTTCGATTTCGGCCCTAACCGCCAGGCCTACGTGCTCACCGAAACCGGCCCCGGCCAAGCCTACCTCTACGACGCCCGCTTCCGCCTGGTAGGCGGCAAGCCCTTCGACAGCACCACGCCCCGCGTCGACCTCACCTACAACCCCACCACCAGCACCTTCCACCTGTTCAGGGTGAACGGCAACGAGCTGCGGCGCACGGATATTTTGGTGAAGTAGGGAAGTAAGCCGGGGCTAGGTTGATGGCTAGGGGGTAGGAAAAAAACTGTCATCCTGAGCGCAGCGAAGGACCTGTACGGAGGCTGGCATCAGTAGTTAGCTTCTGTACAGGTCCTTCGCTGCGCTCAGGATGACAGGCACTTTCTCACCCCATCACCTTCTCACCGATTCGTCAGCCAACCTTTTCGGTAGAAGTAGGTGAGCTGGCCGATGACGATGAGCAGTAGCAGCACTAGCAGCACCGGGTAGCCCCAGGGGCTGTAGAGCTCGGGCATGTTGAGCGGATTGACGTGGCCGTCGGGGCCTTCGCGCTGGAAATTCATGCCGTACAGCCCCACAATAAAACTTAGCGGAATGAAGATGCTGCTGATAATAGTCAGCACCTTCATCACCTCGTTGGCCCGATTGCTCTGGTCCGACATGTACAAATCGATGAGGCTGCTCACGGTTTCACGGTAGCTCTCGGCCAGATCCAGGGCTTGGATGGCGTGGTCGTAGCAGTCTTTAAAGAACACCTTGATATCCTCGGGCACGTCCTCGTCGGGCATGCGCAGCAGTTCGGCAATTTTCTCGCGCTCGGGGTACACCAGGCGGCGGAAACGCACAATGTCCTTCTTGACGTGCAGGATGCGGCTGAGCACCCGGCGGTCGGCGCGGCCCTGGAAAATGCGCTCCTCCAGCGTTTCGAGGTAGTCGCCGATGGCCGCCATGGTGGGGTAATAGTGGTCGAGCACCACATCGGTGATGGAGTAGGCCAGGTACAGCGGCGGACGGCGGCGCAGGCTGCTGCGGCCGGTGCGCAGGCGCACCCGCACCGGTTCCAGGCAGTCGTCGTAATCATCCTGAAAGGTGAGCACGTAGTTGGAGCCGGTGAAAATGGAGAGCTGGTCGTCTTCGACGGTGAGCAGGCGGGTAAACTCGGTCATGCGCGACACCAGAAACAGGCCGTCGTCGGTTTCCTCTACTTTGGCCCGCTGGTAGTCGCTGAGCACATCCTCCATCTGCAGCGGATGGATGTTGAAGTCCTGCTGCAGGCGCTCCATCAGGTCGAGGTCGTTGTAGCCGCGCACGTCAATCCAGTGCTTGTGCTCGGGGTGCTGCCGGAAAAATGCCAGCAGCTCGTCGTAGCCGGCGTATTCGTGCTCATGAAAGAAATCCTCGCCGTAGCTGGTCAGCAGCAGGCGCGGCGGCAGCGCGTCGGGGCGGATCGTGAGCGTGCCGGGGCGCTGGCCGATGTGCTCCTCGCGCAGGCGGCGGGCCTTTTCCAGCTCCACCAAATCGGCAGCGGAAAGCTCGTGGTCGTGCTCGTTATGAATGGGAGGGGCCAGGGGCGGGGTGGCAGGTACGGGCGAGGCGGGGGGCGGCGGGGTCATGGGCACGGAAAAGCAGAACGGCAACAGTTTACGGGATTTTGCCGGAAAAGTGCGTTCGGCCGCGGCGACGGCCGGGCTCAAGGCCGATGTAAATCATCGTACTTTCGCCTCCCGATTCCGGTTCTGCCCTTGCCTTCGCCCTCTACTACCGCCGTTGCTGCTCATCTGCTGCCGTTGCCTGCTTCGGCCGGGGCGGGCTACGTATTGCGGCGGCTGCCGGGCCCCGCGCCCGCATCGGTGCGGCCGCCGGCCTACGTGCCTTGGCTGTACCTGCGGCCCGCGCACCAGGCCCTGCAGGAGTGGCCGGCGGGCGAGGTGCTGCATTTCTTTCTGGAAGACGAAACCCACACCGTAGCCCAGCTGGCGGTGTACCTGAGTGCCGATGGCCACGCGGCCCGCAGCCCCGGCCGGGCCCCGTTCGGGGCAGTGCAAACGGCCCCCAACCTGCCCGAAAGCGCGTTGCAGGCGTTTCTGGAAGCCGCAGAAAGCGCGCTGCAGGCGCGGGGCGTACGCCATATTATGTTGCGGCCCCACGCCTTCGCCTACGAGCCCGCCGCCAGTGCCCGCCTCACCACCGTTCTGGGCCGGCTGGGCTATGCTGTCGGCCCCGTGGAAATCAACAGCTACCTGCCCCTGAGCCTGGATTTCGAGGCCCACTTGCACCCTTCGGAGCGGCGGCGGCTGCGCAAGTGCGAGCGATACGGACTGCGCTTCGAGCAGGAGCCGCCGCTGCTGCTGCCGCTGGCCTACGAGTTTCTGCGCCGCTGCCGGGAGGAGAAGGGACAGGAGCTTTCTATGTCGCTGGAGCAGCTGCAGGCCCTGTTTCGCGCCCTGCCGCGGCAGACGCTGCTGTTCTCGGTGCGCGACGCGGCCGGCGAGTGGGCGGCCGTGTCGGTCGTAATCGAGGTGCGCCCCGATGTGCTCTACAGCTTCTATCCCGCCAGCCCCCTGGCCTACAACCACCTGAGTCCGGTGGTGCTGCTTACGGCCGGGCTGCATGCCTTTGGCCGGGCCAGTGGTATGCGCCTGCTCGATCTGGGAACATCTATGCTGCCAGACGGGCCCAATGCGTCGCTACTGCGCTTCAAGCGCCACCTTGGCGCTGTGTCGGGCCTCAAGCTGACGTTTAGCAAGGAGTTGGGGGAAGAGGGGCTGAAGGGGAGGTGAAAAAAGGTGCTGTCATCCTGAGCGTAGCGAAGGACCTATCCAGAAGCTAACAGCAAACAATAGCCTCTGGATAGGTCCTTCGCTACGCTCAGGATGACAGTACCTTTGCCCCTCATAGCCTCACGATACCCCTCACCTGCTTACCCATCACCCAAAACAATGACCGAACCCCGCCGCGTAATTATCGGGCGCTTTGTGCGCGGGGCGGCGGGCTCGGGGGTGGCGGTGGTGGCCCGTACGGCGGGGGCGCTGGTGCTCAATAAGCTGCTGGCCGTGTACGGCGGGCCGGGCGGCCTCACGCTGCTGGCCCACTTCCAGAACCTGATGGCCCTGTTCACCACGCTGCCCAACGACGGTACGCACGTGGGCGCGGTGAAGTACCTGTCCCCGCTGCGGCCCGGCTCGGGCCGTTACCGGGCCTGGCTGGGCGCCGCGCTGCTGCTGAACGGGCTGGCCGGCGCTCTGGCCCTGCTGGCGCTTTTGCTGCTGCCTGGTCCGCTGGTGGGCGTGCTGGGTTTGGGGCGGGGCCAGACGCTGCTGCTCGGCGTCGGCATGCTGCCCCTTATTGGCTACGCCCTGACGGTGGCCGTGCTGCTGGCTGCCGGCCGCCTCCGCGCCTACGTCTGGCTGACGGTGGGCCTGAGCGTGGCCGGGCCGCTGGCCGTGGCGGCGGTGCTGCTGCGTGGCGGCCCGGTGCCCGAGGCGCTGCTGGCGTATCTGCTGGCCCAGGGGCTGCTGCTGCTGCCCGCCGCCGTAGTGGCGGGCCGGGCGGGGCTGCTGCCCTGGCCGCGGGGGCGCAGCAGTAAAGCGGCGCTGCGGGGGCTGGGCCGCTTTCTGCTGATGGCCCTGAGCACGCTGCTGTTCACCAAGGCCGTCAGCTTTGTGCTGCGCGAGGTGCTGGTGCAACGCTTCGGGCTGGAGGCCACCGACTTGTGGCAGGCGGTGGCCAAGCTCTCCGACAACTATGGCATGGTCGTGTCGTCGGTGCTGGGCACCGTGTACTACCCGCGGCTGGCGGCGCTGGGCGGCTCGCCCACCGAGCAGGGCCGTTTTGTGCGGCTGGTACTGCTGGTGCTGGCCCCGGCCCTGGCCGCGGGGCTGGCGCTGCTGTGGCTGGCGCGCGCCTGGCTGCTGCCGCTGCTGTTCGAGCCGCGCTTCGCCGCCGCCGGCTACCTGCTGGGCCCCCAGCTGCTGGCCGATTGGCTGAAATTCCTGACCTGGGCGCTGCTGTTCCTGCTTACGGCCCGCGCTCAGGTAGGCCGCTACGTGGTGTTTCAGGCCGTTTCGACGGCAGCTTATGCCCTGCTGCTGGTGCTGCTGCTGCCGCGGCTGGGCCTGCTGGCCGCCCCCTGGGCCCAGGCCGCCGACTACGGGCTGCTGCTGCTCTGGAGCCTGTGGTATTTTAGAAATGAATTATGAATTATGAATTATGAATTATGAATTATGAATTATGAATTATGAATTATGAATTATGAATTAATTTCTGAAAGCTAAAGTGTAGTTTGAAGTCAAGAAAACCCTCTATAACTGTAACCTGTAATTGAATCAGGCAATATGCCTATAATTCATAATTCATAATTCATAATTCATAATTCATAATTCATAATTCATAAAAATGCCCTTAGTCTCCATTATTGCGCTGTGCTACAACCACGCCCGGTTTCTGGAGGCGGCCCTGGATTCCATTCTGGCCCAGACCTACCCGCACCTGGAGGTGGTGCTGGTAGACGATGCCAGCACCGATGGCAGCGCCGATATCCTGCGTCGATATGCGGCGCAAAACCCCGGCTGGCAGCTGCTGCTACTCCCCGAAAACCAGAACAACTGCCGGGCCTTCAACCGCGGCCTGGCCTTAAGCCGGGGCGAGTTCATTATTGATTTTGCCACCGATGATGTGCTGCTGCCCGAACGCATAACCCAGCAGGTGGCGGCCTTCGCGCAGGCCGGCCCGCGCTGCGGGATGGTATACACGGATGCCGAACTGCTGGACGAATCGGGCCGGTTTGTGCGCCATTACTACCGCCGCGACGCCCGCGGCAACCTGCACCCGCGGCCCGCCTCGGGCCTGGTGTTTGCCGATGTGCTGGCGCGCTACTTCATCAGCACGCCCACTATGCTTATGCGCCGGGCTACGCTTGAGGCGCTGGGTGGCTACGACGAAACCCTGAGCTACGAGGACTTCGATTTCTGGGTGCGTGCCAGCCGCGACTGGGAGTTTCAGTTTCTTGATACAATAACGACCTGCAAACGCCTGCACCCGAGTTCCATGTCGCAGCGGGCCTACCGCCGCCACGACCCTTATCTAGCCTCTACTATCCAGGTCTGTCGCAAGGCTTTGGCCCTATGCCGAACTCCCGAGGAGCGGGCCGCTTTGGTAGTGCGCGTGCGCTGGGAGTTGCGCCAGGCCCTACGCCACCGCAGCCGCCCCGAAGCACGCGAGCTATATCAGCTACTAAGCGAGCTGGATGCTGTTAGTCCGCTTGATTGGGTGGCGTTTAAGGTGCTGGGGTAAGAGTTTGAGCACAGAATGCTCAGAATGAAACCCTTGTGCTTTCGGCTCCCGTACCACTTCTCACTTCTCACTTCTCACTTCTCACTTCTCACCTTCTCACTTCTCACTTCTCACTTCTCACTTCTCACTTCTCACCTTCTCACCTTCTCACCTTCTCACCTTCTCACTTCTCACCTCCTCACCTCCTCACCTCCTCACCTCCTCACCTCCTCACCTCCTCACCTCCTCACTTCATACAGCTCCACCAGCCCGTCCTGGGCTACCAGGCGGCGGTTGGGGTACCAGCTGAGCACCGAGTCGGGCGAGTAGCGGATGAGCTTGCGGGTAAGCTCGTCGTTGGCCAGCGTGGCGCGGTTGAGGAGCAGCCAGGCGGGTTGGGCGGGGCTGATGCGGATGGAGTCGCGGGCGAAGTAGCGGCGGAAGCTAAGGCCCTTGGGTACCTCGAATCCGTAGCTGAAATCGTAATTGGGGAACAGAAAATCATCGACCAGCACCGTGCCCCGCACCGCCGGCCCGGCCAGCCGCTGCAGCACCCGTACCTGCGACGCGTGGGCCGAAACCGGCGGCTTGCGCATGAAGTAGGCCGGCCGCACGGCCAGCGCCAGCCCCAGCACTGCTACCACTCCGGCCGCCAGCGCCGGCCGACCCGGCCGCAGTGCCGCAGGCCAGCGCGGCAGCCAGCGGCTCAGCCCCACGGCCAGCAGCGCCAGCCCCGGTAGCAGGTATACCACCGCCACGGCCGTGCGCAGCCAGGCGGTAAGCAGCAGCAGCACGACGCCGGCCGCCAGCGCCCGGCCGCCAGCCCTAGCTACCAGGCGTTGCAGCCCGAACCCTGCCGCCAGGGCCAGTGGCGGCAGTAGCGGCGTAGTCATGCGCGGGAGCAGGGTGATGGGGTTGTAGCTACTCAACGACGTGCTGCCCAGCCAGTAGAAGGCCAGCGTGCTGCCCGCCAGTGCCAGCCAGAACCAACGGTCGGGCCCCTCGCTGTCGGCCCCTTCCGGGCCGTGAGGGGCGGACGGGTGGCCCAGCGCGGCGGCCGCCAGCGTGAGCATCAGCCCCAGCCCGATACCCACGAAAAAGCTCAGCGGCTGCCACGTGATACGGTCCAGCAGCACCGCCCGGTTGCCCACCAGGTAGTTGCCTTCGCTCAGAAACTTGTTGGTCTGCTCGATGAGGTGAATCCGGTACAGCCCATCATCGGTCACGACGTAGTAAAATACCCCGTAGGCCGCCAGCAGCAGCGCCCCCGTGCTTAGCGCCACAACCCAGAACCGGCCATGCCGCCGGCGCACCGCATCGAGGCCCAGCACGCCCAGATAGAAAGGCAGGTAGTAGGCAATGGTTTCCTTGCTGAGCAGGGCGGCAAAGCCGAGCAGGGCAAAGCCCAGGCCCCACCATCCGGCGCGGCGGCCCGGCTCGCGGCCCCGCAGCAGCGCCGCCGCGCCGGCCAAGCACCAGAACATGAGGATGTTATCGGGGTAGAGGTAGTTGGCCAGGTTGAGCGTGAAGTAGTGCAGCCCCAGCAGCAGCATGGCCGCGGCGGCTACTACCGGCTCGCGGCGGGCATACAGCACGTAAATCAGCCCCGCGCAGCCCAGCGTGGCCAGCAGCGGCCAGAGCGTGGCGCTGATGATATTGACGCCGAACAAAGCGAAAAACCCCGCCACCGGCCCAAAAATCAGCCACCGCTCGTGCAGCGGGTCGTGCAGCAGCTCCTGCGGATCGGGGCCCAGCTCGAAGGTGCCGTGCAGCAGCTGGTAGGCGTGGCGGGCGTAGTAGTAGTCGTCCACGCCATATAGCCCTTCGTGGGTCAGCAGGAAATAGGCCCCGGTGAAAAGTATGACGAACAGCAGCGTCCAGCGGGGCAGGGAGTCAGGCAATCGGTTCACCGCCGCAAGGTAACGGTGAATGCGTGAATGAGTGACTCAGTGAACCCACCTGTCATCCTGAGCGCAGCGAAGGACCTGCTTACGCTAGTACCGACGTAGGCATTGCCCTTTTCAGCATAGCAAGGCCCCTTGCCCTGCTCAGGATGACAGGCGGGTTCACTGAGCCACGCATTCACGCATTCACTCATTCCCCGCTACCTTGCGGCCTATGCGTCGTCGGCTCTGGATTCTGTTGCTGCCTCTGGGGCTGCTGCTGCTCAGTGGCGGCCTGCTTGGTACGTACTTTGAGACCAACGACGACCTGGCTATTCTGGGCATGGTGCGCGGCATCACAACCGCCGCCCCGCAGACGGATCTGTACCTCTACTTCCACGGCTACGCGGCCCTCTGGACCTGGCTCTACGCCGCCTGGCCGCTGGTGCCCTGGTACGGCCTGACGCTCTACGGGCTGCTCTACGGGGCTACTGTGCTGGTTGCGGCGGTACTCAACCAGCTGCTGCGGCCCCACCTGCCGCCGGGGCCGCGCTTCCTGGTGCTGGGGCTGCTGTTCGGGTTGGCGTGGCTGGAGCATGGCTTCTGGTTCAACTACACCCGCGTACCGCTGCTGCTGGCCGGGGCCACACTACTGTACACGGCCACCCGGTACACCGCCCGGGGCTGGCGGGTTCTGGTGCCGGGGCTGCTGTTGGTGGGAGCCGCGGCCGGCATCCGGCCCGGCGGCGCGCTGCTGGGGCTGCTGGCTGCCGCACCCGCCGCCTGGTGGCTGGCCGGCCGGCCGGCGCTGGGCGTGCTGGCCGGCCAGCTGCTGCTGGTCGGGGCGCTGGCGCTGATGGTGGGCCAGAGCGAAACGGCCGCCGCCTACCGCCGTTTCGATACGCGGGTGGCCTTTTTCAACGACTACCGCCTGGCTACCGCGCCGCCCGCCGCCCAACTGCCGGACCCCACCGACCGCCTGGCCCTCACTGCTGCCCGCCGCTGGATGTATTCCGACTCCACGCTCACCAGCGAAGCATTTTTCAACCGCGTGGTGCAGGTCCGGCCGGCCGACTACCTGCGCCATACGGCCCCGGCCAAGCTGGCCCGCACCCTGCTGGGCCTGGGGCGCGACTACTTCCCGCTGCTGCTGCTGCTGGGGCTGTCGGCCCTGGCTGTTGGGCAGGGCCGGCCGACGGGCCAGCGGCTGTTCTGGGCGGTGCAGCTGGGCTTTACAGGGCTGCTGCTGGGCCTGGGCACGCTACTGAAGCTACCGCCCCGCGTTGCGCTGCCGCTGCTCGACTTCTGGCTGCTGGCCAACCTGATTTTTGTGGTGCGCCGGGGCCTGTTGCCGCGCCGGCCGCTGGCTACCCGGGCAACCCGCCTGGCGGGGCTGGCATTGCTGCTGGCAACCGGCGCCTACGCCTACAAAACCGCCCACCGCCGCCACGTACTACAGCAGGAGCGGGCTACCAACGAGCAACAGCTGCGCCAGCTGCTGACCGCGGCCGGCCGCAGCGCCGTGCTGGTTACCGATGGGCTAGCCGAGGCGTATAAGTCGTACTCACCCTTCGCGCCGCGTCCCTGGGCGGCGGGCCCGCCGCGGGTGCTTATGCTTACGGGCTGGCCCAGCTACAGTCCGGCGCAGCCGCAGCTGCTGGCGGCCCTCACGGGCACCCGCGCCTTCGGGCCGGCCCTGGCGCGGCTGGTCAGGCGGCCCGATATTGGCTGGGTGCTCACCCCCGGCGGGGCCCGCCTACTTAATGCCCGGTTGGCGCTGGAGGGGTCGGGGCTGCGCTTGGTGCCGGTTGCCGCCCCGCCGCCCGGGGCAGGGGTAAGGCGCTATCAGCCAGCCGGTAAATGGCCGAAACAGAGGACAAGGCCATAATTTTATAAGCCGCCTGGGGCATCTATTTAGGCGAATGCGTGTGGTATAGCTATATCTTTAGCCTGTATTCCGTCTCCAATCCCTACCGCCATGATCACCGCCTCCGTCATCTCCCGTAGCGAAGTACTCCAGAGTATGGAGGGCTTTCTGAAAGAAAATATAGGCACGTTTCTCAAAAGTGTTGAGACCAGCTGGCAGCCTTCCGACTTCCTGCCCGACTCGCGCCAGGAAACGTTCTTTGATGAGGTAAAGCTGTTGCGCGAGCGGGCCAGCGGCTTAAGCTACGACCTGCTGGCCGTGCTCATCGGCGACACGATTACCGAGGAGGCCCTGCCCAACTACGAAGCCTGGTTTCACGAACTCGATGGCCTGAACCGGGACCGGGACAATGGCTGGGCCCAGTGGATCCGGGGCTGGACGGCCGAGGAAAACCGTCACGGCGACCTGCTCAACCGCTACCTCTACCTCACGGGCCGCGTAAACATGCGCGAGTTCGAAGTGAGCACCCAATACCTGATCAACGACGGTTTCGACCTGGGCACCGCTCAGGATCCGTACCGGGCGTTTGTGTACACTTCCTACCAGGAAATGGCCACCAATATCTCGCACCGCCGGGTGGGGCAGCTGGCCCGCACCGCCGGCGACGACCAGCTTTCCCGGCTTTGCGGCATGATTGCAGGTGATGAAAACCGCCACGCCCGGGTGTACAAAACCTTTGTGGAGAAGATTTTCGAGGCCGACCCATCGGAGATGATGCTGGCCTTCGAGGACATGATGCGCAAGAAGATTGTGATGCCCGCCCACTACATGCGCGAGATGGGCGTGGAGATGGGTAAAACCTTCGGCCACTTCACCGACGCCGCTCAGCGCCTGGGCGTGTACACCAGCCACGACTACACCGAAATCCTCGATACCCTCATTCAGGACTGGAAGATTGAGCAGATGACGGGCCTGAACGCCGCCGCCGAAAAGGCCCGCGACTACATCGTGGCCCTGCCCAACCGCCTGCGCCGCGTGGCCGACCGGATGCCGGTGCCGAAGCTGGAGTACAAGTTCAAGTGGATCGACTAGCCATTGAAGTTTTGCCTCTCAAGCCTCTGGCCTGACCAGGCAAGCGGTTAGCCAATATCAACACAAAAAGTCCCCGCCGTAACCACGGCGGGGACTTTTTGTGTTGATATTGGCTAAGCTCTAAGCTCTAGCGGTCCATCGACTGGCCCATTACCAGCTTACCGGAGCCGTCGAGGGTGTACTCAACAGTGCGGTTGCCAGTGGAGGCAGTGCCGTCGGCGGGGGTGATGGGGAAGGTGCGGACGAGCTTGTTGCCGCTGATCTGGTAACTGTCCTGGCCCATGTAGCCTGAACCAGCCTCGCCGACGGGCGTGCCGGGCATCGAAATTGGAGCGTAGCCCCGATCAGTGAACTCGAAGCCGTAGAGGCCGCCGTTGGCTTTCTTATTGTCGGTCATCACGTACAGCTCGGGCTTGCCGTTGCCGTTCATATCGGCCGCCATTACGCTGGTAACGGCTCCGGTAACCGACGTGCGGATGGGGTCCGTCGTCAGCGAAGCACCACGGTAGGAGCGGATACTGAGCACGCGCGAGGCGTCCGAGCCGAAGGTTTTCACCTGGAAGCGGTAATCGCCCTGCGTTACTTCCTGGTTGAACGTAACGTCGCCTTCATCGATGGCGGGCGTGGAGGGCAGCGGGCTCGACGAAGACTCGGTGGTAGCTACCTGACGCGTAGAATCGCAGGCCGACAGGGTGGTAGAAGCAACACCGGCTGCGAGCAGCAAGTAGGAAAGAGAAGAAATACGCATAGGTGAAAAATTAGGGAAGATGCAGTGGTAGCCTCGGCAGCTGCCGGGCAATAGGGCTATCCGGGAGAGGATTTAGACCGATTTAACGCAATGTACGAAGATTGAGTTGTATTTTTCTGGTTGTTTAGCAGCCTGCAGCAACCAAACCAACTGCACCATCGCCCGTTCGGGACTTCTGCAGTGCTTCAGGCCTCCACCCGCACACCTTTCCAGAAGGCCACACGGCCCCGGATATGGTCGGCGGCCTCCTTGGGCTCGGGGTAGAACCAGGCGGCATCCTTGTTCAGTTCGCCGTTCACGCGCAGCGAGTAATAGCTGGCCCGTCCCTTCCAGGGGCAGCTGGTATGAGCAATACTGTCTTCGAAAAACTCCCGCTTGATGGAGTCGGCGGGAAAGTAGTGGTTGTTTTCCACAACTACGGTGTCGTTGCTCTCGGCTACAACGGTATTGTTCCAGATGGCTTTCATGGGCAAAAGGTAAAGGCGGGTAAGCAAGGCCACGGGAGCCGGAAGCCGGGCCGTAGTATCGATACAGCTAAACGTGCATCTTTGCCGGATGTTTAGCCGCCGCTGAAACCCGTGCTGCCCGCCATGTTCCGATACGTCGGCCCCGAAAGCCTCGACCGCGCCCAGTGGGATGCGCTGATTACGACCGCCCCCAATGGCCTTATTTACGCGCTCAGCTGGTACCTCGATATTGTGTCGCCGGGCTGGGCCGCGCTGGTAAAGCACGATGCGCGGGGGCGCTACGTGGCCGCTTTACCGCTGCCGGTGCAGCGCCGCTTCGGTTTTCGCTACCTCAAGCAGCCGCTGTTTGCGCAACAGCTGGGCTTATTCAGTCTGGTAGAATCCACACCCGCCGACTGGGCAGAAATCAGCCAACTGCTGCAGCGTGAGTTCCGCTTCATCACCCGCTATTCCTTTAACACCGACAACCCCGCGCTATCAGGCGCCGCCACAGCCTGGACTGGATTCGAAACTACTACGTTTCATACCTATTATTTATCCCTGAATCTTCCACACAACCAGTTGGTAGCCGCCTATAAGCCCAATCGTCGCTGGCGGCTTAACCAGGCCCGCCGCCGACAACTGAGCCTGGAACCTGGCCACGACATAGACCAACTGCTACGCATTTTTGACGAAAACACGGCACCTAACATCTACGGCATCATCGGCGAGGAATACGAATACCGCTTACTGCGGGCCCTGTATGCTGAGGCCCAACAGCAGGAAATGGCACAGTTGTGGCAGGCCCGCACGGCTGCCGACGAAGTAGTGGCCATGATTATGCTGTTCGAATTCAACGGCCGGCTCACCTATATCTTCAATGCCTCTACTGAAGCCGGCAAGGCGGCCGGCGCTATTTCGCTGCTGCTTGATGAGGTGTTCCGGCAATATGCGACCCGGCCGATATGCTTCGATTTCGAAGCTCCCGAGGTGGCTTCTATTGCTCACTTCTACGGCAGCTTCGGCTCCACGGAAACGCCGTTTCTGAGCATCACCCTCAACCGCCTGCCCTGGCCCCTGCGCCAGCTGAAGGCCGCCCGCACCGCCCTGCTGCGCGCCTGGCGCTAGGGTTCAGTTGCCAGTTGCCAGTTACCAGTTATCAGTTGCCAGGGAGAACGTCATTCTGAGCGCAGCGAAGAATCTCGCGTGCAGTGGTAACCCTGTCATCAGGAATTACTGTGGCACGCGAGATTCTTCGACTTCGTCTCCGGCTTCGCTCAGAATGACGTTCTCCCTGGCAACCGGCAACTCAACACTGGCAACTGAGAAACATTCCGCGGCCGGGCCGTGTTGGGCCTAGTGCGGCTAAGCTCCGCCGCAACTTCTCCCTACTACTATCCTATGTCCGCAGGCTTCCGATTCCGGGATTACGTGCCCGAAGAAACGACTGAAAAGGGCTTTGAGTCCCTGTTCAAGATATTCATGCAGCTCATCACCATCACCAGCGGGGACGTGGGGGAGGGCCTGTCCTGGCTCAATGAGCTGGACAAGCAGTACGGCCTGACCGATGACGGCTACGGCATGGGCAATTTCATCGAAGACCTTAAAAAGAAGGGCTACATCGACGAAAACCCGCAGGAGCCGGGCTCTTTTAACATCACGGCCAAGAGCGAGCAGAAAATTCGCAAGTCGGCGCTGGAGGAAATCTTCGGCAAGCTCAAGAAATCGGGCACCGGCAACCACCGCACGCCCCACACCGGCCAGGGCGACGAGCAGAGCACCGACATGCGCGAATTCCGCTTCGGCGACTCGCTCGACCAGATTTCCATGACCGAGAGCATCCGCAACGCCCAGCTCAACCACGGCATCGGCAGCGGCGACGATTTTATGCTGACCGAGGGCGACCTGGAGGTGCGTGAGAACGAGCACAAGACCCAGACCAGCACGGTGCTCATGATTGACATTTCGCACTCGATGATTCTGTACGGCGAAGACCGCATCACGCCCGCCAAAAAGGTGGCCATGGCCCTGGCCGAGCTGGTAAAGCAGAAGTACCCCAAGGATTTCCTCGACGTGATTGTGTTCGGCAACGACGCCTGGCAGATTGAGGTGAAGGAGTTGCCCTACCTGCAAGTCGGGCCCTACCACACCAACACCGTGGCCGGCCTGGAGCTGGCCCTGGACCTACTGCGCAAGCGCAAAACGAGCAACAAGCAAATCTTTATGATTACCGACGGCAAGCCCACCTGCCTCAAGGAGCCCGGCGGATACTACAAGAACTCGTTCGGGCTGGACCGCAAAGTGGTCAACAAAACCCTGAACCTGGCCGCCGCCGCCCGCCGCCTCAAAGTGCCCATCACTACCTTCATGATTGCCGACGACCCCTACCTGCGCCGTTTCGTGGAGGAGTTCACCGAAGTCAACCAGGGCAAGGCCTACTACAGCTCGCTTAAAGGCCTGGGCCATATGATTTTCGAGGACTACAAGAAGAACCGCCGCAAGAGTTTGTAAGCGTTCAACGGCGGCAGTAGCGCAGTAGCGCGAACTTTGTAGTTCGCTTCCCCGCGCCGTTCCAACAACTCTGGAGGTGCGAGGACGCGAACTGCAAAGTTCGCGCTACTGTCGCCCCCTTTCCAACCCATACCCGTACCCTTCTTCCCTCTATATGCCCGCTTACGATTCGCTTTCCGCTGACCAACTCCAGAAAATAACCACCCTCGGGGCCCTCAAAAAATCCGGTTACCAGCCCCGCTCCGTGAAAACCGAGCTGCGCGACAACCTCATCAAAAAGCTGCAAAGCGGCGAAGACGTGTTTCCTGGCATCTTCGGCTACGAAGAAACTGTGATTCCGGAGTTGCAGCGCGCTATTCTGGCCGGCCACCACATCAACCTGCTGGGTTTGCGCGGCCAGGCCAAAACCCGCATCGCGCGCCTGCTCATCGGTTTGCTCGATGAGGTCGTGCCGATGGTGGAGGGTTCGGAGCTCAACGACGACCCCATGCAGCCGCTGAGCGTGTTTGCCAAAAACCTGCTAGCCGAGAAAGGCGACGATACGCCCGTGGCCTGGCTGCCCCGCGCCGACCGCTACACCGAGAAGCTGGCCACGCCCGACGTATCGGTGGCCGACCTCATCGGCGACGCCGACCCCATCAAGGCCGCCACGCTCCGGCTGCCGTACTCGGATGAGCGCGTGATTCACTTCGGCCTGATTCCCAGGGCCCACCGGGGTATTTTCGTTATCAACGAGCTGCCCGACTTGCAGGCCCGCATCCAGGTGTCGCTGTTCAATATTTTGCAGGAGGGCGACATCCAGATTCGCGGCTTCAAGGTGCGGCTGCCGCTGGATTTGCAGTTCGTGTTCACGGCCAACCCCGAGGACTACACCAACCGCGGCTCCATCGTGACGCCGCTTAAAGACCGCATCGACGCCCAGATTATTACCCACTACCCCAAGTCCATCGAAATCGGTAAGCGCATCACCCGGCAGGAGGCCCGCATCAAGCCGGAGCAGCGGGGCATGGTTACGCTCAACGATACTGTATCGGACCTGGTGGAGCAGGTGGCCATTGAGGCCCGCGGCTCGGAGTTCGTGGATGCCAAGAGCGGCGTGTCGGCCCGCCTGACCATCTCGGCTTTCGAGCAGGTGGTGGCCGGGGCCGAGCGCCGGGCGCTGGTAAACGGCGAAAAGAACACCTACGTGCGCGTGAGCGACTTTATCACGGCCGTACCGGCCGTTACGGGCAAGGTAGAGCTGGTGTACGAGGGCGAGCAGGAGGGCGCCGGCATTGTGGCCGAAAAGCTCATGGGTAAGGCCATCCGCACGCTGTTTCTCAACTACTTCCCCGACCCCGACAAAGCCAAGAAGCTCAAAGGCCGACCCTCGCCCTACAAAACGGTGCAGGACTGGTTCGGCGCCGGCCACACCGTGGATTTACTCCACGACCTGAGCACGAAGGACTACCGCGCCGCCCTCGACCAGGTGCCCGGCCTGCGCGATATCGTAGCCGAGCTGCACCCCAACGAGGACGCCGAGGCCACTTACTTCCTGATGGAGTTCCTGCTCCACGGCCTGAGCGAGTACAGCCTGATTTCGCGCAACCGCCTCACCGCCGGCGCCCAGTTCAAGGACCTGCTCTCGTCGATGTTCACCATGCCTTCCTTCGGCGAAGATGACGACGAAGACGAGGACGACGAAGAGGAAAAACCCCAGCGCGGCCGTCGCCGCTAGGGAGTATGTATGCTGTAAATCTTTTCGGTAAGTATCAATGCCCCTGTTGTGGCTTTTTTACGCTGGACGAAGGGAGAAACAATTCATTTGATATCTGTCCCGTGTGCTTTTGGGAAGATGACAGCTTCCAACTGCATCACCCTGATTCTGGCGGTGGCCCTAATACCCCCAGTCTCAACGAGGCTCAAAATAACTTCCGCACTTATGGAGCTTGTGAGCAGACTATGTTGATTCATGTCCGACCACCCTTTCCAGAGGAAATGCCGGATGATATGTAATGTAAAACGCCCCGCGCACCAATTGGTGCGCGGGGCGTTTTGGTATCAGGCTCCCATCTAAGGCTTATATCTTGCGGGCCTTGAGCTCCTGCTCGGCGCTTTTGAGCTGGTACTTGAGCGACTTGAGCTTAGCGCGCTCCGTGTCCACGAGCCGTTCCTGATCTTTTACCTGGTTGCGCAGGTCCGACACGCGCCCGGCCTGGGCGGCCACCACGGGGTTGCTCGAATCCATGTCGGACTTAAATAGGGTGCAGCTGGCGCTGCCCAGCAGCAGAGCCGCGCCCAGCACGAAGGAGGAAAGTAAGCGGGGGGTATGGATGGAAATGGTCATATCGAAGAAAAAAGACAGCTAAAAAGCAAGCTGCCCTGAAGTGTACGCGGCGCTTACGGTGGAGTTGTGGCCGCGCCGCGCCTACCACGGATTCACTGCAAAAAAATCCCCCGCCTGCAGCAGCAAGCGGGGGATTTTGGGGGAAGTGAGTTGGGGCAACGGGCCGGCTTAGGCCTGCTCGCTCACCACAATCTTCTCGATTTCGTCGTTGGCCTTGATCTGGTCGATGATATCGAGGCCCTCTACTACTTTGCCGAACACGGTGTGGTTGCGGTCGAGGTGGGCCGTGTTGTCGCGCGAGTGCACGATGAAGAACTGCGAGCCGCCGGTGTTGCGGCCGGCGTGGGCCATGCTCAGGGCGCCGCGCTCGTGGTACTGGTGGTCGCCGTTGAGCTCACAGTCGATTTTGTAGCCCGGGCCGCCGGTGCCGGGGCTGCCCTTGGCCCCGTCGCGCGAGTTGGGGCAGCCGCCCTGAATCACGAAGTTGGGGATGACGCGATGAAACTTGAGGCCGTCGTAGAAGCCTTTTTGGGCCAGGTCGGTGAAGTTTTTCACCGTGTTCGGCGCGTCCTGGTCGTAGAACTCAACCTTCATAACGCCCTTGCTGGTGTGGATTTCGGCAGTTTTCATGGAGTTGGCTGTGGAAATGATCAATGGAAATACGGGGTGGAAAGGGAATCTCAGGGGCCTTACGCCCCCGGCCGGCGCGGGTTGCCGCCGGCCGCGCAAAGGTAGGAATTTAGCGGGCGGCCAAACATCCGGTTGCGCTAATGGTTCGTAGGTCCGTAAGCGCCACCGGAAGGTGGCAGCAGTCCCTTTTCTCCCTTTTTCTCTTTTATGCACAAGCTTCTGCGCTCCTCTACTCTAGCCCTCCTGGCCGCTGGTTCCCTCAGCTTCGGCCTCGCCAGCTGCGGCGACACTACCACAACCGAAACCACCACCGCCACCACCGACACTACCACCGCCACCACCGTCGATTCGACGGCTATGATGGCCGACGACGCCCGCATGGGCAAGCCCGAGGGTGTGATGGTGGATGGCGTGGCGATGCTGCCTACCAATACCATCGTGCAGAACGCCGTAATGGCGTCCAGCGTGAGCACGCTCGTGAAGGCCGTGCAGGCCGCCGGCCTCGACGGGACGCTCTCCGGCCCCGGCCCGTTCACGGTATTTGCCCCCACCAACGCCGCCTTCGATAAGCTGCCCAACGGCGCGCTGGCCGGCCTGCTCAAGCCCGAAAGCAAAGAGAAGCTGGCCGCCATACTCACCTACCACGTCATCCCCGGCCGCCTCGTGGCCCAGGACCTGAAGGACGGCCAGGAGCTGACCACCGTGAACGGTGAGAAGCTGAAGGTGATGGTGAAAGACGGTGTGGTAATGGTCGGCAACGGCAAAGACGCCCCCGCCACCGTGCAGGTAGCCGACGTAATTTCGAGCAACGGCGTAACCCACGTCATCGACGGCGTTATTCTGCCCCTGGCGAAGTAATTTTTTTCAACGTCGTTGGAAAACAGAAGCGCCGGCCAAATTGGCCGGCGCTTTTTGGTTTTCGGAACAAGAGAGTCCGCACGATGTAGAGACGCAAGGCTGCGTCTCTACATCGTGCGGACTTACCTCACTACCTCTTCGGCCAACTGCCCCAGGTCCAGCCCGTCGAAGGTGCCCGACGACATCATCAGCAGGTTGGTATCGGTCCAGTTCTGCTGGTGCAGGAAGTCGGCCAGCTCGGCGCTGTCGGTGAACACGCGCAGGTCGGGCCGCCGGAAGGCGGCCTGCACGGCTTCGGGCGGCAGGGCCGGCAGGCGCTTGTGGGCCAGCACGGCCGGGTTGAAGTACACCACGGCCACGTCGGGCGCATCGAAGGTGTGGGCGTACTGGGGCAGGAACTGGGGGTTGAGCGAGCTGAAGGTGTGCAGCTCCAGGCAGGCCACCAGCCGACGCTTGGGAAACTGCGCTTTAAAGGCCGTGGCCGTGGCTTTAAGCTTGCTCGGGGCGTGGGCGAAATCCTTGTACACCACCGAATCTGCACCCTCGCGCAGCAGCTCCAGCCGCCGCGCCGCGCCCTTAAACGAGCCCAGCGCCTCGTAAAACTCCTTGCCCTTGATGCCGAGCTGCTTGCACACCTCCTTGGCCGCCGAAATATTGCGCAGGTTGTGGGCCCCGAATATCTTCACCGGCACCTGTTCATCCTTCTTGGTCACCAAGAAAGTCTGGCCGTCGCGCACCACGTTGTCGTGGGGGCCGTAGCCGATGTACTTCACGTCGGGGTTGCTGGGCACGGTTACCAGCTGGGTCTGCTCGTCGTCGCGGTCGTAAATCAGCACCCCGGCCTTGGGCGTGAGGTCGGCGAAAATCTTGAACTGCTCGCGGTAGATTTCCTCGGTCTCAAACACGTTGATATGGTCCCAGCTGATGCCCGAAATAACGCCGATGTGGTGCTGGTAGAGGTGGAACTTGGGCCGCCGGTCGATGGGGGAGGCCAGGTACTCGTCGCCCTCGATGATGATGATGGGCGCCTCATCGGTGAGCTGCACCATCAGCTCGAAACCCTCCAGCTGGGCGCCCACGGCGTAGTCGAACTGCCGGCCGTGGTAGCGCAGCACGTGCAGAATCAGCGAGGTGATGCTGGTTTTGCCGTGCGAGCCGCCAATGACGATGCGCTGCTTGTCGCGGGAGGCCTCGTAGATAAACTCCGGAAACGAGTACACCCGCAGCCCCAGCTCCTGGGCCCGCAGCAGCTCGGGGTTGTCGGGGCGGGCGTGCATGCCCACGATAACCGCGTCGAGGTCGGCCGTGACTTTCTCCGGAAACCAGCCCTCGGCCTCGGGCAGCAGCCCGGCCGCCGCCAGCCGGCTCTTGGCGGGCTCAAATATCTCGTCGTCGGAGCCGGTTACATGGGCGCCGCGCTGGTGCAGGGCCAGCGCCAGGTTGTGCATAATGCTGCCGCCGGTGGCAATCAAATGCAGGCGGTGGAGCGAAGAAGGAGCAGCAGAAGCCATAGGTATAGAAAAGTAGGGCCCAAAGGTAGCAGTTTGGGGTTTTGGGCCGTCGGCGGCGTTTGGTGAGGGAATAGGGGGGAGACTTGATTTAGGTTTTGTCATTCTGAGCGAAGCCGAAGGCATAGTCGAAGAATCTCTACCGCAGTGCTAATCCAGAATGAATGCAACGAAGCGGTAGAGATTCTTCGGCTTCGCTCAGAATGACGCCCTTTTTTCCAGCCCTTCAGCCCTCTAAACCCCGTCCCAAAAGAAACCTTTGTGGTCGCTCCCGGATTGTAAGGCCCAGCCGTTAGCTTTGTAGCCCTTTGACCGAACGGTTGCGCCGGGCCGGACTGCCGGCCGCGAAAATACCCGTCGCGAAACTCGTCCGGTGTGCTTACCTTGTAGTGTATTTTTTTAGATGAACGACCGGATGGATGACCGCCTCAAACAAGCAGGTTCAAGGGCTAAAGCGGCCTGGAACAGCCGCCCGGCCCACCTGCCCCAGGGCGGGCCGGCCGGCAAGCTGCCGCCCCAGGCCCTGGAGCTGGAGGCCGCCGTGCTGGGCGCGCTCATGCTCGAAAAGGACGCCCTGACCACCGTCATCGACATCCTCAAGCCCCAGAGCTTCTACAAAGACGGCCACCAGCGCATCTTCAAGGCCATCCTGAATCTGTTCGACAAGTCGGAGCCGATAGACATTCTCACCGTCACGCACGAGCTGCGCGAGATGGGCGAGCTGGAAGCGGCCGGCGGCACGCACTACGTAGCCCAGCTCACGTTCAAGGTCAACTCGGCGGCCAACATCGAGTACCACTCCCGCATTATCACCGAAAACGCCATCAAGCGGGAGCTCATCAATATTGCCAGCACCATCCAGCGCGACGCCTTCGAGGACACGACCGACGTGTTCAACCTGCTCGACTCCACCGAGCAGGCGCTGTTCGAGGTGTCGGAGTCGAACATCCGCAAGAACTTCGACGACATGCGCAGCCTGATGGGCAAGGCCATCAAGGAGCTGGAAGAAAAGAAGGACCAGAAGGACGGCCTCACCGGCGTGCCCTCCGGCTTCTCGGCCCTCGACCGGGTTACGAGCGGCTGGCAACCATCTGATTTGGTGATTATTGCGGCTCGGCCAGGCATGGGCAAGTGCCTAGGGCGGGGCACTAAAGTGCTCATGTTTGATGGCACGCTCCGCAACGTGGAAGACGTGTGTGAGGGCGAGCTGCTGATGGGCGACGACTCGACCCCGCGCCGGGTGCTGAGCATTGCCCGGGGCCGGGAGAATATGTACTGGGTGCGCCAGAACAAGGGCGAGGCCTACCGCGTCAACGAAAGCCACATTCTCTCGCTCAAGCGCAGCCGCAACGAGGGGCCCCACCGCCACGGCGACGTGCTCAACATCGAGGTGCGCGACTGGCTGAAAAAGAGCCCCAAGTTCCGCTCGAACTACAAAGGCTACAAGGTGCCCGTAGAGTACGCGGCCCAGCAGGTGCCCCTGGACCCTTATTTCTTGGGCGTATGGCTGGGCGATGGGGCTTCGGACAACTGCCGCATCACGGGCCAGGACCCCGAAATTATTGCCTACCTGCACGAGTACGCCGCCACGCTGGACATGCAGGTAACGGTGGGCGTAGTAGCGGAACGCTGCAACAGCTACGGCATAACCCGCGGCCGGCAGGGCGGCAGCCTGACCCAGTATTCGGTGCAGGATGAGTTGCGCCAATTGAACCTGCTCGGCAACAAGCACATCCCGCAGGCCTACCTCAGCAACAGCCGCGAAAATCGTCTGTTGCTGCTGGCCGGCCTTATCGACTCCGACGGCCACCTCGACCCGGTGAGCAACGGCTACGAAATCACCCAGAAAAACCACCGCCTGGCCCGCCAGATCAAGTTTCTGGCCGACTCGCTGGGCTTCCGCACCTCGCTGAAAAAGAAGCGCGCCGCCATCAGCGCCATTGGCTACGAGAGCGAGGTGTACCGGGTGCGCATCTACGGCGACATCAACTGCGTGCCGGTGCGCGTGGCCCGCAAAAAGGCCCAGCCCTGGGCCTCGGTGGTCGATTGGCGGATGACGGGCATTTCGGTGGAGTTCGACAAGGAGGACGACTACTACGGCTTCAGCATCGACGGCAACCGACTGTTTCTGCTCGCCGACTGCACCGTAACCCACAACACGGCTTTCGTGGTCTCGGCCATGCGCAACGCGGCCGTCGAGTTCAAGAAACCGGTAGCCATCTTCTCGCTCGAAATGTCGTCGTTGCAGCTCGTGAATCGTCTGATTTCGGCCGAGGCGGAGCTGGACTCGGAGAAAATCAAGAAGGGCAACCTCGCCGACCACGAGTGGGCCCAGCTCAACCACAAGATTTCCAACCTTTCGTCGGCCCCGATTTATATCGACGACACGCCTGGCCTCAGCATCCGGGAGCTGCGCACCAAGTGCCGCCGCCTCAAGGCCCACCACGATATTTCGATGATTATCATCGACTATCTGCAGCTGATGACCGGCAACACCGACGGCAAGGGCGGCGGCAACCGCGAACAGGAAATTGCCAGTATCTCGCGGGCCCTCAAGGGCATCGCCAAGGAGCTGAACGTGCCCGTGCTGGCTCTCTCGCAGCTCTCACGCTCGGTGGAAACCCGCGGCGGCGACAAAAAGCCCCAGCTCAGTGACCTGCGCGAATCGGGCTCGATTGAGCAGGACGCCGACATGGTGATCTTCCTCTACCGCCCCGAGTACTACAAAATCACGGAGGACGAAATGGGCAACCCCACCCAGGGCACGGGCGAGGTCATCATCGCCAAGCACCGGAACGGCTCGCTGGAAACCGTGCAGCTCAAATTCATCGGCAAGTTCACCAAGTTCGCCGACCTCGACGGCGGTGGCGGCTTCGATGATGGCTTCAACCCCAGCTCATTTCCCACCAGCACCTTCGACGACGACCAGTCCGGCGGCTTCGCGCCCAATACCATCCGGCTGGGCTCGCGCATCAACAACGACTCGCCACCTCCGGCTCAGCCCTTCCCGCGCAGCAACTTCGACGACGGCCCGCCGCCGTTTTAACGGTCGGCCCGGGGTGCCGTCTGGCTGTTCTCCGGACTTTCCAGTAGAATGCTCCATAGAATGCCAAACGCCCGCTGTAACAGCGGGCGTTTGGCATTCTATGGAGACAGGCCAGGTGGGGGGAATGCTCGCAGCTATGCCGTTTCGCGACGAGAATGCCATCATATCAAATGATTTTTTATAAAAATGATACTATATTGATGCCTGGCTCTACGCGGTCCGTTAACCCGGCAGTTCGA
Source organism: Hymenobacter actinosclerus (assembly GCF_900111515.1). Lineage (GTDB taxonomy): Bacteria > Bacteroidota > Bacteroidia > Cytophagales > Hymenobacteraceae > Hymenobacter > Hymenobacter actinosclerus. The sequence continues at coordinate 51,958 of NZ_FOHS01000002.1, forward strand.
TCCGGGAAATGTTCTTATTGACATTACACCTTCCATCTTTTTCACCCATTCACCCTTCCACATGAAAATAGTTGTACAACTTGTTGCCGGTCTGTTGCTGACTTCTGCCACCGCGCAGGCCCAGTGGGTAGCCCAGCCATTCAACTTCGCGCAGCCGCTGGCCGCGGCCGTTTACACCGATGCCGTGGATACCAACACGGCCTGGGCAATGTCGAGCGCCCTGCTGGCTCCCAATTCAGCCAACGTGCGCACCAACCAGGTGGCGCTTACACTGGATGGGGGCAAAACCTGGACGGTAAGAAACGTAACCGGGGTAGCCAGCACCGAAACGCTCACCAGCATTTCGGCCATTAGTGCTTCCACCGCCTGGGTATCCACCTTCCGCACTGCCAGCGGTGGCGGTCGGGTGCTGAAAACTACCGATGGGGGAGTAACCTGGGTGGTGCAGTCTACGGCCGTAATGTTCAGCGAGGCCGATAGTTACCCCAATACGGTTCATTTTTTCGATGCCACCAATGGCATGGTTATGGGTGACGTGGACGGCCGCAACGGTGGTGGCCTGGAAATCTATTATACCTCCGACGGAGGCACCACCTGGACCCGCTCGGCCAAAGTGCCCACCGGCAGCACCGATGAATACGGTACCTATTATCCGCCCGCCGCAGTGGGCAACTCCATCTGGTTTCCCAACAACGAGGGCGACATCTTCCGCTCGAAAGACCGGGGCGTAACCTGGCAGGTGACCAAGCAGGTGGGCAACACCGATAACCCGGTGGGCAGCATTGCTTTCCGCGACGAGCTGAACGGGCTGGCAGTGGTACCCTCGGCCGATGACGCCCAGCACCAGCTCTTCAGCAGTGCCGACGGCGGCGCCACCTGGACCCAGCTCGCCTACACCGGCCCGCTGCACGGCTTTGGCCTGGTGCGGGTACCCGGCAACGGCAACTACCTGTCGGTGGGCCTCGACCTGGGCAATAGCGACCAGGGCTCATCGTACAGCCAGGACAACGGCAAGACCTGGATTAAGATCGAGAGCGAAATCGACCATTTATTTGTAGATGCGGCCAGCCCCACGGCCGTGTGGAGCGGGAACATAACGGCTACCGGAACGGGAGCCAATAAGCTAGCCAGCACTGTGCTGGGCGCGCGCGGAGCCACCCTGGTACTGGGTGCCAGCCTCAGCCCCAACCCCAGTACCAACGGTCAGTTCCGGGTGCAGTGGCCCACCTCGGCCCACACCGGAGCCGCCACGCTTACGGTGTTCGATGCGCTGGGCCGCCAGGTGCAGCGTCGTGCCCTCGATGCCTCGCGCGGAGCCGAAATTCTGCTCGACCTGAGCGCCGAGAAAGCCGGTATCTACCAGGTGAAGCTGGAGTCGCGTAACGGCGTGAGCCAGCTGCGGGCGCAGGTGCAGTAATAAGGGCTTAACGCTATTGAAAAGCCTGGTTTCCGCCCCCGGAAGCCAGGCTTTTTTGTGCCCCGTATGACCAGGCAAAACCGGCCCCGGCGCTGGCAAAAACCGGATTTTTTCGGTATCTTTGCCTACTTACGCACTCCGCGCTGAACCTTCATTTGCAACATGAGCGAAATCACTGAAAAAGTAGCCCCGGCTGAGTATTCGGCCAATAGCATTCAGGTACTCGAAGGGCTCGAAGCCGTGCGCAAACGCCCGTCGATGTACATCGGCGACACCGGCATCAAGGGCCTGCACCATCTGGTGTGGGAGGTGGTCGATAACTCCATCGACGAAGCCCTGGCCGGCCACTGCGACACGATTCACGTTACCATCAACGAAAACAACTCCGTCACCGTCCGCGACAACGGCCGCGGCATCCCCGTCGATTTCCACGAGAAGGAAGGCCGCTCGGCCCTCGAAGTGGTCATGACGGTGCTGCACGCCGGCGGCAAGTTCGATAAGGACTCTTACAAAGTATCGGGCGGCCTGCACGGCGTGGGCGTGAGCTGCGTGAACGCGCTCAGCGAGGACCTGAAAGTGACCGTACGCCGCAACGGCAAAGTGTACGAGCAGGAATACAAAATCGGGGCGCCCCAGTACCCGGTGCGCGAAATCGGCACCACCGACGAGCACGGCACCCAGGTGGAGTTCCTGCCCGATGCCAGCATCTTCACCGAGCACATATACAAGTACGCCACCATTGCCTCGCGCCTGCGCGAGCTGTCGTTTCTGAACAGCGGCATCCGCCTCACGCTCACCGACCGCCGCGAGCCCGGCGAGAACGGGGCCGAGTTCCGGGGCGAAGAGTTCTACTCGACCGGCGGCCTGGCCGAGTTCGTGCAGTACCTCGACGGTACGGAGCGCCACGCCCTTATGCCGGCGCCCATTCACGTAATCAGCGAGAAGGGGAGCACGCCCGTGGAGGTGGCGCTGCAGTACAACGACTCGTACCAGGAGAACATCTTCTCCTACGTCAACAACATCAACACCCACGAGGGCGGTACCCACGTGGCCGGCTTCCGCTCGGCCCTCACGCGCACGCTCAAGGCCTACGCCGACAAGTCGGGCAAGCTGGAGAAGGCGAAGGTGGAGATTTCGGGTGAGGACTTCCGCGAGGGGCTTACAGCCGTTATTTCGGTGAAGGTGCAGGAGCCCCAGTTCGAGGGCCAGACCAAAACCAAGCTCGGCAACAATGAGGTAAACGGCGCGGTGAACACCGTGGTAGGCGAAATTCTGGCCCAGTACCTGGAGGAAAACCCCAAGGAAGCCGGCATCATCGTCGAGAAGGTGATTCTGGCGGCCAAGGCCCGGATTGCGGCCCGCAAGGCCCGCGAAATGGTGCAGCGCAAGTCCGTGCTCGGCTCTACCTCGCTGCCCGGCAAGCTGGCCGACTGTTCCGAATCGGACCCCGAAATCTGCGAAATCTACCTGGTAGAGGGCGACTCGGCCGGTGGAACGGCCAAGCAGGGCCGCAACCGCGCCTTCCAGGCTATTCTGCCGCTGCGGGGTAAAATCCTCAACGTAGAGAAGGCCCAGGAGCATCGCATCCTCGAAAACGAGGAAATCCGGAATATGATTACGGCCCTGGGCGTGAGCTTCGGCGTCGCCGCCGACCCGGAAAAAGGCATCGAGGCCGACTCCAAGGCGCTTAACATCAATAAGCTGCGCTACCACAAGGTCATCATCATGACCGACGCCGACATCGATGGCTCGCACATCCGGACGCTGATCCTGACCTTCTTCTTCCGCTATATGCGCGAGCTGGTGGACCGGGGCTACATCTACATTGCCCTGCCGCCGCTTTACCTGGTGAAGAAGGGCAAGGAGGAGCGCTACTGCTGGACCGAGGAGGAGCGTGTGGCCGCCCAGGAGGAACTGGGCCGGGGCAAGCCCGAAACCGTGAACGTGCAGCGCTACAAGGGTCTGGGCGAAATGAACGCCGAGCAGCTCTGGAGCACTACCATGCAGCCCTCCACCCGTTCGCTCAAGCAGGTAACGGTTCAATCGGCCGCCGAGGCCGACCACCTGTTCTCGATGCTGATGGGCGACGAGGTTGCTCCCCGCCGCGACTTCATCGAAAAGAACGCCAAGTACGCCAAGATTGACGTTTGATTTTTAAACTGTTAGCCATTAGCTGAGAGCTGTTAGCTTTCGTTCTGGTATTCATGAAAAAAGCGCCGGCCCATTACGGGCCGGCGCTTTTTGTTGGTGCCGGTCTGGCGGTAAGAAAGAACGTCATCCCGAGCGAAGCGAAGAATCTCCCGGGCTGATGTTGTCAGTTTATGCTGACGACTTCACGCGAGATTCTTCGCTTCGCTCGGAATGACGTTCTTCCAGCTAACAGCTCACCGCCGGTTGTCGTCGGCCTGTTGCATGCTCAGGTAGCTGTCGTAGCGGGGCAGGGCAATGCGGCCCTTGTCGACGGCTTCGCGCACGGCGCAGCCGGGCTCGTGCAGGTGCTGGCAGTTGTGGTAGCGGCACTGGTTCAGCAGGGCGCGCATTTCGGGGAAGTAGTGGGCCAGCTCGCCGGCTTTCATATCCACGAGGCCCAGCTCCTTGATGCCGGGTGTGTCGATGAGGTAGGTGCCGGGGCGCACTTCGAGCATTTCGGCGAAGGTGGTGGTGTGCACGCCCTTGTCGGAGAACTGGCTGATTTCGGCCGTTTTCAGGTCGAGGTCGGGCACCAGGGCGTTGATGAGCGTGCTTTTGCCCACGCCCGAGTGGCCCGAGAGCAGCGACACCCGGCCGTCGAGCAGGGCATCGACGTCGGCCAGGCCCTCGCCGGTGTGGGCCGAGCAGCGCAGGCCGGGGTAGCCCAGGCTTTCGTAAAGCTGCTGAATCTGGCCTAGGTAGTCGTTGAGGTCATCGTCGTAGAGGTCGGCCTTATTGAAGAGCAGCCGCACGGGAATGTGGTAGGCCTCGGCCGTTACCAGAAACCGGTCGATGAAGCCAAACGAAGTGGCCGGCGAGGCCAGCGTAACCACCAGCAGGGCCTGATCGAGGTTGGCGGCCACGATGTGGGCGTGCTCGGTTTTGTGCACCGAGCGGCGGATGATGTAGTTGCGGCGCGGCGCGATGTGGTGAATCACGCCCGCGCCTTCGGTCTGCTCCTCCACCGTAAATTCCACCTCATCGCCCACGGCCAGCGGGTTGCTCACTTTCAGGCCCTGGTTCTTGAACTTGCCCCGCAGCCGGCAATGGTGGAACTGCCCGGTGCTGATTTCGCGCACCACGTACCACGAGCCCGTCGATCTAACAATAATTCCGGTCATGAAAGCGGTGAATGAGTGACTCAGTGAATGAGTGAAAGGGTTCGAGAACGACAAAGATACTGTCCTCCTGAGCTTGCGAAGGACCTATACACAAGCCATTATCTGGTGTTGGCTTCCGTATAGGTCCTTCGCTCCGCGGATGTCAGATGAAGGAGGGCAGGTAAAATTACTCATTCACCGAGTCGCTCATTGGCTCATTCACCGCTACCCAGCGCATAATTTTGCTTGTAGCGCCGCTGTGGTCGTGCACGTAGTCGAGGCTGAGGTCCTGTACCTGTAGGCGGGCTTCTTCGCGGTAATAGAGCAAGCCGAAAGCCTTGAGCAGCTCGTCGGCCGAATTCACCGGGAAGGCGCAATGCAGCTCCACCAGGTCCTGGGCCTCCTGAAACTTGTGGTAGGTAGGGCCGAAAAACAGGGGCAGGCCGAAGGCGGCGGCCTCCAGCGTGTTGTGCAGGCCCTTACCGAAGGCCCCGCCGATGTAGGCAAAATGGCCGAAGCGGTAGAGCGAGTTCAGCAGGCCCACGTTGTCGATGAGCAGGAGCCGGGCCTGGGCCACGGTTGCGGCCTCGGCCTGCGAGTAGCGCACCACCAGGCCGGGCAGCGCGGCCTCTACCCGGCGCAGGCTGGCTTCGTTGATTTCGTGGGGCGCCACGATAAAGCGCATCTCCTGCTGGTACTGCTGCAATAAAGGCGCGAGGATGGCCAGGTCTTCGGGCCAGCTGCTGCCCACAATCAGCACCGGGCACCAGTCTTCGGTAAACGCCTCAACCAGGGGCAGGGAGCGGGGCGGGGCCAGGGCCGTGCGCACCACCGTATCGAAGCGGGTGTCGCCGGCCACGCTCACCTGGTTCAGGCCGGCGCCGCGCAGCAGCTCGGCCGAGGCCTGGTTTTGGGTGAAAATGTGCGTGAAGGAACCCAGAATACGGCGAAAAAATCTGCCCCAGGGCTGGAAGAATACCTGCTCGGGCCGGAAGATGGCCGACACGCAGATAGCCGGAATATCCCGGCGCTGCAATTCCCGCAGAAAGTAATGCCAGAACTCGTACTTCACGAACACGGCCAGGCGGGGCCGCACCGCATCGAGGAAGGCGCGGGCATTGGCGGCCGTATCGAGCGGGAGGTAGAACACGTAGTCGGCGCCGGGCCAGTTGTGGCGCACCTCGTAGCCCGAGGGCGAGAAGAACGTGAGCACCAGCTTGTGGCCGGGATACTCGGCGCGGTAGGCCTCCATCAGCGGCCGGCCCTGCTCGAATTCGCCCAGCGAGGCGCAGTGAAACCACACGCGCGGGGCGGTTTCGTGGCGCAGTTCCCCCTGGATGCGGCCCAGCAGCCCGCGCCGCCCGGCCGTCCAGGCGGCGGCCTTGGGCACAAGCGGGCTCAGCAGCCGCAGCAGCAGGGCATACAAACGCAGGCCGAAGGAATACAGTAAGCGCAAGACGAAGGAAAGGAGGCAAACAAATCAGGCAGCGCGAGGCGGCCCACTACAAAAGTACGCCCTTCGCCCCACTATCAAGCAAAAAGCCCCCACCCAACCGGATGGAGGCTTCTACCTGGAGAAGTGAGATGGTGAAATGGTGAGATGGTGAATTTGACGTTTTGAGGGCCTATATGCGCCATTTGCGCCGGCAGGTCTTTCGAACATCAAACGCACTATCTCACCACCGCACTATTTCACCGTTTGCTTGCCGAGGTAGCTGGCAACGCCCTCGCGGGTGGCCTGCATGGCCTCTTTGCCTTCCTCCCAGTTGGCGGGGCACACTTCGCCCTTCTCCTCGAAGTACTGCAAAGCGTCCACCATGCGCATGGCTTCGTCGATGCTGCGGCCCAGCGGGCCGTCGTTTACCACCTGGTGGCGCACGATGCCGTCTTTGTCAATCAGGAACAGGCCGCGGTAGGCCAGGGGCGAGCCGATGAAGGTCATTTCGCCGGCTTCGTTGTAATCGTAGTGGCCGCCGAGCACGTCGTAGTTGGAGGCAATGGTTTTGGTAGCGTCGGCCACCAGCGGGTAGGTTACGCCCTCGATGCCGCCATTGTCGCGAGGCGTTTGCAGCCAGGCGAAGTGCGAGAAGTGCGTATCGGTCGAGCAGCCCACTACGGCTACACCTTTGGCTTCGAAATCGGCCAGCCGGTCTTCAAAGGCGATGATTTCGGTAGGGCAAACGAAGGTGAAGTCGGCGGGGTAGAAGTAGAAAATGACGTGCTTCTTGCCCAAATACCGGTCGAGGGAGAAATCCTCCTCGAACTCGCCATCGATAACGGCGGTGGCTTTGAAAGAAGGAGCGCGTTTACCAACGAGAACTGCCATGTTTTGTGATTAAGGTTGAATGTGAATTACAAGAAAATCGGACCCGTAAGCCCGTACGTTGACTGCCACCCGAATTGGGCGGCAAGTCAAAAAAAGTCGTTTGAAAAGACCCGCGCCGGCACCAGCCGTCAGGCCGACTGCTGGGCCGAATCGGCGGTGGGCGGGTCGGCCACGCGGCTGCCGGTTACGTGCAGCGAGAAGGAGTGGGCCTGGAAGCCCGGCAACCCTTTGGCCGCAAAAAAGCCCCGGATGAGCTCATCCAGCTGCGGGTCGCAGTAGTCGATGATTTCCTGCGTATCGGCGCATACCAAGTGGTGATGCTCGGTGCAGTCGGCGTCGTAGCGGCGGCGCGAGCCCTCGGCTGAGGCCACCCGGCGGGTAAGGCCGGCCGCCACGAACGAATCGAGCGCCTTGTACACGGTGCCCAGCGAAACCGACGGCAGCTGCCCCGTAACGCGTTGGTGCACCTGCTCGGCCGTGGGGTGGCCGGGCAGCACCAGCAGACTCTCCAGAATCAGGAGCCGCTGGCGGGTGGCCCGCAACCCAGCCTCGGCCAGTTGCTGCTGGAGTTGCTCGGGCGTGGGAGCCGGTTGATGATGGGGGTGAATGGACACAGATAAGAATGATTCTCCGCAAAGATAGAGCTATAAGCGTTGCGAAGGGAAAATTGTTTCATCTGCGGGGGTAATGGGGTGATGGGGTAATAAGGTGAGGAGGGAATGTAGTGTCATTGCGAGCGAAGCGAAGCAATCCGGGGGAGCAACGTGCTGAGCCTCGTAATGCGTCAGGTCCTGGCGTCAGTGCTGGCGTTAGAGACTTTGCGCTTCTCGGGGCTTGTCATTTTGTACAAACGGATTGCTTCGCTCCGCTCGCAATGACCCGTCTCTTTTCCCGCCCCATCACTCCATCCCCCCATCACCTCCTCACCCAATTACCGCCCCTTGAACTCCGCCGGGCGCTTTTCCACAAAGGCGGCCATGCCTTCCTTCTGGTCTTCGGAGGCGAAGGTCATGTAGAAGTTCTTGCGCTCGAAGTGCAGGCCCTCATCCAGGTGGGTTTCAAAAGCGCGGTTGACGGATTCCTTGGCCAGGCGGGCCGCTACCGGCGACATTTTGGCGATGCTCGCAGCCAGCCGGAAAGCTTCCTCCAGGTACTGGCCCACGGGCACCACGCGGTTCACGAGGCCGTGGCGGGCCGCTTCGTCGGCGCTCATGGGCTCGCCGGTGAGCACCATTTCCATGGCCCGCGCCTTACCAATGGCGCGCGTCAGGCGCTGGGTGCCGCCCGCGCCCGGCATTGTGCCAATGCGGATTTCCGGCTGCCCGAACCTGGCCGTTTCCGAAGCCACAATCATGTCGCAGGTCATGCACAGCTCGCAGCCGCCGCCCAGCGCAAAGCCCGACACGGCCGCTATCAGCGGTTTGGTGGTGCGCCGGATCTGGTCCCAGATGCTGAACTGGTCAATCAGCAGCATGTCGATGGCCGTGCGGCCGGCCATCTGCTTGATGTCGGCGCCGGCGGCGAAGGCCCGCTCGTTGCCCGTGAGCACGATAACGCGCACCTCGGGGTCCTGGTCGAGCTGCTGGAGGGCGGCGGCCACTTCCTGCATCAGTTGCAGGTTGAGGGCGTTGAGCTCCTTGGGCCGGTTGAGCTGAATCAGGGCCACCTGGGGCCGCGCCTGGGGCGTTACGAGAATGAATTCGGGAGTCATAAGGAAAGATTCTGGAGTACTAACAAGGGCAAATATACTGTCATCCTGAGCGGAGCGAAGGACCTTCTTACGGTGACACAGACGCTACAACAACTCGTGCTACCGTAAGTAGGTCCTTCGCTGCGCTCAGGATGACAGGCGCTTCTCCGGTTTTTTACTTCCTCTTACCCCGCCCGGCACACGAACTGGAACGTCTGGCGGGTGCGCTGTTCCAGCAGCAGCTCGCGGCCGGCCGTGAGGCGTTGCAGGCTGGCAGTGTCGTAGTTTTTGATGGTGTAGAGCTCCAGGCCGGTATTGTAATGGATGGTGAACTGCCCGCGCAGCCGCGCCAGCAGCTGTTCGAGGCGGTCGGGCAGAAAATCCAGGCACACCGAGAAGCTGATGGCCGAGTTCTGCATGAGCCGGATTTTCAGCCGCACCTGGGCCAGCACTCCAAAAATAACCTCCAGGTTTTCCTCCGAAATAAAGTCCAGCTCCTTCGACTCGAAGGACACCAGGCACTGGTCGGTTTTGCGGATGAGGGCGGGCACCAGCAGCCCGTGGCGGCAGTCGTGGATGCGCGTGCCCTCGGCCGTGGGGGCCAGAAACGACTTCACCAGCAGCGGAATACCGCGCACGGCCAGCGGCTTGATGGTTTTGGGGTGAATGACCGAGGCCCCATAGTAGGCCATTTCGATGGTTTCCTGGTAGCTGATTTCCGGGTAACGCACTGTATCGGGGAAGATTTTGGGGTCGGCGTTCAGCAAACCGGCCACGTCTTTCCAGATGGTAACCGACTCGGCCCCCAGGCAGTAGGCGAGAATGGCGGCCGTAAAGTCGGAGCCCTCACGGCCCAGCGTGGTGGTGAGGCCGCCGGCCGTGCCGCCGATAAAACCCTGCGTCACCACCGGCGGACCCTGCGTCAGTTCCGCCAGCGGCAAAGCGGCCTGCAATGCGGCTTCGGTGGCGGACCAGTCGAGGCGGCCCTCGCGCCAGGTTTCGTCGGTGCGGATAAGCGGGCGGCAGTCGAGCCAGCGGGCCCGCAGAAACGCGGCCACAATGCGCGTGGCCAGCAGCTCGCCGAAGCTTACCACTTGGTCGTAATGCTGGTCCAGACCAGAAGGAGCAACGTTGGCGGCGGCAACCAGCCGGCTTTCCAGTTCGCCCAGCAACTCCCGCAGCAACTCGGCCGCTGGCAGGCCCAATTCGGTTGCCACGGCCGCGTGGAAACTGCTCAGTGCCCCCAGCTCGGTGGCGTAGGGCTGGCCGGTGTGGGCCAGTTGCAACAGGGCCTCCAGGGCGTTGGTGGTTTTGCCCATCGCCGATACCACTACTACCAGCGGGCCCGGCCGGCCGTGCTCGGCCACAATGCGGCCCAGGTTGCGAATAGCGGCGGCGTCCTTCACCGAGGCCCCGCCAAATTTGTAAACTTTCAGCTGACTCAACTCGTGCATGGGCCCAAATGTAGGGCCGAAGCGCGGCTTCGCGCCCGCCCGCCCCGCCAATGCCGCCGCGAAAAGCCGAGCGAAGATTCGCTTTGGCCGGCCCGAATTGGTTACTTTTGAGCTTTCCCCCCGAATCTCATCTTCCCACATCTTCTAATGGACAATCACGACAAGCTCGCGCTGCCCGTCGGCACCACCCTCGACCGCTTCATCATGCGCAAGCAGGAGGATTTCCCCTACGCCACCGGCGAGCTAAGCCAGCTGCTGCGCGATTTCGCGCTGGCCTCCAAAATCGTTAACCGCGAAATCAACCGCTCGGGCCTGATTGACGTGGCCGGCGCCTACGGCAACCGCAACGTGCAGGGCGAAGAGCAGCAGAAGCTCGACGTGATTGCCAACATTCGCTTCATCCGGGCCCTGCGCAACGGTGGCGAGGTGTGTACCATCATCTCGGAAGAGGATGAGGAAATGATTCAGACGGGCAACGTGCAGGGCAAGTACGTGGTGGCCATCGATCCGCTCGACGGCTCCAGCAACATCGATGTCAACGTAAGCATCGGCACGATTTTCAGCATCTACCGCCGCGTATCGCCCACCGGCACCGAGGGCACGGCCCAGGACTGCATGCAGACCGGCACCCACCAGGTGGCGGCCGGCTACGTAATTTACGGCTCCAGCACCATGATGGTGTACACGACCGGCAACGGCGTGAACGGCTTCACCTACGAGCCTTCGCTGGGCGAGTTCTTCCTCTCGCACCCCAACATTCAGACCCCCGCCACGGGCAGCGTGTACTCCGTGAATGAGGGCACGTCGGAGTATTTCTCCGAGGGCATGAAGAAATATGTAGCCCACTGCAAGGAGCAGAATTACTCGGCCCGCTACATCGGCTCGCTGGTGGCCGATTTCCACCGCAACCTGCTCAAGGGCGGCATTTATATGTACCCTGGCACCAGCAAAGTGCCCAACGGCAAGCTGCGGCTCATGTACGAGTGCAACCCGCTGGCCTTTATTGTGGAGCAGGCCGGCGGCAAGTCGAGCAACGGCCACCGCCGTACCCTGGAGCTGGAGCCTACCGAGCTGCACCAGCGTTGCCCGGTATTCATCGGCTCGACCGAGATGGTAGAGAAGGCCGAGGAGTTTCTGGCCGCCGAAATGAAGACGGCCGAAGCCGAATAGATAACCCCAGAAGACCCCGAAAACCACAAAAAAGCGCCGGCGGCCCATTGGGTCGCCGGCGCTTTTTTGTGGAGAGTGTTTGCTGAGACTACTCGGCCTTTTTCTTGGCCGGCGCTTTCTTGGCAGGTTTGGCCGGCTGGGCCTCGGGGTTGCCGGCGGCGTTGTCCTCGGCCGTGGCCGGAATGATGCCGGCCGTGCTCATGGCTTCATCAGCGGCGGGCTGAGCGGCCTTTTTGGTGCTTTTTTTCTTGGGCGAAGTGTCGGCGGCAACAGGAAGGGCCGGGGCCTTGTCGGCGGCCTGCCCGGCTGCTTCATTCTCCGTTGCCTTATCCTCCTCAGTGGCCGGGGCCTGGTATTCGAGGCGCTGGCTTACAATGTTGTACCACTGCACCAGCTTCTTGATATCGGACAGGTACACCCGCTCGCGGTCGTAATCCGGGATGATACCTTCCATGAAGCTCACCAGCTCCTGGTCGTTCGACTTGTTGCTCAGGCCCAGCTCGGCGCCGTGCTGCTGATGAATGCGGTCGAATACTTCCGTCAGGGGCACCGTCTGGTCGTAATCCTGGGTATAGATGGAAATTTCCTGGAGCAGCGACACCTTGTTCTGGGCGGCGGCTACCGAGCGGCTGCCCTTGTCGTTGAGGGCTTCGATGATAACGCCGGCGCGGGTGGGGCGCACGAGGCGGTACAGACCGGGCATTCCGCTGATGGCGGCAATTTCCTTCAGGTCGTAGGGCATAGCAAAAAAAGCAGTGGTTGAAGAGGCGAAGGTACGCAACGCCCGCGAACGGGCCGGCCGCGCGGCTGGGTACGGCTTGAAACCGGCTACAGCTTGAACGTGATGGGCAGGCTGGTCAGCACGGCGTAGTCGGGCTTGTTGAACTTGAGCAGCTTCACCAGCCGCAGGGCCTCGTCGCCGCAGCCGCCGCCAATCTGCTTCACCAGCTTGATGCCCGAGAGCGTGCCATCGGTATTGAGCGTGAAGCTGACGATGCACTGGCCCTGGATACGGTTGCGCCGGGCCATTATGGGGTACTTGAGCTCCTGGTTGATGAAGGCATACATTGCATCCTGGCCGCCCTCGTAGTACTCGGCCACCGGAATGGTTTTACCCGAGTGGGCAGCGTCGGCCGCGGCCGGGGCCGGGCTGGCCGTCTGGGCCAGGGCCGGGGCGGCCGAGAAGGCCAGCAGGCCACCAAGGCCGAACAGGAAAAAGGCGTTGTTCATCTTCAAAAGAAACAAGATTGAGTTGAAAAAGGAAGGGATGCGGTTATGGCAACGGGCGAGGCAGCCTGCAAGAACGAGGCCAGCTTAGGCGTCGGCCCCGGCCTGGGTAGCCATGCGCTGATTGGTATCGGCCACAAAGCCCAGCAACTCGTCGCGACCGTTCTTCTCTTCGGCCGACGTAACAAAATGCAGGGGCAGCTCGTCCCAGGTTTCGCGCATTTTTTCCAGGTACTGCACCACATTCTGGCTCGTACGCGACGACGACTGCTTGTCGGCTTTGGTGAACACCATCACAAAGGGCACGCCCTCGGTGCCGAGCTGCTCCATGAATTCCAGGTCGGCCGCCTGCGGGGCATGGCGCGAGTCGAGCAGTACCATCACGCAGGTCAGGTTGGGGCGCTGGCGCAGGTAGAAGTTGATCATGCGCGCCCATTTGGCCCGGGCATCCTTGCTGATTTTGGCGTAGCCATAACCCGGTAAATCGACCAGGTACCACGCCTCATTAATAAGGAAATGGTTGATAAGCTGGGTTTTGCCAGGCTGCGACGAGGTTTTGGCCAGTCCTTTCTGGTTGGTGAGCATATTAATGAGCGACGACTTGCCCACGTTGGAGCGGCCAATGAAGGCATACTCGGGCAGCGTGGGGGCGGGGCATTCTTCGACCCGCGAGTTGCTCGTTAAAAATCTGGCGTCCTGAATAAGCATCTGGGGCAATTAATTGGAAAGGACAAAGATAAATATTCCGGGCGGGCCGGGCGGGCCCATCATTTTTTGAAGAAAAACCTTGTAGTTTACAAGGGTGCCCTATATTTGCGCATTCCCCGGCCCCAAAACAGTGTGTAAACCTACCGGGCCTGACCAACCTGATTGTGCGCTATTGCCTTATTTCCTTGAGATTGGATGAGACCAAGGCTGTATTATAAAATTTATATCTTTGCCCGCTAACATGAAAGTCTGGTATCTGGCGGAGCGAAATAAACCTGACCCGAGCGGTTACTAACTGCTTGTGGTGTCTTTTTTGGGCACTATTTCTCAACTCTACTACCGGTTTTCAGTATAAGGGGCAACCCGTAAAAGACCTTTTCGTAATTGGCGGTCGATACTTTCTCCCTTGCAACCCCTCGTTTCCCTAATCCCTCCTCAATGGACAACTTAGTCAGAAGGTTATTAAAAGCCTCGTGCGCTGTCATGCTCACGACTGCTATGGCCCAGCCTGCCCTGGCTCAAAGCACCCGACAGCAACTGAAAACGGCTAACAAGTTTTTCGGTCAGGAAAACTACCGGGCTTCGTTGCCTTACTATGAGCAGGTGCTGGCCAAAGACCCCAACAACGCCCAGGCGCTGTTCCGGGCGGGTATTGCCTATATGTCCTTTGACAAAGAGAAGGCCAGCGACTATATCTACAAGGCGCAGCGCCTGAAGAAGAATGTAGCCAAGGACGTGGAGTACTGGCTTGGCCGGGTTGACCACCTCAACTACAACTTCGACGAGGCTATCAGCCACTTCCAGGCCTACAACGCTACGCTCAAAACCAAGGACTCGCGCAAGCGTGAGCTGGCGCAGCTGATCCAGCACAGCAAGAACGCCAAGGTGCAGTTCAACAGCCCCAAGGACATCTTCGTTAAGAACCTGGGCCCGACTATCAACACCCAGTGGTCGGAGCACAGCCCCGTTATTTCCAACGACGATAAAGTACTGCTCTTCACCTCGCGCTCCGACAACATGAGCGGCGTGGGGGCACTGCAGGCCGCCGAAGGCAAAGACAGCAAGAAGCTGGCTGCCGACGGCCAGTACTATGAGAACATTTACGAAGCCCGCCGCATCGACGACGAGAACTGGGACAAGCCCCGTTCGCTGAGCGGCGTGCTCAACGGCAAAGGCCACGATGCCTCGATTCAGGTGTTCGACAACGACACCAAACTGCTCATGTACCGCAACGACGAGAATGGCGACATTCTGTACGCGGAGAAAAGCGGCAACGACTGGACCGAGCCCAAGCGCCTGAATAAAAACATCAACACGTCGGCCTTCGAATCGGATGCCTACATCACGCCCGATGGCCTGACGATTTACTTCTCGACGGCCAAGTACTCGGAGGACGGCACGCTTGATATCTACTTCTCGACCCGCGTACCCGGCGGCGACTGGGGCCCGGCCAAGACGATTGGTAACGCTATCAATACGCCTTACGACGACGACAGCCCGTACCTGAGCCGCGACGGCAAGACGCTGTACTTCTCCTCGCGGGGCCATAACACCATGGGCGGCTACGACATCTTCAAGTCGGAGTACGATTCGATTGGCCGTAAGTGGGGCCGGCCCGAGAACATGGGTTACCCCATCAACACGCCCGACGACGATACCTACTACCGTTTGAGCCCCGACGGCTCGTACGCCTACCTGTCGTCGTACCGCATTGGCGGCTACGGGGAGAAGGACATCTACACCATCAACTACATCAAGAACGCTACCATCCGGGGCCGCGTGCTGGCCATGCAGGACAGCAGCGCCATTCCGGGTGCCGAGCTGGTGTTCAGTGGCACCCAGGCCGACAAAACGGCCCTGAGCTACCGTGATGTAAGCAAGCCCCTCACGGGCGAGTACCAGGTAAGCGTGCTTTCGGGCCGTACCTACCAGGTGGCCGTGAGTAAGGATGGTAAGAACATCGAAACCCAGGAGTTTGCCGTTCCCATCTCGACCAACGACTCGACGGTCATCGAGAAGAACTTCTACGTCAACTACATCGATACGACGGCGGCCAACATGGCCAACATCAACCCGATTTACTTCGACACCGACAAGTACACGCTGCGGCCCGAGTCGATTGTGGAGCTGAACAAGGTGAGCCAGCTGCTGGCCGCCAACCCCGGCATCAACATCTCGATTGAAGGCAACACCGACTCGCGCAACACCGACGAGTACAACATGGTGCTCGGCCAGAACCGCGCCAACGTGGCCTACAATTACCTGAAGAAGGCCGGTATTGCCGAAACCCGCATGGTAACGGTAAGCTACGGCGAGCGTCGCCCGGTAGCCCCCAACGATTCGCCGGAGAACATGCAGCTTAACCGCCGCACCGACTTCCGCGTGATTGTGAAGGAAGGCGAAGGCATGCCGAAAATGAACCGTCCGGCTCCTGCGCCGAAGCCCTCGGGCAGCACCGGCACCGGCGACAACATGGGCATGGGCACTACGCCAACCGTACCGCTGCAGCCCGGCAAGAGCAAGGTGAAGCTGGAAGACGGCACCAAGGTGAAAACCAAGGTGGACGAGGACAGCGACAAGGTGAAGGTGAAAACCAAAGGCCCGAACGACGAGAAAAGCAAGACCGTAACCAAGGACGGAACCATTGATGCCAAGGCCAAAGACGCCGAAGGCAACAAGGTTAAAGTGAAGACCGACAACGACTAACCGACGGTTTTCAGGATGAAACGGGCGGGCCGGGCTGTATGCCCGGCCCGCCTTTTTTTAACATAATTGGGCAAAAGCCGTTGTAATGAGGCAATTTTGCCCGCCCCTTCGCCGTTCCTTGCTCCACGAGCCATGTCCGTAGTACCTTACAAAGATGACGCCGCCGACAAGAAGTCGCAGGTTGCCCAGATGTTCAACAGCATCGCCGGCAAGTACGACTTCCTCAACCACTTCCTGAGTGCGGGCACCGATATTTACTGGCGCCGCAAGGCCGTGGATGAACTGCGGCAGCTGCGCCCGGCCCGCATTCTCGATATTGCCACCGGCACGGCCGATTTTGCCATCGAAACCCTACGGGCCGCCACGCCCGACGCCCAGGTAACGGGCGTGGATATTTCGGAAGGTATGCTGGAGGTAGGCCGGCGGAAGCTGGCCGCCAAGGGCCTGGGCCACCGCATCCGGCTGGAGCTGGGCGACTCGGAAAGCCTGCCCTTCGAAGACAACTCGTTCGATGCCGTGACGGCCTCGTTCGGCGTGCGCAACTTCGCCAACCTGGAAAAGGGCCTGGCCGAAATGCAACGGGTACTGCGCCCGGGCGGCAAGCTGGTGGTACTGGAGTTTTCCAAGCCCACGGCCTTCCCCATGAAGCAGGCTTACAACTTCTATTTCAAGAACATTCTGCCGGTTTTCGGCAAGCTGATTTCCAAAGACCGCGCCGCCTATACTTACCTGCCCGAGTCGGTGCAGGCTTTCCCGGACGGCCCGGAATTTTTGGCGATTCTGCGTAAAGTCGGCTTCAACTCTCCCGCATGGCAACCCCTTACCTTCGGCATCAGCTCCATCTACACGGCGCAAAAATAATGCGCTGCACGCTGCTGGCCGCTGCCGTGCTGGCCCTGCCACTAAGCACGCTAGCCCAGAAAACCAGCCGCAGCCGGGCCAAAGTCGGCCGCGGTGGCCAGGTGAAGTCGATTACTTCCGACAACCTGGTGGGCTACGACGACCGGGCGCTGCACCTGGGCCTGTACGTGGCGCCCAACTTCTCGCGCTACCTGATCGAGCAGGCCCCCGGCTACCCCAGGCAGGAGCACGTGTCGGCCAACTCGATAATCAGCCCGGGCTTTTCGGTGGGCTTCCTGGGTGATTTGCGGCTGGGTAATTACGGGGCGCTCACCTTCGCACCCGGCGTGAGCTTTCTGACCCGGCGCATCGAGTTCAAGGACCAGGGCTACGTGCAGAACGCGGTACAGTACCCCAACGACCCCGAGAAGATTGAGGACCAGGAAATCGGCAGCACGCAGGTTGATTTCCCGATAATGTTCAAGCTGAAATCGGAGCGCCGGCGTAATACGCGGGTGTACCTGATTGCGGGCGTGAAGCCGAGCCTGAACATCGGGGGCAGCCGCAAAAATCCCGACGTGAATCTGTTGCAGGCCGCCGACTCCGACTTTGCCATCGAGTACGGCGTGGGGCTCGACCTGTTCTATCCGTTCTTCAAGTTTTCGCCCGAGCTGCGTTTCTCCAACGGCCTGAAAAACCTGTATGTGCCCAGCACCAACGACGTGTACAGCCGCAGCCTGCAGAGCATGAAAAGCAATACCGTTACGCTCTACCTCAACATCTGGTCGGGGCGGTAATTTAGAGCTGCAAGCCGCAAGCTACAGGCTGCAAGCTTTTGCTGGTAACCTGACTAAAGAAAGCTTGCAGCCTGTAGCTTGCGGCTCCTAACTTCTAGCTTCTCAAGAATGAAAACTGCATTTATTACCGGCGCTTCGTCGGGTATCGGGTGGGCGGCGGCCGTGGCGCTGGGCCGGGCGGGCTTTCAGCTGGTGCTGACGGGCCGGCGGCTGGAGCGCCTGCAGGAACTGGCCCGCGAGTTGGGCGACCAGGTGCCCACGCACCTGCTCACGTTCGATGTGCGCGACCGGGCCGCCGTAGAGGCCGCCGTAGCCAGCCTGCCAGCCGAATTTGCCGATGTGGATGTTCTCATCAACAACGCCGGCAACGCCCACGGGCTGGCCCCCATTCAGCAGGGCAACCCCGATGACTGGGACGCCATGCTGGATGGCAACGTCAAGGGCCTGCTTTATGTGAGCCGGGCTGTGCTGCCGGCCATGACGCGCCGCAACACCGGCCATATCATCAACATCGGCTCCATTGCGGGCCACGAAACCTACGCCAACGGCAACGTGTACTGCGCCTCGAAAGCGGCCGTAGCGGCCCTTACCAAAGGCATGCGCCTCGATTTGCTGCCCCACCATATCCGGGTGGCCGAGGTGAACCCCGGGGCCGTGGAAACCGAGTTTTCGCAGGTGCGCTTTAAAGGCGATACCGAGCGGGCCGCCGGCGTGTACCAGGGCTATGAGGCCCTGCGCGCCGAAGATGTGGCCGATCTGCTGGCCTTCATGGTCACGCGCCCGGCCCACGTCAACATTGCCGAGGTTCTGATTCTGCCTGCTGCCCAAGGCGCGGCCACGGTTATCCGCAAAGAATAAAGCCGTCGTTCCAACAAAGCCGGAAGCCGGACCAGGCCAACGGACACCATCGTTCAGTGACTTTAGTCCGGCTTTCGCTTGCGCTGGAATAAGCGTTCTAGCCTGCCAGCGCCGTCAGGGTTTCGCGGTCGAGGGTGTGGGTGCCGGCAAAGCGCAGCAACGTGGGCTCAACGCCCAGTCGGCGCAGGAACTCCCGCTGCTTCCGCAGGTCCTCGTCCTTGATAAACTCGTCGTTGGTGCCGCAGACGAGCGTAACGGGCAGGTGGCGCAGCAGGTGAGTGGCTACCGAAAAATCCATATCGGGCGGGAAGGCACCGGCCCAGAGGATGAGCCGCGCCGGCCGGAAGTTGGCGCGGGCCAGCCAGCGGCCAACGGTGGCCGCCCCCTGCGAAAAGCCCAGCACCGTAACGGCTGCATCGGGCGCGGCGCGGGGCAGAATGGCGGCGGCCAGCTGGTTGAGGTAGGCCACGTAGTCGTCGATTTCGGCCAGGCGGTCCTCTTTGGTCATCCAGGTGGCCCCCACCCGGCCGCCGGTACCGTTGAGGTAGAAGCGCGACAGCCCTTCGGGGGCCACCACCACCAGATGCGGATCGGCGGCTACCAAGTGGGCAAAGTGCCGCACGAAATAAGCCGCCAGCTGCCCGTAGCCGTGGGCCACAAACCACACCCGCCGCGTAGCCCCCGATAGCTCGCCCAACTGCTGATAACGGGCCGTGCGCGCAACGGTAAGCTGGTGTTCCATGAGGTGAAATAGTGAACTGGTGAACTGGTGAGTTGATGTGCCGGGGGCCTCGCGGCGCAAATAACGCAATCAGGGCCTCCCGAACATCAAACTCCTTCTTCTGCCAGCTTTCTATTTCACCTTGGGTAAGTCGTCGGCGTTGAAGCCGAAGGGTAGCAGGTCGGAGAGGGAGCGGAAGCGGTAGATGCTGCCATCGGGGCCCGGCAGCAGCAGCGGAATGGCCTGCTGCTGGCGCTGCTCGTACTCGGCCATTACCTGGCGGCAGGCCCCGCAGGGGTTGGCGGGCCCGAAGGCCCCGCCGGCGGGCCGGGCGGCCACGGCCATGCCCACAATGCGGCGCCCCGGCCGCGCCACGGCCAGCCCAAACAGGGCCGTGCGCTCGGCGCACAGGCCCGAGGGGTAAGCGGCGTTTTCCTGGTTGGAGCCCCCGAACACCGTGCCATCGTCGAGCAGTAGGGCCGCTCCTACCTGAAAGTGGGAGTAGGGCGAGTAAGACGTTGCGGTAGCGGCCTGCGCGGCCTGCCAGGTGGCGGCTTCGGCGGGCGTCAGGTCGGCTTCGGTAGCCAGCACGTCGGCCGTGATGGTCAGGTTGAGGGTGTGGGCCATGCGGGCAAAGAAGCGGGTACCGCAAGCGGCCCCGGGAAAGTGAAAAGGGGCGACGAATGTACGGGTTTTTAGCGGAAACGGGGAATAAATGGCCGGGTGAGTGTTTACCAGCTCACTCATTGCCCGTTTCCCTAACTTGCCGCCCCACTTACTCACCTGCTTATGTCGCGTATTCTGCTGCTGGGTGCCGGCCGTTCGGCTTCCTCGCTTATTCAATACCTGTTGCACCACGCCCCGCGGGAGGGGTGGCAGGTGACCGTGGCCGACGTGCAGCCGGCCCACCTGGCGCCGGTGCTGGCCGCCCACGCCGCGTATGCCCGGGCCGTGCCGTTTGATGTGCACGATGAAAACCGCCTGGAAGAACTGGTAGCCGAAGCCGACGTGGTGGTGTCGATGCTGCCGGCCCTGTTTCATGCGCCGGTAGCGCGGGCCTGCGTGCGGCACGGCCGCCACCTGGCCACGGCCAGCTACGTGAGCGACGAAATCCGGGCGCTGGGGCCCGAAGCCGAAGCGGCGGGCGTTACGCTGCTCATGGAGTGCGGCCTCGACCCCGGCCTCGACCACATGTCGGCCATGCGCGTGCTGGCCGAAATCCGGCAGCAGGGTGGGCGGGTTACCTCGTTCAAGTCGTACTGCGGGGGGCTGCTGGCACCCGAGGCGGAGGCCGGCAACCCCTGGCGCTACAAGTTCACCTGGAACCCGCGCAACGTGGTGCTGGCCGGCCAGGGCACGGCCAAGTTTCTGGAGGCCGGCCGGCTGCGTTTCATTCCGTATCAGCAGCTGTTTACGCGCCTCGAAACCGTGGCCGTGCCCGGCTTCGGTGCGTTTGAGGGTTACGCCAACCGCGACTCGCTCAGTTACCGCGCCCCCTACGCCCTGGAGCACGTGCGCACCATGCTGCGCGGCACCCTGCGCCGGCCGGGCTACTGCGCCGCCTGGCAGCAGCTGGTGCGCCTGGGCCTCACCGACGATGCCGTACAGCTGGGCAACCCCGCCGACCTGACCTGGGCCGAGCTGGTGGCCGCCTACCTGCCGCTGCCCGCGGACCCGCACGAGGCGTTGGCCGCCCGCGTGGCGGCGCACCTGGGCCTGGCGCCCCAATCGGTAGAAATGCAGCAGCTCAGCTGGCTGGGGCTGTTTGATGACGTGCCGGTAGGCCGGGCCGACGCCACGCCGGCCCAGTTGCTGGAAAAGCTGCTCACTGAAAAGTGGGCCCTCTCGCCTACCGACCGCGACATGATTGTGATGCAGCACCAGTTCGAGTACGAGCTCGACGGGCAGCGCCACGGCCGCAATTCGTCGGTAGTGGTGCTGGGCGACGACGCCACCCACACGGCCATGGCCAAAACCGTGGGCCTGCCGCTGGGCATGGCCGTGCGGCGGCTGGCCACCGGGCAGCTTCGGCAGCGCGGCGTGGTTATCCCAACCCTGCCGGAGCTCTACGAACCCATTCTGGACGAGTTGGCCGCATATTACGGCATCGTCTTCGTGGAAGAAGAGCAGGGCGTTCTGGCAGCGCTACAATAAGCAGGCAGTTCAGCAGTTATAGCCTCCTGACAAACCAGACGCCAATGAAGCCGTACCTGCGCCTCCGGGCCCGACTGCTGGGTAGGCAGTTGCGGGAGTTGGGCTGGTGGCGGCTGGTGATGCTGGGTGCCTTTTTGGGGTTGGCGGCGGCCCGGGCCCTGTTCACGGCTGCCGCGCATCCGGCCTTGGGCTGGGCCGTGCCGCTGGCCGTGGCGTTGGTCGTGCTCAGCCTGCACCGCCGCCGGCTCGATTTAGCTTTTCTGCACCTTAGCGCGCCCGAATTCCGGGGCTGGCTGGCGGTGGAGTATGCCCTGGGCAGCCTGCCGGTAGCGCTGGTTTTACTGGGGTGGGGCCGCGTTGGGCCGGCTCTGCTAACGGTGGCTGCTGCGGCCACCGTGGCCCTGGTACCGCCCGCTACGGCTCCGGCCAGCCGGACCCGGCGGCCAACGTGGTTTCGGAGCGTGGCCTTTGAGTGGGTGAGGGTGGGCCACCGGCCGGCGCTGGGGCTGGCGTGGCTGGGGCTGCTGGCAGCGGCCATTGCTACCCGGGCCGGCAGCACCGGCCCGGCGCTGGCGGTGCTGGCCTGGCTGCTGCTCACGCTGGAAACGTACAGCCCGGCCGAACCCTGGAGCTGGCTGCTGCCGGCCCTGCGCACACCGGGCGCGTGGCTGCGGGCTCGGGTAGGGTGGGGGATGCTGTATTTTGGTCTCACGGTGGCCCCGCTGGCGGCCGTGCTGGCCAGCGGAGCAGCCGGGGTGGGCGGTACGGCGCTGGTACTGGGCTGGTGCGCTGTGGTCCTGACGATGGTGGTGCTGGCCAAATACGCGTTCTACCCCCACGCCACGCTGGGCCGCCTCACGCAGGCCGGAGCCGTGCTGGTGGGCCTGTCGGTGCTGGGCAGCAACCCGGCGTATCTGGCGCTGCTGCTGGCCGGCTTTCTGGGCCTGCTGCTGAAAAGCCGAAGCCAACTGGAGCAGTATCGAAAGGAATAGAATTGCCGGTTGCCAGTGGCCAGTTGATAGGGTGTTCTGGCAACTGACTACTGACAACTGACAACTGAATATGTTAGCAATCGAAGGGTTGGGTAAGGATTTTGGCACGCATACCGTGCTCCACCGCATCGACCTGGAGGTGCGGCCGGGCACACTGCATGGGCTGGTGGGGGCCAACGGGGCGGGCAAAACCACGCTGCTGCACTGCCTCTACGGCCTGCACGCCGACTACCGGGGCACGGTGCGCGAAACTGATAGTCGGGCCATCCGCGAATGCACTGGTTTGCTGCCCTACGAGCCCTATTTCTACCCGCGTATCACCGGCCGCGAGTACGTGGAGTTCTGCCTGCAGGCCCGCGGCCGGCCGGTGCCCAGCCTCGCGGGCTGGAACGAGTTGCTGGAACTACCCCTCGACCAGTACGCCGAAGACTATTCGGCCGGCATGAAGAAGAAGCTGGCCCTGCTGACGCTGCTCGTGCAGGAGTTTCGCTACCTCGTACTCGACGAGCCCTTCAACGGCCTCGACTTAAGCGCCAACCTGCTGCTGATGGAAGTGCTGCGCCGTCTGCGCCAGCAGGGCACCGGCATCCTGCTTACCTCGCACCTGCTGGGTTCCCTCACCGAGCTGTGCGACGAAATAACGGTGCTCGCCGAGGGCCGGGTGCTGCGCCACTACCCCGCTACGGACTTCGCCCGCCTGCCCACCGATTTGCTGGGCCAGCTTCACCAGCAAAAGCTTGGAGTACTGGCCTCGCTGCTGCCGCTGGCCTGAGAGCAGCGGATGAAGCAGCAGGGGCAACGGACGGTGCGACTCAGTATTTGCCGCTTACAAGGCCAGGTAGAACGGCCCTAGCTGCTCCCGAAACCAGGCAGTATAGGCCTCCGAATCCGGCTCGTGCAACGGTAACTCGTGCTGCTGCACCGGCCTAAGCTGCCGGCCGAATTCTACGATGTGGCGCAGCGGCTTGCTGGTGGCGCGGTGGCGGAGTATGAGCCGGGTCGTCGGGAACAGGCCCGCCGTGGCCGCCTCGCGCTCGAATTCCTGCATTTCGGGTGGGGGCAGCAGTACCGTCAGGCGGCCGGCGGGCGACAGGAAGCCGGCGGCGAAGCGGGCCAGCTCGGCGAAGCTGAGGGTGTCATCGGCGGCGTGGCGGGCTCTGGTGCGCCGGGCATCGGGCGAGCGGAGGGCGTGGCGGAAGAAGGGCGGGTTACAGATGATATGGTCGAAGGGCCGGGGGCGGGCCGCGGCCAATTGCGCCAAGGGCCGCGCGTGCAGTTGCAGCCGGGCACTCCAGGGGCTGGCCGCAAAATTGGCCGCGGCCTGCGCCGCGGCCGCCTCATCCAGTTCCACGGCTTCGATGGTAGCCGTGGGGTTGCGCTGGGCCGCCATCAGGGCCAGCAGGCCGGTGCCGGTGCCAATATCCAGGATCCGCGCCGCATCTTCCAGGGCGGCCACTGCGCCCAGCACGCAGGCATCAGTGCACACCTTCATGGCGCAGGCCTGCTGCTCGATTCGAAACTGCTTGAACTGGAAGTAGGAATTAGCCATTTTTTCAGTTGCCAGTTGCCAGTTGCCAGTTGTCAGTTGCCAGTTGTCAGGGTTAGGAAAAAGCACGCGAGATTCTTCGCTTCGCTCAGAATGACGTTCCTCCCTAATTCCTAATTCCTAATTCCTAATTCCTAATTCCTAATCCCTAATCCCTAATCCCTAATCCCTACCCCAGCGCCTCGTAGCCGGCATCAATCAGCAGGGGGCCGCGGGTGGCGCTGCGCACGGCCAGCTGGTCGCAACGCTCGTTTTCGGGGTGGCCGTTGTGGCCGCGCACCCAGCGGAACTGCACCGTGCGCTGCTTATAGATTTTGATGAAGCGCCGCCACAAATCCTCGTTGGCTTTTTTACCGAAATCGGCCTTGTTGGCCCAGCCGAACACCCATTTCTTCTCCACCGCATCTACCACGTAGCGCGAATCGGTGACTACCGTGACGGGTAGCTCGGGGCGGTTGATGGCTTCCAGACCCACAATCACGGCCAGCAGCTCCATGCGGTTGTTGGTAGTGAGGCGGAAGCCCTCGGTGAGCTCTTTCTCGTGGGCCCCGAAGCGCAGTAGGGCGCCGTAGCCGCCCGGCCCGGGGTTGCCCCGCGAGGAGCCGTCGGTAAACAGGTAAATCAAGATTTTGAGCTGTTAGCTGAGAGCTGTCAGCTGTTAGCTTTCGTGCCGGATGTCAGCAGTCGGCCAGCCAGGCAGCCGGAAAAGCCGCAAGTTACGGCTCCGCCCCGGATGCGGGCTTAAAAAAGCCAACAGCCAGCAGCTCTCAGCTAACAGCTCAAAGTCTAATCCCCGCTGTCCTTGAGCAGCTGGCGGCGGTAGTTGGCCAGGATGGTGGACTTGAGCAGGAAACCCAGGTAGCGGCCGTCGGTGTCGAGCACAGGCAGGGCCCAGGCATCGAGCTGCTCCATGCGGCGAAGCGTGTCGAGCAGCGCGTCGTCGGGGCGCACGACGGCCAGGGGCTCGTCCATGAGGTCGCGCACGCGGGTGGTGGTGTAGCGCGTATCGTCGAAGAGGGCGTGGCGCACGGCATCGAGGCTGACGACGCCCAGCAGCCGGTCGTCGTCGTCGACTACCGGAAACAGGTTGCGCGAGGCGTGGCGGAAGGTGTGCACCAGCTCGCCCAGCGTATCGTTGGGGTGCACGGGCTGAAAATCGGTCTGCAGCAGGCTCGTTACGTCGAGCAGGGCCAGCAGGCCCCGGTCGCGGTCGTGGTTGACGTACACGCCCTTCTGCACCAGCTTGCGGGTGTACACCGAGTAGGGCTCGAAGTAGCGCGTAATCAGGTAGGAGCCTGAGGTAACCAGCATCAAAGGCACAAACAGGGCGTAGCCGCCCGTTATTTCGGCAATCAGGAAGATGGCGGTGAGCGGGGCGTGCACCACTCCGGCCAGCGTGCCGGCCATGCCCAGCACGATGAAGTGGACTTCTGAAATCGGGTACAGGCCGCTTAAATTGATGAGGCGCGCAAAGATGAAGCCGCACAGCGCCCCGGCAAACAGCGACGAGCCGAACATGCCGCCGTTGCCGCCCGAGCCGATGGTGATAGTGGTAGCCACCACTTTCAGCAGCATACTGCCCGCGGCTACTACCAGCACCAGCCAGGCACTCTGATCTTTGAATACATCGAAAAGCGAGCCGTCGACGAGCTGCTCGGAGTGGCCGCCCAGCAGCAGCTGCACAATGTTGTAGCCTTCGCCATAAAGCGGCGGAAACAGGAACACCAGCCCGCCCAGCGCCAGCCCGCCGAGCACCACCTTCCAGAAAACCCCGGAATAGTAGCTGAACTGCCGGTCGGCCCAGAAGTACACCCGGATCATGTACACCGAGAGCAGGGCCGTGAACAGGGCCAGCATCAGGTACAGCGGCACGGCATCGACGGGCCAGCTGGTGGTGATGAGCACGAAGGGCTGGCCCGCATACAGGGCTTTCGAAACCATTGTGGCCGTGGCCGAGGAAATGAGCAGGGGCACGAAATAGGCCGCCGACAGCTCGGAGAGCAGCACCTCGACGGCGAACAGCACCCCCGCAATGGGCGAGTTGAAGATGGCCGCAATGCCGCCCGCCGCCCCGCAGGCCGTGAGCAGCCGCCGCTGCCGCCGCCCAATGCGCAGCACCCGGGCGGCGTTGGAGCCAATGGCCGCGCCGGTAACCGAAATGGGGGCCTCCAGACCCGCCGAGCCGCCAAACGTCACCGTCAGGAACGACGATACGAGCTGCGAGTACAGCTTGCTGCGCGGCACGATGCTGCCCTGGCGGGCCACGTTGTAAATCACCGGCCCAATGCCCCGACCCAGTTCGCCACCCAGAAAATAGCGCGTGAACAGCACCGTGAGGGCAATGCCGATGATGGGGTAGAGGGAGCTGCTGAACACCTGGTACTGGCTGGGCACCCAGGCATTGAGCAGGCCCTGCGAGTCGTGGACCAGGGTTTTGAGCACCACCGCCGCCAGCCCCGCCAGCAAGCCAATCAGGATGCTGACCAGAATCAGGTAGGCCCGGTCGCTGATGTGGCGTACGCGCCACAGGAGCAGCGGCAGCAGCAGCCGATGGATGGAGTTCTGGGACATAGGCAGCGAGGGTCGCGAAGCGGCCCGGCAGGCAGGAAACTGCAACCTAACGAAAAGCGCGCTCGGTTTGCATATCCGGCCAAGAAGCCCGGCCGCCCGGCCACGTGGCCGGGCCGGGCTA
The DNA here is from genome assembly GCF_900111515.1 of Hymenobacter actinosclerus. Classification (GTDB taxonomy): domain Bacteria; phylum Bacteroidota; class Bacteroidia; order Cytophagales; family Hymenobacteraceae; genus Hymenobacter; species Hymenobacter actinosclerus. Next base: position 78,546 of record NZ_FOHS01000002.1, read on the forward strand.
AGCGGGGCATATTTTCGGCATTTACCGGGCTGGCGGGGCTACCCCGCCAGCGCCGGTACCTGGAAGCCGGCCCCGACAAGCTCCTGCTTTACCTCCTGCATCAGCCGGCTCTTCAGCTGCAGCACCCCGCGGCGGTAGTCGTCCGAATCGCCCCAGAAATACACCCGCAGGTCGACGGTGGTGAGGGCGGCCTTTTCCAGGTTCACGTAGGGGGCTTTGGCACCGGTATGCACCTCGGGCACGGTTTTCAGGTAGTTGAGGATGATGTGGGTAGGCTGGTCGGGCGTGGCATCGGCGCCCAGCTCCACGGTCAGCAGGAAGTCGGAGCGCAGGTCGCCGTCGCGGGTGTAGTTGGTAAGCGGTTCCTTGAGCACCATGGAGTTGGGCAGCGAAATATGCTTGCCATCGAAGGAGCGCACCAGGGTGGTGCGCAGGTTCAGGGCTACCACATGGCCCACCAAGTCCTTTATCTGCACCGTATCATCAATATGAAACGGCCGGTTGAAGGCCAGAATGGCACCGGCCAGGAAGTTTTCGGCAATATCCTTGAAGGCGAAGCCCACAATAAACGCCGACACGCCCGCCGCGCCCAGCAAGCTGCCCACCACGCCCGAAAAGCCCAGCACGTTGAGGGCCACCAGCAGCGCAATCAGGCTCAGCACCCACCGGCTGATCTGGGTCAGGAAATCGGCCAGCAGCGGGTCGGCGGAGCGGCGGTGCAGGCGGCGGCTGAACAGGGCGCTGAGCCGGCCGGCCAGGAACAGGCCGATGGCCAGCAGCACCAGGGCAATCAGCAGCTTGGGCACTACAAACAGAAACCGCTCCCAGTAAGCCAGCAGTATTTGGTGGAAGTCCGTGTCCATTCTGAGGGAAGCTAGGAATTAATAGGAAGCTCATGCTGAGCGCATCACCCAGAAGGACGTTTTTTTGGCTTCAAGGTTGGCTAATTAGCCTGTGGGGCCGGCGGGCCGGTTCAGCCAGAGCCCGAATACCAGCCCGCCCAGCGCGTAGGCCAGCACGTCGCGCCAGTCGGCGGTGGCGCGGGCATCCAGGCGGGGCAGCAACCATTCGAACCACAGGCTGAACACCAGCCAGGAACTGAAAATCCAGGAGCGGGGCAGCACGAAAGCCGGCCGGCGAAAGTAGTAGCGCCGCAGCCCCCACAGCTCCAGCGTGAGCAGCAGGGGCAGGGCCAGCGCATCGGCCAGGTGGGCGCGCAGCAGGGCTGGGGGGCGGGGCCAACCCGCTACCAGCGGACTGCCGGTTTTGTAAAGAATCAGCACCAGATAGGTTGCCACGCCCGCCACAAACAGCGGGTGGCGCAGCTCGGCGGGCAGCCAGCGGCTCATCCGGCCACGGCGCTCAGCAGCCACATCATAAAAGCCATAAACGCCCCGAACGCCAGCTGCCCACCCCGGATAATGTACTTGAAAAACCGCAGTGCCGGGCCGTCGTCGGGGTTTATCTGGATGAGCATCAGCCCCTCAGACAAGGGTGCGTCGGCCTGCTGCTGGCGGTGCTCATCGGCCGCGGCCCGCTGGGGCTCCAGTACCTGCCCGCAGTGCTGGCAGCGGTCGGTGGGCCGTTGCTGCCACTCGGTCCAGCGGCCGCAGTGCGGGCACTTTTTGGTGGCGGTAAAGGGGGCGTTGGGGTCGGCAGAATCGGGCATGGCAGGAAAAAAGAAGGGCCGGAAGCAGCGGCCGTTCCCGGCAGGCACTCCCGGCCCTTAACGTAAGCAAGGGGCTTATAGCTCCATAATATCTTCGTTCCAGAGCTCGGGCTCTTCTTCAATGAAGCTTTCCATCATGCGCACGCACTCGTCGAGGTCGAGGATTTCCACTTCCACGCCGTGGCTTTCCAGGAAGGCCTTCGACTCGCCGAAGGTGCGCGACTCGCCCACCACGACTTTCGGGATTTTGAACTGCACAATGGTGCCGGCGCACATAAAGCAGGGCATCAGGGTGGTGTAGAGCACCGTGTCGCGGTAGGTGCGCTGGCGGCCGGCGTTCATCAGGGCATCCATTTCGCCGTGCTTGATGGCGTTGCCCTCCTGCACGCGCTTGTTGCGCCCGCGGCTCACGAGCTGGCCATTACGCACGAGCACCGAGCCAATCGGAATACCGCCTTCCTGGCGGCCCTGGCGCGCTTCGTCAATGGCGGCCTGCATGAATTCGTCCATCGTATGGGGGGTAAAATGAACCACAAAGGTATCTTCGCCAGCCAACAAAGCGGGTACGGCATGAAAAATCAGTTCGAATTGCAATTGCTAACTATCGGCTGGATAGAAAACCTGGAGGAAGAGCTGGACCTGTGCGCGCACGGTAAGGTGCTGGCCCGCATCGGAACTTCCATCGTATCTGATGCCAATGCGCCGACCTGGACAGTAAGCGCCGCGGCGCTGTACTTGTTACGCACGCTTACGCTGAATCATACGCCCGCCGCGCCTGTCTGTGACCAATTGTTGCCATGTTGCGGATTTTCCATGTGGCCCGACCCTAGCCCGGAGGCCGCCGCTACTGCCGACGTATTGATCTGGGGCTGCCCGAACGGCATCGACTGGGCCGTGGAGCACTTTACGGCGGGTGTGCAACTGACCACGCCGGCTGGCGAGCAGGTAATTGTGTCCCACCAAACGTATCAGCAAGCCGTACTGCAGTTCGCCGACGAGGTAGAAGCTTTTTACCAGCGCAGCCAGCCCAAAGCGCGCCCGGCCGACGCCGAAGATGCGGCCGGCTACGAGGCCTTCTGGCGCGAGTGGCACCGGCGCTACCGGCAGTTTAGTTCCTAAGCCCAACGTTGCCTGCACTGGCTTGCTGCAACTGAGGCGCCGCTGCTCTCCCGTAGGTATTATCGAGCGCAAATGCCCCGGTAGGGGCAGTACTGGCACTTATCCAGGTCGTCGGTTTTGCGGATGGGCTCGGCGGGGTCGAGGATGCGGCGCACCAGCTGGCCCAGCAGCTCCTCGCTGTGGCGGCCAAAATCCTGGCCCTCGGCGGTCAGAAAGCTCATGTCGGCCGACATGGGGCCGGCCGTGAGGTTGCGCAGCGAGATAATGGCCGCGTCGGCGGCGGGGCGGCCCTGCTGAGCCAGCAGGAAGCGGTAGAGCCAGAGCTGGCGCACCTTGTCGGCCGCCGGGGTAGCGTCGGTGAGCAGGCGCCCGATGGCCGCGGCGGGGGCTTCGTGGCGCTTGAGCAGCTGCAAGTGGTGCTTTTCCACGAGGCCCGTTTTGTAGTCGACCACCCGCAAGTCGCCGTTGGGCAGCTGGTCGACGCGGTCGGCCAGGCCCAGCAGACTTACGGGCAGCTTCTCGCCGCTTTCCAGGGTTACGTACACAGTGGTTTGCAACGGCTCTTCGAGGCTCTGGATGTGCAGGGGCAGGGCGCCTTCGGTGTCGAGCAGGCTTTCGAGGTAGCGGCGCACGAGCTGCTTGGCCACCTGGCCCAGCACGTGGTTGAGGCCCTCGTCGGCGCGGGCGTGGCGGCCGGCTTCTTCCTTGCGCAGGGCCTTGGCCACCATAATGGGCGCCAGGGCCAGCAAACCCGGAATATCGGCCACCGTAACGGCCGGGGCGCGGGGCGTCTGCTGCTGGGCGAAGGGCTGAAACAGCTCCTCCAGGGCCTCGTGCACGGCCGTGCCAAAACCGTCGGGCCCGAGGGCTTCCTGGACCTCCTCACTTTCCCGAAAACGGGCAATGCGCTGGAAATAGAATTGCAGCGAGCAATTCAGGTACTGATTAAGCGCCGTGGGCGAGAGGCCCTTTTGCAGCAGTGCCCGCAGGGCCAGCAGCATCCCGGCGTCTTTTTCCAAGATTAAATCCGTGCTGATGGCTACCTCACCCCCTAGCCCCCTCTCCTCGGGGAGAGGGGGAACTAGCTCTAGCTTTTCTATACTAGGTTCTGTACCAGAATTAAAAGCTAGTTCTCCCTCTCCGGAGGAGAGGGGGCTAGGGGGTGAGGTGTCGGCGGTAACCGTCAAATCCAGCAGCTCCAGCAGGGGGTTCTGCAGGGCCAAATCGTTTTCGAGCTGGAGCAGGAAGCGGCTTCGCTCGCCGGTGCGGGTGCCCTCGGCGCCGGGCAGGATGTGCAGCAAATCGACCTGGCGGGCGCGCTGGAGCAGGCGCCAGAACTGGTGGGCGGTGGCGGCCTCGTGGTCGGCGTAGGTGGGCAGGCCGAAGGTCGTGAGCACGTCGTAGGGAAACAGGGAGCTGTGGCGCTTGGGGGCCGGCAGCACGTTCTCGTTGCAGCTGAGAATGATAACGTGGTCGAAGTCGAGGGCGCGGGTTTCGAGCAAACCCATCACCTGCACGTCGGCAATCGGTTCGCCCGAAAAAGGCAACCGGGTGTTTCGCATCTGCTCATACAAAAACCGCCTAAAAGAGCGCACCGACAGGCGCTGCTCCCGGCAGTCGAACACCGAGTGCAGGCGCTTGATGAGGGTGTAGAACAGGTACAGGTACTCGGCCTCGATGGCCGAATGCTGGTCCTGGTAGGCCTTTTTGAGCAGGTCGATGAGTGTCTGGCAGGCCGCGATGATATCGTCGCAGTTGTTCCAGGTGGCAAACAGGGCCGTCAGCAGCGGGTGGCCCTGGCCGAGTTCCACCAGTTCCTCGGCCGGCAGCAGCACCGCGTGGCGCTGCACGATGGCCCGGCACACCTTGTCGAGCAGTCCTTTTTCTTCGTCGGTCGTGCTTTCCTGCTTGTCGAGCCAGGTTTGGTAGCGTCGCAGAAACGGGTGCTGCAACAGCTTCGTGACGGCCAGGTGGTGGTAGCGGGGCACGCCGTAACCGGTTTCGGCCGAGCCCTCGCGCACGCCGGTCAGGTGCACCTCAAACAGCAAATCCACGAGGTTGAACAGGGGCGTGCTCTGAAAATTAAGGCCCATCGTGACGTTGTACTCGGGCACCTCGCGCGGGGGCAGGCCGTGCAGGACCGGCAGCAGCAGGGTTTCGTCGGGCAGCACCACGGCTACTTTAGCGGTGGGGTTGGCCTGGCGGGCTTCGGCCAGCAGCTGGCCCGCCACTTTGCCCTGCATCGAGGAGTTGGCCACGCCCACCAGCCGCACCTGGCGCGGCAGCTGGCGCAGCAGCTCGGCCGGCCCGCCGAAGTTGTCCCAGGGCAAATCCAGCCGCTCCTTGTACTGGCGCAGGTGCTGGCCGGCGCGGTTGGGCGAGCCGGGCTCCAGATAGAAGGCGTCGCCGTCGAAAAACACCTCGGCGCGGCCAGCCTTGCGCAGGTGACGGATGAGGCGCTCCTCGGCTTTGGACAAAAAGCCCAGGCCCACGAACACGTGCCGGGGCAGGGCTACGTCGCCTTTTTCGAGCTGCTCGCGCACCCGGCGCTGGGCCAGCCGGTAGGCCAGGCCGGGGTAGGCCAGCCGATCCTGCCGCATGCGCTTTTTGAGGCGGAAGTATACCTTGTCGAGGTCGTCCCAGAAGCGGAAATAGGCCGTGGTGCTGGCCAGGGGCTGGTAGTCGGCCCCCAAATCCCAGCGTTCCAGGGCCTTGGCCTGGCTCAGGTACTCGAACACCTTGCGGGGCGAGGCCAGGTTCTGGTCGAGGCTGGAAAAGTCCTGGAGCAGCAGGGCCGACCAGCCCACGAACTGGTCGAAATCGAGCTGCGGGTCGATGTCCTGCAGAATCTCAAACAGCAGCAGCTGCAGGGCAATGGGCTCCTCGACGCGCACGCCGGCCAGCTCCACCATGTAGTCTTCCATCGAGGCCACCCGCGGGCTCCACACGGCCTGCCCGGCCTCGGCGGCCAAACTCAGCTCGTTCTGCAAATACACCACCGCCCGCCGCGTGGGCACCACCACCACCAGATCCGACAGCTCGCCGGTGGGGCCGTACTGGGCCACCAGTTCGCGGGCTACGCGGGCCAGAAAGGGTGTGGCATCGGGGCCGGTTTGGGGAGCGGCCGGGCGGGGCTTGAAGGCGGGTTTAGCGACCGGTTGGGGTGGGGCAGCGGCAAACAGGGGCAGGTTGGAGAGCGAAGCGGCGGATTCGGATTTCATCGTCAGTAAAGATACCTTGCCTTACGCTTACTTCCCGCCCCGACTGCCCGGTAAATCTGAGAGTGCTTGCTTTTAGGAGACTATGCAATTCGAGGTTCAACAAACCATCATTCCGCCGCCGGTGGTGCCCCCAACTTCTTTTTGGGAAGATGTGCAGGCCGTACCGCTTGTGGTGGGTGTTGCAGCGGCGATAGTAGTGATGGCGATACTGGTGGTGCCCATTCTGCTGGTGGTGGTGGCGTGGGAGAATCGGCTGCGACTGGTCGGGCCTGTGCGGCGGCGGCTGGGTTACCCGCCCTTGCCGGAACCGCCGCCGGTGGCGGCCGAGCAAACCGTGCTGCTGCGCCGCGGGCCGCTGGAGCTGCTGGGCATCGAGCAGCTGGAGCCGGACCGGGAAAAACTGGGGCCGGAGTTTCGGGCCTGGCTTGACCAATGGGAAGAGCTGGCTTCCCAGGAGCAGCACTACCCCGGCCTGCATCGCCTGCAAACCCAGCCCGAAATTGCGGGCCTGCACGGCCAGCTCGTCAGCGACTTAGCCCGCGAGTGGCCCGGGGGCATGTTTCTGCAGTTCGTGGAGCCCCGACCCGGCCAGACGCCCGCGAGCACCACCTGGCTCGCGTACCTGGAATTCGCTACGTTGCGCTGGGAGCGGGTGGCCGAAACGCACGGCTACTACCTGCTGCCCCAGCACCTGGAATCCGGATTAGCGTTCAACCCCGAGCTATTCAGAGGCGTCGATAGCCTGGGGGCTGAACTTGTGTTGCGGGTGCAGGCCGGGCCGGGCGAGTATTAAGCAGAAAACCTGTTCAACCACAACCCTTCTTTCCTATGAAAAACGTACTGCTTGCCCTACTGCCGCTGGTATTGGCTGCCCCGCTGGCCCAGGCCCAGCGCCGGCTGCCGCTCTACTCGGGCGTCATCCCCAACGCCACGCCCAGCGCCGTGCAGGAAATCACCGAAAAAGCATCCGACGGCTCCGAGCGGGTGCGGCAGGTGGTGCAGCCCGAGCTGGTGGTGTACCGCGCCCCGCTTGATAAGGCCAACGGCACGGCCGTCATTATTTGCCCCGGCGGAGGCTACGAGTCACTGTCGATGGGCAAGGAAGGCTACCAGGTGGCCGAGCGGCTCAACGAGCTGGGCGTTACGGCCTTCGTGCTCAAGTACCGCCTGCCCAACGACGCCGCCCAGCCCGACAAAACCCAGGCCCCCCTGCTCGATGCCCAGCAGGCCGTGCGGCTGGTGCGTCAGCAGGCCGCCCAGTTCAACGTGCAGCCCACCCGGATTGGCCTGCTGGGCTTTTCGGCTGGCGGGCACCTGGCGGCCTCGGCTGGCACCCACTTCGCCCAGCCGCTGGGGCCCAATCCAGGCACCACCTCCGTGCGCCCCGATTTTCTGGTGCTCGTTTATCCGGTTATCACTATGGCCGACAGCCTCACCCACGCCGGCTCGCGCACCCGGCTGCTGGGCGCCACGCCATCGGCCGAGCAGGTGAAGCTGTATTCCGGCGAGTTGCAGGTGTCGGCCCAAACGCCGCCTACCTTTTTGGTGCACGCCCAGGATGATAAATCGGTGCCGGTACAGAACAGCCTGCTCTTTTACCAGGCATGCCTGCATCACGCCGTGCCCGCCGAAATGCACCTGTATCCCAAAGGCGGCCACGGTTTCGGCCTGCGCAACGCCACCACCAAAGACGACTGGATGGAGCGCCTGCACAACTGGCTGGACGCCAACGGCTGGCTGACGCGGTGAGATGGTGAGTTGGTGAGATAGTGAGTTGATGTTTAGCCGGCGCGGGTGGTGCGGGGGCGGGCGGTAGGGGCCAGGCGCCACCGGAACCCCGGCCGGCAAGGGCGCGTAGGTTTCAGGAAGGAAAGCACTGGCTGGTTTTGGGCCGGCGCTTTTCCTTTTGACTTTTCCCCCTTTGACTTAAAACCATGAACCCCACCCAACTCAGCCACGAACTGCGCGAGGGCCAGAGCCCCGACATGACCCGCCGCCGCTGGATAATCGGCCTCTCGCTGGTCGGCGTGGCCGCCGGTCAAATCGTGAGCCTCTACCAGACCGGCATCATCCACCACCTGCCCGACCCGCCCATCGGCCCCTTCAACTCCGACAAAGTAGACGCCTCCGACTACGCTTACAAGCGCGTCGACACGCCCGATGCGCTGCCCATGATTGTAACGTATGGCCTCACCGCCGCCCTGGCCGGCGCCGGCGGCCTGAAGCGCGCCACCGACAAGCCCCTGCTACCCGTGGCCATGGGCGCCAAGGTGCTCTTCGACGTGCTGAACACCGTGAAGCTGGGCCAGGAAGAATGGCAGGAAAACAAAGCCCTGTGCTTCTACTGCCAGGTCGCCACCGTGGCCTCCTTCGCCTCGCTGGCCCTGGCCGTCCCCGAGGCGCTAAAGGGGCTGAAGAAGCTGCTGGGCAAGGGATAATTGGGGCAGAAAACGACCTGTCATTCTGAAGAACGGTCATTCAGAATGACCGTTCTTTATTCACCCATTCACCCATTCACCCATTCACCCATTCACCCATTCACCGCCTCACTCATTCACCGAGTCGCTCGCCGGCGCCAGGTAGCTGGCCAGGGCGCGGGTGGCCAGGGCCAGGCTGATGAGCGTGAGGCCGGCGGCCAGCAGGAAGGGCGCGCCGGGGAAATACACCGGGGCCTCGGGGCGGGTGAAGTAGCGGAACAGGCTCGTCATCAGCACCGGCCCCACGATGGAGGTGAGGCTGACCAGGCTGGTGAGGGCCCCTTGCAGTTCGCCCTGCTCGTTGGCCGGCACCTGCCCCGAAATAATGCCCTGCAAGGCCGGCCCGGCAATACCGCCCAGGCAGTAGGGCACCAGAAAGGCGAACATCATCCAGCCCTGACTGGCAAACGCGAACAGCACGAAGCCCACCGCGTACAGCAGCATGCCGAAGAAAATAGCCCGCTTGGGCCCCAGCGCCGGGTTGATGCGCCGGATAAGCACGCCCTGCACCAAGGCCACCAGCAAGCCCACCGTGGCCAGCGAGTAGCCCACCAAATCCTCAGTCCAGCTGAATTTCTCGATAACGTAGTAGGTCCAGGTGGTTTGGGTGGCGTGGGCGGCCACGTAGATGCAGAGCAGCGAGGCCACCAGCCCCAGAATAACGGGGTAGCGGGCCAGCAGCCGTAGGCTGCCCACGGGGTTGGCCCGGCTCCAGGCAAAGGGCCGCCGCCGCTCCACGGGCAACGACTCGGGCAGCACGAAGTAGCCGTACACCACATTGAGCAGCGTGAGGCCCGCGGCGGCCAGAAACGGCAGCTGGTGGCTGTACTTGCCCAGCACCCCGCCCAGCAGCGGCCCCACAATGAACCCCAACCCGAAGGCCGCCCCAATCAGCCCGAAGTTCTGGGCCCGCTTTTCGGGCGTCGATACATCGGCAATGTAAGCCGAGGCCGTGGTGACGCTGGCCCCGGTGATGCCCGCCACGGCCCGGCCCACAAACAGCCAGCCGATGGTGGGCGCAAAGGCCAGAAACAGGTAATCGATGCCGAAGCCGAGCAGCGAAAACAGCAGCACCGGCCGCCGCCCAAACTGGTCGGAGAGGTTGCCCAGCACGGGCGAAAACAGGAACTGCATGGCCGCGTAGGCAAACACCAGCCAGCCGCCCACCTGCGCCGCCTCGCTCACCGAGCCGCCCGTCAGGTGCTGAATGAGCTTCGGAATGACGGGGATGATGATGCCGATGCCCGTCACGTCGAGCAGCAGGGTGATGAAAATGAAGGTGAGGGCCGAACGGGGCGCGGGCGTAGCAGTGGGTTCCATGGGGCAGCGGGCAAGCGGGCCGCAAAGCTACAAGGTTAGCGGCCCGCTTGCCCGGCGCCAATGAATCGGAGGAATATCGAAAGATTCAGGTTTTTCTTCGTTCTTCGCGCCGCCGTTGATGGTACATTTCTACGCAACCATTGCCTAAAACCAGTACATGCTGTTTTTCTACGGAACCGGCTCCTCCCGCCTGCTTACTGCGCCCCTGCTCACTACCAGCTGCACGCACTGCGGCACCACGGGCCAGCTCAGCGCCACCGTTTTCTCCCGCTACGCCAGCCTGTTCTGGACCCCGATTTTTCCGTTCAGCAAACTAAGCGTCACCGTTTGCGGCCATTGCCAGCAGACGATTGCCAGGCTCAAGCAGATGCCCGAAGGCTACCGCCCGCCGGTGCAGCAGCTGCAGCAGCAGGCGCGCTACCCCATCAGCAATTTCGCGGTGCTCATTCTGTTTGGCCTGGCGCTGGCCTTCATTTTCGGCGTCGGCTGGTTTAGCGACCCCACGCCAGCTACCGCCCTATCAGCCGCCGAGCAGCCGGTAGTGGAAACCGACGTAATGGAAGGGGCCCGCTACAAAACCATTGGCATGACGGATGAGGACACCTACGCGCTAGCCGAAGTCACCCGCCTCACGGCCGATACCGTGTACTTCAAAACCACCGGCCTGCTGCGTAGCCCACTCACGGCGGCCAGCGCCACGGTGGCGCTGCGCGATTCCGTCCCTGCCGGGGTGCCCATCAGCAAATACCCCCGCAACCTGTGGCACTTTCTGGTGCAGGGCGAAGGCCGGTTTCGGCGTATCAATTAAACGTTTTCCTTCCATTCAATTCTTTTACCCCTTTCCCTTTCTGTATGCGAACCTGTTTACCCAAACTGCTGCTGGCCTCCGGCCTGCTGCTCGGCACCGGCCTTAGTGCCCAGGCCCAGCTCAAGCTCAACACCAAAACCATTGGCGCGGGCCTGAAAGCCGCCAAAGCTGCCACCGTTTCCGATGCCGAGGTAATCGAGCACACCAGGGAGTACGTGAAGTGGAGCGACGAAAACAACCCCGTTGCGCCCGCCAACTCGCCCTACGCCCAGCGCCTGAAGAAAATCGTGGCCGGCCTCGATACCTACGACGGCATGAGCATGAACTACAAGGTGTATCTGGTGAAGGACGTGAATGCCTTTGCCTGCGCCGATGGCAGCGTGCGGGTGTTTGCCGGCCTCATGGACCTGATGAGCGACCAGGAAATTCTGGGCGTCATCGGCCACGAAATCGGCCACGTGAAGCACAAGGATTCCAAGGACGCCATGCGCACGGCCCTGATGGCCTCGGCCCTCAAGGAAGGCGCCAGCTCGCAGGGCGGCGCCGCCGGCGCCCTGAGCGACTCCCAGCTCGGCGACCTGGGCCAGGCCATTGCCAACGCCTCGTTTTCGCGCGCCCAGGAAAGCAGCGCCGACGCCTACGGCTACGACCTGCTCAAGGCTCAAAAAGTGAATCCCTGGTACATGGCCACCGCTTTCGGCAAGCTCAACGACCTCTCGGGCGGCGCCAAAGCCAGCAAAGGTGCCCAGCTCTTTTCCTCGCACCCCGACAGCGAGAAGCGCATGACCATCGTGATGGAGAAGGCCCAGAAAGACGGTTTCGCCAAGCCAACGAAGTAAGCTGATAACGTAAGGTACTGTCATCCTGAGCTTGCGAAGGACCTATACAGAAGGCATAGTTTGATGTTAGCCTCCGTATAGGTCCTTCGTCCTCGCTTGATGCGCGACATGCTCAGGATGACATACTTCTTCCTTCCATTCTTACCGCATCCCCTCATTCCCCCACAATCCACTCCACCACTTCCCGGCTGTCGAAGTAGTACAGCACGCAGCGCACCTGTTCGTAGCCCAGCTGCCGGAACAGGGCGGCGTACTGCTGCAACGGCACACGGTGGCGGTATTCGGCGGGTGGCAGCTTGAAGTCGAGCAGCGTGACGCGGCGGCCCGTGCCGCTGCCCCCCGACTCGAACACGATGCGGTCGGGCTTGTAGTCCTGCTTGCGGGTGCCGCCCACCAGAATCTCGCGCTCGGTTTCGGCCGCTACCTGGGGGCTAAAATAGTGGGCCAGCCGCGCATCGTCGGTTACCTCGCGCAATTTGGCCAGCAGCGCGGGCCGCTCCTGGAGGCTGATGAGGCCCTCAGCGGCCAGCTGCGAGGCCACGCGCTCCACGTCGGCGGCCTGTTTCACGCGGCGCAAGGCGTAGTGCAGGCGGCGGTTCCACTCGCGCTGCTCCTGTTGCTCATCGAAATCGAACACCGTGTTGGCGTGCCGCCGCAGCTTCAGCCGCTTCTCCCAGGGCGTGCTGGTCAGGTTGGTTAACTGGAGTTCGTTGTTCGTGTTCGGTTCTTCGTTTTTCGGCGCCGGCTTCTGGCCGTTTGATTCGCCCGACGAAGAGCTATCAGCTAACAACTCTAAGCTATCAGCTGAAGAAGCTAAAACGTACGCCATCTGCTCGTCGTCCCACTGATTGGTGCTTACGAGGTAGCGGTACAGCAGTTCGGCCACCGTGCCGGCGGTTTTTTCGGGGGCATTTTCGCCGTCGTCTTTGCCGCTGGCTTTGGCGGGCCGGGGCTTTTTGCTGATGACGTAGAGGCGGTGGCGGGGGCGGGTGAAGGCCACGTAGAGCATGTTCAGGCCTTCCAGAAAGGTCTTTTCCAGCTCCTCGGTGTACTGCGCGGCCAGGGGCGTGAGCAGCAAATCCTGCTTCTGGCTGAGCACGGCCACGCCGGGCATCTCGGCCACCGGGCGGTCGGCCACCGCGGGCAGCCGGCCCCAGAGCAGCGTGCCCATAAACGGCCGCAAGCTCCAGTCGGCAAACGGCACAATCACCACCCCGTAGGCCAGGCCCTTAGCCTTGTGCACCGTTGTGATGGTGAGGGCGTCGCGGCCGGCGGGGGCGTTGATGCTCAGGCTGCTCTTCTTCTGGTCCCAGTAGGCCAGGAAGTTGTTGAGGTTGTTGCCGTAGCGCAGGCTGTATTCGAGGGTCAAATCCAGAAACCGGAACAGGTACTCGCGCTCCGCCGCCCGCTCCAGCAGCTTGAACAGGCCCAGCAGCCGCTCGGTCAGCTCGTAGAGGCCCAGGTTGCCGGTTTCCTGCTCCTTCAGGTCGTAGCCCAGGGCCCGCAGCTCATCAAAAAACGGCTCGGCCGACTTATCATTGGCCAGCTCGGCCCAGCGCCGGGCCCGGTCGGGGGTGGGGGCGTGGCCCCGCACCACGCGGTCGACCAGTAGCAGAGCTTCGGCCCGGGCCAGCGTGTCGGCGGGCCGGTTGAGCACCCGGAACACCGCCACCAGCAGGTTCACGACCTCCGCGAATTCCAGGGACAAGGAGTCGGCCGAGATAATGTCGTAGCCCCGTTCTTTCAGGAACTTGGCGGTGCGGCGGCTGTTGCCGCGGGTGCGGCAGAGCACGGCAATGTCCTGGAGCCGGTAGCCGTCGGCCAGCGCCTGCTGCACCAGTTGCAGCGTGAGGTAGAGCGTGCTTTCGTCGTAATCCAACGTCTGGCCCACCAGGTAGCCGGGCAGCAGCTCGGGCGTGAAGGTGCCGGCCGTGGCATCGTAGCGGGTGGCGGGCGCGTCGTCGTCGGTAAACAGCAGCTCCACGTGGGCCGCGCGGCCCTCGCCGCCGGGCGGACTTTGCTGGGTGAAGTCGGCATCGAACAGCGCCTGCACCAGCGGCAGGGCGCCGTGGGTGGCGCTTACGTGGCCGAAAAAGGCGTTGTTGAACTCGATGATGCCCCGGCCCGAGCGGTAGTTCACGTTCAGGTTGCGGGGCTCCAGGGCCTGGTCGACGGTCTGGTAGCGGTCGGCCAGGCGCTGGCGGGTTTCGGGGTCGGGCACCCGGTCGTAGAGGTGACGGGTTTCGTTTTTATACAGGCGCAGAATCTGCTCCATCTCGCCGCCCCGCCAGCGGTAGATGGCCTGCTTGGCGTCGCCCACGGCCAGGTTGAGGTGGCCGCTGCCCAGGGCGTTTTCCACCAGCGGCAGCAGGTTGTTCCACTGCAACACCGAGGTGTCCTGAAACTCGTCAATCAGCAGGTGCTGGTACCGGTCGCCCAGCCGCTCGTACAGGAATGGTACCGGCTCGTGCAGCACAATCTGGGCAATGCGGCGGTTGAACTCGGCAATCAGCACCACGCCCCGGTCGCGGCTAAGCTGCTCCACGGCCTTGCTCAGCTCGCTCAGCAAGCTCACCTGAAACACGTAGGGCAGCATGCCGGTGGCCAGCAGGTAGCTGGGCAGCAGCCGGGCCCGCAGCTGCTGGAGTTGCGTAAACACCTCGGCCAGCGTTGGGGCCACAGCCGCTACGTCGGCTTCGCGGCCCTGCTTTTTAGCGGCGGCGCTGCCCCATTTATCGGTTTCTATGGTTTTGAGGGCGGTAGCCGTGGGGAAGTTGGCCTCTTTGGCGGGGGCCTCCAGCCAGCGGTGCCAGTTCTGGAAATGCCCGTAGATGCCGTTGGCCCCGCTGGCCAGATGCTCGGCTGCCAGCCCGGCCTCTGCCAGCGTTTCGAGGGCTACGGCGGCGGTTTGCCGCACCAGGGCCTCAATTTCCTGCTGCCGGGCCCGCAACCCCTCGTGCAGCCGCCGGTAGTCGGCCAGGCTCAGTGCCTGCAACTGCTGCATGGCCTCGTGCACCGGCTCGCTCAGCAAAAACTGCCCGAACTCGACCAGCTCCTCCGGCAAATTGTTCCAGCTCTTGCCCTCCTCGGCCTTGTTGAGGGCGAAATCGGAAATCGTGCGCGACAGCAAATCCGCATTCGGGTCGCGGTTTACTCTATCCAGCACCAGCGCTACCGCCCCTTGCAGCACCAGGGCACTATCCAGCTCCACCTCAAACGTGGCCGGCAGCCCCAGCTCGCGGGTAAAGGCCGTTACAATACGCTGCACGAACGAGTCGATGGTGCTCACGGCGAAATCGGCGTAGTGGTAGAGCGCCAGCCGGAACGTGGCCGCCGCCCGCTCGCGCAGCACCCGCTCGCGCTCCGCGGCCGTTTCGAGGTGGGCCAGCGGCCCCTCGGCGGCCAGCTCGCGGGCAATATCGGCCAGCAGCGGGTCGGTCTGGCCCTCGGGCAGGCGCGCGAACCGCCGCAGCGCCCCCAGAATCCGCTGCTTCATCTCGCCCGCCGCGTCGTTGGTGAACGTGATGGCCAGAATGCTCTTGAAGTAGCCCGCCTCCTCCGAGCCCAGCGCCAGCTTCAGGTATTCCTTGGTGAGCTGGTAGGTTTTGCCGGAGCCGGCCGAGGAGGAGTAGATGCGGAAGGTGGGCTGGGAGGGCATGGGAGCAGCGATACGGTAGCTCTGCAAAGGTCGAATTAATCCCTCTACCAATCGGGCAAATAGCGCAAATTTCGAGTTCAGGTACCGGGTGTAAAGACGCAACAGCTGGCGTCTCGTCGTTGCTGACGTTGTGCTACTGAGCCGCTCACCGACGAGACGCCAACTAGTGCGTCTCGACACCCGGTACCGCAACCTGAACATTGCTGTAAGCGCGTCGGCGAAGGCGTGCCGGCTGAGCGGGACAGCGCGTTTTTTGCCGCTTGGCACAACTACCCGGCCGGCGCTGGCGGGGCGTCGGCCGGCTCGGGGCCAAACAAAGCGGCCGGCCAGGTGGTCTTAGAACCGGGCCGCGCAGTTGCGGTTTCCCCTTTCACTTGCCAACAACAGCCTTATGAACATTGGAATTATCGGCGCCGGCCACATCGGCAGCGCCCTCGCCGTCCGGCTCGTCAGCCTCGGCCACTCGGTACGCATTGCCAACTCCCGCGGCCCCGAAACCCTGACCGACGTAGCCCAAAAAACCGGCGCCACGCCCGCCACCGCCCGCGAGGCTGCCCGCCATGCCGACCTTATTGTGGTGACCATCCCGCTCAAAAACATTCCCGACCTGCCCCAAGACCTGTTTGAGGGCGTAGGCGCCGAGGTGCCCGTCATCGACACCAGCAACTACTACCCCATGCTGCGCGACGGCCAGATTCCGGAGTTGCAAAGCGGCGACCTGACCGAGAGCGAGTGGGTGCAGCAGCACCTGGGCCGGCCGGTGGTAAAGGTATTCAACAACATCTACGCCGACCACCTCGAACACAAGGGCCAGCCCGCCGGCACGCCCGGCCGCATTGCCCTGCCCGTCGCCAGCGACGACAATGCCGCCAAGCAGCAGGTGATGAAGCTGGTGGAGGAGCTGGGCTTCGACGCCGTGGACGATGGCACCCTGCACGAGTCGTGGCGCCAGCAGCCCGGCACGCCCTCCTACGGCGCCGATATGCCCGCCGGGAAGCTGCGCGAGCATCTGGCCAGCCTGGGCACCGAGCGCACCGAAGCCCAGCGCGCCGAATTCGCGGCCAACCACGCCGCCCAGGAGCAGGAAATGAAAAACCAGGGCGCCCAGCTCTAGCAATGGGTTCTACCCCTTATACAGAAACGGTCCGGTTGCGCGCAGGCGTGGCCGGACTACCTCTTTGTAGAAGGGCTGCCCTGGATGCGAATGAGCTTACCCCACCGGCCCCCACAAATAGTCGCGCATGCCGGCCTCAATGCGCAGGGGCCGCTTGCTGACGGGGTCCAGCAGCACCCACTGCGTTTCGGCTTCGCAGAGCAGCTTGCCGTCGGCGGCGCGCTCGATGCGCACGAAGCGCTGGCACTGGGCGCCGCGCACTTCGCCAATCCAGGTGGTGCAGCGCAGTTCATCGTGCAGCAGGGCCGGGTGGCGGTACTGGATGCGGTGCTCGCGCACCACCCATATATAGGTGTGGCCGGGCGTGCCGGGCGGGTAGGCGGCGTGCCAGTGCGCGGTGGCCGTGTCCTGGACCCAGCGCACGTACTGCACGTTGTTGGCGTGGTCGAGGTCGTCGATGTCGGCGGGCTGCACCCTGAGCGGGTGGGCGAAGCGGAAGGCAGGGGTGGCGGGCGTATCCATGGAGCTCAAAGGTACGGCGGCCGGGCAGTTGGCGGGCCGCCGGGGTAGCCCGGGCACACTAAAATTTCGGACCCGACGTTGCCATCCGCTTCCAGTTCTAAAATATACCTGTATATTTGATGCAAGTTAAGAATAAGCGGTTTCGTTGCCCGGTTGCGTTTCTGTCAAAAGATAGCCTAATCAAGCTCAGGCTGCTTTTCTAGCTACAAAACATCCATCATCATCAAGAGTACCCATGCAGACAGGAACTGTAAAATTCTTCAACGAGACCAAAGGTTTTGGTTTCATCAAAGTGGACGAGACCGGCGAAGACGTTTTCGTACACGTGACCGAGTGCATCGACGAAATCCGCGACCAGGACAAAGTTGAGTTCGAAATCGCCCAGGGCCGCAAAGGTCCTAACGCTGTTAAAGTAAAGCTCGCCTAAGCGACCTTCTTTTTAGATAGCATAGAAAGCAGGCTCCCTACTAGGGAGCCTGCTTTTTTTTTGGCGAATGGAAATAGGGTGCCAAAAGAACCGTCATGCTGAGCGGAGCCGAAGCATCTCTACCGCAGAGGTAATACTATCGTTTGATTTCTGTCGCGACGAAGCGGTAGAGATGCTTCGGCTCCGCTCGGCATGACACGTTCTTCCACTCACCTTTTATCCTCCTTCACCTTAAACTAGCTTTTCCCGGCAAAAAACCATACCTTTGCACCCGCATTTGAGAACGGCCACGTTCCGCGCAGCTTATGGCTGCCTATAGAAACTTGTTGGGCCGGCTTTGTCTTCCGTCCGTTGCTTCCGTCACTCGTCGTTGTGGAGAGAGTGGGAGAAGAGCGTCGCTGAATCCGCTGTTTTCAGAGCTTATCTCTCTCACTCCATTAACATCGATATGGACCAGGAAACCCCCAAAACCAAGTTCAGCGAGCTGACCCTCTCTGAAGAAATGCAGCGTGCCATTGCCGAAGTGGGCTACGAAGAAGCCTCGCCCATCCAGGCCGCCGGTATTCCCGCGCTGCTCGCCGGCCGCGACGTAATCGGCCAGGCCCAGACGGGCACCGGCAAAACGGCCGCCTTCGCCATCCCCGCTATTGAGCTGATTGACACCGACTCGCGCGAAGTGCAGTGCCTCGTGCTCTGCCCTACCCGCGAGCTGGCGGTGCAGGTATCGGGCGAAATCCAGAAGCTCGGCAAGTACAAGCGTGGCCTCGCCGTAGTGCCAATTTACGGTGGCTCGTCGTACGACCGTCAGTTCCGGGCCCTGGAGCGCGGCGTGCAGATTGTGATTGGCACGCCCGGCCGCGTGATGGACCACATCGAGCGCGGCACGCTCAAGCTGGAGCATTGCAAAATGATCATCCTCGATGAGGCCGACGAAATGCTCGATATGGGCTTCCGCGACGACATCGAGACGGTGCTCAAAAAGATGCCCGAGCAGCGCCAGACCGTGTTTTTCTCCGCCACGATGAGCAAGCCCATCATGGAGATGACCAAGCGCTACCAGAAGGAGCCGCAAATCGTGAAGGTGAATCATCAGGAGATGACCGTTACCAACATCGAGCAGAGCTACTTTGAGGTGCGCGGCCCCCAGAAGAAGGACGTGCTCACGCGCCTGATTGATATGTACAATATCAAGTCGGGCATTGTGTTCGCCAACACCAAGCGCATGGTCGATGACATCGTGGGCGACTTGCAGGCCAAGGGCTACTTCGCCGAGGGTCTGCACGGCGACATGGGCCAGCAGCAGCGCCAGAACACGCTCGACAAGTTCCGCAAGGGTACGCTCGAAATCCTGGTGGCCACCGACGTAGCCGCCCGCGGCATCGACGTGGAGAACGTGGAAGTGGTGGTCAACTACGACCTGCCCGCCGACGAGGAGTACTACGTGCACCGCATCGGCCGCACCGGCCGCGCCGGCAAGCAGGGCAAGGCCTTCACCTTCGTGAGCGGCCGCGACATCTACAAGCTGCGCGACATCATGCGCTTCACCAAGGCCACCATCAAGCAGGAGCGCGTGCCGTCGTTTGAGGATGTGTCGGAGGTGAAAACCACGCTCATGCTCGCTTCGATTAAAGACGTAATTGAGAAGGGCAACCTCGACAAGTACGTGAGCCGCGTGCAGCGCCTCATCGACCAGAGCACCGACGAAAGCATTACTTCCCTCGACATTGCAGCCGCGTTGCTGAAGATGACGATGAAGGAAGACAAGCGGGCCCAGGAAAGCCTCGACGCCAGCCGCACCCAGGGTGCCGCCCGGGCCGGCTTCACCCGCCTGTTCGTGACCATGGGCAAGAAGGACCGCCTGCACCCGCGCGACATCGTGGACCTGATTGCCGAAAACACCAGCCTCACGGCCGGTAAAGTGGGCGACATCGCCCTCTACGACAAGTTCAGCTTCGTGGAAGTGCCCAACGAGTTCGTGGAAGAAATCGTGACCCAGCTCGGCCGCAGCTCCATCCAGGGCCGGCCAGTGGCCTTCAACATTGCCACGCCCCTCCAGGAAGGTGATGCCCAGCAGGAAGGCGGCAACCGCTTCGGCAACGAGCGGCCCCGCAAGGGTCCGGGCGGCTTCGGCGGCGGTGAGCGGCGCGAAGGCGGCGGCAGCTACGGCGGCAACCGCGGCGGTGGCTCGTACGGCGGCAACCGCGACGGTGGCAGCTACGGTGGCAACCGCGGTGGCGGCAGCTACGGTGGTAACCGCGGTGGCGGCAGCTACGGTGGCAACCGCGACGGTGGTTCCTCCTACGGTGGCAACCGCGGTGGCAGCTACGGCGGCGGCTACAAAGGCAAGCGCCGCGACGACGAATAAATCACTGATCCTCGCTGATTAACCGTGATTTCACTGATCATCGGGTCAGCGTAGATTAATAGAATCAAGCAACTAGCCCCGGCCTCAATGAGGCCGGGGCTAGTTGCTTTTGGTGCTTAGGGGCTTGGAAGCTGTTTGAGTTACCTTAAAACAGTAACTTGTAAATGCGCGCAACATCAGCTTACACAAAAAAGGACGCTTCAGAAGAAGCGTCCTTTTTTGTGTAAGCTGATGTTGCGCGTCAAAAAATCAGTGAAATCACGATTAATCAGCGAGAATCAGCGATTTATTTGGCCGCGTCGCGCAGGTCCCGGATTTCGTCGTGGGCCTGCTTGATGCCGGCGGCCTGCTTTTCGACAACGGCTTTGAGGGCTGCGGGAGCGTCCTGAATCTTCAGGGCCTTCTCGTAAGCAGCCTTGGCGTAGTCCTCGCCCCGCTCGCACTCGGCCAGAATGCTGTGGCGGTCCTTGCCGGTTACGAGGCCTTTCAGGTTGATGAAGGCGCGGTGTACGGTGCCGGTGATGGACGATTCCTCGTCGGGCTTGAGGTCCAGCTTGAACATCTGGTCTTCCAGCTCCGTGATATATTGAGCGCGCTGGGCGGCGTATTTCTTGAAAAGCTCTTTCAGGTCGGCGTCCTCTACGTCGGTCATGGCCTCGGCGTAGCCTTTCTGGCCGTCTTTGAGGGTTTCGATAAGTTCGTTGAGGCCGGCTTGCATTACTTTGGAATCCATAAGGAAAGAAATTTAGGGTTAAGAAATGGGAAAGTGTAATGCCTCCCTTTACTCCTAAAGCCCGTGTGGGGTTGCCTGCCGGGGCGGGTTGATGGTAGCCGAACGAGTAGGGGTATGCCGGGTAGCATTGGCCGTAGCAGTACGCATGAGCTTGGTAAAATGCTGTTGTTTATTTCAATAAGGAAAATGAAAACCAACGGCACAGTAGCGCCGTCTGAGTTGCCTGCCTGATTCAAAAAGTGCAAATACCCAATAATTTGCACGTTATTAATCCAAACGGTACGGAATAGAGGGCGTATGAACTACCAGTTTACCCGCATTCATTCATCCACTACTAATCCCGCCCTACAATGGAAAATGAACAAAAGAAGACTTCCGATTCCACCACCAATAGTTCGTCGGCCTCGGGCATGAGCTCGGGTAGCTCGTCGGGTGCCAGCGGCTCGATGAGCGGCACCGGCAATGCTACCGGCAACAACTCGGGCATGACTACCAGCAAGGAGTTGGCTTCGGCTGAGATGAGCGTTGGCAAGGGCGCGCTGGGCGACACCAAGAAGCAGCCCAACAAGGAGGCCAACCCTTCGTCGCTCAAGCCCGATGCTAAAAAGTCAGGCTCGACCAGTACCGGCAAAGCGTCGGATAGTACGAGCAAGTCGGGCAAGAAAGACTCGGACAAAAAAGATTCTGCCGCTAAAAAAAGTAGTGCAGGTGCCTCCGCCCAACATTCGGGCAGCACCGACGCGGCCACTACAACTAACCATCAATCTTCTAACTCACAGAACGCTATGAACAATTCCGAAAATCAGAACCGCGACAATCAGTATGGTAACTCGATGAACTCCGGCTATCAGGACCGGAACTCGATGCGCAGCAGCCAGCAGGGCTACGGCCAGGAGCGCGACAACGACCGCAGCTCGGGCAACAGCGGCAGCTACAACAGCCGCAACGACTACTCGTCCTCGTCGTCGGATAACTACGGACGCTCGTCGTACCAGGACCGCGACAACGACCGCCACGACTCGAACAATAGCTACGGCAGCCAGAACGACAACAACCGCAACTGGATGAACTCCGGCAGCTCGCAGCACCAGGGCAGCTACGGCCGCCAGGGCGACGATATGGGCATGGGCAGCAACAGCAACATGCGCAGCAACAACTACGACAACGACCGCCAGGGCCGTAGCAGCTACGGCAGCAGCAATTACGACCGCAACGACAACTATGGCGGCAGCAACAGCTACGGCGGCAGCAGCAACTCGGGCCGCGACAATGACTACCGCGGTGGCAGCAGCAGCTACGGCTCCGACCAGGACCGCAACTACGGCGGGTCCTCCTCCTACGGCCGCAGCTCGTCGTCGGATTACGATAACGATTACCGCTCGTCGGGCAGCGGCCGCGACCGGAACTCCGGCGGCTACAGCAACCGCGACAACGACTATTCATCGGGCAACCGTGGCATGAACAGTGGCATGGGCAGCGGCGGCTACGGCAGCCGCGACAATGACCGGAACTACGGCGGTAGCAGCTACGGCGACAACCGCGGCAACAGCAACTATGGCGGTGGCAGCTACGGCCGCGACGACGACAACTACGGTCGCAGCAACCGCGGCTACAGCCAGAACAGCTACAGCCAGGACGACTACAGCCAGCGTAACCGCTCGATGAACCAGGGGGGGCGCAACATGAACAGCGGCTACGGCAACGACGAGTATTCGTCGGGCAACCGCGGCATGGGCAACGGCGGCTACGGCAGCCAGCGCGGCAACTACGGCTCGCAGTCGTACAACGACGACAACTCGATGAACCGCGGCGGCTCGATGGGCAGCAACAGCAGTTATGGCAGCCAGGAGCGCGACAATGACCGCAACTACGCCCAGAACCGCCGCAACCAGGACCGTTACAACAGCTCCTCGGACGATTACTCGTCGTCGCGCCGCAACAACCGCCGCGACGAGGACTACGACAACCGCTACTAGCGTCTGATTTGCCCCGGCGCCGGCCTGTCGTCCGGCCCCGACGCAACCAGCCTACTCAGTGCAAAGGGGCTCCGACCATTGGTCGGAGCCCCTTTTTTGTGGTTTAAGCTGTAGGTCGCTTGGGTTTGGGATACCTGAATCTGAATCAGGCCTCGGGCGGCCGGCTCATGGCGCGGCCGGCCAGAAAACCGGTCGTCCAGGCCGCCTGAAAGTTGAAGCCGCCGGTAATGCCGTCAATGTCGAGCACTTCGCCCGCAAAATGCAGGCCCGGCACGAGGCGGCTTTCCATGGTCTGCATATTGATTTCGGCCAGCGAGA
Organism: Hymenobacter actinosclerus; assembly: GCF_900111515.1. Classification (GTDB taxonomy): domain Bacteria; phylum Bacteroidota; class Bacteroidia; order Cytophagales; family Hymenobacteraceae; genus Hymenobacter; species Hymenobacter actinosclerus. The sequence continues at coordinate 101,112 of NZ_FOHS01000002.1, forward strand.
TGCCGCCGCAGGTCACGAATTCCTCCTTGTAAGTGGTTTTCCCCGAAACCGGCAGCGCCGTACGCAGCAGGGCCTCAATCAGGCGGTTCTGGAGCTTGGCCGGCAGCTCGTTCCAGCGGGTTTCGGGGCCGATGCCGGCCTGCTCGGCCAGCGTGCGCCACAACCGTTGCGGCAGCCCCAGCAGCGGGTTCGAAACCACCAGCTTGCGGCCGTGGGGGCCGCGGTGCTCCTGCAAATGGTTGCGCAGGGTGTCTTCGGTGAAATCGGGCAGCCAGCTAACCAGCGCAATGCTACGGTAGTTGAGCTCGTGCAGGCGGCGGGCACCCCAGGCCGAGAGCTTGAGCACGGCCGGCCCGCTCAGGCCCCAGTGCGTAATCAGCACGGGACCTTCGTAATCGAGCTTTTCGCCGGCCACCCGCACGCGGGCCCAGGGCACGCTCACGCCCGGCAGCTCGCGCAGCGGCGAGTCGGGCACGTTGAAGGTAAACAGGCTGGGCACCGGCTCCTGCACCGCGTGGCCCAGCTGCCGCAGCCAGTTGTACTGCTCCGATTTGGGCGCGCCGCCGGTAGCCACCAGCAGCCGCGCCACCCGCCGCGTGGCTGCGGCCGCCGCGCCGCTCAGCGTCAGCTCGAAACCGCCCTCGGGCAGCGCCCGGATGCGGTCGGCGGTGGTGTGGGTCAGGATTTCAACGCCGGCCCGGCGGGCCGCTTCGAGCAGGCACTGGGCCACGGTTTCCGAGGAGTCGGTGACCGGAAACATGCGGCCGTCGGGCTCGGTTTTGAGCTGCACGCCACGAGCGGCAAACCAGCGCACCGTGTCGGGGGCGCCGAAGGCGTGGAAGGGCTGCTTGAGCTGGGCGCCACCGCGCGGGTAGTGCTGCACGAGCTGGGCGGGTGTGTCGGCGGCGTGGGTGACGTTGCAGCGGCCACCGCCCGAAATGCGCACCTTGCTCAGCAGCTTCCCGGTTTTTTCCAGCAGCAGCACCCGCAGGGCCGGGTTGGCCTCGGCGCAGGCAATGGCCCCAAAAAAGCCCGCCGCCCCGCCACCTAGTACAGCTACTGTCGTCCGTTCATCCTTCACCCGGCAAAATTAACCACAGATCAGCAGTTATCCCGCATCAGCAGAACGAGAGGGCGGCCACCACATCGTCGTGGCGGAACTGGTAGGAAGTGAGTTGACGAATGGCCGAGGAATCGACCAGTTTGCCGCCCGCGGTGCTCTGCTCGAAGGTCGGCGGCTCCAGGCCCAGCTGGGTAGCGGCAGCGGTGTAAAACGTGAGCCGGGAGGGATGGGTGGCCGCGCTGGCATTAAACGTGTGGCCCCAGAGGTTCTGCGCCAGCACGTTCAGCAGCAGTCCAATACAGTCGTGCAGATGAATCAGGTTGACCGGGGCCTCGCCGTGGGCTACGCCCGTACGCCCCGCCATAAACCGGCCCGGCGCCCGGCCCGGCCCCATCAGGCCCGCCATGCGCACCACCGTATGGGCCGGCCCCTGAAACAAGGCCTCCCCCCGCAGCAGGTGCGAACCGGCCTCGGCTGAGGCGCGGGCATCCTCCTCGTGCATCGTGCGGGCATCGTCGGGATACACGCCGGTGGAGCTGACCAGCAGCACGTGAGATACCCCGGCGGCCGCCGCCGCTGCGGCCACGTGGCCGAGCATAATGGGGTACGCCTCGGCCTGACCGGGCCCGCGGCCCGGGGGCACGTTGAGCATCAGCACGTTTACTCCCTGTAGCAGCGCGTGCAGCGTGTCGGCGTCGGTGGGGGTGAGGGCGGGGGCGAGGCGCAGCAGGTAGGGCCGAATGCCGGCGTCGCGTAGCAGCAGCAGCCGGCCGGGCGTGGTTGTGCTGCCGTGTACCGGGTAGCCGGCCGCCACCAGCGCCTGGGCCAGCGGCAGCCCCAGCCAGCCGCAGCCCAGCACGGCTACAGTTGGCAGGGCAGCAGAAGAAGCGGGTTGAGTCATGGGGGCTAAAGGTGGCAAAAAAACTTTCCCGGGCAAGCGGGCTGATATCAACCGGCCCGAAAAACGGAAGAAATAGCGTTCTTGTGAAAATCGGCCGCCTTTTCGGTGGTCGCTCACTTCTTCTCAACTTTCCACTTTACGCTTCCTCCCCTTATGGCCTCTGCCCATCCCTACGCCCAACCCATGCTCCGCGACAACGCCCTGCAAGGCAAAACCATCGTCGTGACGGGCGGCGGCACCGGCCTCGGCCGGGCCATGACGACGTACTTCCTGCAACTCGGGGCCAACGTGGTTATCAGCTCCCGCAAGCTCGATGTGCTCGAAAAAACGGCCGCCGAGCTGCGCGAGCAAACCAACAACGCCAACATTCTGGCCGTGCAGTGCGACGTGCGCAAGTACGACGAGGTGGAGGCGCTGCTCGAAAAAACCATCGAAACCTTCGGCGGCGTTGATGTGCTGCTTAATAATGCGGCCGGCAACTTCATCAGCCCCACCGAACGCCTGAGCCACAAGGCGTTCGATGTGATTGTAGACATCGTGCTCAAGGGTTCCTACAACTGCACGCTGGCTTTCGGTAAGCGCTGGATTGCCGATAAAAAGCCCGGCACCATCCTCAGCATCGTGACCACCTACGCCTCGGTGGGCTCGGCCTACGTGGTGCCCTCGGCGGCCGCCAAGGCCGGCGTGCTGGCCATGACGCGCTCCTTGGCCGTGGAGTGGGCCAAGTACGGCATCCGGGCCAACGCCATTGCGCCCGGCCCGTTCCCGACCGAAGGCGCCTGGAGCCGCCTGTTCCCCGAGCCGCTGGCCTCCAAGCTCGACCCGGCGGCCAACGTGCCCCTCAAGCGCGTGGGCGACCACCAGGAGCTGGCCAACCTGGCCGCCTATATGGTGTCAGACTTTTCGGCCTACATGAACGGGGAAGTCGTAACGCTCGACGGCGGCGAGTGGCTCAATGGCGCCGGCGAGTTCAACAAGCTCGAACTGCTCACCCCCGATATGTGGGACCACATCGAGAAAACCATGCGCCGCTAGATCACAGATTAGCACGGATTTTAGCGGATTTCACGGATTTTGTAGGCGATTGAAAAACCGTTGCTTAGAAAAGCCACCTCAAGTGAGGTGGCTTTTTTCTTTAGCTACAGGACGAAAGGACCGTCTACAAAATCCGTGCAATCCGCTAAAATCCGTGCTAATCCGTGATCTAGAGTTTGTACCCTTTGAAGCCTTTGGCGAATTCGGCGGCGGGGATGGGCTGGTTGGCGACGAGGTCGGAGAATTCAAACTTTTCGAACAGGCCCTTGTCGTCGTTTACCTGCACGACGAGGGGTAGGTAGAGCTTCTGGTCGATGCAGATGGTGATGCGGCTGCCGTAGGCGTTGGGCACCTGAATGGTTTTGCCGGCGGCCACGGTGGCACCCGGGCCCAGGCCGTTGCGCTCCATAATGCGGTACTCGCCGCAGCCGAACTTCTGGGCAATGGTTTTGGTGGTTTCGGCCTTCGTGGGTTTATAGCTCACGTAGCGAAACTGCGGAAACGAAGAGCGCAGGACGTGGGCCGGCCGGCCCAGTACCGTTGTGTCGCCGGTGTAGCGAAAGGTTTTCTCGAAGCCCGGATTCAGGCGCTGGCCCGAGTCATCAAGCAGTTCGGAAATGGTGCCGTAACCGGCTTCCAGGGCACTATGGTGCTGGCCCTTGCGCATAATGGAACCCTGCGGATCGAGGCTGAGCGTGACGTAGGGAAAGCTGTTGGGGTACACCCAGGCGTCGCCGCCGTTCTGGCCCGTTACGTAGAGCACCTCAATGCCCTGGTCGTTGCGCAGGTACACTTTGTAGGGGTTAAAGCTCATCTTCATCGTGGTGCGGGCCTGCTGGTATTTGCCCGCAATCCGCTCCTGGGCCCGCACGTTGCAGCGCAGGGTTTTCAGGTTGTCGATGGCCGTAGTCAGGCGGCTGATGAGCGTTTCGGTGGAAATGGCCGGCGCAGCGGGTATGGCGCTGCTGCTCAGCAGGCCCGTAAGCGCCAGTAGGGGCAGGCAGTAAGAACGACGAAGCATAGAAAGTAAAGGGGTAACCAGGGGTTCGAAGGCTGGACCGCAGGCACAAACCGCGCCATTTGCGGGGCTACCAGGGAGCATGCGTGGCGCAGGTGCCCCGGCTAACGGTTTGGGTAGCGTAAAAGTTGGAAAGCCGGGCCGGGGCGCAACTTTTTTTGGGTTTCGGCGGAATAGCCACCATGCACTTCTCCGTTATCACCCCCACCCACAACCGCCTGGCCTACCTGCCCGAGGCCGTAGAGAGCGTCCGGGCCAGCGTTTCGGCGCCGCTTGATTTCTCGTTTGAGCACCTGATCTGCGAAAACGCCTGCTCCGACGGCACGGCTGCCTACCTGCGCGAGGCCGCCCAACAGTCTGGCCCGCCGCTGCGGGTGCGCGCCCAGCCCAAGCTGCTGCGCGCCGGCCCCGCCCGCAACCAACTCATCCGCCACGCCGACGTGCCCGCCGACGCCTGGCTGGTGCCCCTCGACGACGACGACCTGCTGCTCCAGCGCACCCTGTTCCAGTACGGCCAGCAAATCAGCCAGCACCCCGGCCGGCCCTGGCTGGTGGCCGACTTCCTGCGCGTCGACCAGAACCGCCGCTACCTGCCCGCCGACGACTACTACGCCTGGCAATTTGATTCGCCCCAGGATATGCTGCGGGCCATTTTCCGGGCCGAGCACTTCATCCAGGGCAACGTCTGCTACAGCCGCGAGCTGTTCGATTCGGTGGGCGGCTACGACGAGCAAATCGAAATGGCTGAAGACCTCGACCTCTATGTGCGCTTTGTGCTGGCCGGCCATCTGCCCGTCATCTGCCCCCACATCAGCCACCTGCACCGCTTCCACGACAGCAACGTCAGCATCGGCGTCGACGCCGACAAGCACGCGCAGGACTTGCGGGTGATTTATGACAAGTACGCCGGGCAGTTGGGCGAGATGGGAATTGAACGGCCGTAAGTAGGACTACTCATGAAATAGAACTGTCATTCTGAGCAGCGCGAAGAATCTCGCGTGCCAAAGTAACCCTGATAGTGAGGTTACCATTGCACGCGAGATTCTTCGCGCTGCTCAGAATGACAGTTCTGTTTTTACTCTATAGCGCTATTTGTCAACTACCATCCCGCCCTTCACCACCAGCTTCACCTGCCGCAACGCGCTGATATCCTGCGTTGGGTCGCCGGAAACGGCGACCATATCGGCGAGCAGGCCGGGCTTTAGCTGGCCCCGGTCGGGGAGCTGGAAGAGGCGGGCGTTGGTGCTGGTGAGGCCGCGCAGGGCCTGTAGGCTCGTCAGGCCGTACTCGCGCACCAGCAGCTCGGCTTCGCGCAGGTTGTCGCCGTGGGTAAACACGCCCACGTCGCCGCCAATGGCCAACTCCACGCCGCTTTGTAGGGCCGCTTTCATGCTGAGGCGTTTCTGCTGGATGCGTTCGGGCTCGGGGCCGGTCCCTTTTTGCCAGCCCCGGTACTGGGCCACGGCGTCGCCGGCGGCTACGGTGGGGCAGAGGGCCACGCCGCGCTGCTTCATCAGCTTGAAGATTTCCAGGGTGCCCCCGTCGCCGTGCTCGATGGTTTGCACGCCGGCCAGCGTGGCGCGGCGCATGCCCTCGGGCGTACCGGCGTGGGCCACCACGGGCCGGCCGGCACTGCGGGCAGTCTGCACAATCAGGTGCAGCTCGTCCTGCGAAAACGTGGGCCGGCTGGGCTCGTTGGGGCCCCAGCGGTAGTCGGCGTACACCTTAATGATGTCGGCGCCCTTGCCGATTTGCTCGCGCACGGCCCGGAGGAGGCCATCCACGCCGTCGGCCTCCTGGGCGCCCTGGGGCACCTCAATATCAGCGGAGAGCTTGGGGCCATACGAGCCGGTGGCCACCAGCGCGCGGGTGGCCACCAGCAGCCGGGGGCCCGGAATCAGGCCCCGGTCGATGGCCTGCTTGAGGCCCACATCGGCGTAGCCGGCCCCCTCGCTGCCCAGATCGCGGGCCGTGGTGAAGCCGGCGGCCAGCGTGGCGCGGGCGTGCGCCGTGGCCCGGGCCACGCGCAGGGCCTCCGATTCGAGCAGCACCTGGTCGTTCCAGCTCGTTTCGTTGTAGGGATGGAGCAGCAGGTGGCTGTGGCCTTCGATGAGGCCGGGCACCAGCGTCAGGCCCGGCAGTTCCAGCGTGCGGGTGCCGGCCGGGGCCGTTAGCTGGGCGGCCGAACCTACCACCTTTATTTTGTCGCCCTCCGTCAGTACTGCCCAGCCGGGGTGCAGCGTCTGGCCATCGAACACGGCGGCAGGCCGCAGCAGCAGCGCGGGTGGGGCGGGGGCAGAGGGTTGGGCTCGCAGTGGGCCGGCAGTCAGCAGGGTAAAGGCAGCGAGCAGGAATGGGCGCATGGGCAGCGGAAGGAATTGGGGTGGTGCCTAAAGCTACGGCCGCCGCCGCAGTTTTTATAGTGGCCGGCCCGCCCAAAACGGAAGCAGCCCGGGGCGGGAGTTGGTGCACCAACTCCCGCCCCGGGCTGCCGGTTCGGTTAAAGCAGATCGTACGAAGCTGCTAGGCCTTCTTGCGCTTCACTTTTACTTTCTTCAGCTTCTTGTCGGGCGTCGCCTCGGTACCCGAATCAGGAGCGCCGACGAGGGTCATTTCCTTTACCAGGTGGCCGGCGCCGGCAAACTTATCTACTACGAACAGCATGTAGCGCACGTCGAGGGTGATGTTGCGCACGCGGTCGGGGTCGAACATAATATCAGACATGGTGCCCTCCCAGTTGCGGTCGAAGTTGGTGCCAATCAGCTCGCCGCGGCCGTTGATGACGGGCGAGCCGGAGTTGCCGCCGGTGGTGTGGTTGGTGGCAATGAAGCACACCGGCACCGAGCCCTTGTAGGCGTAGGGGCCGTAGTCCTTATTTTTGTGTAATTCCGCGAGGCGGGCCGGTACTTCAAAGTCGGGGTTGGTGGGGTCGGCCTTCTCCATGATGCCGTCGAGGGTCGTGTAAAAATCGTACTGCACGCCGTCGGCGGGCTCGTAGCCGGCTACCTGGCCGTAGGCGAGGCGCAGGGTGGAGTTGGCATCGGGGTAGAACTTACGCTCGGGCTGTTGCAGGCGCAGGCCGGCCACGTAGGTGCGCTGGAGCAGGGCAATCTGGTCGGTGGCCACGTTGTAGGTGGGCAGGATGGCCGTGCGGTAGGTGCTCACAATGGCCGCCGCGAGCTGCATGGCGGGGTCCTGGCGCAGGGCGTCGGGCTTGCCGGCCGCTACCTCGTCGAGCACGGCGTAGGCGCCGGCCTCCGTCGTCAGGCGCGACTTAGCGTAGAGCTGGGCCACATAAGCGTTCCAGCCAGTGGTGGCATACTGCTTTTGCAGCTGCTTCACGTAGGCGGGCAGCAGCGCGGCCGGGGTGCCGTTGGCGTAGAGCGGCAGCAGCTGGGCGGCCACCTTCTGGTCGGTGGGGGCACTGTAGTTCTTGAAGAACCGGACCGAGCCGTTTTTGGCTTTTTCCACGGCGGCAGCCAGTTCGGCGGCGGGTGCTTTGATGCCGCCCGTGGTCAGTTCGTACACGGCCATCAGGCTGTTGGCGTAGGCCACCAGCTCCACGCCCAACGCGGCCTCGCTCACGTAGTCGCGGGCCAGGGTGTAGTCGCGCACGGTGGCGTATTGCTGCTTCAGCTCGGGCAGCAGCCCGGCAAAGGCCGCCCGGCGGGCCGCGTCGCCCGACTCGGCCCAGCGCTGGAACTCGGCTTCGCGCTCTTGCTTCACGCGTACGGCATCGAGCTTGCGCAGACCGCGGTTTTCGCCAATCCACTTCTTCCAGTAGTTGGCCAGGCTGGCATACTTGGCGGCGTACTGAATCCGGATTTTATCGGAGGCCTTCATGTCGGTGTCGAGCTGCTTCAGCTTGGCGTCGCGGATGGCGATTTTAGCTGGGTTCGACAGCGAATACACCTCATCGACGCCCCAGCTGGTGAGGTACTCGTTGGTGCGGCCGGGGAAGCCAAACACCATCGTAAAGTCGCCGGGCTGTACGCCGGCCAGCGAAATGGGCAGGTGGTGGCGGGGCTTGAAGGGCTTGTTGGCGGGCGAGTAGGGGGCGGGCTTGTTGTCGGGGCCGGCGTAGATGCGGAACAGACTGAAGTCGCCGGTGTGGCGGGGCCAGGCCCAGTTGTCGGTGTCGCCCCCGAACTTGCCGATGCTGCTCGGCGGCGCGCCCACCAGCCGGATGTCCTGGAACACCTCGGTTACAAACAGGTAATACTCGTTGCCATTGAACATAGGCCGCACGAAGGCCTGGTAGCCGGTGCCCTGCACGGCGGCCTGGGCCACGCGCTGGCTGTTTTGCAGCACCAGCTGCTCGCGCTGGGCCTCGGCAATGCCGGTGGCCGGAATGCCGGCCAGCACCTGGCCCGTCACGTCTTCCATGCGCACAATAAAGGTGGCCGTCAGGCCCGGGTTGGGCAGCTCCTGGCCGGGCGTCATGGCCCAGTAGCCCTTGGTCAGGTAGTCGTTTTCGACCGAGGAGTGGCTCTGAATCTGGCCGTAGCCGCAGTGGTGGTTGGTAAGCAGCAGGCCCTGGTCGGAGATGATTTCGCCGGTGCAGCCGCCGCCAAATTGCACGATGGCGTCTTTGAGGCTGCCCTGGTTGATGGAGTAAATCTGCTCGGCCGTCAGCTTGAGGCCTTTTTTCTGCATGTCGGCCTCGTTGAGCTGCTTGAGCAGCAGCGGCAGCCACATGCCCTCATCGGCGCGGGCCGAGAAGGTGGTAAGAAGAGTGAGGGCCAGCAGCGCCAGCCGGGAGCGTAGGGTCATGAAAACGGAAATGGGTGGAAATAGCAAGACGCTAAATTACAGCTTTAGCTGCTTCCGGGCCGGGCGAATGGCTTTCTTGGACTCGGCGAATAGCTTTCCCGCAGAGGTGCGCAGAGGTTTTCGCAGAGGTGCGCAGAGGCAACAAAAACGCCCACCCGAAAACCGGATGGGCGTCAAAAAAATCAGCGCAATCAATTTAATCAGCGCAAATCAGTGATTCAGGAGTGCCCCAACTCGGCTACGGCGGGCAGCTTTTCGGCTTTGGTGTACGATTCGTTGGGCTGACCGGCAGTCGAAGAAGTACCGGCAGCTTCAGTAGCGTGGGTGCCTTCCCACTCCCGGAATTTCTCCAGTTCATCCTGAAACTTGCTGACGAACCAGCTGATCAGGGCCAGATCGTCCAGGAAACCTACAACGGGGATAAAATCGGGCACCAAATCGATGGGGCTGAGCACGTAGAGCAGCACGCCCAGGCCCGAGACAATAGTGCTGGTTTCCACCTGCCGGTAGTCGCCACTGACGTAGCTGCGCACGAGGCGGATAAGCGTGTAGGCCACCGAAAAGAGCTGCTTGAACTTGTTGTCGCCGCTTTCCTTGCTGGCGAGTTTTTCGGCCGTTTCGTTGAGTACGAGGATAACCTTGAACGGGCGGCCCAGCAGCTTGCCGGCTTTGTTGATGAACACGCTGAAGAGCGCATTTTTGGAAATCGAAAGTCCCTTTTCGACAAGTGAAGACATAAAGTTTTTTAGACGGACTTACGCGGGTAGGGGACTGGGGGTTATAGTAGACCCTAAAACGTACGAGGCGGTTTTCCGCAGAAGAACCAAGTGATGAAAGTAGCAGCAGTTGAGCTATTAGGCCTGATACCAACAATGTAGTTTATTCATTCCATATCTTATTCGCTATATCATCAGATGATAATTCAAAATACTTACCGTTGGCATCCTGTTGACGATTGAAGAAGCTGTATTTATATTTTTTAAAATTTATTTTCAGGAAATTGAAATAGTATTCATGAATGCAGTGGATGAATTGATAGTCAACTGCCTCATATTCATCTAAATCGGTTGAGTCCGAAGTGTGCTTTAGTCTGTGAATAATTTCGATCAGCTCATCCCGCGTAATATTTTCAGTCTTAACAGGGAGTGGTAAGGCTATTATGTAGGCCAACGTTTCCGCTCCTTCTTCCTCCCACCACTCCCAAAGGTTGTATGCTGATATATCCTTTCCGGTGAGTTGGTGCAATGTACTTTCGAGGCTTGCGTAGCGGATGCTGCTTTCATCTCCACTCTTCTCGTAGTCGTCAGCGTACTCCAGAAGAAGGCGTAGAATTTCTGGATATAGACTTCTGGCAGTTGCAGTCTTTGGTTCTATTTCTTGTCGTAGTATCATCCTTTTTAATGCAGTGAAATCTGTTTTTACAATGTAAAAGGCTCGGGCGCCGGCTCGACGTGAGCGGTTGCCCTGGGCCTGGACTGATAGGGGCAGGGGTTGCTGGCGGCGTCAGCGCGTGCTACGTTGCAGAAACCTTAATGCCCTATCTTCGAACCATGAACCCGTTTCTGACCCCACCCGCCACCACCGAATACGCCCCGTTCTACGCCAACTACATCCGTCTGGCCGGCTCCGACCCCTTGCAGGCCCTCTGTTCTCAGCCCCCGCTGCTGCACCAGCTGCTGGACGGCCTCAGCGACGAGCAGGCCCGGTTCCGGTACGCGCCGGGCAAGTGGAGCATCAAGGAGAAGCTGGTGCACATGATTGATACAGAGCGTATTTTTGCCTACCGCGCCCTGCGCATCGCCCGCGGCGACGCTACCCCGCTGCCCGGCTACGAGCAGGACGATTACGTGCCCCTCTCCGACGCCGATGCCCGGCCGCTAACCGATATTCTGGCCGAGTATGATGCCGTGCGCGCCGCCACGCGCTGCCTGTTCAACTCGTTTGGGGCCGCCGCCGCCGCCCGCTGTGGCACGGCCAGCGGCCAGCCGGTGAGTGTGCGCGCCTTAGTGTATATGCTGGCCGGCCACGAAGCCCACCACCTCCAGCTTTTGCAGGAGCGGTACCTGCCCAATCTGGCGTAACTTCCGGTACTGCGGCCCTGCTCAGGCGCCCCGGCACAACACCTTTCCCGGCCAAGCGTTATCTTAGCCAGATTCACCCCTAAACCCTACTACTATGGCTAAAGCCCAGGAGCCCCGCAAAGAGAAAAAGAAAGAGCCGGCCAAAACCACCAAGGAGAAAAAGGCCGCTAAAGACGAGAAAAAAGCCCTCAAGGCCCGTCAGCAAGACTAACTCGTTGCTGTCAACCAGCCATAAGAAAGGCGCTGCAACTCCGGTTGCGGCGCCTTTGCGGTTTAAGAAAAGCTCAGAAAGTATAGTACACCTCTTTCTGCTTGTCGTGGTGCTTGATGTAGCCGTGCAGCGTGAGCTTGATAAGGGTGCGGTAGGCGCGGCGCTGGCCGATGTTGAGCAGCTTCTGGTACTGGGCCAGCGTAATGCGCGGGTGCTGGCGCAGATACTCCAGCACGGCCAGTTCCTCGCGGTTGAGCGGAATCCGCTCGAAGCGGCCGGTTTCGGGGGGCAGTTCGCGCTCCAGCACTTTTTCGGTGAGCTGGCTGGTTTGCACGCTCTGGTCGCGCACCCGCACGTAGGCCCGCCAGTCGCCGTCGGCCACCTGGGCGCGGTGGGGCTTGGCGGTGCTTTCGGGCACGGTTACCACCAGCACTGTCCGGCCCTCGTGGTCTTCCACGGCCCGAAACTGGAGCTGCTCTTCCAGCGGTGGGTCGATGTAGTGGCGGGCGGCTTCGCGCAGCTGGTAGAGCTCCTCTTCCACGTCGCGCACGCCCGTTACGCGGCCTTTGTCATCGACGCCCACCAGCACCCGGCCGCCGCGGGTGTTGGCCAGCGAGGCCAGCGTGCGGGCAATGCGCGTGGGCCGGGTGGTGCGCTGCTTGAACTCCAGCCGCTCGCCCTCGCCCTGCCGGATTAATTCGAGTAAATCCATAGCCAGCAAACAGCCAAAAGAGCCAAAATGTCCGAAAAAATACCCCGGTAGCCTCCGTTTCAGGTGCCGGCTTATTCAGGGCCGGTACTGGCGGGCTTACTCGATGCCGGTTTCCTCGGCCGAAATCCGCCAGAGGCGGCTGGCTTCGGTGGGGCTGCTGGCCCGGTCGGAGCAGCGGGCCACGCGGCGGCCGGTTATGTACTGACCGTTCAGGCGGGCGGCTTCGGGTGCGGCGGCCAGGTAAAGCGTGGTTTCGGCCCCTTTTTCGGGCGCTATCATCAGGGGTTTGGCCATCCACCACAGGGTCTTCATTACGGCCGAGGTATCCGGGCGCATCAGGGCCGTATCCACCATGCCCGGATGCAGGCAGTTGGCCGTAATGGACGTCAGGTCGAGGCGGTGGGCCAGCTCCTTGGTGAACAGAATGTTGGCCAGCTTGGAGTCGGCGTAGGCCGTCAGCCAGCTGTATTTTTCGGGTGAGTTGCGCACCTGCTGGTCGGGCTCAATCTCGCCCACCCAGTGCGCCACCGACGACACGGTGACTACCCGGGCCCGCGCGGCAGCTTCGAGCAACGGCAGCAGCAGATTGGTGAGGGCGTAGGGGGCCAGGTGGTTGGTGGCCCAGCTCAGCTCGTGGCCCTCGTCGGTGAGGGTGAAGCGGCCGGGCATGATGCCGGCATTGTTCACCAGAATATCCAATTGGCTGAATTCCTGCTGCATCTGTTCGGCCAGCGTATGCACGTTGCGCAACAGCGACAAATCGAAGCACTTCACATGCACTGCCGCCTCGGGCCCGGCCGCCGCCTGAATGGCCTGCTGGGCCCGGGCGGCCTTGTCAGGGTCGCGGCCGACCAGCACCACCTGGGCTCCCTGGCGGGCCAGTTCGCGGGCCGTTACCAGCCCAATGCCACTCGTAGCACCGGTTATAAGGGCCGTCTGGCCCGCCAGCGGCCGCAAGGAATCTGAACTCATACGAGGGAATAGGCTAAAATGCTCGGTAACCAAGAAGGGCCGGCGCGGTAGTCGGGCTGGGTAGCCAAACGGGCTGCATCCGGCCGGCAGCGCCCGAAGAGAAGTGCGCGCCGCCCGCCGGCTATCAACAATTGCGCCAGCGCAGATAGAACGTAGAAAACCCATCCCGGGGTTTCAGCCGGTCGGTCAGCCGGCCGGCTGCTGTTGCAATTCGGTTAGCCGCTGGCTTACCGTGGCTAGTAGGGGGCGGGCCGCCACCTGCGGCTGCTGGCAGCGAACCTGCCAGTCGCGTAGCTCGGTTACGGTGGCGGCGGTTTCGGGCCGGGGCGGGCAACGGTCGAGCAGCTCTTCCAGCAGATTGCCAAAGGCCCGGCTTTCCAGGCGCGGCAGCAGCTCGGCGGCTTGCGCATCATCGGTCGGCATGAAACCGGCCGCCCCAAAGTCGCCGAGCAGGGCCGCGCCCGCGCCGGTGGCCAGAATGTTGTGGGCGTACAGGTCGCCGTGCACAATGCCGCGGCCGTGCAGGTGGGCCGCGGCCGCGGCAATGCCACCGGCCAGCCGCAGCAGTTCGGGCAGCTCGAACCGGGTGGCGGGCGCGTACTCGTCGCGGGTGCAGCTGGCCAGGGTGGGCGGACCGGCCAGGTTGGCAAAGCCGGGCGCAATCAATTCCAGCACCAGCCCCTCGGTGCCGGTGGGGTGGCCGGTTAGCTGGCCCTCCACGGCAATCAGGTTGGGATGGAGGCCGGCGCTCAGGCAGGCCAGCATTTCGGAGTGCGGCAGTCCGTCGCTCGTTACGGCGCCCTTAAACAGCTTCAGGGCCACGGGGCGCGGCCCCGCCCCGCCCTTCTGCCATTCGGCGCGGTAAATCATGCCCGACGCGCCTTCACCCAGCAGCTGCTGGAGTTCCAGCTGACTCCAGGCAATGGCCGGGCGGGCGGGGTGGGCAGCAGCGGCAGCCTCGGCTTGGGCGGCCAGCGGGTTGCCGGCGAAGGCCAGCCAGCTTAGCCGGGGCATGGCCAGGAGCCAGGCGGGCAGCTTGGGCAGCTCGTTGGCGGCCAGGCGCAGCAGCTCCAGGCTGGTGCAGCGAGCCAGTTCGGGCGGCAGGCTGCGCAGCCGGTTGCCGGCCAGCATCAGCTTCTGCAAGCGCGGGCAGTTGCCGATTTCCGGCGGCAGCGCCTCCAGGGCATTGTCGGTAAGGATAAGCCAGCGCAGTTGCGGCGGCAGCGCGGCGCCCGGCAACTCCCGGATGCGGTTGGCCTTAAAGCCCACCATTTCCATGTTCGGGCACTGGCCCAGCACGTCGGGCACGCGCTCAAACTGGTTGTCGGAGGCAAACAGCACCCGCAGCCGGTGTAGGCGCGGCAGATCGGCGGGCAGCTCGCGCAGGGCGTTGCCCGAGAGGTTGAGCACTTCGAGCGTATCGGCCAGCGAAAATATTTCCGGCGGAAACCCGGTCAGGCCCTCGGCCAGGTCGAGGCGGGTAGCCCCGGCCAGTTCGCCGGCCCGCAGTTGCGTAAGCGTGTGCATAGGTTGAGTGGGGTGGGAGGACAGGCCGCGCAGCGGGCGCCGGGCGTCGGCGTCCGTTGCGCGGCCCGCACGAAAAAGCCGCTGCCAGGAGCGGCAGCGGCTTTTTGGGGAGGGGTTAAAAGGTAGAAGCTAGAACGGAGCCAGCATAAGGCAGAATATATTCTAACTCCTGGCTTCTATCTCCTAGCTTCTCCTAGAAGGGCAGGTCGTTGTCGTCGTCCGAGGCAATCGGGGCGGCCGAGGCGCGCAGGTTGGGGTTCTGGTTCTGGGCCGGAGCAGCAGCGGCGCGCGGGGCGGCCTGCTGGTAGCCACCACCCTGCTGAGGAGCGGCAGCGCCGCCGGCCGAGTTCTCGATGCGCCAGGCTTCAAGGTTGGTGAAGTAGAGCATCTGGCCGTTCTTGTTGAAACCGCGGCCGCGCAGGTTGAAGGAAACCTTCACCTCGTCGCCCACTTTAAACGGGTCGATGAGGGCCGTCTTGTCCTGCACCGTCTGGAACTTGATATGCTCGGGGTACTGGCCGTCGATGACCTCCAGCACAAATTCACGCTTGCGGAATTTTTCGCTCACCTGCTGTTCGTCGAAAATTTCGTGCAGGCGGCCGGTAGCTTCGTAAGCCATAGTAGTAGGTCTAGGGGAGTGTTGGGGATGTTGAAACAGTAAACCAAACCTACGAAAAAAAACGCGGTTGGTTCGGGCCCGTTTGGGGTCCCGGCCCGGCCGCCGGGCCCATCGGGCTGCCTACCTTTGCCTTGCGCTTTTACCCGTCCACCCAAATCTTTTTGCCCATGACCCCTTTCTTCTCCCTGGCCCTGCACGGCGGCGCCGGCACCATTTCGCCCGCCCTGATGACGCCCGAAAAAGAGCAGGCCTACCAGGCCGCCCTGCACGAGGCGCTGCGCGGCGGCTACGCCGTGCTGGCCGGCGGCGGCTCGGCCCTCGATGCCGTGGAGCAGGCCGTGCTCCGCCTCGAAGACCACCCGCTGTTCAATGCCGGCCGGGGTGCGGTCTTCACCCACGAAGGCCACCACGAAATGGACGCCGCCATCATGGACGGCCGCAACCGGGCGGCCGGGGCCGTGGCCGGGGCCCGGCAGGTGCAGAACCCCATCCGGGCGGCCCGCCTCGTGATGGAGCAGACCGAGCACGTGCTGCTGGCCTGGCCCGGCGCCGACGAGCTGGCCCGCGAGCATGGGCTGGCCCTGCAACCGGCCGAGTACTTTTTCACCCAGCACCGCTACGACCAGTTGCAGGAGGCCTTGCAGGAAGGCCGCATGCGCCTCGACCACTCGCAGGCCCAGCCGACGCATGATGAGGACCCGAAAAAGAAAATGGGCACGGTAGGGGCGGTAGCCCGCGACCAGCACGGCAACCTGGCCGCCGCCACCAGCACCGGCGGCATGACCAACAAGCGCTACTCCCGTATCGGCGACTCGCCCATCATCGGCAGCGGCACCTTCGCCGACAATCGCACCTGCGCCATCAGCTGCACCGGGCACGGCGAGTATTTTCTGCGCGCCATGGTGGCCCACGATATCAGCTGCCTGATGGAGTACCGGGGCCTGAGCCTGGCCGAAGCCTGCCGCGTGGTGGTACACGACAAGCTGGCGCCCATCGGGGGCGAGGGCGGACTGGTGGCTGTGGATGCGGCCGGCAATGTGGCGCTGCCCTTCAACTCCGAAGGCATGTACCGCGCCAGCCAGACCTCGCAGGATGCCGCGCCCTTCGTGGCCATTTACAAGAGCTGAGCAGCGCCGCTTTTCTGCGCCCTATATATAAGGAGTGGCCGCGCCGGCCGGCATGGCACCGTCGTTCGTCCTCAGGGCTACCAGCGAAGCGGCGAAAAGGCAGCCTGAATTAAAAACGAAAAAGCCTGTTTCCGCATGGATAACAGGCTTTTTATACATTTGGATAAGCTAGTTTACCTGACTGGCGCCGGCGCGTTGGCGGGCTGAGTCGCCTCAATCTGCGCCGATTCGGCCGCCTGCTGGCGAAGTTTCGTGTCGGGGTAGAAGCGGCGCTGCTCCACGTCGTAGAGGTTGCGCTGCACCAGCACGTGCAGCAGCATATTCTCCACCGAAATACCTTCGCCCTTATGGGCGGCGGCGGCGTTGCTGTGCTCCAGCTGATGCCCGTCCATAATCACCACCATGTTCGAGCCGATGGTTTCGAGCTGGCTGCCGCCGGTGATGAGCATGCCCGTATCCTCGCCCAGCCCGATGCCGATGAGCTTGGGGTGCAGGGCTACGGCCTCGATGAGGCGGCCGAAGCGCCCGCGCTTCACGAAGTGCGAGTCGATGATGACGTTATCAATCAGGCCCAGGCCGCTGCCCATCTTCACGGCGCCCTTCATCAGGGCATCGGGCACGCTGCCGCCCTTAATCATGGTTTTCGACATGGCCATGGCCCCGGCCGAAGTACCGGCCACCACGAAGTTGGGCGTCGTCTGGTAGCGGTGCTTGAGGGCGGCCAGAAACTCGGTGCCCCCGAAAATATCCACGAGCCGCGACTGGTTGCCGCCCGACATCATCACGATGTCGGCCTGGCGGATGCGCTCCACGTAGTCGGGCCGCAGGGCATCTTCGCGGGTGCGGATGTCGAGGATGTTCACGTTGTTGCAGTTGAGCATCGTGAACGAGGAGATGTAGACGCGGGCCACCTCATCGGGAATCATGGAGGCCGTAGTGATAACCTCGATGCGCGGGTCTTCCTGGCCCGATTCGAGCACGACACGCTTAAGAATGCCTAGCTCGAAGAAGTTGAGGTAGTATTTTTTCTTGGTGCGGGGATTGGGGTAGGTACCCTTGTCCTCGTTGCCACCAATGGCAATGAGCTTGCCGAGCGGTCTGACGTTTTTCAAAACTGAAAGCAACTTTAAACGACGGAAGAAACGGAATCCGGAGCCCGGACCGAAGCAAGGTTCGGGCCACGCCGGCTTCTTCCCGGAAAACAAAAGAACAAATATGCCCCCTGGCCGGGGAGCCCGGAGGCGCCGAAAGGTGGTGGGGCGAAGGGGTAATAAACAAAAAAGCGCCGAAAAGGGTCCGGTTTTTCGGAAGAAACTGCGTTAGGCGCCGGCCGGGCGGCCCAGCAGCGCATCGAGGGTGCTGGTGGCCACGGCGTGGTAGTTGGGCCGGGCCTCGGCGTAGAGCCGGCGGGCCCGGGCGGGGCCATCGGCGGGGGCGGCCAGCAGGGCTTTGTAGAGCGGGGTGAGAAACTTGCGCCGGCCCACGCGCGTCAGAAAGTCGTGCAGGGCCCCCTCGGCCGGGCCATAGCCGGCCGCAATGGTGCGCGGCAGCCAGGCCGCCAGCATTTCGGAGTTGCCCGAATTGGTAAAGCCAAAGGCGGCGTCCAGCTCGCCCAGCTGCGCGGCCGTGGCGCCGGCGGGCAGGTGGTGCAGGAAGCGCACCCATTCGTGGCTGCTCCAGTCGGCGGTGGGCAGGCGGCTGGCGGGGGTACCATCCTGCCAGCTTTGGCCGGCCGCATCCACGGCCGCAAACCGCGCCGAGCCGATGGGCGGCGCATTGTCCGGAATTCCGGGGCCGTAAATCCATTCCTCGGGCCGGAGCCGGGCTTCGAGGCCCGGGTGCCGGTCGAGCAGCTCGCGGCGCAGGTATACCAGAAACGAAGCCGTATCCATGCTCTGGAAAGCGTGGCGGGCGAAGTACTCCTTAATAAAGGTGTCGAGGGCGGGGCGGCCCACCAGCTGCTCCAGCGTCAGCAGGAAGTAGTCGCCCTTCTCGTAGGCAATATCGTTCATGCCCTCGTCGGGGTCGCGGCCGGCCAGGTCTAAGTACAAATGCGTGTCGGGGCTTTGGGAACCGAGGTCGGCCATCGTCTGCCCCAGTTCGGCGTGGCCCAGGGCCTGGAGCATGGCGGCGTAGGAGGGGCCGTAGAGGCGCTCCATGATGCGCCGCTCGAAGTACACGGTAAAGCCCTCATTCAGCCAGAAGTCATTCCAGGTGGCGTTGGTCACGAGGTTGCCGCTCCAGGAGTGAGCCAGCTCGTGGGCCACGAGGCTGGTCAGGCTTCGGTCGCCGGCCAGAATGGTGGGCGTGACGAAGGTGAGGCGCGGGTTTTCCATGCCCCCAAACGGGAAGGAAGGGGGCAGCACCAGCAAATCGTACCGCTGCCAGCGGTAGGGGCCGTACAGTTCCTCGGCGGCAGCTACCATCTGCTCCAGGTCGGCAAACTCATCCACGGCGCCGGGCAGCGTGGCCGGCTCGGCGTACACGCCCGTGCGCGCACTCAGGGGCGCAAACTGCAAATCGCCCACGGCCAGCGCCATCAGGTAGGCCGGAATGGGCTGCTCCATACGGAACTCGTACTGGCCGCTCGCACTGAGCTGCTGCGGATTGCTGGCGCTCATCAGGGCCAGCAAATGGGCGGGCACCGTAATTTGGGCTTCGTAGGTGAAGCGCACACCCGGCGAATCCTGGCAGGGCAGCCAGGTGCGGGCCAGAATAGCCTGCGACTGCGTGAACAGAAACGGCTGGGTACCGGCCGTCTGTTCGGGCCGCAGCCATTGCAGGGCCGCCGCGCCCGGCCCGGTGCGGTAGCGCACGGTTACGGTCGTGGTGTCGGGGCGGAGCTGAATGCGCAGGGCCTGGCCCAGCACCGGGTCGGCGGGGCCCAGCTCGAACTCCGTGGGTGTGCCGGTGTCGGCCTCGCCCAGCAGTACCTGTTCGATGAGCAGGTCGCGGGAGTCGAGCCGCAGCTCGGAGGCCGCGGCACCGGGCCGGTTCAGCTGCCAGGTGGCGTGGCCGGCCAGCGTTTGGGTGGCGAAGTCAACGGTGAGGTGCAGGGCCAGGTGCCGGACGCTGACTTCGGCGGGGCGGCTGTGGCTGTGCGGATCGGTAGGGCCGGAAGGCAGAGGGCCGGAAGAATCGGGCATAGGTTCAGGAGTTGAAAATCGAAGGCACGCACCAGCGCGTACCTGAAGTAGGAGCGGGGCCGGCCGGCCGCCGGGCGGGCGTGCGACCCGGCCGTGGCCGGCCCCCGCAACTGATACGCCTGCCGTGGCAGAATCGATGCCGCCGGCAGCCGCAACGGCAGCGGCGGCGGCCCGAGTCAGACGAAATCTGCTAACTTGCGACACTGGGAAAGATGCGCCTGAGTGGCAACTCCGCTGTTGCAAACGCAGTAGAAAGCCCGAACCCCGACGGCCGGCCTTGCTGGCATGAAAGTGGTTTGTGTTTCGCTGTTTCTTTCCCGATTTCCCTACTCATGATTCCATTCTCCCGTTCTTTTTTTAACACCGCCTTCGGCTTCTGGCTGCTGAGCCTGTTTGTGCTGACGGCCACCACCTCGTGCAGTCAGGACCAGCAGGCCCGCGTGAAGGAAGGTGTGCAGGCCGCGCTGCCCGATGCGCTGAGCAAGCCCGTTGGCCCCCAGCCCACGCTCGACAGCGTGTACATTGTGCAGTACATGACGGCTGAGCCCCGCTTTAAGCCGCAGATCGACTGGGCCAAGAAATTCTATAAGGCCCGCGACTTTCGGCTGGGCTGGTTCCGTAACCACGAGCTGGTGCCCCAGGCCGAAACCATGCTCGGCGTTATCGGCAAGGCCGCCGATGAAGGCCTGAACCCCAGGGATTACCAGGTCGTGAACTTCGATCCGCTGCTGAAGGAGCTGGAGGCCGCTAAGTCGGATACCACTCGCCGTAACGCGCTGGAAAAGAAGATTGATGTGGCCCTGTCGGCCACGTACTTCAACTACGCCTCCGACTTTTACCGGGGCACTGTCGACCCGCGGGCCGTTAAGTCCATCGACTGGGATGTGAAGCGCAACAAGGTGAAGCTGCACAAAGCCCTGATGACCATTCTCAAGGAGCGCGAAAGCACCTACGGCTACTACGATTTCGAACCCCTGCACCCCGAATACGACCGGCTGAAAAAAGCGCTGGCCGAGTACCGGGAGCTGGAGCGTAAAGGCGGCTGGCCCGTTATTCCGGCCGGTACCAGCCTCAAGCCCGGCGCCAGCTCGCCGGCCGTAGCCGCCCTGCGCGGCCGCCTCATGGGCCCTGGAGCCGCCGCTCCGGCCGCCGCCGAGACGCCGGCCGTAGCCGTATCCAACAAGCCCGGTCAGCCGGCTGCCGCGGCGCCGGCGGCTCAGAAGTACGATGCCGAGCTGTTTGCGGCCGTGAAGGAGTTTCAAAGCCTCAACGGCCTCAGGCCCGATGGGGTAGTGGGGGGCGAAACCCTGCGCGAGCTCAACGTGCCGCTGGGCCAGCGCATCCAGCAGATCATGATGAACATGGAGCGCTGGCGCTGGATTCCGAAGAAATTCGAGCCCGACTACCTGCTGGTAAACATCCCTGAGTACACCCTGCACGTGGTGGAGGACAACAAGGAAGTGTTCAAAATGCCCGTTATCGTGGGCAAGAAATTAAACGCTACGCCCATCTTCTCCGACAAAGTGGAGTTCGTGGTGCTGGCTCCTTACTGGAACGTGCCCTTCAGCATCATCGACAAAGAGCTGCGCCCGAAGCTGGCCGCCAACCCCCAGGGTACCCTCGACCGCCTCGATATGGAAGTGGTGAAAGGCTGGGGTGCCAAGGCCACGCCCGTCGACGCCAGCAGCATCGACTGGGCCAACCTGCAACAGAAGGACTGGAAGTACACGCTGCGCCGCCGCCCCGGCCCCAAAAACGACCTGGGCAACGTGAAGTTCATCTTCCCCAACTCCAACGATATCTACCTTCACGACACGCCCAACGACCAGCTCTTCAGCCAGACCAAGCGGGGCTTCAGCCACGGCTGCGTGCGCGTGGCCGAGCCGCTTAAGCTGGCCGAGTACCTGTTGCGCAACAAGCCGGGCTGGGATGCCAATACCATCGACGAAACCATTGCCACCCGCGAAGAGAAGTACGTAACGCTGCCCGAGAAGCTGCCCGTTTACCTGGTCTACTTTACCACCTGGGTGGATGACGCCGGCAAGGTGCATTTCCGCGACGACATCTACGGCCACGACAAGGCCCTGGCCAAGCAGTACTTCAACTAGCGCGCCGGTCCTGCTGCAGGGGCCGCTTGCCAAGCACCCTCAAACCCAAAGCCCCCACCCCGCAATAAGCGTAGGGTGGGGGCTTTTTTGCGGCGGTAAGGAGCAGCAGGGCTATTGGCAAGCTAGCACCCGCCAGGCACGCTATTAGGGTAAGGCATCAGGGGAAACAACAAGTGCGGCCCGCCCGCGTGGCAGGGCCAGCGTGCTTCCACTCGCTGCTCATGCGCGCAGTTTGCCAAGGTTCTTGCCCGCCAATAGGGATGAGTATAGAAATCTGCACGGGTAACAGTTGTTAACGGTTTATCGCTATTGTTTATAATTGTTTACAGGAGGAAACTACGCTTTACGTGCGTTAACAGGTGTAAAGAGCTTGTGACCTCTCGGCGGGCAATATTCTGGTTTACCTGAAATGGCTACATTTGTAAACCAGTCAAATTGCTTATGCTCGACCGAATTCAGGAGTTGCTGCAAGTGCGGGAGCTTAGTGCTTCACAGTTCGCCGATGCTATTGGCGTATCCAGGCCCGTAATGAGCCATATCCTGAGCGGGCGCAACAAGCCCAGCCTGGAAGTAGTGCAGAAGATTATTGCAGCCTTTCCTGACCTTTCTATTAGCTGGCTGCTGAATGGCGCAGGCCCCATGCTGGAGCGTCCGGCAGCCGCCGCGGCAGTAAAAGCCGGCGTAGCCCCTGTTTCGGCCATTCCTGCCACCTCTGCCAGCCTTACAGCGGTAACACCAGCAGCAGCGGCTCCGGTAGCGGCCCCGGCCCAGCCGGCTATCAGCGAACCGGCTGCGGTTGTTGCCTCAGCGCCCACCGTAGCGCCTGTGGCTACCCCCACGCCTCCCGCGTCCCCCCCGGAGCCCATAGAGCCGCTTAAACCGGCCAGTCAGCCCCGTGTGGCGGCCGCGCCCGTATCTTCCCCGGCTGCGGCGGCACCGGCCGGTGCCGACCTGGCCTACGCGCTGGCAGAGCCTGGCAAGACTATCCGCCGGATCGTGCTCTTCTATCAGGACGGAACGTTCGCCGATTTCCGGCCAGAAAACGGGGCGTAGCGCCTGAAGCAGCCGCTGTAATTCGCTCCGGCTATAGCCATGCCCACACCCGGGAGGTAATATCGCGGGTGGCCATACTAGTGCTTTTCGCGTCGGAATGAGTTCTGGAACTGGTTGTCTGCTAGATGCTTATTTCCAGTTAAAACGTCAGTGAAGCTGCTTGTATATGGCCGTGCGGGCATTGCTCATGCGTGCTGCCTTATTGGCTTGGAGTGGTAAACCAGCTACTGCTACTAGGGCCGTAGTGCAATTTGGCAGTAGGCGTTTCCAGTATGTGTTGGCCGGCGTAGTACTACCTCTATTTTATTGGCCAGCACTGCCCGGCGAAATACCCTCAATTCATGGAAATATCCTGATGAACTATCTGCTAACATCTTTACTAGATTCACTTATTGAGGTTGTGTAAAGTGCTTTTATTCAGATTGTAGGAACCGGTAGTGTGAACTGAAGATGAAGGTGGTAAGTTTTGGCAGCCATCTACTGGAGTATGCCAATAGCTACATCTTAAAAGGGGCAATTTTTACTTCCTGATTCCGATGTAGCATGGCTTCCGCTTGCTAATAGGTTTGTCGGGTGCCCGGGGCTGCAAAGTGCTACTTACCACTTTATCGGCGGCGCTAATGGACTTAGCGAAGCAAAGTTTCTTCCGGGCCGGTGTGGTTGGCGGCGGAGCTAGTAGCCAAGACGTGGTTGTTGACTGCAGTTAGCCACTAAAACCCATTGCGGAATCAATCATTTTTAAGAAGGCGCCTGTTGCTGATTGTAAACTGCCACACTGGCCGGCTACACCCGGCGCAGGAACTGCAGCTTGTTTACATTCGTTACAACGACTTCCTGCCAAGCCTTAAATAGTAAACGGAAAGCGGGTAAGGATGGATTTGCCCGGTTTGGGTCTGGTGCGTACCTTTGGGACATGAAAAATCTTCGTCTGCTCGTTCTGCTCGCCGCTGGCGCTTCCCTTGTTCTGTCGTCCTGCACCCAGGCCCCCGACCCGGCAAAAGACCCCAACGCCGATGCGGCCTATAAGCGCAGCCACCGGCCGCAGGAGTACCGCGAGGCGCAGCGTAGCAACGTCAACTACTAATACTTCTTCCGCTCCGGAAGTCAGGTTAAATGAAAAGCCCCGCCGGCAGCTGCCGGCGGGGCTTTTATGCTTCTGCTGGTGCCAGCTTAGGGGTTATGCCCCGGCCGCTACCAGCGTTGCGGTTGGTGTCGTCAGGCTAGGGAGTTCAATGGTGGCCAGCAGTTCGGCCTCCAGCAGCCCGGCCCAGGTGCGCAGGTACAGCACCACATCGTCGCGCTGGTTGTGGCGCAGCGCGTTGCGGCGCTCAAAGTCAATAGCCGCCCGGATGGTCGGGTCGGAGAGGCGCTCCAGGTGCGTAAGGTCGGCGCGGCTGAATCCCAGGGCCAGCATCTCATCGATGGTTTCATCGATGGGCAGGCCACTGGTGGGGCAGTAATCCTGAATTTGCCGCTCCCAGTCGCCGTAGCGCTGCATGGCCCGGGTATGGATTTCGGCCTTGGTGAGCCGGGTAACAGTTTGGGCCAGGTGGCCGCAGTTGCAGCTGCCCATGTGGCCCCACTGGTAGGGGGCCTGGGTAGCGAGGCGCTGGGCCGTATCGCGCAGGGCCTGAATGACGGGAAGGGTGCGTTGAGCCATAATCGAAGAAGAAAAACAGTCCTGGGAGCGTTTAATAATCGTAATAATAAGCTATCTGCCAGCTTTTTGTTTCTGGCAGCCCACACAAAACACCCGGGCCCGGCCTAACCGAGCCACAAACAAAGCGCCCCACTGCCGTCCGCCTGGCGGATAACAGTGGGGCGCCTGCTACTTAAGCTACCGGGCTGGCTGAAGCTGGGGTGGCGGCAACCAGAGCGTGCCTACCGGCTGCCGCCGCGGCCCCGACCGCTGCCGCTGCCGCCGCGCGACAGGCCGCCGCTGGCGGGGTTGCGCTGGCTTTCTCCGCGGCCGGCCTGGCTGCTGGTCTGGCTGCGCGGGCTGGCCTCGCGGCCCCCGCCACCGGCGGGGCGCTGGCCCTCCCGGCCGCGGCCACCACCACCTGGCTGACCACCTTCGCGACCCGGACGGGCGGGCCGACCGGCCGGACCTTTAGGGCGCTTAATGGGTGGTCCGCCAGTCAGGGGCACGGGCTGCACCGCCGACGTGGCGTAGGGGTGGCTCTGCACCACCGGCACCTGCCGGCGGATGAGCTTCTGAATGTCCTGCAGGTAGGCGCGCTCCTCATCCTCGCAGAAGGAGAGGGCCGTGCCGTCGGCGCCGGCGCGGCCGGTGCGGCCGATGCGGTGCACGTAGGTTTCGGGCTCGTTGGGAATCTCGTAGTTGATCACGTGGGTCAGCTCGTCCACATCAATGCCGCGGGCGGCAATATCGGTGGCCACCAGCACCCGGGTCGAGCCGGCCTTGAAGTTGGACAAGGCGCGCTGGCGGTGGTTCTGCGACTTGTTGCCGTGGATGGCTTCGGCCGGAATGTTGGCCTTAGCCAGCGTTTTTACCACCTTGTCGGCCCCGTGCTTGGTGCGCGTAAACACCAGCACCCGGCGGATATTCTTGTCCTGGAGCACATGTTCGAGCAGGTCGGCCTTGTCGTTCTTGTCGACCATGTACACGGCCTGCGTAACGGTTTCGGCGGTGCTCGATACGGGCGTCACGGCCACCTTCACCGGATTGGGCCGCAGAATGCTGCCGGCCAGCTCCTGAATCTGGCCCGGCATGGTGGCCGAGAAGAACAGCGTCTGGCGGCTGGTGGGCAGCTTGGGCAGGATGCGCTTGATATCGTGGATGAAGCCCATGTCGAGCATGCGGTCGGCTTCATCGAGCACGAACACCTCTACCTGGCGCAGATCAACGAAACCCTGGCTCATCAGGTCGAGCAGGCGGCCGGGCGTGGCAATCAGTACCTCCACACCCCGCTTGAGGGTCTGGACCTGCGGATGCTGGCCCACGCCACCGAAAATAACGGTGGAGCGCAGCTTGGGCAGATGCCGGCCGTACGATTTAAAGCTTTCCCCGATCTGGATGGCCAGCTCGCGGGTAGGCGTAAGAACCAGACAGCGGATACGGCCGGGCGCGTGGCGCTCTACCTGGGCCGTCTGGTGCAGAATCTGAAGAATGGGCACGGTAAACGCGGCCGTTTTGCCGGTACCGGTCTGGGCGATGCCCAGCAAATCGTGGCCTTCCAGCACCTGCGGGATGGCCTGCTGCTGAATAGGGGTAGGGGTAGTGTAGCCTTCCTCGTGCAGGGCACGGAGGATGGGCTCAATCAGGTTGAGTTCGTCGAACGACATCTAGGAAAAAAAAGCAGCCGCCACGCGGCGGCGAAAATGACTAAGGGAATATATCCGCCGGCAAAGGTCGGGCTTTTTAACTTACAGCGCCGATAAAGGCGTATAATGGGCCTTTGGTAGGCGAGCCGGCGCGGCACAGGACGTCCGGCCGCTGCGCCAGCTCGTCGCAAATAACCGGCCACCTTTTCTTAACCCTTTGATTTAGCGCAATTCATGCATATCATCGACCAGCAGACCGCCTACGATGGCCACTACAAGCTCAGCCAATTACGCGTTCAGGACGGAGATAAGGTACTTAAGCGGGAGCGGTTCGAGCCGGGCACGGCCGTGGCCGCACTGGTGCGCCATACTGGCAGCGGGGCGTATCTGCTGGCCCGGCAATACCGCATCGGGCCCGATAAAGAACTGGTAGAGCTGGCCGCCGGAATGGTTGACGGGGGCGAGGAGCCGGCCACGGCCATTCGCCGCGAGATTCAGGAGGAACTGGGCTACGACGTAGACCACCTGGAGCAGATTGCGCGCATCTTCCCCTCGCCCGGCAACAGCGCCGAAGTCATCACCGTTTTCTATGCCGAAGTCAGCCAGCAGTCGGGGCCCGGCGGGGGGCTGGCTTCGGAAAACGAACGGATAGAGGAAGTGCAATTCTCCGCCGATGAATTATTCTCGGCCGAGTTTGAAGACGCTAAAACCATCATTGCCGTGCAGTGGGCCCGGCTGCGGAAATAGGTTGATTACCGTATAGTCCAAATGTATAAAGCCCGTAATTCCTGGAGTTACGGGCTTTATACATTTGGGCTATACGGTAATCAGTTACTGGGCTTTGATGATGTATTCGAAGTTCTGGCGGGTCTTGGCATCGTTGATAGTCAGGGATACATCCTGCTCCCCCTCAACTTTAACAAATGGGATAACACGCTTGCTCATGTACAGGTCGCGGTTCCAGAAGCGGCCCTGGCCGGCGGGCAGCTCGGGCAGGTTAAGCAGCTCCTGGCCGGCCTTGTTTTTGGCCAGCAGGCTCAGGTAGCTGGGGTCGGCGTTCTTGGCTCCGCGCCGGTACATTGTTACCGTAAGCTGGCCGCCGGCCGGCAACTGGGTCAGGCGGCGCTGGTAGGTGGTATCGGCCCAGCTGTTGATGCGCTTCAGCTCATTGATCTGGGCCAGCAGATCGGCGTAGGGCAGGTAGGCCACGCGGGTTACGCAGGCATCTACCTCGGCCTCTTCGTCGGTGTTCTTGGTTACGTTGAGCACGTAGGTGCTTTCGTCGTCTTTCTTAGGAAAGGTGTATTTCTTGCGGGGCTTGCCGGCCATGTACTGCGCCGAAGCCGCCAGCGTACTGGTCAGCAATAAGGAAAGGAGAAGCGTTTTTTTCATATGGGTAAAGCTGGGGCGGCAGGTATTTTGCCGCGGGCAAGGCCGTAAAGGTAAGCAATAAACCTGCTGCCGGGCGGGCCTTATTTTGGCGGCCAGGGCTAGCCGCAGTGGCTCCTGGCGCCACCAGTCCGCACCCGCCGCCGCGCCCGGCGGCCTGCACCGGGCCGGCGCCGGCAACATCCGGCCGGGCTGCCTATTTTTGAGGCAATGACGTGGTTCGCACATTCGGCTTGGGAAAAGATTTGGCTGCTGCCACTACTACTACTGCTGCTGGCCGCGGCCGCGCCCGATAGCGCCCGGGCCCAGGGCAGCACCGCCGGCCAGGTCTATACCGATGCCCGCGGCGGCTACCAGCTCGGCTACCCGGCGGGCTGGCAGGTGATGCCCGGCGAAAACCACCGCACCACGTTCTACGTGGGGCCCGACTGGGAAACCACGCCCGCCACGGCCACCATCAGCCTGCACCCGCTGCCCGACGAGCGCAAGGGCCTCAACCTGCTGCAGGCCGGCCAGCTCGACTCGGTGTGGCGCTACGTAACGGCCGGGCGGCCCCGCGCCCGGGTGTACCGCCTCGAAGAGCGCGACGAAGACCGTTTCCAGGAGCTGCGCTACGACTATGCCTTCGACGATTCGGCTCGCGTTACCGGAAGTGGGCCCCGGCGGACGCGGGTGCTGGGCCGCCGGCTCTGGCGCGAAGGCTACGAGTACCGCCTCGAATACCGGGGCCCCGACGGCCCCGACCCCTACCGCGCCGCCGCCCAGCAGCTGCTGGCCTCGTTGCGGCTCGTGAGCCCCGGTCCGCCCAGCCGCCGCCCGCCGCCGCCGCCGCCCCAGGGCTGCGACGATAAGTTCTACGGCATTGCGGCCCTGCGCTACACCAACGACATCTGGGAAGACGACTGCCGCACGATTCACGAGTTTTCTAGCCTCGACCCGGCCCAGCCGCCCATCATCCACCGGCGGGTGCTGCCGTTTCAGTCGTATGCCCTAGCCAAAGGCTTCGATAACTGCCTGTACGCCGTGAGCAAGTCGCCCACCAACACCCCCGAGCTCGTGTACCGCTACAACCCGGCCACCCGCCGGGGCGAGTATACCAGCTGGCGGCTGCCGGCCCAGGGCCCCGGCGGCGTCTGGATTTCGGGTGGCACCGACGACCGGGGAGACCTGTACTTCAGCACTTCCGACGGCAACCTGCTGGTGCGCGTGCAGCCGGCCAGCGGCCAGGTCAGCACCGTCTGGAGCCAGGACCCGCTGCGGCGGGCCAGCTACTTCAAAGCCCTGGGCTTTGCCGGGGCCGGCACCCACGCCAACTTCTGCTTCGACGCCCGCCGCACCATCTACCAGGTGTACAGCACCGACGGCTCGCTGCTGCGCATCAACGTGGATAGCCGCCAGCCCGCCCCCGACATTCAGCCCCTCGATGGGCTGCCCGAGCGTGGCGGCTACAGCGGCATTCTGCTGCAGAACGACGAGTTTGGCAACCGCCGGCTGTTTCTGGCCGGGCCCAAGGCTATTTACCAGATCGATATGGACAGCAAGGTGGTGGCCCGCATCCGCCGGGGCGTGTACACCGACCTGGCCGGCTGCAACCTGTTTCGTAAGGCTGCCGACGAGCCGCTGAGCCCCGCGCCGGTGCGGGCGCCGTGGCGGGGCCGGGTGCTCGATGCCGTGACGCTGCAGCCGCTGCCCCGTGCTGGCCTGCGCCTGCGCCCGGTTACGGTTTCGGCCCGCGCCGATACGGCCCTGGCCCTCACGGCCGGCGGCGCGTTCAGCTTTCCGGCCCGCCCCAGCAACCTCTACGCCGCCCAGCTGCGCCTGCCCGGCTACGTGCCGCTCGACACCACGTTTGCCGCCGCCACCGGCCCCTACGCCCAGGATGTGCTGCTGCGGCCCCTGGGCGTGGGCGCCACGCTGGAGCTGGAAAACGTGCAGTTCGCCCGCGGCCAGGGCGAGCTGCTCACCACCTCGTTTCCGGCCCTCGATACGCTGGCCGCCCTGCTCACCTCTTCGCCCGGCCTCACCATTGAGCTGCGCGGCCACACCGACAACGTGGGCGACCCGCAGAAAAATGTGGAGCTAAGCCAGCGCCGGGTGGCCGCCGTGAAGGCCTACCTGGTAAAGCGCGGCGTGGCCCCGGAACGCATCAGCGGCGTGGGCCTGGGGGGCAGCGAGCCCAAGGCCAGCAACGCCCAGGAAAACACCCGCCGCCTCAACCGCCGCGTCGAGTTCCGGGTGACAGGGCTGCGGTAGGGGGGTGGTGGCTGGCGGTCAGACCTCGGTAGTGCCTTCTTGCGCCAGGCTGCGCCCGATGCGCGGATCGGGCACCAGCCAGAGCAGCGCCACCGCCACGTAAATCAGCCCTGCCACCTCCACATGCCAGAAGCTGGCCGCAATGCCCAGCGCGTAGAGCAGGGGCGAGATTTTGCCCTTCCAGTCGGAGCCCAGGGCGCGGGCCAGCCGCGAATCGGGCCCCTGGGCCCGGATGAGAGTGGTTTTCAGCAGGAAATATGCCAGCGCCGCCATCAGCAGCACGAAGCCGTAAATGGCCATGGGCAGCGGGGCAAAGTTGTTTTCGCCCATCCAGCCCGTAGAAAAAGGAATCAGCGAGAGCCAGAACAGTAGGTGCGAGTTAGCCCACAGCACGCTGCCACTGATGTGGTGGGCGCTACCCAGCATCAGGTGGTGGTTGTTCCAGTAGATGCCCACGTACACGAAGCTCAGCACGTAGCTCAGAAACACGGGCAGCAGGGGCCGCAGCGCCGTCCAGTCGGTGCCGTGCGGCACCTTGATTTCCAGCACCATGATCGTGATGATGATGGCCAGTACGCCATCACTGAAAGCTTCGAGTCGTCCTTTGGTCATAAAAGCAGTTAGCCGGTTTTGGAGTCGGGAAGTTAGAAAGGAAAGCAGATTCTGGCAGAACACAAGGATTTCTCACCCCACCGCGCCGCCCTACTGCCGGTGCGGTGCCTGTGTGGGTAGTCGGGCCGCCGAGCTGCTGAGTAGCCGCTGGTACCGTTGCGGCGGCAGTACCAAGCACAACCGTGCCCGTAAGGCATGCCGATGAAGAGCCGGCAAACCGCAAGCCGGATGCGGTCGGAACAGCCCGAAAAAAAGCAGTCCTTCCCCCGCTGAAGAGGGAAGGACTGCTTTGACAGGGCTACGGGCAACCGCCGCCTGGGGCTATTGGCTGTTGCCAATAGTGGTGTTGCGGGAGCGGCGCGGGGCGCGCTGCTCGGTTTTCTTGCGCTTGCGCCAGAACTGGAACCAGCGCTGCCGGTACCGGACGGTACGTTTCATGCGGGCTTTGCGGCCGCCGCCTTTATAGGTGCGGTAATTGGGCCGGTGCACGTACACTTTGCCGCGCATTTTGGCGCGGGCGGCCGGGCCGGGAGGGGCGGCCAGCGCCGGGCTGATGTCGGCCAGGCCCATCACCAGCAGCATGAAGAAGAGAAGAAAACGCGTCATATGAGTAAAAGGTAAAGCCGCAAAAGCCACACGAAGGTAAGGAGGGTGTTGGCAAGTATTCAGCCAAAAATGAAATCCTGCGGCAAAAAGCAGATTTTAGTTCCCCGGCGGGGGCCGCAAAGCAGGCGCCCCCCGGTTGCTGCCGGCCAGTGCGGAGTGGAAGTACGGCAGACAGGGGGCGGTTGATTCATCCAACCGGCCGGAATATGGCCCTTTACTGCAGGAAAGCGCTACCAGCGCAGATACGGCCATAAAAATCAATTCTGAGAAGTGAAATTGTCGGCCGGCATGTGGAATTTGCCGGGCCGGGGCATCAGTAGAGCAGGGGCCGACCTTGTTTTACCGCCCCGCTCCCGCCTATGCAACCACGCTTACCGCTGCTACTGCTGCTATTGGTTTTGTTCGCCGGCCCCACGTGGGCCCAGCCCCCGCTGGCCCGCGCCCGCCAGCAGAGCTACCTGACCAAGGTGTTCCGCCTCACCGATGCCCAGACCCGCCGCCTCTACGAGCACGGCCTGGGGGCCGCTCGGCCCGATTTTTTCGCCCAGCCCGTCGATTCGTTCCCGACGGGCCAGGCCGACAGCCTGGGGCCCCGGCGGCTGGCGGGCCGGCCGCCGGGCTACTACCTGGTGGCGCGGGCCGAGGGGCCGGAGCTGGTGTACTGGCTCTTCAGCCGCACCGGCCGCCAGCTTACGGTGCTCGACAACCAGCAGGATTTGAGTCTGGTGCTGCGCGACTCGCTGGGCCGGCTGCTGCCCCAGGCCCGCCTCAGGCTGCCCCACGGCCGCCGGGTGCCCTTCGATGCGGCCACCCAAACCTACCGGCTGGCCGGGCGCGCCAGTCGAGCCGGGCTGCTGGCCGTGGAAATCGGGGGGCGCACCACTTACCACATGCTGGAGCAGCGGTTGCCGAGGCGCCGCCGGGGTGGGCAGGGCCTGAGCTGGCGCGGGGCCTACCAACGGGTACTATACGGGTTCCCGCTGGGCTATCTGGGGCGGCCGGTGCGTAATCTGGTACGTGAGCTGCGCTACGCTTCCGAGGTCGATACCGGCCCTGTAGGGCTGCTGCGCTCCGTTTTTAATCCCGATGTGCGCGAGGACCGCCAGGACCGGCGGGCCGAAAAGCGGGCCCAGAAGGAGGCCGCCAGGTGGCGCGCCTACCTCGTGCTCAGCAAGCCCCGCTACCGCCCCGCCGCCGATACGCTCCGCCTCAAGGCCCGGGTGCTGAGTCGCCGGGGCCGGCCCTACCGCCGCCCGCTGGAGCTGTGGCTGAGCGACAGCCAGCAGCGCCAGCCCCGCCGCCTGGCCCGGCTGCGGCCCGTGCGGCCCGGCTCCTACGAGTTCACCCTGCCGCTACCCGACACGCTTAACCTGCGCCCCGACCAGCAGGTGCAGCTGAGTTTGCGGCCCGTGGGC
Organism: Hymenobacter actinosclerus; assembly: GCF_900111515.1. Classification (GTDB taxonomy): domain Bacteria; phylum Bacteroidota; class Bacteroidia; order Cytophagales; family Hymenobacteraceae; genus Hymenobacter; species Hymenobacter actinosclerus. The sequence goes on from NZ_FOHS01000002.1 coordinate 133,018, forward strand.
TCCGGCCCCGAGGGCCCCGGGCTGGCCGAGGGCAGCTTTCGGCTCGAAGACTATGAGCTGAGCGCCACCCACTACAGCCTGCGCCCGCTGCAAACCACGCAATCAGCAGGAGAGCCCCAGGCCGTGTTTTTGCGGGGCCAGGATGCCAACGACCTCAACCTGCTCGATGCCCGGGTGCGCCTGCGGGTGCTGCCGCTGGCCGTGGGCCGGCTGGCGGCCCCGGCCGTGTTTGTGCCCGACACCCTCTGGACCCACGCCCAGCACCTGGACGCGGCCGGCGAAACCCGCGTGGCCCTGCCCGATTCGATGCTGCCCGCCGCCGAGCTGACTTATCAAATCGAGGCCGAATTTCTCAATGCCGACCAGGAGCGCCACCTCGAAAAAGCCACCGTCAGCTACCAGCCGCGGCAAACCGGCCAGCTCACCCTAGCCCTGCGCCAGGATTCGCTGCGGGCCGGCTACGCGGTGGCCGGGCAGGGCCGCCCCCGTCCGGCCGTGCTCGAAACCACCCGCCCCACGCCCGAACAGGGCCCGGTAATCAACACCGAAACCGTGCAGCTGCCCCTGGCCCGGCCCCTCGACCCCGCCGTGAGCCGCTACCGGCTGCGGGCGGGGGGCGGGCTGGAAACCAGCCTCGATTTGGACGCCGGCAACGCCGGGCTGCAGCTGACCTCGGAGCGCACGGCCGATTCGCTGGTGCTGGGCGTGGACAACCCGCGCCGGCTGCGGTTCTGGTACTACCTGTACCGGGGCAGCCGTTTGGTGGAGCGCGGCTACGATTCGGCGCTGACCCGGCGGCGGCCCGCGGCGGCGGCCGATACCTGGTACGTGTCGGTGCATTATTTCTGGGGCGGCCAACTGCGCACGGCCGAGTACCACGTGGCCCCGCCCGGCCGCCGGCTCTCTATTGAGGCCGAGCAGCCCGAGGTGGTGTATCCGGGCCAGAAGATTATGCTCTCCTACACCGTGCGCGACGAGGCCGGCCGCCCCGTGCCCGCCGCCGACCTCACGGCCTACGCCTACACCAGCCAGTTTGCGGCCCCGGCGGCCCCCGGGCTGCCCGATTTCACGCCCCAGGTAGTGGGCAGGGTGTCGCGGCGGCGGTTTGGGCTGGCGGCGGGCCTGGCCAACGAGCCCTGGCAGCCGGCCCGCCGGCCCCTGGCCTGGGGCGCATGGCGGCAGCGGCTGGGGCTCGATTCGCTGCGGTTTTACCAGTTTCTGTACCCCGCTGGCGGCACGTTCGCCGAGTACCAGTTGGCCCCCGGCGGCCTCACCCAGTTGGCCCCGTTCGTGGTCGATTCGGGGCGGGTGCAGCCCACCGTGGCGGTGTACGTGGATGGGGTGCCGGTTTTCGTGGCCCGCGTGAACGGCGACGAGCCCTTCGCGCTGGTGGCCGACACCGGCCGGCACGTGGTGGCCATCCGCACGCCCGACCGCCTGCTAACGCTGCGCGACGTGCGGCTGCGCCACCTGCACAAGCTCACGCTCAGCATCGACCCCAACCACGCTCGCCCCGACCTGAGAGTGGAGCGACGCGGGCCGCTGGCGGGGGCCGAGCAGGCCGATTTGCAGCGCTACCTGGCCCTTATCGACCGGGCCGCGCCCCTCGACCAGCTGCGCCTGCGCCAGGGCAACCGCCTGCAGGTGCTCGGTGCGGGCCGCCCCGCACTGCCCGGCCGGAATACGTTGCGTATTCAGTTGGAGAATCAATACGACTACAACCGCCACCAGCTAACCTGCCTGGCCGGCCCCTTCCGGCCCGATTCGGTGCTGCTGCGCCGGGCTTCGGATGGGTTGCGGCAGCGGTTTTTGTTTGAGCCGGGCTACCGCTATACCTTCGGCGCGGGCCTGCTGAAGATGAAGAGCCTGAGCAGCGGCGGCGGCGAGTATGGCGACCTGCGCCAGTCGGTAAGCTTCGCGGGCCGCCTGCCGCTGGCCGATTTCGCCCTGACCGAAGCCGACCTGCAGCCCTCGGCCGCTACTGGCTACTACCGCCCCGCCCCGCCCGAACCGGTGCTCGATACGCCCACTAAAACGCCCCCCGGCCAGGGCCGGCTGGTAGTGCGGGCGGCGGCCCCCGGCGCTGCTGGTGCGGGCAGTCGGGCCGGCTACTTAACGGGCCTGAATAGCCAGTACGGCCCCGGTAATGCCAGCGGGCCGCCGGTACTCTATACCCTGCTTACCCAACCTAATCAGCCCAATCAGTTCGGCCAGCCTGCGTTTCGCCGGCTGCTGCGCTACCTGCCCCAGCCCCTGCACGCCCTGCCGCCCGGCCGCTACCAGCTGGCCCTGCTGCGGGCTGATAGCTCGGTGCTGGCCCCCCGCCGGCCCATGCAGGTACGGGCCGGCGGCACCACCTACCTGCAGCTCGATTCGCTGGACCAGCAGCCCCTGCCCGAAGCCGCCGCCCGCCGTTGGCGGCAGCTTTTCCGCGAGCAAATAGCTGCCCACCGCTACCAGCCCGGCCCGCCCACGCAACTCGATTCGGCCACTGCCCGCCGCGAAATTCCCGTAGTGCCAATGCTGATGACGCCCGCCGGCTGGCAGCAGGTGCGCGGCCGGGTAATCGAACGCGCCACCGGCGAGGGACTGCCCGGCGTAACGGTGCTCGTGAAGGGTACGACCGTGGGCGTAAGCACGAATTCGGATGGCAGCTACGTGCTGCCCGTGCCGCCGGGCGGGGTGCTGGTCTACTCCTCGATTGGCTTCGTATCGTTGGAGCGGCCGGTGAACGGGACGGATGTGCTGGTGGAACTTACTACCGACAGCAAGCAGCTCAGCGAAGTGGTGGTTGCTGGTTTTGGAATGTCCCGCCGCTCGTCGCTGACGGGCTCCGTAAGTACCGTGGAAACTGCCCTGCAAGGCCGTCTGGCTGGCGTTGTTATAGAAGGACAACCCGGCAGCGCCCGCATCACGCTGCGCGGAACCCCGAGCATCACCTCCGGCAAACCACCTCTTATTATCGTGGATGGCTTACCCTACAGCGGTTCACTGGCTGACCTGAACCCGGATGATGTTCTCACGACAGAAGTGTTGAAACCTGAATCGGCCGCAGCCATATACGGCTCGCGGGCCGCGAGTGGGGTGCTTATCATCACCACTAAAAACGGCCGGGTGAATGGCCGGGCCACCGGCCCGGCCGGCCTGGCGGGTCCCGCGGGCCTGGCCGACGACTTGGCTTCGGCTCCCGGCCGCGACCCGCGCCTGGCGCTGCGCCGCCGTTTCTCCGATGTGGGCTGGTGGCGGCCCACGCTCGTTACCGACCAGCAGGGCCGGGCCCGCACCGAAGTTATCGTGCCCGACGACCTCACCGGCTGGGATACCTTCGTGCTGGCTTCCGACGACCACGCCCGCACGGGTTCCTTCACGCAGCGGCTGCGCTCGTTCAAGGCCCTGGCCGCCACGCTGGCGGCCCCGCGCTTCCTGCTTCAGAACGACCGCCCCCAGGTTATCGGCAAAATCCTCAACTACCTGCCCGACACGGCCCAGGTAAGCACCACGTTCCAGGTGGGCACCGGCCCCGAGCGCACCCTGCGCCACCGCGTGGCCACCGCCGTGCTCGACACGCTCAGCTTCCTGGCCCCCGCCGATGCCGATTCGGTGGCCGTGCGCTACAGTCTGCGCCGGGCCGATGGGTACGCCGACGGGGAGCTGCGCCGGCTGCCGGTGCTGCCGGTGGGCACCCGTGAGCGGGTGGGCACTTTCGTGGTGCTCACGGCCGCCGATACCACCCTCACGCTGCCCGTGCGCCCCGAGCTGGGTCCCGTGACGCTGCGGCTGGAAAGCGACCCGGTGCCGGTGGTGCTGGCCGAAATCCGCCACCTCCAGAACTACGCCTACCTCTGCAACGAGCAGCTGGCCTCCAAGCTGCGCGGGCTGCTGCTGGAGCAGCGCCTGCGGGCCGTGCTGCGCCCCGGCCAGCCCTTCGCCGGTACCGCCGATATCAACCGGCTCGTGCGGCTGCTGCTGCGGGGCCGGCCAACCGCGCAGCCGCTCTGGGGTACCTGGGCCACCGCGCCGGCCAGCGCCTGGGCCTCGCTGCATGTACTCGAAGCGTTGCTCGAAGCCGAGCAGCAGGGCTACAAAGTGGCTCTTGACAAGGAAATCCTACGCCAGTACCTGCTGCGCGAGCTGGATAACGCCTTCGCCGATGCCGCCGTCCGCCGCGCCCTGACTGCCGCTACCGCCGCCCCGGCGCGCAACTTCCCAACGGCCAGCGCCCCCTTCCACACCCCCGACGACCGGCTGCGGCTGCTTCAGCTGCTGCGCCACCTCAGCGGTCCGGTCAGCAGCAAAACTGGCGCCACAATTAGTGGCTTAACTGACGGCTCCCTGGGCAGCTCCGCACCCGATTTTGCCGCCCTGCTCAACCGGCTGGAGCGGGAGCCGGGCCGCCGGGCCCTCGACCAGCAGCTGGCCCTGCTGGAGCTGCGCCAGCAATTGGGGCTGCCCTACACCCTCGATTCGTTGCGCCGCTACCGTCAGGGCACGGCGCTGGGCAGCGTGTTTTATGCCGATACGCTGCGGGCCAGCACCTACTACCGCTACCTGCTGCCCGAGCGCCTGGGCACCACGCTGCTGGCCTACCGCCTGCTGCGGGCCCGGGGCGGGCCGCTGGCGGGCCGGGAGCTGGCGCGCATCCGGGCCTTTTTGCTGCAGCAGCGCGGCCCCAGCGGCCACTGGGCCAGCACCTACGAGGCCGGCCAGATTCTGGCCACCATCGGCCCCGACCTGACCGGGCCGGCCAGCGGGGGCCTGGTAGCCCGCGCCCAGCTCAGCGGCGGCCTTAATCAGCAGGTGAGCGAGTTTCCGTTTGAGGCCGTGCTGCCGGCCGGGGCGGGGCCGCTGGTGCTGCGCAAGCAGGGCGGGCTGCCGGTGTACGCCACGGCCTACCAAACCCGCTGGAACCCCGCGCCCGCCGCCGTGGCTACGCCCTTTAAGGTGCGCACCCGGCTGGCCGGGCAGGAGGGGAGCCGGGTAGTGCTGAAGGCCGGCCAGCCCGCTGAGCTGGAAGTAATCGTGGACGTGCCCGCCGAGGCCCACTACGTGTTGCTCGAAGTGCCCATTCCGGCCGGCTGCTCCTACGCCCCCGATAAAGCGCCCGGCAACGCCTTCGAGGTGCACCGCGAGTACCTGCGCCACCAGGTAGGCATCTTTGTAGATGAGCTGCCAGCCGGCCGCCACGTGTTCCGGGTGGCCCTGCAGCCCCGTTACCGGGGCCGCTACACCCTCAACCCTGCTAAAGCTGAGCTGATGTACTTTCCCACCCGCTTCGGCCGCGCCGCCAGCAAGCAGGCCGTGGTGGAGTAGGGGAAGCGTAGAACGACTTGGTTGGGGCCTTCTGCCGCATTGGGAAAAGCCCCGGCAAAACGGTCTGCACCGGGCATGCCGCCACAGGGGTTATGTATGGCCGAAAGGTGGCCAGCCGGCTGCGTAACAGCAGCTAACAGTTGGAGAAAATACTACCTTCGGGCCCACCGCCGACCATGAACAGCCCGCCTCCCGACATTCCGGCCCTGCTGGCCCGCATCCTGGCCTCGCGCCAGCCGGCCGACGTGTTTACGCTGCCCGACTACCGGCCGCAGTACCTGCTGTTTCTCAAGCTGCTGCACCCCGATGTGTGCGCCCTGCCCGGGGCCCACGACGCCGTAAGCCGCCTCAACCACTACGTCGAGCTGCTAACTGCCCGCCTCTCGTTTACCGACGATGCCGGCCCGGTGCGGGTGCTGCCCGACCACCGGCTACGCTTCGAGGGCGAGGCCGCCACGCTCCGCCAATCGGCCACCAACTACGCGCGGCTCATGGCCCTGCACGACCCGGCGGCACAGCATTTCAAGCAGTATTTACCCAGCGGGCTGGTTGCGGATGGGGCTGCGCTGCTGGCTACCCCGCCCGTGCGGGTGGTGCCGCTGGCGGGCCTCACGCTGCCCGTCGAGCACGTGGCCTGGGTGCTGAGCCGGCTGCTGGAGCTGACGGCCTGGCTGCATCAGGCCGGGTTCTGCCACGGCGGCTGGCAGCCCGAAAGCCTGGCCCTGGCCCCCAAAACGCACGGGCTGGTGGCCCTCTCATTCTACCACTTGGCCCCGCTGAACGGGCGTTTGCGCACGGTGTCGGGCCGCTACCGGCACTGGTACCCCGACGCGCTGTTCGTGGAAAAGCGCGCCACGCCTGCCATCGATTTGCTGCTGGCCCAGCGCACGGCCCTGGCCCTGCTCGGCGACGCCTCGGGCCACGGCGTGCGCCTGCGCGGGCGGGTTGACGAGCGTTTGCTTACCTTTTTGCTCCGGCCGCAGCACAACGCCTACGCCATGCTGGTGGCCTACCGCCAGCTGCTGCGCCAGCTCTTTCCTGTCCCGCAGTTTCACCCTCTAAACCTCTAACCCTATGGGCTATTCCCGCTGGTCAGACGATGCGTTTGACTTCCTCTCCAACTCCCGCGTGGGGGCCAACACCGACGACATTTTCGCCAACAACCGCCGGGGCCGCGCCAGCGACCAGATGCTGCCCACGGGCCTCAAGTTCCGCGAGAGCCGCGACTCCGACGTCCACCCCGAGTCGCTGGCCATTGCCGTGTTTCTGGACGAGACGGGCAGCATGGGCCGCATTCCCGAAATAATGGTGCGCGAAAAGCTGGGCCCATTGATGAACACGCTCATTGCCCACGGCGTCGAGCACCCCCAGATTCTGTTCGGCGGCATCGGCGACCATCACTCCGACCAGTACCCGCTGCAAGTGGGTCAGTTTGAAAGCGGTACCGATGAGCTGGACCAGTGGCTGACCGGCATCTACCTGGAAGGCAACGGCGGCGGGCAAAGCCGCGAGTCGTACACGCTGGCCTGGCTGGTGACCGCCCGCCACACGTCCATCGACTGCTTCGAGAAGCGCGGCGTGAAGGGCTTTTTGTTTACTATCGGCGACGAGGCCGCCTGGGACGTGCTGCAAGGCAAGGCGCTGCAAAAGCTGCTGGGCTACGCCGAGGCCGATGACGTGACTGACCGGCAGCTGCTGGAAGAGGCGCAGCGCAGCTACCACGTCTTCCACATCCACGTGAATGAGGGGGCTTACCGCGACGATGCCAACGTGCTGGGCTACTGGAAAAAGATGCTCGGCGAACGGCTCATCATCCTCAACGACTACAACGCCATTGCCGAAACCATTGCCTCGACCGTTGCCCTGGTCCACGGCGTGCAGCTGAGCGATATTCTGGCCTCATTCGACCAGAAAACCGCCGGCACCGTACGCCACGCGCTGGGCCCGGTCAACAGCAGCCTCATCACGCAGGCCAAGGGCTCGGCCAGTAAGGGTGGCGTGGTAAGCCTCTGAGCATGAGCGCGCCGCAAGCCTACATCGTGCTGGGCCTGGGCTACGGCGACGAGGGCAAGGGCCTGGCCACCGACTGGCTCTGCCGCCGCCTGCGCCCCGGCCTGGTGGTGCGCTTCAATGGCGGGGCGCAGGCGGGCCACACGGTGGTTACGGCGGAAGGTAAACACCACGTGTTCAGCTCCTTTGGGGCGGGCACGCTGGCCGGGGTGCCCACGCTCTGGTCGGCCCACTGCCCCTTTGCCCCCGGTCCGGCCCTGGCCGAGCTGGCGGCCTTGCAGCAGCTGGGAGTGGCCCCGCAACTGCTGGTAGATGCCGCCTGCCCGGTTACCACGCACTACGACGTGCTGTATAACCGGGTGCTGGAGAGCCGGCGCGGGGCCGGCCGCCACGGCAGCGTGGGCGTGGGCTTCGGGGCCACGCTGGCGCGGCACGAGGCCGGCCCGGCCGCGCGACTCACGGCCGGGCAGCTGCTGAAGCCCGGGGCCCTACCCGCGGCGCTGGCCCGCATCCGGGCCTACTACCGCGCCCGGCTGGCCACCGAAGCGCCGGAATTTGCCTTCGACAGCGTCGCCCACGACACGGGCGACGACCGGCTACTGGCGGCGGCGGATACGCTGGCCGGGCAGCACCGGGCGGGCGGCCCCGTGCGGTTTGGGGCGGGCGCGGCGGCCCTGGCCACGGTAGCGGCCCGCGGGCAGGCGGTGGTTTTCGAGGGCGCTCAGGGCATTCTGCTCGATATGGACGCGGGGGAATTTCCGCACGTGACCCGGAGCCACACCACGAGCCGCAACGCGCTGGCGTTGGTGAGGGCGCATCTGCCGGGCTACACGGCCCGTATTCAGTACGTTACCCGCGCCTACCACACCCGCCACGGGGCCGGCCCGCTGCCCGGCGAAGCGCCCCTGGCCCTGCGCCACTACGAGCACGAAACCAACCGGCCCCATCCTTACCAGGGCTGCTTTCGGCTCGCTCCGCTGTACCTGCCCAGCGTCCGCCACGCCCTGGCCGCCGACGCGCCCCACGCCGCCGGCCACGCCCGCCACCTGCTCATCACCTGCCTCGACCAAACCCCCGACCAGCACGTGCTGTGCTCCGAAAACGAGGTGCCCGGTTCAGCCGCGCCCGGTCAGCTCCCGGCCCTGCTCGGCGTGGCCTTCGATTCGCTGCAGCTGGCCTATGGGCCTACTGCCGCAACCGTTCGGTTGGGTTAGTAGGGTATTGGGAGTTGATTGGACTGGTGGTAGCAGTTTGGCGAATTACAGACGGCTGTTACGCACAGAACGCCGCAGGGGCGGGGCTTGCCCCCGCCCGCCGTTAAACGATTATCGTTGCAACGATACGCACGGCGGGCGGTATTACAGATTTGTAGAGACGCATCTTTGCGTCTCATCGTTGAACGGCACCGGTGAACGACGACGGAACAACGGCGCGCACGACCAGACGCAAAGATGCGTCTTTACACCCCTCTAAACTTCCATCCTATGCCAACCTCTTCCCTTGAATCCCAACTGCGCGCGGCCCTGCTGGGGCTGGCCGTGGGCGACGCGCTGGGCGTGCCCGTTGAGTTCCAGAGCCGCGCCGCCCGCCGCCTCGACCCCGTGGTGACCATGCGCGAATACGGCACCCACCACCAGCCCGCCGGCACCTGGTCTGATGATGCCTCGCTCACCTTCTGCCTGGCCCAGGCCCTGGCCGACGGCTTCACGCTCGGCAAAGCCGCCGAATACAGTCGCCGCTGGTACTACGAGCAGCTCTGGACGCCCCACGGCGTCGTGTTCGACATCGGCATCACCACCCGCGAGGCCCTGAGCCGCCTGCAGGCCGACGACGACCTTGTCCTGGCCGGCGGCACCGATGAATACAGCAACGGCAACGGCGCGCTCATGCGGATTCTGCCGCTGGCTTTTTACCAGGTTGATGCGCCCCTGAAAGAGCGTTTCCAGCTCATCCACGACGTTTCGGCCATCACCCACGGCCATATCCGCTCGGCGGTGGCGTGCTTCCTGTACCTGGAAATGGCCCGCCACCTGCGTGCCGGTCTGGCCCCGGCCGCTGCCTACGCCGAGCTGTGCCGGCAGGCCCCGACCCAGTTATATGAATTGCAGATTTCCGCAGCCGAGGCCGACAAGTTTGAACGCCTCCTCAGCGGCCGCCTGCCTGATGTTGCCGCAACGGCCATTGACAGCGGCGGCTACGTCATGCACACACTGGAGGCCGCCCTCTGGTGCCTGCTGCGCCACGAAACCTACGCCGAAACCGTGCTGGACGCCGTCAACCTCGGCGACGATACTGATACCACCGGGGCCGTAACCGGCGGGCTGGCCGGGCTGTACTACGGCGAAGCCGCTATTCCGCCCGAGTGGCTGGCCGTCCTGGCCCGCCGCGCCGATATTGAAGCCCTGGCGTCGGCCACGGCAATAGGGGCGGGGGTAAGCTGAAAAAGCAAAAGGCCCTTCAGACGAATCTGAAGGGCCTTTGCGGTCCGGACGGGACTCGAACCCGCGACCTCCGCCGTGACAGGGCGGCATTCTAACCAACTGAACTACCGAACCGGCTATCAATTCGGGGCGGGCCGTGTGCCTTTCCCTTTTGATGATGCAAATATAGCAGAGGCGATTTGACTTCGACAAGCCCGCCGCAATAAAAAACTGCTTTGTAAGGCTGTAAAGGACGTTTTGGAGATGATATAGTTCTGCTGGTAAATAGGATAGCCTCCGAAAAAAAACTTGCAGCTGCTGCTTTAAGAGAAGCGCGATATCAGCTCCTATATTGGTTTAAGAGGAAAAGGGCACGCGAGCTGGCCTGGCAGTTAAAAGACAGGAAAGAGGCATCAGGTGGGATAGGACCCTGGATGCAGTAGCCGCAAATCGGGGCTGCTTCGGGGCAGGACCAGCAAAAGCGGGACGCAGTTCAAGGAAAAACCAGCACTAAATAGCCTCCGGGGCCCCTGCAGGCGTATCAACTTTCTGCCAGCTAGCCCGAAAGACATGAACCCGGGCAGTACGTTATGTTACATTCATCCCCGGCTAATTAAAACCGACATGGAAGACAAGGCCCCTGCCACCCCGCGCTATTCCTTCATAGTGCAGCTACTCATATTTCTGCCCCTGGCCTGCCTGCTGGTGCGCTGGTCCAGGCTGCCGACGCTTGTCCCCGTGCACTTTACCAGCGAGAGTGCCGATTACTATGCCGATAAACGTACGCTGTTTATCTATGTGCTGCTGCCGGGGCTGATTTACTACACGGCGCCTTACCTGGATACTGAAAACCGGCGCCGCTCGCTTATAAGGGGAGTAGCCCTGTTTCTGAGCTTCGTGCTAAGCGTTTCGATTCTGGCCGCCGCCGCTTAACTCCTGACTGCTTGCCGGGAAAAGCAAAAGGCCCTTCAGACGAATCTGAAGGGCCTTTGCGGTCCGGACGGGACTCGAACCCGCGACCTCCGCCGTGACAGGGCGGCATTCTAACCAACTGAACTACCGAACCAGGTTGTTCTATTTCGCGGCTCAGGGAGCGTTGAAGTGGTGCAAAAGTAGCAGGCTGATGGCAGGTGCGCAAGAGCCGCCGCGAAAAAAGCGAAAAAAACCTGTGCCGGTCTGCGTGGCGGGCTGCTAGTCAGGCAGAAAGATTTTTCGTGCGGCCAGGATAAGAAGGGGCTGGCCGGAATCGGCCCCGTCGCTTACCTTTGCTATCTTCCGTTCTCCCCCTCGCACCTCCAAAACCCGCCTCTGCCGTGGCTCAGCTCCTCGATTTCGAACAACCCATTGCCACCCTCGAAGGCAAGCTTCGCGAAATGCAACAACTGGCCCTCGACAGCCAGGTAGATGTATCGGCTGCCGTAACGGCCCTCGAAGCCAAAATCAACGACCTCAAGAAGGAAACCTACCAGAACCTCACCCGCTGGCAGCGCGTGCAGCTCTCGCGCCACCCCGGCCGCCCCTACACCTTCGACTATATTCTGGGCATGAGCCAGAAGTTCGTGGAGCTGCACGGCGACCGGACCGTGCGCGACGACAAGGCCATGGTGGGCGGTTTCGCCGAAATCGACGGCCGGACCGTGATGCTCATTGGCCAGCAGAAGGGCCGCAATACCAAGGACCGGCAGTTCCGCAACTTCGGCATGCCCAACCCCGAGGGCTACCGCAAGGCCCTGCGCCTGATGAAGCTGGCCGAGAAGTTCAACACGCCCATCGTCACGCTCATCGACACGCCCGGCGCGTTTCCGGGCCTGGAGGCCGAGGAGCGGGGGCAGGGTGAGGCCATTGCCCGCAACCTCAAGGAGATGTTCCTGCTCAAAGTGCCCGTCGTCTGCATCATCATTGGTGAAGGCGCCTCGGGCGGGGCCTTGGGCATTGCCATTGGCGACCGGGTGCTGATGCTGGAAAATACCTGGTACTCCGTTATTTCGCCCGAGTCGTGCAGCAGCATTCTGTGGCGCTCCTGGGATTACAAGGAGCAGGCCGCTGAGGCCCTCAAGCTCACGGCCAACGACATGCTGGGCAACAAGCTCGTCGACGGCATCGTGCCTGAACCCCTGGGCGGCGCCCACACCGACGCGCCCGCCATGATTCAGACGCTCAAGCAAACCATCCTGAGCACTCTGGCCGAACTTGACGCCCTCTCGCCCGAAGACCGTATCAGCCAGCGCATCGACAAGTTCTCGGACATGGGCGTGGTCGTTGAATAATTTCGAATTTTAACTTAGGATTTTACATTCCGTTCATAAGAATTCTATCCAATAGCGTCTTGTTTTTCAGCCTGAGAAATAGCGGGTCAGGCTAATACATAATTTGAAATCCATAATTCAAAATTATCTGAAGAATGAAGGTTCATACGCTCGATACCGGCTTGTTTAAACTCGATGGCGGGGCCATGTTTGGGGTGGTGCCCAAGAGCATGTGGCAGAAGCTCAACCCCGCCGACGAGCACAATATGTGTACCTGGGCCCTGCGCTGCCTGCTGGTGGAGGACGCGGGCCGGCTGCTGCTCATCGACACCGGTATCGGCGAGAAGCAGGACGAGAAGTTCCGCGGCCACTTTTACCTGCACGGCGACGATACGCTCGAAAAGTCGCTGCGCCGCCACGGCTATACCGCCGCCGATATCACCGACGTACTGCTGACCCACCTGCACTTCGACCACTGCGGCGGCGGCGTGGTGCGCACCGCCGCCGACAAGCTGCAACTGGCCTTCCCCAACGCCACCTACTGGAGCAACGAGGACCATTGGAACTGGGCCACTGCGCCCAATCCGCGCGAAAAAGCCAGCTTTCTGAAGGAGAACATTCTGCCCATCCAGGAAAGCGGGCAGCTGCGCTTCATCGACCCGCAGGCCGGCGTACCAACCGAGCTGGGCAGCCTCCAGAACCTGATCTTCGTGGACGGCCACACCGAGAAAATGATGCTGCCGGTGCTGCGCCACAAAGGCCGCACCGTGGTGTTTGCCGCCGACCTGCTGCCCAGCGCCCACCACGTGGGCCTGCCCTACGTGATGAGCTACGACGTGCGCCCGCTGGTTACGATGGACGAAAAAGCCCGCTTTCTGGAACAGGCCGCCGCCGAGAACTGGGTGCTGGTGCTCGAACACGACCACCAGACCGAGTGCATCACCGTCGAGCAAACCGAGCGCGGCATCAAAGTAGCCGAGCGGTTCCGGCTGGAGGAGTTATAACAGTTAAGGGGTAGGATTAGATGAATTAATGGCGGGGTAGGGTGCGGGGCTTGTTCCTGCCCGCCGTTAGAACAACCACCGCTTGCACCGTTCAACGCGGGTGGGGACAAGCCCCGCACCCTACCCCGTTTTCTCATCTCGCTTTTTACAATCTCGTACTCATGTCTCAACATCACCTCGGGTTAGCACTTTCCGGGGGTGGGGCGCGGGGTATTGCGCATTTGGGCGTGCTGGCGGCGCTCGATGAGCTGGGGCTGCCGGTGGGGCGGTTGGCGGGGGTGTCGTCGGGGGCTATTGCGGCTACTTTTTACGCCGCCGGAGTGCCGCCGCGCGAGATTATGCGGCTCTTGCAGGGCATCAGCATTCCGCGCCTGACCCGGGTGGCCCTCAGCCGCTACGGCCTGCTACACATGGACGCGGTGGGTCGGCTGTTCGAGCAGCATCTGGGAGTCGGCGCCACGTTCGAGCAGCTGCGGCTGCCCATTACGCTGGTGGCAACCGATATTGAGGCGGGCGAGTCGGTGCGGTTTTCGAGCGGGCTGCTGGTACCGCCGCTGCTGGCCTCGTCGGCCGTGCCCATTCTGTACCGGCCGGTGCGCTACCAGGGCCGGCAGCTGGTAGATGGGGGCCTGCTGAATAACCTGCCCGTGGAGGCGCTGCTGGAGGCCGAGCACCCCGGTTTGCGGGTAGTGGGCGTGCACTGCAACCCGCCCAATCCGGCCGCCCAGGTCAGCAACATGCGCGGGCTGGTAGAGCGCACGCTCAACCTGGCCATTGCCGGCAACACGGTGCTCAGCAAGCAGCGCTGCCACCTGCTGCTCGAACCGCCCGAGCTGCGTGCCTACCGCACGATGAGCTTCCGGCAGGCCGCCGAAATTTTCGCCATCGGCTACCGCTACACGCTGGCCCAGGCCCCGCAGCTGGTGGCGCTGCTCGAAAACGAGCTGCCGGCCCAGCCGGACTGAGCGCCGAACCGCGCTTATTTGGGCTCTGCCGGCGCTTCGCTGCGGCAAATCAGCTAGCTTTGACCTCTGGCAGCCCGTAGGTGGCGCCATACTTCTTCGTTTCTCCTGTTTTCCGCTTATGGCGCGTCGGACTTCTACTTTCTGGTACCTGTTTTCGAAAACCCTGTTCTGGATTACCGGCTGGCGCCTGGGCTCGGTGGTGCCGCCCGGCATCAAGCAGGGAATGATGATTGCCGCTCCGCACACCAGCAACTGGGATTTCCTGTTCGCCCGGGCCGCGTTTTTCCTCATGGACATCGATGTGAAGGTGACCATCAAAAAGGAGTGGACCACCATCCCGGTACTCGGCGCCCTGGTGCGCAGCCTGGGCGGTTTGGCCGTGGACCGCAGCCGCAACAACAGTCTGGTCGATGGCATGGTGCAGCTGTTTAAGGAGCGCGAGGAGCTGGTAATTCTTATCACTCCGGAAGGCACCCGCAGCTACCAGCCCAAGTGGCGTAAGGGTTTCTACCACGCCGCCGTGGGGGCCGGCGTGCCCATCATGCTCGGCTACCTCGACTACAAACACAAGGAAGCCGGCGTGGGCCCCGTGTTCTGGCCCACCGGCGACTACGAGAAGGACGTGGAGGAAATAAAAGCCTACTACCGCACCAAAACGGGCCGCTTCCCCGAAAAAGGCGTACGTTAGGGCAACCGACTATTCCGCTCGGTGGTCGTCGGCTGATGGCTGCTTGCCCGCTGCGGTGCTAACTCTCTGGTATGGACGACTTCAAAGGATTTATCTGGATAATAGCGGCCATCGGCTTCTTTATCTGGCGCATGGTGCAGAAGGCATCCGAGAAGTTCAAGGAGGCGCAGCTGGAGGAGCAACGGCGCCAGGCCCGTACAAGTGGGGGCGGGGCCGCGCCCCGGCCGGCCCCATCGGTGCCGGCCGTGTCGTTTGAGGAGCTGCTGGCCCAGATGCAGCGCCAGAACCAGCAGGCTGCCCAGCCGCCCCTGGCCGAGCGCAATCCGCCCCAGGAGTGGGAGCAACGCCAGCAGCAATGGGATGAGGAGCAGCGGTGGGGCCAGGAGCCGCAGCCCGAAGCGCTGCCCGACCGCCCCAGGCCGGTTGCCCGCTTCGGGCGCGCCCTGGAAAAACCCGAAGAACTTTACTCTCAGGAACTCCCCGCCCCGGAAGCCCGCTCGCTCGAAGCGCCCAGGCGTGCGCTGCGCCGCGGCTCGGCGCTTCCCCGCACCAGCACCGAGCACGGCAGCGAGGATTTCTGGAGCCAGGAGAAGGTTTCGCCCAAGCAAACCCGCCGCACCGTCAACGAGCTGCTCCGCAACCCCGCCGACATCCGCGCCGCCTTCGTGCTCAGCGAAATCTTCCAGCGGCGGTATTAGCTGAAGTCAACGAGAAAAGGTCAAAAGCAAAAGCCGTTGAACGTCCACACTGGGCTTGTTCAACGGCTTTTCCTTTTGGCGTTTTCTCGTTGACTTTTCTGCGCTAATCCTGCGTAAGGGCGTAGGAAACCAGGTTGGCGCCCATTTTGAGGGCGGCTTCGTGGGTGGCGGGGGTGTCTTCGGGGTAGGTGCCCAGGTCTTCCCAGCCGTTGCCCAGGTCGCACTCGAAGCTATAGAAACACACCAGCCGGCCCTTATACAGCAGCCCGAAGCCCTGGGGGCGCTTGCCATCGTGCTCATGGATTTTGGGCAGGCCCCGCGGAAACTGGAATTTCTGGTGGTAGATAGGGTGGGTGAAGGGCAGTTCCACGAACTCCAGGTCGGGAAACACCTTCTTCATTTCGGGCCGGATGAACTTGTCGAGGCCGTAGTTGTCATCGATGTGCAAAAAACCGCCCCCGATGAGGTAGCGGCGCAGGTTGCGGGCGTCGGTGTCGGAGAACGTGACGTTGCCGTGGCCGGTCATGTGCACGAAGGGGTAGGTAAGCAACTCGGGCGAATCGAGCTCTACGGTGGCCTCGGCGGGCGCGATGTTGGTGCCCAGCGTCTGGTTGCAGAAGCGGATGAGGTTGGGCAGGCTGGTTTTGTTGGCGTACCAGTCGCCGCCGCCACCGTAGTGCAGCTTGGCAATGCGGAAGCTGGGAGCAGCTGCGGGCGGCGCGGCGGCCGTGAGCGAGAACAGCAGGAGTAGCAGCGCGACGAAGAAGTATTTGGGCATACGGGAATGGAAGCAGGGCAGAGGCAGGCGCCTCCCAGGCAAAGTAACGCAGAACCGGGAAAGTTCAGGCCACCAGCCAGTGCCGCCGGCCCGCCCCGCCCCAGACAGGTGCTGAACCTGCTTTATTTCGCTTTCTTGTTGACCAGATCCAGTATACATGCTCAACTACGACAGGAAAATGATAACGGGCAACGATTTAATTGCGCAGGGCCTACCGCCGGGCAAGTGGTTCAAAGAAGCCCTGGAGTACATCAACGCCCACAACCTGGAAGGCGAGGCCCTCACGGCCTACCTCGATACCGTAAAGCCCGCCCCCACCATTCCGCTGCTGGCCCAGCCGGTGGCCTTCCACGAGAACATCAGCGCCGATTCGCCCATCGAGCAGGATAATATTGACTACGTACGCAAGTCGATGAACCTGCTGATGCGCACGCCCACGGTAGTGGGCGGGGCCATTATGCCCGACGCCTGCCCGGCCGGCCCGCTGGGTACCATTCCGGTGGGCGGCATCGTGGTGGCCCGCCAGGCCATCCACCCCGGCATGCACAGCGCCGACATTTGCTGCTCGGTGATGCTGACCAACCTGGGCCCGGCGGCCGACCCCAGGCAGGTGCTCGACGCGGCCCAGCAGCTCACCCACTTCGGCCCCGGCGGCCGGCCCCGTGACCAGCAGTTCGCGCTGCCCGCCGACATCGAGGCCGAGTTCCGCGCCAACGCCTACCTCAACTCCCGGCGCAGCCTGAGCATGGCCCGCGAGCACCTGGGCACCCAGGGCGACGGCAACCACTTCCTGTACGTGGGCGTCTCGCGCAACACCGGCGACACCATGCTCATCACCCACCACGGCTCGCGGGGGCCAGGGGCGCTGCTTTACAAGGAAGGGATGAAGGTGGCCGAGCACTTCCGCAAAGCCATTTCGCCCGAAACGGCCCCCGCCAACGCCTGGATTCCGAGCGAGTCGGAAGAGGGCCGGCGGTACTGGGCGGCGCTGCAAACCATCCGCAAGTGGACCAAGCAAAACCACCTGTGCCTGCACGACGCCCTGGTGGAGCAGCTGGGGGCCCCCGTGCAGCAGCGGTACTGGAACGAGCACAACTTCGTATTTCGCGACGGCGAGCTGTACTACCACGCCAAGGGGGCCACGCCGCTCGACCCCAAGTTCATGCCCGACATCACCGGCCCGCGCATCATCCCGCTCAACATGGCCCAGCCGATTCTCATCGTGGAAGGCACCACGACCGCGAACAACCTGGGCTTCGCGCCCCACGGGGCTGGCCGCAACCTGAGCCGCACCGGCCACAAGCGCAGCAAGCTCGGCCAGACCAAGGAGGAAATCTTCGCCGAAGAAACCCAGGGCATCGACGCCCGCTTTTTCTTTAATCAGATCGACATCTCGGAGCTGCCCAGCGCCTACAAAAACGCCGCCGACGTGCAGCAGCAAATCCTGGACTTCGGCCTGGCCACGGTCATCGACGAAATCCGCCCCTACGGTTGCCTCATGGCCGGCGACTGGGAGCAGGACTCCCCCTGGCGCAAGAAAAAGCTGGCCAAAGCCGCTGCCAAACTAGCCGCCGAAGATGCGCAGGCCGACACTTCGGCGCTGGCAGCGGAATAATTAACCCAAGTTGCGCGGTAGGCTAGGACTAGCAACTAGCTCCCTTCCTTGGAAAGGAGGGGCTGGGGGTGGTTGATTAGCGTTGAACAGCCGCTAGAAACTAGCTCTAGTCATCGTTCTGCCGTCATCAACCACCCCCAGCCCCTCCTTTCCAAGGAGGGGAGCTAGTTTCTAGTCCTAACTATAGCTCACGCCAACTGCTCTAGCTTTAAAGGCTAAAAATTAGTCCCCCCGCTCTCCGAGGAGAGGGGGCTAGGGGGTGAGGTCCTCGCCAGAACAAACCAGTTCCCGCGCCACGTGTACGGTGTGTACGGCAGCCAGGGCGGCGGTTTCGGTGCGCAGGCGCGAGCTGCCCAGCGTTACGGGCCGGATGCCCAGGGCGAAGGCGGCTGCAATTTCGGCGGGGCTGAAGTCGCCTTCGGGGCCGATTAGGATGGTGCAGCCGGTGGCGGTGGCGGCCACGTGGCTTAGTGGGGTTCGCTCGCCGTCTTCCAGCAGGTGAGCGATGAAGGTGGTGGCCGGCTCGATGGTGGGCAGAAAATCGGCCAGGTTCGTCAGCTCCGTCAGGCGCGGCAGCCAGGTCTGGCCCGATTGCTTGAGGGCGCTGATGGCTATTTTCTCCAGCCGCTCCAGCTTCAGCTCGCGCCGCTCGGAGTGGGCGCAGCGTAGAAACGTGATGGTATCGACCCCAATTTCAGTGACCTTTTCCACCAGCCATTCCATGCGGTCGAGGTTTTTAGTGGGCGCCACGGCCAGGTGGATGGGAGCGGGGCGCGAGGCAAAGTGCGTGTGGCCGCTGATGCGTAGCGCGCAGCGCTTGGGGTTGGCGTCGGCTACTTCGGCCCCGAACACGTCGCCCCGGCCGTTTACCAGCACTACGGGCGCCCCGTCGGCCAGGCGCAGCACTCGCACGGCGTGCTTGCTTTCGTCTTCGGGTAGGGTGTGGGCGGTGGCGTCGGCTGCCAGGTCGGGGGCGAAAAAGGTGTGGGGCATGGGGCAAAGGTACGCGGCCGGCCGGCGGTTTGGGGACGTTTGGAAAGGGGAGGCCGGAATGGCAGGATAACGGCCCGCTGGTTTTTCGCGTAAGCCAGCCATATCCATCCCGCGACCCCGCGGCCCCTACCAACCACCTATTAATCCGCTAATCAGATGAAAGCCAAGCTCAAAAAACTCTCCGACCAAACCATTGTCATCACCGGCGCCTCGTCGGGCATCGGCCTCGTAACGGCCCGGCAGGCGGCCAAAGCCGGCGCCAAGCTCGTGCTGGCCGCCCGCAGCGAAGCGGCCCTGCGCCAGCTCACCGACGAGCTCAGCCAGCAGGGATGCGAGGTCATCTACGTGGTGGCCGACGTTAGCAAGCAGGCCGACGTGAAGCGCATTGCCCGCGAGGCCAAGCAGAAGTTCGGCTCCTTCGATACCTGGGTGAACAACGCCGGCGTGTCGATGTACGGCAAGGTGGTGAACGAATCCATCGACGACATGCGCCAGCTGTTCGAAACCAACTTCTGGGGCCTGGTATACGGTTCGCTCGAAGCCGTGGAGCACCTGCGCCACCGGGGTGGGGCGCTCATCAACGTGGGCAGCGTGCTGTCCGACGTTACAGCTATTTTGCAGACTATGTACAGCGCCAGCAAGCACGCCGTGAAGGGTTTCACCGACGGGTTGCGTACCGAGCTGGAAATGGAAGATGCGCCCGTGTCGGTTACGCTGATTCAGCCGGCCGCCATTGATACGCCCTACCCGCTGAACGCCAAGAACTACCTGGATAAGGTGCCCCAGCACGCGCCGCCCGCTTACGCCCCCGAAACGGTGGCCGAGGCTATTCTCGGTTCGGCCACTTCGCCCCAGCGCAATATTCTGGTGGGTGGTGCCGGCAAGCTGTTTAAGGGCATGGAGCAGTGGACCCCGGCCCTGCTGGATAAGTTTATGGAGAAGGCCTTCGCGCCCATGTCGAAATCCGACAAGCAGGACCACCGTAACCGCCCCAGCGGCCTCTACGAAGGTGCGGGCCAGTTGCAGGAGCGCGGCAACTACCCCGGCCGCACCCGCGAAATCAGCACCTACACCAAAGCCAAGCTGCACCCGGCCGCCACGGCGGCCATTGTGGCCGGCACCGGCCTGGCCGTGGCCGCTCTCGTGAATGCGTTCGGCCCGGATAGCAAGGACGGCAAGAACAAGGATGGCAAGAAGAAGTCGGACAAAGACGCGAGCAACGGCACCAGCCAACGCCCCGACCAGGATAAACAGGATAAAAAGCTGAAATCGAATTCCGATAAAGCCGCCAACCCAACGGCTGGCCAGGGCTCCGACAACGTGGAGGACACCGGCAAAGGCGCCAACGGCGACGGCCGCGCGCCCCGCGCCGGCTCGGCCGAGGCCACTCCCAGCGACGTCCGCGGCCCCGTCGCCGACAAGTCCAAGCAAGGCAAGCCATCAGGAAGCAAGAGCTAACCCATTCGCTGCCCTATAGCAGATAGTTTACAGAAAAAGCCCGTCTGGCAGTTGCCAGACGGGCTTTTTCTGTAGAAATAATTGGTTCTGGTTGCCCAATGCAAACGGCATCAAGCACTAAATATTAGCCCAGAAGGCCATTCAGCACCCCGGCCAGGCGCACGCCGGCTTCCTGAATGCGTTGGCGCATCAGCACGCTGTGGGCGGGGTAGTAATCGTACTTTACCTCGGTGCCGTTGGGGGTGAGGGGGTAGAGCTGCTCGGAGGCCTGGTACGACTCCCAGAGCCACTCGGCGGGTGGGGCGGCCTGCATGCGGCGCACAGCCGAGCGGGATATGCCGCAGTTGTACTGCTGGGCCATTTCGGTGTAGGTCAGGCCCTGGTAGTCGAGCAGGCCCGAGTCCCAGAGGCTGTGCAGGTTGGTGTCGCGGCCCCGGAACTTGAGCTTGATATCGTTGCCGCCCTTGTCGTCGGCGTGGCCCGTGTGCATGGGCTGGTGAATGTCGCCCACGATGTGGATGACGTACTTGAGCGCGTCGCGGCGCTGGGCCGGGGTCTTGCTCTTGTCGGCCACTAAGGCCATCTGGGTTTGCAGGGCGGTGTAGGCGTTGGGGCCCACCTGGGTGCGCAGCTCCGTCAGGTACTGGGCGTGGTCGAGGCCGGAGGGCGTGTTCACGTAGTGCCAGGGGCCGGTGTCCTTGCCCTCGGGGTAGTAGCGGATTTCGTCGGGCCAGGTGCTGACCATCGTCATGCTCTCGGTGCCCAGCAGCTGCTGCACCTGCTGGCGGGCGCGGCGCGAGAGGTGGTGCTCGGCAATTTTGGCAATGGCCCGGTGGCCGTCGGCGCCCCAGGCCCACAGGCTCAGCGGCGAGAGAAACAGAAACAGCAGCGGAAGCAGAAGTTTACGCATGGTGGGGCGGCAGTGAAGTGACGAATAAGGACGCAAAAGTAGCGCAAGTAAACGCAGCTAAATACCCGGCCGGCCGAAAAACCTTTCCGCCACAAAAAACCGCCCCGCCGGCACAAAGCCAGCGGGGCGGTTTTAAGCTAAAACAACTGCTGCCTAGGCGCCGGCGGCTACCTGCGCTTTCGGAGCGCCGGCCAGAATTTCTTCGTTGGCGTAGTCAGCGTACTTGCCGAAGTTGTTCACAAACTTCTCGGCCAGCGAGGAGGCCGTTTTATCGTACTCCTCCTTGGAGCTCCAGGTGTTGCGCGGGTCCAGAATTTCGGTGGGCACGCCGGGTACCGAAACCGGCACCTCCACCCCGAAAATGGGGTGCTTGGTGAATTCCACGTTGGTCAACTCGCCGTTGAGGGCAGCCGTAATCATGGCGCGGGTGTACGAGAGCTTCATGCGCGAGCCCGTACCGTACGAACCGCCGGTCCAGCCCGTGTTAACGAGCCACACGTTCACGTCGGGGTTCTCGTCCATCTTCTGGCCCAGCATCTCGGCGTACTTGGTGGGGTGCAGGGGCAGGAACACGGCACCGAAGCAGGCCGAAAAAGTCGTCTGGGGCTCGGTAATGCCCATCTCCGTGCCGGCCACCTTGGCGGTGTAACCCGACATGAAGTGGTACATGGCGTGGCTCTTATCGAGCTTGCTGATGGGAGGCAGCACGCCGAAGGCATCGGCCGTCAGGAAGAAGATGTTCTTGGGCGCGTCGGCCACCGAGGGCTCGATGGCGTTGTCGATGTAGTTGATGGGGTAGGCCGTGCGCGTGTTTTCGGTTACGCTCTTGTTGGCGTAGTCCACGGTGTGGGTGCCCTCAATGAAGCGGGTGTTCTCCACGATGGAGCCGAAGCGGATGGCGTCCCAGATCTGAGGCTCCTTCTCCTGGCTCAGGTCGATAACCTTGGCGTAGCAGCCACCCTCGAAGTTGAAGATGCCGGCGTCGGGCGTCCAGCCGTGCTCGTCGTCGCCGATGAGGCCGCGGTTGGGGTCGGCCGAGAGGGTGGTTTTGCCCGTGCCCGAGAGGCCGAAGAATACGGCCGTGTCGCCGTCGGCGCCCACGTTGGCCGAGCAGTGCATGCTGAGCGTGTTGTGCTCGTGGGGCAGCAGGTAGTTGAGGACGCCGAAAATGCCCTTCTTCATCTCGCCGGCGTAGGCCGTGCCGCCAATCAGAATCATCTTCTTGGTGAAGTTGATAATGGCGAAGTTCTTCTGGCGGGTGCCATCCACGGCTGGGTCGGCCTCGAAGCCGGGGGCGCAGATGATGCTGAAATCGGGCGTCCAGCTGGTGTCGGCACCCTCGGCGGGGCGCAGGAACATGTTGTAGCAGAACAGGTTGTGCCAGGCCATTTCGTTCACTACGCGCAGCTTCAGCTCGTAGTCGGGGTTGGCGCCGGCGTAGGCGTCGCGCACGAAAATCTCCTTGTCTTCCAGGTACTTCACCATCTTCTGGTGCAGCTGGTCGAACTTATCGGCGTCGAAGGGAATGTTGATATCGCCCCACCATACGCTGTCGGCGGTGTTGGCATCCTTCACCACAAACCGGTCTTTGGGCGAGCGGCCGGTGAAGACGCCGGTATCGGCCATCAGGGCACCGGTGTCGGTGAGCGTGCCTTCGTTGCGGCGCAGGGCTTCTTCGACCAGAGCGGCCGGCGAGAGGTTGAGGTGCACCTGGGCAGCGGTGGAAATACCCAGAGGGGCGAGGCGGGCGTTGGCGGCAGTATCTAGCATAGGGGGCCGAAAACGGGTGTGGGGTTGGGTGGAAAAATCCGTGGGAATACAGGGGCAAAAGTAGCGAAAAAGCTGACGAAAAACCCGGAAAAGCCAAAATGATAGCGAAAATTCGCCGTAAAACCACCCCTTCCAGCCGGGCGCCGGCAACGTCCCGCAACGGGTTTCGGGCGGGTTAGGAAACTTTTGTAGTTTTACCAACCCCATTCCGGTTGCAGCCGGACCGTTTCTCTTTTCCCCATCTATTAGTTACCCTTCATGCACTCACCCTCCGCTGCCCAGCAGCTCGTGTCAACCTCATCGTCGCACCCAAAGGGGCTGTACGTTCTCTTTGCCACCGAAATGTGGGAGCGGTTCAGCTACTACGGCATGCGGGCCCTGCTCATTTTGTACATGACGCAGGCGCTGGTATTCGACAAAGAGTACTCCTCGCTTATCTACGGCAACTACACCAGCCTCGTGTACCTGACGCCGCTGCTGGGCGGCTACGTGGCCGACCGCTACTGGGGCAACCGCCGCTCCATTCTCATTGGCGGCCTGATGATGGCCCTGGGCCAGTTTGCGCTTTTCTTCTCGGCCTCGATGTACGTGAGTGGTCAGGCCACCGCGCCCCAGATGCAGCTGATCCTCTTTCTGCTGGGCCTGGGCCTGCTGATTTTTGGTAACGGTTTCTTCAAGCCCAATATCTCCTCGATGGTGGGCTCGCTCTATCCGGCCGGCGACAGCCGCATCGATTCGGCGTACACCATCTTCTACATGGGCATCAACCTGGGCGCGTTCTTCTCGCCGCTGGTCTGCGGCACGCTGGGCAACACCGGCCACCCCGAAGACTTCAAGTGGGGCTTTCTGGCCGCCGGTATCGGCATGCTGGTGGGTTCGCTCACCTTCGAGCTGTTCAAAAACAAGTACGTGGTAACCGCCGACGGGTCCGCCCTGGGTGCCAAGCCCGAGCAGGCCGTGGCCCAGTCGCCGGTTGTGCCGGTGGATACCGACGGACCGGTGCGCGCCGAAGCCATCGACCAGCCCGCCGCCAAGAGCTTCGCCAGCAAGCTGCCCATGCTCATTGGCCTGTTTGTGGTCGTGTACGGCGCTATTGCCTGGCTCATGAGCTACGACTGGGTGGGGGCCTTTGTGTTCGCGGCCATGATTGTAACGCCCGTCGCCGTACTGGCCGACGACTCGCTCACGACCCGCGAGCGGCAGAAAATCTACGTCATCCTGATTCTCAGCTTCTTCGTGATTTTCTTCTGGGGCGCGTTCGAGCAGGCCGGCGCTTCGCTCACGTTCTTCGCCGACGAGCAGACCAACCGCCAGCTGGGTTCCTACACCGTACCGGCCTCGTACTTCCAGTCGGCTAACGCCCTGTTCATCATCCTGTTCGCCCCGGTGTTCGCGCTGGTCTGGACCTTCATGGGCAAGCGCGGCATCGAGCCTTCGTCGCCGCTGAAAATGTCCATCGGCCTCATGTTCCTGGCCATCGGCTACCTCATCATTGCCTTCGGTGTGAAGGGCGTGGATGCCAGCACCAAAGTGAGCATGTTCTGGCTGATTACCATGTATCTGATGCACACCTTCGGCGAGCTGTGTTTGTCGCCGATTGGCCTGGCGCTGGTAAACAAGCTGGCCCCGCTGCGCTTCGCCTCGCTGCTGATGGCCGTGTGGTTTCTGGCCACGGCCGCCGGCAACAAGTTCGCCGGCGTGCTGAGCGCCCTGTACCCCGAGCCCGGCAAGCCCGCCCCGTTCTTCGTGGGCTTCGAAATCACCGGCCTCTACGAGTTCTTCATGATTTTCGTGGGCCTCTCGGCTGCCGCCTCGCTGGTGCTGTTCGTCATCTACCGCAAGCTGACGCAGATGATGGCCGAGCCGGTTAATCACTAATTTTCGCGGATTAGCCGTGATTTCGCCGATTTTCCGATTGGCTGACACGGTAGCTTCGCGCCACATAAAAGCCCCGCCGGATTTTGGTCCGGCGGGGCTTTTTGGTTTCCGACAGCTGGCTGCTTACTTCGGGAAAACGTCCGGGTCGGGGCCGAGGCGCTCGTGGCGGTCCAGGCTGTCGATGTAGGCCAGCTCGTCGGCGGTCAGCTCGAAGTCGAACACGGCGGCGTTGCTGATGATGTGGGCCCGCTTCACCGACTTGGGAATCGTGACCACGCCGCGCTGTAAATCCCAGCGCACCAGAATCTGGGCCGGCGACTTGCCGTACTTGGCGGCCAAATCGTTCACCACGTCCTGCTCGAACACCTTGCCCTGCATCAGCGGCGACCAGGCCTGGTACTGGATGCCGTGCTGCCGGCAGTAGGCCTGCAACCCGGGCTGCACCAGCCACGGATGAAACTCCAGCTGGTCAACCATCGGCTTCACCTGGGCGTCTGGCAGCAGGTCTTCCAGGTGGTGTTGCAGGAAGTTGCTGACTCCAATGGCGCGCACCCGGCCGTCGGCGTACAGCTGCTCCAGCGCCCGCCAGGTTTCCTTGTATTTGCCGGGCACGGGCCAGTGAATCAGGTACAGGTCGAGCACGTCCAGCTCCAGCAGCCGCATCGACTCATCGAAGGCCCGCAGCGTCGAGTCGTAGCCCTGGTCCGTGTTCCATACTTTGCTGGTCACGAACACCTCCTCGCGCGGCACGCCGCTTTCCCGGATACCCTGCCCGACGCCCGCCTCGTTCTTGTACACGGCGGCCGTATCAATGTGGCGGTAGCCGGCCTCCAGGGCCCACTTCACCGCCTGCACGACCTCCGCACCGTCTTCGGCCTGCCACACGCCCAGCCCCAGGTAGGGTATTTCCACCCCGTTAGCCAGCGGCCACGTTCCTTTAATGTCAGTTATCTTCTTCTCCATTTTATCAAGCAAGTAGTAAGCACTGCTGCCCTGTACGCACGAAAAAGCCCCGCCGGACGAAATCCAGCGGGGCTTTCTGCTATTAGCTTCAGAACGGGTGACGTTCACGTCAGCGTAATCAGCGCAAAAATCAGCGCCAATCAGTGATTACATCATGCCACCCATGCCGCCGCCCATGCCACCCATGCCGCCGCCGGCAGCTGCGCCGCCTTTGTCGTCCTCGGGCTCATCGGAAATCACGCACTCGGTGGTCAGCAGCAGGCCGGCAATCGAAGCGGCATTCTCCAGGGCCAGGCGCGTTACCTTGGTCGGGTCCAGAATACCAGCCGACATCAGGTTCTCGTACTTGTCCTCGCGGGCGTTGTAGCCGAAGTCGCCTTTGCCTTCGCGCACCTTCTGCACCACTACCGAACCTTCGCCACCGGCGTTGGCCACGATGGTGCGCAGGGGAGCCTCCAAGGCCGTGCGGATGATGTTCACGCCGGTGCGCTCGTCGCTGTTGAGGGTGTCAACGGCTTCCAAAGCATCGAGGGCGCGCACCAGGGCTACGCCGCCGCCGGGTACCACGCCTTCCTCCACGGCAGCGCGGGTAGCGTGCAGGGCATCGTCTACGCGGTCCTTCTTCTCCTTCATCTCTACTTCCGTCGAAGCACCGATGTAGAGGATAGCCACGCCGCCCGAGAGCTTGGCGAGGCGCTCCTGAAGCTTCTCCTTGTCGTAGTCGGAAGTGGTGGTGCCGATCTGGGCCTTAATCTCGTTGATGCGGGCCGTGATGGTTTCCTTCTCCCCCTTGCCGTTGACAATGGTGGTGTTGTCCTTGTCGATGATGATTTTCTCGGCCTGACCCAGGTATTCCAGAGTAGCGGCGTCGAGCTTGTAGCCGCGCTCTTCCGAAATCACGGTACCGCCGGTCAGCACGGCAATGTCTTCGAGCATGGCCTTGCGACGGTCGCCGAAGCCGGGAGCTTTCACGGCCGCGATTTTCAGCGAGCCGCGCAGTTTGTTCACTACCAGCGTGGCCAGGGCCTCGCCGTCCACATCTTCGGAGATGATAACCAGGGCTTTGCCGGTCTGCACGACCTGCTCCAGCACGGGCAGCAACTCCTTCATGGTGCTCACCTTCTTGTCGTAGATGAGTACGTAGGGGTTCTCGAACTCGGCCTCCATCTTCTCCGGGTTGGTCACGAAGTAAGGGGAGAGGTAGCCACGGTCGAACTGCATGCCCTCTACCGTTTTTACTTCGGTTTCGGTGCCGCGGGCTTCTTCCACGGTAATCACGCCTTCCTTGCCCACTTTGTCCATGGCGTCGGCAATCATTTTGCCGATTTCCATGTCGTTGTTGGCCGAAATAGCGCCTACCTGGGCAATTTCCGACGAGTTCTCAATCTTCTTCGACTGAGCCTTGAGGTTGGCAACCACAGCCACAACGGCCTTGTCGATGCCGCGCTTCAGGTCCATGGGGTTGGCGCCGGCGGCTACGTTCTTCGAGCCAGCGGCGTAGATGGCCTGGGCCAGTACGGTAGCGGTGGTCGTGCCGTCGCCGGCCTGGTCGGCCGTCTTGCTGGCTACTTCCTTCACCAGCTGGGCGCCCATGTTTTCTACGGGGTCCGAAAGCTCAATCTCCTTGGCCACGGTCACGCCGTCCTTGGTGATGCTGGGAGCCCCGAACTTCTTGTCGATAACCACGTTGCGGCCTTTCGGGCCCAGGGTTACCTTCACGGCGTTAGCCAGTTTATCTACGCCGCGCTTCAGCTTGTCGCGGCCTTCGGTATCAAATTGGATGTTCTTAGCCATCTTATTTCTAGAGAATTAACAGTATTCAGAAAGAGAAAAAAACCGGCGTCGGCCTACAGGACGGCGAAAATGTCCGACTCCTTCATGATGAGCAGATCCTGCCCGTCGACGGTGATTTCGGTGCCGGCGTACTTACCGTAGAGCACCTGGTCGCCGGTTTTCACCTGAGGCTTGATGGTGGTGCCGTTGTCGGCTACCTTGCCTTCGCCCACGGCTACTACTTCGCCCCGCTGGGGCTTTTCCTTGGCCGTGTCGGGAATGATGATGCCCGATTTGGTTTTCTCTTCGGCGGCGGCCGGCGCGATGATAACGCGGTCAGCCAGCGGTTTGATGCTAAGCGACATAGTGTACGTTTTGGTTGAAAAGTTGAAAGAAACTGGAATTACCAGGGGTACCGGCCGTGCTACATCATCTGTGCCAGCCCGCTCAAACCTGACAGAATGGACGATTCCGGCCCGTTTTCGGCCAGATTTACCCCAAAGCGTGTCAGCCGTGGCAGAGAATGGCCAGCCGGAGCCGCCGGGCCGGACAGGTAGGCACGCCGGAGCCGGGCATTTCTACAGAATCCGGGCTGCCGGGGCCAACAAAAGCCAACAAAAAAAGCCGGTGGCTTCCCCAAGGAAACCACCGGCTTTCGAGCCGGATAAACGGGTGTACTTAGTTGGCCGGGGCGGGTGCCGGGGCTGGGGTAGTGGGAGCCGCTGCCGGGGCGCCGGCGGGCACCGGGGCCGAGGTAGCGGGCATGCGGGTTTCAAGGGCGCGCTGCTGGTTGATGCTGCGTACGGGGCCCGACTGCACGTGGCCGCCAACTACGTAGGAGCCCAGGCTGAGCACCATCAGACCGATGGCGAAGCCCCAGGTGAGCTTTTCGAGCAGGTCGCCGGTGCGCTTGACGCCCATCATCTGGGCCGCGCCGCCGCCCGCGCCGAACTGGCTGGACAGGCCACCGCCTTTGGGGTTCTGGGCCAGCACTACCACGGACAGCAGCACACAAATAACGAGAATCAGGGCAATGAGAACGTAATACATTTACTCCGGGGGTTGTTGCAGTTGTTGGATTTGCTCGGCAAAGTACGCCATTTTTTCGGGCTGCTTCGCCATCAGCCGCTCATATATTTCGATGGCCTTGGCCGTTTTGCCCTGCCGGACCATGATTTTGGCCAGGCTCTCGGACGCCAGAGCCGGCGCGGCAGCGTTGCTGCGCACCGACAAATCGGCCTGCTCGGCCGCGGGCAGCGCCACGCCGGCCATGCCCGCCTTGATGCGGGGCTGGGCTTTGAGGAAACGGTTGATGAGGTCGAGCGAGGAGGGTTTGGGGGCCGGCTGGTGGGCGCGGGCATGGGCCAGCAGCAGGGCATCGGGCTCAAAAAATGCCTCCAGTGGCAAATCAAGCGTGAAACCGTCAGAGGTGCGGGCCTGCAGGTCGTAGCCCAGGCGGCTGCCGCCGCTCAGGGCGTAGCCCAGTTCAGCATCGGCCCGGAAGGGGGCGGTAATGCGGGGCGGCGGCGGAGTCCGGAAGGTAGGCAGCTCATCTTCTTCCAGAACAGGGTCCTCGTCTTCCTCTTCGATGCCCGGCAATCGGTAGCCCGTGGGTTCGGGCAGGCGCGACTCGCCGAGGCCAAACTCGAAGCGGGAAATACCGGCGCCACTCGGCGGACGGATGGGCGGGGCTACAGCCGGCAGCAGCTCATCAGCAGTTTCAGCCGTCACCGGCGTCGACGCACTGGCGTCAGCTGCTATTGCGGGCTCCTGTGCTTCTTCACCAGTAGTTTCGTCTTCTCCCTGATCTGCAGCTTCACCAGGGGCTTCCTCAACGGGCTCGTCGGCCGTTGCCTCTGCTTCAGTGGTTACGGGCGCGGCAGCCAACTGTTCGTCCGGCCCGGCCTCCAACGCTTGGTATGCAGGAGTAGCCTCATCAGCAGGCATTTCTGTTGCTGAAGGCGTAAGCGCGGCTGTTTCAACTGCCTCCGAATCAGCTTCTTCAACGGCCGATTCTGTGCTTATCGGCTGCCCGGCGGCGTCATCCGTCAGCGGCGTTGCCTCGGTGTCCGGGGCGCTTTCCGGAGCAACGGGGAGGGGCAGGGGCTCGGGTTCAGCCGGCGTGTCAGCTGCCGGGGCGGTTGCCGAAACGACTTCTACCGCGAATAAATCGGTTTCCGGCGCTGAAACCGGTTCGGCCAGCACGGCTGCCGCCAGCACGGTTGGCGCAACTGGTGCTGCCGCAGTAGGGGCTGCTGTTTCGGCCGGGGGAGTTTGTGCCCTGGCACTGGCCGGAACTGGCTCGGTGATAGGGGCAACGGGGCGCTCCAGCAACTGGCGCAACAGCTCGCGGTCGGTGGCGTAGGTGGCGGCGCGGCGCAGGCGCTGGCCGGCCAGCATGCTGCCGCGGTCGTGGGCCGTTTTGGCCAGCAGCACGTGGGCCGTCTGGCAGTACGGAAAGGCCGCGGCCAACTGTTCCAGCTCCCGGATTTCATCATCGGAAATACCGTTTACGTGGTCCAGTATGCGTAAGAGCGACGCGCGGGTCATGCGAAATTGCGTAGTAAAGGCAGCCGGCTGAAGGCCCGGAGCGGGCTGCGGGCAGAAAAATAAAAGGGCGCAGTACCCGGCCGTGGCCGGTCAAGCGGGTTACAACAATACGGCAATTCGGGCATTAAAATGCAGCCCCAACGCAATTACCAGTTAGCCACCGACTTATTGAAGGCCTCGGTGATGAGGTTGCGAAAGAGCTCGTTGAGCGCCGTCTGGTCGCTGTTGACGCTGGCAATGTCGCGGGTGGCGGGGAAGGAGCGGGTCGTTTGCAGGGTCTGCTCGAAGTCCTGCTTGGGGTCTTTGCTGTTGGTGAATTTCACCCGCACCTGAATAGTAAGCTGGTTGGCGCCCGCCTGATCGACGCCGTTGGTCTGCTGGATGGCGGCTGGGGCGAAATCGTAGGCAATCAGCTGACCCTCAAACTGCAAATCCCCGTCGCGGGGCACAAGCTTGAGGCTGGTGTTGCGCTGGAAGTAGTCCTTGAAGCTCTCGGTAAACTGCTGCGACAGAAATGAAGGCCCGTTGCTGGCGTTATTGGCAAACGTGGCAATGGAAATCGTTTTAACAGTAGGGTCAATATTGGTCCCGCTGAACGAGTACACGCTGCAACCAGCTAAAAAGCTACAAGCTATCAGCTGCAAGCTGCAAGCTATGAGCCGCAACCAAGTCATGGGGATGGTAATCCGCGTGTTAGGGGCTTGCAGCTTGCAGCTTGCAGCTTGCAGCTCAAAATTACGCTTGTTCCAGATCATACTGCTTGAGTTTGCGGTAGAGGGTGCGCTCGGAGATGCCCAGGTCGTGGGCGGCGTATTTGCGCTTGTTGTGGTGCTTTTTGAGGGCTTTGATAATCATTTCCTTTTCCTTGGCCTCCAGGCTAAGGGTTTCTTCCTCCGTCTCGTGGGCAATGTCCTCCACGCGCTGCACTTCTTCCTCCTCGTACTCGGTGTCGTCGTCGCTTAGCTCGCGCGAGCTGATGATGTATTCGTTGCTGCCACCCTCCGAGCGCAGCGGCCGGCCGCCGGCCGCCTCGTAGGGTGTCATGGCCGTGGTGCTGAACAGGTGGCTGTTCTGGCGCAGCAGCTCCTGGGTTTCGTGGGGGCGCTGACCGGTAGCCAGCTCCAGCACCAGCTTTTTGAGGTCGGTCATGTCGCGGCGCATGTCGAAGAGCACCTTGTAGAGCAGGTCGCGCTCCGAGTAGCTGTTGCCGGCTCCGTCGGTGGCGCCGGTGCCAGCGGCGTGCACCAGCATGGGCAGGCGGCTGCTCTGGTCGGCGGGCAGGTACTGGCGCAGGCGGCGGGCATCCACCTCGCGGTCCGTCTCCAGCACCGACATCTGCTCGGCCACGTTCTTGAGTTGGCGGATGTTGCCGGGGAACCGGAACCGCTGCAAATCCTGCACCGCCTCGGGCGTCAGGCTGATGGGCTTGACGCGGTATCGGTCGGAAAAATCGGTGGCAAACTTTCTAAACAGTAAGTAGATATCATCGCCCCGGTCACGTAACGGTGGAACCGTAATCGGCACCGTGTTGAGGCGGTAATACAGGTCTTCACGAAAGCGGCCCTCGCGCACGGCGTCGAGCAGATTCACGTTGGTAGCGGCCACTACGCGCACATCGGTCTTCTGCACCTTACTGGAGCCCACGCGGATAAACTCGCCGTTTTCGAGCACCCGCAGCAGTCGGGCCTGGGTGCCGAGGGGCATCTCGCCAATTTCGTCGAGGAAGATGGTGCCGCCGTTGGTTACCTCAAAGTAGCCCTTGCGGGCCTCCTGGGCGCCGGTAAACGAGCCCTTCTCGTGGCCAAACAGCTCCGAATCGATGGTGCCCTCGGGAATGGCGCCGCAGTTGATGGCAATGAACTGCCCGTGCTTGCGGGGCGAAAGCGCGTGGATAATCTTGGAAAACGACTCCTTGCCGGAACCACTCTCGCCCGTTATCAGCACCGTCATATCAGTCGGGGCCACCTGCGCCGCCACCTGAATGGCATAGTTGAGCGAAGGCGCGTTGCCAATAATGCCGAAGCGCTGCTTGATAGATTGTATTTCGGAAGGTGTCAATTTAGTTGTCGGTTGTTAGTTGTCCGTTGTCAGTTTGGTATGGGACAGCATCCTCATGCGCTTGTGACGATGGTGCAAGCGTGCGGTAGTACCGAATGAATCCCTGCAGCAGCTTTTTGCAGTCCTGAATAGCTGTCAAAACAAGCTGCAATTGGTCAGTGGATATATTCAGTGGATATATAATGCTGGTCAGTTGCCAGATAACATTGCGTTTCCACTTCGAATAAGGAACCCCGGGCAATAAATAAGAACTGGAGAGTGTCACGGGTGTGTTGCCGTCCACAGCCTTCGGCGATGTTGGAGGGAATAGAAACAGCAGCCCGCCGCAGCTGATTGCTCAAACCGAAAAGTTCTTCCTTCGGAAAGCACTTAGTCAGTTCATAGACAGTACCAACCAAAGCCCTGCTTTTCTGCCAGACAACAAGCTCGGTGTAGGACCTTTCAGCGCTATTCTCCATATCCAAAGATGACTAACAACTAACAACGAGCAACTGACAACTATCCGATGGCTTCGCCCAGCAGCGTGTTGGTCGTCGACTCATTAACCAATACGTCAACGTAGTCGCCCTTCTTGTAGTGTTTTTTGGGGAAGATGATGACCTGGTTCTGGCTGTTGCGGCCGCTGAGGTGCTCGTCGCTGCGCTTGGAGAAGTTTTCGGCCAGCACGCGGTGCACCTGGCCCACGGCGCGGGCGTTTCGCTCGCGGCTGTGGTCTTTCTGCAGGGCAATTACTTCGGCCAGGCGGCGCTTTTTTACCTCCAGCGGCACATCGTCTTCGAGCTTGCGGGCAGCCAGCGTGCCGGGGCGCTCCGAGTAGAAGAACATGAAGGCCATGTCGTAGCGCACCAGCTCCATCAGGCTGAGCGTGTCCTGGTGCTCTTCCTCAGTTTCGGAGCAGAAGCCCGAAATCATGTCGGTTGAAATGGCGCAGTCGTCGCCCAGGATGCGGCGGATGGCCTGCACGCGCTCCTCGTACCAGGGCCGGTCGTAGGTGCGGTTCATCAGGGCCAGCACCCGCGAGTTGCCGCTCTGGGCCGGCAGATGAATGTATTTGCAGATATTCTCGTGCCGCGCCATGGTGTGCAGCACCTCGTCGGTAATGTCTTTGGGGTGGGAGGTGGAGAAGCGCACCCGCAACTGGGGGCTTACCAGGGCCACCTGCTCCAGCAGCTGGGCGAAGTTGACCTGCTCGGTGCCGTCTTCCGAGGCCCAC
This sequence comes from Hymenobacter actinosclerus, assembly GCF_900111515.1. Lineage (GTDB taxonomy): Bacteria > Bacteroidota > Bacteroidia > Cytophagales > Hymenobacteraceae > Hymenobacter > Hymenobacter actinosclerus. The sequence goes on from NZ_FOHS01000002.1 coordinate 166,318, forward strand.
TTGTAGGAATCCACGTTCTGGCCCAGCAGCGTCACTTCCTTGTAGCCGGCCGCTACTAGGTCCCGGGCCTCGCGCACGATGCTATGGGCGTCGCGGCTCCGCTCGCGGCCCCGGGTGAAGGGCACCACGCAGAACGAGCACATGTTGTCGCAGCCGCGCATGATGCTGATAAAGGCCGTGATGCCGTTGGAGTTGAGGCGCACGGGCGTGATGTCGGCGTAGGTTTCCTCGCGGCTCAGCAGCACGTTCACGGCTTTCTGGCCGCCGTCAATCTGCCGGATAAGCTGGGGCAGGTCGCGGTAGGCATCGGGGCCCACGACGAGGTCGACGAGCTTTTCTTCCTCCAGAAACTTGCTTTTCAGGCGTTCGGCCATGCAGCCGAGCACGCCCACCAGCATGCCGGGCCGGCGTTTTTTGTAGCTGTTGATTTGCGAGAGGCGCATGCGCACGGTCTGCTCGGCCTTCTCGCGGATGGAGCAGGTGTTAAGCAGCACCAGATCGGCCTGGTCGAGCGAGTCGGTCGTGTCGAAGCCCTCGTCGAACAGGATGCTCGACACGATTTCGGAGTCGGAGAAGTTCATCTGGCAGCCGTAGCTTTCCAGGTAAAGCTTGCGGGCGCGGCCGGTGCGGGTGGCCGGGTTCACACGCACCTCGCCCGAGGGCGTGTCGGCGTGGGTCACGGCGTCGGGGCTGGGCGCGGGCAGGGTGGGCGTGTCGAGGAAATCTAAGGTAATCAGCGGTTGGGCCATCGGGTAAGCCTTTTTCAGGCAGCAGCTTCACAATTCAGAGAACCGCAAAGGTAGGGTTTTCGGGGTGAAAAATGACAGAATGGCAGGAAAGGTGAGCTGGTGAAATGGTGAAATGGTGAAATGGTGAGATGGTGAGATGGTGAGATGGTGAGATGGTGAGTTTGATGTTCCAGGGGCCTGATTGCGCTACTTGCCCCATTAGGCCCCCAAAACATCAAACTCACCATTTCACCATTTCACCATCTCCCTATCTCACCTCGGCCCCCAGCACCTCCAGGATAGCCCGGGCTTTGAGCAGGCACTCGGCGTACTCGCGCTCGGGCACCGAGTCGTAGGTGATGGCCGAGCCGACCTGGAAGCTGAGGTGGCCCGTGTCAGAACGGTATTGCAGGCTGCGGATGACGACGTTGAAATCGAAGTCGCCGCTGGGCCAGATGAGGCCCAGCGAGCCGCTGTAGAGGCCCCGGCGGCGGTGCTCGTAGTGCTCAATGAGCTGCATGGCCCGGATTTTCGGCGCGCCAGTCATCGAGCCCATCGGGAAGGTGGCCCGCAGCACGGCGGCCACCCCGAGGCCGGGTTGCAGCCGGGCCGTGATGCTGGAAATCATCTGCCAGACGTGGCGGAAGGGGTAAAGGCCGAACAGCTCGGGCACCTGTACGGTGCCGGTCTGGGCCACCCGGGCGAGGTCGTTGCGCACCAGGTCCACGATCATCAGGTTCTCGGCGCGCTCTTTTTCGTCTTGCAGCAGGGTCTGGCGCTGGATTTCGTCTTGCTCGGCCGTGGCTCCGCGAGCAATGGTGCCCTTAATAGGCTGGGAAAGGAGCGCAGCGTCAGTGCGACGCACGAACCGCTCGGGCGAGGCGCAGAGCAGGTAGTGGCTTTCGTGCCGCAGAAAGCCCGCGAACGGGGCCGGCGAGGCAGCGTTGAGACGCTCGAACAGATCCACCGGGTCCAGCTGCCCGGCGTCGGCCGTGAATTCCTGGCACAGGTTCAGCTCGTATACCTCGCCGTTGAGAATGTCCTCGCGCACGGCTTCCACGGCCCGCAGGTAGTCGGCCTTGGGCATCCGGGGCCTCACGGCCGCCACGGCCGGGGGCGGCACCGGGGGCAGGGGAGTGGCCGCAATGGCGGCCAGCACGCCCGCCGTTTCGCCATGCAGGTGCAGGGCTTCCGCCTCCCATATCAGCCAAGTCTGGGGCCGAAAGAAGTGCAGGATGGGCCAGGCCAGGTCGCTGGGGTTGGTGCTGATAAGCGCCTCCAGCTCATCCTTTACTTCATAGCCGATAAATCCGCAGGCCGGTGCCACGCTGCCGGCGCCGTCGGCCAGCCAGGCCTCCAACTCACCCAGGTTGCGCGGGGCATCCGGCGCCGCCGCGGCCACGGCCAGCACCCGCCGGAACGGCCCACTCGGGTAGATCAGGTCGTTGGGCTCGTAATAGGCACAGTACGCGAAACCGGAAGCCCAGCGCAGGGCGCGGGCGCGGAAATCGGGGGGCAGCTGAGTAAGGGGGACGGTCAACAAGGCGTAAAAATACGATGGGGAGCGGGGACGAGAAATGCCCCCTCGCCGTCCCAGGGCTGAAGCCCAGGGCTATTCAGCGAACAGGAGCGAGTGACGGTGCGGCCCACCGGCTGCTACGTAGCCCAGGGCTTTAGCCATGGGACGCTGGACCCGAGTGCTATTTCAGCTCCGCCAGCGCCAGCTTGGCTTTGGTATCGGTGCTGTTCTTGTACTCATGTTTGGGGTAGCTCAACGCCTTTTGAAAGTACGCTTTGGCCGTGCTCTTCTGGCCTGCCAGCTGATACAGGTAGCCCAGCTGCAGCGCCGACTGGGGCGCGTAGTAGTAGGGCACCAGGCCGGCGCGGGCAATGGTTTGGGCGTAGAGCACGCGGGCCGAATCGGGCTGGCCGAGTAGGTGCAGGGCCCGGGCGCGGCGGTAAAGGTGCTCCAGCTGGTCGCGCAGGGGCGTGGCGGCGGTGGGGCGGAAGGTGGCCAGCGTGGCCAGGGCCGGACGGTAGTAGCCGCCGTCAATCTGCAGGCGGGCGCGGGTGAGGATGGCATCGAGCGGCTGCGGGTCGTCGAAGAACCGTTGGGCGTAAGTGTCCTCCTCCAGCACCGTGCGACCCTCCGACCCAATGCGGGCGCGGTAACGGGCGGCGGCCGGCGCATCGCCCCCGAGCCAGCAGGCCAGGTACAGCTTGAAATAGGCATCCTTCAGGTAGTGTCGGCCGCGGTACTGCCGCAAAAACAGCTCGTTTTCGCGGCGGGAGGCCGGGTACTGGCCCTGGTAGAGCAGCAGGTCGGCGGCCAGGTGGTGCAGGTAGGGCAGAGGCAGGTAGGCCGGGCCGCTGGGGCGGGCGCGGTAGGCGGCCAGCGCCTCGTCGGTGCGGTGCTGTTTTTTTAGCTGACTGACGAGCAGGAACGTAACCAGCTGGTTTTCGGGCTGCTCGCGGTGGAGGTTCTCCACCAGCGCCAGAGCGGCGGCGGGCTTCTTGTAGTAGGTCTCTTCGAGCAGCGCCAGCACCAGGCGGGCTTCGAGCTGGAAATCGTTGGGCTGGGTGGCCGCCCGGCGCAGGTTGGCCAGGCCGGTATCTACCGAGCCCGGCAGGCCCAGCAGCCGCAGAAACCAGCGGTAGCCCTCGGGCAGTGAGCCAATAAAAAACTGCAGCATGCCCAGGGTTTTGCGGGCCGGCAGGTAATTGGGGTAGCGCTCCGTTACGCGCTGCATGGCCTGGTAGCTGCGGCGCAGGCTCCAGGCCCCGCGTACTTCCTGGTTGAACACAACCTGGGCCGCCGCCTGATGCAGCCGGATTTCGGCCGCCGCGTACTCAGCCAGCGGGCCGGTTTGCTGCTCCAGCTGCTCCAGCCGCGTATCCTGGCTGGCCACGGTGCTCCCGAAGCGGGCGGCGTCCTGGCTGACGAGCAGCTCAGTGATGCTCAGGCAATCCTGCACCAGCAGCGTGCCGGCGTCGGTACCCGAACCCAGCAGGGCGCGGGCGGCAGCGGGGCGCATGTTCAGCACCTCGGCGTAGGCGCGGGTTTGGGCAGTAGTTAGTTTGGTAGCTGGTTCCCGCAGAGGTGCGCAGAGGCTTTCGCAGAGGTTCGCAGAGCAGAGCGCTACCAGCCAGCACGCTCTCAGCGCACCTCCGCGAAACCCTCTGCGCACCTCTGCGGGAAATTCCATAGGACAAAAAAAGAACGGCCCCCGTGAAGAGGCCGTTCTCATCAAAAGCAAAGTAAATTATTCGCCCCTAGCTTCCACATCGGCGAAAATCCGGCCGCAGTGCTCGCACACGATAATTTTCTTGTGCGAGATGATGTCGGCCTGGCGCTGGGGGGGCACCGTGTTGAAACAGCCACCGCAGGCGTCGCGCTTTACCTCTACCACGGCCAGGCCGTTGCGCACGTTGCCACGGATGCGGGTGTAGGCGGTCAGCAGGCGGTCCTCGATGGGTTTCACAGCCTTGTTGCGCTGGTCCATAAGCTTCTTCTCGTCGGCCTCACTCTCACCCACGATGGTTTCCAGCTCGCCTTTCTTGTTGTCGAGGTCCTTCTTGCGCTCAACCAGGCGCTGCTTGGTGCCGCTGATATCGTTGTTCTTCTGCTCAATCTGGTACTGAGCTTCCTTGATTTTCTTCTCGGCAATCTGGATTTCCAGGCGCTGAAGCTCGATTTCCTTGGCAATAGCCTCGTACTCGCGGTTGTTGCGCACGTTCTGCTGCTGCTCCTCGTAGCGCTTGATCAGGCCGTCGGCATCCTTGATGGCCTGCTTGCGCTGCTTGATCTGGTCGTTGAGGCCGGCAATTTCCTCATCAAACTTGCTGACGCGCACTTCGTAGCCGGCAATTTCGTCCTCCAGGTCCTGCACTTCCTCGGGCAAATCGCCGCGTACGCGCCGAATTTCGTCCAGTTGCGAGTCAATTTGCTGCAGGTGCAGCAGGGCTTCCAGTTTGCTGGCAACGGTAACTTCCGCGGCGGCTGGGTTAGAAATCATATCGGACGGGGTTGGTGAGGGTCTGTGCGATTAAGACCGCAAAAGTACTTCCAAAGTTCGCGGCAAGCAAATTCCGGAACAGTTCGCCGGTAAACTGCTCGCTCTCGAAGTGACCCACGTCGCAGAGCATCAGCCGGCCCTCGGCCCCGAAATATTCGTGGTACTTCAGGTCGCCGGTGACGTAGGCGTCGGCCCCGGCGGCGCGGGCCTTACCAATAAGAAACGAGCCCGCCCCGCCGCATAGCGCCACCTTTTTGATGGGCCGCCCGAAGTCGGTGTACTTCACTACCGGCACGCCCAGCGCCGCGCGCAGCCGCTGCCGGAACTCCTGGGGGCTCAGGGCCTCGGGCAGCTCGCCCACGAGGCCGGAGCCTACGTCCGGGTGGCTGTTTTCGAGCTTTACCAGCTCGTAAGCCACTTCCTCGTAGGGGTGCGCGGCGCGCAAAGCGGCCAGCGCGGGGCCCTGGCGGTGCAGGGGTAGCAGCACTTCCACGCGCTCCTCGGGGCCGGTGTGGGGCTGGCCGGGCTGGCCCGCAAAAGGGTTGGTGCCCGCGCCGGGCGTGAACGTGAACGTGCCCTCGGAGCGGAAGCTGCACCCGGAATACTGCCCCACCTGGCCCGCGCCGGCCGCATAAAGTGCCGCCAGCACGGCCGCGGTGTGAGTGGCCGGCACGTAGGTTATCAGCTTGGCCAGCAAACCCGGTTTGGGGTCGAGAATGCGGCCGTTTTCCAGCCCCAGCTTGTCGGCCAGCTGGCGGTTGACGCCGTGGGCCACGTTGTCGAGGTTGGTGTGGGCGGCGTACAGGGCCACCTCGTGCCGGATGGCCTTCAGCAGCGTCTGTTCCACCTCGTTGGCTCCGGTCAGGCGCTTGAGGGGCTTGAAGATGAGCGGATGATGGGCCACCACCACGTTGCAGCCGCGCCGGATGGCCTCGTCGACCACGGCCGGGGTGCAGTCGAGGGCGATGAGCACGCCCCGAACTTCCATCTGCGGGTCGCCGCACTGCAGGCCGGCGTTGTCGTAGCTTTCCTGGTAAGCCAGCGGGGCGGCGGCTTCGAGCACGCGCATCAAATCCTGGAGCTGGGGCATTGTTATGATGTGAAAATTAAAAGTTAAAAAGTGAAAATGCGGGGCTGCGGGCAATTCGTGGCACCACCCACATCTGTCCAAACTTAGGCCAAGCCGGCGGCCTGGGCCAGGACTTCCACGTAGTGGGCCACGTTTTCGGGCAGGCGGCGGCGCTGGTACTGCATGAGGTAGCGCGGGTGGTCGAGCACGTAAATCTGCTCAAAAAGCCCCAGCTCGTCGTTGAGGCGCTGGAAGAACCTGGCGTTGCGCCGGCCCAGGCACACGGCCGCTTGCCGCACTACGCCCACCTCCGTCACCAGCTGCTGCAGGTGCGCCTGCATGGTGGGCCAGAGCGCGGCCGTGACGGCCGGCGAGTCGTAGAAATTGTAGTTGCGGCCGTCGCGCAGCAGCACCAGCGGGTAGAGCGAGCCTACGTAGAACTGCTGGTAGAACGGCCCCGGCCCGCCCCAGGCCTCCACCACGGCCTGCATAAACTCGCTCGACGGCTCGCGGCGCGTCGGCAGCTCGTGGGCCAGGCCCCAGGCCGTGAGGGCCGGGCCGTCGGTGAAGGCCACGCCGGTGCGGCCGTTGCCCAGCCGGCCGGGGTTGATGCCCAGCACCGCCACCCGCGGCTGGTTGCCGCCGTAGTAGCGGCGGGCAAACTCCGTAAACAGCCCCTGCGGACCCGGCTCCTGGTAGGGGCTATGCGCCGTCACGGCCTCGGGCAGAAGCGGAGGCAGCGGAAAGTCGTGCAGCAGGTGGGTCAGGCGGTTGGCAAAGGACATGGGCGGATGTGGGAGTACGGGTTGGGGCGGGTGGGCGCGGAAGCGCAGAGGAAATAGAACTACGGCCCCGCTGGAGTAAAGGTGACTTTCCCATGCAAAGCTGCCGGCCAACCCGCCCCAACCCGCTACTTTTGTGGCGGCCGGCGCGTCCGTTGCGCCGCCAACGGCCGTTGTGTCCTCCGGATTTGCCCTCTGACTTTTGACTTTCAACCTACCCAAGCTCCTGCTGCTGCCCTTCAGCTGGCTTTACGCGGCCGTGCTGGCGGGGCGCAACTGGCTCTACGACCGGGGCTGGAAGCGCAGCGTGGCCTTTGCCGGGCTGCCCGTTATCAGCGTGGGCAACCTGCGGGTGGGCGGCACCGGCAAAACGCCCCATGTGGCCTGGCTGGTGGAGTGGCTGCGGGCGCGCGGGCAGCAGCCGGCCCTGCTCAGCCGGGGCTACGGCCGCCGCACCCGCGGCTACCGGCTCGCCACGGCCCTCGACTCGGCCGCTACGGTGGGTGATGAGCCCTGGCAGCAGTTCGGGCAGTTTGGCGGCGCCGTGCCGGTGGCCGTGAGCGAAAACCGGGTGGCCGGCATCCGGCAGCTGCTGGCCGAAATGCCCCGGCTAACGGCTGTGGTGCTCGACGATGCCTACCAGCACCGCCGGGTGCGGCCGGCCATTAATATCCTGCTCAGCGAGCAGCAGCGGCCATTTTACACCGATTTTGTGCTGCCCGCCGGCCGCCTGCGCGAAAGCCGGGCCGGGGCTGCCCGCGCCGATGCCGTCATCATCACCAAGTGCGCCCCCGACCTGAGCGAGGCCGCCCGCGCCGCCATTACCGCGCAGGTGCGCCGCTACGCCCGGCCCGAAGTGCCGGTGCTGTTTTCGGCCTACGAGTACGGCCCGCCGGTGCCCGTGCCGGGTACGGCGGCCGCCGGCGGGGCGTGCGCGCCGGGGAGTGGGGGCGAGGTAGTGCTGCTGACCGGCATTGCCCAGCCCGGCCCGCTGCTGGTGCACCTGGCGGCGGCCGGCTACCGCGTAGCGCACCATGCCCGCTTCGCCGACCACCACGCCTTTACGCCCGCCGAAATTGCCGCCCTGGCCGCACAATGCCAGCCGGGCCAGCGCGTTCTGACCACCCAGAAGGATGCGGCCCGCCTGCAGGAGCCCGCGCTGGCGGCAAGTGTGGCCGATTTGCCCGTATTTTACATTCCCATTACCGTCCGGTTCCTCGCCGACGGGGAGGCCCGGCTGGCTTCCCTGCTTGGCCCGTACTTTCCGCTTCCCGCCGTTGGCTGATTTCCCGTTGCTGTTCTTGTATAAAACGCCGTTGCGCGGGCTGCTGCTGGCGGCCCTGCTGGGGCTGGGCCTGCTGAGCCCGCGGGCCGGTCGTGCCCAGATTCTGGATGACTCGACCCGTAACCGCTACGGGGCGCACACCACCTTCGTATTGAAGGAGCGCGACCTGCTGCGCGGCGACACTGTGGGCCGGGTGGTGGACTCGACGCTCACGCGCCTGCCTCAGAACCGCTACTGGACCCACGACACCACGTTTCAGCAGACGCTGGGCTACTTCGGGGCGGCCTCGCGGCCGCTGCTCTGGGAGGCCAACCGCCAGCTGGGCGCCCGCCTGGGCCGCACCGTTTTCGACCAGTATGCCCGCGGCCCCGAAGACGTGAACTACTACGATACCCGCTCGCCCTACACGTTTTTTCGCTTTTTCCAGGGCAACCCCTACGAGCAGGTGTTCGAGCTGGGCTACGCCCGCAGCCTCAAAAAGCACTTCAATGTGGGCTTCAATTATGAGCGGTTCGGGGCCAACAAGGCCATTGCCGTCAACAACACCAAAACCGGCCAGGTCGAGCACAACAACTTTGTGTTCTTTGCCCGCTACGAGTCGCCCAACAACCGCTACCGCGCCATGGGCCACTTTGCCACGGCCCGGCACACGGTGGCCGAGCAGGGCGGTATCAAACCCCTGGCCACCGATACCATCAACGACGGCCAGCCGGGCTCCAAGTTCGACCTGAGCCAGCTCTTCGACTACCAGCGCGAGGAAGTGAACCTGACCAATGCCAAAAACCGCGACTCGCGCGACCGGCTGCGGCTGCTGCACAGCTACCAACTGCTGGGCCGGGGCCTCACGGCATATCACCTTATTGAGTGGAGCCGGCAACTCAACAAGTACGTCGACGAGCAGCCGTCGCCCAATGGCGTGCGCAACCCATTTTACCCCATCAACCGGCTCAGTACGGCCACCACCGACGACCGGGCCGAATTCCGGCAGCTCGAAAACACCGTGGGCGTGATGGGGCAGAGCCAGCGGGTAAGTTACCGGCTGTATGGTCGTTACCGCTACTATTCGCTCGAAACGCGCTCGGCTTTCGGAGCGCCCCCGGTGGTAAAAGATACGTTGGGCCGGCAAACTGGCTCGCAGCTGTTTGCGGGCGGTACGGCGGCGTTCCAGTACCGGCAGTTCGCCATCGAAACGGCCGGTGAAATCAAGCCCGACGTAAAGGATCCGCTCAAATTGGAATACTGGCTCAGTGGCCTGGCCCGGCTGGGCCCGCTGAGTGGCGAGCTGCTGCTGACCAGCGTGGCCCCCACGCTCACGGAGCAGCAGTTTTTTGGCAACCATTTCGAGTGGAAAAACGACTTCAAAAACGTGCAGGTGCAGCAGCTGCGGGTGCGGGCCGCCCAGCAGCTGGGCGTGCATTTTGTGGAGGTGGTGGGCACCGGGGCACTTCTGAACAACTACATCTACTACGGCACCAGCGCCGACGAGCGGCACCTGCGCGGCCCCCGTCAGGCCGATGACAAGTACGTGATTGGTAGCTTGATGGGCCACTACCGGGGCAGCGTAGGTAAGGTGTTTTTCGAGACGCAGGCCACGTATACGGCCGGCGCCAACGCCGATAACCCGGCCCTGCGGATTCCGGCCGTAGTGGGCGAGGGGCGGGTGTATTACCAGGGCTACCTGTTCAAAAAGGCGCTGTTCGGCCAGGTGGGCGTGCAGGGCTACTTCCAGTCGCGCTGGCAGGCCTACGACTACAGCCCCAGCACCCAGCAGTTCTTCGTGCAGGACCACTTCACCATCCGCAACGTGCCGGTGGCCGACGTGTTTGTGAATGCCGACATTAAAACGGTGGGCGTATTCCTTAAAATGGCCTATCTCAACCAGTTTGCCCCCCAGAACGGCTACTTCACCGCGCCCTACTACGCCGCCCTGCCCCGTCGCCTCGAATTCGGCCTGCGCTGGCAGTTCTTCAATTAGGGCTTAGGTACTTAGGCGACAGTACCTTTGTCCCAAAAAAAGCTAACGCCTAAGCCCCTAAGCCCTAAAACCTAAAATGAAAACCATCCTCAAGCTCAAGCTCAACACCGATCCGCGGTGGGTGGATATTGCCAGCAAAAACCTCGAAGATATTCTGGTTGACCACGCCTACTGCGAGCAGAAAGCGGCCAGCACCGGCATTTCGCTCATCCTCAAATACCCCGAGAAAACCCGGCTGGTAGAGGAGCTGACGGCCCTGGTGGCCGAGGAATGGGAGCATTTTGGCCGGGTGATGCAGGAGCTGCGCCAGCGCGGCTTCGCGCTGGGCCGCCCGCGCCGCGACGAGTACGTGGTGGCCCTGCTGGCTCACGTGCGCAAGGGCGGCCCCCGCGAGCGGCAGCTCATGGACCAGCTGCTGGTGAGTGCGCTCATTGAGGCCCGCAGCTGCGAGCGGTTCAAGCTGCTCTGGAAACACATTGCCGACCCCGGCCTGAGCCAGTTCTACTACGAGCTGATGGCTTCCGAAGCCGGCCACTTCGTGAGCTACGTGGAACTGGCCAAGGAATATGCCGATCCGCAAGAGGTGGATGCGCGCTTTCAGGAGCTGCTGCGCATTGAGGGAGAAATCATTACGAGCCTGCCCGTGCGCGACGACCGGATGCATTAGTCGAGCCACGGGGGCTGTTGGGCTAAAAAATTTGCCTTCTGTGCGGGTACTTTGTAGATTAGGCCCTGCGCATTTTGTTTTGCCTGGCCTGTCCAAGAATTACCCATGAAGAGTCTGCTATTTTTTGCGCTGCTGCTGGCGCTGCCTTTTGCTGGCCTGGCCCAGGCGCCGGCTGGCCCCACCCTCAACTTCTGCGGCCTCAATCTGCCGCTCGAAAACGGCTACACCGCTGTGTCGAGCAACGAGGTAACCGGGCCGGCCTACCAGCTGGCCTGGATGTACCTCGACTACAGCGTGATGCGCACTTATCCGCCCGAGCACCTGCGCCTGGCCAAGAAGAAGCGCAAGAACGTGGAGGTAACGCCCTTCACGTGCACGCTGCTCGACGGCCCACCGGCCCAGGGCACGCGCCTGGCCTATCCGACCGAGTCGGGCGGCATGGCTTACCAGTACATCGTGTTCGGCGTAGCCAAGGGCCAGCCCGTGCTGGTCGACCTGACGATGCCGCTCGACCCCGAAAAAACCGACGACCTACCCGACCTCGTGCAGCAGTTCATGCGGCTGGAGAAGTAGGCGGGGGTGCTCGGCAAGAGCCTTTAGCAGCTGGTATTACGCCTTGCAGGCGCTTGGTACATCTATGGAAAACCAACCCGAGCTATTGCCGGTCCGGCTGTTTTTTGCCGCCCGGCCCGAAGTAAATCAGGCTGCGCTGGCCGAAGCGTTGCGGCAGTCCGTCGGCCCGGTTGATACCCCCGACAGCGGCCAGGTATTCTTCTTTCCTACCTATGCGGCCAGCTTCGCAGATGCTCAGTCGGTGCCCACTTCCGTTATGCTGACGGCTGTTGCGCCGCTGAGCCAGGGCGAACAGCTGACCCCGGCCCGGCAGCAGAGCTGGCACTGGCCGGAAGTCGGAGCCACGCTGGCAACCTGCCAGTACGAAATCATCCTGACCGATTTCATGACCCGCGCCCTGCCCCACCTGGAGCGGGTAACGCTGTTGAATAAGGTGCTGGATGCGCTGCTTCCGGTTCTGCGGCCGCAGGTGCTGTACTTCCCGAGCAGCCAGAAACTGCTCGACCCGCAGGCTTATCTGGCCCGGGGAGCAGAGGCGCTCAGCGGCCTGCTGAACGTGCGCTTCTACAACATTGCCGACAGCGACGCGCAGGAAATGCTCATGGATACGCTGGGCCTGCACGCGCTGGGCCTGCCGGATTTCCAACTCCGCTTCGCCGACCTCGACCCCGGGCAGGTCGCGGGCCAACTGACGAGCTACGCCTATTACCTGTTCGAAAATGGCCCCGTCATCGAGGATGGCAACACCATCCAGGGCCTCACCCCCGAAGCGAAGTGGCACTGCTACTACGAGCAGGCCGGCGTAGCGCCCGCGCGCACAGTAATCGAACTGGAAGCCGACTAAGCGGCCAGGTGGCCCGGACTGCAATCCGGGCCACCTGGCCCGGCCGATTCCGGACGGTTTCTCACTTCTCACTTCTCACTTCCCGCCATCACGTCTTCTGCTTCTTCTTTTTAGCAGCCGGGAACAGGATGTTGTTGAGAATGAGCCGGTAGCCGGGTGAGTTGGGGTGCAGGCTCAGGTCGGTGGGCTCTTCCTCCACCATGTGCTGGTAGTCTTCGGGGTCGTGGCCGCCATAGAAGGTCCAGGTGCCTTTGCCCAGTGTGCCGTGCATGTAGCGCACCTCGCCCGAGGCCTTGTTTTCGCCCATTACCACCACATCGGGCTTCACCAGGCCCTGGCGGAAAGCCGTAGTCTGGCCCATAAAGCCCTTAATGGTGCGCTCATGGTTCTGGGTGAGCATGGTGGGTACCGGGTCGTACTTGGCCGAGAAGTTGAACAGGGCGAAGTAGTCGTTGTCCTCGTACACGCCCCGCTCGCGCGGGTCCATGTCGATGTTGGAGTACTCGTACTCGTAGGGGTTCATGCGCAGCTGGAAGTTCTGGAAGGCCAGCGTGCGGTTGAAGTTGAGCTTGCTTTGGGCCTGCGGGTCGGCCGGGTCGCCGTCGTACATGCTTTCCACCAGGTCTACGCCCAGGCCGGCCAGGGCAATGTCGTACGAGTCGGTGGCCGAGCACATGGCGAACATAAAGCCGCCGCCGGCAATAAACTCCTGCATTTTCACGGTTACCGCGCCCTTCATCTGGCTGACTTTGGCAAAGCCGTTGCGCTTGGCCGCGGCCTCGGCGTCGCGCTGCTGCTGCTGGTACCAGGGGCGGGCGCGGTAGGTGGCGTAGAACTTGCCGTACTGGCCCGTAAAGTCCTCGTGGTGCAGGTGCAGCCAGTCGTACTTGGGCAGCTCGCCGCGCAGCACCTCGTCGTCGTAGATGGGGGTGAAGGGGATTTCGGCGTAGGTGAGTACCAGCGTCACGGCATCGTCCCAGGGCATTTTGCCCTTGGGCGTGTACACCGCAATTTTGGGCACCTTCTCCAGCTTCATCACGTCCATGTTGGCGTTGGCATCGGCTATTTCGGAGAGGATGCCGGTGTACTGGGCCTCCGAAATCACCTGGTAGCTCACGCCCCGCACGGCCAGCTCGTTTTCGGCCCCCGGCACCACATCGAAGGCGAAGGCCCCGCCGCGGTAGTTGAGCAGCCAGTCCACCTCTACCTGCCGGCCCAGCAGCCAGTAGGCGGCGCCGTAGGCCTTCAGGTGGTCCTTCTGGCTTTTATCCATCGGGATGAGAATATGGTTGGCCCGGGCCGCCAGCGGCCCGGCCAGCGCGGCGGCCAGTACCAGCAGCAAACTCAGCAGACGAAGATTTTTCATGGCAAACAACTAAGAACGGGCCCGCAGCGCCGGCCCGGCGAAAGGTAGCAAATCGGGGCGGAGTTTCGGGCCAAACGCGCTACCTTGCACGTGCGCCCTGCCAGGGCCGACTGGCGGAAAGAGCCCCGGAAAACAGTTTTCAAAAGCTCAGCAGCCCGCCCGCGCATTCAATCAATCAGCGCGCTGCCGCTCAAATTCTGCCAGTCAGAACGAAAGCTACCCGCCAACCGCTATACGCTAACAGCTCAACACCATGCACCTGCTGGAAAACATTAAGGAGGCGTTTCGTTCCATTAGCAGCAATCTGCTGCGCACGGTTCTCACGGCGCTTATCGTGAGCATCGGCATTATGTCGCTGGTGGGTATCCTCACGGCCATCGATGCCATTAAGGCCTCGCTCAACTCCACGTTTGCCAGCTTGGGGGCCAACTCCTTCGAAATTGAAGCTAAAGGCTACAACAATGGCGGCCGGCGGGGCGGCGTGCAGGCCAAAACCTACCCGGCCATCACCTATCTGCAGGCCCGCCAGTACAAGGAGCAGCTGGGCGATGAGGCCAAGGTGGGCATTTCGGCCTTCGTGGCCGGGGCCACCGAGGTGAAGGCCAACGGCGAGAAAACCAACCCCAACATGCAGGTGGTAGCCGGCGACGAAAACTACCTGCTCATCCAGAGCTACAACCTCAAGGCCGGCCGGGGCTTCTCGCCCACCGAGCTCGATAACGGCAGCAACGTAGTAATCGTGGGCTCCGAAATCAAGGACAAACTCTTTCCCAAGCAGAGCCCCATCAACCAGTACGTGTACATGCTGGGCCGCCGGTTTCAGGTGGTGGGCGAGCTGGAGAAAAGCGGCAGCAGCATGGGCGGCGGCGGGGCCGACCGGCTCATGCTCGTACCGCTGGAAACGGGCAACCAGCTGCCCCGGCAGCGCGCCCTCACCTACGACATCAAAACGGCCACCACCGACGCCAGCCAGCTCAACTACCTCACAGGCGAGGCCACCGGCATTATGCGCGCCGTGCGCCAGGACCAGCTGGGCCAGCCCGACAGCTTCGAGGTGGAGCGCTCCGACTCGCTGGCCGGCAAGCTCGACGCGCTGTCGGGCAACCTGCGCATCGGCGGCTTTCTGGTGGGCTTCATCACCCTGCTCGGGGCCAGTATTGCGCTCATGAATATTATGATGGTGTCGGTAACCGAGCGCACCCGCGAGATTGGGGTGCGCAAGGCCATGGGCGCCACGGCGCTGCTCATCCGCCAGCAGTTCCTCATCGAGGCCATCGTGATTTGCGTGCTGGGCGGCTCGCTGGGCATCCTGCTGGGCGTGGGCATCGGCAACGCCGTGTCGCTGCTGGTGGGCAGCGGCGGTTTTATTATTCCCTGGCTCTGGATGAGCGTGGGCCTGATTATCTGCATCACCGTGGGCCTGGCCTCGGGCTACTACCCCGCCAGCAAAGCCGCCGCCCTCGACCCGATTGAGAGTTTGCGGTTTGAGTAGGAGAGAAGGATCGGTTGAACTGACGCCAAGCCGGCTGTTTTCTTCGGAAAGCAGCCGGCTTTTTCATTTGGTGCTATATTGCCGCCGCAATCAAACAACAGCTTTCAGCTATGGCAGCCCAAACAACGGTCGGACAACGTTTTACCCAGTTGATAAACCATTTGGGCTTATCGAAAAATGCCTTTGCCATGTCGCTGGACAAGACGGCTACTGTTATTCAGCACTTGGTAGACGAGCGGAATAAGCCCGGTTTCGACCTGTTGTGCAAGGTGTTTGAGGTGTACCCAAATGTGTCAAAAGACTGGCTGCTGGAAGGCCGCGAGCCGATGCTGACCGACGAAGCCGAAGCTGCTACGGCTACGCCCGAAGCCCCCGCGGAACCAGTACCTCAGCCCACCGCTCCGGCCCTCACCGCCGCGCCGGAGCCACGAACCGAGAAACCGGCCGCAACTGCGGCCCCTGCTTCAACAGCGGCCTCCACGGAAGCTCCGCCGCTGGCAGCCCCGGTTGCCGCGCCGGCTCCCGTTGCGCCCGCGCCCGTAGAAGCCCCAGTCGTGCCGGTTGCCGCGCCCCAGCCTGCCCCAGTGTCTACCGCCGCTGCCCCAGTGCCTACCGCCGCACCTGATGCCAGCTGGCAGACGGCCCTTTATACTCAGCAAATGGCCCACCAGCTGGCCATGGCCGAATTGCGCAACCAGCACCTGCAGGACCAGCAGCGGATGATGCAGCAGATGATGGACCTGATGCAGCGGCAGTTGGCGTAGTAGCGGCGGCGCGTTGCAGCCAGCCTTTGCCGGGAGCCAGTTGCGTTAGCTGGCATTTTGTGCGGCAGAAAGGGCAATTTGTATACTTGCCAACCAGCTACCGGCCCCGACCTTTGGAGCCGTCATTCAGCCGGCAATGTCTATGCAGGACTTCCATGTATTGGCCACGGTTACCGAATATACCCGCTTCTACGGGTTGCCCGCCCCGGCGCATCCGCTGCTTACGCTCGTCAGCCTGGGCGAAACCCGCGTTGCGCCCCCGCCGGCCCAATGGCTGCAACCAGTGGTGCTCCAGCTCTACACCGTGTTTTTGAAGCGCAACCTGGATGGCCCGCTCTACTACGGCCACCAGATTTTTGATTTTCGGGAGGGCGTAATGGGGTTTTCCGCCCCCGGGCAGGTCTTCCGGGCCGATGCCGCGTTGGCCGCGTCCGAGGTCAGCGGCTGGATGCTGGTCTTTCATGCCGACCTGCTCCGGCGGCAGCCGCTGGGCCAGAAGATTCACGGCTACGGCTTCTTTTCCTACCAGGTCCACGAGGCCCTGCATCTTTCGGCCCGCGAAGAAGCTCTGCTCGAAACCCTGCTCAGCGGCCTTCGCCAGGAAATCGAGAGCCCCACCGATGCCTTCAGCCAGGACGTGCTGGTGAGCCAGCTGGAAGTGCTGCTCAGCTACGCCAACCGCTTTTACCACCGCCAGTTCCTGACCCGCCGCCCGGCCGAGCATGATTTGCTGAGCCGGTTTGAGGCGCTGCTCACGGCCTACTTCACGGCTGCCGAAGAGCAGCCACTGCCCACCGTGCAGCACTTCGCCGATGCGCTGCACGTGTCGCCGGCCTACCTGAGCGACATGTTGCGCACGCTCACTGGCCAAAACACCCAGCAGCATATCCACCACGCCCTTATCGAGCAGGCGAAGCTGCTACTGCTGAGCACCTCGCTCACCGTCAAAGAAGCCGCTTTCCGGCTCGGCTTCGCCTATCCCCAGTATTTCAGCCGGCTTTTCAAACAGAAGACCGGCCTGACGCCCGCCCAATTTCGCTTCTCGCTGCAGTAAGCTAGCTTCCGGCACACTACTTACCATAGCTCGCGTCCGCTTGTCGAAGCACCTCTACCGAACAGAAGCTGACACGGAAATGGAAGGCTTAAGCTTGCAGCGCGAAGCTCCGGCTTCGCGTAGATATGTATATAATCATCTGGAAATCAGTGATAATATGCAAAGGTGAAGTTTCGCGCTGCGGCCGTTCGGCTTAAGTTCTAACCCGACTACTGCCAGCCCCGCACACTGGCCCCGCCGAAAACGGCCTGGCGGTTGATGGCGGGCTCGAAAATGGGGTAAGGAAAGGTAGGCGCGGGGGCGCTGGCCTGGGTTAGCTGCTCCAGTTGCGCAGGCGTGAAGCGGATTTCCAGCGCGGCGAGGTTGTCGTGCAGCTGGGCCGGGCGGCGGGCCCCGATAACGGGGGCGCTGACGCCGGGCTGCGCCGCCACCCAGGCCAGGGCCACCTGCGCCAGCGGGCGGTTCTGCTCCTGCGCCACCGTGCGTAGTACTTCCAAAATAGCCCAGTTCTGGTCCGTAAACTTGGTGTTGCCAAAGGGGTTACTGCCGGCCAGGCGGCCCGCGCCGTCGGCCTGAGGATTCTCGCGCGCGTATTTGCCGGCCAGAAAGCCCCCGGCCAGCGGGCTCCAGGGCATCAGGCTCAGCCCGAACTCGCGGGCCAGCGGCCGGTATTCGCGCTCCAGGGTGCGCTCGACCAGCGAGTATTCCAGCTGCATGGCAATCGGGCCGGGCACGCCGTGGGCCTGGGCCAGCGTGGCGGCTTTGGTGGTGAACCAGGCCGGCATGTCGGAAAAGCCGAAATAGCGGATTTTGCCGGCCCGCACCAGGTCGCCCAGCGTTTGCAGCACCTCCTCGGCCGGCGTCACGGCGTCTCACACGTGCAGCCAGTACAGGTCGATGTAGTCGGTGCCCAGGCGGCGCAACGAGCCTTCCAGGGCCTGGTAGATGTGCTTGCGGCCGTTGCCCCCGTTATGAGGGTTGGGCCGGCCCGTGTTGGCCCCGAAGTTGTCGGGCGAGCCGCCGAAGCCGAATTTGGTGGCCAGCACCAGCTCGTTGCGCAGCTTGCGCTGGCCGATGTAGCCGCCCAGCAGTTCCTCACTCCGGCCCCCGGCGTACACGTCGGCGGTGTCGATGAAATTGCCGCCGGTATTTGTGTACTCATTGAAAATGGTGGCCGAATCTTCATCGGACGACCCCCAGCCAGGGGTGCCAAACGTCATGGTGCCCAGCGAAAGAGGGCTGACAATCAGGCCCGAACGGCCCAGGGTACGGTAGTCGGTGAGGGGCATGGCGGTAGGGTAGTGGTTGAATGCGTCGTTTGGGCTTTGATAAGGCAAAGGTCGGGTGCAGACCCCGGCCGGAGCGTACACAAACCGCCGCTTCTAGCGCACAAAACAACGGCGCGAAACAACCGGCCCTGTCTGCCGATTGCTCCGCGCCGGAAATTTCAGTTACTTATAATAAAGCAGGTTACCCGAACACCTCCACGCCCATTTCCTCGGCTTCCATCAGGCCGGCCGGGTTCACGGTGGTCAGGCGCAGGGGCTTCAGCTCGCCCACCAGCAGCGGGTCGTATTTGGCTACTACGCGGATGTAGTTGGGCGTGAAGCCTTCCATCTGGCCGTTGGTGACGTCGTCTTCGAACAGCACCTGGGTTTCGAGGCTCGCGTGCTGCTCGTAGAAAAAGCGCTTTTTCTTCTCCGAGAGGCTGCGCAGCTGGGTGGTGCGCTCGTGGCGGTGGCGGTCCTGCACGCGGCCGGGCAGGGTGGGCGCCAGCGTGTTGGCCCGCTCCGAATACGGAAATACGTGCAGGTAGCTCACATCGAGCTCATTCAGAAATTGGTAGGTTTCCAGAAAATCGGCCTCGGTTTCGCCGGGGAAGCCCACGATTACATCGACGCCGATGCAGGCGTGGGGCATTACCTGCTTAATAAGTGCTACGCGCTCCTGGTACAGCTCGCGGCGGTAGCGGCGGCGCATCTGGCCCAAGATCTTGTTGGAGCCCGACTGCAGCGGAATATGAAAGTGGGGCATAAACCGCTTAGCCTGGGCCACGAAGCGGATAATTTCGTCGGACAGCAGGTTAGGCTCGCAGGAGCTGATGCGGAACCGCTCGATGCCGGCCACCTCATCCAGCGCCCGCACGAGGTCATAGAAATTCTCCGGCCGCTCGCGCTCCGAGCCTTGCACACCAAAGTCGCCGAGGTTGACGCCGGTGAGCACGATTTCCTTGACGCCGGTTTCGGCCAGCTTCTCCACGCGCTCCACCACGCTCTGCACCGAGCCCGAGCGGCTGGCCCCGCGGGCCAGCGGAATCGTGCAGAACGAGCAGGAGTAGTCGCAGCCGTCCTGCACCTTTAAAAAGGTACGGGTCCGGTCGCCGTAGGAGTGGGCGGCGTGGAACTCGGTGGCTTCCGCAATGGGCGAGGCGAACACCCGGCCCGGCTCGCCGGCGGCGGGCCGCGTGAAGCCGGCCAGGGTTTCGACGAGCTGGAATTTCTCGGCGGCCCCCAGCACGGCGTGCACGCCGGGGATGCTGGCAATTTCCTGGGGCTTGAGCTGGGCGTAACAGCCCACGATGGCCACGAAGGCCGCGGGGTTATGCTTGAGGGCCTCCTTCACCACCTTCCGGCACTTGCGGTCGGCGTGGTCCGTGACGGAGCAGGTATTGATAACGTAGATGTCGGCCGCGTCCTCGAAGGCGGTTTTCACGAAGCCCGCCTCCTCAAACTGCCGCCCGATGGCGGAAGTCTCGGAGAAGTTGAGCTTGCAGCCCAGCGTGTAAAAGGCAACTTTCTTGGTTTCCATATCCATAAGCAAGACCGCAAAGATACGGCGGAAGCGGCCAGCTTCCGGCAGTAGGGCGGCATACTTGGAGGATAGGCGTAGGAATGTGTATTTTTGGCTAGCCTGCTTTATGGAGAATCTTATGTTCTGACTCAATCATAACTTATGAAATACCTGTACCCTTTTGCTCTGCTTCTATTTTGCGCTACTGCCGGTCATGCTCAAGATTCGTCTACCTCAGAGAAGCCTAAGTTCTTAACCGATACTTCGCTCTTTGAAATCACCACAGTTGATACTGCTGTCAGTAGCAGCACAATGCCTGGTTTCTCAACAGAACTAGATAAGCGCTATGGCTTTCGAGGTCTGCGCTTCGAGACTCCACTTGCCCAAGTGAAGGGGCTGAAGTTTGTGGCTAATAGAGGTGGTAAAGCGGTTTACACGAAGCTCAACGAAAACAAAGTTCTAGGCAATGCTCATTTGAAGCAAGTTTTTTATTGCTTCTACAGAGGGCAACTCTCTGACATTCTATTTTCTGCTGCTGGCTCGTCTAATGCAGATGAAGTATTAAAGGTGCTTACACAAGCATACGGAATGCCTTTCGAGCAAGAGTTAACGGAGGATGAAATGGATGGGCACTTCTATTGGCATGGAAATAAAGCCACGGCTTTGCTATCGATACCCATTGATGAAGATGACTTTGATGTTATAATATCTAGCATCCCTCTGAAAGAGAAAGAGCAAAGGGACAAAGAGCTACGTGTAAAACGAGCTGCAGAGAAGCTGTAAAAACGGAAGGAGTCCTATAGATAGGACTCCTTCCGTTTTTATGGGAAGGGACGGGGTGAATATTGTGTGTGCTCCCCATCCGGTAGGCTAGCGAAAAGCATAGAAAAAAACACATCTGCCCATCACACCGCCAGCCGAAAACGAGCCCCGGTCTATTCATACCCTGGCTTTTACTCCACCAACCGCTCCCTCACTTCCCCAAGAAATCCCCGAACGACGCCTGCTCATACGCTTGCCCGAAGCGCAGCTGCTGCCGGGAAACGGCCGAATCATGCTCAATAACGCGGCGGGCCACGTTGTCATACGTCACCGTGCCGGCAGGAGTAGCGACGCCAAAGCCGTCGGTGAAGGAGTAGAAGGCGGCGCCGCCGGGCCAGGCGGGGGGGGCGGGGGCCAGCAGGTCGCGGCTCCAGGGGAAATTGGTGGCGGGTAGGTTCAACTGGTGCAACAGCGTGGCGGCTACGTCGGTTTGGGAGCCGTAGGTGAGCACTTGGCGGCCCCGGGCGGCGGGGGCCAGCGCGCCGCCGGTGAGCAGCAGCGGGATGCGGAACTTGGCCGGGTCGTGCACGGGCGAGCTGCCGGGCTGGGGGTGGCCGTGGTCGGCTACCAGCACTACCAGCGTGTTGGCCCACCAGGGCTGCTGGCGGGCGCTTTGCAGAAACTGGCCCAGCACGTGGTCGGTGTAGTACACCGAGTTGCGGAACTGGCTGGCCTCGTTGGAGCCCGCGAACCGGGTGCGCATGGGCACATCAAAGGGCTCGTGGCTGCTCAGGGTGAAGGCCGTGACGAAGAACGGCTGGGGCTGGCCGGCCAGCTCCTGGAGCATTCTGGCAAACAGCACGTGGTCGTGGGCGCCCCATTTGGCGTTCTGGTCCTGGGCCCGGAAATCGGCCCGCTCGGTGAAGCGCTGGTAGCCGGCCGTGACGAGGTAGCTTTTCATGTTGGCGAAGGCCAGCTCGCCGCCGTGGTAGTAGGCCGTGGAGTAGCCCTGCTCCCTCAACACCCGGGCCAGGTGGGGCAGCTGCTCGGTTTTGCGCGGGTACTTGATGATGCTGGTGGCCGGCTGGTTGGGGTAGCCCGAGAGCAGCGCCACGAGGCCCTTCTGGCTCCGGTCGCCGGCCGCAAACACGTTGCGGAAAGCCACGCCGGTGCGGCTCAGGCTGTCGAGGGTGGGCGTAACGCCCGGCTCGCCGCCCAGGTGGCCCACCAGCTTGCCGGTGAAGCTCTCCAGGATGATAAACAGCACGTTGGGCTGGCGCAAGCCGGGGCGTAGCAGCCGCACCGTATCGGGGCCGGCGGTTTGGTAGAGGCTGGCGGTGAGGCGGGCGGCCGTGGTGTCGGGCAGGAACTGGTAGGGGTTGCGGGTGCTGTTCTGCAGAAACAGCGAGTTGAGCACGTTCCAGGGCACGTTGATGGCCGCGTGGTTGGCAAACGGCACCGGCGAGAAGTATACGTCGCCCTGGTTGATGGGAATCTGCTGCAGACCCCCGCGCAGCGGCACCACCAGCAGCGCCAGGTACAGCAGCCCCGCCAACGCGGCGCGGCCCCGCCCAAAGCCCGCCGGCAGGTCAGGCAGGCGGCCCACCACTCCTTTATAGAGGCCCCAGCCCGCGCCCAGCAGCGCCAGCCACAAACCCAGTCCCAGCCCCAGCAAACCCGGAGTGGCTGAAGCCGCCGCCTCGCCCGGCGTGCGCAGGTACTGCAGCGGCGTGGCATCGAGCCGGAAGCCCCAGGGGCCGTACAGGGCCAGATCGGCCACCGTGAGCAGGGCCACCAGCGCCACCAGTACCGCCGTGAGGCCGCGCAGGCCCCGCGCCAGCCCGAACCGCGGCCCCAGCAGGCAGCCCACCACAAACAGCAGAAACGGCGCCAGGCACAGGTAGGCCGCCGCCGAGGCGTCGAGCCGTAGCGCGTGGCCGAAGATGCGCGGCACCGTGCCGGCGGGCAGCGCCGACGTGCGGGGCAGGTAGTAGACCAGAAACAGGGCCCTAACCAGCCCGAAATACAGCAGCCAGAACAGAAAGTAGCGCGGCTGAAACGCGAAGCGGCTTTTCACATCCGCAAAGGTAAAGCCCCGGCCCCGATGCCTCATTCGGGCGGCCCGGCAGGATACGGCTATGTTTTTTGGATGCCCTTGCAAAAGCAGTGGCCCTCGGTGAAAATAACTGATTATATGGGTAAACAGGGTGTGAATAGAAGGGGGTATCGATGCCAGATAAGCAGTTTTATATAAAATCAGGGTAAAAATTAGGGGGCGTTGATTAATTTCCTGAAGCCGGCTTGTATATTTGAGCCTGCTAATGGCACGCTGCCCTTAGCGGCGCCTGCTGCCTACACTTTCTGCCTAACCCCTCTGCCCCCGATGGCCATTCTCCGTTTCAAAGCCCTTGAGCAAGTTACCAAGCGCCAGCCGCTGACCGTCGTGAACACCGGGGAACGGCGCTCCGACAGCTTCGGCCGCAACGTCTTCAACCTGGAGGCCATGCGCGCCACCATGCCCGGCGACTATTTCAAAAAGCTGCAGGCCGCCGTCAAGCAGGGCACTCCGGTGGAGCGCAACGTGGCCGACGCCGTGGCCTCGGCCATGAAAACCTGGGCCATGGCCAAGGGTGCCACCCACTACACCCACTGGTTCCAGCCCCTGACGGGCGCCACGGCCGAGAAGCACGACTCGTTCTTCGACCTCAATTCCGACGGCCGGCCGGTCGAAAACTTCAAGGGCTCGGCCTTGGTGCAGCAGGAGCCCGACGCGTCCAGCTTCCCCAACGGCGGCATCCGCAACACGTTCGAGGCCCGCGGCTACACCGCCTGGGACCCCACCTCGCCCGCTTTCCTCATCGAAACCGGCGGGGCCAAAACCCTGTGCATCCCCACCATTTTCGTGGCCTATACGGGCGAGGCGCTCGACTACAAGGCCCCGCTGCTCAAGTCGCTCGATGTGCTCGAAAAAGCCGCCCTCGACGTGTGCCACTACTTCGACAAGGACGTGGCCCGCGTGACCACCACGCTGGGTATCGAGCAGGAATATTTCCTGGTGGATAAGGCCCTGTACGCCGCCCGCCCCGACCTGATGCTGACCGGCCGCACCCTGTTCGGCCACTCCTCGGCCAAGGGCCAGCAGCTCGACGACCACTACTTCGGCTCGATTCCGGCCCGGGTGCACGCCTACATGCTCGACTACGAGGAGGAAGCCAACAAGCTGGGCATTCCGCTGCGCACCCGCCACAACGAGGTAGCGCCCCACCAGTTCGAGTGCGCCCCCACCTTCGAGGAGGCCAACCTGGCCGTCGACCACAACCAGCTGCTGATGGACGTGATGGCCCGCGTGGCCGACAAGCACGACTTTAAAGTGCTGCTGCACGAGAAGCCCTTTGCCGGCGTGAACGGCTCGGGCAAGCACAACAACTGGGCCCTGAGCACCGATACCGGCGTGAATCTGCTCGCCCCCGGCCGCCGGCCCAAGGAAAACCTGCAGTTCCTGGCTTTCTTCATCACCACCATCAAGGCCGTGCACCGCCACGCCGACTTGTTGCGCGCCAGCATCGCCTCGGCCAGCAACGACCACCGCCTGGGCGCCAACGAGGCCCCGCCGGCCATCATGTCGGTGTTCGTGGGCTCGATGCTCGATTCGGTGATGAACGAGCTGGAGCGCACGGCCAAGGTGCCGCTTGATAAGGGCGACAACATCTACCTCAAGCTCGGCATCGATAAGATTCCGGCCATTCTGCTCGACAACACCGACCGCAACCGCACCTCGCCCTTCGCCTTCACCGGCAACAAGTTCGAGTTCCGGGCCGTGGGCTCGTCGGCCAACAGCTCGTCGGCCGTCACCACGCTCAACACCATCGTGGCCGACCAGCTCGTCGAGTTCAAGGCTTCCGTCGATCAGCTGATTGCCGACGGGCGCAAGAAGGAGGTGGCCATTGTGGAGGTGCTGCGCGAGTACGTGATCAGCTCCAAGGCCATCCGGTTCGAGGGCAACGGCTACTCCGACGAGTGGAAGGAGGAAGCCGCGGCCCGGGGCCTGAGCAACGTGCCCACCACGCCCCAGGCCCTCGACGCCATCGTGACGCCCGAGTCGGCCGCGTTGTTTGCGCGCCACCACATATATTCGCCCGTCGAGCTGCACGCCCGCCACGAGATTGTGCTGGAAGACTACATCAAGAAAATCCAGATTGAAGGCCGGGTAATGGGCGATTTGGCCCTCAACCACATCATCCCGACGGCCGTAGCCTACCAGACCAAGCTCGTCAGCAACGTGCGCGGCCTGCGCGAGCTCGGCCTCGACGACGAGTACACCAATGTCACTATGAACACCATCAAGGCCATTTCGCGGCACGTATCCATCATCAAAACCCAGGTGGAGGAGATGGTAAACGCCCGCAAAGCGGCCAACAAAATTACCGACAGCCGCGAGCAGGCCATTGCTTACTGCGACACGGTAAAAGTGCATTTCGACACCATCCGCCGCTCGGCCGACAAGCTGGAGCTGATGGTGGACGATGAGGACTGGCCCCTGGTAAAGTATCGCGAACTGTTGTTCCTGCACTAACACCAGGGCTGGAGTCGGGCCGGAGTTGGGTGGGAATTTTTCTCCGCGCCCCGATCTTAGAAAGGCCGCATCCGGGGGATGCGGCTTTTTTTGTGGAGGTAGGCTAAACCTGCGGAATATTGCTTACAGCTCACGCCGTTTCCCGCTGCGCCTGCCGCAGCCAGGCCCGGGCCTCGTCCACATCCCCGAACATCTTCATCTGGAGCCGGCCGCTAATGCCGATGTGCATGGCCTCGGCCGAAATGGCGGCCAGCGCCTCGGGGCTGACGACGTGGGCGAAGTGGGTGAGGCCCTGGCTGATGGCCCGCGGGGCCCAGTCGGTTACAATCCACTCCACGGCGTGGTCCCAGGGGCCGATAACCTCGCGGTTGTCGTTGAGCAGGTAGGGGCAGGCGTGCTCGCGCAGGGGCGTCAGGCAGGCGTCGGCCCCGGCCACAATGCCGGCATAGGTCTGGTAGCCCACCCAGTTGTTGTACACCCACTCGTTGGCCGGGTCGTAGGCAATGGTGAGGTACACTTTGCCGAAGCCGTTGGTGAGTTCTTGTGTCATGGAGCGGGGAGCAGGACCGTAGGGAGGGCCAGTTCCTCAAAAATGCGGAAATAGTACCAGCCCGCCAAATGCCGGCCACTTAGGCGCTGATGCTTAGCCGCAATAAAGCGCCGTTGGGTTTCAACTACCGCCGCCGCCGGCCACCCGGCGGCTTCAGGCAGAAAGCAGCGGCGCCGGCTCAGGCAAAGGGTACCAGCGCGGCCAGCAGGGTGGTGGTAATGCGGTGCCACTGCGGATAGGGCCAGCTGGTGCCGGGAGTCGTGCCGGCGTGGCCGATGTCGCGGCGGGCGGCGGCCACCCAGCCCAGCAGCACAGCGCGGGCCGGCAGCGGCTGGCCCGAGTGCAGGCCCGCGGGCCATTGATCGGGGGGCCAGGTGTCGAGCAGGTATTCGGCCTGGTCGGCAATGCGGGCTAGGCGGGCGGGGGTATAGGGGTCGGAAGAGGGCAGGTGGCGCACGGTGCGGTACAGTTCCCGCAGGGCGGTTCGGGCGGGCGGAAACCGGGTCGTTCCGTCCGCGGCCAGGGCAGCAGTATCTTTCATGTGGGCCCACTTACGACCCGGTTTCGGCGTTCGGATTTCCCGCAGGGGCATCGAAAAGGAGAAAAAAAAATAAAATTTCTACCCGGAATTATCTGCCCTTTAATCCGGTTTAAGGGCGGCTCAGGCCGACAGCTGCGCGGGCGGCTCGTGGTCGTCGGGCAGCCACTGGGCCCCGGTGCCGTGGTCGGGGGCCAGGCGTTTCCAGGTGGCGGCCCGCAGCTCGTCGAGGCGCCGGAGCGTGTCCTGCACCGTGGCGTGCCGGCCCACTTTCTCGAACAGGCCCGAGCTACGGCCGGCCCGCAGCAGCTGCTCGATTACCAGCGGCAGCACCCAGCCCACTACATTGGAAGCCAGGGCCCCGCGCAGGCCTATTTTCAGCAGCAGGCGGGCCGCCATGCGCTCGAGCAGCAGCGTGCGGGCCACGGGCAGGGCCTTGCCCACCAGAAAATCGCGCACCAGCTCGCCGTTGCCCTGCACCACTTCGGCCCGCAACACGTCCTGCACCGCGTCGAGGGCCGAGCGGGCGGCTTTGCGGAACAGCCGGCCGGTCTGCCAGGCGGCCAGGCGGCCCGTTTGCCCGGCCGCGCGCACAAACCAGGGAACGTGAAGCGGAATTTTCATGGGGTAAGTAAAACAGTAGTCCGGCAGCTGGCGCGGTTTGGGGCCGGGTTCCGGAAGCGCCACGGTACCTAAAAGGGCGTTTCGTGCGTAAAGTTCAGCTTACGCTTCGGCCGGCGCCCGGTTGCCGGCCTTATCTTACTTTATTGCCATGAACGCCATTGTTATCCAGCAGGCCGGTGGGCCCGAAGTTCTCGAACTGCAAACCCGGCCCCGCCCCGGGCCCGGCCCCGGCCAGGTGCTGCTGCGGGTGGCCGCTGCCGGCGTCAACCGTCCCGACGTGTTTATGCGCCAGGGTAAGTACGCCGGCGCCAACGATGCCGCCGGCCTCGTGCCGGGCCTCGAAGTGGCCGGCCACGTGGAAGCCTGCGGCCCCGACGTAAGCCGCTGGCAGCCCGGCGACGCCGTGTGCGCCCTACTGAGCGAGGGTGGCTACGCCGAATATGTGGTGGTAGAGGCCGGTCACTGCCTGCCCGTTCCGGCCGGCCTGAGCCTGACCGAAGCCGCCAGCCTGCCCGAAACGGCCTTTACCGTGTGGCACAACGTGTTTCAGCGCGGCCACCTGCAACCCGGCGAAACCCTGCTCGTGCACGGGGGCAGCAGCGGCATTGGGGTGCTGGCCGTGCAGCTGGCCCACGCCCTGGGCAGCCGGGTGGCCGCCACCGCCGGCTCGGCCGAAAAGTGCGCCGCCGTGGCCCGCCTCGGTGCCGATATCGTCGTCAACTACAAAGAGGAGGACTTCGAAAAAGTGGTGGCCGCTGCCGGCGGGGCCGATGTGGTGCTGGACATGATTGGCGGCGACTACACGCCCAAAAACCTGCGCCTGCTGCGCGACGACGGCCGGCTGGTGTTCATCAACGCCATGCAGGGCGCGCAGGCCGAATTCAACGCCCTCGATGTGATGCGCCGCCGCCTGACCATCACGGGCAGTACCTTGCGGCCCCGCTCGGCCGGGTTCAAGGCGGCCCTGGCCCGGGAAGTGGAGCGCCACGTGTGGCCCGTAGTGGCGGCCGGCGGGCTGCGGCCCGTTATTGAGCGCACGTTCCCGCTGGCCGAGGCCACGGAGGCCCACCGGCTGATGGAGAGCAGCAGCCACATCGGTAAAATCGTGCTGCTGATGGAGTAGGGCCGCATTCGAAACTATTACCCAACGAATGGCGGCGGCTGTCGTTAGCCCTGGAGTGGCTACGGCCGAGCTTGTTTTGTCTTCTGACTTCTAAATCACTCTTTGTATGGATACTGCACTTCTGATTGGGGCTACCGGCCTGGTGGGCGACTACCTGTTGCGCCAGCTGCTCGCCAACGACCAGTTTGAGCACCTCAAAGTTTTCACCCGCCGGCCCACCGGCTACCAGAACCCGCGGCTGGAGGAGCACATCGTGGATTTCGACCAGCCCCGCGACTGGAACCACCTGTTGCAGGGCGACGTGCTGTTTTCGAGCCTTGGCACCACCCTGCGCCAGGCCGGCAGCCAGCAGGCCCAGTACCAGGTCGATTACAGCTACCAGTATCAGGCCGCCAAGGCCGCGGCCGAAAACGGCGTACCGGCCTACGTGCTGATATCCTCGGCCGGGGCCGATGCCGAGGCCCTCATGTTTTACAGCCGCATGAAGGGCGAGCTGGAGCGCGATGTCAAGCGGCTGCCCTTCCAGCGCATCCATATTCTGCAACCGGGCATTCTGGCCGGCTCGCGCACCGAGAAACGCCCGGCCGAAAAGGTGGGCCTATGGCTGGCCACGGCCGCCAGCACCATGCCGCTGCTGCATAGCTACCGGCCCATCCATGCCCGCACCGTGGCCCGCGCCATGCGCCACGCCGCCCTCGACGAAACCCCCGGCGTGCACACCCACACGCTGGAGGAGGTGTTCACGCTGGCAGGAACGAAGGAGGAGTAGGTGAAGTGACTCGGTGAATGAGTGACTCGGTGAATGCGTGAATGAGCGAACCCGCCTGTCATCCTGAGCGCAGCGAAGGCCCTGGATAGAAGCTGACATCAGACTGTAGCTTCTGGATAGGGCCTTCGCTGCGCTCAGGATGACAGGCGGACCCCCGCATTCATCCCAGCACCGCTTACCTTTGTGGTGCCGCGCAACTTTCGGCCGCGGCCCCCGGTTTTCCTTCTATGAACAAGACGTATTGCCCCAGCCTGACCGAGTATAAGCGCCGCCTGAGCCGCGAGGTGAAGATTGGCGACCTGCCGATGGGCGGCCTGAACCCGATTCGGGTGCAGAGCATGACCACCGTGGACACCATGGACACGCTGGGCTCGGTGGAGCAGACCCTGCGCATGGTGGAGGCCGGCTGCGAATACGTGCGCATCACGGCCCCCAGCGTGAAGGAGGCCCAGAATCTGCTCGAAATCAGGAAGGAGCTGCGCCGCCGCGGCTGCACCGTGCCGCTGATTGCCGATATCCACTTCACGCCCAACGCTGCCGAGCTGGCCGCCCGCATCGTGGAGAAAGTGCGCGTAAACCCCGGCAACTACGCCGACAAAAAGAAATTCGACGTTATCGAGTACACCGATAGCAGCTACGCGGCCGAGGTGGACCGCATCCGGGAGCGGTTCCGGCCGCTGGTGCAGATCTGCAAGCAGTACGGCACCGCCATGCGCATCGGCACCAACCACGGCTCATTGTCCGACCGGATATTGAGCCGCTACGGCGATACGCCGCTGGGCATGGTGGAGTCGGCGCTGGAGTTTTTGCGCCTCTGCGAGGAGGAAAACTACTACGACGTGGTGCTGAGCATGAAGGCCAGCAACACCCAGGTAATGGTGCAGGCCTACCGCCTGCTGGTGCAGAAGCTCGACGAGGAGGGCCTGCAACCCTACCCGCTGCACCTGGGCGTAACCGAAGCCGGCGAGGCCGAGGACGGCCGCATCAAGTCGGCCGTAGGCATCGGCACGCTGCTCGAAGACGGCCTCGGCGACACCGTGCGCGTAAGCCTCACCGAAGCCCCCGAAGCCGAAGCCCCGGTGGCTCGCATGCTCATCAACCGCTACACCCATCGGGCGGAGGAAGCCAGTCCTATTTCAGTTGTCAGTTATCAGTTGCCAGTTGTTGGTCAGGAGAGTGATGCTGACAGCGCAAGCAGGAACGGCACTGACAACCAGCAACTATCAACCGACAACTCCCCAATAAATCCATTCCAGTATCACCGCCGCGATACGCACGAGGTGCTCAACTTCGGGGGCCTGAACGTGCCGCGGGTCATTACCGACCTGTCGCGGCTGCCGCGTTTGGAGTACGCCGATTTGCGGGCGGCCGGGCACCTGTACTCGTCGTTTCTCGACAAGTTTCAGATGAGCGATTTGGGCGCCGACTACATCTACACCGGCGAGCGGCCCGTTCCTTTCATGCTGCCCAACGGCCTGCGCGAAATCGTAACGCATACGGCTTGGCTCGATGCTGGCCGTCGTTCCGAGCACTACCCGTTGCTCACCATCGATTCGTACATGGCGGATAACCCGCAGCTGCATCCGGAGCTCAATTTCCTGCTGATGGACCTGGCTACCCTGGATGCGAAGCTGCTGGCGCAGCTACGGACCGAGCGGCGCGTAGTGCTGGTGCTGGAAACCACCAACGTGCACGCCATGCCCGAAATGCGCCAGGCCTTTTTCGCCCTCATCCGAGCCGGCGTGACCTCGCCAGTAGTCGTACGCCGGATTTACTCCATGAATAACCCGGCGCAAACCCAGCTCGACGCCGCCACCGATGTGGGGGGCCTGCTCATCGACGGCCTCGGCGACGGTATCTCGCTCTGCACCGACCTGCTGCCCGCCCACGACCAGGAGGCCCTGCTGCGCGACATCGACGGCTTCAATCAGCTCAGCTTCGGCATCCTGCAGGCGGCCCGCACCCGCATGTCCAAAACCGAGTACATCAGCTGCCCCAGCTGCGGCCGCACCCTGTTCGACTTGCAGGAAACCACCGCCAAAATCCGCCTGCGCACCGACCACCTCAAGGGCGTGAAAATCGGTATCATGGGCTGCATCGTGAACGGCCCCGGCGAAATGGCCGATGCCGATTACGGCTACGTGGGCGTGGGCAAGGGCAAAATCGCCCTCTACCGCGGCCAGGAAGTCATCAAGAAAGCCGTACCCGAAGAGCGCGCCGTGGACGAGCTGATTGAGCTGATGCGCGAAGACGGCAAGTGGGTGGATAAGGAGGTTTTGGAGGAGCCAGTGGCGGGGTAGGTGCCTTAAATGAAGCGAACTTTCAGCTTGGAGAATAGTAATTGGTCTTCACTTGACAACTTCTGCATTCTATTTTTAAAGGAGCCCACTTGTTCATAACGGCATAACTCACTGAAGAAGATCATTTCAAATATGGAAGACTCTATCCAACTTACTTTTGAAGAGTATCCTACTACTAGTGTGGCGTCAGTCTCTTCTTTAAATCTTTCCAGTTGCTTTTGGGAAGCGTAACTACCACAACTGCCGAATAAAACGATGCTGCCTGCTGCTTTTTTGCCTAATGTTTTTGCGATATCATCAAACGATATATATTCCTCATGACTATTGCCATATAGGCCATGACCGCTCCCATGAAAGGCAAAGTACAAGCAGTTCTGGTACACGCTTTTTGAAAATTTTATTTTACTTGCTCTTAAATCATCTTTTAACCTTTCGATTGTCTGACAAAGTTTGAAAGTATAGACAAGCTGTTTGCCTGCCGACAAATAGGCTCGTTCAAGTACGTGTATTAACGGGCGGATACTTAACTCGGAATGATTGTCCCATTCCCCCTCGAAACAATGTATTTTTACTTTCATAGGGGCAATATAAATAGCCGTTTGGTTTTACTTGTAGCTTCAACTCTTAAACCCTATGGAAATCACCTTTGAAGTGCCTGCCGAACGAGTTGCTTTTATGCTGGAAATGCTGCGAAGCCTTTCCTTTGTAAGCAACCCCCGCCCCATTAATCCTGCCGCTGTCGATACTACAGCTTATTTGAGCGCTTCGCCCGCTAATGCCGAGCGGCTACAGCAGGCTTACGAGCAATTTGATGCAGGGCAGCGCGTCGATTTTAGCTTCCCTGCCGAATGACGTATGCCCTGGCTTTCGTGCCGGTGGCGTGGGAAGATTACCAGCACTGGCAGCAAACCGACAAAGCCATCTTGAAACGGCTGCACGCGCTGCTAAAGGAGTTGCAGCGCAACCCACTCACTGGAACTGGTAAGCCGGAGTTACTGAAACACGAGCGAGCCGGCACTTGGTCGCGACGAATTACGGATGAGCACCGGCTGGTATACCGGGTGGAGGGAGAGGCCGTATGGATATTGCAATGCCGGTACCACTACGCCAAATGAGCATTATTCTTGAGAAGAACTCAAGAATCTGATGGTTTGTAGTGCACCCCCTCACCCCATGAAACTACGCGTAATCATCACCGGAGCCACCGGCATGGTGGGGGAGGGCGTGCTGCACGAATGCCTCCAACACCCCGGTGTGGAGCAGGTGCTCAGCATCAGCCGTCGGCCCAGCGGGCACACGCACCCCCGGCTGCGGGAAATCCTGCACGAGAACTTCCTCGACCTCGCGCCCATTGCCGACCAACTTACGGGCTACAATGCCTGCTTCTTCTGCCTCGGCGTGTCGTCGCTGGGGCTTAAGGAGGCCGAGTACAGCCGGCTTACCTATGATTTGACGCTGTACTTCGCCCGCACGCTGCTGGCGCGCAACGGGCCCGACCTCACGTTCTGCTACGTGTCGGGCGCGGGCACTGATGGCACGGGCAAGAGCCGGCAGATGTGGGCGCGGGTGAAGGGGCGCACCGAAAACGAGCTGCGGGACCTGGGCTTCCTAGCGGCATACATGTTCCGGCCGGGCTTTCTGCGGCCCACGCCAGGCCTGTGCAATACGCTGAGCTACTACCGCTACATTGGGTGGCTGTACCCGGCAATGCGTCGGCTGGCCCCGCGCTACTTTGGCACGCTGGCCGGGCTGGGGCAGGCCATGCTGAGCGTGGCGCAACGTGGCTACCCCCGCCCGGTGCTGGAGGTGCCCGACATCGAGCGGCTGGCCCGGCAGTAGGGCAGGAGTTGCGAAGTACAAAGGCGGTCATGCAGAGCGGAGCGAAGCATCTCGCGTGCTAATGTTGCAATGGTAGCTCAACATCAGCACGCGAGATGCTTCGCTCCGCTCTGCATGACCGCCTTTGTACTGATCATCCTTCCGCTCCAACTCTCTGCTCCCAGCCGCTGCCATTGGCGGCCGTAAGCAATAAAATTACGGCTTCTCGGCCCCAGAAAGCGTTGCCTGGTCTGGTTGAGCTATGTTTGTGGTTTGCCGCCGCTCCGTCGCTTTCCCGAATTCCCGCGCCATGACGTTTTTCCGCACCTTCGACTTGCTGGCCCACCTGGCCGAAACCACGCCCCAGGCCGATTGCCTGGTGGAAAAGAAGGACGGCCGCTGGCAGCCGCTGAGCGCCCAACAGGTGCAGCAAAGCAGCGACCAGTTCAGCCTGGGCCTGCGGGCCCTGGGCGTGGGGGCCGGCGACAAAGTGGCTATCATCTGCGCCAACCGGCCCGAGTGGGTGGTGGCCGATATGGGCATTGCCCAGCTCGGGGCCGTGAGCGTGCCCATGTACCCCACCATCACGGTGGAAGACTACCGCCACATTTTTCAGGATGCCGGCGTGCGGGTGGTGCTGGTGCAGGATGCAACGCTGCTGGAAAAAGTGCGGCAGGCCGTGGCCGGGCTGGAGGCAGGCCCCGAGCACCTCGTCACCTTCGACCCCACGCCCGGCGTGCCCTCCTACGCCGACCTGCTAACCCGGGGCGCCGCCGCCGACCCGGCCGCGCTGGCCCCGCTCAAAGCCGCCGTGCAGCCCGACGATTTGCTGACGCTCATCTACACCTCGGGCACCACCGGCCGGCCCAAGGGCGTTATGCTCAGCCACCGCAACATCCTCTTCAACTGCCAGAACCTGCTGACCTACCTGCCGCTGGCACCGGGCTCCAAAACGCTCAGCTTCCTGCCCCTGAGCCATATTTTTGAGCGCACGGCCACCTTCCTGTATCTGCAACTGAAGATGAGCATCTACTACGCCGAGAGCGTGGCGCTCATTGCCGACAACCTGCGCGAGGTGCAGCCCCAGGCCTTCACGACGGTGCCGCGGCTGCTCGAAAAAATCTTCGATAAGATTGTGGCCACCGGCCAGCAGCTGACCGGGGCCAAGCGCACGCTGTTCGACTGGGCTATGCGCCTGGGGCTGCGCTACGACACCCAGCAGGACCAGGGCTGGTGGTGCAACACCCAACTGGCGCTGGCCAACAAGCTGGTGTTCAGCAAGTGGCGCGAAGCCTTGGGCGGCGAGGTGCGCTACATCATCTGCGGCGGGGCGGCGTTGCAGCCCCGGCTGGCGCGGGTGTTCTGGGCGGCCGGCATTCGGGTGATGGAGGGCTACGGCATGACTGAGTCGTCGCCCGTTATTGCCGCCAGCCGGCCCGAGCCGGAGAACAACCTGATTGGGGCCGTGGGGCCGGTGTTGCCCAACGTGGAAGTGAAAATCGCGCCCGACGGCGAAATCCTGACCCGCTCGCCCTCCGTGATGCAGGGCTACTACCACCGCCCCGACCTCACGGCCGAGGCCATCGACGCCGAGGGCTGGCTGCACACCGGTGACATCGGCGAGCTGGTGCAGGGCAAGTTTCTCAAGATTACCGACCGCAAGAAGGAGATGTTTAAGAACGCCAACGGCAAGTACGTGGCCCCCCAGCCCCTGGAATCCAAGCTGTCGGAGTCGCCGCTGGTGGAGCAGGTGATGGTGGTGGGCGAAGGCGAGAAGTACACGGCCGCGCTGCTGGTGCCGGCCTTTGCCGAGCTGCGCACCTGGGCTGCCGGCCAGGGCCTGCCCGCCGAGCTGTCGGACGCGGCGCTGGTGGCCGACGAGCGGGTGCGGCAGCGCTACGACCAGCTGCTGCAAGAAGCCAATACCAACTTCGCCGACTGGGAGCAAATCAAGAAAGTGGCCCTGGTGGCCACCCCCTGGAGCGTAGAATCGGGCGAGCTGACGCCCACGCTGAAAGTGCGGCGCAAGATTATCCGCGAAAATAACAGCACGCAGCTCGAACAGCTCTACCGCGGCTAGTGCCGTGAATAATGCCGCTTTCTGGCTGGCCGGAAAATCTTTTTTTAGTGCCGGGTGTTATCTTTCCGAACCCGCTATTTCTACTTCTGATGCGTAAAAATCTGTTCGACCTCGGCCCCGTGTTCGGTTATTTCTTCCGCAAGAATGACCCCAGCCGGCCCTCCAACTTCAACCTGCGGACCATGCACTTCATCAATAAGCTGAGCATGTCCATGTTCCTGGTGGGGCTTTTGGTGCTCCTGTACCGCTGGTTTATCCGCTAAGCCTGCTACGTTAATCCACCTGTCATCCTGAGCGAAGCGAAGGACCTTATCCCGCAAAGACGACCGTAACAACGACTCGGCTTCACGTGATAAGGTCCTTCGCGTTGCTTAAAAGCTGGGTGAGCTAGTTTTTATAAGCTGCTGAACGATGTAGAGACGAAACATTTTGCGTCTCGTCGTTGCTGATGATGAACGTTTTTACGTCGGTCGTTCAACGACGAGACGCAAAATGTTGCGTCTCTACATCGTACTGATAGACTGGCTGGTTAATTCAAACAGCCACTCAGGATGGCAGCCTGTTTGTTTTCCGAATCAGCCCTATGCACATCGAAGACTTCCGCGACTACTGCCTGCTGAAACCCGGCGCTACCGAGGAAACGCCCTTCGGCCCCGACACGCTGGTGTTCAAGGTGGGCGGTAAGATTTTCGCCCTCACTGACCTCAACACTTTCGCCAGCATCAACCTCAAGTGCGACCCCGAGCGGGCCATTGAGCTACGTGAGCAGCACGAGTTTGTACTGCCCGGCTTCCACATGAACAAGAAGCACTGGAACACGGTGCTCATCGGCACGGGCATTTCGGGCGGGCTGCTGCGCGGGTTGATTGACCACTCCTACGATTTGGTGCGGGCGTCGCTGCCCCGGGCCGTGCGGGAGGAGTTGGATGGGTGGCCTTGGTAGTTGCAGCTAAAATGTCAGTATCTTCGAGTTATGCGCCAGCTAGTAGTAAGAGTACCCGATGAGAAGTATGGTTTCTTGATGGAGCTATTGGGTAATCTGTCGTTTGTTGAAACCGAGCCGGTGAAGCCCGCCGCGCTTCCGGCGCTGACATCCGGGCAGCAGGAACGGGTGGGTGAGCTGCGGGAGGCCCTACAAGAGGTTGAGCGGCATCAGCGGGGAGAGATTCAGCTACGCTCATTGGATGAATTGATTGATGAGCTATAAGATAGTTTTTACCGAGGGATTTTATCGTAAGCTGAAGCCACTCATTAAAAAATATAGCTCTATTAAAAATGACCTGATTCAGTTGCGCGCTGAATTACTGGCAGACCCCACTGCTGGCAATGCGTTAGGGCACAACTGCTACAAAGTGCGCATGCGAATTGGCTCGAAAAACACGGGCAAAAGCGGTGGGGCACGGGTTATTACGTGCGTTAAAATTGTCGATAATCAGATTTTTCTGCTCACGATTTACGATAAAGCCGACCAGGAAAGCATTTCCACGGCGGAGCTGGCAATGCTGCTGGAAGCGGCCGGCCTGCCATAGCCCGAGCCCGTAGCGCGCCGCCTCAACTTCTATCAAAAACAAGCAGCCCACTGGTGTACACCAGTGGGCTGCTTGTTTGGGAGAATGGTTTGCGCTACACCACAATATTCACCATCCGGCCCGGCACCACAATCACCTTCTTTGCCTCCTTGCCCTCGCCGAAACGGGCCAGGATATCGGTGGCGCGCACGGCGGCTTCAATTTCGGCGGCGGTGGCGGCGGCCGGGAACTGGAGCTGCTCGCGCACCTTGCCGTTGACGGCCACCGGGTAGTTCACCGTGTCCTCGACCAGGTACTGCTCGCGGAACTCGGGGTAGGGGGCCTGGCTGATGGAGCCGGGCGCGTGGCCCAGCTCGGCCCACAGCTCCTCGGCCAGGTGCGGGGCGTAGGGCGAGAGCAGCACCACCAGCGGCTCCAGGATGGCCCGCTTGTGGCAGGCTAGGGCCGTCAGTTCGTTGACGGTAATCATCAGGGCGCTGACGGTAGTGTTGAACGAGAACCGCTCGATGTCCTCCTCCACCTTGCGGATGGCCTTGTGCAGGGCCTTCAGCTCGGCGGGCTCGGCCGGGGCGTCGGTTACGGCCAGGGGGCCATCCTGGGGGTGGTAGAGGCGCCAGAGCTTTTTCAGGAAGCCCGCCACGCCGCTCATGCCGTTGGTATTCCAGGGCTTGAACTGCTCCAGCGGCCCCAGAAACATCTCGTACATCCGCAGCGCATCGGCCCCGTA
Organism: Hymenobacter actinosclerus; assembly: GCF_900111515.1. GTDB lineage: Bacteria > Bacteroidota > Bacteroidia > Cytophagales > Hymenobacteraceae > Hymenobacter > Hymenobacter actinosclerus. Next base: position 203,116 of record NZ_FOHS01000002.1, read on the forward strand.
GCGCTCAACTAAATCATCAGGATTAACGACGTTATGTTTGGATTTCGACATTTTTTCGATTTCCCAATCACATAGGTACTCATTGTTTTCGTTTCTGATAAATTCTGCATCCTTGTTCTCAGGTCGCCATGCCTTAAATTTATCAATGTTGAGAATGTCATTCTCAACATAAGAAACTTCTACATGCCTATTAAATACTCCATTGCTAGAGAATCGCACATGATTTAATTGAAGCTTATTTGCAATCTTATCGCCAATATCATTTAACTGTTTTTTGACATATTCAAGTTTGTCTTCACGCACTTGATACGAATCATCTATTAAATCAGATGAAATAAATATTTTTGGAAACTTAGGTTCAGTGTCCCCAGGGTGCCAAGTAGTATCGACACTCATCTGACGAACGAAGCTCGACCGGCCCAATATCATTCCCTGATTAATCAGTTTTTGAAATGGCTCGGGGGCGGTTACCAGGCCCAAATCTTTCAGGAACAGGTGCCAGAAGCGGGAGTAGAGCAGGTGGCCGGTGGCGTGTTCGGCCCCGCCGAGGTAGAGGTCCACGTTCTGCCAATAGGCTTCGGCCTCTTCGCCCACGAACCGCTCGGCGTTGTGCGGGTCCATGTAGCGCAGGTAGTACCAGCTCGAACCCGCCCAGCCGGGCATGGTGCTCAGCTCGTAGTCGTACTGGCCCTTATACTTCCAGTTTTGGGCGCGGGCCAGGGGCGGCTCGCCGGTTTCGGTGGGCTTGTAGGCGTCGATTTCGGGCAGCACCAGCGGCAGGTCGGCTTCGGCCACGCCGTAGGCTACGCCGTCCTTATAGTAAATCGGGATGGGCTCGCCCCAGTAGCGCTGGCGGCCGAAAATGGCGTCGCGGATGCGGTAAGTTACTTTCGGTTCGCCTACGCGGTTGGCCCGCAGGCGCAGGCGCAGCTGCTCGGTGGCCTCGTCGTAAGTCAGGCCCGTGATGAAGCCCGAGTTGATGTAGCGGCCCTCCTTGGTGGGGTCGGCTTGTTGGTCGAGGTTCTGCTGGGCATCCAGAACCTGGCGGATGGGCAGGGCAAAGTGGGTGGCGAACAGCCAGTCGCGCTGGTCGCCGCTGGGCACGCCCATTACGGCGCCGGTGCCGTAGCCGGCCAGCACGTAGTCGGCGGTCCAGACGGGCACGTACTCCAGCGTGAACGGGTTCTGCACATAAAAGCCGGTGGGCGCGCCGCTCACGGTTTTCACGTCGGTCTGCCGCTCGCGCTCCGAGCGGTTGACGGCCGTTTTCACATAGGCCTGCAACTCGCTCCAGGTTCGCGAGGCCGCGGGCGAGTAGTCGGCCTGGGCGGCGGCCCGCTCGCCCAGCGCCAGCGTCAGGTCGAGCTCGGGGGCCAGCACTAGGAAGGTAGCGCCGAAAATGGTGTCGACGCGGGTCGTGAACACCTCGATTTCCTCGGGCTGGGGCTTCATCTCGCCGCTAGCGTCGCGCAAATACACCGGGAAGCGCACGCTCGCGCCCTGGCTTTTGCCAATCCAGTTGCGCTGCATTTCCTTCACGGCGTCAGGCCAGTCGAGCTGGTCGAGGCCGGCGAGCAGGCGGTCGGCGTAGGCGGTGATGCGCAGGTTCCACTGGGGCATCAGCCGGCGCTCGACGGGGAAGCCGCCACGCTCCGAGAGGCCATCTTTTACCTCATCATTGCTGAGGACCGTGCCCAGGCCGGGGCACCAGTTCACGTAGGTGTCCTGCTGATAGGCCAGCCGGTAAGGGTGCACGGCCTGCAAGCGCTGCTTCTCGCTGAAGCTCTGCCACTGCCCGGCCGTAAACTCGTGGCGCTCGGCCTCGTCGCCGGCCGCCCGGATGCCGGCGCTGCCGCTCTGGGCAAACTTGGCCAGCAGGGTTTTCAGCGGCTCGGCTTGGTCCGTGTCGAGGTTGTACCAGCTATTGAACAGCTTGAGGAAAATCCACTGGGTCCACTTGTAGTAGGCGGGGTCGGAAGTGCGGATTTCGCGGCTCCAGTCGTAGCTGAAGCCCAGGGCCGAGAGCTGGCGGATGTAGGTGCTGATGTTCTGCTCGGTGGTAATAGCGGGGTGCTGGCCGGTCTGGATGGCGTACTGCTCGGCGGGCAGCCCGAACGAGTCGAAGCCCATGGGGTGCAGCACGTTGAAGCCGCGCAGCCGCTTGTAGCGGGCCACGATATCGGAGGCAATGTAGCCCAGCGGATGGCCCACGTGCAGCCCCGCCCCGCTGGGGTAGGGAAACATATCGAGCACGTAGTATTTGGGTTTGTCGGAGTGATTATCGGCCTGGAACGTCTGGTGGGCCTGCCAGAAGTCCTGCCATTCCTTCTCGATTTTTTGCGGATTATAGCCGGGCATTCGGTTGGTGTTTTGGGAGGGGGGGGGATTTCGCACGGAGTTAAAAGGAGTTAAAAGGGGAGCTTGGGGAGTTTGACCTCCTTATAAACTCCCCTTTAACTCGTTCTAACTCCGTGCGAAATAACACCCGAACAGGTAAGCGGGCAAAATTACAGAAATTTACCCCCGCCAATCCAACTCCCCAGCCTATGTTCACGCGCCAGAGCCTGAAAGCCGCCGCCAACACGACCAGCTACGAGCGGGGCCAGCAGTATTTCAAGCGGGGCTACGTGGGCAAAATCAGCCGCGAAAACAACACGTTCAAGGCCCGCGTGGAGGGCTCCGAGCGCTACAAGGTGCGGCTTACGGTGGACAAAACGGGCACCAGCTACCGGTGCAGCTGCCCCTACGACTACGACGGCATCTGTAAGCACGCCGTGGCGCTGGGCCTGGCTGTATTGCAAAAGTTCGGCTCGCCGGTTGAACCCCTGCCCATGCCCGACACCAGTGAGCAGGCGCTGCTGCAAGCGTTGTTAGACACGCCCGTTACAACCCAATTGGCGTTCCTGACCAACCTGCTGCGCACCCAGCCTAAGCTGCGGGAACAGTTTCTGCTGCACCTAACACCCGCCGCCGCAACAGTTGCTTCGGTTGCGGCCAGAAGTGTCCCCGCCGCCACCGCCGTCGTCGCCCCGCAAGAGCTGACGAGCATCGAGGAAGTCAGCACCGAAGTGTACGAGGCGCTGGCCGACCTGGTGTTCGACGACGACGCGCTATCGGAGCACACCGATTATTACGGCGACTATCTGGAAGACGAGGGCGACGGCATGCTGGAGCTGGCCGACGGAATCATCGGCGACGTGCTCCGGCCCTTCGCCCGCCTCGTGGCCGGCCACTTGGCCCAGGGCCGCCTGCCCCGCGCCGTGGAAGTCTGGGTTGGCGTGTACGAGGGGGCCACGGCCGCCACCGACCCGGCCGACGACGAGTATAGCCTGTTCAGCTACGAGGGCTACCCGGCGCGGGTGCTCGACTGCTGGGACCGGCTGCTAAACGAGCTGGGAGTGGATGCGCGGCTGAAAAGCACTGACTTCGGCGACGCCAAAACGGAGGCCGCCCTAACGCTGCTGTTCGACCGCTACGCCCCACAAGGCTACCCGCCCGACTACTTCGCCGACCTGCTCAATGACCTGACTCGCGGCCCGGCGGCGGCGCAGCGCGTGCGGGAGCAGCTTGAATCCTCGGGGCGGCCCCTAAGTCCCGATCAAGTACAGGCGCTGCTACACTCGGCCGAAAAGCTGGCCGACGACGCGCTGTGGCTGCGCACCGCCGAAGCCCACGCCGGCCAGGATTTTGGCCTGCTCCAGCGCCTGCTCGACCACTACCGCCAGCACCACGACCAACCCAACCAGCTGCGGCTGCTGCGCCAGCACCGGCAGCAGTTCAGCCCCCGGCTCGACCCCTACATCCTCGAACACCTGGCCCTGGCCGACGCCCCGGACCTGTACCTGGCGGCCCTGGAGCAGCGCTGCCGCAGCACCCAGTCGCTGGCCGACTATGAGCAACTGCGCCCGCACTGGAGCGCGGAGCAGCGGCGGCAGTTCGTGGATGAGCAGGTGGAGCGCCAGCGCAAGGCCTGGGGCGGCGACCCGCGGTTTGGGGCTGAACTGCTGGTGGCCGAAAACCGCGAGCCGGAGCTGCTGGCCTATCTGCTGGCCCACCAGTGGCTGAGAGCCGGCAGTATCCCGGAGCTGCTCACCCGCACGGCCCGCACCCAGCCCGAGGCCACCTTCGACGCCGTAATGGAGCGCACCGAGCAGGCCCTGAATAGCAGCCGGGGCCGCGACGTGTACCAGCGCATCGCCGCCTGGCTGCTGGCCCTCAACGAGTTCGAGGCCCTGCGGCCCCAGGTAGCCCTGTTCGCCACCCACCTCTACACCGAATACTCCCGCCTGAACGCCCTGCGCGAAGAGCTGCGGGCCGCCAAGCTGGTGAAAACCGAGCGGGTTGGCAAAACCTACCGCCTCGTGCCCCCCACCCCCGAAGACGACGAGCTGCGGGAGCTGCTGCGCGACCGGAAGAAACGGTGAGGGGAGGGAGGGGGACACCCATAATTGTGGCGGTTAGGCAACTCTGTATCAAAAACAACTATCAGCATCTCATGGGCGTATTGCCGTACTGCAAGAGCAGTTTCAAGTCGTGGGTGTCACTGGAGGCCTACGGTATAGTGCAGTTCCAGCCCCATAGCCTGAACCCGGCGTAGGCACAGTTTATCATCAATCAATAGCAAGGTGCCGGTTAACCCTTTTAAGAACAGAGTGGATTGAGCCACAATTATACCGTAGTTTTGAAATATGCTAAAACGCCTTCATCTCAGGAATTTTACCGTCTTTGCCGAGGCGAATTTTGAGTTTGGTCCAGGCCTAAATGTGATTGTTGGGACCAACGGTACCGGGAAAAGCCATGTGCTAAAGGTAGGGTATGCGGGTATTCGTAGTCTGATAGAGAATATTCATGATTGGAATGGATTTAATTCTGATTCGCCGCTTAGCTCTTTAGTGAGAATTTTTCGCCCAGTTCCTGAAGAGCTTTCAGAACTAATCAGGCGTCAGGCAAAGCCAATTCAAGCAATAGTACAGTATGAATTAGAGGATGAGCGCGTAAGTCCTGTTCAATTAATTCTGATGCCTGAATTATCGACAGAATCGCGCTTGGTAATTACTCCTCCATCGTCGCTAAATGAAATTCAGCACGTAAACACAGCACCTGTATTTATTCCTGCGAAGGAGGTTTTTACACAGAGTTGGATGCTTCCTGCTTCTGAGCAACTTAGATTGCGAATAGATGAGACATATCTCGATTTATTGAAACAGCTTAGAGGAATACCTCTAAAACTCATTGAGCCATCCTCCATAGCAGCCATCAACTCTTTATCAACGGTAATTGGTGGCGAAGTAGAGGAAGAAGATGGACGTTACTACCTGTCAGCATCCAAAAATAAGCGGATGGAGATGAACATGGTTGCAGAGGGTCTGCGCAAGTTTGGTACACTACAGAAACTACTGGCAAATGGAAGCCTCTCACCAAAATCTATTCTCTTCTGGGATGAGCCCGAGGCTAATTTAAATCCTGCCTTACTAAGAAAACTAGCAGCTATACTGGCGGAGTTGGCGCGGCAAGGCTTTCAAATTATTCTGGCTACGCACAGTATGAGTTTATTGAAAGAATTCCATATCCTGTCGCGTCAAAAAGATGCCACGCCGCTGCCAATAAAGTATTTCGGTCTGAATGCTGGTCCGGGCGAGGCTACCCGGATAGTTACCTCAGATAATTTCGAGTATCTGCCCGACGTAGTTGCCCTGGAAGCTGAACTGGAGCAAGCAGACGAGTTGGATGAAATTTTTGCCAAGGAAGACCGGGCGCATCATGCAAACCTTTAGAGAGAAAAAGCTGCTATTCGGTTTTCCTGATGACTGGCAAATAACTCACTACGATGTAAATGCTAACCCAGCTGCCAATACCCCAGCCGGGTTCTACCGTCGAATACTGACAAGCGGTGGGGTGAAGCATGTGCAAGCAGTTGACTTTATCTGCCGTTTCCCAGGTGTACCGACAAAGCTCCAGTTTGTTGAAGTGAAGGATGACCGGCTGGATGCGCGGGCGGAAGGAGAGCGTCGCAACCAATTATTTGAGGCCGTAATGAGCAAAAGTGCCAGTACGTTAGCTGGGCTCATTATCGCCGAGCGGCTAGGCGAGCACCTGGATGATGAGTTGCTACGGCCAATGGCTTGTTTGAGCGAACAGCCCATTATCGAAGTTGTCTTGTTCTGGGTAGAGCCGCCGGTCGTAGGCAGTCCGTTACGTCGGGTTGTCAAAAAAGGCGGTAGAACTGGTTTGCAGCAACGTCTCACGTCTAAGCTTCATCAGTGGGGACTGCGCTTCTCCTTATACAACTTAGCGGACGCCGACCGTTTAGCACCGGATTGGCAGGTGAGTGAGCTACAGCCGTAACGTCCCGCATCTGTTCACGAATTCGGTGAACTTATAATGGCGCTGAAGGCCTCATGGCGGTGCCGGGTAGCCATTGGCTCGTCTCGGTTGCACTTTTGGTGCGACAATCAGCATTCAGAGCAAGTTGACGAGGATAGTGAAAATTAGGTGTGGCAGACAACAATTACTGTGGTGTCTTAACAGAGTTAATCTGCTTCATTACAGCTCCAGCCCGTCCCAAACCCCCTCCGTGCTCAGCACCCGGAAACGGGCGAACAGCTCCTCGCCATACCAGTTTTCCTGGCGCGTGAGGCGGATAACTTCCTTGTGCTTTTCGTTGCGGTAGGCGTAGTCCTGCATGGCGCGGGCCGAGTCCCAGAGGCTGACGGTGGCCTGGCGCACGATGGGCAGTTCGCCCAGCCCGATGGCCGCCCTCACCCCCGGCGCGTCGGCGATGGTGGCGCTTACCGGGGCCACGTAGCGCCAGAAGCGGGGCGTTTTCAGCAGCCGGATGGAGGCCCGGGTGAGCACCAGCACCGGCTCATCGAGCGCAGCCGCTTCGGAGGCGTAGCCAAACGGGTCCGTGCCATCCCAGAGGCCGTGCGACTTGACGGGGGCCAGCCGGGCCGTCCAGATAGCGGTGGTGCGCCGCTGATATTGCTGCCAGAGTGGGTGCCGGGCAAAAAACTCATCAGCCGCTTGTTCCGAGTCCCAGACGGCCATGAAACCGTAGCGGCGCAGGTTGGGCAGGGCGCCGAAGCCGTTGGTGGCTCCGCTGCCCAGCAGCTTGGCAAAGCGCAGGCCCGCCACCCGCCGCAGGGGCTGCTGGGCCGTGCCCATCTGGGCGAAACCCCAGCGCCGCTGGTCGGGGAGGAGCGTGATGATGGAAAGGGTAGTGAGGGGCAAAGCAGCGGGGAAGCTAAAGCTGAAAACCAGCTCCCCTCCTCGGAAAGGAGGGGCTGGGGGTGGTTGATGATGGCAGAACACGATAACGGTCGGGGAGTCGTCCAGCGAAAGTCAACCACCCCCAGCCCCTCCTCTGCAAGAAGGGGAGCTAGCACTTAGCTCGTTCTGCCTGGTCAAAGCAACAAAAAAGGGCCGGAATTGCTTCCGGCCCTTTTTCTAAAAACGCAGAAACCTACTTGGCTTCTACTTTGGCGTGTTGGTTAACGTCGTCGGAGTCGCTCTTCTGGCCGGTGGCTACCGAGCGTACGTAGGCGTAGGCGCGGCTGAGCAGGCCGCTGGGCGAATCCCAGTACTCGCCTTTGTCAATCTCCACTTTCAGAATCATGATGTTCGGGTCGTCCTTGCCCTTGGGGAACCAGGCCTTCATATCCTCGCTCCACAGCTCATCGATTTTGGCCTGGTCGCGGTAGGCGTTGCAGCGGCCCGAAACCGACACGTACACGTTGTCGTCGGGGTTGCCGTAGCTCAGGCCTACGTGGCTGTCCTTCTTCACTTCGTATACCTTGGCCGAATCCTTGTCGGTCAGGAAGAGCAGGGAGTTGTCGGGTTCGGGCTTCTGGGTGGCCATCGGGCGGCTGCGCAACGACTTATCCTCGTCGGAGTAAGTCGTCATCATGCAGATGTTGATGTCCTTGATTTTTTCGAGCAGGGTTTTGATGTCGTTCGTTACGGGCGTCTTATCAGCCATGATAGTGCGGGTTTGGGTTGGGGTAAACGATAAAGAGCAAAGCGCCTCCGCAGTAGTTGGGGGCGCAGGGGTAATTACGGCCCGGCTACGGCTGGGGTTGGCCCCGCGGCCCGCATTGCCCGTATTTTACCGACCTTACCCCGTACTCCATGAACTTCCTGGCCCACCTGCTGCTCTCCGGCTCGCCCGGCACCACGCCTCACTACGCTGATGTAGTAGTGGGCAACTTCGCGGCCGAAGCCGTGCGGGGCCGGGCCGGCCTGCTGGCCTACCCCGAACCCGTGCAGCGCGGCATCCGCCTGCACCGCTTCATCGATTCGTTTACCGACGCCCACCCCGTCGTGCGCCGCACCACCGCCCGCCTGCGCGAGGCCGGCCTGGGCAAGTGGGCCGGCGTGGTAGCCGACATGGGCTACGACCACCTGCTGGCCCGCGACTTCGCCCGCTACCACCCCGCCGAGCCGCTACCCGATTTCGCCCAACGCCAGTACGCGCTACTCCACGCCCGCCGCACCGAAATTCCCGAGCGCCTCCAGCCCCTGCTGCACCACATGCGCCAGGGCGACTGGCTGACCGGCTACGCCCACCCCGCGGGCCTGCAACAAGCACTGCTGGGCCTCAGCCGCCGCGTGCCTGCCGGCGCCGTGATGGCCACCGGGGCCGAGGCCTTCCTGGCCGAGCTGGCCGCCTACGAGGCTGATTTCGCGGAGTTCTGGCCGGAGCTGCGGGCGGGAGTGGTAGGGGAGTTGTGAGGACCCCTATGCTTTTGGTTGTCCTACTTCGAGGAATAGTCTACAACCTCACATATACTTAGAATCCTTCAAGGAGTCTTTAGTACATTTTGCGGCATTTTAGAACAACCTGCTTGTGCGTGACCGGTTCGATAAGGTAAGGAAGCCCATTTTGGGTAGAATAGGTGATTTTCACTTTATCAGTCGGGAGAACGACTTCGACCCGGTGTTCGAGTAAAAAACCCATCTCATCAAAAGAATGGCTAAGGTTCATCAAATCATAGGCGCATGTGCCGCGTAGGTAAATAGCGGCCCCATCCTTTTTGTAAATTACTCCAAATTGGCAAAACCCCTTTCTGGCAAGGGGCAATCCTTGGGGCAGGTCGGGGCACGGTAGGGCATAATCAATTTCCATTTCACTGATTACATACATTTTCTCGAACTCAAACCCCACCACCCGGTGTAGTTCGACCGTTTGTGTGCCTCCGTCGGGCAAGTTCAGGCGTTTAAGTCTGGTTAAAACGGAATCCTGCAAGCCCCCATTATTGGGTAGCTTGACTTGGTCATTAAAGCTGCTTTCCTGAGACACGTTCTTCCCGTCGATCAGGCTGAAAATGTAAAGCCCCCCTAGGGCCAGGGTAATGAGGAAGATAAGCCCGATCGATACAAGAAGCTGAACCAGCTTGTTTTTTCCTTTACGCATACTCATTTCTCTTAGGAAGTGCACTTAATAAACCTTGGTATTATATACACCTCCTTTTGAAGTAAGCCAACCAAAAGTAACGGTCAAATCAGCTAACAAAAAAGCGGGGCCAGATGGCCCCGCTTCTCATTCCGGTCAAGTTAGGTGCGTGAAACCTAGTGCTGGTGGCCGCCTTCGCCGTGGACGTGGCCGTGGTCCATTTCCTCGGCGGTGGCTTCGCGTACGTCGGCTACTTTGCCGTCGAAGTGCATCACCATGCCGGCCAGCGGGTGGTTGAAGTCCATTTTCACGGTATCGTCGCTGATTTCGACCACTTTGCCCTGCATGTGGTGGCCCTGGTTGTCGGCCATAGGCAGGAAGTTACCCACCTGCAGCATGTCCTCGTCGGTCTGGCCGTCGATTTCAAATACGCTGCGAGGGATGTCAACTACGGCCTGGGCATCGTAGTCGCCGTAGGCCTGCTCGGGGGTGAGGCTGAAGCTGAACGCGTCGCCGGTGTTCTTGTCGGCGAGCTGGCGCTCAAACTCTTCGGGCAGGCCGCTCTGGCCGAACAGAAACACCATGGGCGCATCGGTATCGGCCGATTCTACGAGTACTTTCTCCTGGTTTTCGTCGGTTACGCTCAGGTCGTAGGTGATGGTAACGACTTTGTTGGCACTGATCTGCGTCATGGCGGGGAAGGATGGGTAGGCAAAAAGAATAGCTGCTAGTTACGGAAATACCGGCAAAAGGGACGGACGAAACGGATAATTTGAGACGCTGTATATTGTATTAAAGGGGTATAAAATTTAGGTATTCCAGTTAAAAACTGCAAGCTCAACCAGAACCCGGGGCGCTTAATCCGGTTTTAACTCCTGTACAATTCAACCCCTGCTTCTATGCATATCCTTTCTGCGGCCACTGCATCTCATGCCGTATTCCGTTCCCTGCTGTGCGCCGGCGCGCTGTGCGCCCTCACCACCTTTTCGGCCCAGGCCCAGCGCCGCACCCCGCCTGCCACCACCGACAACATGGGCACCACCGCGCCCATAAACGCGCCCACGCCGCCGCCGGCCCAGACCGGCCTCAACTACCGCAACCCCGCCGCCGACGAGCGGATTCCGATGGAAGCCGCCAAGCGCGACGCCGTAGCCAAGGAAATGCAGGCCACGGTCGCCGAGTTGCTCGAACTCTACCACGATGCCAAGCAAAGCCACTGGAACCTGCGCGGCCCCCTGTACTACCAGCTCCACGAGGTGTTGCAGGAGTACGCCGAAACCTACCTCAAGTACACCGATATCATGGCCGAGCGGGCCCTGCAGGTAGGCCGCCCCATCGACGGCCGCACCGGCGTAATAGCCGCCACGGCCGATTTAGGCGGCTACCCCGGCGGCTTCCTCGAAGACCGGCAGGTACTCGATTTGATGAGTAGCCGCGTGGATATCGTAGCCAAGCGGGTGCGCGAGCGAATCGAGCGGGTGGGCAAAATCGACGAAACGACCTCCAACCTACTCCAGGAACTCAGCCACGACCTCGATAAGCAGGCCTGGCAGCTGCGCGTAACCCAGCAGTAAATAACTGCCAGTTCGCTTAAAGCGCCATGCCCCGGCCGGCTGCTGCCTTCGGCGGCATGGCGCTTTGGCCGGCAGCCTCTTTACACACCTGTCTTTAACTGTATGAAATCCTTCCTGCTTCTACCGCTGAGCCTGGCCGCGCTGCTGGCCGGCTGCCAATCGAACCCGGCCGCCACCGAAACGGCCGCTACCACCGCGCCGCCGGCTGCTACCCCGGCCGCCAGCGCCCCGGCCGATACGATGGGCGTGCCGGCCGGCACCATCCCCACGGTGGGCAGCCCGCAGCTGCTGTTCACGCTGCCCGACACCCACAACACGCCCGACGGCCTGGCGCTAAGCCCCGAGGGCCGCATTCTGCTGTCGGTGCCCAATCTGGCCGACAACAGCCAACCGGCCTCCATTGTGGAAATCGTGGGCAACGCCTACAAGCCCTTCGCCCCCAACCTGCCCGTGGAGCCGACCACCCAAAAGGCCGCGCCCATGGACCTGGCGTTCGGGCCCGACGGCAACGTGTACTACGCCGAAAACCAGTACGAAAACAGCAAGAAGTACGTGTCGCGGCTCATGCGCATCAACATGCAGAATGGCCAGCCGGGCCGCATCGAAACCGTGGCCGACAGCTTTGCGCTGGCCAACGGCGTGGTGTGGAAGGACAATCTGCTGTATGTAACTGATAGTCAGTGGGACCTGCCCGGCAACGACAAAGGCTCGGCCATCATGCGCTTCACGCTTGATGAGTTGCAGAAGTCCGGCGGCCCGATTCACCTCCGGCCTAAAACCCGCGACCCGCACGTGCTGGCCCTGTTCACCACCAATGTGAACGAAACCGGCGTGGATAACGGGGCCGACGGCATCGACTACGACCGCCAGGGCAACCTCTACACCGGCTCGTTCGGCGACGGCACGTTCTACAAAATAAGCCTCAAGCCCGACGGCACCTTCGCCAGCCAGCAGGCCGTGCCCCTGACCGGCGACAAAATCACCTGCATCGACGGCTTCGTGATTGACCGCAAAACCGACAAGGCCTACATCACCGGGGCCCGTCAGAACGCCATTTTCGTGGTCGATTTGAAAACCAACAACGTGACGACCCTGGCCCAGAACCCCGACACCGACGGCGCAAACGGCAAAATCGACCAGCCCGCCGAAGTGCTGCTCAAGGGCAACCGCCTCTACATCAGCAACTATGACAACCCGGTGAAGCACTTCGTAAACACGAAGTCCGATGCTCCGCACACCGAGTCGTATGTGGAGTTGAAGTAGCTTGGCAGGGGCTAAAAGCAAGAAGAACGTCATTCTGAGCAGAGCGAAGAATCTCGCGTGCCATGCTAACTCCTAATGATAGGATTACTTTGGCACGCGAGATTCTTCGCTCTGCTCAGAATGACGTTCTTTTCTCAACCCTCCAGCTCCCAGGCCGTGCGGTAGGCGCCGATGCGCTCGGTGTAGTCGATAAAGGCTTTGTAGAAGGGGTGGGCGCCCAGCGTGGCCGAGTCGCCGATGAGCAGCAGCTTTTTGCGAGCCCGGGTCATGCCCACGTTCATGCGGCGGATGTCGGAGAGGAAACCGATTTCGCCCTGGGGGTTGCTGCGGGTGAGGCTGATGGCGATGATGTCGCGCTCCTGGCCCTGAAATGAGTCGACGGTGCCCACGCTCAGCATCCGGTGCTCCATGAGGCCCACCAGCTCGTCGTTCTCCTCGATGGCGTCTTTGAGGTAGTTGATTTGGGCGCGGTAGGGTGCGATGACGCCAATGGTGAGCAGGTCGGTTTCGTGGTCGACGGGGTCGTAGGGCTCCAGCAGCTGGGCCAGGCGCTTGAGCAGCAGGTCGGCTTCTTCGGGGTTGGCCGTCGAGCGGCTTTCCTCGATGGTGAGCTCCTGGAAGCCGAAGCCGGCCGTGTCGAGAAACTCCACGGCCAGGTCGGGGGCGAAGCGCGGGTCGTAGGCGGGCAAGTCGGCGTGGGCCACGGCAGGGGCGGCTTTGAGGCGGCCGTCGTAGAACTGCTGGGAGCTGAACTGCATAATCAGCTCGTGCATGCGGTACTGGGTTTCCAGCATGCGGGCCACGCCGGGCTGGCGCTTGATGCACTTCTCGAACAGCGTTTCGCGCAGCCCCTCGCGGGCCGCTTTTTCGCTTTTCACGGTGGGCGGCAGCTGCTGATGGTCGCCGGCTAGCACTACGCGGCCCGCCTTGGAAATCGGAATCCAGGAGCCCGGCTCCAGGGCCTGGGCGGCCTCGTCGATGAACACGGTTTCGTAAGTCAGGTGGCGGATGGCGCGGTTGCCGGCCCCCACCAGCGTGCAGGTTATCACCTGCACCTGCTCCAGCAAATCCTCGGTAATGTAGCGCTCCAGCTGGTCCGATTCCTGGAGCAGCTCGTGGGCCTGCTGCTTGAGCAGGCGGCGCTGCTCGCGCTCCTCCCAGCCGAAGTGCTTCTTGAACTTGCCGGCCGCTTCGCGGTACTGCTCAGCGGTCTGGCGCAGGCTCCGCAGCTCGGCGTAGCTCTTGTGATTCATAATCTGGGCATCGAGCGTGTGCTGCAACAGCAGGTCCGACACCCGCGAGGGGTTGCCCATCCGAATCACGTTCACGCCACGCTCGGCCAGCTTTTCGGTGAGCAAGTCCACGGCCGTGTTGCTGGGGGCGCACACCAGCACCCGCCGCTCGCGCCGGATGGTTTCCAGAATGGCCTGCACCAGCGTGGTGGTTTTGCCGGTGCCGGGCGGGCCGTGGATGATGGCCACATCCTGGGCCGCCAGCACGTGGCGCACGGCGGCCAGCTGGCTCTCGTTGAGGGGTGAAGGGTAGTAGAGCGTGGCTTCGGCCTCGGGCCGGAAGCGGGCCGGGCGGGCGCCCAGCAGCACGTCGCGCAGCTCGGCCAGGCGCGAGTCGTAGGCCCCCATCACCTTGCCCAGGGCGTAGTCCATCTCGCGGTAGCTCACCTCGTCGAAGGTCAGATCCACGCCCAGCTTGCCCTCGTCGGTCCAGTCGGGCAGGTCTTCCTTGGTGGTGCTGAGGCGGATTTTGTTGCGCTTAACGCTGGTAACTACGCCCGAAAGCGTGGGACGGTCGGAGGCGGCGCGGCCGGGGATGTTGGCAAACAGCGCGGCGTTTTTGCCCACCTGAAACAGGTGCAGCCCGCCCTGGCCCCCCTGGCGCTCCAGCTCCAGCACGAGCTTTCCGCCGAAGCCAATGTCTTCCTGAATTATCTTGACCGGGTACCAGGTGAGGCCCCGGCGCTGGCGCTCGGCAATGCTGGCCTGGGCGCTCTTGATTTTAAATTGCTCGTAGTCCTCCTGCTGCTCCAGCTTGAGAAGGGCCTGCACCTTGCGCAGCTCTTTTTCGAGGGCGTAGGGCTCGGTATAAGTAGGTTGTGTCAACAGATTCTATGCTTTTGGATTCGTTAGGCTAACAACGAAACCGGGCAAATGGTGGCCGTAAGGTCGGGAGGAAATTGGGAAACTAGCTCGCATGGCCGGCTAGTTACACTGAACGGAAAAGTCGACTCTTACTGAGCTTGTAATAATCATTTGTGTAGAAATATACATCATCGCTAGCCACTAACTCTCCTTCACTAAGCAATTTATAAATCGTTGCCATGATTAGCTTGTGACAAATATCCAAGTCATAGCATCCCTTCAAATCAAGACTTTGCAAATAGTGAGCTGCTAACCAAGGGTCTATACCAAAAACCGTATTACCCGCATCCCCTCTGAAGTCAAAATCAATGATTCTATCCTTGTATTTAACCCAGCATCCAATCCCGTGGAAATCGTATTCCAATTCCATTTCAGGAATCTCTCCTGATTTATACATGGCCTTCTGCCACGTTTGAGAAGTGCCTCGCTTTTCTCCCTCTGCTTTAAGAATGCCAACCACTAAAGTAACATCAGCCAGATATTGCTTTAATACAATATTGATAAAGATAGGATTTACATCGAAGGCCATATTGAGTGTCGTAGTCAGTATCTATTATACGTCTAGCTGTAGCGACGTTTACGCTCGCGACATAAGCACCTACTCATTGAAGCCCCAGCGGGGCGATACGAACAGTTCAACGATTGGGGTTTCCCCGCTAGCGCTGGCGCTTTTAAACATGCACTATAATCTTATGCTACCGATGTATCGCCCCGCTGGCGCTTCAGAATCCGAACTGGTCGTGGAACCACCGCGCCCCGCTTCCACCAATGAAACGGCGGGAGCGGGGCGCGACGAAAAAAGTGTTCAATAACAACCCTAGCGAACCTGGCCGGCGGGTTGCTCGCTCATGGGCGTGACGTTGATGGCTTCGACGGACCGGATTTCGGGCACGGCTTTCTTTACCGATTCCTCCACGCCGGCCTTGAGCGTCATCGGCGACATGGGGCAGGTACCGCAGGCGCCGAGCAATTCCAGGCGCAGCACCATGTCGTCGGTGATTTCGAGTACCCGCACGTTGCCACCGTCGGCGGCCAGGTAGGGGCGGATGCCGTCGAGGGCCTGCTCGATACGGGGCAGCAGCGGGTGAGAGTCGACGGATACTTCCATGAATTGCGGTTTTTGGGTGGTGCTTGAGCAAAGATAGCCTTTCTGGCGGGGCTACCGGTGTCAACCAGCGGAGCGGACAGGAAGTTCGGGAGTAGAGGAACGTCATTCAGAGCACAGCGAAGAATCTCGCGTGCTGACGTTGAATTAGCACACCGGCATCAGCACGCAAGATTCTTCGCTGCGCTCTGAATGACGTTCCTCCACTAACCACTAACCACTAAACACTCCCGCCTACGGCACGACCACTTCCTTGATAATAGCTTTGGGCTCGTGCTTATACAGCCACAGAATCAGGATAGGCAGCAGCGTCAGCTCGGCCACCACGCCGAACAGCAGCGTCAGGCCAATCAGGAAACCCACGTAGAAGGTGCCGTCGAAGGAGGAGAACAGCAGCGTGGAGAAGCCGCCCACCAGAATCAGGGAGGTGACGACGACGGCTTTGCCGGCCATCAGGTAGGTTTTGCGCACCGCCCGGAACAGGTTGTCTTCCTTGCCCAGCACCAGCTTGAGTTTGCTCATAAAATGGATGGTATCGTCGACGGCAATGCCGAAGGCGATGGTGAAGATGATGCTGGTGCTCACCTTCATGCTCACCCCGGCCAGGCCCATCACGCCGGCCACAATCAGGATGGGCACCAGGTTGGGGATGAGCACTACCACAGTCATACGCAGGCTCCGGAACAGGGCCAGCACGATGATGGTCACCATCACGATGTCGAGCGTCATGCCGGTAATCATGTCGCGGCTCAGGTTCTCGTTGTTCTTGTCGATGAGGTTGGCCGAGCCCGTGAGCCGGGTCCGGAGCACCGTCGGGTCGATGGCCGTGCGCAGGAACTGGTGCAGGCCGGTGTTGAGGCCGTGGATGCGGACGCTGCCCACGTCGGCCATGCGACCGGTGAGGCGGCCCTGGGAGGCATCGGGCAGGGCCAGGGCCCGGAACTCGGGCTTCTGCCGGAACAGCTTCACCTTGCGCAGCAGCCGCGCCAGCTCGGCCTCGTCGGCGGGCAGGCGGTACTCTTCCACCAGGCCGCCGTTCAGGGCCTTGCGCACCGATTTTATGATGGTAACCGGCGAGGCCACGAAGTTGAGGCCGTAGCTTTTCTGTAGATAATTTTCAATCTGCTCGGTTTCGCGCAGCACTTCCAGATCGAACACCGTGCGGCCGGGGCCGGGCTGCAGGGCCAGCTCAAAGGGCCGCACGCCGGCAAACTGTTCCTCAAAAAACCGGAAATCCAGCTTCACCGGGTCGTTTTTGGAGAGGTCATCCAGCAACGCCGAGTTAATGCGGATGGTGGAGGCCGAGGCCACCGACAGCACCAGCACCACGGCGCTGATGCCCACCACCCAGTGCCGCCGGGCCAGCACCTGCCGGAACAGGCGGCCCAGCACCCCGTCCCAGCTGTGGCCCTGCTCGCGCGGCACCCGTAGCTGGGGCTTTTTGAGCAGTGCCAGCATGGCCGGCAGCAACGTGAAGCTCAGCACAAATGTGAGCAGCACGGCAATGCCCGTAAACAGCCCGAAGTTGTAAATGGGCCGGATGGAGCTGGTCATCAGCGAGAAGAAGCCGATGCTGGTCGTCAGGGCCGACAGCCCCGAGCCGAAGGCCGACTCGCGCATGGCCACCAGCAGGGCCGTCTTTTTTTCGGCCCCGTAGCCCAGCTCCGTGATGTAGCGCGTGATGAGGTGAATGGTGTCGGACATGCCCACCACAAACAGCATCACCGGCAGCAGGGCCGTCATCAAATCAATGCTCACCCCGAAAGCCGACATCACGGCCAGTCCCCACAGAATGGCCCCCAGCACCACCACCAGCGGCAGCACCACGCCCCACCAGGTCCGGAACGTGAGCCACAGCAGCCCCGTCACGAGCAGCACCGACAGGCTCATAAACAGCACCAGCTCGCCCTGCAGCCTATCCACGAACACCGACTGGGCCACCTGCTTGCCGGCCAGGTGGTACTCGCTTTCGCCGAAGCCCTGGCGGCCCAGCTCGCGGCGCAGCGCGGCCAGCAGCGAGTCGCCGGGCGGCTTGCTCAGGTTGGGCGAGGTCTGGAACAGGATGGTGGCGGCGCGGGCATCCCGCGAAATCAGGTTGCCCACCAGCCCCGGCGTGCGGTAAATCAGGGCCGAATCGAGGGCGCGGCGGGCGGGCTCGCGGGGGTGCAGGTAGGGCAGGTTGAACACGCCCGGCCCCTCCACCACGGGGTTCACGGCGTTGGTCGGCGACGACACGCGCAGCACGTGGGGCCGGCCGGCCAGAAACCGGGTCAGCGAATCGAGCCGCACCAGAAAGTCGGGCTCGAACACGGTCTGGCCCGCGGGGGCCTCCAGGCCCAGCAGCACGTAGTCGTTGTCGTTGCCGAAGCGGTCCGCATACTGCTCGTAGTAGTCGAGGTCGGGGTCGCCGGCGGGGTAGAAGTCGTTGAAATTGTAGTTGAAGCGCAGCTGGGCTACGAAAAACACGGCCAGGGCCGTCAGCAGCCCAAGGGCCCACAAAGTCAGGTGCGCGTAGCGGCGAAGGGGCATAGGGTAAGGAGCGCAGCGAAGGCCTTGGCCGGCGTGGGCAGCACGGTGTTCGGGCCGAAGGGCATAGGGTAAGGAGCGCAGCGAAGGCCGGGAAATTAGGCTCCGGTTTTACGCATCGTGGCACAGTACAAGCTATTCGTTGATTAATCCTGTATAGTCGCTGGAATTTCGGCCAGCATTGCGTACTTTAGGGGCAGCCGAAACCCAACCGCTGCTTTCGGCCATTTGTTTCCCTCATGTCCATATTTCCCTTTCTCATGAAAAACGTCCTGCTTGCCCTCGCCCTGTTTGCTTTCACCGCCTCAGCCGCCACCGCCTCGGAAGGCGGCAAGGGCGACAAAGGTAAGAAGGCCAAAAAAGCTACTACCGAAGCCAAAGCCGAATGCGCTATGGCCAGCACGCCCTCGTGCTGCATGAAGAAGGACGCCAAAACCAGCACCGCCGCCACGACCCCGGCCGCCAAGCCTGCTACGAAGTCGTTGTAGGAATTCGTAAAGCCTATTTTTCAAAAAGACCACTCAAATCGAGTGGTCTTTTTGTATTTTCCGGGTAAGTACTTACATTCAGCCACTTTTACTTCTTATTCCTAAAATCTACATGGAGCTTATCGACCAACTTACTAATCTGGCCTCGCGGGTGCAGAAGCAGTTAGCACACATTCAAACCGAAGAGGCAACCAAAACGGCACTGGTAATGCCTTTTATCAATGCGCTGGGTTATAATGTATTCGACCCGACCGAAGTAGTACCCGAGTTCATCTGTGATATTGGCACGAAGAAGGGCGAGAAGATTGATTACGCCATCATGCGCGACGGCATGCCTATCATTCTCATTGAGTGCAAGCGCGTAGGCGGCGACCTGACCATTAACAACGCCAGCCAGCTGTTCCGCTACTTCCACGTTACGGAGGCCCGTATTGCCATTCTGACCAATGGCTCGACGTACCGGCTGTTTACTGATTTGGAGCAGCCCAACAAGATGGATGAACGGCCTTTCATGGAATTTGACTTGTTCAATTTTCAGGAAAACGACGTAGCCGAAATCAAGAAACTCAGCAAACCATCCTTCAACATTGAGGATATGCTGTTTGCCGCGCATAATCTGAAATACATGCGGGCTTTCAAGAGGTATTTCGACGAGCAGTTCACTCAGCCCTCCGCCGACTTCATCAACTTTGTGTCGAAGCAGGTCTACGACGGGGTGCTGACCCCAAAGCTGAAGGACCAGTTCAGCGCCCTGGTTCACCGCTCGTTTCATCAGTTTCTGAACGACAAAATCACGATGCGGCTGCGCTCCGCCATGGTCGATACCAACAGTAGCATGCTGGCTCCCGAGCTACCGCCGCCGCCCGCTACCGAAGTTGCCGGGTTGACTGCCGTAGAATCAGATGACAAGGAAATCGAAACGACGGTCGAAGAAACCGAGGGCTTTATGATTGTGCGGGCTATTCTGCGCAAGATGGTGGCCGTCAACCGGGTGGTCATGCGCGACGTGCAATCATATTGCGGTATCCTGCTCGATGACAACAACCGTAAACCCATTTGTCGCCTGCATTTTAATGGTAGCAAAAAGTACGTAACCATGTTTGACGTTGAAGGCGGGGAGCGGGTGAATATTACCTCGCTTGATGAGCTGTACGAACTGGCTACCCGAATTCGGGCCGCAGTTCAACGCTACGAGAAGAAGCCCGAACAGGCCCCTGCTGAGTAACCAGCCTGGCGTATATCACTGCCACGAAAGCCACTCACAAAATGAGTGGCTTTTTGCTGTTAAAGCCGGCCAGTGGCGTGAGGTACTGCCGTAGCAGGTGCCAGCGCTCAAAACATCGGCCCCCAGCCGGCCGTTGTACCGGCGTCGGATACTCTTGCCCGGCGCAACCCCTGCCGTATGTCCGCGACGCCCATTCCCGCCGAATTATCGCCCGAAGACATCAATCGCGTCATAGAAATGGGCTGGGAGGACCGCACGCCTTTCGAAGCCATTGAGGCGCAGTTTGGTCTGGCCGAGAAAGACGTTATTGCCCTCATGCGCCGCGAAATGAAAGCTTCCTCGTTCCGGATGTGGCGGGCGCGCGTGAGCGGCCGGGCCACCAAGCACCGCGCCCTGCGCTCCGGCGCCGTAAATGGTTTCAAAAGCAACCAGCAGCGCAGCATTTCGCTCAATAAAATCAGCAAACGGTAGGGGAGTAGCCGGCGTGCGCCGGCCGCCGCCAGCCAGGCAAAGCCGCCCCAGTCGGGCGGTTTTTCTACTTTTGGCCCTTCAACCCGCCTCTACCGCCCACATGCGCCAGTACCACGACCTGCTCCAGCACATCCTCGACCATGGCACCCGTAAAACCGACCGCACGGGCACCGGCACGCTCTCGGTGTTCGGCTACCAGATGCGGTTTGATTTGCAGGCCGGTTTCCCGCTGGTGACCACCAAAAAGGTGCACCTCAAAAGCATCATCCACGAGCTGCTCTGGTTTCTGCGCGGCGACACCAGCAACCAGTCGCTCGAAGACGTGGGCGTGAGCATCTGGCGCGAGTGGGCCGATGCGCACGGCGAGCTGGGCCCCATCTACGGGCAGCAGTGGCGCAGCTGGCGCGCCCCCGACGGCCAGAGCATCGACCAGATTGCCCAGATGGTGCACCTGCTGCGCACCCAGCCCGACTCGCGCCGCATGGTGGTGAGTGCCTGGAACGTGGCCGACCTGCCCCAGATGCGCCTGACGCCCTGCCACGCCCTGTTCCAGTTCTACGTAGCCGATGGCCGCCTCTCGTGCCAGCTCTACCAGCGCTCGGCCGACGTGTTCCTGGGCGTGCCGTTCAACATTGCTTCCTACGCCCTGCTCACGCTCATGATGGCCCAGGTAACGGGCCTGGAGCCCGGCGAATTCATCTGGACCGGCGGCGACACCCACCTCTACAGCAACCACCTCGAACAGGCCGCCCTGCAGCTCACCCGCGCCCCCCGGCCGCTGCCCGTTATGCGCCTCAACCCGGCCGTAACCGACATTTTTGCTTTTCAGTACGAGGATTTCACGCTGGAAAACTACGACCCCTGGCCCGCTATCAAAGCTCCGGTGGCAGTATAGCGCCGATGTAGAAAGCTGGAAATGTGCAAAATTTTGGCGGTAAAATCCGGCCTGCTGTTCCGGTCCGTACATGGGCGATGCTGATTTCACCATCTGCCCCCGACCCGAACGACGACGACCCTGATGCCCCGCTGGGGCTGTCGCGCAAGCACCGGGCCTGGGTGGCTCTTTATTCGCTGGAAAATCCGGCCTTCGACCGCCGCCAGATCCTGCGCCAGAACGATGTAACCGAGGCCGATCTGGTAAACCATCTCGAAAGCTGGATGCAGCTGCTGCGCCAGCACAATCAGAAACAGCGCTGAATGAGCCAGGAAAACATCAGCCCGCGCGCTTAGCTTCGGGTGGCCAGGTCGGCGGCCAGCAGCCGCAGCAGCAGCGGGTGTTGCGCCGAGTCGAACCTCCGGCCTTCCACCTGCTGCACTGGCCGCAACCCGGCCACGCTGGCCGTAAACACGGCCTCGGCCGCCAGCAGCGCATCTGGCTCGTACAGGCCCTCATGCCAGACCACGCCCAGCTGCGTCGCCACAGCGCGCAGGTGCGCCAGTCGCACGCTGCTCACGCCGCCCGCCGTTTCGGCCGGCACGTACACGGCATCCTTGCGCACCCAGCCCACGGCCGCCGCGCCCGCCTCGGCCACGTGCCCCGCCCCCGACAGTAGCAGCAGCTCATCGAGCCCGCGCTGCTCCCGCTCGCGGGCTGCCAGCACGTACAGCAGCGCATTAGGGCCCTTGCAGAATGACACCGGGCTAAGCTGGGTGCGCACCGTAGTGCCGAAACCAGCCAGGGCCACCGGCGCCGTGCGTTCCTCAAACGGCCGGGCCGTAACCAGCCATTCGGCCGTTATGGCCTGGCCAGTGGCCTCGGGGGGCGCGTAAAGGCCACCGCCCGGCCGCCAGAGCTGCAGCCGAAGCCGCTGCGGCGCGGCTGGCTGAGGCTGGGCTCCCACAAGCCGGGCCAGGGTGGCCGTTAAGGCTTCGAGCGTGGCCAGCGCCGCGGGCAACGGCAGGTCCAGGGCAGCGGCGGCCCGCTGCATCCGGGCCAGGTGCTGCGGGCCGTAGCGCAGGCCGCCATCAGCCCACACCAGCGTCTCGAAGAAGCCATCATTGAACTGCAGGCCGCGGTTTGGCAGCGGCAGCGCAAACGTAGATTCTGGGTGGAGCTGATTGTTGCAGAGGAGCATTTTATTGAGCTGTTAGCGTTTGGATGGCAGAGGACACTAGGCCGCCACACTACGGAGCACTACAGGAGGCATAAAGGACAAGGGCTGGAAGCGGACAGCTCTTGGCGAACAACTTAAATTAGCGCGAACCGCTTGCCGGGCAGCGCCTTTATCACCCCGCCGAATTCCAGGCTCAGCAATATGCCGGCCACCAGATGCACCGGCAGCTGGGCCTTCCAGGCCAGCGTGTCGAGGTGCTCTTCGCGGCCGGGGGTAGCTTGCAGCACGGTCAGCAGGCCGAATTCGTCGGCCGTAAAATCGAGCGGGTCGAAGGCTTTAGGTGATTTGGGTCGGCCGTGCAGGTGCAGGGCCAGGTCCCAGTTGAGCAGCTGCTCGATGTCGCGGGGCTCGGAGTAGAGGGCGGCTTTGTTGCTCTTGATGAGGTCGTGGCATCCCTCGGAGGCCGCCGAGCCCAGGGGCCCCGGCACGGCCAGCACGTCGCGGTCGTAGCCCTGGGCCAGGTCGGCCGTTATCAGGGCCCCGCCTTTTTTGGCCGCTTCCACTACCACCGTGCCGTCCGAAAGGCCGGCGATGATGCGGTTGCGGGCGGGGAAGTTGTACTTGTCGGGCGGAGTGCCGAAGGGGAATTCGGTGAGCAGGCCGCCCTGGGTGAGCATCTTCTCGGCCGTTTTGCGGTGCACAGCCGGGTACAGGACGTCGAGGCCGGTGGCCATCACGCCCACCGTTTCCAGCCCTTCCTGCAGCGCGGCGCGGTGGGCGGCAATATCAATGCCGTAGGCCAGGCCGCTGACGATGAGCGGGCGGTGGGCGGCCACGCCCTTGATGAGCCGCTCGGTTTGCTCGCGGCCGTAGTCGGTGGCCTGGCGGGTGCCCACCAGGGCCAGCGTTTTGGGGTGGTTGAGGTCGGCCGTGCCCTGGTAGTAGAGCAGGGCGGGGGCGTCGGGCAGCAGCTTGAGCCGCGCCGGAAACGCCTTGCTGGTGTAGAACAGCAGCTGCACGCCCTCTTTCTCGGCCCGCCGCAACGCCGTTTCGGCCTGGTTTAGGGCCTCGGTGCGGGGCTTGCCCACTAGCAGCTCCACCGTTTTCGGACCTACGCCCGGAATCCGCAGCAGCTTGCCCGGCGGCAGGTGCAGGGCGTTGCGGGCCGAGCCGGCGTAGCTCATCAGCTGCCGCGTGAGTTGCGGCCCCACATTCGGGAACAGCGTCAGGGCGACTTCGTGGAGCAGGGTGTCGTCGTTCATTATAGTCGCCTCACCCCCTAGCCCCCTCTCCGAAAAAGGAGAGGGGGAACTAGCTTCTAGTTTTTAAAAGCTGGTTTGGATTAGGGGCTAGAAATAATAGTTTTGAAAAGCTAAAAACTAGTTCCCCCTCTCCTTTTTCGGAGAGGGGGCTAGGGGGTGAGGCGCAACACCAGGCTATGAGGAGGCCTTGCCCAGCGCGTCCAAATCCTTCTTCATCGTCACCATAAACTTGCGGACTTTCTCCAGGCTTTGGATGACGTCGATTTTCTCCTTGAGCTGCGGGCCTTTCTGCTTGAGCAGGTCGCGGGCGCCGGGAATCGTGTAGCCGCGCTCCTTCACCAGGTGGTAGATGGTGCGGAAAATATCGATGTCCTGGGGCGTGTAGAGGCGGTTGCCCTTCTTGCTCTTGCGCGGGCGCAGCTCGTCGAACTCCGTTTCCCAGAACCGGATCAGCGAGGGTGCCACGTTGAACTGCTGGGCCACTTCGCCGATGGTGAAGTACTGCTTCTCAATTTCGCGGTCTTGGTAGGTCATGG
Source organism: Hymenobacter actinosclerus (assembly GCF_900111515.1). Classification (GTDB taxonomy): domain Bacteria; phylum Bacteroidota; class Bacteroidia; order Cytophagales; family Hymenobacteraceae; genus Hymenobacter; species Hymenobacter actinosclerus. The sequence goes on from NZ_FOHS01000002.1 coordinate 227,167, forward strand.
GGGGGGGAGTGGTAGGGCCGGGCGGCGGCTTCGGGCATGACAGGCGGGCCAGCGGCCGACAGCGGATAAGGCAATGCCCGGCCAAAGGCGGGCGCTACATTTTTCCCTTTTGTCTCAGCCGGCTACCTTTACGGGTAGCGCCATGGGGTTTGATGGCGAAAAATAGCTAAAAACCCGGTTGCCGCCAATTCCCGGCGGTGGCTTCCTCTCTTCTTCACCGAACGGGCGCCCGCCGCGCGCCCCTGCCCAATGCTCCCAACCGCTTCTCACGTCCGCCAGCAGTTCCTCGATTTCTTCGCCTCCAAAGGCCACCATATCGTGCCCTCGGCCCCGATTGTGGTCAAGGACGACCCGACGCTGCTGTTCATCAACTCGGGCATGGCCCCGTTCAAGGATTACTTCCTGGGCAACAAGCCGGCACCCTTCAAGCGCATCGCCGATACGCAGAAGTGCCTGCGCGTATCGGGCAAGCACAACGACCTCGAAGAAGTAGGCTACGACACCTACCACCACACCATGTTCGAGATGCTCGGCAACTGGTCGTTCGGGGATTATTTCAAGAAAGACGCCATTGCCTGGGCCTGGGAGCTGCTCACCGAAGTCTACAAGCTCGACCAGGACCGCCTCTACGTTACCTACTTCGAGGGCGACGCCGGTGACGGCCTCGGCCCCGATACCGAGACCCAGGAGTTGTGGCGCACCTACACCACCGACGAGCGGATTCTGCCCGGCAACAAGAAGGATAACTTCTGGGAAATGGGCGACACCGGCCCCTGCGGCCCGTGCACTGAAATCCACATCGACCTGCGCGACGAGGCCGAGCGGGCCCAAAAGCCGGGGGCCGAGCTGGTGAATGCCGACCACCCGCAGGTGGTCGAAATCTGGAACAACGTGTTCATGGAGTTCGAGCGCCGGGCCGATAAGTCGCTGCTGAAACTGCCTCAGCAGAACGTAGATACGGGCATGGGCTTCGAGCGTTTGATGATGGCCGTGTCGGGCGTGAAATCCAACTACGACACCGACGTTTTCCAGCCCCTGATTCAGTTCATCGCCAAGGAAGTCGGCGTGGAATACCACGGCACCTCCCCGGCCACCGTCACCGACCAGCCGGCCACCGAGAACGAGAAGACCGACATTGCCATCCGCGTCATTGCCGACCACATCCGCACCATCGCCTTCACCATTGCCGACGGCCAACTCCCGAGCAACGTAAAGGCCGGCTACGTGATTCGGCGCATCCTGCGGCGAGCTGTGCGCTACGCGTTTTCGAGCCTGAACCAGAAACAGCCGTTTTTGTACAAAATCGTGCCGGTGCTTGCCGACCAGATGCGCGGCATCTTCCCCGAACTCAAGCAGCAGCAGCAGTTCGTGCAGCGCGTGGTGGAAGAGGAAGAAATCAGCTTCCTCAAGACCCTCGAAAACGGCCTGCGGCGGATTGACTCCCTTGAAGAAGGCTTCCGCCAGAACGGCAACCGCATCGACGGCCCCACGGCCTTCGAGCTGTCCGACACCTTTGGTTTCCCCCTCGACCTGACGGCCCTGATTGCCCGCGAAAAGGGCCTGAGCGTGGATGAGCAGGGTTTTCAGCAGGCCCTGGCGGCCCAGAAAAGCCGCTCGCGCAATGCCCAGGAAGCCGAGCAGAGCGACTGGACCATTGTTCTCGAATCGGAGGAGCAGCCCGCCTTTGTGGGCTACGACCAAGCCGAGGCGCCGGCCCGCATCCTGCGCTACCGCCGCACCGACCGCAAGGGAAAAACCGAGTACCAGGTGGTGCTCGACCAGACCCCGTTCTACGCCGAATCGGGTGGGCAGGTGGGCGACACGGGCTACCTGGAATCGGCCCTGAGCAAGGTGCGGGTAATCGACACCAAAAAGGAAAACGACCTGATTGTGCACACCGTGCTGGAGCTGCCCCAGGACCTGGAGGCCGAGTTTACGGCCCGCTACGAGCCCGCCCGCCGCGCCCAGATTATGCGCAACCACACCGCCACCCACCTACTGCAAGCCGCCCTGCGCGAGGTGGTGGGCACCCACGTGGCCCAGAAAGGCTCGCTGGTCAACGAAAAGCTGCTGCGCTTCGACTTCTCGCACTTCACCAAAGTAACCGACGACCAACTCCGGCAGGTGGAAACGCTGGTGAATGCCCGCATCCGCCAGCAGATTCCGCTGGACGAGCGCCGCAACGTGCCCATAGCCGAGGCCAAAAACCTGGGCGCCACGGCCCTGTTCGGCGAGAAGTACGGCGAGTTCGTGCGCGTCATCACCTTCGACCGTGAGTTTTCGGTGGAGCTCTGCGGCGGCTGCCACGTGCGCACCACCGGCGACATTGGCTACTTTAAAATCACGAGCGAAAGCGCCGTGGGCGCGGGCGTGCGCCGCATCGAGGCCGTAACGGCCGAGGCCGCCGAAGCCTTCGTGAACCAGCAGCTGGACCTGCTGGGCCAGGTGCGCGAGGCCCTAGGCAACCCCCAGCACCTGCTGCCCGGCATCGAAAAGCAGACCGAGGAAATTGCCGCCCTGCGTAAGCAAATCGACCAGTTTGCCCAGCAGAGCATCAACCAGCAGCGCGAGCAGCTGGCGGGCCAGGTGCAGCCACTGGGCGAAGTGAACTTCCTGGCCGCCCAGGTGCAGGCCACCTCGGCCGAGGGCCTGAAAACGCTGGCCTTCCAGCTCCGGCAGGCCGTGCCCAACCTGGTAGCCGTGCTCGGTGCCGAAATCGAGGGCAAGCCCCAGCTGGCCGTGATGCTGGCCGACGAACTGGTGGAAGCCGGCAAGCTCAACGCCAGCACCCTGGTACGTGAGCTGGCCAGGGAAATCCAGGGCGGCGGCGGCGGCCAGCCGTTCTTCGCCACGGCCGGCGGCAAGAACGCGGCCGGTTTGGGCGCGGCTATTGATAAAGCCCAGGCGCTGGTAGAAAAGGGGCTGGCGGGGTAAGAGAAGACCGTTGATTAACAATTCAGGAAAGAAGATCTGCAACCGATAACGTGTGCCTAATCCGACTGAATCAGCATGAATCTAAAAAACAAGTATGGGGGATTAAGCAGGGGCTTGTTAGCAGGTTTGCTGCTAAGCGGACTGGTGCCCTCCGCGGTGGCGCAATCACTCAACGAGTATTTCTCCCAGCACCCCGAAAGCCAGACGAGCGCTGGTTTCGACTCTAATTACGTCCGTACCGATACGTTGCAGGAAGCTGCCGGGTCCAAACGCTACATTCGCTACTATGCTTCCGGGCAAAAGCAGCTCGAGGTATTGACAAGGAAAGGCAAACGCCAGGGGCCCCAGACCCGCTGGTTTGAAAATGGCCAGATCCAGGCCGTGGAGGAGTTCACCGACAACCACCGCAATGGTCAGTTACTGAGCTATTACCCGAATGGGCAGCTCCGGCGCCGCGAGCAGTATAAAGCGGGTAAGCAGCGCGGGGCCGAGTGTTTTGCGCCTGATGGGCAGCCGCAGCCCTGCACCGAATTTCTGCGCTATCCGGAGTATCCGGGTGGGATCCTGCAGCTGCAGACAACTATCCAGGAGCGAACGACTTATCCGCCTACCCGCCTCCGGGCCCAAATTCAGGGCCAGGTGAAGGTGAAGTTTATTGTCGACAAAACCGGGGTGGTGCAACAAGCGGAGGTGGTTAAAAGCGCCGATCCGGCCCTCGACGCCGAAGCCCTGCGGGTGGTGAACAGCCTGCAGGGTTGGCAGCCCGGCCGCCTCGACGGGGACCCGGTGAACGTAGAGTTCACGCTGCCGGTCACCTTCTCCATCAGGTAATTTTTCCACCCTTTACCCTATTCTATGCGCCTTTCTACTTTGCTATTAACTGCCGGCCTGCTCTCGGCGGGCTTCACCCCGGCCGCCCGGGCCCAGACGTTTACCGACCCCGGCGCCTACAACAACTTCATCGTGGGCGAGCAGCGGGCCATGCTCAAGAAAAACCTGCGCTATATCAGCAAATCGGCCCACTCGACCAACGAGAAGAAAGTGGACGCCAAGCGCCAGGATTTGGTGAAGCAAACCGAACTCTCGCTGCAGAAACTGGCCAGGCTGCCCGCCTATAAAGACGACAAGGGCTTCAAGGAGCAGACCACGGAGGCCTTCTACCAGCTGCTGAAGGTGTACTCGGAGGACTACAAGGCCGTGGATTTGCTGGCCGCCACCCGCACGGCCACCGTAGAAAACATGGAACGCTACTTCCAGCTCCAGGAAGTGGCCGAGCGCAAAATGCAGGTGGTCAACGATTCGGTGGATGCCGCCCAGCTGCGCTTCGCCCGCCGCCACGGCATGACCATTTCCGAAGACCCCGAGGGCCGGCGGCTGGCCCAGTACATGCGGCAGGTGTCGGAGGTGAACCAGTACCAGCACCAGGTGTACCTGGCCCAGTTCCGGCTGGAAAAGGCCAGCGCCTGCCTCATTGATGCGCTCAACGCCCGCGACGCCGCCGGCTTCGAGCAGGCCCGCCAGCAGCTGGCCACCGATGCCCAGACGGCCACGGCGGCCCTGCAACCCATTGCGCCCTTCCGCGGCAAAGACGCCCGCTACCGCGACGCGGCCCGCAACCTGGTGAACTACTACGCCGGTTTCGCTACCACCCAGGCCCCTCAGATTCAGGAGCTGCTCACCCGCCAGGACCGTTTCACGAAGGCCGACGCCGACCGTATGAACGGCCTGGTAGGCGGCTACAACACTCAAAACGTGAAGCTGGTGAATGCCTACAACCAGGCCGGCAACGCCTTCCAGGCCACCTACATCCCGGTGTTCAACGACTAGGGAGGGTAGAAAGCACAGCCTTACGCTGCGTTTTATCAGGCTTTTCGCCGCCCTGCTTACATTTCCTGTTCCTTGCGATGAAGCACAAATTAGTACTTCTCCTCCTGTTGCTCCTCGTTGCCGCTGGTCCATTGCTGGCTGCTCCCGTGCCCGATAGTGCGCGCGTTACGCATAGCACCGAGTATCAGGACCGCCAATTTCGTCGCTCGACATCTGCTGAAGGGGCGGTTTATCGGGTAGAGACTACGCTGATTGACAGCATTCGGGGCATAGAAAGGCTCTATTCGCTTCCCAGCGGTAAGCTCTATTCTTACCAGGCTTTCATAATTGGAGAAGACAAAGTATGGCACGGCTCTTACCTGGAATTCTATGAAGACGGGAAAACGCGTCTGCAGCAAATCTATGTGCAGGGGGAGGTGCAGGGGGAGCGACGCACGTATTACGCGACCGGGGTGCTGCGCCGTAGGGAACAGCTAACTCCCGGCCAGCCTATTACCGGCGAATGTTTCGGGCCCGATGGGCAGCCGATTGCCTATTTCCCCTTTGAGCAGATGCCAGCCTACCCAGGCGGAACGGACGCTCTATTGAGAGACATAGGCCAAAAATTGGTTTACCCCAACCGGGCGCTAAGAGACCAGGTGCAGGGATTTTTAATAGTAAAATTTACCGTCGCTGTAGATGGCCACTTACAGCATGTGCGGGCCCTTGAGTTGCCTGCGGAGGCGCCAGCCAGCTTGCATCGTACTTATCTCTATCTGGGGGATGCCGCCGCGCAGTCTGTTCGTCGTCTCAGGCTTTTTGAACCGGGCAGGCGGGAGGGCGAGCCGGTGGCAGTAGCTTATGAGGTGCCGGTTTCATTCAGTATTCGGTAGCGCGAAAGCCTATTTGATCTGAGTACGCTGTCCTGCTAACTATACCAACTCCCCCGAACCTTAAGTATCTTCACGCCTGCAATCAGCGTAATCAGCCGCCCAATCCGCGGCAATCTGTGATTCATGGACGAACATATCAAAGCCAAATACCAGCCCGTCATCGGCCTCGAAGTACACGCCCAGCTGCTGACCCGCAGCAAGATGTACTCGGCCGACGAAAACGAGTACGGCGCCCTGCCCAACCATAACCTGAGCGTGATTACGCTCGGCCATCCCGGCACGCTGCCCCGCGTCAATCACTCGGCCATCGAGTTTGCCATGAAAATGGGCCTGGCCACCAACTGCCACATCCGGCGCGACAACCTGTTTGCGCGCAAAAACTACTTCTACCCCGACCTGCCCAAGGGCTACCAGATAACCCAGGACAAAACACCCATCTGCACCGGCGGCCACGTGGAAATCCGCCTCGCCGATGGCGCAACCAAGCAAATAGGCATCACCCGCATCCACATGGAGGAGGACGCGGGCAAGAGCATGCACCTGGCCGGCGAAACCGAAACGCTCGTGGATTTGAACCGGGCCGGCGTGCCGCTCATCGAAATCGTGTCAGAGCCCGACATCCGCGACTCGGAGCAGGCCTACGCTTACCTGGCCGAAATCAAGAAGCTGGTGCAGTACCTGGGCATCTGCGACGGCAACATGGAGGAAGGCTCGCTGCGCTGCGACGCCAACGTGAGCGTGATGCTGCACGGGGCCGCCGCGTTCGGCACCAAGGTAGAGGTGAAGAACATGAACTCGTTCCGCAACGTGCAGCGGGCCATTGAGTACGAGATTGAGCGCCAGATTGAGCTGCTCGAAGCCGGCGAGGTTATCGACAGCCAGACCCGCGGCTTCGATGCCCCAACCGGCACCACCGTGGCCCAGCGCAGCAAGGAAACGCTCAACGACTACCGCTACTTCCCCGAGCCCGACCTGCCGCCCGTCATCATCGACGACGCTTGGCTGCACCGCATGCAGGAGCAGATGCCGGCGTTGCCCCAGCAGCTATACGCCCGCTTCACCGGCGAGCTGGGCCTCTCGGACTACGACGCTTCGGTGCTGACGGCCGAGAAGGAGTTGGCGCTGTATTTTGATGAGCTGACCCGCCTGAGCCCCAACGCCAAGGCCGCCGCCAACTGGGTAACCGGCCCCGTAAAGGCTTACCTCAACGAGCGCGCCCTCACCCTAGCCCAGTTCCCGCTCACAGTTCAACACCTGGCCGACATCATCGGGCTTATCGACGACAACAAAGTGGGCCACTCGGTAGCCAGCAAGCAGCTGTTCCCGTACCTGCTCGAAAACCCCACCCAAAGCGCCGCCGCCGCCGCCGAGGCCCAGGGCCTGTTGCAGCAACCCCAGGACGCCGGGGCCCTGGAAGCCATGATTCAGCAGGTGCTCGATGCCAACCCGGCCAAAGTGGCCGAATACCGCGCCGGCAAAAAAAGCCTCACCGGCATGTTTATGGGCGAGCTGATGAAGCTGACCGGCGGCAAAGCCGACCCCAAGCTGGCCAACCAGCTGCTGCGCCAGCATCTCGACGGCTAAGCCGAGCCAATGCAATGAATGCGGCCAACGTAGTGGCCCACCCAAAAAAGACCCGCACAGTGGCGGGTCTTTTTTATGGCCAGCCAACGCTGCTGTTACAGTTGATACAGCAGCTTCACACCTTCTGTCAGTGCCGTGGGCTGATGGCCCAGGATGGTGGCCAGTTCGGAGCTGACCTGCGCTTCCTGGCCGTTTTGAATGTCCGTCATGAACCCAATGGTGCGCTCAATAACCACGGCCGGTACCCCGCGCTGCTGCATGCCCGCCGCGAAGCTGGCCTGCCCGGCGGGCGTGTATGCTACCGGCCGGCCCGAGGCTGCGGTGAGGGCCGCCGCCACATCGTGGAAGGAGTAGGCCGCGCTGCCCGTAAAGTGATACGTGCGGTTTGCACAGCCATCAGTCAGCAGCACATTGGCAATGGCTTCGCCCATTTCGCGGCGCAGGGCGTAGGCCACCCGGCCCTGGCCCGCCGGCAGATGAATGCCCGTTTCCAGCACCTGTGGCCCCGTAAATAGCGGCAGCGTATCCATGTACAGGGCGTTGCGGAACAGCACATAGGCCAACCCGCTCGCCCGGATGTACTCTTCCGTCTGGAAGTGGCGCTGCATAAGCTGGTTAACCAGGGTGGCCGGATTCTGGAGTGCCCGGCTGGTGTAGGCCAGGCAACGCACGCCGGCCCGTCGGGCAGCGTCAATCACGTTGAAATGCTCTTGCAGCGCCTCATCATCGCCGCCGCCCGATATGAGCAGCACCTTTTCGATGCCCTGCATGGCGCGGTCCAGCGCGGCCGGGTCGGCGTAGGTGCCCACGCGGATGTGCACGCCCCGGGCCTGTAAATCGGTTGCTTTGGCTTCGTCGCGCACCAGCGCCGCCAGTTGTGAGGCGGGCGTTTTTTGCAGGAGCGTGTGTAGTACGGCCGTGCCTAAGTGGCCGGTAGCGCCGGTTATTAATATCATGGTGCAAGGGGTTGTTGGTGGATGGCCAAGCAGCGCTGCATGGCCCTGGCTGGGCTATAGAAGCCTGCGCCGCGGGTTGGCCGGAAGTGCTGGCACAAAGTTGCGGCTCGTAGTCAGTCGGCAGAATGGCCACAGGGCGGCAATGCATGGCGAAAGGGCGCTAAACGAACTCAGTTTACCTGCCGGTAAGCGGTAGGCGAAAGGCCGGTGTGCTGCTTGAAAAACCGGCTGAAAGCGAACTGGTCGGCAAACTGCAGGCTCGCGGCCACCTGGCAAACCGGTATCGTGGGGTTCTGGAGCAGAGTTCTGGCTTCCAGCACTACTGCCTGGCTGATCCAATTGCTCGCGGTTCGGCCGGTGGCCTCCTTCACCAGGGCATTGAGGTACTTGGGCGTAACGCAGAGCGCGGCGGCATAGAACGTTACGCGCCGCTCGGTGGTACAGTGCGTTTGCACAAGCTGCCGGAAACCGGCCGCCAGCGCCTGGTTTCGGGGTGTGGCGGCCGGTGACGCGGCCAGCGGCTGGTCGTAGCTGCTGGCTACCTCATAAAGCAGGCTGATGAGAATGTTTTGCAGGATGTGGGTGCGCTGCACGTGGGGCGTGCGATACTTCTGCTGCAGGAAGCGAAGTGAGGCGCCAATGCTGGCCGCTTCCGGGGCCGAAAGCTGGCAGACGTGCGCAGCGGGAGCCACCAGAAAGCGGAGCCGGTTGGTAGCCGCGTGGTGGTGGGTGATGAATTCGCGGGTAAAAAAGATGGACAGCGTGTCGTAATCGTCGGTTACATGCTGCCACTGCTTGATCACCTCCGGCGTTGCCAGCAGCAGGCAGCCGGGCGTTACAACGTAAGGGGCCAGGTCGACGGTCAGTTCGGCCCGGCCCCGTAGGCAGAGGCTGATTTTGTAATAGTCGCCGCGGTAGGGCTGATGCAACGGAATCCGGGGCCGGCCGGTCGCATAATCGGGCACAAAAACATCGGGCGCGGCTTGCGCTTGGCAGGTAAACGCCTGTAGCTGGTAGGTTGGAATGGACGCTTTCATGAGCAGGCCGGTGGCAGTATGGCAGCAATGCGCCGGACGACAGCACGTAGCCCGACCCCCGAAGATAGGCCGCCGGATGGCGCCGGAAAGATGGTATGCACCGTACCTCGGGCCCGCCCGCGTGGAGACCATCAGGGAAAGCAGCCGGGCGGCCGATCTGTAGTGCGGGTGAAATCCGTAGATTGGCCGACAATTCACCTGCTCACGGCCAACCCATGCGCGCCTTCTACCTTGGACTCCTGTTGCTACTGCTGCTGGGTAGCTGCCAGCGGCTGGGCGCGCCGGCTACGCCCGGTGATGCTACCGAGAACCGCCGCGACAACCGCCCCGCCTCGCCCGATTTCACCCTGCCCACCACCGACACGACCCTGACGCTGCGCAGGCTGCGCGGTAGCTACGTGCTGCTCGATTTCCGTGCCCCCGGCTGCGCCGAGTGCGCGGCCCAGAATGCCAACCTGCGCAAAATATACGGTCAGTTCAGTAGCCGGGGCCTGGTTATGGTGAGCGTGTGGAACGCGGCCGACCCGGCCGCATGGCGCGCGGCGTTGCCCGCCGAGTCGCTGCCCTGGGCCCAGGCCCTGGACCAGTCGGGCGAGGTGAGCCGGGCGTATGGCGTGAAGCAGCCGCCGGTGGCCGTGCTGCTCGACCCGCGCGGCTACGAGCTGGCCCGCAACCTGCGCGGCACCGACCTGGGCCAGGAAATCTCGGTACACATTCCGCTGGATTAATTCTCGGCGCCGGGCGCCGGGAACCCCTGCCAAGCGGCAATGGTTGGACTGCCGACCAGGCAGGTTGATTCGTTTTCAAGTGAAATCGGCAACTTGCACCCTGTTTCCGGGTTCTTGCCCCGTACGCCGGCCTGCTTTCGGGCTGGTTCGCTTTCTGCCTAACCAATGAACATGAAGAGCCTGCTCTATTTTGGTGCCCTGCTGGGCATGACCAACGCCTGCAACAAAAACACAACGCCCACCACCAATGGCACCGATGCCAGCGGCTACGAGCTCAGCGGCCAGCTCCAGAATGCCCCGGCCGGCACCAAGGTGTACCTGGCCGAGCTGGGCGACACCCAGTTTGTGTCGCGCGATACAGCTACCGTAGATGAGAAGGGCCAGTTTGTACTGAAGGGGCCACTGACCGAAGCCGGCCTCTACCAGGTGAAAACCACCGACCAGAACCAGGCCCTGGTGGTGCTGGCGCCCGGCCAGCGCGTGCAGCTCGCCGCCGACGCCCAGCAGCTGCCCGCCACCTACACCGTGCAGGGCTCGCCCGATTCGGAGCTGCTGCGTCAGATAAACAAAGCCTCCGAAGCCAACCAGCGCGAGCTGCAGCAGGCCATGCCGCGGCTGGAGCAGCGCTACAGCGCCGCCGCCCAGGCCGGCCGCACCGACTCGATGCAGGCCATTCAGGCGCGAGCCGAAGCGTTGCAGCGCCGCGGCCAGCAGCAGATGCTGCAGCTGGTGCGCCAGAATCCGGGCTCCATCGTGTCGGGTTTCGTGGTGGCCAACGTGCTCAACCCCGACGAGAACTTCGCCCTGGCCGACTCAGTGGCCACGGCCCTGAAAGCCTCGGCCCCCAACTCGCGCTACACCAAGTCGCTGGTTACCCGCCTCGATGGGCTGCGCACGACGACTGAGGGGGCCACGGCCCCCGAAATCAATCTGCCCACACCGCAGGGCGCGCCGCTGGCCCTCACCAGCCTGCGTGGCAAGTACGTGCTGGTTGACTTCTGGGCCAGCTGGTGCGGGCCGTGCCGCCGCGAGAACCCCAACGTGGTGCGGGCCTACAACAAGTATAAGAACATGGGCCCCGGCTTCGAAATCTACGGGGTGTCGTTCGACCAGGACCGGGCCAAGTGGCTTAAGGCCATCGAGGCCGACGGGCTGGTGTGGAAGCAGGTCTCGGACCTGAAGGGCTGGGAGTCGGCCGCCGGCCAGACCTACGGCATCAAGGCTATTCCCTTCTCCATCCTGCTCGACCCTCAGGGCCGCATCGTGGGCAAAAACCTGCGCGGCGCCGAGCTGGATGCCAAACTGGCCTCGGTGCTGAAGTAGAAGAAGCAAGCCCACAACAGAAACGGCCAGTCGCATAAGCGGCTGGCCGTTTCTGTTGTGGGCTTGGCTCGATAATGAAACGCCCGATAGCAGCACTAGCTAGGCCTCATGGACGGATGAGAACCGGCAGTGGGGGCGGCGGAGCTATGCGGTTTAGGCCATGAAAATCGTTGAAAGCCACCTGCCTATCTATATGCACAATCTCTTGATCCTGCACATCAATGCGCCAACATCTAAAATGAGGGTGCCACATTTTGTCCTCGTTGGCTAAAGCAACTTCCCTTATCAGATGGTGATAGGTGGTGTCGCCACCTGAGGCTACTGTTTCTAAGCCGGTTAACACAAAGATGATTTCGCCGTCAACTTTCCAAGCCGTCAGAGGAAATGCTTTGATCTTCCCGCCAGAATTGTATTCGTCCAGCAGATGGATGGAAACTTATCCCGCAATAGTATCCGACCTGATGAATGCCACATGAATTTTAGGGTAATCGTTGAGCGTATCGGCGGCCAGAAACTGCTGTAATATTGAATACAACTCTGGCGAGGGAGTAACGGGGGGAGCGACTGAGGCGGCCGGGGTAGTGCCGCAAGAGAGCAGCAGCGGCATCAGCCACCCCGCTACTAAATGAGCAGCTCTGATTTTCATTGGTTGCGCTTTGGCTACGTAGGCAGGTTCATAAATCAATTTACGAATCCTACACCCCAAACATGCGCTGCACCGATTGCCAGAGCTTCTTTTTGCGGCCGGCGTCGTATTCGAGCATCTCAATTTCGCTGGCCCCGAGGAAGGCCGTGTCGCCGTAGAGTAGCACCGGCTCGTAGGGCTGGGTGGTGTACACGGCCACGTCGAGCAGGTTTTTGCCGAAGGCCAGAAACTGCCGGGCCGTCAGGTGTTGGCGCAGGCTGCACAGGGCCACCGGGTAGGAGTCGTGCTCCACGTTCACCAGCACCACATCCTCCATAATCAGGCGCAGGGCCTTGAGCAGGTTGTTGAGGAACACGTTGCGCGGCAGCTTGCGGAACTGCGCCTCGGGCAGCCGCACCAGAATAACCAGGCCGCCGAAATTGCTGCCCAGCGTGGAAAACGGGATGTGTGCCACCGGCGACTGTGTGGGCGTGGGCTGCACCCGGCCCGTCTGCGAAGGCGGCGCCGCCGGAGCCGCCGGCAACGGAGCCAGCGTGAGCGTTACGGCCGAATGGCCCACCGCGGCGGGCACCGGAGCCGCGGCCAGGGCCACAGGCGCTGCCGCTACTACCGGCGCCGGAGCGGGTGGTGCTGGCACGGGCGGAGTGTGTTCTGGCAGAGCCGCTGCCGGAGCCGCGGCAACCGGGATGACGGCCGGCGGCATGGGTGGGAGTGGAGCCGGCACGGGCCGGGCCGCAACTACCTGAGCAGCTGCAACGGGCGGCGCGGGCGCAGTGGGCGGCGCGGGCGCAGTGGGCGGCGCGGGCGCAGTGGGCGGCGCGGGCGCAACAGGCGGCGCAACTGAAACGGGCGGCGCAACCGAAACCGGGGGCGCTTCAGCGGCTGCCGTGGCAACTGCCGGGGGCGTGGTGGCCGGCTCCGACACTACGTAGAGCGAGGCTTCGGTGTAGAAATTCTGAAAAAAGGCGAGCGTGGCGGCGTTGTCCATGCGAAAGAGCAGCGTGAGGGCGCAGGGGCAATTTACGCATTCCCCGGCGCCGATAAAAAGACTTCAGCCCGCGAAACCAAAGGATTTCGCGGGCTGAAGCTGACTTACTTCGGCAACGGACCAGGCGGGATGCTTCGACAGGCGGACCGCAGCTGAAGCATCATGTTCCTTCTGCTAACCGCTAACCGCTAACCAGCAGCCGCCAACCGCTAACCTGCAGCCGTGTCGTCCTCGGCGGCCTGGGCTACGAGGTCGAATAGGGCCTTGAGCTCGGTGGCTTCCTGCGGGGCCATGCGGCCGCCCAGCACCAAGCGTAGCTGGCGGCGGCGCAGGGCCCCCTTAAACCACTCGTGCTCGGCTTCGGTTTCGGGCACCGCATCGGGCACGTCAATCGGGCGGCCCGACTGGTCGACGGCGACGAAGGTGAAGAAGGCTTCGTTGGACTTTACCTTGGTGCCGCTCGGAATGTCTTCGGCCCACACCTCGATGTGCACCTCCATGCTGGAGCTGAACGAGCGCGTCACCTGCGCTTCGAGCGTAATCACGCTACCCAGCTTGATGCCCTCGCGGAAGGACACATTATCGACCGACGCTGTAACGACGATGCGGTTGGAGTGGCGCTGGGCCGAAATGGCGGCAGCCACGTCCATCAGGTGCATCATGCGGCCGCCCATCAGGTTGTTGAGCGTGTTGGTGTCGTTGGGCAGCACCAGCTCGGTCATGCGCACGAAGGAGTCTTTAACGGGCTTGGGTTTGCGGGTCATCGGGGAAAGTTGGATTCGACTTAAGAGGGCGTAAAGGTAAGCGAGCGAGCGGTGAGGTGGTGAGTTTGATGCTCTGGAGGCCTGATTGTGCAAATAGCGCCTTTAGGCTACTCGAACATCAAACTCACCATTTCACCATTTCTCCATCTCACCGCTAGCCCCAGCCGGCTTTGCCCAGCAGCGGCACGAATCGGAACTCTTCCAGCTCCTGGCGCGAAAACTCGTCGTTGCTTTCGCGCACCACGCGCACCATGCGCTGGCGCTCGGCATCGCCGACCGGAATAACCAGCGCCCCGCCCACGCGCAGCTGCTGCAGCAGCGGCCGGGGCAGGGTGGGCGAGCCGGCCGTTACCAGAATCTTATCGAAGGGCGCGTGCTGGGGCAGGCCCAGCGAGCCGTCGCCGCAGAACAGCTGGGGCGGCTGGGGCAGCCCGGCCAGGTGGCGGGCCGTGCGCTCGAACAGCACCGGGTTGTACTCGATGCTGAACACGTGGGGCGTGAGCTGCAGCAGCACGCTGCACTGGTAGCCCGAACCGGTTCCTATTTCCAGTACCTTGTCGTGGGGGGCGATGCGCAGCAGCTCGGTCTGGTAGGCCACCGTGTAGGGCTGCGAGATGGTCTGGCCCTCGCCAATGGGAAACGCCTTGTCGTGGTAGGCATGGGGCTGGAACGCGGCGGCAAAGAACAGGTGGCGCGGCACGGCCCCGATGGCGGCCAGCACCCGCTCGTCGCGGATGCCTTTGCGGCGCAGCTCCTCCACCAGCGTGCGGCGCTGGCCCCGGTGGCGGTACGTGTCGGCGGCGTGGTGCATAGGAGGCGGCAGGGGAGAGGTGGCGGGCGCGGGTACCGGAGCGGGCTGACGGGTATTGCCTACCTTTACGCCGCTCCTCAACAACCGGCCCGGCAGCGGGGTCGGGGCAGGCGGAAGCGTAAAATTAGGCCTTCCGGGCCAGAACAATCAGCTTTGCCGCCAGTCGAACCGCTTACCTGCTTCGCTCTTGATTCGTACTCTGCAAAAAATGAAGCTGATAGGTGCCGACTTCGTGGCGGCGCTGTTGGCGTGGATGTGCTTTTTTCTGGTTCGCAAGTACCTGTTGCGCGAAATCAGCCCCGATGCCGACTACCATTTCGCCGCCGATGCCGCCTTCCTGGCGGGCGCGGCCCTGATGATTGCCGCCTTCTGGACGGGCCTGTACGCGCTGATGGGCGAGTACAACGACATTTTCCGCAAGTCGCGGCTGGCCGAGCTCATCCGGCTGGCCCGCGTGTCGGTGCTGGGGGCCGTGCTCATCTTCTTTGTGCTGCTGCTCGACGACCAGGGCGTGCAGAACTACCGCAGCTACTACAAAACCATTTCGGCCTACTTCCTGCTGCACTTTGCCATTACGGCCGTGCTGCGCCTCTGGGCCGTGCATAGCGTGCAGCGGCTGGTACGCGGGGGCGTTATCAGCTTTAATACGCTGCTGGTGGGCTCGGGCGCGCTGGCCCGCGACACGGCCCGCGACCTGGGCCGCACCGGCCGCCACCTGGGCCTGCGGCTGGTAGGTTTCACGCCGCTGGGCCCAAACGTCTGCCCCGAGCTGGCCACCGAGCTGCCCGAACTGGGCTCGTACCGCCGCCTGCCCGAGCTGGTGAGTGAGCGGAACATCGAGCAGATTGTGATTGCCATTGAGCCCGGCGAGCACCGCATCATCGAAGAAATCCTGACCCTGCTCGACGGCACATCCGCCCGCGTCAGCATCCTGCCCGACCTCTACCAGATTCTGCTGGGCTCGGTGAAAGTGAGCCACGTGTTCGGCACGCCGCTCATCGACATCAAGCAGGATCTGCTGCCGCTGTGGCAGCGGGTGGCCAAGCGCCTGATTGATGTGGTGGGTTCGGTGCTGTTTCTGCTGCTGGCCTGGCCGGTGTACGCTTTTACGGCCCTCATGGTCCGGCTCTCGTCGCCGGGCCCGGTATTCTACTCCCAGGAGCGCATCGGGCGCAACGCCGTGCCGTTCCGCATCTACAAGTTCCGCTCGATGTTCGTCGACGCCGAGAAGCAGGGCCCGGCCCTCTCCTCCGACCACGACCCGCGCATAACGCGCTGGGGCCGCTTTATGCGCAAGGTGCGCCTCGACGAGCTCCCTCAGTTCTGGAACGTCATCAAGGGCGACATGAGCATCGTGGGCCCGCGCCCCGAGCGCCGCTTCTTCATCGACCAGATTGTGGTGCTCGCGCCCCATTACCGCCACCTGCACCGCGTCCGGCCCGGTCTCACCAGCCTCGGGCAGGTGAAGTACGGCTACGCCGAAACCGTCGAGCAAATGGTCGAGCGCCTCAAATTCGACATCCTCTACATCGAAAACATGAGCCTGGCCATGGACTTCCGGGTGCTGCTCTACACGCTCAAAATCATCATCGAGGGCCGCGGTAAATAAATCACAGATGATGCAGATGAAGCCGCAGATGACGCAGATTCGTTCTGGATTTTGGATAAATTGGATTCGTTCTGCTGGTAGATTGGTTGTGTCAGATAAGTGATTTGACTTACTTGATATGGAGGAATACAAGCACAAGGAGCTGACCGGGAATATTATTGGGGCAGCTATGCGTGTGCATACGCAATTGGGGCTGGGCTTTCCGGAGGTGGTGTATCAGCGCTGTCTGGCCATTGAACTGCGGGAAAGTGGTTTGACTTTCGAGCGGGAACTGGAATTGCCGCTGATTTACCGCGGCGAACATGTTGGGAGCCGGCGGGTTGACTTTTTAGTGGAAAATACGGTATTGGTTAAGCTGAAAGCTCTAAGCGAAATTACCACCCTGCACCACGCTCAGGTTTTGAACTACCTGCACGCTTATCAACTTGAAACAGCGCTGCTGCTAAACTTCGGTGAGCACCGCCTTACGCATAAACGCTTCGTCAATACTCCGCGCGCCACTTAAAGGACAACTTCTTTAGCGCGTATTTCCTGCTCATCAGAACAAATCCTTTTCATCTCAACTCAGAACGAATCTGCGCTATCCGCGGCTTCATCTGCATCATCTGCGATTAATGTTCACTGGCATCATCGAAACTTTAGGCGCTATTACTGCCGTGCGCCGCGAGGGCACCAACATCCACTTTACGGTTGAGTCCGACTTCGCCTCGGAGCTGAAAATCGACCAGAGCGTGGCCCACGACGGCGTTTGCCTGACGGTAGTGGCGGTTGACGGCATGGCCGGCACCCACGTCGTTACGGCCATCGACGAGACGCTGCAAAAGACCAACCTCAGCACCTGGGTACCCGGCCGCCGCGTAAATCTGGAGCGCTGCCTGGCCGCCAACGGCCGCTTCGACGGCCACATCGTGCAGGGCCACGTAGATTTGACGGCCACCTGCGAGTCGGTGGAAGACCAGAACGGCTCCTGGCTCTACCGCTTCCGCCACGAAGCCGGCCCCGGCCGCGTAACGGTCGAAAAGGGCTCCATCTGCATCAACGGCACCAGCCTCACCTGCTTCAACAGCACCGACGACGGCTTCTCGGTGGCCATCATTCCCTACACCTACGAGCACACCACCTTCCAGCACCTGCAACCCGGCGACCGGGTGAACCTGGAGTTCGACATCGTGGGCAAGTACGTGGCCAGGCTGCTCGGAAAGTAAGGGCGCTTCGCTGGTAAGCAGGGGCTAAGCAGGGTTTTGCAACTCTGGGAATGTGCGGGAACATCGTACATTTCCGGCCCTATGCGCTACCTGCTGCTCCTGCCCTTTGTACTGTTGCTAACCCGGTCCGCCGCCGCCCAAACCCGCCTCGATTCGGTGCTGACGGCTGAGTACCAAGCCGGCCATTTCAACGGCGCGGTGCTGGCTATAACAAACGGCCGGGTGGTGGCTCGCGTCAATAGAGGCTACGCCAACTTGCAGTTTGCCGTGCCGATTACCGACAGCACCCGGTTCCCGATTGCGTCGATGACCAAGACGTTCACGGCCCTGCTAACGCTGCAATTACAAGAGCAGGGCCGGCTGAAACTGACGGATAAAGCGGCGGCCTATCTGCCCGAGCTGCCCGCCAACTGCCAGAACGTTACGCTGCTGGACTTGCTGACGCACTATTCGGGCCTGAAAAACGAGCCCGTGCAGGCCTACGCCGCCCGGCTGACCACCCTGGAATTCGTGCGGGCCTACGTGGTGCGGGATGAAACCAAAACCGCCCCCGGCTTCAACTACAACAACGTCGATTACATCCTGCTGACCCGGGTGCTGGAAGCCGTGAGCGGCCGGCCGTACCCGGCGCTGCTGCAAGCGCTTATTCTGACGCCGCTGGGCCTGAAAAATACGGGCGTGCTGACCGACCAGCGCATCATCGCCAACCTGGCCTACGGCTACCACAACTACTCTTTTGGGGAGAATAGTAAGCAGGAACCGTTGAAAAACGATAACCGGGAGCTGGCCAACTACGCCGGCGCGGGGGCCGTGTACTCCACGGCGGCCGACCTGGGCAAGCTCGTGGAAGCCCTGCGCACCCACCGGCTGCTGCGGCCCCAAACCACGGCCCAGCTGCTCATCAAGCCCCAGCAGCCCGCCTACCTCGACTATGCCCGGGGCCGCCCCAGCATCGGCTTCTACGTCAACAACCGCACCTTCGCGCAACCGGTGCTGGAGCGCCGCGGCAGCATCGAGGGCTTCAACTCGGCGCTGCTCGTCAGCCCCGATTTCCGCACGACCCTCATCATGCTCTGCAACACCGATACCGGCGACCTGGAGAAAATCGGCGACGCGCTGTATCCGCTGCTGAAGTAGCGCCGCAAGCTTTTAGGCATGCTTTATCGCGGGAGTGAAAAACCGCGTGGCCGCCTGCCACGCCGCCGCGTCCTGGCGCACGTCGCCGGGGCGCGAGCCGTTGCCGTAGAGGCCGCCCCCCCAGCGCATGCCCATGTAGGCGGCCGTGAGTTGCAGCGCATCCTGGAGCGGCCGGGCCTCGGCGGCCGGGCCGCTGCCGGCCACCACCGACCACAGCGCTTTACCCCGCATCAGGGCCCGGAAATCCAGGCCGGGCAGGCGCAGCCAGGCGCTCCAGTAATCGAGGTAGTGCTTGGCGGGCGTGGAGAGGGCGTACCAGTAGAGCGGCGACACCAGCACCAAATCGGTAGCGGCCAGGGTGGCGTCGAGCAGGGTTTTTTCGGGGCCGGCGGTGGGAGCGGAGTAGCCTTGGTCGTGGCGTAAATCCGCGAAGGGGGGCAGGGGGTAATCGGGCAGAAACCGCCACTGCTGCTCCACCGAAGCGGGCAGGAATCCGGCGGCGTGGCGGGCCAGCAATTCGCTGTTGCCGGCGCGGCGGGTGCTGCCCAGCAGGAAGAGGAAGCGGCGTTCAGGCATAGTTGCGCGGTGGTAGATTTAGGCAGATATTTAGCGCCTGCTTCCAAGGTAGTTGAATCGCAAATTCCTGCTCAACTTACTACCGCTCAACATTCCGCCACTCATGCGAAAACCGGCAACAACTCTCCTGTTACTCTGGGCCGTCGGGTTCAGCGCCTGTCAATCAGAAGATACGTTGCCCGCTGAGGGAGTAACGGCACCTACTATCAGCAGGTCGTTTGAAAAGCCCGCCCCGACCCCCGTACCGGCCGATACAGCCACCCCGCGCCCGGTCCCAAACCCCGCCATTGAGGCGGAGCAGATAACCTACAAAATGCTGGTGTTTTTCGGGCTGCCTTCCGAGCAGATTACTGTGTCGCAGCTCACGCGGCAGCTGGGCCAGCCCGACAGCGTAGCGCGGGGGGCCGTGGAGTGCGGCAGCCAGCTAAGCGACGATCTGCCGCTACCCGGCGATATGTGGTACTACGGCGGCACCCAGTATGAGGTAGCGGGTAACCAGGCGGCGCTGGGGGCAATGGATGTGCGCAATGGCCGGTTCAGCGGCAAGCTGGGAAAACTGGTGCTGAACCAGCACACTACGCTTCAGGATGTGGCGCGGGTATTTCCAAATGCGGTCCGTAGTGTCAGACCAGCCGCCATGTCGGCCGCCTTACAGGAAATTTCCTTTACCTACCTGATGGGCAACGGCGAAACAGCAGATGGGACGCTAAACCTGATTTTTGACCGCGGAAAACTAATTCTTGTCGAGCATTGGTTTCCGTGCTGAATCCGAAACCGGAAGTGCTGTGGTGATTGCAACAGTCTGATTCAATGCAATGTAGCGTGACGTGCGGAACGCAGGCAGTCAACTCCAGGCTTGGCTCTGCCGTACAAGAAACTGCACCAATACTCTCTCTACCATGTCGAAACGCGAACTAATCGAGCCCAACGAAGGCGACAAGCGCTACATCCGCCGCGACGAAGACGGCAAAATCAAGACCTCAGTCGACCTTAACCGCTCCCTTTCCCAGGACGACCGCCACAACTCCAAGTACACCAGCCAGCCCGGCCACGGCGACGAGGGCGACGGCCACACTGGTAACCGCCAGCCCGCCGAGTAAGTACGGCCCGCAGAATCTGAGATTGAAAAGGCCGCTGATGAAACCATCAGCGGCCTTTTCAGGTAGCGGCCTCTGCCTGGCAAGCGTAAATCAGGCGGCTTCGGCGGCCGTTTCCAGGGGCCACCAGCGGGCGGCCAGCCGTTTATAAGCGGTGGCGCAGGCCCAGGCCGTGAGCGAGCCCAGCAGGGCCCCGGCCAGGATGTCGGTGGGGTAGTGGGCGGCCAGGTACATGCGGCTGTAGCACACCACGGCGGCCCAAAGGAACAGCAGCCACTTGGCCACCCGGTAGCGCCGGGGCAGCACCAGGGCAATAAACACGGCCAGGGCAAAGGCATTGGCCGCGTGCGACGACAGAAAGCCGAACTGCCCGCCGCAGCCATTGGCCAGGTTAAGCGCGGCCGACAGGTCGGGGTCGTGGCAGGGGCGCAGGCGGGCGAAGTAGGGCTTGAAGAAGCGGCTGGAAATGACATCGGCCAGGGCGACGCTGGCGCCCAGCAGCGGCAGCAGCAGCAGGGCGCGGCGGCCGTAGAGGTAGCCCAGCACTATCAGCAGCACGAAATAGGCCGGAAACCACACGAAGCGCTCCGTAAAAAACACCATCCACTTATCGAGGGCGGGCGAGCGGTGGGAGTTGGCCGCCACCAGCAGCCAGCGGTCCAGGGCCTGCAACTGCGCTATCACTGGGCGGCAGTTTCAGCAGTGGTAAGGTCGGTTGTCGGACCCTGGGTTTCGGTGGCGTTCAGCCAGTCGAGGCCGGGGCGCAGCCACTGCTGGGTGGCGGCTTCGGCCGAGCCGGCGGCGGGCTGCAAATTGTAGTGCCACTCGGCCTGGGGCGGCAGACTCATGAGGATGCTTTCGGTGCGGCCCCCGGTTTCGAGGCCGAAGCGGGTGCCGCGGTCGATGGCCAGGTTGAACTCGGCGTAGCGGCCGCGGCGCACCAGCTGCCACTTTTTCTGGGCCTCGGTGTTGTTTTGGCCGGCGTTCTGGCGCAGCAGGGCGCAGTAGCTGCGGCCGTACACCTCGCCCACGGCCCGCACGAAGGCAAACAGGTGCTCGGCATCGGCCTCCTGGCCCACAATAAGCCGGTCGAAGAAGATACCGCCCACGCCGCGGGTTTCCTGGCGGTGGGGCAGGTAGAAGTACTCGTCGGCCCACTTTTTAAAGCGGGCATAGTAGCCGGCGCCGTGCTGGCGGCAGACCTGGGCAATCTGCTCGTGAAACCAGCGGGCCTGGGCCACATCCACGTAAATGGGCGTCAGATCGAGCCCGCCGCCAAACCAGGCCTCGCCGTTGCCGGCCTCGAAGTAGCGCACGTTCATGTGCGAAATGGGCGCCAGCGGGCTACCGGGGTGCTGCACCACGCTTACGCCGGTGGCGAAGTAGTCGGGCGAGGGCATGAGCAGCTGCCGGGCGGCGGCCTCGCTCATGCGGCCCTCCACGGCCGAGAAGTTTACGCCGCCTTTCTCGATGAGGGTGCCTTCGGTGAGCACCCGCGAGCGGCCGCCGCCGCCGCTGTGGTGAAGCCAGGCATCTTCGCGGAAGCGGCCGGTGCCGTCGGTGGCTTCGAGCTGCTGGCAGAGCCAGTCCTGAAACAGGCGCATCCAGGCCTCCACGGTGTCGCGGAAGCGGGGCAGGCCGGTGGGCGGGGTGGGAAAGGGCGAGGGGGCGGAAGCGGGCAAATCGGGCATTATGGCAAAGGTAAAACTTTCCGTTGGCCGGCTGCTTTATTGGAGTTAAGCAAGAACAGGGGAAAGACGTATTAGTTGACGTTTCCTCGGCGCTGCTGTTGGTGCTTATGGGTGCCGATCAACGACGAGACGTCAGCTAGTGCGTCTCTCGCCCGCTCCCCAGCCTGATTACACAACGTACAGTACACGGTACGATTCTTATTTGCCCCGAACCTGATGCCCAAATCCCGCCATCTCACCCGTAAAATAACATTAAGCCTGCTGGCCGCGCTGCTACTGGCTGGTGTGGCTTTCGCGGGGCTGAGCCCGCAGCTTGGCGGCACGCCCACCAAAGCCGAAAAGGCCGGCTACGCCCGCAGCGGCCATTATAAGGATGGCAAGTTCTACTACCCCTGGCTACCCACCGAACTCACCACGGGCCGCGGCATGGCGAGCGTGCTGTGGGAGTTTCTGTTCAACAAAACGCCCGGCCGCAAGCCGCCCGGCCCGCTGCCCATGCAGCTGCTCGATTCGCTGCGCCTCGTGGGCAAAGCGCCCGAGTTGCTGCGCGTAACGTGGTTCGGCCACTCGGCCAGCCTGCTCGAAATCGGGGGGCAGAATGTGCTGTTCGACCCTATGCTGGGCCAGGATATGGGGCCCGTATCGTGGGCCACGCCCAAGCGTTACAACCCCCGCGTGCCCATCTATGCCGCGCAGCTGCCGCCCATCACGGCCGTGCTCATCTCCCACGACCACTACGACCACCTCGATTACGAAACCATCCGCCAGCTGCGCCACAAAACCCGCCTGTTCATTGTGCCGCTGGGCGTAGCGGCCCACCTGCGGGCCTGGGGCGTCGATACGGCCCGCATCCGCGAGCTGGACTGGAACGACTCGGTGCGGGTGGCGGGCCTGACCATCGTGAGCACCCCGGCGCGGCACTTTTCGGGCCGCGGGCTCACCAACCGCAACACCACGTCGTTCAGCTCCTGGGTGGTGAAATCGGCCACCCGGCGCGCCTTTTATAGCGGCGACGGTGGCTACGGCCCGCACTTTGCCGCCATCGGCCGCCAGCACGGCCCCTTCGATCTGGGGCTGATGGAATGCGGGCAGTACGACCCACACTGGGCCGACATCCACATGCGGCCCGAACAAAGCGTGCAGGCCGCCCGCGACGTGCGCGCCGCCGTGATGCTGCCCGTGCACTGGGGCGCCTTCACCGAGGCCAACCACCCCTGGAACGAGCCGCCCCGCCGCGCCACCGCCGAAGCCGCCCGCCTGGGCCAACCCATTACCACGCCCGAGTTGGGGCAATCGGTGACGTTCGACGGCCGCCCGCTGCCGCAGCAAAGGTGGTGGGAGGCAGTGAATGAGTGACTTGGTGAATGAGTGAACCCACCTGTCATCCTGAGCATGTGGCCCATCAAGCCAGCGACGAAGGACCTTACTACGTTGGAGCAAGTCGTTATTACGGTCGTTCCAAGGTGATAAGGTCCTTCGTCGCTGGCTTGATGCGCCACATGCTCAGGATGACAGGTGGGTTCACTCATTCACCAAGTCACTCATTCACCACTTTCCGCAGCACCAGCAGTACCAGTGGCTCGGCCAGGAGTGGTACACCGAAGCGGGTATCGGTGGGGAAGGCCACGGTTTCAGAAGTGCGCGCATAACCCAGCCGCTCGTACCAGGCTAGTAGCTCGTGGCGCACGGAAATAACGGTCATGCGCACGGCGTGGCAGCCCAGGGCGCGGGCGTGGCTTTCGGCGGCCTGCACCAGCTGCCGGCCGATGCCGCCGGCCTGCTGGGTGGGCTCGACCGAGAGCATGCCCAAATACAGTTCGGGGCCCTGCTGCTGTAGAAACACGCTGCCCACCAATTCGTCATCCGTAGTGCGGTGGGCCAGCAGAAACTGCGCGCCGGGCTTTTCGAGCTGCTCGCGCAGGTCCGCTTCATCGGTGCGCTGGCCGGCGAGCAGCGCGGCTTCGGTAGTCCAGCCCTGTTGCGAGGTTTCGCCCCGGTAGGCCCGGTTGACGAGGCGGTTAAGGGCTGGCAGGTCGGCGGGGGTGGCTTGGGAGAATAGGAGGGTAGGGCTCAAGGCGAGATGGAAAATGGGTGAGATAGTCTGAAGTTCTCTGGGGTTGCTGCAACAAAGCGGTCGGCAAAGCGCAGGGCTCACACCAACTCAATTAGCATAAACGCCTCCGCCGCCTGTGCTGCCCCAAAAAAGGCCCGCAAGGCCGCGTATTCTTCTTCCAGGTAAGGCAGGTGCTCCGGGCGGGTCAGCTTATAGACGCCCTGTTCAGACAGCCGCTCGTAGTCGTAATGCCCCAGCAGGTCGGCAAATTTTGCCTGCCTCAGGATATGGTCAATGCCCTGAACTTGCGCGGGCCGCAAATAGTGGAAATACGCGTGCTGCCCGTTGGTATCAAGTGGAGTGCCGCTGTAAAAAACATAGTTGCCCAACTGGCGCGGCTGCCCGCGGGCTTGCAGCCAGGCAGCCAGCAAGTGGTCTAGTGTCGCGTAGCCCCGCGAGTAGCTGTAAAACTCGGGCGGCTCGGGCAGTGGCAGCGGCCGTAATTGCTCGGCATCGGCCAGCAGCTCTAGTAGCAGGGCTTCCGGGGTGCCGTTGGAGCTCCGGCGAATCATCACCAAGTGCTGTCGCAACTTGTCCGGCTCCAGAATCTTGTCAAATTCGGCGGCGTATTCGGCGCGGGCGCGGGCTTTGTCGAGGGCAAACCGGGCGGCAGCCGGCAGGGCAGTTAGGGTGAGGTCGAGAGCCATGCGGGAGAAGGCTTGCAAGCGGGTAAAGAACGAATGTACGCGGCTTGCCGGGACCAGCCAGACTTCGGAGTGGCCTGCCTACCATCCCCCTGCTTCCCCGTGCGTACCTTTGTGCCAGCACCCATCCTCCGCCCATGACCACCGCAACTGCTCCCACCCCGGAAACCGACTTTGCCACCACCCAGGCCCCCCAACCCGACCTGCTGCGCCGCGCCTACCGCCTCATGCGCACCGGCGACGAGCTGGCCCGCCTCTACGAGGAAAACAAGGCCGTGACGGCCAAGTACGTACACGCCACGGCCCGGGGCCACGAGGCCATTCAGCTGGCCGCCGCCACCTGCCTGGGCCCCCACGACTACGCCGCACCCTACTACCGCGACGACGCCATGCTGCTCGGCATCGGCATGCAGCCCTACGAGCTCATGCTCCAGCTCATGGCCAAGCGCGACGACCCGTTTTCGGGCGGCCGCACCTACTACTCGCACCCTTCGCTGCGCCGGGCCGGTTTCCCCACGATTCCGCACCAGAGCTCAGCCACCGGCATGCAGGCCATTCCGGCCACCGGCGTGGCCCAGGGCATCAAGTACCTGGAAAGCCAGCAGGTGGGGATGTTGCAGGCCGACCCGCGCGACTTCTACGAAAGCGGCCAGTCGGCACCCGGCCTGTACGGCGCGGTGCCGGCCAATGAGCACAGTGCCAACCCGCTGGTAATTTGCTCGATTGGCGACGGGGCCATGACCGAAGGCGAGGTGAGCGAGGCGCTGCAAATGGCCGCGCTGCACCAGCTGCCCATCCTCTTTCTGGTGCAGGACAACGACTGGGGCATTTCGGCCACCGGCCGGGAGATGCGCACGATGACCGCCTACGAGTTTGCCGCCGGTTTCAAGGGCCTGCACCGTTTGCAGACTGACGGGGCCGATTTCCTGGCCAGCTACGCCACCATGCAGGAGGCTGCCGCCCACGTACGGGCCCGCCGCGGGCCGGTATTGGTGCATGCCAAGTGCCCGCTGCTGGGCCACCATACCAGCGGCGTGCGCCGCGAGTGGTACCGCGGCGACGACCTGGCCCAGCATACCCTGAACGACCCGCTGCCCCGTTTCCATGAGCAGTTGCTGGCTTTGGGCTTCGCCGAAGACGAGTTGCAGCAGTTGGCCGACGAGGCCCGCGCCACCGTGCAGGCCGACTACGAGCGCGCCCTGACCGCTGCAAACCCCGACCCGGCTACCTTCGCCGACCACGAGTTTGCCCCGCCGGCCGTAACCCAGGAAACCGGCGAGCGGGCCCCGGCCGGCGCCGAAAAGGCCCTGATGGTAGATGCCGCCCTGCACGCCGTCGACGACATTCTGCGCGAGTTCCCGGAGGCCCTGTTCTACGGTCAGGACGTGGGCGGCGAGCTGGGCGGCGTGTTCCGCGAGGCCGCCCTGCTGGCTAAAAAGTACGGCGACGCCCGGGTGTTCAATACGCCCATTCAGGAAGCCTATATTATTGGCAGCACGGCCGGCATGAGCGCCGTGGGAGCCAAGCCCATCGTCGAAATTCAGTTTGCCGACTACATCTGGCCCGGCCTCAACCAGCTGGTGGAGGAGCTCAGTAAGTCGTGCTACCTGAGCAACGGGCAGTTTCCGGTGCAGAGCCTGATTCGGGTGCCCATCGGGGCCTACGGCGGGGGCGGGCCCTACCACTCGGGCTCTATTGAAAGCACGCTGCTCACCATCCGGGGCATTAAAGTGGTGTACCCCAGCAACGCGGCCGACATGAAGGGCCTGCTGCGCGCCGCCTTCCTCGACCCCAACCCCGTGGTGCTGCTCGAACACAAGGGCCTGTACTGGAGCAAGGTTCCCGGTACCGAGGAGGCCAAAACCACCGAGCCGGCCGCTGGCTACGTTATCCCACTGGGCAAGGCCAACGTCTTCCAGCAGTCCGATGCGCAGAAGCTCGCCAACGGCGAAACCTGCGTGGTCGTCACCTACGGCATGGGGGTGCACTGGGCCCGCACGGCCAGCCGGCAGTTCCCCGGCCAGGTCGAAATCCTGGACCTGCGCACCCTCAACCCCCTCGACTGGGACGCCGTGCAGGCGGCAGTGCGCCGCCATGGCAAAGCTCTGGTGCTGACGGAGGAGCCACTCATGAACTCCTTCGCCGAGAGCCTGGCCGGCCGCATCCAGCGCCACTGCTTCCGGCAACTCGACGCGCCGGTGTTCACGCTCGGCGCCGCCAACCTGCCCGCCATTGCCCTCAACGTGGAGCTGGAACGCCAGATGCTGCCCAACCCCGACAAAGTAGCCACCACCCTGGCCGAGTTGCTAGGATATTAGGTGAGTTGGTGAAATAGTGAGCTGGTGGGTTTGACATGCTGAGGTCCTGATGGCGCCGGCGCCACAAAGCCAGCCCTGACGTCTGCCACAACGTCTGTCACAGCGCTGAGCATAGAAAAGCCCGTCATCCTAAAGCAGGATGACGGGCTTTTTGGCCGTTTAGAACGGATACCCGATGCCCAGATTAAAGGCCGTTTGGTCTTCGCGGAAGCTGAAGTTGCGGATGGCCCACTTGCTGCCGGGGGCGGCGGGGTCGTACACCTTGGTGGCTATGTCGAGGCGCATAATCAGGAAGCTTAAATCGAAGCGGAAGCCGAAGCCCGAGCCCACCGCAAACTGCCGGTAAAACTGGTTGAACCGGAACTGCGCCCCCGGCCGCGGGTCGGAGCGGAGCGTCCAGACGTTGCCGAAATCGGTGAATACGGCGCCCTTGATGAAGTTGTAAAGCGGGAAGCGGTACTCAATGTTGCCTTCGAGCAGCAACTCGCCGGGCTGTTCGAGGTTGTAGTCGCGCACCCGCCGGCCATCTATAATCAGCGGCTGGGTGGGGTCTTTGGGGTCGAATTTATACTGGGTAAACGAGCCCGCGCCCAGCCGGCGCGGCTTCCAGGCCCGTACGCTGGAACTGCCGCCCGAGAACAGGTATTTGTCGTACGGAATCAGGAAGGACGTGCTGGTGCTCTGGCTGCCGTCGCGGCCAATGGTGGTTAGCTTGGTCGGGGTCAGGGCCGCCACGGCGCCCCCGGCCAGCCGGTACACCAGGTACGAGTCGGAGGTGAGCTTGTAGTAGCGGCGGTAATCGGCCGTGAGCTTGGCAAAGTCGTAGACTTTGAGGTCGCTCTTGCGCAGGTCGCGGGTATCGGTGAGCAGCGGCTGCTTCTGAAACAGGCCCCGGCTCAGGCCGCCCACTTCGGCAAACAGCCGCAGGTAGCGCGCGTCGCGGGTTTCGTTGAAGTCGTTGGAGTTGTAGAGCGAAGTGGCGTTGATGCTGGGGATGAACAGGTTATCGAAGCTGCGGAATAGCGGCGAGCCGTTGCGGATAAGCAGGTTCTGCAAAATGGAATCGAACCGGGCGCTGACGTTGGCCGTGCGGATAATGCTCAGGTCGATGGGCGTGAGCACGTACTGGTGGAAGGCCGAGCGCTGCCAGATGTAGTCGAACGTGCCCTCGGCATTGGTGCGGGTGTAGTCGGGCCGGTTTACATAGGTGTAGGAGGCATTGATGCGGGTGCGCGGGTTGTACTCGCCCAGCCG
This sequence comes from Hymenobacter actinosclerus, assembly GCF_900111515.1. Classification (GTDB taxonomy): domain Bacteria; phylum Bacteroidota; class Bacteroidia; order Cytophagales; family Hymenobacteraceae; genus Hymenobacter; species Hymenobacter actinosclerus. The sequence continues at coordinate 255,281 of NZ_FOHS01000002.1, forward strand.
CGGCCCCATCCGCCAGGGCACCAGAAACCGCGGCAACACCAGGTTGACGTTGGCCCCGAGCTGGGTGGTCAGTTCGTGGGGCAGCGCTTTCTGGTCGCTTCCCTGCGTACCCGTAATGTCGTACTGGCCTTCAAAACCAGCCCGCACGCCGAATTCCAGGATTTCGGCCCCGCCAAACACGTTGCGGATTTTCAGGCGTACGTTGCCGAAAGGACCCACTTCCTGGGCCACGTAGGTGCCGCCGAATTCGGTGGTTTCCTGAAATTTCTTGGCCGGCGCGGCACTGACGGTGGCGTCGAGCAGGCCCTGGGCCGAGTCGGCGGGGGCCTCCGGGCCGCGCACCCGCCGGTAGGTGATGGTGGTAAAGCGGAACATGTCCAGGCTGCTGAGTTGCCGCTGCGTGCGCTGGGTTTTGAGGAGACTGTAGGGCTCGTTGGGCCGCAGCGCCAGCTTGCGGTCGAGGGCGCGGGGGCTGATGCGGTGGCGGTAGGCCAGGTAGTTCACCGAGTCGCGCACGAGCGTGTCGCGGGTACGGCCGAAGCGCACAATACCCGCGTCGCTGACGAAATCGACGTGGCGCAGCGTGTAGCGCTTGTGCTCACCGCGGGCCGGGTCGGCCACGAGCGTGCGCAGGCGCACGGTGGTGGGCCGGAAGCTGGTATCGGCCTCGAAGGTGATGTACTGCTGGCGGAAATCGTAGTAGCCCTGGTTTTTGAGCAGCGTTTCCAGCCGCCCGCGCTCGGCCCCGATTACCTCCTCGTCGTACTGGTCGCCCACCCGCAGCAGGCTCTGGGGCCGGGCCGCCCGCACCCGCCGGGCCACCAGCGAGTCGGCCACCTCATCATCGAGCTGCGAGTAGTGGAAAGCCGGCCCCTCCTGCACGTGGTAGGTAACCGTAACGCGCTGCGAGTCGGCGGTGTAGGGCGACTGCAGGGCCAGCAGCCGTAGCGGTGTAAACCGGCGCGTGGGCACGGTATCGGTAACGGTAACCGAGCTGCGGAAAAAACCCTTCGATTTCAGATAAACGCTCAGCTGCTGCACCGAGGCAGCCGTGAGCGAGGAATCGTAGACTACGGGCGGCTCGCCCAGGCGCATGATGGCGTTGCCTTTGTCGAGGGCCAGCTGGTAGCGGCGCTCCTTCTGCTCGCGCTTGCGCAGCAGCCGGCCCACCTGGGCCGAGTCGGTGCCGGCCTCGGCAATCTGGCGGGCGTAGCGGGCCTGGGTGTCGGCCAGCTTGCCGGCAATGCGCTCGGGGTTGTAAAACGAGCGGCCAAACTGGTAGATGGTTACCTTTGGCAGCGGGAAGGTGCTGTTGGGCTGCTGCTGCACCAGGGCCGCCAGCCGCTCGGGGTCGGCCTTCTCGGTGCCCTGGATGTCCACGTCGTCCAGCAGGCGCTGGCCGGGCTTCAGCAGCCGCAGCGGCGAACAGCCTACCAGTCCGCCGCCGGCCAGCAGCAGGCCCGCCAGGGCCAGCCGCCGCAGCCGGGGCAGTTTATTCAGCGTAAAATTTCGCCCCAACGGGGTTTCAAAAGGTGCCAATGGTTTCAAAAGCAGTAGCGAAATACGTGCACGCGCTGCACCTAAAGAAGTACCGCACCCGCCACGGCGCTTTCCTGGTGGAAGGTGGCAAGAGCGTGCGCGAGCTGCTAAGTTCCGGGATTCTGACCGAACGGCTGATAGCGACGCCCGAATTTGCCGATAAAATTGCCGCCGAGCTGCCCGCCACCGTCCCGCTCGACCTGGTTTCCGAGGGCGAGCTGACCCGCCTCAGCTCGCTGAGCACCAACAACACGGCCCTGGCCGTGGCCCGCCTGCCCGCCGAGCCGCCCCTGCACCCGGCCCCCAACCAGCTGCTGCTGGCCCTCGACGACGTGCGCGACCCCGGCAACGTGGGCACGCTCATCCGCCTGGCCGACTGGTACGGCCTGGCCGGCGTAGTCTGCTCCGAGAATTGCGCCGACCCCTGGGCCCCCAAGACGGTGGTGGCCACCATGGGCTCGTTCACCCGCGTGCCCGTCTGGCAGCGCGACTTGCCCGCCTGGCTGGCCACGCTGCCCGTCGGGCTGCCCGTGTACGGCGCCGACCTGCACGGCGACAACGTGCACCGCCTCACGCTGCAACCCAGCGGCGTGCTCATCATGGGCTCCGAAAGCCACGGTCTCACACCGCCCGTCGAGGCCTGCCTCACCCAGCGCCTGCACATTCCCGGCCGCGGCCAGGCCGAGAGCCTCAACGTAGCCGTGTCGGCTGCCATTCTGCTCGACAACTTCTTTCGAAACAGTTGAGGGTTGAGTTGAACAGTAAAAATGGCCACCTGAACGTCCTGTGTAAGGACAGTTCAGGTGGCCGTTTTTGCTGTGGAGCTTTTAACTTTCTATTGCAGAATCGAGAGGCCGAAGCTGATGGTGTTGGCCTGGGGGCCGCGGTTATCTTTGAACGTGTGGTTGAGGTTGTACTTGGCAAACAGGTCGATGCTGCGGATGCCGATGGTGCCCTGCACGCCGTACTGGAAGTCGGTGAGGTTGTAGCTGCCGCGGTCCTTGTCTTTCTTGGTGTTGCCGTCCTCCTCGTACTTGAGCTTGGTGTGCGAGCCCAGCCGGTAGCCTACAAACCCGCCGGCCCCGATGCGGAAGCTGTCTTTGCCCTCTTTGTCCCGGAAGCTGAGCATGGGCATCAGCGGCAGGTTGAGGCTGGAAACCGCCAGCTTGCTTTTCTCCAGATTACGGCCGGCTTCGGCGGGTTTTTGCAGCACCGTCACGTCCGGCTGGTTCACGCCCTTCTGGTTTACGAACTGGTAGTTGTTGTCGAGCATGTAGTTGTTGAAGGCCAGTTCGGGGCCGGTACGCAGGTAGAGGGGCGAACCCTTGCGGCCCAGCCGGATATCGTAGTGCCAGTTGAGGCTGATGTAGCGCGAGGCCACGGGCCGCAGGTCCAGCGAGTTGCCGTTGATGTCGCGCTGCTTGTTGGTCAGCGCGTTCAAACCCAGGTCGATATCGAAGTTGCTGTGCACGGCCCGGTTGGCCCTTTCTTCCTGCTTGGCCTTGCGCTCGGCCGTCCGGATCGAGTCGGACTTGGCCGACGAGCCCACCCGCACCGACACCCGGTCGTTGCCGTCGGTGTTGCTTTCCTCCACTGTCACGCCAAACACCCGGCCCACGCTCACGTCCACCCGGTCGCCCTTTTTGGCGGGCCGGTCGGTGGTCTGGTCGTTGTGCATCGTGATGCGGATTTGCTCGGGCACCTTCTTGCCGGGCTGGTCTTTAGCGGGGTAGAACTCCATCGTCACCTGCTCGGAAGTGGAGTTTTTGCTGGCCTTTTCGGCCTGGGCAATGTAGGTGTCGAGCAGCACCATGAGCGAGTCGAGCTTGTAGTTGCGCAGCTCGCGCAGCTGGGCCCGGTCTTTCACATACAGCGTCATCGTGGCCTGGTTGGGCAGGCGCACCACAATAGTGTCGTCGTTCAGGGGGGCGTTCAGGGCGCGGGCCGAGCCGGTCGTCGAAACCAGGGCCAGCAGCATCGTCAGCAGCGGAAGCAGGAGGAAGCGTTTCATGGGAGTTAGGTTTTAGGGCTTAGGGACTTAGGGCTTAGTTTTCGAGGATTTATGGCGAATTCGAATAGGTTGAATCCTACTCTCTTCTAAGCCCTAAACCCTAAGTCCCTAAGACCTGTCATCTATAGTTGAATGGTTTTAGTGAGGGTGCGGCCGGCCAGGCGGGCCTGTACGGTTACCGTTTCGGGCAGACCGGCGGCGGTCAGGCTCACCGGCTCGCCCTGCACCACATTGCGCACTTGCCGCAGCACGGCCACCAGACCGCGGCGGCGGGCAGGCGTCTCCGCCATGGGGGCATCATAAGCGGGCCGGACTTCCACCTCAATGGGGCCGGTAAGGGCCGCCGTGGCGGTGGGCAGGGCGGCGGGCCGCTGCTGGGCTACCCATTTAGGCTCGGGCAGTTCGGGCGTGGTGGCGGCCAGGGCCGTTACCGAGGCCGGCTCGTTTGCCGGCAGATGTGAAGCAACCGTTGCCGAACTGGTCGGGGGCCGGCGGTCGGCGGCCGGACCGGGTTGTACACCCCCGGGCCGGGCCGCCGCAGCGCGAACCGTAGTGGCCACTAAGGCGGCCGGCCCGGAGGCCGAAACGGTGGCAGTTGCTTCTGAGGGGCCAGATGGGGCAGCTGCCTCCGGCGTTGCCTGGGCCGTATTATTTTTTTCAGCGGCGGCCAAAAGTTCCTGCTGGTCAGCCGTATTTGTTTCGGCCGCGACCTCACCGGCTGCCGATGTGCCGGGGGCCGACCCGCGGGCGGGCTCCGGGGCGGGTGTCGTAGCGGCCAGCTCGGGCCGGGCCGCGGGGCCCGAGCCGCCACCCAGCAGCAGCCAGCCGGCCGCGCCCAGCAGCACCAGCAGCGCCACCGAAGCCGCCGCCAGCCACATCACGGGGCGGCGGCGCTTGGCGGGCTGGATTTCGGCCTCGATTTCGGCCCACACGAAGGCGGGCGGCGTGGGGGCGTGGCCCGCCAGCCGCTCGCGAAACAGCTTATCAATATCGTCCGGTTGCATACAGTTCTTTCGGTGAGGAGGTGGAAGCGGAGGGGCGGGCCTGGGCATTGGCCACCGCGAGGCGGCGCTGGAGCATACCGCGGGCCTTGCTGAGCTGCGATTTGCTGGTGCCCTCCGAAATGCCCAGCAGCTCCCCGATTTCGGGGTGCGAGTAGCCCTCGAGGGCATACAGGTTGAAAACGGTGCGGTAGCCGGCCGGCAGCCCCGCCAGCAGCGCCAGCATTTCGTCGGCCGAGAGCTGGCTTTCGGCCGTAGCGGCCACGGCCGGCACGTCGTAGGTCAGATCATCAATACCCATATGCAGCGGCTCCTTGCGGCGCAGCATCCCGAGGGCCTCGTTGACGACAATGCGCCGGATCCAGCCCTCGAACGAGCCCTCGTGCCGATACTGGTCGAGGGCGCGGAACACCTTGGTAAAGCCCACAATCAGGGCCTCCTCGGCATCCTCGCGCCTTCGTAGGTAGCGCAGGCACACCGACAGCATCAGGCCCGAAAACTGCTCGTAGAGCTGTTTCTGGGCCCGGCTGCTGCCCTGGCGGCAGGCGGCAATTAACTCGGTTTCCGTCACGGGAGCAGCGTAAAGTTCAGGTCAGAAGCAGTTCGTTTGGGGCGTCAGATGCAAGATAGAAGGTAAGGGTTGCCTGATGGGAAGTAAATTTTTAGCGGTTTGTAATGCACTTGCGCCAAAAGCCCCAGCGGGGCGGCATATCGGTAGCAACAGCACGCAAAAAAAACGCTAAAGCCCCAGCGGGGCGACACAGGCGGCTGAACGGCTCGTGTCGCCCCGCTGGGGCTTTAGCGTTTTGATGGTACTTAATCACTACCGATATGTCGCCCCGCTGGGGCTACCATGCAGTGTCATTAACAGACTCCTTAGAGCTAATACTGTCCGATGCTCAGCAGCACCAGCGTGCAGGCTTCTTCGGTTTGGATGCCGCGCTCCTGGGCCAGCTTTTCCAGCTCGGGGTTTTCGGTGCCGGGGTTGAAGATGATGCGTTTGGGCTTGAGGTCGAGCAGGTAATCGTACCAGCCGGGCTGGTTCTGGGGGCCTACGTAGAGCGTTACCGTGTCCACGCCCTCGGCGGCGGGCCGGTCGTTGCGGATATCGAGGCCGGCCACCTGGCCCTTGCGGATGCCCACCGGCACCACTTCGTGGCCGTGCTGCTTAAGCTGGTGAATGGCCCGGTAGGCGTAGCGGGCGGGGTTGTCGGTGGCACCTAAAACGAGGGTCTTTTTCATGGGGGAGGGAATTGTGGAGGACGGGGCGGGGCGGGAACTGGCCGGACGAATTAGCGGCCGATGCCTGCAAACCAACTAGCCTGTACGCAGGACCGGCCGTAAAGTAGCACGGGGCCGGAACGCTTACCGCTTGCTGAGGCCCCTAAACGCCGCGTCCAGCTGCTCGCGCGAAGCCCGGTGAGCCTGGGCGGCGGAGCTGGAGGCCGCATAGCATTGATCAGACGACCGTTTGGAAAACGTTATAAAGGCTATTTGCGCGCTGTAACGGGGGGACTAGCGCGTGAAAGATCTGCTTATTCGCTTTAATAGTACCAGTCTGCAATATTTGCCCCTTACGCCGTGTGGAATTCAGACGATATTGACATCAACAAACAGATAGTATTCCCACCAACCATCATCTTATTATGCCCCACCTGTGAAAACCCACTACTCTTTTCTGCTCCTATTCGCTATTGGCCTAACAGGTTGTGCGGTGAATGGTACCCTACCATCCGGTCGCTATTTGGAAACGCGCGGCCCGAGAGTTAGCTTATTTTCCTCCAAGGAATTGCGTCTCTTTCCTAACTGTCAGTTTGAGTACACTCAGTGGACCGATATGGTGGGCGTTGGACCACAAGGTAGGGGTAAGTATACCTTGCGGGGGCAGCAACTGCATTTGGTCTTTAATGGACAGTCGTTGGAACAGCTACCTTCCATCCAGACACATCTTTTACTGACTCAACCGGATTCAGATTCGGTGACCGTGAGCGTGGACCTACGAGTTGAAAAAGAGGCGGCCGATGGTCTGACGGTGTTGGCCTTTGATGAGACGGGCCGAACGCTCACTGCTGCCTCAAGTAATCAGGCTGGCCAGGCTCATTTACGCCTAGCTCGTACGCAACGTCCGCACCACTTTACCATTACGGGCATTGGCTTTCAGAGCGTAAAGCAACCTTGGCCACTTAATTCCTCTGAGTATAACGTACAACTCGCTGCTAAACTAGGCCCTGCTCACAAAGCAGGAGAAACGATTTCCTTCCGAGTACTTCAACAGTCGGCGGCTAAACTGGTGCTACGCCAAGGTGCCGATACAATTACATTAGCCGCAACCTCACGCCCATAAAACTGCGTGAATCCTTCTTGCCACAAAGAGACAACGTAGAAAAATGCCATCTCAATAACTTTGGAGAAATGATGTTAAAACCACTACTTTCTCAAGACTGCTCCGATAACCGCTTTTATGTAAAAGGACGATTCTCAGACGAAGGCGGGCGAATTAGCACTTCCTCACTACCCCTAAAATCCTGCCGCAAGAAATTAGGTTTATCGGAGTCAGCGCGGAGCCAGCGAAGCATCAGTAAAAGAGTAAATAGAAATAGCAAAGCTGCCTGCCACCGGCAAAGGGCCGCCCAGCCACGTTCCACTAAGCCCCCACAACGGCCCGCACGGCCTCGGCGCACCGCTCGCCGTCCATGGCGGCCGAAACGATGCCGCCAGCGTAGCCCGCCCCTTCGCCGCACGGAAACAGGCCCCGCAGCACCGGGTGCTCCAGCGTATCCCGGTCGCGGGGGATGCGCACGGGCGAGGAGGTGCGGCTTTCCACGCCCACAATCTGGGCCACGTTGGTGGCGTAGCCGGGTATTTTTCGGCCGAAGTTGGCAAAGCCCTGGCGCAGCCGCTCGGCCAGCGTCGCGCCCAGCACCTCATCCATAGCCACCGACACCAGACCGGGCTGATAGCTGGTTTCCAGCAGCTGGCTGGAGGTTTTCTTCTTCAGAAAGTCGCCCAATAATTGGGCTGGAGCCTTCTGGGAGTTGCCGGCCAGCTGACAGGCGCGCTGCTCAATTTGCTGCTGCAGGTGCAGGCCGGCCAGCGGGCCGTGCTGGCGCAGGTCCATGTCGCGCAGCTCCACGGCGGCCACGATGCCGGAATTGGCGAACCGGGAGTCGCGGCGGCTGGGGCTCATGCCGTTCACCACCACCTCGCCGGGGGCCGTGGCGGCAGGCACAATAAAGCCGCCCGGGCACATGCAGAACGAAAACACGCCCCGCTGCTCGTTATCCACCTGGGTCTGGTGCACCAGCGCGTACGAAGCGGCCGGCAGCGGTCCGCGGTCGGGGCGGCGGTACTGGGCCTGGTCGATGAGCTGCTGGGGATGCTCGACGCGCACGCCGAGCGCGAAGGGCTTGGCCTCGATGAGCACGCCCCGGCGGTGCAGCAGCTCGTAGATGTCGCGGGCCGAGTGGCCGGTGGCCAGAATCACGGCGTCGGCCGTCAGCTCCTCGCCGGTGGCCGTTACCACGCCGTGCAAGCGGTTTTCGGTGATGAGCAGGTCATCGACCCTCGTTCCAAACAGCACCTGCCCGCCGGCCTCCCGCACCGAGTCGCGCAGGGCGGCCACCACGGCCGGCAGCTTGTTGGTGCCGATGTGGGGGTGGGCATCGACCAATATATCGGGCGTGGCGCCGTGCTGCACCAGCAGCCGCAGAATGCGCTGCACGTCGCCGCGCTTGGTGGCCCGGGTGTAGAGCTTGCCATCCGAATACGTGCCGGCCCCGCCCTCGCCGAAGCAGTAGTTGGAATCGGGATTGACGAGGTGCTCCTTGTTGATGGCCGCCAGGTCGCGGCGGCGGGTGCGCACGTCCTTGCCGCGCTCCACCACAATGGGCCGGATGCCCAGCTCAATGGCCCGCAGCGCCGCGAACAGCCCCGCCGGCCCGGCCCCCACAATCAGCACCGTGCGCCGGGCCTGGCTGACGTCAGCAAATGTAAACCAGGGCCCGAACAACTCGGCGGGCGGGGCCTGGCGGTAGATATCGGCCCGCAGGCGCACCAGCGGCTGGCGGCCCCGGGCATCCACGGAGCGTTTGCGCAAGTGCACGAAATCGGCCTGGCCGGGCCGCAGGCCGGCGGCGGCCAGCAGGGCCTCGTAGCGGGCCAGCTCGTCGTAGGCCTGTTCGGGGGGCAGCAGCAACTCAATTTCCTGAGCGCTGGAAGCAAGGGGGGAGGACATAAGGCAGGGGAAAGGGAGTTATCCTTTTACCCCGCAAAGATACGCGCCCGCGGCCGGCCTACGCTACCGGCTCCGGCCGCATTTCGGCGGGCAGAATGGCCACCGGGCGCTTGTCCTCATCAATGGCCACAAACGTAAACAGGCCCGACACGGCCCGGTGGCGGTCTTCGGAGTACATCTGCTCCACAAACAGCTCGACGCGCACCTTGAGGCTGGTGCGGCCCACGTGCTCGACGCGCCCGATGAGCTCGACCAGCGTCCCGCCGGGAATGGGGTGGGTGAAATCGACTTTGTCGGAGGACACCGTCACCATTTTCAGGCGCGAAAACCGGGTGGCCGTGATGAAGGCTACCTCATCCATCATATGCAGGGTGGTGCCGCCGAACAGGGTATCGTAGTGGTTGGTGGTGTTGGGGAAAACCGCCTTGAAGATGCGGGTTTCGGCGCGGCTGATTTTTTCGGCGAGCGTGAGCATATGCAGGAAAGGGTAGAAAGGGTGGTGGAAAAAGGTCCTTCCCGGCCCGCTTTTCGGCGCGCCCCTGCTACCCGGTTGTGCCTGCTGCATACTGCGCCCGCCCGCCGACTCCGCCGGAGCCGCTGGCTGCCCGGCCAGGGGCCGGCCGACCGCCCGAAACGGGCCGCCGCAGTACGCAACAAGGCACCCGGGTCGCGGGGCAGCCTCGTCATTACAAGCGGCGGGCAGGTCTCCTGACTCGGGCCCGCCTCCCCGCCCTTCTCACCCGGCTAAGCAGGCAATGGGCCAGGTGGGGAGGCGTTGGCGGCGCCGTAGCGGCCGGCCCTCACAGTAGCGCGTCTGTCCGGGAGTTGCACCCGGTTCCCTTTTAAGGCCCCGCCCGAAAGCCAAGGCCACCAACCGCTCATCTGACCTGAAAAACAGACAGAGAACGGGGCGAAGGTAGGAGGAAATCGGCTGGCCCGACCGGTCCGGTGGCGGGCGCGAGCAACCAATCGGCCAACTTGGGGTATACTTATTGCTGCAAGCAGAACCGTCGGCCACTGGGGCCGGCACCCCGCGTTTCACCCGACTGCCTTCTATGCCCGCCATTTGTATGCCTTCCGGGCGGATTTTTCTGACCTCACTGCGCCTCCCGGCACTGGGGCTGGCCCTGCTGCTGGCGGCCTGCTCGGAGTCCGATACTCCGGCCGGCGCCGAAAAAACCGCCCGCCCCAGCCCTGCTGCCACCGTGTCGGCCACGGTGGCCGGCGGGGCTACGTTCAGCATCCGTTACAGCCGCCCCTCGGCCAATGAGCGCAAAGTAATGGGCGGGCTCGTGCCCTACGGCCAGGTGTGGCGCACGGGGGCCAACGAGGCCACCACGTTCACCGTCGACCGGCCCGTGCGGGTGCAGGGCCGCCCGCTGCCGGCCGGCAAGTACGCCCTGTTCACCATCCCGCAGGAAAAGGAGTGGACCATCATTTTCAACAGCCAGCCCAACCAGTGGGGGGCGTATGAGTACGACGCCACCCGCGACACGCTGCGCGTGCCGGCCCCGGTTTCGGCGCTGGACCGCCGCCTCGAACAGTTCACCATCACGGCCGACAAGTCGGGGGAAGTAAGCCTGGGCTGGGAAAATACCCGGGCCACATTTAAAGTAGAGTAGCCTCCGGGTTTTCGGCTTACCGGCCGTAGCTCGTGCCGGACACTAACTCGGCCAGGGGCTGGCCGTTGATGCTGAAGGTAACCGGCACCGATACCGACATTGGCTCGCCGGGTACATCGACCTGAAAATGCAGGTGCGGCCCCGATGACCAGCCCGTGTTGCCGCTGTGGCCCAGCGGCTGGCCCGCCGCCACGCGCTGCCCTACTTCTACCAGGCTGCCATGGAGGCGCAGGTGCACGTATTTGGCAAAGCTGCCGTCGTCATGAAAAATGGTGATGTAGTTGCCCTGGTCGGCGCAGTCGCGGGTGAGGCAGCCCGTGTCCGAATCCTGCTTAACCTGGCTGACAATGCCGGCCCGCGCGGCGCATACCACCGTGCCTTCGGGCATCGAGAAATCGAAGGCGTACTTACCGGCGTGCGAGAAAGGGCCATTATTGCCCTGTATCAGCCGGTAGGGCTGGCCCGCCTCGAAGGGCAGTTGGTAAACGAAGCCGCGGCCCGTGGGCGGGGCCAGCGTGTTGCCCAGGTAGGTGTTGTACTCGGAGCGGTATTGAAAGCGCTGGCCGGGGCTGGGCGTGAGGCGGACGAGTACCACTTTCTTCTTGCCCGGCTCCACCACTTTACGGATCGGTAGCTTGGCGCTGGGGTACATGTTCAACAGGTCAAAGTTGATCAGTACGGTGTAGGGCACGGCCGTGGTATTGCGCGCCTCAACCAATACGGCATCGGGGTATTTGGTCGTCGTTATTTCAACGGGCCCCGGATTGCTCTGGCTCCAGCCCAGGTGGCTGGCAAGAAGTAGAAGGGGTAGAACTAACCGGTGGCGCGAAGCAGGTAGCATAGCTATAAGAGGTTTGGGCAGCAAGATAGCCGCAGATCAGATACGACCTGCGGCTATCAGCCAAATCCTGCTCCAGCTTAACCAGCAGTCCTCACTTCATCATCAGTGCAGCTCATCAGTGCAGCTATAGCAGCGCAGCAGCTGCCTATTTGGTTGGATGAAAAGCAGAAAACTGATGCGTTTCTAAATCAAACGTGCACGCCGTGTCATAGGGGCTGAATTCGCTGCTGTGCAATACGACTGTTTGGTAGCGCTTACCCTGAACGAACCATACGGCATATACTCCTGCCACTTCCTGTTTTAGCCTGGGCATAGCGGGGCAGGCTTTCCCGGAGCCATCCGCCTGGTAGAGGCACAGGTTGTTACTACCACTTTCGCGGATATCGGACTGCACCAATACCTCATCCAGGTAGTGCACGTGGTGAGCATGCACTTCGTATTGGAAGTGCAGCGCTACTTCGCGCCCGGCGTTTTTCCACGAAACAGTCCGTTGGTCGGGGCTCACGCGGAAGTGGCTGATCATCCTGCGGCACTAAAAGGCGTAGCGGGCCAGCGCTTACTCGCCGCCCAGCACGCTTTCCACCCAGGCTTTGCCCCAGTCGGCCAGTTCCTGTTCGGTCCAGAGCTGGGGGTAGAAAATGCGGCGCTGGAACTTGGGAGGCAGGTACTGCTGCCAGTTGGTGCCGCCGGTAGCGGCAATCGAGTCGGGGTTGCGCTCGAGGTAGCGCACGGCCGACTTGTAGTGCATCAGGGGCCAGTTGACGTTTACGTTCACATCGAGCTGGCGCATTTGGCGGAGCAGGCGCGGGTGCTGCTGGCCCTCGGGGCCCTCGGGCAGGCGCTGCACCACGGCCCAGAGGTTGCGCTGGGCGTACTGGCGGGCAAACTCGCTGAGCTGGGCGGTGTACTTCTTCTCGAATTCGGTGAGCGTAAGGGCCTTGGCACCGGTTTCGACCACCGTGGCGCCCGATTTCCAGTAGATGCAGCCCAGCAGCTCGTCGTGGGCGGCGGCGTCGCCCAGCAGGCGGCGGCGCTCCTCGGGCACAAGGTTGCTGAGGCTGGTGCTGGCCAGCTCAATCATGCGGTACTGCGCGCTCTGGAAGCCCGAGGCCGGCATGAGCGCCAGCCGGAACTGCAGAAACTGGTGCTTGTCCATGCCGTCGACCATCACGTCGAACGAGTCGATCAGGTTCTCGAAGTAGCGGTTGATGCGGCCCACGCGCAGCGTTACTTCCGCGGCCGTGGGCGCTTGCAGGTCGCCGAGCTGCTCGTACTCGCAGAGGCAGAGCTTGAAATACAGCTCCGTAATCTGGTGGTAGATGATGAAAATCCGCTCGTCGGGAATTTCGGTGCGCGGGCGCTGCAGGCTCAGCAGGGTTTCGAGCTGGATATAGTCCCAGTAGCCGAGGTAGCGGGTGTGGTAGTAGCCTTCGAGGTAGGAGGCCAGGTCCTGGTCGTCGGCGCTGTAGCGCTCCTGCAGGCGTTGGAGCTGCGCGAGTACGGCGGGCGAGAAATCGGTAGGGGCGGGGGCGGGAGTTTCCATAGGCAGGAACAAAGGTAGGATTTATGGAGAAGCTAGGAGATAGAAGCTAGGAGCTAGAAGTGAGAAAGAACGTCATTCGAGCAAAGCCGAAGAAGCTCTACTGCTTCGTTGCAGGTATCGGGGCTCCGGTTGCGGAAGAGATTATTCGGCTTCGCTCAAAACGACATTCCAGCATCTGTCTCCTAACTCCTGGCTTCTCCCTACTTTTACCGCATGGCAGAAAAATCGAGCATTTTTGATATGATTGGGCCGGTGATGATCGGGCCCAGCTCCTCGCATACGGCGGGCGTGGTGCGCATTGCCCGGGCCGCTATCCGCATTCTGGGCTCCGTGCCGACGCACGCCGTCATCACGTTCTACAACTCGTTTGCCCGCACCTACGAGGGCCACGGCTCCGACCGCGCCATCGTGGCCGGGCTGCTGGGCATGAACACCGACGACGTGCGCATCCGCGAAGCCTTCGACCATGCCCAGGCGGCCGGCCTGAGCTACACCTTCCAGGGCGTGGGCAACGCCTCGACCATGCACCCGAACACCATAAGGCTGCAGCTGCGCGACGAGCGCACCGGCGGGGCCGTGGAGGTGGTGGGCCAGAGCCGGGGCGGCGGCGTTATCCGCATCGTGGAGGTCGATGGCTTTCCGGCCGATTTCTCGGGCTCGCTGCACACGCTCATTATCGATGCCGACGACGAAGTAGGCTCCATTGCCTTCATTGCCTCCGTCATCTCGCGCGACGACTGCAACATTGCCACCATGTCGGTTTCGCGGCGGGGCAAGCACGAGGCGGCCCGGCAATTCATCGAAATGGACTCCGACCTGCGCCCCAGCACGCTCGACTACCTGCGCCAGCTGCGCTGGGTGCACCGCGTGATTGATATTACGGCCCTTGACTAACCGCTAACCGCTAACAACAAGGTATTAAAGGCCGGCTACGGCGCGTTGGTTGATTGGTTTGGTCGATATAGCGGGCAATCAATACCTTTGGCCCAACGGCTTCGGGCCGGGGCCCGCAGGCCGCGCCGGGTTGTAGTTCGCTTTTTGCCTTCCTCCTTTATCCTGTTTGTTTATGAAGCGTTTCTACTGGCTCTTGCTGAGTGCCGCCGCCGTGGCCCCACTGGTGGCCCGGGCCCAGACTACGCCGACGCAGCCGCCCGCCGGCGCGCTGGCGGCCCCGGCCCCCACCGGCCCCTGGAGCCTGCAGGCGGCCGTCGACTATGCCCTGACCCACAACCTGAACGTGCGCCAGAGCCAGCTGCAGGCCCAAAACGTTGATGCGGCGCTGTTGCAGAGCCGCGCCGCCCTGCTGCCCTCGGCCAACCTCAACGGCAACCAGAACTGGAACTACGGTACCAACATCAACCCGCTGACCAACGTCTTTCAGAACCAGACCACGCGCACCAACAACTTCTCGGCCAGTTCGCAGGTAACGCTGTTTGCCGGCTTCCAGCTGCGCAACACCATCCGCCGCAACGTGCTCGACTACCAGGCCGCCCTGAGCGACGTGGAGCAGGCCCGCAACGATTTGTCGCTCAACGTGGCCTCGGCCTACCTGCAGATGCTGCTGGCCCAGGAGCTGGTGCGCACCAATCAGGTGCGCGAGGCCAGCACCCAGCTGCAGGTCGAGCGCAGCCAGAAGCTGCTCAAGGCCGGTTCGGTGGCCGAAGGCAACGTGCTCGACAGCCAGGCCCAGCTGGCTACCGACCAGTTCAACGTCATCACGGCCCAGAACCAGCTGGCTATTGCCAAAATCCAGCTGGCCCAGCTGCTTAATCTGAGCGAGGGCGCCAGCGAGGCGCTGACCATCGAAACGCCCGCGCTGGCCGACCCCACCGAGGGCGCCCTGGCCGATGTGGCGCCGGCCGAAGTGTTCATTACTGCTCAGGCCCGCCAGCCCGAAATAAAGGCCGCCGACCTGCGCGTGCAAAGCAGCATGCGCAGCCTCGACCTGGCCCGCGGCGCCTACTATCCGCGCCTCACGTTCGGGGCCAACATCTTCACCGGCTACTCCTCGCTCTACACCAAGCCCGTTACCAGCCTGGACTCGGCGCGGGCGGTGCTGCCGGTATTTCCGATTGACCCCGTAACGGGCCAGCCGGGCCCTACGCCGGCCCCGTTCGCCGTTTTTACGCCCTACCAGCCCATACTGCGCCGCACTTCCGAAAATGTATCGTTCGGTACCCAGCTCAACAACAACCTGGGTAAGAGCCTGCAATTCAACCTGCAGATTCCGATTCTCAATGGCCTGCAGGCCCGCACCAACGTGCAGCGCGCCAAAATCAATCAGCAGCTGGCCGAGGTACGCGCCGAGCAGGCCCGGCTGGTACTGCGCCAGACCATTGAGCAGGCCTACGCCGACGCGCTGGCCGCCCAGCGCCAGTACCTGGCGTCGAGCCGGCAGGTGGAGGCCCTCACGCTGGCCTACCGCAACGCCGAAATCCGCTTCAACAACGGCCTGCTCAACGGCACCGAGTTCAACATTGCCAAAAACAACCTCACGGCCGCCGAATCGAGCATGATTCAGGCCAAGTACAGCTTCGTGTTCCGCCGCAAAGTCCTCGATTTCTATCAGGGCCGGCCGATTGCTTTGTAGGGTTTAGGGACTTAGGTATTAGGGCTTAGGCTGACGTTCTGACAAGTAAAGAACAGTGTCGCTGAGTCCTGATACTTAAACCCAAAACCCAAAATCTAAGCCCTAACTCCCTAAGCCCTAAAGAATGAAAAAGAATCGTACGCTTTATATCCTGCTGGCCGTGCTGGCGGTGCTGCTCGTCGGTTACGTCGTGGCCAAGAAGCAGGGCTGGATCGGCCAGCCGGCGGGCACCGAGGTGCTGGCGGCTACGGCCGCGCCCACCACCATTGTGGAGAAGGTGAGTGCCTCGGGCAAGGTGCAGCCCGAAACAGAGGTGAAAATCTCGCCCGACGTGTCGGGGGAAATCACGGAGCTGTACGTAGAAGAGGGCGATTCGGTGAAGAAAGGCCAGCTGCTGCTGCGCATCCGGCCCGATAACTACCAGGCCATGGTGAGCCAGCAGAACGCCGTGGTGGGCACCCAGCAGGCCAACGTGGCCCAGACCCGCGCCCGCCTGCAACAACTCATTGCCAGCGCCCGCCAGACCGAGCTGACCTACCGCCGCAATGCCTCGCTCTACAAGCAGAAGGTGATTTCGCAGGCCGACTACGAGGCCAGCAAGGCCGCCTACGATGCCTCGCAGGAGGAAATCAACTCGGCCCGCCAGAGCATCCGCGGCGCCCAGAGCAGCGTGCGCTCGGCCCAGGCCGGCCTGGAGGAAGCCCGCCGCAACCTCGACAAAACCACCATCTATTCGCCCGTCAACGGCACCGTCAGCAAGCTGAATGTGAAAAAAGGCGAGCGGGTAGTGGGCACCAGCCAGATGGCCGGTACCGAAATCATGCGCATTGCCAACCTGCGCGAAATGGAGGTGCGGGTGAGCGTGAATGAAAACGACATCATCAACGTAACCCTAGGCGACTCGGCCGACGTGGAAGTGGACAGCTACGCCAGCCAGGACCAGCGCTTTAAGGGCGTGGTAACCAGCATTGCCAACACGGCCAAAGACGCGCTGACGGCCGAGGCCGTTACCGAGTTCGAAGTGAAAATCCGGCTGCTGCCCACCTCCTACGAGCACCTGCTGCAGGCCAAGCCGGGCCGCCGGGTGGTGCCCTTCCGCCCCGGCATGACGGCCTCGGTCGACGTCATCACCAACCGCAAAAGCAACGTGCTGAGCGTGCCGCTGGCCGCCGTAACCACCCGCACCGACAGCACCAAAACTGCCGGCCCTGCTGCCAAGGACGGCGCCAAAGCCGCCGCGAAAACCGATGCCCCCGCTGCCGGGCTGCAGGCCGCACCCCAGGAAGTGGTTTTCCTGATTCGCAACGGCAAGGCCGTGATGACGCCCGTGAAAACCGGCATCAGCGACTTCCAGAACATCGAAATCCTCAGCGGCATCCAGGCCGGCGACCAGGTGGTGAGCGGACCGTTCCGGGCCGTATCGAAAACCCTGAAAGACGGCGAAGTGGTTGTCATCAAGGACGCCAAAACCCTCAATAAGGAAGCCCTGAAGGAGGACGCGCCGGCCAACTAGGCCGCTTGCTGACCACCTAAACGCCTGTCATTCTGAGGCTGTCGCGCAGCAAGCGGCACACTCGGGATGACAGGTTTTTATTTGCCAACTTACCGGTCTGTTATCCCCTGGGGCACCTCTTACCTAGCACTCACCCAATCTTGGAAAAAATAGCCATGCTCGGCGGCGGCTCCTGGGCCACTGCTCTCACCAAAATTCTGTCGGAAAACGGCAGCCGCGTCCACTGGTGGATGCGCGGCAAAGACGACGTGCAGCACCTGCTGCGCACCCGCCACAACCCGCGCTACCTCTCCTCGGTGGCCCACGACCTGGACCGTGTGCGGCCCACCACCGACCTGAAGGAAGCCGTGGCGGCCGCCGACTGGCTGGTGCTGGCCGTGCCCGCCGCCTTCGTGCAGGGCGCCCTCGACAAGCTCGACCGCGACGCGCTGAAGGGCAAGCGGGTGATTTCGGCCATTAAGGGCATGATTCCGGGCAAAAATGTGCTCGTGACCGACTACGTGGCCGAGCGGTTCCGGCTGCCCCACACCCGCCTGGGCGTGGTGGCCGGCCCCTGCCACGCCGAGGAAGTGGCCCTTGAAAAGCAGAGCTACCTGACCATCGGCTCGCCCGATGCCGAGCTGGCCGAGGACTTCTGCCGGCTGCTGCGCAACCGCTACGTGAAGGCCAACCCCGCCTCCGACCTCGACGGCATCGAGTACTGCGCCGTGATGAAGAACATCATTGCCCTGACCGGCGGTATTGCCCACGGCCTGGGCTACGGCGACAACTTCCAGGCCGTGCTGGTGAGCAACGCGGTGCAGGAAATGCGCCGCTTCGCCCACGCCCTTAACCCCCAGCCCCGCGACCTGTCGGGCTCGGCCTACCTGGGCGATTTGCTGGTAACGGCCTACTCGCAGTTCTCGCGCAACCGCACCTTCGGCAGCATGGTGGGCCGGGGCTACTCGGTCAAATCGGCGCAGCTGGAGATGAACATGATTGCCGAGGGCTACTACGCCGTGAAAAGCATCCACGAAATCAACCGCAAGCTGCAGGTAGCCATGCCCATCACGGCGGCGGCCTATAATATTCTCTACGAGAAGATTGCGCCGGCCATCGAGATTGAGCTGCTGAAGGAGAAGCTGAAGTAAAATGGTGTCACAACGAGGAGCCAGCTGGTGGTACGCGGCGCTAGGAGCCGGCGTAGTATCATTGAGTATTATCGGAGTCGCCTACCTTGGAGCTGATGCTGGTTACTGGCTCCGCTATGGCTCTTTGAAAGGCTGGACTATTTATCCGCCGCTTGGGGCACTGCCCCAAGCGGTAGCTTCGACTCCTGACTACGTTAGCAATATTCGGTACGGCGGTCTGCTGTCGGCGGCAGTAGTAGCTACGGCAATAAGCGGTTTGTGCTGGCTGGTGAGCGTGGCGCGGAGTTGGGGACCGGGTACGTTGCGGCCGCTCCGCTGGCTGCCGCTGGTGCTGGCGCTGCCCGCCGCCGTGCACGCCGGGGCCGACCTGTACCACTTCCACCAGCCTTACGACCCAACTAGCCATCCGCTGCCTAACATCGACTCCCTGCGGGCCGAGCTGCGGGTAATAGATTCGCTGGAAGCCCTGGAGCCCTCTCCAGAGGCCGCTGAATTAAATCAGTAAGGCCACCACAAATAACTCGGCCGTGAAGAAGTCAGCTATTATTTCCTTTTTTGCGCCGCAGTTCATCACCAAACCACCAAAACACCACCGCACCATGGGAGCCTGGGGCTACTATAACTTCGACAACGACACGGCCGCCGACTTTGCCGAAGATTTCAAGGCCGAACCCTCGGCCGGCGTGCTCGAGCAGGTCCTGGCCGCCGTGCAGCAGGCCGCCGACGACTACCTCGACGCCGAAGTGGCCAGCGAGGCGCTGGCCGCGGCCGAAATCGTGGCTGCCATCCTGGGCCGGCCCGCCCGCAACTTCCCCAACGATTTGCTGGGCATCATCCCGCGCCTCGACCTGAGCCACGTCGAGCCCCTGCGCAAGCCCGCCCAGCAGGCCGTACGGGCCATCATCGGGCCCGAATCGGAGCTGCGCGAGCTGTGGGAGGATTCCGACGAGTTTGAGAACTGGGAGGGCCTGCAGCGGCAGCTGCTCAAGCGCCTCGATAAGCCCGGCGCCTAGCGTGGCGGGGGCGGGCAGCTGGCTGTGCCTGGCCATGCTGGCGGCGCTGTGCCTGGCCGGCTACAACTTCTTTATCAAGCTGGCGGCGGGCCATATTGCGGCGGCGGCTGGTGCCGTGGTGCTGCAGCTGGTAGCCGCCGCGCTGGGCGGTATCTGGCTGCTGAGCCTGCACCTGAAGGGCACCCCGCTGCCCATCACGAGCCGGGGCCTGGGCCTGGCCGCGCTGGCGGGCCTGGGCGTGGGCCTGGCCGAAATCATCACGTTCGTGGTGTTCGAGCGGGGCGTACCCGCCTCGGTTGGCACGCCCATTATCGTGGGCGGCTCGGTGCTGCTAACGGCCCTGCTGGGCGTGCTTGTAGCCCGCGAAACGCTGGCCTGGCCCCAGGCGCTGGGGCTGCTGGCCATTGTGGGTGGCGTGGTGCTGCTGGCGAAAGGTGAGTAGTAAAATGGTGAGATGGTGAGTTGATGTTTTGGAGGCCTACAGCAATTTTCAGGTTGCGGTACAGGATGTAGAGATGCAACATGTTGCGTCTCGTCGTTGAACGGCTCAGTAGAACAGCATCAGCAACGATGAGACGCAACATGTTGCGTCTCTACATCCTGTTCATGAACTCGAAATTTGCGCTAGTTGCGCCGGTTGGGGCCCAAAACATCAACTCACTATTTCACTATCTCACCAGCTCACCCTGAAGCGGCAACTCAATTTCGATGGTGGTGCCCTGGGCGGGGGCTGAGGTGATGAGCAGCGTGCCGCCCAGCAGCTCGACGCGGTTGCGGATGCCGGCCAGGCCGATGCCGCCGCTGGCGGGCACCGGCGCGGGCACGAAGCCCACGCCGTCGTCGAGGATGCGGATGCGCAGCTGGCCGGGCTGTTGGGCCACGAGCAGCCTTACCTGGCGGGCCTGGGCGTGCTTCATCACGTTGTTGAGCAGCTCCTGCACAATGCGGTAAGCAGCCATCTGCACCGGCGGGGGCAGCGGAGCGTCCTCATCGGCCAGCCCTTCCAGCTGTAAGCTCAGGCGCAGCAGGCTGACGGGCACGCGGTCGGCCAGCTCGCGCAGGGCAGTGGGCAGGCCAAAGTCTTCCAGAATGCGGGGCGTGAGCTCGAAGGAGATGTTGCGGGTGGCCCGGATGGCTTCCTGCAACAGCTGCTGGCCGGCGCGCAAGGCTTCGGAGTCGGGTAGTTGGGTGAGGTGCAGGCGGGTGGCGTAGAGCAGCTGGCCCACACCGTTGTGCAAGGCTTCGGCAATGCGGCGGCGCTCCTCTTCCTGGGTGGTGAGGATGGCCGAAAGTACCAGCTGCTGCTGGCGCAGCTGCAGCCGGGTGGTTTCGGCCCGCTGCTGCTCGGGCTCGGTTATGTCGAGGGCAAACACCACGGCCTCGTTGCGCTCGGTGTCGAAAAAGCCGTAGCAATGGTAGTACACCTGCTCGCCGTCGAGTTCCGTCGTGCCCACAAAGTCAACCGACTCGCCGGTCAGCAGCCGGCGGTTGTGCTCACTGATGGTCGGGAAGCACTCGAAAACCGACTGGCCAACCAGCTCGTTGTCGGCCAGGTGCAGGCGGCGCAGGCCCGCGCCCACCAGCTCGCGGTAGCGGCCCTGGGTATCGAAACGACCCAGCAACACCGGCAAATGGCTCAGAATGCGCTCCAGCATCTGGGTTTTGTAGCTGAGCTCCTGCTGGGTGCGGTGGTGCTGGGTCCGGTCGCGCACCAGCCCCAGCAGGCAGCCCTGCGGGTGGGCCGGCCCGGGCGCCAGCACATGGCCCGTCAGGCTCAGGTGGCGGTCGGGCGCGCCGGCCTGCGGCAGGCGCAGCTCCAGGTCAACGTCGGCGGTGCGGGCCGTGGGCAGCTCCGCCAGCTGCCGGAGCCGGGGGCGATCGGCGGGGTGCAGCAGGGCGGCCAGCGTGTCGGCGGGGCGGGGGGCGGCGGCGTAGGGCAGCCCCCAGATGGCCTGGGCGCGGACATCGGCCTGCCACTGGTCGGTGGCAAAGTCCCAGCTGACTACGCCCATGGCGGCCGCGTCGAGGGCCTGGCGCAGGCGCTGCTCGCTTTCGGCCAGGGCCCGGGTGGCGCGCTGCTGCTCCGTTACGTCGAGCAGCGCCAGGCGCACCAGGGGCTGGTCGGTGAGGGCGTGGTGGGCGCTGCTGGCTTCGAGGCGCAGCTCCAGGGGCTGGCCATCGGGGCGCACCAGGGTTAGCGTAACGGCGTGGCGGGCCGCGTCGGCGGGGTCGGTGGCCAGCACCCGGGCCAGAAAGTCGGCGAATTCGGGGCGCTGCCGGGGCTCCACGAACAGGGCCAGCCGGCGGCCCTGCAGCTGCTGGCGCACCAGGCCCAGCAGCTGGGCCGTGCGCAGGTTCAACTGGCGCAGCGTGCCGGCCGCATCGAGCGTGCAGTAGCCCACGGGTGCAAATTCGTACAGGTCGAGGTACTGGGCGCGGCTGGCTTCGGCTTCGGTTTGGGCCAGCAGCAGCTCCTCGTACTGCATTTCCAGCTCAATCTGGTGCACCTGCAGCTCCTGCACCAGCCGCTGCATCTCGGCCGGCGTTTCGGGCGGCGGGCTCTGCGTAACCAGCCGCCGCCGCTCGGCCCGCGCCCGCAGCTCGCGCAGGGCCTCGCCCGCCGCTGAAGAAGCCGGCTCTAATGCATCGTAGTCAGCCCCGGAGTCGGCGGGATAAGGCGGTAAGTTGGACACTGGGGCACGGGCTAGGAAGGCGGGGGTATAAGTAAATATACGCCTATCCAAGTCATGCTGAGCAGCCAGTCAGGGTAAAATACGTCTGGATGACCGTCGCAATCAGGTACCGAGGAGGAATGGGCGGCAACGCCGCTGCCCGCCACGCGCCGCTGCGGCCGGCTGTATATTTAGCGTGGCCATGACCCTCAGCGAAGCTGGGCGGGAGAATAATCTAGGGGCAGTGCTTCACCAACCCTCTCGAAGGCCCAATACCCGTCAAGTTTCACGCTCAGCGGATTAGTTAGGTAGCCATTGGGCTGAATGATGGCGGCCGGTCCCAACTGGCGCAGGTCCGATACCTCCAACACGGGGCCATTTGGTTGCGCTTTGCGCGCAACCGCAGCACTCAGATTGGGCTGCAATTGATTGCTGGCTGCCTCCCGCAACGCGGCGTGGCTGGCGGCCAGCGTTAGGGCCACATACTGGGCATCGGGTTGTTCGCCCTGGTAGGTTACCCGCAGATCGGAGTTACTCCGAAATCGCACCTTCCCGGTAGCGGCCAACGATTCGGCTTGGCAAATTTGAGCGGCGCTTAGCGCCTGCTTGTAGACGAAGGCTACCACGCCCGATGCGGGCGTAAAAACGGCGGCCAGCGAATCAGATGCCTGCTTAAGCCGAAGCTGAAGTGGTGCTGAGTTGGGCTCGGTTACCAACCTCTGCACCAGAAATCCCTCCTGGGCAATCTGGTCTTCGCGCACGCTTCGCAGAAAGTGCGGAAATGAGCCGGCATAGGCTTTGCGCCGGTTGGCTTCCCAGCGCTGCTGTTGGTCATTTGTGCCTTTCAGTTCTTCAAATACCGGCGCGGCTACAAATGTGAGGCGGCTGCTGGCGTAGTTGACTTTGAAATCGAAGCGGTGGTAGGTAATGCGGTAGCCCAGGGCCTGGTTGATAACCGCCAGCTGCCGGGGCGCTATGGCGGCCAGCTCCTGCTGGGCTGCGTCGAACACCACCACCACATCGTCGGGGTTTTCGATGCGGCACTGCTGGGCAAAAGCGCTGGACCCGAAAAACTGCTTGGTGAATCGGCGGTAGTCGGCCGGCCGGTTTTTGGTAGGTCGGATCACTACCTCGCTCAGGCTCGCAGAAGGCTTTAAGCTGGGAGCGAGTGTAGTGGACTGCTGCAGGGGCAGGGCTTTGGTATAAAGCTCGTAGCCGACGTATGAAACCGTAAACTCGTACTGCCCGGCCGGCATTCCGGCCAGCACGAAATGGCCCGTCGAATCGGTGGTGGTACCATAGGTGGTATTGGCCAGAAACACGGTGGCAAATGGCAGCGGCTGCCGGGTAAGCGCATCGCGCACCTGCCCGTCGAGCCGGAGCTGGCTCCAGGCGGGCTGCTGAACCAGCAGCGTGAGCAGCAGCAGGCCCGTAGTAATAAATGATAAGCGCATAGCAGACGGGGAGTAAGGAAGAAGGGAAGCAATTATACAAAAAAATGCTGCTTCTTTGGCCCGCCGGATAGCCGGCCCGCTAATATCCGGTGGCCGGCCCAGGGCACCTGCCCAGGCAAGCTGGGCCCTGTCATTTCTTACCGGTTTCCTGCCCAATTATCGTTACATCTACACCTTACAACTGGCCATCCGCATGCCGCTACCGAAACGTAACCGCTTAACCGGCTGGCTGGCGGGTTGCGCCTGCCTGCTTACCGTTGCCGCTTTTCAGCTGCCATCCCAGGACAGCCCCTTCCGGCAGATTATAAAAAGCCTGGCCAATTTCTACGCAACAACGCTGCCCGAAAAGGTGTACCTGCACCTCGACCGGCCGTACTACGCCAGCGGCCAAACGGTCTGGTTTAAGGCCTACGTGGTCGAGGCCGACTCGCACCGCCCCGACACGTTAAGCAAGATTCTCTACGTAGAGCTGGTATCGGCCCGGCAGGCTGTTGTAGCGCGGCGCCTGCTGCGCCTGGAAGCCGGAGTGGCCCCCGGCGACCTTGCCCTGCCCGACACGCTGCCCGCGGGCACCTACCAGCTGCGCGCCTACACCAACTGGATGCGCAATGCCGGCCCGGCGTTTTTCTTCAGCCGGCCGCTGGCGGTGCTCGACACGCGGGGCAGCCTGCCTGCACCGCCAGCCACGGCCGCTAAAACCGACCTGCAGTTCTTTCCCGAAGGCGGTAATTTAGTGGATGAGCTGGAAAGCGAAGTAGGCTTTCGGGCCGTAGACGCGCAGGGCCGGGGTGTAGCCGTGCAGGGTACCATCCTGGATGCACGCGGGCAGGAGGTGGCCCGCTTCCGGAGCCAGCATGCGGGTATGGGTACTTTTCGGCTGACTCCCGCCCCGGGCCAGCGCTACCGGGCGGTGGTAACCGGCCCGGGCGGCACCCGGGCCGAGTACGCGCTGCCCGCCAGCGAGCCTGCCGGCTACGTGCTGCGCGTAAGCGAAACGGACGCCGATTTTATGGTAACCATCCGGCGGCGGCCGGCTCCGGGCGAGGCCCCGCCGGCGGGCCCCGCCCTGCTGCTGGGCCAGGTGCGCGGCCAGGTAAGCTACGCAGTGCAGGTGGCGGGCGCCGGCGCTACGCCCGTAGCCGTCCGCCTGCCCAAGGCAAAATTTCCGGCCGGCCTCGCCCACCTGACCCTGTTCGATGAGCAGGGCACGGCCCAGTGCGAGCGGCTGGTGTTCGTGCCCAACCCGCCCGGCGTGCGCCTGGCCCTAACTTCCGACAAGCCCACATACGGCCCGCGCGAAGCCGTGCGCCTGCGCCTGAAAGCCACCGACGCCGCCGGCCAGCCGGTAGCCGGGCAGTTTTCGGTGGCCGTTACGGCTGGCTCGCCCACGGAAACCACCGGCCCGACCATTGTTTCGCACCTGCTGCTGAGCTCCGACCTGGTGGGACCGGTAGAAGCGCCCGAGTATTACGTCCAGGAGCCGCAGACGCCCGAAATCCGGCAGGCCCTCAACGCCCTGCTGCTGACGCAGGGCTGGCGGCGCTTCGTGTGGAAGGCCCTGCTGGCCGGCCCGCTGCCGGCGCCCGGGTTTCTGCCCGAGCAGGCCCTGACCGTGAGCGGCCAGGTGCTGACTGCGGCCGGCCAGCCCGCCGTGCGTACCGTTTCGTACCTGCAGACCAACCCCACCCGCGAGGCCCGCATGCAAACGGAGGCTGACGGGCGCTTCCGGTTCCGGGGCCTCGACGGCCTGGATACCACCCAGGTAATGCTGCGCGCCCAGACCGTGAAGGGCGAGCGGGAACTGATGATCCGGCTGCTGGCCCCGCCGGCCATCGAGCCGCTGGTGCCCGCTACGCCGCTGGCGGCCCCGGGCAGCCCGGCAGCCGCCGCCCTGGCCGCTTACGCCCGGGCCAGCCAGCAGCAGCGCGCCGACGAAAAACTCGTTGTTAAAGGAGCCGTTGCCCTGGGCAACGTGGATGTGCGCGGCAACCGGGTTAAAGTAACCGATGATGTTATCCGGCCTTACGCCGTTAATAGTGCTGCGGTGGTGCTGGATGTGAGCGACCTGAAGGCCAAAGGCGACAGCCGCACCGTGATGCAGTACCTGCAGGGACGCGTAGCCGGGGTAACCATTACCGGCGGGCACGCCAACATCCGCAACGCGCTGAACTTGGCCGACGGCAGCAAAATCGAAGCCCTGTATGTAATTGACGGGGTTATTGTTCCGGCCGAAGTGATTGCCAACTACCCCATCGGGGAAGTGCAAAGCATTGATGTCATGAAGCAAAGCGCGGCTGGCCTTTTTGGTACTCAGGGTGCGGGCGGCGTTATTGCGGTGCATTCGCGCACGAAAGGCATATTGCTCGACCCGAACCCGAAAGATGCCTTTATGGCGGCCCGCACCGGCGTGCTGTCGGTGCAGGTGCCCGGCTACTACCGGGCTCGTGAGTTCTACGCCCCGCGCTACGAGGCGGCCGCATCGGCAGCCAAGCCCGACCCGCGCTACACTACGCTCTACTGGGCCCCGATGGTGCAAACTGATGCCAGCGGGCAGGCGCAGCTATCCTTTTATACCTCCGACGCGGGGGGCAGCTTCAACGCAATTGGCGAGGGCCTGAGCACCCAGGGCACGCCCCTGCACGGCAGCACCAGCCTGAACGTGCAACTGCCCGCCGCCCGCTAGCGCCGCCTTATCCGGCCGGCGCGGTTGCCAGAGCACCGGCCAGCAAGACGCAGGCCCAGCAGGTTGCACCAGACTTGTGCGGGCGGGCGCTCGCACAAGTCTGGTGCAAGCGCCCTGGTCCAGCCGTTAGTCAATCACCTCCAGCCCCAGCAGCACGTGGCCGGTGGGCTGGCCGGCACTGATCAGGCGGCGGGCAAAGGCGCGCACGGGCCGGCCGGTGGGGCCCGGCAGGCGTAGGTTGTCGAAGGCCTCGCCCGTGCCGCTGAACAGGGCCTGCAGCTGCTCACTGAGCGCGGCATGGTTCCAGTCGGCGGGGCCGAGGGCTGCCAGGGGCTGGCCCCGCAGCCGGGCCGCATCGAGCTGAAACTGCTGAGCCAGCGTCTGGCTCACCGTCTGGATAGTGAGCGTGCTGTCGAGCACCAGCAGCGGCTCATGCATGGTTTCGATGATGCTTTCGGCCAGGCGGGTGCTTTCGCGCAGGCGGGCCTCCAGGTGCTTGAGGCCCGATACCTCGGTAAACGTGAGCACGGCTCCGCTGATGTAGTTGTCGAGGGTGCGGTAGGGCAGAATGCGCATCGCAAACCACTCGTTGGCCGTCGTTTCGATGGTCGCCTCCACGCTGGTCAGGCGGTCGATTACCTGGCGCACGTCCTGGGCCAGCGTTTCGTAGCGCAGGGTGCTGGCAAAGTGCGTGATGGGCCGGCCCACGTCGGCGGGCTGCAGGTGCATGATGCGGTTCATGGTGGGCGTGAAGCGCTTGATGACCATGTCGTTGTCGAGGAACACGGTGGCAATTTCCGTGGCATCGAGCAGGTTCTTCATGTCGTTGGCGGCCTGGCTCAGCTCCTCGGTCTTGCTCAGGTACTGCATGTTAAGCGTCATTAGCTCCTCATTCAGGCTCTGCATTTCCTCCTTGTTGGTCATGGCCTCCTCGTTGGTGCTCTGCAGCTCCTCGTTGGCGCTCTGCAATTCCTCGTTGGTGCTTTTGAGCTCCTCCAGGCTGCTTTCCATCTCCTCGATGGTGGTTTGCAGGCGGTGCTTGGTGTACTTGAGCTCCTTGTCGAGGGCCTCCACCACGCCGTCGCGGCCGGCCTCGGTGGGGCGGACTTTGGCCGTGCGGATTTTTTTGGGCGTGGGCTGGTCTTCGAAGGCCACCAGCAGCAGGCCGGCCAGCTGCTCGGGCTGGTCGAGGTAGTGCACCGTGAGGCGCAGCAGCTGGTAGCCGGCGTCGGTTTTCACCTGCACCTGCTCGGCGACCACCGTCTGGCGGGTGGTGCTGGCCTGGTGCACGGCGGCGCTCAGCTCGTAGTTGAGCTCCTCGCGGGCCATTTCGAACAGGTTGAGCCCGCCCAGGCCGGGGGCCGGTTCGAGGTAGCGGCCGGTGCGCCCGTTCACGTACAGGATTTCGCCCTTGGTATTGATGACCACGGCCGGGGGCGTGTAGGTGCGCAGCAGGGTTTTCTGGACCAGGGCGGCGAAGGGCCCGCTTTTGCGGGGCGACGAAGAGCTCATAGGAAGGGTAGCACCCGCGGCCGTGGCCGGGTGTTGCGCGAGGCCGAAGGGGAAGTTGGCGAGCCGGCTAATGGAAGCCGAGGCGTCGTTGCGCCGCGAAATTTTCCACTTAATATCCAGCGGAATAAACAAATCCTGGTAGCCGGTCAGGTTTTCGCTGGGGCCCAGAAACAGCAGCGCGCTGGGGTTGAGGGCGTAGTGAAACACGGGCAGCAGGTTTTTCTGCAGCTCGGCCGACAGGTAAATCAGCAGGTTGCGGCAGCAGAGCAGGTCGAGCTTGGTGAAGGGCGCATCCTTGGTCAGGTTGTGCACGGCAAAAATCACCACGTCGCGCACTTCCTTGGTTATCTGGTAGCTGCCGTCGGGCTGGCGCACAAAAAAGCGCCGCAGCCGCTCCGGGCTCACGTCGGCCGTGATGCTGGCCGGGTAGAGGCCGGCGCGGGCAAAGTCGATGGCCGCCGGGTTGATGTCGGTGGCGAAAAGCTGGATTTTGAGGTACTGGGTGGGGGCAATGCTGTCGAGGCCTTCGAGCAGCAGCATGGCCAGCGAGTAGGCCTCCTCGCCGGTCGAGCAGCCGGGCGCCCAGGCCCGCACCACGCTGTCGGCGGGCTTGCCGCGCAGCAGCGGCGGCAGCTGCCGCTGCAGGGCCTGGAAGGCGTCGGCGTCGCGGAAAAACTTGGTGACGCCAATCAGCAGCTCCCGGAACAGGGCCTCCACCTCGGCCGGATTTTCCTGCAGGTAGCGCACGTAGTGGGTGAACTCCTGAATCTGGTGGGCGTTCATGCGCCGCTCGATGCGCCGGAATACGGTGTTGCGCTTGTAGAAGCTGAAATCGTGGCCGGTCTGGGCCCGGATCAGGACAAATATTTTCTGCAGGGCGTGGGCCGGCTGCGAAACCGATTCGGCCTGCTCGCGGCGGGGGCGGGCCAGCAGGGGCTTGTGCAGGTACTCGATCAGTTTGGCCGGCAGCTGGCCGGCGGGCAGCACATAATCGACGAATTCGGTGGCAATGGCCGAGCGGGGCATGGCGTCGTACTCGGCCGTTGCGGGGCTCTGCAC
Organism: Hymenobacter actinosclerus; assembly: GCF_900111515.1. GTDB lineage: Bacteria > Bacteroidota > Bacteroidia > Cytophagales > Hymenobacteraceae > Hymenobacter > Hymenobacter actinosclerus. The sequence continues at coordinate 283,698 of NZ_FOHS01000002.1, forward strand.
CATCACCATACCGAAATTTTCCATCACCATTTTCAGGCCCAGCGTACCGTCGGCGCCCATGCCCGAGCAGATAATGCAAATGGCCCGCGCGCGCGCATCCTTGGCCAGGCTCTGGAAGAAAAAGTCGATGGGCAGGCGGTGGCCCCGGGCCTGGATGGGCTGAAACAGCAGCAGCGTGCCGTGCAGCAGGCCCAGGTCGCGGTCGGGCGGAATTACGTACACGTGATTGGGCCGCAACTTCAGGCCATCGGTGGCTTCGCGCACGGGCATGGGCGTGAAGCGCTGGAGTACGGCCGGCAGCTCGCTGGGCTGGTCGGGGGCCAGGTGCATTACCACCACGAAGGCCATGCCGGGGGCAGCGGGCAGGGCCCGGAAAATGGCTTCGAAGGCCTGCAGCGAGCCAGCCGAGCCGCCCAGCCCCACAACCGGAAATTTGTCGGCCGCGTTTTCCTGGCGCTGGGCCAGGCGCAGCTGCCGGGGGCTTACCTGGGTTTCCACGGGCGGCGCCTCCACGCCAATGGGGGCCTTGGGGTCCTGGTTTTCCTGGTCTTCGGCGTAGGCGGGGGCAGCATCGGGCATGGGCGGGCACGAACCGGGAAGAAGGGGCGGGCCCGGCCATGCCCAAAGCTAAGCAGGATGGTAGGGAGTTAGGCGTTGCAGGTCTTGAGCTGAGGGGTGAAAACACTGGTTGGGCAAGCGCCACCATAACAAAGCCGGCGGGGGGCAACGTATGCGAAAAGGGTACGGACAGCCCGTATCGGCTCTTTTTTCTGTCTTCTGTGGATTATATGCTTCCGGAAAGCCCTGCTTATCTGATGGTTATTGGCACTTCGGCGGGCGGCATGCCCGCCCTGGTCCGGCTGGTAGGCCAGCTGCCGGCCGATTTGCCGGCCGCCGTGCTGGTGGTGCAGCATTTGGCCCCGCATTCGTCGGGCGAACACCTGGTCGAGCGGCTGGCCGCCGCCACCCCGCTGGCCTGCTCGCTGGCCGCCGACGGGCAGGCGCTCGAAGCCGGCCACCTCTACCTGGCCCCGCCCGACCGCCACCTGCTGGTGCGCGACGGGCACCTGCTGGTAACCAAGGGCCCGCGCGAAAACAACTTCCGGCCCGCCGTCGATGCGCTGTTCCGCTCGGCGGCGGCCCACCACGGGGCGGCCGTGGTGGGCGTGGTGCTCACGGGCCTGCTGCACGACGGCACGGCCGGCCTCGAACAAATCAAGCGGGCGGGTGGCCAGGCCGTGGTGCAGGACCCGCTGGAGGCCGAATTCCCCAGCATGCCCGAAAGCGCGTTGAGCAACGTGGAAGTCGATTACGTGGCCCCGCTGGCCGAAATGGGCGCGCTGCTGACCCGGCTCGTGAGTGCCCCGCCCCGTCCGGCCGGGCCCATTCCTGAGGATATCAGGCTGGAAGCCGCCATTGCAGAAAGAATTGTGGGCACAACCGAGCAGATTGCCCGGCTCGGCACGCCCGCCCCGCTGAGCTGCCCCGGCTGCGGGGGCGCGCTCTGGCAGCTCAACGAGGGCAACATCACGCGCTTCCGCTGCCACACGGGCCACGCCTACACCCTGGGCACGCTGCTCGACGATTCGCGCCAGAGCCTGGAGGAAACCCTCTGGGTAGCCATGCGCATGATGGAGGAGCGCAAAAACCTGCTTCGCAACCTGGCCAACCAACCGGGCGCCGCCGGGGCCAGCGAGGCCCAGCTCGAACGCATTGCCGAGCTCAAAAACCACGTCAACCGCCTGCGCGAGTTCCTGCTGAACGGCTCTGGTTCTGGCCCTGACTCAGCTGTCAGCTGATAGCTATGAGCTGTTAGCTTCCGTTCACTCAGCTATCAGCCGGCACTGCCGGCAGCGGCAGTACGATGCAGTACTCGGTGCCGCGGCCGGGCTGGCTGCTGACGCTGAGCGTGCCGCCGTGGCCGCGGGTAATCAGGTCGTGGCTCAGGGCCAGGCTGAGGCCGTTTTCGCTGCCGCCCGGGAAGCGCTGGAACACCGTCAGCAGCGTTTCGGGTGGCAGCCCCTCGCCGTTGTCGCGCACTCTTATTTCGACGCTGGCCGCCGTGCGGCGGGTGGTCAGCTCAATCTGGGGCACGTAGTCTTCGTCGGGCTGGCGCTGGCGCTGCGCCACGGCCTGCAGGGCCGCGCTGAATACGCCCACCAGCGCCCGGCCCAGGTCCTGGCGCACCACCATCAGGCGCTCCAGCGTGGGGTCGGGGTGCAGCAGCAGGGCCGCGCTGAAGTAGCGGTTCTTGGCGCGCAGATCGTGGTATACCAGCCGCAGGTACTCCTCGGCCAGGGCGTTGAGGTCGGTGAGCTGCCGGGCCCCGCCGCCGCCCTGCGAGTACTCCAGCATGCCGCGCACCACCGAGTCGGCCCGCTGGCCATACTGCACAATGTGGCTCTGGTTCTGGTGCAGCGAATCGAGCAGCTTATCGGTTGCCACCTGCTGCTCGGGGGGCAGCGGCAGCTGGTTGAGCTGCTGGCGCAGCTCGTCGCAGAGCTCCGTGCTGGCCGCCGCGTAGCGCCGCAGCAGGCTCACGGGGCGCTGAATCTCGTGGGCCACGCCCGACATCAGCTCGCCCAACGAGGCCATCTTCTCGCGCAGCACCAGCTGGCCCTGGGTTATTTTGAGCTCCTTCAGGGTCTGCACCAGATTGTCGCGCTGGGTGGTCAGCTCGCCGGCCTGCTCGCCGAGCTGGCGGTGCAGTACCTCGAGGCGGCGGGTGGCGTGCCGCTGCTGGCGGTTGCGCCGCCACAGCAGCAGCAGCGCCAGCAGCAGCAGCCCGGCCCCAACCCCCAGCGCGCCAATGCGCAGGCGGTCGAGCAGCTCGGCGCGCTCGGCTTCCAGCTCCAGCAGCCGGGTGTGCTCGTTGAAGGCAATGGCATCGAGCTGCTTGATGCGTCGCGGATTGAAAAGGCTGTCCTGGGCCGCCAGCAGCACGTGGGTGTAATACAGGGCGCTGTCGGGCTGCTGGCGGGCTTCGTAGGCCTGCATGAGCATGCTGCTGTTGCGGACTACGCCCACCACGTAGGGCAGGCTGGCGGCCAGCACCAGGGCCCGGCGGGCATACCAGATGCTGGAATCGCGCTGGCCCTGACCGGCATACAGCTCGGCCAGGTACTGGTAGGCCCTGCTGACACTGCGCTGGTCGTTTTCGGGGCCGGCGGCCTGGGCGCTGCGCCGGTAGTAGGCCAGGGCCGCCCGCGGCTGGTTCTGGGCCAGCTGGAGCAGGCCCAGCTCGCGCAGCACGTAGGGGGCGGGGTCGCCCCAGCAGCTCCAGGTCTGGCGGCGGTGGCCGGTGGTCAGCTGCCAGGCCTGGTTGAGGTAGAAAGCGGCCGAATCGTAGCGGCGCATGCCCTCGTAGCTGGCCCCCAGGTTGGTTATCACGCTGATAAGCTGCGAGGTATCGGTGGTGCCGGCCTGCTGGTAGTGGCGCAGGGCCCGGACCGAGTAGCGCAGCGAAGGGCGGTAGTCGTCGAGGGCAAAGTAGAGCAACCCGGTTTGGTTGAGCGTGCGGGCCGTGCCCTCCAGGTCGTGGGCCGCTTCGTTGAGGCGCAGCGCGGCCAGGTTCAGGCGCAGGGCCTGCGGCAGGTTGCCCCGGTCGCCGGGCAGAATGGCCAGCCGCGACAGGCAGCGACCTTCGCCCCGCATGTAGCCGATGTGCCGGGCCAGGCGCAGGCCCTGGTGGGCGTAGTAGCTCACCGAATCGAAGTGCGAGTAGCGGTAGGTGGCAGCTAAATCGGCCAGCAACAGCACCCGGGCCGTGTCGGTGGTGGCGCGGGCCAGGGCCAGCTGCAGCGGCCGGGTCTGCGGACTCTGTGCCAGCCCGGCCATTGGCCGCAGTAGTAAACCCGTTAGCAGGAAAGTCCACAGGAAGGAACGGAGCATGGGGAAAGGTAAGTTTCCTGCCGGCATTATCCTAATGGCGAATCAGCCCGAATCGGCCTCCCGCGGGGTCAGAGCCAGTAAACTGCTCATCAGCAGGGCACTGCCTGTCGTTCTTACCGCTGCGCCGCCAGCCGCGCCAGCGCCTGCCGGAACTCGGGCGTATCGTAGTCGACCTGGCCTTCGTAGCGGGCCGCCACCCGCCCATCCGGACTCAGAATAATAGTAGTCGGAATGATGGGTGAGTTGAAGGGTGGGGGCAGGGGCGCGGCCGGGAAGTACACCGGCAGCCGCAGGCCGTGGCGCTGCCCGAATTTGAGGGCCTTGGCCGGGTTCTGGTCCAGTGAAATCAGCACGAAGGCTATTTTGCTGGTATCCACCCGTGCGGCCAGGGCCTCAATGCCGGGCAGCTCGGCGCGGCAGGGCGCGCACCAAGTGGCCCACAGGTTCACGAACACGGCCTTGCCCCGGAATTTGTTCAGGTCGAGCGGCCGGCCATCGGCCGCGACCAGCTGCAAGCCGCCCACCGCGGCATGGCTTCCGGCGGGCCCTATGGGCGAAGCTGAAGCCGCGCCTACGACGCCGGACCCCACGGGCGGCAGGCGGGTGAACGAAAGCAGCAGCAATGCCCCCAGAGGCAGCCAGTTAAGCAGGGCTTGGCGAGTCATCCGCAAAATCTGAAGAATAAGAGGTGGCCCCGGCTACTTCACCACCAGACTGCCGCGTAGCATGCCCATGCCGCAGGTAAACGGGTAGGTGCCGGCCTTGTCGGGCCGCAGCTCAATGGTGGTGGTCTGGAAAGCCGGCAGCTCGCGGCGGATGCCGAAGTCGGGCAGCAGCAGCTCCTCCGAACAGCTGGCCGTTTCGTCGCGGTAGAAGTTGAGCTGCACGGGCTGGCCCTGCTGCACCTCAATCGTGTCGGGCGAGTAGCCGCCTTTCACCTTTATATCTACCTGCTGCATCCCGCCGCTGCCCGCCACGGCGGTGGCAGTCCGGTGCGGCGCGGCAAAGAAAAACCAGCCCACCAAGCCAATCAGGCCCGTGCCGAGCAGGGTAACGATGATTTGGGACGTGTCCATTGGTTGAAGTCGAAAGAGGAGAAATAGGCCGTCATGCTGAGCACCGCCGAAGCATGACCGGTAGCATACTGATTACTGCACCTTAAATCCGCGCAAGCGCAGCGAGTTGGTGAGTACCGATACCGAGCTTAGGGCCATGGCGGCGGCGGCCAGCATGGGCGAGAGCAGCCAGCCGGTGAAGGGGTAGAGCAGGCCGGCCGCAATCGGGATGCCCAGGGTGTTGTAGACGAAGGCGAAAAACAGGTTCTGGCGAATGGTGCGCACGGTTTGGCGCGAGAGGGCAATGGCCGTGACTACGCCCTGCAAATCGGAGCGCATGAGCGTGATGCCGGCCGCCTCCATAGCCACGTCGGTGCCGCCGCCCATGGCCAGGCCCAGGTCGGCGCGGGCCAGGGCGGGCGCGTCGTTGATGCCGTCGCCTACCATGGCCACGGTGCGGCCCTCGGCCTGCAGCTCCTGCACTTTACTGGCTTTGTCGGCGGGCAGCACTTCGGCGAAGAAGCGGGTGATGCCGACCTGCCGGGCTACTTTCTCGGCCGTCTGGTAGTTATCGCCGGTCATCATCACCACTTCCAGGCCCTGGCTCTGCAACTGGTGGATGGCCGCCGCCGAAGTGTCGCGCACGGTGTCGGCCACGCCCACCAGGGCCACTGCCCGCCCGTTTGTGGCGGCATACAGCACGGTGCGGGCCTGAGCCAGCAGCCCGGTGGCGGCCTGCTCCAGCTCGGAACTCAGCGTGATGCCGTTCTCTTCGAGCAGGCGGCGGTTACCAATGAGCACAGTCTGGCCGGCTACGGTTGCGCCGGCCCCGCGGCCTTGGTGGGCCACAAAGTCGGTGGCTTCGGCGGGCCCGGTTGGCGCCTCGCTCTGCTGCTGGCCGGCGTAGCGCACCAGGGCAGCGGCCAGCGGATGCTCGCTGCGGCGCTCCACGGCCGCCAGCAGCGGCAGCAGGGCAGGGGCTTCGGTACCGGCGGCGGTAATGAACTCGGTTACTTCGGGCTCGCCTTTGGTGATGGTGCCGGTCTTGTCGAGCAGCACGGTATCTACCTGGTAGGCTTTTTCGAGGGCCTCGGCGTTGCGGATGAGCACGCCGTGGCTGGCGCCCAGGCCCGTGCCCACCATAATGGCCGTGGGCGTGGCCAGGCCCAGCGCGCAGGGGCAGGCAATAATGAGCACCGACACGAAGCTAGTGAGGGCCAGCGGCAGGCGGCGGGCGGGGTCGGCCACATCAAACCAGACCACGAACGTGGCCAGGGCCAGCATAATCACCACCGGCACAAACACGGCGCTGACTTTATCGGCCAGCCGCTGAATGGGGGCGCGGCTGCCCTGGGCATCTTCCACCAGCTTCACAATCTGGGCCAGCACGGTGTTGGTGCCCACCTGACTCACGCGGAAGCGGAAGGCCCCGGTTTTGTTGATGGTAGCCCCGAACACGGCGTCGCCCACCGATTTATCGACCGGCAGACTCTCGCCGGTGAGCATGGATTCGTCGAGGGCCGAGCGGCCTTCCAGGATGATGCCGTCGGTGGCCACCTTCTCGCCGGGACGCACCAGCACCTCGTCGCCGGGGCGCACCTGCTCCAGCGGCACGTCCACTTCCTGGCCGTTGCGCACTACACGGGCCGTTTTGGCCTGCAACCCGATGAGGGCCTTGATGGCGGCCGAGGTTTTGGCCTTGGCGCGGCTTTCGAGCACCTTGCCCAGCAGAATCAGGGCAATGATGGTGGCCGTCGTGTCGTAGTAGACATCGGGCGCGAGGCCGTGGCGCTGGAAGAAACCGGGCGCCACGGTGGCGGCCAGGCTGTACAAAAAGGCTGCGCCGGTGCCCACGGCAATCAGCGTATCCATGCTCGCGGTGCGGTGGCGCAGCCCGTTCCAGGCCGACACGTAGAACTCGCGGCCGCTGTAGAGCAGGACCGGAAGCGTGAGCAGCAGCAGCCCGTAGTTGAGCAGTGGCATCGAAATCCGGGCCATCAGCGCGGGCCAGAGCATGAGCATACTCAGCGGCATGATGACCACGGCCAGCCCTACGGCTACCTGAAAGCGGCGCTTGAGGTCGTGGCAGGCCTGGGCTTTGCGCTCAGCCAGTTCCTCATCGGCGGCCAGCACGTTGGGGGCGGCCGGGGCCTGGGGCTCGAACACGCGGTAGCCGGCCTGCTCGACGGCCGCCTTCAGGCCGGCGTGGTCGATCTGGTCGGGCGCGTACTCGACGGTGGCCTTCTCGGCGGCCAGGTTCACGGTGGCCTGCACCACGCCGGGCGTGCGGCGCAGGGCCTTCTCCACGAAGTTGGAGCAGGAGGCGCAGGTCATGCCCTCGATGTTGAGCGTTTCGGTGCGCGGGGCCGGGCCGGCAGCGGGCCGGGGCGGGGTGCCGGCGGCCGGGGTGGGGGCAGAAGTATCCAAGGCAGTTAGGCTAAAGCGGGGGAAAGGCCGGGCGCCCGGGGGCGAGCGGCTACTCTATAAACCCCGAATCACCCCCAAAAGATGTACACGATTTGCCTTTCCGCCCCATAACATTCGGTGGCCAACGCGCCGGCGGGGCGGGGCGGCGGGCCGGGGCAGCCCCGGGTTTTGCGGTCTGGCGGAGGGAATTCTGTACTGCCGGCCGTCGTTGAATGCCGTATCCTTGTAGTACGTCCGGCCCGCTTAGCGGCCGGATTTCACTTTCCACTGCCTTCACTATGAACACGCTGCAATTCAACACCACTATCAACTGCGCCAACTGCGTGCGCGCCATCACCCCCGTACTCAACGGCGAAAAGGCCATCAGCAGCTGGCAGGTCGATACCGATAATCCCAACAAAGTGCTGACCGTCAGCGGCGACCTGTCGGCCGAGCAGGTGGTGGCCCTGGTAGAAGAAGCCGGCTTCGAGGCCCGCCCCGCGTAGTGGCCGATTGAGCCCCGGCCCGAAGGCCGCCCGGCAGCAGAACCGACCTGCTGCCGGGCGGCCTTTCTGGTTGCCGCACCCTGCCTGCCCAACCCGTTCGGGCCCGGCGGCGGCCCGGCAACCTCCGCCACGGCTCGCCGTTTCGGAAAACAACGCGCCCGGCCACTGTTGGCCGGGCCCGCTTCTGCTTCAACCCCCTGATTTATATGGCCGACCCGCGTTCCGACAGCACCAACGAGCCCCTCAACACCGCCAAGCAGGTCGACCTGGCCAACGTGGGCGCCCTCAGCCGGCAGCAGCTCACGCCCGAAGCCGCCACCGCCCCCCGCGGCCAGGACCACCCACCCACCGACCCGGCCGACCACCAGAACGAATCGGCCGCCGAGCACGCCGGCCACTCGCACGACAGCCTCGCTGGCGGCCACGAGGGCCACGACCACGGCCCGGCCGGCGAGCGGCCCTACCTGTGGCCGGCCGTGAGCCTGGCGCTGCTGCTGGGCGGCATCGCGCTGGATTATTTTGACGTGCCTTTTTTTACGGGGCTGGTGCGGCCCATCTGGTACGGGGTGGCGTTTTTGCTGGTGGGCTGGAAGGTGCTGCGGGCGGCGGCCGTGAGCCTGCCCACGGGCAACGTGTTCAACGAGTTTCTGCTCATGAGCATCGCCACGCTCGGGGCCTTTGCCATCGGCGAATACCCCGAGGGCGTGGCCGTGATGCTGTTTTACACCGTGGGCGAGCTGTTTCAGGACGCCGCCGTGAACCGTGCCAAGCGCAGCATCCGGGCCCTGCTCGAAATCCAGGCCACCGAGGTAACCATCGTGCGCGAGGGCCAGAGCCTGGTCGTCGACCCCAAGGCGGTGCAAATTGATGACCTGATGGAAGTGCGCCCCGGCGAGAAAGTGGCCCTCGACGGCCTGCTCGAAGGCACCCCGGCCTCCTTCAACACGGCCGCCCTCACCGGCGAATCGGCTCCCCAGACCAAGCAGCCGGGCGATATGGTGCTGGCCGGCATGATAAACCTGGACACGCTGGCCCGGGTGCGCGTAACGGCCGCCTTCGCCGATACCAAGCTCAGCCGCATTCTGGCCATGGTGCAGGACGCGGTGGGCCGCAAGGCCAAAACCCAGCAGTTCATCACCAAGTTCGCCCGCATCTATACGCCCATCGTGGTGGCGCTGGCCGTGCTGCTGGTGCTGGTCCCCTTCTTTGTGGTCGATGACTACGTGTTCCGCGACTGGCTGTACCGGGCGCTGGTGTTCCTGGTCATTTCCTGCCCCTGCGCGCTGGTTATCAGCATTCCGCTGGGCTACTTCGGCGGCATCGGGGCGGCCTCCAAGAACGGTATCCTGTTCAAGGGCTCCAACTTCCTGGACGTGCTGCGCGAGATTGACACCGTGGTAATGGACAAAACCGGCACGCTCACCGAAGGCATCTTTGCCGTGCGCGAAGTGGTGGCCGCCCCCGGCCTCGAAGCGGCCGAACTGCTGCGGCTGGTGGGCGCGCTCGAAACCAAATCAACCCACCCCATTGCCAAGGCCGTAGTGCAGCACGCCGGGGCCGCCGCGCAGGGCGTGCCGGTGGAAAGCGTGGAGGAAATTGCCGGCCACGGCCTGCGCGGCCGGGTAGAGGGCCGCGACCTGCTGGCCGGCAACACCAAGCTGCTGCGCAAGTTCGACGTGGCCTACCCCGCCGAGGTGGACGACGTGGTCGACAGCATCGTGGTAGTGGCCCTCGACGGGCAGTACGCCGGCTACCTCACCGTGGCCGACGCCCCCAAGCCCGACGCCGCCCGCGCCGTGCGCGAGCTGCGCGCCGACGGTATCAGCAAGCTCGTCATGCTCTCGGGCGACAAGGACAGCATCGTGCAGCGCGTGGCCGCCGAGCTGGGCATCAGCGAGGCCCACGGCGGCCTGCTGCCCGAAGACAAGGCCCGCTACGTGCAGCAGTACCTGGATGCCGGCCGCAAGCTGGCCTTCGTGGGCGACGGCGTGAACGACGCCCCCGTAGTAGCCCTGGCCGACGTGGGCATTGCCATGGGCGGCCTGGGCTCCGACGCCACCATCGAAACCGCCGACGTCGTCATCCAAACCGACCACCCCAGCAAAATTGCCACCGCCCGCCGCATTGCCCGCGCCACCCACACCGTGGTGTGGCAGAACATCTGGCTGGCCTTCATTGTGAAGGGCGTGGTGCTGGCGCTGGGCGCCGGCGGGCTGGCCACCATGTGGGAAGCGGTATTCGCCGATGTGGGCGTGGCCATGCTGGCCATCCTGAACGCGGTGCGGATTCAGCGCATGAAGTTCTGAGTAACAGGGAGCTAAAGGAGGCCCTGCGGCTGGCAGCTGCGCAACGCGAACCAGAACGCCCCGCGCCGGTGTTAGGCCGGCATGTGTGCGCATCATCAACCCAAAAAGCAGCTCCAGCGCTTCGGCATCTACCTGGCCCTGGGCGTCCTCGTGCTTCTGAGCCAGCTGGCTGGGCTGTAGCCTGCCGGCTCTCTGGGGCCGCCAACGGGGCGCTGGAATGCGCCCGGCCCGTTCCCGTCAAGCCCGAAAATTCTGAGCATGGATGTTGCCGTTTCCTTCAGCCCGCCCTTGCTGGAGGCCGTTCTGGCCGGGCGCAAAACCGTTACCCGCCGCCGCTTTGCGGGCGTGCGCGGCCTGCTTGAGGCGCCGGACCATTACCGCTTCTGCGGCCTCGATGCTGCCGGGGCGCACTTCGAGGAAATAGCCACCGGGCGCCGCCTGCCGGTTCAGGCGTACCCGTTTGGCGGCCTGGGGGCCGGGCCGTTGGGGGTAGCAGGCGCACCGGGTTTGCGGCTGGCGGTGGTGGCCATAAGGGTAGAGCGGGTGCAGGCTATTACGGCGGCCGGCGCGCGGGCCGAGGGCATCCGGCTACGGCATCCGGCCGCCGCCGCTGGGGCCGGAGCCGCCCGGTGGGGTGGGGTAGAGCCCGACCCGGCCGGTGGTTTTCGTTGGTACGATGACCCCGTGACGGCGTTTGCCCACTTGCTGACCACCTTCTACCCCGCCGCCTGGACGCTCAATGCCTGGGTGTGGGTGATTGAGTTCCGGCACTTCGGGGCGTAGCCGGAGCCGCTTCGGCCAACAGCCCCGGCCCCGCCCGCCGTGCGGGCCAGACGTTGAAGGGGGGCAGGCCAGGCCGTAATTCTGCCTTGCCGGCGCACGTTTGCCGCGGCCCGTCTGCCCGCCGAAAGTTGCGCACCTTGCCGAAAGCCTCGCTAGCTTTGGTCCTTCACCCCGCCGCTTTGCCCATGCTTTCTCCCGCCGCCGCGCTTGCTCCCGATGCCGTCCTGCTGCGGGAGCTGCTGGCCGTTTCGCTCACGGGCGTTATCCTGTATTCGCCTGTCTACGACCCGGCCGGCTCGGGCGAAATCGTCGATTTTACCTTCGAGTACCTCAACCCCGCCGCCCAGCGCATGATGGCCATGCCCGAGGTGCCCACCGTAACGCACAACCAGCAGTGGCCCCACAGCCGGGCCCACGGCACGCTCGCGTTTCACATCGACGCCTTCGAGTCGGGTGAGCCCCGGGAGTACAACGTCAACTACCAGGCCGACGGCTACGATAATTACTACCGCCTGGCTGCCCGCCGCGCCGGGGCCGGCCTGCTGGTGAGCTTCACCGATACGGCCGACCAGCCCCGCTCGCCCGTGGAGGTGGCGCTGCGCGAAAGCCAGGCGGCCGAAAAAACGGCCCGCGCCGAGGCCGAAGCCCAGCGCCAGCGCTTCTACGAGGTGCTCATGCAGCTGCCGGCCTACGTGGCCGTTTACCACGGTCCCGACCACGTCTACCAGCTCGTCAATCCGCCTTACCAGAGCCTGTTTCCGCACCGTTCCTTCATGGGCCGGCCCTTCCGCGAAGGCACGCCCGAGGCCGGCGCGCTGGGGGTGGTAGCCCTGTTCGACCAGGTGTACCAGACCGGCGAGCCTTATTACGCCCACGAAATGGAGGGCTGGTTCGACTTCCAGGGCAAGGGCCAGCCCGAGCAGGTGTTTCTCAACCTCTACCTGCACCCGCTGCGCGACCCGCACGGTCGCATCGACGGACTGCTGGACTTCTCTTACAACGTAACCGAGCAGGTGCGGGCGCGCCAGCAGGTCGAGCAGCTCAACCAGCAGCTGGAGGCCCGGGTGCAGCAGCGCACCGAGGAGCTGATGGCCACCAACCGCCAGCTCACGCGCACCAACGTCGACCTCGACAACTTCATCTACACGGCCTCCCACGACCTTAAGGCCCCCATTACCAACATCGAAGGCCTGCTTCACCTGCTGCGCGCCGAGCTGCCGGCCGCGGTGGCCGCAAGCGAGTACGTGGCCCCGACCCTGCAACACCTGTTCGACGCCGTAGACCGCTTCATGCGCACCATCGAGCACCTCACCGAAGTGTCCAAGCTCCAGAAAGAGCACACCCCCGACCTGGTCGCCGTCGACCTGGCCGCGGTGGTCGAAAACGTGCGTCTCGACCTGGCCCCGCAGCTGCGCGACACCAGCGCCCACCTTACGGTGGCCGTGGCCGACTGCCCGGCCGTGCTGTTTTCTGAGAAGAATCTGCGCTCGGTGGTCTACAACCTGCTCAGCAACGCCCTCAAGTACCAGCACCCCGCCCGCCGGCCCCGCGTAGAGGTGCGCGCCCGCGTGCAGGGCCCGTTTGTGGTGCTCGAAGTCCACGACAACGGCCTGGGGCTCGATGCTGCCCATTTGCCGCGGCTTTTCACCATGTTCCAGCGCTTCCACTCCCACGTCGAGGGCACCGGCATCGGCCTGTTCATGGTGAAGCGCATGGTGGAGAATGCCGGGGGGCGCGTTGAAGTGCGCAGCACGCTGGGGGAGGGCGCGGCCTTTTTCGTTTACCTGCCCCACGCCCCCGCCGGCCCGGCGGCCGCGTAGCTTTTCCTTTTTTCATTACAGACCGCTGCTGAACTGACCCCTGCTGACGAGCGGGCCACCGGGTCTGCTCGTCGGCAGCGGGGGCTATCCGGTTCGTTTGCTGCGGATTCCGGTTATTGTTGCGTTAATCCCGTATCTTCCAGTTACCGGGTCCGCGTGGACGTCTGCCCGGCCTGCTTCCTGCCCCGGAGGCCCTTCTCCCGCCGCCGCGCGGCCGTTGGCACAGTACCCGCCCGCAGCTACAGCCCCTGCTTCCCTGGCCGATTTTTTCCCCTGGCGCGTTTCGCGCCGCTATGCCTGCTACCCCCTCCGGACTTCCGCTTTCCCCCAACGCCCCCGATACCGATACCTTGCAGGCCAAGCTGCTGGCCGCCACCCGGCAGCTGCTCCAGGAGCGCGAGGCCTTCTACCAGGTTTTCGAGCAAACCCCCGCGCTGGTAACCATTCTGCGGGGCCCCGACCACCGGTTTGCCTATTTCAACCCGGCGCAGGAGCGCATGTTTCCGGGCCGACAGCTGCTGGGCCAGCCCCTGGCCACCGTGCTGCCCGACGCCGCCACCCAGGGCTTTGTGGCCCTGCTCGACCGGGTGTACGCCACCGGCGAGCCGCACGTGGGCGTCGAGGTGCCGGCCTACCTCAACCAGCCCAACGGCCAGCCGCCCCGGCTTCACTACTTCACCTTCGCCTACCAGCGGTTTGAGGAGGACGGCCGGCCGGCCGGCATCTCGGTGTTTGGCACCGACGTGACCGAGCAGGTGCGGGCGCGGCAGGAGCGCGACGTACTACAGGCCCAGGTGCTGGCCGCCGCCCAGCGCCGGGCGCAGGAGCACGAAACCTCCTACCAGCTCTTCGAGCAGAGCCCGGCCCTGATTGCGCTGCTGCGCGAGCCGGGGCACCGCATCGAGTACTACAACGCCGCCTACCGGCAGCTGTTTCCCGGCCGCGAGCTGCGGGGCCGCCCCCTGGCCGAGGCCGTGCCCGAAGTGGTGGCGCAGGGGCTGCTGGCCCTGCTGGATGCCGTGTACCAAACCGGCGACACCCATTTTGGCAGCGAAGTGCCATTGGTGGTAGCCGCGGCCGACGGCGGGCCGGCCCACGCCCTGTATCTGAACTTCACCTGCCAGGCCTACCGCGAAGCCGGGCGCATTGTTGGGGTGAGCCTGTTTGCCTACGACGTGACGGAGCAGGTGCTGGCCCGCCACGAGCACGAGGCGCTGCAACAGCGGCAGCAGGCGCTGTTCGAGCAGGCGCCGGTGGCCATCGGCGTGTTTGCCGGCCCCGCGTACGTGGTGGAAATCTGCAACCCCGGCCTGCAGGCCATCTGGGGGCGCACGGCGGCGCAGGCCCTGCACCGGCCGCTGCTGGAGGTGCTGCCCGAAGTCCGCGACCAGGGCTTCAAGCAGCTGCTGGATGAGGTGCGGGCCACGGGCCGGCCCTACGTGGCCCAGGAAAGGCGCGCCGAGCTGCTGCACCAGGGCCAGCTTATCACGGTGTACCTCAACTTTGTTTACCAGCCCCTGCGCGACGAGAACGGGCTGGTGACGGCCGTGGCGGCCGTGGCCACCGACGTCACCGAGCAGGTGACGGCCCGCCAGCAGGTGCAGGCGCTCAACGACGAGCTGACCATCACCAACCGCCAGCTCACGCGCACCAACACCGACCTCGACACGTTCGTCTATACGGCCTCCCACGACCTGAAAACCCCGGTTTCCAACATCGAGGGGCTGCTGCTGGCCTTGCTGGAAGAGCTGCCGCCGGAAGTCCGGCAGGCGGGCGTGGTGCAGCTGCTGCTCGACCGTATGCAGGGCGCCGTGGAGCGGTTTCAGCTCACTATTGCCCAGCTCACCGATGTGGCCCGGCTCCAGAAGGCCCAGGCCCAGCCCGCCGAAGTGGTGGACCTGGCCGTGCTGGTCGAGGATTTGCGCCTGGACCTGGCCCCGCTGCTGGCCACCAGCGGCGCCCGGCTCACGCTCGACGTGGCGGCCTGCCCCCAGGTGTCGTTTGCCCCGCAGCACCTGCGCAGCATCGTCTACAACCTGCTCAGCAACGCCGTTAAGTACCGCCACCCCGACCGGCCGCCCCACGTGCAGCTGCGCTGCCGCAGCACCGAGGCGCTGGTGGTGCTGGAAGTGGAAGACAACGGCCTGGGCCTGAGCCCCGACCAGCAGGGCGAGCTGTTCGGCCTGTTCCGCCGCCTGCACGACCACGTAGAGGGCTCCGGCCTGGGCCTGTACATGGTGAAGCGCCTGGTCGAAAATGCCGGCGGCACCATCAGGGTGCAGAGCGAGGCCGGGCTCGGGTCTACGTTCACCGTTACGCTGCCGCGCACCGCCAGCAACTGCCCGGTAGGGTAGGAGCGGGCCCTCCGGCCTGCTCGCCCGTAGCGGCCGGGGGCCGCGCCATCGGCGGCCGGGGGCTTACCACTTCCTGAAAATAACGTACACCGCCGCCACCAGCAGCCCAAACCCTACTACGTGGTTCCAGGCCAGCTTGTCGGTTTTGAACACGAACACGGCGCAGAGCGTGAACACGGTGAGCGTAATCACTTCCTGAATCACTTTAAGCTGAAACAGGCTGAACGGTCCGCCGTTTTCCTCGAAACCCAGCCGGTTGGCCGGCACCTGAAACACGTACTCGAACAGGGCCAGCCCCCAGCTTACCAGAATCACGCCGCCCAGGCCCAGCTTGGCAAACCAGGCCATCTTCTTGAACAGGTGCAGATGCCCGTACCAGGCAAACGTCATGAACAGGTTGGAGACAGTGAGCAGCAGCAGGGAATACACACCTTTCATGGCAGCAGGAAAAATAGCGGGGCAGGCGCAAAAGTAGCAACGAGTTGCGCCGGCCGGTGCTGGCCCACGGCTGTTTTCCCGCCACCGTTCCTGTTCGGGCGCCGGCCGGCCGCGGCCCGCCCGCGGGCGGGCCATTTGACGGATATCATGCAGTCAGGCAATTCTCGTCATGGGAACCGGGGGCGGGTCAGCGCACTTTTGTAGTATTCCAGCTTTTGATTGACCCACCAGGCTCCCGGCTCAGGCCCGGTTGGTCGGGCCGCTCGCCCCGAACTCCCTGCCAGCAGCGGGCCGGGCTGCGCTGCGCGAGGCTCCGGCAACCTGCTTTCCGCTCTTTCTTCCCCTTTAAAATTCTTCCCGGTTATGGCTTCTCCCCTCGTCGTACTCACCGATTTCTACGCCGTCACCAACCGCGCCTTGTCTTACGCCGCCGGGCTGGCGCTGCCCCTGGAAACGGAGCTGGTGCTGCTGCACGCCCGCTTCGATGCGCTGCTGGCGCCGCTCGACGATGGCACGGATGGCGCCTACACGCCCGTCAGCGACCAGGCCACCGACCAGGCCCTGCAAAAGCTGGCCGACCAGCAGCCCGTGCCCACCCAGGTGGAGGTGTCGGAGCGGGAGCTGCCCGAGGCCGTGCGCCAGGCTATTCGCCAGCACAACCCGCTGCTGCTGGTGCTGGGCCGGCCCGGCGGGGCCAGCACGCCCGTCGACGTCATGGTCAGCACGGCCAAAACTCTGCTCAGCACCGTGCCTTACCCGCTGCTGCTGGTGCCGGCCCTCAAGCGGGAAACCTTCCCGCCGCGCCGCCTGCTGCTGGCCGTCGATGGGCAGCCGTTTGTGCTGCACCAGTACCAGGATGTTATCCGGCAGCTGCTGGGCGTTTCGGGCGGCACGCTGCACGTGGTGCGGGTGGCCGACAACATCCACACCGGCATGGCGCCGGCAACCATCCTGGACACTGTGGCCGCCAACAACCTGGCCGACGAGCTGGCCCCCGAGCAGCTCTCCGAGGTGTACAACCTTTCCATCGTGGAAGGCGTGCTGGCCGAAGCCACCCGCCAGGAAGCCGACCTGCTGGTGGTGGTAGCGCGCCGCCACAGCCTGCTGGGCCGCCTGTTCCACCGCAGCGTTACGGCCCAGCTCATCGAGCAGTGCGCTATTCCGCTGCTCGTGCTGCCCGCCCGCGACTAGCCTGCTTGCCTGGGGTCCGTAAACGCTTCTTTTTCTAATTTTCGTCATGCAGCCTTCCTTCGTTGTTTTGGTTGATTTGTCGGCGGCGGCCGAGCGCGCTGCGCACTACGCGGCCCTGCTGGGCGCGCCGCAGCAGGTGCGGCTGGCGCTGGTCAACGTCTGCCAGGTGCCGGTGCTGTCGTCGGAGCTGGCCTTTGTGCCGGTGCCCTACGTGCCCCAGCTGCAGGCCGATACCGATGCGGCCCTGCAGGCCCTGGCCGCCCGCCTGCCCGCGCCAGCCGAGGCCATCGTGCTGATGGCGCCCCTGCCCGACGCCGTGCAGCAGGCCATTGCCCGCTACCAGCCGCTGCTGCTGGCCATGGGCCTGAGCGCCGAGCCGGGCCTGCTGGCCCAGCTGCTGCGCAACCAGGCCCTGCCGGTGCTGCAGGCCACCCACCGGCCGCTGCTGCTGGTGCCCGAAACCGGCCCGCCACCCGGTCCGCCGCGCCGCGTGCTGGTGGCCGTCGATGGCGAGCATTTTGCCCTGGGAGCCGCCGCCCGGGCCCTGGCCCCGCTGCTGGCCAGCTGGGCGGCCGCATTTTCGGTGGTGCATGTGCGGTCGGAGGGGGGCGCAGCGCAACAGCCGGGCCAGTATGCGCGGGTGGGCGAGCCGCTGCGCGAGCTGCTGCCAACGGCCGCAGCGCCGCAGCTCTACCAGGATGCCGGCCACGACCCGGCCGCCACCATTCTGCGGGCCCGGGCCGAGCTGCAGGCCGATCTGCTGCTATTGATTGCGCGGCCCCGCAGCTTTCTGGGGCGGCTGTTCCATCGGAGCGTAACGGCGCGGGTGCTGCACAGCTGCCCCGTGCCGGTGCTGCTGCTGCCCGCCCAGGCCCCGGGCGTACCCGACTGGATGCCTAACCTGAGCTAAGGCGCCGCCCTCAGCCACCTGCCCGGGCCGGCAGGGCAGGGGCCCGCCGCGCCACCGCCCGGGCCGCGCCACCGCGCCGCCCGGTTCACCATCAGTCAACCCAACCCGCTTGCCCATGGATCTTTCCCTCATCGTCTTTGCCGGTTTCTACCCGCCCGCCCGCCGCGCCATTCAGTATGCCGATGCCCTGGCGCAGGCCGTAGCTGGCCGCCTGGTGCTGCTGCACATCAACCGCGCCTCGCAGTTTGACCCCTACGAATCGGTGGCGGAGCGCTACCACCAGCAGGAGCTGGCGCGCAAGTCCGACATGGCCGCCATCCTCTACCAGCAAGCCGGGCGCCTGCAAACCCCGGCCTCGCTGGAGGTGGTTACGGACCTGCTGCCCGCCGTGGCCCAGGACCTGGCCCGGCGCTACCAGCCGGCCCTGTTCGTGCTCAGCCAGGCCGATGAGGGGGCCCCGGCCGCCACCACTCTGCTCACCTCGTGCGTGGATATTCTGCGGGGCGGCAGCTACCCGTTGCTGGTGGTGTCGGCCGCGGCCCCGGCCCGGCACCCGCCGTGCCGCATCCTCATTGCCGCCGACCGCGAGTCGTTTATGCTGGCGCCCGCGGCCCAGGCCCTGCGGCCGCTGCTGGCCCTGCCGGGCGCTGAGGTGATGGTGGCGCATATTTCGAGTGGCGTGGAGGACGATGAGGGGTGCGCGCTGGCGCTGCGGGCCGTGCAGGCCAGCGGGCTGGTGCAGGGCCTGCCCACGCCGGAGCTGCGGGGCTATCAGCACGAGAGCCACGTGCAGGGCGTGCTGGCCGCCGCCCTCGATATGCGGGCCGATCTGGTAGTGGTAGTGGCCCGCCAGCGTAGCTATTTAAGCGACCTGTTTCATCGCAGCGTCACGGCAAACCTGCTGCACACCTGCCCGGTGCCGGTGCTGGTGCTGCCGGCCGCCGCGCCCGAGCCCGCGCCCGAAGCGCCCGGCATGGCCATGGCCGCCGGCTACGCCAACACTGTACTCACCGGCCTGCTGCCCGCTTCCTGACGCGCAATGCCCTCACCCCCGATGCCCTCATCCCCGAGCCGGTGCCGCTCAGGGGCGGGGGCATCAGGGGTTATCGGCCCGGCCGGTGAGCTCATGCGTCACGCCTTTTCTTCGAGTTGCTTCAGCCTTAAATACCCGCCGGCAAACCACTGCGGCGCCTTCGGCAACGGGGCCGCTGACCGCCTCAGCCGCTTCAGCCGCAGCATCCGGGAGCAAACGCCATAATTCCTCATCGCCCGCCCTGCCTTATGTCTTTTGCCAGTCAGCCTGCCACATCCGGCCTCTGCACCGAAGCCGTGGCCGCCGCCCACGGCCGCAACGTGCTGCCTGCCAGCGCGCAGTCGGGCCTGCTGGCCACGCTGCGCGACGTAGTGCTGGAACCCATGTTTCTGCTGCTGCTGGCGGCCTGCGCGGTGTACATCGGGCTCCACGAATGGGCATTGCAGCGGCGGTGCCGGAGGGTGCTGCTTTTTTATGCGGCAGGGTGCGGCCCCGGAGGTGGTGAGCACGCTCACCTTCGCCACGCTGGTATTCAGCAACCTGCTGCTCACGCGCTGGTCAACCGCTCATTCACGCAGTCGGTATTCCGAACCCTGCGCGTGCCTAACCGCATTTTGTGGCTGATGCTGGGCCTCACGCTGGCGCTGCTGCTGCTGGTGACGCTGCTTGTGCCGGCGGCGCGGCAGTGGTTCGGGTTCGTGCCGGTGCCGGCCGCCGCGCTGGTGGGCGTGGGCCGGGTGGAAGTATACAAGGCCATTGTGGGCCGGCGCAACCCCCGCTGGCCCGTGCCGCTGCGGCCGGCGCAGGGGGCACGTATCGGGGCTTCAATTGCCGGATTTTTAGTAACTCTCTGTTAAGCTTGTTTTTACCCGTCTTTTTGGGCTCTGAGCCGGCGTATTCTCTCTTCATCGGCCCGCTCACCAACTCCGGTGCCCGCGGCCGCTGCTTTCTTTTTTCCTCATGTCTGAACTTGTGCTTTATCCTCCCTACGCCCACCGCCACGCGCCCGCGCTTACCACGCTGCTGGCCGAGCTGACTGCCCTGCGCGCCGACATGCTGGCTCTGGCCGGGCAGGCCACCGACCAGCTGCAGGCCGTGCATCCCAACTTCGGGCCCAGCGCCCGCAACCTGCTGCACTACCTGGCCCTGCGCCAGCACGACCGGCGCGACCTGCAACAGCGGCTTGCCGCGCTGGGCCTCTCCTCGTTGGGCCGGGCCGAGGCCCACGCCCTGGCCACCGTCGAGGCGGTGCTGGCCATCGTGCAGGCGCTGCTGACGCCCGCCGCCGCCGAAACCGACCCGGATAATGCCCCCGATTTCGAGAGTGGCCCGCGGCTGCTGGCCGAGCACAGCGACGCCTGCCTGGGCCCGGCCCCGGCGGCCCACAGCGTCCGGATTATGGTGACCATGCCCGGCGAGGCCGCCACCAACTACGAGCTGGTGCGCGAGCTGCTGCGCGAAGGCATGAACTGCATGCGCATCAACTGCGCCCACGACGATGCCGCGGCCTGGGGCCAGATGATTGCCCACCTGCGCCGCGCCGAGCAGGAGCTGGGCAAAACCTGCCGGGTGAGCATGGACCTGGCCGGCCCCAAGCTGCGCACCCAGGGCCTGCCGCCCGCGCCGGCCGTGCTAAAGGTGAAGCCCCACCGCGACGCCCGCGGCCGGGTGCTGGCCCCCGCCCGGCTGTGGCTGACGGCGCAGGAGCAGCCGCAGCCGGCCCCGGCCGCTGCGGCCGCTACCCTGGCTTTTCCGGCGGCCTGGCTGCTGGGCCTGCGCCCGGGCAGCGCCGTGTTGTTTGAGGATGCGCGCGGGGCCCGGCGCAAGCTGCGCGTGGTAGGCGTGGAGGCGCAAGGGTGCTGGGCGGAGCTGCGCAAAACGGCCTATATCACGCCCCTCACCCGTTTTCTGAGTGCCAGCGGTGCCGCGGCCAGCCCCGATGCGCTGCCCGCCAAGTCCTCGTTTCTGCTGCTGCGCCCCGGCGACCTGCTCCAGCTCGTCCGCCAGCCCCTCGCCCGCCGGGCTCCGCCCGAGTCCGCAAGCGGGGCTGAGGCCAAGGCTGAGGCCGGGCCGGCCGTAATTGGCTGCACGCTGCCCGAAGTGCTCGATTCGGTGCAGCCCGGCGAGCATATCTGGTTCGACGACGGCAAAATCGGTGGCGTGGCCGAGCGGGTGGAGGCCCAGGCGGTGCACGTGCGCATCAGCCAGGCCCGCGCCGAGGGCGACAAGCTGCGCAACGACAAAGGCATCAACCTGCCCGACAGCCAGCTCGCCATTCCGGCCCTGACGGAAAAGGACTTGCAGGATCTGGTGTTCATCGCCCGGCACGCCGATGTGGTGGAACTGTCCTTCGTGAACAGTCCGGCCGATATAACGCTGCTGCGGCAGCAGCTGGCCCAACTCACCGACCGGGTGCTGCCCATCGTGCTCAAAATTGAAACCCGGCGCGGCTTCGAGCAGCTGCCGGCGCTGCTGCTGCGCGCCATGCAGGCCGAAAGCTGCGGCGTGATGATTGCCCGCGGCGACCTGGCCGTGGAGTGCGGCTTCGAGCGGCTGGCCGAGGTGCAGGAGGAAATCCTGTGGCTTTGCGAGGCGGCGCACGTGCCCGTTATCTGGGCCACGCAGGTACTGGAGAGCCTGGCCGGCGGCGGTATGCCGGCCCGCGCCGAAATTACCGACGCCGCCATGGGCAGCCGGGCCGAGTGCGTGATGCTCAACAAAGGCCCCCGCATAGTAGCCGCCGTGCAGACGCTGGGCGGCATCCTGCGGCGCATGGAGGCCCACCAGAGCAAGAAAAGCGCCCTGCTCCGCAGCCTGCACGTAGCCGGCCTGTGGCGGCCGCAGTAGTGCGAGGGCCAGCTTCCGGCTGCCATTGCCTGAACAAACTAGCGCAATTTTCAGGTCAGTATACCCGTAGCGCACGTAGCGCGAAGTTTGTAGTTCGCGTCCCCGCGTCGTTCAGGCGGCTTCAATGGCACGGGGACGCGAACTACAAAGTTCGCGCTACAGCCGGCCAGAATTTCAAACCGTACCCTCAGCTGAAAACCGCTCTAGCGGGCCATTGGCCGGGAACAGGCACTGCCGCCTGCTCCCGGCCAATGGCCTGCTGGTTATGTTGCCAAAGCTCCCAGGAGACTGGTTGAGCTGGTCGGGCGCGATGCGGCTGGCGCTACTCCGGTGTCGGGCAGGGTCCGGGAAACCATCCAGGCCCGGCTTCACGCTTACCGCTGCCAGCAGATGTGCGGGTCTTCCAGCGGCACGGCAATGCCCGCGTAGGCGGGCCGAACGCGGGCCGTGAAATCGGTGGCGGGGGCGCGGTGGTGGCCAGGGCCTGGTAGAGGTAGTAGCCGGCCGCATCGGGGGCCGTGGCCGGTTGCAGCGGAATGCGCTGGGCCTGGGCGCCGTCCTGCGGGGCCTGGGCGTAGAGCTCCACCAGCACCTGGTGGGGCAGCAGGGCGCCCAGCCGCAGGGCCCCGTGAAACCGGTAGCCGTTGGCGACGGTTTCTGGGTGCACTTCGCCGAATTCCAGCTTGTCCCACTCGCGGGCAATCAGCTGGCGCTGCTGCTCGATGGCCGCGCCGCCCGCGCCCTGGTTGGCGGCGCGCCGCGCGTAGTTGGCTGAAATCGGGGGTATTCGCGTGCATGTTATCGGGTGGGAAATACAAAAAGGGCAGTTGTGCCAGGGCCGCTGCCGCCGTTTGCGGCGCCGGCCGCCGGTCGGGGAAAGAAGCTGGTGCGTTGTGCTACGGCCGCTCCGGCGGCCGGCCCGAAGCGTTACGGGCCCGGCCCGGTCAGCTTGCTCAGCAGCAACGCCGCCATGGGCTCGCCCTCGGGCAGGCCCTGCTGCCGCCACAGCTCGGCGCCGTCGCGCAGCAGCACGAAGGCGGGCACGCCGCGCCCGTCGAAGGCCTGCACCACGGCGGGGTGGGTGCCCTCGTCCACCTTCAGCACATGGATGGCGGCGCCCAGCGCCAGTTGCAGATTCCGCAGCAGCTCATTGGTGTGCGCACGTGCGAGCGGGGTAGCCTGCCGGGGGCCGGGGCCCACGGTGGGCAGCAGCACGAGCAGCATGGCCGGGTGGGCCGGCAGCAGCGGAAGAATGGCAAAAGGGAACATGGGCCAGGGGGAAAATGTAGCTCCTCCGTAGCGGAGAGCTAAGCTCGACAGAATAAGTACCCGTAAACTTACCGCAAGCCGCTGCTACTGCGTATGATGGCTATCAGGGCGCGGGCTTGACATTCGTCAAGTCCATTCGCACAGGGCCTGCGCGTGCCTGCTGCCCCCCCCCCGGGCATCCGCGCGGCCCGCTTGTTGCCACGCCTATGCTTCCGGTTGCCTACACCGCTGTTTTAGCCAACTTACTCTACACCCACTCCGACGAAATGGCGGGCGTGTACGACCTGGAGCTGGGCTGGTTCACGCACGTCAACCCGGCCGGGGTGCGGCTGCTGGGCTACCCTTCGGAAGAAGCCCTGCTGGCCGACCCCAACCGCTCGCTGCGCCTGCCGCCCTGGACACTGCCGCAGCGGCAGCGGCTGCGCGAGCAAACCCGGCGCGAAGGCCACCACGAGCTCGAAGCCGACATCCGCCGCCACGGGGGCGAGCCGTTTCGGGCCTACGTGAAGCTGACGTATGTGGAGGTGGCGGGCCGGGACCTGCTGCTGGTTAACATTGCCGAGCACAACCGCCTGCAACGGGCCGAGCGCGCCCTGGCCCACAGTGTGCGCCGCTTCGAGGCCGTGTTTACCAACGCCACGCTGGGCATCATCGTCTGCGACCAGCCGGGGCGCATGGTGTCGGCCAACGCGCAGGCCGGGCAGCTGTTTGGCTACGCGCCGGCCGAGCTGCTGGGCCAGCGCATTGAGGTGCTGGTGCCCGATGCCGCCGGCCGCCACCACGCCGGGCTGCGCGCCTCCTACAACGCCGAACCGCAGGTGCGCGACATGGGCCACGGCCGCCCGCTTTCGGGCCGGCGCCGCGACGGCACGGTGTTTCCGGTGGAAGCCAGCCTGAGCTATTTCTACCTCGATGAGGAGCTGTATGTGGTGGCCTACCTGCTGGATTTGAGCGCCAAGCAGGCCGCCGAGCAGGAGCTGCGCACCCAGCACCAGCGCGTGGCCCGCCTCAACGCCGAGCTGGAGCAGAAAGTAGTGGCCCGCACCAACGCCCTGCTGCTCACGCTGGAGCAGCTGGAAAAGCGCGGCGACGAGCTGGCCCTGGCCCTGCGGGCCGAGCAGGAGCTGGGCGAGCTCAAGTCGCGCTTCGTGAGCATGGCCTCGCACGAGTTCCGCACGCCCCTTACGGCCGTGCTCACCTCCGCCGATTTGATTGAGGAATTTCCCGAAGCCCATCAGCAAGCCCAGCGCCTGAAGTACGTGGCCCACATCCGCACCTCGGTGCAGCACCTGAACAACATTCTGGAAGAGTTCCTGTCGGTGGGCCGCATCGAGGAAGGCAAGATGGCCGCTCATCCCGGCAACCTCAACCTTGACAGCCTGCTGCGCGACACCGTGGCCGACATGCAGAGCCTGGTCAAGCCCGGCCAGCACATCGACTGGCAGGTCGATTGCCCCGTGCCGGTGCGGCTGGACGCCTCGCTGCTGCGCAAAATCCTGATGAACCTGCTCTCCAACGCCCTCAAATACTCGGCGGAGCACACCACCGTTTGGGTGCGCGCCGGCTGCCAGGGTTCCGAGCTGACGATCAGCGTGCAGGACCAGGGCGTGGGCATTTCGCCCGAAGACCAGGCCCATCTGTTCGAGCAGTTTTTCCGGGCCCCCAGCGTGCTCACTGTGCCCGGCACCGGCCTGGGCCTCTACATCATCGTCAAGTACCTGGAGCTGATGGGTGGCACCATCGCCCTGCAAAGCGCGCCCGGCCAGGGCACCACCGTCACCATCGCGCTGCCCCTGACCAAGCCCGATTAGGAGGTGGCGCACGTGAGGCGCACCACCAGCACGACCTGCCTGGCAGCAACCACACTAACTTCCTTCCCCTACCATGTCCCTTATCCTGCTTATTGAAGACCATCAGGTCATCCGCGAAAACACGGCCCAGCTGCTGGAGCTGGCCGGCTACACCGTGCAAACGGCCGCAAACGGCGAGCTGGGCGTAAAACAGGCCCTGGCAAGCCGACCCGACTTGGTCGTCTGCGACATTATGATGCCCGTGCTCGACGGCTACGGGGTACTCCAGATTTTCAACCAGCACCCCCAGCTGACGGGCGTGCCGTTCATCTTCCTCACGGCCAAAACCGACTCGGCCGACCGCCGGCGCGGCATGGCCCTGGGCGCCGACGATTACGTGAGCAAGCCCTTCGAGAAGGCCGATTTACTCAGCGCCGTCAGCGGCCGGCTCAGCCGCTTCCAGCAGTTGCAGCCCGAGGCCGGCGCGAGCGGCGAGCGGCTGCATCAGCTCCTCGACGAGGCCCAGCACACCGGTAGCCTGGCCAGCCTTTCGCTCGACCGCAAAGCCCACCTGATTCGCCGCCGGCAGGATATTTACCTGGAAGGGGAGGAGTCGGCCCGGCTGTACTTTGTGCAGAGCGGCCGGGTGAAAACCGTGAAAACCACCGCCGGCGGCAAGGAGCTGATAGTGGGTTTGCACGGCCCCGGCGAGTTTTTCGGCTACCTGCCGCTGCTGCAAAACACGCCTCACTGCGACTCGGCCATTGCCGTAGACGAAACCGAGCTGCTCTACATCCCGAAGGACGACTTTATGGCCCTGCTGCTGCGCAACCCCGAAGTGGGCCGGCAGTTTGTGCAGCTGCTGGCGGGCCAGGTGAGCGGGCAGGCCGAACTGCTGCTGGCCCTGGCCTACAACTCTGTGCGCCGCCGCGTGGCCGACACGCTGGTGCAGCTGCACGAGCAGCAGGCGGGCACCGCCGCCGCCGAGGTGGGCATCCAGCTCACCCGCGACGACATGGCCGCCATGGTGGGCACGGCTCCCGAGTCGCTGAGCCGCACGCTCAACGAGTTCCGGCACGATGGCCTGGTGGAGCTGACGCCCAACACCATCCGGGTGCTGGAGCCCGAGAAGCTGCGCCAGGCGCCCTGGTAGGCGGGGCCAAGCGCGGCATCTTCTTCTGACAAAACTCATCCCGTCCGCATGAGCATAGTCATGGAAAAATACCGCGGGCGGCCGTACCTTGACCAGGCAAGCCGCAACGGCCCCGGGCCCCCTGCCTGGCCGCCGCCGGCGTACTACAACGACCCTACTTTTCCCCTTATTTCCCATTCCGATGACCCAGATGACCCAAATGACCACTGTTTCCCAAGTATTGGACCGCCTGCAAAAGGAAGGCTACACCGTTGACTTCAACCTGCAGGACAACTGCCTGATGTGCCACGGCAATGCCCTGCAGATTGCCCCGAGCGAGTTTCTGGTGGACAAGCACTACCGCTTCGAAGGCATGTCGGACCCCGGCGACGCGGCCGTGGTGTACGCTATTTCCTCGGAGCGGCACGGCGTGAAAGGCACGCTGGTAGACGGCTACGGCATTTCCAGTGAGGCCCTGAGCCCGGAGATGATTCAGGCGCTGCGCGAGAACCCGGCCTTCACGGCCGCCCCCGCCGAAACTCCCGCCGAAACCCCGGCCCCCGCCGCTGCCGCATCGAACGAGGCCACGCCCCAGCGCCCGGCCGGCACCCGCCCGCTCGATGCGCCCCTGCTCGTGCTCGACCTGCCTGCCCTGCTCGCCCAGGTCCGGCAGGAGGCCACCTACCACTCGGCCGACCGGAATGCGCTGACCCTGCTCAAGACCGATAGCATGCGCCTGGTGCTGCTGGCCCTGCACGCGGGCGCGGAGCTGAAAACCCACACGGCCCCCGGCGCCATCAGCGTGCAGGTGCTCGACGGCCAGCTCACGTTCCGCACCGAAGACCAGGCGGCCGAGCTGGGCGTCGGGCAGGTGCTGACGCTGCACGCCGGCATTCCGCACAGCGTTACGGCCGTTACCGAGGCGGCCTTTCTGCTCACGCTGGCCCTCGGCAAGCCTTAGCCGGCGGGCTGGCCCGGGGAGGCCGGGGCGGCGCGGGCAGCCTCGGCCGGCGGCTTCAGGGTGCTGCGCAGCAGCGCGTAGCCCAGGCTGCTGGCCAGGGCCGAGGCCAGCAGCACCGCCAGCTTGGCCGTGTCGGTGGCGGGCGAGTGTAGGCCCAGGGCCAGCAGGGTGATGAAGATGGACATGGTGAAGCCGATGCCCGCCAGGATGCCCGCCCCCCACACATGCCGCCAGCTCACGCCCGGCGGCAGCGTGGCCCAGCCCAGGCGCACGCTCAGCCAGCTCAGGGCGCCAATGCCCAGCGGCTTGCCCACCAGCAGCCCCAGCACAATGCCCAGGCCCAGCGGCGAGAGTAGCCCGCGCACGGCGGCCGGCGCAATCACCAGGCTGCTGTTGGCGAAGGCAAACAGCGGAATCACCCCGAAAGCCACCACCGCGTGCAGCTTGCCTTCGAGGCGGCGGGCCGGCGAGCCGCTGCCGCTGCCCAGCACTTCCAGCGCGGCCCCAATGTCATGCGGGTCGGCCTCGGGCCGCCGGGTGGCCGCGCCCAGCCGGCCGAGGCGGTGGCGCAGGTGCCGTAGCATGGCCGGGCGCGGGTAAGCGGCCCGGAACGGAATGGCCACCGCCAGCAGCACCCCGGCCAAGGTGGTGTGGATGCCCGATTCGAGCATGAAAAACGTGAGCAGCAGCCCCAGCGGCAGGTAGGCCCACAGGCTCCGCAGCTGCAACCAGTTGAACAGCAGCAGCACGCCCCAGGTACCCAGGGCCAGGTACACGTAGCTCAGGTGCAGCGTGCTGGTGTAGAAACCGGCAATCACCACCACCGCCGCCAGGTCATCGACGATGGCCAGGGCCGTGAGAAACACCTTGAGCCCCAGCGGCACCCGCGGCCCCAGCAGCTGCAACACGGCCAGCGCAAAGGCAATGTCGGTGGCCATCGGGATGGCCCAGCCATTGGCCGTCGCCGTGCCGTAGTTGAGGGCGGTGAACAGCAGCGCCGGCACCACAATGCCCCCCGCGGCCCCGGCCAGCGGCAAAGCCGCCTGCCGCAGCGAAGTCAGCTCGCCGCCCAGCACCTCGCGCTTCATTTCCAGGCCCACGAGCAGGAAAAACACGGTCATCAGTCCGTCGTTTATCCAGTGCAGCAGCGTGTGGTCGAGCACCAGGTTGTGTACCGTGATGCGCAGATGCTCGCTCCAGATGGCCGGGAAATGGTGGGCCACGCCCCAGCTGCTATTGGCCAGCACCAGGGCCAGGGCCGTGCTGGCCAGCAGCAGAAAGCCGCTGGCCGCCTCGTGGCGGAAAAACCGGATAAAAGGCCGCGTGAGGGGGCGCAGGAAGCGGGGTGCGGGCATAAAGGAAGGGGAGCTAAGCGGGAAAGCAGACAGGCCACCGACACCCTAACCGGGAAGCCCGCTACGGCCGGCGCCGGATAATAAGTTTCTGCACCTCCACCACCCCAAACACCACGCTGGCCACGGCCGCGGCAATGGCCAGCTCGGCTACGGTAAGCGGCTGGGTGCTAAACAGCTCGTTGCAGAAAGGTACGTAGATAATAGCCAGGTGCAGCCCCACGGTGAGTACCACGGCCCCCAGCATGGCTTTGTTGGATAACAGGCCGATACTGAAAATGGATTCGCGGCCCGAGCGGATGGCCAGCGCCAGGCCCAGCTGGCTGAAACAGAGCACCGTGAAGGCCATGGTTTGCCAGTGCGGCAGGCCCCGGGCAATGGCCCAGGCCTGCATGCCGATGGTGAGGCCCCCAATCAATAGCCCGATACCCAGGATAAACCAGCCCAGCCCGGCGGCAAAAATGGTCTGCCGCGGAGCTATGGGTGGGCGCTGCATGGTGCTCTTTTCCGCCGGCTCGTAGGCCAGGGCCAGGCCGGGCAGCCCGTCGGTTATCAGGTTGATCCAGAGGATATGAATGGCCAGCAGCGGCACGGGCAGGCCAAAAAAGGGCGCGCAGAACAGGGCCGTAATTTCGCCCACGCTGCCGGCCAGCAGGTAGCGGATAAACTTGAGGATGTTGTCGTAGATGCGGCGGCCGTGGCGCACGGCCTCCACGATGGTGGCAAAGTTGTCGTCGAGCAGAATCAGGGCCGCCGCCTCCTTGGCTACTTCGGTGCCGTTGATGCCCATGGCAATGCCGATATCGGCGTTTTTAAGGGCCGGCGCGTCGTTCACCCCGTCGCCCGTCATGGCCACGAACTGGTGGCGGGCCTGCAAAGCCCGGATGATGCGCAGCTTCTGGGCCGGGTCGACGCGGGCGTACACCCGCACCCGCTCCACCACGGCCGCAAAGCCCGGCTCGTCCAGCGCCGTCAGCTCGGGGCCGGTCAGCACCAGCTCCTGTTCCGACGAAATGATGCCCAGCTTTTCGGCAATGGCCTGGGCCGTAAGCTTGTGGTCGCCGGTAATCATGACGGGGATGATGCCGGCCGTTTTGCACTCGGCCACGGCCTGGCGGGCCTCCTCACGGGGCGGGTCGATCAGGCTGGCAAAGCCCAGGAAGGTAAGGTCGGTTTCGATGGTGGCCGGGCTGAGGTCGGCGGGGAGTTCGGGCAGCAGCCGGGCCCCGTAGGCCAGCACCCGGTAGCCCTGGGCGGCCTGGGCATCCACCCGGCGCTTGAGCTCGGGCAGGCTGGCCTGCTGGCTGGCCGCAAGCTGCTGATACAACGAGCCGGCGGCCCCTTTGGTGAGCACCAGCACGCCCTGCGGGGTCTGGTGCAGCGTGCTCATGCACTTGCGCTCCGAATCGAAGGGCAGCTCGGCCAGGCGCGGAAACTGCGCCTCCAGCGCCGGGCGGGCGTAGTCGTGCCCGGCCGCGTATCGGGCCAGGGCTACCTCGGTCGAGTCGCCGAGCCACTGCTTGTCGGGGCCGCAGGTGGCGTCGGTGTTCAGGGCCAGGGCCGCGAGCAGCGGGTTGTGGCCGCCGAGGCCGGGCAGCGTTTCGGCCGGCGCTTCGTAGAGGTCCTCCACCGTCATCTGGTTGAGGGTGAGCGTGCCGGTTTTGTCGGTGCAGATGTAGGTGACCGAGCCCAGCGTTTCGACGGCCGGCAGCTTGCGGATGAGGGCGTGGCTTTGCATGAGCCGGCCCGCGCCCAGCGCCAGCGACACGGTAACCAGCGCCGGCAGCGCCTCGGGCAACGCCGCAATGGCCAGCGAAATGGCCACCAGCAGCAGGTCCTGCCAGGGCTCACCCCGCAGCCAGCCCACGGCAAAAAACAGGGCCGCCACCACCAGCACTGCCCCCGACAGGCGCTTGCCCAGCGTGCCCAGCCGCTTTTGCAGCGGCGTCACCACTTCCTTGGTCTGGATGAGGGTGGCAATTTTGCCCAGCTCGGTGGCCATGCCGGTGGCCACCACGTAGGCCGTGGCCCGGCCGTTGGTAACCGAGGTGCCCTTATAGCCCAGGTTCAGCCGGTCGCCGAGCGCGTAGTCGCCGGGCGGCAGCGCCTCCACGGTTTTCTCCACGTTGCGCGACTCGCCGGTCAGCGACGACTCGTCTACTTTCAGGGCGTGGGTTTCCAGGAAGCGCACGTCGGCCGGTAGCACGTTGCCGGCTTCGAGCAGCACCACGTCGCCGGGCACCAGCGCGGCCGTGAGCACCTGCTGCGGCAGGCCGTCGCGCAGCACCAGGGCGTGGCTGGCGGCCAGTTGTTGCAGGGCCTCCAGCGCCTTGTCGGCCCGGTACTCCTGCACGAAGCCAATAACCGCGTTCAGCCCCACAATGGCCAGAATCACGTAGGCCGACTTGGCCTCGCCAATGAGCACCGACACGCCGGCGGCGGCCAGCAGCACCAGAATCATCACGTCGGCCAGTTGGTGGAGCAGCAGCTGCCAGACCGATTTCTGGCGGGAACCGCTCAGCTCGTTGGGCCCGTGCTCGGCCAGGCGCTGGCCGGCCACAACGGCGCTCAGGCCGGCCGGCGAGGTAGCCAGCGCGGCGGCCACCTCGGCCACGGGGGTTTGGTAATAGGGCATCGACAAGGGCCGGAGTGGGCTGGAGCGCGTGGACAGTTGCAGTTTGAAACAGCGAAAAGAACGTCATGCAGAGCGCAGCGCAGCATCTCGCGTGCTAACGTTGGATTACTATTGCAACGTCAGTACGCCAGATGCTTCGCTGCGCTCTGTATGACGTTCTTTTTACCAACTGTCCACAACTCTAGGGCAGCAGCAGGCGGGCGTGGCAGGCGTGGCACTCGGCCTTGGAAGGGTGCGTGGAATAGCGCGCCGCAATGGCGCCTTCCATGGCCTTATGCAGGGCGGCCAGCAGCTTGCGGCGCTCCTCGTCGGGCGTGTGCTCCAGCACCTGCTCGAAGGCCGTGCGGTACACGTGCGCCATAAAGCTGGCGCCGTGCGCGATAAACAGCAGGTCGTGCCGGGTGGCAAACGCCGCTTTCTCCGTGGTCGAAATCGTGAGCGACAGCGCCTGCCACTGCTTCGCGTTTTCATCCAGGCTTTGTTGCAGGGCTTCGTTCATGGGCGAGGGGGTTTTAGCAGGAGAAGGTGCGGGGCATCAGGCCAGCGTCGGGAGCACCAGCACGGGCACGGTGCTGTGCAGCAGCACCTGGGCCGTTACGCTGTTATGAAACAGCTTCCCCCAGAAGCTGCGCGGCCGCGCCAGCACTACCACCAGGTCGGTGTCGCGGGCCTGGGCGGCCTGCAAAATACCGTCGGCCGGCCGGGCGGCCACCGTGCCCTGGAAGCGGATGGGGGCCGGCAAATCGATGCCCAGCCCCGTGCGCCGCACCGAGTCCAGCACCTGCTGCTCCGACACCACCCGCGCGGCGGCGGCATCGGGCGGCGTTACGTGGAGCACCGTCAGGTCGGCGCCCAGCAGGTGCAGCAGCTGCCGAAAGGCCCCGGCATGGGCTCCCAGCGTGAAATCGTCGCCATCGACGGCCAGCAGCACGCGCCGGGGCAGCTGGCTGCTGGCCACCGTGTGGGGCACAATCAGCATGGGGTAGGGGGCGGTGCGCAGGATGTCGAGCGCGGTGGTTTGCACCAGCTTGTCGGGCGTGGCCGAGTAGTCGGGCCGGCCCAGCACCACCAGCAGCGGCTGGTGCCGGCTCACGGCATCGGCCACGGCAAAGGCCACGCGGCCGTGCCCGATTTCGGCCACCACCGGAATGGCCAGGTTGTCGGCCACCCGGCTCAGGGCCAGCGTGGTGGCTTCCCTGCTCAGGTCCGACAGCTCGCCGGTGAACATTTCCGGGTCGAGGATGGAGTTGCGGCGCACGTGCAGCAGCACCAGCCGGGCGCCCAGCGGCTCGGCCAGGTTGGTGGCGTAGTCGAGGGCCTGGTCGGCGGCGCGGAAGAAATCGGTGAGAATCAGCAGCGAAGGAGTCATGCGGCGGGGCCTGAAGTAGGAACAGTGGCAGTGACAAAGAACCGGGCCGCGGGCCGCAAATACCATGAGCAACGTCATGCCGGGGGCGTGACGTTGCTCAACTAAACCGCGGAGCAGACGGCGTACTCTTGTAGGGCCCGGCAGCCGGCCGGCTTTGCCCGGCGGCCTGCTTCGGGTGCCCCACCTTCTTTTCTGTTTGCCATGACCATCACCATCACCGTTTTCAGCGCCTACCCCTTCGAGCAGCCCTACCTTACTGCCGCGGCCCAAAACCGCTACCGCTGCCACTTCGTGGGCGCGGCCCTGACGCTGGAAACCGCCGAGCAGGCCGCTGGCAGCACGGCGGTGGCGGTTTTTGTGAACGATGATGCCTCGGCGCCGGTGCTCGAAAAACTCCGGGCCCTGGGCGTGCGCTACCTGCTGGTGCGCGCCGCCGGCCACGACAACGTGGACTCGGCCGCCGCCCACCGCCTGGGCCTGCGCGTGGCCACTGTGCCCCACTACTCGCCCTTCGCCATTGCCGAGCACGCGCTGGCCCTGATGCTGGCCCTCAACCGCCACCTGCACCAGGCCGACGCCCAGGTGCGCCGCGGCGACTTCCGGCTCGATAACCTCATCGGCTTCGATCTGCACGGCAAAACGGTGGGCATTGTGGGCTGCGGCACCATCGGCGGCACGCTGGCGGGTTTGCTGCACGGCTTCGGCTGCCGCCTGCTGGGCCACGACATCGAGCCCGACGCCGAGCTGACCCGGCGTTACGGCCTGGAGTACGTGCCGCTGGATGAGCTGTGCGCCCGGGCCGACGTGGTTTCCCTGCACGCCCCGCTCACGCCCGCCACCCGGCATCTGTTCAATGCAGCCCAGCTGGCCCGCCTCAGGCCCGGCGCCATGCTCATCAACACGGGCCGCGGCGCGCTGCTGGACACCGAGGCGGCCCTGGCGGCGCTGGAATCGGGCCACCTGGGCTATCTGGGCCTCGATGTGTACGAGCACGAAAAAGGCCTGTTTTTCAACGACCACTCGCACAAGCTGCTGCCCGATGTGCTGCTGGCCCAACTGCTGGCCCAACCCAACGTGCTGGTCACCGGCCACCAGGGCTTCCTGACCCGCGAGGCGCTGACGTCCATTGCCACCACCACCATCGAATCGTTGGACAGCTGGCTGGCCGGGCAGCCCACGGCCAACGAGCTGCTGCCCGCCGCCGAGCAGCCCGCTGCGGCCGCCGCCGCCCAGGCCGCCGTCGTGCCGGCCGGCTGGGGTCTGCGCTACGGGCTGAACACGGCGTAGCCCGGGCTGCGGGATGGTTGGGGCGTGCGCCGGTTTCGCTGTGGCTGGTAGGGGTATAAGGAAAGCCAGCCGACGAAATCCGGCAGGTTCAACTTTCTGCCGGCATTGCTGCTAAAGCTCAGGGCTGTAGAAAATACCGCGGCCTGACCGGGGGCTACGGCCGGTGCCGGCATGCTCGGTCGGCAGGCCGAGTGAAGGGTAAACTGAGTAGCTTTCCGGCCGTGGAAACCGAAACCGGCCCCGCCCACCACCCACCCGCGCCCTCAGCCCCATGCCCGACGGAACCCTGCTCATCATCGACGACGAAGCGCCGCTGCGCCAGGCCATTGCCCGCATGCTGGAGCTGGAGGGCTACATCGTGCGCCAGGCCCCCGACGCCCGCCGGGGCCTCGAAGACCTGGCCCAGCACGCCGACGAGGTGCTGGTGGTGCTGTCTGATGTGAAGCTGCCCGACGGCTACGGCCTCGACCTGCTGCCGCGCTACCGGGCCAAGGCTCCCCTGGCCGAAGTCATCCTGCTGACGGCCTACGGCACCATTCCCGACAGCGTGCGGGCCATGCGCGAGGGCGCCTTCGACTACCTGACCAAGGGCGACTCCGACGACCAGCTGGTGGTCGTCGTGGATCGGGCTGTGGAAAAGGCGCGGCTGCGGCGGCGGGTGGCCGAGCTGGAGCAGCAGGTGGGCGCCCAGTACACTTTCGAAAGTATGATTGGCAACTCGCCGGCCCTGCGGGAGGCCCAGCGCCTGGCCCGCCGCGCGGCGCCCACCGACAGCACCGTGCTGCTCGAAGGCCCCACCGGGGCCGGCAAGGAGCTGTTTGCCCAGGCCATCCACCAGGCCAGCGCCCGGCGCGGCAAGCCCTTTGTAGCCGTCAACTGCTCGGCCTTCCCCCGCGATTTACTCGAGTCGGAGCTGTTTGGCTACAAGAAAGGGGCCTTTACGGGGGCGCTGGCCGATAAGAAGGGGCTGCTGGAAGCCGCCAATGGCGGTACGCTGTTTCTGGACGAAATCGGGGAGCTGGAGCTGAGCGTGCAGGCCAAGTTCCTGCGGGTGCTCGAAACCCGGCAGTTCACCAAGCTCGGCGACACCCGGCCCACCACCGTGGACGTGCGACTGGTGGCCGCCACCAACCGCAACCTGCAACAGGAAGCCGCCGCCGGCCAGTTCCGGCCCGATTTGTACTACCGGCTGGCCGTGTTCACGGTGCCGGTGCCGGGCCTCAACGAGCGCCGCGCCGACGTGCCCATCCTGGCCGATTACTTCCTTCAGTTCTTCGCCGCCAGGCTGGGCCGCCGTCTGCGCGGCCTGGAGCCCGAGGCCCTGGAGCAGCTGCGCCGCCACGACTGGCGCGGCAACGTGCGCGAGCTGCGCAATGTGCTGGAGCGGGCCGTGATTCTGGCCGACGGCGAATTGCTGACTACCGACGATTTGCCCGCCGAGTTCCACCACTTCCAGCCCGACCCCGCCACGGCTGCCGACGCCGACGACCGCACCCTGCGCACGATGGAAAAGCAGCAGATTGCCCGGGTGCTGCACGAAACCGGCGGCAACAAAATGGAAGCCGCCCGCCAGCTGGGCATCGGCACCAAAACGCTGTACCGCAAAATCCAGGAGTATGGGCTTTAATCCGCCAGCTTCCCAGGTGTCCCAGGGTTAAAACCCTAGGCTACGTAGCGCTCAACCTGCTCCGCTAACTAGCCCAGGGCTTCAGCCCTGGGACGCGCCCGCCACCCCCCCCAGCCGGGTTGTTCTGACCACCGCACCGGGTCAGAACGACCCGGTTTTTTGCGTGCGGGCCAGCCGCGCCGGGGCGGGGAATAAAATTTGGGCCTGATAAACAGTTGGATAGGCCCCCACAAGTGGCCCGGTGCCGAAACCGGGCCGGGATTGGCAAGCGGGCTGGCACACCAAATTCAACGCTTCCCTATGTCTGCTGCCCTGCTGCTTCCGCTGCTGACGGCCACCGGCCTTGCCGGCTTCTGGCTCTTCTACAAATCGGTCGACTTTTTCGACCACATCTAACCCGCTCCCTCGCCATGATGATTGCCCTGCTGCTGCTCGGGCTGGCCACGTTCGCCTACCTCGGCTACGTGCTGCTGCGCCCGGAAAAATTCTAATTCTGTTGCCAGTTTTCAGTTGCCAGCGCGCAACCCGCATCCTACTGAAAACTGACAACCAAAAACCGCCAACTACCAACTGATATGTCTGAACTTCTTGGCATTGCCGTCATCTTCGGCGCGACGGTGCTGCTGGCCATTCCGCTGGGCCGCTACCTGGCCACCGTGTACCGCGGCGACCGAAACTGGTCCGATTTCCTGGCGCCCCTGGAGCGCCTGCTGTTCCGCGCCGGCGGCATCGATGCCGGCCGGGGCATGAGCTGGCAGCAGCACCTGGGCGCTTTGCTCACCATCAACTTGGTGTGGTTTCTTTTCGCCCTGCTCGTGCTCTGCACCCAGGGCAGCCTGCCGCTCAACCCCGACGCCAACCCCTCAATGGCGCCCGATCTGGCGTTTAACACCGCTATTTCGTTTCTGGTGAACTGCAATTTGCAGCACTACTCGGGCGAGTCGGGCCTGTCGTACCTCTCGCAGGTGGTGGTCATTATGTTCCTGCAATTCGTGTCGGCCGCTACCGGTATGGCCGCCTGCGTGGTCGTGTTCAACGCCCTCAAGGAAGGCAGCACCGACAAGCTGGGCAACTTCTACGACTACTTCGTCAAGAGCCTCACGCGGGTGCTGCTGCCCATTTCGCTGCTCGTGGCGCTGGTGCTCGTGTTTCAGGGCACGCCCATGACGTTTGCCGGCAAGCAGCCGCTCATCACGCTGCAGGGCGACACCACGGCCGTGAGCCGCGGCCCGGTTGCCGCCATGGTGGCCATCAAGGAGCTGGGCACCAACGGCGGCGGCTTCTTCGGGGCCAACTCGGCCCACCCGCTCGAAAACCCGACCTACCTCACCAACATGGTCGAGAACTTCGCGCTGGTCCTGATTCCGATGGCCATGGTGTTTGCCCTGGGCTTCTACCTCAGGCGCCGCCGGCTCTCCTATATGGTATTCGGGGTGATGACGGCCGGTTTCTTCCTGCTGCTGGCCCCCACCGTTTACTACGAGATGCAGGGCAACCCCGCCATTGCCCGGATGGGCGCCGACATGCACCTGGGCGCCATGGAAGGCAAGGAAATCCGGCTGGGCGCGGCCGCCTCGGCCTACTGGGGCATCACCAACACCATCATCTCGTGCGGCTCGGTCAACTCCATGCACGACTCGCACATGCCGATTTCGGGCCTGAGCGAGATGCTGGGCATGATGACCAACGCCTTTTATGGCGGGGTGGGCGTGGGCCTGCTCAACTTCTTCGTGTTCGTCATCATTGCCGTGTTCATTTCGGGGCTGATGGTGGGGCGCACGCCCGAGCTGCTGGGCAAGAAGATTGAGGCCCGCGAGATGAAAATTGCCCTCATCGTGGCCCTGCTGCACCCCTTGATGATTCTGGCCGGCACGGCCCTGGCCGCCCACCTCTACGTGGGCAACCCCACCGAATACGCCGGCTGGCTGGCCAACCCCGGCTACCATGGCTTCTCCGAAATGCTCTACGAGTACACCTCGGCCGCCGCCAACAACGGCTCGGGCTTCGAGGGCCTCGGCGACAACACGCCCTTCTGGAACATCAGTACCGGCGTGGTTCTGCTGCTGAGCCGCTTTCTGCCCATCATCGGCCCGGTGGCCATAGCAGGCTTGCTGGCCCGCAAAAAGTACACCCCCGAAAGCGCCGGCACCCTGCGCGTCGACACGGCCACCTTCGGCCTGATGGTCTTCTTCGTCATCTGGATTATCGCCGCCCTGGCCTTCTTCCCCGCCCTGGCCCTGGGCCCCCTGGCCGAGCATTTCAGCATTTATTAATGAAGAAGCTAGGAGCCAGAAGCTAGGAGCTAGAAGAGCGGTATTAATACGGTAAAAACCTGCTTTTCTATTCCTGGCTGCAACTGCCCTTTATGCGCTACAACTTCTAGCTCCAAGCTCCTAGCTTCTAACTCCTAGCTCCTCAAAATCCCATGTCTACTAAAAATTCTTTGTTCCAATCCGCGCTGGTGGGGCAGGCCGTGAAGCAGGCCTTCGTCAAGCTCGACCCGCGGGTGATGGTGCGCAACCCGGTCATGTTTACCGTGGAGCTGGGCACTGTGGTGATGCTGCTCGTCACGCTCGGGCTGCTCGTGCGGCCGGATGCCGCGCAGGGCAGCTTTGGCTACAACTTCACCGTGTTTATCGTCCTGCTGCTCACGCTGCTGTTCGCCAACTTCGCCGAGGCCATTGCCGAGGCGCGGGGCAAGGCCCAGGCCGAAAGCCTGCGCAAAACCCGCGAAGAAACCCCCGCCCGCCTCATCGATGAGCGCGGCGCCGAAAGCCGGGTATCGTCGTCGCAGCTGCGCAAGGGCCAGTTTTTCCTGGTCGAAGCCGGCGAAATCATCCCCACCGACGGCGAAATAGTGGAGGGGCTGGCCACCATCGACGAGTCGGCCATTACCGGCGAGTCGGCCCCGGTTATCCGCGAGGCCGGCGGCGACAAATCCAGCGTCACGGGCGGCACCCGGGTGCTGTCCGACCGCATAAAGGTGGTGGTGAGCACCGAGCCGGGCGAGTCGTTTCTGGATAAGATGATTGCGCTGGTGGAAGGGGCTTCGCGGCAGAAGACGCCCAACGAAATTGCCCTCACCATTCTGCTGGCCGGCTTTACGCTGGTCTTCATTATCGTCTGCCTCACGCTGCAGCCCTTCGCGGCTTACGCCAAAACGCCGATTGCGGTGGCCTCGTTCATTGCCTTGTTTGTATGCCTGATTCCGACTACCATCGGCGGGCTGCTCTCGGCCATCGGCATTGCCGGCATGGACCGCGCGCTGCGGGCCAACGTCATCACCAAGAGCGGCAAAGCCGTGGAAACGGCCGGCGACATCGACGTGCTGCTGCTCGACAAAACCGGTACCATCACCATCGGCAACCGCAAGGCCACCCACTTCTGGCCCGCGCCCGGCGTGGCCATGACGCGATTCACGGAACTGGTCGCCCTCAGCTCGCTCACCGACGAAACGCCCGAGGGCAAGAGCATCGTGGAGCTGGCCCGCGACAACAAAGTGGACCCCGCCCAGCTGCAAACCCGCCTGGCCGGGGCCGAGCTGATAAAGTTCACGGCCGAAACCCGCAGCAGCGGCGTCACGCTCTCCGACGGCACCAGCCTGCGCAAGGGCGCCGCCGATGCCATCCGCCGCCTCTCGGAAGCCGCCGGCCGCACCTATCCGGCCGAGGTGGCCACCCGGGTTTCCACGGTGGCCAGCAACGGCGGCACCCCGCTGGTGCTCAGCCAGAACGACGAGGTGCTGGGCGTAGTGGAGCTCCAGGACATCATCAAGCCCGGCATTCAGGAGCGGTTTGAGCGCCTGCGCCGCATGGGCATCAAAACCGTAATGGTGACCGGCGACAACCCGCTCACGGCCAGGTTTATTGCCGAAAAGGCCGGCGTTGATGACTTCATCGCCGAGGCCAAACCCGAGGACAAGATGCACTACATCCGGCGCGAGCAGGAGCAGGGCCGCCTGGTGGCCATGATGGGCGACGGCACCAACGACGCGCCCGCCCTGGCCCAGGCCGACGTGGGCGTGGCCATGAACTCGGGCACCCAGGCCGCCAAAGAAGCTGGCAACATGGTCGACCTCGACAACGACCCCACCAAACTCATTGAGGTGGTCGAAATCGGCAAGCAGCTGCTCATGACCCGCGGCACGCTCACGACTTTCAGCATCGCCAACGACGTGGCCAAGTACTTTGCCATCGTGCCGGCGCTGTTCATGGTGGGCATTCCGGCCCTGGGGGCGCTCAACATCATGGGCCTGCACTCGCCGCAGTCGGCCATCCTGAGCGCCGTGATTTTCAACGCCCTGCTGATTCCGGCGCTGGTGCCGCTGGCCCTGCGCGGGGTGGCCTACCAGCCGGTGGGCGCCTCGGCGCTGCTGCGCCGCAACCTGCTCATCTACGGCCTCGGCGGCGTGGTCGCGCCCTTCGTCGGCATCAAGCTGATTGACCTGGTGGTAGGGCTGTTCGTGTAATTCCACCAAGCCGTTCTGACTACCCCGCCGGGTCATTCTGACCCGGTTCGGGCCGCCCTTGCCAATTGCCTGGCACCGGCTGGTAATCCTTTCGAGCTGATAATCAGCCTGAACACCGCCCGGCGGCTGTGCCGACGGGGAATCGGGCCGGGATTGGCAATAAGAACTGTAGCCGGCCGGTAGGCGCCGGCCCGTCATTTATTCCGGCCTTGCGCCGCTCAGTTTCAAGATCATGAAAAACAACCTCGTTTCCGCTTTTCGATTGACGTTGGCCCTGCTCGTATTGTGCTGCGGCGTGTATCCGGCCCTGGTGTGGGGCGCGGCCCAGGTGGCGCCCGGTCAGGGCCAGGGCGTGCAGGTTGCCCATAAGGGCCGGGTGGTGGGCTTTCTGAACGTGGGCCAGAAGTTCGACCGGCCCGAGTACTTCAACTCCCGCCCCTCGGCCGTCGACTACCACGCCGACGGCTCGGGCGGCTCGAACAAAGGCCCCAGCAACCCCGCCTACCTGGCCGAAGTGCACACCCGCGTGGCGGCCTTCCTGGAGCAAAACCCCACCATCCGGCCCGGCCAGGTGCCGGTGGAGCTGGTCACGGCCAGCGGCTCGGGCCTCGACCCGCACCTCTCGCCAGCCGGGGCCTACACCCAGGTAGCGCGCGTGGCCCGGTTGCGCGGCCTGCCCGTGGCCAGGGTGCGGGCCCTGGTGGCCGCCCACGTGCAGGAGCCCATTTTCGTCCTGCTCGGCCCTTCAAAAGTCAACGTCCTGCAACTCAACCTGGCCCTGGATTCCCTGAAATAACCGCTGAATAGCTTCCCGCCTTTTTCGCAGAGAAATCGACCGGAAAAGACGGGCAGCCATCAGCTAACTGCTAGTAGCTAAAAAATGAAAGCACTTCTCACGCTGAGCCTGGCCCTGCTGGCCGCCGGCGGGGCCTCGGCCCAGACTACTGCCGCCCCCGCCGACTCGGCGGCGCCCAATCCACTCACGGTTTACGGCTTCGTGGACGGCTACTACGGCTACGATTTCAAGTACGCGCCCACCAACACCCGGCCCGCGTTTCTGTACTCGCACAACCGCCAGAACGAGTTCACCATCAACCAGGGCCTGGTGGGCCTGCGCTACGACAACGGGCAGGTGCGCGGGGCCATCGGGCTGCACGCCGGCTCGTACCCGTCGGCCAACTACGCGGCCGAAGACCCGGTGCTGCGGCACATCTACGAGGGCTACGCCGGCTTCCGGCCGTTCAACAAAGCCTGGCTCGACGTGGGCATTTTCGCCTCGCACATCGGGTTTGAGTCGGCCCTGAGCAAGGACAACTGGACGCTGACCCGCTCGCTGATGGCCGAAAACTCGCCCTACTACGAGGCCGGCGCGCGCTTCACCTACGAAGTGGCCCCCAGGCTCACGCTCACCGGGCTGGTGCTCAACGGCTGGCAGAACATCCGCGAAACCAACCAGGGCAAGGCCCTCGGTACGCAACTCCAGTGGCGGCCCACGGCCAAGCTGCTCATCAACTCCAGCACCTTTTACGGCAACGAGCAGCCCCCGGACTCGGTGCGCCGCCGCCGCTACTTCCACAACTTCTACGCCACCTACGCCGCCACGAGCCGCCTGAGTCTGGCGCTGGTGTTTGATGTGGGCAAGCAGGAAAGCGAGCGGCGCGGCGGCAAGGCCGATACCTGGCACACCGGCGCGGCCTTCGTGCGCTACCAGCTGGCTCCGCAATGGTCGGCCACGGCCCGCGCCGAGTACTACCACGCCGACCGCGGCGTGCTCATCGGGTCGGGCTCGCCGCGCCCCGGCGACCCCGGTTTCCGGGTAAAAGCGGCCTCGCTCAA
This sequence comes from Hymenobacter actinosclerus, assembly GCF_900111515.1. Lineage (GTDB taxonomy): Bacteria > Bacteroidota > Bacteroidia > Cytophagales > Hymenobacteraceae > Hymenobacter > Hymenobacter actinosclerus. The sequence continues at coordinate 324,964 of NZ_FOHS01000002.1, forward strand.
CCTTGATTACGCCCCCGCGGCCAACGTGGTAGTTCGGGTAGAAGGCCGCCTGATGGACGCCAGACGGCCCATTTTCGAGCAGCGCAACAGCCGCAACGCCGACAGCTACGGCAACCTCACCAGCAGCATCGCGCTGTCTTTCTGAGTTGTTTGAATAAGAGAAAAGAACGAGTCATGCTGAGCGAAGTCGAAGCATCTCTACTGCAATGCTAACCCTAACAGTAAAGTAGCATTATAACGAAGCGGTAGAGATGCTTCGACTTCGCTCAGCATGACTCGTTCTATTTTCCTCCCTACCGCCCAAAAAAGCTAACAGCCAGCAGCTATCAGCTAAAAGCTTAAAAAAATGGATGAGCGCGACGAGTCGGCCGAGCGGTTTCTGCGCCTGGTGCAGCAGCGGCGGCGCGGGCGGCTGAAGGTGTACCTGGGCCTGGCCGCCGGGGTGGGCAAAACCTACCGCCTGTTGCAGGAAGCCCACGAGCTGCGCCGCCAGGGCGTGCACGTGGTACTGGGCTACGTGGAAACCCACGGCCGCCCCGAAACCGTGGCCCAGGTGCGCGACCTGCCCGAGGTGCCCCGCAAAACGCTGTTCTACAAGGGCCGGGCGCTCGAAGAAATGGACCTGGAGGCCATCATCCAGCGCCGGCCGGCCGTGGTGGTGGTCGATGAGCTGGCCCACTCCAACGTGCCCGGCTCGAAAAACGAAAAGCGCTGGCAGGACGTGGAAGACCTGCTCAAAGCCGGTATTTCGGTGCTCACGGCCCTCAACGTGCAGCACCTGGAAAGCCTGCACGACCAGGTATTCAAAATAACCGGCACCGACGTAACCGAGCGGGTGCCCGACCAGGTGCTGCGCGAGGCCGACGAGGTGGTGAACGTGGACCTGACCGTGGGCGAGCTGCGCGCCCGGCTCGAAGAAGGCAAAATCTACGACCCGGCCAAGGTGCCGGTGGCGCTCAACAACTTCTTCCGGGCCGATAACCTCTTGCAGCTGCGGCGGCTGGCCGTGCGCGAAGTGGCCCAGCTGCTGGGCCAGCAGGTGGAAACCGAGGCCGGCGGCGCCGACCCCGTGCCGGCAGTGCGCCGCAACGCCGACCGCCTGCTGGCCTGCATCAACACCAACGAGCCGGCCGCCCGCGAAATCATCCGCAAAGCCTCGCGCCTGGCCCAGCAGCTGGGCGTGGCCACCTGGTACGTGCTGTATGTGCAAACCCGCCGCGAAGCCGCCGACCGCATCAACCTGGCCACCCAGCGCCACCTGCTGCGCAACCTGCAACTGGCCACCGAGCTGGGCGGCCAGATTCTGCGCGTGAAAAGCGACGACGTGGTTTCAGCGGTGCTCACTGTCGCCCGCGAAAAGGAAGCCACCCTGCTCATGTGCGGCATCACGGGCGACAAAACCGCCTGGCAGCGCCTGAGCCGCCGCGGCATCACCCAGGACCTCATCCGCGCCGTAGCCCGGCTGGAGCAGGACATGGACATGTACCTGGTGACGTATTGATTGGTAGTATTGAGACGTGAGAGAAAGAAGACCGTCATGCTGAGCGCAGCGCAGCGAAGTCGAAGCATCTCTACCGCTTCGTTGTAGCGGTAACCAAGCGACAGGCTTACCATTGCGGTAGAGATGCTTCGACTCCGCTGCGCTGCGCTCAGCATGACGAACCTTTTACCAACTCCCCAGGAAACCAAAGCCCCCAACCATGACCTTTAAAACCAAAATCACCCTGGGGTTTCTGGCGCTGCTGGCCCTGCTGCTGGCCCTGGGCGGCTACGCCTTCTACACCGTGCGCCAACTCGACCAGAGCGCCAAAAGCATTCTGAAGGACAACTTCTATAGCGTGCAGCTGGGCCAGCAGATGCTGCGCGCCCTCGACGGGCTGGCCCAGCGGCCCGACGAGGCCGCCGAGCTGGCCCGGTTCCGCGAAAGCCTGACCCGCGAGGCCGGCAACATCACCGAGCCCGGCGAGCAGGAGGTGGTGGACAGCCTGACCGAAAACCTGGCCCGCTACGAGCGCCTCACCGACGCGGCCGGGGCTGCCGGCCGCGGGGCCGTGGTGCAGCAGCTGCGCGGCCAGACCCACCGCATGGTGCAGCTCAACATCACGACGCTGCAAGCCAACAACGACCGGGCCACGGCCACGGCCACCCGCGCCGGCTACTACCTGCTGGCCGTTATCGGGCTGAGCGTGCTCACGGCCCTCACGTTTGTGGTGCGGGTGCCGGCCGCCGCTGTGGCCCCGCTGCGGCGGCTGGCCGTCAGCATCGAACACGCTACGAACCAGGACTTTTCGGCCACCATTCCGGTCGAGAGTACCGACGAGTTCGGGCAGGTGGCGCGGGCCTTTAATCAGCTGCTGGGCCAGCTCAACGAGTACCGCAACTCCACCCTGGCCCAACTGGTAACCGAGCGCAACCGCGCCGCCAGCATCGTCAACGGCCTCGATGAGGGCCTGCTGCTGCTCGACCAGCACCGCACCATTCTGCTGGCCAACCCCGTGGCCTGCGAGCTGCTGGGCCTCGAAGCCAGCCAGCTGCTGGGCCGCCCCGCCGAGGAGGTAGCCCGCGAAAACGATTTGGTGCGCACCCTGCTGCGGCCCCTGGAACCAGCCGGCGCCAGGGGCGGCGGCAGTGGGAGCGGGGCCGCCGAGGCGCCGCTGCTGCACATCACCCAGCGCGGCGAGGAAGCCTATTTCCGGCTCGATGTGCAGGATTTGCTTTCCTTCAACGAGGCCCTGAACCAGAAGGAATTTGCGGGCCAGATACTGACGCTGCGCAACGTGTCGGACTTCAAGCGCCTCGACCAGGTGAAGTCCAACTTCCTGGCTACCGTTTCGCACGAGCTGAAAACGCCGCTTTCCAGCATGAACATCAACCTGCGCCTGCTCCAGGACGAGCGCCTGCCGGCCGATGAGCGCCAGCGCGTGACGGCCAGCATCCGGCAGGAAACCCAGCGCCTGCAGCGCATGGTGGGCGAGCTGCTCGACGTCTCGCGCCTCGACGCCGGCGCCGGCATCCGCCTCGACCTGCAACCCACCAACCTGGCCGATGTGGTGCGCTACGCCACGGCCACCGTGCAGGCCCAGCTCACCGACAAGCAGCTGCACCTCGACCTGCAACTGGCCCCCAACCTGCCCGCCGCCCGCGCCGACGTGGAGAAAACCACCTGGGTGCTCATCAACCTGCTGGCCAACGCCATCCGCTACTCGCCGCCCGGCCAGGCGCTGCTGGTGCGCGCCGATGCCCGCGGCCCCAAAGTGCAGGTGAGCGTGCAGGACCACGGCCCGGGCATTGCCGCCGAGCACCACGAGCGCATCTTCCAGCGCTTCGCCCAACTGCCCGACCCCAGCGGCTACCGCGGCGGCTCGGGCCTGGGCCTGAGCATCGCCCGCGAGTTTATTGCCACCCAGGGCGGCCGGCTGTGGGTGGAAAGCGAGTTGGGCGCGGGCAGCACGTTCTGCTTCACGCTGCCAGTGGCATAAAGTAGAACGTGCTGTCTGCGCCTTCAGTCAACCGGATGGTTGACTGTGAAAACCAGCTTATGCGTTTGTTTAACTAAGTAATGGCATTCTGCCTTGCAACCCTTGGGGTCAGGCTATTCAGGCTTCCAGCTTCTGCCCCTGGATGGCGGCGGCCATCAAGTCCGGGAAACGGGCCGGCGTGCAGGCGAAGCTGGGAATGTCGAGCGCGGCCAGCTGCCCGGCCACCCGGCGGTCGAAGCTGGGGGCGCCGTCGTCGCTGAGGGCCAGCAGCACCACCAGGTTTACGCCGGAGGCTTTGAGCGCGGCCGCCCGCTTTAGCATCTCCTGCTCGTTGCCGCCCTCGTACAGGTCCGTGACGAGCACCAGGATGGTATCGGTGGGGCGGGTGATGAGCTGCTGGCAGTAGCTGAGGGCTAGGTTGATGTCGGTGCCGCCGCCCAGCTGCACGCCGAACAGCAGGTCGACCGGGTCGCGCAGGTTTTCGCTCAGGTTCACCACGGCGGTATCGAATACCACCATGTGGGTTTTCACGGCCTGCAACGAAGCCAGCACCGCCCCGAACACGCCCGCGTACACCACCGACGAGGCCATCGAGCCGCTCTGGTCTACGCACAGCACGATTTCTTTCAGGGCCTGCCCGCGCCGGCCAAACCCCACCAGTCGCTCCGGAATGATGGTTTTGTGCGCCGCCTGGTAGTGGCGCAGGTTGGCCTTGATGGTGGCCCCCCAGTCGATTTCGCGGTAGCGGGGGCGGGGGTTGCGCACGGCCCGGCTCAGGGCGCCCTGCACGGCCTGGCGCAGGGGGTTGGCCAGCTTCTTTTCCAGCTCGCGCACCACTTTGGTTACCACTTCGCGGGCGGTGGCCTTGGCCTTCTGCGGCATCACCCGGCTCAGCGACAGCAGCGTGCCCACCAGATGCACATCGGCCTGCACGGTGCGCAGAATTTCGGGTTCGAGTAGCAGCTGGTTCAGGCCCAGGCGCGTCATGGCGTCCTGCTGCATGATGGCTACTACTTCGGTGGGGAAGTACTCGCGGATGTCGCCCAGCCAGCGGCTCACCCGCGGAGCCGAGCCGCCCAGCCCGGCTTTGCGCTCCGCCTTGTCGCCGTCATAAAGCGCGGTCAGCACGTCGTCCATGCGGCCGTAGTCGGGCGGCAGGGGCACGGCGTTGGCCGCGTCGGCGGCGCTGCCCAGCACGAGTTTCCAGCGGGTTTGAGTGGTGGACATGGGAAGGGAGCTGAAAGTTTTGCAGCAGGCAGCTGCAAAAGGGAGGGGAGAAGATTGAGTTGGCGACTGAGAGCAAGCAATAAACCGTTGTTTGCTTATCCTCAATTGGCGTCGACGTGGAGCCGGTGCTGGCCGCAGTGCTGGCATCGGAACAGGTAGCCGGTCATGTTGCCGTCCTTGTGCATATGGTCCCGGATGTTTTCCTCGCCCCAGCCGCTGGCCACGGCATCGGGCTGCACTTCGTTCCAGATGGGGGCCAGCTCCTGGCTGCCGACGTAGCCCAGGAAAATACAGGCCTCCCCGCAGTGCCCCAGCCAGACATCATCCTGCCAGGAAGCGTAGCCCGGCGTACGGCTGCTGACCTGTGCCGTGGAGGCAGCGGAGAGCTGGACGCTGGCTTCATTGGGATTGGGATTTATGCCTTCGAAATCGGCCACGAATGAGCCGTCGTACTTCGCGGCGGCCGTGCCGTCGGCAATGCACCAGGGGCAGAGGTCATCGGGGTCGGCTTCACAATACAAATTCCCCGTGTAGCGAAAGGGCCGCGTTTTGCCGCAGCATTCACACACAATGGTTTGTGCTTCGATGATGCCGAGCTTGTACGCATTCGGATTATAGAAGAAGACGGGAGGAGTTTCCACTGGTTGGTTGACCGGTTGGTTGCGTTAGAGGGCTGGTTCGGCGGGAGTCAGCAGCGCCCGCAGCCCCGGCAGTACCCGGCTGCCGCGGCCCCAGTTGAACCCGGCAGAGGCGGAATCGGCCACGGGTGCGGCTTCGGCGTGGGTGGCCAGCTCCAGCAGCTGCTGGCGCTCGGGCAGCGAGAAATTCGTGAAGGCGCGGCGTAGCAGCGGCACGGTTTCGCGGAAGGCATCCTCGGCCAGGCCGCCCAGCCAGGTATCGAGCAGGCCAAACAGCTCCCGGTGATGAATGAGCAGCAGGCCGCTGCCGCGCAAAAAGCCCTCAATCCAGGCCGTGGCGTAGTCGGTGGGCTGGGCAGGGGCCAGGGCCAGGCCGAGGGCCCGGGCCGTGGTGTCGGCCGGGGCCTGCTGGGCATCGAAGAGCAGGCGGGCGGCGGCGCCGGCCAGCAGGCCGTTGCTGGCCGCGTTGCGCCGCACGGCCGCCAGGGCGGCGTACCAGTCGGCTTCGTGCTCGGCATCCTGGAGCAGCCGGATGGCCTGGTGGGTGGCCTCGATGCGCGCCAGCAGCGGCCGGGCCGCGTCGTAGTCCAGGCCCGTGCCGGCGGCGGGCAGGCCAATGCAGAGGCGCGGCACCAGCTGCCGCACCACCTGGGCCACCTGGGCCGTGTCGGTGCGGCGCACGTTGCCGTAGCGCAGCACCTGCACCAGCGGGGGCAGGGCGGCCAGCAGGTGGGTTACGTCGCGGGTGTCGGCCCCAATGGTTTCGAGCCGGGCCACCAGCGCCGGAATGGCCGGGCCCAGGTCGGCGCGCAGGGCCTGTTCGAGCAGCTCGCTCACGGTTTCCAGACTGGTGGCTTCGGCGGCCCGGGCCGTGGCGCGGGCGGCGGCGGCGCTCAGCACGGTGTTGCCCCAGCGGCCGGCCTCAACCACGGCCAGCGCCAACTCGGGGTCCCAGCGCAGGCGCCAGATTTCGTGGAAGGTGCCGCTCTTGCCCGCTACCGCTTCCGGCTCGCCCCAGTTGATGTCGAGCAGGCGCAGGCGGTGCAGCAGGTGGCTACGGTCGAGCTGGGCGGGCTGGCGCAGGTCCAGATCCAGCGGTTTGGGCAGGGCCTCGGGCTTGAGGCGCAGGGTTTTTTGCTGCTGGGCCAGGTCCTGCTGCAAGGGCGTGGCGGGCAGCCCGGCGGGTACTTCGCCCAGCTTCACGCCAATCACCAGCTCCTGGTGCACGAGGGCCAGCGGCTCGGCGTAGCCGCCACCCAGCAAAGCCACGGCGGCTTCCTGCAACTCCTGAATGCCCGGCAGGGCCAGCCCCCGCACGGCGGCCAGCGCCGAGGCCAGCCGCACGCCCTCAATGGCGTGGGCCGAGGAGGCTGCCACGTCCTGCTCGCGCAGCAGGCGGGTGGCGCGCACCATCCAGTGGGTGAGCACCTCGGCGCGGGGCTGGGCAAACAGCAGCTCGTACCAGGCCGGCGAGAGCACGCCCGCCCCGTAGCCCGAGCTGAACGAGAGCCGCTCGTAGGTCCAGGGAATCCAGGTGGTTTCGGTGGGCACTTTCCGCAGGCCTTTCAGCCGGGCCTTGTCTTCCTTTTTGAGCAGCTCGGGGCGCACTACCGGCGCGTGCCAGGCCCCGCACACCACCGCCACCCGCTGGTAGCCCTGGGCCAGGGTGGCGCGCAGGGTTTCGCGCATGAAGGCCTCGCGCAGCAGGGTTTCCTCGGTTTCGGGCCGGGCCAGCTCCTCGCGCAGGGCCGTCATCAGCTCCAGCACCACGGCGAAGGTGTCGGCGTTGCCGGGCGCGTGCTCCAGGTGGGTTTCCCACCACTGCTCCGAGTCGGTGTAGCCGGCCAGCCGGGCAATGTAGGCCACGGGGTCGGTTTCCAGGTCGACCTCACCCCCCGGCCCCCTGTCCTCAGGAGAGGGGGAGCCAGCCGATTTTTCGGCCGGTTCCAGTTCGGAAGTGGGCGAAACTGGTTCCCCCTCTCCTGAGGAGAGGGAGCCGGGGGGGGAGGTACCAAACCGCAGGCTCATCGGCAAATCCATGCAGCGCACGTGGGCCTCGTGGCGGGCGCACCACTGCACGGCCTGCCACTCGGGCGAGAACTCGGCAAAGGGCAGAAACGAGGCCTGGCCCTGCTGCCTGGGGTTGTACACCAGCAGGGCCACCGGCGGCACTAGCTCGGGGTGGGTAGCGGTGGCCAGGGCCGCTTCGGCATCGGCGGGGCACTCCAGCAGCACGATATCGGGCCGGAAAGCGTCGAGCGCCGCCACGAGGCTGGCGGCGCTGCCGGGGCCGTGGTGGCGGATGCCGAAGAGGCGCAGGTCGGTGGGCATGGCGGGCAGTTAAAAGCGGAGGTGGAATGACGGCGCTACTCGCCCTGAAAAAGAACGTCGGTGCGCAGCACGTATTTGCGCCCGCTTGTTACGGCGCAGCCTTTGTGCCGCAGCTCATGCCGGAAGCAGAGCGCGGCCCCGCGCCGGGGAGCCACGGTAAGAGCTTCAAATTCCGTTTCCCCACCCATGAAATCCGCGTTCAGATACAGCAGAAAAGTCCAGCGGCTGGCCACGTCGGCGCTTAAGTGAGTGCGGCCGTCTTTGTGCTTGTTGAACCGCTCGCCTACGTCGTAGCGGTAGAACCGTAGCCGCTCGTGCAAGCCCACGGCGGGGGCACCGTCGGGCTCGACGGGCAGTAAGGGCCGGAGGCGCTGCCACAGGGTTTCGGCCAGCTCGGCAGCGGGGTATTCCAGCCGGTAGTTGTTGCGAATGCCCTTGATAAGTTGGGCGCTGCTGCCCGTGTTCACGCCCGCTTCGGTGTAGCCCAGCTGTTCGCTGCGAGCAATAAGCTCGGTGCACTCAGCGGGCGACAAAAAATCGGTGATTTCAAAGATGGAATCAGTGAGGCGGTGCAAAAGCATGGTGGGTGATTTAAGTGCTTAGCCATTAGCTTTCAGCCGATAGCTAGTAGCTTTTGTTTTGACAGTTAATGGATTGAGCCGAAAGAGATGTCGGTGTAATTCAGAATAAGCACTTATAGGAGTTTAGCAAACCGTATGAGTCGCCAGATGGAGAGACGCATCGTCGCGTCTTGTCATGGCCGATGTTGTTTTAGTAGCTTGTTTACCTGTATCCCGGCACCTATGAGCCGCTTACTCCGGGAAATGCTCGAAGGTGTGGTCTAAGTGTTCGAATGGCATTTCCCGCCGCACTGTTTCCTCAAATTCCGCCTCTGGCAGCAGCGCATCAATGGTATACTGCCGGCGGGGCAGCACCACCGTTTCCTGCCGAAGCGGCCGGGCGTATACCTCGGCCAGTAGCGTATTCCATTCCGGTTTCAGGTAGGGGCTGATGGATTGGGCGGCGCGCTGCAAATCGGCCCGCAGGTCTTCGAAACCGGCGTAGCCCGCCAGGTCGTACTCGTCGAATGAGGTGGCCCGCGCCAGCATTTCCCGGAAGATAAAGGCTGCCAGTGAAGGTGCCAGCACGGTAGTTTCGTTGCTGTCGTGGCGCGACAGGGTAATGGGCGTTTCGCCGTTGGTGGCCAGGGTGGGGCAGAAGGCGTACAAATCGCCGCCGCCCGTGTGGCCCAGTGGCACAAACTGGTAAGCAGAGCCCCAGTCCTCCTGCTCTAACAACAGGGCCGGTACCGTTTCGGGGGCGTATAGCTCGAAATCCTGCGCGAAAAGCAGCATGGGCGGCTTCTTTCGCAAAAGGGGAAACACATTTGCGTGCCAGTTGGGTTGCGCATTCCCCCAATCCAGCATGCCATCGTGGTACAGCCGTTTGTAGAGCGCTGGCAGCTCGAAGTTATACGCTTGCTCAATGGCCGTAATTGGGTCTGGCATAACAAAAGGAAGAGGATATAAAGAAGCAAGATACCGCGGAGCTTCGGCCGGCAGCAACACCGGCGGGCAGCATCGGTTAATAGATTGGAGGCGCAGGGCGACACTGGAATGGATTACAGGGCGCTTTCCTATCAAAGAAGAACCTGCCGCTTTGTAGCTTATTTTCTGCTTCCTGAAAAATAAGCTACAAAAGCTGAAGGAAAAAGCGCAGAAACGGTTTAGGTATCGGCAATGCCGCCAATAGTTACCAGCACGTTGGCTACGAATTTGGCTTCCAGGCCGTGTTCCGGGTCGAGCTCGTAACTCAGCACCAGGCGCAGGGTCTGCTCGTCGGTAACCCGGAGGTACTTGATTCCGGACAGGTAGCCGGCGTGGGCGGCGGCCGTGGTCAGCCCCAGCGCCGGCTCGCCCGACTGGGCCGGGTTTTCGTACCAGCGGGCGTACACGCGCTGGTACCGGGCAAAGGACTGCTCCTTCAAATCGGCCAGCTGCTCAGAAGCCCGCCCCATAAAGGCCTGCAAAGTCGCGGCATAGGCATCGAGCTGGGCCGGGGTCGGAGCGTATTCCTCGTCCTCGTCGTCCAGCTCCTCGCCCAGGAATACCTCCACGGGTTGCTCGAAACCGGGCAATACGACGTCGTGCTCGGCTACCAATCCAGCCCAGCTTTCCTCTACCCGACCCCAAAACGGATGCTGCATACGTTGCGGTTTAAAGTGCATTAGTAACTGGCGTTATGCAGCGCTTTGTAGGGTGCGGGGCTTAGCTTCGCTGTCCTTCGGTTACCCCGCACCCTACCGCTACAAACTATTCCGCCCTGAACTCCAGCGGGAAGCCAGCCGGTGAATTCAGTTCCAGGTCCTCCGCCTGCTCGTCGGTGAGGCGCTTTTGGCCCACAACGGCCGCTTCGTAGGCCTGAACTACGGCCGCGAGCCAGGCCGACAGGCTGGGAAATACCACCGTGCGCTCCGGGCCGTCGTGCCAGTGCTCGATAAGCTGGCCGGGCCGGCCGGTGAAAGTGCCCTCCGGGTCGAGGCAGAGGTGGTCGCCGCTGCCGTTGGTAAGAAACGGCAGCCACGCGGGCTGCCACCAATAAGGCGCGAAGTCGCCATCGGCCAGCAGTTCCCGGTTGATGCGCATGGTGGCGGCCATATCCTCCAGCGACGGCCAGCTGTACATGCCCACCAGCGCCTCGAATAGCTCCGGCGGCTGCCCATCGTGCCAGTCCAGCCACTGGCGCAGCCCGGCCGGCAGCCGCAGGTCGAACTCCGCCTCGAAGGCCGCCACCGCCGCCGCCGAAACGGGTGGCCGCAACGCCGCGTGGTAGGCGGGCCGGTACTGCCGCAGCAGCGCATCGAGGCGGGTGATTAGGGTAGGGAAAGTGGGCATGGGGTGGGGGTTTGGCGAGGTAGCTAGCGCTATTGGGATTATGATAGCTGCCTGAATTAGCACAGGCCGATTAATATTATTAGGCTAAGCAGTTCTTTTAAATATTTCTCCAGCTTTGAACGCAGCAGCGAGTGTATGTAATTCATCTCTGGTAGAGCTTCTGGCATTGTGTAATTTATTCATGTAATTTTCTTTCGTTTCTTGTTGCGGAAATGGAATGGTATCTTCGGCTGTGTCTCTTATCTCCGCATCTAATGCAGCAACACTGTATGCCATGCTTATAAGAGAAGATATCGATGATAAATATTGTTCAGTATACCAGAAATCATAATAAAATTGTTCTATAGGAGGATTTATTTTATCGGCCGTGTCTATGTTAGGCATGTATTCTAAAAGAATATCTTTCGAATTTTTTAAATATCCTGCTTGATGCTTTGATCTATTATTAATTTCTTTGATAATATGAATGCGCTTATGATACGTCTTTGATTTGCTGCCAATCTGCGCGAGGTCGTTAAATGTAATATCTTCCTCATTAAGTATAGGTTCATAATCAACGAATTGGTTATTAGAATAAAGCACTCCCAAAGACTCCCCTTTAGAATGCTTCTTTAGCATTTCGACTAATGCTTCAATCTTATGATACATTGAGGAATAGCCTGATAGAATCATATCATAGTAGGGAGTTGTGAAAAAGCTATCTTCGAAAGTTATTGATTTATTTGCATCTGGCAACATGATAGGTTTAAAGTCATTTTGCACACTGTTACCCCACCTGATAGCACTTGTAATAACCTCATGTCTAAAAAAATGACGTAGTATACTAAGCTCCCATTTGAATTTCCAAATGATGCCATGAAGCTGTTGTATTGCAAAGTATCTTTCCTTAAGGCTATCTTCTGAACCGGAATATTTGCCGCTGGCAAATCGTGCGGCACGCATAGCAATTTCAAAATCTACGCGAATATTTTTGAAAACTATATCGAAATAATTTTGACCTGATTCGCCTCCTATGTTATTCTCCATGGGACAAGATAAATTGTAAGTTTTGAATTGAAATACCCTACTCCACTACCTCCCGGCACGAGCGGTACAAATCCTTCCAGCCGTCGCGCTCCTTTACTACGGTTTCCAGGTACTCCAGCCACACCACCCGGTCGGGGCCGGGGTCCTTGATGACGGCGCCCATCAGGCCGGCGGCCAGGTCGTGGGCGCGCAGGGTGCCGTCGCCGAAGTAGGCGGCCAGCGCCAGGCCCGAATTCATCACCGAAATGGCCTCGCCGGTGCTCAGCGTGCCGGTGGGCGACTTGAGCTTGGTTTTGCCGTTCTCCGTCAGGCCCGACCGCAGCTCGCGGAAGATGGTGACCAGGCGGCTGATTTGCTCCAGCGCCGGGGCCTCCACCGGCAGTTGCAGGGCCTGGCCCTGCCGGGCCACCCGCGTCTGCACGATGTGCACTTCCTCGGCCAGCGTGGCCGGCAGCGGCAGCACCACGGCGTTGAAGCGGCGGCGCAGGGCGCTGCTCAGCTCGTTCACGCCCCGGTCGCGGTCGTTGGCCGTGGCAATCACGTTGAAGCCCTGCGTGGCCTGGATTTCGGTGCTCAGCTCGGGGATGGGCAGCACCTTTTCCGAGAGCATGGTCAGCAGCGTGTCCTGCACGTCGGACGGGATGCGGGTGAGCTCCTCGATGCGCACCAGCTGGCCGGTTTCCATGCCTTTATAGAGCGGGCTGGGCACCAGGGCCCCCAGCGAAGGGCCCTCGGCCAGCAGGCGGGCGTAGTTCCAGGAGTAGCGCAGGCTGTCTTCGGCGGTGCCGGCCGTGCCCTGCACCAGCAAGTTGGTGTGCCCGCTGATGGCGGCCGTCAGGTGCTCGCTCACCCAGCTTTTGGCCGTGCCGGGCACGCCCAGCAGCAGCAGGGCGCGGTCGGTGGCCAGCGTGGCCACGGCAATTTCCATCAGCCGCCGCTGCCCGATGTACTTGGGCTCGATTTCAAACCCGTTATCGAGCTTGCCGCCCAGCAGGTAGGTCACCACGGCCCAGGGCGAGAGTTGCCAGCCGGGCGGCTTGGGCCGGTCGTCGGTGGCTTTGAGGGCCGCCAGCTCTTCAGCGTACAGGTCTTCGGCGTGGGGGCGGAGCAGTTCAGCGGCCATAGTAGTGGTGAGTTTTTAGGTGGCAGGTGTTAGATGAGGACTTGGGGGCGGTCAGGCGTCAAAAGCTGTGTAAAGACGCATCTTTGCGTCTTGTCGGCCGCGCCGTTCGACCGGTTTCGTTCAACGACGAGACGCAAAGATGCGTCTCTATATCGGGCTGACGGCTCACTCCCGCAACGACGCCTCCAGGCCGGCCTGGAAGCGAAGCAGGTCGGTAAATTCCTGGAGCGCCGGCTGAAATGCGCTGTTCACCCGCGGGATGGCCTCGACCTGCGCAATGGCCCAGGCAACATCGGCCGGGGCGAGGTGGGCCGCCACGGTTTCGGGCAGCAGCCAGGCCAGCTGCCGGGACCGCATGGGCACATGGTCGGACTGATTGGGGTGGCCGGGCTGGTCGGGGGCGGCGGTGTTGGCCAGCTTGTCGGCCACGACGGCCAGCACAGCGGCGCTCAGCGGCCGGGGCCAGGGGGCGGGCACGAAGCTGATGTCCTCGGGCCAGTTGCCCTCCCGGCGACGCACCCGGTCGAGCACGGGCTGCAACACCAGCTGCTGCCGGGTGGCGGCGGGTAGCAGCGCCGCCAGCTCTGCCCAGTTGAGGCTCCGGTCGAGCTGCGCTTTTTTCAGGGCCGGCCGCTGCGTGAACCACAGGTGCAGGAAGGCGGCGGCGAAATCGGCATCGTAGTGGAGCAGCGTGCTTTCGGCCCAGGCGGGCAATAGCGGCTGCGCCCACTCCGAGGCCAGCGCGGCGGCCAGCAGCTCGGCGGGCGGCAAACCCAGGTGGGCGCTCCAGCGGCCGGGCGGCAGCAGCGTCAGCAGGTTGGCCAGCCGGGCCGTGGCCGGACCGATGGGCGTAGTGAAACCGGGCCCCCGCACCGACAGGAAGCGGGCGTTTTTCTCCTCAATGCCGTCGAGCAGCCAGGTTTTGTCCCAGTCGGTGGGCAGGGTTACCTCCAGGCTGGCGGCCCCCAGCCCCGGCAGCTTGCGCCGGACGCTGAGCAGCGGTGCGGCCCGCGCCCACAGCCGCTTGGGCAGGGCCGCGCCGGGCAGCCGCACCAGCAGCTCGGAAGCCAGCCGCCGCACCTCCTGGCCCCGCGCCCGGAGCAGGTTTTCAAGCACCTTTTCCAGGGCTGGTTCGGTGGTGGCGGGCAGATGGTCGGCCAGCAGCTCGAGCAGCGGCTGCTGCACTTTGGCGGGCTCGGTGGGCAGGGCGGCCAGCAGCAGGGCGCGGGCCGCGTCGGCATCCTGGCCGAGGCGCTGTTCCAGCCAGGCCAGCCGCTCGGGCAGCGTACCGGTTTCCCAGGGGCCCAGGTCGTGGGCCGCCACCGTTTCGGGCGCGACGTGCTTTTGCAGCAACCGGCTCCAGCTGGGGTGGAGGGCGGCCAGCCAGCGGCCGCGCTGGCCCAGGGCCGGCCCCAGCGCGGCCGCTACGTCGGTCGAGCGGGCGGCCAGGTGCAGCAGCGGCACCAGCCCGGCGGCCGGCACCCGCCGCCCCGCCTCGCCCACGCGCACCAGGTAGTCGGGCAGCAGGGGTTGCAGCTCGCCCTGACTTAGCAGCTGCCGTAGCGAGTCGGCCCCCAATGGGCCCAGCGGCACCCGCGTTTCGGCAGCGGCCGGGGCAGGGGGCGGAACCAGGGCCGTGGGGGGCTGGAAACCGGCTTTTTGCAGCAGGGCCAGCGTGCCGGCGGCCAGTAGCAGCTGCTGCTCGCGGGTATCGGCCGGGGTGGGGAAGGGCGGCAGCGGCTCGCTGCTCTGGCGGGTGCCCAGCAGCGCAATCCGCAGCAGCGCTTCGGCCCCCAGGCCCCGCTCCGGCGGTGCAGCGGCGTTTATGGGCTGGTCGGGCTGCGCGTTTTCAGGAGTAGAAGGCAGGCCTTGGGTTTCCGAGGAGGCGGGGGCCGTAGCGTCGTGGGGCGGCGCGGGGGCGGTGATGGGGAGGTTGGCGGGCAGGGTGTCGAGCACCCGGAAGGCCTGGCCGTCCCATTCGCCAAACAGGGTCAGGGGCTGACCACCGCTTTCCGCCAGCAGCAGCCAGGGCGCGTCCTCGTCGGCGAAGCGCAGGGGCAAAGCCGCATCCTCGGCGGGGTGGGTGAGGAGCCAGCCGCCGTCGGGCTGCGGACCCAGCACCACGTCGGTCAGCACCGCGGGCCACTCGCGCAGCCAGGGCTGGCGGGCCAGCGCGTCGGCGTAGCCCTCCAGCAGCTGGGCTATGTGCTGGCCCGCCAGTCCTGGCTGCGCGGCGGGCGGGGCGGCCCCGTGGTAGGCCAGGCCGACGGGCGCGGCGCGCAGGGGCAGCAGGCCGGGATAAAACACCAGCTCGCCCCGGTAGCTGGCCCGGGGCAGCAGCGCCGTGGCAAAGGCCTGGCCCCCGAAGGCGAATTCCAGCACCAGGGCCAGCCGGCCGCTGGCGCGCCCGTGCAGCCAGCTGCGGCGGGCCGTCAGCCGATCCTCTTCCCAGCTAAACTGTCCCAGCACCAGCCACTCGTCGGCCACGGGCGTGGTAGTAGTCAGCAGCGCCTCTTTTTTCAGGCTGATGCCCACCAGTTGCAGCACTTCCAGCCGGGCCTCGGCACTCAGGCCGGGCAGGTTCTGGAAGGCCCGCACCAGCAGGTACAACTCGCCCAGGCGGCCCAGCAGCCGGGCGGGCCAGTGGTGGGCGTAGCTGTGGCGCACGGTAGCCAGCTCGCGCACGGTGGCCGCCAGGCCGGGCAGCTGGTTGTCTACGAGCCGGGCGGCCTGGTTTTCCCAGAATTTTGGGGGCTGCTGGTCGAGCGTGGCCAGGCCGGCACGTAGCAGGTCTTCGAGCCAGGCGGCCAGGTCGGCCGCCCCGGTTTCCATGCGGGCCAGGCGCCGAGCATCTACCCCGGGCCCGGCCGCGGCTTCCGCTTCGGGTGCCTCGGTTTCGGGTGCGTCGGGGGCGGCGGCGGGCTTGGGGGCTTTCGGCGCGGCGGCCTTTTCGACCTTCTTTTCCTGGGTTTGCTGGCGCTTTTCCAGCCACTCCATTAGCCAGGCGGGCGGGACGTTTCCGGTAAACGTGTCGGGCTGGCGGGCCAGCAGCAGCAGCAGGCCGGCCCCGTGCTTGCACGGGAACACCCGGCTCGGGCAGCTGCACTTAAAGGCAGGCTCGGTCAGGTCGATGCCCGTGAGGTAGGGCTTGGCGCCGCTGCCAGCGCACTCGCCCCAGGCGGTGCTGTCGGTTCGGCCCAGGTTGCCCCACTTGGTGGCCTGAGCGAGCTGCTGGCCCCGCTGCAAAGTGCCCGCATCAGTCACGAATGCCCGCGCCTGGTCTTCAGAATAGGAAATCATGCGGCAGAACGGGGATGAGGGCGGAAATTTGAGCGCAAAATAGCAACTGCCCCAGCATCGCCAAGCACCCCGCGCCGGTTTGGTCGGCAAGCAGCGGCGCTCATCCGGGCCGGGCGGCCGGTTGAGCACTGCTGACAAATGCCCGGTAGCAAGCCTAGCTCCCGTGCAGAGCGGCCGCTAGGTCACGGCCACGCAAAAGTCCCCGCACCGGCCAGGGCCAGGGCGGGGACTTGCTTTGCCAGGAACTCGCGTTGTCTTAGGCCGGCATGGCTTTCAGCTCCCGGTTCCAGAAGCGGTGTTGGGCAATGGCGGCCATGAACTCGGTGGCCAGCTTGGCAACCGGCGGCTCGCTGCTGGTCACCACGCCTTCCGCGCCCAGGATGTCGGTGGCGCCGGGGTAGGCGGCGGCTTTCAGCAGCTCGATGCCCTCGGCGGAGGCGGCAATGGGCTTGCAGTGGCGGTAGGCCTCGTTTACGAAGCGCACGGCGTCGGCATCGGTCTTGAGCCTGGCTACGCTGGCCGCGCCGCCGGCCACGTACACGGCATCGTAGAGCACCGAGGCGGTCGACTGGAACGTGCCGTTTACGAGCATCTGCTGGCCGTTTTCGCCTTTGATGGCGCCCAGGTGGGTGGCCACAATGGCCGTTTGCGCGCCCTGGTCCATCAGGGCCTTCATCAGGTCGGCAATGGCGGCTACATCGGCGCCGTCGGTGGCCAGAATGGCTACGTGGCGGGTTTTGATACCGTCTTTGCCGGCGTTGGCTTTCGCGTCAGCGGCCATGCTCAGGGCCGAGTCGCGGCCCGTATCGGCTTTGGCGGGGCCCGACTGGTAAGGGGCCGGGTCGGTATCGGCGCCCACGTTCAGGTTTAGCTGCACACCTTCGGCCGAGGGCACCGGCATACCCAGCCCTTCGGCTACGCGAGCGGCCAAATCATCCGACACCTGCGCCAGCAGGATGAGCATACGGCTGCGCACCGACTCCTGCATGACGTGCCCCAGCTCGAAGCGCAGGGCCTTGACGATGTGCATCTGCTCGGCTGCGGTCTGGCTGTTCCAGAACAGGCGGGCCTGGCTGTAATGGTCGCCGAAGCTCTTGCTGCGGGCGCGCACCTTGTGGCCTTCCACTCGCTCGGGATAAGAGGCGAAACCGCCCTCGGCCTTAGTGGCCTGCTTGGGGAAGTTGTCGTTGAGCAGGTTGGGGCTGTAGCTGGTCTGGCCCTTGTTAATGGCCTGGCGCATGTGGCCGTCGCGCTGCCCGTTGTGGATGGGGGCCACCGAGCGGTTGATAGGAATTTCGTGGAAGTTGGGGCCGCCCAGGCGCTTGAGCTGGGTGTCGGTGTAGGAAAACAGGCGGCCCTGGAGCAGCGGGTCGTTGCTGAAATCGATGCCCGGCACCACGTGGCCCAGGTGGAAGGCCACCTGCTCGGTTTCGGCGAAGTAGTTATCCACGTTGCGGTTGAGCACCATCTTGCCCAGGGGCTGCACGGGCACCAGGTCTTCGGGAATGAGCTTGGTGGGGTCGAGCAGGTCGAAGTCGAATTTCATTTCGTCCTCTTCCTCCACCACCTGCACGCCCAGCTCCCACTCGGGGTAGGCGCCCATCTCGATGCAGTTCCACAGGTCGCGGCGGTGGAAGTCGGGGTCTTTGCCCGAAATCTGCTGCGCCTCTTCCCAGACCACGCTGTGCACGCCCAGCAGCGGCTTCCAGTGGAACTTGACAAACCGGCTTTTGCCGGCGGCGTCAATCAGCCGGAAAGTATGCACGCCGAAGCCCTCCATCATGCGCAGGCTGCGGGGTATGGCCCGGTCCGACATCACCCACATAATCATGTGCATAGACTCGGGCGTGATGGAAATGAAGTCCCAGAACGTGTCGTGGGCCGAGGCGGCCTGCGGAATTTCGTTGTGCGGCTCGGGCTTCACGGCGTGCACGAAATCGGGAAACTTGATGGCATCCTGAATAAAGAACACCGGCATGTTGTTGCCCACCAGGTCGAACACGCCTTCTTCGGTGTAAAACTTCACCGCAAAGCCGCGCACGTCGCGGGCCAGGTCGGTGGAGCCGCGCGAGCCGGCCACCGTGGAAAAGCGGGTGAACAGGGGCGTTTTGACGCCGGGCTGCAGGAAGGCGGCGCGGGTAAGAGGCGCGTTGTTGTCATAGGCCTCGAAGTAGCCGTGGGCGGCCACGCCGCGGGCATGCACCACGCGCTCCGGAATCCGCTCGTGGTCGAAGTGGGTCATCTTCTCGCGGAAGAGAAAGTCTTCCAGCAGCGTGGGGCCCCGGTCGCCGGCTTTCAGCGAGTTCTGGTCGTCGTTGACGCGCAGGCCCTGGTTGCTGGTCAGGAACTGGCCGTGGCCGTTCTCGCGGTTCTGGTCCAGATCCTCCAGCTTGGCATTGCGCACGGCCTCGCGGGGCGTGGGCGTGGCGGGGGGCGGGGTTGGTTTTGGCTTGGTTGGCTTTGACTTACTCATGAGCAAAGGATAAAGGATAAAAGGGGGGGGGGGGCGCCATACGGAGGCCCCGCTGTTTACGCAGGAAACCGGTTGCCTGCCGGGAAATCAGCTTAAAATTCCCGGATAAATAAGGGCCGCAAGGGCCGGCGGAATTTCAGCGCCAGCTACGGTTCAGCTTCCCGGCCCGGCCTGCGCCCTCCGTTGCTTCCGATGCCCCCGCTAACCGCCGGCTGTGCTGCGGCCCCTCCTCCCCAAACGCCCCGCAAGCAGGGATGTAGCAGTATGGTTGGATGCAACCAGCTCGTTTTGCCCGCTTATCGGGCCCGGAAACGGCCCCATCCCCGCGCTGCATTACCAGTTGCTCAACAGCTGCAGCTGGTTTATCTGCTGGCTGTGGCAAGTTCCCGCTCACGCCCGCGGCCACCGCCGGGCCGGCCACCTCCAACGGGCCGGCGAGCACCAGATTGCGGCCCCAGGCTTACCTTTCGGCCAATGAACCGACTTCACCTGCCGGCCACGCTGGCCCTGCTGCTGCTGGCCACCGCCTGCTCCACCACCCACGACCCCCGCCCCAAGCTCTCCGAGCACCTGACCCTGGGCAACCCCAGCGGCGCCACCACTGACGCCGGCCAGCCCACCAACTACCTGCTCAGCAAGCCCCAGTACGCCCTGAGCTACCACCGCGACCGGGGCATCCCCACCTGGGTGAGCTGGCACCTCGACGCCACCTGGCGCGGCAGCGCTGCCCGCCAGGACGACTTCCGCGCCGACAACACGCTGCCCGCCGGCTGGTACCAGGTAGGAGGGAGCAGCTACTCCGGCTCCGGTTTCGACCGGGGCCACCAGTGCCCCTCGGCCGACCGTACCAGCACCGTGGCCGACAACTCGGCCACCTTCCTGATGACCAACATGGTGCCCCAGGCCCCGCGCAACAACCAGCAGACCTGGGCCAACTTCGAAAACTACACCCGCACCTTCCTCAGCGCCGGCAACGAAGTCTACCTGCTCTGCGGCAGCTACGGCAAAGGCGGCACCGGCTCCAACGGCTTTGCCACCACCCTCGACCAGGGCCGCGTCACTGTCCCCGCCCGGCTCTGGAAAGTCGTCGTCGTGCTGCCCGTCGGCGACAACGATGCCACCCGCCTCAGCCCCAGCACCCGCGTCATTGCCATCGACACGCCCAACGACAACGCTCTGAGCGCTGATTGGAGCCAGTATCGCGTCAGCGTCGACGCCATCGAAGCTGCCACGGGTCTCGACCTGCTCTCGGCTGTGCCCACCTCCGTGCAGCAGGTGCTGGAAGCCAGGGTGGACAACGGCCCGACGGAATAGCCCCAACGCCGGCCCGAATCTTCTGCTGTGCTAAAAATGCTCCTCCTCACCGGCTCGCTGCTTTTGGGCAGCTTTACCGCGTCCCGGTCCGATGGCTTAGCGGGGTAGCTCGTGAAGCTACGCCCAGGCCCGAAGTGAACCGGGAACATTGCTACGCCTGGTTTCAGTAAAATGCGGGCTCAACCGCTGTAGTACAAGGGTGGTGAGGGCTAGGGCGCAGGGCAATGCGCCCACTGGTAACGGGCGGGCTGCAAAAGGGAACTACGGCAGAACACACTTACCAGGCAGCGATGCTAAATGTATAGTCCCAGAGAGAGGTGGTGTATTTTCCGGGCTGGAATTTCGCACTAACCTATGGGACAAGTACTCCACAGCAGCGCCCGCACAACGCAGGCAGTACGGCGCGCTATCCAACACAGCCAGGAAAGCCTACAGAGCCTAGCCAAGCGCTATAGCATCAACCCGAAGACGGTGGCCAAGTGGCGCAAGCGGCCCAGCGTTCAAGATGCTCGGATGGGTCCCGAACCTGCCTCGACGGTGCTCACCGCCGAGCAAGAGGCCATCGCCGTGGCCTTTCGCCGGCACACCCTGCTGGCGCTGGATGATTGCCTCTACGCGCTGCAGGCCACGATTCCGCACTTGTCACGCTCGGCACTGCACCGCTGTTTCCAGCGCCATGGCATCAGCCGCCTGCCCCTGAATGAAGGCGGGCAAAGCCCGCCAAAAAAGAAATTCAAGGATTACCCCATCGGTTATTTGCACATCGATTTTGCCGAGGTCCAGACCGAAGAAGGCCGCCAGTACCTGTTCGTAGCCATCGACCGCACCAGCAAAGTGGCGTTTGCCGAGCTACATCCACGCGCCAAACGGGTCGTGGCAGCCGAATTTCTGCGGCGCGTACTCGACAAGCTGCCTTACAAAGTGCACACTGTGCTGACGGACAACGGAGTGCAGTTCACGTCCCAGCCCCACCAATTTCTGCCGGGCGGGCACAGCTTTGACCGTATCTGCCGCGAATACGGCGTGGAGCACCGCCTGACCAAACCGGCCCACCCGTGGACCAACGGCCAGGTCGAGCGCATGAACCGCACCATCAAAGAAGCTACTGTCAAGCGCTTCCATTACCAGAGTACACAGGAACTCAACGAGCACCTGCAAGCCTTTTTGCTGGCTTACAACCACGCCAAGCGCTTGAAGACGCTGCGCGGGCTAACCCCGCACGAATTTGTTTGTGCCCAGTGGCAAAGGAACTCCACTATCTTTACCCGTGACCCGGCCCACCTCACAATGGGACTATACAGCTAAATGGTCTAATATATGCGCTTTACTAGTCTGCTGACGATTACCCGCTTCACCTGGGTCGTGGGCATCTTAGGGTCTGTTAGCTTCGCTTCGGGCAGCGGCTCCGCGCTGGCACAGGTGTTAGAGCGGCACCCGGCTTCCCTGCAGAACAGCCCCGCGGTTCAATATCTGCTCATAAGTGCAGCCGATTTCGCGGCCGCGCACCTGGTGGAAACGGAACGTCCCCTGGGCCGGCAAACCCAGCAGGTGGACATTGTGAACCTGCAGGTGCCACTACCGTCAGCCTTCCCGATGGCGCCACAACTCGTCGCCTCCGGTACTATGCTTATAACGCTGGTGGCGCTTCCTGACGCCACGAGTGGGCAACTCCGGTGGCAGCCCATCTGGCCAGACACGCTGGCGCCCGCGCGGCGTATAACGGCCGCAGCCTTCACCGATACCTGCCTGCAGCGGCTGGCCCGGTATCATCGTAAGGGCGGCCGGTTAGGGGAGGACAACGCTTTGACCCGAAGCGCCGATATCAAGCCCATTATCTGGCGGGACGGGCGCTATTGGACGCCGGCGGGCTATACCCTAACGGAGTTATTTCTGGTTTGTCCGGTTCCCTTTACGCTGCCGCACCAAGCGGATAACGTAACCATCAGCCTAAAGGCCCGGCCTTTCCCGCTGGCGCAGTTTGAGCAGGAGTGGCAACTCGGGCAGCGCTTCTACCCGAGCGGACGGAGGGCTGGCCTGGCACAGGTACTGGCCTCCAAACTCTTCCTCGAAAAGAAGCTGCCCGATGGAACCTATGAGTTTTACACTGCAGCGACAAATATCATGGATGGTGGCTCTTTCTACGCCGGGGCAGAAGATTTTCGCTACCGACCGGGCATCGGTCTGGTTTCGGGAAAATACAGCACCCATTTTAGCCTGGGAAGCCAGGATACAAGAAATATATTCTTCACAACGAAACGCATCCTGGCTATTGAATAGCTGATTCGCTTCGTCAACCCAGCCTGCGCCGTTTCCACCATCTTCTTGCCGGCCCGGCCAAACAGCAGGCCCTGCTTGGCCGGGTGTTTGGCCACTATCCCTCCGGACCCCCTACTGTGCCTGGTGCTGGGCCGGGCCGCCGGCCTGCCTAGCTGCTTGCCGGAGCTGCTTGCGGAGGCGGTACACGTGCCGAAACTCGCGCGGGAGCTGCCGGAGGCGGGCTTTGCTGCGCTCGTCGTTTTCCCAACGCACGGGCACTTCCTGGATGCGCAGCCCCTGGGCGCGGGCGCGGGCCAGCACTTCCAGATCAAACGACCAGCCGTCGACGGTGCAGGCCGGGAAGGTGCGCGCGGCGGCCCCCGCCGTGAAGGCCTTGAAGCCGCAGTGCGGGTCGGCCACGCCGGGCAGCAGCACGCGCTGCACCACTTGGTTGACGAGCCGGCTCCAGACCCGCCGCCACCAGGGCTGAGGCCGCGTAACCCGGGAGGCGGCCAGGTACCGGGAGCCAATGGCAATGTCGGCCCCCGCGGCCAGCGCCCGCAGCAGCGGCTCCAGCTCCTGGATGGGGGTGGAGCCATCGGCGTCGGAAAACAGGCAGATTTGGCCCCGGGCCGCCGCCATGCCCTGGCGCACGGCGTGGCCTTTGCCCCGGTTAGCCGCACAGCCCAGCACCCGCAGGCCGGGCAGCTCGCCGGCCAGGGCCTCGACCAGGGCCACCGTGTCGTCGGTCGAGCCGTCGTCGACCACCAGGATTTCGAAGCAGCCGGGACGAGTGGCCAGAAAGGCGTGGAAGCGCCGCAGCGTGGGCCCGATGCGCTGCGCTTCGTTGAAGGCCGGGATAATCAGGCTCAGCTCCATCAGGCCTGCGCTTTTTGCTGGCCCCGGAAGCCGTCGAGCCGGCTGCCCAGGTGGGCGTAGGCAATGGGGCAGCGGGCCGCGCACGTTTTGCCGCAGTCGAACTGGGCGCGGATGTCGGCCACGGAGTACTCGGCCAGGGGCTTGGCCGGCGCGCCGGTGCGGGGTTGGCACAGGTGCACCAGGCCCGCCCCATCCACCTCGAAGTGCCGCGCCCCGGCCCGGCATTTCCAGGGGCTGTTTTCGCCGCGGGCCAGCGGCAGCTGGAAGTTGTCGTTGAGCACCCGGGGCAGGCGCCCTTTCATCGCCCGGATGCGCAGATAGGTCTGCAGGGCTTCCTCGCTCAGGGGCAAGGCCTGCCCGCTGCTGTCGCGCATCAACGAGCACTGGAACCCGAAGCCGAAGCCCACCACGACCCGGGCCACCTGCTCCATCTCGGCCGGATTGCCCGAGCCCAGCACTCCGTTGATGCGCACCTGGAACCGGGCGTGCTCGCGCAGCAGCTCCAGCTTGGGCCGCAGCCGGCGCATGCTTTTTTCGGTCACCTCGTTGTCTTCCAGGCTGTCGCAGCTCAGCTGCATGCCAAACAGGCCGGCCTCGTTCAGGCTGCGGATGAGCGGGGCCCTGAGCACGTGGCCGTTGGTGTTAATCATGGGCACCATGCCGGCTTCGGCAATGTAGCGGACCAGCTCGGCGATGTGCGGATGCAGCAGCGGCTCGCCCCCGTTGAGGGTCACGAACACGGCCCTGAGCTTGCGCAGGGCATCCACCCGTGCCTTGAGCTCGGGCAGGGGCACGGGCTTCGACACCTTGTCGTATTCGTAGCAGTAGCCGCAGGCCAGGTTGCAGCGGCGGGTTACCACAATTTGCACCAGCACCGGCCGGTCCCGGTCGAGGGCGGCCTTGGTTAATTTCCACAGCACCCGGCGCCGGGAAATACGAATCGGATACTCAAAAGCAGGCAAACGCATAGAAAACGGGGAATAGGATGGAACGAAAGGCAGCCGCTGGCTGCGAACAGGATGGGGCAAAGCTGCCGCGCTTTTCCCCGCGCAGGAAGCGTTTTCTGCCCAAGGCGGATTCCGGGGCATTGAATCGGGCTATGAGCCGGATGAATTGGCGGGCCGGATGCGGCTTTTTGGCTTATTAGCTGGTAATTTGGCTTGGTCGATGAGCGGGGGCAGCCAGCCCCCGGCGCGACAAACGGGGGCCGGCTGCCCCCGCTGGCTTCTTTCGCCGACCCTTGCCCCGGCGCAGGGCGGCACCTCAACCCGGCCCCATGATTCGAAAAATTGCGTTGGCGGCGCTGGCCGCCGTGGGGGTGTTCCATGTGGGGGTGTTCATCCAGGCGGGCACGCTGTGGGTGGGCACGCTGGCCGGCTACAAGGAGCTGGTGCGGGTGTTCGCCTTTCTGCTGCCCACTTTCTGGGCCCACGCGCATATTGCCCGCCTGTTTGGGGCCAACCGGCTGACCAGGCTGCCCACCTCGGCCAAGGCCCTGTTGGAGGGGCTGTGCGTGGTACTGGTGAGCCTGGTTTTCTGGGGGGTGTTCTTCTCTTTTCCGCAGCAGTACCTGGTGCCCGTGGTGGAAATTTCGCCCCGCGCCCTGCGCCTTTCGCTGGCGGTCAATGCGGTGCTTTCCCTGTTTTTCTACTACTTCGTGGAGCGCGAGCACAGCCGCAAAAACCTGCAGCAGGAAGTGTACCGGGTGGCGCAGCTGCAGAAGGAAACCCTGCAGGCGCAGCTCGAAGCCCTGAAAAACCAGGTAGACCCGCACTTCCTGTTCAACAGCCTTAACGTGCTCGGCTCGCTTATTCAGCTCGACCCCGACCGGGCCGGGCAGTTCCTGGGCCAGCTGTCGGAAGTCTACCGCGCCCTGCTCGATGCCGGCGCGCAAACGCTGGTGCCGCTGCGCAGCGAGATGGCGCTGGTGCGGGCCTACGCCCACCTGATGGAAACCCGCTTCGGCGCGGCCCTGCGCGTGGAATGGGACGTTGCTCCGGCCTGGGAGCAACTGCTGGTGCCCCCCACGGCCGTGCAGATGCTGCTCGAAAACGCCATCAAGCACAACGGCTCCACCGTCCGCAAGCCCCTGCGCATCAGGGTGTCGGCCGCCGCCGGCCTGCTGGTGGTCGAAAACAACCGGCAGCCCCGCACCGACGTGGTGGCTTCCACCCACACGGGCCTGCGCAACATCCAACGCCGCTACCAACACCTGACGGACCGCCCCGTGGAAATCCTGCCGACGCCGGAGTCCTTCGTGGTTCGCCTGCCGCTGCTTCACTCTGCTCCCGCCGCATGAATATCGTTGTCATCGAAGACGAGCCCCTGGCGGCCCAGGCCCTGGCCGCCCTGCTGATCCGCCTGCGGCCCGCGGCGCGCATTCTCGCCTGCCTGGGCTCGGTGGAGGAGGCGGTGGAGTGGCTGCGCGAGCAGCCGGCCCCCGACGTGCTTTTCTGCGATATTCATCTGTCGGATGGCAACAGCTTCGATATTTTCCGGCAGGTATCAGTCGGCGCGCCCGTTATTTTTACCACCGCCTACGACGCCTACGCCATTCAGGCGTTTGAGGTGAACAGCGTGGACTACCTGCTCAAACCCCTGCAGGCTGCGGCGGTGGAAAGAGCCCTGCAGAAGTACGATGCCCGCCACCCCGCCACCCCGCTGCCGGCGGCCGTCGAGAACGTGCAGCGCCTGGTCCGGACCGCGCCCCGCGCACGCTTCCTGGTGAAAGCCGGCCCGGCCCTGAAAGCCGTGCCAGTGGACCAGGTGGCTTATTTTCTGGCCGAAGAAGGTGTCGTTTTCCTCGTTACCCACCCCGGCAAACGGTTCATCATCCCCGACACGCTCGACCAGCTGGAAGGCCAGCTGGACGCCCGGAATTTCTTCCGCATCAACCGGCAGGTTATCCTGAGCATCGGCGCGGTGCAGGAAATCCGGCCGTACTTTAAGGGCCGGCTGGTGCTGCAGGTGGCGCCCGCAGCCGCGGGGGAGGCGCTGGTGGTAAGCGCCGGCCGCGCGCCGGCCTTCAAGCAGTGGCTGGACCATTAACCCGTGGCGGGCCTATCGGCCATCCTTAACCATCAGGGCCCGGCACGAGCGTAAAACCACGGGTTCGTGTACCTTGCCGGCTATATGCAGAAGTTTCTATTCTTGATTTTGTGGCTGGCCATTGGCCGCCCGGCCCTTGCCCAGCAGGTTCCGCCGCCAGCTGCCACCACCTACCGCGCCGCCGCCCGCCAGGTAAACCAGCTTGTGCACACCAGGCTGGCCGTGCGCTTCGACTATGCCAGGCGCTACCTCTACGGCCAGGCAGAACTGACGCTCAGGCCACACGGCGTTGCCACCGATTCGTTGCGGCTCGATGCCAAGGGCATGGTCATCAGCGCGGTGGCGCTGCGGCAGGGGGGAGCCACCACGCCGCTGAAATACAGCTACAACCAGCAGCAGCTGCTCATTCAACTGCCGCGCGCTATTGCCGCCGGCCAGGCCTACACCGTGGCCATCGACTACACCGCCCGGCCCGACGAGCTGGATGCCAGGGGTAGCGACGCCATCGGCCCGGCCAAGGGCCTGTTTTTCATCAACCCCGACAGCGCCGTGGCCGGCAAGCCCGTGCAAATCTGGACCCAGGGCGAGACGGAATCCAACTCCGCCTGGTTTCCCACCATCGACCGGCCCAACCAGAAAACCACCACCGAAATCAGCCTCACGGTGCCCGCCAGGTACGTTACGCTCAGCAACGGCCGCCTGACCAGCCAGACGCCCGCCGGCCCCGGCCTGCGCACCGACACCTGGCGGCTCGACGAGCCCTGCGCGCCGTATCTGGTGATGCTGACCGTGGGCGACTTCCACATCAGCCGCGACACCTGGCGCGGCAAGGAAGTCAGCTACTACCTCGAGCCCCGGTACGCCGCGCAGGCCCGCGCCATTTTCGGCCAGACGCCGGCCATGCTGGAGTTCTTCTCGCAGCGCCTCGGCGTGGATTTTCCGTGGCCCAACTACCGCCAGATTGTGGTGCGCGACTACACGGCCGGGGCCATGGAAAACGCTACGGCCTCGCTGTTCGGCGAGCAGGCCCAGGGCTCGGCCCGCGAGCTACTCGACTGGGAATACGCCGGCACGGAGCGCGAAATTGCCCACGAGCTGTTCCACCACTGGTTTGGCGACTACGTGACGGCCGAAAGCTGGAGCAACCTGACCATGAACGAGTCGTTTGCCAATTTCAGCGAGGTGCTGTGGGCCGAGCACGCCCACGGCCCCGATGCCGGGGCCGAGCACGCCGAGCGCAGCCGCCGCAGCTACCTGCGCTTCGCGGCCAACTACACCCGCCCGCTGGTGCGGTTCGAGTATGATAACCAGGAGGATATGTTCGATGGCGTGAGCTATCAGAAGGGCGGCAGCATCCTTAACATGCTGCGCGCCGAGCTGGGCGAGGAGGTTTTCTTCAAGGGTTTGCAGCGCTACCTCACCCAAAATGCCTTCGGTACCGGCGAGGCCCACCAGCTGCGCCTCGCGCTGGAAGAAGCCTCGGGCCGCGACCTGAACTGGTTTTTCAACCAGTGGTACTACCGCGCCGGGCACCCGGTGGTAACTATTGATTACCACTGGGATGCCGCCCGCCAGCGCCAGGCCGTGGTGCTGCGCCAGACGCAGGCCGGCGCGCCGTTCGTGCTGCCGCTGCAGGTGGATGTGTACGCCAACGGCCGCGCCCGGCGCTACCCCGCCACCCTGCGGCACGCCGTCGATACGCTCTGGTTTCCCGCCGCCACCCGGCCCGATTTAGTGAACGTGGACGCCGAAAACGTGCTGCTCTGGCAGAAGCAGGACCACAAGAGCCTGGCCGAATTTGCCTACCAGTACCGCCACGCCCCGGGCTACCTCGACCGCCGCGAAACGCTGGCCGCCGCCAAAGCGGAGCCAGCCAACCCGCTGGCCCGGAAGCTGCTGGTGGCCGGTCTGGCCGATAAGTCGCCCGCCCTGCGCCAGCTGGCCGTGGAGTCGCTCGACCTCCAGAACGCCCCCCTGCGCAAAGCCGCCGAGCCGCTGCTGGCCCGGCTGGCCGCCACCGATTCGGCGGGGACGGTGCGGGCGGCCGCCCTTACGGCCCTGGGCGGGCTGAAGCAGAAGCGCTATACTACGCTGTTTACCAACGCCCTGGCCAGCCAGTCGTACCGGGAGCAGGGCGCGGCGCTGCAGGGCCTGCTGCCGCTGGCGCCCGCCCAGGCGCTGGCCCGCGCCGCGGCCTTCGAAGCTGATAACAAAGGCGCCCTGACGGGGGCGCTGGTGGCCGTGTACGGCCAGGCCGGCGGGCCGGCGCAGTGGCCATCCATGCTGGCCAAGTACGATGCCGCCGACCCCAATGGCCGCTTTGGCATGCTGGACGCTTTCATCAACATCCTTGGCCGCCTTGATGATGCCGCGGCGCTGGAGCAGGGCCTCACCCGCCTGCGCGACCTGACGGTGAAATACAAGCCCTACGTCGATTCGGAGCGGATTATCGGGCTGTTGCGGCAGGTGCAGCAGCGGCAGGCGGCGCGCCCCCAGGCGGCACAGGCGGCGGCCCTGGTGGCGCAGGCCGTAGCGGCAATTGAGGCCGCGAAATAGGCGGCCTTTATTCTGCAGCAAGCAGCCAATAACGGGTTGCGGAGCCTGCCGGCTGCTGCGGGCCGCGCTACGAGAGGGCCTGGGGGGCCGGGTCGGAGCCGCTGCCGGCCGGGCGGCTCTTGTCGGTTGGCAGCGGCACGAATTCGGCGTTGTCGTTGGGGGGCAGGGCGATGCGGCCGGCCTGCCAGTCGGCTTTGGCCTGCTCGATCCGCTCGCGGCGCGAGGACACGAAGTTCCACCAGATAAACCGCTCGCCCAGCGGCTCGCCGCCCAGCAGCATCAGGGTGCAGGGCTCCAGGGCCAGCAGCACGGGGTCGTTCTGGGGGCCGAACACGAGCAACTGCCCGGCGCCGTAGCGGCGGCCTGCTACCTCTACCTGGCCCTTGGCGATGTAGGCGCCCCGCTCGCTGTGGCCCCGCGGCAGGCCAAACCGGGCGCCCGGCTGCAACACCACGTGGGCGTAAAACAGGGGCGAGTGCGTGCGCACGGCATTGCGCAGCCCGTAGGCCTCGCCCGCAATCAGCCGCAGCCAGACGCCCGGCTCGGTGAAGATGGGCAGCTCTTCGGGCTGGTAGTTGGTGAAGGCGGGGGCGGCTTCCTCGTCGGCCTCGGGCAGCGCCACCCAGGTTTGCAGCATCTCCAGCGCCCCGCCGGCCAGCGCGGCCGGGTCCTCGAACCGCTCGGAGTGGGAGATGCCCGAGCCGGCCGTCATCCAGTTCACTTCCCCCGGCCGGATAATCTGCTCCACGCCCAGGCTGTCGCGGTGCGTCACTTGGCCGCCAAATAGGTAGCTCACCGTGCTCAGCCCGATGTGCGGGTGCGGCAGCACGTCGAGCGACGACAGCTGCGCGGGTGCTACCTGCACGGGCCCGGCGTGGTCCATAAAAATGAAGGGGCCCAGCATGCGCTTCAGCCGGTAGGGCAGAATACGCTTCACCTCAAACCCGGGGCTCAGGGCCGCCGGGCGGGCGTCAATTACTAAGTCAAGCATAAATAGTGGTTTACGCCGAGGAAGCCTGCGCCGGGGCCGCGTTGCGTACTTCAGGGCCGGTACAGCGGGTGGGAAAAGGAAGCGGTTGGTTTGCCTTTCAGCTGCGGCTAGTAAGCTGCCAGCCCCTTGTCGAGGTAGCAGAAAGCCCAATGGTCGCCTGGCTCGGCCGACGTTATCAGCGGGTGTTGGGTGGCCTGAAAGTGGTGCCGGGCGTGCTGGTTCTTCGAGTCGTCGCAGCAGCCCACGTGGCCGCATTGCTGGCAGATGCGCAGGTGCACCCATTCGTCGCCCAGGGCCACGCATTCAGGACACACGTGCTCATTATCCTGCCTGAGCGGGGTTTCCTCAAGAGCCAGCAGGTGCGAGCAGAGGGGTTGCAGCGGGTAGGCAGCGGATTTTATTGGCCGGATTTTCATAGCCGAAAGTAAAATTATTTCGTCAATCCTGCTGCTTAAGCTGCCGGTGTAATCCTGCTATGCCGTGCTGGCAGGCGCGGTGTTGCTGGGGCATGAGGCCTGCCCGTTTTCCGGATCAGCTGCCGGCGCGGCAGCCGGCACCAGCCAGGCTAGCGCATCGGGTACACTTGCTTCAGCGAGTCGGCCTTGGCGCGGGCGGCTGCGCAGGCGGCTTCGTGGGCCTGCTGCCTGGCTTGGCGGCGGAAGTAGCCGCGCAGCAAAAAGTTGCTTTGCAGGGCCGTCATGCTCTCGTTGAGCTTGGCCGTGCTCTGGGCCGTGTTGCGCATGGTCTGGCGCAGCTGGCGGGCGGCGGTAGTATCGGTGAGCAGCGTCTGGACCGGGCCGCCGCCGCGCTCCAGCTGGCGTTGCAGGCCGTTGAGGGTGGCGGCCAGCGTGTCGGATGTGCCGGCCAGCTGCCGGGCGGCGTGCCCGATTTGGTCGGCGAAGGTGTCGTCGGTGAGCAGGTAGCCCAGCGGCCCCTGGCCCCGGCGCACCCCGGCCGTGAGCTGGCGCACATCGGTAGCGGCGGCGTTGAGCTGGGCCGTGGCGGCGGCGGCGTTTTGCGCGCTCCGGCGCACGTCGGCCGGCAGCTGCTCGTCGCTGAGCAGCTGCCAGAGGGCCTTGCTGTCGTTGAGCTTGTCGGTGACGGCGCGCAGGCCGGTAGTGATGCCCACCAGGTTTTTGTTGGAGATGTCGAGCGTGGCCAGCATGGCGTCGATGCTGGCCTGCTCGCTGGTGGGCAGCACGTCGCCCGCCTGCACCGCCGGGGCCGCACCAGGACGGGCCGTGAGGTTGATGATGGTGTTGCCCACCAGCCCGTCGGTGCCGATGCTGGCCACCGCGTTGCGGCGCACGAAGGCCCGCACGTCCTGGTTAAGGTTCAGCTGCACGCGCACGGTCGTGTCGTTTATAATGGTAATGTCCTTCACCGTGCCCACCGTAATGCCGCCCAGCCGCACGTTGTTGCCCTTGAGCAGGCCCGATACGTTGCGGAAGTCGGCCTGCACCGGCAGGCTGCGCTGAAACAGGTTCTGCTGGCTACCCAGCAGATACAGGACCACCAGCAGGCAGCCCACTCCCACCACGACGAACAGGCCGAGGCGCACTTGATTGCTGGTGGAGTTACGAGGCATGGCGGAGGGGAAATTGGGGGAGGTATTGGAATAAAAGAGCGGTCATGCTGAGCGAAGGCGCAGCCGTAGTCGAAGCATCTCGCGGGCAACACTAAACCTGTCGACTGGCTCCCCCTCTCCTTTTTCGGAGAGGGGGCCGGGGGGTGAGGCGCGACGCCAGAACGAAGCGGTAGAGATGCTTCGACTCCGCCTCCGGCTTCGCTCAGCATGACACCGTTCTTCAAACAAAAAAGTCATTCACCCGCGGGTCTTCGTGCCGGGCCAGCTCCTCGTAGGTGCCCTGGGCGTAGCAGCCGCCGTCGGCCAGCAGGGCGATGCGGTCGGCTACGAGGCGCACGCTGTCCATGTCGTGGGAAATGATGAAAGCGGCCGTCTGGTACTGCTGCTGCACCTGGCGGATGAGGCCGCTGATTTCGCGGGCCGTGATGGGGTCGAGGCCGGTGGTGGGCTCGTCGTAGAGAATGATTTCGGGCCGCAGGATGAGCGTGCGGGCCAGGGCAATGCGCTTGCGTTGCCCGCCCGATAGCTCGGCCGGCATCTTGTCGATGGTGTTGGCCAGGCCCACGTCTTCCAGCGCCTGCTGCACCAGGTCGGCTTCCTGGCCCCGGCGGTTGGCCAGCCACTGCCGGCGCAGCGGAAACAGCAGGTTCTCGCGCACCGTCATCGAGTCGTAGAGGGCGTTGCTCTGGAACAGGAAGCCCAGCTTGGCCCGCAGCTGGTCCATTTCTTCGTGGTCGAGGGTACTGATGTCCTGCCCCAGCACCGTGATGCGGCCGGCATCGGGCCGCAGCAGGCCAATCACGCACTTCACCAGCACCGATTTGCCCGAGCCCGACTTGCCCAGCACCACCACATTTTCGCCCCGGTGCAGGTTCAGCGAGAAATCCCGCAGCACGTGGTTGTCGCCAAACGACTTGCTGATATGCTCCAGCGTCAGCACCACCTCGGCAGGAGCGGTAGTAGAAGCAGGAGCAGCGGTAAGTTCGGTGAGGGTTTGCATGAGATTTGAGGACTGTGAAAAAGAACGGTCATGCTGAGCGTAACCGGAGGTGAAGTCGAAGCATCTCTACCGCAATGCTAATCCTGATGATTGCCACTGCAACGAAGCAGTAGAGATGCTTCGACTGCGGCTGCGCCTCCGCTCAGCATGACTGTTCTTTTATCCCGTTTAGTCAGAATCAATTAAAGCCCAGCAGGCTGGTAATCTGCACGGCCAGCAGGTCGAGAATGAAGATGAGCAGCGACGACACTACCACGGCCGAGTTGGCCGCCGCGCCCACGCCGGCCGTGCCTTTGCTGGCGTAGTAGCCTTTGTAGCAGCCAATGAGGCCCACCGCGAAGCCGAAGAAGAAGGTCTTGAAAAAGGCCGGCAGCACGTCGGCGAAAGTCAGGCCACTGAGGATGTTGTTGGTAAACAGCGCCAGCGTGGTGGTGCCCTGGGCGTTGATGCCCACGTAGGAGGCGAACAGGCCGATGGCATCGGCCAGGATGGTGAGCAGCGGCAGCATGAGCGTGGTGGCCAGCACCCGCGTCACAACCAGGTACTTAAACGGGTTGGTGCCCGACACTTCCATAGCGTCAATCTGCTCGGTTACCCGCATCGAGCCCAGTTCGGCCCCGATGCTGGAACCGATTTTGCCCGCGAAGATGAGCCCCGTGATAATCGGCCCCATCTCGCGGATAATGGTCAGCCCCACCATCGTCGGAATCCACGATTCGGCCCCGAACTGGGCCATGGTGGGCCGGGTTTGCAGCGTGAGCACGAGCCCCATGATAAAGCCCGTGATGCCCACCATCGGCAGCGACTGGTAGCCCACCACGTAGCACTGATAAAAAAACTCGCGCACCTCGTAGCGCGGCCGGAACCCCTCGCGGAAGAACCGCCCGGCAAACTGGGCAATGGCGCCAGTTTCGGCAAGAAAGGGACTGTTGAACACGAGGCGAGGGGTGAGACGTAACCGATGGGGACAGTGGTCCGCCACAAAGGACCGGCGTTGCGCCGGCAACGGGTATGCTAAAGGTCAAATCCGGCCCATGACATTCATCAAAGGATGAGCCCGGAGAAGTTGGCTTCCTTTATCAGACCCGGCCCTATATTGTCTGCTCCCGGATGGCGTTGATAATCTGGTCGGCGGCCTCGTCGCTGGATATGCCGTAGCCGTTGACCAGCGTGCCTTTAAGGTTGAAGCGGGCCGAGGAAATGGCATACAGCACGGCCGAGTCGGCCGGGTCGCTGGCGCCCTCGAAGCGGAAGTGCTGGTCGACCACGAACTCGTGGGGCGCCAGCTGAATGGCCGAGCGCTGGCCGGCCAGGTAGGGACCGTTCAGGTTGAAATCCTCGGTGTAGCCTTCCTTTTTGAGCAGCGCCAGGGTTTGCGAAAGGGTGCGGAGCGTGTGCATGAATCGGGGGGTAAAAGAGCAGTCAAATCCGGGGAAAGCTTCCGCCGTTATCCGCCCGGCGCCATCGGTTGGGCCGGCAAAAACGGCCCTAGCCTGGCGAAGAGCAGTTGACAGCAACAGCCGCCCCGGTAACCAGAGCAGTAGCGGCTCCCAGGCAACAAGAGTAAAAGTCGGCCCCCGCGCTCGGCTTCGGCATGATGAGAATCACGCGTTCCGGCAATTCTCATCATGCCGGGGTTGATTATGTTCGCCGACTTTTACTCTTGTTGCCAGGCATTGCACGCCGCTCCCTGCCCCGCCTTCCGGCTAATAGAAGGGTGAAAGGCCCCCGTGAGGGCAGGGCAGGGCAGGGGCCGGCCCGCAGCAGCGGCGGCTTAGGCACCGATAGGCTTCGGGGCCGTAGTAGGGTAGATCCGGGCTGCCGTTTGCAAAGCCGGTAAAAGCCGGCTGAATTATGATCTGTAAAAAGCTCGCTCCGCACCGCTGCTACTCAGTGAAAGCAGTCACGATACCTCACCTGGTCAATGCGTCTGGCCAGCGTGACATTCACTGCAATTCCCGGAATTCCAACACCTAGAAACCACCGCGCCATGAGTGAAAAAACCGCTGCCGAAAAAACCACCGGCGTATTTCCGTGGCTGCTCATGCTGCTCATGTCGTCGGTCACGTTCGTGGGCATATTGTCCGAGCTGATGCCTTCGGGAGTGCTGCCGCAAATGATGGCCGACCTGAAGATCAGCGAAGCCCAGGGCGGTAATCTGGTGGGCTACTACGCTATTGCGTCGGCCATTTTCGCCATCCCGCTCGTCTCGCTCACAATGCAGTTCAACCGTAAAACGCTGCTGCTGATTTTGCTCGGCGGATTTGCGGTTTCCAACATTGTGGCCGGCTTCCTGGATAGTTACGGGCTGATTATTTTCCTGCGCGTTATCGGCGGCATTTGCGCCGGGGTGATGTGGCCGATGATTGCCGCCTACGGCATGCGGCTGGTAAGCGAGCAGGCGCACGGCAAAGCCATTGCCGTTATTATGGCCGGCAACACCCTGGGCATCAGCCTGGGCATGCCCCTCATGACGTATATCGGCAACGATTTTGGCTGGCGGATAGCGTTTATCGCGCTGGGCGGGGCCATCTTGGTTATTGCCCTGCTCAGCGTTTTCGCCCTGCCTTCCACGCCCGGCGAAAAGCTGGCCCCCACCTCGTCGCCCCTGGCCCTGTTTAAAATTCCATCCGTCCTGATTATCCTGCTGCTTACCCTGCTGGGCGTGGTGGCGCACTACGGCGTGTATGTGTACATCACCAGCCTGGTCGATGAAATCCGGCTGGCCGGCGGCATAGAACGAGCCCTGCTGCTTTTCGGGGCAGGGTCGCTGATTTCGGTGTTGCTGGCCATAAAGTACACCGACGAGCACCTGCGGCTGCTGACCATCGCCATGTTTGCCTTCCTGATTATCTCGATGACGGTGTTTCTGCTCTTCGGCCGCACGAGCGGCATAGCGCATTTCGCTTTCTTCCTGTGGGGCCTCTCGTTTGGCCCCCTGGTAACGCTGTTGCAGGCCGCCGTAAGCCGGCAGGTAGAAACGGCCAAAGACGTGGCCACCTCGGTGCAGTCGTCGGCCTTTAATTTATCCATCATGGTGGCCACCTCCGCCGCGGGGCTGCTGCTCGGCCTGTATTCCCCTATGAGCCTGCTGTATCTGGCCATTGCCCTAGCTGTTCCAGGTTTACTTATTTCCTTTTTTGCAAAGAAAGCATTGGGTCACTAAAGAACGTCATGCTGAGCTTGCCGAAGCATCTCTACCGCTTCGTTGGACGACTGCTACGAAGCGGTAGAGATGCTTCGACAAGCTCAGCATGACGTTCTGAATGAATCCAAATAGTTATACCATTTCCAAAATACAGAAGGCCGTTATCAATATTGATAACGGCCTTCCTTTTTCCTTCAAATGCCAAGCAGAAACGAATCTAAAACTTCAGCGGAATATCGTACGCCGGCTCCTGGCGGCGGAACAGGAAATTGCCGTTGCGCACGGAGGCCAGCACATCCACTCTTTTGCGAATGGCTTCAAACACGGATGACTCGTTGAGCACGATGAAGTTGGCGGGCTTGCCTGCTTCCAGGCCGTATTCCTTGTCCAGCATCATGGTTTTGGCGCTGTTGTAGGTAATCAGATTAAAAGCAGTTTCCAGTTCCTCGAAGGAGGCCACCTGCGACAAATGAATACCGTTGTCGAGGATGTTCATCAGGTTGCCGTTGCCCAGCGGATACCAGGGGTCGTTGATGGAATCCTGGGCGAAGGAGACGTTGATGCCGCCTTCTAGAAACTCCTTTACCCGCGTCAGGCCCCGGCGCTTGGGGTACGTGTCCTGGCGGCCTTGCAGGTAGGCGTTTTCGGTGGGGCAGGCAATGAAATTCATCCCACTGGCTTTAAACAGGCTCATCATGCGGAACGCGTAGGCGTCGTCGGCACTGCCGAAGGAGCAGGTGTGGCTGGCCGTCGTTTTGGGGCCGATGCCCTCGATCATCACCAGGGCATTGAGCAGTTCCACGAAGCGCGCCATGGGGTCGTCGGTTTCGTCGCAGTGCACGTCAAACATTTTGTCGTGCCTGAGGGCCAGCTCCACGATGCTGTGCACCGACTTCTCGCCGATTTCGCGGGCCCACTCGAAGTGCGGGATGCCGCCCACGCAATCCGCGCCCATCTTCAGGCCTTCCTCCACCAGCTCGTAGCCGCCCTTGTAGGCGTACATGCCTTCCTGCGGAAAAGATACAATCTGGATGGTGACGGTGTCTTTCAGCTCCTCGCGCAACTCCAGCATCACCTCCAGGCCCAGCAGCTTGGGGTCGGTTACGTCGATGTGGGTGCGAATAAACTGCACGCCCTGCGAAACCTCTTCCCGGATGGCCGCCAACGCCCGTTCCCGGGCATCTTCCCTGGTCTGGGATTTCTTGATGTCGTGCCAGCGGGCAATGCCTTCAAACAGCGTCCCGGACTTAATTTTCCCGCCGTCGTTACGGCCCGTGTACACGTAGTCGAGGTGCAGGTGCGGGTCGACGTAGGGCGGCAGCACGAGTTTGCCGCCGAGGTCGATTTCCTCCTCGCACTTGGGCAAACCAGTTCCGATATGCGTTATTTTTCCGTTTTCCACCACCATTTCGGTGGCGTCGTCGTGGCGATAAAACTTCGCGTTGAAGAATTTCTTTTTCATCGGTGGGTTTTTTAGGTGAACAGTGAGTTGCAAGCGTAATCGGGGTGACTTTAAAGTCGGTGTACAGGCCCTAAAGACGAAACTCTTTGCGTTGCATCGTTGAACCCTGCGCAATAGCAGGCTTCAGGTAGGCCTAATCGGTTAGTCGACTGCGGGCAAACGAGGCGAACCGGTGTAGTAGGGGCCTTTATCCAGCGTCATGGTCGCGTCGGCCTCCCGTTCCAGCTGCTGGCTGGCCGGGTCGAGGGCGGGCAGGAACTCCATCGGGCGCGGGAACGGGGTTTTGAGGGCTTTGGAAGGGGGGTGGCCCGGGGGGCGCTGGGATACGGGATGGGTAGTTTTCATCGTGCGGAAGAAAGGAGGGCAGGGGAGCAGCAACCGGCGCGCAGGGGGCGCGCGACGGGCAAAGACCGGGTGGCAGCAGGGTATGGTAAAGAACCTCATTCGCGGGCCGGGATTCCATGACGAGGGTTCCGGCAACGGATGATATGTGTCAACTGCCTCAATAGCTGCCCCTCACCCGCCCGCTGGCCCGCGCCGGAGCAGGCTGTGCGGCTGGGCGAGGAGCAGCGCCGGCCCGGAAACCGGGCGCAGAGGCCACGGGTGCTACCGCGCCGCATGCAGTGCTTGGCAGGCTGCGTTCGGGGCAAATCCCCTTTCTTTGTGGCATACCTCCATATCCCCAAACCGCTGACTGCATCCGGCAGGTACTCGCCGAATAGTTCGCCGACAAGCCCGTGCGGCAGGCGCAGGTGTATGGCACATGCAGCAGTTTCTGCGAAGCAAAATGATGGCCGGCCTGGTTTTTTACATGCTGCTGCAAACCGGCCTGAAGCGGCAGTTTGAAACGCTGAGCCGGGCTGCCACGCACGTGTCAGCCGAAACGCCGACGCTTTGGACCAGCATGAGCCGGCTGGTTACCAACCGTTTTCTCAAACCCCACCGCACCCGAAATTTTCCGGACTGCTAGTTCCGGCCTACCACTGGTTTTGGAGAAAGTACCTGCCACCCCTGACCGCCAATTTGCCCCTGCTGCCAATGTATAAAACCCTCGTTAAGCCGCTGCTTTTCAACCTCGATGCGGAGCGCGCCCACCACCTCGTTTTCGACAACCTACGCCGCGCCGCGCGGGTGCCGGGCACGCCGGCCCTGCTCCGGGCACTCTACGGTTTCCAGCACCCCAGCCTGGAGCGCGAGGTTTTCGGGCTGAAATTTCCCAATCCGGTGGGCCTGGCCGCCGGCTTTGATAAGAACGCGGCCCTGACCGACGAGCTGGCTTCGCTGGGCTTCGGCTTCGTGGAAATCGGGACGGTGACGCCCCGGCCGCAGCCCGGCAACCCCACCCCGCGCCTGTTCCGGCTGCCGCAGGACGAGGCCCTGGTGAACCGCATGGGCTTCAACAACGAGGGAACGGCCGTGGTGGCGGCGCGCCTGGCCCGGCGGCGCAACCGGCAGCTGCTCATCGGCGGCAACATCGGCAAGAACAAGGACACGCCCAACGAGCGCGCCGCCGACGATTACGTGGCCGGCTTCGAGGCGCTGGCCGAGCTGGTCGACTACTTCGTGGTGAACGTAAGCTCGCCCAACACGCCCGGTCTGCGCGAGTTGCAGGAAAAAAAGCCGCTCATTGAGCTCTTGCAGCAGGTGCAGGCCCGCAACCTGGCCCGCGCCACGCCGCGCCCGCTGCTGCTCAAAATCGCGCCCGACCTCACCGATTCGCAGCTCGACGACATTCTGGAAATAGCCCGCGAAACCCAGCTAAGCGGCCTGGTGGCCACCAACACCACCATCAGCCGCGACAACCTGCGCACCGAGTCCGGCCACGTGGCCAGCCTGGGTGCGGGCGGCCTGAGCGGGCGGCCGCTACGGGCCCGGGCCACCGAAGTCATCCGCTACCTGCACCGCAAATCCGACGGCGGGCTGCCCATTATCGGCGCGGGCGGCATCCATTCGGCCGCCGATGCGCAGGAGAAGCTGGCCGCCGGCGCGACGCTGATTCAGCTGTATACCGGCTTCATTTATGAAGGCCCGGCGCTGGTGAGCCGGATAAACCGCAGTCTGGTGCGGGGCTAACCAGGGCGGCGTGTGTTGCCGTGGCTAGGCCGCAGCTGAAAGCCGACAGTCCCTCCGGACTCGGGTAAACTACACCACCCGATACCACTGGTGCCGGCCGGAAATCAAACAGCCCCTGGGCTACCGGGTAGTTCAGGGGCTGTTTGCCGCCGCGCCAGGGCGGCCCGCTGCCTAAGGCCGCGGAATAAAGAGCTAAAGTTAAGGGGGATTGTGCCTGCCAGGCAACTGGTGGCGCAAGCCATAATTTTTTTGGTGGCTAAAAAGAAGCGCAAAGAGTGCGTCGTTTAGCCCGTTAGGTTAAAAAACAAAATCTGAGAAAAGCGGCCCAAGAAAAATTAACCTTGCCGATGAGTCGCCAAGCGTAACAATGCCGTAGCTTTGCAGCATGCTTCAACCAGAAAAACTGTTGATGAAGTGCGGAACCCAGCACGACTGGGAACCGCGAGTGGACCGGAAGGCCCTCGGCCCCATCGGTTTTCCCGATTCCGTTACTGGTATTTCCGTTGTTTCCAGATATTGCCCCGCTACCGTTTCGGATTCCGAAACGGTTTTTTTATGCCCGCTAAGTTTGGCAGTTGCTGCTCCGCGGCGGCCGCTGCCACCGCCCTGGGTCACGCCGGCCGCCGCAACTCCGGGCTCAGGCCGTTGTCGCTCCGCAAAACCGGTGAACTGTTGAACGCTAGGGTAGCCCTTCCGGCTCGTAACTACTGACTACATACTTAATTGCTCCAACCTGGTATGGCACGTAAAGACCTGCTCGACATTGCATCCCTGCACCGCGAGGAAATCGAGTTTCTGCTCGACCAATCCACGTCCTTTAAAAAGCTGTTCACCCATTCGGTGAAGAAGATTCCCGCCCTGGAGGGCAAGTCCGTGCTCATGCTGTTCTACGAGGCCAGCACCCGCACGCACTCCTCCTTCGAGGTGGCGGCCAAACGCCTCTCGGCGGAGGTTACGAATTTCGACGTCGCCCACTCCTCCATCTCCAAGGGCGAGTCGGTGCGCGAAACGATTGAAACGCTCCAGGCCATGCGCACCGACTACATCGTGGTGCGCCACAGTCACCCCGGCCTGCCCGGCATGATTGCCCGCCAAACCACGGCCTCGGTTATCAACGCCGGCGACGGGGCGCACGAGCACCCCACCCAGGCCCTGCTGGACGCGTTTACCATCAGAGAAAAATTCCCCGACCCCCGAGGCAAAAAAGTCCTCATCATCGGTGATATTCTTCATTCCCGCGTGGCGCGCTCCACCAGCACGCTGCTGCAAAAGCTGGGCATCGAGGTGGCGTACCTCGGGCCGGGCTCGCTGGTGCCCAAGTACGTGCCGGAAAGCATCCGCCGCTTCACCGACTACGAGGCGGCCATGGCCTGGGCACCCGATGTGGTGTACCTGCTCCGCGTGCAGATGGAGCGCCAGGACGTGCAGTTTTTCCCCAGCCTCCGCGAATACCACCGGGTGTACGGTATCACCACTGCCCGGCTGGCGGAAATCAGCGACCTGGGCCTTTACATTATGCACCCCGGCCCCGTAAACCGCGGGGTTGAGCTGTGCGACGCCGTGATGGACTACGAGCGCAGCCTTATCACCAACCAGGTCGAAAACGGCATCTCGGTGCGCATGGCCGTGCTCGACTGGCTCAAGCCGGGCGGGGATTTCCCGCGGCAGGAATCGTACGTAGCACGGCAGCGCGCCGACTCAACGGTGCTTACGCCCTGATTAGAACGTCATGCTGATGCTGAGTGACTGTCATGCTGAGCGAAGGCGCAGCCGTAGTCGAAGCATCTCTACTGCAATGCTAATCCTGTCGACTACAACGAAGCGGCAGAGATGCTTCGACTGGGCCCCGACCCTGGCTTGATGCGCCACATGCTCAGCATGACCCGTTCTTTTGTATTTCGATTACTTTCTGAATAACCACATCATACCTCCTTCATGCTTCTCCTGCAAAACGCCCGCATCGCCTCCGAAAACTCACCCGCTTTGCTCGAAAGTGATGTCCTGATTGTCGAGGGCAGGATTCAGGAAATCGGCAGCGGCCTGGCGGTTCCCGAAGGGGCCCGGGTTATCGACGCGCGCGGCCGGGTGCTGATGCCCGGCATGTTTGACGCCCACGTCCATTTCCGCGCCCCCGGCTTCGAGAACAAGGAAACCATCACCACGGGCAGCGAAGCGGCCATCAACGGCGGCGTTACCGGCGTGGTGATGATGCCCAACACCCGCCCAGCCCTCGACTCGGCCACGGCGGTAGCCACCGTGCTCGACAATGCCCGCGACCGGTCGCGCATTCCGGTGTACACCTCCGGCTGCGTTACCAAAAACCGCGAGGGCAAGGAGCTGGCCGAAATTGAGGGCATGCGCGAGCTGGGGGTGAAAATGCTCACCGACGACGGCGACACTACCGCCGACCCGGCCGTGCTGCTGCGGGCCATGCAGTACGGCACCGAGTTCGGGATGTTTTTCGCCAGCCACTGCGAGGTGCCGGAACTGGCCGGGCCGCGCGCCCTCAACGAAGGCGTGATGAGCTACCGGCTCGGCATCAAGGGCTCGCCCGCCTGCGCCGAGGAAATCATCATCGACCGCGACATCCGCCTGGCCCACGCGGCGGGCGCGCACGTGCACATCCAGCACGTTTCCAGCAAGCTCGGCATGGAAACCATCCGCTGGTGGAAATCGCGCGGCGATGTGAAGGTGACGGCGGAAGTATCGCCCCACCACCTGCTGTTCATCGACGAACACATCGGCGACTACGACACGAACTACAAGATGAACCCGCCGCTGCGGACCCAGGCCGATCGTGACGCGCTGCTCGAAGGGCTCATCGAAGGCGTGTTCGACCTCATCGCCACCGACCACGCGCCGCATACGCCGTTCGAGAAAGCCCAGGACTTCATCAGCGCCCCTAACGGCATCACCGGCCTCGATACGGCCCTGGTATCGCTCTATCACCACTTCGTGGAGCCCGGAAAATTTGGCTGGGACCTGGTGATAAAGCGCTACTCGGCCGAGCCCCGCCGCCTGATGGGCCTGCCGGTCGCCGCCATCGAAGTCGGCCAGCAAGCTGAATGCCTGCTGTTTGATACGGAAGCGGAAACGACCTTCACGCGGGACTTCATGAAATCCAAATCCCAGAATACGCCCTTTCTCGACCAGACGTTGAAAGGCCGGGTAGACCTGGTAATTTTGGGCACGGAAATCCTGCTGGAGCGCGAATAGGCGGCGAGTAAATAAGCTGATAAAACCAACGTCATGCTCAGCATGACGACCAAGAATCGACCAAACAATTTTCATGAGTACCCCTTCCAATCCTAACACCCCCAGCACCGACCCAGCCAAGCCCCTGGTTGGCGTGGTGATGGGCTCCAGCAGCGACTGGGACACCATGCAGCACGCCGTGCAGCTGCTCACGCACTTTGGCGTGGCCCACGAGGCGCGCGTTGTATCGGCCCACCGCATGCCCGACGACCTGTTTGCCTACGCCGAACAAGCTGGCCCGCGGGGCTTGCAGGCCATCATTGCCGGGGCCGGGGGGGCCGCCCATCTGCCGGGCATGATGGCGGCCAAAACCGCGCTGCCCGTGCTGGGCGTGCCGGTGGCCAGCCGGCATTTGCAGGGGGTTGATTCGCTGCACAGCATCGTGCAAATGCCCAAGGGCGTGCCCGTGGCCACGTTCGCCATTGGCAGCGCCGGGGCGGCCAATGCCGCGCTGTTCGCCGTGAGCATGCTGGCCCTGCACGACCCGGACCTGGCCGCCAAGCTCCAGGCGTTTCGGGCCGAACAAACCGAAGCCGCCCGCGCCATGACGCTGCCAGTATGAACGACGGAACGCACAACGCAACCATGACGCCTATTTACCCAGGCAGCGTAGACGCCGCCGGCCGGCCGGCGACCCTGGGGGTGCTGGGCGGTGGCCAGCTGGGCCGCATGTTTGTGCATGCCGCCCAGCGCCTGGGCTACTTCACTGCCGTACTGGAGCCCGACGCGCAAAGCCCGGCCGGGCTGGTGAGCCACCACCACATCCAGACCGACTACAATGACCCGGCCGGGCTGGCGCAGCTGGCCCGGCTGTGCCAGGCCATCACCACCGAGTTTGAAAACGTGCCCGCCCAGGCCCTGCAAATGCTGGCCCGCACCCGCCCCGTGGCCCCCGGCGCGGCCGGGGTGGGCATCGCGCAAAACCGCATCGAGGAAAAAGCCCACTTCACGGCCTGCGCCAACCTGTCGGGGGTAACATGCGCGCCCTACGCGGTGATTGAAACGCCCGCCCAGCTTCAGGCCGTGCTGGACGACCGGGCCGATTTGCTGCCCGGCATCCTCAAAACCGCGCGCCTGGGCTACGACGGCAAGGGCCAGGTGCGCGTGCGGACCGCCGCGGAGCTGGCCGCCGCCTGGGCGGAAATGGGTAGTGTGGCCTGCGTGCTGGAAAAGCTGCTGCCGCTAACCGCCGAGTGTTCGGTGCTGGTGGCGCGCGGCTGGGACGGGCAAGTCGTGAGCTTCGCGGCCCAGCGCAACGTGCACGTCGATGGCATTCTGGCCGTGACCCACGCCTACGAAGGCAATATGCCGCCCGCCCTGGCCACCCGGGCCCGCGCGGCGGCCGTTTCGCTGGCCCAGCATCTGGACTACGTAGGGGTGCTGTGCGTCGAGTTTTTCGTGGTGGGCGAGGGTGAGCACGCCGACCTAATCATCAACGAGATGGCCCCGCGCCCGCACAACAGCGGCCACTACACCCTCGACGCCTGCAACGTGTCGCAGTTTGACTTGCAGGTGCATACCCTGGCGGGCCTGCCCTTACCGGAGCCGCGCCAGCATTCCCCGGCCATCATGCTTAACCTGCTGGGGGAGGTGTGGCTGGATGCCAGCGGCCAGCCGCGCGAGCCCGACTGGGCCAGCGTACTGCGCCTGCCGGGAAC
Source organism: Hymenobacter actinosclerus (assembly GCF_900111515.1). Lineage (GTDB taxonomy): Bacteria > Bacteroidota > Bacteroidia > Cytophagales > Hymenobacteraceae > Hymenobacter > Hymenobacter actinosclerus. The sequence continues at coordinate 368,683 of NZ_FOHS01000002.1, forward strand.
CCACCTGCATCTGTACGGCAAGGCACAAGCCCGGGCCGGCCGCAAAATGGGCCACCTGACCATCACCGGGCCGGATGTCGCCAGTGTGCAAACCGTGGCACGGCAAGTTGCTGGCTTGCTCGGCTTGCCGTTCTGACGGTGCGCCTCACCCCCTGGCCCCTACGCCGCTCGATGGGCGGAATGAAAAGGAGAGGGGGGACTGGTTTCTAGTTTTTAGCTTTGCCTTTTCTTATTCGAACGCATCCATCAGAACGCCCCCCTCTTCGTTGAGGAGAGGGGGGCCGGGGGGGGAGGCGCACACTAGCACGACCACATGAATCAAGTAAAACTCATCCTCGAAGACGGCACCGAAATTCAGGGCGAATCCTTCGGCGCGCTGACCTCCGTCGCCGGCGAGGTGGTGTTCAGCACGGCCATGACCGGCTACCCCGAAAACCTCACCGACCCGTCCTTCGCCGGCCAGATTCTGGTGCTCACCACCCCGATGGTGGGCAACTACGGCGTGCCCGGCGAGGAGCTCTACGAGTCGATTTCCCGGATTTTCGAGTCCGACAAAATCCACATTGCCGGGCTGGTGGTGAGCTACTACTCCGAGGAGCACAGCCACTGGCACGCCGCCAAAAGCCTCGGCGACTGGCTCAAGGAGTACAACATCCCCGGTATTTTCGGCGTCGATACGCGCATGCTTACCAAGAAGCTGCGCGAGAAAGGCGCCATGCTGGGCAAAATTGTGGCCGACGGGCAGGATGTGCCCTTCCACGACCCCAACTTGGACAACCTGGTGGCCCAGGTGAGCCCCGCCGGCGTGCAACACTACGGCCACGGCCAGCACAAAATCGTGCTCGTGGACTGCGGCACCAAAACCAACATCATCCGCTGCTTCCTGGAGCGCGACGTGGAGCTGATTCGGGTGCCCTGGGACTACGATTTCACCCAGCTCGACTACGACGGCCTGTTCCTGAGCAACGGCCCCGGCGACCCCAAAATGTGCGAAGCCACCATCCGGCACCTGCAAAAGGCCCTGCAACAGGACAAGCCGATTTTCGGCATCTGCCTGGGCAGCCAGCTCATGGGCCTGGCGGCGGGCGGCGACACGTTCAAGCTCAAATACGGCCACCGCAGCCACAACCAGCCCGTCAAGCTCACCGGCACTCAGCACTGCTACATCACCAGCCAAAACCACGGCTTCGCAGTGGACACCGAAACCCTGCCCGCCGAGTGGAACATGCTGTTCGAGAACCTAAACGACGGCACCTGCGAAGGCATCAAGCACGTGTCGAAACCGTTCTTCTCCACCCAGTTCCACCCCGAAGCCGCCGGCGGCCCGCAGGATACGGAGTTTTTGTTTGATGACTTTTTGGAGGCGGTAGTGAAGTATAAGGAGGTTCAACCGAAATAAAAGTGTCGTCATGCTGAGCGGAGCGCAGCGAAGTCGAAGCATCTCTACCGCTTCGTTGCACGGCATCATAACTTGAACATCATGTCAGAAAAGCAGAATCCTGCTATTGCTAGAATAATTAACGCCAAAGTTATTCACGAGCATTTTGGATACTGGCCAGGTTTCCATGATGCTGAAATAACTAAAGTAACTCTGGAAGCGCATCCCGGTTACTGGCCTTCAGCAACTTTTGTAGTCGCATCTTTTGAGATGACTAAAGAGCTTGATGAAAAAGGCTATTATAAGCATACCAAGCAATGTGATATCGAATTCCAATTCACTGGCATACAAGAAATAGAGTTTGATTATTTCAATCACCAAAATGTGATTTTGAATTTGACATTTGAAGAGAGCGGTGATTTTATCAAATGCACCTTTGACCCTTCTGTCGGTTTAGATGCGGTCATTATCGCTGAAAAAATCGCAGTAAGCCTTATCCCAAAGAAGCGGTAGAGGTGCTTCGACTTCGCTCAGCATGACGTTCTAAATTCACCAGCATGTACGTTTACATCCTGACTAACCAAACCCAGACTGTCCTGTACATCGGCGTCACCAATGACCTCACGCGGCGACTTTACGAACACAGCAGCGGCCGGGGCGACGAAGGGAAATTCACCGGACGATACCAGACGGATTTACTGGTCTATTTTGAAATAGCTCCCGATGCAACGCAGGCCATTGCGCGGGAAAAGCAGTTGAAAGGCTGGACCCGCCGCAAGAAAGACGCCTTGGTTACCGCGTTTAATCCGACGTGGCAAGCCATCGACTTAGAAACATGGGAAGGCTGATGTGGCAACGAAGCGGTAGAGATGCTTCGACAAGCTCAGCATGACGTTCTTTTTTAATTGCATACCTCTACAACGAAGCGGTAGAGATGTTTCGACTCCGCTGCGCTCCGCTCAACATGACGTTCTGATTGCTCCTAGCAATCTGTTACCTAACCCTTAGCATGACCAAACCCAACAAAGTCCTCATCCTTGGTTCCGGCGCCCTGAAAATCGGCGAGGCCGGGGAGTTCGATTATTCCGGCTCGCAGGCCCTCAAGGCGCTCAAGGAGGAAGGCATCCGCACCATCCTCATCAACCCCAACATTGCCACCGTGCAAACGTCGGACAACATCGCCGACGACGTGTACTTTTTGCCCGTGACGCCCTACTTTGTGGAGGAAGTCATCAAAAAGGAGCAGCCCGATGGCATTCTGGTGGCCTTTGGGGGCCAGACGGCCCTGAACTGCGCCGTGGCCCTGTACCGCGCCGGCGTGTTAGAGAAGTATAACGTGCAGGTGCTGGGCACGCCCGTGCAGGCCATCATCGACACCGAGGACCGGGAGATTTTCAAGGTGAAGCTCGACCAGATTGGCGTACTCTCGGCCCGCAGCGTGGCCTGCACCACCCTGGACGACGCGCTGGCGGCGGGCGAGCAAATCGGCTTCCCCATCATCGTGCGGGCCGCCTTTGCGCTGGGCGGACTGGGCAGCGGCTTTGCCAACACCATGGACGAGCTGCGGGCCCTGGCCCGGCGGGCTTTCACGACGTCCGACCAGATTCTGGTGGAGGAGTCGCTCAAGGGCTGGAAGGAAGTGGAGTACGAAGTGGTGCGCGATGCCTATGATAACTGCATCACGGTCTGCAACATGGAGAACTTCGACCCCATCGGCATCCACACCGGCGAGAGCATCGTGGTGGCCCCTTCCCAAACGCTGAGCAACCGCGAGTACCACAAGCTGCGCAGCATCGGCATCCAGACCATCCGCCACCTGGGCATCGTGGGCGAGTGCAACATTCAGTACGCCCTCGACCCCGCGTCGGAAGATTACCGGGTGATTGAGGTGAACGCGCGCCTGTCGCGCTCCTCGGCTCTGGCCTCCAAGGCCACGGGCTACCCGCTGGCCTTCGTGGCGGCCAAGCTCAGCCTGGGCTACTCGCTGGCCGAGCTGAAAAACAGCGTGACGCAGACCACCACGGCCTTTTTTGAGCCGGCCCTCGACTACGTGGTCGTGAAGCTGCCGCGCTGGGACCTGGGTAAGTTCGCGGGTGTGAACCGCCAGATTGGCTCGGCCATGAAGAGCGTGGGCGAGGTGATGGCGATAGGAAAATCGTTCGAGGAAGCCATCCAGAAAGGCCTGCGGATGCTCGACACCGGCAAGCGCGGCTTTGTGGCCAACCGCCCCGAGCAGGACCTGGACCGCGCCGCCATCGACCAGCTGCTGAGCGAGCCCAACGAGGAGCGCATCTTCGCCATCAACCAGGCCTTTGAGGCCGGTTACTCGCTGGAGCAGGTGCACCAGCTGACCCGGATTGACCACTGGTTTTTGCAGCGCCTGCACACCGTTTTTGGGCTGGGCCAACAGCTGGCCGCCGGCCGCGCCACCGGCCTCGACGGGCTGGAAACCAAGCTGCTGCGCGACGCCAAGAAGGCTGGTTTTTCGGACCAGCAGATTGCCGTGCAGCTGCTGGGCGAGGGCGACGTGAAGGCCGACGAGCTGCTGGTGCGCGCCCGCCGCAAGGCCCTGGGCGTGCTGCCCGTGGTCAAGCAGATTGACACGCTGGCGGCCGAGTTTCCGGCTAAAACCAACTACCTCTACACCACCTACCACGGCACCGAAAACGATTTGGCGCCCGAAACCGAGAAGTCGGTGCTGGTGCTGGGCTCGGGCGTGTACCGCATCGGCTCGTCGGTCGAGTTTGATTGGTGCGGGGTGCAGGCCGTGCAGACGGCGGCCCAGGAGGGCTACAAAACCATCATCATCAACTACAACCCCGAAACCGTTTCGACCGATTACGACGTAAGCGACCGGCTCTACTTCGAGGAGCTGAGCTTCGAGCGGGTGATGGACATCCTGGACTTTGAGCAGCCCGGCGGCGTGATTCTGAGCACCGGCGGCCAGATTCCCAACAACCTCGCCACCCGCCTCGAACAGGCCCAGGCCCCCATCCTGGGTACCTCGGCCGCCCGCATCGACGAGGCCGAGAACCGCCACAAGTTCTCGCGCATCATGGACGAGCTGGGCATCGCCCAGCCGCGCTGGCGGGAGCTGACCTCGCTAGCAGCCATGCAGGAATTCGTGCAGGAAGTGGGCTACCCGGTGCTCATCCGGCCGAGCTACGTGCTCTCGGGCGCGGCCATGAACGTGGTGTCCAACAACTTCGAGCTGGAAGCGTTTCTGCAAACCGCCCAGCAGGTCAGTGCCGAATACCCGGTGGTGGTGTCGGAATTCATGCAGGAAGCCAAGGAAATTGAGCTCGACGCGGTGGCCGACAAGGGCGAGATTGTGAGCTACGCCATCTCCGAGCACGTGGAGTTTGCCGGCGTACACTCCGGCGACGCGACCATGTACTACCCGCCCCAGCGCGTGTACGTGGGCACCATCCGCAAGCTCAAAATCATTGCCGAGAAAATTGCCCGCCGCTACGAAATCAGCGGCCCGTTCAACATCCAGTTCCTGGAGAAAAACGGCGAAATCAGCGTGATTGAGTGCAACCTGCGGGCCGCCCGCAGCTACCCCTTCGTCTCGAAAATCTCGGGCAACAACCTCATCAAAAAGGCCACGCAAATCCTGCTGGGCAAAAAGGTGGCCCGCGACGAAAGCGAGCGGGTGTACGATTTGCCCTTCGTGGGCGTGAAGGCCCCGCAGTTCTCCTTCACCCGCCTGCCCGGCGCCGACCCGGTACTGCGCGTGGACATGGTGAGCACCGGCGAGGTGGGCTGCCTGGGCGACACGGCCGAGGAAGCGCTGCTGAAAGCCATGCTGAGCGTGGGCTACAAAATCCCGCAAAAATCGGTGCTCATTTCCGGCGGCCCCATCCTGTCGAAAGTAGCGCTGCTCTCGGCCACCGAGCTGCTGGTGCGCAAGGGCTACCAGATTTACGCCACCCAGGGCACGCACCGCTTCTTCGCCGAAAACAACATCCCGAGCCGCCTGCTCTACTGGCCCAGCGACGCCCAGGAGCCCAACGTACTCACCTACCTCAAGGAAAAGAAAATCGACCTGGTCATCAATATCCCCAAAAACCTGTCGAAAGGCGAGCTGGACAACGATTACCAGATCCGCCGCACCGCCGTGGACTCCGGCATCGGGTTGCTGACGAATGCGCGGCTGGCCAAGGCGTTCATCAAGGCCTTCTGCACGCTGGAAATGAAGGATTTAAAGATCAAGAGCTGGAGCGAGTACAAGGCCATGTAGCCTGGAGTTTGAAGTCCGGGTACAGCTCCCTATTGTGCAGATTGTCTATTGGCCTTCCGCGGTCTGATTGCCGATTGCCGGGCATCGCCTGGTAATCGGCAATTAGCGGTTCCTTTTGCTGTCCGCATCTGGTAGCGGGCGGTGGGAAAATAGAAGCCTTACTTATTATCGGGTAATGGGTTTTGCATGAGTGGGTTACCCGAATGTATTCTCCTGTCATCTGGTCGAATCAGCCAACGAGCTAAGTTCTGCCGGGCTGGACGGGCGCGCCCGGATAGAGAGCGTGGCACTGAGCGCCTGTGCGTCGGTTATCACCTGCGCCGGGTAGTGCAGGCGCGCCAACAACCGAATGGCGTTGCGCGTGGTGAGCGGACCGGCTTTGAGCAGATAGTCGAAATACCAGTCGTCCTCCGTGACCGTCTCGCAAAAGTGGTATTCAACAAAGCACGAATTCAATAGCGCGCCCAGCTCCCCATCGTGGGTGGCTGCCACTACCCAGCTATGGGGCTGCAGGTAGGCCAGCACGGCCTTAGTAGCGGCAATGCGCTCCTGCGTATTCGTGCCTTTGAACAGCTCATCGAGTAGCAGCAGGTAGCTGCCGGGGGCCGCGTCGCAGGCCAACAGCAGCTGCCGCATGGTTTCAGCTTCGACCAGGTAATAGCTCTTGCCCGTGGGCAGGCTGTCGGCCAGGCTGAGGCTGGTGAGCACCCGGCAAAAGGGAGCACGATAGGCGGTAGCCGGGCACGTAGCTATGGTTTGGGCCAGCAGGGCATTTATGCCCAGCATGCGCATAAAGGTGGTTTTGCCCGCCATGTTCGAGCCGGTGAGCAAGACCCCCTGCCCGGAGAGGGTCAGGTCGTTGGGCACGCACCCCGGCACCAGCGGGTGGTAGCCGGCTTGCAGCCGGATACCCTCGGCAGCGGGCCCAAAGTGCGGCACGCAGGTGACGTAGCGCTGGCGGAAGCTGGCCACCGCCAGCGCGCAATCGACGTAGCCGACGGCCTCAAAGACCGTCCGAATGGCGGGTGCCTGCCGCTGCACGGCTGCCCGGCAGCGATGATACACCAGCTGGTCGAGCAGCAGCAGCATCTTAAGCAGTTCCAGAACCCCCGAGTTATCGTCCAGCTGAAAGAAAGTTATTTGCCGCAAGACCCCCCGCAGCCGGGCCAGGGGCGCGGCCAGCGGCTGAAGCGGCCGCAGGGGCAGCGCCGCCCGATGCAATTTCCGCCCTGCCCGGTGCAAGCGGCCCAATTGCATCAGCGGGCGAACCATACGCTGAATTCGCGTACGCTGCCGGAAATGAAACACCGCATTGAGGAGAGCAAACGCCCCTGTGCCCATCCAGAGAACGGGGAGCCAAAAGCCCCCGACCAACGTAGCCAACAGCCCCAGCGCGAGCAGCGGCACGAAGCGCGCGCCGGGCAACGCGGGGAGCGGCTCCCCACTAATCAAATCGGCCAGGAAGTACGTCTCGTCGGCCGTCAGCTGGTCGAGGGCGAGCAGGGCTTGCCCGCGGGCCCCGGGCTGCTGCGCCAGCAGAGTCGCGGCCGCATCAAACTCGTGCAGGGCGGCCTCGTCGGCGAGCGGGCTGCGCAGGCGGTGATACAGGCACTGCTGGCCCACCCGGCTCACCGTCGCATCGAGCAGTCCAAAGAGCGATTCGCCGTTCAGGTCCTCCCAGGTTTGGTCGGGCAGGCGGTGGTACGCGGGCTCGTGTTGCACAGCGTCATAGTAGCGGGCCACCCAGGGGAAGTTTGGGGAGTGCGAAGCCGGCTGCTGCCAAGCCGCCTCCAGGCGGTGTAAGCGCTTGCGGGAAAAAGTCCACATAAAAAACAAGGATAGCTACCAGGGCGGGACCAGTAAGCTAGCGCAAATTTCGAGTTCAGGTACAGGATGTAGAGACGCAACATGTTGCGTCTTATCGTTGCTGACGTTGTTCTACTGAGCTGTTCAAAGACGAGATGCAACATGTTGCGTCTCTACATCCTGTACCGCAACCTGAAAATTGCTGTAGGTGTGCTGGTCACTATAAGAAGCGTGGAAGGTAACTAAGTGAGGTGGTCCATCGAAAACAGACAACGAGCTAAGATAGGCGGATTTTCAGGTCGCGTTCAAATCAATGGCATGAGTCGTACATGCAACTCCGCCCGCGCAGCACGCCCCGAAACTTGTGCATCAGTACCACCAGACTCTGCTCGCGCACCACCGGGGGCGGGGCGGGGGCCAGGCCCCCCCTCGGGCTGACCGGAGTAGGGGTGAGGCCCTCGGCCCGCTGCCAGCGTTGCGCCTCGGTCAGCCGGGCGGCCAGCAGCTCGTTGGCTTCCTGGTAGCCCGGGTACGAGCGCCGGAACTGTTGCTTGCGCTCATCCCATTGCGCCGACAGACACTTCTCGCCCGTACTTACGCGCAGCCGCTCACCCCCAACCCGGGCCAGCAGGTAAATAGCCGGAACGGTGGCAGCATCGGGGTTCCGGAGGTAGAATTGGACATTCATAAGTGTGGCTAAAACTGTGGCTGAAAAGAGTGCTTATATCGGCTCACAAAGGGGATTAGACCAAACGCAAAACGCCCGAAAAACCGCTTCTGTTGCCAGATGAGCGACTTTCCGGGCGTTCCGGGTGTGCAAGAATGAGCCTCCTGTCGGGATCGAACCAACGACCTACTGATTACAAGTCAGTTGCTCTACCAGCTGAGCTAAGGAGGCGGGGAAGTGGCACAAAAGTAGGTTTTGCCCACGAACCCGCCAAGTAATCGGCTTATTTTTCTGGTGGCGTTCTACTAACTGCCTAACCTGCCGAAACATAAAAACACCCCGCTGCCCGAGGCAGCGGAGTGTTTCGGACAAAATCAGGCGCTGTTACAGCTTAGCTGCGCACGGCTTTCAACTGCCGCTTCAGATTCTCGATGCGCACCTGGGCCTCATCCACGCGGCCCTGGTACTCCTCGCGGAGTTGGGCGGCGTTTTTCGAGCGGGCAAAGAATTCCAGGTTGGTCTGCAGCGTCGAAATGTCGTTTTCCAGCTCGCTGATTTCCCGGCGCAGGGCCTGCTCCTTTTTATAGAGCAGCTGCTGGGAATCGGGCGAGGCCTTGAGGCGCTCTACCTGCAGGCTGAACAGCAGGTCGGTGCGGTCCTGGTAGGCCAGGTCGGGCACCTGGGTCAGGTACTGGGCCATCAGCTTCTGGAAGCGCTCCTCGGCCTGGGGGCGGGTGGCGCCGTCGAAAGCCCGCCAGCCGGCTATCTGCTCGCGGAAGCCTTCGAGCGTACCGGGCTGCTCGGCCGAAAGGCCGGCTACGGCCTCAGCCACGGCGGCCAGGTGGTTGGTCTGGTCTTCGCTGAGCTGCTGCACCTGCTGCTCGCGCTGGCGGCCCTCCTCTTTTTTGCGGTCGAAGAAGGCGTCGCAGGCCGTGCGAAACCGCTTCCACACCTTGTCCGACTGCTTTTCGGGTACCCGGCCGACGAGCTTCCACTCTTTCTGGAGCTGGATAACGGTCTGGCGGCTGGCTTCCCAGTCGGGGCTCTGCAGGGCGGCTTCGGCCTGCTCGCACATTTCGAGCTTGCGCTTCAGGTTCGTGCTCTTCTCCTCATCGAGGGCCTTGAAGAACTGGTTTTTCTTCTGAAAAAAGCCCTTGTAGGCGCTCCAGAACTGCTTGTTTACCTGCTCGGCCTGCTTGCGCGGCACCAGGCCGGCGGCATCCCACTGCTGCTTGAGTTGCTGCAGCTCGTCGGTTTTGCCGCGCCACTCGTTTACGCGCTCCGTCTCAAACTCGCCGAAGGGCATGATCTGGGCCAGCAAAGCGGTTTTGCGCTCCAGGTTGGCGGTTTCTTCGGCGTTGCGGGCCGACGAAGCCTCCTGCCGGCGGCCGTGCACCAGCTCGGAAGCCTGCAAAAAGCGCTGCCACAGCGGCTCGCGCTGCTCGTTGGGCACCGGCCCGATGTGCTTCCACTCCTCGTGCAGCTGGCGCAGTTCCTGGGTGGCCTTGTTGATGTTGGTTTGCTCGGCCAGGGCCTCGGCCCGCACAATCAGGACCTCTTTGGCTTCCTGATTGCGGCGGCGGTCGAGTTCCTTCATCTCGAAGAACAGGCCGCGGTTGTTGTAGTAGATGTCGAGCAGGGCGTGGTAGCTGTTCCAGAGCTCCTGCGAGTCGGTCTGGGGCACGGGGCCGGTGTTTTTCCAGTCGCTTTGCAGGCTCTTGATGCGGGCCGAGCTGTCCTCGGTTTCGGCCGACTCCACCAGCTGGCGCAGCTGCGTGAGCAGCTCCTGCTTGCGGGTCAGGTTCTTGCCGCGCTGCTCGTCCTCGGCCTTGGCGTCGCGCACCTTGCTGGCGCGGAACTCCTGGTAGGTCTGCTGCAGCTCCTGGTGCCCCGCCGGGTCGGTAGAAGTGAACTCTTCGGCCGTGCCGCCGGCGTCCACAAATTGCTGCCGCTGGCTGGCGCGGTCGGCTTTCAGGCCGGTTTCGTAGCGGCGGTACAGGTCGGAGATGGACTGGCGCTTCTTGCCGGCGCCCGCCTGGCCCAGCAAGCCGCGCAGGTGCGCAGCCTGAGCGGCTAAGTCGAGGCTGTCGAAATCAACGGCCGGGGCGGCCGGCTGAGCCGGCGTTGCGGCGGCCGCAGGCGCATCAGACAGGGCCGGGGCGGCGGGCTGGTGGGCCATGGTGGTGGTGCCCGGACTGGCCGGCGAGTCGGAAGAAGTGGGCAGCGAGCCGACGCCGGGCGTGGCTTCCAGCGCCTCGGCAACGGTTTCGCCGGCCGGCACATCCACCACGGGCGTTACGTGCGGCGCCTCGGCGGCAGGGGCTTCAGGGGCCGGCTGCATGGGCGCGTCCTGCGGCGTGGGGGCGTTGGTGGGCTCGGGCATTTCGGCCGGGGGCGTGAAGGCAGTAGGCGCGGGGGGCACCGGCACGCTGGTCGGCAGCTGTTCGGCGGCCGCGGGCGGCGTGTTGGGCTGGTCGGCGGCGGCGTGCGTGGCTTCGGCTGCCTCAGTGGCGGCGGCCGACGGCTCGGCCGTACCGGCTCCGGCCGGCTGGTTGGCGGGCAGGGGCGTGCTGCCCTGGGCCGGCTGCTCGGTGATGTCGGCCGGGGCCGCATCAGCCGTTGCATGAGTAGCGGCGGGCTTGTCGGCGTTCAGCTCGGCCAGGCGGCGGGCCAGAATCTGCTGGGGCGATTCGGCATTGGCGTTGGCGCCAGTGGGGGTCGGTTGGTCGGGGTGCATAAGGGTCAGCGAAAACTCCCCGCAGCGGGCGGGGCAAAGGGTGTGAAGTTAGCTGTTAGCCAGTAGCTGACAGCTGTTAGCGCTTAGTTGCGGGTGGCTCTCTAGGGCTGGATTGACAGAAATCTAGGTCTGAACGAGTACGTATCGTTGGTTGCTGAACAAAAGGCTGTTAGCTAGCCGCTATCAGCTAACACTTAATTAAGACGTGGGTCGGTGGGGTAGTTGGACAGCATCCGGTAGCGGCCGCCTTTCTCGCGCAAAATGGCCTGCCAAAAGGCATCCGTAGTCAAAGTAAACACTTTCGCGGCAGCATCGGGCTCCACAATCCATACTTTCTCGGCTACCTCGTCGGCCAGCTGCCCGTTGGTCCAGCCCGAATAGCCAATATACAGCCGCACTTCGGCGGGGGGAAGCTCGCCGCTGATGAGCAACTCAAGCAGCCGCCCGAAGTCGCCGCCCCAGTACACGCCCCCGCCCAGCGCCACGGCGTCGGGCAGCTCGGCGCGCTGGTGTATAAAGTGCAGCGTATCGGGCTCCACGGGCCCGCCCAGCCCCAGGGGCGTGGCCGCCGCCGGCAGGGCCTCACCGCCGGGCAGCGTGAGCACGTCGCTGAGCTGCACGTTGGCCAGGCGGTTGAGCACGAGCCCAAACGAGCCCTCGGTTTCGGAGTGCGCGCACAGCAGCACTACGCTGCGCTCGAAGTTGGGGTCGCCCAGAAAGGGCTGGGAAATAAGCAGGCTGCCAGGACGAAGACGGGACATAGCGGACGGGAGCTGTGAGCCTTTAGCCGGTAGCTATCAGCTTTTTTTCGGAGAGTGCCGGGAACAAGAACCGGCAAAATGGTTCTTACGGCCATCGGGGGGCGCAGGGTTCCGGCCCCGCCGCATTGTACTACCTTTGTTTTCAAGCTGCCGGCCACAAGCTGCCGGCATGTTCAAAAGGCTAACGGCACTTGGCCTGTAGCTTGTAGCTTATGGCTTGTAGCTTTTTCAAAAATGAACGACCAGCAACTGGCCGATTTGCGCCAGACGTATTCCCAGCGCACCCTCACCGAGGCCGATGTACTGCCCGCGGGGCCGGTGGCCCAGTTCCGGGTCTGGCTCGATGAGGCCCTGGCCGCCCGCCTCGACGAGCCCACGGCCATGAACCTGGCCACCGTGGACGCCGCCGGCCAGCCCGCCGCCCGCATCGTGCTGCTCAAGGGCCTGCCCGCCGACGAAGGCTTTCTGTTCTATACCAACTACGACTCGCGCAAGGGCCGCGAGCTGGCCGGCAGTCCGTTGGCGGCCCTCACGTTCTTCTGGCCCGGGCTGGAGCGGCAGGTGCGCATCGAGGGCCGGGTGGAGAAGGTGTCGGAAGAAGAATCGACCGCCTATTTCCAGAGCCGCCCGCGCAGCAGCCAGATCGGCGCCTGGGCCTCGCCCCAGAGCCAGCCCATAGCGAGCCGCGAAGCCCTGGAGCAGCGCGAGCACGAGGTGGAAGCCCGGTTTGAAGGCCAGGAGCCGCTGCCGCGCCCGCCGCACTGGGGCGGCTACCTGCTGCGGCCGCACCGCGTCGAGTTCTGGCAGGGCCGCCCCTCGCGCCTGCACGACCGCATCGTGTACGAGCGCACGGCCGACGGCCAGTGGCACCTGAACCGCCTGGCCCCATGAGCGCTACGCTTATTTAAAAGTTGAAAACGGAAAAGTGAAAGTTGGTCCGGACGGCTACCCGTATTGGCTGCCCATGTTTTATGCTGGTGCTTCCGGGCGGTATGCTCCGCCGTATTTAAACGGCCCGGCTACTCCTTTTTAACTTTTGATTTTTACCTCTTAATTCCTTCCCTTCTTGGCTGAAATTCAACCCATCCGGGGCTGGCGCTACGGAGCCGGACTAAGCGCCCAGATTGACCGGCTCGTCTCGCCGCTCTTCGATGTGGTGTCGCCGCGGCAGCGCGAGGCGCTTTACCAGAACCCGCTCAACAGCATCCATCTCTCGGTGCCCCGCGGCGACGACCCGGCCGGGCAGGCGCTGGCGCGGCTGCGCGAGTGGCAGCAGGCCGGCGTGCTGCGGCAGGACGAGCTGCCGGGCATCTATGTGTACTACCAGTATTTCCGGCTGCCGGGCAGCCCGCGCGAGTACTGCCGCAAGGGCTTCATGTGCCACATCAGGGCCACCGACTGGGCCGAGAACGTGGTGCTGCGCCACGAAAACACGCTGCCCGCCGCCGTGAACGACCGGGCCGAGCTGCTGGCCCGCACCGAGTTTGAGTCGAGCGCCACCCACGGCCTGTACCGCGACGAGGACTTCGACCTGGAACCTTACCTGGATGAGGCCATGCGCAGCCCGCTCTACGAAACCGAGGAGGACTACCAGGGCGCCCGCGACGTGCTGGCCGTGATTCAGGATGCCGACGTTATCCGCCATTTTCAGCGGGTGCTGGCCGCCCGGGAGGTGATTCTGGCCGACGGCCACCACCGCTACGAAGGCTCGCTGGCCTACCGCCAGGCCCGCCGTGCGGCCGTCGGCGACGCCTACACCGGCCACGAGGCCTGGAATTTCCACCTCATGTACCTGACCAACGCGGCCGCCGACGACCTGCGCATTCTGCCCACCCACCGGCTGCTGCTCGATCTGCCCGGTATTGCCGACGCGGCCGAACTGCTGGCCCGCCTGGAGCCCTACTTCACCATCATCACCCTCGACGACCCCTACGACCTGCCCGAGCGCATTGCCGGCAAGCCGTGGGCCTTTGGGCTGTATCTGGGCGAAGGGGAGGTGTATAAAATCCGCCTCCGCCCCGAGGTGCACGCCCAGCTCGACTGGCCCACGACGGAGGAGGTGAAGAACCTCGACCTGGCCGTGCTGCACTTTTTCGTGCTCGAAAAAGTGCTCGGCATCGTCGGCTCGGAGGCGCAGCGGCAGTGGCCCGGCGTGGCCTACGTGCGCAACTTCCCCGAGTGCCTCACCCGCGTGAACAAGGGCGAGGCCCGGGCGGCCTTCATCACCAACGAAGTGAGCATGGCCGAAGTAGAACGCGTCTGCCACTCGGGGGCCGTGATGCCGGCCAAATCCACGTTCTTTTTCCCTAAAACCATCGGCGGCTTCCTGTTCAGCAGCATTGCCGACGAGGAAACCAACGCGCCGTTTACCGACGTTTTCCGTGCCTGATTCTGCCTTGAATACCGCCCCGCCCACCACGCCGCGGCTGGTGCTGGCTTCCGGCTCGCCCCGCCGCCGCCAGCTGCTTTCCGATCTGGGGCTGGACTACGAAATCCGGCTGCGCGAGGTCGATGAGAGCTTCCCCGACCACCTGCGCCGGGCCGAAATTGCCGAGTACCTGGCCGCCCACAAAGCCGCCGCCTACGCCCCCGACCTGGCCCCCGGCGAAATCGTGCTCACGGCCGATACCATCGTCTGCCTCGACGACGAGGTGCTCAATAAGCCCGTCGACGAAGCCGAGGCCGTGGCCATGCTCCAGCGTCTGCAGGGCCGCGCCCACGAGGTGTACACCGGCGTCTGCCTACTGGCCGCCGATGGACGCCAGGTAGTTTTTGCCGATGAAACCCGGGTGCACTTCCGCCCGCTTACCACCGCCGAAATCGAGCACTACGTCCGCCACTACCAGCCCTTCGATAAAGCCGGCTCCTACGGCGCCCAGGACTGGATTGGCATGGTGGCCATTACCCGCCTCGAAGGCTCGTACTTCAACGTCATGGGCCTGCCCGTGCACCGTGTCTGGGAAGAGCTGGCAGCGTTTGGCGTGGTGTAGCAGAGCAAGGAGCGTAGTCTGTCGCTCAGGATGACAGTCACTTCTCATATCTCCAACTTTTCCAGCTCCTGATGGGGTCGGGCGTAGCCGTAGCGGGCTACGGGGCGGGCTTCGTAGTAAGTGTCGAGGCCGCTGAGGGCCACGGTACCGGCGGCGGCCAGGTCGAGCGAGCCGTCGGGGCGAAGCACGCCGGGGGTGTCGGGCAGGTACAGGTGCTGCACCCGGCCGATGAGCAGCACCGTGCCGTTGGCCTCGATGGGTACTTCCTGCAGCAGCTCCAGGCCGATTTGCAGATGGCTTTCCTGCACGTATGGCGCCGAAAAACCGTCGTGGTAAGCAGGCGTGAGGCCGCAGGCTTCGAACTCCGACACCTCCCGCGGGAAGTTCGCCGAGGTATAGTGCGCGGCCCGGATGATGCCCTCATGCACGTGGTTGAGCGTGTAGCGGCCGGTGGCCCGGATGTTGTCGTAGGAGTGGCGCTCGACGGAAGGCGGGCGCATCACCAGCCCCAGCAGGGCCGGGTTGGAACCCAAATGCACCACCGAGCTGATAATAGCCAGGTTCGTGCGCCCCTCGGCGTTGACCGTGCCCAGCAGGTTGGCCGGCTTGAAGCCCGTAATGGCGTTGATGAGGTTGAGGCGGTAAACCTTTTCGAGCTGGCCGAGGTCGGCGGCGGTAAAGTGGCGCATGGGCGGGAGATGGAACGGTAGGAGTGAGGATAACCACCATGGTGCCTAAAAGTCACGGGCGGCCCCGGTTGCGGGCTGAATTCCTTTAATAAATAAACTCGTTTTGGACGCCTGTTTATTAAAAAAAAGCGAGTCTGCCCCGGTATATTTTATACCGGGGCAGACTCGCTTTTTAATTTTAGTTATGCCAGTTAAGGCATCAGCACTTTGTCAATTACGTTAATCACACCGTTGCTCTGCATCACATCGTAGGTGGAGATACTCGACATGTTGCCTTTCTCATCCTGCAGTACAATGTTTTTGGGACCGTTCATCATGGCCTTAAGCGTGCCGCCACTCACCGTTTTGAGCGTAGCCGTACCCTTGCCCGACTTGATGGCGGCCATGATTTTATCGGCCGTCATATTGCCGGCTACCACGTGGTAGGTGAGAATTTTGGTGAGCGTAGCCTTGCTCTCGGGCTTTACCAGCGTTTCAACAGTGCCGGCGGGCAGGGCGTTGAACGCCGCGTTAGTGGGGGCGAAAACCGTGAACGGACCCTTGCTTTGCAGGGTTTCTACCAGGCCAGCCGCCTTTACGGCCGCCACCAGGGTGGTGTGGTCCTTGGAGTTAACGGCGTTTTCAACGATGTTCTTGTTCGGGTACATCGCCATGCCGCCGACCATTACGGTGCCGGGCGTCATCTTGGCCTGGGCCGAAGCGGTGGTAGCGGAAGCGCCGCCCAGCAGGGCCACGAAAGCGAGGGAAAGAAGTTGCTTTTTCATCGGAAGTAAAAAGGAGTTTGGAAGTGTCGATTGAATCAATCTGCCCTCACTTACGCCTCTTTGCCGCACCCCGGATTTACTACCTCTGAAAATAAAACTATGGGTAGCAATAGTGGATAATTATTGCTCTGTTACGGAAGTTTTTATGGGTGAAAAATAATTGTTTTTTGGAAGCCAAAAACGTGGCTTATTTGCTTTGTTTCAGCCGCTCATCAAACGGGTGCGGCTCCACGCTCAGCACGCGTAGGTGCCGGCTGTGGTCGGGGTGCAGTGGGTTGAGCAGGTAGTTCCATTCGGCCGGGGCGTGGGCCGAGGGCACGCGCAGCACCCAGTGGGTGCCGGCCTCCAGCCAGGCCCGGCCCAGCTCGGCCAGCTCGGCAGGGTAGGGCACCTGTTGCCAGTTGGCGGGCAAATCGGCCGGCCCGTATTCCAGAAATGGCGTGTCGTCGGGGATTTCCAGCGTCAGGGCGAAGTAGTGGCGCGGCAGCACCGGCGAGTTGGCCAGCACTTCCAGCTTGGCCAGCGACAAATGCTCGGCCGTGTACAGAATCTGCCGCCCCACCGTGTGCCAGCGCCCCCCGTAATACAGCCCGCCCTTCCCCGAAGTATCCGATATATAGGGGGCCTTGCCCAAACGGTAAAGCTTCATATTTTGAGCTGCAAGCTACAAGCCTCAAGCTACAAGTCCGTTCAAAAAGCTTGCAGCTTGAGGCTTGTAGCTTGCAGCTTTTTTTAAGAAAAATGTCCGTGCTCGATGCGGCCGAGGATGTCATGGACCTGACCGCGGCCGATAACCGAGTAGAGCAGGTCCTTGGGCTTCTGGCCGCCCAGGGCCGGAATGGGGGAGTTGAGCCAGAAGTGCAGATCGGCCTCTTCTTCGAATACCTCCATGCCCTTGGCCAGCACGGCCGAGAGCTGAATGGCCTTCTCGCCTTCGTCGAGCGTGAGGGGCTTTTGGGTTTGCTCGCGCCGCGTCAGGGTGCTTTCCGACACACCCAGCACGGCGCTCATCTCCTTATTGGAAAAGCCCAGATGACGCTGCAAAGCCCGCACGGCCTGCACCGACAGCCCCTTGATGGCCACGCCCAGCAGGTCCATCTCGTTGCGCACCAGCTGCGGAATAACGGCCCGGCCGCCCATCAGGGCCACCATATCGGCGACGGAAGTGTTGCGAACCATGGTCATTTGCGTGTTTTTAAAAGGTCATTTGAAGGCAATATACGGTAAACTCCGGTAGTGGGTAAGTAATTCCCTGTATTCTCTGCCGGCGGCTCGGCTGGTTCGTTCTACTTTTGCCGGTAACCTGTAGTAGTCCCTTCCCAATGCCGCTTTCCTCCACCGATTCCCAGCTTATCACGGCTACGGCCGAATTCATCCGCGAAAAGTTCCTGCACGAAGGCACGGGCCACGACTGGGAGCACATTCGCCGGGTGTGGCAGGTGGCCCGCCGGCTGGCCGCCCAGACCCCCGCGGCCGACCCGCTGGTAACCGAGCTGGGCGCCCTGCTACACGACGTAGCCGACTGGAAATTCCACGATGGCGATGAGGAGGCCGGCCCCCGCGCCGCCCGCGCCTGGCTGAGCAGCCAGGGAGCCGCGCTAGCAGTAATGGACGCGGTGGAGGCCATTATCCGCGAAATCAGCTTCAAGGGCCTCGGCGTGCCCACGCCCATGAGCTCCATCGAGGGCGAGCTGGTGCAGGACGCCGACCGGCTCGATGCCATCGGGGCCATCGGCGTGGCCCGGGCCTTTGCCTACGGCGGCCACAAAAACCGCCCCCTGCACGACCCCGCCGTGCCGCCCGTCCGCCACGATTCGTTCGAGAGCTACAAGCAGAATACGGCGCCCACCATCAACCACTTCCACGAGAAGCTGCTGCACCTGCGCGAGCGGATGAATACCGATGCCGCCCGCCGCGTCGCCGACGAGCGCCACGCCTATATGGAACAGTTCCTGGCGCAGTTTCTGCGCGAGTGGGCAGGGGAGGACGTTTAAGTATAGCTGCTAGCTAACGGCTCACTATAATGACGACCATCCTCTTCGACCTCGATGATACGCTCTACGACCACACGGCCACGGCCCGGGCGGCGCTGGCGGCCACGCTAGGCGGTCGGGCCAGTCTGCGCCAGGTGCCGGCCGAAGTGCTTTACCAGCGCTACAGCGACCTGCTGGAAGAAATGCACCCGCGGGTGATGCGTGGCGAACTGGACTACCTGACGGCGCGGGAGCTACGGTGTCAACTGCTGCTGGCCCCCTACGAGCCGGCCCCGTCGGCGGGTGCGTTGGCCGAGCTGGCCGAGGAGCACTACGGCCACTACCGGCAATTCCGGCAGCCGGTACCCGGGGCGCTGGCGCTGCTGCGGCGCCTCAGGGCTGATTTTCGGATTGGCGTGGTCACCAACAATCGCACCACTGAGCAGGAAGAAAAGCTCGACTTTCTGGGGATGAGCGGGCTGGTCGATGCGCTGATTACCTCCGAGGCCGTGGGCGTGCTCAAGCCCGACCCCGCCATCTACCACGTGGCCCTGGAGCGCCTGGGCGCGCGGCCAACTGAAACCGTGATGGTGGGCGACAACTGGGTGGCCGACGTGGTGGGGGCGCAGGCCGTCGGTATCCGGCCGGTGTGGCTGAACCGCACCGGGGCAGCGCCGTTGCTGCCGGGAGTGGCGGAGCTGGGCAGCCTCGAACCGCCGGAGCAGGTTTACGCGCTGCTGACGCAAGGAGCGGGGCGCTAACGGCGGCCGGGCGGCTTCTTCGCTTCGTCATATTTGGTACCTTTACGCCAATGACTACTCCCCGTTTGCTGCTCTCCCGCCTTCGCCTGCCGGCTCTGCTGGTAGGCGCCCTGCTGGCCGTTTCCTCGTGCCGCACCTGCCCCATGCAGGCCTGCCACACCCGTAAGGTGCACATGCACAACGGCACCAAGTTCCGCGGGCAGCCGCTCTGGAAAAAGCAGAACCCGGCTATCGGCGAGAAAATCAAGGTGTACAAGCCCGATGATGTGAAGCGCAACAATGACCGCCGCCGCACCATCAACGACCGCGCAAACTAGGCCGGGTTGCCGGCCGCAGCCAGGAGGCTGTTGCGTAGGGGCGGGGCGGTCCCGCGGGCCACTGGCAGGGAGTACCCCGCAGGTCCCGCAAAGCGCGGTTCTGGCTAGCTAAAGCGGGCTTTTTTGCGTATCTTGCAGGCTTCAACGAAGTTCATTTTCACGGGCCCGTAAGCTGCTCCTTAACCGCAGTTTTACGGGCCGACTATCAGCTCCCTATGGCGGAAGGCGAAAAAATCATTCCGATTAACATCGAAGATGAGATGCGCGGGGCCTACATCGATTACTCGATGTCGGTTATCATCTCGCGGGCGCTGCCCGACGTGCGCGACGGCCTCAAGCCCGTGCACCGCCGCGTGCTTTACGGCATGTCCGATCTGGGCGTCTCGTACAACAAATCCTACAAGAAAAGCGCCCGTATTGTGGGCGAAGTGCTGGGTAAGTACCACCCGCACGGCGACTCCTCGGTGTACGATACCATGGTGCGCATGGCCCAGGAGTGGAGCCTGCGCTACCCGCTGGTGGATGGCCAGGGCAACTTCGGCTCCATCGATGGCGACTCGCCGGCCGCCATGCGTTACACCGAGGCCCGCCTCAAGCGCCTGGCCGACGAGCTGCTCGGTGACCTGGACAAGGATACGGTGGACTTCCAGCCCAACTTCGACGATTCGCTCGAAGAGCCCTCGGTGCTGCCGGCTAAGTTCCCTAACCTGCTCGTCAACGGCACCACCGGCATTGCCGTGGGCATGGCCACTAACATGGCCCCTCACAACCTGACGGAAGTCGTGGACGGTATCGTGGCCTACCTGGCCAACCCCGACATCACCATTGCCGAGCTCATGGAGCACGTAACGGCCCCCGACTTCCCGACGGGCGGCACCATTTACGGCTACGAGGGCGTGAAGCAGGCCTTTGAAACCGGCCGCGGCCGGGTGGTGATGCGGGCCAAGGCCCACTTCGAAACCACCGCCACCGGCAAGGAGCAGGTCGTCATCACCGAGATTCCCTACATGGTGAACAAGGCCTCGATGATCGAGAAAACGGCCGCGCTCATTAACGACAAGAAGATTGAGGGCATTGCCGACCTGCGCGACGAGTCGGACCGCGACGGCATGCGCATCGTGTACGACCTCAAGCGCGACGCCATGCCCACCGTGGTGCTCAACAACCTCTATAAGTACACTCAGCTGCAAAGCTCGTTCGGCGTCAACAACGTGTGCCTGGTAAAGGGCCGCCCGATGACGCTTAACCTCAAGGAGCTGATCCATTACTTCGTCGAGCATCGCGCCGATGTAGTGGTGCGGCGCACCCGCTACGAGCTGGCCGAGGCCCAGAAGCGGGCCCACATCCTGGAAGGCCTGCTGATTGCGCTTGACCATTTGGATGAAGTCATTGCCCTGATCCGCAGCTCGCGCGACGGCGAGGTGGCCCGTCAGCAGCTCATCGAGCGTTTCTCGCTGAGCGAGGTGCAGGCCCGCGCCATTCTCGACCTGCGTCTGCAGCGCCTTACCGGCCTGGAGCGCGACAAAATCGTGGCCGAGTACAACGAGCTGATGGCGCTGATTGACCATCTGAAGGCCGTACTGGCCTCCGATGAGATGCAGCGCGACATCATCCGCGCCGAGCTGGCCGAAATCAAGGACCGCTACGGCGACGCCCGCCGCACCAACATCGAGTACGCCGGCGGCGACTTCTCGATGGAGGACATGATTGCCGACGAGAGCATGGTCATTACCATCTCGCGCGAAGGCTACATCAAGCGCACGGCCCTCGATGAGTACCGCAGCCAGGGCCGCGGTGGGGTAGGAGCCCGCGGGGCCGCTTCCAAGCAGGACGACTTCACCGAGCACCTGTTCGTGGCTACCACCCACGAATACCTGCTCTTCTTCACCGAAGCCGGCCGGGTATTCTGGCTGAAGGTGTACGAGGTGCCCGAAGGCGGCAAAAACACCAAGGGCCGCCCGATTCAGAACCTGATTGAGATTCCGCGCGAAGACAGCATCCGTTCGGTGCTCAACGTGCGCGGCCTGCGCGACCCCGATTACCTCGACAACACCTTCCTCATGTTCTGCACCGAGCAGGGCACGGTGAAGAAAACCCCGCTCGAAGCCTATTCGCGCCCCCGTACCGCCGGCATCAACGCCATCAGCATCAACGAGGGCGACCGGCTGCTCGACGTGCAGCTGCTCAACGGCAACGACGAAGTAGTGCTGGCCCTGCGTTCGGGTCGGGCTGTGCGCTTCCCCGAGCACAAAGTCCGCTCGATGGGCCGCACCGCCGCCGGCGTGCGCGGCATCACGCTGGCCGACGATCTGCCCGGCGGCGACCGGGTAGTGGGCATGGTCTGCCTCGACAAGGAAAGCGAGCAGGAGTTGCTGGTGGTATCGGAGAATGGTTACGGCAAGCGCAGCCCGCTCGACGAGTACCGCATCACCAACCGCGGCGGCAAAGGCGTGCGGGCCATGAAGCTGACTGAAAAGACGGGTCTGCTCGTGTCTATTAAAGCCGTGACTGATGAGGATGACCTGATGATTATCAACAAATCGGGCATCACGATTCGGCTGCGCATGAGCGAGCTGCGCAGTATTGGGCGGGCCACGCAGGGAGTACGGCTGCTGAAAATCAGCAACGGCGACGAAATCTCGTCGGTTGCCAAAGTAGCGGCCGAGGAGAAGGTAGAAGACCCAGAAGGAATAGAAGGAGTGGCGCTGCCGGAAGGGGCGGAAGGAGTGGAGCCTAACGGCAGCGACACGGGAGAAGCACCCGCTGCCGCCACCCCGGACGACGACCTGACCGGGCTCACCGACCCGGACACGCTCAGCGCTAATTAAGCACTTGCTAACTTGCGACGGCAGAACTTCCCCGGAAGTTCTGCCGTTTGCGCTCATATTCCTTTCCCCAAACCGCAGCTTCTTCAAGCAACTATCATGAAGAAAATCATCTTGACCTTAGTGGCCGCCGCGGCCCTGCATACGGCTTCGGCCCAGAATTCGGCCGTTACCAACGCCATTCTCTACCAGCGCCAGGGTACGCTGGATAAAGCCAGAACGGAAATCGATAAGGCCATTACCAACGATAAAACGTCGGGTAAAGCCAAAACCTGGTTTACCCGGGGCGAAATCTACGAGGGCATGGTTAACAGCCCCATTTATAAGAAAAGCCTGGGCACCGAGGACGGCGGCAAAATTGCCTTCGAAGCCTACAATAAGGCTTTAGCCCTGGACGGTAAGGACGGCGAGTACGGCAAGCAGGCCGTTGCCAAACTCGATGGCCTGTATGGGATGGCCCTGAATGCCGGCGTGGAGAGCTACAACAGCAAGGACTTCGCCAAGGCCATGGACTCGTACCGCATGGCCCAGCAGATCAAGCCCCAGGATACGACGGCCTATCTGTACGCGGCCTACGCGGCCGAAGCCAATGAAAACTTTGCCGGCGCCAAAGAAATGTACGGCAAACTCCAGGGCATCGGCTATCAGTCGCCCCAGATGTACAACCGGATGCTTCAGATTGCCCGCCAGCAGAAAGACGATGCCGCGGCAATGAAAGTACTGCAGGACGCGCTCAAGGTGTATCCTAACAACAAGGGGTTCATGCTGGACGAACTGAACATGTACCTGAGCGCTGGTCGCGGCAAAGAGGCCCTCGATAAAATCGACCGTGCTATTGCTGCCGATCCGACCAACTCAAACCTGTATGCCGTGAAGGGCTCGATTCTGGACTCCGATAAGAAGCCGGCGGAAGCCTTGGCCGCTTACCGCAAGGCCGTGGAAATCGATCCGAATAACTTCGATGCCAACTTCAACCTGGGTATCTATAACTACAACAAGGCCGCCGATTATTACACCCGTGCCAGCAAGATGAGCCTGGCGGATTACCAGAAGTCGGGCAAGAAGCTGGAAACGGATGGCAAGAAGTATTTCCAGGATGCGTTGCCATACTTCGAGAAGTCGCTGGAGCTACAGCCCGATGACCGCGCAACTATGAGCGCACTGCAGAAAGTGTACCTGCGTTTGGATCGTAAAGCCGATTCGCAGCGCATGATGAACAAGCTTGACGCCAGCAAATAGGCTGGTGCAACGTTTTGCCCTCTTCGTTTTCGTCATAGATAGTAAGCGAAGGGGAGAGTCCTAAACAAGGTCGGTTGCCAAGCCGGCCTTGTTTCTATAAACATCACTTAACATAATATAAATTATAAGACAAAAGAATATTGGATTTTCATGTGCTTATTTTAAGGGAGTTGCTACTGTCTAGCCATATCTCAAGCTTTCCTACGGTCCCCGCAAAACTATCAAGAAGGCCCTGAATTAGAGGCACGCCAACTTACAACATACAGCAATTTTCAGGTTGCTATTCAATGATGAGCCGCCAGATGTTGCCTCTCTACATCCTGTTCCTGAACTCGAAATTTGCGCTAGTCACTCCGGCAGCCTGCTGCTTCAGCAGCTTCAGCAGCAGGCTGCCGTCAAAACTAGCTGTCTCAAAGCCTGGCATTTTACCGGCTCTTATCTACCAAGCTTACAAAACGCAACTTGGGGCTCAACACCGTCATCCTACTAGCGCAAACATAGCGGTTGCAGCATGCGCCTGAGAGTTTCTGAAGCAACTCGCTATGGGTGGTTGGTCTCCCGTGTCGTTCCTACTGGCCAAGTTCATTGCTGCAATAGATCAGTCCACTTAGCTCATTTGGTGCTGCTATTGGTTTGCGTCGGGTTTGTGGCCAGCTATTTAGAGCAAGGCTCAAAGCTTAGGTCAATTAGCTTATCGAAATCAACAGCCAAGTCCGGGCCGATGCTCTGAGTAAGTTGGAGGAATTGTTGGAGAACTCCACTCCTATTGAGTTGACGTAAATTTTAGCAGCAACTGAACCGCACGCCGCATTAGGGTATTTAATAGACTCTTACGGGACCCTTGGCTCTTTTGGGCTGGAGTGATTGTTCAGCCCTAAAGCACGTTTATAAACACTCCAGGAGGCTTTTACCGGTCTGTTTACAGCTGCCTCGCCCCGGCTTGCTCCTTTGTAAGAGGGTATTATAATTATACTTATGGTAGGTATTTGGTGGGGTGATTATTAAACAGAATGCATAAAGGTAAATAAAAGCATAAAAAGTATAAGAAAGTTTTACTTTTATATACTATATACTGCTATTAATTACTTTATGCTGTTTTTCTATTCACCTAATACTATTACGTTTGCTTTATCTTCATCACCACTTTTGTATGCCAAAGACTATTGACTATCCGAGGACTTCCTACCAAAGCGCTTGGGAAGTTGCTGAAGTTGTTGATGACACTGGAGGGAAGTGTGCCATCGACACGGCTGCCCGTAAGCTAAATCGAAAGGTTAGTGGCTCCTTTAAGGCCATCATTGGCTCAGCCGTAAAGTTTGGACTCCTGACCAGCAAGCGGGAGCTGCTTACTACAACGAACCTGTTTCGCCGTATTAAGAATGCTTACGATAAGCAGGAGGAACGCATCTATGAGCGGGAGGCTTTCCTGCACCCGCCCCTGTTCACCCAGATATGCCGCAAGTTCCGTAACCGCGAACTGCCGGTACATATGTTCGATGTAATGCTGGTGCGGGAGTTTGGGGTCGAGGAAATCAATGCCCAGTCCGTTACCAAAGCCTTCGTAGACGGGGCCCGGATGGCTGGCATTCTCAATGAGCAGAACATTATTGCCGATATCGACCAACTGGCGGCCCAGCAGCAGCCCCGGCGTGAACTAGCCAGTACCGAACTTCCCCTTAGCCGCTTCCAGCCCCCGGCAGAGCCTGCAGGTACTAACCAACCCAACTCCAGAGCAGCAGCGGCAGGTGCACCAGCCACCGCTGCCGCAACCGGTATATCAGCAGAAGCGCCGGTTGTACCCCAGAGTAGACTGCAAGCAGCAACGGCCCCGCGGCTGCCCGACGCCGTATCCAGCCTGTTTGGACTTGATACAGACGATATAGAAGTACAAGCAGCGACGACAGCCGTTTCTCCTGGTATCCCCACATCCCCGGGTATAACGAAGCCTGCCGACCTTGTACCCTCGGTATCCCCGGATGGGCCACTAACCCCGGGTACTACCGCTACCACAGTCACAACGCCTGTTGCGGCACCAGAGAGTGCGATGACCGTCCCGGAGCCGGCGGCCACGGCAAACACGTTCGCCATTCATCTGCACGGCCCGGGGCTCAACACCCACCTTACAATCGAGCATGTCGACGACCTGGAGCTGGTTCAGGCTTTACTAAACAAGATAAAACGACAACTGACTGAGTAAGCAGCCAGCATAGCCTCAGCAAATCGGACCGGGCTGATACTGCCTCGCCATAGCAAGCGAGTAGTATCAGCCCGGTCCGATTTGCTGGTAGCTTATTCATCATTACTTCCTCTCCTGAACAGCACAGACTACTCCCCCTATTGCAAATTGGCATCAATATTATGTATGTTAATTATTATGTTAAATAATAATTATTGTAAGTCATTGGAATCAAGTAGGTTATTGTAAACTATGGTACTATCTCAATTGGATCTAACCGAGATATGAACCATACGGCCGAATTCCGGTCCCGATCTAAATAGAAGGAGTCCTGGTGGCTGATGCGGACCTGAGTGGCCCAGCCAGCAGGTAGCGCCTTCGCTACTGGCCGAGCCGCAACAACTACTACGGAGTGAGGCAGTCCGGCCAGCTGGGCCACGGTGGGGTGCCAGACAGGGACGGCCCGTCCGGCGGCCCATACCTGCTTTACATGCAGCGTATCGAGACTGCGCCACTCTCCTACCCCCCGGAAGCCCGGAAGCTCCCGGGCCTGCCGCAGATGCAGCCGGCCGGGAACGTCGCGCCGTGCTTCCCAACGCGGATAAACCGGCATCACCAACACGATGATAAGTAGCACCGCCGCCAGAGTACTGCCAATCAGAAACCCGGTTCGCCGACGCCCGATGCCTTCCCGGACCAAACCCACCCCTAAAACCAGCACAGCTACCCCCATCAGCCCGAACCGAAGCGAGCCGACCCCGTAGCCGGGGAAACCGGTGAGCCCCATGGCAACGGGCAGCGCCAGCAACAGTACCAATAACAGCGCACTCCAGGCCCGGGGCAGCCAGGCATCGGGCTGGCTGCCAGGGCGGGCCGGGTACGGCGGCTGGGTTTGCCAGTAGCGCAACAGCCCTGCTACCAGCAGCGCCAGTGGAGGCATCAGGGGCAGCATGTAACGTTCCTTCTTTTCGGGGACGATGCTTAACAGCAGCAGGCCCGCCAGCACCCACCCCAACGCCACCCCATACGGCACAAAGGCCCGCAGCCGGGGCCGGGCAAAGGGCCATACCAGCGACGCCAACGCCACCAGCGCCCACAGCCCTGTGAAGGCAAAAAACGGCCAGTAGTACCAGACAGGCTGCACGTGCCGCTCGCCCCACGACGCCATTTCGATGCGGGCCACCGCGCGGGCCACCGGGGCGACCTTCAGCCAGATATACAGCGGCCAGCTCCCCCCAATGATAACGGCCAGCCCGGCCCCCAGTACAGTGGCAAGGGCACGCATCCGCAGCGCCTGGCGGTGGGCGGGCTGCCCAACCAGATAAGCCAGCAGAAAGGGTAGCACCAGCGCATAGAGTGGTACCGGGCCTTTGCTGAGCACGGCCAGCCCCAGCAATACCCCCGCCCCCAGCAGCCAGCCATACGCCCACCGCACCGGCTGCTGCCAGCCCCGGGCCAGTAGCCAGAGCCCCCCCATCGCCAGGCTGTTGGCAAAAATGTCCCACTGTCCTTCCCGCCCCGTAGTAATTACGAGCAGGCTGGTGGCCAGCACCAGGGCGGCCAGCCAGGCCGTGCGGCCTGGCGCCGCTCCTTCGGCCGCCTGAGGCCGCGTCAGCTCGCGGGCCAGCCCCCAGAAAAAGAACACAAAGAGAGTGGCCGCCAGCCCCGCCGGCAGCCGCAGCAGCGCCAGGTTTTCGGTAGGGCCGGTCAGGCGCTGTAGGCCCGCAACGGCCCAGGTGGGTAGCGGGGGCTTGGCCAGCCGCAGCTCGTGGTTCATAGTCGGAACCAGCCACGAGCCCCCGGCAACCATCTCGCGGGCCGCCACAAAGTTGCGACTCTCCATCAGGCTGACTTGCGGAGCGCCGTTATACAGAAAAAAACACACCCCACACACCAGCCCCAACAACAACGCCTGCGCCCACCGGGAGTCGACTATACGGCGCAGAAAGGAGAAACGGGGATGGCGAGAACCAGCGGGCAGCAGCATGTAGAAAGCGAAAAAAAGGCCGGTCAAACGGCTGAGTACGGGGAACGAGCAGATACGAAAACACGGCCGGCCCAAAGCAGGCGTGCCGACAGTTACTGGGCCTGCTGGCGCTGGCGCCGCAGCGTGCGTTGCAACTGGCGCAGGTTATCAACTTCGTAGGCATCGGGGCCGGTGGCTACCACCCGGCCTACGGCCCCGGCCGAGCGCCCCCCGAACACCACCACCTGCCGCCCGAGCGCGTGCAGCTGGGCCAGGCGCTCGGGGGTAAAGGCATCCTTGTGCAGAACCACGGCCCCCACGCCGGGCAGGCGGTCTAGTTCAGTTATGGCACTCGGATAGTACGCATCGTCTACCTCCAGGCCCAGGCCCACGGCCGGCAGCAGCTGGCCCAGGTGCCGGAGCATGGCCGGACGGCTACTGATTATAGTGACCCGTCCGGGCGGCACCCGGTAGCGGCTCAGCAGTTGCCGGAGCTGCCGGGCCAGGGCGGCGTCGCGGGCGGGGTTGTTGGTGGCGCAGGGGTCATCCTCGTGCAGGTCGAGGTGCAGGTAAGGAAACGTTGGCCGCCGGCCCAGGTAAACCAGCAGGCTGTCGAGCCGGCGCACGCGCTCCTGGGGCTGAAACCAGCGGTAGGGCCAGCGGACCCGGTAGTCGAGCCGGGTAAGGGCCCGCACCGGGGTCTGGCTCACGCAGCCCGCGCCGGTGGTCATCGATTCGAGCTGGGGGTCGTGGTAAAGCACGGCCACGCTGTCCTGGCTCAGGCGCACGTCCACCTCTACCCCATCGGCCCCGCGGGCCAGCGCCCGCCGGATGCTACGCCGGCTGCTGGGCGGCAGCGGGTTGAAAGGTCGCAGCAGTGTCAGGAAGCCCGAGCCGGCGTGCCCGATAGCCAGAGGGCTATCCACCGGCGGCTCCGGTGGCTGCCAGCCGGCCGGCCTCTGGCCCAGGGCCTGGCGGCTGCACAAGAGCAGCAGAAGCGGCAGCAGCAAACCGGCCGCCAGACGGGGTAAAGGGGGATAGTAGGCCGTGGGGGGCCGCTTACGGAAGCGCAGGTGCATAGAGTAGAGGGAGCGGCGGCCGCACGCGCAGGCAGCTAGCAGAATACGGGCGGGCGGCCGCGCAGTTGTATGGGCTTACGGTTCGGCTAACGGCACCCGGTATTGCGCCGCCACCTCGGCCAGGTGGCGGAGTCAGGCAAAGAAGTCTGCCGCCGCTCCGGACAATGGCCCGCCACCGGCCGCCGAAATCGGTTTACATTTGCCTGACTGGGCCCGCCGGCCGCAGTTTGCTTCTCCCCTGCCTTTCGTTCATGGCTTCTATTCTGCTTACGGGCTGCGCGGGCTTCATTGGCTCGCACCTGGCCGAACGCCTGCTCCACGACGGGCACCGCGTCATCGGCCTCGATAACTTCGACCCTTTCTACGACCGCCCCCTCAAGGAGCGCAACCTGACCGCCTGCCGGGCCCACCCGCGCTTCAGCTTCCACGAAACCGACCTGCGCCGTGGCCCCGACGCGCTGGTGGACGCGCTGCCCGCCGACCCGGTGGACGTGGTAGTGCATCTGGCGGCCAAGGCCGGCGTGGGGCCCTCGGTGCGGGAGCCGGCCGCCTACCTGGAAAACAACGTGCTCGGCACGGCCCACCTGCTGGAATGGATGCGCCAGCGCGACATCAAAAAGCTATTTTTTGCCTCCTCTTCCTCCGTGTATGGCAATACCCGCGAGCAGCCGTTCCGCGAGGACATGAATCTGCTGGCCAGCTGCATTTCGCCCTACGCCGCCTCCAAGCTCAGCGGCGAGCAGCTCACGGCAACCTACCACCACCTCTACGGGCTGGATGTGCTCAACGCACGGTTCTTTACGGTGTACGGCCCCCGGCAGCGGCCCGACCTGGCCATTCATAAGTTCGTGCGGCTGCTGCGGGCCGGCGAGGCTATTCCGGTGTTCGGCGACGGCAGCACGGCCCGCGACTATACCTTCGTGCTCGATACCGTGGATGGCATTGCCCGGGGCGTGGAGTATCTGCTGGAACACCAGGGCGTGTACGAAACGCTGAACCTGGGCAACCACCAGCCCGTGGCCCTGCTGGAGCTGATTGCCGCCGTGGGCCGGGCCGTGGGCCGGGAGCCGCGCCTGGAGCGGCACCCCATGCAGCCCGGCGACGTGGACATCACCTACGCCGACATCAGCCGGGCCCGCCAACTGCTGGGCTACGCGCCGAAAACCAACCTGGACCAGGGCCTGCGGGCCTTCGTGGACTGGCTGGTTGACCAGCCGGTGGAATCTTAGTAGCCTGCTTCCTTTAGCAGTCAGCCGTTGCATCCGCAGCAATTGAAACCGACAGCCATGAATGCTACATCGGGGCCTGAATTTCCGGGCCGTCGTTGAGCTGCGCCGGCTCCTGCCGCAGTTGCCGGCGCAGCAGCACAATGTTGCGGGCGTACACCACTGTTCCGAAAAGGTTGCCGATAAACAGCACCAGGTCGCGGCGCAGGATGGCGTAGGCCAGAATCAGCAGCGAGCCTACCAGGCTGATAACCCAGAAGCTCAGCGGCAGGCTCGACTCGCCCCGGCGCTCGGAGTAAATCCACTGGTACACGAAGCGGAGCAGGAAAATGCCCTGGCCAATGGTGCCCAGCAGCAGCAGCCCGCCCGGTATTTCGGTACCCAGCATGGCCCGCAAACTGAAATGGCGGTTGCCGGCCACAAACCAGCTCAGCAGCGCCACCGGCAGGCCGTAGGCCGCCACCCTGAACCAGCCCGGCAGCTTGCCCCACTCGCCCAGCAGCTGCAGGTTGCGCACGTAAATGGCGTAGCTGATGAGCTGGGCCCCCAGAATCACCGGGTCGTGGCGCAGCAGCCCGTAGACTATCATCAGAAACGAGGAAACCAGGCTGATTTGCCAGAACAGCGTGGGCACCAGCACCCGCCGGGCCCGCTCGCTCTGAATCCATTGCAGCACAATGCGGCTCGAAAACAGCAGCTGCGACACCAGCCCGATAACCAGCGCCACGTTGGCCGTCGTCAGCAGCGCTTGAAACTTAAGCATCCCCACTTCCGGCCCGATTAGCGGTTGTCACCCGTGGGCCCGACCGGCGCGGCGGGGGCACCCACGTACTGCTCGCCGATTTCGTAGTTTTTCCAGCGGCTGCGGATCCAGCGAAAACCGAACGTGTCGACCAGCGGCTTCCAGGCCCGGTTCCAGAGGTTGTACTTGGCCGTGCCGGCAAAGCGCGGGAAGTGGCGCACCGGCAGCTGCTTCACCCGGCCACCCTGCAGCTGCACCAGCGCCCCCAGAAAGCGGTGCATGCCGTGGAATAGCGGCAACCGGCGGGCATACTCAGTCTTGATGATTTTCAGCGGGCAACCCGTATCCTGAATCCCATCGTTGATGAGCGTGCGGCGCACCCCGTTGGCAATTTTGGAGGAAAGCTTTTTTACCAGCGTATCCTGGCGCTTGGCCCGGATGCCGTTCACCATATCGAACTCGGGGAAGAACTCGAAAAAGCCCAGAAAATCGAGCGGCGTGGTCTGAATATCGGAGTCGATGTAGCCGATGAGCGTGGTGCGGGCGTGGTCGATGCCGGCCTTGATGGCCGTGCTCAGGCCCCGGTTCTGGCTCAGGCTGATGAATTCGTAGCCCGGCTTACTGCCGCACACCTGCCGCAACAGGGCCAATGAACCGTCCGTGGAGCCGTCGTTCACGAACAGCACAGTGGTGGGCACGGGAGTCTGGGCCAGAAATTTGTCCATCTCCACCACGAACTGCCCCAGGCTCTCCTCCTCATTATAAACAGGCACGAGCACCGTCAGGCTTTGCTGGTTAAGGTAGGCAGGGTTGGAAGCGGACATACGGGCAGGCAGCAAAAGAGAGCGATAAAACGGGCCGGCAAGGTACGACGGCTACCGGGAAGTCATTTTCGCGGCGTACCCGCTTCGGTCCAGCAATGCCTTGAAATCCTTGGTTTCGAGCAGTTCCGCCAGAGCTTGCCGCTTGTCGGTGGCTTGAGCATAGTAGGCCTGGCAGATGCGGTAGCCCACGTAGTAACCCAGGTCGCAGGGCCGCTCGGCCGTTTCCTGTTTCGAATTCGCCAGCCAATTCCGGGGGTCGCGGCCGTGCATATCGGGCACGAACTGGTTCCATAGTTCCCGCTCGTGGGCGTTGCCGTAAACGTGCAGGCGCGCGTTGCTTCCAGGCTGGCCCGTTACCAGCTCCGCCACGAAATCAGCCATCCCCTCCCGAATGATGCCCCCGAGCAGCGTCCCATCGTGGGGTTGCTGCACATTATGCACCATCTCGTGGGTAATCACGGCCGGCAAGTCGGTTACAGCCCCACACCGGTTGCGTTGCACCAACGTTAGCTCCGAGCTATCAACGCCCGGGCCGCACGCGGTTTGGTCGGCCTCAATCAGCAAGCCCACTGGCTGGGCGGTGCTGCCTGCAAACCCGCCCACAACAAAGTACACCTCATTGAACCGAACCGACGGATACAGCTGCTGAAGCCGATGAAAGGCCGCCAGAATTTCGGGTTTCTGACCGGCTATGGCCAAAGAGGTGGCTCGAATGGAGTTGTAAAAGCGCGGCCGCTGGGTAATGTTGCGGGCAAACCGCCGAGCGTCGCCTTGGTATTTACGCGCACAATAATCCCGCAGCCCCGCCGAACCCTTGGCAAAGTACTGCTCGGCGAATACCTTGTCGGCCTGGGCCGTATCGCGCATTGCCGCCGGATAGGCCGCCCAGAACAGGTCAATATCGGTGGTCGTGAGTTGCACCTGCTCCACGTTGGCCGTGCGGCGGGCACTCGTGCACTGGCCCAAAGCCAAGGTCACGAGGGCCCCGGAGCAAAACAGAAAACGTGGGCGCATATAGCTACATTAAGCGTTTTAGATAGAACCTGCTCCAGCGTTGTCGGCTACAACGGCCACCCCGGTTACTCCCGCCGCACGCCCCCGGAAATGGTGCTGTGCCGCTCGCGTAGCACGCCCACCACATCTTCCAGCGACAAATCCGAGGCCGTCAGCAGGACCACCAAATGGTATAGCAGGTCGGCGGCCTCGCCCTTCAGGCCGGCCACGTTGCCGCCCACGGCGTCGATAACCGTTTCGACGGCCTCCTCCCCTACTTTCTGGGCGATTTTTGGCATGCCCTTGCGGAAAAGCGAGGCGGTGTACGACTTCGGGTCTTCGTCGGGAAACTGGTGGCGGCGCTGCACCAGCCGCTCCAGCTCGGCAATAAAGCCCACGGCCGGGGCCGGGTAGGCCGTCTGGTTGGGCTGCTCGAAGCAGCTGACGGTGCCCCGGTGGCAGGTAGGCCCGTCGGGCAGGGCGCGGATGAGCAGCGCGTCCTGGTCGCAGTCCTCGTGCTCGCTCACCACGGTGAGGTAGTTGCCGGAAGTTTCGCCCTTGGTCCAGAGGCGCTGCTTGGAGCGCGAGAAGAACGTCACGCGGCCCGTTTCGCGGGTGACGCGCTGCGCCTCCTCGTTCTGGTAGCCCAGCATGAGCACCTGGCCCGTGGCGGCATCCTGCACAATCACGGGAATCAGCCCATCGGGCATTTTGGCAAAGTCCATTTGGTAGTTGTCAGTTGATAGTTGTTGGTTGTCAGTGGTAGGGGTTCCATTTATCAATCCTGACAACTGACAACTACCAACTGAAAACTGAATATTACAGCCGGACCGGAATGCCGTCCTGGCGCAGGTGTTCTTTCAGCTCGCGGATGCCGATTTCGCCAAAGTGGAAAATGCTGGCGGCGAGGCCAGCGTCGGCGCGGGCCTGCTGGAACACCTTGGTGAAGTCCTGCATCGAGCCGGCGCCGCCTGAGGCAATAACCGGAATGGGTACGGCCCGGCTCACGGCCCCGGTGATGTCGAGGGCGAAGCCGTCCTTGGTGCCGTCGTTGCTCATGGAAGTCAGCAGGATTTCGCCCGCGCCCCGGTCGGCGGCCTCGCGGCACCAGTCCACGGCGCCCCGGCCGGTGTTGTGGGTGCCGGCGCGAGTGTATACCTGCCAGCCGTCGGCCGCATTAAAACGGGCATCGGCGGCCACCACGATGGCCTGGCTGCCAAAGCGGGCAGCCAGCTCGTTGATAAGTTCGGGCCGGGCCAGCGCGGCGGAGTTGATGCTCACCTTGTCGGCCCCGCTGAGTAAAAGCGCCTCCACATCGGCCACCGACCCAATACCGCCGCCCACCGTGAACGGGATGTCCAGCTCGCGGGCCACGTCGCGCACCAGGGCCACCAGCGTGGCACGTTTCTGGTTGGTGGCCGTGATGTCGAGAAACACCAGCTCGTCGGCGCCTTCGCGGGCGTAGCGGGCGGCCAGCGCCACCGGGTCGCCGGCGTCGCGCAGGCCCTCGAACTGCACGCCCTTCACGGTGCGGCCGTCCTTTATGTCGAGGCAGGGAATGATTCGTTTGGTCAGCATCGGGGTTAGTTTTGGTATATGTCTGTCTTCCTTACTTTTGACAAATGCTACACCTATCCAAATGAGAGAATTTAACTGGCAGAAAGCTTATCCTGATTTACGCTTGCTGGATGAAACAGACAGTTTCCTGCTAGGCCATACATATGAGGATGCGCTACTTATCCGTAAGAGAAACGGCGAACATGTAATAGAAGACGATTTCTACGGCGACCCAACCTGCGGCTATATAAGTCGCCAAGATGACTGGGCAGTAGTGGCCGGTGAACATGTTACCACCTGGCATTCGAAGCGCGGCAAACAGATTGTTCGTTTCGAGAATCACCAGTGGGTACAAGCACTCCGCTATATCGAAAACGCCTGCATACAGTTACTGGTTGACTCGTTTGGAAAACACGGTGCCATCTGGGAGCTAGATGTTCAGCGTAATTCTTTGCGCAGGATTCGTGAATTCCAAGATTACCGGGAGCAGCCATTTACGGAAGATATCATCTGGTAAGCCTACAGCCAAGGCCGCAGTTGCTCCAGCGTAATCGTGCCCTCATAGATGGCTTTGCCGATAATGGCCCCGTGCATGCCGATGGCGGCCAGCGCCTCCACGTCCGCAATGGTCGTGACGCCGCCGCTGGCGATGAGCTCGGCGGTGGGCAGTTGCTCGCGCAGCTCGGTGTAGGTGGCCAGCGAGGGGCCCTGGAGCTTGCCGTCCTTGCTCACGTCGGTGCAGATGAAGGTGGTGGCCCCAGCGGCCAGGTAGTCGGCCACGAACTCGCGCAGGGTCCGCTCGCTTTGCTCGGCCCAGGCGTTGATGGCAATGTGGTGGTCGCGGTAGTCGGCCCCGATGATAATGCGGTCGGCCCCGAACGTGGCCAGCCAGCCAGCTACGGTTGCGGGTTCGCGCACGGCAATGCTGCCGGCCGTAATCTGCCGAGCCCCGGCGTCGAAGGCCTGGCGCACGGCGTCCTCACTCTGCAGCCCACCCCCGAAATCTATGTGCAGACTGGTGTGGCGGGCAATTCGTTCGAGCACCGGCAGGTTCACCGGCTGCCGGGCCCGGGCTCCATCTAGGTCCACGAGGTGCAGGCGCTTGACGCCGGCCGCCTCAAAGCGCTGGGCCACGGCCAGGGGGTCGGCGTCGTAGGTGGTCTGCTGGGCAAAGTCGCCCTCCGTCAGGCGCACGCACTGGCCGTTAATGAGGTCGATGGCGGGGATGATATGCATTATTTGCTAGGGTTTAGGGACTTAGGTATTAAGGCTTAGGGACTTAGGTAATAGGGCTTAGTTGGGCAAAATGAATCTGAGCCCTAAGTCCCTAACACCTAAGCCCTAAGCCCTAAAGCTTACAGCCTGATAAAATTTTCCAGAATGCGGGTGCCGACGGGGCCGCTCTTCTCGGTGTGGAACTGCACGGCGTAGAAGTTCTGGTGCTGCACGGCGGCGCTGAACGGCGCGGGGTACGCGGCCTCGGCAATGGTGTATTCGCCCACCGGCGCATAGTAACTGTGCACGAAGTACACGTAATCCTCGGCCCGCAGGCCCTCGAACAGCGGGCTGCTGAGCTGTTGCAGGTTGTTCCACCCCATGTGCGGGATTTTGTGCTCCGGCCCGGCCGCCGCAAAGCGCACCACGTCGAAGGGCAGAATACCCAGCATATCGGTACCGCCTCCCTCCTCAGTGTGGCGACCCAGCAGCTGCATACCCAGGCAGATGCCGAGAAATGGTTGCGTAAGCGTCGGCAGCAGCTCGTGCAGGCCCTTGGCCCGCAGCTCGCGCATGGCCGAGGCGGCCTCGCCCTCGCCGGGGAACAGCACCTTGTCGGCCCGGCGCAGCACGTCGTGGTCGGCCGTGAGCGTGGCCTGCACGCCGAGGCGCTCCAGGGCAAACAGCACCGACTGCACGTTGCCGCCCTTGTAGTCAACTATGGCTATTTCCATTTGAATATTCCGGTTGAAAAAAACATGCTTACTCATTTGTTAAACCATTTGTATAAACAAGTTGTGCGCTTCAGCCCGCTTGCAGCTCGGCTCTTTGTTAGTCTAGCCAATCAATCGAATGGCCAGCATGCCCAAACTTGTTATAAGTGCCATATCAGCAACGGCTGAGCACATTAACCTGGCAAGATGATCTCTATCCATTTGTTTATGCAAATGGATAACTTATAAGATACCCTTGGTACTGGGGATTTCCATGCGCCCGGCGTCGCGCACCAGCGCCATTTTAATGGCCTTAGCCACGGCCTTGAAAATGGCTTCAATCTTATGGTGCTCGTTCTGCCCCTCGGCCTTAATATTGAGGTTGCAGCGGGCCGCATCGGCGAAGCTTTTGAAGAAATGGTAGAACATTTCGCAGGGCATATCCCCTATTTTCTCGCGCTTGAACTCGGCGTCCCACACCAGCCAGGGCCGGCCTGAAAAGTCGATGGCCGCCTGAGCCAGCACGTCGTCCATGGGTAGCAGGAAGCCGTAGCGGGCCAGTCCGCGCTTGTCACCCAGGGCCTGGTTGAAAGCTTCGCCCAAGGCAATGGCCGCGTCCTCGATGGTGTGGTGCTCGTCGATGTGCAGGTCGCCCTGCACTTCCACTTTCATATCCACGCCCGAGTGCTTGCTGAGCTGGTCGAGCATGTGGTCGAAGAAGCCCAGGCCGGTGTGCATCTGGGGGCGGCCCTGGCCATCGAGGTTGAGCTCGATGCGGATTTTGGTTTCGTTCGTGTCGCGCTGCACCACGGCGGTGCGGGCGGGCAGGCGCAGGAACTGGTATATTTTCTCCCAGCTCATGGTCGTAAGGGCGGCGCGCTCGTCGGCCCCCTCCCCTTCCGGCGCGGGTTCCGGCTGGAGCAGGATGGCCTGACAGCCCAGGTTCTGGGCCAGCTCCACGTCGGTCAGCCGGTCGCCGATGACGAAGGAGCCCGGCAGGTCGTAGCCGGCGCCTTCGGCCAGGTACTGCTGCAACATGCCGGTGCCGGGCTTGCGGGTGGGCCGGTTCTCGTGCGGGAAGCTCCGGTCGATGTGTTCGCGCACGAACTCCACGCCTTCCGAGCGCAGCACGTCGAGCATCATGGTGTGGGCGGGCCAGAAAGTATCCTCGGGGAAACTCTCGGTGCCCAGGCCATCCTGGTTGCTCACCAGCACCAGCTCGTAATCCAGCTCGCGGGCAATGCGGGCCAGGCCGGTAATGGCACCGGGTACAAACTGGAATTTTTCCCGCGTCAGCGCGTCGACCTGAAAATCGGTTGGCGGCTCGACGAGGATGGTCCCGTCGCGGTCAATGAAGAGTACTTTTTTCATGTTTGATTTAAAAAGTCATTCATTGTCATGCTGAGCATGTGGCGCATAGAGCCCGGGTGCGCAGTCGCAGCATCTCTACTGCAATGCTAGTTCTACTGACTGTAACGAAGCGGTAGAGATGCTTCGACAAGCTCAGCATGACGTTCTTTTAAGCGTTAAACTCGGCCAGCGCCCGCAGCAGCAGCTCGTTTTCGGCGGCCGTACCTACCGTGAGGCGGAGCGTGCCGGCGCAGCCGGGCTGGGTAGTGCGGTTGCGCACAATAATGCCGCGGCCCACCAGGTGGTTGTACACGGCCGTGGCATCGGGCTTGAAGCGCACGAGCAGGAAGTTGGCATCCGACGGGAACACCTCCGCTACGATGGGCAGCGCGGGCAGCCGCTCGGCCAGCCAGTCACGGCCGGTTAGCAGCTGCTGGCGCAGCAGCTCGAAGCGTGGCGCATCGCGCAGGGCGGCCAGGGCATGCTGCTGGGTGGCTTCCGACACATTGTAGGGTGGCTTGATTTTGTTGAGGTAGCCCACGATTTCGGGCGCGGCGAAGGCCATGCCCAGCCGCAGCCCGGCCAGGCCCCAGGCCTTGGAAAAGGTCTGCAACACTACCAGGTTCGGGAATTCCGCCAGCCGGGTCGTCCAACTCGGAGCCGGGGTGAAGTCGGCATAAGCCTCATCCACCACCACCAGCCCCTGGAAGCCGCGCAGAATCTGCTCGATGTACTCGGTGTGCAGCAGGTTGCCGCTGGGGTTGTTGGGCGAGCACAGCCACACGATTTTAGCTTTGGAAGCCAGCACCCCGGCCACGATTTCGGGCGAAAGCTGGAAGTCGGAAGTAAGCGGAATACGCTCCACGGCCACGTCGTTCAGGTTGGCGGCCACCTCGTACATGCCGTAGGTGGGCGGCAGCACCAGCAGGCTGTCCTGGCCGGGCACGCACAGCAGGCGCACCAGCAGGTCGATGGCCTCGTCGGAGCCATTACCGAGGAAAATCTGCTCGGGCGCTACGCCTTTCAGCTTCGCCAGCTCAGCCTTCACGGCGCGCTGCTGGGGGTCGGGGTAGCGGTTGAAGCGGGCGGGGCCGGCGCTGCCCAGGCTGTTCTCGTTGGCGTCGAGCATCACCTGGGCCTCCCCCTGGAATTCGTCGCGGGCCGAGGAATAGGGCTTCATGCCCCGGATGTTGGGCCGCACTAGGTTGTCTATACTCATCGCTGATTTGCGCTGATTAGGGTGATTACGCTGATTTTTTCTTCTGTCAGCCTGCGTATGTTGCGCTTTGAGCAAGGACCAAGGACCTATATAGAGGCCAATGCTTGATGCTAGCTTCTGTACATAATCCTTCCTCGCCGCTTGATGCGCGGAATACTCAGGATGACACGCTTTTTTCTTTGCGCTGCTCCTCAAGATTCAACGACTCCAACCGCAGCGTCACGGCGCGGGCGTGGGCGCGCAGGCCCTCGGCTTCGGCCATAACTTCCGTGATGGGGCCCACGTTGCGCAGGCCTTCAGCGGTGAGGCGCTGGAAGGTGATTTTTTTCAGGAACGAGTCGAGCGAGACGCCGCTGTAGTTGCGGGCGTAGCCGTTGGTGGGCAGCGTATGGTTGGTGCCCGAGGCGTAGTCGCCCACGGCTTCGGGCGTGAGGTGGCCCAGGAATACCGAGCCGGCGTTGGTGACGCCCGCGGCCAGCTCCTCGGGGCTTTCCACGGCCAGAATCAGGTGCTCGGGCGCGTACTCGTTCGAGAAATCCAGCATCTCTTCTACGTCGCGCAGCAGAACGGCGCGGCTTTCGGTCAGGGCCTGGGCGGCCACTTCGGCCCGGGGCAACTCTTGCAGTTGGCGCTGCACTGCGGCCTGGGTTTGCTCCAGTATATACAAGGAGTCGGAGAGCAGGATGACCTGGGAGTCGGGGCCGTGCTCGGCCTGGCTGAGCAGATCGGCCGCCACGAAGGCCGGGTTGGCGGTGGCGTCGGCCATAACCAGTATTTCCGAGGGGCCGGCGGGCATATCGATGGCCACGCCGTAGCGGGTGGCCAGCTGCTTGGCGGCCGTCACGTAGCGGTTGCCGGGCCCGAAAATCTTGTCCACGGCCGGCACCGATTCGGTACCGCCACTAAGCGCGGCCACAGCCTGGGCCCCGCCGGCTTTCACTATCGTATCAATACCCAGCAACCGGGCCGTAAACAGGATAACCGGGTTCACCGAGCCATCGGGCTGGGGCGGCGTGCAGAGCACGATGTGCGGGCAGCCCGCCAATTTGGCCGGCACGCCCAGCATCAGCAGGGTGCTGAACAGCGGCGCCGTGCCACCCGGAATGTACAGGCCCACCCGCTGCACGGGCACCGCCCGCCGCCAGCAGCTCACGCCGGGCATGGTTTCCACCTGCTCCGGCCGCGGCACCTGGGCCTCGTGGAAGCGCAAAATATTGGCGTGGGCCTGCCGGATGGCCGCCTGGAGCTCCGAAGAAACCTGGGCCCCGGCCGCCGCCAGCTCCTCGGGCCCCACGCGCAGGCCCCCGGCCCCCGACAGGTCGGCGCGGTCGAACTGGCGGCCGTAGTCTACCAAAGCCGCGTCGCCGCGCTGGCGCACGTCCTCGAAAATCTGCTGCACCCGCTGCTCCACTTCGGCACTCTGCTGCTGGGCCGCCCGCTGCTGCAAGGCCGCCCACTCGGGCCGGGAAGGGTATTGAAAGATGTTCATTTTTTTGGGAAGCTAGGAGTTAGAAGCTGCTTCGCAGAAGCTAGGTGAACTGACAGATTAAGTTGGTAGGCAGAACGTCATTCAGAGCGTAGCGAAGAATCTCGCGTAAAATCGTTCAACAGTTGTTCAAGCGAGATTCTTCGCTGCGCTCTGAATGACACGCCGTACACCAATTTAGCTTGTCAGTTCACCTAGGAGTTAGAATGACGGAGAACAAATTCTATCTTCTAGCTACTATCTTCTAGCTTCTGCAAAGCCGCTTCTTCACGAAATCATTTTCTCAATTGGCAGCACCAGAATCCCTTCGGCGCCGACGGCTTTGAGCTGGCTGGTGATGTGCCAGAAGTCGTCCTCATTCACTACTGACTGCACCGACACCCAGCCTTCCTCGGCCAGCGGCGTGAGGGTGGGCGACTTGATACCGGGCAGCAGCTTTTTTACCGCATCCAGAGCCGCGACGGGCGCGTTGAGGATGATGTATTTGTTGCGGCGGGCCCGGCGCACGGCCTGCATCCGGAATTGCAGCTGCTCCAGCTGCTCCTGCTTTTCGGCGCTCAGGGTTTGGTTGGCAATGAGCACGGCCTCCGAGCGAAACACGGTTTCCACTTCGCGCAGACCGTTGCCGAGCAGCGTCGAGCCGCTGCTCACGATGTCGCAGATGGCCTCGGCCAGCCCGATGCTGGGGGCAATTTCTACCGAGCCGCTGATGGTGTGCAGATTGGCCCGCACGCCCTGCCCGGCTAGGTAGTCGCCCAGGATTTTTGGGTACGAAGTGGCAATGCTCACGCCCTGCAAATCCTGGATGGAGTCGTAGGCGGCGGCACGGGGCACGGCCAGGCTCAGGCGGCACTTGCTGAAGCCCAGGCCTTCAACTTCCAGCTCCGGAAAACCGGCCTCCACCAGCACGTTCTGGCCCACGATGCCCAGGTCGGCCACGCCATCCTGCACGTAGCCGGGAATGTCGTCGTCGCGCAGGTACAGGATTTCAAGCGGAAAGTTGGTGGCTTCGGTTTTGAGCTTGTAGGAAGCCGAAAGGAAGTTGATGCCGCATTCCCGAATCAGATTCAGGGAGTCTTCACTTAAGCGGCCGGATTTCTGGATTGCCAGACGGAGCATTTCTTTTTAATTAAGGATTTGAATTAAGAATTAAGAAATGGCCGGTTTGGCGGTCTTAATTGATAATCCGAAAAAGACAGAGTGGCGGAATGGGCGGGGACTATAGCGCCGGTTCAGAAGTTGGATGTGCTGGCGGGCCCTGCGCAGGTTGGGAAAAGGCCAGAGGCCGGCCGGACCCCCACTTTTCCGGGGGCCGGGGAGCCGGTTGCGGCTCGCCCAACGGGTCAATATGATGCGTTCATTCCTCTAGAAAGAGGAATGGTGCCCGTGATGATGCCAGGTGGCAGACTCAAACGCGCCGGCCCCGGCCGGGCGGCCCGCTACGGGGGCGGCCGGATGGCTTAGGGCAGTAAAACGAGGCGCGGAGAAAATCATAAGGGCTAGGTAGCGGGGCAAATGTACGAGCAGACCAACAGGATGAAAACTTTTCCCCAAAAAAATTATCAAAAAACCGAGAACTTCACGTTTCCCGTA
The DNA here is from genome assembly GCF_900111515.1 of Hymenobacter actinosclerus. Classification (GTDB taxonomy): domain Bacteria; phylum Bacteroidota; class Bacteroidia; order Cytophagales; family Hymenobacteraceae; genus Hymenobacter; species Hymenobacter actinosclerus. Next base: position 409,972 of record NZ_FOHS01000002.1, read on the forward strand.
CCAGTCCTACCCACTTTTGGCATCATTGTTACTGACTACCCGGCGGTGCGGCTGCCGTGCCGGCTATGTTACAGTTTCCTGCCCCGCTTTGTTTTTGTCCTTATGCTGACTGCCCGCTCTCTTGCCCTTCGTTTCGGACTCCTGTTTGCCCTGACCACCGGTAGCACGCTCGCGGCCCGCGCCCAGACAGCACCGGTAGCCGCGCCCGCCCCGGCCGCTACTCCCCCGCCCCTGGCCGGCGAGGCCGCCCCCGCCCCGCTGCCGCCCCCCACCACGGGCGTGCCCACGGGCATCGAGCTGCTGCTGCCCCAGGCCAGCCCCCGCGCTTTGGTGGCACAGGCCGTGGGCCTGACCGACGTGACGGTGGAATACCACTCGCCTTCGGTACGGGGCCGCAGCGTGTGGGGCGGGCTGGTACCGTATGACCAGGTATGGCGCGCCGGAGCCAACGAAAACACGCTCATTCGCTTCTCGACCCCGGTGCTGCTGCACGGCCAGAGCGTGCCCGCCGGACAGTATTCCTACTACGTAATTCCCCATCAGGACCGCGACTGGGAAGTGGCGCTCAACCGCGTAACCACCCACTGGGGCACCGACGGCTACGACCCGCAGCAGGACGCTATCCGGGTGCCGGTGCAAACCGAGCCGGCCCAGTTCCAGGAAAGCCTGCTCTACTGGTTTTCCAACGTGCGGCCCAACGGCGCCCACCTCAACCTGACCTGGGAGAAGCGTACCGTGGTGCTGCTGTTCGAAGTGGAGGTACACAAGCAGGTACTGGCCGGCGTCGAGCAGGCCTTGCAGCAGCAGCCCAACAACTGGGAGCTCCTGGCCCAGGCCGCCGACTACCTGGTGCAGAACAACCTTCAGCCCGAGCGCGCCCTGGCCTGGATCAACGAGTCCATCCGCCTGCAAAGCGAGGTCAGCAATAACTGGATAAAGGCCCGTCTGCTGGCCCAGCAGCAGGATTACGGCACGGCCATCGTATACGCCCGCAAAGCCATCAAAATGGGCGACAAGGATGATGAGGCGTTCAAGTCGCGCCTGCCCAACATGCGCCTTTCCCTCACCGAGTGGCAGGCCCGGGCGTATTAGGGATTAGGGATTAGGGATTAGGGATTAGGGATTAGGGGTACATGTATTTCAGGAACAGCCGTTGCCGTTTGCAGCGGCTGTTTTTTTGTGGTTTATCTTGGCCCTCATGGAAGATTTGCTGGCCGTATGCCGCGCTATCCAGGCGCTTTCTGAGGGCCTGGAGGCCGAATTGCGCCGGCTGGCGCGGCTGGAAACCGTGCCGGCGCGCACGGCGCTGCTTGAGCCCGGTAGCATGGCCCAGCGGCTGTTCTTTCTGGAGTCGGGTTTGGTGCGGGGGTATTACCTGAAGGAGGGCAAGGAAGTGACGTCGTGGTTTATGCCGGAGGGCCACTTTGTGATTTCCATTCTGAGCTTCTTCTCGCGCCAGCCTTCCCACGAATACCTGCAAACGCTGGCCGAATGCCGGCTCTGGTCGCTTACCCACGCGCAGGTGCAGGCCCTGTACCGGCAGTTTCCCGAGTTCAACTTCATCGGCCGGGTGCTGACGGAGCGCTACTACGTGCTCAGCGAGCAGCGCGCCCTCGACCTGCGCATGCTGCCCGCCGCCGAGCGCTACGCCCGCCTGCTGCGCGACTTCCCCGACCTGACCCAGCAGGTCCCGCTACACATGCTGGCCTCGCACCTGGGCATTACCCCCGAAACCCTGAGCCGCCTGCGCGCCCACCGTTCTTGATAAATGTCAAGGGGTAAGGGCAGCGCGGCCCGCACCTTTGGAGCATGGTTTCACGCTTAACCCTGCTATTATGAATACGTTGTTTTTGCTGCCGCTGCTGGACTGCGGCGTAGTTCTGCCCCGGTTGAACGCGCCTCCGACGCTGGTTATTATTTTCGAGGCCTTTGCGTTCTACTTCGTGCTGGAGCGCGTGGTGCCGGGCTGGAGGCTGCCGCGGGTGGCCACCTGGCCGCTGCGGGTACTGCTCATCAATGGGGCGCAGTTGCTGGTAGTGGTGGTGGCGGGCCTCACTTGGGAAAAATGGTTTTCGGCCTACTCGCTGCTGCACCTGTCGCGGCAGCTGGGCCCGGTGGCGGGCGGGCTGCTGGCCTACGTGGTGGCCACGTTTGTATTCTACTGGTGGCACCGCTGGCGCCACACCCAGGATTTTCTCTGGCTCCACTTCCACCAGATTCACCACAGCCCCCGCCGGCTCGAAGTCATCACCTCCTTCTACAAGCACCCGCTCGAAATGACCGTTAACTCCCTGCTGGGCGGGCTGCTGGTGTTCACCGTGTTGGGCCTGAGCCCGGCGGCCGGGGCCGTGTACACGCTCTGTACGGCGCTGGGCGAGTTTTTCTACCACACCAACGTGCGCACGCCGCGCTGGGTGGGCTACATTTTCCAGCGCCCCGAAATGCACCGCGTCCACCATCAGTACCAGCAGCACAGCCACAACTACGGCGACCTGGTTGTCTGGGACTACCTTTTCGGCACCTACCGCAACCCCGCTACCTTCGAGGCCACCTGCGGCTTCGACCCCGAAAAAGAGGAAAAGCTAACCGACATGCTCCGCTTTAAAGACGTGCATGCGGAGGAGGTGGTGGAGTGAGGTGATGAGGTAAGGAGGTGTCATTCTGAGCAGAGCGAAGAATCTCGCGTGCCAAAGTAATCCAGACGTCAGAGGCTAGCATGGCACGCAAGATTCTTCGCTCTGCTCAGAATGACACCTCCCTACTCCATCACCTCCTCACCCCATCACCTCCTTACCCCATCACCTCCTCACCTCCTCACCCCATCACCTCATCACACCATCACCTTCCCTAAAACCGGGCAATCACCCTTAGATTCACCAGCCGGTTCGAGAGGAAATTGGGCACGCTGTAAGTCAGGCCGTTCAGGTCCTGCACGTAGTTGTAGCCGGCCAGGTTGCTGGCGCCGAGCACGTTGAGCACTTCCAGGCTTAGCCACAGGGTTTGCAGCTGCACGGTGCGGCCGCGGGCGGCCAGCTCGGTGGCGGTGCGCAGGCCCAGCACTTTGGTAAAGCCCAAATCGACCCGCTTGTAGGAGCGCGTGAGCTTGCTGGTCCCGCGCAAATCGGGCAGGTAGGGCGGGCTGAACGGCAGGCCGGTACCAAACACGAAGTTCACGTAGCCCTTCACCGAAGGGTCGCCGGGCAGGTTATCCTGCAGGAAAATACCCAGGTTCAGGCGCTGGTCGGAGGGGCGGCGAATGTAGCCCTTGGACTTACGGCCGAAAACCTGGCCCTGCGAGTCGAAAACGTTGAGCGAGTCGCCCGTCAGGTTTTCGCGGGTCGTGAGCACGCCCAGGCTAAACCACGATTCGGTACCGGGAATGAACTCGCCGCTCACCCGCGCATCGAGACCGGCGGCGTAGGCTTTGGCGTTGTTGTTGGCCTGGTAGCGCAGGCGCACGTTGTCGATATCGTAGGGCACTACGTCGGTGAGGTACTTGTAGTAGGCCTCGCCAGTGAAGCGGAACGGCCGACCCCAGCTGCGGAAACGCAGCTCGTTGCCCACGATAAAGTGCAACGAGCGTTGGGCCCGCAAAGCAAGATTGAGCGCCCCTTCCTGGCTTTGCGGGGCGCCGGTCTGGTAGCGCAGCTCGCGGTAGAAAGGGGGCTGCACGTACACCCCGGCGGCCGCTTTCCAGGCCAGCCGCGGGTTGCGGGCACTGCGGAACGCGTACTGCACCCGCGGGCTCACCGTCGTCTGCCCGTTCACCGTCCAGTAGTTGAGGCGGGCCCCGTAGGTGAGCGTGCGCAACGAATCGAAGCGGATGGTATGCTGGGCGTAGCCCTGGGTGCGGGTGCTGGTCAGGTCGAGGTTGGAGCGCAGGCGGGTGCGGCGGTAGTCGGGCACGTAGTCGGCCGAATCGACGAAGCTGTACTCGTCGAGCACGTCGTTGATCTGCTCGCGGCCCGTTTTCAGGCCCCAGCGCACCGTGTGGCGCAGGCCCGGCGTCCAGGTGCCGCGGGTTTCAAGCGAGGCCACGCGGGCTTCGAGCGTGTTGCGCGAGTGCTTGAAGAGCCTTCCTACTCCCCGCCGGTTTAGGTCCATGCCAAAATCGGGCGACTTCGGGTCGCGGTTGATTTCGGCAATTTTATAGTCTGCCTCCACGTCGCGGTACTCGAACTCGCGCGAGTAAAGTAGGCCACCGAGCAGCTCCAGGCGCAGGTTGGACCGCAGCTGGTGGCTCAGGCTCAGTCCGCCCTGGTAGGTATCGTACTGCATCCGCTCGCGGCCCTGGTAACCGATAATGAGGCGCGAAAACTGGTTGACGCCGGTGCTGAACGTGCTTTCGCCGGTTTCGGGGTTGAAGCGAAAATCGTTGTGGGCGTAGGTATTCAGCAGGCTCAGCGTCGTGCGGTCGAGGTTGTCTTTGGGGCCCAGGGCCACCGTAATCAGGCTCTGCCCGTCGTAGAAAGTGGGGTTGTAGCCGCCCTGCTGCTGCTGGAGCGAGTTGAACACGTAGGTGGCGTTCTTGTAGCGCACCCCGGCCAGGTAGCTGATGCGGCGGTTGGGCGAGTTGGCCTCCACGTGGGCCGTGCCGCCCACCAGGCTGGCCGTGGCCGAGGCCCCGAACCTGAGCGGCCGCTTGTAGTCAATGTTGAGCACCGACGAAAGCTTGTCGCCGAACTTAGGCTGCCAGCCCCCGCTCGAAAACTCAATGGTATTCACCAGATCAGGGTTGACGAAACTCAGGCCTTCCTGCTGGGCAGTGGTCACCAGAAACGGCCGGTACACCTCGAAGCCGTTTACGTAAATCAGGTTTTCCTCGTAGTTGCCGCCGCGCACCGAGTAGGTGCTGGTCAATTCGTTGGTGCTGGTTACGCCGGGCAGCGTTTTGAGGATGGCCGAGAAGTCGCCGAAAGGCGACGGGATTTCCTTGGCCGCCCGCGGCTCCAGCTTCATAATACTCACCTGTTCGCGGGTATCGGTGGCATCCTGGCGGCCGCGCACGGTTACGTTGTCCAGGGCCCGGCCGTCCTCTGCCAGCGCCACGCGCACTTCCGGATTCTGGCTCAGATCGAGTTTCAGCCGCTCGGGGCGGTAGCCGAGGCGGCGCAATATCAGCACCGGAGCGGCGCCACCGGCCGCGGGCCGCAGCACGCTCAGCGTAAAGCGGCCCCGCTCGTCGGTGTTGGTGCCGCCGGTCTGGCCTTCCACGCCCACTGTCACGTCCTCGAGGGGCCGGCCAGTGACGTCGCGTACTACGCCCGTTACCGTTGTCCGGCTGGTTTGGGCCAGCGCCGGAGCAGCCAGCCCGGCCAGCAGCAGTGCCGCCGCGGCGGCGCCCGACCGGGCAGCCGGGGTCGTGAGCAGCCGCAGCCACAAGCGGGTTGGAACGGAAACGGGAAACACGCGGAAAGAAAGCAGCATCCGCGGGGCTTAGTCGTTGGTTTCGAGGGCTTCGGGCGCCAGTTCGGCCCGCATGCGGGCCAGCGTGCCCACCGGGTCGCCATCCTTGAATACAAACGAGCCGGCCACCAGCGCATCGGCGCCGGCCGCCACCAGAGCGGGCGCGTTGTCGAGCGTTACACCACCGTCTACTTCAATGAGGGCCGACGAGCCACAATCAACCAGCAGTTCTTTCAGCTGAGCCACCTTGCGCAGCGTGTTCGGAATAAAGGCCTGCCCCCCGAAACCGGGATTTACCGACATCACCAGCACCACGTCGAGGTCGGCGGCAATGTCTTCGAGCAAACTCACGGGCGAGTGCGGGTTGAGGGCCACGCCGGCCCGGCAGCCCAGCTGCTTGATTTGCTGCACCACCCGGTGCAGGTGGGTGCAGGCCTCGTAGTGCACCGTGATGATGGCGGCCCCGGCGTCGCGGAAGGCGCTCAGGTAGTGCTGGGGCTCCTCAATCATCAGGTGCACATCGATGGGCTGGCGGGCGTAGCGGTGCACGGCTTCCAGCACCGGAATACCGAACGAGATGTTGGGCACGAAGCGGCCGTCCATCACATCAAAGTGCAGCCAGTCGGCAGCCGAGTCGGCCAGCATTTCGGTTTGCGCCTGCAGGTTGCCGAAGTCGGCGGAAAGAAGCGAGGGGGCCAGCAGCGGGGCCTGGCGACGAGTCGGGTTCATGCCACGAAAGTAGTGATTAGCGGTTAGTGATTAGCGGACAGTGAAGATTCTCCTTCTTCGTCTTTGGCTTGATGCGCCACATGCTCAGAAGGAGAATCTTCACTGTCCGCTAATCACTAACCGCTAATTTCTCCTCTAAGCCGGCTTTTCGTACGCCCGCCAGTCGAGCTTACCGTCTTCGGTTTTGCGCAGGAATACGGTCTGGTCGTCGTCCTGGCGCTTGCCGAACGTAACGTCGCCGCGGCAGTCGAGGCAACGCAGGCTGGTGTATTTGAACTTGCCCTGGGCCTCACGGGCGGTCAGGTCGAGGTTGTCGGAGCCGCAGAGGCCGCACTTGGCCACATCGGGGAAGCTAAGCCGGTCGTACTCGGCCACCGTTTCGTGGAAGGTGGCTCCCTGAACGGTAAAGTGAAACTGGCGGCGCCCGAGGCGCTTGGAAACCATCATTTGCAGCATAACAGCAGAAAAAAGAAGTGGACTTGATAAAAGGCGCCGTGGAGCTACTCCAAACCTGGAACTCCGCCGGCAACCTACTCCAACTGGAAATCAATGCCAAATTACTAATAATTTTCGCATCACGAAAACTAACTTATTTGGCAATTTACATCCGCCGCCTTAGCCCGCAAAAATGCCCGGGGCGTACGCCGGCTAAGGCATTGATATAGGCAAACTTGCCCCGAATGAGCTTACCGCGGATACTTTTCTGCTGTTTGGTCAGCAACTGCTCTAAACCTGAGCGGCAGTATGTAGCTTTATGAAGTACTACTGGTAGTTTTTCTAGAGGAACTGTATTATCTAGCAGCCTGTGTCTGTTGGTAATGCTGCGGAAGGCTTCGATTGAAACTTTCTAACTGCTTGCTTTTGAGTGCCTGTCTACTTGCCCGCCCCCCTATGCCCGCAACGCTTCGACACCCTGCCCTGACTGCCCCCCGAATTCCTGCTCCGCCGGTGGCTGCTTTAAGCCGCCGGGCGGGCCGACTCCGCCGCTATCCGGGCGGCGGGCGGAAGCAAGCGGCAGTGGGCTGGCTGCTGCTGTTGCTGGTGCTGCTGGGAAGCGGGGCGGCCACAACGGCCCACGCCCAAACCGGCCCGCCCAAGTGCAGCGAGGATGAGAAGTTTGCCAATACCTGGTATTTCGGCTATAAGGCGGGGCTGGACTTCAACGCCGCCACCGATTCCATTCTGCCCACGGTACTCACCAACGGCGCCATGGACGCACCGGCCGGGGCGGGCGTTATGTCGGACGGCAACGGCAAGATTCTCTTCTACAGCAACGGCGAAACCGTCTGGAACGGCGACGGCAGCATTATGGAGACTGGCCTGAACGGCAGCCGCTTTACCACCGATGGCCCCCTGCCCATCCGGATGCCGGGCAGCCCGCCCCCGAGCACGCCGACTGCACAGACGCGTTACCTGCTCTTCACGCAGGATGCCAAAGGTGGTGCCAAGGGCCTGAGCTACTCGGAAATCGTTATTCCGGCGGGCGGAGGGGCGGGTACGGTGGTGGCCGCTACCAAGAACACCCCGCTTACCCAAGGCACCGCCGAGAAAATGACGGCTGTTTTTCATAAAAACGGCTGCGACATCTGGCTTATCGTGCACGGCTGGGGCAACGCAACTTCGGGTAACGCCAACCGTGGCGACGCCTTTCTGGCCTACCGCGTGCGGCCGGCCACCGGTATGAGCATGGGTCCGCCCAATATCGACCCGCCGATTATTTCGGCCGTTGGCAAGCTGCACGCCCCGAGCGTGGCGGCCCAGGGCTACCGCGGGCAGATGAAAATTACGCCCGACGGCCAGCAGCTCGCCGTGGCCCGCTACAGCGAAATAGCGGGCGACAGCAGCAGCACTGTGGAGCTGTTCAGCTTCGATACCGAAACGGGTACGGTCAGCAACCCCAAAGTCATTGATGCCCAGCAGGGCGGCTATTACGGCGTGGAGTTTTCGGCGGGCCGCAGCCGGCTGTACAGCACGGTGCTGGGCGCGGCGCCCCGCCTGCCCCAGCTGCTGCAGTTTGATATCAGCAACATCGGCAGCGGCAGCGGGCCGGTGGGCCGCGAGGTTATTCCGCTCAAGCAGACTACGCCCGTGAACCTGGGCTCCATGCAAACGGCCCCCGACGGCAAGATTTACGTGGCCCGCGAAAACCAGTCGGCCCTGGGTTTTATCTCCTACCCCGACTCGCTGGGCGCCGCCATTGCCTACGCCGACGACAGCCTGCAGCTGAGCGGCCGCCTGAGCGGGCTGGGCCTGGTCAACTTCAACCAAAGCTCCCTGCTCCGCGTGGGCTTCGGAGGCGAGTCGACGGCTTGCCTAGAGTTTACGTTCACATCCCCGCCCATCGATTTTGACAATACAGCCTATGCCTGGGATTTTGGCGACGGCACCACTTCAACGGAGAAGGACCCCAAACACACCTACGCCGCCCCCGGCGACTACACAGTAAAGCTACGCATCACGACGAACTGCTTCTGCCGCGAATCGCAGAGCCTGGTTCGGGTACCGGGTGCCCCTACCCCGGGCACTATTGCCAAGGACCAGGCCATTTGCGCCGGCGATACTGCGGGCGTGCTCATTAGCTCGGTTCCGGCGGGCGAAGGCACCGGACAGTACACGTATCAGTGGCAGCAGTCGGCCGATAACAGCACCTGGGCCGACATTGCCGGGGCCACGGCCGAAACGTATGCGCCGGGCAGCGTGAGTGTCACGACCTACTTCCGGCGGCTGGTTACCTCGGGCTTCTGCGCGCCGCGGACGCCTACCGCCTCGGTTAAGATTACCGTGACGCCGAAGGTTGTGCCGGGTACTATTGCCGCCGACCAGACCCTGTGCGAAGGCAGCACACCAGCCCCGCTCACCAGCGCAACCGCCCCCACGGGCGGCACCGGGCAGTTTGCCTATCAGTGGGAATCGTCGCTCGATAACGTTGCCTGGACGCCCCTACCCGGGGCAACCCCAGCAACCTACGCGCCTGGCCCGCTTACGGCCACTACCTCTTTCCGCCGCCGCGTCACTTCGGGTACCTGCGCGCCGGTGTTATCCAACGTAGTCACCATTACCGTGACGCCCAAAGTGGCGGCCGGCACCATTGCCGCCGACCAGGCCATTTGCGCCGGAGTTGCGCCGGCCCCGCTCACCAGCGAAACCCCGGCCACCGGCGGCGCCGGCACCGTGGCGTATCAATGGGAATCGTCGGCCGATAACGCCACCTGGACGACCGTTGCCGGGGCCACGGGCCCCACCTACGCGCCCGCGGCCCTTGCGGCCACCACCTACTTCCGCCGCCAGGCCAGCTCGGGCGCCTGCGCCAGCGTGCCGTCCAACGTGGTCACCATTACCGTTGCCCCGGCCCTGCTGGCGGGTGCTATTGCGGCCGACCAGTCCGTATGCGCCGGCAGCCCCGTAGCCCCGCTCACCAACAGCGCGGCTCCGATGGGCGGTACCGGGCAGTTCGTTTATCAGTGGGAATCCTCGCCCAACAACACCACCTGGACTCCCATTGCCGGGGCTACGACGGCTGAGTACGCCCCCGGCCCCCTTACGACTACCACCTACTTCCGCCGCCAGGTAAGCTCGGGCGCCTGCGCCAGCGCGCCCTCCAACGTGGTCACCATCACCATAACGCCAACGGTGACGCCCGGCACCATTGCCGCCAACCAGACGCTGTGCGCCGGCACTACGCCGGCGCTGCTTACCAGCAGCGTGGCGGCCGCGGGCGGCACCGGCACCATTGCCTACCAGTGGGAATCATCCGTTGATAACGCCACCTGGGCAGTTGTTGCCGGCGCCACCGGCCCGACCTACGCGCCCGGTCCGCTCGCGGCCACCACCTACTTCCGCCGCCGGGCAACCTCGGGGCCGTGCGGGCCGGTGGTATCCAATGTGCTGACTCTTACGGTGACCCCGGCCCTGCTCGCCGGCACCATCGGCACCGACCAGACGCTGTGCCCGGATGCTACCCCCACCCCCTTAACCAGTACCACCGGGGCCAGCGGCGGAACGGGCACGTTCGCCTACCAATGGGAATCGTCGGCGGATGGGACCAACTGGACGGCCGTGACGGGGGCTACCGGGGCTACTTTCGCCCCCGGCCCGCTGACCACCACGACCTACTTCCGCCGCCAGGTAAGCTCCGGCCCCTGCGCCAGCGTGCCGTCCAACGCTGTTAAGCTGACGGTACTGCCAACACTTACCGCTGGCAGCATTGCGGCCGACCAGGATGTGTGCGCAGGTACGGCGCCCGCACCGCTCACCAGCGCCGGCGCAGCCAGCGGCGGAACGGGCACGTTTGCCTACCAGTGGGAATCATCCGCAGACAACGCGACCTGGACGGCCATCGGCGGGGCTACCGGGGCCAACTACGCGCCCGGACCGCTCACGGCCACCACCTACTTCCGCCGCCGGGTAAGCTCGGGCAGCGGCACCTGCTCGACGGGCATTTCCAACGTAGTCACGGTGCGGATTCAGCCCCAGGTAACGCCCACCGTAACCCTGGCCACTCCGCCAACGCTATGCCCCGGCACGCCCCTCACCTTTACGGCCGTTGTGAACGACGCGGGCCCCGCGCCAACTTTCCGCTGGTTTGTCAACAACATCCCCGTAGCCAGCGGGCCGACGTTCATCAGCAGCACGCTCGTTACCGGCGACCAGGTGCGGGTGGAAGTAACGGCCGGGCCGGGCCTGTGCAGCACCGGCCCGGCCACGGCCACAGTTACCGTAACGCGCACCCCCACCCCCGCCCCAACCCTAACCATTGCCGTGCAGCCCGGCGCCCCGGTTTGCGCGGGCGAACCGCTCACCTTCAGCGCCACCAATGTGACGAATGCCGGGCCGAATCCGGTTTACCAGTGGCTGCTCAACGGCAACCCGGTGGCCGGCGCGACGGGTCCGGTGTTTACCAGCTCTACGCTGCGCGACGGCCAGACCGTAACGCTGCGCCTGAGCACCACCAACAGCTGCGGCCAAGCCTTAACGGCGGTTTCCAACGGCGTGGCCGTGCGCATTCAGCCGCCGGTGAAAATCAGTGCCGGCCCCGACAAGGAGATTATCCTCGGTACTTCGGTGGTGCTGGAAGGCACGGCCGATGGGACGTACCCCGTTACCTGGACGCCGGCGACGGGGCTGGACTTCTCGGGCAACAACCCGCTGCGGCCCACGGCCTCGCCCAAAGTCACCACCACTTACCGGCTTTCGGCCGGAGAAGGTGGCTGCGCGGCCTTTGACGAGGTGACGGTAACCGTGCGCGAGGCCATCCGGATTCCTAACGCCTTTACGCCCAACGGCGACGGCCGCGACGATACCTGGCAGATTGAGTTTATCGAGGATTTCCCCAACAACACCGTCACCGTCTTCAACCGCTGGGGCACCCAGGTTTTCTCGGCCCAGAACTACAGCCGGGCCAACGAGTGGCGCGGCGACATCAACGGCAAGCCCGCACCGGCCGGCACCTACTACTACGTGGTCGTGACGAAGGGCCCGCTGGGCAAGTCGTATAGCGGCTCGCTCACGGTACTGTATTAAGAAGCTGCCAGCGTCGGGTTGCCCGTTGCCAGACTGTTCTAACACGGACAACCGGCAACCCGATACTGGCAACCCGACTCTGGCAACTGAACGCTGAAAACTAACACGCTTGCGGTTATGAAAAGAGCTTCCCTCACCCTGCTACTGCCCCTGCTGCTGGCCGCCGCGCCCGCCCTGGCCCAGCAGGAGGCGCAGTACAGCCAGTACATGAACAATAATTACCTGCTCAACCCCGGCGCCACGGGGGCCGAGGACTACATCGACGTGAAGTTCAGCTACCGTACCCAGTGGGTGGGTCTGGAGGGAGCTCCCCGAACATATTACGCCAGCGTCAACTCCTCGCTGGGCAAGTGGCTCACCACCAACAAGCGCACCCGCCACGACCTGCGCCGGCCGTTTCATGCCATTGGCGGCTACGTGTACCGCGACGAAACCGGGCCCATCAGCCGCACCAGCGCCTATGTTTCGTACGCCTACAACGTGGTACTGACACCTAAAATCCGGGCCGCGCTGGGCATGTCGGTGGGCGTGCAGCAGTTTTCCGTTGATGGCTCCAAGCTGAAATTCTTCACTGACCCCGACATGGTGCCGCCCAGCGAAGCCTCGCGGGTGCTTGATGGCTCGGTGGGGTTGTGGGTATATAGTCCCAGCGTATTTGTCGGGGTGTCGAGCACCCAGCTGCTGGCCAACAAGCTCGATTTCTCCTACGGCATCAACCAGCTGGGCGGCAACGTGGGCAACTCGCTCCGGCGGCACTACTTCTTCACGGGTGGCGTGCGGCTGCCGCTCACCGACGACTGGTCGGTGGTGCCGTCGGTGCTGGTGAAAGCCGTTAGCCCGGCTCCGCTTTCCGTCGATGTCAATGCCAAGCTCAAGTACCAGGATTTGCTCTGGGCCGGCGTATCGTGGCGCACCAAAGACGCCGTGGTGGCCATGGTAGGCTTCAACTACGAGCAGCTGGCCGTGGGCTACTCCTACGATACCGGCATCTCGCGGCTGACGGGCTACCACGGCGGCAGCCATGAAATACTGGTGGGCCTGCGGCTGAAGAAAAAGGCGCAGGTAGTGTGCACCAACCGGTTCTGGTAGTGAATACGCAACTCGGTGAATGAGGGAATCCGGCTGTCATCCTAAGCCCGGCCAAGGACCTATACAGAAGCTAGCATTAACAGTCAGCCTCTTTACAGGTCCTTCGTTGGGCTCTGGATGACAGCCGGATTCACTTCTTTCCTATTGACTGACAACGAAGCGTACCATCTGCCGCTCTGGGCCCTGCCCGACGAGGCAGGTGAAGAGCCCCGGCCGCAGTCCGGCCGTTTCGAGGCGCACGGCGCCGGTAGCGCCCGGCGCCACCTGCTGCCGGGCTACCAAGGCCCCCCGGGCGTCGTAAACGCTGATTTCGAGGCGGGCCGCGCCGCGCTGCCCGGGCAGTTGCAGGTACAACGGCTCGTGGGGGCCCACCGGATTGGGGTAGGCGTACAGGCCGGCCAGCCCGCGGGCCGGAGCGGCGGCCGCTAGCGGCGTGCCGGGGTTGGCCAGGTTGTAGGCGCGCACGAAATCGGGAATACCGTAGCCCAGGTCGTTATCGGGCGCGGTGGCCTGCGAGCCGGAGCGCTGCAGCAGCTGGATTACCTGCTGGGCCGTGAGGCGGGGGTTGGCCTGCCAGAAGCCCGCCGCCACGCCCGCCAGTACCGGACCGGCAAACGAAGTGCCGTTGCCCCGCGAGATGGAGCCGTCGGGGTTCACGACGGCCGTAGCCACCCCCATTGCCGATAGATTGGGCTTGATCCGGCCGTCGGCCGTGGGGCCGTGCGAGCTGAAGCCACCTAATACCCCCAGTGAGTCGGCTGCGCCCACCGTCATAATCGAATCAGCGTCGGCCGGGGCCGTGATGTAGCGCCAGGCCTTGTTGCCTTCGTTGCCCGCCGAGCAGACCACCAGCATGCCTACGCGGGCGGCCACCGTGGCGGCGCGGGTCGAAAGGGCGGTGCGCCCGTTCATATCGGCGTACGTGTAGTCGGCCGAGGGCGCGTCGAAGGTGTTGTAGCCCAGCGAGGAGTTGATGATATCGACCCCGGCCGAATCGGCGTATTCGGCGGCTACCAGCCAGTTCACTTCTTCCAGCGGATGTTCCGTCGGGGCATCTTCCGTGATAAACAACCGGAACGTGGCCCGGGGAGCAATGCCAAGGTAGCGCCCCGGCTCGTTGCCCGCTATAATGCTCAGGCAGTTGGTGCCGTGGCCGATGCTCTGAAACACATTGGCCGACTTATCGACTACGTTGAAGGTGCTCAAGAGCCGGTTCTCCTGGTTCAGGGAAGTAAAAACCGACGCCGTATTCACGCCCGGGAAGCCGCCATCGAACACGGCAATCTGCATGCCTTCGCCCCGGAAGCCGGCATCGTGCATCTGCACGGCTCCAACCTGCCGGGCCTGGGCATAGGCCTTGCCGTACTGGCTGCGGGTGCCGGCCGTCTGGTCGGGGGCAGGGGCAGTGGGCGTGAGCTTCGGCTGGGTACTACCCCCAATTGGCCCGCGGTTCAGCGTACGGGCTTGCTGCACGAAGGGCAACGCCTGCACCAGCGCCAGCGTGGCCGAGTCGCAGGCGACTACGGCGGCGTTGAACCAGCGCGAGGTGTACCAGAGCTGCACGCCGGGCACGGCCTTCACCTGCTGCACGTAGGCGGGGCTCACCGGCAAATCGCGGGGCAGCACGGCAATCTGCTGGCGCTGCCGCCGCTGCAGCGCCCGCCCCGACAAAAACTCCTCGGGCCGACTGACGCTGAAGGGCGTACCGGTTTTGTCGCGGAAGTAAATCAGGTGCCGGCGCACGGTGTTGCGGGCTTCGGTTGGCCCAACCGGCTTTGGGGCGGGCGGAAGCAGGCCAGCCGCGAGGGTGGGCAGGCCCAGGCCCGCCAGCAGTCCAATCAGTAGAAAACGGCGCATAAAATGAGCTGGTGAGTTTGACGTTCCGAGGACCTGCTGTGTCATTCGAGCCGCGAGGCCCCCGGGCGTCAGCTCACTGTTGCGCCACGCACTGGGTGCGCTAGTTGCCGCTTTCAATCAGCACCTGGTTGCGCGACTGGCCCAGGTAGCGAACAAAGGGCACCCGGCAGCCTTCGGCCCCCGAGCAGTCGTTCTTGTAGCTGCGGCTGACGCGGTACACCGGCCCGACGCCCGGCGCGAAGGTGGTGCGCTGGACGATAAGCTTGGTAGCGTTGTTATTGCTGCCGGTTTTAAGGTCGTTGATGGTGGTAACGGTATTAGCGAAATCGTAGGTTTTGCCGTTGCGCACAATGCTCAGCGGCTTGCCTACCTGCTCGTAAAAACGCGTCACGACCGATGCCGAATCCTGGCCATCGGAGGCATTGTAGTTGCTGTTGAAGGCGTGGTAGCTCCAGCTTTTACCCTCCACGGCCGGCAACACCAGCGCCACGGTGCGGCGGTTGTTGAACTGCTCGGTTACGTTGAGCGGGACCACCGTCACGGTCAGTACCGAGTCGGGCCGCCAGGCTTCGGCGGCCGTAGCCCGGCGCGAGCGAACCACCTGGTACACGGGCTGGCCGGCGGCGTCGGGCTCCGGGGCGGCCAGCACCTGCTCGCGGAACTGAAAGTGGCTGGCCGTGGGCACGTTGTTGCGCCACGTCGTATCGGTTACGTCGTAGATGCGGTAGCTGCCCACGCTGAGCGGGTAGTAATCGGGCAGCTGCCTGGGCAGCACCTCGGCGTTGTCGCCGCAGCTGGCCAGCAGCAGGGCCGCCGCGGCCGACAGCCCCAGCAGGCCAGCCAGCCCTTCCCGGCGCAGATAGTTCTTGTTCATCGGTTGGCAGCTTGGCAATTGATATGGGGAAGATAGCAGGTGCTGATGGTTCTGGCCGGGGCGCCGGCAACGCGATGCACCGGGGCCAGGCCACTACGCGCTCAGCTCGGCCAGCGGCTCGGGCAGCTCGCCAATGGTGTGGCGCTCAATCCAGCCGCCGCCCAGCACGTCGTCACCGTCGTAGAACACGGCGGCCTGGCCGGGCGTTACGGCGTGCACGGCCTCCTCGAAGTACACGTAAATTTTGTCGCCGCGCTGCTCCAGAAACGCCGGCGAGCCGTCGTGGTTGTAGCGGATCTTAACCGTGCTCGGCACCAGCCCGCGGCCTTCCAGCGAGGCAAACTTGCCCATGTTCAGCTGCCCGACCAGCGTGCGCGAGCTGGCCAGCTCCTCGAAGTTGCCCAGCACCACGCGGTTGGTATCGGGGTCGATGGCCGTCACGTAGGCCGGGAAGCCCAGCGCAATGCCCAGGCCCTTGCGCTGGCCAATGGTGTAGAACGGGTAGCCCTCGTGGGTGCCCACCACCGTGCCGTCGCGCAGCACGAACTCGCCGCCGGCCACGCGCGCTTCCAGGCCCGGCACCCGCCGCCGCAGGAAGCTGCGGTAGTCGTTGTCGGGGATAAAGCAGATTTCGTAGCTCTCGGGCTTGTTCACGAGCTCGGTGAATCCCCGCTCGCGGGCGAAATCGTAGATGGCCGACTTGCGCAGCTCGCCCAGCGGAAAGCGCGTGCGCGAGAGGCTCTCCTGGCTTACGCCCCAGATGGCGTAGCTCTGGTCCTTGTTCTCATCAACGCCCTTGCTGATGACGAAACGGCCGTTTTCCTCGCGCACCTGGGCGTAGTGGCCGGTGGCAATGAACTCGCAGCCCAGCTGGTCGGCCCGGCGCAATAGCGCGTCCCACTTGATGTGGGTGTTGCAGAGCACGCAGGGGTTGGGCGTGCGCCCGGCCAGGTACTCGTCGGTGAAGTTGTTGATGACAGCCTCGCCGAACTCGTCGCGGATGTCGATGATGTAGTGCGGGAAGCCCAACTCGACGGCAATCTGGCGGGCGTCGTTGATGGAGTCGAGCGAGCAGCAGCCGGTTTCCTTCTTGCTGCCGCCCGCCGAAGCGTAATCCCAGGTTTTCATGGTCATGCCGACCACTTCGTATCCTTGCTCGTGCAGCATCACGGCTGCTACCGAGCTGTCGATGCCGCCGCTCATGGCTACCAGCACCCGTCCTTTCGTTGTGTTCATACCAGTTGAATTGCGCCCGGAGCGTGAAAGGTTCCGGCCGGAGCAGTGAATGAGTGACTCGATGACTCAGTGACTCGGTTTGCAAAGGTACGCGTTGCATTCCGGCATCTGCTCAAGGCCAGATGAGGAAGGCAGTTGGCGGATAGTCGCCGCCCGATAAACGGATTGCCTCGCGGCCAGCAGCGGCAGGATGGCCGTATCTTTGGCCGCTTATTCAGCTAGCCTCCTTCACCGAGTCACTCATTCATTCACTCATTCACTCATTCACTCATTCACTCATTCACCTTATGCCCCTGCTCCTCCCCGTCCTCGTCCGTGGTATCAACAACCTCTCCGATGCCCGCTACTGCGCCGGCATGGGCGCCGACGGCCTCATCTTCACCCTCGACCCCAGCCTGCCAGGGGCAGTGGACGCGGCCACAGTAAAGGAGTTGGCCGGCTGGGTGGCGGGCGTAGAAATCATCGGCGAGTTCGGCGGCGCGATGCCCGTTTCGGAAATCAACCGGCTGGTCGAAGAATGTGGCCTGGGCCGGGTGCTGCTACGGGATTCGCCCCAGCCGGTCACCGGCTATTCTTCCCTCACCGTGCCGGTCATTATGGAGATTCCGCAGATGGTCGCTTACGATGGCGAGTACCACCGGCAGGCCCATAAAATGTTTACGTCGGCCCTGCCGGCCGGCTTCGAGCTGCTGACCCGGGCCCTGGACTCCGGCCCCGGTGCTAGCGCAGGTGAAACCTATGAAAGCATGGCCGGCGCGGCCGCTACCACGCCGCTGTGGCTCAGCGGTGACTTCACCCCGGAAACCTTGCCCGCGCTACTAACCGCCGTGTCGCCGGCCGGCCTCGTTCTGCAGGGCGGCGATGAAATCAAGCCCGGCATCCGCAACTTCGATGAGCTCGAAGCGCTGTTCGAGGCGCTGGAGGAGTAATGAGTGGCAAATGGCTGAACGGATGTGGTGCCACGACTTTTTTGTCGTGGTACCACTATTGTTGAACGAGGTTGTGTGCGGATATCAGCAACGATAGTGGTACCACGACAAAAAAGTCGTGGCACCACACCTGCGCATCCTACTCGCCCACGCAACGAGGACCCCGGCACATCAGACTCACTATTTCACCACCTCACTATTTCACCTCTCCCAACTCGAACTGCACGTACTTGATGGGCACGCCCTGCTCGCGGTATTTGCGCTCGAAGGTGGTTTGGATGTCCTCGGCGTGGGGCAGCAGCTCGGGCGTGGCGTACAGGTCGCGGGTCTGGGCGATGATGGTGGCGCCGGGGCGCTGCCGCAGGGTTTCGAGGGTGTAATCGAACAGGTCGGCGTTGTCGGTTTTCAGGTGCAGGCGGCCGCCGGGGCGCAACACACGCTGGTAGAGGTCGAGGAAGCGCGGGTAGGTGAGGCGGCGCTTGATGTCCCGGTCGCGGGGGCGCGGGTCGGGGAAGGTTATCCAGATTTCGTGCAGCTCGCCGGGGGCGAAATGCGCGGCCAGCTCGTGGGCGCGGGTTCGCAGCCAGCCCACGTTGCTCAGGCCTTGCTCCAGGGCCAGAGTGCTGCCCTTCCAGATTCGGTCGCCCTTGATGTCGAGGCCCAGGAAGTTGCGCGCGGGGTAGCGCGCGGCCAGCCCCACGGTGTACTCGCCCTTGCCGCAGCCCACTTCGAGCGTAATCGGATGGTCATTTTTAAAAAAGTCGGCGTGCCAGCGGCCGGCCAGTTGCTCGTATGTGGCCTTTCCCGGCTCGACAATGGTTTCGCGCTCGGCGTTGGCGGCAAAGCGCCGGAGTTTACTTCTGCTCACTTTTCGTTTTTCGTTATTGGTTTTTCGTTTTTCGTTGCTGAATTCCTTTTCCGTTGGAGCCGAAAAACGAAGAACCAACAACGAAAAACGAACCTACAGCTCCTCAATCTCGGCCACCACAAAGGTACTGCCGCCGATGAAGACCACATCATCCGCTTCAGCAGCAGCGCGGGCGGCGGCCACGGCGGCCGGCACCGAGGCGTAGGTGGTGCCCGTCAGGCCCAGGGTGGCGGCGCGCTCGGCCAGCTCGGTGGCCGGCAGGGCCCGCGGAATGGTGGCCTGGCAGAAATAGTAGGTAGCCTCCCGGGGCAGCAGGGCCAGCATCTGGCTGATGTCTTTGTCCTGCACCACGCCCAGCACGAAGTGCAGCCGCCGCTTCGGCAGGCGCGCCAGCTGGGCCACGATGAAGCGGATGCCCGCCTCGTTGTGGCCCGTGTCGCAGACTACCAGCGGCTGGCGGCCCAGGATGGTCCAGCGGCCCCGCAGGCCGGTCAGGCGGGTTACGTCGCGCAGGCCTTCGCGCAGGTGGCGTTCTTCGATAATAAAGCCCTGGCGGCGCAGCTCGGCCACCGTGGCCAGCACGCCGGGCAGGTTCAGGCGCTGGTAGTCGCCCACCAAACCCAGCGCCACCTCCTCCAGCAGCACCTGCTTTTCGTGCCAGATGCGCAGGTGCTGCACGGCCTCATCGGCGGCCGGCTCGCGCAGCAGCTCGGCGCGGTAGTGCTGGTCGGCAAACAGCAGCGGGGCTCCCTCCTGCTCAGCTTTCTGCCCGAACACGGCCGCCACTTCGGGCTGGGCCTGGCTGATGATGGCGGGAGTGCCGGGCTTGATGACGCCGGCTTTTTCGGCCGCAATCAGCGGCAGCGTGGCGCCGAGCAGGGCCTGGTGGTCGGGGCTGATGTTGGTGATGAGCGAGACGAGCGGTTGCAGGATGTTGGTTGAGTCGAGCCGGCCGCCCAGGCCCGTTTCCACCACGGCCACGTCTACTTTCTGCTGGGCGAAGTAGTCGAAGGCCAGCGCCACGCACACCTCGAAAAACGAAGCTTCCACCTGCTCGAACGTGGACCGCCAGCGCGCCACCCACTCCACCAGAAACTCCGGGGCCAGCGGCTGGCCATTCAGGCGGATTCGCTCGGTGAACTCCTTGAGGTGGGGCGAGGTGTAGAGGCCAACGCGGTAGCCGGCCGCCTGCAACACCGCCGCCAGCAAATGGCTGGAGCTGCCCTTGCCATTGGTGCCGGCCACGTGCACACTCCTAAACTGCCGCTCGGGGTGGCCGGTAGCCGCCGCCAGCGCCTCGGTGCGCTCCAGCCCCGGCTTGTAGCCCGCCGCCCCCACCCGCTGAAACATGGGCAGCCGGGCGTAGAGGTAGTCAAGAGTTTGCTGGTAGGTCATGACGCGGGCCGGTTGGGAGCTGCAAAGGTAACGGGAGCATCGCTCCACACGCAAACCGCCGCCCCAGTATCCCGGAGCGGCGGCGGTTTATTTGGCTGCAACTGGGCCGCTAGACAGCGGCTTAGCGCACTGTAAATTTGAACGTGTAGAAGCCGGTGGCACCGCCGTTAGCCGAGTTGGTGCGGCGAAACTCAGCACTTTCCAGCGCGTCGCGGCAGGCTTTCTCCTGGGCCGGCGACACGTTGCCCGACACCTTACGCACGGACTCCACCTCGCCATCGGCGTTTACCTTGATGCTAAAGCGGATGAAGCCCGAGGTGTTGTCGATGGCCGGGGCGGTGGGGCGGTTGACGAAGGCCCAGCCGGCCATATCGAGGCCGCCGCTGCCGGGGCTGGTGCCGCGGCCGCCGCTACCGGGCTCGCCCGAGTAGGCTTTGCCGTCGTAGGTGCCGCGCGGGTCGCCCTTGTCGCCCACGGTGCCGGGGTTGTCGCCGTTGTTGTTGCCGGTGGGCGCGTTGCTGCTGCCGTTTACGCCGTTGCCGCCCCCATCGGCCTGGTTGGCGCGGGGCGTGAACACGGCACGCTGGTCGACCTTGGGGCGTACGGGCTCGGGCGTGGGTTTCACTTCCTCACGGGGCGGGGCGGGCTTGGGCGTCGGGGGCACCGTTACGGGGCTTTCCTCGGCCTCACTGGTTACCACGCGCTGCTCGGTAGGCGGCGTGCGGTCGGGTTGGGCGGTGGGCTGGGGCGGTGTGGGGTCGGGCTGGGCGGCCGGCGGGCGGCTGTCCTCGCGGTTCCTGGATTCGTTGGCCGGGGCCTGGCTCTGGATGTCGCCCGAGCCCACCTCGTCCACCCCGTAGTTCAGCTCCACCCCGTCGCCGCCCAGCGTATCAAGCGGCGGGTCGGGGCCTTTGAACACGGCGAAAAAGAACAGCACGGCCAGGGCCACGTGAAAAATCACGGTTCCGATAAACGCCTCGCGCCGGTGCTCTTCGCGGTATTCCATGGTAGTTGTAAGTACTTAGTTGTCAGTTGTTAGTGAAGAGGGGTCTGCTGGTCGTTGTCAGTAGGCATTCGCTAAACAGCCTGACAACTAGTAACTGACAACTAACAACTCATTTTCCCTGCTGGGCCTGGGTGGCCATCACCATTTTGATTTTCAGGCGGTTGCCGATTTCGAGGATATCGACCAGCTTCTGTACGTTGAGCGAGGCATCTACCCGAAGTACGGCGGTGGGGCTTTCGAGGCCGGCGATGCGCCGGGCCAGCTCGGGCTCCAGCTCGGTGGGCGTGATGGGCGTGCGGTCGAGGAAGTAGGTTCCGGCCGCATCAACCGAAATGGTGATGGGCTGCTTCATGGCCTGCTTGCCCGAGCGGGCATTGGGCAACATGAGCTTGATCACGTTCGGGTTCACCATCGTCGACACAATCAGGAAGAACAGCATCAGAAAGAACATGATGTCGTTCATCGAGCTGGTCTCGACGTGCGAAGAAAGCTTACGGCGCCGGCTGAGATTCATAATAGGTTGTCAGTTGCCAGTTATCAGTTATCAGTTGTTAGTTGTTAGTTGCCAGTTGTCAGGTCTAATTCTTCTGACCTGACAATTGGCAACTAACAACTGATAACTCATTAATTATCCTGCAAAATATCCATGAACTCGATGGCGGAGTTTTCCATGCGGAAAACCATGCGCTCGACCATGATGCTGAGCCAGTGGTAGCCGATGTGGGCAATGATGCCGATGATGAGGCCGGCGGCCGAAGTGACCATTTTAGTATACAGACCGCCCGAAATCTGGGCAATGCCGAAGTCGCCAGTCGAGCTGATGGCGTAGAAAATCTTGATTACGCCGATAATCGTGCCCACAAAGCCTAGCATGGGCGCGATGCCGGCCACAATGCCCAGCACGTTGATGTTCTTTTCGAGGCGGGCAATTTCGATTTTGCCCACGTTTTCCACGCTGGCTTCGATTTCGTTCAGCGGCAGACCAACGCGGCGGATGCCCTTCTCAATCATGCGGGCCAGCGGCGTGGGGTTCTGGGCGCACAGCATTTTGGCGCCCTGCAAGTCGCCCTTCACCATGAGGTTGCCGATACCGGGCATAAACGATTCGGGCACGGCCCCGGCCTTGCGGATGGTGAGGTAGCGCTCCAGCATGATGTACACCGTGAGGAAGAGCAGCAGAAACAGCGGCACCATAATCCAGCCCCCGGCAATTACCAGGTCAATCAGCGAGAGGCCCGAGGCTTCGGCGACGGCCTGGTTGGCGGCCGTTACGGCCGAGTCGGCGGCGGCCGGCGAGCCGGCGGGTATGGCGGTCGGGTCGCCCACCTGGAGTTGCAGAAACAGAGACAGAAGCGTCATTTTTAGGGCTTAGGGACTTAGGTAATAGGGCTTCGGCTGATGAAACTACGGAGTGCAAGGCTGAGCGGGCGGTAAAAGAACGTCATCCTGAAGAAGGCAGTATTCCCAGGCCGCAAATTCGTCGCAAGGACTTCTGCCGCCGGGGAAAATATTGCCTTTTTCAGGATGACGAATTTCTACGCACTATCAGCTAAGCACAAATACTAATACTGTTTGATCCACAAATCGCCCATGCGCTTGCGCAGGATGGTGGCCTGCCGGTCGGCGGAGGTGCGGTCGGGGAAGTCGGCGGCCGAAAGCATGAACTGCCGGCTACCGGGCGCGGGCAGCAGCACGCGAGCCGGATGGCCCAGCCGTACCAGCGCCTGCCGCCCCTTCTCGGCGTTGACCAGCGTGGTGTAGGAACCGGCAATGACGTAGTAACGGCCCGTGCGGCTACTAACAGTCGCGGCCGAAGCCCCGGCGGTTGCATTGGTGGCGGCGGCTTTCTCCCAGCCCGGCGGCTTGGCCTTAACGGGAGCCTTCGTGGCCGTTTTCGCAGCGGCGGGCTTTGTGCCCTGGTCGGGCGTACCGGCAATCGTCAGCGCGGGCCGGATGGCCTTGGCCGGCACGGTTGGGGCGGCGGATTTTACGGCGGCCGGGGCAGCCGCGGGGGCCGCCGTTGCAGTAGAGGTTTTCGCGGCGGACGCGCTCAGGCCCGCATCGGTGGCTACGGCGTCCCAGTCATTCTGGGATGCGGCGGCCGGGCTTTCGGTGAGGCGGGTGGCGGCGCTGCTCAGGCTGGCCTGCTGACGGGCGGGCGCGGGAGCCGGGGCAGTGGGCCGGGCCACTGGCAGGCCCCGCCAGGCCTCGGGCAGGTAGCCCGTCAGGTCGGCAAACATGTAGTTGGCCGACAGCACCAGACCGGCAATGGCCGTAGCGCCCAGCGTGCGCCAAACCCAGCCCAGGCGGCGGGTGCGCAGTTGCGGCGCGGCGGCGGGCCGCTCGCGGGCCAGCAGCGCATCGGTGGCCCGCACGGGCCGCGACACCAGCTCGGGCAACCCAAAGCTGGCCCCGAGCAGATTCACGGAGCCGGTGTACTCGAACTCCAGCCCGCGCCCGGGGGCCTGCTGGAAAGCACCTACCCCACTCAGCTCGGTGCGGTGGCTGGCGGCCAGCTCCTGCTGCATGCGCTGCACAGCCTGCTGCACCAGTTCGCGGGCCTGGGCCGTGCTCACGTTCAGCCGGGCGCTCAGCGCATCCACCAGCAGCCCGTCGTTGCGGGTCAGGCTCTGGTTGAAGGCCACGCGCTTGGCCGGAGGGGCCAGCGTGTGGCGCACCGGATGAATACGGGCCGGGGCATATTCGGCAATCAGCCCCCCAAAATCGGGGATGATTACGCAGTCGTGGTGCTGGAGCAGGGCGCGGATATGGTCAGCGAGCATAGGCTTAGGAGTCGGACAGAGCAGGCAATAGAAGTCGAAATGTACGGAATGATGACTAGATATACCGCTTTTTCGGAATGTCGACCGGGTTTTCACTGGCTATTCTGCCAAAGAAAAGGCCTTATCTCCCTGACACGAACCGTGGTTACGGTTGCGCCAGCGGGATAAGGCCCTTGCCTGAGCAGGAAGATAAGCCGGATTTGCTTCAGCCTAAAACTGGTAGCTCACGCCGCCCAGCACATTGATGCCTTTTACCGGGTAGTTGAGGTACTGCATATTGCTGCGGCCCAGCAGATTGTTGCCCATCAGAAACACCGAAAACTGCTCCGTCAGCTGGTAGTCGCCGCGCAGGTTCAGGTCGATAACGGTGTCGGTGAGGCGGGGCTCACGGTTCAGACTGCCGCCGGGGAAGCTGCCGGCGCGCCGCCCGCTGCCGTAGCTGGCGCTGAGCGTGTACAGCTCCAGGCCCACACGCAGCTTGTCGTAGAAATTGTACGAGCCGAACAACGTCGACTGGAACTTGGGCCGGTGGAAGGGCTGAGCGAGGGTTTTCACGTTGTAACCGTTGTAGTCGGCCTTCAGGCCCAGGCGCAGCTGCTCGGCAGCATTGTACACCACCTCGCCGTGCAGGTTGAACAGCTGGGTCGACTTCTTATCATATACCAGATCGAACTTGGTGGTATCGAGGGCCGAGTTGTTGTAGAAGTACAGGTTCCGGTCGTTGGATAGCGTCACGCGGGCCTTTACCTCCAGGGCGCGGGCGGGCGTGGCATCGAAGCCGAAGTAGAGCGTGGGGCCGCGGCGGGTGTCGGCCACGCGCACGTTGGGGGCCAGCCAGGGGTTTTCAGTGCTCAGGTCGTACAGCGTCACGCGCTGCAAACCGCCGCCCAGGCCGGCGTACACCACAAACTTGTCCTCGGTAACGGTGTAGGCGGCCCGTAGAGCCGGCAATACGTTGAACTGGCGGGCATCGGTAATGGTGTCGCCGGTGTAGCCCAGCGTGGCGCCCACGCGCAGGTTGAGGCGGTTGAGGGTGGTTTCGAAGGCCGGCGTCACCTGGAAAAAGGGCCGGGTGTCGGTTACCGCATCCTTGTGAGAAATGAACGACAGGTCACCATCGACCCGCACCTGGCTGGTTTCGGTAAGCTTGTAGGTCGAGCGCACCGTGGCGTACAGGTTGCTTTCGCTGGCTTTAAAAGCGTCGGACCAGTAGTTGTAGCCCAGGCCCACATCGTACTGGAAAGCGGCGTCGCGGGCGCGGTTGCGGGCGTACACCAGCACGCCGGCCCGCTTGAACACCTGCTTGAGGCTGTCGGACTTGGGCAGCTCGATAACGTTGCGGTTGTAGCCGTAGAAATTGTACCGCTCGCGGCCCAGGTTCACCTTGGCGCCCAGCACCAGCGGGCCGCTGTAGGTTTCGCCGTTCAGGCCCAGGCTGGTCTGGCTCTGGCGCGAGTTCTCGCGGTCCACGGGTCCGCGGCTCGACGAGAGGTGCTTGAAATCGAGGCCGTAGCTGGCGTTTTCTGAGCGGGTGTTGTGCAGGTAAGCCCGACCGTAGGCGGTGCCGTAGTTGCCGATGCCGGCCTTGAGGTAGTTGCCCGTCAGCTCGGGCAGCTGCTCCTGCCGGATGGTGAGCACGCGCACCGTGGGGTTGAGCTTGTCGGCCGGCAGCCGGAAGTCGGGGTAGGTGTAGGCGGGGGCCGTGGTGGTTTTGGCCGGGGCCTCAATCTTCACCTTCTCGAAGTTGCGGGTGGCGGTGGGCAGCTCGTTCACCCGCTCCTTCACAATCTCAATTTCGGCGTCCTCAATCGTGCCGCGCGTTTTCTGGGCCCGGGCCTCAAAGGCCGGGACGGCAACGGTAAGCAGGGCGGCGGCGGCCAGGAGTTTATGGGTCATGGTTAGGGCTTAGGGACTTAGGAGTTAGGGCTTAGGCTATCGTTTCTGATAACCTGGTTTCCTGACGCCTCTCCCCTGTTTTAAAGCTGATTAGTAGATTGATGCGACACCTTGGCTAAATCATCGATGTAGAGACGCGACCCTTCGCGTCTCGTCGTTGAACAGCTCGTTGGCCGGTTGCCGGAACCTGGACAAGCGGCCCGTTTGGTGGCCGGCCGTTCAATGGCAAACCGTTCAACGACGAGACGCGAAGGGTCGCGTCTCTACACCCGTTAACGGGGCGTGGCCGTGGTGTCGGTGGGGGCCATGAGGGAGTTGCGGGCGGGGCTTTTGGGCTTGGGGATTTTGGCGGGGGCTTTGCCGGTGGGTGCGGGCGTGGCGGGGGCCGCGGGGGTGGCGTCGGCGGGCAGGGCGGCGAGGCGCTCTTTAGCGCCGGCCACCACTTCGGCCACCGGGAATTTGTTGTCGATGATGGAGTTGAGCGTGGCGCGGGCCTGGAATATTTCGCCCTGCTCCTTATAGATGTCGGCAATCAGCAGGAAGGCGCGGCCCAGCCACAGGTCGTAGGCGGCGAAGTCGGCGTTGCTCTTGTAGGCCGCGTCGAGGGCTTCGGGGTACTTCTTCTGCTGAAACCGGGTCTGGGCCAGCAGGTACTGGGCTTCGGCCCCGCTCTCGTCCTTGGCCGTGGTGGCGGCCGTGGTCAGCTCGGTGGCGGCCTGGTCGAGGTTGCCGGCTTTCAGGCTGGCTTTGCCCAGATACAGCAGCGCCAGGTTGGTGGCGTTGAGCGCGGGGCCGCCCTGGGTTTGCAGCTCGCCGGCCACGCGGCGGGTGGTTTCCAGGTCGCCGGCCTCGTAGGAGCTTTTCAGCAGCCCGATGCCGGCGTTGGCCACCTCGCGCTTGTTCTGCGACACCTCGCGGAGGCGGGCGTAGTACTTGGCGGCCTCGGCGTAGTTCTTGTTTTCAAACTCCAGATCGGCCAGCCGGCCCACGGCGCGGTTCACGAACTCGCTCTTGTTTTCCTCTACCACGGCCTTCAGGCGCGGCAGGGCCTCGGCCTTGCGGTCGGTGCGCAGGTAGGAGTCGGCCAGGAAGTAGCGGCCGTCGGCGGCCAGCACGGTGCTGGGGTACTGCTTGAGGTAGCCTTCGAGGCGCGGGATGGCCTGGGCATACTTCTCGGCCAGGTACAGCGACTTGGCGGCTTCGAACTCCACGCTTTCGGCGGCCTTGCTGTCGGGGTTCTGCTGGCGGAACTGGGCCAGGTACTGGTCGAACTCCTCCGTTTTGCCTTGGGCGCTCAGGCTTTCCTGCAGGCTATAGATGGCGCTCTGGGCCGACTTGGTGCGCGGAAACTGGCTCAGCACCCGCTTGAAATCGTCGGCCGCCTTGTCGTGCTGGTTGAGGTTCTGGTAGGCAATGCCGCGCTTCTGCAGGGCCTGCGGAATGAGCGGCGAGTTGGGCCGGTTGGTAATCAGGCGCGAGAACCCATCGACGGCGGCCTGGAACGAGCCGGCCTCGTAGTCGAGTTGGGCCTGCTGGTACACCGCGTCGTCGGCGTAGCGCGAGTTGGGGTTGGTTTTGAGCAGGGTGCTCAGGCTGGCGGCGGCCTCGTCGCGGCGGCCCATGAGGCCCAGCACCACGCTTTTCTGGTAGTAGGCGTAGTCCTTGTCGGCGGCGTTGGCCTTTATCACCTGCTCGTACTGCTCCAGGGCCTGGGGGTACTGCTTGGCCAGGTAGGCCAGGTCGCCCAGGCGCAGGGTTACGTCGTAATAGTTGGCGTCGGCGGGTTTGGCTACCGGGTCGCGCAGCCAGGCCTGGAACTGCTGGCGGGCCTGGGCGTAGTCCTTGGTGTTGTAGTAGGCGTAGCCCAGCCCGTAGCGGGCCTGCTGGTCGTAGTCGGTATCGGCCGCGCCCCGGCGCCGGCTGGTGCGGGCCGCGGCCTGGTAGGCCGTAATGGCGGCCGGGTACTGCTGGCCGTACGAGTAGATGTCGCCCTTGAGCACCTGGGCGCCGGCGCGCAGCGCGTCGTCTTCGGGGTAGCGCAGGCTTTTGTCGAGCAGCGGCAGCGCCTCCTGGTAGCGGTTGTCGTTGAAAAGCGTGGCGGCCTGCAAAAAGGCCACCCGCTGGTAGGTGGCATTCAGCTTGGCGCTGCGGTCGTCGAGCTTGTCGAGGTAGTTGAGGGCCTGGGCGTAGTCCGAGGAATTCAGGAAACTCTCGCTCAGCAGCTCATCGACGGCGGGCTGGTTTTTGGAGCGCGGAAACCGTTTCTGGAAGTCGCGCAGCGCGGCCACCGTTTCGGCCGAGTTGCCCAGCTCGTAGTTTACCTGGGCGTACTTGAGCGTGGCGTTTTCGGTGATGTTCTTGTCGAAGGTGAGCTGGCGGGCAGCCCCGAACGAATTCAGGGCTAGCTGCTTCTGGTTGGTTTTCAGGTAGCTCAACCCCAGGTGGTAGGCCGCGTTCTGGCCCAGCGAGTCGCGGCGGGCGGCCACGCCCTTGAAGCTGGCAATGGCCCCTTTAAAATCGCCCTGCCGGAAGTTGGCGTAGCCCACCTTGTACTGCACTTCGGGCTCGATTTTGCGGCGGCCGGCGGCGTACTTATCGAAGTAGCCGGCGGCCTCCTTGAAATCCTGCTTCTGGTAGTAGGCATCGGCCAGCAGCAATTGTATCTCGTCGGCGCTCTGGGGCGGCGGGGTCTGGCGCAGGGCCTCGGGGGCGTAGGCAATCAGGCCGTCGTAGTCGCCCTCCTTGTACAGAATCTGGGCCATGAGCGCCGGCACTACGGGCCGGTAGGCGTCGTTCTGCTCGGCCACGGCCAAGTCGCGCCGGGCACCCTCGAAGTCGCCGGCCCGGTAGGCCAGGTAGCCGGCGTAGTAGGCGCTGGCGTAGCGGTACTGGTGCTGGCCGGCCTTGTTGCGGTCGAACTGCAAACGGGCCTTGTCGAACTCTTTCTGGGCGAAGTAGCTGTAGCCCAGCTTGAATTCCGACTCGGCCCGCTGGTCGTCGCTCAGGTTGTCGGGCCCCACCTTCTGCAGGTAGTCGATGGCGCGCACGTAGTCCTTCTTATTGAAGTAGAAGCGGCCCAGCTCGAAGTAGGCCTGGCTAGCCTTGGGGTGGGCGGGGTTGTTGGCGGCAAACGACAGGATGCGGTCCTCGGCATCGGGGTGCAGCAATTGCAGGCCGGCCACGGCGTCGTAGTACTCGGCATCGGCGAGGCGGCCGGGGGCCAACTGGCCGGCGCGGCGCTCCACCTGGCCCTGGTACTGCCGGAAGGCCTGCTGGGCAGCCCCGTACTTGCCCTTGTCGAACAGCTCCAGGCCTTCCTGAAAAAAGCGTTCATCAGACGTAAATACCTGCGTTTGCTGGGCCAGGGCGGCCAGCGGGGCGGCGGCGCCAAGGGTGGCAGCCAGCGCCAGACGGGGGAATAGGTTCATCAAGGAGGAGTTGCGCAAGAAAGGTCCCGCGCCCGGTTGGCGGCGACGGGCGGAAGCCAAAAGTAGCGAAAAGTTCGGGCGGGGTTGCCCCGGAATGGGCATTACTGGCGGTTTTAACGCGGCAGGCGGGTGGTTTGGTGTACTGGGGGAGCTGGTTTTAGCCTTTTATCCCCCTTTCATCACCCGCCCCAACTTGCCCCGTAGTGCGGCTATGCTTAGCTTGGCTCCGGCGCGGCAGTTTCGCCCGGCGCTCCTACCCTATTCACTGCATGTTTCAACCGCTATCCAAAGAGCAGGCCCGGCTCGAAATTGCCCGGCTCGTCGAGAACTTTACCCACCAGCTGCCCGACTACAAGCGCGGCCGATACAGCGAAACCGAAGTCCGGATTCACTACATCAACCCCTTCTTTAAAGCCCTGGGCTGGGACGTCAACAACGACAACGGCGCCTCCTCGGCCTACTGCGAGGTGGTGCACGAAGCCAAAGTGCGGGTGGGCAAAGCCACCAAGGCCCCCGACTACCTCTTCCGGCTGCCCGGCGGCCAAAACCTGTTCTTCCTGGAAGCCAAAAAGCCCAGCGTCGACATCAAAGACGACGTGCAGCCCGCCTACCAGGTGCGCCGCTACGGCTGGAACGCCAAAATGGCCCTGAGCCTGCTCACCGATTTCGAGGAGCTGGCCGTCTACGACTGCACCGTGCAGCCCGACCCCAAAGACAAGGCCCGCAAGGCCCGCCTGCACTACCTCACCTTCGATGAGTACGCCGACAAGTTCGATTTCCTCTGGGACAACTTCAGCAAGGAAAGCGTGCTGCGCGGCAACCTCGACCGGTTTGTGGCCAGCGGCTCCAACCGCCGGGGCAAGGAAACCGTGGATCGGGCCTTTCTCGATACGCTGGAGCAGATGCGCGCCGCCCTGGCCCGGGGCCTAGCCGCCCGCAACCCCCGGCTCGATGCCGAGCAGCTCCGGTTTCTGGTGCAGATGCTGCTCGACCGGCTCATCTTCCTGCGCATCACCGAAGACCGCGGCGTGGAAGCCTACGGCGACCTGCAGGCCGTGCTCAAAACCAAGGGCAAAGACGGCAGCATTTATAAAGCCCTGCTCGGCCGCTTCCGCGAGGCCCAGAACCGCTACAACTCCGGCCTCTTCGACCTGGGCAAAGACGAGCTGTCGGCTAAGGTGCAGCTGGGCGACGACGTGCTGACGCCCCTCATCAACGGCCTCTACTACCCCGAGTCGCCCTACGAATTCTCGGTTATCGGGGCCGACATCCTGGGCTCGGCCTACGAGCGGTTCCTGGGCAAGGTCATCGAGCTGCAGGCCGACGGCACGGTGGTTATCGAGGAGAAGCCCGAGGTGCGCAAGGCCGGCGGCGTGTTCTACACCCCCGCCTATATCGTCGAGTACATCGTGAAGCAAACCGTGGGCAAGCTCTGCGAGGGCAGCAGCCCCCAGCAGGTGGCCAGGCTGCGCATCGTCGACCCGGCCTGCGGCTCGGGCTCGTTCCTGCTCGGGGCCTACCAGTTCCTGCTCGACTGGCACCTCAACTACTACCAGACCCACCCCAAAGCCGCCCTGCCGCCCACGCTGGCCCCGGCCGGCCCGGCCAAAAAGGGCGGCCCGGCCGCCCGCCCCCCCGGCAGCGGCAAGGCCCTCACCCCCGACGGCCACCTGACTACGGCCGTCAAAAAAACCATTCTGCTCAACAACCTCTACGGCGTCGACCTCGACGAGCAGGCCGTCGAAGTCACCAAACTCTCGCTGCTGCTCAAGTGCCTCGAAGGCGAAACCTCGGCCAGTATGCAGCAGAGCCTGGGCCTGGAGCGGGTGCTGCCCACCATCGACCAGAACATCCGGGTGGGCAACTCGCTGGTCGATATTGATTTCTACGACGGCGAGCTGGACTTCGCCCCCGGCACCGAGCGCGCCGTGAAGCCCTTCAGTTGGCGCGACGAGTTTGCCGACGTGTTCCGGCAAGGTGGCTTCGATGCCGTGATTGGCAACCCGCCGTATGATGTTCTGGAAAAAGAACGCCTTGGTTCTGATTCACCTCATGAACTGATACATAAGTACCTTATAGAAAATAAAAAATATAAAGATGCACTAGGCGGTAAGTTGAATTTATTTCGATTTTTCGTCATTAAGTTCATAGACCTATGCAAGCCTTCGGGACAATTTGGTTTAATAATCCCCTTATCCATTTTGGCCGATATAAGCTGCGCTAAAAGCAGAGCATTCGTCTTTAAGTCAAGCCGAGACTTATCAATTGATTGCTTTCCTCAAAAAGACAATCCTATAAATCGGATATTTCTTGAAGCTAAGTTATCAACCGTAATTCTAATAGGCACCAAAGACATCATTAAGCCTGCAAAAAAGTTTACAATTAATACTTATCCTGGCAACAACCTTAACGAACAGCACAAGGCTGCTACTATTCAATTAAAAGAATTAAAAAAAGTTGACAGCAAGAATTTACCTGTTCCTTTGATTGATGAGCTGGATTGGAGTATTCTAAAGAATATTTACTCTAATGATGAAGTGGTGAGATTTGATGACCACAAAACTGGCTTCAAAATAACTCGTGGTGAAGTCAATCAAACTATACTTAGAAAGTACATAGATCAAACCCCTAATAAAGCTAGAATGCTAAAGGGGGTCGAAGTAGGCAGATACATACAAAATAGTAAACTGAGCCAAGGATTTAGAGAATGGTTTGATGAAGAAGAATTTTTAATACACAACAATCCTAAAGCAGTTGTTAAGTTACAGAGGATAGCTACTCAACGCATAACAGGCGTAGACGAAAAACTAAGAATTGTTGCCACTATCATTGAACCGGATTGTTATTTTGCAGATTCTACTAATTCAGTAGTCAAAGTTAAATCAGGCCAATATGATTTATCATATGCGCTTGCGCTACTAAATTCTAAACTATTTCAATGGAGGTTCAAGCTAACTAGTACAAATAACAATGTTGGTACTAACGAGCTTGAATCTTTACCATTCAGATTACTAAAAGACACTGACCAGCAGCACCACGATACCATCGTGGCCTTTGTCGGGCAGCTGCTGGCGCTGCACCCGCAGCTACGGGCGGCCACCGGGGCTACGGCGCAAAGCCAGCTGCAAGCCCGCATCCGCCGCCTCGACCAGCGCCTCGACCACCTCGTGTACCTACTCTATGGCCTGAGCTACGCCGAGGCCCAGGTGGTAGAGCCGGGCCTGGCCCAACGGCTTTCGGAGGCCGAGTACGCCGTCTGGCCCCAGGCCTGACCGGGCCGGGCGCGACTGGGGCCCGCCGGCCCTTTGCGCTGTTTTCAGGCAATTATTTTTAAAACAGCGCACCATAGCCTGGCTATGGTGCGCTGTTTTTCGTTTAAGTTACCAGAAACAGCGCAACTGCCCTTTCTCATGTCCCGTTTACCCCCGCCTGATTCGCTGATAGCCCGCGTACGGGCCTGGTTTGGCCTCACGCAGGCCGAGCTGGCGCTGTACCTGGGCATCAGTGCGCCGCTGGTGCGCGACCTGGAAAGCGGGCGGCGGCCTCTGTCGGCGGCCGTGCGGGTGGTGCTGCTGCCGCTGCTGTTGCAGCTGCCCCCGCCCGCCGTGCCCGCCCACCCCGGCCCCGGCGCGGCCCTGCCCCCCTTCACGCCCGCCCCCGAGGCGGCCGACCTCGACTTCCGGCAGCGGGTGTGCCGCCACCGCGCCGAAGGGCTGCTGGCCGAGGCCGACGCGCTGGCCGCCCGCGCCCACGTAGCCGCCCGCTGGGCCGCCGCCCTGCCCGCCCTGCTCCCGCCGCCCAACCCCGCCGCGCCCCCGGTCGCCGCCCCCGATACGCCCGCCGCCCAGGCCCTGGCCGCGGCCCTGGCCCAGGCCGCCGACCCCACCGACCCGGCCCGCGCCCTCGACCACGCCCGCTGGCTGCGGGCCTGGCTGGCGCATCGCGCCGCCCCCCTTTCCGCTGCCGAAGTCGGGCGCTACCACCGCCTGCGGGCCCAGGCGGCCGGCCTGCTCGCCGAGGCCGAAGCCCTGGCCACGGCGCTGCTGCCGGCCTACTTGCAAACGAATTAGCCGCCGCCTATATTTAGCGCAGTAACCTTCTTTTCATTAATCCTTTACCCCCTTATGCCCATGAGTCCCGATTACAGCCTGCTCACCACCTGGGCCGAGTGCGACGCGGCCACCGCCGACGTCAATTTCGAGCTTAAAACCTACAGCTACCGCGACACCGGCCTCGACCTGGCCGACGAGCGCGCCGACCGCAGCCAGGCCAGCGGCGCGGCCGCCCTGGCCAAAAAAGACGGGGAGATTCTGACCGCTCAGGGCCAGGCCGCCCTACCCGGCCTCACGCCCCAGCAGCAGCAGGATGCCCTCGACAACCTGGAGCTGCTCCAGGCCCAGCGCAAGAAAATCATGCGCAGCAACCGCAGCACCGCCGGCACCGACCGCTTCCTCAAAACCGTAGACGCCGCCCAGGTGCAGGGCCAGGTAGATGTGCTCACGGCCGCGCTGGCCGGCATTGCGGCTCATCGCGCTACCCTCGGTGCGTAAACGGCGCCAACTGCAGGCTACGCCCCCCCTCCCCAATACCCCGGCACGTTGTGTCGGGGTATTTTTTTGGACTACTGCCCGCTACGCTTCTCTACGTTGCCGTTACTTCATGCGGCCGCCATCTGCCGGGTGGTAGGTTGCCGGCAGCCTCAGCTCACACATCCCCGCTTCAATGGCTCAGCTCGTGCTTGTGCGCCACGGTCAGTCCGTGTACAACCTCCGAAACCTGTTCACTGGCGAGCTGGACGTGGAGCTGACGCCGCTGGGCGAGCAGCAGGCCCACGACGCGGCCACCAGGCTCCGGGGCTTCCGCTTCGATGTGGCCTTTACCTCGGTGCTGAAGCGGGCCAACGAAACCCTGCGCCTGATTCTGGAGGACCTCGGCCAGACCGCCCTGTCCATCCACCGCAACAAGGCCCTAAACGAGCGCAACTACGGCCAGCTGCAGGGCCTCAACAAGGCCGAAACCGCCCGCCGGTACGGGGCCGAGCAGGTGCAGCAGTGGCGGCGCAGCTACAACCTGGTGCCGCCCGGCGGCGAAAGCCTGGCCCAGACCCGCGAGCGAGCCGTGGCCTACTACGAAGCCCACATCCGGCCCCACCTCGCACACGACCAGCACGTACTGGTGGTAGCCCATGGCAACTCGCTCCGCGGCCTGGCCATGTACCTCGAAAACCTGAGCGCCCAGCAAGTCCTGGACCTGGAAATCCCGACCGGCGGCGCCCGCGTCTACGACCTGACGGCCGATTTGCACATTGGGCAGCTACGGGTGCTGTAACTGCACTTCTCCCAATTCTACTGCGCCGGCAGCACCAGCGTCACCTCGTCGCGGGTGAAATCGAACCCTTTCCGGTCGATGCGGCCCCGGCACATCACCACGCCGGGCGGGGCCAGCTTGCCTTTCTGGTCGGCCTCGGTAGCGGCCTGGCCGGTTACTTCCACGGTGGCCACCAGCTCGCCGTTGCGCCGCAGCTCCCAGGGGCCGGGCCGCAGCGTTTCGGATGGGTAGCCCACCAGAAAGGTTTCCTGGGGCGAGATGGCAATGATGTCGAGAACCTGCATAGGTGGGGCGTGAAGAAGCGGCAAGGTACTACCCCGTGGCAAGACTGACTCCATAGCCCATGGCTTCAGCCGCAGACAAACCGGACGCTACGCCTGCTTGATGCGCGAATCAAACCGAAACTCCTCGCGGGCCACGATGCGGATGCGCTTGAAATCGGGGTGGCGGCTGTGCAGGATGTAATTGAACTCCTGGGGCACAATGGACGAGGGCACCCGCAGCACGGCCGAGCTCCGCCGGCGGTACCAGGCGTCGCCCAGCGGCTGGCATTGGGCGTAGCGGCTGGCCTGCTCCCACTGCTGCGGCAGCTGCGCGGGCGTAATCTCCTCGATAAGCAGGTCGTCGGGAATTTCGATGATGAGCACCCGGAACTGGTCGGTGAGGCCTTCGCCGCTGCGGTGAACTACGTTTTCGAGGCAGGCCAGGGCGCGGGTGGCGGCCGAATAAATCACGAACTGGTCGCGGTAGTTCCAGCGCGCCCGGTAGCCCGAGGCAAACAAATCGTCGGCGTACTTGGCCAGACAGATGCGGTATACCAGCATACGGCGGCCGCGCTACGAGAGGTCGCCGTAGGCGATGCGCGTCAGCTCTTCGCTTACCAGATCGATGCCGCCGCTGGTTTCGAGCAGGCGCAGCGGCACCTCCTGGTCGAGGCCGTGGGCGGGCTTATCGAGCCAGCGCAGAAACGCGGCGGCCTCCCCGAACACCTCCACCCCCAGATTGTAGAGGCTGATGATTTTAAGCGTCTTTTCGCTGCGGGCGGCGCTGAGCGTTTTGTTTTCCTGCGAGTAGGTGCGCAGGGTTTTGGTCGAGAGCTCGTAAATGGCTTCCAGCTCCTGGGCCTGCAGCTGGTAGGCCGCCGCCACTTCGAAGGCCGTAGCGGCCGGCACGCCCTTGCGGGCCTCCATCACCAGGGCGTAGGCATCCTGTCCGGTCCGGCCCCAGGCCGCCCACTTCTTGCGCACGGCCGCGGACAGAGCAAGCACGATAGGCGGTTGGGTGGTAGTGGTAGTGGCAGCAGGCATGGCAGTAGAATTGGCTCAGTGAAGCTAGGGAAATATTTCCACTTAACGCGGAAATATTTCCGTTGGTTCGATGCCCTGCACCCCT
Organism: Hymenobacter actinosclerus; assembly: GCF_900111515.1. Taxonomy (GTDB): domain Bacteria; phylum Bacteroidota; class Bacteroidia; order Cytophagales; family Hymenobacteraceae; genus Hymenobacter; species Hymenobacter actinosclerus. The sequence goes on from NZ_FOHS01000002.1 coordinate 445,708, forward strand.
TGCCTCGGGTAGGCACTTGGGTAAAGAGCCTAAAGTGGCCGAATGGGCAGCCAGATTTCCTCCTCCGAATTGGGGTCGGCGTTGCGGTAGCCGGGGCCCAGCACCTCCAGATGCGGCCGGCTGTTGTCGAGCAGCACGCCCGAAGCGGGCAGCCATTCCGTGAAAATAGCCTGAAAGATGCGCGTGTCGAGGCTGGACCCCTGATAATCGAAGATGGCGTAGCGGCCGGCGGGCACCGTCAGGGCTTCCATATCCGCCGGCACCGCGGTTCCGGCCGGCACTTCCACCGCCGCCCATTTGCAGAATGCAGTGCTAGGCGAATAGGCCGCAAAATACGCGGGCGGATACTGCGTCACCGCAAACAAATCGGTGCCGACAGCCTGCTCAATGTCCCGGCGCCGCGGCATAAAGGCCCGCCACAGCTCCGGCGTCCGGTCGTGCTCCCGCGACATAACCAGGCGCTGCCCCAGCAGCCGGCGGGCGGGCGCATCGAACAGGCGGGGCTGCAAATTGGGGAAGGCCGACATAAGGGAATCAGTAGAAGACAGCAGGCCCCTAGCCCGTTACGGCGTGCAGCGGCACGGGGTGCAGAATCAGCCAGACCAGCTCGCGCAGGATTTCACCGTCGCTCATCGAGCCCGATTCTATTCCCTTGCTCTGGGCGTCGGCGCGGCGGATGAGGTGTACCAGGTCGCGGCAGCGGCCGAAGTCGAAGGCCTTGAGGCCGGTTTGGTAGTCGCGGCGCTGGATGGGAAAGCGCAGGCCCATTTTCAGCCAGTCGGCCTCGCTGGGGTTGCCGACCTGGTGCAGGGCCAGCAGCCGCGCGAAAAAGTTGAACAGCAGCGTGAGGTTGGGAATGATGGGGTTGTTCTTGGGGTTGGCTTCGAAGTAGAGCAGAATGCGGTTGGCCTTGAGCACGTCGCGGCGCACCAGGGCGCTCTGCAGCTCGAAAATGTTGTACTCCTTGCTGATGCCCACCATGCGCTGCACCAGGTCCTCGTCGATGCTGTGGCCGGGCAGCAGGTTGAGCAGCATCTTATCCACCTCGTTGGTCAGCCGGCTCAACTCGCCGCCGATGTATTCGGCCAGCATGTTGGTGGCCTGGGGCGTAATCTGCTGGCCCTTGCTGCGCACGTACTGGCTCAGCCAGGGAATAACCTGATTGTCGTAGAGCTTCTTGCTGGTGAGCAGTACGGTGCCGGCCGGGGCGGGCGTTTTCTTGTCGCCGGCCAGCAGCTTGCCCAGCTTCTTACGGGCGTCGAGGGTTTTGTGCTTGTAGCAGAACACCAGCACGGTGCTTTGCAGCGGGTTTTTGAAGTAGGCTTCGAGGAAAGGCCAGGTTTTCTCGTTCTCCAGATCGGCCACGGCCTGGGCTTCCTTCACAATAACCACCGAGCGCTCGGCCATCATGGGGTAGCGCTTGGCCTGGCCCAGAATACCGGCCACGTCGGTGTCTTTGCCGTAGAGCACCACCTGGTTGAAGCCCTTGTCGGCCTCGGGCAGCACGTGCTTTTCGAGCAGGTCGGCCACCAGATCAATGTAGTACGGCTCCTCGCCCTGCAAAAAGTACACGGGCGCGAACTGCCGCTGCTTGAGCTGGGCCAGGATTTCGTCGGGCGTGGAAACAGGCATAATGGGTTATCAGCTGGTAGTTGTCAGTTGTCAGGCTCGCGCAGGAATTTGCGGACACCAGCGCGCCAGACGTGACAAAGGTACCGCCGAGCCGCTACCTTTGCGCCCTATCCGGACACTTACCACAGCGGGCACCCCGCCCCGGAGCGGTATTGCCTGCCTGACAACTGCCAACTACCCCCTGACAACTCTTTCCATGGACCTGATTGAAGAACTGCGCTGGCGCGGCATGTTTCACGACATGATGCCTGGCACCGAAGAGCACCTGGCCACGGGCCAGCCCATCACTGGCTACATCGGCTTCGACCCGACCGCGCCCTCGCTGCACATCGGCAACCTGGCCACCATTATGCTGCTGGTGCACTTGCAGCGCGCCGGCCACCGCCCCCTGGCCCTGGTGGGCGGCGCCACCGGCATGATTGGCGACCCCTCGGGCAAATCGGCCGAGCGCAACCTGCTCGATGAGGCCGCCCTACGCCGCAACCAGGCCGGCATTCAGGCCCAGCTGGAGAAATTCCTGGTCTTCGACGACTCGCCCACCGGCGCGCTGGTGGTCAACAACTACGACTGGTTCAAGGACTTCGGCTTCCTGGGCTTCCTGCGCGAAGTGGGCAAGCACCTGACCGTAAACTACATGATGGCCAAGGATTCGGTGAAGCGCCGCATCAGCGGCGACGAAAACTCGGGCGCCGAGGGCCTGAGCTACACCGAGTTCAGCTACCAGCTGCTGCAGGGCTACGATTTCGTGCACCTGTTTCGCACCTACGGCTGCACCCTGCAAATGGGCGCCTCCGACCAGTGGGGTAACATCACGACCGGCACCGAGCTGATCCGCCGCATGGGCGCCGGCGAGCCGGAAACAAACAGTGAGCAAGTCCCGAAGGCCTACGCCCTCACCGGCCAGCTCATCACCAAGGCCGACGGCACCAAGTATGGCAAGAGCGAAACCGGCACCGTCTGGCTCGACGCTTCGCTGACCAGCCCCTACCAGTTCTACCAGTTCTTCCTCAACGCCGCCGACGCCGACGTGCCCCGCCTCATCCGCGTGTTCACGCTGCTGACCAAAGCGGAAATTGAGGCCCTGGAAGCTGAGCACGCCGAGGCCCCCCACAAGCGCATTCTGCAGAAGGCCCTGGCCGAGCAGGTAACTACCCGCGTGCACGGCACGGCAGCCTACGAAGCCGCCCTGGCCGCCTCGCAGGTGTTGTTCGGCGGTGGCGAGCTGGCTTCCCTCGACGAGGCCACCCTGCTCGACGTATTTGCCGGCGTGCCCCAGGTGGAAGTGCCCCGTGCCGACCTAACCGAGATGAACGTCGTCAGCCTGCTGAGCGAGGCCACCGGCGGCGTCGTGTTCCCCTCCAAGGGCGAGGCCCGCAAAATGATGCAGGCCGGCGGCGTGAGCCTGAACCGCGAGAAGATGGCTCCCGAGCAAATGGCCAACGACGTAACCCCGCTGCTGGGTCAGTACCTCGTGGCCCAGAAGGGCAAGAAGAACTACTTCCTGCTGAAGCTGGTGTAGCTTTTTAGAAGGTTAGGTTAGTTATGAGAGCATTGCCATCCTGAGCATGTTGCGCTTTGAGCAAGGATGACAATGCTTCTTGCTTCGCTTCATGCTCAGTTTTTACAAAAAGAAGCCCCGCCGAAGTTCGGCGGGGCTTCTTTTTGTAAGGCAAAAGGCCGCACAGCGGCCCGATTGCTTACTTCTTCTTGGCAGGAGCGGCCTTCTTGGCAGCACCAGCGGCCGGAGCGGCCTTCTTGGCGGCACCAGCAGCCGGAGCAGCTGGGGCATCGTTCTTCTTGTTCTGCACCTCGGTGCGGATTTCCTGGGCCATGTTCTTCAGCTCCTGCATGCCTTTACGCACGCGGGTACCGGCGGCCGAGTTCTGCTTGTCATAGAATTTCTCGAAGTCACCTTCGAGCGACATTACGAGGTCCTTCAGTTTGCTAAAATTGCTCATCTGGGAGGGGTTATGGGGTGTGGAAGAGAAAAGATTCGGCTCCAATATACAGGGATTTCAAATACAAGCAAGTTGTAAAGTTTATTTCTCAAACCCCCGCTACGGCCCCATGAGGGCCTTTTTGACCTTATACCCCACCCCAATGCCTCCAGGCAGCGGCAAGCCGTTCTTTAAAATGTGCTAAATGCAAAAGCCAGCTCCCGGACCGGAAGCTGGCTTTTGCATTTAGACGGGGCAAAGCTAGTCTGCCAGCCCGGCAGGCACTTCGGCTTTGGAATAAACGCCTTTCGCCAGCTTCTCCTGCACAATTTCGAAGGCCTTGATGGTCATCTCCACATCATCGAGCGTGTGCACGGCCGTGGGAATGAGGCGGAGCATGATGACGTCCTTAGGCACCACCGGATACACCACAATAGAGCAGAAAATGCCGTAATTCTCGCGTAAATCGAAGGTTATCTGCACCGCGTCGCCAATCTGGCCGGCCAGCATTACCGGCGTAACGGGCGAAGTCGTCGTGCCCAGGTTGAAGCCTTTCTCGCGCAAACCGCTCTGCAGGGCCCGCACGATGGTCCAGAGATTTTCCTTGAGCTCGGGCTTGGTGCGCAGCAGCTCCAAACGCTTGAGCGCGCCCACTACCAGCGGCATGGGCAGGCTTTTGGCGAAAATCTGGCTGCGCATGTTGTAGCGCAAATATTCAATTACGTTCTCGGGGCCCGCTACGAACGCGCCGATGCTGGCCATGCTCTTGGCGAAGGTCGAAAAATAAAGGTCGATGCCGTCCTGCACGCCCTGTTCTTCGCCCGTTCCGGCGCCCGTAGCGCCCATCGTGCCGAAGCCGTGGGCGTCGTCGACGAACAGGCGGAACTGGAATTTCTCCTTCAGCTTGAGCACCCCGCGCAGGTCGCCCTGGTTGCCCGACATGCCGAATACGCCCTCGGTAATGACGAGGATGCCGCCGCCGCTGGCGTCGGTGATGCGCTGGGCCCGCTCCAACTGCTTTTCGAGGCTGGCCATATCGTTGTGCATGTACACAAAGCGCTTGCCGGCGTGCAGGCGCACCCCGTCAATAATGCAGGCGTGCGACTCGGCGTCGTACACAATGACATCGTGGCGGCCCACCATGGCGTCGATAATCGACACCACGCCCTGGTAGCCGAAGTTGAGCAGCATGCACTCGGGCTTCTTGATGAACTCGGCCAGCTCGTTTTCCAGCTGCTCGTGCAGGTTGGAGTTGCCGCTCATCATGCGCGCGCCCATGGGCAGGGCCATACCGAACTCGGCAGCGGCGTCGGCGTCGGCGCGGCGCACCTCGGGGTGGTTGGCCAGGCCCAGGTAGTTGTTCAGGCTCCAGGTAAGTACTTCCTTGCCGCGGAAAATCATGCGGGGCTTGATTTCGCCTTCCAGCTTAGGAAATGCGAAATAGCCGTGCGCGTAGTGCGAGTGGCTGCCCAGCGGGCCGCGGTTGGCGGCAATCTTTTCAAATAGATCCACGAGGGAACGGGTTGAATGTGAAACGGAAACGACGGGTATGATTGCGACCTTAACCGCCGGAATATGTGCAAAGTTATGGCAATCCGCAAAGGTAAGCAGTTAGCGGTTGCCAGCGGCCAGTTTTTTGGTGCGGCCGGAAGGTCGTTTCTTTGGGTGTTAAAATGGTTGCCGTCAGGAAAACAGAACGTCATGCTGAGCTTGCCGAAGCATCTCGCGTGCTGACGTTGCCCTACTAATACACCGTCAGCACGCGAGATGCTTCGGCAAGCTCAGCATGACGTTCAATCTCTGGTTTATTTCACCCGCCATCCACTCCCTGCCCCTCCCACCCCATGACAAAAATTAAAAAGCTTCTCGTAGCCAACCGTGGCGAAATTGCCCTGCGCGTGCTGCGCTCGGCCAAGGAAATGGGCATCCAGACCGTGGCCATCTTCTCGGAAGCTGACCGCAACGCCCTGCACGTGCGCTACGCCGACGAGGCCGTGTGCGTGGGCCCGCCCGCCAGCAAAGACAGCTACCTGCGCGGCGACAAAATCCTGGAAGTGTGCCGCGAGCTGGGCGTCGATGCCATTCACCCCGGCTACGGCTTTCTGAGCGAAAACGCCGAATTCGCCCGCCAGGTGAAGCAGGCAGGGCTGATTTTCGTGGGTCCCTCGCCCGAGGCCATGAACATCATGGGCGACAAGCTCTCGGCCAAGCAGGCCGTGCAGGCCTATAATATCCCGCTGGTGCCCGGTACGGCCGAGGCCATTTCCGACGTGCCCACCGCCCGGCGCATTGCCGCCGAGGTAGGCTACCCCATTCTGATTAAGGCTTCGGCCGGCGGCGGTGGCAAGGGCATGCGCCTGGTACACGCCGATGAGGAGTTTGAGGAGCAGATGCAGCTGGCCATCAACGAGGCCGTGTCGGCGTTCGGCGACGGGGCCGTGTTCATCGAAAAGTTCGTCACTGGCCCGCGCCACATCGAGATTCAGGTACTGGGCGACGAGCACGGCAACATCGTGCACCTGTTCGAGCGCGAGTGCAGCATCCAGCGCCGCCACCAGAAGGTGATTGAGGAAGCCCCGTCGTCGGTGCTCACGCCCGAGCTGCGGGCCGAAATGGGCCGCTGCGCCGTGGATGTGGCCCGCGCCTGCCAGTACGCCGGGGCCGGCACCGTGGAGTTTCTGCTTGATGATAAGCACAACTTCTACTTCCTGGAGATGAACACCCGCCTCCAGGTAGAGCACCCCGTCACGGAGCAAATCACCGGCCTCGACCTGGTAAAAGAGCAAATCCGCGTGGCCGAGGGCCAGCCCCTGCCCTTCCGGCAGGAAGATTTAACGATTACCGGCCACTCGCTGGAGCTGCGCGTGTACGCCGAAGACCCGCAGAACAACTTCCTGCCCGACATCGGCACGCTCACGACCTACGTGCGCCCCCAGGGCCCCGGCGTGCGCGTCGACGACGGCTTCGAGCAGGGCATGGACATCCCGATTTACTACGACCCCATGATTGCCAAGCTGGTCGTGCACGGCGCGACCCGCCAGGAGGCTATTGCCCGGATGCTGCGCGCCATCGAGGAGTACCAGATTACCGGCATCCAAACCACGCTGGCCTTCGGAACCTACGTGCTGAACCACCCCGCCTTTGTCAGCGGCCACTTCGACACCAACTTCATCCGCGACCATTTCCCGGCCGACGCCCTGCAGCCCCCCGCCCCCGACGAGGCCACGGCCCAGGTAGCCGCCGTGCTGGCCGCCATGCTGCTCACCGAGAAAAAGCCCGGCGCTACCGTTGCCACTACTTCGGAAACGCCGGCCGTGGCTGGTTCGGCCTGGAAGCGCAACCGGCTGGGCGTGCGGTAGGGCTTGGTAACTGAAAACACCTTCTACTTCTACCGTGCTACGTTATGAAAATTCATCACCCTCTGCACTTGGGCGTGCTGCTGCTCATCCCCTTTCTGTCAGGGTTTATCATCAGGGGCATAATTGCCAATAATACCGCGCACGTTACAACTGCCTGGTCGATGTATTTACTGTTGGCAGGCTGCCTTCTTGGCCTGGCGTCAGCCGTTGCATTGCTTTTTAAGAAGAGCCTGAGCCAATAATCCGAGTTCAGTTCACCCCTACGCAAAGCGCCCGACCACACCAGGCCGGGCGCTTTGCGTACTGAGTAATCATCCTTCTTTAAAGTACATTTTGCCGCACTATCTGGGTCATTCAGGCTGATTTGGCACGAATACTCCTTCCCCTATCCCCCACCCAGCTCATCACTACCTCATCCGAAACGTCCGCCAATTTCGGGGCCGGCCAGCGGCGCAGGGCCCAATGGGTGGGCAGGTAGATAACGACCAGCAGCGTGAGCAGCCAGCCAACGAGGTAGAGCGGGGCGGGCAGCCAGGTCTGGGGCCGGGCATCATCGAAGCCGAAGACGTAGTTGATGTTGACCGGGATTTTGGGGTCGGGCATGATGGTACCGGCGGCGGGCAGCCAGAAGTAGGCCACCAGGCACAGGCCCCAGGCCAGCAGCGTCCAGGCGGGCAGAGCGCGCCGGTCGTAGCCCAGGCGCTTCACCAGAAACAGCAGCAGAAAGGGCAACCAGCCGTGGAAGAACGAGAGCCCCCGCAAAAACAACGAGCGGTTGGGGTCGAACATGTAGGACGTCATGCCCAGCAGACGCCCGCCCAGCAGCTCGCCCACGAAGTCGGTGCACCAGAGCACCTGGGGCAGCAGGATGCCCACGGCGGCCATGGAGGCCGGCAGGCGGTGGCCGGTCCAGATACTGATCAGGCACAGCAGCAGCGCCACGTCGCAGAAGTACAGGAAGTTGGTGGGGCCGTAGTTGACCCAGTACACCGGCACCATCACGGCCAGAAAGGCCGTGAACAGCAGTTTCAACCCGAGCGGAATGGGAGCGGCAGCATTTTTCATGGGATGAGGCATTGGTTGGCGTGATGAGAGGCAGAGCAGCCGGATGAGCCTGGAAAGGATGCCCGAAATAACACCCGCCCAACGTGGCAACCTGACCATTCCAACGCTTTATCAGACTTTAGCCATCCACATTAAATCCAGCATTCAGGCATCTGAGACGGAATTCTACGCTTTCGTACCGGACTTTACCCGCAGTCAGAATCATAAAGAAAAAGACCTTCCGGCTAGCCTTTTAAGCTAGCCGGAAGGTCTTTTTTAACCTTAATGAGAAGTACGATTCGCTAAATCAGCTCCGTGACCTCGCGCACGCCAATCGGCCGCTCGCGGGTAAAGCCTTCGCCGTATTGCGCGCCAATGAGGTGGCCGAACTCGCGGGCCCGGGCCTCCATAAAGTCGCTGAAAGCCGGCGTAGAAAGGTACGTGGTGGGCTCGTCGATGGGGCTTTCGGCGGTGTGGAACTGGGTTTTGTAGGCCTGAATGGATTCCCACTTCTTGGGCCAGTGCGCGGTGATGTCGACCACGAAATCGGCGGGTAGCTGGCGGTCCTGGATGTAGTGGTACACCACGCGGGGGCGCCAGGGGGCCTGGGGCTGGCCATCCTCGCCCAGGGTCTCAATCATGCGCAGGCCCGCCAGAAAGCAGGCCTCGGTAGCCAGCTGGGCGGCGCGGCCGTGGTCGGGGTGCCGGTCGTTGATGGCGTTGCAAAGCACCACGTCGGGCTGGTAACGGCGCAGGGCGGCCACCAGTAGCAGCTGGTGCTCCCGGTCGTTGCGGAAGAAGCCGTCGGCCATGCCCAGGTTTTCGCGCGCGTGCAGGCCCAGGATTTTCGTGGCCCGCTCCGATTCTTCGGCCCGGGTCTGGGGGGTGCCGCGGGTGCCCAGCTCGCCGCGGGTGAAATCGACGATGCCAATGGTTTTGCCCGCCGCCGCCGCCGCCAGCAGCGTGCCGGAGCAGGACATTTCCACATCATCGGGATGCGCCCCGAGGGCGAGTACGTCAATTTTCATTTTTAGGAACTGGGTTGGTTGGGGTCTGGAGAACTGAGAAGACAAGCTAACAGCCCGTCATTCAGAGCATGTGGCGCATCAAGCCACATGCTCTGAATGACGGACTACCAACCTCACTGCTACTTAATCCGCAACATGCGGCCGATGCGCAGGGTGCCGGTGCCACCGTTGAGGCGGCGCAGCTGGGCCTGCGAAACGCCGTATTTCTGAGCAATGCCCGACAGGGTTTCGCCGCTGCGGATTTTGTGCGTTACCACCTTGCGCGCCTGGGTGGGCCGGGCCTTGCTGCTGCTACCACTACCCGCCCCCGGCACACTGCCGCCCCGGTAGCGGAGCGACTTGCTGTAATAGTCGAACAGGGCCGACGTAATCTGGAAGTTGTCCTTGATGAGCTTGTAATCGGGAAAATCGTAGAGCTCATTCGGGTTGATGGGGTTGCCCTCGTAGCGCACCTCGAAGTGCAGGTGCGAGCCGCTGCTGCGGCCCGTGCTGCCACCCCAGCCAATCAGCTCGCCGGCCTTCACGAAGGTACCGGGCGTTACCAGCGCCTTTTGCAGGTGGCCATAAAGCGTTTCGATGCCGTTGTAGTGGCGCACCAGAATATAGTTGCCGTAACCGCCGCCGTCCCACTTCACCAGCCGCACCACGCCATCGAAAGCCGTTTTCACCGAGTCGCCGGTGTTCAGGTCGAGGTCGGTGCCGTAGTGCCAGCGGTAACCGCGGAAACCGAAGCCCGACGTGATGGGGGTACTCTTGAGCGGCATGCGGGCGTAGCGCTGCTTCTCGGGCTCGGTGAGTCGCAGGTTGAGCGTATCCTTGATGCGGCGGCCATCCACCCGGTAAGGGTTGATGTTCTGGGTGTCCCAGATGGCGTAGTAACCGGCCACCTGAATCCAGCTGGAATCAATCCTGACCTGCTCCTTTACTTCCACGATGTGCTGCTCGCCCTCGTTGAGCGAAGTAGTGTCTTCGCTCACCATCGAGAGCTTGCGGGCCGGGTTGAAGAAGATGGACTTGGCCGCCTCGGAGTTATCGTCGGGCAGCTCCTCGGTCTGGATGAGCACCGTGGTGTCGGGCCGCACGTAGCGGATGGAGGGCGTTTTGATGCGGAAGAAGTCCTTTCGCTTACCGGATTCGCCGGCTTTGGTTTTGGCGGGCACCTTACGCCGCTGGGCCAGCAGCTGGCCGGGCAAGCCTAAAAACAGCCCGATCAGTAGCAGCGGTAGCAGCCAATGTTTAGCAAAATTCAGCAAGAGCAAGAAGTTAATGAGTGAATGAGTGAATGAGTGAATGAGCGAATGCCGCAGGGTCAACGCCCCACCGAACCGGCTGGTATACCCCGTAGGCTCAGCCGATTCACACATTCACTCATTCCCTCATTCACCGCTAGTCGCCCAGCGCGGCCAGGTAGCGTTCGGCGTCGAGGGCGGCCATGCAGCCGGTGCCGGCGGCCGTGACGGCCTGGCGGTAGGTGTAGTCCTGCACGTCGCCGCAGGCAAACACGCCGTCGACGTTGGTTTTGCTGGTGCCGGGGATGGTTTTGAGGTAGCCCTGCTCGTCGTGGTGCAGGTAGGGCTGGAATATTTTGGAGTTGGGCTCGTGGCCGATGGCCACGAAAAAGCCTTCCACGGCCAGGTCGCGGGTCGTGCCCTCCACCACGTTCTTCACGCGCACGGCCTCCACGGCGTGCTCGCCCAGGATTTCGTCGGTTATCGTGTTCCAGAGCACCTCAATCTTGGGGTTGTCGAGCACCCGCTTCTGCATGATTTTCGAGGCCTTCATCTCGCCCTTGCGCACAATCATGTACACTTTCGAGCACAGGTTGGCCAGGTAGGTAGCTTCCTCGGCGGCCGTGTCGCCGGCGCCCACAATGGCTACGTCCTTGCCGCGGTAGAAGAACCCGTCGCACACGGCGCAGGCCGACACGCCCGAGCCGTTCAGGCGCTGCTCGGAGGGCAGCCCCAACCACTTGGCCGAAGCCCCGGTGGCAATAATCACGGTGTCGGCGGTCAGCTCCAGCTTTTCGTCGATGGTAATGCGGCGCGGGTGGGCCTCAAAGTCGACGGCCGTGGCAATGCCGTAGCGGATGTCGGTGCCGAAGCGCTCGGCCTGCTTTTTCAGGTCCTCCATCATCTCGGGACCCATCACGCCATCGGGGTAACCGGGGAAGTTCTCCACGTCGTTGGTGATGGTAAGCTGGCCGCCGGGTTGCAGGCCCTGGTACATAACGGGGTTCAGACCGGCGCGGGCGGCGTAAATAGCGGCGGTGTAACCGGCCGGACCGGAGCCGATAATCAGGCAGTGAATGTGTTCGGAAGTCGTAGGAGCCATAGAGTGGAAACGGCGGCAGACCGGGCCCGCGCCGGGATGAGTTGAGTTTGGAACTACAAAGGTAACAAGCCGGCCGGGTTGGGTTGTTTCGGGTCGATAGGCCAGCGGGCTAAATGAACGGTGTGGTGCCACGACTTTTTCAGTCGTGGCACCACTATCGTTGCTGACTTCTGGTGCTTAGCCGTCCAACGATAGTGGCACCACGACTGAAAAAGTCGTGGTACCACACCCGGTGACTGGCTCACTCCCATCAACAAAAAACCCCAACCAGCGGGTCAGGGTTTGATGCTTCAGGAGTAGAAAATCTACCCCAGGTAGGGTTTCAGGGCTTTGCTGCGCGAGGTGTGGCGCAACCGGCGGATGGCCTTTTCCTTGATCTGGCGCACCCGCTCGCGGGTCAGGTTGAACTTCTCTCCGATTTCCTCCAGCGTGAGCGAGCTTTCGCCGTTCAAACCAAAGTAGAGCGTGATGACGTCAGCTTCGCGCTTGGTGAGCGTGCTCAGGGCGCGCTGCACTTCCTTGCGGAGCGAGTCGTTCATCAGGCCCATGTCGGGGCTCTCCTCGTCCTCGTTTTCGAGCACGTCGAGCAGGCGGTTTTCCTCGCCCTGCACGAAGGGAGCATCTACCGATACGTGGCGGCCCGAAATCTTGAGCGTGTCCACTACTTCCGAGGTGGTCAGCTCCAGCACTTCGGCAATTTCCTCGGGCGAGGGCTCGCGCTCAAACTTCTGTTCCAGCTCCGAGAACGACTTGCTGATTTTGTTCAGCGAGCCTACCCGGTTCAGGGGCAGACGCACGATGCGCGACTGCTCGGCCAGCGCCTGCAGAATCGACTGGCGAATCCACCAGACGGCGTAGGAGATAAATTTGAAACCGCGGGTTTCGTCGAAACGCTTGGCGGCTTTAATCAGGCCGAGGTTGCCCTCGTTGATGAGGTCGCCCAGGCTCAGGCCCTGGTTCTGGTACTGCTTGGCCACCGACACCACGAAGCGCAGGTTGGCTTTCGTCAGCTTTTCCAGGGCCAGCTGGTCGCCTTCCCGGATGCGTTGCGCCAGCGTTACCTCCTCGTCGGGGGTGAGCAGGTCCACTTTGCCAATCTCCTGGAGGTATTTATCCAGCGACTGGCTTTCGCGGTTGGTAATCTGCTTGCTGATTTTTAACTGTCTCATTGCGGGCGCGAGAGAATGAAATGAGTGATGCGTGTGCTTGTTAACGTCGTTTTTCGATTCGTCGGGCGAATCCCCCCGTTCAACGGGTACCGGGCTCAGTTTAATGCAACGGCCCGGTACCCGCTAAAGTTCGGCACCGGCTGTTTTAAGCGGCACCGTTGGAGTCGGCCGCCCGCTCGGGCTTAGCCATAAGCACCTTCCGCGAAAGGCGGTATTTGCCCGTTTTCTTGTCGATGTCCAGCAGCTTCACGTCAATCTCCTGTCCTACTTCGAGCACACCTTCCAGCGAGGCCAGCCGCTCGTGCGACACCTCCGAAATGTGCAACAGCCCGTCTTTGCCCGGCATGATTTCCACGAAGGCACCGTAAGGCTGGATGCTGCGCACCTTGCCCTTGTAGGTCTCGCCCACTTCCGGTGTAGCGGCAATGGCGTTGATGCGGTCGATGGCGGCCTGCATGTCTTCCTGGTTGGAAGCGTAGATGCTTACGTGGCCCTTCTCGTCCTTCTCCTCGATGATAACCGTGGCGTTGGTGTCCTTCTGAATCTGCTGGATAACCTTACCGCCGGGTCCGATTACGGCGCCGATGTACTCCTTGTCAATCAGCATCTTGTGCGAGCGGGGCGTGTGCGGCTTCAGCTCGGCAGCGGGCTGGCTGATGGTCTTGGCCATCTCACCCAGAATGTGCAGCCGGCCTTCGCGGGCCTGGTGCAGCGCGGCGGTCATAATCTCGGCGCTCAGCCCCTGGATTTTGATGTCCATCTGGCAGGCTACGATGCCTTTCTCGGTGCCGGTTACCTTGAAGTCCATGTCGCCAAGGTGGTCCTCGTCGCCCAGAATGTCGGAAAGCACGGCGTACTCGCCGGTTTCCTTGTCCTGCACAAGGCCCATGGCAATGCCCGACACGGCAGCGCGCACCGGAATACCGGCGTCCATCAGCGCCATCGAGCCGGCGCACACCGTGGCCATCGAGCTAGAGCCGTTCGACTCCAGAATGTCCGACACAATGCGCACGGTGTAGGGGTTCTCGTCGTCCGAAGGCATTACCTTCTTCAACGAGCGCAGGGCCAGGTTGCCGTGGCCGATTTCGCGGCGGCCGGGGCCGCGGTTGGGCTTCACCTCGCCGGTCGAGAAGGCCGGGAAGTTGTAGTGTAGCATGAACTTGCTGTAGCCCGACGTCATGGCCGTGTCGATGATCTGCTCATCGAGCTTGGTGCCGAGGGCAACGGTGGTCAGCGACTGGGTTTCGCCGCGCGTGAACAGGGCCGAACCGTGGGCACCGGGCAGGTAGTTTACTTCGCTCCAGATGGGGCGGATTTCGGTGAGTTTGCGCCCGTCGAGGCGGGTGCGCTCCTTGATCATCATGTCGCGGATGCCTTTCTTCTCCGCCGAAGCGTAGTAGCGGCCGAACATCTTCTGGTCGAGCTCGGGGTTTTCGGCGAGCATCTTTTCCAGCAGCGGCTTCTTGATGGCCCCGAAGGCCTCCTTGCGGCCGGCTTTGCTGGTGTTGCCCGACTTGGCCACATCGTAGGCGCCCTGATAAACGGCGTCGTTGATTTGCTTTTTCAGCTCCTCATTCTCGACGTACTTGGGGTAGTCGCGCTTTACTTTCGACTTTTCTACTTCAGCGGCCAGCTCCTGCTGCACGCGCACCTGCTCCTTGATGGCCTCGTGGGCGTAAGCAATGGCTTCCACCATCTCCTCCTCGCTCACCTCGTCCATTTCGCCTTCCACCATGGCCACTGAATCGGCCGTGGCACCCACAATCAGGTCGATGTCGGCGCGGGCAATGTCGGCGGTGAGGGGGTTGATTTGCAGCTTGCCGTCGATGCGGGCTACGCGCACCTCCGAGATGGGGCCGGCGAACGGAATGTCGGAAATCGAGAGGGCGGCCGAGGCGGCCAGGGCGGCCAGCGCGTCGGGCTGCACGGTTTTGTCGGCCGAAATCAGTGTAATCATCACCTGCACCTCATAGTGATAATCCTTGGGGAACATGGGGCGCAAAATCCGGTCGACGATGCGGCAGACCAGGATTTCGGCGTCCGAGAGGCGGCCTTCGCGGCGCTGGAACGAGCCGGGGATGTTGCCGGCCCCGCCGAACTTCTCCTGGTAGTCAACCGACAGGGGCAGGAAATCCACTTCGCCGCGCGCGCTGGGCTGCGACACGACCGTGGCCAGCAGCATGGCGTCGCCGAGGCGCACCACAACGGCGCCGTCGGCGAATTTGGCCAGCTTGCCGGTTTCGAGGGAAATCTGCCGACCGTCGGGCAGGGTGATGTGCTTGGTAATGGCGTGGTAGTTGGGCATCGGGGTGCTTTAAGGGAAAGCGTGCAGCGGGCGAGCAGCCGAAAAAACCGGACCGGCAATGGCCTGGTCTTGCTCTAAAAAAGACGATTCGGAATCTAAACAACAAAACCGGCGGAATAATGCGGCCGGCTTTGGGCAAAAAAAGAGCAGGGAACCTTCCAAGTGAAAGGCTCCCTGCTCCGGGGAAGGGGGCTTACTTACGCAGGCCCAGCTCCTTAACAATCGCGCGGTAGCGGTTGATGTCCCGCTGCATGAGGTAATCCAGCATGCTGCGGCGCTTACCTACCAGTTTGAGCAGGCCCAAACGGGTCGAGAAATCCTTCTTGTTCACCTTGAGGTGCTCCGTCAGGTCCAGAATACGCTGGGTGAAGAGCGCAATTTGCGACTCGGCCGAACCGGTGTCTTTAGAGGTTTTCTGGAGGCTGTTTTTCTCGAAAATAGCCTGTTTTGCTTCGGTGGTCAGTTGCATCGGCAGATAGGTTGCCCCGTCTTTGATTAAAAAAAGAAAAGAAGATTCACCCCGCACCTCGGGGTGAGCGCAAAGGTAAGGATTTAATGCGGGGAATGCGGGCAGAGAATAGGATAAATGTGCGAACGGCCCCGATTGCCCTATACCGCCTTCTTGTAGCCCCGTAGCGGCCAGCGCAGCCAGCGGGGCACCAGGCGGCCCCAGTTGATGTCGAGCAGGCCGGAGTCGTGGCGGGCCTGGTAGAGAAAGAACAGGCCGATGGGCAGCAGAATGGCGGCCGACATCCACATGCCCACACTCACGGGCATTACCTGCTCGCGGCCGTACTTCTCGCCCATAATCGAGAAGACGTAATAGATGATAAAAAACACGATGGACACCAGAATTGGCACGCCCAGCCCCCCCTTTTTGATAATAGCGCCCAGTGGCGCCCCAATCAGGAACATGAGCAGGATGGCGGCCGACTGGGTGTACTTGCGGTAGGTTTCGATGCGGTAGTTGGCCGTTTCCTTGGTCAGGTTGGTCAGCCGCTCCTCGGTGGTTGTGAGGGACGACAGCACGTTGCGGGCCCGGTTGGCCGCTTGCTGGGCGATATTCTTGGTATCGGGTGGCAGCCGCTTGGCGGGCACGGCCCAGGCGGCCACGCGCTGGTCGGCGGCCTGGCCCAGCGTGTCGAGGCGCAGGTAGGTGTAGTAGGGCGTGAGCTGCCGCACCACCTGCCGGCGCTCCTGGCTCAGGCGGCTCTGGAGCGAGTCGGTATAGTGCCTGAGCTGGCCCAGGTTGAGCATCATCTTGTTGGTGTTGAACAGCTCTTTCTGGGTGCGGTCGAGACCGAACGATTTCAGCGAGAAGGTAATCAGGTTCTGATCGAAGTTCTGGCGGATAAAGCTGGCCCCGGCCGTGCTCTGGGTGTTGGGCTGCTCGGTGTAGGAGCGCCCCCGAAACAGCTCCAGGCCCAGGTACTGCCCCCCGAAACGGGTAAACATGCGGCCCGAGTCGGCCAGAATGACGGTGCTGCCGCCGCGCCCGCCGGTGTGGTCGTAAATCATTACCCCCTTCAGAATGTCGCCATTCTTGCCCTCCTTCTCATCTACCTTAATCGTGAAGCCGGGAATACCGTTGTAGAACACGCCCTCGCGGATATCGAGGGCCAGTTTCTGCTGGCGCACATCCCAAAGCAGGCTGAAGGCTTCGAGGTTGGCCATGGGCACAATGGTATTGTTGAACCAGAACGCGCCGCCGGCCAGCAGCAAACTTACCAGCAGCACCGGCCGCAGAATCCGGGTAAGCGAAATACCGGCCGTTTTGATGGCCGTCAGCTCGTGGTGCTCACCCAGCGTGCCAAAGGTCATGAGCGAGGAAAGCAGCACGGCCAGCGGCAGCGAAATGGGCACAATCAGCACGCTGAAAAAGAACAGCAACTGCAGAATGACGCCCAGGCCCAGATCCTTGCCCACCAGATCGTCCATGTATTTCATCATGAACTGCATCAGGAAGATGAACTGCACCACGGCGAAGGTGAGCAGAAACGGCCCGGCAAAGGCCTGCAAAATCAGCTTATCAAGTTTTTTCATAGAAGCAGCCGCCCGCCCCCGGTCCGGCGGACCCAAAAAACAACGGGGAGCAAACGCGAAACGAAGATACGGCTCGTTTCGCGTCTGCTCCCCGGATTGCGGGCTATAATTAGGCCTAGCCGCCCACCTGCTCGCGCAGCTTCTGGATCAGGCCGGCCCACATTTCCTCCAGCTCCTCGGTGTCGGTTTCTTCCGAATAGTCGACCACCCGCAGGTATACTTCCTGGGTCAGCTCCGACTCTTCAATCAGAAAGTCGAGGTAGTTGGCGTCGGCTACGGTCTTGCGCCGCTCATCCAGAAAGCAGAAGCGCACCGAGCGGTTGGTGCGGTGCGAGCTCATTTCGGCATAGTGGGGCTGGTTGTCCCACACGAAGTTGAAGTGCTGCGAGCCCTCGACCTGCACGCGCTGGCAAAACCACTGTTCGAGGCCCGAGGCCGTAGCCAGGTAGGGATACAGAATCTTGGGCGAGGCATTTATGGGATATTCTACCGAAAAACGGTGTTTCTGACGAGTAGCCGAAAGGGACATAAGCAGTACAGGGTAAAGAATTTAGGACCGAAGGGCCGCCGGGCGGCTCCCACGGCAGCCAATATACGCGGCTTTTTTTTCCTTCCCCCCTTGCACCGCTTCAAAACTTGTGCCTACCTTTGCACCACCAAAACAGGGCGGGATAGCTCAGTTGGTTAGAGCACAGGATTCATAACCCTGAGGTCACGAGTTCAACTCTCGTTCCCGCTACTTGCAAAAACCGCGTCGGATACCTTCCGGCGCGGTTTTTTGCTTTTATCTCGTCCCGCAAGCCCACCCGGGTTTATCTATGGTTCTGCTTTGCCAGAAGCGCCGCTAACCGACAATTCGGCGCCATTAGTCTAAATAAGTAGGACGTTGGGCGAGAAATATGCTCCTTTGGGCCCATGCGGCAGCAATTCCAGAACCCTACGGGCACCACGTTTCTCATCACCGAGTTTGATCAGCAGAATAACTGGATTTACAACAACTGGCAGGGGTTGCTGACCATGGAAAATATTCAGCAGGGCTCGTATGGAATTCTCGATATCATCCAGCAAAGCCAGTGCCCCTACCTGCTCACCGACAACACCCACCTGCTCGGTTCCTGGAAGCACGGCAACGACTGGCTGGAGAAGGTCTGGATTCCGCAGGCCCTGGCGGCTGGCATGACCTACTACGCCCACGTTAAAGCCCCGGGCGTATTCGGTCAGGCCTCGGTAGAGGATATGCACCTGCGCGTAGGTTCCCGGTTGCCGCTACAGCTTTTCGATGAGATGGAGGATGCAGTAGCCTGGCTGCGCGAAATGCAGGCCCTGGACGCCAAAAACCAAGGCCCCGTCAGCCTCATTTGAAGGCCGGGTTTATCCCCGGACATTTTCCACCGGACTACAAAAAAGCGGCTGCCCCTTTCGGAGCAGCCGCTTTTTTTATGGTCAGTAGCCGCGGACGGTTACTTCATTTTCTCCACGATGCCCTTGAAAGCCTCGGGGTGGTTCAGCGCGAGGTCGGCCAGAACTTTACGGTTAAGCTCGATACCGGCCTTCTTGAGGCCACCCATGAACTGCGAGTACGACAGGCCGTGCTCACGAGCGCCGGCGTTGATACGCTGAATCCAGAGGGCGCGGAACTCGCGCTTCTTTACTTTCCGGTCGCGGTAGGCGTAGAGCAGGCCTTTCTCAACGGCGTTCTTGGCAACGGTCCAAACGTTTTTGCGACGGCCGTAGTAGCCTTTCGCCAAACGCATGATTTTCTTCCGACGGTGGCGCGAGGCCGCGTGGTTTACACTTCTTGGCATAACCTGGGTTGTTTTTGGCGGCCGGCGGCGGACTTACTGCCGCAGCTTGGGTTCCTACCGGACGCCTGGTTTTTGGTTTTTGAAATTATGAATTATAGATTCTGAATTTTGAATTACTCCTCGAAGCCGATGCTCCACTCATAATTCCTAATTCAAAAATCATAATTACATGTTAAGCATGTCCTTTACGCGGTTCATGTCGGCCGAGCTAACCAGCGTCACGTGCGTAAGGTTACGCTTCTGCTTGGTGGTCTTCTTGGTCAAGATGTGGCTCTTGTAGGCGTGCTTACGCTTGATTTTGCCCGTGCCGGTCAGCGTGAAACGCTTCTTGGCGCCGGACTTGGTCTTCATTTTCGGCATTGTGGTGGTAGAAAAGGGTGAAACATGCGGCGGTCGGCTGCCTAGGGCCGGTGCGCCAGCGAAAAGACGGAGCAAAGCCCCGGGGTAAGTGCGTTACTCGGCTCCCTGGTCGGCAGCGGAGACTTCAGCCGTGGCCGTTTCCTGGGCTTTGGCCTCGGGGGCCGGGGCAGCCGTAGCGGGCTTGGCGGCTTTGTCGGCGGGCTTGGCCTTATCAGTCTCCTTGGGGGCCACCTTTTTGGGCGGAGCCACCACTTTCGGAGCCAGATACAGGAACATGCGCTTGCCTTCGAGCTTGGGCAGCTGCTCTACTTTAGCCAAATCCTCGAGGGCCTGGGCAAACTTGAGCAGCAGGATTTCACCCCGCTCCTTGAAAACAATGCTGCGGCCCACAAAGTGAACGTAGGCCTTGATTTTCGCGCCCTCCTTCAGGAATTCCTGGGCGTGCTTGAGTTTGAAAGCAAAGTCGTGGTCGTCGGTGTTGGGTCCGAAGCGGATTTCCTTGATGACAACCTTGGTTTGCTTGGCCTTCAGCTCACGGGTTTTCTTCTTCTGCTCGTACTTGAATTTCGAGTAGTCGATAACCCGGCACACGGGGGGCGTGGCAGTGGGCGAAATTTCTACGAGGTCCAGGTTTTGGTCCTGCGCCATGCGCCGGGCCTGATCGGTGGGGTAGATGCCTTGCTCCACGTTGTCGCCAACGAGGCGCACTTCACGGGCCGTAATCTTATGATTGATTTTGAACGGCTCCTCGACCTGGGCGCGAGGGATATAGCGGCGGTTAGGGGTAGCTATGGCGGTTTCTCCTTAAGGTGAAAGTCGATTTTGACTAGAACTACAACCACACCGGGCGGACCCAATGAGTTCAGCTAGCGGGCAAATATCCGCCATTTTTTCCAAATCCTCACCAAAACCTATATAAAAAAAGGCCTTTGCGGGCAGAAAAAGTGGCGGTTTTAGCGGGACCCGACCAGCAGCCGGGCCCCGCCAAGGCCCTTTACTGGGCCGCGCCGTCCATCAGGGCGGCCACCTGCGTTTCGAAGCTCTTGATAAACGAGTCGATGGGCATCGAGCCCACGTCGCCCTCGCCGTGCTTGCGCACCGACACGATGCCGTTTTCCTGCTCCTTCTCCCCCACGATCAGCATGTAGGGCACCTTCGACACTTCGGCGTCGCGGATTTTGCGGCCGATTTTCTCGTCGCGGTGGTCGACGGTGCCGCGCAGCTCGGCGGCCATCAGGCGGTCGTACACCTGCTGGGCGTAGTCGTGGTACTTCTCCGAAATGGGCAGCACGGCGAACTGCTCGGGCGAGAGCCAGAGCGGGAAGTTGCCGGCGCAGTGCTCAATCAGCACAGCCACGAAGCGCTCCAAGGAGCCAAACGGGGCCCGGTGAATCATGACGGGGCGCTGGCGCGAGTTGTCGGAAGCCACGTACTCTAGGTCGAAGCGCTCGGGTAGGTTGTAGTCGACCTGCACCGTGCCCAGCTGCCACTTGCGGCCCAGCGCGTCGCGCACCATAAAGTCGAGCTTGGGGCCGTAGAAGGCGGCCTCGCCCAGCTCCGTTACGGTGGTCAGCCCCTTCTCGGCGGCCGACTCGATGATGGCCTGCTCGGCCTTGTCCCAGTTCTCATCCGAGCCGATGTACTTGGCCTTATTTTCGGGGTCGCGCAGGGAAATCTGGGCCGTGAAATCCTGGAATCCCAGTGCCCGGAAAACATAGAGCACCAGGTCGATAACCTTGGTGAACTCTTCCTTTACTTGATCGGGCCGGCAGAAGATGTGGGCGTCGTCCTGGGTGAAGCCGCGCACCCGCGTGAGGCCGTGCAGCTCGCCGCTCTGCTCGTAGCGGTACACCGTGCCGAACTCGGCCAGGCGCACCGGCAGGTCGCGGTAGCTGCGGGGCTTGGTCTTGTAGATTTCGCAGTGGTGGGGGCAGTTCATGGGCTTGAGGAAGAACTCCTCGCCCGGGTTCGGCGTCTTAATGGGCTGGAACGAGTCGGCCCCGTATTTCTCGTAGTGGCCGCTGGTCACGTACAGCTCCTTGGAGCCGATGTGGGGCGTTACCACGGGCTGGTAGCCGGCCTTCACCTGGGCGCGGCGCAGGAACTGCTCCAGCTTTTCGCGCAGCATGGTGCCCTTGGGCAGCCACAGCGGCAGCCCCGCTCCTACTTTCTCCGAAAACGCGAACAGCTCCAGCTCCTTGCCCAGCTTGCGGTGGTCGCGGCGCTTGGCCTCTTCCAGCTTTTCGAGGTACTCGGTCAGCTCCTTGGCCTTGGGGAAGGTGATGCCGTAGATGCGGGTGAGCTGCTTGTTTTTCTCGTCGCCGCGCCAGTAGGCGCCGGCCACGTTGAGCAGCTTCACGGCCTTGATGGTGGCCGTGTCGGGCAGGTGCGGGCCGCGGCACAAATCCACGAAGTTGCCCTGCTGGTAAAACGTGATGGAGCCGTCATCGAGGCGCTCCAGCAGGTCCAGCTTGTAGGGGTCGGCCTTCTCGGTGAAGTAGGCCACGGCTTCGGCCTTGGATACGGCGCGGCGCTCGAACTTGCTTTTCTGGCGGGCCAGCTCCAGCATCTTCTTCTCGATTTCCGGGAAATCCTCGCTCGAAATCGTGCGGCCTTCGCCCAGGTCGATGTCGTAGTAGAAGCCGTTTTCGATGGCCGGACCGATGCCCAGCTTCACGCCGGGGTACAGCGCTTCGAGGGCTTCGGCCAGCACGTGGGCCGAGGAGTGCCAGAAGGCCATCTTGCCATCGTCGTCGTTCCAGGTCAGGATAGCAACCTGGGCGTCGTGCTCGATGGGGCGGTGCAGGTCGCGCACTTCGCCATCAACGCGCACGCCCACGGCGTTGCGGGCCAAGCCTTCGCTGATAGCGGCGGCGACATCGTAGCCCGTGGCGCCATCTACAAACTGGCGCACCGAGCCATCGGGGAGGGTGATATTCAACATAAAAAAGGGAGCGTAATGGCTATACAAACAGCCGTGAGGCCGCAAGTTACGGAAATGGTGAGATGGTGAGGTGGTGAGATGGTGAGTTTGACGTGCCAGGGGCCTGATTGCGCCACTTGCGTCAGTAGGCCCCTGGCACGTCAAACTCACCACCTCACCATTTCACCTCAAAGCCCCGGCTTAAGCACGCTCAGCGGCTCGATGGCCTCAACGGGCGCGGGGCGCGGGGTTTCGTCGACGATGATGCCGCGGGCGCGGTTGCCTATTTTCCAGACTTTATAGGTCCAGCGGCGGTTGCCCGGGTTTTCGGCCACCAGCAGGCGGTACTGGTCGGCGGCTTCGGCCCATTTTGCCTGGCTTTCGAAGCTTTCGGCCAGCATGGCGCGGGCCTCGGGCAGGCGCGGGGCGCGGCGCAGGGCCCGTTGCAGGTAGGGCACGGCCTGCGGGTAGCGGCGGGCCTTGTAGGCGGCCAAGCCCAGGCGGTAGTCGGCACGGTAGAAGGTGGAATCGAGCCGGCCCACGCGGGCGTAGCTGCGGAGCGCCTGCTCCGGCTGGTTTTGGAGCTCGAACTGCCGGCCGTAATCATACCACAGCGGCGCGTAGGTGGAATCCAGCTTCAGGCCCCGGGCGGCGTAGATGGCCGCCTGATCGGGCCGCCGGTAGGCGTTGGACAGGAAGGCCAGCTGATGCAGGATTTCGGGCTCGCGCGGGGCGCGGGCTACGCTGGCGCGCAGGTAGTCGAGGGCCTGCACGGTATCGGCCAGCCCCACGAAGGCCAGGCCCTTGTAGAACAGAGCGGCGGCCAGGTCGGGCTCCTGCTGTAGGGCGCGGTCGAGCTGGTCGAGGGCATCCTGGTAGCGGCGCGAGGCCAGGTGCATTTCCCCTACCAGCAGGTTGAGCTCGGGCGAGGCAAAGCCGCGGCGGGCGGCCTGGTCGGTGGCATCGAGGGCAGCCTTGATAAAACCCTGGGCCCGCAGGGCGCGGGCCTTGGTGAAGTAGAACTGGCCCGGCGAATCGTCGAGGGCCAGGGCCTGGTTGATGTCGCTCAGGGCCGCGTCGGTCTGGCCGGCATCGAGGCGAAAAGCGGCGCGGCGGGCGTACAGCGAAGCGTTGCGGGGCTGCCGGATGATGGCGCCGTCGAGCTCCTCGGCCTGCACGCGCGGGCCGCTGGCCACGGTGCGCAGGTCAATCATGGTATCGGGCCGGGCCGCCGGGGTGGGCTCGGCGCAGCCGGTCAGCAGGGCGGCCGTAGCCAGCCCGGCAAGCCACCAAAATTGAGAAACCCGCAAAGTCAGCAAAAGTAAAGTGAGGCCCCAAAGATACGCGCCGCTGCTCAGAGCGTCAGGCGCAAACGGGAGTGCTGCCGGCGCTGGCGGCGGTTGAGCTGCTCGAGCAGCAGCTGGCAACGTCGGCTGATAACCAGCTCCTCGGCCGTAACGGGCGTCAGCTGGGCGGCTGCTTGCAGCACATTCCGGGCGCGGGTATACTGGCTGCGGTTGAGGTAAACCCGGGCCAAATCGTAGGCCACCTCAATGCGCTGCGAATCCAGCTCGTAGGCCCGGCGCAGCGCCTCGATGGCCAGCAGCGTGCTGCCGCCCGCCGGCACCCCGCCCAGAAACAGCCGGCTGTAGAGGCGCTCGGGCAGGCTGTAATGGTCGACGCGGTAGTGCCAGCGGCCCAGCTGCTGCCAGGCCTCGGCCCAGTCGGGCCGCAGCTCGGTGGCCCGGTACACGTGGGGGCGCATTTCGCGGTAGGCCAGCAGGCGGCTGCGCAGGGGCCGCAGGGGCGCCTGGGCCGCCAACACCCGGGCGGCCGCATAATGGCCCTCGGCCCCGTCGGGGCACACGACCAGCGCCCGGTTGGCGTAGAGGCGGGCGGCGGTGTAGTAGGCAAAGCGTCGGCTCTCGTCGGTGTAGCGGCTGCCGATGCGCACGCTCAGCACGGCGGCCTGCCAGAGTGCCTCGTAAGTAGCCGGCGCCTGCGCCAGCACCTGCTCGTAGCGGCCCAGCGCCTCCGATTCGCGGTAGGATTTCAGGAGCTGGCCCGCTTCGGCCAGCCCGGCCCGCAGCGCCGGACTGGTGGGCGGTGCCCCGCAGGGCGGCGCCAGAACAGTTGCCGCAGCAGCCTTTTCGGCCGCCGAGCGTTTGGGCCGGAGCTGGGCCTGCGCTTGCTCCGGGCACATCAGCACACCGGCCCCGGTCAGGAGCAGGCTCAGCAAGGCACAACGAACCAGGGGCAGACGATACAACAGCATATACAACCAACGACCCGGCGGCCAGAATCCATCTACCAACGCAAAAATGCGCAATCCGGCTCACATGCGGGGCAGCGCCAAAACGCGGAGGGGAGCAGCGCCCTGCTACGGTGCTACTCCCCTCCGCGTTTTGGTAATTGGCCTGTCCTAAAAAAACTTCAGCTGCGACTTGGGCGTCTTGAGCACGGCTTTGGCCTGGGCCACCTCATCGGCCGAGATGTTGAACTCGTCGGTGCGGTCGGGCAGCGGCTCGTGGGGCGCGTTGGCGTCGGCGGCGACTGGTGGGGCCGGGGCGGCTTTTTTCTTGGCCGATTTGCGCTCGGGTTCGGGGCCTTCGTCGGTGAGCAGCGTGAGGGCGTGCAGCTTGTAGTAGTTGAGCTTGTTGCCGCGGGCCTTCCAGCCTTTCACATCGATGAACTCGTGGAGCAGCAGCTTTTCGGTTTCGCGCTCGGCCTTTTTGTCGCGTTGCAGCTTGATATCCACAACCGGCTCGGGGTGAGCCGTGGCCACCAGCAGCTTCGAGCCCTTGGCTTCGCTGATGAAAGTAAAGCGGTTGGCCAGCGTGCTGGTTTCGATGCGGAAACGCTTGACGAAGTGCAGCTTGGTTTCGGCATCGAGGTACACCGCGCTGAGCACCGTGTTGGGGTCGAACTTGCGCAGCAGCACCAGGTTGGCCACCACGAAATCGATGGCCGGGTCGGGCGCGGTCAGCTCGTAAGTACCGTCCTTGTACACGGCCAGCACGTTGTCGTCGGTGTCGAAGGTGCCCAGGTAGCGGCCGTGGCCGTTGGCGTTTAGGCGGCCCACCACGCTGTCGAAGAACATTTCGCGCCCGCCCAGCGTCGAGTCGCCCAGGGCTTTCTGGACTATTTTCTTGATGGGCTGCTTGGTGACGATGTTGCCCATCGAGCCCTTGCCCTTGATGGCCAGGTCGGCAAAGTCGAAATCGAACTGCTTGACCCGGGCCACGGCCTTGTCGGCGAGCTGAATGGCTACCAGCTCCGACTCGGAGTTGGGGTTGGCCGTGAGGTAAAGCGTTTTGGTGCCCTTGGTGCCCTTGGTCAGGTCGTAGGTTTTGTCGCGGGTAATGCCTGACACCAGGAAGCGCTTGGCGAAGCTGATGCCCGAGGCCCCGTCCTGGTAAATCATGTTGTACACCAGCCGGTCGTCGTTCTTGTTGTACACGCCAGCGTGCAGAATGTCCTTGCCGACGAAGGTTTTCTCGGCGATGCGCGTAACCATGAACGTGCCGTCGCGGCGGATGGCGATGATGTCGTCGAGGTCGGAGCAGTCGGTGACGGCCACGGCTTTTTCGTCCTTTTTCAGGCCGTAGCCCACAAAGCCGTCGGCGTAGTTGACGTAGAGCTTCTGGTTGGCTACGGCTACTTTCTGGGCCGTTACCACCGAGAAGGCGCGCAGCTGGGTGCGCCGCTCGCGGCCGGCCCCGTACTTTTTCAGCAAGCCCTCGAAATAGCCAATGGCGTAGCGCGTGAGGTTGGCCAGGTGGTCGGCCACCTCGGCCAGCTCGGCTTCGAGGCGGGCAATCAGCTCGTCGGCCTTGAAGCCGTCGAACCTGCTGATGCGCTTGATGCGGATTTCGGTCAGCCGGGTTATGTCGTCCTCCTCGATGGCGCGGGAAAGCACGATGCGGGTGTCGTTGGGCTTTTCCTTCTCGCCGGCCACCCGCGTAAATTTCTTCAGGCCGCCTTCAATGGTGAGCAGGATTTCGTCCCAGGTTTCGCACTCCTCGATTTTGCGGTAGATGCGGTTCTCGATGAAAATCTTCTCCAGCGAGGCCGAGTGCCACTTTTCGCCCAGTTCGTCCTGCCGGATTTCCAGCTCGCGCTCCAGCAGCCGCACCGTTTTCTGGGTGCTCAGCCGCAACATATCCTCCACGGCCACAAAGCGCGGCTTGTCCTCAATAATAACGCAGGTGTTGGGCGAGATGCTGATTTCGCAGTCGGTGAAGGCGTAAAGCGCGTCCATCGTCAGGTCGGGGCTCACACCGGTCGGCAGGTGCACCTGCACCTCCACCTCGGCGGCCGTGTTGTCGACCACCTTCTTGATCTTGATTTTATTCGCCTCCGAAGCCTTCACGATGCTTTCCATGAGCGCCGTGGTGGTGGTGCCGTACGGGATGTCGCGAATGACGAGCATGGTTTTGTCGGCCTTCTCGATGGTGGCCCGCAGCCGGATTTTGCCGCCCCGCTGCCCGCTCTGGTAGTTGCTCACGTCGGCCAGGCCGCCGGTCGAAAAGTCGGGAAACAGCTGGAACTCCTTGCCCTTGAGCACCGCCACGCTGGCCTGGCACAGCTCGCGGAAGTTGTGGGGCATAATCTTGGTGCTCAGGCCCACGGCAATGCCCTCCACGCCCTGGGCCAGCAGCAGCGGGAATTTTACGGGCAGCGTGGTGGGCTCGCGCTTGCGGCCGTCGTAGCTCATCTGCCACTCCGTAATGTCGGGGTTGAACACCACGTCCAGCGCAAACTTGCTCAGGCGGGCCTCAATGTAGCGGGGCGCGGCGGCCGAGTCGCCGGTGCGGATGTCGCCCCAGTTGCCCTGGGTTTCAATCAGCAAGTCCTTCTGGCCCAGGTTCACCATGGCGTCGCCGATGCTGGCGTCGCCGTGGGGGTGGTACTGCATGGTCTGGCCGATGACGTTGGCCACCTTGTTGAAGCGGCCGTCGTCCATTTCCTTCATGGCGTGCAGGATGCGGCGCTGCACGGGCTTGAGGCCGTCCTCGATGGCGGGCACGGCCCGCTCCAGAATTACGTAGGAGGCGTAGTCGAGAAACCAGTTCTGGTACATGCCGCGCACCGTGGCCACGTCGTGAATGGTTTCGCCAGGCGCAAATTTGGCCTCCTCCTCTTCCGTGGCCGACAGTTCGTCTTCGGGAATGGCTTCGGGCTCAATAATGGCCTCTACATCGGCCCCGGACTCGGCCAGGATTTCGTCGGTATCAGCCGCTTCGTTGGGGTCGGCGCCGCCCAGCTCTATCGAGTCGCCGGCGGCGTACAGCTGCTCAGCGGCGTCGGATTCAGAAGTTATCGGGGCGGCCTGGGGGTTCAGTTCTTCGGACATACGGGGTGCGGCTCCGGGCCGCGCTTATTTGTTCTTGTACCACTCTCCGCGCCGCTGAAAGCAGCGCGAAGGACTGTTTATGCACGGTGCGGCGCTAGGCCAAATCCTCTTCCGCTACCTCGGCTACGGGCAGCACGTCGGAGGTAATCAGGTCTTTTTCCAGGCGCAGGTTGTCGATGATGAATTCCTGGCGGGCGGGCGTGTTCTTGCCCATGTAGTAGGTCAGAATCTGCTGCACCGAGCGCTCGGCCTGCAAAATGACCGGTTCCAGCTTGATGTTCTCGCCGATGAACTTGCCGAACTCGTCGGGACTGATTTCGCCCAGGCCCTTGAAGCGCGTGACTTCGGGGTTGCGGCCGAGCTGGCGCATGGCGGCCTGCTTTTCCTGTTCGTTGTAGCAGTAGATGGTGGTTTTCTTGTTGCGCACCCGAAACAGCGGCGTTTCCAGGATATACACGTGGCCGTTGCGCACCAGATCGGGAAAGAATTGCAGGAAAAAGGTGAGCAGCAGCAGCCGGATGTGCATGCCGTCCACGTCGGCGTCGGTGGCGATAACCACGCGGTTGTAGCGCAGGTTCTCGATGCCTTCCTCGATGTTGAGCGCGTGCTGGAGCAGGTTGAGCTCCTCGTTTTCGTACACGATTTTCTTCTTCAGCCCGAAGCAGTTCAGCGGCTTGCCGCGCAAACTGAATACGGCCTCGGTCTGTACGTTGCGGCTCTTGGTGATGGAGCCCGAGGCCGAGTCGCCCTCGGTGATGAACAGCGTCGTCTGGTCCTCCTCCTCGTGCTTGCCCTCGCCAAAGTGGAAGCGGCAGTCGCGGAGCTTGCGGTTGTGCAGGTTGGCTTTTTTGGCGCGCTGGTTGGCCAGCTTCTTCACCCCGGCCATATCCTTGCGCTCCCGCTCGCTCTGCTCGATGCGCTTTTGCAGCGCCTCCTTTACAGCGGGGTTGCGGTGCAGGTAGTTGTCGAGGTGCTCCTTGATGAAGTCGAGCACGAAGTTGCGCACCGTGGGGCCGTCGGGCCCCATGTTCAGCGAGCCGAGCTTGGTTTTGGTCTGGCTCTCGAACACAGGCTCCTGCACGCGCACCGAAATAGCGCCAATCACCGAGGCCCGGATGTCGGCAGCGTCGTAGTCTTTCTTATAAAACTCGCGCACCGTTTTCACGATGGCCTCGCGGAAGGCCGCCAGGTGGGTACCGCCCTGGGTGGTATACTGGCCGTTCACGAAACTGTAGTACTCCTCGCCGTAGTCGTTGCCGTGGGTCAGGGCCAGCTCCATGTCCTCCCCTTTCAGGTGGATAATGGGGTAGCGCAGGGTTTCGGGGTCGGCCTTGCGGGCCAGCAGATCGAGCAGGCCGTGCTCGGAGTAGTACTTCTGGCCGTTGAAGTGGATGGTAAGGCCGGCATTCAGGTAAACGTAGTTCCAGATCTGATTTTCGAGGTACTCGGGGTAGAACTTGTAGTTCTTGAAGATGGACTCGTCGGGCTCGAACACCATCAGCGTACCGTTGCGCTGGCTGGTTTTCTGGGGCTTGGGGTCCGAGGTCAGCATGCCCTGCGAGAACTCGGCCGACTTCATCAGCCCGTCGCGCACACTTTGCACCAGAAAGTAATTGCTGAGCGCATTAACCGCTTTGGTGCCCACCCCGTTTAAGCCCACAGACTTCTGGAACACCTTGCTGTCGTACTTGCCGCCCGTGTTAATCTTGCTCACCACGTCCACCACCTTGCCCAGCGGAATGCCGCGGCCGTAGTCGCGCACCTGCACCTTGTCCTCCGAAATCTTGATTTCGATGGTGCGGCCGTGGCCCATTACGTGCTCATCGATGGAGTTATCGATAACTTCCTTTACCAGCACGTAAATGCCGTCGTCGTAGGCCGAGCCGTCGCCGAGCTTGCCGATGTACATGCCGGGCCGCAGCCGGATGTGCTCGCGCCAGTCGAGGGAGCGGATGCTGTCTTCGGTGTAGCCGTGGGTGGCCACGGAAATCTGTTCTTCAGCCATGCCGGGAGGTTGCCAATCAAATGTTGAGGTAAAATAACGCAGAAAACTGACCTTTTCCGCGTTTCATTTCACTAGTAAAGTTAGCAAAACCTCCGCACTTATCCCAAACAACCGCGCAATCAGCCCGCATTTGGCTTCCTGCCACTTACCCCGCCGTGATAACCCGACTTTCCCTCTCCCAATCATATTAGCAAAATGAATTCACCTTTAAGCCCCCACCGCCTGCCCACCACCACGCCCCAGCCCCCGCCCATCGTGAAGCAGGTAGCCAGCGTGAAGTTTGCCTTCCTGCTGCTGTCGGCCGTGCTGCTGGTGTACACGCTCAATAAGCTCGACGATATTCTGCTGCCGCTGCTGTTCGGGGCGCTGTTTACGCTGCTGCTGCTGCCCATCTGCCAGTGGCTCGAAGACCATAAGGTGCCGCGCATTCTGGCCATTATCCTGTGTCTGCTGCTGGTAGTGGGTCTTTTCGCGGGGATAATTCTGGCCTTTGGCTCGCAGCTCACGCAGTTCCAGGACGAGCTGCCCAAGTTGCAGGACAAAATGATAGAATTTTTCCGCGACGGTCAGGAGTGGGCCCAGCGCAAGTTCGGCTACCAGCCCATGAGCCTCAACGACCTCAAGGATTCGACGATGAAGGCCCTCAAGAAGTCGGGCGGCACCTACCTGGGCACCACCCTGAGCACGACCACGGCCGTGCTCAGCAACCTGGCCCAGGTGCTGATTTACATCTTCTGTTTGCTGCTCTACCGCGACCATCTGCGCCAGTTTATGTTCCGTTTCGTGTCGCCCGACAAGCGCACCGAGGTGCTGCACACCGTCGACAGCATCCAGACCGTGGTGCAGGCCTACATTTCGGGCTTGTTTAAGGTGATTGTGATTGTGTCCATCCTCAACGGCATCGGGCTGCTGGTGCTGGGGGTGAAATTCGCCATCTTCTTCGCCATTTTTGCCTCGGTGCTGGCCGTTATTCCCTACATCGGCATCCTGATTGGCGCGACCATTCCGGCCATTGTAACGCTGGTGGAAACCGGCTCGCCGTTGCAGGCCGCGCTGGTTATCGGCGTGTTTGTGTTCGTGCAGTTTCTGGAGGGCAACTTTATTACGCCCATGATTACCGGCTCGCAGGTGAGCATCAACCCGCTGGCCGCCATTCTGGCCCTGATTCTGGGCAACGAGCTGTGGGGCACGCCGGGCATGATTCTGAGCATCCCGCTGATGGCCGTGATAAAGGTGGTGCTCGATGCCAACAAGGCCACCGAGCCCTGGGGCTTTTTGCTCGGCGACACGGCCGAGGGCGACGACTCGCTTAAGCCCGAATCGGCGGAGCCGGGCGGGCTTAAGCGGCTCTGGAACCGGATGCTGGGCCGCGACTCGGCCTAACCCGGCTGGCGCGGCGCCGGGTCGGCCCCTAATTTTATACGCAACCCGGCCTCGGCTGCCGGCAGTATAAGAGGCCAGTTGTCGCCGCGCAGTGCGGCGCTTATTTTTCTCTAACCTTCCCTCCCATGGCTACTATCACCGGCGAAACCGCCCGCGCGTACAACGACCTCGTAGAACTCAACAAAACGGCCGCCAAAGGCTACCAGGAAGCCGCTGAAGGCATCAGCAGCCCCGATCTGAAAGCGAAGCTGAGCCAGTTCAGCCAGCAGCGCGCCAAGTTTGCCTCCGAGCTGAGCCAGCACGCCCAGCAGTTCGGCATCAGCCCCGAGCAGGAAGGCACCGTGGAAGGCGCCCTGACCGATGCCGCCGCCGCCGTGCACCGCGGCTGGATCAACCTCAAATCGGCCATCACGGGCCAGGACGACTCGGCCATTCTGGGCGAGTGCGAAACCGGCGATGCCACGGCGCTCAAAGGCTACGAAACGGCGCTCAGGTCGAACGAGCTGCCCGCCGAGGCCCGCAACGTCATCGAGCAGCAGCACAGCGAAATTCTGTCGACCAAAAACTGGATTACCGAGCAGAAAGGCCGCTAGGCTTTGGTAAGCTGTTCGCTTTTTTTGAAGGAGCCCACTTTAGTTGTGGGCTCCTTTTTTTAGTGCTGGTTTACGCTTATTTATGGGGCCGGGGAATTGTGCAACCTTCGGGCGGGGTATCTTTGTTACCAATCTGCTTAGCCAACTAAGCCCCGCTACTCTATCACCCGAAGCTATCAGCCAGCAGCTAATAGCCAACAGCTCAAAAAACCGCCGTTGTACGCCATCATCGACCTTGAAACCACCGGGGGCCAGCCGGCCCAGGACCGCATCACCGAAATTGCCATCTACATTCATGATGGCGAGAAAGTGGTCGACGAGTTCAGCTCGCTCATCAACCCCGGCCGGGCCATTCCGTTCTTCATCACCCAGCTCACGGGCATCACCGACGATATGGTGCGCGAGGCGCCCAAGTTCCACGAGGTGGCCCGCAAGGTGGTGGAGATGACTGAGGGCTGCGTGTTTGTAGCCCACAACGTGCGCTTCGACTACTCGTTTCTGAAGAAGGAATTTGGCGATTTGGGCTACAACTACTCGCGCAAAACGCTGTGCACGGTGCGCCTGAGCCGCTCGCTAATGCCCGGCCAGCCCAGCTACAGCCTGGGCAAGCTCTGCCAGAACATCGGCATTCCGCTGGAGGGCCGCCACCGCGCGGCCGGCGACGCGGCCGCCACCGCCATTCTGTTCGGCCGGCTGCTCAACATCAGCCAGGAGCAGGAAACGCCGGCCGCGGCCCGGGGCCTGAGTCCGGCCGATGCGCTGGCGGTGGTCGATGCCAATGCGCCCTCGGGCCGGCGGCCGGCCACCGGGGCCGCGCCGGGCACCGTTGTGGCGACCAAGGCGCCTTCGGCCCGCAAGATGAAGGCCGTGCAGGAAGCCATTAAAACGGCCCTGTTGCCGCCCAACATCACGCCCCAGCACGTGGCCGCGCTGCCCCACGAGGCGGGCGTGTACTACTTCCACAACGAGGCCGGGGAGGTGATTTATGTGGGCAAGAGCATCAACATCTACAAGCGCATCCAGCAGCATTTCGCCGTCGATTACAAGTCGCGCAAGAGCATCGAGTTCAAGAACTCGATTTCGGAAATCACCTGGGAGCTGACCGGTTCGGAACTGGTGGCGCTGCTCTACGAGTCGCACGAAATCAAGCGCTTAAAGCCGCTCTACAACCGGCAGCAGCGGCGGTCGGTGTTTCCGGCGGGCATTTTCCTGCGCACCGACGAGCAGGGCTACAAGCGCCTGTACTACGGCCGCGCCGACGACCACGCCGAGTCGCACCCGCTCATTGCGCTGGGCAACCAGTTCAAGGCCAAGGGCTTTTTGTTTCACAAGGTGGCCAAGTTCAACCTGTGCCAGAAGCTGTGCGACCTGTACAAAACGCCCGGCGCGTGCTTCGACTACCAGGTGCACCGCTGCCAGGGCGCCTGCCTGGGCCTGGAGCCGGCCGAGGAGTACAACAAGCGCGTGGAGGAGGCCATTGAGTCGTTTACCTACGAGCACGGCTCGTTTGTGGTGATTGGCGCCGGCCGCCGGGCCGATGAGAAGAGCCTGGTGGTGGTAGAAAACGGCCGTTACCTGGGCTTTGGCTACATTGATGAGACGTTCTCGGCCCGCCGCTTCGAGGACTTCCGCGACGCCATTACCCGCTACAACGACAACAAGGACGTGCAGCAGATTATCCGCCAGTACCTGCGCACCAAGCACAAAGACAAGGTGAAAGTATTCAGCTAGCCACCTGCTGCTGCTGACGCAACCAACTCACGGCCTGCGTTTCGTCGTTGAAGCGGCGCATAAAGTAGCCCTGGGCCGGCCCCTGTTGCTCGGCCTGGTGAAAGGCCTGCTGGTTGTCGGTGAGCGAGTGATAATCGGGCGAGAGCAGCTGGCTCATCGACACGGCCTGGCCCAGCGCGGCGCCCAGCTGCGGGAAAAACTCCTCGAGGCCCCAGCGGGTGGTAGCGGGCTCGGCCGGGCGGCGGCGGCGACCGTCGAGCAGCCAGTACGGGCAGTGGCACTCGCGGGCTGCCGCCAGAATCAGCGTGTAGCCCTGGCGCATTTCGGCATCGGAAACCGGGCGCATCCAGCGGGCCACCAGAAAGTTCAGGTCGGCGCGGTATTGTAGGGTGAGGTAGTCGGGGGCGGCGAAATCGCGCATCGATAGTAAGTATATTAGCAAAGGTACAACGGGCTTAGCATCTGCTCAACCGGAGTGGCCTATTATTTGTGGCCCCTCAAGGCCGCCGACTCCCTAGCTCGACCGTTCAGGCAACTGTTCGGCGGCCGGGCCGTATCTTTGGCACCTTCGAGTTGCCTTGTACCCCCGTTTGCGCATGCCTGCTGATACCCCTTCCCTCACCATTACTTTCCGTTCCGACCTTAATTTGCTTATCGTTCGCTGGCTCCGCGATGTATCGACGAGCGAACTGCAACAGGGCTACACCGAAGTGTTGCAGGCGGCCATCCGGCACCAGGCCAGCGGCTGGCTCGTAGACTCGCGCCGCCGCTCCCAGTCGAGCACCGAAATGGTAGACTGGCTTTCCCAGGAATATCTGCCCGAGCTCAGCCCGGCCCTCAACAACCGGCCCGTGTACCTGGCCTGCCTGGTGGCGGCCACCTGGCAGCCCGGCACGGCGCCCGCCACGCCCCTGGCGGTACTGGCCCAGACTTCGGCCATGGCCTCCCGGAAAGAATATCAGGTGAAGCTTTTCAGCGACGAAGGCGCCGCCACAAGCTGGCTGGGGCAAGCCGATAAGTAATAGCCCCATGGGTTAGCAGCAGTTTGCGCTAGCTTTGCTGAAATTTAGAATGCCCACCTATTGCCAAGACGCAGAATCCAGCGTCTCGGCAATGGGTGGGCATTGTTCCAGCAGGCCAACAGGTCAACGATGAGCCGCTAAGCAGTGCGTCTGCATATCGTTTCAGAGTAACTCAGACCGCCTCCCGGATATTACCGGGCGCTGGTTCCTGCAAGGGTGGCGGGAACGTGAACTGGGCGGCAGCGGCCACGAGGGCAGCCGGATCAGTGCCGTACTGGGCCAGGCGCGCACGCAAAGCCGTGGTCCAGCCGGTGGGCTGGGTGGCTTGCGCCAGCAGCGCGGCCAGGGCCAGGCGCCGCAGGCGCGCATCAGAGCTGGCCGCCAATGCCCGCTCAAAGGCGGCCAGCGAATTAGCATCCGACGGCTGGCCGGCGCTCGGGCCGCTTCTGGCAATGGCCTCCGCGGCCGTCAGCAACGATTCGGCGTCCAGCAAGTCGGTGGCTGCCAGGTTGGTCAGGTAGGCAGCCAGCTCGTTCCACGGCAGGCCCGCCACAGCCAGCTGCACCTGCACCCGCACCGTCAGCGGATCGGGGTGCAAAACGGCCAGCAGGCCTTGTACCAGAGGTTGCAGGCGGCTCCGGTTGCCGGGCAGGGCAGCGCGCAGGGCGTCGAGCACCGCTTGCAGCACGCGCCGCTCGGGTAGCACCAGAGCCACGGTTTCGACGATGGCGGCGGGGTGCGGCACGGCGTAGGTAGCCAGCACAGCACGGGCGGCGGCGTGGTATTCGTCGGGCAGTGGCGAGTGCAGGCCGACCAGCAGCGGCGGCAGCAGCACCTGGTTGGGGTCGGCAATCGGCAGCTCTACGCACCGGCCCAGCACCTGCACCCGCAGCGCGGCATCGGGGTGGCCGAGCAGGGTAGCCAGTAGCGCCAGAAGCAACTGCTGCTCGGGGGGCGTGAGCCGGTCGGTCGGAATCCAGGCCACGCCGGCGGCCACGGCCGGGTCGGGGTCGGCGGCGGCCGCGCGCAGGATGGGCCAGGTTTCGGGACGCGCCAGGTGGCCCCACAGGGCCCGGAGCAGGGCCACGCGCACGTCGCGGTGCAGCGGGCGGGCGGCCATGTCCAGCAGCAGCGGGTAAGCGGCCGGCGTGTCCAGGTCGCCCAGCAGGCGCAGCACCTCCTTGGCCACCGTCACTTTTTCGGTGGGGGCAGCTTGTAGCAGGGCCAGGGCGCGGGGGGCGGGCATTTCCAGCAGCGTCGAGCGCAGGGCATAGATGGCAATGCGGGCGCGGGTGTCGGCCAGCGCCTCCATCAGCACGGGCACGCCCTGCCCGCCATCGAGCCGGGCCAGGGCGCGCAGGGCCGTGTCGCGCACGGCTAAACGCTGCATGCGTGCATCAGCCAATACAAACAGACGCGTGGGCACCACCGCCGGCAGCGCGGCCAGCTGCCGGATGGCCTGGAACAGGGCGTACGTGTCGCGCTGCCCATCCCGCGTCAGTTCCGTCAGGGTGTCGGCAAACAAGTGCTGCTGGGTTGCGGTCCAGCGGTAGAAGTGCGTAAACAGCGGCAGCACGAAGCGCGTGTTGCCCGTCGAAAACCGCCCTTTATAGGCCCGCTGCCCCAGAAAGGGCGTGAGCAAGTCCTGCCGCTGGCGGTGCAGGTAAGTGTACACCGGATGCAGCGTAATCACGCTGGGGTCGCTTTGCAGCAGGGCCGGAATGAGCGTGCGGAAGCGGGCCGGCTGGTATTCAGCCAGCAACTGAAGGCTCTGCGCGGCTACGTAATTCTGCCGCGTGGTGGCCAGCAACCCGGCCAGCAAGTCGGCCAGCTCGGGGAAGGCGCGCAGCCGTGGGCCCAGGCTGAAAGCGACCTGCACCAGGAAGGATTCTCGCTCGCGGGTGGCCCAGGCTTGCAGCACCGGCAGCAGCGCGGGCGCGATCCGGCGCACGTCGGCATCATTCAGTTGGTCGGCGATATTGGGCAGATACAGTACCCCGCGCGACTGGGCCAGCTCGCCCAGCCACGTCGCCGCCCACGCGGGCTGAAACGGCACCAGCGCCACCACCAGCTGCTCGGCGTAGCGGGCGGTGCCGGCCGATAAGTCGGCCGCGTTCAGCGCGTCGCGAATAATCTGACTTAACTCATCTAACTGAGCGGTTTGCCAGCGCGCCGGGGGCAGGCCGGCCAGGGCAGCCAGCATAGCCTGGCGCACGGGGTCCTGCTCGTTGGCGCGGGCGCGCACCAGGGCCAGGATGGCCGGCAGCCGGGCGCGGTGGTAGCGGGCGAGCTCGATTTGGGTGGTCAGGGCTACGGTCCGCAGGTCGGCGTCGGGGTTGCGCACGTAGGGGTCGAGCAGGGCGCGGGCCTCCTCCCAGGGCAAAAAGGCGGCGTAGGGCAACCGCTGCTCCGGCCGGGTCGCCAGGGCGGGCAGGGCCAGGTGACGGCGGGCTTCGGCGGCCCGCAGCGGGCCGGGTAGTTGGGCTACTAGGCTCGCGGGCACTACGCCTTCGGCGTTGCGCCAGCCGTTGCCGGCAACCTCAAAGGCCGCCTGGCGTACCGACGGCGGCACGCGGTGCAGCCAAGCTTCGCGGTTGGCCACCAGGGCGGGGCGCTGCTGAAGCGCGGCCAGCAGGCGAGCCTCGGTGAGTTGGGGGGCGAGCCGGCTCAGATCGAGCCGCACGCCCGCGCCATCCGCGTGCTGGAGCAGCAAATCCACTACCTCGTTGGGGCGGCGCCGGGCCACGGGGAGCAGGTCCAGGCGAACGGGCGACTCGTGGCGGAATAGCTCCCGCAGCAGCGCCAGCGCCTGGCCGGGCTGCTGCTCGGCCAGAACGGGCAGTACGGCATTGACGTGGTGAAGCAGCCGCGCATCGGGGGCCGTCTGGGCGAGCTGCTGGCCGTGGAGCCGGGCAAAGGCCAGGGCCGGGTGGTACTTGGCCAGCCGCTGCCAATCGATGCTTCCCCAACCGGGCAGCACCGCCGCCAGGTGCTTTTCCACCAGGTCCGCAGTTCCGAAATACAGGAACTGCGCCAGCCGCGCCGCCGAATCGGCCGCCAGTTCTTCCAGCAGCGCGTCGACGACGCCCGTTCGCCCCTGCTTCCGCAGGTTGCGCAGGAGCTTGGGCTGCATCCGGCGGGGCAGCGCGGCAAATGCCGCCCGCGCCTGCGCATCGGTACAAACGTGGGCCACCAGATTAAGCGCCAGGCCCCGCAGCAGGCGCGACTCGTCGCCCAGGGCGGCCAGCACCCGCGCCCCGTCGGCGCTGCCGTAGCAGGCCAGCAGCGCCAGCTGGCGCTCGTAGAAGCTGTCGGTGGAAGCCAGGTTTTGCAGCAGGGATGCTACCCCGGCATCGGTGCGGGCCTGCCGGCCCAGCGCCACCATGCGCTGCACCCGTTGGTCGTAGGTGGCAGTTTCGAGTTCAGTCAGGAGCGTAGCGTTAGTCATAGAATGGTCGTTAGGCAGGCAAAAGCTGTCTGGAAGTTGCCTGCTAAGCCTGCCAAAGTATCTCTACTGAACGATTTGATTCAATTTAAGCGGCAGAGATATTTCGGCAAGCTCAGTTGACGGCCTTTTTGTAACCGTCCACACAGCTCAATACAGCCGGTGGCGCAGGAGCCAGCCGGCGCCGTCGAACTCCTGGGCCTGGGGTTGGTAGAGTTTGGTTTTGTACTTGCCCACCCGCAGCGTGTTGCCGTCGCCGCTTTCGTAAATGATGAGGCGGCTGCCGGGGCGTTTGGTGGGCGGCGGCGTGGCCTCAATCAGGTCCTGGCCCGCACCGTCGTACATGCTCAGGCGGATGCGGCCGGTGGGCTGGCCGCGCAGCTCGAAGGCATCGTTGCCGCCCAACCCAAACAGCTTAATGGAGCGGGTTTCGGTGGCTGAAAAGGTGCGCTGGTGCAGCAGCGAATCGCCCTGCGGAGTGCGGCGCAGCAGCTGCACCCGCACGGCATCGGGGCCGGCGGGCTCCACCACGAACCGCTCGGCCTCGTCGGTGCCGGGCAGCTCCACGTCGCGGGCCAGCAGCTGGTAGAACTTGTCGGCCACGGCGGGCAGCTGGTCGCGGCGGGCGCGGAGCTTGCGCGTGAACTCGGCCTGGCTCAGCGCCTGCACTTCGGGCGGCCACACGGCCAGGGCGCGGGCAATTACGTCGTCCGACAGGGCCCCACGCAGCGAATCGGCCACCTGCCGGAACTCGTCCCGGGTCAGGTAGGGCAGCAGCGACTTGTCCATGGGCCGGGCGGCACGGTTGAGGCCCTCCACGTCGGCGAGGCGGATTTTGTCGTGGAAGCTCTGGTAGTTGGTTTTCACCCAGCCAATCATGTGCGTCAGCAGGCCATCATCAAACTTGAAAAAGGCGTGGTCCCGGTCGCGCGGAATGGCTTGGTAGGTGGTGCCGCCGCCGGCTGCCGGGAAGCTGGCCCAGCGCCACTGGTCTTCGCGCCGGCTCCAGTCGCCCAGAAACATATCGAACAGGCGGTTACGCAGGTACTGGCGGGCATCCACCTGGTAGCGGGAGCTGGCCAGCAGGTTGGTGAACACCTTGCGCGAGCTTTCCACCCTGGCCGAATTGCCGAAGCTGGCCACCGTGGTCTGGTCGCCGTCGGGGCGTTCCTCGAACAGGTAGAGCGCGTAGCCAAAGCCTTCCCGGAACTCGCCCAGGGCCGGGTCGTCGGCCACGTACACGAGGCGCGGGTTGGTGTGGTAGAGGCCGGCGGCCCGGGCCAGCGGGGCGGCAATGTAGGCCCCAAACGGATGAATAACGCTGGTCTGGTCCTTCATGATGCGGCCAATGGCGCCCTCGCGCAGGCCCTCGGGCAGGGCGCGGGTGGCGTCCTTATCCACCGAGCGCAGCACGTACTCGCGGCCGCGCTGGTCGACGAGGCGCAGGTTTTTGGTCTGGAATGAGCCGCCCTCCTTGATGGGCGTGAGGCCGCCCGGCACGGCGGTGCGCAGGTTGAACACCGGCACCCGTACCGGCAGCTTCCACAGGTCGCGGTAGTGGGTGCCCCAGAAAAAGCGGTGCACCGCGCCCCGGTCGTACTGGGGGCCGGCGGCTACCTGCACCGTCGAATCGGGGCCGATAATGGGGTGGGCGGCCGGAACAACGTCTGGGTTTTGAGCCGGCGCCGAGCACGAGAGCAGCAGCAGGCCGCTGCTCAGGCCGGTTATCAGCCAGGCCGAAGAGAAGAAGAAAGACACAATACGAGAACAGGATACCCTACCAAGCGGCCGCCGCCAGGCGCACCGACTGCCCTTATAGCGCAAAGCCGGGCCCGGCGGTTGTGGATTAGGGATTAGGGATTAGGGATTAGGGATTAGGGATTAGGGATTAGGGATTAGGGATTAGGGATTAGGGATTAGGGAGGAACGTCATTCTGAGCGCGGCCGTTAACCACCACCCCTTATCTCCGTTGAAGGAGCCTAGCCGAGAAACCCTATTCTGCATGAATCACCGTTACGTCCTGCCGCTGCTGCTGCTGAGCGCCGCTGCCTGTAACCGCAAGCCCTTCTTCCAGCCCGATGCCCGCCTGGCCTACACCACGCCCCTGCCCCCCGATGCCGACAGCGCCCTGGTAACGGCCGGCCGCCACTACCAGCGCGGGCCGCTGGGTCGTTTTGTGCTGGGCCCGCATTACCGCCGCGCCTGGGCCGAGCCAGTTATGCTGCCCGTGCTGCGGCCCGCCCAGCTGGCTC
This sequence comes from Hymenobacter actinosclerus, assembly GCF_900111515.1. Lineage (GTDB taxonomy): Bacteria > Bacteroidota > Bacteroidia > Cytophagales > Hymenobacteraceae > Hymenobacter > Hymenobacter actinosclerus. The sequence continues at coordinate 485,432 of NZ_FOHS01000002.1, forward strand.
CGGGCGGACTGACATTTGTGAAGATGGGCGGCGGCTTTCAAACCACCAGCCTGACCATGGCCGACTCGGCGGGCCGCAGCTACGCCGTGCGCACCATCGACAAAAACCCCGAAAAAACCCTGCCCAAGGTTTTGCGCGCCACTTTTGTGTACGGCGCCGTACGCGACGCCACCTCGGCGGCCATGCCCTACGGGGCCTTTGTCGTTCCGCCGCTGGCCCAGGCCGCCGGCGTGCCCCACACCAGCCCCCACCCCTACTACGTGCGCCCCGACGAAACCGGCCTCGGGCCCGGCTCCGAGCGGTTTCAGGGCCGGGTAGTGCTGGTGGAGCGCAAGTACGAGGGCAAGGCAAACATCGACGGCCCGGTGGCCGGCGCCACCGACCTCGACGAGACGGAAGACGTGCTGCCGGCCCGCTACCATAACCAGCGCGACCAGCTCGATGGCGCGGCCTTCGTACGGGCCCGGCTGCTCGACTTGTGGCTCGGCGACTGGGACCGGCACGAAGGGCAGTGGAGCTGGGCGGGCTACGCGCAGCCCAGCCGTCAGCGCCTCTGGAAACCCGTGCCCCAGGACCGCGACCAAGTGTTTTTCCGGTTCGATGATGGCTGGGCTTCGTGGGTGATAAGCAAACTGGTGGGCAAGTTCCGCACTTTCGGGCCCCGCTACGAAAGCATTGAGGGCTACACCCGCAATGCCCGCTTTATTGATAGCCGGGCCCTGCCCGCCGTGCCCCGCGCCACCTACCTGGCCACGGCCCACGAGTTGCAGCAGCGCCTCACCGATGCCGTAATTGAGCAGGCCGTGCGCCAGGGCCTGCCGCCGGCGGTGTACGCCTACGAGGGCCCACGCATGGCCGCTGCCCTCAAGGCCCGCCGCGCCCGGCTGCCGGCCGTAGCCAACGCATTCTACCGCCTTCAGGCCGAAGAGGTGACAGTAGCCGGCACCGACGAAAAGGAGCGGTTCGTGGTGGAGCGCCGCAACGACACGGCTACCGTGGTATCGGTCTATTCACTTGAAAAAATACCCGCCGGCCAGGCGCAGGGCCGGCTGCTGTACCGCCGCCGCTTCAACCCGCGCGAAACCAAAACCGTGCGCCTGCACGGCCTGGAAGGCAAAGACGAGTTTCTGGTATCGGGCCGCGTGCGCCGCTCCCCGTTCATCGATATCTACGGCGGCCCCCACGAGGACCTGGTGCGCGACTCGTCCCGGGTAGCCGGCCTGCGCAAGCGCACCCGCTTCTTCGACACGGCCCGCAACAACGAGCTGTACGGCGGCCCCGAAACCAAGAACAAAACCGCCCACAACGTCCTCTCCCACGCCTTCGACCGGGACGGCTCGGGACGGTAGAGGTGAAATGGTGAGGTGGTGAAATGGTGAGATGGTGAGGTGGTGAGATGGTGAGCTTGATGTTCCAGGGGCCTAGCGGCGCTAGTTGCGCAGTCAGGCCCTTAGAACATCAATCTCACCATCTCACCATTTCACCACCTCACCACTTCACCATCTCACCATTTCACCACCTCACCACCTCACCAAATCACTATTTCACTTCTTCAAGCATTTCCAGCACCATGTGTTCGGTGGGGGTTAGCAGGTCGTTCTGTTTGGGGTCGGCGTCGTGGCGGCGGAGGTAGTCGAGGAGCTGGTTGGAGTTGAACAGCTCGATAACCTGGGGGTGGATGTAGTATTTGGAGCACACGGTGGGCGTGTTGCCCAGGTTCTCGGCCACGTCCTTGATGGCCCGCTTGAGCGTTTTGGGGCGCGGAAACTCCGGCTCCTCATCTAAAATCCGCTCCAGGGCCTGCACCATTTTCACGGTGCCGCCCCAGGTTCTAAAGTCCTTGGCCGAGAGGCTCAAGCCGGTAGCCTCGTGCAGGTAGTCGTTCACGTCGCCCGATTCCAGCTCGTGGCGGTGGCCGTCGGGGGCGTAGTACTGGAACAGGTGCTGGCCCGGAATTTCCTTGCACTTCTGCACCATGCGGGCCAGCTTCCGGTCGTGGATGGTCAGGTCGTGGGGCACGCCCTTCTTGCCCACGAAGCTGAAGCGCACGTCGGCCCCGCTCACCTGCACGTGCTTGTCGCGCAGCGTGGTCAGGCCGTAGGTCTTGTTTTTCTTGGCGTACTCCTTGTTGCCGACCCGGATAAACGACTGGTCCATGAGCGTGAGCACCAGGGCTACCACTTTGGTTTTGTCGAGCTGGGGCCGCGCTAAATCCTTGTGCATGCGGGCCCGCAAACCGGCCAGCTGCTCGCCAAAGGCCCGCAGGCGGCTGAACTTGGTGAGGGCCCGGGCCTGGTCCCAGGCGGCGTGGTAGAGGTACTGCTTGCGGCCCTTGGCGTCGCGGCCGGTTACCTGCAAATGGGTGTTGGGCGAGGGCGAAATCCAGACGTCGGTCCAGGCCGGCGGAATCACGAAGCCCTCGATGCGGGCCAGCGTTTTTTCGTCCTTCAGCAGCTCGCCCTTGGCCGTACGGTAGCGCACTTTGCCGGCCTTAGTGGTTTCGCGGGTCAGGCCGGGCTTGCTGTCGGTGAGGTAGCGCAGGCCGGCCAGCTCGGCCTGGCGGGCGGGGTCTTTGTAGAGCTCGTGGGCAGCGGGCAGCGGGGCGAGGCGTTTTTTCTTGGTTTTGGGGCGGGCGCTGGCAGTGGTAACCATAGTAGCTTGAACGGGGAACAAGGCGCGCACCGGAACTGGCGGGCGGGTTTTGCTCTACGCAGAAAGCCGGCGGAAGGTGGCCGCCGCTTGCCCCGCCAAACGGCGCCAACTGCACCGCTCACCAGTTTCTTTGAGCCTGATTGCTGGCTTGCTGAGCACCTGAAGCCTATTTTTGCGCCCCGGCAAGCAACACCCCAACCGGTTGCACCGTTAGGAAGCCGCTAACCCTGGCACCGTTTTTTCTAGGCGACTTTAAAATCTCCTTTTTTCAACCACTCAACTTACCTGCTCTACATGCGGAATCTTCTGCAAAAAACCGGCCTGCTGGCCGGCCTGGCACTTACCCTGGGCGGCGCAGCCTCCTGCTCCAAAGACGGCGACGGCGTGCTGCTGTTCTCCATCGAAGACGACAAGGCCCTGGGAAAACAAGTAGCCGCCCAGACCGACTCCACCTTCCGCGCCAAGGGCCAGCTGCTGGAAACCGCCAACAACCCCCAGGCCTACGCGGCCCTCAACAAAATTGTGCTGCGGGTGCTTAACTCGGGTAAGCTCCAGTACCGCAACGAGTTTCCCTGGGACGTAAAAATCATCAAGGACGACCAGACCCAGAACGCCTTTGCCACGCCCGGCGGCCATATTTACGTGTATTCGGGCCTGATTAAGTACCTCGACAACGAAACCCAGCTGGCCGGGGTGCTGGGCCACGAAATTGCCCACGCCGACCGCCGCCACACTTCCCGCCAGTTGCAGCAGCAGTACGGCATCAGCGTGCTGCTGAGCCTGGTGCTGGGCGACAACCAGAACACGCTGGTAGACGTGGCCAATAGCCTGGGGCAGCTCAAATTCAGCCGCGACTACGAAACGGAGGCCGATGCCTACTCGGTGGAATACCTCAACGGCACCAACTATTACGCCTGCGACGGGGCGGCGGGCTTCTTCATTAAAACCCAGAACGACGGCCAGGCCAGCCCCCCCGAGTTCCTGAGCACCCACCCCAACCCCGGCAACCGCGTGCAAAACATTCAGGCCAAGGCCGACCAGCTTAACTGCCGCAACCGCACGGCCGGCTCCGACGACTTCAACCAGCTGAAAGGCGCGTTGTAAGCGCCCATTCAGCCGCAACTTTGAGGCTCCCGGCAATTTGCCGGGAGTTTTTTTGTGGCTGACTCTGAGCCGCTCCCTGCAGGGCAGCAACACCGCAGGCGGGCTCCTGCGTAAGCAGGCCGTTGGCAAACCCCTTTCTTTGCTCCCGCTATGCCTCCTATCCGCGAAAAACTCCACGACTGGGCCGAAAGTGCCGACGAATCGCTCACCCGCCTGCGGGCCCGCCTCGGGCTGCTGCACCCGCTTCAGCTGGTGCCCTACCGCAGCTACGGCACGACCGGGCGCCTCTACGTAAAGGGCCGCCTGCTCACGGATAAGGGCATCGGCGAGCCCGACCCCGACGACTCGCGCTGGCACAACCTGCTGAACATGTACCGCCGCTTCGACAGCAACGAAATTGCCGGCGCCCAACTCAGCATCCGTCCCGCCGACGGCTCCTACCACCCCATTCTCACCGACGAGGAAGGCTACTTCACCCTCAACCTGGCCCCGCAGCTCCTGCCCACGCCGGTCGATTTTCTGTGGTATCCGGTTGAAGTGGCCCTACTGCAGGCGCCCGCCCCCTTCCCTACTCCGGCCGGCCTGCGCGCCAACGCCATGGTGCTCATCCCGCCGGTCGACGCCGAGTACGGCATCATTTCCGACCTCGACGACACCGTAATCCAGACTTCGGCCACCGATTTGCTGCGCATGGCCCGCACGGTGCTGCTGCGCAACGCCCGCTCGCGGCTGCCCTTCGCGGGCGTGGCCGAGTTCTACCGCCAGCTGCAACTGGGCCGCAACGGCCGGCGCAACAACCCCTTCTTCTACGTCAGCAGCTCGCCCTGGAACCTCTACGACCTGCTCGACGATTTCCTGGCCCTGAACGATATTCCGCCCGGCCCGCTGCTGCTGCGCGATGCCGCCCTGAAGCGTCAGTCGGCCGCCGCCAGCAGCCACCACGCCCATAAGCTCCAGGAAATTGACAACCTGCTGCTCACCTACCCGCTGCTGCCCTTCGTGCTCATCGGCGACTCGGGCCAGGAAGACGCCAACATCTACCGCGAAGTGGTGCGCCGCCACCCCGGCCGCATTCTGGCCATCTACATCCGCGACGTAAACCGCCCCGACCGCGCCGCCCTCGTCGAGCAGGTGCGCGAGGAGCTGCGGGGTGACAAGGTGGAGCTGCTGCTGGTGAAGGACACCTTACAGGCCGCCGAGCACGCCGCCGCCACCGGCCTCATCTTCCACCAGGCCATTCCGGCCGTAGCCGAGGAGAAGGTCAAGGATGAAGTGGAGGATTAGGGATTAGGGATTAGGGATTAGGGATTAGGGATTAGGGATTAGGGATTAGGGAAAGAACGTCATTCAGAGCGCAGCGAAGAATCTCGCGTGCCAAAGTAATCCTGACGTTGGAAATTACTTTGGCACGCGAGATTCTTCGCTGCGCTCTGAATGACGTTCAGTCCAGGCCCCTAACTCGAATGGTCGGCCACGACCACCCACTTGCCCGCAACCCGGCGCATGACCAGCAGGAAATGCCCCTGCAAGTCGCCGGCGGCGGGGCGGGCCAAGTGCCAGCGGCCGATAACCTGGGCCGCATCGGGGCCGAGGGAGTGGATTTGCAGCTTGCTGAAATCGAGCTGGCCCATGGCGGCCGGGTTGGGGTAGCTGCGGCGGTAGTTGTCGAGGGTGGGCTGCCAGCCGTAGGTGAGGCCGCTTTTGCCGATGAATACCAGTGAATCGTTCTGCCAGTAGCCCTGCATGAAGCCGGCCACGTCGCCCCGGTTCCAGGCGGCCGTCTGGGTGCTGAGCACCGCCAGAATATCCTGGCGCGCGGCGGCCTGGGCCGCCGGCGTGAGCGAGGCCGACAGCCGCGGCGAGCAGGCGGGCAGCGCGGCCGACACCGAGGCCAGCAGCAGCGGAAGAAGCAGACGTTTCATGGGGAGGCAGGGTTGAGGACTCGGGGAAAGGGTAAGGGAATCGAATGGCAGTAAAAACGGTGTCTTGCGGAGCGGAGTCGAAGCATCTCTACCGCTTCGTTAAATTCGTTGGAGTTAGCATGGCACGCGCGCTACCTCGGCTCCGCTGCGCTCAGCATGACAATCAGCCGCTTACTCCTGCTCCATCAGCTCCCGCACGTAGTCGGTGCCGCGCAGGGCGCGCATGCGGCGCAGCACCCGGCGCTGCTTGGCGCGGGCTACGGGCCCCGGGTTGCTGGCCCGGAAACGGAGCGGATTGGGCAGCACACCGGCCAGCAGGGCGGCCTCGGCGGGGTTCAGCCTGGCGGCAGCTTTGCCGAAATAGGCCTGCGACGCGGCCTCGGCCCCGAAAATACAGTCGCCCATTTCGGCTACGTTCAGGTACATTTCCATGATGCGGCGCTTGTCCCAGAGCAGCTCGATGAGCAGCGTAAAGTAAGCCTCGGCGGCCTTGCGCACGTAGCTGCGGCCCTGCCACAGAAACACATTTTTGGCCACCTGCTGGGTAATGGTGCTGCCGCCGCGCAGCTGCTTGCTGCCACTTAGATTCGATTTGGCCGCCTTTAGCAGCGCGTCGCCATCGAAGCCGTGGTGCAGCAGAAACCGCTGGTCTTCGGCCGCCACCAGGGCCAGCGGCAGCTGCGGCGATACTTCTGCGAGGCTTTTGAAACTGTACTGAATGCGGCGGTTGTCTTCGCGGATGCCGTGGTAGCCCTTGCCCACCGGGGCGTGGGCCCGCCGGTCGAGCATGAGCCAGGTGGCGGGCGGACTCACCCAGCGGTACAGCAGCACCCAGGCCACCGACGTCAGGAAGGCCACGGCCAGTACCTGAAGGGCTATGCGGCCCGTGCGGCGGGCTATCTGCTTGAAATCTCTCACGCGCTCAAAGGCTTTATATAGGCGGGCACTCCGGTGGTGGAGCGCCGGCAAAAATAGCGGCTCTTCAGGCTAACCCCGCGTCTGGCCGGCCCCAAGCCTCAAAAAAAGCACCGGCCGGGCCGGGAAGATTTGGGGCCCGGCGTTGTTATTACGCCCGGGGGCCCGTAGCTTCCTGCTCCTGCACTGCCCCTGCTTCCCGTTTGCCTTATGCGCCAACTCGCTCTGTTTCCGCTTAATCTGGTCGTCTTTCCCGGCGAAAAGCTCAACCTGCACATTTTCGAGCCCCGCTACCGCCAGCTGGTGCGCGACTGTTTGCAGGACGGCATCACGTTTGGCATTACGCCCTACCTGAACGGCGGCGTGAGCCGGCGCGGCACCGAGGTTCGCCTGCTCGATGTGGAGAAAAACTACCCCTCGGGTGAGCTTGATATCCGTACCAAAGCCATTGGCGTGTTCGAGCTGGAGGACTTTCAGCGCGAGCTGCCCGGCAAGCTCTACGCCGGCGCTACCGTGCGCGACCTGCCCGACGATGCGGCCGCCGACCCGGCCCTGCACGAGCGCGCCCGCGAGTTGATTGAGCAGCTCTACGGCATTCTGGGCCTGCGCCGCCTGTTTCTCGACCTGCCAACCAACTTCCGCATCTACGACGTGGCCCATCAGCTGGGCATGAGCAGCGAGCAGGAGTACGCCCTGCTGGAAGCCGATACCGAGGCCGAGCGCCAGCTGCTGGCCCTTAGCCACCTCGAACGCATCCTGCCGGTGCTCCAGGAAACCGAGCGCCTCAAGGAGCGGGTTCGCCTCAACGGCCACTTCAAAAACCTCACCCCACCGACTTTTTAATGCCCCGTGCGTAGTTGATAGGGCACTGCGAAAGAATGTTTTGCTTCGATATCCGCTTCACTTAGCACAACTCTTTCTCATCCGTGCGTTCAGCACTCCCTGATGCCCCTCAACAACTACCTCCTATACGCCCTGGTATTGCTGGCCGGGCTGCTGGCCCTGTGGCTGGTGCGGCGCTACGTGCGGGAGCGGACCTACCGCCGCCACCCCTATGTGGCCCCGGCCGCGGCCGGCTGGGCCACGCAGCCCCTGCCCCGCCACCCGCCCCGCCACCGCGTGGCCCTGCTCGGCGACCCCGGCGCCGTAGCCACCGACGGCTCCGACCCCGTGCTCCAGCTGCTGGAGCACTGGCAGCAGGAAACCGGCCCTGCCGGCACCATCATCCTGCTCGGCGACAACATTTACCCGGTAGGCCTGCCGGCGCCCGACCACCCCGGCCGGGCCGCCGCCGAGGCCCGCTTCAACGCGCTGCTGGCGGCGCTGGGCCGCTTCGAGGGCCGCGTGGTGCTGCTCAGCGGCAACCACGACTGGAACAAGGGCCGCCCCGACGGCTGGGAGTACCTGCGCCGCCAGGAGGCCTACGCGCACGAGCACCTGCCCACGGCCCATTACCTGCCCCCCGATGGTGCCCCCGGCCCGGTAAGCGTGCAGCTCGCCGAAGGCCTGCTGCTGCTGATCATCAACACCCAATGGTGGGTGCAGCAGGGCGCCCGGCCGGTTGCCGACTCGCGCCAGCCCTTCCGCGAGTTGCGGGCGTTGCTGGAGGCCAACCGCCATCAGCAGGTGCTGGTGGCGGGCCACCACCCGCTGTACTCCAATGCCCTGCACGGGGGCAAGTTCACGGCCAAGCAGCACGTTTTTCCGCTGACGACGGTGAACAAGCGAGCCTACCTGCCGCTGCCGTTTATTGGCTCGCTGCTGCCGCTGTACCGCAAAACCGTGGGCGCGGCCGAAGACATGGCCCACCCCCGCTACCGCAAAATGCGCCGCCGCCTGCTACGGGTGCTGCGCGACTTTCCCGGCGTCATCTACGCCGCCGGCCACGACCATAACCTCCAGTACTTCGAGCGCGACGGGGGCCACTACCTCGTGAGCGGGGCGGGCAGCAAAACGGCCTTCGTGCAGGCCGGCGGCCGGGCCACCTTCGTGCACGAGCACCAGGGTTTTTTCGGGCTCGATTTCTATGGCCCCCGCGAAACCTGGCTTCGGACCTACGAGCCGCCCACCGGCAAACCCGAAGTGTTCCGCCTTCAACTCAGCCCCGCCCCTGCCACCGCCCAGCCCACTACCGGCCAGCCGGCCAGCGGTGCTACTGGCGCGACGGTGCCACGGCCGTAGCGGGCGGCACCAGCACCCGCAGGTTGCGCGGTTGCAGGCTGATTTCAACCGGACAGGGCATGGTATACGGCTCGCCGTCAAGCTGCACCAGTACGTCATCGGCGCCGGCCACCGCAATGCGGGCGCGACGGCAGCTTAGGCGGCGGGTGTAGTCCGAATCATCGAAATTGCTGGTGTAGAGGCGGTAGAGCAGGCCCGGCGCGGCCAGACCCGGAAAAGGCGCAATCAGGCAGATTTCAAACTGGCCGTCGTCCAGTTCGCGGTCGGGGTTGATGACCACATTGCTGCCGAAAGTGTTGGCGTTGGCAATCGTAAGCATAAAGGCCTCGCCCTCCCAGGTTCCCTCGTCGGTTTCGATGCAGTAAGCGGCGGGTTTGTAGCTGGGGTATTCCTGGGTGGCAATGCGCACGTAGGCTCCCGGCCCCCGCACGTCGCCCTCGTTGAACCGCTGCACTACCCGGGCATTAAACCCCATATCGGCCAGGTGCACCGCAAACTGGCCACCCACCCGCAGCGTGTCCAGCTGCCGCTGCTCGTGCTGCCAGGTAAGGGCCAGGGCCTCATTCAGAACCAACGGAATAGCCAGGTCTTTAGCCAAACCGTTGCCCGAACCCAGGGGCAGAATGCCCAGGGGAACCGGGCTGCCGGCCAGCGCCTCGGCAACCATGCTTACGGTGCCGTCGCCGCCGGCCGCAAACACGGCATCGGGCGGCGGGGCAGTGGCCAGCAGGGTTTGCAGGCGGGCCAGGTCCTGCCCGCCGGTAGTTTCGAAGAACTCGGCCTGACGCCCCCGCTCGGCGCAGTACGCGGCAACGGTGGCCCGCAGCTGGCTTTTATCGATGTCGCCCGAGATGGGGTTGAGCACAAATAACAGCCGCCTTAGCGAGCCGGGAGAAGCATTTTGCATAAGCAGCAGTGGCAGCGGAGGGCGGCTTACGGGTATCGGGCCGGCTCAGCCTTAAACGAGTATAGCCGACCAATGGCCGGCTATACTACTAAAACCACACTGACGGGGGTGAGTCAGGGCTTGAGGCCGGCCGGCAGCCCCTGCGGGAAGTCGGCGGCAATATCGCGCTGGATTTCCTGGATGCGGTTGCCGGGGTTGGGGTGAGTGCTCAGGAATTCGGGCGGGTTGGAGCCTTTGTTTTCGCGGTCCAGGATTTCCATTACCTGCAGCATGGCGCGCGGGTCGTAGCCGGCAGAGGGGGTAAAGTCCACGGCCAGGCGGTCGGCTTCCAGCTCATCCTCGCGGCCGTAGCGCATGGTCAGCAGCTTGCCCACCATGGCGGCCCCGGCGGCGGCGGCGGCAGTGCCGGGCCGCTCGGGGTCGTAGAGGCCGATGGCGGCGGCGCCGGTCAGGCCGTTGGTCAGGTTCGATTTAGCTACCTGCTCGGCCGAGTGCCGGGCCACTACGTGCCCGATTTCGTGGGCCAGCACGCCGGCCACCTGGCCTTCGGTGGTCAGGTTTTTCAGCAGGCCGGCCGTAATGAAAATCTGGCCGCCGGGCAGGGCAAAGGCGTTAATCGTGTTTTCATCGGCCAGCAAATGAAACTGGAACTGGTAGGGCGTCTCGCGGGCCTTGGTGCTTTGCACAATCTGCTGGCCGATGCGCTGCACTGCTGCCTGCGCCTGCTGATCGGGGTGCAGGCCCCCGTACTGGGCCGCCATTTCGGGGGCCGCCTGCAGGCCCAGCGCAATTTCCTGCTCGGCCGACATATTAACGTGCTGTACCTCACCGGTCACCTCGTTTTTCTGGGTGTTGCAGTAGTAGGGTATGAAAGCAAAGGCGGCCATCAGCAGGGCCAGCAGGTATCGAAAATTACCACGCATAGCGAAGAGAAAAAGGGAGTGGAAGAAAGGGAGGGTATTGGCGTTTCGTAACGCGACCGGCAGGCTAGGGTTGCACGGGTGGCCGAAACCCAACAATCCGTACTCCACGTATCAGGCTCCATACCGGCCTCTTTCCCTGATTGGTCTTTCTTCTCTCACCACTCTTCCCCTTGATTATGAATCAGAAACGCACTTTCGGCAGCATCCTCACCATTCTGGGCATCATTGGCATTATATGGGCAGCGCTGGCCTTCCTGCAGATTGGCGGGTTGGGCCTGAGCAAGATGAACTCGCTCGTCCCATTTGTTGTGGGCCTGATTTTCTTCTTCGCCGGCATCAACCTGGTGCGCACTACCAGCGACCGGGCCTGAGCACCAGCCCGGTTTAGCTACCAATCACAAGGCCGCGGCCGGTACATACCGGCCGCGGCCTTGTGGGTTTACGAGAGAAGACTTTCTCGCCTGCAGGCCACCGCTAGCCCGCCCGCGAAGGCAGCCCCTGCTGCTCGCGGGCGAAGGCCAGCAGGGCGGCATCCAGCTCCAGCAGCGAAGAACGGTAGCTGACCTCGGACGGGCCATGAATATAGAGCACCGAACCACCCTTAATGGTGCGGATGATGGCGGCCGATTCGGCTGCCGGCAGGGCCGGGCAGCCCTGGCTCCGGCCCAGCCGCCCGTGCCGGCTCACGAAGTCCTGGCTTACGTAATCGGCGCCGTGCACCACTATAGACCGGCTCTGGGCATTGGTATTGTAGCCCGCATCAACGCCGCGCAGCCGCAACGACAGGCCGTGCTTGCCCTGGTAAGTGGGACCGGTAACGTAGAAGCCGAGGCTGCTTTTCTCGGACCCCTCGACGTTGGAAAAGCTGCGGGCGTACTCCTCGCCCGTGTTTTTGCCGTGCGCCACCAGCGTGTGGTGCAGCAGCCGGCCCGCGGCCACATCCACTACCCAGAGCCGCTCGCGGTTGCTCGACTGGCTGAAATCGGCAATGCTGAGCGTGTGGCAGCCGGCCCCAATGCGGCCCTGCTGTTGCAGGTTGTAAAAGCCCAGCAGCGCCTGCCGGTACACGGGCAGCGGCAGCGCGGCGGCCGTCAGGCCCGCCCGGATGTAGGTGCGGGCCACGTGCTGCTCGAAGGCGGCCAGGTAGCTGGTGCGCTCGGCCGGGTTCAGCAGCGGAGGCGCAGAGGCCAGCCGGGCCACATCCGGCTTGGTGGTGGCCGTAGCAGGCGCGGCCTTGGGCCCGGTGGCCACCCGCGTGGCGGGCGTGAAGCCGCTAAAAAGGGTCAGGAGAAATCCGGCAGTCAGTGTCGGGAACTTCAGCATGGGCCTGGGATGAGCGCTGCGGGAAGCAGATGATTTGGGGGTAACTTGCAACGGCCCCTAGTCGGGGCCAGACCAAATCTAGCATTTTCTCCGCAAAGCTCCCGCCGGCTGCCTGGCTTTTTTCTGCTTATGAAACTTCCTGCCCTACCCCTTTTCCGGCTGATGCTGCCCGCGGCCATGCTCGCTTTCACCAGTTGCGGCCACGCGCTGCCAGGCCTGCCCGGCTTCGATGCAGCTGCCTGGAAAGCCGACCTCTACGGCTGCAGCGGCCAGCGCGCCAAACTCATTCCGGTGCTCGAAAAGAACCGTGCCGACCTGTTTGAGGCCCGCATCAACGACGTGACCAAGCTCCTGGGCCACCCCGATGAGGAAGAGCTGGGCGAGCAGAGCGACAAGGTATACATCTACTATGTGGCCCCCGGTACGCAGTGCGCCCCCGGCCATCCGCGCGCTACGCCCAACCGCGTGATGCTGCGCAGCGGCGCAACCGGAACCGTTACGGAAGTTATTCTGCCCGTGCTGCCCAAATAAGCCAGTAGCACTATTCATCTATATAGCTGTGCTGGTTACCGCCGGTTACCCAACAAATCCGCTGTGCTGGCACCACCGGCGGCAGCACCAATAGCCCCTAAAAAGCCCCGGCCGCTCCCAAACTGAATCGGGAGCGGCCGGGCTTTTTGTGGTTTTGGGTGTGGCAGGCAACGGGCGGGTTTAACCTAAGCCACCTTCTGTATCTGATACCGGTGCCGGTTCGGTGGGCTGCGGGCCGCGCATCAGGCTTAGCTGCGAGGGCGTGAGGATACGGCTGCACTCAGAATCGTAGTACGACTGCAGCTCGGAAAGGGCCTGCCGCATCTGGGCCGGGTTCTCGTGGTACTGCCACTGAATGTCGTCGGTTTGGGCAAGCTTGATGGCGTTAACCCGGTGCAGACGCGCAACCTGCCCTTCGTTGAGCTTGAGCTGGGCGGTCATCAGCCTGGTTAAAGCTTCGGCCTGGGCAATGGTTGGGTTGCCTCCTTCGGGCCGCTCGGCGTGGTATTCCTTCATCTGGGCCTGAGCCATCGAGCCCAAACCACCAAGGAGAATAAGAGTCAGGAGAAGCGCTTTCATGGTACTAGGTGCTAGGCTGCAGGAAGACAAAACGGAGGGGTTGGCGCCAGAACCAACAAATTCACTGAAAAATTCCAACCGCCTCACTTCTATGATGCAATATTATACATAAAAAGCCATATTGTAAAATATTTACATCAATTTAAACTAATTATATATTGAAATAATATAGTTATTATATACTTACCGAAGCCATTCCACCAAGCCTGACAATGGTGGTTACCGGGTCGGTTATGGCAGATAACCATTTATAAACAAGCCTTTTACAATCATCGAAGCCAAAGACAAACCAGAACCCAGGACAAGAAAGAGCCCTGCTAAGTCATGCCTAGCAGGGCTCTTTCTTAAATCCGGGCGGTTTTTACTCGATGCCCGTGATGGGTTTGTGGTCGGGACTCTTATAGTACTGCATGGCAATGAGCGAGATAATCATGCCCCACATGGCTCCCTGCAGGATGATGGCCAGGAAGGCAATGGTTACTGACAGGTCGTAGCCAAACAGGTCCTGGGCCTGCAGGCCATCCATGATGCTGCGGTTGATAACGCCCGCGTAGAGGATGAAGAACAGGCCGAACGCAATGGAGGCCACAAGCGCCGTAATAATACCCGTGCCAAATCCCGCCAGATAAGGCATCCGGCCGTTGCAGATGCGCTTGTAGCGTACAATGGCAAAGCAGACCCCGACGGCCAGGATTATCCCGTTCAGAAAGCTGAATTCTATCCGTTCGGCTAAGTTGATGAACGAGGCCGCTACGAAGTAGACCATCATTCCTATCGACGTGTAAAGGCCGTAGCGGACACCGTTGGTTTCGGGGGTAATCTTAGAGTCAGCCATAAAAGGAGCGTGAAGAGTACGATGGAAACAACAGAAACGGGCGGCACGGCGCCGGAACCAGCAGGGCCGGGTAGGGTGTTGGCTTACTGCGCCTTGGCAGGAGCCGCTTCACTTTATACAATCCAGGTGGGCGGGGGGTTGTCATTTGCCGCCATTTTTTACCTGCTCCGCTCGTCGTAACTTCTGATAGTTCAACGGCGAGGGCAATTTCCGTACTTTTGCGGCTGGCCAAGCGGTGCCTGGCACTGCGGGCCGCCTGTTGCTTTCTTTTTTGCCTACTCCTTTCTATGATTAGCACCTCCAACGTAAGCCTGCGCTACGGCAAGCGCGTTTTGTTTGAAGACGTTACCATCAAGTTCATGCCCGGCAACGTGTACGGCCTCATTGGGGCCAACGGCGCCGGTAAGTCCACGTTCCTGAAAATCCTGTCGGGCGAAATCGAAGCCAACACCGGCTCGGTGGATATGCCCAAGGGCTCGCGCCTGTCGGTGCTCAAGCAGGACCAGTTCGCGGCCGACGCCTTCCCGGTGCTCCAGACCGTGATTATGGGCCACACCCGCCTCTGGAAGGTGATGGAGGAAAAGGACGCCCTGTACGCCAAGCCCGACTTCTCGGACGCCGACGGCGAGCGGGCGGCCGAGCTGGAGGGCGAGTTTGCCGACCTGGAGGGCTGGAACGCCGAGTACGAGGCCGCCGAGCTGCTTTCGGGCCTCGGCATCTCGGAAGACAAGCACCAGACCCTAATGGGCGACCTGGGCACTTCCGATAAAGTGCGGGTGCTGCTGGCGCAGGCCCTGTTCGGCAACCCCGACGTGCTGCTGCTCGACGAACCCACCAACGGCCTCGACGCCGAAACCGTCCTGTGGCTCGAAAACTTCCTCGACTCGTTCCAGAACACGGTAATTGTGGTGAGCCACGACCGCCACTTCCTCGACGCGGTGTGTAACTACATGGCCGACCTCGACTTCTCGAAGATTACCATGTACCCCGGCAACTACTCGTTCTGGTACGAGAGCAGCCAGCTGGCGTTGCGCCAGCGCCAGGATGTGAACAAGAAAACCGAGGACAAGCGCAAGGAGCTAGAGGAGTTCGTGCGGCGCTTCTCGGCCAACGCCTCGAAGAGCAAGCAGGCCACCTCGCGCCAGAAACTGCTCCAGAAGCTCACGCTCGAAGAAATCAAGCCCAGCTCGCGCAAGTACCCCTACATTGCCTTCAAGCCCGAGCGCGAGGCCGGCAACCAGCTGCTGACGGTGGAAAACCTGAGCGCCAAGGTCGACGGCCAGACCGTGTTCCGCAACGTGTCGTTTATGCTCGACAAGGGCGACAAGGTGGCCCTGGTGAGCCGCGACGACCGGGCCCCTTCCCTGCTGTTCGATATTTTGTTCGAGCAGGTGAAGCCCGCCACCGGCACCTTTAAGTGGGGCACCACCATCACGCCCAGCTACTTCCCCAAGGAAAACACCGAGTTCTTCGACACCGACCTGAACCTGGTAGACTGGCTGCGCCAGTACAGCACCGAGAAGGACGAGTCGTTCATTCGCGGCTTTCTGGGCCGGATGCTGTTTTCGGGCGAGGAGTCGCTCAAGAAGAGCAACGTGCTGAGTGGCGGCGAGAAGGTGCGCTGCATGCTGAGCAAGATGATGATGGAAGGCGGCAACGTGCTCACGCTCGACGACCCCACCAACCACCTCGACTTGGAGAGCATCACGGCCCTTAACAACTCGCTGCAGGAGTTCAACGGCACGCTGCTGTTTGCCTCGCACGACCTGCAGGTAATTGAAACGGTGGCTAACCGCATTATCGAGCTGACGCCCGACGGCATTATCGACCGCCGTATGACGTACGAGGAGTACCTGGCCGACGAGAATATCCGCGAGCAGCGCCGCCGCATGTACCAGCTGGTTTCGTAGTTTTAGCGGTAGTACTCAGCCGGAATACGGGATAGGTGAAATGGTGCGTTATTGCAAAGCAGTGACGCACCATTTCACCTTTTTGTCCGTTTCAACTTACTCCATTCCAATCTTCGCAATCCATGAAACAACTCCTGTTTTTGCTGCTGCTGGGTGGGGCCGGCGCCACACTGGCTCCGGTTGCCGCCCTTGCCCAGACGACGCCGGCCGATACCACCCGCACTACCGTGAAGCCGCAGCTAAACACGGCCCCGCCCGGCTCGGCCCCGGCCCGCCGGGCGCCGGCCAAGGCCCCCACCGAGCCGCAGCCCGCCCCTACCGCGCCGCCCGTGTACCAGCCCGACCCCAACGTGCCGGCCTCGCGCGCCCCGACCTACGACCCCAACCGGCCCTCGGGCATGGATTTGCCCCAGCGCCCGGGCGTGGCCCCGCCCCCACCGCCGCTGCGCAAGTACTTTCTGTACACCAACTTCGGGCTGGGCTACAGCAGCTACGCCGGCGACGGGCAGTTCAACGTGAGTGTGGCCCCGGCCATTGGCTACCGGGTGTCGGAGAAGTTTGCCATCGGGCCGGGCATCAGCTACTCGTACATCAACGTCAGCTACTCGCCCTACAACCAGCAATTCGGCTACCCCGAGAAAATCCAGTACAACAACCTCGGCTTTAAGGGCTTTGCCCAGTACATCGTGTACAAGCAGTTTTTTCTGCACGCCGAATACGAGGTAACCCGCCTACGCGGCAAGGCCACCGACTCGTTTGGCAATGTGTACACCAGTAACACCACGGCCACCACGCCGCTGGGTGGCGCCGGCTACCGCAGCCAGTTTGGCGAGCGGTTCGCGGCCGATATCGTGGTGCTTTACAACTTCAACGACGGCATCGACAGGCAGGGCAACCGCAACTCGCCCTACGGGCAGCCGGAAATCCGCTTCAACTTCCTCTACGACCTGAAATAGAGAGTAGCCTCAACTGATATACTACGCACAAAAAATCCCCGTCCGGTTTGCCGGACGGGGATTTTAAGGTTTTTCGGATGCCGGTATTTCCAGCCGGCTGGCACGTAGGCGGTGGTTATACCGCGCTACCGCCCCTGATGACGCGCAGCAGAATAACGATGATGGCAATTACGAGCAGAACGTGAATGATGCTGCCGGTGAAGAAGCCACCGAAGAAGCTGATAGCCCAGATGATGACCAGAATGACGGCGATGATGTACAACAGATTACCCATGGTTGAAAAGGAAGAGAGTGGGAAAAAAGGGGAGAGAGAAAAAGAGTGTTTCCGGTTCGCTGCGGATGATTTGCGGGTCCGGAAGCCATTCTGCGGGTTTGTACGCGCACCTTTGCCTAAAAGGTTTTATTAGGCTTCACCTATTTTTCACTTTCCGCAGCTAAAGCCCTGTTATACGACTGCCAGGGCCGCTTTTTAGATTGCAAAAAAACAACGCCGCCGGCCTCAGCCCGGGCCGCTCAATTGGGCGGGGCCGGGTTTCGATGTAGCTTTGCAAAGGCTCGTTTACCCCCGGTTGGGGCGCGGCGCCGTTTCTTCCCACCCACTTTTTACCCACCTCTATGAACGTTGCCGTTATTGGCTCGGGCACGATGGGCAATGGCATTGCCCACGTATTTGCCCAGCACGGATTCGCCGTTTCGCTTATCGACATCAACCAGCCGGCCCTCGACAAGGGCCTGGCCACCATTGGCAAAAACCTCGACCGCCAGGTAAGCAAAGGCAGCCTGGCCGAAGCCGACAAAACGGCCACCCTGGGCCGCATCACAACCTACACCAGCCTCTCCGAAGGCGTGCTCCAGGCCGATCTGGTAGTGGAAGCCGCCACCGAGAACGTGGAGCTCAAGCTCAACATCTTCCGCGAAATCGACCAGTATGCGCCCGAGCAGGCCATTCTGGCGTCCAACACCTCCTCTATTTCCATCACCCGCATTGCGGCCGCTACCAAGCGGCCGGCGCAGGTTATCGGCATGCACTTTATGAACCCGGTGCCGGTGATGAAGCTGGTGGAAGTCATCCGGGGCTACGCCACGTCCGACGAGGTGACGGCTAAGGTGATGGACCTGTCGCGGCAGCTGGGCAAAACTCCCACCGAGGTCAACGACTACCCCGGCTTCGTGGCCAACCGCATTCTGATGCCCATGATCAATGAGGCCATCATTACGCTCTATGAGGGCGTGGCCGGCGTGGAGGAAATTGACACGGTGATGAAGTTGGGCATGGCTCACCCCATGGGCCCGCTGCAACTGGCCGACTTTATCGGCCTCGATGTGTGCCTGGCCATTATGCGGGTGCTACACGACGGCCTGGGCAACCCCAAGTACGCCCCCTGCCCGCTGCTGGTGAACATGGTAATGGCCGGCCGCCTGGGCGTAAAGTCGGGCGAAGGCTTTTACTCCTGGACCCACGGCACCAAGGACCTGGTGCTGGCCGACCGGTTCAAGCGCTGATTTCCGCTGCTTGGTCGTGATTACGCTGAGGTAGGTAGCGGGCAGCGGATGCGGGCCAAACTGTTCATCATGCAGTTAACCGGATTTGTGAACAGCCGCGGGTGCTTGTGCGTTATAGGAGCGGCGCTGAACAAAATCAGCGTAATCACGACTAATCAGCGAAAATCAACGATTTATGGAACAAGCTACATTTGGCGGCGGCTGCTTCTGGTGCACCGAGGCCGTATTTCAGAACCTGAAGGGTGTGGAGAAAGTCGTGTCGGGCTATACCGGCGGGCGCATCGCCAACCCTACCTACAAGGAAGTATGCAGCGGCCTGACGGGCCATAACGAGGTCATTCAGGTCACCTACGACCCGGCCGTTATCGGCTACGAGGAGTTGCTGGAAATCTTCTGGAAAACCCACGACCCCACCACCCTAAACCGCCAGGGCAACGATGCGGGCACCCAGTACCGCTCGGGCATCTACACCCACTCCGACGAGCAGCAGCGCCTGGCCGAAGCCTACAAGCAGAAGCTCACCGAGGCCAACGCCTTCGACGGCCCCATCACCACCGAAATCCTGCCGCTGCCGGAGTTTTACCCCGCCGAGGCCTACCACCAGAACTACTACAACCAGAATAGCACCCAACCCTACTGCCAGTTCGTGGTGAAGAGCAAGGTGGACAAGGTGAAATCGGTGTTCGGTGATAAGCTGAAAAGCGAGGCGGCGTAAATTTAGAAGTGAGGTATAAGAAGTGAGAGGTGAGACTTTCGTGCTGACGACCCTAATTGATTGGGCTGTCAGCACGAAAGTCTCACCTCTCACTTCTTATACCTCACTTCTAAGCTCCCGCCATTTCAATCTGGAAGGGGCCCTGGTCGCGGCCGAGGGCGTAGAACGTGGCCACCTGGTTCATCAAGGTGCGGGTGTAGAGGTCAAGGTCGCGGGTTTCTACAATCTGGTCGTTGCGCACGATGATGAAGCTCACCAGCTCGCCGGGATAGGCGCCGTCTTCGCCTACTTCGGGCAGAGCCTCGAAGGGCGAGTGCGAGCGAACCGGAATGAATTCCTGCTTGGGCAGGCTCATCAGGGTTTTATCGCCGTAGGGCACGAAGCCCTTGATGGGCGAGTAGTGGTAATGCGGGTTCCAGACCCAGCTGCCATTGAAGATGTAATACTCGTCGGTGCCCAGGCGCAGAAACTCGCGCAACGACACGTTCACGGCTACGCGCCAGTTGCTTCGCTCCTGCAGGCTCTGCTTGATTACGGCCAGCCGCGTGGGGTCGGGCACGTCGGTAAGTGTTTGGGTGAGGCGGGCGTGCACTACCAGCTCGCAGCCGGCATACAGGTTGAGCAGCTGCTGGCGCCAGGCATTCTGAGCACCCAGCTGATACGCATCGGCGCGGCTGAACTCGAAGAAATTGTGAGTATAAGGCCCAGCCAGCGCCACGCCATCACGGCCGTTGGGCTCGGCCCACTCCACCAGGAAGCAAGGCCGGGTGCGGCCATCCACCCAGGGCAGCTCGCGGTTGAAAACCACGCGGGTCTGGACTGTTTCAGGGTCGAGGCTCAGTTCCTGAGCCACGTAGTCGCGCACTTCCTCGCGGGCCTGGGCGGCCGATACAACATTCTTGATCACGGATTAGCGCGGATTTAAACGGATTTCACGGATTTTGTAGACGGGCCCTAAACCAGCACCTAACAGTGCCGGACACACCGAGACGGTGGCCCATCAACTGCGAATATACTATTCCTATGCCGTCCGGCGGTTATTTCGACTCGTTGCAGACTCCTACCGAACAGGAACAGATGTTGCCAGGCGACATCGGGCCTAAATAAGCGCAGAGACTGACCTGGCCATGAGTTGTCTACAAAATCCGTGAAATCCGTTTAAATCCGTGCTAATCCGTGATCCTAGATGGCCACGTTGTGCTCGCGCAGGGCGTCGTTGAGGCTGGTTTTGAGGTCGGTGCTGGGCTTGCGCTGGCCGATGATGAGGGCGCAGGGCACCTGGTACTCGCCGGCCGCGAACTGCTTGGCCACCGTGCCCGGAATCACCACCGAGCGGGCCGGCACGTGGCCGCGGTACTCCTTGGGTTCGGCACCCGTCACGTCGATGATTCGGGTGCTGCCGGTGATGGTCACGCCGGCCCCGATAACAGCTTCTTTGCCCACAAAACAGCCTTCCACCAGAATGCTGCGCGAGCCCACGAAGGCGCCGTCCTCGATGATAACCGGGGCAGCCTGCACGGGTTCCAGCACGCCGCCGATGCCCACGCCGCCGCTCAGGTGCACGCCGGCCCCAATCTGGGCGCACGAGCCCACGGTGGCCCAGGTGTCGACCATCGTGCCCTCGCCCACCCAGGCACCAATGTTCACGTAGCTGGGCATCATAATCACGCCCGGGGCCAGGTAGGCGCCGTAGCGGGCCACGGCCGGCGGCACCACGCGCACGCCCTGGCCCTGGTAGTCGGTTTTAAGGAGCATTTTGTCGCGGAACTCGAAGGGGCCGACTTCGATGGTTTCCATCTGGCGAATGGGGAAGTAGAGGATGACGGCTTTTTTCACCCAGTCGTTTACCAGCCAGCCGCCCTCCTGGTCGGGGGCGGGCTGGGCCACGCGCAGGCGGCCTTTGTCGAGCTCTTCGATAACGTGCTCGATGGCTTGCAGGGTGGCGGGCTGCTGGAGCAGGTTGCGGTCGTTCCAGGCAGCTTCAATCAGGGGTTGCAGGTCGGTCATTTTCGGTTTTCGTTGGGCGTTGTTCGTTATTCGTGATTTGGTTGCCGGATTTGCAGCCGGCCCAAAGGTAGCAGACGAGGCGCGCCGGGCACAACGCCGGGCGCAGACAGCCCCGCGCCCTTCGCCACCACCCCGAACAACGAACAACGAGCATCGAACAACGAAACACGAGCATCGAACCCAATGCCCGACCTCACGATTCTTCTGGCCTCCGTGCTCAAGCCCCTCGATGATACGCGGATGCTGGGCAAGTTCGGGCGCACGCTGGCCGGGCGGCCCGGAACCGAGGTGCACGTGGCCGGCCGCGCCGCCCCGCTCCCCCCCAACCTGCCGGCCAACCTGCACGGGCACGAGCTGCTGCGCGGTGGGCGCCTGAGCCTGGCGCGGCTGCGGGCGCAGGGGCGCTACTGGCGGCTGCTGCGGCAGCTGCGGCCGGCCGTGGTGTTTGTGCACGCCCCCGAGCTGCTGCCGGCCACCGTACTCTGGCAGTGGCTGGGCCGGGGCCAGCGGCGCTTCGTGTACGATGTGCGCGAGAACTACGCCCTCAACATCCAGACCCAGGCCGTGTACCCGCCCTGGGCCCGCTACCTGCTGGCCGCGCTGGTGCGCCGCCTCGAAACGCTGGCCGCCGCCCGCGCCGCCGCCGTGCTGCTGGCCGAGCGCAGCTACGCCGCCGAGCTGCCCTTCGCCACCGGGGCACTGCCAGCCGAATCTGCAACGGCGGCCGAAGCAGCCGCGCCGCTGCTTCCGGGGCTACCCCGAACAACGAAAAACGAGCAACGAAAAACGAAAGACGCCGCTCCGGTGCTTATTATCGAAAACAAGTACCAGCCTTATGATGCGCAGCCGGCCGTCTGGCCGCGCCGGTTGCCGGACTTTTCGGAGCCGCTGCGGCTGGTGTACTCGGGCACTATATCGGAGCTGAACGGGGTGTGGGAGGCGCTGCGGTTCGCGGCTTACCTGCGCACGGTCTGGCCCCTGGCTCACCTCACCATCATCGGGGCCTGCCAGCAGCCGGCGCTGCTGGCGCGGCTGCAAGCAGCGGTGGAAGCAGCCAACGGGGCTGTAACCCTGCTGGGCGGCGCGGCGCTGGTGCCCCACGCGGCCGTGCTGGCCGAACTGCGCCGTAGCCATCTGGGGCTGCTGCCCTACCGGCCTCACCCCAGCACGGCCCGCTGCGTGCCCACCAAGCTGTTTGAGTACCTGGGCCTGGGCCTGCCGCTGGTGCTGCCGCCCAACCCGCTCTGGCAGCCGCTGACCGACGCTGCCGGCGCGGGCCTGGTCTTCGATTTTCAGCAGGTCAGCTACCCGCCGGCCGCTGAGTTGGCGGCGGTATTGCGGGCGCGCACCTACTACCCGCAGGGGCCACCGGCGGCGGCTTTTTGGGCATCGGAAGCTGAAAAGTTAACGGCCCTGCTGGATTCTTTCCGGTAACTGTCCCCCTTGATACCCCGTTTACAAAACCAGAACCGATTTTCTTTACCTTCGGGCCTTGTTTTCTCCCGTACTGCTCCGCAAATCCCTCCCCTGATGATCAACTCTCTCCGCAACTCCGAAATTGCCGGCGTCGGCCACTATGTGCCCGAGCGCGTGGTTACCAATGCCGACCTCATCACCCTGATGGATACCACCGACGAGTGGATTCAGGAGCGCACCGGCATCAAGGAGCGGCGCTGGTTTACGGAAGGCACCGATACCACCGCCAACATGGCCGCCAAGGCATCCCGCCGGGCCCTGGAAATGGCCGGCCTCGAACCCGACGACGTGCAGATGATTGTGTTTGCCACGCTCTCGCCCGACTACTTCTTCCCCGGCTCGGGCGTACTGTTGCAGCGCGAGCTGGGCATCAAGGCTCCCGTACCGGCCTTCGACGTGCGCAACCAGTGCTCGGGCTTCGTGTACGCGCTGAGCATGGCCGACCAGTTCATCAAGACCGGCATGTACGACAACGTGCTGGTAGTGGGCTCCGAAATCCATTCCTCGGGCCTCGATATCAGCACCCGCGGCCGGGCCGTCTCGGTTATTTTTGGTGATGGCGCCGGCGCCGTGGTGCTGCGCCCCAGCACCCTCGAAGGCCACGGCGTCCTCAGCACCCACCTGCACTCGCAGGGCGAGCACGCCGAGGAGCTGATTGTGAAGGAGCCCAGCTCCAACCGCCAGAACCGGACTGCGTTTATCCAGAACCTGGAAAACGAGGTCGACCTCTACCCCATCATGAACGGCCAGAACGTGTTCAAGCACGCCGTGGTGCGTTTCCCGCAGGTTATCAAGGAGGCGCTCGACGCCAACGGCTACCAGCCCCAGGACCTCGATATGCTTATTCCGCACCAGGCCAACCTGCGCATCACGCAGTATGTGCAGCAGAAAATGGGCCTCTCCGACGACAAGGTATTCAGCAACATCCAGCGCTACGGCAACACCACCGCCGCCTCGGTGCCCATCGCCCTGAGCGAGGCCGTGCAGGAAGGCCGCATCAAGCGCGGCGACCTGGTGTGCCTGGCCGCCTTCGGCTCGGGCTTCACCTGGGCCTCGGCCCTGATTAAATGGTAGATTATTAATTCTGAATTATGAATTATGAATTATGAATTGGCCGTTCAACTGCCACTTGGCGAGCTGTTGAACGGCCAATTCATAATTCATAATTCATAATTTATAATTCCAAATGAATGCCCAGCTTCACCGAGGAAAACTACCTGAAAGCCGTTTACAAACTCTCGGAGTTTCAGCCCGGCGCGGAGGTGAGTACCAACAGCGTGGCCGAGGAGTTGCAGACCCGGCCGGCATCGGTAACCGATATGCTGCGCCGGCTGGGCGAGAAGGGGCTCGTCAACTACACCCGCTACCGGGGCGTCACGCTCAGCGAGGCCGGGCGGCGGGTGGCCCTTACCACTATCCGCAAGCACCGGCTCTGGGAGGTATTCCTGGTGGAGCACTTCGGGTTTCACTGGGATGAGGTGCACGACGTGGCCGAGCAGATGGAGCACATCGACTCGGAGCTGCTGGTGCGCCGCCTCGACGAGTTCCTCGGCTTCCCGCAGCTCGACCCCCACGGCGACCCGATTCCGACGGCCGAGGGCGTGCTGCACCGCCCCGAACACCGCCTGCTGGCCGACCTGCGCCCCGGCGACCAGGGCCGCGTGGTGGCCGTTCGCAACACCTCCGCGCCCTTCCTGCAATACCTCGACAAAGTGGGCGTCGGCCTCGGCACGCACATTGAAGTACTGGATAAGATTTTGTTCGATAGCTCGCTGGAAATCAATATAAACAAAGCGAACCGGCAACTCATTTCCGCCGAAGTAAGCCGCAACCTGCTGCTGACGGATTGAGCCTTGAGGGCCAGGAGGGAAAGCAAAAAGCCAAAGCCGTTGAATGAATCCTAAGGGCTCATTCAACGGCTTTGGCTTTTTGCTTTCCCTCCTGGCCTTCCAACCTGCCGTACCTTTGCGGCCCTACTTACACCAACCGCCGTGGCCGCCGACCTGCCTCTCTCCCTTTCTGATACCATTGTTGCCCTCTCGACCCCGCCCGGGGCCGGGGCTATTGCCCTAGTGCGCCTCTCAGGCCCCCGGGCCATTGCCATCACCGACGAAGTGTTTCATGGCAAGCGCCTGGCCGAGCAGCCCGGCCATACGCTGCACTACGGCACCCTGCGCGACGGCGCCCAGGTGCTGGATGAGGTTGTCGTATCGCTCTACCGCGGCCCCAACTCCTACACCCGCGAAGACGTGGTGGAAATCAGCACCCACGGCTCCGACTACATCGTGCGGCAGGTGCTGGCGCTGCTGCTGCGCCACGGCGCCCGCCTGGCCGAAGCGGGCGAGTTCACCAAGCGCGCCTTCCTGCACGGCGCCCTCGACCTGGCCCAGGCCGAAGCCGTAGCCGACCTGATTGCCGCCGACTCGGCCCTGAGCCACCAGGTGGCCCTGCGCCAGATGCGGGGCGGCTTCTCGCGCGAGCTACGGGAGTTGCGCGGCCAGCTGGTGCACTTCGCGGCGCTGCTGGAACTGGAGCTGGACTTTGGCGAGGAGGACGTGGAGTTTGCCGACCGCACCGGGCTGGTGGTGCTGCTCCAGCAGGTGCAGGCGCTGGTGCGCCGGCTGCTGCGCTCCTTCGAGCTGGGCAACGTCATCAAAAACGGCGTGACCACCGTTATTGCCGGCCGGCCCAACGCCGGCAAGAGCACCCTGCTCAATGCCCTGCTCAACGAAGACCGCGCCATCGTGTCGGAGGTGGCCGGCACCACCCGCGACCTGATTGAAGACGAGGTGAGCATCGAAGGCATCCGCTTCCGGTTCGTGGATACGGCCGGCCTGCGCGACACCACCGACGTAGTAGAAGCTATGGGCGTAGAGCGTACCCGCCAGCGGGTGCAGCAGGCCGCACTGGTTTTGTATCTGTTTGATCTTACGACAACTTTACCAGCTGAGCTTCAAGCAGAGGTTGAGGCTCTGAACCTGCCCGCCGGCGTGGGCGTGCTGGCCGTGGGCAACAAGCTCGACCTGGCCTCCGAAGCCCAGGCCGCCCCCTTCCGGCCCCGGCCCGACACGCTGCTGCTGGCCGCCGGCCCGGGCATCGGCATCGAGGAGCTGCGGGCGGCCCTGCTGGCCCGCGTGCGCCTAGCCGGCCTCGACCAGACCGGGGCGAGCACCATCGTCACCAACCTGCGCCACGCCCGCAGCCTAGAGCAGGCTGACCGCCACCTCGACGCCGTGCTGGTGGGCCTGAGCACCAACGGCGGCACCGAGCTGCTGGCCGCCGACCTGCGCCACGCCCTGAACGCGCTGGGCCAGATAACCGGTGAAATCAGCTCCGACGACCTGCTCACCAGCATCTTCACCCAGTTCTGCATCGGCAAGTAAGTGCCCCGGGCTTAGCGGTGCGCCTCGTAAGTGTTGGCTGGCGCCGCCCGCAACAGCTCCTGGCGGGCTTCGGGCGGCAGCGGTGCACTCCGGGCCAGTTGCAAGGCCTCTGCCAGCTGCGCCGGAGTCCGGATGCCGAGTACGGCGGCCGTTACGCCCGGCGTATCGAGCACGAAGCGGCCGGCCACCTCGGCGGGCGGGCGTTGCAGGCGCGCGGCCACCGCGGCCACTGCCGTGGCGGCGGCCTGCACAGCTGCGGCCGGGTGGCCCAGGTATTCCCGGTTGGGCTTGCCAGCCAGCAGGCCCTGGGCCAGTGCCCCGCGGGCCAGCACACCTACGCCGTGGGTGGCCAGGCGGGGCAGAACGGTTTCCAGCGGGCGTTGGTCGAGCAAACTCAGCTGTAGCATAACGCTGCTGAGCCCGGTGCCGGGCACGTAGCGCCGGATGACGTTGGGACGGATGGAGGAAATGCCGTAGTGCCGGATTTTACCCTGCTCCCGCAGCCGCTCGAAGGCTTCTATCACCTCCTCATGCGGGTCGGCGAGCGTGCCGCCGTGCAGCTGGTAAAGGTCGATGTAGTCGGTGCGGAGGCGGCGCAGGCTGGCCTCGGCGGCCTGCCGGATGTAGGCGGCCGAGGGGTTCCAGTCCCAGCCCTGGCCATCGGGGCGCCACTGGTTGCCCACCTTGGTGGCCAGCACCACCTGGGCGCGGCAATGGCCGAAAGCGGCCCCGAAAAGCTCCTCGTTGCGCCCGTGCTCGTACAGGTCGGCCGTATCGAAAAGCGTGATGCCCCCGGCCTGGGCCTGCGCGAGCAGACGGCGGTCGGCGGCCGCATCGGCCCCCAGCGACATGCCGCCGAAACCCACGCGGCTCACCCGCAAATCAGTGGTACCCAACGTGGCGTAGTGCATGGCTTCAAGCAGAGAAAAGGATACGGGACGTGATTGGCAGGAAGCAAAAAATGCCGGTGCGGGCTGTAAAAAAACCGGATTTATGCCGCACTTGTCGGCCTGGTGGCGTTTCTTTGCGCCGGGCGGATTGGCAAACAACCACCCCACCCGGTTTGTACTATAGTCAGTAACCGCCGGCCGGGTTGTCGGCTTGCCGGTTAATTCTTTAATTTCGCCCTGTACCCCCACTTTTCAACCTACGCTTTATGGCAGAATCTGCTGAACTGACGCTCAACGGGCAGTCGTATACGCTCCCCGTTATTGAAGGCACTGAGCACGAGAAGGCTTTCGACATCAGCAAGCTCCGCGACCAGACGGGCTACATCACCCTCGACCCCGGCTACAAGAACACCGGAGCCTGCAAAAGCGCCATCACCTTCCTTAACGGCGAGGAAGGCATCCTGCGCTACCGCGGCTATCCTATCGAGCAGCTGGCCGAAAAGTCGAGCTTCATTGAGGTAGCCTACCTGCTGATTTATGGCAAGCTGCCTACCCAGGACGAGCTCAAGAACTTCAGCAGCCAGATCACCCAGCACACGCTGGTGCACGAAGACGTGCGCAAGATTTTCGACGGTTTCCCGACGGCGGCCCACCCCATGGCCATCCTGAGTTCCCTCATCTGCTCGCTGACCGCCTTCTACCCCGAAAGCGTGTCGCCCGACCTGAGCAAGGAGGAAATCGACCTGAACGTGATTCGGTTGATGGCCAAGATTTCGACCATCGCGGCCTGGACCTACAAGAACAACATGGGTCACCCGCTCAACTACCCGCGCAACGACCTCGACTACTGCTCCAACTTCCTGTACATGATGTTCAGCTTCCCTACGGAGAAGTATGAAATCAACCCCGTGGTAGTACAGGCGCTCAACAAGCTGCTCATTCTGCACGCCGACCACGAGCAGAACTGCTCAACCTCGACGGTGCGCCTCGTGGGCTCGGCCAACGCCTCGCTCTACGGCTCGGTTTCGGCCGGCATCAACGCCCTGTGGGGCCCGCTGCACGGCGGTGCCAACCAGGAGGTGGTGGAGATGCTCGAATCCATCCAGCGCGACGGCGGCGACACCCAGAAGTGGATTGATAAGGCCAAGGACAAGGATGATTCGTTCCGCCTCATGGGCTTCGGCCACCGGGTGTACAAGAACTTTGACCCTCGCGCCACCATCATCAAAAAGGCGGCCGACGACGTGCTCAAGGCCCTGGGCCTCGAAGACAGCCCCCTGCTCAAGATTGCCAAGGAGCTGGAGCAGGCTGCCCTCACCGACGAGTACTTCGTGCAGCGCAAGCTCTACCCGAACGTCGACTTTTACTCGGGCATCATCTACAAAGCCATCGGCATTCCGACGGAGATGTTCACGGTGATGTTTGCCCTGGGCCGTCTGCCCGGCTGGATTGCCCAGTGGAAAGAGATGCGCACCAATAAGGAGCCCATCGGCCGTCCCCGCCAGATTTACGTGGGCGAAACCGAGCGCGACTACGTGGCCATCGACCAGCGCACGGCCTAAGCAACGAGCCGGCCGGCTGGCCCGGCCGGCTTGTCGCCTACCCGCTGCCTCATAAAAAAAGCCCGCTTATGCGGGCTTTTTTTATGGGCAATTTATTCGAGTGCTGCCTTAGGCGGCGCCCGGTAAGCTGCTGCCAGTCAGCGAATATTGGCAGCCGTGAATTCAGATTTAAGACCGTCGTAGACGGCGAGTTGCTTGGGTTGTAGCAGGGCGGCTACATCCCAGTCGTAGCGCTGTTGCAAATCGGCCAGGGCCTTGTCGAGGTTGGCAGGCTCGGTTTTGAGCGTATTGCGCAACGAGGCCATTTCGGCAAGCAGGCTCAGGTTGAGGCGGCGCAGTTTGATGTACTGGCCTTCGCTGAGCTGGGTACGCTCGGCAATCCGCCAGGTCATGGCCGTGGCCCGCTCACCTAATGTAATACCCCCGCCATCGGCCTGGGCTACGGTAGGGGTGCCAGAGGCCATCAGCGTTGCGAGGGCCAGTAAAGTAAGTACGTTCTTCATAGTTGTAGGAGGTTTGGTGGAAAAATCAGGACCGGTCCAACTTCACTATCTCTGCACTATCCAAAACTGTCTTGTCAAGATACTACAGAAATATGATATAAGCAATATAAAATTTACCAGAGGCGCAACTTTCAGCCATAGCCCACGGCCCAACCCCGGCGGGGCCGGGCCGTGGCAGCTTAGCCCCTACTTCGACAGCGTACCGAGGGCCGTCATGCTGGCGCGGTGCTGGTCGAACAAGGAGCGCTGCGCCGGGCGCAGCATGTCGAGCAGGGCCATTTCGTAGTACAGCTGGGCATCGGCCAGGCGCTGGTCGAGAATGGGCTGCTCGGCGGCGAAACGGGACTTGAGGTCTTCCTGCTCGCTCAGCATACGAATGTTGAGTTGCTTGAGGCGCAGGTACTGGCCTTCATCAAGCCGGATGCGGTCGGCAATGGAACGGGTAAGGGCCGTAGCGCGGGCCGTGATGCTGGTAGGGTTATCGGCCCGCGAGGCGGCGTAGATTACCCCTGGGGCAGCAATCAGCAGGCAAACGAAAAGTGCAACTTTCTTCATGGTGAAAAGGGAGAAAGGGTTGAAAAGAGAAATGCTTAGGGCTTTTGGCAGCGAAGCGCCTCCTAAAAAGGACTGCTGCCGCTACTCCCACAAGCGCCGGCTGCTTTGTGGGAATAATCAAATGTACCCCAAAATATTAAACTATAAAATGTTTTTTTATCACTATTCTGATCAATAACTTTTATCACTTATCACTATATAGCTCATTATCAGAATTCTGAATGTGCTATGAAAAAGAAAAACTCCAATCGAAAAAAAATGCAACTACTCGCGTAATTGTCCTTTTTTCGATTGGAGTTGGCGGTTGTCGGCCCTATTCGGGCCCGGGCCGGGCAGGTTCTACAGAATGCGTAGCTCGATGCGGCGGTTCTGCTGGCGGTTGTCTTCGGAATCGTTGGGAGCCAGCGGGCGGGCCTCGCCGTAGCCCTTGTAGCGCAGCCGGGCGGCTTCCACGCCCTGGCTCAGCAGGTAGCGATACACCGATTTGGCCCGGTTCTGCGACAGCAGCAGGTTGTCGTCGTCGGAGCCCACGTCGTCGGTGTGGCCCGATACTTCCACCTGAATGGTGGGGTACTGCTTCATGAAGCTCACCAGCCGGTTGAGTTCGGTGCGCGACTTGGGCTTGAGCTCGTACTGGCTCACATCGAAGAACAGGTTGTTGAGCACCACGCTGCGGCCCGCGCCTACCGGATCGAGGTAGAGGTCGAGCGTAAGCGGGTTGAAGCTGCGGCGGCTGCTGTAGTCGAAGCTCAGGCTGCGCATCAGGTATTTGTCGGCGGCGGCGTACATGGCATACTGGCGCCCCTCGTTGAGCACTACGGTGTACTCGCCGGTTTCGGCGTCGGAGTTCACGTACTGCACCAGTTCGTTGGTGTTGAGGTCGTAGAGCTGCACATCGGCGGCAATGGGCTTTTTGGTGGCGGCGTCGAACACCCGGCCCTGGGCGTAGGTGCTGGTTTCGCGGGCGCGCACGCTGCTGGGGGCCTCAAACGAGTACAGCTCCACGGGCTGGTCGCGCAGGCGCTTTACGCCCGGCTCGGCCGTGCGCCAGCGCGAGCAGAAACCCCGGCGGTTGTCGGAGCTGATAAACAGCGAGGCTTCGTTTTCGAAGGTATTGAGCGGGTAGCCCAGGTTACGGGGCGCTTCCCATTTGCCATCGGCCGCCAGCTCGCAACGGTAAATATCGAGCCCGCCCATGCCCACCAGCCCGTCGGTTACATAGTAGAGCGTGGTGCCGCTGGCATGAATGAAGGGGGCCATGTCCTTGCCGGGCGTATTCACGGGCGCGCCTACATTGCGGGCCGGCGTCCACTTTCCCTGCTCGTCGAGGGTAGTCACGTAGATATCCTCCTGGCCCTGCCCACCGCGCCGGGTGCTGGTAAAGTAGAGCGTACGGCCGTCGGCCGAGAGCGTGGGCTGCGAGTCCCACTCGGGCGAGTTGACGTTGCGGCCCAGGTTTTCGGGCTTGCTCCAGGCATTGCCGGTCCGGCGCGAGATGTACAGGTCGCAGTTGCCCACCGAGTTGGCCCGGTCGCAGGAAGCAAATACCAGCGTTTTACCGTCGCCGGAAATAGCCCCCGCCCCTTCGTTGAATGAGGTGTTGATGGCCGGCGAGATGGAGGCCGGCTCGCCCATGGTGCCGTCGGGGTTCTGGCGGCTCACGTACAGGTTTTCGTCGCTGGCGGCGGTGGGCCGGCCGGTAAAGAGCAGAAAGCGGCTGTCGGCGGTAAGCACCGGGAAATACTGGAACCGGAAGGTGTTGAGCGGCTCCGGCAGGCGGGTGGGTTCGGGGCCGGTAGGCGCGGCCAGGGCTTTCACGGCAAACGCGCAGTTGAGCAGCTGGCGCCGGGCCTGCGGAATATTGCGCTGGCTTTTGGGGGCCGTTTTGAGAAACTTCTGGTAGGCGTCGGCCGCCGTGGCGTAGTCGCCGAAGCTAATAGCCAGCTCGCCCAGCATAAAGTAGTCGTTGCTGCGGGCCGCGTCGACGGGTAGCTTGGGCAGGCCGGTACGGTAGGCTTCAAAGGCCGCCTGGTTTTCGCCCATCGCCTTGAGCAAGGAGCCCTTCAGCAGGTAGGGCTCGCCCAGGGAAGGAAACTTCTGGGTGAGCTGGTCGAGCGTTTCGAGCGCCTTGGTAAAGTCGCGGCCTTTGGCGTGCGCCTGGGCTTTTTCCCAGAGGCTGCGGGCCTTGGTATTGGTGGAGCTGAGCGGCGCCTGGGCGGCCGCCGGCCGCGGCGAAAGGCCACCGGCAGTTAACAGCAGCACCAGCGGCACGAAAAGCGAACGACGCATACGGAAGGGGCTAAAACAGGTGGGCGCTAAGGAATATCGAGGTACTTATGGGTCTGCAGCGACACCTGCCAGCGCGGGTTATTCTTGACATACTCCACGATAAGCGGGGTCATGGCGGCGGCCTTGCTCCACTCGGGCTGCAGGTACAGGCGGCAATCGGGGCCCACCAGCGCGGCGTGCTCCTCGGCCCAGGCAAAGTCGCTTTTATTGAACACCACAATTTTCAGCTCGTGGGCCGCCGCCAGCACCGCGGGCAGTGGGGCCTTGAACTTCTTGGGCGATACGCAAATCCAGTTCCAGTTTCCGCTCAGCGGGTAAGCGCCGCTGGTTTCAATCCAGGTCTGGCAGCCGGCCTGCTGCAGCGCGGCCGTAAGCGGCCCCAGCTCGTGCATGAGCGGCTCGCCCCCGGTTATCACCACGTTGCGGCCGGGGTGCGCCGTTACGGCTGCCACCAGGTCGGGCAGGGCGTGGCGCGGGTGGGCATCCAGGGGCCACGACTCCTTTACATCGCACCACACGCAGCCCACGTCGCAGCCGCCAAGGCGGATGAAGTAGGCGGCGCGGCCCGTGTTGTAGCCCTCGCCCTGAATGGTATAAAACTGCTCCATCACGGGCAGCGTAGTGGCGGCCTGCGTAGCTGGAGTAAGCGGAAGTTGGTGCAGCAAAACGGGTAATCTTCTGAAAAAAAACAAGTCGGGCCGCCGGGAAATCCAATTACCGCAGTAACTGGCGCTTTTCCCGGCGGACCGACTTTAAAAGTACTACAACGCCCCGGATTCTGAAAGCCCCGGATTGGGCTAATTGGATTTTAGGGACTTGGAAGCGAAGGGGTTCAATGCAAGACTATCATCCTGAGCTGTAATCCTGAACCGCTCTGCTAACCGTACACCTCGCGCTTGGCAGCCCGCAGCGTATTGAGCAGCAGCATGGCAATGGTCATCGGGCCAACGCCACCGGGCACGGGCGTGATGTAGGAGGCCAGCGGGGCCACCTCGTCGAAGTTTACGTCGCCCTTCAGTGCCCAACCGGCCTTGCGGCTGGCGTCTTCTACGCGGGTCGTGCCCACGTCAATAACCACCGCGCCGGGCTTCACCATGTCGGCCGTTACGAAACCCGGCCGGCCCAGGGCCGCCACCAGAATGTCGGCCGTGCGCGCAATTTCGGGCAGGTTTTGGGTGCGCGAATGGCATAAAGTAACGGTGCAGTTACCGGGCTCCAGGTTCTTGGCCAGCAGGATGCTAACCGGCGTACCCACAATATTGGAACGACCGATAACCACGCAGTGCTTACCGTCGGTAGGCAGCCTGTAGCGGCGCAGCAGCTCCACGATACCCGAGGGCGTAGCCGGCAGCAGGGCCGGCAGCCCGGCCACCATGCGCCCGATGTTCATCGGGTGGAAACCGTCCACGTCCTTGTCGGGCCGCACCGCCTCAATCACCTTGTTGGTGTCGATGTGGCGGGGTAGCGGCAGCTGCACAATGAAGCCGTCGATTTGCGGGTCCTCGTTCAGCTCAGCCACCTTGGCCAGCAGCTCGGCCTCCGTGATGGAGTCTTCGTAGCGCAGCAGGGTGCTTTCGAAGCCGACCCGCTCGCAGGCCAGCACCTTGTTGCGCACGTAGGTTTCCGAGCCGCCGTCGTGGCCCACCAGAATGGCGGCCAGGTGGGGCGTTTTGTGGCCGGCGGCCTTACGCTCGGCTACTTCGGCCGCAATTTCAACTTTGATGTCCTCGGCGGTTTGCTTGCCGTCGATGAGGCGGTAGGTCGTGGCGTCGGGGGCAGTGGTCATAGCGAAGGAAAGGGGGTGGTTAGGCAGAAGCGGGTGGCGTATCCGTGGCAGCCGAGGCCGGCGACGATTCGGTGGCAACCGACGCTTCGTAGGCGGCAATGGCCTCGGCACCGGCGGCGAGCAGGGCTTTTTCCATCACGGGCCAATCGTCGCGCCAGCGGAACTTGCGCTCCTGGCCCCGGCGGATTTTTTCTAGCTGGTCGAAACTGCGACAGTTCTTAACGAGGTGATGGTCAGACATGGGATGAGGGGAAGCAACACACGCCCGGTTAAGAAGTGCATCAGGTGAAAAATGAAGAGGTACGCGCAAAAAAAACGCGCCTATGAAAGGCGCGTTTCACTCATCAATCCAGTTTCAGAACGGCCAGGAAGGCCTCCTGAGGTATCTCCACGGAGCCAACCTGACGCATACGCTTCTTGCCTTCCTTCTGCTTTTCGAGCAGCTTGCGCTTGCGGCTGATGTCGCCGCCGTAGCACTTGGCAATTACGTTTTTGCGCAGGGCTTTCACCGTTTCGCGGGAAATAATCTTCTGGCCAATACTGGCCTGAATGGCAATTTCGAACTGCTGGCGGGGCAGCAGCTCGCGCAGTTTCTCGCACAGCCGGCGGCCCCACTCGTAGCTCTTGCTGCGGTGCACGATGGCCGACAAAGCATCGACCTTCTCGCCGTTGAGCATGATATCGAGCTTCACCATATCCGACTCGCGGAAGCCAATCAGCTCGTAGTCGAGCGAAGCGTAGCCGCGGCTGATGGTTTTAAGCTTGTCGAAGAAGTCGAACACGATTTCCGACAGCGGCAGCTCAAAGGTCATCTCCACCCGCTCAGAGGTCAGGTAGCTTTGGCCCTTGATGATGCCGCGCTTGTCCATGCACAGCGTGATGATGGGGCCCACGTAGTCGGCGGCCGTGATGATCTGGGCCTTGATGTAGGGCTCCTCGATATGCTTGATCATGTTCGGCTCGGGCATTTCGCTCGGCGCGTTGATGGTCAGCAGCTGGTCCTTGGTGCCGGTAGCGTGGAACTGCACGCTGGGTACGGTGGTAATCACCGTCATGTTGAACTCGCGCTCCAGGCGCTCCTGCACGATTTCCATGTGCAGCATCCCCAAAAAGCCGCAGCGGAAGCCGAAGCCCAGGGCTACCGACGTTTCGGGTTCCCAGACCAGGGAGGCGTCGTTGAGCTGGAGCTTTTCCATGCACGAGCGCAGCTCTTCGTACTCGG
This sequence comes from Hymenobacter actinosclerus, assembly GCF_900111515.1. Lineage (GTDB taxonomy): Bacteria > Bacteroidota > Bacteroidia > Cytophagales > Hymenobacteraceae > Hymenobacter > Hymenobacter actinosclerus. Next base: position 520,061 of record NZ_FOHS01000002.1, read on the forward strand.
TAGTATCAACGGGGTAGATGCCGGCGAATACCATCGGCTTCACGTCGGCAAAGCCCTTGATGGCTTCTTTGGTCGGGTTGGCAACGTTGGTAATCGTGTCGCCCACTTTCACTTCGCGGGCTTCCTTGATGCCCGAGATGAGGTAGCCCACGTTGCCGGCCCGCATTTCCTGGCGCGGCTCCTGGCTGAGGCCCAGGATGCCGATTTCGTCGGCGCCGTATTCCTTGCCGGTGGCCATGAAGCGAAGCTTGTCGCCCTTGCGCATGGTGCCGTTCTTGATGCGGAACAGCACCTCGATGCCGCGGTAGGAGTTGAAAACCGAGTCGAAAATCAGGGCCTGCAAGGGCGCCTCGGGGTCGCCTTTGGGCGCTGGCACCCGCTCGACAATGGCGTTGAGGATGGCTTCGATGCCGAGGCCGGTTTTGCCGGACGCGTGCAGGATGTCGTCGTGGTCGCAGCCGATGAGGTCCACGATTTCGTCCGAAACCTCCTCGGGCATGGCGTGGGGCAGGTCGATTTTATTAAGGACGGGGATGATTTCCAGGTCGGCGCCGATGGCGAGGTAGAGGTTGGAAATCGTCTGGGCCTCGATGCCCTGGGAGGCATCGACAATCAGCAGCGCGCCCTCGCAGGCGGCAATGCTGCGGCTTACTTCGTAGCTAAAATCGACGTGGCCGGGCGTGTCGATCAGGTTGAGCGTGTAGATTTCCCCTTTGTAGGGAAACTGCATCTGGATGGCGTGGCTCTTGATGGTGATGCCCCGCTCCCGCTCCAGGTCCATGTTATCGAGTAGCTGGGCCTGCATGTCGCGCTTGGCCACGGTACTCGTGAATTCGAGCAGGCGGTCGGCGAGGGTGCTTTTGCCGTGGTCGATGTGGGCAATGATGCAGAAATTGCGGATGTTCTTCACAGAGGGCAGTTTTTTCTAGCTTCAAAGGTACGCAACGACGCCCGGATATGCCAGCGGCCCGCCCCACCAGCCCCCGGCAAGCTCCACCTAACCCCCGCCCGCGCCCTGAACGTATATATAAGCTCCGTAGCCGGCCGGCCCCGTACTGGCACCCGGCAGCCCGGCCCCCATTTTCCACATTACCCACATTCTAACTCATCCGCTATGTCAGTCAAACTCAATTCCGCCGCCGTCAAGCATGCCAAACAGCTTATAAAAGACGGCAAAATCAAGAACGACTCGGGCCACTGGAGCCAGCACAACCCCGACACCGACGCCGAAAACCAGTTTCTCGATAAGCACGACTACCAGGAGTACGCCAAGTGGCACCTGGGCGAAGACACCAGTATGAGCGAAGACACCAAGGGCCGCTACAAATTCCCGTTCGGCGACTTCAAGACCGTGCATCGCGACGGGCTGCTGGCCGCCAAGGAGCGCGCCGCCCAGCAAGGCTACCACGACATCGAAAAAGCCGCCGACGAGCTGGAAAAAGAGCTGGAGAAAAAGGCAGGGTAGCCGCCGCCGGTTCACCCTTCCGGCGCCGGACCCGTATTGTTAAGTTCACCAATGCTAACATCATGAACGGTATCACCCTCCAGCAAGCCCAGCAAGCCGTAGCCGCCGCCCAGCAAAAGGCCCGCGACCTGAACCTGAAAATGAACATTGCCGTGGTCGACGCCGGTGCCAACCTCACGGCCTTCGCCCGCATGGACGGCGCCTGGCTGGGCTCGGTGGACATTGCCATCAAAAAGGCTAAAACCGCCCGCTACTTCGATATGCCAACCGGCGACCTGGGCCAAGCCTCGCAGCCCGGCGGCTCGCTGTTCAACATTGAAGTATCGAACGGCGGCCTTATCACCTTCCCCGGCGGCCTGCCCATCAAAAACGCTCAGGGCGACATTATCGGCGCCATCGGCGTGTCGGGCGACTCGGTGGAAAACGACCACACCGTAGCCGAAGCCGGTATGCAGGCGCTGCAGTAGCCGTTGCTGCTGTCGTTCTTACTAGAAGCGCCGGGCCTCCGTGGGGGTCCGGCGCTTCTGGTTGATGTGAAAATCAATATTGCGGCGGCCTGAGTATCTTTAGCAACACCCGTTTCCCTCCTTCTTATGCAAATTCATCTTCCAGATAAAGCTCCTGTGCTACTGAGTGGCCCCAATCTGGTGGCCATGACGGATGAGGAGTTTTTCGACTTCTGCCAGCAGAATGCCGACCTGCGCATTGAGCGCACCGCCAACCATGAAATCATCATTATGTCGCCTACTGGCAGCCGCTCCGGCAAGCGCAATTCCCGCCTGAATGGCCAGCTTTATATGTGGTGGGCGCAACATGCCAACCTTGGCGAAACCTTTGACTCCAGCACTGGCTTCACGCTCCCGGATGGCGCAGTATTGTCGCCGGATGCCTCCTGGGTATCGGCCGCGAAATGGAACGCGCTGACCGCTGAACAGCAGGAAATATTCGCGCCGGTTTGTCCCGAATTCATCATTGAGCTAAAATCGGCTAAAGACTCGCTGAAGGTGTTACAGCGCAAGATGCAACAGTGGCTGCGGGCTGGGGTGCAGCTGGCTTGGTTGATAGTTCCTCAGAAAGAAACAGTTTACATCTACCGCGCCGGCCAGCCGGAGCCGGAAATCGTGCAGGGCTTCGAGCAGGAGCTATCCGGGGAAACCGTGCTGCCAGGGTTTCGGCTGCGGCTGGCGGAGTTGCGGTAATATGCACATCCGTACATTTCTATTCCTTTCGGTGTTTATGCTGGCGTGTCAGCCCATTCGACAAATCGGCGACACTGAATTTACCGACCAGCAACGGGAACGGCGTTTCAAGCTAACCCCGGCAAAACTGGCAGTCCTACGCCGGGCTGCCAATGACCGTCTGCCACTAAAATATCAGGACCCAGAGGTATTAAAGCGCTATGACTATTGGCCTCAGATAGTCGACCATAATTTTCGGGGGTTGTGGCACATCGACAATTATTCGCACCGCGGCCCACTACTCGTTATCAATGGCAAGCATATAGTAACCGTCGTTCCGATCATGGAAGACAATGCAGATGGACTTGACTCACTTCACACCGCACTGCGCAGGTATCCAGTATCAGAAATCAGCTTACAAGTTCGCGACAGTATTATAAAGCACTTTAAATTTATATATCGATAGCTCAGCCCCGACTTCTCAGAATGCCCCGCGCCTCCCCCGCCGGGGCTTTTTCGTACCTTTAGCCTACCAAACCCCACCCAACGACCCGCCCTTATGCAAGCTCCCGCAGCTCCTTATAAACCTAAGAACCACGTCCGCATTGTTACGGCTGCCGCCTTGTTCGATGGGCACGATGCCGCCATCAACATCATGCGCCGCATCATTCAGAGCAGCGGGGCCGAGGTTATCCACCTGGGCCACAACCGCTCGGTGCAGGAAATCGTGGATTGCGCCATTCAGGAAGACGCCCAGGCCATTGCCATTACCTCCTACCAGGGCGGCCACAACGAGTACTTCAAGTACATGCACGATTTGCTGGCAGAGCGCGGCGCGGGCCACATCAAGCTCTTCGGCGGCGGCGGCGGCGTGATTCTGCCCTCCGAAATCGAGGAGTTGATGGACTACGGCATCACCCGCATCTACTCGCCCGACGACGGCCGCGCCCTGGGCCTGCAGGGCATGATCAACGACCTGCTCGAACAGGCCGACTTCCCCACCGGCCAGAACCTCAACGGCGAAGCCGCCCACCTCCAAGACAAGAACGCCCGCGACATCGGCCGCCTGATTTCGGCCGCCGAAAACTTCCCAGAAGAGTTTGAGCGCGTCCGCGCTCAGTTGTCAGTTGTTAGTGGTCAGTTGTCAGGCGAAGACCATGACAAGCAGAACAAACAGACAACTGACAACCAACAACTAACAACTACCCAAACGCCCATCCTCGGTATCACCGGCACGGGCGGGGCGGGCAAATCCTCGCTGGTGGATGAGCTGGTGCGGCGGTTTCTGCTGGACTTTCCGGAGAAAACCATTGCCATCATCTCCGTCGACCCCAGCAAGCGCAAGACGGGCGGGGCGCTGCTCGGCGACCGGATCCGGATGAACGCCATCAACTCCCCCCGCGTGTACATGCGCAGCCTGGCCACCCGCCAGAGCAACCTGGCCCTGAGCCGGTACGTGCAGGACGCCGTGGACGTGGTGCGGGCCGCCGAGTTCGACCTCATCATCCTCGAAACTTCCGGCATCGGCCAGTCCGACACCGAAATCATCGAGCACTCCGACGCCAGCCTCTACGTGATGACGCCCGAATACGGCGCGGCCACCCAGCTGGAGAAAATCGACATGCTCGATTTCGCCGACGTCATTGCCCTCAACAAGTTCGACAAGCGCGGGGCCCTCGACGCCTTGCGCGACGTGCGCAAGCAGTACCAGCGCAACCACGGCCTCTGGGAGAAACCCCTCGACACCATGCCGGTGTTCGGCACCATCGCCTCGCAGTTCAACGACCCCGGCATGAACCGCCTCTACCGCGCCGTGCTGAGCGTACTGGAGGAGAAAACCGGCCACGCCTTCGCCTCCCAGCTCGAAACGTCGGGCGTCGATTCCGAGAAAATCTACATCATTCCGCCGCACCGCACGCGGTATCTTTCCGAAATAGCCGAAACCAACCGCCAGTATGACCAGTGGGTTCAAAAACAGTCTGCCACAGCGCAGCAGCTCTATGGAATCCGACAAGCCGTCGGAGCCGTTGAAAGCCTCGCCGGAAACGGCGGCGGCGGAGGAGTTGGTAACGGCGGCGGCGCAAGCCCGGCCGGAATCGAGCCCGGAGCACTTTTGGCCGGCCTGGAGAGCACCTTCGAGGAGGTCAAGCTTCGGCTGGACGGGCAGAACTGGAAACTCCTGGAGACCTGGCCGCAAACGGTAGCCGCCTATAAAGCCCCCGAGTTCGTGTTCCGGGTGCGCGACAAGGAGCTGCGGCTCCAGACGCACACCAAGAGCCTTTCGGGCACTCAGATTCCGAAAGTAAGCCTGCCGCGCTACACGGCCTGGGGCGACCTGCTCCGCTGGCAGCTCCAGGAGAACGTACCCGGCGAGTTCCCCTACACGGCCGGCGTGTTCCCGTTCAAGCGCGAGGGCGAGGACCCCACCCGCATGTTTGCGGGCGAAGGCGGCCCCGAGCGCACCAACCGCCGCTTCCACTACGTGAGCATGGGCCTGCCCGCCAAGCGCCTGAGCACCGCCTTTGATTCGGTGACGCTCTATGGCGAGGACCCCGACGTGCGGCCCGACATCTACGGCAAAATCGGCAACGCCGGCGTGAGCATTGCCTGCCTCGACGATGCCAAGAAGCTCTACTCGGGCTTCAACCTGGCCAACCCCAGTACCTCGGTGTCGATGACCATCAACGGCCCCGCCGCCACGCTGGCCGCCTTCTTCATGAACGCCGCCATCGACCAGCAGTGCGAGCTCTATATTAAGGAGCACGGCCTGGAAGAAGAAGTCAGCCAGAAAATCGACGCCATTTACGCGGAATACGGCCAGTCCCGCCCCCGCTACCAGGGCCCCCTGCCCGAAGGCAACGACGGCCTGGGCCTGCTGCTGCTGGGCGTAACCGGCGACCAGGTGCTGCCCGCCGACGTGTACGCCGGCATCAAGGCCCGCACCCTCACGCAGGTGCGCGGCACCGTACAGGCCGATATTCTCAAAGAAGACCAGGCCCAGAACACCTGCATCTTCTCCACCGAATTCGCCCTGCGCCTGATGGGCGACGTGCAGCAGTACTTCATCGACGAGAAAGTCCGCAACTTCTACTCGGTGTCGATTTCGGGCTACCACATTGCCGAGGCCGGGGCCAACCCCATCACCCAGCTGGCCCTCACGCTCAGCAACGGCTTCACGTTCGTGGAATACTACGTGAGCCGGGGCATGGACGTGAACGACTTCGCCCCCAACCTCTCGTTCTTCTTCTCCAACGGCATCGACCCCGAGTACGCCGTGATTGGCCGCGTGGCGCGCCGCATCTGGGCCAAGGCCATGAAGCTCAAGTACGGGGCCAACGCCCGCTCGCAGATGCTCAAGTACCACATCCAGACCAGCGGCCGCAGCCTGCACGCCCAGGAAATCGACTTCAACGACATCCGCACCACCCTGCAGGCCCTGTACGCCATCTACGACAACTGTAACAGCCTGCACACCAACGCCTACGACGAGGCCATTACCACCCCCACCGAGGAGTCGGTGCGCCGGGCCATGGCCATTCAGCTCATCATCAACCGCGAGCTGGGCCTGGCCAAGAATGAGAACCCGCTCCAGGGCTCGTTCATCATCGAGGAGCTGACCGACCTGGTAGAAGAGGCGGTATTGCTCGAATTCGACCGCATCACGGAGCGCGGCGGCGTGCTGGGCGCGATGGAAACCATGTACCAGCGCGGCAAGATTCAGGAGGAGAGCATGCACTACGAGATGCTCAAGCATACGGGCGAGTACCCCATCATCGGCGTGAACACCTTCCTCTCCTCCAAAGGCTCGCCCACGGTGGTGCCCGCCGAGGTTATCCGCGCCACCGAGGAGGAAAAGCAGTACCAGATTACGATGCTGCAAGCCCTGCACGCCCGCCACGCCAACGAGGCCCCGGCGCGCCTCAAGCAGCTGCAACAGGCGGCCGTAGCCAACGAAAACCTGTTCGGCGAGCTAATGGAGACCGTCAAGTTCTGCTCCCTGGGCCAGATTACGAATGCCCTGTTCGAGGTTGGGGGGCAGTACCGGCGGAATATGTAGGTAGTTGATTTGGCCGAATAAAAAAGGGTGCTACCTTGCTGAGGTAGCACCCTTTTTTATTCTACAGTTTTCATACATGACACGAACCTATATTTCTTATGCCTTAACACTCCTCTCAGGATTATTAGTCTATTTCATGTTTGCTGCTGCATCATCAGTAGCAGCCGGTATTACATGGATACCGGCTGCCAGCTTTGTGGGAAGCATACTGCATATTGGGATAAGTAGTTGGTTATTTCTTGCCTTTCCTAAACCTGGGAAAATCACTTCTTTTATTACCACTACTTTAATTTGTTTCTGGCCAATTACTGCGTGCATTGGAAGCATGAGAATCTTTGACTTTGAAGCACTTATATTTTATACCTTACCTCTTATTATTAGTGGTTTCGTGATATGGAATCACCTTAAATCTTTTCAAGACAAAGAGAAAAAATCAACTAAAACACAGATAGTTTTATCAGCTTTGCCGTTAGCTTTTTTAATATACATGTTTTGCTTCTATTATGCTCTGTTTACTCAAGCATAGAATTAAATTATTGAGGGCCAGTTCCTAACCCAATATCCTGACCTCCAAACCTTGGGAGGGCAAGATATTGTGAGTGGTACCCTCCTCTACTTATAATCAGCCCGCTATTCATAGTCGTTCAAGCTTCGGCAGCTTCGGGTGGGGCCGGGGGCGGTTCGTTGAGAGCTCCTAAGCTGCGGCCTTGGCTCCCTGATGAATCACCCGCGCATTACGGGGCAAAGAAGCGGCCGCCACCACCAGCTCGTAAGGCCGGTTGAAGGCCTCCTGAGAGACCTGGAAATAGCTGGCGAGGCGGCGGATAACCTCTTTCGACAGGCCCCGCCGCCGGTTCATGATATCCGAAACCGCGCCTTTGCTCAGGCCCAGCGCGGCCACTAGGTCCTTGGCCAATAGGTTGCGGCCCGCCATCAGGGAGCGTAACAGCTCGATGGGGTCGGCTTCGGGCAGCGTGGCGTGGGCCTGGTCCCAGGTTTCGATGAGCAACGTGAGCAGGTCGATTTCCTCCTGCGTGGCCGTGGAGGCGGGTCCTTCGGTTGCTAACGCTTCCAACTGGCGGCAATAGTCCTGGTACTGCGGCTCGGTTTTGATGACGGTGTATTTGAGCGTTTTCATAGGTTAGGCTAGTAGAGGTTGATGGTGTATTGCTGGCTTTTGGCGCAGATTTTATCGTACTCAGCATGCGTACCCAGCCAGCAAACAAACAGGTGCACCTGCCGCTGGCCAAAGGCGTAGCGAGCAATCAGTCGGTAGTTGTTGCCCCCAATGTCGAATACCACGCGGTTGCTGCCGTTGCCCAGTAAGTCTGCCGCACCGAAAGTCTGCTGGATATCAGCAGGCGTGTTCCAGTCAGCGTACTTCACGGCCGTTCACCACAGCGCAAAAGCGGCGCGACTCCGGGCGTGGCGGGCCGCAAAGTCTTCCACGGTTTGCCGCTTGATGAGATGAACTTTCATAAGAGGACGTTGGGGGCACGCTATAAGTTCGCAATATGCGAACTTATAGCGTGCCTTTTTATGTAGCGCCACACTTCCAAATAGGTATGACTCCGTGTGGCACACCTGTTTCCGCCGCTACTCCCGGCCCGTCGTGGCCGTTACGCGCCGCTTCGGGTGGGGCCGGGGGCGCATGGCGGGGCGGAGGGGGCCGGAAGTAGGGCCAACATCAGTTCGGCGAACGGCCCGGCACGCTCATTCATAGCGCCAATTGCCCTGTTCATCGGCTCGCTGTTTATCCGCTCCGGGCAATTAGCTAGCTTTACCCCATGCGCATAGTTCCTTATAAGTGGAAGTTAGGGTGGCCGCTCTTGCTGCTGACCGTGCTGGCCGCCTGCTCCTCGCCCGCGTCCGAAGTAGCCGCGCAGGATACGCTCCCTACCGAAACCTTTGCCCACCGCCGCGTGGTAGTAGGCGCCGACTCGCTCGTACGTGGCCGGCTGCTCGACCGCCACGACTCCGTGCTGGTGGCTACCGGCACGCTGCACCTGCTCAAGCTACCGCGCAAGGCCCCCCTCGATACCACCGCGCTGGGCCAGCTGCTGGGCTGGGGGCCGGCCACCATCAGGCAGCGCATCGCCCAGGCCCTGCCCTACGACAAGGCCCCCGCCGGCTTCCCAGTGAACCTGCGCCTGACGGCCGCCGAAGCCGCCCGGGTGCGCAAGGCCCGCCAGCAGTGGCCCACCCTCACACTCAGCACCGAAGTGGGCCGCCGCTACACCACCTCCGCCGGCGCCGCCGTGCTGGGCTATCCGGCCGCCGAGGCCCAGGCCTTTTTCACCCAGGCCCGGCGCATCAAGCGCGGCCGCTTCTACCAGCTGCGCAACGGCGGCGTCGAGGGCTACTATAATGGCCTGCTCACGGGTCGCGTCGGCTACCGGCACCCGCTCATCGATTCGCTGGGCCAGACCCGCGGCTCCTGGGCCGCCGACACCGCCTTCCGCCAGGGCCAGGACCTGCACCTGACCATCGACCGCAACCTGCAGGCCTACGCCGAGCAGCTCATGGGCAACCGCAAGGGCTACCTGGTGGCCCTCGACCCCAAAACCGGCGAAATTCTGGCCTACGTATCGGGCCCCATTTACGACCCGGCCACGCTCACCGCCCCCGACCAGGCCAAGGTGCGCTCGGAGCTGCTCTACGACGAGAACCGGCCCCTCATCAACCGGCCCGCCATGCTGGCCAACCCGCCCGGCTCGGTGTTCAAGCTGGTGAATGCCGCCGTGGCCCTGCAGCTGGGCGCCATCACCCCCAGCACCGGCTTCAAGTGCGACCAGACGCTGATTAAGTGCGTGCACCGCCACCCCGTGCCCGGCAGCCTCACGGTGGGCCTAAAGTACAGCTGCAACCCCTACTTCTACCAGACCATGCGCAACCTCATCCAGCGCGTGCCCGATAGCCTGGTAGCCGACACCGTGGCCGCCCGCCACGCCAACCTGGCCGAGTGGCGGCGCTACGTGCGCTCCTTCGGCCTCGATTCGGTGCTGGGCGTGGACATTCCGCGCGAGGCCCCCGGTTTCCTGCCCACTCCCGCCTACTACGACAAGGCCCGCAAGACCCGCAACTGGACCTACCGCTCCATCTACTCGCTGAGCGTGGGCCAGGGCGAAATCAATATGACGGGCCTGCAAATGGCCAACATGACGGCCATCATCGCCAACCGCGGCTGGTACTACCCGCCCCACCTCGTGCGCAGCATCGGCGCCGATGGCCCCCTGCCCCGCTTTCTCGAAAAGCGCTACACCCTCATCGACAGCACCCATTTCGCGGCCCTGCTGCCCGGCATGATTGGGGTAATGCAGCGCGGCGGCACCGCCGAAACCTCCAGCCTCGCCGACGTGGGCATTACAGTAGCGGGCAAAACCGGCACCGTGCAGAACGGCGGCGACGAGGATGACGACCACGCCGCCTTTGTCGGCTTCGCCCCCGCCGACAACCCCAAAATAGTAGTGGCCGTGTACCTCGAAAACGCCGGCTTCGGGGCCACCGCCGCCGCCCCCTGCGCCGTGCTGGTAATGGAAAAGCACCTGCGCGGCCCCATCGCGCCCAAGCGCAAGAACTGGGAAGCCCGCATCAGGCACCGCGCCCGCAACGGCTATTAGGCCGGCCGGTTGGTGGTCTTCATACCGCATCCTGACCGCCTGGCTACCCTCTTCGGCCAACCAACTGTCCCTGCCCTGTTTTTCGGTACTGCGCCGGCAGTAAGTACCCCGAGGCTGTTTATTAGGACATATCTATATAGATTGCGGAGATTTATTCCATCTTTCGTTCAGCTGGCCATGCGTATCAGTCGTTCCGTTGCGTTCTGCGTGTTTCCGTTTGCCGCCCTGCTCCTGGCGGCGGGTTCTTCTCCGGCACCCACACCGGCCCTGCCCCCCAACTTCACCCAGGGCATCATCACTACCCGGGTATCGCTGCCGGGCAACCCCTACGATAAGCTGCTCAGCCAGATCGACCCCGCCAAGGGCAATGTGCAGGCCCAGATGCAGCAGCTTGCCCTCCGCATGACGCCGGCTGAGCAGCAGCAGTTTCAGGCCGAGGCGGCCCGGCTGAGCCCGGCCCTGGTCATGGGTGCCATGATGCTGCCGCGCAAAGGCACCATTTACTGCCGGGGCCAGGAAGCCCGGGTAAGCACCGACGGGCTGTCGTACCACCTGGAAAACTACTTCGACAGCGCCAAAAACGCCGGTATCCTGCTGCTGGCTGCCCAGGCCAGCCCCGAGCGGGTGGCCTATACCTACAATGCCGCCACCATGAAAACCCGGTGGCAGAGCATTGTGGTAGCCGAGGAGGACTACACCCTCAAAACCAGCCCTGAAACCAGCCTGGTAGCCGGCTACCCCAGCCAGAAAACCACCTATACATTGAAGCCGGGCGCGGGCACACCCGCTCCGGCCGAGGCGGGCGCCATGAGCCAGAAGCCCGTAGCCCTGGAGGTCTGGACCTCTGCCCAGATACCGCAGATGCTGAATTTTGCGCACCCGGTATACGTCCAGCAGCAGCATGGCATCACCAAGCTGCTTGTCTATTTTGATAAGGAGCGCCGGCAGAAGCTGCTCTACGAGTTTGCCGGGGTCCAGGTGAAGCCCGTTGCGGCCCAGGACCTGAAAATCAACGCCAACACGCCCCTGCTCGACTATGCCAAAGACGAGCTGCAGATCGGCATGAAGTCGTTGGCCATCATGCTGGGCGGCGGCCCCGGCTCGCCGGGCAAGCCCAACACCGACGACTAGCTTCGCGCAGCCTTCGGTCCTTCTGCCCCGGCCCGCGCCTGCTCAGGCGCGGGCCGGGGTGCATCCAGGGCGCCCCTACCCCATTAAATCCGGCTTTCCGAACCGCTTGACAGGGTACAAGGCCTCTAAACGCAACCTTTTAGCAGTCAGTCATCGTCTTAGCGGCAACTGTTTTGCTGGCTGAATGATGAATTGCAAACTGCTTCTGTTGCTGCTACTGTTGCTCACCACCGCGCCCGTTGCCCGGGCCCAGTCGCTCACGGGCAGCTGGCAGGGCGTGGAAACCGACCCCGGCGAGCGAAGGGGGTACTGGCCCGCCGAGCTGCGGCTGCAGCAAAGCAAATCGGGCAGCTTGCTGGGCGTGCTGTATCAGCAGGATGGGGATGGGGCCGAAGTGAGCGTGACGTTTCAGGTGCGGGGCCAGCGCACGGCCACTGGGCTGCGGCTGGAGCACGGCCGTAAGCTGCAGGAAACCGGCCAGTCGCTGTTCAGCTACTGGTGCTCGGGCAGCGTGGTGCTCAGCTACGACGCGGCCGAGGAAAAGCTCACCGGCCGCGCCGCCTACCAGCCCGTCGGCGACTGCGACATCGGCAATTTCACCTTCTACCGCGTTAAGCTGAAATCGGCCCCCACCGTGCCCGCCGGGGCCGAAACCACCCTGCGCGTGTCGGGCCGCAACGTGCTCTGGTACGCCGACGCCGAGGCGCAGCAGCCGCTGGCCAGCGGCAACAGCTTCCGCACCCGCCTGCGCCAGACCACCACCTTCTACCTGGCCCAGGGCTACTACCCCACCGCCCAGAGCACCCGCGTCCCCATCACCATCCGCGTTAGCGGCCAACCCGCTCCCACAGCAACCCGCCCCGCGCCTCCCGAGTTGTTGGCGCCGCTGCCCGTGCCACTCCGCCGGCCGTCACTGGCCAGCCAGCTGCCCGCCACCGTGCGGCCGCAGCCGGCCAGTCCGGCGCTGGCGGCTACGCCCACGGTGCTGCCCACCGTGCTGTTCCGGCTGGGTACGGCCCGGCTGCTGCCCGAGGCCTTCCCGGCGCTCAACCAGCTGGCCGCCACGCTGCGCACCAACCCCGGGCTGCGGGTGGAAGTAGCCGGCCACACCGACCGCATCGGCGAGCCGGGCAAAAACCAGCAGCTCTCCGAGCAGCGGGCCGCCGCCGTCCAGAAGTACCTGATCCGGGCCGGCATTGCGGCCGGCCGCATCAACGCCGTCGGCTACGGCGACACCCGCCCGCTCTACCCCGCCCCCGACGAGCGCAACCGCCGGGTAGAAGTGCGGGCCGTGGAGTAAGGAGCGGAGCGGCAGCCAGGCGCGCCCGCCAACGAAACGCCCGCTCCTGACTGGCAGAAGCGGGCATTTGCGCAACCGTCCGGCAAAATGCACTGGCTATTTGCGGCCCCGGGGTTTGGGCTTGGGCTTGGCCACCGGTGCCGGGGCCGTGCGGCGGGCTTCTTCGCGCTGGTAAAAGGCCACCTCGTGGTGGTAAGCCGAATAGTCCCAGGAGGGCCGGGCTGCGGCGGCCTGGCGGGCGGCCGTGCGAATGGCGTCCAGCTGCGCGGCGGGCATAAACGACTGCGCCGAGTCGGCCAGCAGGGCCTGGTGGGTTTGCTCCAGCACCGCTTCGAGAGCCATGATTTCGGCGGAGCCCTTGCCGGAGAGCGTACCCGGCGCGGTGCGCTGGCGTGCCACACTCTGGCCCTGATAGGTGAAGGCACTGTTGGACGTGGGCGTCGGGATGACTACCGGGGCCGAGGCCGGGGTTTCCTCGGCCACAGCGTTGGTCTTTACTTTGGCTTTAGCCTTGCTGTTGCGGGCGGCCATACCACCCAGCTGCGTGGCAGCCCGCATACCGCCGAGCAGCAGGCTGGTCTGGGCCTGCGCCAGGTGCACGCTGGCAAGGAAAAGAAGGGTAAACAAGTACTTCATCCGGAAAATATTATAGTTAGAAGACAATGCGAAAGTAAGTAACGAAGCGCAAATGGCCGGCGCGGAATTCATATCCTGCAACTATCAGCTGGTTACCCCGTTGAACTGGCAGTCAGTCCAATCTACCTATAATACCATACTGGTTTTTCAATAGTAAATTAGGACGCCCTTCATCCTTTCCATGCGCAGTAATTTATTAGGCTTGCATAACACTTTACTGAACTTTGCGTAGTACCTTTGCAGCCAATCAGCTGATTGACACTTATCTAATCACAGTACCATGAAAAAGAGCACCGCCACCTTTTCGTCGCTGCTGCTGCTGGGCAGCTTCGGTTCCTTCCGCTTCCTGGCCGCCCAAATGCGCGACCTGAGCCTGCACTTCGACCTGCGCGACGAGGAAGAGCTGCACTTCTGCTAAGCTTCCATCGTCCCTTACTTTACCGCAAGCCCCGCCCCTCCGGCGGGGCTTGCGTGTTTTAGGGGCTTAGAAACCGGGCTTCATTTTCAACGCCTTAGCCGCGGGGTCAGAAAAAACAACATCCATTCGCGGCGGTTTTCGGTACTTCACAGTAGCATCGGCCCGTGCGGGCCGCGCACCTATTATTCACCAGTTGATTTTCAAAACCGATGCTGCCGTAAAAAAATCAGCGGCATCAGCGGAAAATCAGCGCAAATCAGTGATTATGGATTTGAATGGCTTGAAAGAGCAAATCAGCTACATCATTGGCCGCGACATGGCCAACAACTTCTCCCAGCAGGGCCTCGACCTCGACATCGATATCTTTGCCCAGGCAATGAAGGAGGCCCTTACCAACGAGCCCAGCCGCCTCACGCCCGAGCAGATGCAGAGCGCCATGCAGCAGCTTCAGGAGCAGCTCGGCGGCGGCATGGAAGACGACAACGACGACGACAACCAAAACTCCAGCGATATGGGTAACAGCAAAGCCGAAGGCGAAGCCTTCCTGCAGGAAAACACCAACAAGGCCGGCGTAACCACCCTGCCCAGCGGCCTGCAGTACGAGGTCATCACCGAAGGCAACGGCCCGAAACCCGGCCCCGGCTCGTCGGTTACCACGCACTACCACGGCACGCTGCTCAACGGCACGGTGTTCGACAGCTCGTACCAGCGCGGCCAGCCCGCCACGTTCGGCGTAAACCAGGTAATTGCCGGCTGGACAGAAGCGCTGCAGCTGATGCCCGAGGGCTCGAAGTGGCGCCTCTACATTCCCTCCGACCTGGCCTACGGCAAGCGCGGCGCCGGCCGCGACATCGGCCCCGACACCACGCTCATCTTCGACGTGGAGCTGCTGAAGGTGAACAAGTAATGGGGGCGGCGATGAAATGACGTTCTTGTCGCTTCATCGTATACCCCTGCCAAAACCAACCCATGCAAGCCCCGCTGCCTCCCCTGCGTCACGTTCCGCCCTCCTGGGTGCGAACCAGTACGGGCGGCGGCGGGGCTTTTGCGGCCCCGAACCCCGGGCCCGGGCCTGAGCCGGCGGCCACCCCCGCCCCGGTCGAGGCCGAAGTACCGGTGGCGGCCGAGTTCGTTTCTGAAGCTGCCGAGCCGCTGTTGCCCCCGCCGCCGCCGCCCGAAATTTTTGATACCCTGCGGAGCGAGGATGGCCGGCTGGCCCTCACCAACGACCGCCTGGAGCTGCAGGACGAGCAGTTTGCCTGGCGCGAGCTGGAGGGTGTGGATGTGCAGCCGGTGCGCTGGCTGCTGGGCGTGCTGCTGGGCGCGTTCGGGTTCTGCGGCTTCCTGCTGGCTTACCTGCAGTTCTGGCTGAAAACGGCTCCGACGGTGCTGGGGCTCGGGCTGGGCCTGGCGCTGCTGGCCTGGGGCCTGCGCGGCACCAACCGCTGGCGCGTACACCTGCCGGGCCGGCAAACCCGTTATTTCTCCCTCGGTGGCCCCGCCCGCGGCTGGCAGGCGCTGGCCCGGGAGGCCAACCGCCGCATCGGGCAGCGCCACCACGAAACGGCCACGGCTGCCGGCTACTGGTACCAGCAGGCCGCCTTGATGGCCCCTGCTGACGCTACCGAAAAAGAACAACCCGACGCTCCTCCACCAGCCTAATCAACCGGCTGCGGCCGCACGTGTGCGGCCGTTTTGCATGTGCGCCCCGGCCGCCGGGCCGTCAATTCAGGGGGGGGCTGTTACCTTCGGCCCCGCTTCTTGCCATTTGCCCTCTTCTACCAGTTTCTATATGGACGCTAAAAACCAGCATTCAGCCATTTCTACGGCCGGTTTGCTTATTGCCCTGGGTATCATTTACGGCGACATTGGCACCTCCCCGCTCTACGTAATGAAGGCCATTGTGCCGGGTCAGATTGACCCGCTGCTCGTGTACGGCGGCATTTCCTGCGTTATCTGGACGCTCACGCTCCAGACCACCGTTAAGTACGTGCTGCTCACGCTCAATGCCGATAACAACGGCGAGGGCGGCATTTTCTCGCTCTACGCTTTGGTGCGCCGCCGTGGGGCCTGGCTGTCGGCGGTGGCCATTATCGGGGGCGCGGCCCTGCTGGCCGACGGCGTGATTACGCCGCCCATTTCGGTATCGTCGGCCATTGAGGGGCTCGAAACGCTGTATCCGGGTATCCCGACGGTGCCCATCGTCATCGGCATTATTGCGGGGCTGTTTCTGCTCCAGAGCTTCGGCACCCAGATTGTGGGCAAGGCCTTCGGACCGATTATGTTCGTGTGGTTTGGCATGCTGGGCGTGCTGGGCGTGAACGGCGTGATGCACCATCCCGAAATCCTGAAGGCGTTCAACCCTTATTACGCCTATAACCTGCTGGTAAACTACCCCGGCGGCTTCTGGCTGCTGGGCGCCGTGTTTCTGTGCACCACCGGAGCCGAGGCGCTGTACTCCGACCTGGGCCACTGCGGCAAGGGCAACATCCGCATCAGCTGGGTATTCGTTAAGAGTTGCCTGGTGCTCAACTACCTGGGCCAGGGCGGCTGGCTGATGTCGCAGCAGGGCCAGCAGCTGGCGGGCCGCAACCCGTTCTATGAGCTCATGCCCGAGTGGTTTCTGCTCATTGGTATCTGCGTGGCTACGCTGGCGGCCGTTATTGCCTCCCAGGCCCTCATTACGGGCTCGTTTACGCTCGTGGCCGAGGCCATCCGCCTCAATATGTGGCCCAAAGTGAAGCTCAACTACCCCACCGACGTGAAGGGCCAGCTGTTCGTGCCCAGCATGAACCGGCTGCTGCTGCTGGGCTGCATCGGGGTGGTGCTGTACTTCCGGCGCTCCGAGAACATGGAGGCGGCCTACGGCCTGGCCATCACCCTCACCATGCTCATGACCACGATTCTGCTGAGCCAGTGGCTGCGCTCGAAGCGGGTGCCGCTGGCCGTAATCGGGCTGTTTGTGCTGGTGTACGGCACCATTGAGGGCTCGTTTCTGGTGGCCAACCTCATCAAGTTCCCGCACGGCGGCTGGGTGTCGCTGCTGATTGGCGGAATCCTGGTGAGCGTGATGTACGTGTGGCTGCGCGCCTACTACATCAAGCGCCGCCTCACCGAGTTCGTCAAGATTGACCCCTACATCGAACCGCTCAAGGAGCTGAGCGCCGACGAGTCCATCTCGAAATACGCCACCCACCTCGTGTTCCTGACCTCGGCCGAGCGGCCGTCGGAAATCGAGTCGAAAATCATCTATTCCATCTTCCAGAAGCGCCCCAAGCGGGCCGATATCTACTGGTTTGTGCACGTCGATACCACCGACGAGCCCTATACCATGGAATACAAGGTGACTGAGCTGGCCCCCGACGACGCCTTCCGCATCACGTTCCGGCTGGGCTTCCGGGTCGAGCAGAAAATCAACCTCTATTTCCGCAAGGTGATTGAGGAACTGGTGCGCAACAAGGAAGTGGACATTACCTCCCGCTACGAGTCGCTGAGCAAGCAGCACGTGACGGGCGACTTCCGCTTCGTGGTGATGGAAAAGTACCTCTCGGTGGAAAACGACTTCCCTACCGTGGAGAAAATTGTGATGCAGGCCTACTTCTACATCAAGCAGTTTATTGCCTCCGAAGACAAGTACTTCGGCCTCGATACCAGCTCGGTGAAAGTGGAGAAAGTGCCCCTCGTGATTTCGCCCGTCCGCGAGGTGGCCCTGGAACGCACGTTTTAAGTTGCCCGACTCCGGATGGTTATTACATAAGTGAAGCCCCGCTGCCCGGCAGCTTGTCCTTACCCAAAACTTAGAAAGCGCCGGCCGGTAGGTTGGCGCTTTTTTGGCGCTTGGCCGTAGCTTTCGAGCATGAGCATTTCCGACACCTTCGGGCAAGCGCAGCAGTGGGCGCAAACGCATTTTGGGGGCGTGGCCCTGGGCCACGCCTGCCGTAACGCCGGGTGGTGCGCTTGGCCGCCGGCTGGGTGCGCGAGCCGGGGGCGAGCATTCCGCGCCTGAGCCAAGGTAACGCCTACGCCAGCAAGGCGGCCTACCAGCTGCTGGGCCATGCACAGAGCACGCCCGACGCGCTGCAAGCGCCTCATCGCCGGCACGTGGCCCAGCAGCTGCAGGCCCCCGGCAGCTACCTGCTCATCGAAGACACGACGGAACTGAGCTGGCCCGAGGCGCTGGAGCGCCGTGCGGGCCTGGGCCCCGTCGGGCAGGGCAAGGCCACGAGCCAGGGCGTGCTGCTACACTCGCTCGTGGCCGCCGCCTGGCCGGCCCAGGACCCTGACCCGGCCGCCAAACGGCCGGCCCTGCCGCTGCTGGGCCTTTTAGATCAGCAGTATCACGTGCGCCAGCCCGTGCCCGCGGCCGAGCAAGCGGCCCCACAAAAGGGCTCGCGCCTGCGCAAAAGCCGGGCGCGCGAGTCGGCGCTGTGGAGCCAGAGCCTACGGGCCGTGGGCCGCCCCCCGGTGGGCACGCGCTGGGTGGTGGTGGCCGACCGTGGGGCCGACATCTACGAGCATTTGCAACAGTGCCAGGCGCAGGGTCTGGGCTTTGTGGTGCGCGCCGCCCAGGACCGGGCCCTGGTGGCGGGGCCCGCCAAAACGCCGGCGGGCCGCCTCTTCGAGCAGGCCCGTGCCCAGCCCAGCGCCGGCCGCTTTTCGCTGGCCCTGCGCGGGCGGCCACGCCAGCCGGCCCGCGAGCTGATGCTACAGGTAAGTTTCAGTCCGCCACTGGCTTTACGGGCCCCACAACGGCCGGGCGGAGCCACGGGCAAGGGCGACCCCGTGCCCGCTAGCGTGGTACGGGTGTGGGAAGAAACGGGCCCCGACGCAGCCCCCGGCCTGGAATGGCTGCTGCTCTGCGACCAGCCCGTCACCCACTTGGCCCAGGCCCTGGCTTGTGTGCGCCAGTACACGAGTCGCTGGCTGATAGAGGATTTCCACAAGGCCCTCAAGACGGGCATGCGCGTCGAGCAACTCCAGTTGCAGACTGCTGCCCGGCTCTTTGCCGCCGCCGCCTTGCTGAGTGTGGTAGCGCTGGCGCTGGTGGACCTGCGCGAGAAAAGCCGGCTCGAACCCGACTTGCCGGCCGAGACGGCGGGGCTCACGCCGACCGAGTTACGGGTGTTGCGCCACCACAGCCGCCGGCCCGTGGACACGGTGCGGGCTGTGTATCTGGCCCTGGCCGCGCTGGGCGGACACCTGGGCCGCACGGGCGATGGCCCACCGGGCTGGCAAACGCTGTGGCTGGGGCGGCGCAGCTTACGCTTGCTGGTCGAAGGAGTGCTGCTGGCCGCGCAACTACCTGACGAGTAAACACTAAAAAACGCCGACCTACCGGCCGGCGCTTTCTAGGTTTTGGGTAAGGACAAGGTTGCCAGTTGGCAGCCGGGGCTTTTTTGTGGCCGCCAATCAGCTGCTCCACGGCCCGGCTATTGGATATGCGTGAAATTCTATGTTGCTTATACCCTTGTTCTTCCCTTCACCACAACCCACCATCCTATGCGCAGATTTACCCTCGCGCCGGCCGCCTTACTGGCGCTGGCCTTCGCCAGCTGTCAGGTTGATAATGACCGCCTGGCCAGCCCCCTGCCCGACCCCAAAGTGGCCCTGACCAGCGCGCAGCTCGACGAGCACATTTTCAGCACCCTGCGCCAGCGCGGCGAGTTCGACTGGAACGCCGCCCCGGCCCACACCGTCTGGAGCGCCCTGGAGCAGTCCGACCATGTGCTGTCGGTGGGCTACCAGCCCACCGGCGGCCAGGCAGGAGCCACCCTACCCGACGATGCGCGCCAGCTGCCCGCCTGGCAGCAGGCCCGCGAGCAGGTACTGGCCCTGATTCTGGCTGAAGAACAGAAAGCCAATCCGGGCCTGACCGCCGACAAGCTGCGCGTGTTCGAGGCCAACTCCCTGCCGGTGCTCACGGTAACGGTGCGCCAACTGCGTACCATTCAGGCCCTGCGCGCCTCCGGCCTGGTGCGCTACGCCGAGCCCATGGGCTACGAGCCCAACGGCCAGCGTCCCGTAACCGACGGGGCCAATTCCGAGCCGGGCACGGCCAACCGCAGCGGCCTGCTCAGCAGCGGCTGCGGCAACAACACGGCCACCGCCGGCCTCACGGCCGGCCCCGACTATACGGTGCTATCCGGCGGCGCCAAGTCGTCGTGGAATCAGCAGGACCAGTACCACGGCATTCGGGCGGCCTGGAGCCAGAGCACCGGCCAGGGCCAGAAGATTCTCATCATTGACACGGGCGCCTCGGGCGAGCAGGAGAACCTGGGCTCAGCCTTCAACCAGGGCCAGAGCAGTGGCCGCACCGTGGAGCGCCTGGTTACGTACCCGCGCGCCACCATTTTCGGCATCCCTTACGGCGACACCGAAACGCCCGACGACGCGTGTGGCCACGGCACCAGCATGGCGGGCGCCGCGGCTGCCCCCCGGGGCACCGACGGCGCCGCCGTAGGCGTGGCTTACAACGCCAATCTGATAGTAGTGCGCGCCGCCACCGACGTGTTTCTGGACGCCAGCCGCGAGGTGCAGGGCGTTACCGACGCCTACCTGCTGGCCGCCAACCGCGCCGATGTGCGCATCATCAGCATGAGCATGGGCCGGCTCACGTCGTCGGGCCAGATGCGCGACGCCATCCGCTACGCTTCCGACAAGGGCAAGCTTATTTTCTGCGCCGCCGGTACGTCGTTCGATTGGTCGGCCGGCTGGGTGGGCGTCATCTACCCCGCCTCGCTGCCCGAAGCCGTGGCCGTAACCGGCATGAAGGACGACCTGAAAACGCGCTGCGACGAGTGCCACACCGGCGCAGCCGTGGAGTTCACGGTAGTTATGCAGCGGACGGCCAACGACCGGCGGCCCCTCACGCTGGCCATGAGCGGCGACGCGCCCAGCACCGTGGGCGGCTCGTCGGTAGCCACGGCCAGCATGGCCGGCATGGCCGCCGTGGTGTGGGCCCGCTACCCCACCGAAACCAGCACCCAGATTCTGGCCCGCCTGGTGGCAGCCAGCTCCAACCGCAGCCGCCGCGACGCCAGCTTCGGCTGGGGCCGCGTGAACGTGGCCACCGCCGTGGGCGCCCCGGCGCTGTAGCGGTTCTACCCAACCAGCCCTACCACCTCCCACAAAAACGCCCCCACCGGAATCCGGCGGGGGCGTTTTGCTTTCAAACATGAAAGCTAACAGCCAACAGCTATAAGCTAACGGCTGAAAATCTAGCTGCGCACCGGCAGCCACTTATCAAACACGCGCTGCTGCTCGGCCGTGGGGTTGGGCTGGCGCTCGATGCGGTAGCGGCGGGCGGCGCTGGCCAGTAGCGGGATGCTCAGCTCCTGCACCCGGCCCTCGCGGGTGACGAGCACCTTGATGGTCGAGCCCACGGCCCGGCCGGCCAGCAGCTTGTTCAGGTCGTCGGTTACGCGCACGCCGTCGAGGCTCAAGATTTCGTCGCCCACGTTCAGGCCACCCTGCCAGGCGCTGCCGTCGCGCGTTACACCGGCCACTGTCTGGCGGCCCCCGGCGGGGCTGATGCGGGCGCCCAGGTCGGCCTCGGTGGCCGGCGTGGGCGTGATGCTCAGGCGCAGGCCGGCGTAGCCCAGGGCCTGCTCGTAGGGCAGCATTTCGGTGCCGTACACGTGTTTGGCGAAGAACTCATCGAAGCGCTGGCCGGCTATTTTGGCCACGGCATCCTGGTACTCCTGGTCGGTAAAGCCGCGGCCCTGCTTGAGGTAGTACTGGTCGTAGAGGTAGCGCATCACGTCGTCGAGGCGCTTTTCGCCTTTCGTGGCGTTGATTACCATCAGATCCAGCGTGGCCAGAATCACCTCGCCCTTGTCGTAGTAGCTGATGGCGGTGTTGCCCGAGTTTTCGTTGGGCCGGTACTGCTTGATCCAGGCATCGAAGCTGGCGTCGGCGGCCGACTGCACCTTGTTGCCGGGCGTGTTCTCGACCCGGTTGATGCCGTTGCTCAAATCGCCCAGATACTGGTCGGGGGTGAGGAAACCGGCCCGCTGCACAATCAGGTTGGAGAAGTACTCGGTGCCGCCCTCGCTCAGCCAGAGCATACGGGTGTAGTTTTCCTTGTCGTAATCAAACGGCCCCAGCGCCACCGGCCGGATGCGCTTCACGTTCCAGAGGTGGAAATACTCGTGCGCCACCAGCCCCAGGTAGCCCTTCCAGCCCGCCTCGGTGGCGTAGGCGTTGCGCGAAACCGACAGCGTGGTAGAAAACAGGTGCTCCAGGCCGCCGGTGCCCCGATCAATGTTGTGCACAATGAATACGTAACGGTCCAGCGGGTTGCGGTCGACTACTTTGTGGGCCTCCTCGCACACGCGCTGCATGTCGCGGGTCAGGCGCTGCTCGTCCACTACCGGGTCGCCGTACATGGCCACCGTGTGGGGCGTGCCGTTGGCGGTGAAGGTGTAGATTTTCTGGTTGCCGATTTCAATGGGCGAGTCGGCCAGCTCGTCGTAGTTGCTGCTGCGGTACGTGAACGTGCCGCCTGCGGGCTTGAGGCTGGTGCTTACCTGGCTCCAGCCGGCGGCGGGCTTCACTTCCAGCTGGCTGGGCAGCTGCTTGTTTTCGGCTGGGTACATGAACACGCTCGTGCCGTTCACGTAGCCGTGCGAGGCGTCGATGAAGCTCGTGCGCACGCTCAGCTCGTAGGCGTACACCTTGTAGCGCACCGCGAAGTTGCGGGCCTTGGGGTGGTAGATGCGCCAAGTGTTCTTGTCCATCTTTTCGGTGCGCAGCGGCTGATTGCCGGCGGTGGCGCCGAAGTCCTCCACGTTGCGCTCGAACTCCCGGATCAGGTAGGAACCGGGGGCCCAGACGGGCATTTTTACGTCGGTGTAGGCTTTGTTGAAGCCGTCGAGGTTCATCTCGACCTCAAAATAATGGGTTTGCGGGGCCGGCATGGCCAGCGTGTAGCGCAGCGTGGGCGCGGCCAGGGCCGCCGGGGCCGCGTGGCCCAGCAGCACACCCAGGGCCGCCACCGCCAGGCGGCGGTGAGGAGCAGTCAGGAGCATTCAGAGTGAAAAAAGGGTGGGCGAACAGTTAACTCCAGCCCCGCAGGCTGGTTGGGCAAAGAACGGGGAAAACCCCGAAAAGCTGCAACCGCTCATCAATCGTCCCGACTTTTGCGCGCCGAACCGGCCTTTTGCCGGCCGCTTGTAACCGCCACGGCCCGCCGGCCGGAACCTGCACCGTAGCCCGGCCGTTAAGCAGGCACTACTTCACATTTACCCCATGCGCTACGTCTGGTCGGTTTTTCTGCTGCTGATTGCCCTGCTGGTAGGCCGGGCGGCGTGGGTGCGGCTGCGGGCCCCGGCACCCCCCACCCGGACAACTGAAGTGGCGCTGCTCACCCCAACCCGCCCAACGGCCTACCGAACCACGGCTCCGCCTGCCCGGCGGCCCCGTGTGGGCGTATCCACGGCATCATCCGCGGCCCGGCACGAGCCCGCTCCTCAACCCACCCCAGTGCCCGGCCTGGGGGCGGCGGCGCCGACCAGCAAAGCCGACAGCATCGTGGCCTTTGCCCTGCGCCAGCTGGGCACGCCCTACGTCTACGCCGGCGTTTCGCCCAAACTCGGCTTCGACTGTTCGGGCTTCGTTATGTACGTGTTTGCCCGCTACGGCGTGCCCACGCCCCACTCTACGGCCATGCTCATTGATGTGGGCCGGCCAGTGGCCCGCGCTACCGCCCGCCCCGGCGACATTGTAGTGTTTACCGGTACGGCCGCCACTTCTACCACGCCGGGCCACGCGGGCATTGTTATCAGCGCCCCCGGCGAGCCCATTCGGTTCGTGCACGCCTCCTCGGCCCGCCGCGAGTCGGGCGTCAAAATCAGCCAGGTAGAAGGGACCGACTATGAGCGCCGCTTCATGCAGGTGCGGCGGGTGCTTTGAGGTGAGCTGTTGAGTGGTGAGATGGTGAGTTTGACGTTCCAGGGGCCTAACGGTGCGGTTTGCTAATCAGGCCCCTGGAACGTCAAACTCACCATCTCACCACTCACCAGCTCACCTTAAACGCAGCGATGCCCGGTTGCCTGTGCAGACCTCCTTATCGAGGCTGCTGGGCAAACCGGGCATCTAATCCTTCAAATCTTACCAAGCGACTGAGCTGGGGTACAGCTCCGTCATCTAATTGTAAGACCTTGCCAGAATGCGGGAACCCGCCCTGAAGGGCTAACAGGATTCCGCGCGAAAGCTGTTGTTAAGCGCGTCCGGCGGTGAAGCGGACTACATTCGACAGGCTTGGCAGGATTTGGTTGGGACTACTAGACATTTTGTACCTCCTTTCTTTAGATCCGACATAACCCCTGCTTCGCTACCCAGCACCTTAGGGTGGCCCGGCGGGGGCTGTAGCACTCGCTACGCATGGTAAAGTTAAACGCTAAGGGGTTGGTTCAAAATAAAAACAGCTTTTTTTACCGTGCAAACCCAATATTTATTCCATCTCCCTGACTTTCACAGGCTTTTAACCTCTAAAAACTTTCGACCAACTGGCCTGGGCGGATTCTGGCCTCATACTTGCAATCCCCGGTGCGAAGCTAAAACCGGGCGAAGTAGCTTATTCAGCCGGATTTAGTTATCTTTTCCCACGAATCAACTCCCACTTCTCCATCACCAATTCCATGAAAAAATTTGTTCTGTTAAGCATCGTCTTCCTCTTCGGCCTGCTTGGGTCGGCTTCGGCTCAGACCCTGTCGCCGCTGGGCGTGTGGACCAATGCCGAGAAGAAGGCCACCTTCGAGATTTACAAGTGCGGCACCAAGCTCTGCGGTAAAATTGTGTCGCTGACCGTGCCCAACGATGCGGCCGGCAAGCCCAAAACCGACACCCAGAACCCCGACCCCAAGCAGCGCAGCCGCCCCCGCCTGGGCATGGTGTTCATGAACGGCTTCGAATACGATGAGGGCAATAAGTGGGATGATGGCAAAATCTACGACCCGGAGACGGGCAAAACCTACTCCTGCTACATGAAAATGCTGAATGCCAACACCATGGAAGTAAAAGGCTACATCGGCTTCTCGCTCATCGGCAAGTCGCAGACCTGGACCCGGGTTAAATAGGGTACCCAGGCCCACTGGCTTCGGCGGGGTTTCCGGCAACGGGAACCCCGCTTTTTTGGGCCCGAGGGGTGGTAATTGGCTCGTTGTTTGAATCGGGCCACGCGCCGGCCGGCAAACCATTTGCCGGGCCTGTGGTTACCCCTGAAACTCTACCACCTATTTTGCTCGACCTGCTCAAACAGCTTTTTACCGGCTCCATGCCCGATTCGGGCGAGTGGCGGCCGCTGCACCGTACCCCGGCGCAGGAGCGGCTCCGGCAGCAGTGGCTAAGCCAGCAGGTGTACCTCAACTGGGCCGGCCCCTACTTCAAGGCCTATCATTACCAGAAGGCCGGTTTGCCCGGGGCGCGGTTTCGGGTGCAGCTGGCCCGCAAGGAAGGCCAGCGCGGGGCCGTGTTCCTGTACGACCCCAGCATGGGACCGGGCAACTTCCAGCACTTCTTCGACTTTATCCGCGACCGGGTGCTGGCGCTGGGCTACCAGTTGGGCGCCGCCGACCAGCGCACCCTGCACCACGAGCGTTACGCCGAAACCACCCAGAAATATTTCCTCAAGCCCCAGCCCCAGGACTGCGCCGCTACCGGCCGCTGCAACCAGCGCTTCGGCAACGTCACCGTCGATTTGGTGAGCGTTAATGGGCAGCCCGGCTTCATCCGGCTCGCCAACGACCCGTTCGCCGACGCTATTTTCACGCCCGCCGCCAGTTTCGATGCGCTGGTGGACGCGGTTTTCAACCTGCCCCCTGCCCCACCCGAGGTAGAAGAGCTGATTGGCAATTACTGGAAAGCAGCCAAAAAATAAGAAGAAAAAAAATAAGAATCCGCAAATAAAAAGGCCGTTGAGTTTCTCCAATAAGGAGGCTCAACGGCCTTTTTACTTGCGAATTCCTGTTTGCTACTCCTGCTTCACGAACCGGGCACGGGCAACCGTCCCGTCGGGCCTGAGCAGGCGCAGGTGGTAGAGGCCGGGGGCGAGCAGGGCGGTTTGCAGCACGGGCCGGGCAGCAGGCACGGTCTGGCGCAGTACAATGCGGCCGGCGGCATCAGCTACCTCGGCCTGAACGTTTGAGCCGCTGAAATCGGCCAGACGCAGCTGCTCGCGGCAGGGGTTGGGATACACGCTCAGCTGAGCCAGGCGCGCCGTATTGGTGCCCGTGATGATGCCTGCGTCACGCACTACCGTGCCCGACCCGTTGAGCACCCATTGGTCGGGGTCGATTTCAATGCTGACCACCGCCCGCGATTCGCTTACAGACAACGTGCGCACGGGCTGCGTCTGGGCAAAGCGGACGGTGCGGGTACTGTTATCGGCAAAGGTCAGGCGGTAGTCGATATCGGTCTGGAAGAAAGGCGTAACTGCGGGCATCGAGGCCGTTTGGGTGCTCTGCAGGTACATCTGGCCGCCCGCCTGGTTCCAGCGCAGGGCAAACGTGGGGTAGCCTTCGCCCCGGAACCACTGGTCGAAGAAGTACTGCAACGACTGGCCGGCCTCGGCCTCGAAAAGCCGCTGCAGGTCGCGGGTGCGGGCCGTGCTGCCGCGGTAGGTGCTCTGGTAGGTGCGTAGCACCCGGAAGAATTTGGCGTCGTCGTTCAGCAGGTAGCGCAGCATGTGAATGACAGCAGCCCCCTTCTTATAGCTGAGCCGCGAGCTGAAGATGCGGTCCACGTTGCTGGTATCACTCACGAACAGGCTGCCGCCGGGCTGGCTCAGGGCCGAGTTGTGAGCCTGGTCGAGCCAGCTGCGGGCCGCGGTGGGCGTAGCAAACGCGTTCAGCGAGAGGTACTCGCCGTAGGAAGCGAAGCCCTCGTTGAGCCAGATGTCTTCCCAGGCCCCGCAGGTCACGTTGTCGCCGAACCACTGATGGAACAGCTCGTGGGCCGTAAGCGTGAAGTTGAAGCCGTCCTGGGTGGTCATGGTCTGGTGCTCCATGCCGCCACCAATGGGCGCCATGCTGTGCCCGTACTTCTCGTTGGCAAACGGGTAGAGGCCTACCAGGGCCGAGTAGTTTTCAATGAAGCCCGGCGTGCGGTCGATTTCGGTGCGGTAGAAATTGAGGGCGGCCTGGTTGTAAACGTAGTTGACGATGGGAATGCGCGGGCCGCCCACGGGGTTGGCGTAATTCACATACTCGAGGTAGGGGCCCACGGCCACCGAAATCAGGTAATAATCAATCGGGTGGCGCGATTTCCACTCGTAGCGCACCTGGTTGCCGGGCAGGCTGGTTACCCGCTCCAGCACGCCGTTGGAGCCAACCTTGTTGGTGGCGGCGGTCGTCACCCACACGTCGGTCGAGTCGGCTTTATCGGTGAGCGTCTGCTTGCAGGGCCACCACTCGTAGGCGTTGTAGGGCTCCGACAGGCTCCAGGTGGTACTCACGTTGTAGGTGCGTGCCACGGCCGTATTCAGGGCATTGCCAATGGCGGCGGCGTTGCCATTAGGAGCCGTACCGCGGTAAGTAATGCGGGCCTCAAAAAGCGTGTTGGCAGCCACGGGCTGCGCCAGGCCGGCCGTTACGTCGCCCAGGCCTTTGCGGCGCAGGCCGGTGTCGGCCCGCCCATCCACGACGACCGATTCGATGGTAAAGGTGTTGTAGAGCTCGAAAGCCAGCGAGTCGAGCGGCTGGCTACCGGTGCGGGCCCTGATGGTGACGGTGCCGCCCACGTCGCGGCTGGTGTTGCTGAGCCGGATATCGAGCTTGTAGTACTTCACGTCGTAGCCGGCCATTTTTTGGCGGTGGCTGAGGCTGGCGTAGGTGGGGCGGGCAGCGGCCCCGGTGTGTACGCGGGCGCAGGCATCGGCCGCCGAGCCATCGAGGTCAGCCGCAACAGGCCGGTAGGCGGGCAGCTGGGCCGTTGCCGACAGGCTGCCCGCCAGCAGGCCGCCCATAGTCAGCAGGAAAGTAGAAAGACGCATATAGTTGAAAAGGGTGGAAAAACGGATGCGGAGCCCAAGGTACGGCCCGGCAGCTCATAACCAGCACTTTGTACGTACTACCCGCCACGCATTTTTCGTCCCGGCCCCGGCACCCCGCAAAACGGGCAGCGGACGGCCCGGTGCCACAAAAAAACCGCCCCCGCTACCTGTGCAGGCAACGGGGGCGGTTTGTGGCTCAGCAGTGGGCCGGCGGCGCTTAGTACAGAAACAGAAACGCCGCGAACAGGGCAATCCAGAGGGCATCGATGAAGTGCCAGTAGATGGTGACCATGCGCAACTGAAGGCGACGGTAGGGGTTACGGATGAACACGAGCGTGCGCACGGCATCGGTGGAAGCGTAGTGGGTGCGTAGCAGCAGCACCAGCAAAAACAGCATGCCGCCCAGCAAATGCGCTACGTGCAGGGCCGAAAGCAGGTACACAAACGTGCCGCTGGCCATGCCATCGAAGTAGATGCCATGGGCCATCAGCTCGCGCCAGCCCAGCACCTGCAGGCCGGCAAAAACGCAGCTCAGCAGCAGCGTAGCCCCCAGGCAGCGGCGCAGGGTGGGCAGGTCGTCGTGGGCATAAATGCGGCTGGCCTGGGCAATAACGTAGCTGCTGGCCAGCAGCACAATGGTGCTGAGCGAAAAGAAGCGCGGCAGCCCGTACACCCCGCTCACCGCGTCGGCCCGGAAGTGCGTGAAAGCATAGGCCCCCACCAGCACCGCGAACAGCACCGTAATGCCGGCCAGGCCCACGTAAAGCATCATCAGCAGCGGCGGCACCCGCTCCATGCGCTGAAAGGCGGAAGGCGGGCGGTTGGAATCCACCTTTTTAGGAAAATTGTGGTCGGAGCTCATGAGCAGGAAAAACAGGCGGGCATACGCAGTGCAAACCAATCGGCGGGGCTTTGGTTCCGGTGGGCCAGCTGCAGGTGCCCGCCCGCCGGACCATTACCAGCGTACGCGAAGCAGCACTTTTTATCCGTACGTTTTTCGGGCCGGTTTTCCCGGTATGTTCCTCCTGTCCTTACAGCTTGCGAAAAAAGGAGCCGATTTTTCCGAACACCGCATTGATGGTGATTTTCGGACTATTTCCGGCCCCGAATGTGACGTGGGTTTTACCGGCCACCCGCAAATCGAGCACCAGGCCCAGCTGCCGGGCCAGGTTGTTGAGCTGCT
This sequence comes from Hymenobacter actinosclerus, assembly GCF_900111515.1. GTDB lineage: Bacteria > Bacteroidota > Bacteroidia > Cytophagales > Hymenobacteraceae > Hymenobacter > Hymenobacter actinosclerus. The sequence goes on from NZ_FOHS01000002.1 coordinate 549,039, forward strand.
GCAATGGGTCGGCGCCGGGTGGGCCTTTGGGCTTGGGCGGGGCGTGCGGGTCTTTGGGCGGGCCGGCCGTTATCTTGTCGAATACGCGCTGGCTGGGGAAGTTGATAATCAGGTAGCCGCCCGTGCCCGCTATCTGCACTTCGTCGCCATCGAGCGACACCACCAGCTGCGCCTCAATATCGAGGCCGCTAGCCAAGAGTACCGGAGCTGGAGTTAGCGTTGGCGGGCGGCAGGGCCCCGGAGGGTGGGTTTTCGCCCCGGGTGCGGATGCGCAGCGCCCCGTTGAGCCGCCAGGTGGTAGGGGTGCCGGGGTTTTGGGCGTTGGGTACCTGCAGCTCCATCTGGTCGAAGTTCAGGGCCAGCTCGACCCCGCCCGAAAGCTTGGAAAGCAGTGAAGCGGCTGTATCGGCCCAGGAAGTAGGTTGTTCAGGCATGATGTAAGGGGGATGGGTGAGATGTGATGGGGTGAAACCGGTTGTCATTCTGAGCATACTGCACTTAGAATGACAGTTCTTCGGCAACCGGCAACCCTGCAAACGCCGTTGCGGGGCCCAAGTTACATGTTTGGGCGGGCACGGCTTTTGCAATCGGGGTTGTGGGCCCGGCAAAATCCAAACGGGCCGGCCTGCGTATGCAGGGCAGGCGGCCGGTTTTGCCGGGTCGGTGTCTCATTTCGCTCCTCCCTATGTTCCCCACTTATTTCGTGGCCCTGGCCACCGGCCTGCTGGCCTCCACTGCCCTACAGGCCCAAACGCTTCCTACCGCCCAGGCCGCTACCCCGGCCGCCGACTGCCCCCACCCCTTCGGCCTGGCCGACAACACGGCCCGCACCTTTACGCTGCAGGACAGCCGGGGCAAAACCACGGGCTACGTGCACCAGCGCGTGGTGAGCCTGGGCACCGAGCAGAACAAGAAGAAGACCCAGACCACCAACACCGTGCTGCTCAAAAGCGGCGCCTACGACACTAAGGGCCGGCTGCTCTACCTGCGCGACCTGACCTTCCGCTGCCGCCAGGACACGGCCTTTACCGATGGCCTCGACCAGCTTAAACCGGCTCAGCTCAGCTCGTTCCAGGACCGGATTCTCACTTACTCCCCCACGCCTCTGGCCTGGCCCAACCAGCCAACCATCGGTTCAGAGCTGCCCGGGGGCGGCGTTTCGGTTGATGTACGCAGCTCGGCCGTGCACATTGCGCAGGTGTACTCCCATGTTGGCAAGCGCCGCGTAACGGGCCGGCAGACGGTTACAACGCCGGCCGGCACTTTCGAATGCTATAAGGTAGAAGGCGAACTGGAAACTGCCACCGTCGCCCGCGCCGACCTGAAGCTGGCCACTACGGTGCGCATAGTGGAATATTATGCCCCCACGGTGGGCCTGGTAAAGTCGGAGCTGTATGACAAGAAGGGCCGCCTGGACCAGGTACGGCTGCTGACGGGGCTGGACAAAACGGCAGGGGACGTGAAGCAGGAAAAGAATAAGAGCAAAAAGTCATAAATTCCGACTTTGTCACGCTTTTCTCACTCTCCGGCTTATGCGCCCTCTCCTTCTTCTGCCTGCCGCGCTGCTGCTATTAGGCGCCTGTCAGCAAACAGCCCCAACTACGGCCAGCTCCTCTGCCCCTACTGAGGCCGCCCCGCCAACTGCCACGTCGGCCCAGGGCAAAACCTACGGCGCAACTATTACCAGCGAGGGTGCCCAGCCCCTGTCGGCACTGCCCACGCTGCTCGGCACCCAGGATTCGGCCCAGGTGAAGCTGGTGGGCTCCGTGCAGGAGGTGTGCCAGGCCAAGGGATGCTGGATGACCATGAAGCTGGCCGACGGCCGCGCCATGCGCGTCAAGTTCAAGGATTACGCCTTTTTTGTACCCAAGGATATTAGCGGCAAAACCATCGTTATCAACGGCTGGGCCCACCGCGAAATCGTGCCCGTGGCCGATTTGCAGCACTACGCCCAGGACGCCGGCAAGTCGGCCGCCGAAATTGCCGCCATCACCGAGCCCCAGCAGCAGCTGAATTTTGAGGCCGACGGGGTATTGGTGCAGGACTGAGAGAAAGTCAAAGAGAAAAAGTCAAAAGTAAAAGCCGCTCAACTAGCCTTTGCAGGAGTTGAGCGGCTTTTACTTTTGACTTTTTCTCTTTGACTTTCTATTTAGCTTGCGGCCCCAACCTGCCTTGCCTCTATGAGTCCCGATATCGAAGCCCGCATAATTGCCCTTACCGAGCAGCTGCACCACCTCAACTACCAGTACTACCAGCTCGACCAGTCCGAAGTAACCGACCAGGAGTTTGATGCGCTGCTGGCCGAGCTGGCCCGGCTGGAGGCCGAGCACCCCGGGCTGGCCCGGCCCAACTCCCCTACCAAGCGCGTAGGCGGCACCATCACCAAGCAGTTCCCTACGGCCGAGCACCGCTACCCCATGCTGAGTTTGGGCAACACCTACTCGGAGGCCGATTTGCGCGAGTTCGACGAGCGAGTGCGCAAGGGCCTGGAGGGCGCTGAAATGCAATATGTCTGCGAGCTGAAGTTCGACGGCGTGGCCATGAGCCTGGCCTACGAGCACGACCAGCTGGCCCAGGGCGTTACGCGCGGCGACGGCACCCGCGGCGACGTGGTAACCAACAACGTGCGCACCATCCGTAACCTGCCGCTGCACCTGCGGCCCGCTGGCCCCACCCGGCCGCCCGGATTCGAAGTACGGGGCGAAATCTTTATGCCGCTACCCGTTTTTGCCGAGTTGAACGAGGAGCGCGAGGCCAACGGCGAGGCCCTGCTGGCCAACCCGCGCAACGCTGCCAGCGGCGCCCTCAAGCTCCAGGACTCGGCCCAGGTGGCCGCCCGCCGGCTGCGCTTCTACGCCTACTCGTTTCTGATGCCCGGCCGCTCACAGTTCGATACCCACAGCTCCGCGCTCGAAGCGCTGAGTGCCTGGGGCCTGCCCGTGTCGGACACCTGGCGGCGTTGCGCTACTATTGAGCAGGTGCTGGATTTTGTGCACGAGTGGGACAAGAAGCGGTTTGAGCTGCCGGTAGCCACCGACGGCATTGTTATCAAGGTGGACGATTTCCGGCAGCAGGAGCTGCTGGGCTATACCTCGAAAAGCCCCCGCTGGGCCATTGCCTACAAGTACCCCGCCGAGGCCGGCCGTACCCGTTTGCAGGCCGTTCAGTATCAGGTAGGCCGCACCGGCGCCGTTACGCCCGTGGCCATGCTGGAGCCCGTACCGCTGGCCGGCACCGTGGTTAAGCGCGCCTCGCTGCACAACGCCAACCAGATTGCCGCCCTCGATTTGCACATCGGCGACATGGTATTCGTGGAGAAAGGCGGCGAAATCATCCCCAAAATAACGGGCGTCGACCTGGAGGCCCGGCCCGAGGGCAGCCAGCCCATCGTGTATCCCACCGAGTGCCCGGCCTGCGGCACGCCGCTCATCCGGCCCGAGGGTGAGGCCCACTTCCGCTGCCCCAACGACCGGGGCTGCCCGCCCCAGCTCAAGGCCAAGCTCGAACATTTTGTGTCGCGCAAGGCAATGGATATCGACGGGCTGGGCGCCGAAACCGTGGGCCGCTTCTTCGACTTGGGCCTGGTAACCGACGCGGCTTCGCTCTACGAGCTGCCGGCCAAGGCCGAAGAGTTGGCCCAGCTGGAGCGCCTGGGCGAAAAGTCGGTGCAGCGCTTGGTGGCGGGGCTGGAAGCCAGCAAGCAGGTGCCCTTTGATCGGGTGCTGTTTGGGCTGGGCATCCGCTACGTGGGCGAAACCGTGGCCGAGAAGCTGGCCGCCCACTACCGCACCGTGGAGGCGCTGGCCGCAGCCACGGCCCCCGAGCTGGCCGCCGTGCCCGAGGTGGGCGGTGTTATTGCCGAGTCGGCGGCGGCCTGGTTCCAGGAGCCCGCCAACCTCGACCTGGTAGCCCGCCTGCGGGCCGCCGGGGTGCAGCTGGCCCTCACCGGCGAGGCGCCCCAGCCCCAGAGCGACCGGCTGGCGGGCCAGACGTTCGTGCTCTCGGGCGTGTTTGAGCAGCACAGCCGCGACGAGTTGCAGCACCTGATTCAGCAGCACGGCGGCAAAGTCACGGGCAGCATCAGCAAGAAGCTCAGCTTTCTGGTAGCCGGCGACAAAATGGGGCCCGCCAAGCGCGAAAAAGCTACCGAGCTGAAAGTGCCCATCATCGGCGAAACCGACCTGCTGGCCATGCTGCCGAAGCCCGGCGAAACCGAAGCCGCCGCCGCTGATGAGGCAGCGGCTACCCCGCCCGATGCTGATTCGGGCACTCGCGCGCAGGGTTCGTTGTTCTAAGGCACCTCGGGTCTGCCACGCAACGCAACGGGGTTGGTCTGGCCGCGGTCTTATACATCTCTCACTGAAACCTTTACTATGCTCCGCCACCTGCTCATTACTACCCTGGCTCTCGCACCCCTGACCCTGTTGGCACAAACGCCTCTGCCTACCGCTCCCACCCCGGCGCCTATGCCGCCGGTTACCGGCGCTATTTCGGTGGCCACTGTACCCGTAACGCCCGTGGCGGAGGTGAAGAAGGCGCTTGGCCAGCCTAATGTAGTGCTGCTTGATGTGCGCACGCCCGAGGAGTACGCCACCGGCCATCTGCCCGGCTCTGCCAACCTCGACTTCCGCGCCCCCGACCTGGCCGCGCGATTGCATAAGCTCGACCCCAAGAAAACCTACGTGCTGTACTGCGCCTCCGGCAACCGCAGCAACAAAACCGCCGTGCTGATGCAGGAGAAAGGCTTTAAGCACGTCATCAACGCTGGGGCCTACACGGATTTGCGAGCTGCTGAGGTTGGGCAGTAGTCGGTTTATTGCTGCAGAATTCTTTTTTTAAAGCTCAGCTCTGCTTGGCGGCGGTCGAGCCTCTCCTCGGCGGTCGGCCGTCCCACATAAAACGGAAAGCTGTGGGTAGCGACGCTACCATGCCCATCGAAGGCGGTTACCAGCAGGCGATAAGGTCCTTTTTGGGTTGGGGCGCGCAGGAGTGCTCGTTGGGGCCCATCCGGGCGCACAGCACTAGGTAGGGCCTGGGGGGGCGTGCGGTGCTGGGGCAGAGTAATGTACTCGTTTACCTCGGGCACCACCTCCCACACCAGCCGGAGCGAGTCCTGCTCCGGGTCGGTGGCCCGGACGGAAGCACGGTAGAGGCGGCCGGGCTGAAGCAGGGTGCTGGCCCGGGCAGGAAGGCCGGCCAGGCGCAGGTCGGCCAGCGCAGGAGCCCGGTTGGCAACCTGCCGGCCGGTCCATAAAGAATGAACCACATCGACGACCGCCGTTTTTTCGCCATTGGCCGTGAACAGGCTAAACCACATAGGGGTTTGCTCCTGACGCTGGCCCCAGTAGAGAATGTAGCTACCCAGGCACTGCCGCCGCTGCTTGCGAATGCCCTTCTCGTAGCGCAGACGCATAAACTCTGCTTTCGCGTTGCTGCTCTGGTCGATGGGGGCCTGCCAGGACGTAACGGGCGACTCCCACCAGCCGCGTGCTCCGTACTCGCCCACGATGTAAGGCTTCACCCAGCCTGCAGCCTTAATGCTTTCCTCGATATCGGAGAGTTGGCCAAACATGTTTATGGTTAGCAGGTCCAGGTCGGGGCAGAAGCGGCGGACCAGGATTGTGTTGCCCACGTTGCTGCTCAGGGTGGTCGTTACGGGATGGTAAGGGTCCAGCTCGTGCACCATGCGCACCATTTCGTTGAGCACCTTGAATGTTTGCGGGCTGGTGATGTGCAGGTCGAGTTCGTTGCCGATGTTCCACATAAGCAGCGCCGGATGATGACGGAAGCGCAGCACCTGCTCCCGTAGTTCCGCACGTTGGCGGGCTACCTTCTCCTGATCGAAGTAATCGAAATGCTCGTATTCCGGGGTCATCCACAGGCCCAGCATCACGGTCAGGCCCTGCCGCTGGGCCTCGTCGAGGAGGGTACCGGCATAGTTGGTAGTGTAGAGGCGCAGCGAGTTGCCACCCAGAGTCCGCACCCGATCGAGCTGTTGGGTGCCCGCTACTCCACGGATATAATAAGGCTGGCCGTCCCGTAGCAGCTCGTACCCCCGCGCCGTGCGTTCAATGCGCACGGGCAGCACTCCCGGCGGTGGTGGCGGCAGCAGCGGTGGCGAAGATGATCCGCCGCAGTTAACCAGCCCTAAAACGAGCGGCAGCAGCACTCGAAGCTTGATCCATAAAAGCATGACAAGTGGCAAATAGTAGCTGCTGATGCAGTTTAATCATAAAAGTATTAAGAAAATTTAGCATTTTTACAGATAATTCCCATTTTTTTTATTAACAAAAAGAGTTAGGTTTGAAATATTCTAATCCATGATCACACCCTAGGTTTTCCTGAATCCAAATCCAAAGGGATATAACCAGGGTAGGCTCTGTAACTTATCCTTGGTTGCCCGGTGTTCTTTTTTTCCCCTACTCATATAGCCTATAGAAGCTGTTTGAGTTAGTTGAAAATGGCATAGCGACGCCATAACCAGCGTTTTGTCATGCAACTGTCAATCGGTTTGATTGCGCAATGTCAGCAACGATGAGCTGTCAGCTAGGACGTTTCTATACCCCGCATAATGACTTCGCTTAATAGTCCTTAGCTGGTCTCTCACCTGCCTACTTATCCAGTGAATTACGATGCGGCCTACCCAAGCTTTCTCTGCTGAAGCAGAACACCGCCCCCCGCCCTGCGCGCCCCCCGCGCCGGTTGTGGGTTATTCGCTGGTAAGCCAAAGCCGGCAGATGCGCGTTCTGGTCGCTATTGGACTGGCCCTAACGGCTTACTTTCTGTGGTGGTTTGCCACCAGCAACCCGGTGGGCTCGCCGGTGCTGTTTTGGCTGCTGGTGGTTTCGCTGGCGTTCAAGCTGCTGCGCATGTTGCACGAGTGGTACCACTACGTGGCCATCAGCCACCCCGTAGTGCCCGCTGCCGCGCCGCCCGCTTACACCGTCGATATGCTCACGACGGCCTGCCCTGGGGAGCCCCGCGATATGATTATTGCCACCCTGCGGGCCATGCAGGCCGTTACGTATCCGCACACCAGCTACCTCTGCGACGAAGGCGACGACCCGGTGCTGCGGGCCGAGTGCGCCCGCCTGGGGGTCGTGCACGTAACGCGGCAGCATAAGATCAATGCCAAGGCGGGCAACATCAACCACGCCCTGCAGCAGGCTACCGGTCAGCTTTGCGTGGTACTCGACCCCGACCACGTGCCCAGTCCCGACTTTCTCGACCACGTGCTGCCCTACTTTGCCGACCCGGCTGTCGGCTACGCGCAGGTGGTGCAGGCCTACGGCAACCAGGCCGAGAGCCTCATTGCCCGGGGCGCGGCCCAGCAGACCTACCATTTCTATGGCCCGCTGATGATGGGCATGAACACCTACAACACGGCCCAGGCCATCGGGGCCAACTGCACCTTCCGCCGCGAAGCCCTCGACAGCATTGGTGGCCACGCGGCGGGCCTGACCGAGGACATGCACACGGCCATGCGGCTGCACGCGGCGGGGTGGAAATCGGTGTACGTACCCGTTATCGTGAGTCGTGGGCTGGTGCCCGCCACGCTGGCAGGCTACTACAGCCAGCAGCTGAAGTGGAGCCGCGGCGCTTTCGAATTGCTGCTGCACGTGTACCCGCGGCTGTTTGCCCGCTTCTCCTGGCGGCAACGCATTCATTACCTTACGCTGCCGCTCTATTTCTTTTCCGGGGTTGTAACCCTCATTGATGTGAGCGTACCCGTAACGGCGCTCCTGACGCTGGAATATCCCTGGCACTTGTCGCTGCCCGAATTTGCGCTGCACCTCACGCCGGTGCTCGTGCTTTCGCTGCTGATCCGCTACAACGCCCAGCGGTGGCTGCGCGAACCCCACGAGCAGGGGCTGCACCTCACCGGTGGGCTGTTGCGCATCAGCGCCTGGTGGGTATACCTGCTGGGCTTTGTGTACACGCTGCTGCGCGTGCGCGTACCCTACATTCCTACGCCCAAAGACGGGGAGTTGGGGAACGAATGGAAGCTCAGTCTGCCCAACCTGATAGCGGCCGGCATTTGCGTAGGGGCCGCCCGCTACAACCACTACTTCACCCACACCCCCTATGCCCTGCTGATGATGGGCATGGCCCTGACCAATGCCAGCATTCTGCTGGCGGCGGTGCTTATGGGCCAGCACCGCCTGCTCGGCTATTTCACCCGCCTGCTCACCGGCCCCCGGCCGGGCCGGCGGCTGCTGGGCTGGGCCAGAAACTGGACGGGCCGGCTGTGGGCGGCCCTGCTGTGGCGGGTTCAGACGGCGGCCCTGCTGATGGCCGCACTGGTGTTTGGGGCGCATGCGCTGCTCACGGTCGGGCTGCAGAGCTGGCGCAACCAGAAGGCCCCCTCTACGGCGCTGGTATGGGCGCGCACGGGCGTGGGCAAAGTGCGCGTAGGCGTAGGCGCGGAAGACGCGACCACGGCCGCGGCAGGATCAGCGGCCCGGCCAGTGCTGGCCAGCTACCGCAGCGCGGGGCTGGAGCCCACCACCGCCGGGCTGGCCGAGGTATTTCTGCCAGCCGTCCCGACGGCTTCCGGGCTGCAAAAAGCATTGGAGCCGCTTGATAAGCAGGGCAGTATTCCGCTGCTAAGCTGGGAAGTAACCGACGTAGTCCGGCCAGTGGCCGGCTGGACGCCGGCTATCGAGCTTATCCGCCGGCGCAACAAGCCGCTGCTGCTACGCCCCCTCATTAAGGCCACCAACCCCACCGCTTACCGCACAGCCTGGCGGCAGCTGGTAGCCCGTTTCCAGGCCACCGGCGATACCAGTGCCGTCTGGGTCTGGACTCCCAACCACCCCGATTCGCTGGCGGCCTATTTCCCCGGCGCGGTGTACGTTGACTGGGTAGCAGTTGACTGCCGGCAGGCGGCGGCCCAGGGCGCCAGTTCTGCTGCCCGCTACGCCGACTGGCGCCTGCCGCTGGCCCAACGCGCCGAGCTAAGCAGCAAACCAATTTTGCTGCTGCTTCCGCTCCCAACGCAGCAAACCCCGCATGCCACCACCCGGCATCTTATCAGCCATTATCCCGAAGTAAAAGCCTGCATATTTGATGGAGCTTCTTTCCTGACTGCTGGTCGGTAGGTAGTTGACGCCGGGCCCGACGCCTTTGACTTCAGCCTAGAAGCTCTGCACCATGCTGTTGTGCAGGGTGCGGGGGCTCCAGTAGCCGCTGGCGATGATGCGGCGGATGGTATAGAGCGGGTCCTGCTGGTCGCGCTTCTCGGCCAGGATGAAGGCCGCGTCCATGCCGCGCTTCTTCAGCTCCGGAATGGCCTCCTGGTTCCAGAGGCCGAAGGGGTAGGCGAAGTAGTTGACTTTCTTGCCCGTAATTTCTTCGAGCTGCTTGGTGGGCTTCTCGATTTGGGTCACCCAGTCCTGGCCCTGGTACTTTTTCACGTTGTGGTGGTCCCAGGTGTGCGAGCCGATGACGTTGCCCTCGTCGGAAAGCTGCTTGACCTGCGCCTTGCTCATGTAGCGGGGGCGGCCCAGGCTCACGGTCATAATGAAGTAGACGGCCTTGAAGCCGTGCTTTTCGAGCGTGGGGCGGGCCACCGTGAACTGGTCGAGGTCGGTGTCGTCGAAGGTGAGCATGACCGGCTTGCTGGGCAGCGGGGCACCGGTGGTGAGGTAGGCGTAGAGCTGGTCGGGCAGGATGGCGTGGTAGCCCGAGTCGGCCAGCATCTGCATCTGGGCCTTGAACTGAGCCACCGGAATGATGTAGTCCTTAGCGCCTTTGGAATCCTTGGCCGTCCAGTCGCGAATCTGGTGGTAGCACAGAATGGGCACCTGGGGACGGGCGATGATAGTGGCGGCATCGGCGCGCTTGCCAGCCGGAATAGTGGCCGGGCTGCCATTGTTAAGGCTGGCGGCCGTAGCGTTGCCGGCGGTGGGTGTGTTGGCCGTTTCGGCCGAGTCGGCGGCTATTTCAGCAGTGGCGGCAGCGGCTTCGGTACCGGCGGCAGATTTGGTTTCGGTGCAGGCGGGCAGCGTGGCCAGCGTTGCCAGCGCGGCGGCCAGCAGGGGGTACTTCGTAAACTTCATGGATGATGGGGGTGCGGGCCGCTAAGAGGCGGACCGCAGGGGGAAACGCGGTGAAAGAAAATCAGGTGGAGCTTCGGTCCGGCGGCCGTATCTTGCCACCGGTCTTCCTACTACAAAGCAACCGCTTATTTCCCGCATGGACAAACTCCGTGGCACCGGCGTCGCCCTGGTTACGCCCTTTCTGCCCTCCCCCGACCGCGCCGTAGATTATCCGGCCCTGCGCCGCCTCATCGATTTCCAGCTCGAAAACGGCACCGATTACCTCGTCATCAACGGTACCACCGCCGAATCGCCCACCCTGACCACCGAGGAGCGCACCGAAATCCGGCGGGTAGCCAAGGAGCATACGGCCGGCCGCGCCCCGCTGGTGTACGGCCTGGGCGGCAACGATACGGCCGCGCTGGTGCGCAGCCTCGAAAGCACCGATTTAAGCGGCTACGACGCGCTACTCTCGGCCTCGCCCTATTACAATAAGCCCAGCCAGCGCGGCATTATTGCCCACTACCAGCGCCTGGCCGATGCCTCGCCCCTGCCGGTGCTGCTCTACAACGTGCCCGGCCGCACCAGCTCCAACCTCACGGCTGCCACCACCCTGGAGCTGGCCCAGCACCCCAACATCATCGGCATCAAGGAAGCCAGCGGCAACCTGGAGCAGTGCATCGCCATTGCCGCCCACAAGCCCGCTGATTTCCTGCTGATTTCGGGCGACGATATGATAACGACTTCGCTCATCAGCTTCGGCGGCGCGGGCATCATCTCGGTACTAGCCAATGCCTTCCCGCAGCGCTTCTCAGCCATGACCCGCGCCGCCCTCAACGGCGACTTTGCCGGGGCCAGCCAGCTGCTGTTCGGCTTCGCCGAATTGAACCCACTGATGTATGAGGAAAGCAACCCCGTGGGCGTAAAAGCTGTCCTGGCTGCCCAGGGCCTGTGCGCCGATGCTGTGCGCCTGCCGCTGCTGGAGGCGTCGGCCGACCTGACCGAACGGATTGGCAAGCTCCTATAAAAGCCATCAGTCACTACTGCTATTCAGCCCCAGCGGGGCGACTATGGGTAGTGATAAAAGCTCCTAAGAATGCTAGAGCCCCAGCGGGGCGACACTGACCGTTGTACGATTGGTGTCGCCCCGCTGGGGCTTTAGCACTTTTTACTTACCACTGGCTACCGATATATCGCCCCTCTGGGGCTGGGTAACAAGCAGCAACTCACCGACCGGTCAAGAAATCAGCGAAATCACGGTTAATCAGCGAAAATCAGTGATTTACCAGCCGCTAGCCAGCACGTCGGCCACATGCAGCGTCTTTATCGGCTTTTTCTCGCGGCGGATATAGGCATCGAGGTGCATCAGGCAGCTCGTGTCGGTGCTGATGAGGTAGTCGGCGCCGGTGGCCAGGGCATGTTCTACTTTCTGCTCGGCCATGGCTACTGATATGGCTTCGAACTTCACGGCGAAGGTGCCGCCGAAGCCGCAGCAGGTTTCGGTTTCGGCCATTTCGAGGCGCTCCAGGCCTGCCACGGCGTCGAGCAGCTGGCGCGGGGCCTCGCGGATGCCGCACTCGCGCAGGGCGGCGCAGGAGTCGTGGTAGGTGTATTTGCCGCTCAGGCTTGCCCCGGGGATGCTGGTGATGCCCAGCACATCGACCAGAAACTCGGTGAGCTCGAAGGCCCGACGCTGTACGCCGTGGTAGCGGCCGGCGTCGGGGGTGCCCTCGAACAGGTCGGCGTAGGTGTTGCGCACCATACCGATGCAGGAGGCCGAGGGGCTCACAATGTAGCGCTCCTGCTCGGTGGGGAAATCCGTGAGGAACTTGCGGGCCACCTCGCAGCTCTCGGTTTTGTAGCCCGCGTTGTAGGCCGGCTGCCCGCAGCAGGTTTGATTGGCGTTGTAGTGCACCTCGCAGCCTACGGCCTCCAGCACCTTCACCATGTTCATGGCGGTGTGCGGGAAAAGCTGGTCAACGAAACAGGGAATGAAGATATCGACTTGCGGAGCAGGCATGGGGTAGCAGAACGGTTGAGCAGGCGAAAACACTTGTCATCCTGAGCTTGCGAAGGACCTATCCAGAAGGCAACATCAAGCATTAGCCTCTGGATAGGTCCTTCGTCCTCGCTTGATGCGCGACATGCTCAGGATGACAGCATTTGCTTTAATGCCCCGCAAAGATGCGCTGATTCAGCCGTACGGCCTCGCCCAGGGCCTCCAGGTTCACGCCGGGCTCCAGGCCAACCTGGGTGGAAAACTCCAGCAGCCGCTCGGTGGGCATGTTGCCGGTGAGCTCGTCGGCGGCCATGGGGCAGCCGCCGTAGCCGCCCAACGCGCCATCGAAGTGGCGGCAGCCGGCCTCGTAGGCGGCCGCCACTTTCTCGTGCCAGGTGTCGGGCGTGGTGTGCAGGTGGGCCCCAAAACGGATATTAGGGTAAGCGGCCGTCAGCTCGCGGAAAGCCGGGCCGATGGTGGCCGGCGTGCTGGCCCCGATGGTGTCGGACAGGGCCACGATGCTCACGCCCAGCCCATCGAGCTTCTGGGTGAACTCGCCCAGCACGGCCGGGCTCCAGGCGTCGCCGTAGGGGTTGCCGAAGCCCATGCTCAGGTACACCACCTGCTGCTGGCCGGTGCGGGCGCAGATGTCCTGCATCCGGGCCACATCATCGAGGGCCTGGACAATGCTTTTGTTGGTGTTGCGCTGCTGGAATGTTTCCGACACCGACAGCGGAAAGCCGATGTAGCGGATTTGCGGGTGGCTGGCCGCCGTTTCGGCGCCGCGCAGGTTGGCCACAATGGCCAGCAACATAGTGCCCGACTGGCTCAAATCCAGGCCTTCGAGCACCTCGGCCGTGTCGGCGAGCTGCGGAATGGCCTTGGGCGAGACGAAGGAGCCGAAATCGAGGGTGCTGAAGCCTACCTTGAGCAGGGCGTTGAGGTAGTCGATTTTATCGGTGGTCGGGATGAAGGTGGGCCAGCCCTGCATGGCGTCGCGCGGGCATTCGGTGAGGTAGAGCATACTATAGAGGTGAGAGGTGAGAGGTCAGAACTGAGAAGTGAGCAACCAGAAGTTAGCGGCGAATATCTCGCTTCGCACTTCTGATGGCGCACTTCTCATTCAGGTAAAACCAGGCCGAAATGCTGCTGGAGAATGGCCGCCAGCTTCTCGCGGGTCAGGGGTTTGGTCAGGAAGCCGGCTACCGGCAGCTGCTCGGCCCGCTGCCGGTCGGTGGCCAGCATGGAAGTTGTCAGCATCACGATAACCGTGTGCTGGCGCGTTTCGGCGGGCAGCTGCTGGTAGGCCTCCAGAAACTCAAACCCATCCATTACGGGCATGTTCACATCGAGCAGCACCAGGGCCGGGCAGGCGGCGTCGGCCGTGGCGGGGCAGCGCTGCTGCAACTGTCCGAGCGCCTCGGCGCCGTTGAGGGCCACCACAATTTCCTCGCTAACCCCCAGGCGGTTGAGCAGGCGGGTACTGAGAAAGTTGGTGGTCGGGTCGTCGTCGACGAGCAGAATGGCAGGCAGCATAAAGGGCAGAACGGGGCAGAAAAGAGCCGACAGAACCGGAAAGTCAGTTCTCTGAGAAAAGCGGGCTCAGGTGGGTAGCTCTACGGAAAAAACCGAGCCGACGCCGGGTTCACTGCTTAGCTCCACCCGCCCGCCGGCGTTGTCGAGAATCTTCTTCACCATGTACAGCCCCAGCCCGGAGCCCTCCACGTGGTCGTGCAGGCGCTGGAACATGTCGAACACCCGGGGCTGCTGGGCCGGCGTCAGGCCCAGGCCATTGTCGCGCACTTCCAGCGTTACCCCGCCCGTAGTGCGCCGGGCCCGGAGCGCCACCTGCACCGGGCGGGCCGGGTGGCGGTACTTGATGGCGTTGCTGAGCAGGTTATAAACGATAGAGCGCAGGTTCTTTTCGGCAAAAACCACCGTCAGGTCGGCGGGCACGTCCACAAGCAGCTCACCGCCGGCCGCCACCAATTCAGGGGCCAGGTCGAGGCGCACGTCTTCAACAATCGCAGCCATCCTGAGCGGGGCCAGCTGGCTGGCGTGGGCCTTCTGGAGCTTGGTAATGTCGGTGAGCTGGTCGATAGTCCGTTTGAAGCGCTCCACCGCATCCTGCATCAGGTCGAGCAGGGCCGGCACATCGGTCTGGGCCGGGGGCGGCAGCAGCAGGTCTTCGCGCAGGGCCGTCACCAGGGCTTCGATGTTGCTGATGGGCGCTTTCAGGTCGTGGGAAGCCGTGTAGATAAAGTTGTCGAGGTCGGCGTTGGTGTAGGTGAGCTGCTGGTTGGCCAGCAGCAGCCGCTCGTTGGTCAGGCTCAGCTGCTGGCGGGCCAGCACCTGCTCGGTTACCTCGGTGGCCACGCATACAATGCCCGTCAGCTGCCCCTCGCCGTCGCGTAGCGGTTCGTACACGAAATTGTAGTAGCCCGTTTCTTCGGGGCCGTGGTGCGCCAGCCGCAGGGCTTTTTCCTGCACCACGTAGGCCTGGCCGCTGGTGCGCACCTCATCGAGCACCAGCACCAGCCCCTGCTCGGCCAGCTCGGGCAGGGCTGCGGCAAACGGCTGGCTCAGCAGTTTTTCCAGCGGCCGTTGCAGAATATCGAGCATCAGCGAGTTCACGATTTCCAGCACGTAGTCGGAGCCCCGAAACAGGCAGATGGCCACCGGCGACTGGTCGAACAAGGCCACCAGCTGCTGCTGCTGCTCTTCGCGGAGCTGGCGCGAGAGCACCTGCCCGGTTACGTCGTAGGCGAAGATGGACACGCCCACGATAACGTTGTTTACGCGGTAGGGCTGGTAACTGAAATCGAAGTAGCGCTGCTGCGGAACCGGCGAGGTGGGCGAAGCCGTGGAAACCGGCAACTCGGTGCCATAAAACGTGCGGCCCGTGGCGTACACGGCATCCAGTTCGGCTATCAGCCCGTGGGCTACAATTTCGGGCGAAACATCGGCGTAGTAGTGCCCCGTAAGCTCGCGGCCGGGGAACAGCTCCCGAAAAGCCGGGTTGCAGTACTGCAACAAATGGCGGGGCCCACGCAGCATGCCCACAATCACGGGGGTCTGCTCGAATACCTGATAGAAGCTTTCCCGCTCCCATTCATGGGCCTGGGCAGCCGTTTCGGCCTGCGCCAGCTGCCGCCGCAGCTCGCCCGATTCGGTGGCCAGCTGGCGCATGCGCGCCACCAGCCCCCCCGGACTCATCGCCACATCTACCCCGCAGCCCATCAACAGGCGCCCGTCGCTCACGGCCCGAAACGTGAGGCGGTAGCCGGGCTCGTCGGGGCCGGCGGGGGGCAGCTCGTAGTGGCCCGGCTCGCCCGTTTGCAGCGCAGTCCGGCAGACTTCCAGCAGCCAGCCCGTGGTGGGCAGGCGGGTAAGCCAGGTGGCATCGGGCCGGGCCGGCAGCCCGATAACCTGCTGCGCGGCCGGGTTGAGGTAGTCGAAGGCCAGGTCGGTGAACTCGGCCGGGTGGGTGCCGGGCGCATGCAGCGGCCGCAGCAGGCCCATAGCGGCCGGCGACACGTCGAGCAGCGCAATCAGGTCGTCGGCGGTAGAAACACCGGGAGCAGCGGCAGACGAGGAAGCGGGCATAGCGCAGATACAAGGGTGGGAGTCGGCGCAGTAAACTTACGGCTTGCCGGCTACTTCTGCTGCCGCAACAAGCCCCCGGCGTTTCGTTCCCCAACCGAACTACCCGGCACGTTTTGAGGTTTAGGCAGGCACTGCCGTTACCCTCCCGCCTTTGCCGCCCGCCCGTTTGATGCCGCACCGCCTTCGCGCCCTGCCTTTTCTGTTGTTGCTTGCCCTGCTGAGCGCCTGTAGCCAGACCCAGACCCTGCGCGGCCTGTTCGAGCCAACCACGCCCCACGAAACCTACGCCCGCCGCCTGCGCCAGGCGGGACTCGCCGAAACGGCCCTGGGCCGCGACTGGCTCCGGGCCGCCGACCAGGCCCTGCACGACTCGCTGACGGTGCAGCTGCCCTACCACGAATCAGGCTTTTTCCCTTCTGACCGGGCCGTGGCGCTGGGCTTGCGCTATAGCGTGCGGGCAGGCGAGGCCATCCTGGTCAGCCTTACGCTGGCGCCCGGCACCACCCCGCCCCGCGTGTTCCTCGATGCCTTCGAGCTGCGCCCCGACCAGCCCATGCCCCGCCTCCTGCTCTCGGCCGATACGGCCAGCCTCTCGTTTCGCTACGTGGCCGAAACCGACCGCCGGCACCTGCTGCGGGTGCAGCCTGAGCTGCTGCGCGGCGGCCGCTACACGCTCAGCATCCGCCGCGAGCCTAGCCTGAGCTTTCCGGTGCAGGGCAAGTCCGATAAGGCCATCGGCTCGTTCTGGGGGGCGGGGCGCGACGGCGGGGCCCGCCGCCACGAGGGCGTGGATATTTTTGCGCCCCGCGGCACGCCCGCCGTGGCCGCCGCGGCCGGCGTCGTTACGCGGGTGCAGGAAACCCCGCTGGGCGGCCGGGTGGTGTGGCTCTCGGCTTCCGGTTTCAATGCCCACCTCTACTACGCGCACCTCGACCGGCAGCTGGTGCAGCCCGGCCAGCGCGTGCAATTGGGCGACACGCTGGGGCTGGTAGGCAACACCGGCAACGCCCGCACCACCCCGCCGCACCTGCACTTTGGCGTGTACCGCAACGGCGCCCTCGACCCGCTGCCCTTCGTGCGCGGAGCCGATGCGCCCGCCGCCACGCCCAAAAAACTACCAACCGAGTTGGGCCAGTACGTGCGGGCCCGCGCCCCACGGCTGCCGTTGCGCCGGGCACCGGCCACTTCGGCCGCCACCCTGGCGGGCCGCACGGCCGAGCGCACCTCTCCCCTGCTGGTGCTGGGCACCGTGCCCGGCTGGCTACGGGTGCAGCTGCCCGGTGGCAGTAGCGGCTTCGTGCCCGCCCCGGCCGTGCGCCCCGCCGCTCCGCTGCGCCGCGAGAAGCTGGCGGCCGAAGCCGAGCTACGGTCCTTCCCGCTGCCCGGGGCGCCCGCCGTGGCGGCCCTACCGGCCCAGACAGCCGTGGCCGTGCTGGGCGAGTTCGGGGCCTACCGCCTCGTGCGCCAGGCCAGCGGCCGCACGGGTTGGGTGCTGTGAGCCGGTGGTTTTTGGGTGAGTTCTTCTTTTAGGATCTGGGGCATCTCATGCGTTCTTTTCAGCTTTGTTCAACGGAAAACCAGCAACTAAAATGAACAACGCCGGTGTTTCTTCATTTAGCCTTCATGCATGCCCCCGTACGTTTGAGCTGGTGATTGGAGTAAGAACGCGGGATGGCTTTTTCGGAAGCTATTCCGCGTTTTATTTTGCCCCGGACAGGCCGTTTTCTCGTATGTGGCTCCGCTCCCTGCGGCTCACCTCTTCCATTCGCTTGATATGCGCGTTTTCCTTTTAGCAGCGGCTTTGTTCCTGACTGAGGTAGGCGCGGCGCCGGCCGGTTTCGCGCAAACGACTACCACCCCGGCCCGGCCCGCCGATGCCTGGGTAACAACCCTGGATGCGGCCATGCAGCAGGCCAAGGCCACCAACCGGCCCGTGCTGGCCGTTTTTTCGGGCTCCGACTGGTGCAAGCCCTGCATCATGCTTAAGCAGGAAGTCTTCGACCAGCCCGCCTTCGCGCAGTTTGCCCGCGACAAGTTTGTGCTGGCCCGGTTCGATTTCCCGCGCAGCAAGAAAAACAAGCTGCCCGCCGAGCAGGTAAAGCAAAACGAGCTGGCGGCGGCCAAATTCAACCAGGAAGGCGCCTTCCCGCTGGTGGTACTGATTTCGCCCGAAGGCAAGCTGCTGGCCAAAACCGGCTACCGGCCCGGCGGCGAGGCCGCCTACGAGGCCCACCTCAACGCCCTGCTGGCCCGCTAACCCACCTGTTTCCCTGCCCCGATGCGCCTGCTGCTGCTTTGCCTCTGCTGTTTGCTGCCCCGCCTGGTTTGGGCCGGGCCGGGCCCCCTGCGCAACGTCACCCAGGAAGCCCACCTGATGGGCTCCCACTTCACCTACACGGTAGTAGTTGACAGTGATTCGCTGGGCCACCGGGCCCTGAATGCCGCCGTGGCCGAAACCCGCCGCATCGACCGGCTCATGTCGTTTTGGGATTCCACCTCCCAAATCACGCAAATAAACCGCGCCGCCGGTTTGCAGCCGGTGGTGGTGGATGCGGAGGTGTACGAGCTGATTGCGCGCACCTTACGGATTTCGGCCCTGAGCGGCGGCGCCTTCGATATCACGTTTGCCTCGGCCGATAAAATCTACCGCTTCGACCGGCAGGAGCACCCGCTGCCGCCCGAGGCCGTGCGCCGCGCCGCCGTGGCCCGCATCAACTACCGCCACGTGCTGCTCGACCCGGTGCGCCGCACCGTGATGCTTCAGGAGAAAGGCATACGCCTGAACCTAGCCGGCGTGCTCCAGGGCTACGGCATCCGGCGGGCCCGGCAGGTGCTCGATAAGCTGGGCATCAAAGGCGGCCTGCTCAACGGCTCGGGCGACATCCTGTGCTGGGGCCGGCAGGCCGACGGCTCGCTCTGGCGCGTGGCCATCGGCGACCCCGACCACCCCGGCAGCCTCTCCAGTTGGGTGCAGGTAACCGACGTGGCCGTGGTAACGGCCGGCAACTACGAGCAGTATTTCACCTCGGGCGGCCAGGTGTACGGCCACATCATCAACCCCGCTACCGGCCTGCCCGCTACCGGCCTGCGCTCGGTCACCATCATCTGCTCCGATGTGGAGCTGGCCGACTGCCTCGATGAAGTGGTCTTCGTAAAAGGCCCGGTGGAAGGTCTGGCCTTCATCAACCAGCTCAAAGGCGTCGACTGCACCCTGATTACCGACGACAACCGCACGCTGGTTTCCAAGAACATGCAGGTCAACTACTACCGCAACGGCGCAACGGCGCCTTCGACTGCTCAGCCTTAGCCCGGCAGTGCACCGACCCGTTCCTCTATTTTACCGCCCACTTTTTCACCGCCTTGTCATGCTGACTTCCCTGCCTTTTATTCGTCTGCGCCGCCCCCTGCTGGGCTTGGCGGGCCTGCTGCTGGCGGCGGGCAGCCTCGGGGGCTGCGTGTCGGTGGCGGCCTACCAGAAGGTGTATCTCAACGATGAGGACATGAAGCTGGCCAACAAGAAAGTGGAGGTGTACGAAACCAACTTCGAGTCGTACCGCGAAGGCGCCGGCGGGGCCAACGGCGGCAAAGTGGGGGGCGGCTGCGGTTGTAATTAGAAGTGAGAAGTGAGAAACGGTACGCGGGGGCGTTTTGGGGTAATTTTTTCGGTTTCTGTATGTGTTTGAAGTTTACTGAGAGAGCATTATTCCAGCGGTTGCGGCTGGTGGCCTGCGGGGTGCTGCTGCCGGGGCTGGCCTGGGCGCAGGGCGGCGTTACGCCCAACCGCCTCGACGGCTCCGGGGTGCCGCTCACGCCCCAGACCAATGCGGCCAGCGCCGCGGTGGGCGAAACCGAGCTGAACATCCTGGGCAGCTACTACCAGCAGGACGGTACCCACGGGGCCGTGCAGGGCGGGCGCGGCACCGAGTACCTCACCGACGTCACGCCCACCATCATCCTCAACATCCCGCTCGATACCGTCAGCCGCCTCACCGCCAACATCGGGGCCGACTTCTACGCCTCGGCCTCCACCGACCGCATCGACGGCGTGCAGGGCTACTACCTCTCCACCCCCTCGGCCCACGACACCCGCTACCACGCCGATTTGGGCTACTCGCGCGAAAACCGGGCGAAGCGGCGCGTGCTGGGCATCGGCGCGGGCGTCTCAACCGAGTACGACTACTTCTCGGTGAACGTGGTGGGCTCGGTGGCCAAAACCTCGCGCGACGGCAACCGCCAGTTCAGCGCCGCCGGCCAGGTGTATATCGACCAGGCCAAGCTCATCTACCCCATCGAGCTGCGCACCGGCCAGCAGCTGGTACCCACCAACAAGCGCCAGAGCTACAACCTGTCGCTGGTGTACTCGCAGGTGGTAAATCAGCGCCTGCAAGTGGCCCTGAGCACCGAGCTGGTGTACCAGCACGGGCTGCTGAGCACGCCCTTCCACCGCGTGTACTTCCGCGATTCGGCCCCCGACCTGCCCCGCGTGGAGCAGCTGCCCCAGCAGCGCTTTAAGTACCCGGTGGCGCTGCGGGCCAGCTACTTCGCCTCCGATTTCATCCAGCTGCGCGGCTTCTACCGCTTCTACAACGACAACTTCGGCATCATGGCCCACACCTTCGAGCTGGAAACGCCGCTCAAGCTGACGCCCTTTTTCGTGCTCTACCCCTTCTACCGCTACCACCACCAAACGGCCGCCAGATACTTCGCGCCCTACGCCCAGCACTCACTCACCGACGAGTTCTACACCTCCGACTACGACCTGTCGGGCTTTGCGGCCAACAAGTACGGCCTGGGGCTGCGCTACTCGCCGGTGTACGGCCTCAGCCGCTTCAAAACGCCGTTCGGCAACGGCCAGGGCGGCCGCCGCATCGCCAGGTTCAAATCCATCGACCTGCGCTACGCCTACTACCAGCGCAACACCAACTTCACCGCCAACATCGTCAGCTTCGATATGGCGTTTGTCATGCCGTAGATTAGGGATTAGAACGCTTGGTGTGAGTTAGAGTTAGCAGCTAAAAAACTAGCTCCCCTCCTTGGAAAGGAGGGGCTGGGGGTGGTTGATGCACGTTGAACGGAAGCTAGAAACTAGCTCTAGTTATCGTTCAGGTGCCATCAACCACCCCCAGCCCCTCCTTTCCAAGGAGGGGAGCTAGTGGCTAGTTTTTAACTCACACCAAGCGTTAGGGATTAGGGATTAGGGACGAAACGGGTTTCGGGGATTACAGAAGCCTGTTTTGGTTGTTTTCTTCGTTTGACTACCCTCGTTCAACCCCAACAGAAAGCGCCGCCGGATTAGCTCCGGCGGCGCTTTCTGTTGGGGTTGAACGAGAAATTATTCGGCAATAACTACGGCTCGTTTCAGGGATTTGGAGTAGGCCAGACGACGCTCCCGGCCGTCGGCCGAGGGGTAGTCGAAGCCGATGGCGCGGCTATCGGCTTTCACCGACGACCACGACTGCGCATCTACGTTTTCGGGCTGCACGCCCGTTTTGGGCACGGCGGGCTGCACAAACCGGTCGTCGCGGAAGAAGCTGTTCATGCCCTGCAGGATGGCAATTTCCTTGTCGCGCACCGTGGCCGCCTGCGGGTCGGTCAGGTCCTGGTCGCGGATGAGGGCCGTAGCCGGCATCACTTCCTGGCGCAGGGTGTCGCCGGCGCTGTTGAGAACGATGAAATGGGCCTGCGAAGAGGCAATTTTGGGCCCACGCAGCTGCAACACAAAGGTATCCTTGGTTTTAAGCGACGAGAAATTGTGGCTGGCATTGACCGTCCGCAGCACGGTCCGCTCGCTTACCCGGCCGCGGTTGGCCTCCATACCGGGGGTAAACTGACGGTCGGTATTGCGGGAAGTCGCCACTTCGCGCTCCGTATTCAGGCAAGACGACAGCTGAAGCAGGCAAATGGCGCCGACAACGGGGATTACAAGTTTTTTCATGGAAAGCAGACGCGGCAATATATTCAGCTGGGAAAGCTCCAATGGTGGCCCCAGCCCCGAAAGTTCGGGATTTCCCGGCATTCGGCCAATTTATCAGACAAAATGGAGTGGCGGCCAACTCATTAGGGCAGTGCCTCTGCACTACCCGGACCGCCAGCTGGTGTACCTACGAAAAATGATGCCCAAAGGGCTGCCGGGGTTGCTTTTTTTTACTGTTTTCTTAAAATATGCCTACCTCCAGCCCCAGCAGCCAGCGCGGCAGCTCGGGGTAAGCAGGCGGGGCCGCGCTGCTGAACGTGTTGGCGAGCCGGTAGCGGGCCAACAGGGCGTAGCGGCCCGCGCCCAGCCGGGTGCCCAGGCCCCAGCTCCAGCGGTGCAGGTAGGCGGGGCTCAGCTCCTTTACTACGGTGCGGGTGCCCTGCCCCTGCCCGGGCCGGTCTTCGTAGCGGTGGCTGCGGCCCAGCACCCAGCCGCCCCAGCCGCTCAGGTCGAGGTAGTGCCCCACCACGTTGCCCCGCCGCCCGAAACTCAGCCGCACGAAGGGTTCCAGCTGGAGCTGCGTCAGGTTCAGGGTTTCGCGGTAGTGCAGCTGGGGCGTGGGCACCAGTTTCTGGCCGCTTTGCCGAAGCTGGTAGCGCAGGTAGGCAAAGCGGGCATCGAGGCCCACGGCCGCTGGCCCCGCCACGCGCCACTTGTTGCGCACCCCGGCAAACAGCTCGGCCGACTGCGGGTAGCGCAGCTCGGCCCCCGGCCCGGCGGCCGCACCTGCCACCGTGGCGTAGCCCAGGTACAAATGCTGGTAGAATGCCCGGTTGGGGCCGTAGCGCGAAGGCAGCGTGTCGGTGGCCGGGTTGGCGCGTAGCAGTACCCGCTGGGCGGCCGCCGGACGGGGCAGCGCGGCCGGCAGCGCCAGTGCCAGCAGCAACGGCAGGGCTTGGGGATTCCTCATGGCGCTTCGAAACTGGCCGTGTAGCCTCTAAAATGCACCCGCAGCGTACCGCCGGGCGGCAGCAGCGGCAGCAGCACCCGCAGGATGGCCCGCTGGCTTACCTCCAGCACTTCGTAGCGCACCACAAACCCCGTCGCGTCGCGCAGCTGCCAGTACAGCGGCGCCGGTGGCGCGGGCGTACCAGTCGCAGCTTCGGGCACCGTTTCGGCCGGTAGTTCGGTCGTGGTCAGCCTCGCCGGGGGCGCCGCGGCGGCCAGCAGCGGCAGCGAATAGGCGGGCACAACGGCCGCCTCGGGCCGGATGATGACGCCCACCACCGAGTCGGCGGCCACGAAATCGAAGGTTGGTACCGGCGGCGCGGGCGCGGGGCCGGCGGCACGGAAGGCCGCCGCCCGGGGCAGGCCGTAGCCGTGGGCGTAGTCGAAGTACGGGTAGAGCTGCCCGGCCTGTTGCAGGCGGACAAACAGCTCCATCACGGGCAAATCGCGCTGTTGCTGCCAGGCGCAGGCGGCAAAGCCCGCCACCAGCGGGCTGGCAAACGAGGTGCCCTCGGCCCGCTCGAAGCCGCCCGGCACGGCCGTAATGGCCACCCCAAAAGCCGCCAGGTTGGGTTTGAGCTTGCCACTCGCCGCGGGCCCGTAGCTGCTGAAATCGAGGTGCAGCAGCGTTTCCGGGTCGAGGCCGCCCACTGTTAGCACCGAGTCGGCGTCGGCGGGGGTGCCGATGGTGCGCCAGTTGGGGTCGTCGCCGGCGTTGCCGGCCGCATTCACCACCAGCATGCCCTTGCGCACGGCCAGGGCGGCGGCGCGGGCCACCAGGCTGGTGCGCCCGTTCATCTGCTCCGGAAAATAGCGTCGGTCTGTGTAGCCCAGCGAGGAGTTGATGATGTCGGCGCCGTTACGGTCGGCCCACTCGGCGGCGGCCAGCCAGGCTTCTTCCTCGGCGTACCGCTCGCGGCCTTTCTGCTCGGTTCGGGCTAGCAGGAACTCGGCGGCCGGCGCCAGCCCCAGAAAGGTGCTGTCGGGCAGCTGGCCGGCCAGGCACGAGAGCACCTCGGTGCCGTGGGTGCCGCCCCGGTACACGTCGGGAGTGCGGCGCAGGAAATCGTAGGTGGCCACCACGGCCCGGCGGCGGTACAGGTGGGCGAAGGCGGGGTGGGTATCGGTGCCGCGGAAGCCCACGTCGAACACGGCAATGCGCAGGCCCTGCCCCTGCCGCCCCGCCTGCCGGAACTCGGCGGCCCCCAGCACGGCCGTTTGCCGGTGGGCCAGCGCCAGGTCGGCGGCCGCAAGCGGGGCGGGCGGCGCGGGCGGGGCGGCTGGCCGGGGGTGGGCCGCGGCGGTCAGCAGCGGGCGTTCGGGCCAGGCCTCTACGCTGCGCACGCCGGGCAGCAGCCGGAGCCGGGCAACCTGGGCCGGCGTGGCCCGGCACGATACGGCATTAAACCAGCGGCTGACGAGCGTAACGGAATCGGTGAGGCTGTTTACCCGGGCCAGGTAATCGGGGCGCACCGGGAAATCGGTGCTGTCGGCGGCGGGCAGGTGCTGGCGGCGGCGGCGGGCCTGGGCAGCGGCATCGAAGTAGGCGGCCGCGTGCAGCGTCTGGCCTGCCTTATCGCGGAACGTAACCCAGTAGCGGGCCACCGGCGCCGCGGCGGGCGCGGGGCGGTGCTGCGCGGTGGCCGGCAGCCCGGCCAGCAGCCCCAGCCATAAAGTCAGACGCCAACGGAACCGCAATGTTTACTAATTATAAAGTCTGTTTCGGCGTCGAAGGTACAATAAAGCCCCGTTTGGCGAAGCCCCGACGTCGGGCAGGCCGGCAACCAGCGCTACCGTTGAGCCGTTGTAGCGATATTCCGGCCGGGAATTAATTTCGCGGCGGGTTTACCAGTCGCTTCCTTGTTTTTTCATTTTCACCGATTCTATGTTCGTTTCTTCTGCCTTCCCGAAATTGCTCTGCGGAGCGGCCCTGTTGCTTGGTTCGGCCAGCTGCGTATCGCAGAAAAAATTCGATGCTGCCCAACGCTCGTTCCAGGATGCGGCCCAGGCCCGCGACCAGTTGCAGGTTGAAAAAACTGCCCTCGAAAATGAGAAGGCCCGCAACGAAGAATCGTTGCGCAGTAATTTACTCTCTAAAAATCAGCAGGTAAATCAGCTCAACCAAAGCCTGAGCGGCGCGCAGCAGGAAAACTCGCAGCTTTCCACCGATTTGCGCACCAAGGAAGAGCGCATTGCCGAAATGCAGCGCGTGCTCGACCAGAAAGAAGCAGCCGTGAAGGCGCTGCGACAGAAAGTAGGCGACGCCCTGCTCGGTTTCAACGCCCAGGATTTGCAGGTAAATGTAAAAAACGGCAAAGTATACGTGTCGCTTTCCGAGCAGCTGCTATTTAAATCGGGCTCGACCAAAGTAGACCCCAAAGGCCAGGAAGCACTGAAGAAACTGGCGACGGCCCTCAAGGGCAACCAGGATGTGAACGTGCTGGTAGAAGGCCACACCGACAACGTGCCCCTGCGCGGCGTAGTGAACGGGGCCAAGGACAACTGGGATTTGAGCGTACTGCGGGCCACCGAAATCACGCGCATTCTCACCGAAGCCGGCCTTTCCGACTCGCAGGTGACGCCCTCGGGCCGGGCCCAGTACGTGCCGGTTGCCGCCAACGACACGCCCGCCAACAAGGCCCTCAACCGCCGCACCGAAATTATTCTGACGCCCAAACTCGACGAGCTTTTCCAGATTCTGGAGCAGAATTAACTACCTCCCAGTCAGCGGCTTTTCGCGCGCTACCGGGCCCAAATAGTCCCGACAACCGCTTCCTGTCGACAAAAGAAATAGAGGTTTTGGATATTTAAATATCCAGCTGACGCGGCTTCCCGCTTACCGGAAATAAAGCAGTCTGTTTATCTGGGTTATTCCCGGGTAAGCAGACTGCTTTTTTTTGCTGAATACTTTTTTATTCGCCCGGCCGGCTGTTTTATTCTTTTTCGCGTATCGCAAACATATCAGGTGCAGATTGTTTGTTGAAACAAAAAGAAACCGACAACTTTGCAGCTTCTTCATTTTTCATTCAACTTATTTCTCCGATGGCAACCAACGACCTCAACAAGCTCCAGGAAATTCTGAACAGCGCCGAAGACAACCACGCGCTGCTAACCCGCATTCGCAAGCAGGCTTCTAAAATCAACAGCATGATGGAAGAGCTAAATGCCATGCTGGATCCTAGCTATAAAATTGAAAAGAAGGAGCGCAAGCCCCGCGCAGCCAACGGCACCGGCAAAGGCCCCGGCCGCCCACGCAAAAACGCCGCCGCCGAATAATATATCCGGCAGGTTTTTTAGCTAAAAATGCCCGGCTGCCAATGGCAGCCGGGCATTTTTATGACGGCTAATTTGCCGGGCCAGCCGGCGCTTAGAGTCCGTATTTGCTCAGCAGATACACCAGCGCGGCCATGCTGGCGCCGCCCAGCTCCAGCTCGCGGCGGTTTACCTTATCGAAGGTATCGGCGGCGGTGTGGTGAATATCGAAGTAGCGCTGCGAGTCGCAGTCGTAGCCGACCAGGGCTTTGGCCTGGCCCTTGAGCGGGCCGATGTCGGTGCCGGCGTGGCCCTGGGCGAACTGGCTGCTGCCGTAGGGCGCAAACAAGGGCTGCCAGGCTTCGATTTTGCGCACCACGGCCGGAGCCGCATCAATGTTGAAGCCCCGGGGCGTAAAGCCGCCGCCATCGGATTCCATGGCGGCGAGGTGGTTTTCATTGTTGGCCTTCGCAATTTCGGCGTATTTCATGCCGCCGCGGTTGCCGTTTTCCTCGTTCATGAACAGCACGGCGCGCACCGTGCGCTCGGGGCGCAGGCCGGTGGTTTTCAGCAGGCGCAGCGCCTCCATGCTCTGCACGCAGCCCGTGCCGTCGTCGTGGGCGCCCTGGCCCAGGTCCCAGGAGTCGAGGTGGCCGCCAACCGTTATAATCTGGTCGGGGAACTTGGAGCCCTTGATTTCGCCGATGACGTTGTAGCTTTTCACGTCGGGCAGCGTCTGGCAGCTCATCTCCAGTTCCACGCTCAGGTTGGGGTCGGCTTTCAGCAGCTGGCTCAGCTCGTCGGCGCCCTTGGTGCTGATGGCGGCAGCGGGCACTTTCGTTACGCCCTCCTGGTAGCTCATGGTGCCGGTGTGGGGAAAGTCGTCGTGGGCGAGCGTGAGGCTGCGCACGAGTGCGCCCACGGCCCCGCGCTTAGCGGCGGCGGCGGCCCCGGAGCGGCGCTGGTCGCCGGCTTCGCCGTAGGCCCGGCCGGTTTCGATGTGCAGCGGGTTCATGGGCCGGTTGAAGAATACGAGTTTACCCTTCACTTTGTCCTCGGGCAAAGCGGCCAGCTCGGCCAGGCTCTGCACCTCCACTACGCCGGCGCGCAGCTTGCCGCCGGTGCCCACCGAGCCGCCCAGGGCGCACACGCTCAGGTTCACGCCCTTGCCCTTATCGCCCCGGATGCTGGCTTTTTCGGGCTTGCCGCGCACCCAGTGCGGCACCATCACCTCCTGCAGATACACGCGGTCGAGGCCCAGCTTTTCCATGGTTGTCTGGCCCCACTGCACGGCCTGCGCCGCCTGGGGCGAGCCGCTGAGGCGGCCCCCGATCTGACCGGTGAGGTAGCGCAGGTTGTCGTAGCTCTGCCCGCGGGCCAGGGCCTCGTCGTAAATGCGGCGGATGTTAACCGAATCGGTAGCCGTTGGGGCCTGGGCCTGGGTGGCCAGCGGAACGACCGGAAGCAGCAGCGCCAGCGCAAGGGCCGGGCGAAGGAGGGCGGGAAGCATCATGGGAGATGGAGAAAGCAAAACGGGAAAGAAACCGGGAAAGTGGCTAATAGAAGCGCGGGCAGGCCGCCGGGTTGCAGCAAAGTGCCAACGCTAGTGGCTTTGCACGCCGTAGTGGTGCGCGTCGGCCGTGGCGGGCCGGGCGGCATCGGTGGGCAGGTGCACTTCCAGCAGGTAGTCGTAGGCTTCGTCGGGGATGAGCGGCACGGGCCGGGGGGCGCCCAGGGCATCCACGGTTTCGAGCATGGTATTGGAGTGGCCTACAACCAGCACATTCTGGTTGGGGTAGTCGCGGCGGAGGCGGGCGGCCAGTGCGGGCAGGTCGCGGGCATCGTAAAGCTGTACCGGCAGGCCACGGGCGTCGGCCAGCGGCTGGGCCGTGGAGCGGGTGCGCCGGGTGTCGGTGCTGAATACGGCGCTCAGGCGCGTCTGGCGCGGAATGGCGGCCACCAGGGCCTGGGCGCGGGCCTGGCCCTCGGGCGTCAGGGGCGGGTCGGTGGGGTCGGTGACGAGGTCTTTTTCGGCGTGGCGCACCACGTACACCCGGGTTTCGGGGCCGGTGGCAGTAGCTACCGGAGCGGCTTTGCGCACGCAGGCACCATTGAAAACTAAGAGGGCCAGAACCAGCAGCCCGGCAAGACGGGGACGAAGTAAATCAAGCATAAAACGGGGCTTTTGACTGGATTACAAGGGGCAGCAGCCTTACCGTGCGGTGTGCCACGGCGCTGCTCCCGGACCGAAAGCTACGGCCAACCCGGCAGCAACGCAACCGCCGCCGCAGGCAATGCGCCGGGGCCCAGGCGGGCATTGAGCAAATCAGCGGGCCGGGGAGGCTGGGAAACCCGGCACTCGTTCTTTTTATAATACCATCAGGGCAAAACCTTGCTATCTTCGCCATCTGCTTGGCTGAGCCATTGTTTCAGAGCGAGCTGCTTTTCCTTTTTCTATGACAAAAAACTTACTTCTGCTGACACTGGCCGGTACTATTCTGATAATTCCGGGTCGGGCGCAAACAGTTCCGGCGGCCACGAACGCCGTTACCGAAATCATTACCGACTACAACGGTTACTGGCGCAGCGGCAACGGCAGCGCGGGCAACGCGGCTCTTAGCCCCATCAGGCCTGAGAATTCACACAATTTACTGGCTTTCAAGCTGGGAGTAAACATTTTCTCTACCCGTGTCAACAATACCAAGCTGGACCAGGCAGGAATCAGCTATGTAAAAAGCGAGTATAAAGCACTACCTGTTCTCAATATTGCTGGTGATATTACCGGCAACACGAAGGTGGGCCTGGGACAGCTCTACGATAGAGTGAACAATGGCCCCAGTGTGCCCGCTCCCTCCCGCGACCTCTCGCCCTACCTGCGCGATGGCCTCAATGGCCTCGACATAGGCACGGGCATAGCGAATGTACCGACCGGCGCCATCGATTTTGGCATTGATAACGTGAAGGTTTCCTCGCTTGGCGACGGCAACCCCGATATTGTAGTCACTCAGATTGCCTCGCCGGGCGGCAAGCAGGATATATATCAGTTTCTGGATGCCAACGACCAGATAGTAGGCAATTCGGTGGCCATCAATGTAAGTAACCTACCAGTAGTAGGTAAATGGATTGCTGACTTTTATGAAGCCAGCACCAACCCCATGACTCTGGGGAGCGGCTTCACCAATACCGAGCGGGAGATTCGGCTATGGGCCGGCGATTTTGCCGCTTTCGGTATTACCAGTGCCAACGTCACGTCTATCCGCAAGTTCCGCCTCAGCATCAACGGCGACAGCGACCTGGCTTTTGTGGCGTACAACACGGAGGCAGCGGAGCTAAAAAATCCGCTGCCCGTTACGCTGACTTCTTTCGGAGGGCAAGCCAAAGCCAGCTATTCGGATTTGCGCTGGGAAACGGCGCAGGAGCTGAACGCGGCCGCTTTTGAAGTGCAAGCCAGCGCCGATGGCCGCACGTTTGCCGTGGTGGGCCGGGTAGAAGCAGCTGGCAGCTCGGGCACAGTTCGCCGCTACACGTATCGCCACAGTACCACCCAGGCCGGCCCGCGCTACTACCGCCTGCGCCAGCTCGACCTGGACGGCAGCAGTTCCTACTCGTCGGTGGTTACGTTAATGGCTCCCGGCGTGGGCGGCGCGGCGCGGGTAACGGCTGCGCCCAACCCGTTCGGCAACAGCCTCAAACTGCTGCTGAGCAGCACCGATGTGGCCCCTGCTACCGTACAGATACAGCTTTGCACGTTGGCCGGCCGCATGGTGTACGAGCACACGTCCGAGCACCCCGGCGGCTCGGGCGAACTGGAGC
This sequence comes from Hymenobacter actinosclerus, assembly GCF_900111515.1. Taxonomy (GTDB): domain Bacteria; phylum Bacteroidota; class Bacteroidia; order Cytophagales; family Hymenobacteraceae; genus Hymenobacter; species Hymenobacter actinosclerus. Next base: position 578,671 of record NZ_FOHS01000002.1, read on the forward strand.
TGACGGGCCTGGCGGGGCTGCCGGCCGGTTTCTACCTGGCCCGGGTTGTGATGGATGGACAGGCCACGGTGCTGAAAGTGGTGAAGCAGTAAGAAGCACCAATCTGTGGGCTGCAGGGCCGGCCAACTTAACTTTCGGGCAGCCTGGTGGTAGTAACAGCAAGGCCCTTCCGGCAACGGGAGGGCCTTTTGCATGCTTTCCGGTTATCTTTCCCCCTCTTACTCCCAACCCCATGCCCGCCATCGAAGCCCGGAACCTGACCAAGCACTACGGAAGCCACGCGGCGGTGCAGGACGTGTCGTTTCGGGTGGAAGCGGGCCAGACGCTGGTGCTGCTCGGGCCCAGCGGCTGCGGCAAAACCACGCTGCTGCGCATGCTCAACCGCCTCGTGGAGCCTGATTCCGGCGCGGTGCTCATCAATGGGCAGGATGCGCGGAGCCAGCCCGCGGAGCGGCTGCGGCGGGGCATGGGCTACGTGATTCAGCAGGTGGGACTGCTGCCGCACTACACGGTGGCCGAGAACGTGGCCGTGGTGCCGCGGCTGCTGGGCCACGCCCCGGCCATCGTAGCTGCCCGCACCGAGGAGCTGCTGGCCCGCCTGCACCTGCCGCCCGAGCGGTTTGCGGGCCAGTACCCCCACCAGCTTTCGGGGGGCCAGCAGCAGCGCGTGGGCCTGGCCCGGGCCCTGGCCGCCGACCCGCCCATCATTCTGCTCGATGAGCCCTTCGGCGCCCTCGACCCCATCACGCGGGCCAGCATCCGGCGCGAGTTTCGGGAGCTGCCCGAGCTGCGCCGCAAAACCATGGTGCTCGTGACCCACGACGTAACCGAAGCCTTCGAACTGGCCGACCAGATTATGCTGCTCGATGCCGGCCGGGTGCAGCAGCTGGGCCCGCCCCGCGCGCTGCTGCTGCGCCCCGCCAACAACTTCGTGCGCCGCTTCTTCGCCGCCGAGCAACTGGCGCTGCAGCTGCGGGCATTGCGGCTGGAGGACGTGCTGGCCGAACTGCAGCCGGCAGGTGAAGCTCATGCTATAAGCAGCATTGGATCAGATACTAAACCTCTTTCATCTACAGCTTCAATACATGATACCCTGGAGCAGCTAAGTGACTCCCCAACTGTGGTCTCCGGCGAGCCAACGGTCTGGGTACGGGTGTCCGAAACCACAGCCCGGCCTCTCACCCACGCCACGCTCATGGCGGCATTTGGCCGGGCCCTGCGGCGGCTGGCTTCAGAAGGTTGAACAGCTGTAGGGGCGGGGCTTGCCCCCGCCCCTACGGCAACGATTCTGTTCAATGGCGTTAGCGGCGGGCGGGGGCAAGCCCCGCTCCTACCAGTAGTGCTTTCCCACATTTACCAGTTCACCATCTCATCTTGAGCATCCTTACCGAACTTTTAGCCTTCTGGCACGCGCAGGCCGACAAGCTCGGGCAGCAGACGTTGCAGCACATCGGGTTGACTGCTGCTTCGCTGCTGGCGGGCGTGGCGGTGGGCGTACCGCTGGGGCTGCTGCTCACGCGCCGGCCGCGGCTGGCGCCCTGGGTGCTGGGTGGCGCCGGGGTGCTCCAGACCATTCCGAGCATTGCGCTGCTGGGCTTCCTGATTCCGGTGCTGGGCATCGGGCCGGGGCCGGCCATTCTGGCGTTGTTTCTTTACTCGCTGCTGCCCATTGTGCGCAACACGCTGGCCGGCGTGCAGGGCGTTGATGCCGCCGTGGTGGACGCCGCCCGCGGCCTGGGCCTCACCGACGGGCAGGTATTGCGACGCGTTGAGCTGCCGCTGGCCCTGCCGGTGCTGCTGGCCGGCATCCGCACGGCGGCCGTGATAAACGTGGGTGTGGCCACGCTGGCGGCCTATGTGGCGGCGGGCGGACTGGGGGAGTTCATCTTCGGCGGCATTGCCCTGAACAACCCGGCCATGATTCTGGCCGGCGCCATTCCGGCCGCGGCGCTGGCTTTGCTGTTTGATGGGGCGCTGGCCGGGCTGCAGCACCTGAGTGGCCGGCGGCTGGTGTGGGCCGGACGGGCGCTGCTGCTGGCCCTGCCCCTGCTGGCCGGCCTCTACCTGCTGCCCCGTGCCGCCAGCAAGCTGCTGGCCGGCTTCAGCCCCGAGTTCGTGGGCCGCGCCGATGGGGTGCCGGGCCTGCGCCGCCTCTACGGCCTCAATCCGGCCTCGGTGGTACTGGCCCCCGCGCTGGTGTACGAGGCGGTACGCAGCGGCAACGTGGACTTGATTGACGGCTACTCGACCGACGGCCGCATCCGGGCCTACGACCTGCGGGTACTGCGCGACGACCGCCACGCCTTCCCGCCTTACCAGGCCGCGCCCGTAGTGCGCCGCCAGACCCTGGCGGCCCACCCCGAGCTGGCTCCCGCTTTGGCCCACCTGGCCGGCCAGCTCTCCGATTCGGTGATGACGGAGCTCAACTATCGGGTGGATATTCGCCACGAAACGCCCCGGGCCGTGGCCCACGACTTCCTGCGCCGCCGGGGGCTGTGGCGCGCCCCCCGGTCGGCCACCGGGTCCACCATCCGGCTGGGCTCCAAGATTTTTGGCGAGCAGTACATCCTGGCCGAGCTGTACGCGGCCCTTATCAAAGGCTACACCAACCTGGGCGTGGAGGCCAAAACGGGCCTGGGCGGCACCAGCATCTGCGCCGACGCGCTGCGCACCGGCGCCATCGACCTATATCCCGAATACACCGGTACCGGCCTGCTGGTGGTGCTCCAGCCTCCGGCCGCCGTGCTGGATTCGCTGGGCCCCGACCCGGCGGCCGTGCTGGCCTACGTGCGCCGCGAGTACCGCCGCCGCTACCAGCTGGAGTGGCTCGCGCCGCTGGGCTTCAACAACACCTATGCCCTGCTCATGCGCCGCCAGCAGGCCGAGCAGCTGGGCATCAGTTCGGTATCGGAGTTGAGCGCTTATTTGAGGTAGGAGAAGGCGGAAATTGGTACGTGGAAGTCGAAGAGAGAGGGTCAAAGTAAACGCTACCGAGCAGTGCCATTCGACTGGTTCAGCGACTTTTACTTTGGACTTTTCCTCTTGGATTTCCTTTCATCCCCGCACCAGCCGCTTATATACCTGCACCAGCCGGGGCTGCGAAACGCCCAGCCAGTAAAGCCCGGTAACGAGGGCGAAAATGCCCTGCAGGCGGTAGATACCGTTGCGGCGGTAGCGCCGGGCCGAGGTAACGATGTAGCCTGGCAGCATCCGAAACGGGCCGTGTTGCCGCAGTCGGGCCACAATTTCCTGGTCTTCGAGCAGTTGCATTTGCTCGCGGTAGCCGCCGGCCCGTTCGAACACGGCCCGCTGCACAAACAGGCTCTGGTCGCCGTAGCGGATGCCGTTGACGTTGAAGCGCGTAAACCAGGCATTGGCCGCCAGAAACCAGTGCGGCACGTCGAAGCGCAGGCGGTAGCAGCCGCTGCCGTAGCCCGCCGCTACGGCCCCGCGCAGGTCGGCCAGCAGCGTGGCGGGCGGCAGCGAGTCGGCGTGCAGGAAATAGAGAATGGCTCCGGTGGCGTGGGCGGCGCCGTGGTTGAGCTGGGCGGCCCGGCCCCTGCGCGGGCACGGCACCACCCGGGCGCCGTGGACGCCGGCTTCGGCTACGGTGTTGTCGGTGCTGCCGGCATCGGCCACCACAATTTCCACAGCCGCATCGGCGCCACAGACAGCCCGCAGGTGGGCGAGCAGCCGGCCGATGTGGCCGCCTTCGTTGAGGGTGGGAATAATAATGCTGATGAAAGGCGGCAAAGTGGCAGAACCGGAAAGCATAGGAACGCGGGGCAGGCAGCGGGCAATACGTGCGCCAACATACGCAACCCGCGCCCCGCCTGCCACCGGCCGGCCCGCTTTTGGGGTGCGCACCACCGCTGGCCGGGGCCGGGTTCATCGGTCCTTCACGGCCGGATGCGTAAGTTGGGGCTTCATTTAGCCCCTTGCGCACTATGCACGTTTTGCTGGTAGAAGACGAAAAGAGCCTGCACGAAGAAGTGCGCCAGTTTCTGGTCGAGTCGCAGTACCTGGTCGATTCGGCCTTTACCTACGCCGAGGCCTCGGAGAAGATATTCGTCAACAGCTACGACTTTGTGCTGCTCGACCTGGGCCTGCCCGGCGGCGACGGCCTGGATTTGCTGCGCGAAGCCCGCCGCAATGAGGGCCAGGAGGCCTCGTTCATCATCCTCACGGCCCGCGGCGCCATCGACGACCGGGTAAAGGGCCTCGACCTTGGGGCCGACGACTACCTGCCCAAGCCCTTCTCGCTGCTGGAGCTGCAGAGCCGGATGCAGGCCATTACGCGCCGCAAGTTCGGCCTCAAGCGCCAGGAAATGACGTTTGGCGCGGGCTTCGAGCTCGATGCTACCGGCCGCACCATCCGCCACGCGGGCCAGGATGTGCCGCTGACCAAGAAGGAGTTCGACCTGCTGCACTACCTGCTGCTGCACCGCAACCGCGTGCTCACCCGCCTGCAGCTCGGCGAGCACCTGTGGGGCAACGTGCTCGAAGACGATTCGGACTCCAACTACATCGATGTCCACATCAAGAACCTGCGCAAAAAGCTCAGCCAGTTCGCCCCCGCCGATTTTATTGAAACCGTACGCGGCATCGGGTACTCGATTAAGAGCTGAGCATGCGCCTCGAAGCCAAACTGGCCCTGTTCAATGCCCTTTCCAAGCTGCTGCTGGTGCTGCTGGGCGTGGTCCTGATTCCGCCCATTATGAGCCGCGTGGCGGTGAGCCACACCGACGAGCGGCTGCGCGAGAAGAGCGAGCAGGTGCTGGAGCTCATCGGGCGCGACGGGATTTCGACCTTTGTGCAGGGCGAGGAATACGCCGATTACAACATTCTGCAGCAGGAATACATTACCCTCACGCCCCTGCCGGCCGCGGCGGCCAGCCCCGGCAACCCGCCCGCCCGCATTTTCGACGAGCCCCGGCAGGTTGATGACAAGGTGGAAGATTTCCGCATTCTGAGCCAGCAGATCAGCACCAACGGCCGCCGCTACCGCCTCGAAATTGGCTCCTCGCTGGCCACGGTGGAGCTGCTCACGGCCACGCTGCGGCGCATGGCCCTGTGGCTGCTCGTGGTGGGGGCTGTGCTTACCATCCTCTCCGATGCCGCCTTTGCCCACTACCTGCTGCGGCCGCTGCACCGCCTTATCGTGCGCAAGCTGCAGGGCGTGCGCCACCCCTCGGCCTTCTCCTACGAGCCCCTGACCACCACCACCACCGACTTCCGCCGCCTCGACGACAGCCTCAACGACATGATGCACCTGGTGCAGTCGGCCTTCGAGAAGGAGCGCGAGTTTATGAGCAACGTCTCGCACGAGCTGCTCACGCCGGTCAGCATCCTGCAGTCGCGCTTCGAGAACATGCTGCAGGACCCGAGCCTGGGCGAGGCGCACTCGCTGAAGCTGGTAGAGTCGCAGAAGACGCTTTACCGGCTGCGCAACACGGTGAAAACGCTGCTGCTGATTGCCAACATTGAAAACGAGCAGTACCTGCGCGACGAGGCCGTATCGGTGCAGGCCGTGCTGACCGATGTGGTGAACGAGCTGGAAGACCGGCTGGCCCAGCGCGAGATTCAGCTGCTGGAGGATCTGCAGCCCGATTATGTGCTGCCCCGCGCCAACCGCACGCTGCTTTTCACGCTGATTTTCAACCTCGTCAGCAACGCCATCAAATACAACCGCCCGGCCGGGCGCATCACGGTGCTGGGCCGGCCGGGCCCGCGCGGCGGCTACCAGCTGGCCGTTACCGACACCGGCCCGGGCATTGCTGCCGCCCACCTGCCCCACCTGTTCGACCGGTTCCGGCGGTTTCAGGCCGGCGCCTCGGCCCCCGAGGGCTACGGGCTGGGCCTGCCCATTGCCCGCACCATTGCCGATTTCCACAAGGCCAAGCTGACGGTAGAATCTGAAGAAGGCCGGGGCACTACGTTCACGCTCTGGCTGCCATAAGGGCAGATGAGGCGGGTTCACGCGGGCTTCATGCAGGGCGGCTAGTTTTGCCCCTACCCTTCCCGCCCCCGTCTTCTGCCCATGAAAAAGCTGCTATTGGGCCTGGCCCTGCTCCTGTTTCTGCTCTGGCTGGCCGTGCGCTGTCTGCCCCGTCCGCCCGCCGTCATCAACCGGCCCGCCACGGTGCCGGTGGTGGGCAAGCCCACCCCGCCCGCCCTGCCCAGGCACGTATCAATGGTAAAACGAACAGTAAATCGGTGAATGAGTGACTGGGTGAATAAGTAAAACTGTACTGTCATCCTGAGCATGCTGCGCTTGGAGCAAGCACGAAGGACCTATCCAGAAGCTATTGTCTGACGTTAGCTTCTGGATAGGTCCTTCGCAAGCTCAGGATGACAACACGGCGTACTCAGTCACTCATTCACCCCTACCCCAGCCCGTCGGCCGATTCGCCGGGGGCGGGGGTGGCGCTGCCGGGGGCAGACAGGGGCAGCGGCGGGGTTGGGGTGGCCGAGCCGGGCGCCGACAGCTCCCAGCGCTGCTGCATCTGCTGCAGGCCGGGGTGCGAGGTCAGGTCGTACTGGCAGGGCACGATGGAAATGTAGTTGTTGGCCAGCGCGTACTCGTCGGTGTCCTGGCCGGGGTCCTGGTTCACAAACGAGCCGATGAGCCAGTAGTAGGGGCGCTTGTAGGGGTCGAGGCGCAGGTCGAACTCCTCCTCCCACTTGGCCCGGGCCTGGCGGCAGAGCAGGGCCCCGGCAATGGGCTGGTCCGATTTCCGGGGAATATTCACGTTCAGGGCCGTGCCGGCCGGGATGCCGTGCGCCAGGGCCTGGCGGGACAGGCGCTCCACCCACTCCTCCACGTGCGAGAAGTCGGCGTTGTGGCCGTAGTCGCAGAGCGAGAAGCCGATGGCCGGCAGCCCCTCGATGGCCGCCTCAATGGCCGCCGACATGGTGCCCGAGTACAGCACGTTCACGGCCGAGTTGGAGCCGTGGTTGATGCCCGACACCACCAAATCGGGGCGGCGGTCCTTGAGCACGTGGTGCTTGGCCAGCTTCACGCAGTCGGCGGGCGTGCCGCTGCACTCGTAGGCCTCAATGCCCTCGAAAATAGGACTGGGGTCGAGGCGCAGGGGTTTGCCGATGGTAATGGCGTGGCCCATGCCCGACTGGGGCGAGTTGGGCGCCACCACCACTACTTCGCCCACCCGGCGCATTACGCGCACGAGCATGGCAATGCCGGGGGCCGTAATGCCGTCGTCGTTGGAAATCAGGATGAGGGGCTGGGCAGAAGCGGGGGCTGACACGGGCATCGGGCTTAAAGGAAACGGAGAGGACAACTCGGCAGTACATACCACCGGGCAGACAAACGGAACCGGGGCAACGGATGTTTTCAACTCCCGCCGCAGGGGCGCGTATAGGGCCTGATGCTGACCTTCTTTTTCCGGGCCCGGCCCCAGTCCATTTTTCTGCCCCTGGCAGTGCTGCTGCTGGCCGGTTGCCAGGGCCCTGCATCCGAGTCGGGCAGTTCGGCCGCCCCCGCGGCCTCGCCGTCTACCCCACCCTTCGTAGCCGAGAATGGCCAGCCGGTAGGCCCTCCGGGGCAGGCGCCGGTGGCCCGGCAGCCCGGCACTGCGGCCCCGGTGGCCGGGGCGCCCATACCCGATTCGTTGCACCTGGTAAGCCCGGGGCAGGCCGGGCGGCTACGGCTGGGGCTGCGCGAGGCCCAGCTCCGGGCCCTGGTGCCGGCCGCCCAGCTGCGCCCCGCCCCCGATTCCGCTGGCCGGCAGGTAATTGAGTTGATTGATGCCGGTCAGCCCGGGGCACCCGCTACGCGCCTGTTTCTGGCTGCTTCATCGGGCGGCGAGCCGGTGCTGCGCCGCATTCTCATCACCGACCCGCAGTACCGTACGGCTGAGGGCATTGGCGTGGGTTCTCCGTTTGGGGCCGCCCGCCAGAACCTGGGGTTCACCCGGCTGCGCGATACGCCTTTCGGGCTGGCCGCCGTGTCGGGCCAGGTGCGCCTGGCCTGGCTGATTGACCCCGGCTCGCTGCCCGCCGGCGCCGACCAGCAGATGGCCCCGGCCACCATTCCGGCCGCGGCCCGCATCACGGGCATCGTGCTGTATTAGGCAGAAAGCAGCCGCCCAGGCAGGTTGGGTACAGGTGGAAGGCAATTGCACAAAGCCGCAAAAAACTGTACTTTGCCGAACGTATATACCGCTGAGTGTATATTATTTGGTTGAACCACTCGCCTCCGGCCGTCTGGCCGCCCGCTTGCACATGGCTTTGTTTGAGAACCGGTACCGCACTCATGATTTAGGCCTGCTGCTGTTGCGCGTGGGTATCGGCTTTATGTTCACCGTGCATGGCTACCCCAAGCTCACGGGCGGGCTGGCCGCCTGGACTGAGGTTGGCGGGGCCATGAAAGTAGTGGGCCTCGATTTCGCACCGGCTTTCTGGGGCTTTCTGGCCGCTTTTGCCGAGGCCGTGGGCGGGCAGCTGCTGGCCCTGGGGCTGTTTTTCCGCTGGACCTGCGTGCTGCTGCTGGGCACCATGACCATAGCCACCATCATGCACCTGAGCAAAGGCGACGGGTTCAACGACTACTCCCACGCCCTCGAATCGGTGTTCCTGTTTCTGGGCCTGGCCTTCGCCGGCCCCGGCCGCTTCAGCCTCGACCAGGTGCTGTTCCCGGCCCCGCGGCGGCTGTATTAGCGCCGGGCTGCGCAATGAGTTTGTGCCGTACTGCTGCCGCAGGAGAAACCTCCTGATGTCCGGAGCAAAACATCAGGAGGTTTTTCCGAAACCACCTGATGTTTTGCTCCGGGCCCCGTTTCAGTGAAAGAGCCAGCAGAAATGCGGCGGGTTAGCCATCTTTGCCCACTACTAGCTCCGCCCTATGCTCCTGCTGACTTCCCTGCTTTCGCTGCTGACTTTCTCCGCGCCCGCCGCTCAGGCTCCCACCGACTGGCGCACGCCCTTTGAGCTCGGCAACGGCAACACCACGGCCACCTACGACGAGTGCCTGGCCTACTACCAGCGCCTCGACGCGGCCTACCCCGAAATCCAGCTCCGCGAAGCGGGCACGACCGATAGCGGCCGGCCCTTGCACGTGGTGGTAGTGTCGGGGGATGGAGATATGGACCCGGCCTCGCTGCGGGCCAAGGGCCGGCGCGTGGTGTTTATCCAGAACGGCATTCACCCCGGCGAGCCCGAGGGCATCGATGCCAGCCTGATGCTGGCCCGCGACTACGTGCAAAACAAGGCCCTGCGCCGCCAGCTGGCCGATGTGGTGCTGGTTATCATCCCGATTTACAACGTGGGCGGCGCGCTCAACCGCAACACCAGCACCCGCACCAACCAGAACGGCCCCGAGAGCTACGGCTTCCGCGGCAATGCCCGCAACCTCGACCTCAACCGCGACTACATCAAGCAGGATTCGCGCAATGCCCGCTCGTTTGCGGCCCTGTTCCAGCGCTGGCAGCCCGATGTGTACGTGGACACCCACACCTCCAACGGCGCCGATTACCAGTACACGCTCACGCTCATCGCCACCCAGAAAGACAAGCTCCACCCCGCCCTGAGCCAGTATATGCAGCGCGAGCTGCTGCCGGCCCTCTACGGCGGCATGGACCGGAAAAAGTGGTATCTGGCCCCTTACATCGACTTCGCCGGCCGCACGCCCGACGCCCGCGGCCTGCTGGGCTTCCTGGAAACGCCGCGCTATTCCACCGGCTACACCACCCTGTTCAACACCATCGGCTTCGTTACCGAAACGCACATGCTCAAGGCCTACACGCCCCGCGTGCGGGCCACCTACGACTTTCTGAGCTTGCTGATTGGCACGGTGCAGCGGCAGAAAGCGGCCCTGGCCGCCGCCCGCACCGAGGCCCTCCGCCTGAGCCAGCAGCAACAGGAGTTTGCCCTGGGCTGGCGGCTCGATACCACCCGGGCCGAGCAGTTCACGTTCCGCGGCTACGCGGGCAAAACCAAGCCCAGCGAAGTAAGCGGCCAGCCGCGCCTGTACTACGACCGGCAGGCGCCCTACGTCAGGCCCATCCCCTACTACAACACCTTTGTGCCCACCACCACCGTGCAACGGCCCCGCGCCTACGTGCTACCCCAGGCCTGGGGCGAGGTGGCCGAGCGCCTGCGCCTGTCAGGCGTGCAACTGCGGGCGTTGTCAGCCGACACGGTTATCAATGGCGAAACGTACTATATAGCAGACTACAAAACCAGCCCCCGCCCCTACGAGGGCCACTACCTGCATTCGGGCGTGCAGCTGCGGCCGGTGCGCCAGTCCCGCCAGTTTCTGCGCGGCGACTACTACATTTCCCTGGCCCAGCCCGCCGCCCGCTACCTCATCGAAACCCTGGAACCCCAGGCCACCGACTCGTTTTTTGCCTGGGGTTTCTTCGACAGCGTGCTGCAGCAAAAGGAGTATTTCTCCGATTACGTGTTCGAGGACCTGGCTGCCCAGCTGCTGCGCCAGAAGCCCGAGCTACGGGCCCAGCTCACCCAAAAGCAGCAAACAGACCCCGCCTTTGCCGCCAGCGGCCCCGCCCAGCTCGACTGGCTCTACCGCCAATCCGACCACTACGAGCCCAGCCACCTGCGCTACCCCGTGCTGCGGGTGCTCTGAGGTGAGATGGTGAGATGGTGAGTTGACGTTTCAGGGACCTGACGGCGCCACTTGCGCCGATGGGTCCCTGGAACGTCAACTCACCATTTCACCATCTCACTATTTCACCTCCTGCAGGGAGTTGGCGTAATTGACCAGATAGGCCAGGTCGCGGGCGTCGGTGTAGTTGAGGTCGTTAGCTTTGGCGTACTGGGCCAGCTGGCGGGCGTGGGTGCGGAAGTAGTTGGGCAGGTCCTTTTTGGGCGTGCGCAGCGGTAGCACGGTACCGTCGGGCAGGCCCAGGAAGAAGTTGTCCTTGACTTCGGTGTAATAGCCGATGGGACGGCCCGGCATGCCGCTGTAGCTACCGTAGCCGTAAGGGTTGCCGGCCGTAATGGGCCGCTCGACCAGCCCTTCGCGGCGCAGCAGAATTACGGGGCCGCTGCTGAGCTGCTCGAAGAAGCCGGGGGCCTTGAAGTCGCTGTAGTCGTTGTCGCGGTTCCAGCGGTACACCCGGAACACCCGCGTCAGGTTGGTGTCGGCCCGCTCGCGGCGGCGCGGCGGTGGCGTGCCCCCAAACGCAGGGCTGCCCGAATAGTAGCCCTGCCGCATGGCGTAAAAGTCGTCGTAGTAGAACCGTTCGCGGCTACGGTCGTACTGCTCGCCCCGCACGGCAAAGCTCTGCACATTCACGGCCGGCAGGGTCCGCACAGTGTTGTCGGGCAAGGTCATCGTCAGCGTTTCCTCGCCCCGGTGCAGGGCCAGCGGCCCGCTAATTGTATCACCCGAACTCAGCAGCACGCTGCCCTGGTTGAACTGTTGGGTGAACCCCTGCCCGCCCCCACGCTGAGCCAGCCCGGTCAGGGGCAGCGCCAGGGCTACCAGCAGTGGATAAAACAGATTTCTCATATCCGGAAGTTAGCTGGTTACCCTCATATATGCACGCCCAGCCCCAACTCCGAAGCAAAGCGGCCCGACCAGCAGTGCTGACCGGGCCGCCCGACTATAGAAACATGCCGCTTTAAGCCTATTGCCCGGCGGTGGTATGCACCCCGGCAGCGGGGTTGGCCGCGCCGGTTTGGTGCAGAATGGTGTGGCCCAGCTTGTCGCGCTTGGTGGTGAGGTAGCGCTCGTTGTGCTTGTTGGGCTCCACCTCAATGGCCACCGACTCCACCACCTCCAGGCCGTAGCCGATGAGGCCGGTGCGCTTGCGCGGGTTGTTGGAGAGCAGCCGCATCTTGCTGATGCCCAGGTCGCGCAGAATCTGGGCGCCCACGCCGTAATCGCGCTCGTCCATGCCAAAACCCAGCTCCAGGTTGGCTTCCACGGTGTCGCGGCCCTGCTCCTGGAGCTTGTAGGCCTTGAGCTTGTTGAGCAGACCAATGCCGCGGCCCTCCTGGTTCATGTACACGATAACGCCGCGGCCCTCGCGCTCAATCTGCTGCATGGCGTGGTGCAGCTGGGGGCCGCAGTCGCAACGGCACGAGCCGAAGATGTCGCCCGTTACGCAGGAGCTGTGCACGCGCACCAGTACCGGCTCGGGGCCCGAAATATCGCCCTTTACCAGGGCCAGGTGCTGGGCGTTGTTGCTGCGCTGGGTGTAGGCAATCAGGTCGAAGTCGCCGAAATCGGTGGGCAGGCGCACTGATATTTCGCGGGTAATCAGGCTTTCCTTGGCCAGACGGTACTTGATGAGGTCCTGCACCGAAATCAGCTTCAGGTCCCACTTGTCGGCAATTTCGCGCAGCTCGGGCAGGCGGGCCATCTCGCCGTCTTCCTTCAGAATTTCTACCAGCACCCCGGCCGGCTCGAACCCCGCCAGGCGGGCCAGATCCACGGCCGCTTCGGTGTGGCCGGCGCGGCGCAGTACGCCCTCTTTACGAGCCTTGAGCGGGAAGATGTGGCCGGGCTTGCCCAGCTCCTCGGGCTTGGTGTCGGGGTCGATGAGGGCCAGAATGGTTTTGGAGCGGTCGGAAGCCGAAATGCCGGTAGTCACGCCGTTCTTGAGCAAATCGACGCTCACCGTGAACGGCGTGGCGTGCAGGGCCGTGTTGCGGCCCACCATCAGCTCCAGGCCCAACTCCTCGCAGCGCTGCTCCAGCAGCGGGGCGCACACCAGGCCCCGGCCGTGGGTGGCCATAAAGTTGATAACCTCGGGCGTGGCGCAGCGGGCGGCGCAGATAAAGTCGCCCTCGTTTTCGCGGTCTTCATCATCAACCACTACAACCACCTTACCAGCGCGGATATCGGCAATGGCGTCTTCAATCAAGTCAAGCATGGATCACGGATTAGCGCGGATTTTAACGGATTTAACTTCGTTGTCCTTCGGTTCACGGATTTCGTAGCGCCCTGCGGGCTACCGTGGCGCTGCTGGTATAACCAGCGGCGGCGGGGCAAAGTTACGCAACGGGGAGTGAGTGATGCGGGGACCCAGAACGTCATTCTGAGCGCAGCGAAGAATCTCGCTTGCAATGGCAACCAGACGTTAGAATCACTTTGGCACGCGAGATTCTTCGCTGCGCTCAGAATGACGTTCTTACCCACACTCATGTACTCATTCGCCACCTCACTCGCTGGCCAGCTCAGTGGCGCGGTGCTGGGCGGCTTTCATGCCGGCAATCAGGGTTTCGGCCAGGTGGCCCGATTTAAACTCGCGCAGAGCGGCTTCGGTGGTGCCGCCTTTCGAGGCCACGGCGGCAATCAGTTCGTCGGGGCTTTGCGAGGAGGTGTTGAGCAGATGGTAGGCCCCGAGCATGGTCTGCTTGACCAGCAGACCGGCCACCGACTCCGAAAAGCCCATTTCCTGGCCCGCCTGCATCATGGCCTGCACCAGAAAGTAGAAGTAGGCCGGGCCGCTGCCACTCACGGCCGTCACGGCATCGAGCAGGCTTTCATCTTCCAGAAAAATGGAGCGCCCGGTGGCGTTCAGCAGGTTCTCGACCTGGTGCAGGCGGCTGCGCTCGACTTCGGCCGCGGCCGAAAACCCGGTGATGCCCATGCCCAGCAGCGCGGGCGCGTTGGGCATGGCCCGCATTACCTGCCGGTGGCCCAGCTCGCGCTGCAGCCGCGCCATCGGAATGCCGGCCATAATGGACACCACCACCTGGCCGGGTTGCAGCACAGCCCGCAGCCCGGCGGCAACCTGGCCGAAATCCTGGGGTTTCACGGCTACCAGCACCACATCAAAATCGGCCAGCGCGGCGCTTATTTCGGCAACGGGCAGGTCGGGATGCTGGGTGCGCAGGCGCTGGCAGTGCGCATCGTGGCGGGCTACCAGCAGCAGGTCGGGCCGGGCCACCAGGTTGTAGTGCAGGAAGGCGTTGGCAAAGGCCAGGCCCATGTTGCCGCAGCCCAGAATAGCAATGCGCAGTGGTTTCATTAAGGTGATTTGGTGAGATGGTGAAATGGTGAGTTTGATGTTCGGGAGACCTCACGGCGCAAGTTGCGCAAACGGAAACAGTAGAATTTCAAAGGCGCAGCTGAGAACTAGCTCAAATTTCGAGTTCATGAACAGGATGTAGAGACGCAACAGCTGGCGTCTCATCGTTGCTGACGTTGTGCTACTGAGCTGTTCAACGACGAGACGCCAACTAGTGCGTCTCTACATCCTGTACAGCAACCTGAAAATGGCTGTAATACGACAAATGAACTACGCAATATGCGCCATCAGGACGCCAGGCCCTTGGAACATTAACTCACCATTTCACCATCTCACTATCTCACCTTGAGCCATCTCACCGCCGCCCCTGAAAGCGGGCGGTGGGCTCCCAGACGGCGGTTTTGATGCCGCGCAGGTAGCGGCCCAGGCCCAGCAGCAGGGCCGCGTTCATGGAGTAGAAATGGCTGATGAAGCGCAGCAGCCGCAGATGGATGCCCAGGCGGTGCAGGGCAGCGTCGAGCAGCGGCAGCAGCAGCGCCAGTAGCTGCCCGGCCAGCAGCAGCCGGTACAGCCCGCCGCCGCCCCGCGCCACGAGCACGGCGCTGCTCAGTAGCATAAGCAACAACAGCAGCGGCGTCAGCCAGCGCAGCACCTTGTGCGACCAGTAGGCGAAGCTCACGCCCCGCCAGGGCGGCCACAACAGGCGCCGGAAAGCCACCAGGTTCTGGAAGTTGCCGGCCGAAATGCGGGCCTTGCGCCGGAACTCCTCGGGCAGCTGGTCCGATACGTCTTCGTGGCACACGGCGGCCAGCTCGTTGATGGCCTGGTAGCCGCTTTGGAGCACGGCCATCGAAATGAAGAAATCATCGACAATGAAGCCGCGCGGGGCCGGGTGGTAGCAGGCCCGCCGCACCGCAAAGCAGCCCCCGAAGGCCCCGATCATGCTGCCCCACACCACGCCCTCCTGGTATTTAATCAGGTTTTCGCGCTCCAGGTAGGCCTTTTCCTGGCCCGAGATGCCGGCCTGGTGCTGGTCGGGGTTGAGGATGTGGCCGCCCACCAGGCCCACGGCGGGGTGGCGAAAGTGCTTCACCAGTTCGTAGAGCGTGTTGGGGGTGAAGAATACGTTGGCGTCGGTGAGCACCAGCACCGGGGCGGTGGCCTCCGCGGAAAGCACCTCCATCACGCCGGGCTTGCCGGTGCGCTGGCCCAGCGGCCGGAATTTCAGGCCCGGATACTCGGCGCTTAGTTGGGTGATAAGGGCGTTGGTGCGGTCGGAGGAGTTATCGGAGCCGATGTAGAACGTGAGCTTGTCGGGCGGGTAGGTGGTGGCGAAGGTCGAGCGGATTTTCTCCTCGATTACCTGCTCCTCGTTGTACACGGCCAGCAGCACGTCTACGGCCGGCAGCTCGGCGCTAGGCAGCGCGTACACCTCGGCGTTATGGCGGCGGTGGCGGGCCAGGCGGGCCAGCAGCAGCGGGTAGAGCACGTAGGTGTGGGCCACCAGCAGCAGGCTGCCCCAGAAGGCGGCGGCCGCCAGCGCGTCAGGGAGTGGCGGCACGGGCGGGCAGCAGAATGGTGTACAAATCGAGAAAGCTCTCTACCACCCGCGCGTTGTCGTAGCGGCGGGCAATGGTGCGGGCGGCCTCCTGGCCGATGGCCGCCGCGGGCAGCTCGCCGCGGTAGTAGCGGCCCAACTGCGCCAGCCACTCCTGCGCCGAATCGGCCACCACGATATCAAAATCGGGCTTTACGTGGATACCTTCGGCCCCAAGTGTGGTACTCAGAATGCAGCAGCCCAGGGCCATGCCCTCAATAATTTTGATCCGCATACCGCCCCCGCTCAGCAGCGGCACCAGCATCAGCTCGTACTGCTGCATAAACCCGGCGGCCGACTCGACGAAACCGTGCACCGTGACGCCGGGCAGGCGCAGCTGCCGGAACCGCTCGGGCAGGTTTTTGCCGGCCAGGTGCAGCTCCAGGGCCGGAAACTGCCGGCGAGCCTCGGGCCATACTTCACGCAGAAACCAGTCGAGCCCCTCCTGGTTGGGCAGCCAGTCGAAGGAGCCAATCATGCACAGCGTGCGCGGTTGGGGCCGGATGGTGGGGTCGCGGCGGAAGCGGCTCAGGTCGACGCCGGCGGGCACGAACACCACCGGCTCGGGGCAGCCCAACCGGCGCAGGCGCTGCTGGTCGGCCTCGGTAATGGCGGCCACGGCGGCAAAGCGCGGCAGCTGGTCCTTCTCGAACTGTTCGAGCCGGCTGGCCAGCTGGCGCAGGTAGGCTCTTTTGAGCGGATTACGGGTTTTCGCGGCCAGCTGCCGCCAAATCGTGTACTCCAGGTTATGGGCCCGCAGCACCACCGGCAGCGTGGGGGCCAGCCGCCGCAACAGCTGCTCGTACCAGGCCACGAACGTGCCCTCCAGCTGCGCCACGTCGAACTGCTCTTCGGCCAGCAGCTGGGTCAGTTTCGCCTCCACAGCCGGACTCACGAACCGCTCGACGTTGTAGGGCAGCGGGCTGGAGAGCAGGTTTTGCAGGGCCTTGCGCGGCGAGAGCCGGGTGTCCACGTCTACGGTCAGCAGGCGTACGTTGGGGCCCAGGTGGGCCAGCACGGTATCGGGTTGGTGGTGCTTGGGCGTGTTGAGGGCCAGCACCGTCACGCGGTGGCCGGCGCGGGCCAGGCCGGCGGCCACGTCGTACATGGCAATGGCCCCGCCATCGGTGGGCGGAAACGGTACGCGCGGGCAGATTTGCAGGATATGCACGGGTGGGCAGCGGGCGGCGGGTGAGGTAGCAAAGATAGGTTGTCAGTTGCCAGTAAAAACGTCATTCAGAGCGAAGCGAAGAATCTCGCGTGGTATTGTTGAACGTCTATTGTCACAACGACTTCACGCGAGATTCTTCGCTTCGCTCTGAATGACGTTCTTACTGGCAACTGGCAACTGGCAACTGAAGCTACACCGCCCGAAACAGGTCCAGCAGGCGCACAATCTGCTCTTCGGTGCCCAGGAACAGCATAACGTCGCCGGGGCCGGGGGCCAGGTCGGAGGGCGGGCTGATGGTGAACCCGCCTGCTTCGTGGCGCAGGCCGATAACCGTGGAGCCGGTGCGCGAGCGGACGTCGAGCTGGCGGATGCTCTGGCCGCGCAGCTCGGGCCGTAGCTCTTCGGTGCGCAGCTCCTCCAGCCGCAGCCGGTGCGGCCCCAGCCCTGAAATCATGTCCAGAAACCGGATAACCTCGGGCCGCATAATCAGGTTGGCCATGTGCGAGCCCCCGATTTCGTCGGGCATGACCACCGAGTTGGCCCCGGCCCGCAGCAGCTTGGTTTCGGAGCTTTTAAGGCTGGCGCGGGCCACAATGGTGATGCCGGGGGCCAGCTCGCGGGCCGTCAGGGTCACGAACACGTTGTCGGCATCTTTGGGCAGGGCCGTGATAAGGGCGCGGGCCCGCTCGATGCCGGCGGCCCGCAACGACTCGTCGAGCGTGGCATCGCCGCGCACCACGGCCATGGGGCCATGCTCATCGTTGGGGGCGGCACTCAAAATGGCTTCGTCCTGTTCCACCACCACCACATCGGCTCCGCTGGCGCGCAGCTCGAGGTAGGCTTTGCGGCCGTTTCGGCCGAAGCCGCACACAATTACGTGGCCGGAATAATGCCGGATTTGCTGGTCGTTTTTTAGCATGGCGAACATCGTGCGCAGGCCGCCCTCAAAAATGTAGGCGCTCAGCACCGACAGCAGGTAGGCCAGGATCAGGAGGTTGAAGAAAATATAAACCGACACGAACAGCTTGCCCGCGTCCGATAGCGGGGCCACCTCCTCGTAGCCCACCGTCGAAACGGTAATCATGGTCATGAACAGCGCATCGAGAAACGAGTAGTTCTCAATCCACATAAAGCCAACAATGCCGGCCACCAGGGCACTTATCATCAGCGCCAGCGCCCCCAGAATGCGGGTCAGGTTGAAGCGCAGCCACGCGTCGCGCAGGTATTGCAGCAGGTAGGGGCGCGCGGGCTTCGGAGGGGGTTGCATGAAGTTGAAAGCTGTTAATGGACAGCTGATAACACCTGGCATCAGGGCCAGACTGCTGCTGGTTGCCACCGGCCTGGCGCCCGTTCCCGGGGGGGGCGGGGCTTAGCCGGCCCGCAAGAACGCGAGGTCAGGCCGCAATGACAAGCATTGGCGGCGGTGGCAGCGCTTCATGTCCCCTGCCCTAGCCGTTGAGCCGCGGAATGACGGTGCCCAGCAGGTTGGCCAGCTGGTTATCCATTTGCTTGAGCAGATGAATGGTTTGCAGGTTGTCCATCATTTCGGCCTCGTCGGTGGGGTTTCGCAGGGCTTCGAGGCGCACGGCCAGCTCGCGCTCCACGTTCACCTTGTTGAGGCGCAGGATGGCGTTGTCGCAGGCCGGCTGGAGCACGTCGAGCTCGCGGGGCACGTAAATCTGGTGGGTGGTCCAGTTGGGGCTCAGCTCGTACTTTTCGGTGGCCAGCTCGGCCACCACGCTGCGGATATCGGCGCGACCGTGCTGAATGAGCGTGCGCACTTCGGGCCAGCGGCCCTGGTTGAGCTCCTCGCGGCACAAATGCAGCATGTCGGCGTAGATGCTGGTTTTGAACGTCGTGTCGTCGAGCTGCTCGAGCAGGTACTGGGCCACGCTCACCTCGGGGGCCAGCGGCTGAGCCGAGTACAGCAGCAGCAGGCGCACCACTTCCCGCTCGCAGCGCTCCAGCACGTCGGGCACAGGCTCCAGGTGCTCGGTGGCTTCGCCTCCGCCGCCGGCCAGATCCTCCGGCGAGGCGCCGTACATCAGGGCCTCGGCCTCTTCCTCGGGACTGAGCCGCGCGGTTTGTGGTGCGCTGCCCGTTGCTCGGGCCGGGCTGGGGGCCCCGCTCCCGCTGCCGCCGCTGACGTTGCCGCTACTGCCCGCGCTGCCCGGTTTGGCGGGCTGGCGGGCCAGCTTGTTGTACTCGCTGATGATGACCTGCTCGTCGATGCCGAAGGTCTGCGAGGTCTGCTGCAAAAACACCTGCCGCTTGATCGGGTCGGGCACTTTGGCGATGCTCTGGAGCACCTCGCGGATGGCCTCGGCCTTCTTCACCGGGTCGTGGGCCGCCTCGCGGCTCACCAGGTCGGTTTTGAACTGAATGAAGTCCTGGCTGGCCGTTTCGAGGTAGTCCTTGAAGCGCTGGTCGCCGACTTTGCGGATGTAGCTGTCGGGGTCGTCGCCGTCGGGAAACAGCACCACGCGCACGTTCAGGCCGCCTTCGAGCAGCATATCGATGCCCCGCAGCGAGGCCCGGATGCCGGCCGCGTCGCCGTCGTAGAGCACCGTTACGTTGTCGGTGTAGCGCTTCACGAGCCGGATCTGCCCGTCGGTGAGCGAGGTGCCGGAGGTCGACACCACGTTTTTTACGCCGCCCTGGTGCAGGCTCAGCACATCGAGGTAGCCCTCCACCAGATAGCATTGCTCCTCGCTCCGGACGGCCTGCCGCGCCTGGTAAAGCCCGTAGAGCACGTCGGATTTATGGTAAATCTCCGATTCGGGCGAGTTGAGGTACTTGGCCGTTTTGTCGTGGGGCTTGAGCGTGCGGGCGCCAAAGCCAATCACGCGGCCCGATACGTTATGGATGGGGAACATCACCCGCCCCCGGAACCGGTCGTAGCGCCGGCCGGTATCCTGGCCGTTGTCGTCTTCCCTGACGACGACGAGGCCGGTTTTTTCGAGGTATTTGCGTTCGTAACCCGCTTTTTCAGCCGCTTTCAGCAGGTCGTCCCACTGGTCGAGCGAGTAGCCCAGCTCGAAGGTGGCAATGGTAGTCTGGTTGAGCCCCCGCTGGCGCAGGTAGCTCCAGCCCACGCTCTGGCCCTCCTCGTTGTGCTCCAGCAGCTGGTGGTAGTGGTCCTTGGCCCAGTTGGACACGATGAACTGGGAGTCCTTCTCGTTCTGGGCCAGCTGCTGCTCGGGGGTCTTTTCCTCCTCCTGAACGTCGATGCCGTACTTTTTGGCCAGGTACTTCAGGGCCTCCACGTAGCTGGTGCCCTCAATATCCATGATGAACTGCACCACCCCGCCGGCCTTGCCGCAGCCGAAGCACTTGTAGAGCCCCTTGGCGGGCGCTACCGAAAAGCTCGGCGACTTCTCGTGGTGAAACGGGCAGCAGGCCCACATATTCTGGCCCTTCTTCTTGAGGCTCACGAAGTCGCCCACCACCTCCACAATATCGGCGTGGTGGATAATCTGGTCGACGGTTTCTTTGGGGATGCGGGCCATAGGGGCAAAGGTAGCACACCCCGGCGCCGCCCCAACTTCTCTCGTGCAGCAGAAGCCGGAACGGGGCGCTGCTAGAAGTTGCGGCTGGCCGTGGTTTCGGGGATTATCACAACGTAGTCGTAGCCCAGAATGGTGGCTTGCAGCTCGGGCGTAGTTATTTTGAGTCCTTCGTAGAGCATGGCCCGGCGTAGGGGGCGCACGTCGAACACCTGCCAGGCGCTGCCGGCCGGCGTGTTGGTTACGAAGGGCAGCACCATTGCCTCCTGAGCGTAGGAGTAGCGCGCCACGTTTTTGGTGAAGTCGTCGGGGTGCTGGCCGCCTACCTGGGTGCCCTGCTTGCCGATAACGAAAATGTGCAGCGTTTTCTGGTCGTGGATGTCGGCCAGATTTTTGGCCAGATTTCCCACGTCGTAGATGTCGCCCCAGATGCTACGGCCCTGCCCGGCGTGGTTGGCGCCAAACTTAAACAGCATCTTCGGCAGCGGCTGGCCCGCGGGCTGGTAAGGCTGCAACTCCCGCAGCAGGTTGCGCTTCATCAGGTTAATGCGGGGCCGGTGGCTGCCGGCCTGGTAAATCTGGTAGCTGGCCGCGAAATCGTCTGCCATTCGTTGCACCTCCGGGCTTTCGGGCCGGGTGAAGGTGCGGAGGCTGTCGAGGGCCGCGGGTTTCAACCAGAGCATCGTGCCCGGCGTATCGCCGCCGGCTACCATGCTGGCCCGGTCGCGGGCCTGGTATGCGGTGGCCCGCGCCCGCAGGTAGATTTTGGCCGGCTTACTTTTCACTTTTTCAGCCAGCAACTCATACAGCCGGCCCGGCATGGCAATGCCCACCTGCTCAATGCCCAGAATTGTAGTGTGCTGGCTTCGCAACTGCCGGGCCAACTCAAACTCTTCTGCCCAGCTGTAAAACGACAGTCCCATAGGATGCTGCCGCAGAAACGAAGCAGGCAGGCCCGGCTGGGCGGCCAGCCGGCTGAGGTCCTGCGCTTGGTAGCGGTCGATTTCTGCCACGTATAGCGTGGGCTTCAGCTCCCGCGCCACGGCGGCCGCAAAACCCGGAATCTGCGCCATGCCGTGGTCTTCGCCGATAAGCACCAGCTGGCTTGTCTCAATATCTGCCCGGAGCTTATCCCAGCCGGGCCCACCAAACTGGCTGCCCTGCGGGGCCAGCGCAAACTGATGGGTGCGCACCAGGCGCTGCAAGGCGGTGTCGGCGGGGGCGGTGGGCGTTTGCGCGCGGGCCTCAGCAGCCACAGCCAGCAAAGCACCCGCCACCAGCAGCCGGACCCGGCGGCCCGTTAGCGTTTGCAGAAGTGAAGTCAACAGCATATAACAAGGGAAGGAAGGGTACAGTGGCGAAGATGGCAGGAACTCAGCCATAGTTGCCCCACCGGTCCGCTTTTTTCTGCCGCTGCTGCTGCCCCGGTTTCCGGGTTATCTTTGCACCTCGTACCCTACCCGCACAACCCTATGGCCACTATCACCAAAGAAGCCGTTCTGAAAGCCCTCAGCTACGTTGAGGAGCCCGATTTGGGCAAAGACCTCGTTACGCTCAACATGATTGAGGACGTGCAGATTGAGGGCCGGCGCGTGTCGTTCACCGTCGTGCTCACCACGCCCGCCTGCCCGCTCAAGCAGCTCATCCACGACGCCTGCGAGCGGGCCATTCATACGATGGTCGATAAGGACGCGCAAGTGGTTATCGTGATGACTTCGCGGGTGACGACCATGCGCCAGAACCGCGACATTCTGCCCGGCGTGGAGAACATCATTGCCGTGGCCTCGGGCAAGGGCGGCGTGGGCAAAAGCACCGTTACGGCCAACCTGGCCATTGCCCTGGCCCAGACGGGCGCCCGCGTGGGCCTCATCGACGCCGATATTTCGGGGCCTTCCATGCCGCTGATGTTCGGGCAGGAAAGCGCCCGGCCGCACGTGTTTCAGGGCGAGGATGGCAAGAACCGCATCCAGCCCATTGAGGCCCACGGCGTCAAGCTGATGAGCATCGGCTTCCTAGCCCCGGCCGAGTCGGCCATTGTGTGGCGCGGCCCGATGGCCTCCTCGGCCCTCAAGCAGTTCATTACGGAGGTGGACTGGGGCGAGCTGGACTACCTGCTGCTCGACATGCCCCCCGGAACGTCCGATATCCACCTGACCATGGTGCAGACCGTGCCCGTAACGGGGGCCGTTATCGTGACCACGCCCCAGAAAGTGGCCCTGGCCGATGCCGAGAAGGGCTTGCAGATGTTCCGGCTGCCGCAAATCAACGTGCCGGTGCTGGGCGTGATTGAGAACATGGCCTGGTTTACGCCCGCCGAGCTGCCCGACAACAAGTACTTCCTCTTCGGCGAAGGCGGCGGCCGGGGCCTGGCCGAAAAGCACGAAATTCCGCTGCTGGGCCAGATTCCGCTGGTGCAGAGCATCCGCGAAAACGGCGACCAGGGCACGCCCGCCATGCTGCAAAAAGACTCGCCGGCTGCCGCCGTATTCGGGCAGCTGGCCGAGGAGGTGGCCCGGCAGGTGAGCATCCGCAACGCCGTGGCGCCCAAGACCAATATCGTGGAGATGAAGCGGTAGGCTTTTCTACTAGCGTTTCCCGCAGAGGGGCGCGGAGGTAAAACCGCAGAGGTCCGCAGAGCCGTTCTTGAACAGCTCTGCGGACCTCTGCGGTTTTACCTCCGCGCCCCTCTGCGGGAAATGATACCAGAACATTCATCTTTGCCCCCATGAAAACCCTGCTCCTGCTCCTCACCTTACTTCCCCAACAGGAAAACCCCACCATTCCGCGCCTTATTGCCGAGCGCCAGCAGCTGGTGAGCCAGTACGAAGCGGCCAACGGCCAGCGCAACGCCTTTCTGGCCAACAAGCCCAGCAAAAAGGACCTGCAAGAAGTGGTCGAGGCCCTCAAAGGCATCATCCGCAAAGACACCGAGCTGATCCAGGCCGTGCAGGCCGCCACCCTACGCCAGACGGCCGCCGTGGTGGCCGAAAACCAGCAGGTGAAGCAGCAGGTAACCGTGGCCCAAACCGACCAGAGCAGCACCCAGCAGCGCTTCCACGACCTGGAAAACCAAATCCAGAACCTCCAGGAGCGCGAGCGGCAGCACGCCAAAAAGATGCGCGACCTGCAAGCCACCGCCGACACGGCCACCGGCGCCCGCACCTCCCGCGAAGTGCTGGCCGCCACCTTGGCCCTGCTCGCCGCCGCCCTGCTGGCCTACGTGCTGAAATTGCGCGGCCAGCTAAGCTCCCGGCCAGCGCCGCGGCGTAAGTAGCCACCGTTGGCACCCCGAAACCTGTACCGCCCGGCCGGGTTTGCATTGAACCCCCTTATCTTCTGAAAGCCAACCGCGTATGCGCCTCCTCTACCTTGTACTGCTGTGGCTGCTGCCGCTAGTCAGCCTGGCCCAGACGGGCGTACTCAGCGGCACGGTGCGCGACCGGGCCACCCAGCAGCCGGTGCCGGGCGCCACCGTTACGCTGGAAGGCAGCTCCCTGGGCACGGCCGCCGATGAACAGGGCCGCTTCCGGCTCACGGGCATCCCGACGGGCAGCTACAACGTGCGGGCCTCCTTTATTGGCTACGAGCCGCTGCTGCGGGCCAACGTGGTGATTACCAGCGGCAACGCCAACATTGTGGGCCTGGAGCTGGTGACGGCCCAGCAGCAACTGGGCGAGGTAACCGTGGTGGCCAGCCGGGCCATTCGGGTGGCTACCCCCGAAACGCCGCTGAGCGTGCAGCGGCTGAGCGCCCAGGAAATTAAGAGCAACCCCGGCGGCAACTTCGATATCTCGAAGGTGGTGCAGGTGCTGCCCGGCGTGGGTGGCGGTGGCACGGGCGGCACCGCCGGCTTCCGCAACGACATCATCATCCGGGGCGGGGCGCCCAACGAAAACGTGTACTACCTTGACGGTATCGAAGTGCCGGTCATCAACCACTTCCAGACCCAGGGCAGCGCCGGCGGGCCGGCCGGCATGCTCAACGTGAGCTTTATCGACGAGGTGACGCTGAGCACCTCGGCCTTCGAAGCCCGCTACGACAACGTGCTCAGCAGCGTGCTTCAGTTCCGGCAGCGCGAGGGCAACCCCGACCGCGTGCAGGGCAACGTGCGCCTGAGCGGCACCGAGGTGGCCGGCACCCTGGAAGGCCCGCTGGCCCCCAACACCACGTTTCTGGCCTCCGTGCGCCGCTCCTATTTGCAGGTGCTCTTCAAGCTGATTGACCTGCCCATCCGGCCCGACTACTGGGATTCGCAGTTCAAGATAACCACCAAGCTGGGGCCCAAAACCACCCTCACGGCCCTAGGCCTGGGCGCGCTGGACCACTTCGAGGTGGCCGTGCCGCGCTCCACCACGCCCGAAAAAGCCTACATCATCCGCAACACGCCCACCATCGACCAGTGGAACTACACCGTGGGTTTGAGCCTGCGCCAGCTGCTGCCCCGGGGCTACCTCAACCTGGCCCTGAGCCGCACCCAGCTTAGTAATCAGGTCGATTTTTTTGAGGGCGGCTCGGAGTTTCGGGGCGATGAAAGCCGGCGGGTGCTGCTCACGCGCTCGGGCGAAACCGAGAACAAGCTCCGCCTCGACGTAAACCGCAGCGCCGGCCGCTGGCGCTACGCCTACGGGGCCGTGGGCCAGCTCATTCACTACGACAACCGCTTTTTCAACCGCCTGCGCCAGGCCGTGGTAGCCCCCGATGGCACGGTGCAGCAGCCGGCCGTCACGGTCGATTTTAACTCCAGTCTCGACTTCGCCCGCTTCGGCGCGTTCGGCCAGCTCACCCGCTCGTTTCTGGCGGCCGACCGGCTCACGCTCTCGGCCGGGCTGCGCACCGATGGCAACAGTTTTACCGATGGCGGGGCCAACATGCTGCGCACCGTTTCGCCCCGCATTTCGGCCACCTACGCCCTCACGCCGCGCTGGAACCTGAACGCCAGCGTGGGCCGCTACTACAAAATCCCGCCCTCCACCCTGCTTGGCTTCCGCGACAACGCCGGCCGGCTCGTGAACAAGAGCAACCGCTACATCGGCAGCACGCACTACGTGGCGGGGCTGGAATTCCTGCCCAGCGCCAGCCGCCGCCTCACGCTCGAAGGCTTCTGGAAGCAGTACGACCACTACCCGGTAAACGTGCGCGACGGCATCTCGCTGGCCAACCTGGGCGGCGACTTTATTGCCTTGGGCAACGAGGCCGTGACCAGTACGGGCAAGGGCCGGGCCTTCGGGGGCGAGCTGTTTTTTCAGCAGCAGCTCACCCGTAACCTCTATGCGGTGGCCTCCTACACGCTGTTCAACAGCGAGTTTACCGGGGCCGATGGCCGCTACCAGCCCTCGGCCTGGGACACCCGGCACCTGGCCTCGGCGCTGCTGGGCCGCAAGTTCGGGCGGGGCTGGGAGCTGGGCCTGAAGTACCGGCTGGCCGGCGGCGCGCCCTACACGCCCTTCAACGCGGCGGCCTCGCGGGCCAACTACCTTACCATCGGCCAGGGTGTGCTCGATTACGGCCGCCTGAACACCCAGCGCCTGGGCACCTTCCAGCAGCTCGATTTCCGGCTGGATAAGAAAATCAACCTGCGCCGCTTCACCTTCGATTTCTACGCGGACGTGCAGAACGCGCTGGCCCTGAAGTCGCCGGCCGTGCCCAGCTACGCCTTCCAGCGCACCCCCGACAACGCCGAGTTCGTTTCCACCGATGGCCAGCCCCTGCGCCCTGACGGCAGCAACGGCATCCCCGTGATGCTCGACAACACCGGCGCCACCGTGCTGCCCACGATTGGGTTTATCGTGGAGTTTTGATAGCGTAAGGCCACCCGTCGGCCACCAACATTTACCAACGAACCACCAATATGTCCCTTGCTGACTCCTTAGCCCGCATCGAAACCTGGCTAGCCGCCCACGCACCCCGCATTCTCCGCGAATCGCTTAACCCCGGCGCAGAACCGGCCATGCTGGATGCGCTGGAAACCGCCGTGGGCCGGCCGCTACCGGCTGATTACCGGGCGCTTTACCAGCGGTTTGATGGGCTAAATGAAAATGCCGACAACTTCGGCAGCTTCTTCTACGGCATCAGCTTTTTGCCCTCGGCGCAGGTGACGGCTAACTATCAATACAGAGCCTCTGATGCTGGTGTAGTTTCCCTTACTAAAGCACTACTAGCCATCAAGCGGGATAATGCTTTGAATCCTCACTGGCTCCGCATGGGCTTCGATGGCTCGCACGTGTGGCTGTGTCTCGACCTTGACCCGGCACCCGATGGCCAGTATGGGCAAATTATTCTGCTGGATGAGGAAAACGAAACGGCTTTCGTCGTGGCCGACTCGGTGGCCGGGCTGCTGAGTGAGTTTGCTCTTGACCTGGAGGAGAATCTGTATGTGCTCAACCCCGATGCGTTGGAAGATGGCGACCAGTACCTGAGCCCGGTGCAAGCTATTGACGTGGTGAACTGGTGCCTGGCCGAGCGGTGGCAGGCGGTTAAGGACCTTTGAAGTTGCTTTGTCATTTCTGAGAGACAGCTCTTATTCGGCCGTACCTTGCGGCCCATGCCGACCACAACGCCCCCCGCCACCCACCCATTCCTCCTCTCCGACGTGCCCCCGGCGCAAGCCACGCCCGAGCGGCAGCAGCGCCTGCTGGTCGACCTTTCGGATATGGACGATTACTACGTGGTGTTTGAACGCTACGGCTTCGGCGGCGGCGGGGCCAGCTGGGCCGAGCACATCGAAACCATGCTGGAGGAGCACGACCCCGAGCTGCTGGCTCACGTGGAGCTGGCCGGGGCGGGCGAGATTTTCCGGGCCTACACCGATGGGCCGGCCGCCACGGCGCGGCTGCTGGCGCTGGTGCAGCCCGTGTTTGCCGATTTGGGCGCCCTGAGCAAGTACCTGGCCCAGGCCGACCCCACCGATTTTTTCGAGTAGAGACGCATATTTGCGTCTCCTCGTTGAACGACGACGCTGAAAGGTGCTACTGAACGGTGCTATGGAACGGCAACGTTGAACAGCGACGCAACAACGGCGCGGCCGATAAGACGCAAATATGCATCTCTGCAACCTGGCGAAATGGCTTGTGAAGCCGGGCTCGTATTGGTTGCAAGCGGCAAGGCATTAACGGTTTTTAATGTGGGCTTAACCTGGGCCTAATATGGAGGAAGGACTTTTGTGGCGTTGCGCATCGTTCCGATGCGCTACTTTTTTCCACAACCCCTCCCCAATGCCCCTGCCTCTGCTTTCCCGTTTTCGTTGGTTGCTGCTGCCGCTTTGTGCCGCCTCGCTGGCCAGCTGCGGGTCCGATACCCAAGCCGACACCCCCCAGAAAGAAACCCGGCCCGAAATCCTGGTGACGGCCCTTAACGCCCGCGACACGGTGCTCACCCACGCCTACGTGGCCGATATCCAGGCCGTGCGCAACGTGGAAGTGCGGGGCCGGGTCGAAGGCTTTCTGGAGGAAATTTACGTGGACGAGGGCCAGACCGTACGCAAGGGCCAGACGCTGTTCCGCCTCAACGACACCGAGTACCGCAGCCGCGTAAGTCAGGCCAAAGCGGCGCTGGGCAGCGCCCGCGCCGATGCACGGGTGGCCGAGCTGGAAGTGGAGCGCGTGAAGATGCTGGTGGGCAAAAACATCATCTCCAAAACCGAACTCGATGTAGCGCGTGCCAAGCTCAACGCCGCCCAGGCCGCTGTACAGCAGCAGCTTTCGGCCCAGGCCCAGGCCAACCTCGATTTGTCGTACACGCTCATCAAGGCCCCGTTTGATGGCGTTATCAACCGCATTCCGCTCAAGAAGGGCAGCGTGATTGAGGACGGCACCCTGCTCACGTCCATTTCCGACGCCCACGACATCTTCGCTTACTTCAACGTGTCGGAGGCCGAGTACCTGGAGTACGTGAAAACCCGCCGCCAGGACTCGGCCCGCGCCACCAACGTGGCCACCCTTATCCTGGCCGACGGCAGCACCTACCCGGTGCCGGGCAAGGTGGAAACCGTGGAATCCCAGTTTACGCCCAACACCGGCTCCATTGCCTTCCGCGCCCGCTTCGACAACCCCAAGCTGCTGCTGCGCCACGGCGCTACGGGCAAGGTACTACTCACCAACACGGTGAAAGACGCCGTGCTGGTGCCCCAGAAATCGGTGTTTGAGGTGCAGGACAAGAACTACGTGTACCTGCTCGGCGACGATGGCCGGGTGATGCAGCATTCCTTCGAGCCCGAAGCCCGCCTGGCCGACTACTACGTAGTAAAAGCCGGCCTCAAGCCCGGCGACCAGGTGGTCTACGAAGGCATCCAGGAGCTGCGCGACGGCGCCATCATCAAGCCCCGGATGGTATCGATGAAAGCGGTGCTCAACGGGCAGGATGGGCGGTAGGCAAGCTTATGGCAGCACGGAGCTAGAGCTAGAAAACTAGCTCCCCTCCTTGGAAAGGAGCGGTTGGGGGTGGTTGACTACCGTTGAACAGCTCCCTCAACAGTATATCGTTCTGCCAGCATCAACCACCCCCAGCCCCTCCTTTCCAAGGAGGGGAGCTAGTTTCTAGCTCTAGCAACCGAAGCTCTAAGCACCACCAACCAAGCACCAAGCACTAAAGAAAGAATGCTCGCACTCTTCATTCGCCGGCCGGTTTTATCGCTGGTTATTTCGCTGTTTATTACCCTGCTGGGGGCGCTGGCGCTGTTTACGCTGCCCATCACCCAGTTCCCCGACATCGTGCCGCCCTCCGTAACGGTAACGGCCAAGTACACCGGGGCCAACTCCGAGGTGCTGGCTAAGGCCGTGGCCACGCCGCTGGAGCGGGCCATTAACGGCGTGCCGGGCATGACCTACATTCAGTCGGTGAACTCGAACAGCGGCACGACACTGATTACCGTGTTTTTTGAGGTGGGCACCGACCCCGATCTGGCCGCCGTGAACGTGCAGAACCGGGTGCAGACCGTGATTGACGAGCTGCCCGAGGAGGTCATCCGGGCCGGCGTGGCCACCGAGAAGGAGGTGAACAGCATGTTGCTCTACCTCAACATCATGAGCGACGACCCCAAGGTGGGCGAGAAGTTCATCTATAACTTCGCCGATATCAACGTGTTGCAGGAGCTTAAGCGCATCGATGGCGTGGGCTTCGCCGAAATCATGGGCTCGCGCGAGTACTCGATGCGGGTGTGGCTGCAACCCGACCGCATGGTGGCCTACAACGTGGCCGCCGACGAGGTGGTGGAGGCCATCCGGGCCCAGAACGTGGAGGCGGCCCCCGGCCGCTCGGGCGAAAGCTCGGGCTCCCAGGCCCAGGTGCTGCAATACGTGCTGCGCTACACGGGCAAGATGTTCGAGCCCCGCCAGTACGAAAACGTGGTGCTGCGGGCCAACCCCGACGGCTCGGTGCTGCGCCTCAAAGACGTGGCCGACATCAGGTTCGACGTGCTCAACTACGGCATGACGTCGAAGATTGACGGCCGCCCCTCGGCCGCCATCATGCTCAAGCAGCGCCCCGGCTCCAACGCCTCCGAAGTAATTGCCAACGTGAAGGCGCGCATGGCCGAGCTGAAAGGCACCAGCTTCCCGCCCGGCATGACTTACAACGTGTCGTACGACGTCTCGCGCTTCCTCGACGCCAGCATCAACGCGGTGCTCATTACGCTGCTGGAGGCCTTCGTGCTGGTGTTTATCGTGGTGTACCTGTTCTTGCAGGACTGGCGCTCGACGCTGATTCCGGCCCTGGCCGTGCCGGTGGCGCTGGTGGGCACGCTGTTTTTCATGCAGCTGCTGGGCTTCAGCATCAACCTGCTCACGCTCTTCGCGCTGGTGCTGGCCATTGGCATCGTGGTCGATAACGCCATTGTGGTGGTGGAGGCCGTGCACGCCAAAATGCACGAGAAGCACCTCTCGGCGATGGACGCCACGCTGGAGGCGATGGGCGAGATTGGCGGGGCCATCGTGGCTATTACCCTGGTGATGTCGGCCGTGTTTATTCCGGTGTCGTTTATGGACGGGCCGGTGGGCGTGTTCTACCGTCAGTTTTCGCTCACCCTGGCCATTGCCATTGTTATTTCGGGCGTGAACGCGCTGACGCTGACGCCCGCCCTCTGCGCGCTCATGCTCAAGCCAATGGCCGAGGGCGAGGAGGCTAAAAAGGGCTTTATCAACCGCTTCTTCGCCGGTTTCAACCGCCGCTACGAGAACCTGGCCCAGGGCTACCAGCGGCTGGTGCGCTACGTGGCCAACCGCCGCGTCATCACCATTGGCCTGCTGATTGGCTTCTGCCTGGCTACCTGGGGCGTGCAGGCGGTGCTGCCCTCGGGCTTCATCCCGACCGAAGACCAGGGCATGATTTACGTGAACGTAACCACCCCACCCGGCGCCACCGTGGAGCGCACCGAGCGCGTACTCGATCAGGTAGAGAAAGTGGCGGCCAAGCTGGGTCCGGTGGAGTCGGTTTCGACGCTGGCCGGCTACAGCCTCATGAACGAGGTGGCCGGTTCCAGCTACGGCATGGCCATGATTAACCTGAAAACCTGGAAGGAGCGCAAGCAGTCGGTAACCGAGCTGATTGCCGAGCTGACCGAGAAAACCCAGGACATCAACGACGCCGACATCCAGTTTTTCCCGCCGCCCACCGTGCCCGGCTTCGGCAACTCGGCCGGCTTCGAGCTGCGCCTGTTGGACCGCACCGGCCGCGGCGACTTGCAGCAGACGGCCAAGGTCACCCAGGATTTCATTGCCGCTTTGCGCGAGACGCCCGCCGTGGGCGCGGCCTTTACGGGCTTCGACGCCAACTTCCCCCAGTACCTGATTCACGTCGACCAGGACCAGGCCGCCAAGAAGGGCGTAACCGTGGACAAGGCCATGAGCACCTTGCAGACCCTGATGGGTTCGCTCTACGCCTCCAACTTCATCCGCTTCGGGCAGATGTACAAGGTGATGGTGCAGGCCGACCCCAGCTACCGCACCAAGCCCGAGGACGTGCTCAAGCTCTACGTTAAAAACGACCGCAACGAGATGGTGCCCTACTCGTCGTTCGTGCGGCTGGAGCGGGTGTACGGCCCCGAGCAGCTCACGCGCTACAACATGTACACCTCGGCCATGATTAACGGCGACGCCGCCCCCGGCTTCTCGTCGGGCGACGTGATTTCGACCATCGCCAAAGTGGCCGCCACGGAGCTGCCCCGCGGCTACAGCTACGAGTGGAGCGGCATGACGCGCGAGCAGATTCTGAGCGGCAACCAGGCCCTGTACGTGTTTGCCATCGTGCTGATTTTCGTGTACCTGCTGCTGGCCGCCCAGTACGAAAGCTTCCTGCTGCCGCTGCCGGTGCTGCTGAGCTTGCCCACCGGCATCTTCGGCGCCTTTCTGGCCCTCAAGCTGCTGGGCCTCGAAAACAACATCTACGCCCAGGTTTCGCTGGTGATGCTCATCGGTTTGCTGGGCAAGAACGCCATTCTCATCATCGAATTCGCGGTGCTCAAGCGCAAGGAAGGCCTCTCGGCCCTCGACGCGGCCGTGGAGGGCGCCTACGCCCGCCTGCGCCCCATCCTGATGACCAGCTTCGCCTTCGTAGCCGGCCTGATTCCGCTCACCATTGCCACCGGCGCGGGCGCGCTCGGCAACCGCTCCATCGGCACGGCCGCCGCCGGCGGCATGCTCATCGGCACCCTGTTCGGCGTCATCCTGATTCCGGGCCTGTACGTGCTGTTTTCGGGCGGCGGCAAGAAGAAAGACCAGCCCGCCGAGCCGGTAACTGAAAAGGCTACTGAGGAAGCTGTTTTGGTGTGACCTCAAAACGAAGCTCCCCTCCTCAGCTGAGGAGGGGACGCGGCGGCTCCGCCGCCGCTGGGGTGGTTGACTCGTTGAACGGCCCGCCAGAACAGCCGGCAAAAGACCGTTAGTGGCTCCTACGAGCCACCACGGGTTCGTTCAACGCTAATCAACCACCCCTAGCCCCTCCTTTCCAAGGAGGGGAACTAGCCTAACCTGTCAGCCGCCATTCTAACTTCTAGCTCCTGACTCCTAGCTTCTCCCCCAAAATGCCCCGCTTTTCCCGTTCCGTTCTTTCCCTGCTCACCGCGGCTTCGCTGGCCGCGGCCGGCTGCCGGGTGGCCGCGCCCGTGGCCCCGCCCCGGGCCGCCGCCGTGCCGCTGGCCTTCCCGCTGGCGGCCGTTACGCCCGTCGCCGATTCGGCCGCTACGGCCGCTGCTGGCGCAACAGGCCCCATCACCGCCCCGGATTCGGCCTCGTTTGCCCGCCAGCCCTGGCGCGAACTGTTCGCCGACCCTAATTTGGTTTCATTGATTGATACGGCCTTGCAGGCCAACCCCGACTTGCGCATTACGCTCCAGCGCATCGAAATCGCGCGGGCCGATTTGCGGGTGCGGCGCGGGGCGCTGCTGCCCCAAGTGGAGGGCGTGGCCAGCGTCGGGGTGGAGCGGTTTGGCGAGTACACGCTCGATGGCGTGGGCAACTACGACACCAACTTGTCGCCCAACGTGGAGGGCAAGCGGCGCATTCCTAACCCCACGCCCGACTTTTTCCTGGGTTTGCGCTCGTCGTGGGAAATTGACTTGTGGGGCAAGCTGCGCCAGCGTCGGCAGGCCGCCTACCTGCGCCTGCTGGCCACCGAGCGGGGCCGCCACCTGGTGCAAACCCAGCTGGTAGCCGAAGTGGCCCGCCAGTATTTCACCCTGCTCAGCCACGACAACGAGCTGCTGGTGCTGCGCCGCAACCAGCAGTTTCAGGAGCGGGCCCTCGACATCGTGCGCACCCTGAAAGGAGCCGGCCGGGCCAACGAGCTGGCCGTGCAGCAGTTCCGGGCCCAGCTGCTGCGCACCCGCGCCCTGGAGGCCAAAACCCAGCAGCAGATAGCCGCCACCGAAAACACGCTTAACCGCCTGCTGGGCCGCTACCCCCGCCCCATCGCCCGCCCGGTCAGCATTCTGGAGCAGCCCCTGCCCAGCCGCCTCACGGCCGGCCTGCCCGCCGCCACCCTGCTGCGCCGCCCCGACGTGCGCCAGGCCGAGCTGGAGCTGGTAGCTACCCGCGCCGACGTGTCGGCCGCCCGCGCCGCCTTTTTGCCCTCGCTCAAGCTCACGCCTTTCGTGGGCCTGCACGCCTACCGGGCCTCTGTCCTGTTCACTACCCCCGGCTCGCTGGCCTACGGGCTGCTGGCCGGCCTCTCGGCCCCGCTCTTCAACCGCGCCGAGCTGCAAGCTGACTACCGCCGCTCGGTGGCCCAGCAGCAGATTGCCTACAGCACTTACCAAAAGGCCATCCAGGTAGGTTTCGAGGAAGTAACCACCAACCTGCGCGGCATCGAAAATTACCAGCGCGTGTTCGACTTGCAGCAGGAAGAAGTGGAAGCTCTGCAACAAGCCGTGAGCATCTCCGACGACCTGTTCAAGGCCAACTACGCCACCTACCTCGAAGTCATCAGCGCCCAGCGCAACGTGCTCGACGCCGAGTTGGAACTCACCGACACCCGCCGCCAGCAGTTCCTGCTCCTCATCGACCTGTACCGGGCCCTGGGCGGCGGCTGGACGCCGGTGGCGGCTGGAGAGTAGTAGGGCTTTATGCCCTTGCGTTGCGCCTCACCCCCTAGCCCCCTCTCCGAAAAAGGAGAGGGGGAGCTAGCTTTTAGTTTTAGAGCTAGAGCAGCCACAACTAGACTAGAAAACTAGATTCTAGTCCCCCCTCTCCTTTTCGGAGAGGGGGCTAGGGGGTGAGGCGCACGCGAGGCGCAACGCCATAACTATCCTACCATCCCCCACAACCGTCGGAGCCGATGGGCGCGCCGTCGGGCATGGGCAGGGTGGGCGCGGGCTGGAACTTCTCGGGGTCGTCGTTGAACTGGGCGATGGTGCGCAGAGCCAGCAGGGCGTTGGCTTGCTGGGCTTCGTCTTTGGCTGATTTTCGGGTCTTTTGCAGTTGGTTTTTCAGCTCCTCTACTTTCAGCAGGGTCGTGGCCCGCACGCCCGAGGGGGCCGTGGGGGTGGCGGCCAGCGTGAGCAGCTGCCGGAGCGTGAGCTGCTGCACGAGGCGCTGCAACTCGCCCGCCGAGCCGGTTTCGGGGCGGGCGCGCCAGGTGACATTCAACAGCCTGTCGAGCACGGCGCTCAGGCCGGGCTGTTCGGGGTGGCGGGCGTGGTAGTCCTGCAGGCGGGCCGCCCGCTGGGGGTTGAGCAGAAACTCCAGCGTGGTGGCCGCCGCCGATTCGGCCGCGCCCAGGGCATCGAAGGTAAGGCCGGTGCGGCTGGGGAAGGTTTCGCGGGAGCGGCTGTAGTTCACGGGCCGGGGCGGAATCTTGGCCAGCAGCTCCTCCGACAGGGCCAGTTCGCGGGGCGAAAGCGTGCGTAGCAGGGCCTCCAGGGCCTGCCACTGCTCGGCGGGCGGCACCAGCCTGGTGATAGTCTGGCCGTCGCCCTTGAGGGCGTAGGTGTAGTAGAGGCCGCCCACCTGCTTGGCCGCCGCCTCCACCTGGTAGCGCTGGAGCAGGTAGATGGGCACCAGCACTTCTTCGAGCAGGGCCATCGGCTGGCCGGGGGCCAGGGCTTTTTCGGAGAAGCGGGCCAGCAGCTGCCCGCGCACGTCCATGAGGCGGTTGAGTTCGTCGGTGGCGTTGGTGCCGTCGTCCCAGAGGTGGGCCGTGGGGTGGGCCCCGCCGGCGGCCCGGGCGTCGGCATCGGCCATAAAGGCGTAGCCCTCGGCCAGGGTCTGGCGCATGATGGCGGGCAGGGCCGTTTTTTCGGCGGCCAATGAGCCGAAATCCTGGTAGCCGTAGAGGATGGCGCGCTTGTCCCAGCGGCCGATGCCGGCGGCGTAGGCCTGGCTCAGGTCGATGCTGCCGTCGGGGCGCATGATGATGCGGGGCATGGGGTAATCCATCACCGAGGCCCGCTCCTGGGGGCTGGCGGCGTAGTTGTGGTAGAGGCCCAGGGTGTGGCCCACCTCGTGGGCGGCCAGCTGGCGTAGGCGGGCCACGGCCATTTGCAGCAGGGCCGGGTTGGTGGGCTGCCCATCCTCATAAGGTTGCAGCAGCCCCTCGGCAATCAGGTAGTCCTGGCGCACCCGCAACGAGCCCAGCGACACCTGGCCCTTGATGATTTCGCCAGTGCGCGGGTCCACGATGCTCGCCCCGTACGACCAGCCCCGGGTGGAGCGGTGCACCCACTGAATGACATTGTAGCGGATGTCCATCGCGTCGGCGTCTTCGGGCAGCAGCTTCACCTGGAAGGCGTTGCGGTAGCCGGCCGCCTCGAAGGCCTGGTTCCACCAGCCGGCCCCTTCGAGCAGGGCCGAGCGCACGGGCTCGGGCGCGCCCCGGTCGAGGTAGTACACCAGCGGCGCCACGGCCTCGCTGCTGGCCGCCGCGGGGTCCTTTTTGCGCAGGCGGTGGCGCACCAGCTGCCGCTGGATGAGGGGCTGGCCTATGGGCGTGGCGTAGTCGGCGAATTCGTTGGCGTAGAAGCCGGCGCGGGGGTCGAAGGCGCGGGGCTGGTAATTGGAGTCGGGCAGTTGAATAAAAGAGTGGTGCAGGTGCACCGTCAGGGCATTGGGGTCGGGCGTCACGGAGCTGATTTCGCGGCCCTTGGCCTTGCCGACCAGCGTCACGAGGGCCTCAAACTCGGAGTTGAGCGGGAAGCCCTTGGTGTTGGGCAGAAACACGGCCGAGCGGCTTTCTTCGGCCTTGTAGCTGCCCTGCTTAAGCTCCTCCAGCTTGTCGGAGAGCTGGTGAGAGTCGCGTAGCAGAAAGGGCGTGAGGTCGACCAGCACCCGGTTGCCCTGCTGGGCTTCGGCCTTGAAGCCCCAGATAACCGAGCGGGCAAAGGCCTGCTCCACCGATTTGCGCTCGTCGGGGTTGGAACTCACGGCCCGAAAGTCGTAGTTGGGCTGGAGCAGCAGGATTTTGGGGCCGCTACGCACGAATTTCACGATGCGCGTCTGCCCAATCTGGCCCCGGTCGAGGCCCAAATCGTTGGAGCCTACCCCGTAGGGCAAACTGCTCACGTAGAGGATTTCCTGGTCGAGCTTGTCGATTTCGAGCAGAATCCGGCCGGTTTTCTCATCCCAGTAAAACGGGAAAAAGCCCTCGAATTTCTTCAGGCCCCTGGTTTTTTCGGCCAGCGTCTGGGCCGTCAGGTTGTGGGTGATGAGCAGCAGCAGGCTTAACAGTAGCGGGTAGAGTCGGGTCACGGCCAACAGGTCTTTCGGGTGGTAGCAAGCTGCGGTAAGGTAGCAAGGGAATTTGAGTGCCCGTCTGTATGCTTCCAGTGAACCTTAATTTCCGGCTGGCGTCGGCAACCCGGCGTTGCACCTCCCGGTTGCCGGGGCGAAAAACACAGTGTCAAGCAACTGCCGGGAGCTGCCTCTATACCCGGATTCGCGAATTGCCTGGAACAAGGCAGCAACAGAATACACGAATGGTATTGTACCGTGATGCGCGGCGCGTAACTTGCACGCTTTCGGCTGCTTTAACCTCTTTAATTAGGCCAGCTTTTCTTACAGCAGCTCCTTCCAGAAGCACTGTTACCGGAACCGTTTTCACGCATCCTACTTTCGCTATTGCTTGGCTAAAACCGCTACTTCCGTCCCGGCTTTGTTTAGTTCTATTGTGTCCGCAGGCGCGGGCGCAGCTTGGCGGCGGGGCTGCCTGCTAGCCGTGGGGCTGGCGGGGCTGCCCGCCGCCGTCCAGGCCCAGGTAACCGTGCTAAGCCGGCAGCCGGCCCGCAATGCCGTGAGTGCGCCCCGCAACGCGGCCATTGGCGTGAACTTTTCGCAGCCCATTACACCGGCATCAGCTGGCAAAATGAGCGTGCAGGGCTCTTTGCTGCGGGGCCAGCGGCCCGGCAGCGTGAGCGGCGGCGGCACGGCCCAGCTCACCTTCCTGCCCAACCCGGCCTTCGCGCCCGGCGAGGTGGTGAGCGTGAGTCTGCCGGCTACCCTTACCGGCACCAGCGGCAGCGCCCTGGCCCGGCAGGTGTACCAGTTCACGGCGGCCACCGGGGGCACGGGCCGGGGCTTTTTTATTGACACGACCATCGTGGCCGCCGTTACCAGCTCCCGCCAGGTGCTGGGCGACCTCGACAACGACGGCGACCTCGACCTGGTAACCCAGGGCGGCTTGTTCGGTGGCCGCGTCTACCTCAACGATGGGGCGGGCCGGTACCGCTTCAAGATAAACGTGATTGCCGCCCAGGAAGCGGCCGGCATGACGCTGGCCGACGTGGACCGCGACGGCGACCTGGACCTGCTCATCTGCGACGCTAAAAACAACTCGGTTTCCATCTGCCTCAACGACGGCACCGGCACCTTCACCGATGCCTTGCACTCAGGGTTCCAGGATGCCCCGGTGGGCGCCCGCCCGGTGAGCGTGGCCACCGGCGACATCGACGGCGACGGCGACCTGGATTTCGTAACGGCCAACGCCGATGAGGGCACCTCGACCATTTACCGCAACGGGGGGCCCAATGAAGCGCTGGGAATTTACTACTACTCGCCCGTTACGGTGGCCATGGGCGCGGGCCCGACCAGCGTCGTGCTGGCCGATATCGACAACGACGGCGACCTGGACCTGCTCACGGCCAATGCCGGCACCCCGGCCCGGCCCGCGGGAGAAGTGCGCGTGCGGCTCAACAATGGCCTGGGGGTTTTCGGGACGTCCAGCGTGCTCGTGCTGCCCGTGGGCATGGCTCCGGTTGAGCTGCTTGCGGCCGATATCGACAACGACGGCGACCTAGACCTGCTCACGGCCGATGCCGGGGGCGCATCTATCAGCCTGCGCCTCAACAACGGGTACGGCGGCTTTGCCGGCAGCGCCACGCTGGCGCTGCCGCCCGGCAGCACCCCCAGCGGCCTGCGGGCCGCCGACGTAGACGCCGACGGCGACCTGGACCTGGTAATTGCGCAGGGAAAGGGGGGCCGGGTGTTTACCTACCTCAACACCGGGGGCAGCTTTGCCCTGCAGGCCCGCGCCCTGCGCCTGAGCCGCGACCCGGCCGCCCCCGAAACCAGCAGCGGCGTAACGCTGGGCGACGTGGATGGCGACGGCGACCTGGACCTGCTCACGGCCAACGACCGGGGAGACGTGGTGCTCAGCCTGAACCAGAGCCCGCCCCCGCCCCTGCCGCCCCCCACCATTGCGGCCCTGACGCCGGCCGCCGCGCCGGTGGGCGCCACCATCACCATCACGGGCGCCAACCTGACCGACCTTGTGGGCATCCGCTTCGGCGGGGTGTTGGCGCCTGACTTCCGCCTAGGCGGAGCGGGCAGCACGGTTGCGGTAACCGTGCCGGCGGGGGCCGTTAGCGGGCCGGTAACCATAGAAACCGCCGAGGCGGGCACCGGCACCTCGCCCCTGCCCTTCACGGTAACCATTCCGGTGCCGGTGCTGCTGACGGGTATCACCCCGCCGCGCAACGCTGTGAGCGTACCGGTGGGCAGCGCCGTTACGGCCGTTTTCAGCCAGCCCATTACGGCGGCCTCGGCCCCGGAGCTGCGGGTGTTCAGCAGCCGGCGGCAGGGCCGCCTGGCGGGCACGCTGGCGGGGGCCGGCAGCGCCACGCTTAGCTTCAGTCCGGCCCAGCCGTTTGCGCCGGGCGAGCAGGTGAGCGTGAGCCTGCCGGCCCGCCTGCGCGACGCGGCCGGCAATCCGGTGGGGGCCCAGGTGGTGCAGTTTACGGCCGCCACCGGCGGTACCGGGCAGCTTAATTTCGCTACGGGCACGAGCACCGCTACGGGCTCGCTGTCGGCGGAGGCCACCGTGGTGGGCGACGTGGACGGCGACGGCGACCTGGACCTGCTCACGGGCGAATCCGGCGGCTCGGTCGCCGTTAAGCTGCGCCTCAACAACGGCCAGGGCACGTTTGGGGCCCCGAAGAGCCTTACCTCCAGCCAGGGCGTGCTCACGGCCTTGCAGCTGGCCGACGTGGATGCCGACGGCGATTTGGACCTGCTGATGGCTTCGTACGGCAAAGTAACCGTGCTGCGCAATAATGGCCAGGGCGGCTTTACGGCCTATTCTACCTTCAGCATCCGGAGCGCCACCCAGCAGTTGCTGATGGCTGACCTGGATGCCGATGGCGACCTGGACCTGGTGGTGCGCACCACCAGCAGCGCGGAGGGCTGGCTCAATGATGGTTCCGGCACGTTTTCGGAGGCCCCCTACCTGTCGCTAGCATTCAGCGTAGCGGCCGTGACGCTGGGCGACGTGGATGGTGATGGCGACCTGGATTTAGTGGTAGCGGGCGCTATTAATGGGCTCTATTCTCAGCCGGTAGTGGAGGCCAAGCTCAACGATGGTACCGGCCAGTTTACGGCCGGCCCACGATTGCTGCTCAACAAAACGCCTACTCAGGTGGCGCTGGCCGATGTGGATGCCAACGGCCACCTGGACCTGCTGGTCCGCTACGCGGGGAGCTACCAGACTGAAGAGGGAGGTACCCTAATCCGACTCAACGATGGCATGGGCACCTTTAGTGGCACCGCCGACTTGCCCCTGCCTGGCATGGGCATGGTGGTGGGCGACGCCGATGCCGACGGCGACCTGGACCTCATCACCCACAGCCACGTGGCCCTGGGCAACGGGGCGGGCAGCTTTTCGGCCATCGTGCCCATTGCCGGGGCCGAGCCCTACACCCGCCTGGTCGCCGCCGCCGACCTCGACGGCGACCAGGACCTGGACGTGGTTTCGGTGGGCGCTTACCTGCTGGCGCTGCGCTTCAACCAGCCCGCCCCCGCGCCTACCATTACGGCCCTGATGCCCGCCAGCGGCCCGGTGGGCAGCACCGTGCTCATCACGGGTACCAACTTCATCGGCGTGCGGGCCGTGGCGTTCAACGGCGTAGCGGCCCCGGTTTACACGGTTCGCTCGGCTACCGAGCTGGTGGCTACGGTGCCCGCGGGGGCCACCAGCGGGTTGGTGGCCGTTTCTACGCCGGCGGGCCAGGCCACATCGAAAGTGCGCTTTGAGGTAACGCTGCCCATTGCCGTGGTGGCCGTGAGCCCGACCCGCAACCAGGCGAGTGCGCCCACCAACACTGCCATAAGCGCTACGTTCGACCAGGCCATCAGCGCGGCCAGCGCCGCGGGCCTGCGGGTGCACAGTTTGGGGCGAGGCCTGCGCGGCGGCACCATCGCGGGCGGCGGCACCAGCCAGCTCACGTTTACGCCGGCCAAAGCCTTCGGGCCCGGCGAGCGGGTGAGCGTGAGTCTGCCGGCCAGCCTGGCCGGCAACAGTGGCAGCGGCAGCGTGCGGCCCCAGGTCTTTCAGTTCATGGCGGCGGCGGCGGGCACGGGCACGGGCTTGTTCGATACCATCGGCACGGCCAACGTTCCGCTGGTCTACCGCTCTAACTCGCTGACCGTGGGCGACCTTAACAACGACGGCAACCCGGATTTTATAACCAACGACGGCTATGTGCATCTCAACAGCGGCGGCGGGTCGTTTCGGGCCGGTACGCGGGTGCCCGTGTCCAGTCTTTATGGCACCACTCCGGGGCTCGCGCTGGGCGACCTCAACAACGATGGCAAGCTGGACATTGTAACGAACGGCGGCAGCGTTTTTCTCAACAATGGCCTGGCCACGTTTACGGAGCAGAGCATCTTTATCAATAAAACGGCAATCATCCCGAACCTAACGCTGGGTGACCTGGACGGCGACGGCGACCTGGACCTGCTGCTGCTCAAAAGCAGCGCCGACAGCCTGTACATTCGCTTCAATGATGGCACCGGCCGGTTTCCTACTTACCAGGGAATTCGGCTAGACTACCGGCCAACCGGAGTGATTACCGGCGATGTGGATAATGATGGGGACCTGGATGTGATTGTCGCCTGCGGAGGGTTGACTGGCCCCAATGCCAATAGCCTGAACATTTGCTTCAATAACGGGCAGGGCCTGCTTACGCGGGTCGTGCGCCTGCCCACTGCCTCGGGCGACATTCAGCGGGTGGTGCTGGGCGACCTCGACAACGACGGCGACCTGGATTTGGCCACCAACAATGGTTCGGTGTACCGCAACGACGGCCAGGGCAATTTTCTCAGCAGCCAGAAAATTCCTGCGTGCTGGGACCTAGCGCTGGGCGACGTGGATGCCGATGGCGACCTGGACCTAGTGCTGGTTGGCTCCCCCATTAGCTCGGCTCCTTTCTCGGCAGTGCTTCTCAACGATGGGCAGGCCACATTCAGTACCGGTGTAGCTCCGGCCAGCCTCCCCGCCGCCCGCGACGGCTTGGCGCTGACCGATGTGGACGGCGACGGCGACCTGGACCTACTTGTGGTGGCCAGTGATGAGAATGCGGCCTACCTGCGTCTCAACCAGCGGATAGCCCGTCCTGCCCTGACGGCGGTTACGCCCGCCAGCGGCCTGCCCGGAGCTGCCGTAATGCTCACCGGCACCGACCTGATCGGCACCACTGAGGTCACTTTCAATGGCACGCCGGCCCCCGATTTCACGGTTAATTCCGCCACCCAAATCACGGTGCGCGTACCGGCGGGGGCCGCCAGCGGCCTGATTAGCGTGCGTAATCCCAAGGGCAGCGCCAACTCGCCCCAAGCCTTCACGGTGCTGCGGCCGGTGCCGGTACTAAGCGTGAGCCCGGCCCCCAACGCCACGGCGGCCCCTGGTGCTGCCGTTACCGTGACTTTCGGGCAGGCGGTACCCGTAAACAGCGCGGCCACGCTGGCCGTGTTCAGCCAGCGCCGGGGCGGGCTGCTGGCGGGCAGCCGCCAGGGCGCGGGCACCAGCACCTTTACCTTTACCCCGGACCGGCCCTTTTTGGCCGGCGAGCAGCTGAGCGTGAGCATTCCGGCCTACACCGAGGCCAACCAGAACCGGGTGCGCAAACAAGTGTACCAGTTTCGGGCGGCCGTGGGCGGCACCGGGCGCGGCTACTTCGAGGCTCCTACCAAAGTGGAAGCCGACGAGGAATCGTTGTTGGAGCTGGGCGACGTAACCGGCGACGGCCTCGTGGATATGGTTATCCTGAACCGGCCGTCCGTGGAAGTGCGGCCCAACAACGGCGCGGGCGGCTTTCTGGCCGTCAGTACCAGCATTGCCATTGATACCGATGAGCTGCGGCCGGACTTCGTGCTGGGCGACGTGGACAACGACGGCGACCTGGATATCGTGGTCAGCGTTTCGGGCCTGAAGCTGCTCGTGCTGCTCAATAACGGCGCGGGGGCCTTCCCGCAACGGCATGAAGTAAAGCTGACCGAAGAGCCCACCCAACTGAACCTGGCCGACATGGACGCCGACGGTGATTTGGACATCATCATGAGTAACCAGGGCCACTCGGCCTGCACGATAGTGCTGGGCTTCAACGACGGCACCGGCCGGTTCGGGGGCCTGACTTCCACTTACCTGAGCAACGGCACTAATGTACTGTTCACTAACACCGAAATTGGTGATGTGGACGGCGACGGCGACCTGGACCTGCTCATCAACAACAACGCCCCCTACCTGCTGCTCAACGACGGGCACGGCAAACTGGCGGCTCCCATTGATGCCCAATTCGCCGACGGCGAATCTTACCATATTCATTTGGTGGACATTGACAACGACGGCGACCTGGACGTTGTTAGCCTGTCCTCTCCCTCAACCCAGCCCAGAGTTTCAAGCGTAAATATCAGCCGCAACAACGGCCAGGGCCAGTTTACTACCACGCGGTTCGACGTGGCCATCGGCACCAGTTCCCTGACGGTGGGCGACCT
Source organism: Hymenobacter actinosclerus (assembly GCF_900111515.1). Classification (GTDB taxonomy): domain Bacteria; phylum Bacteroidota; class Bacteroidia; order Cytophagales; family Hymenobacteraceae; genus Hymenobacter; species Hymenobacter actinosclerus. The sequence continues at coordinate 621,591 of NZ_FOHS01000002.1, forward strand.
GGACGGCGACGGCGACTTGGACCTGCTGCTGAACTCCTACTGGGGCGAGCCGGCCGAAATCCGGCTCAACAACGGCCGGGGCGAGTTTCTGAACTTCCGCTCGTCTGACGCCAACGGCACATTGCTGTGCGATGTGGACAACGACGGCGACCTGGACCTGATTGGCGGCGACCGGGATGCGCCCGGCTACAACGTCCGCCTCAACGGCCCAACCCCGCCGCCCATAATTAGCAGCTTCGCGCCGGCTGCTGGCCCCGTAGGTACTACGGTGGTTGTTACCGGCAGTGGCTTTCAGGGAGCTACCGAGGTGCGCTTCAATGGCACGGCGGCCCCCGGCTTCGTGGTTAATTCAGCCACTCAAATCACCGTGAAAGTGCCGCTGGGGGCCAGTACAGGGCCGCTGTCCGTAGTTTCGCCCGTGGCTACGGCCAGCTCGGCCACCGCGTTTACGGTGGTGGCGCAGGTGGTGGCCACCACGCTTAACCCAGGACCCAACGCCGTGTCGGTGCCGCGCAACGGGCCGCTGAGTTTGTCGTTTTCGGCCCCCATTGCGTCGGCTTCGCTGGCCGATGTGCGGGTGTTTGGCAGCCAGTTGCGGGGGCAGCGGGCGGGCAGCCTGACGGGCGGCGGCACGGCCACGCTGCGCTTTGCGCCCGCCCAGGCCTTTATGCCCGGCGAGCAGGTGAGCGTGAGCCTGCCCGCCACCATGCAATCCACCGACGGCAAGCCCCTGTTCCCGCAGGTGTACCAGTTCCGGGCGGCTACCGGGGGCGCCGGGCGGGGCCTGTTTCGGGGTGGCACCACGCAAGGCGTGGGCTGGTTTGCCAACGATTTGGCCGTGGGCGACATCGACAACGACGGCGACCTGGACCTGCTGCTGCCCGTGGAAATTCAGTACACCAACAACGGCAGCGTGCTGATTGAGCGCAACGACGGGCGGGGCCGCTTCCAGCCCGCGCCCGGCATCGAGTACCCCTACGGCCAGAACCCTAAGCAGCTGGTGCTCGGCGACGTGAACGGCGACGGGGCGCTGGACGTGCTCTGGAGCTTCGGCTATGGCCTCAGCATCAGCCTCAACCAGGGCAACGGCACCTTCGCCCCCACCCGGCAGGTGTACACGAGTGCCGATAAGCTGGCCCTCGGCGACGTGGATGCCGACGGCGACCTGGACCTTATCGTTACTACCTCCTACCTCGACGGCCGGCTCTCGGTTCTGCGCAATCAGGGCGACGGCACCTTCGCTCTCGCTTCGGCCCAGCACCTGGCCAGCCCCGCCGCCGACGGCGTTGTGCTGGCCGACGTGGACAACGACGGCGACCTGGACGCGCTGACGGCCAACGGTGCCCAAGGCCTGCGGCTGCACCTCAACGACGGCCGCGGCGAGTTTGCCACGGGCCAATTGCTCACCGTGCCGGGCGGCAGGGTGCGCCAGGCCTTGCTGGCCGACCTGAACGCCGATGGCTCGCCCGACGTGGTCGCCGTTTGCACTGATGCCGCCCTGAGCAGCAGCTGGCTGAGCCTGCTGCGCAACGATGGCCGCGGCGGGTTCGGGCCCGCCGGCCTGCCGCTGGCCGCCACCGGTTACATTCAGCGCGTGGAACTCGCCGACGTGGATGCCGACGGCGACCTGGACTTGGTGGTTTCCTACGCCAGCGATGCCAGCGTAATCGTGCAGGCAAACGACGGGCAAGGCAACTTCCGGCCGGGCGCGCCGGTAGCAGTCAGCCGCAACCCCGGCCCGCTGGTGCTGGCCGATTTCGATGGGGATGGCGACGTAGACCTGGCCGCGCTGGAGCTGGCCACCGGCGGCGCGGCCCTGGACATCCGCTTCAACGACGGGCAGTTGGTTACCCACGCCGCTACGGCTTCCGCCGCCGACCCGCGCCTGCTGGTGTACCCTAACCCGGCCCGCGGGCAGTTCACGCTGGCTTTGCCCCCGGAGCTGCGGCCGGCTTCGGCCGGGGCGGGCTGGCTGGGGCTGTACAACTCGACGGGGCAGCTGGTGCTGGAGCAGCCCGTGCAGCTCTCGGCCACGGGCTACCAGCGCATCGGCGTAGCGGCACTGCCCGCCGGCATCTACGCCCTGCGCCTAGTGCTTGGTAACCGGGTACTGATTGGCCGGATAACTATTGCCAACTGATGGCTTAAAGGGCGAACGTGCTCGGGCTGATTCCGGCCCAAACGCCGGGCCGCGGCGGCAAGGAACCAGATAAGCCCCATGCCTGCAACGTCCAATGGGGCGGCCGTACTCTACCTGGGGTACTGCTGCCCCGTTTTTCGTTTATATGCTGCTCCTTCTGCTCCCGCTGCTGCTGGCCGGTCCCCGCGCCGCCACCCTCTCGCCCCCCGACTCGCTCACGGCCCGCGAAACCCGCAACCTCACGGCCCTGGCGCGGGCCGTGGGCGACCTCAAATACTTCTACCCCAACCGCCACTCGGCCCGTGTAAGCTGGGAAACGGTGCTCATCCGCGCCATCCCGGCCGTGCGCCGCGCCCGCGCCGACCGAGCCCTGACTGCCACGCTCGACAGCCTGATGCGGCCCCTAGCCTCCGGTGCACTTTTCACAATTTCCCCGGCTCCACCCGCGCCAACTGCTGCCCGAGCCGTTACGGCCGGCTACTTATGGGAGCACCACGGCCTGGGGCTCGATAAGGCTGGCTTGGGACTGAAAACCCGGCTCATGCGACTGGCCGGCCTGCGCTACGACAGCCGAATCCGGGCGGCATCGGCGGCGGAGGTAGCGGCGGCTTTCCCGGCCGGGCCGCCACAGTACACCGAACAGTATACCGAGCTGCTCACCGATTCGGTGCGCCTGACGCTGCCGTTGGTGCTGAGCAAGGCCCGATACCAGCAGCGGCTGCGCCACCGGCCGGGCCGGCGGGTGCGGCGGTTGCAAGCCAGCAGCATGGAGCAGCGGCTGGCTACCACCATGCTCACCTGGAACATTATCCGCCACTTCTACCCCTACCGCGCCCTGCTCGATAGCGCCCACTGGACGAATGCCCTGACCAACGCCCTGCCCCAGGCCGCCCGCGCCACCTCCGAAGCCGAGCTGCTGGTTGCCACCCGCCGGATGCTGGCCCGCCTGCCCGACCGCCACGTGGGCTTCACCCCCCGCACCCGCACTGGCTTCTATATTACCCCGCCTCCTTACGATTTGCAGTTTGAGTTGATAGACAGCGCGGTAATCGTGCGCCGGGTACCCGCCACATTGCGGCCCCTGGTGGCCCCCGGCGCGGCCCTGACGCACCTGAATGGTCAGCCCGTGGGCTGGCTGCTGGATTCGATAAGTAGCCTGCTTCCGGCCTCCTCGCCCGCCGTAGCCCGCCGGCTGGCCGTCCAGGGGCTGGTACCGAAACTCGGTGCCACGCGGCGGGCGGCTAGTTTCACCTTCCAGGATTCTACGGGCCAGCCGCGCACTTACTGCTGGACGTTTCGGCAGTTGCGCGGCAGCCATTACCACCAGCCGCCGCCGTTGCGCGAAATAGCGCCGGGTGTCGTGTACCTCGATGCGGCCCGCCTGCGCTACGTGGATTTCCAGCGTGCCCTGCCGCAACTCCAGGCTGCTCAGGGTCTCGTGGTGGATTTGCGCCAGCGGCCGAATTACGAGCTATTGCGCATCCTGCCCCACTTCTCTACCGAACCGCTGCATTCCGACAGCACAGCCATGCCCCTGATGCGGCAGCCCAATTTTCAGCACGCGGTTTTTCGGTTTCGAGCCAACAAACCTATAACTCCGCAACTGCCGCTGCTGAGTATGCCCAAGGTTTTCCTGACCGGCCCCGATACGTACAGCTACGGCGAAACGGTGGCTTCCATCGTGCGGCGCAACGCCCTCGGCTCGCTACTGGGCCAGGCTACCGGCGGCACCAACGGCGAAATGAACTTCGTCACCATCGGCCGGGCCTGCGAGCTGAGCTTCACCGGCCGCTACGTGCAGCCCAGCGGCCCGGCCTACCAGGGCGTGGGTATTATACCAGACATCGTGGTTGCGCCTGACTGGCGGCCGGAAGCGGAGTTAAAGCGGGCCGTGGCGTGGCTGCTTGGGCAGCAGTAGTTCTGGCGTGGGTTCCCGCAGAGGAGCGGGGAGGTAAACCGCCGAGGTCCGCAGAGCTGTTCAAGAACGACTCTGCGGACCTCGGCGGTTTACCTCCCCGCTCCTCTGCGGGAAACGCTATCAGGCCAGCACCTGCTCAATCCGCGCCAGCTCTTCCGCACTAAACGCCAACCCCTCCAGACACCGCAACGAGTCGTCGAGCTGCTCGGGCCGGCTGGCCCCGATGAGCACCGACGTTACCCGCTCGTCGCGCAGCACCCAGGCCAGGGCCAACTGGGCCAAGCTTTGGCCGCGCGCCTGGGCCAGTTCGTTCAGCGCCCTGATTTGCGTCAGGCGTTCCTCGGTGAGGTTATCTTCCGTGAGAAAACCCACGCCTTTGGCCACCCGCGAATCGGCGGGGATGCCGTGCAGGTACTTGCCCGTGAGCAGGCCCTGGGCCAGCGGCGAATACGGAATGCAGCCCACCCCTTCCCGGCCCAGCAAGTCGAGCAGGCCGTTTTCGGGCGTGCGCTCAAACAGCGAATACCTGGGCTGATGGATCAGGCAGGGCGTGCCCAGCTCGCGCAACAGCCGGATGGCCTCGGCGGCTTCGGCCGGCTCGTAGTTGCTGATGCCTACGTACAGGGCCTTGCCCTGGCGCACGGCCTGGGCCAGCGCGCCCATGGTTTCTTCGAGCGGCGTATCGGGGTCGAAGCGGTGCGAGTAGAAGATGTCGACGTACTCCAGGCGCATCCGGCGCAGGCTCTGGTCGAGGCTGGACAGCAAATATTTGCGCGAGCCCCACTCGCCGTAGGGGCCGGGCCACATGTCGTAGCCGGCCTTGGTAGAAATGACCAGCTCGTCGCGGTAGGCCCGGAAATCCTCTTTCAGAATGCGGCCGAAGTTGGTTTCGGCCGAGCCGGGAGGCGGGCCGTAGTTGTTGGCCAGGTCGAAGTGGGTGATACCCGAATCGAAGGCCCGGTGCAGGGTGGCGCGGAAGTTACTGAGCACGTCCACGTCGCCGAAGTTGTGCCAGAGGCCGAGCGAAACGGCCGGCAGTTTCAGCCCGCTGCGGCCGCAGCGGCGGTAGGGCATGGCGGCGTAGCGGGCGGGGCTGGGGAGGTAGGGCATGGGGGTGGGGAGGAGGCAAACAGGTTGCCTGTTATTCCTGCTGGTGTCGGTTCTTCAATTCCTGAATATCTGTCAGATCCTTGGGCCGGGCATTCGTGGCCTTATCCAGCAACAAATCCTCGTAACCCATAAACGGAACCTCAATTCCAGTTAGGCGCACCACCTGCTTGTTTTTATAGGCCGATGCAAATTTTATCGACGCCTTCAGGCTGGGCAACAGGTCGAGCGTGAATTTCTCAAACTCATATCTGAAGTATGATTTCTGAGGATTAGGCTCTTGCTCGGCTTTGAACCTGTCCACGTTCTGCCCCAGGCTTTCCAGCGCATCGAGCAGCCTAAAATAGTTCTGGTAAGATGGGTTGTACCAAAAGTCCAAATCCGGCTTCGTAACGGCTGCTCCCGACGGGGCAGTAGAATACCGAAAATAACCGTGCAAGGCAACGGCCGTCCCTCCTACTATCAGGTATTCGACCTGCTGTGCATCCAGCGCGGCACAGATTCGCACCAGACTGTTAAGCAACTCGTTTTCCACTCGAATTATTTTTAAGAAGTCGCTTTCTCAGCAGCTCCATAAGTCTTTCGAAAGCAGCAGCGCTGATTTTCGGCTGCTCACTCATCGTCTCCTGCTTAAGTTCTTCGAAGCTGTTGTGCTTGGTTAACTTCTCCATAACAAGTATACTTCAATTGAAAACAAGCTGACAGCTAAGTAGCCATATCGGCCTGGCCTAAACAGACTGCCAGTTTAGGTTAGAAGCCTGAATGCTATCTAAAGATAGTTACCTCACTACAAACTGTTCCCTTTTCCCCTACCCTTCTACCTTTGCCCTATCCACCTACTACCCTAAGCCCGCTACTATGGCCAACGCCAACGACCCTACCCTGCGCTCCTGGATTGACATTGCCCCCGGCAGCGACTTTCCGATTCAGAACCTGCCCTTCGGCGTATTTGAAACCCCGGAGCGGGGCCCGCGGCTGGCCGTGGCCATCGGCGAGTACGTACTCGATTTGTACGCCGTGGCCCAGTTCGGCTTTTTTGAAGACCTGGAGCTGGGGCCGAAGATGCCCAAGGTGTTCCGCCGCCGCAGCCTCAACCAGTTTATTGCCCTGGGCCGGCCGGCGTGGCGGGCCGTGCGCCAGCGCCTGAGCGAGCTGCTGCGCCACGACAACCCCGCCCTGCGCGACCAGCCCGAGGCCATGCGCGAGTGCCTGCTGCGCCAGGATGCCGTGCGGATGCTGCGCCCCGTAAAGCCCCAGAACTACACCGACTTTTATTCCAGCATCGAGCACGCCACCAACGTGGGCATCATGTTCCGCGACCCGGCCAATGCGCTGCTGCCCAACTGGCGCCACATCCCCATCGGCTACCACGGCCGGGCCAGTTCCATCGTGGTCAGCGGCACCGATATCCGCCGGCCCAACGGCCAGCGCAAGGCCCCCGATGCGGCCGCGCCCACCTTCGGCCCCTGCCAGCAGCTGGACTTTGAGCTGGAAATGGCCTTCGTGGTGGGCCGCCCCACCAAACTCGGCGAAACGCTGCCGGTGCAGAGTGCCGAAGACTACATTTTCGGGCTGATGCTGTTCAACGACTGGAGCGCCCGCGACATTCAGAGCTGGGAATACGTGCCGCTGGGGCCGTTTCTGGGCAAGAGTTTCGGTAGCAGCGTGGCGCCCTGGGTGGTGACGCTCGACGCGCTGGAGCCCTTCCGCATTGCCGGGCCGGTACAGGAGCCCGAGCCGCTGCTGTACCTGCGCCAGACCGGCAACCACAACTTCGACGTGAACCTGGAAGTCACCATTCAGCCCGAAGGCGGCCCCGAAACGGCCGTTTCGTATTCCAACTTCGGCCTCATGTACTGGAGCATGGCCCAGCAGCTGGCCCACCACGCCTCCAACGGCTGCAACCAGCAGGTGGGCGACCTGTACGCCTCGGGCACCATCTCGGGCACCACGCCCGACTCGCTGGGCTCGATGCTGGAGCTAAGCTGGCGCGGCACCCGCCCCGTGCCGCTGGCCGATGGCTCGGAGCGCAAATTTCTGCAGGATGGCGACCGGGTAACCATGCGCGGCTTTGCCGAGAAGGACGGCGTGCGCATCGGGTTTGGCGAGGTGACGGGCAAAGTGCTGCCAGCAACGAAACTGGAGTTTTAGCCCTGTCCGACGGTAGCCTGGATTAGCATAGATCAATCTCCGGGCTGCTTTTAGCGGAGCCAAACTGCTTCTACGACGAGTAGAGGTAGTTTGGCTCCGCTGCTTTTTAGGGGTGGCAGCCAACCTCAAGAACCAGCCGGCAGCCGGACCGGAACCCACGGCCCATTATCAATTAAAGCACGACACTAACAACCTTCGGGGCGGGCATAAAGTACTAATGGAGGCCGGAATGGCAGCGAATACCACTCATCCGCTGCCGGTCTGCACTTTTCTTCTTTCGTACCCTTTCCCGAATTCTTATGTTAGCAATGGACTACCGGGGCCCCAAGCGGGTCCGTGCCGTGCAAAAACCCATGCCCGAAATCCGGCATCCCCAGGATGCCATCGTGCGCGTGCTGCGTGCCTGCATCTGCGGCTCCGACCTGCACCTGTACAACGGCAACATCCCCGACACCCGCGTGGGCTCCACCTTCGGCCACGAGTTTGTGGGTGAAATCGTGGATATCGGGTCCGAGGTCACCAAAGTAAAGGTGGGCGACCGGGTGATCGTACCCTTCAACATTGCCTGCGGCGAGTGCCACTTCTGCAAGCAGGAAATGTTTGGCAACTGCCAGGAAGCCAATACCGAATCGGGGGCCGTAGGCGGCATCTACGGCTACTCGCACACCGCTGGCGGCTTCAACGGCGGCCAGGCCGAGTACGCCCGCGTACCCTACGCCAACGTGGGCCCGGTGATCATCCCGGCCGATATGGACCTAGACGACGCCGTGATGCTGACCGACGTAATCCCGACCGGTTACCAGGGCGCCGAAATGGCCGGTATCCAGGAAGGCGACACGGTGGTCGTGTTTGGCGCTGGTCCGATTGGCATTACAGCCGCCCGCTGCGCCTGGCTGTTTGGGGCGGGTCGGGTTATCATTATTGATAAGCAGGATTACCGCCTTGAGTTTGCCCGCAACTACTCGTACTGCGAGGCCTACAACTTCGAGGAAATCGGCGACCCGGTGATGTTCATCAAGAAAATCACCGACTGGATGGGTGCCGACTGCGTAATTGACGCCGTGGGCGCCGAGGCCGAAGGCAACACGCTGCAAACCATTACCGGCCGCAAGCTGCTGCTCCAGGCCGGTTCGGCCACGGCCCTGCACTGGGCCATCAACGCCGTGAAAAAGGGCGGTGTGGTGTCGATTGTGGGCGTGTACGGCCCTACCGACAACCTGATTCCCATCGGCAACGCCATGAACAAGGGTCTGACCATCCGGGGCAACCAGACGTCGGTAAAGCGCCTGCTGCCGCGCCTGATCAAGCACGTGCAGGACGGTGTGCTCGACCCCAAGGGGCTGATTACGCACCGCCTGCCGCTGGAAGAAGTGGCCGACGGCTACCGCATGTTCTCCAACAAGCTGGACAACTGCATCAAAACCGTGCTCATGCCCCCAACCGCCAACCAGTAACCTCGCCTCGCCATGAAAGATAACGCCGTAAATACCCCCATCGACCCCAAGACCATTAAGGGCTGGGGCATCGATGCCGACCCCAAAAACGACCCCACCTACCCCATGCGCAAGCGCATGAACGCGGAGGAGGACCCTAACAGCAAAAGTCGCCCCGACAACCTGCAACCCGTCAACGAGGAACTACTGAAGTCGGTGGAGCGGCCCAACGTGTCGGCCGTATTTGGCACGCCCGAGCCGCCCCGCGGTCTGAGTGGCATGATTCGCCGCCAGGCCTACAAATACCCCGAGAACCAGTATAAGCGCTGGCTGCCGCTGGTGCTGGCCGACCGCGTTGATGTGGTGGAAAACATCGTAACCGACCTGGCCCACGGCAAGCTGCCCAATATCTGGGCCGAGAAGGGCTACGACATGGAGTGGAAGTACAACCGCACCGCCTTCGTGACCAAGATGGCTACCATCGGCGCCGTTACGGCGGGCCTGGTCGTGTGGCTTTCTTCGGGCAAGAAGAAGGATAAAAAGAGCAAATCGCCGAAGAAAGACTACCTGAGCCGCTTTTAAAAGACTGCCCTTGAGGCTGACTCGCAGACCTATAAAAGCCCCTTTGCTGTTGAGCAAAGGGGCTTTTTGCTGTATAGGCAATTAATGATAAAGCTAGACCAGGCGGAAAGGATGGATGGCCTACTTAAGCCTGCTCTTGGTACTCGGCGGTATAATTCCATCTAGGCTGGCCACAATTGACGAGCGCCTGATTCATTTACAAACTAAACCGCAAGAAGTGTCGGCTCCAGTAGCAGACGATACTTCCTGCGGTTTAGCTTTTAGTGGCAAATGGGTTGTTTCAGCTTACGAACCGGCTACTTTATCAGCAGATCATAGTCGGTGTGAGACCCAATCCAAAACCAAACCAATACATCATCAGTCTCCACGCCTAGCGCCCGGTAGTGCAGGCCTACCCGAGCCGACCAGAACCGACCAACCTTTTTGAAGTGCAGTGACGGATGCGCCGGGTTTTTTAGCCACAAATCATAATTCTTATCCGCCAGCCGCTGCATATCTGCTGGCAGCCGGTTATAAGCCTGCCAGAAACGAGAAGAGGCCTGGTGCTTCATCGCCGGGCGGTCGTGCGGCCGGCCCGGACCTCCTGCAATGCCTCATCTGCCAGAGCATCGAGCTTGCCGGCCGCTATATCATCGTTGATTTGGGCATCCCAGTGCTCGGCAGTCTGGGCGGGCACAACTGTAATCCAGAGCTGGCTGCCGGGCTCCAGCTCAAACGGTTCGTCCAACTGAATCTGCTGCCCATCGAAGTGGGCGGAAAGCGTGATAGTTTGCATGGTGGGGCAGTTTTGGTACAGTACAAAGTAGGAAAGCGTGCTCCGGGCTCCTTTAAGCAGCCAACGAAAGATTGGTGGGCTCCGGTTCAGCTACCCGCTTACTTGGCTCCCTTGATAATATCGTCCACCACGGCCGGGTCGAGGAGCGTGGAGGTGTCGCCGAGGGTGCTGGTGTCGCCTTCGGCAATTTTGCGCAGGATGCGGCGCATGATTTTGCCCGAGCGCGTTTTGGGCAGGCCGGTTACAATCTGGATTTTATCGGGGCGGGCGATTTTGCCGATTTCGGCCACCACGGTTTCAATCACGCTGGCCTCGATGCGGGGCTTGTCGGCCTCGTTGCGGCAGGCGCCCTCGTTGCAGATAACGTAGGCGTAGATGCCCTGGCCCTTTACCTCGTGCGGGTAGCCCACTACGGCGCTTTCAATCACGTTGGGGTCCTCGTTGATGGCGTTTTCGATTTCGGCCGTGCCGAAGCGGTGGCCGCTCACGTTGATAACGTCATCGACGCGGCCGATGATGCGGTAGAGGCCGTCCTGGTCGCGGCGGGCGCCGTCGCCGGTGAAGTAGTAGCCGGGGTAGGGCGCGAAGTAGGTTTGCACGGCGCGGTTATGGTCGCCCCAGGTGGTGCGGATTATGCCCGGCCAGGCCTGCTTGATGGCCAGGTAGCCTTCCTCCTCGTTGCCTTCGATTTCGGTGCCGTCGGGCCGTAGCAGCACGGGCCACACGCCGGGCAGCGGCAGGCCGGCGCGGGCCGGCTTCGAGGGCGTAACGCCGGCCAGGGCCGAAATCATGATGCCGCCGGTTTCGGTCTGCCACCAGGTATCCACCAGCGGACAGCGGCCCTTGCCCACGTGCTCGTTGTACCAGTGCCAGGCCTCCTCGTTGATGGGTTCGCCCACCGAGCCAATCACGCGCAGCGAGTCGAGCGAGTAGCTGAGCACGTTGTCGAGCGGCTCGGCCATCAGGGCCCGGATGGCGGTGGGCGCGGTGTAGAACACGCTGACCGAGTGCTTGTCGATTACCTCCCAGAAGCGGCCGGCGTCGGGGTAAGTCGGGATGCCCTCGAACATAAGGGTGGTGGAGCCGGCCAGCAGCGGACCGTAAATCGTGTAGGTATGGCCGGTTACCCAGCCGATGTCGGCGGTGCACCAGAACACGTCGTTTTCCTCCACCTGAAACACGTTGCGGAAGGTGTAATCGGCCCACACCATGTAGCCGGCGGTGGTGTGCACCACGCCCTTGGGCTTGCCGGTGCTGCCCGAGGTGTAGAGGATGAACAGCGGGTCTTCGGCCTTCATCTCCTCGGCCGGGCAGGTTTTGGCCACGTCGGCGGCTTCTTCGTGGTACCACACGTCGCGCTCGGCTTGCATCTGCACCGGCCAGCCCAGGTGCTCTACTACCACCACCCGGCGCACCGAGGGGCAGGTTTCGAGGGCCTCATCCACCACGCGCTTGACCGGAATCTGCTTGGCCCCGCGGTTGAGGCCGTCCGAGGTAATCACCAGCTTGGCCCGGGCATCGTTCACGCGGTCGGCAATGGCGGTGGCCGAAAAGCCGGCGAAAATCACCGAGTGCACCGCCCCGATGCGGGCGCAGGCCAGCACGGCAATGGTCAGCTCGGGTATCATGGGCATGTAGAGGCACACCACGTCGCCCTTTTCCACGCCGTTGTTGAGCAGCACGTTGGCAAACTGGCACACGCGCTGGTACAGCTCGCGGTAGGTCAGGCGCAGGTGGCGCTCCTTGATGTCGTTGGGCTCGTAGATGAGGGCCAGCTTGTTGCCGCGCTGGGCCAGGTGGCGGTCGAGGCAGTTCTCGGTGATGTTCAGGCGTGCGCCCGCAAACCAGGTAGTTTCGCCGGCGGCCATATCCGACTCCATCACCGTTTCCCACTTGCGGCGCCAGGTGAAGGGCGCGGCCACTTCGCCCCAGAACTCGTTGGGGTGGCGGGTGCTGAGGTGGTAGGCCTCGTGGTACTCCTCGATGGTGCGGATGCGGGCGTGTTGGGGGGTGGAGGGCGTTGGCATATCGGTAGAATGTTCGGGGTTACCCCACCCCCGGCCCCCTCCCCTCCGGGAGAGGGGGAGCCAGATAAGGCAGGTTGGTTGGAAGAAGTTAACGTTGAGCGTAAGCAGGGCGAAAAATCAAGAAAACTAAAAGTAAGACAGCCAGCTAAACCGTCAGGCTCCCCCTCTCCCGGAGGATGTCGCGGATTGAGCGAGCGTGGGGCCGGGGGGTGGGGTGGCCCCTACGCCAATGCCCCGCCGTAGCAGTACGGCCCGGATTTCGGCCAGGATGGCGGGGTCATCGATAGTGGAAGGTACCGCAAATTCTTCGCCGTCGGCGAGCAGGCGCAGGGTTTTGCGCAGGATTTTACCCGAGCGCGTTTTGGGTAGCCGCGCCACCACGGCCGCCTGCCGGAAGCAGGCCACCGCCCCTACCTGCTCGCGCACCAGCTGCACAAGCTGCTGCTCCAGCGCGGTTTCGGGCAGCACGGCGCCATCCTTGAGCACCACCAGGCCCACCGGCACCTGGCCACGCAGCTCGTCGTGCAGGCCCAGCACGGCGCACTCGGCCACGGCCGGGTGGGCGGCCACTATTTCTTCCAGCTCGCCGGTACTCAGGCGGTGGCCGGCCACGTTTATCACGTCATCGACCCGGCCCATAATGTAGCAGTAGCCGGCCTCGTCGCGGTAGCCCCCGTCGCCCGAGAGGTAGTAGCCCGGAAACTGGTCGAGGTAGGCGGCCTGAAAGCGGGCGTCGTCGTGCCAGAGCGTGGGCAGGCAGCCGGGGGGCAGCGGCAGGCGCAGCGCCACCAGCCCGGTGGTGCCGGCCGGCACGGGCTGGCCTTCCTCGTCCAGAATTTGCAGGTTGTAGCCCGGCACGGGGTGGCCGGCCGAGCCGGCGCGGGGCGGCGGCGCATCGGCGTAGCCCACGCAGGAGGCCAGCATGGGCCAGCCCGATTCGGTCTGCCACCAGTGGTCGACGACGGGCACGCCCAGCAGCTCGCCGGCCCAGTCGTAGGTGGCGGGGTCGCACCGCTCGCCGGCCAGAAACAGGTGGCGCAGCTGGCTCAGGTCGTAGCGCCGGGCCAGCTGGCCCGCGGGGTCTTCCTTGCGGATGGCGCGGATGGCGGTGGGAGCCGTGAACAGCACATTCACGCCGTAGTCGGCGCACAGGCGCCAGAACGTGCCCGCGTCGGGCGTGCGCACGGGCTTGCCCTCGAACAGCACCGTGGTGGCGCCCAGCAGCAGCGGCCCGTACACGATGTAGCTGTGGCCCACGGCCCAGCCGATATCGGAGCCGCTGAAGATGGTTTCGCCCGGTTTCAGCCCGAACACCGCGCCCATGCTGTAGCGCAGGGCTACGGCGTGCCCGCCATGCTCGCGCACCACGCCCTTGGGCCGGCCGGTGGTGCCGCTGGTATACAGAATGTAAAGCGGCGCCGTCCCATCCACCGGCACGGCTTCCACCGGCGCCGCGGCCAGCAGCTCTTGGTAATCGACAAACCGCGTTTCGGTTTTTTCAAGAGTAGTGGCAGCGGCGGCCGGTGCTTCAGCAGGCAGCTCGGCGGGGCAAAAGTCGCGCTGACTGACCACCACGCAGGCGGGCCGGTGGGTGGCCAGGGCCAGCGCCTGCTGCACCAGCGGCAGGTACGGAATCGGGCGGTCGATTTCCATGCCGGCCGAGGCGCAGATGATGGCGCGGGGTTGGGCATCATCGATGCGCACGGCCAGCTCGGGCGGCGCGAAGCCCCCGAACACCACCGAGTGCACCGCCCCCAGCCGGGCGCAGGCCAGCATGGCCACCACCGCCTCGGGCATGTTGGGCATGTAGATGATAACCCGGTCGCCCTGCTCCACCCCCTGGGCCCGCAGGCCCCCGGCCAGCCGGGCCGTCAGGTCGAGCAGCTCGGCGTAGGTGTAGCTCCGGCGCACGTTGGTCACGGGCGAATCGTAGTGCAGGGCGGGCTGCTGGGCGCGGCCGTTGGCCACGTGGTAGTCGAGGCAGAGCCAGCTGGTGTTCAGCCGGCCGCCCCGAAACCAGCGGTAGAACCCGGTGGCTTCGTCCTGGCTCAGCACCGGCCGGGGCGGGTCGTGCAACCAGCTCAGGCGGGCGGCCTGCCCGGCCCAGAATCCGGCCGGGTCGGCGAGGCTGGCGGCGTAATCGGCGGCGTAGGTGGGCATGGCGTTCGTCGTTTTTCGGTGGTCGTTTTTCGTTTCTCGACAGTTGAGGCAGCCGGCTCAGGGGGTGCCGACAGCCAGTAGCTCCTTCACTTTTTCCATCAGCTGGCGGGTGCTGAAGGGCTTGGCCAGGTAGAGGTCGGCCCCCACCTCGTAGCCCTGCTGCATATCGGCCTCCTTGCTTTTGGCGCTCAGAAACACCACCCGCGTATTGGTCTGGTTAGGATGGGCGCGCACGTGGCGGCACACCTGGTAGCCATCCACATCGGGCATCATAATATCGAGGATAATCAGGTTAAAAGCCGTGCGGTTGATGGCCTCCAGCGCCTCCGTGCCATTGCGGGCAATACTGACGGAGTAGCCGGCCTTGCGCATCAGAAATTCAAGCGACATGACGATGTTGGGCTCGTCGTCGACCAGGAGAATGTGCGGGGTAGTTTTCATAGAGACGTTCTTTTGCGATTTCCCGCAGAGGGGCGCAGAGGATTTCGCGGAGGTACGCAGAGCAGTTCAGCTATTTGGGCAGAGCAATAGCCCAATTCATAATTCATAATTCATAATTCATAATTCATAATTCATAATTCATAATTCATAATTCAAAGGGGAATTTCCAGCGAAAACCGGGCCCCCTGGTCGGTTTCGCTTTCCACCCAGATGCGGCCGGCGTGCAGCTCCACTATTCTTTTGCTGATGGCCAGGCCCAGGCCCGTGCCTTCGGGCTTGCGGGTGGTCTGGTTCTGGGCCTGGTAGAATTTATCGAACAGCAGGTGGTGGAACTCCGGCGCAATACCCTTGCCATTGTCTTCCACCCAGAGGCACAAACCGCCGGCCGTGGGCTGGACGCCCACCGCAATGCGCCCCGTGCCGTCGGCCCGGCACGATTTAATGGCGTTGCTGAGCAGGTTCACCAGCACCTGCATCAGCCGGTCCCGGTCGCCGGACAGGGCGGGCAAGGCGGGCGGCACGGCCAAATCCAGCCGGATTTGCTTTTCGCGCAGCTGCGGGCTCACGGCTTCGAGGGCGTCGGTGATGATGTCGGCCACATCGAGCGGGGTTTTATCCAGGCGCACCGTGCCCGACTCGTACTTCTCCAGGTCGAGCACCAGGGCAATCAGCCGGCTCAGGCGCTCAGCCTCGCGGGTGATGGTGTGCAGAAAGCGGTGGCGCTCCTCCTCGTCCAGCTCGGGGTTGTCGCTCAGGATTTCCGACAGCGCCCGGATGCTGGTCAGGGGCGTGCGCAACTCGTGGGTGACGGTGTAGAGAAACTCATCCTTGTGCTGGTCGAGCTCCTGGAGCTGGTCGTAGGCCTGCTGAAGCTGGTGGGTGAGGGCCTGGAGCTGCCGCTGCTGCTTCTGGAGCTGGCGGTTGGCCTCCAGCAGCTGCTGGCTTTCCTTGAGAATAACCACCACGTTATCGAAGCTGATATCCTCCTCTCCCACCGACGAACGCAGCAGCAGCCGGGCCGAAGCCGGGCCAATGGCGCCGGCCAGCAGCTTCTCGGCGTAGGAAAGCAGCCGCGGGTCGGCGGGCAAGTCGGGGGCGGCAGTGGCGGCCGAATCGGCGGCGGCGGGATAATCGGGGCGGGTGGGCAGCACCTGGGGGAAATGTTCGCGGAAAGCATCGAGGGCCTGAATGGTGCGCTTGCGGCCCAAGAAGCCGGTTAGCAGGGCCCGCACATCGGGCAACGAGGCCACGCCGTGCCAGCCGGCCGGAGCGTTTTCAAACCCCGGTTCGTGCCGGAACACGTGCACAAACAGCTGGGCCTGCCGCTGCTCCAGCGCCGAGGGCGCCCGCCCCAGCAGCGACACGCCCAAGTACAGCCCGATGTTGAAAAACCAGCTCCAGAATAGCCCGTGCGTCAGCGGGTCGAGGCCCGTGAGGCCCAGCAGCGCCTCCGGCCGCAGCCAGCCCAGGCCCAGCGGCCCGGCGCTCAGCAGCGTTTCCGAAAACAGCCCGGGCCCTACCATAGTAGGCAGCACCAGCGTGTAGAGCCACAGCAGCAGGCCCGCCAGCAGGCCGGCGCCGGCGCCGGCCCGGGTGCCGCCCTGCCAGTACAGTCCGCCGAGCACCACCGGAGCAAACTGGGCCACGGCGGCAAACGAAATCAGCCCGATATTGACCAGCGGCAGCAAATGGCCCACTGCGGCGTAGAAGCCGAAGGCCAGCAGCAGCACCAGCACCACGGCCAGCCGCCGGCTGTGCAGGGCCAGTTGCCCAAGCCGGGCAAACCAGCGCGGCCCCTCGGCCCGCCCCACCGACTCGCGCACGAACAGCGGCATGAGCAGGTGGTGGCTCATCATCACGCTCAGGGCCACAGTTTCGACTACAATCATGCTGCTGGCCGCCGAGAGGCCACCCAGGTAAATGAACAGCGCCAGCCAGGGCCGGCCGGCCTGCAACGGCAGCGCCAGCACGTACATATCAGCATCGAGGCGGCCGGCACCATCGAGCAGGCGGCCCCCGAAGGCCAGCGGCATCACCAGCAGGTTGATGATGATCAGGTAGAGCGGAAACAGCCACATGGCTTTGCGCAGGTGGTCCTCGTTCACATTTTCCACCACGCTCACCTGAAACTGCCGCGGCAGCAGCAGAATGGCCGACATGCTCAGCAGCAGCAGCGTCAGCCACTGCCCGGGCGTAGTGCCGGCGCCTTCGAGCGTGAACAGCCGCTGCAAATCGGGCACCGCCGAGGCCCGCCCGAACACGTCGGTAAAGCCGTTGAACAGACCGTAAACCACGAACAGCCCGGCCACCAGAAAGGCCACCAGCTTGAACAGGCTCTCCACGGCCACGGCCAGCACCATGCCTTCGTGCCGCTCGGTGGCCTCGACGGAGCGCACCCCGAACACGATGGTAAAAAAGGCCAGCACCACCGTGGTGTAGAAGGCCGACGTAACGGCCGCCGCATCCTCAATGGGCAGCCCCAGCGCGTTCGGGCCGTGGGTCAGCATCTCAAACGAGGCCGCAATGGCCTTTATCTGGAGCGAAATGTAGGGCACCACGCCCAGCACGCAGCCCACTGTAGCCAGCGCCCCCAAACTGGCACTCTTGCCGTAGCGCGCCGAAATGAAGTCGGCAATGGACGTAAGGCGCTGGGCGCGGCAGATGCGGATGATTTTGCGCAGCACCAGCCAGGCCAGCGGGGCCATCAGCGTGGGCCCCAGGTAGATGCCCACGAACTCCAGCCCAAAGTGCGCGGCCCTTCCCACCGAGCCGTAGTACGTCCAGGCCGTGCAGTACACGGCCATGCTCAGGGCGTACACGTAGGGGTTGCTCACCCAGCTCCGCCGCGCCGCCACCCGCCGCTCGGCCGCATACGCCACCCCGAACAGCAGCCCGAGGTAGCCAAACGAAAAACCGATTACCAGCAGCGGGGACATTTTTTTAATTATGAATTATGAATTATGAATTATGAATTATGAATTATGAATTATGAATTATGAATTATGAATTAATAATTTGTGGGCGTTTATGGGGTTTCGAATGGCGTTTTACATTCATTTTTTTTCGCAAAGAATCTGTATTATAATTCATTCAAACAGCATCTCCCTTACGTACCATCTCACTTCTCATATCTCAATACTCACGTCTCAATTCTTAATTAAAGAAGCCGTGAGGGCGACCAAAGCGGCCCACACAACCAGCACGTACAGGTAGAGCACCGGAATGCCGGCCAGTCGGGCGTCGTGGCTGAAGGCGCCGAGCAGCGGGAAGTTGAGCAGCACGCCGAACAACAGCGCCAGAAACAGCAGCCGCTGCCCCCGTCGCTGCTCAGGCCGCTCGGAAGGAAGTTGAGAGTTGGGCATGGCAAGGTGGTTTGGGACGTGGAGGAAGCGAGGCAAAAAAACGGCCGTGCGCGGACTGCCAAAGCAAGCAAAATCCGCCGAACCAACGGCCCGGCGGACTTATACTCGTAACCCGGCCGGGGCGGCAGGCTTAGTCCATGATGCGGACGTTGCGGATGTCCTTCATGTAGAGCGAGCCGATGATGAAGGTAATCAGGGCAATGACTACCGGGTACACCAGGCCAAAATAGATGCTGTGCTCCTGCAGAAAACCACTTGGCTGGGTGGCCGCCCAGCCTACCATGGCCGTCGAAATCAACGGCACCAGGCCGCCGAAGATGCCGTTGCCAATATGATAGGGCACCGACAGCGAAGTATAGCGCACTTTGGTCGGGAACAGCTCGACGAGGTAGGCGGCAATGGGCCCGTAGGCCATCGTCACGAACAGCACGAGGCAGAAAATCAGGGCAATCAGGGCCAGCATGTTGGGCTCGTTGGCCACCATTACGGCCGGCACGGCCACGCCGGCCGCATCCACGGTGGCGGCAGTTTTCTCCACCAGCGGGCCGGAAAACGCCTTCAGGCCGTAGAAAATCGGGATGGTGAATATGGCCCCGCACAGCAGCCCCGTCATGATGATGCGCTTGCGGCCGATGCGGTCGGAAAGGCTGCCGAAGTAGATAAAGAACGGCGTGGCCAGCAGCAGCGCTACGCACAGAATAATGCTGGCCGGAATCTGCTCAATCTTGAGTACGGTCTGCAAAAAGAAGTAGGCGTAAAACTGCCCCGTATACCACACCACACCCTGGCCCATAGTAGCGCCAAACAGCGCCAGCAGCACCAGCTTGCGGTTTTCGGGCTCCACGAACGAGTCGCGTAGCGGCGACTTGCTGGTGGTGCCTTCGGCTTTGGCTTTGGAGAAGAGCGGCGATTCATCGAGTTTGCGGCGGATGTAGTAGGAGGCAATAACGAGCACGCCCGAAAGCAGGAACGGAATGCGCCAGCCCCAGGTCTTGAACTCCTCGTCGCCCACGGCGAGCCGGGTGCCGATGAGCACCGCGATACTCACAAACAGCCCGATGGTGGCCGTTGTCTGAATAAAGCTGGTGTAGTAGCCACGCTGGTTATCGGGCGAGTGCTCGGCCACGTAGGTGGCAGCCCCGCCGTACTCGCCGCCCAGGGCCAGGCCCTGCACCACGCGCAGCAGGAACAGCAGAATCGGGGCGGCCACGCCAATAGTGGCGAAGGTGGGCACCAGCCCGATGGCAAACGTGGAGCCGCCCATGAGCAGCAGCGTGAGCAGGAACGTGTACTTGCGGCCCACCATGTCGCCGATGCGGCCGAACACGACAGCGCCAAAGGGCCGCACCACGAAGCCCACCGCAAAGGCCGCCAACGTAGCCAGCAGCGCCGCTACGGGGTTGTCTTTGGGAAAATAGAGGGTAGCAATTATGGTGGCCAGCGACCCGAAAATGTAGAAGTCGTACCACTCAATCACCGTTCCGACCGAAGACGAGGTGATTACCTGCCAGATTTTGCTGGTCGATACCTGGTTGTTGTCGTGCTCGGCCGAAGCCTCCACGGTCGGCGGGTAGCCGGGGCGCTGTACGTCTGGGTCCATCTGTCTGAAAAATTGGAAGTGGGAGATGAAACGGGATGGGCAGGTTTGGCGGCCCCTGGCCTACTGCCCGCAGCAAAGACTTGTACAGATGCTAGTGCATGATGCAGCCTTCTATACAGGTCTTTTGCCAGGCCGGCATAAGAGTGACTTCGCGCCGCCTGCAGGACCACCCTCCTACAGGAAAATCATGGTCTGGAGCGTGATTTCGGGGCGGTAGTTGATGTTTTGCGGGTTCGAGTAGTCGGGGCGGGCGCGGTAGTTGAGCGTGAGCTTGGCGTTGTGGCCATCGAGCAGCACGTTGGCGCCCAGGTCGTACACGTTCACGTCTTTGGCTCCTATTTCCTTCAGGCCGTCGAAGTTGCCGTGCATCCAGGCGGCGTAGGGCTGCACCCGGGCTTTTTCGCCCAGCACGTTTTTGGGCAGCAGGTAGCCCACCTGCCCGTACAGGGCCGAGCCGGTGCCCAGCGTAGGATAGGTGTTGCCCCGCAGCGTGCCAGCCCCGGGAATGGCGTTGGAGCCGCCCGCGCCACTCGGGTTCAGGCTGCCAATGTTGCGCACGTAGTTGCTGCCAAAATTATAGTTGTAGTACACCCCGTAGGCCGTCAGGGCAGTGCCGGCGTCCTTGTTAATGGGCGAGTCGTAAAACACGTCGGCCGACCAGACGCCCAGGTTTTGCAGGCGGTTGGGCACGCTCGCGAAGGGGTCGGCCGGGGTGGGCACGGGCACGGCGCCGGTGCGCGAAATCATGGCGTCCTTGTTAAACAGAAAGCCGGCTCCGATATTGAACACGCGCTTGGTGCCCAGGTACGAGCCCGTTTGGTAAGGCAGCAGATTAGCTTCCTGGTCGAGGAATTCGTAGGCCAGGTAGCCCTGGTAGCTTTTATGGGAGTTCCGCGGGTTGAAGTCGGCCACATTCAGCGGCTGGGTGGCGGGCGTCTGGGCCTGGTTGGTGGCAAAGGGGTCGTTCATGGCCAGAACGTAGTCGAGCTTACCGACCCGGCCCTTGGCATAGATGCCCAGCCCGCGGGCAAACTGGTCGGTTTTCTCGATGGTAGGCCAGTTGACGATGGGCACATCATAGGCCAGCATGTTGAGCGTGCTGGCCCGGCTCATGCGCGAAATCCCGTTCTGGTAGTGCAGGCCCGCGCCAATGTTCAGGTACTTGAACACCTTGTACTCGACCACCGCCTCGTGCACAAACAGCTGGGGCTTTTTGCCCGGGTCGCCGATGCCCACGCCCCCACCCACGGCATTCTGGTTGTTGATGCCGAGGTGGGTGATAATAAGAAAGCGCGGATTCAGCTGGGCATACAGCAGCAGCCGCGAGCGGCGCAGGCCCACATCGAAGGTGCTGCTCTCAGGGTCGCCGGCCACGCGCTGCGAGCCGGTGTTGTTCTTGTTGTAGCGCGTCCAGACCTGATGCCAGCTGATGATGCGGAAGTACTTCGAGCCATCGGGCGACATATTCACCTTCAGCCCGGCCCCGTAGGGCACCGACTCGGTGGGGGTGGCGGCGGGCGGTGGCGGGGCCTGGGGGGCCGGGGCCGGGGCGGGCGGGTTGCCGGGCGGCGTGGGCTGCACCTGGGCCGAGGCAGTAGCGGCCAGCAGCAAGGCACTCACGGCCAATGGGTAGCGGACGTTTCGCATAAGGGTGGGGAGAAGTGGAACGAAACTGGTTCAACCCCGGCAGCCACCGCCACTAAGGCAGCGCTCCGGTACCCCCAAGTAGCAAAATCCCCACCCGCAAACCCGCACGTTGGCTATACTTCCGCTAATGCCCTATAGCTTCAGGCCTGCCGGAACCGTTCCCACTTGATGAGCATGTACTTATCGCCCAGCTCGGTTATCATCATACCCGAGCCCTTGATGTTGTCGGGGTGCTGGAAAAACTCGGCCAGCTCTTTCTGATTGAGGATTTTATAGGTCGGGTGGTAGTCGGTCTGCCGCGGGGCCTTCACGCCGTACTTCTTCACCCAGTTCATCACGCTCACGTGGCTCACGCCCAGCAGCCGCTCAATTTCGCGGTAGCTCACGCCCTCTACATACAGTTGCAGGGCCTTGATGACGTAATACGGGTTGGTTTCCTTGCCGGCCTTGGCCACCGAGTAGTGGTAGCCGCAATTCCGGCATTTATACCGCTGCCGGCCACCCACAATGCCACTTTTGGTGGCTTCCATCGATTCGCACTTGGGGCAGCGGAGCTGAGACATACAGACGGATAAGTAGAGCCTACTTTAAGGCTATAGCTATTTAGTAAAGATATAGCACTTGAGCAACTATTTCTTTTGTTGGCTTAAGTTTGCCCAATGAAGCAGGTGCGCGGATTCAACCGAAAATACCGGCAGGCGGCGCGGGCAGCGGCAGTAGCACCGCCCCTGTCAGTGGCCCGGCTCCAGCAGTTTCAGTATGATTATGAGAAGGCTGGTCATGGCCCCCTGCGCTACTGGTGCTGGGTTAGCGCTCCGCTTCCCCGTCCGCTCCGGCAACTGGGAGCAGCGTGGTTGCTGCAGACTTTTTTTCAGTGGCAGAAGTCTGCTTGCCAGCTGGCCGAGCCGGTTTATCTCGCCATCTGGCTTACCAGTGTCGATTTCCAGGAGGACGCGCAGGTAGTAGCTGCCATCCAGTACCGCATCAGCTGGTACGAAAACACCTTCGGCGAAGCAGTACCCACCGGGCCGCCGCTACCGCCCGAGTACCAGTCGCTACCCGGCGCCGACTGCCTTGCCTGGACCACCCACCGCAAGCACGCGTGGCTCGCTGCCGAGGATTTCCCGCACGGATGGCCCGCCCGGCTCCTGCGCCGCGAACACAGGCTGCATACGCTGGAAGACGGCCGCGACTTTCTGATAGTGCCGCGCGGCTGGGTGTGGGTCGGCCGGCCGATCGGCGAACTTCAGCGCGAGCGGCGCAAATCCACATCCAGCTGAGCATTGAGGCGCAGGCCGCGGTTGTACTCGAACACCGGGCGGCCCGTAACCGGCTCGGGGCTGCCGTGCTGGCTGATTTGGTTGAGGTAGTTGAGCTCCAGCTGCAGGTTGGGCCCGAACTGGTAGCCCAGCCCCGCCGAAAGCCGGCTCTGGTTGAACACATTCTGGCCCACGTTGCGGCCGAAGCCGACAAACACTTCGCCGAAGCCGTTGAGGTACCACTCGCGGTTGTCGAGGGTGGGGCCCTGCAACGGCAGCCGGGCCAGCAGCTGGTAACGGACGCGGTTCTGGTACTGCCAGTCGGTTACCGGGCCCTGCCCTTCGCCGGCCCGCTGGCCAATCCAGCGCTGCTCCAGCCGCAGGCGGTGCTCCAGGTGCAGGCGGACCAGCTCGTCGGTCAGGGTTACATCCTGGTAGGTGCGGTGCTCCGGCTGGGGGCGGCCGTTTACGCTGGGGTAGCGGCCGTAGGAGCTGGTGCGCAGAAAGGTGTAGCCCGCCGACACTTCCAGCCGCTCGCCCAACTGCCGCATCAGCCCGGCGCGGGCCAGGTGCTGCTGCTGCCGGCCCAGCAGCTTCACCCGCCGCAGCTGGTACTCGGTGTGCAGGCTCCAGTGGTCGGCCAGTTGCAAGTCGCCCGAATAGGTGGCCCAGCCCAGCGTGTTAGAGTCGGGCAGGCGCGCCGGGGCCTGGGCCCGGGCGTGTTGAGGCAGCCCGCTCAGCAGCACTAACAGCAGAACCAGGACGCAGTATTTTCTCATAGCAAAACAGCCCACTCGGCGCAGGCAGTACCGGCTTTGCCTACGGCTGGGCAGGCGCGAAGTTCAGGAGTCCGGTTGCCGCACCACGGCCAGCAGGGCATCCACGGCCAGCCCGAGGCGGCGCATATCCAGCCGGGCCAGCGTGTCGGTGGGTTGGTGGTAGCTTTTATTGCGGTAGAAGGCCGTATCGGTAAGCAGCACGGCCGGGTAGCCGAAGTGCCAGTAGTTGAGGTGGTCGGAGAAGTCGATGCCCGGCAGCCAGGCGGGGGCCTTGAAGCGCTTGACGGGCAGCCCGGCAGCCGTTTTGTAGCGCCGCGCGAACTGCCGGCCGAAGCGGCCATTGCCAAATTTCTGCGCCACGGCTACATAATTACCCCGGCTGCCATACACCCATTTCAACGGGCCGACGGGGTACTTCTGGCTGCCTTTACGGTCGTCGTAGTAGCCCAGCATTTCCAGGGCCACCATGCCGCGCACCGGCACGCCGGCCGCGTGCAGGGCTGCGGCGTGCACGTAGCTGCCCATCTGCGGGGTCCGGAAAAACGGCGGTTCTTCCAGCGTATAGGCCACCAAATCGATGCGGTAGGGCAGCGCGGGTTGCCCGCCCAGCAGCCGGGCCAGCTCCAGCAGCGCCGCCACGCCGGTGCCGTTGTCGTCGGCCCCCGGCTGCTCGCCGCATACATCGTAGTGCGCCCCGATAATAAGGCGTGGGCCGGTTTCGGGGCCGAAGTGGGCCAGCACGTTGCGGTAAGTCTGGCCCTGCACCTCGTAGGGCTGTTCGGTGGGCCGGCCCCCGGCGGCGGCCAGCTCATCTTTGATGTAATCCGCGGCCTGGTTGAGGCTGGCCAGGTGCTGGTAGTTGCGCGGCTCGGGCGTGGTGGTAAGGGCCACCAGGTGGCGACGCAGGCGGGCCGTATCGGCCGCCGTGGGTTGGGCCGGGGTCTGAGCCAGAACGGGGGCGGCAAGCAGCAGCAGCGGCAGGAGCAGGCGAAACAGCATGGCGGGGTTGTGGAATTCGGGTGGCAACCCACAGCAGGGAAGCCGCGACCCAAGAGGCAAAGCGGGCCGGCGGCGGGAAATTACGCCGATATCCCCGACCTTCGCCCCATGTCTTTCCACACCATCGACCCCGCCCAGCTTACGCCTGCCCAGCTCCACCCGTTTATGGTAGGTGCCATTGCCCCGCGGCCCGTGGCCTTCGCCAGCACCATTGCGGCCGATGGCAGCGTGAACCTGAGCCCCTACAGCTTCTTTAACTGCTTCGGCTCCAACCCGCCCATTCTGGTATTTTCGCCCGCCAACCGGGTGCGCGACAACTCCCAGAAACACACGCTGCAAAACGTGCGCGAGGTGGCCGAAGTCGTCATCCACATCTGCGACTACGCCATGGTCGAGCAGATGTCGCTGGCCAGCACCGAGTATGCCAAGGGCGTGAACGAGTTCGAAAAGGCCGGCTTTACGGAGCTGCCCAGCCAGAAAGTGCGCCCGCCGCGGGTGGCCGAGGCCCCGGCGGCCTTCGAGTGCGTAGTAGAGCAGGTGATTGAACTGGGCCAGAACAACGGGGCCGGCAACCTGATCGTCTGCCGGGTGGTGCTGGCTCACTTCCGCGAGGATATCGTGCTGCCCACCGGCGCCGGCATCGATCCGTTCAAACTCGACGCCATTGCCCGCCTCGGCGGCGACTGGTACTGCCGGGCCTCGGGCAGCAGCCTGTTCGAAGTGCCCAAGCCCAACCGCAACCTGGGCATCGGTATCGACCAGCTCCCCGAGTTCATGCGCACCTCTAGCGTGCTCACCGGCAACAACCTGGGCCGGCTGGCCAACATCGAGGTCCAGTCCATGCCAACCGATGAGCAGGTAGCCGCTTTCCGCCACGAGCCTTTGGTGAGCTACACCCTCAACCAGCACGCTGCCAACGCCCCCCGCCAGCGCCACGAGCTGGTGCTGCTGGGCCAGAAGCTGCTGGAAGAAGGCCGGTTGCTCGACGCCTGGAAAACCCTGCTATTGGCCGAATCGGTGGTGAGTGAGTAGCTTGAGCCAACTGCTTTAGCTTGTTTCTTCATGCATTGCCCACGACTAAAGCAGCGTGCAACCACGTTTACCACGAGCTGGAACAGCTGATTGTGGCCGTAAACGGCCGCATTGAGTTGCTGGTAGAAACGCCCGGCCACCAACGCCACACCTATTACCCGGAGCAGCCTACCCAGGGCCTCTACGTGCCGCCGTTGTGCTGGCGCGAAAGCCGCTTCGGCCCCGGGGCCGTGCTCTAGTGCCTGGCCTCGCAGGAATACGACGAGGCCGATTACATCCGCGACTACGACGACTTTACCCGGCTGGTTAGCGGGTAAACCGTGTCAACAAATCGATAAAATCAGTTCCGCGCCGGGCAATGCCACCGGCTACTGGCCCACGGCCGCGGCCCGCTCCTTGCGGCTTCCGATTGGCAATAGCCGGAAGTACTTGGTTTTCAGCTTGCGGTTAAGATAGGGGGGCAGCGGCTGGCCCTCCTGGTAGGCAGCCACTACCCGCTGGTACTGCCGCGGCCCGAAGCGGGTGTAGCGGTAGGCACCGTAGCCCACCATCAGGCCCCCAATCAGCAGGTCACGGCTGGCATCTTCATCCAGGCTCTCGTAGTACGACTCGTTGTCACGCCGCTCCTTTTTGCTGCTGGTAGCCACCATCGTTTTTTTCACCGCGCCGGTGGCCATAATAGCTGTGCCGCCTTCCAGCCAACCCCGCATGGCCTTGGAGCGCTGCATAAACAGGTGCTGCAGGGCCCGCAAGGTGTCGGTGCGGTCGTAGCGCAGGGTGCTGAGGCTGGGCAGGGCTGTCGGCGCCGCGGCCATATCGGCGCCCAGCGGCCGCGCCTGGCCCCAGGCCTGCGGGGCCGCAGCAGCGGCAGCAAGCAGCAGCCCGGCAGTAAGTAAGGTCAGCTTATGCATAGCAGAATCAGCGGGTAGTTTGACCAAAGAGCCGGCCTCGTCTTCAAGCGTTGCAACCGCCTACAAAATCCGTGCAATCCGTTAAAATCCGTGCTAATCCGTGATCCTAGTTACGCACGGCAATCATCAGGGCCAGCTCTTTGTAGCGCATATTGAAGCGGCGGGCGATGCTGGCGTTGGTGAGCGAGCCTTTGTAGGCGTACACGCCGGAGCGGAAATGCTCGTTGGTAAACAGCACTTCGTTCACGCCGCCGTGCTGGCTGATTTCCTGCAGAATGGGCGTGAAAATATTGCTCAATGCGTTGGTCGCCGTGCGCGGCACCCGCGAGGCAATGTTAGGCACGCAGTAATGAATAACGTCGTACTTGCGGAACACCGGCTTGGCGTGGCTGGTTACCTCGCTGGTTTCGAAGCAGCCGCCCTGGTCGATGCTGACGTCGATAATCACCGAGCCGGGCGACATCTGCGACACGGCCTCCTCCGACACCATAAATGGAATTCGGCCTTCCTCGGGGTTGAGGGCGCCAATTACCACGTCGGCGCGGCGGATTTGCTGGTTGAGGGCGAACGTGTCGAGGGTGCTGGTATAGAGCTGGGGTTGGCCCAGGTTCTGCTTGAGGCGGCGCAGCTTGTAGAGGTGGTTGTCAAACACCTTCACCTCGGCCCCCAACCCAATAGCGGCCCGGGCCGAATACTCGGCCACCGTGCCGGCCCCCAGAATAACCACCTGCGAGGGCGGCACCCCCGTAATGCCACCCAGAATAATGCCCTTGCCCTCATCACCGCCGCGGGCCGCCAGGTACTCGGCGGCTACCAGCATCACCGTGGAGCCCGCAATTTCCGACATGGCCCGCACCACCGGCCGCGCCCCGCTCGGGTCCTTGATGAGCTCGAAACTGATGGCGTTGATTTTCTTGCGCAGCAGGGCCGTGATGTAGTCGGCCGTGAGCGTGCCGAACTGCAGGGCCGAAATCAGGGTCTGGCCGGCCCGCAGGTACTCCATTTCCTCGTAGGTGGCGGGGGCCACTTTCAGGATGATGTCGGCTTCGAACACCTCCTTCTGCGAGTAGGCGATGGTAGCCCCGGCTTCGGAGTAGTCGTGGTCGGAGTAGCGGCTGGGCTCGCCGGCCCCGCTTTCGAGCAGGATTTCGTGGCCGCCCTCCACCAGGTGCTTCACGGCCTCGGGCGTGAGGCAGATGCGGTTTTCCTGCAACGACGTTTCCCGGGGCAGCCCGATAAACAGCTTGCGCTTGCGCGTTTCCACCGCCAGCATCGATTCCTGGGTGAAGTAGGCGCGGCTGGCGGCCAGCGACTCGAAGCCGGAGGGTACTGCTTGGGGCATATTGCTGAATTATGAATTATGAATTATGGATTTTGAATTAGTGCTTTTTACCAACTTCTGCTTTGCGATGGCAGGCGGAAAAACAATTCCTAATTCATAATTTAAAATTCATAATTATCAATTGCTAGTTCCCGCGAAGCGGGTCCGGTGACGGTGAGCGTGAGGGTAAGGCGGTGGTCGGGCAGCAGGGGCGCCACGCGGGCAGGCCACTCAATCAGGCAAAGATAACCAGAATCGAAGTACTCGGAAGCGCCGATTCGCTCGGCTTCGGCGGGCTCATCGAGGCGGTAGAAATCGAAGTGGTAGACGGGCACGTCGGCGGCCGTGCGATACTCGTTGATGAGGGCAAAAGTGGGGCTGCTAACCTCTTCGGCCACGCCCAGCTCGCGGCACAAGGCCTTGATGAAGGTAGTTTTGCCGGCCCCCATCTCGCCTTTGAAGCAGATGATGGTGTGGCCTTCGAGGGCGGCCCGCACCTGGGCAGCGGCGGCGGGCAGATCGGCCAGGCTGGGAATGGAAATCGTGCGCATGGCGGCAAAGGTACACCGGCCGGGCGGCGGCTCAAACCGCGGCGGTTGCGTACTTTTAGCCCGCCTTCCCTCCGACCTTAACCAACCACCCCTATGAGCACCACAACCCTCCACGTTTCGCAAATGGCCGCGGGCCTGATTGGCTCCGAAATCATCAAAATCGGCAACGAGGTCAACGACATGATCCGCCGGGGTGAGCAAATCTGCAACCTCACTATCGGCGACTTCGACCCGACCGAGTACCCGATTCCGGCCGAACTGAAGAACGGAATTATTGCCGCCTACCAGGCCGGGCAGACCAACTATCCGCCCGCCAACGGCATGGCCGGCCTGCGCGAAGCTGCCGCCGCCTTCACCGCCAGCCGACTCGGCCTGGAGTACCCGGCCGCCGATTTTCTGGTGGCCGGCGGCTCGCGGCCGCTCATCTACGCCACCTACCTGGCCCTCGTAGATGCCGGCGACCGGGTGGTGTTTCCGGTGCCGAGCTGGAACAACAACCACTACTGCCACCTTTCGGGCGCCGAGGCTGTGATGGTGCCCACCCGGGCCGAAAACAACTTCATGCCCACCGCCGCCGACCTGGCCCCGCACCTGGCCGGCGCCACCCTGCTGGCCCTGTGCTCCCCGCTCAACCCGACCGGCACCGTCTTCAGCCGCGCCGATCTGGAAGCCATCTGCGACTTGGTGCTGGCCGAAAACCAGCGCCGTGGCCCCGATGAAAAGCCGCTCTACCTGCTCTACGACCAGATTTACTGGCTGCTGACTTTCGGCGCCACCGAGCACTACGACCCGGTGAGCCTGCGCCCCGCCCTGCGCGACTACACCATCTACATCGACGGCATCTCGAAGTGCCTGGCCGCCACCGGCGTGCGGGTGGGCTATGCGTTCGGCCCGGGCGAGGTCATCAACAAGATGAAGGCCATTCTGGGCCACGTGGGCGCCTGGGCCCCCAAGGCCGAGCAGGTGGCTGTGGGCCAGTACCTGCCCCAAACGGAAGCCGTAGATGCGTACCTGACCGGCTTCAAGCAGAAGATCCAACTTAGCCTTAACCTGCTGCACGAGGGCCTGCAAACCATGAAGGCGGACGGGCTGCCCGTCGATTCGCTGGTGCCGCAGGGGGCCATCTACCTCACCGCCAAGCTCGACGTGCTGGGACGCACCACGCCCGCCGGCCAGCGCCTCGACACCACCCAGCAAATCACGTCCTACCTCATCAGCGAGGCGAAGCTGGCGCTGGTGCCGTTCAGCGCCTTTGGCACAGAGGGTACCGCGCCGTGGTTCCGCATGTCGGTAGGCGGTGCCTCGGCCGACTCTATTGCGGCGGCTCTGCCCCGGCTGCGGGCGGCTTTGGAAGCGTTGCGGTAGGCTACACGTTAACGTGCGGCGGCTACTTCTGGGGCCGCCGCACGTTAACGCACCAAACCGCTCATCTTCCAGTTATTAACGCACTTGCGCGCAGAGTTTTTCGCGTCTCACCATCTTACGCCTTCGACCTATGGCCCGATTCTTAATGCTTCCGCTGTTGCTGCTGGGCTTTGCTGCCAGTGCTCAGACCACCACGCCGACTGATGCTGCCCCACGTATCGGACTTAACAAGCCGGCCGGTAGTGCCGGAAATACAACCGGTGTAAAAGCCAAGCCAGCGCCGCTTTACGTTGTCGACGGCAAGATTATCGACGCGTTTCAGTTGTCGGCTATCAGCCCCGATCAGATCGAGAAGGTTGACGTGCTGAAAGGAACCACTGCCATTGCCCGCTACGGCGAGAAGGCTAAGGACGGGGCCATATTAATCACATTGAAACCAGCAGCTGCAACAAAGTAGACTACTATCAGAAACAGAACAGGGCCGCCATAACTGGCGGCCCTGTTCTGTTTCTGATGACTTAACCCCTACCCTTTCGGGCTCAGCGTGACGTACGGGATGATGCACTCCTCCAGGGAGATGCCGCCGTGCTGGAACGTGTCCTTGTAGTAGTTCACGTAGTAGTTGTAGTTGTTGGGGTAGGCGAAGAAGAAGTCGCCGACCGTGAACACGTAAGCGGTGCTCACGTTTTCGCGGGGCAGGAAAATGTTGTCGGGCTTGCGCACGGTGTACACGTCCTTGGTGTCGTCGAAGCCCAGGTTTTTGCCGTGCTTGTAGCGCAGGTTGGTGTTGGTGTTCCGGTCGCCCACAATTTTGTAGGGACGCTTCACGCGAATCGTGCCGTGGTCGGTGGTGATGATGACCTTGCCCTTGCGCTCGGCAATCTGCTGGAACATCTCATACAGCGGCGAGTGCAGGAACCACGATTTGGTCAGGCTCCGGTACGCCGATTCGTCGGCCGCCAGCTCCCGGATCATGGCCATGTCGGTGCGGGCGTGGCTGAGCATGTCCACGAAGTTGTAGACGATGACGTTGAGCTTATAGTTGTTGTGCAGGTTGGCCATTTTGCCCAGCAAATCCTTGCCGGCCTGCAGGTTGGTTACCTTGTTGTAGCTGAACTTGTGCTTCTGATTGGCCTTCTGGAACATGATTTCCAGGAACTCGGCCTCGTGCAGGTTCTTGCCCTCGTCGTCGTCGTCCCACACCCACAGGTTGGGGTATTTCTTCTGAATTTCGCTCGGCATCATGCCCGAGAAAATGGCATTGCGGGCGTAAGCCGTGGTGGTGGGCAGGATGCTATAGTAGGTTTCCTCCTGATCAACGGTGAACATCTCCGCAATAATCGGCTCCAGCACCTTCCACTGGTCGTAGCGCAGGTTGTCGATGAGCATAAAGTACACGGGCGTGTCGCCGGTTTCCTTGAGCAGCGGGAACACGCGCTCCTTGAACAGCTGGTGCGACATGAGGGGCGCGTCGGCGTCGCCGTGCAGCCAGTCCTCGTAGTTTTCCTGGATGAAGCGCCCGAAGTAGGTGTTGGCCTCGTCCTTCTGCATGTTGAACACCTCGGCCATGCTCTTGCCCTCGGTTTCGTTGATTTCCAGCTCCCAGTACACCAGCTTCTTGTACACGTCGGCCCACTCGGCGGGGCTGAGCTGGTCGCCGAGCTGCATGCCCAGCTGGCGGAAGTCGCGCTGGTAGCCCGAGTTGGTTTTCTCGCTGACCAGCCGCTTGTTGTCGAGCACGCGCTTCACCGACAGCAGAATCTGGTTCGGGTTGACGGGTTTGATGAGGTAGTCGGCAATTTTGGCGCCGATAGCCTCCTCCATGATGTGCTCCTCCTCGCTCTTGGTAATCATCACCACCGGCACGGTGGGGCGCAGGGCCTTGATTTCGGTGAGCGTTTCGAGGCCCGTCAGGCCGGGCATGTTCTCGTCGAGGAAGACGATATCGTAGGTTTTCTCCTGGATTTCCTCCACCGCGTCGGTTCCGGAGTTTACGGCGGTTACGTCGTAACCCTTCTCTTTCAGGAAGAGGATGTGCGGCTTGAGCAGGTCGATTTCGTCGTCGGCCCAGAGAATGGAGTATTGCATATGGTAGGGTGAGAGGTACAAAAGAAAGCCCGGGCAGCGGCCCGGCGCGAAAGAAACGGCCCGGCAAGGGCGTTGCGCCGGCCGGGTCGTTTAAAGATGTCGGGCAGCCGGCGGGGGTTGCGGCTGCGGTTTCGTAAGTAGCTTTACTCTCAATCCTGGCCTTTAGGTTGTTATTTTTTTCGGGTGCCGGCGCTATTTCGTGCCAGCTCCGCCGTAAAGAAAACCAAAAATTAGCGGCTTGGTTTTTCCCAGCTACTATAACCGAGCCCGCACCGCGGTTTTGCGAGTGACTTTTCGGGACTAGTTCCGGCGCCGGAAACCCGCTGCCTACCAACGTTTCAGATGAACAAAAAGAAGATTTTCAACGACCCGGTGTACGGCTTCGTCACCATCCCGACGGAGCTGCTCTTCGACCTGATTGAGCACACCTACTTCCAGCGCCTACGCCGGATTCAGCAGCTGGGCCTGACGATGTTCGTGTACCCGGGGGCACTGCACACGCGCTTTCACCACGCGCTGGGCGCCATGCACCTCATGTCGCTGGCGCTGCGCACGCTCAAGGACAAGGGCGTGAAGATTTCGGCGGCCGAAGGCGAGGCGGCCATGGCGGCCATTCTGCTGCACGACATCGGCCACGGCCCCCTCTCCCACGCCCTGGAAAAAAGCATTTTCCACGATGTGCACCACGAGGCCGTGAGCCTGCACCTGATGCGCAAGCTCAACGCCGAGTTCGAGGGGGCGCTGGATCTGGCCATTGCCATCTTCCAGGGCACCTACGCGCGGCCGTTCTTCCACCAGCTCGTCAGCAGCCAGCTCGATATGGACCGGCTCGACTACCTCAACCGCGACTCGTTTTATACCGGCGTGCAGGAAGGCCGCCCGGGCGCCGACCGCCTCATTAAAATGCTGACCGTGGTGGACGAGCGGCTGGTGCTGGAGGAAAAGGCGGTGTACAGCATCGAGAACTTTCTGGTGAGCCGGCGGCTGATGTACTGGCAGGTGTACCTGCACAAAACCGTGACCAGCGCCGAGCAGATGGTTATCCGCATCATGCAGCGGGCCCGCGACCTGGTGCGCTCGGGCACCGACGTGCCGGCCTCGCCTAACCTGCACTTCTTCCTCTCGCGCAACGTCACGCAGCAGCAGTTTGAGGCCGACGACACCATCCTGCGCCGCTTCGCCCGCCTCGACGATACTGACGTGTGGGGCGCCGTGAAGCTCTGGGCCGACCACCCCGACACGGTGCTGCGCTACCTGGCCCAAAGTCTGCTCGACCGGCGCCTGTTTAAAATCACGCTCCAGACCGAGCCCTTCGATGAGGAGTTCCAGCTCGGCATCGTCGAGCTGATTGCCGCCCGTTTCGAGCTGCCGCCCGCCGAAGCCGCCCAGTTGATGATTGCCGGCCGCATCAGCAACAACGCCTACGACGCCGACGGCCACGACTCCATCGACGTGCTCACCAAGCGCGGCAAAGTCGTCAACGTCGCCGAAGCCTCCGACCTGCCCAACATCAAGGCCCTGGGCCAGCGCGTAGAAAAGCACTACATCTGCTACCCCAAGGAGATATTGTGAGTTGCCAGTTGCCAGCGGTAAGTTGCCAGGATAACCGCACGTCATTCTGAGCGGAGCGAAGAATCTCGCGTGCCACAGTAATCCTGACGTAAGAAATTACCATTGCACGCGAGATTCTTCGCTCCGCTCAGAATGACGTGCGGTTATCCTGGCAACTGACAACTGCCAACTGCTGCCTACTTTTGCCCTCATGGAATTCACCGTAGGTCAGATTGCCGAAGTGCTGCAGGGCTCCGTAGAGGGCGATGCGACCCAGCCCGTTAACCGGCTGGCCAAGATTGAGGAGGCTCGGGCCGGCTCGCTTTCGTTTCTGTCGAACCTGAAGTACGAGCACTTCCTCTATACCACCCAGGCCACAGTTGTCATTGTGAGCCGCACGCTGGAGCTGAAAAAGCCCGTTTCGGCCGCTCTCATCCGCGTCGACGACCCCTATACCAGCTTCACGGCCCTGCTCGAATTCTACCAGCAGGCCAGCCGCACCGGCAAGCGCGGCGTCGAGGAGCCGGCTTACATGGCGGCCAGCGCGAGCATCGGGGGCAACCACTACCGCGGGGCTTTCTCCTACATCGGCGAGAACTGCGAGATTGGGGCCGATGTGGTGATTTTCCCGCACGTGTTCATCGGCGACCGGGTGAAAATCGGCGACGGTACCATTGTGTACGCCGGGGCCAAAATCTACGCCGAAACCGTAATCGGCCAGCGCTGCACGGTGCATGCCGGGGCCGTTATCGGCTCCGACGGTTTTGGCTTCGCGCCCCAGCCCGATGGCTCCTACCGCACCATCCCCCAAATCGGCAACGTGGTGCTCGAAGACAACGTGAGCATCGGGGCCAACGCCACCATCGACTGCGCCACGCTGGGTTCCACCATCATCCGCGAAGGGGCGAAAATCGACAACCTCGTGCAGCTGGCCCACAACGTGGAAGTCGGCCGCCACACAGTAATTGCCTCGCAAACGGGCGTGTCGGGCTCCACCAAAATCGGGGATTTCTGCGTGCTGGCGGGGCAGGTGGGCATGGCCGGCCACCTCACGCTGGCCAACCGCACCACCGTTACGGCCCAGTCGGGCGTGGGCAAGTCCATCAAGCAGGAAGGCGTGCTGCTCCAGGGCTCACCCGCTTTCGGGCTGCGCGACAGCCTGCGGGCCAACGCCATTTTCCGCCACCTGCCCGAGCTGGAGCGCCGCCTGCGCCTACTCGAACAGCAGGCCCAGCCGCCGGAAAAGCCCTAGCTTTGTCTTTAGAAAAGCTTCAAGCCGCAAGCTACAAGCTGCAAGCCTTGGGCTTATTTCCATCCTCTTTTTCGCTTGCAGCTTGCGGCTTGAAGCTTGCAGCTAAACTAAATGAACGACAAGCAACACACGATTAAGGCCCCGGTTACGGTTAGCGGCATTGGGCTGCATACGGGGGTAGTGGCCACGATGACGTTTTGTCCGGCTCCCATCAACCACGGCTATAAGTTTCAGCGCATCGATTTGCCCGGCCAGCCCATCGTGGACGCCGACGTGGACAACGTGGTGGACTTGAGCCGGGGCACGACCATTGAGCAGAACGGCGCCCGTGTAAACACCGTGGAGCACACGCTGGCCGCCCTGGTAGGCCTGCAGATCGACAACGTGCTCATCCAGCTCGACGGCCCCGAACCGCCCATCATGGACGGCTCCAGCTTCGAGTTCATCCGGCCCCTGCAGGCCGCGGGCCTCGAAGAGCAGAACGCGCTGCGCAACTACTACGAGATTCCGGCCGAAATCCGCTACGTGGACAACGCCCGCTCGGTGGAAATTGCCGCCCTGCCGCTCAACGACTACCGCCTCACGGTAATGGTGGATTACAACTCGCCGGTGCTGGGCTCCCAGCACGCCTCCCTCACCGACATCAGCCAGTTTGCCGCCGAAATCGGCTCCTCGCGCACCTTTTGCTTTCTGCACGAGCTGGAGGCACTCTACAAGTCCAACCTCATCAAGGGCGGCGATTTGAGCAACGCCATTGTGGTGGTCGACCGCGTGGTGAGCGACGACGAACTGAATGATTTGGCCACCATGCTGGGCAAGCCTAAGGTGGCCGTCAAGAAGGAGGGCATCCTCAACAATGTGGATTTGCGCTACAAAAACGAGCCGGCCCGCCACAAGCTGCTCGATTTAGTCGGCGACCTGGCCCTGGTGGGTCGGCCGCTGAAGGGCCAGATTCTGGCCGCCCGGCCCGGACACGCGGCCAACGTGGCCTTCGCCAAGCGCATCAAGAAGAAGATGATGGAGGCCCACACCAGCCCCATCCCGACCTACGACCCGAGCCGCGAGCCGGTGATGGACATCAACCAGATTGCCGCCACCCTGCCCCACCGCTACCCCTTTCTGCTGATCGACAAGATCATTCACCTCGACGCCACCACCGTTACGGGCGTCAAAAATGTGACCTTCAACGAGCAGTTTTTTGCCGGCCACTTCCCGGGCAACCCCGTCATGCCCGGCGTGCTCCAGATTGAGGCCATGGCCCAGACCGGCGGCATTCTGGTGCTCAACACCGTGCCCGACCCCGAAAACTACTGGACCTACTTCCTGGGCATCGAAAACTGCCGCTTCCGCCGCATGGTAAAGCCCGGCGACACTATCATCTTCAAGTGCGAGCTGACCGCCCCCATCAAGCGGGGCATCGCCAAGATGAGCGGCAAGGCCTACGTTGCCGGCAAAGTGGTGATGGAAGCCGAAATGTCGGCCAGCATTGTGAAAAAACAGTAATAATTATGAATGTTGAATTATGAATTATGAATTTTCCGCCTTGGACTGTTCTGCTAATTCATAATTCATAATTCATAATTCATAATTTCAAAAAAGAATGACCCAGCCGCTCGCCTATATTCACCCCGAGGCCATCATTGCCCAGAACGTGGTAGTGGAGCCGTTTACGACCATTGACAAGGACGTGGAAATCGGGGAAGGCACCTGGATTGGCCCCAACGTCACGATTATGGCCGGGGCCCGCATTGGCAGGAACTGCCGCATTTTCCCGGGCGCCGTAATTGCCGCTCAGCCCCAGGACCTGAAATTTGCCGGCGAAAGAACTACCGTGCACATCGGCGACAACACCGTGATCCGGGAGTGCGTGACGGTGAACCGCGGCACCGTGGATCGGCTGAAAACCGTGATTGGCAGCAACTGCCTGCTGATGGCCTACGTGCACGTAGCCCACGACTGCGTGATTGGCGACAACTGCATTCTGGCTAACACTGTGCAGGTGGCCGGGCACGTCGAAATCGGCGACTACGCCATCATCGGGGGCTCGTCGGCCATCCACCAGTTTGTGCGCGTGGGCCAGCACGCCATGGTGTCGGGCGGCTCCTTGATCCGCAAGGACGTGCCGCCGTTCATAAAGGCGGGCCGCGAGCCGCTGAGCTACGCCGGCATCAACAGCATCGGGCTGCGCCGCCGGGGGTTTTCGGATCAGAAGATTTCCGAGATTCAGCAGCTCTACCGCCTGCTGTTCATGAGCGGCCTCAACAACGCCGCCGCCCTCGACCAGATTGAGCTGGAGCTGGCTCCCTCCCCCGAGCGCGACGAAGTAGTCAACTTCATCCGCAACTCCGGCCGCGGTGTGATTAAGGGCTACGGCCGCAACTCCAACGGCGGCGGCGAGTAGCTGGCAGGGCTTCGGGACTTAGGGTTTAGGGCTTAGAGGATGACGTGCAACGAACCCTACCGTCATCTTGAGCAGCGCGAGAGACCTTAGCACGAAGGCACAAGGTGTCGTTACGACCATTCTTAATTTAACGAGGTCCCTGGCCCTGCGGTGCTGGATGAAGGATGACAGTTGGGGTTCACTGCACATCCTCTAAGCCCTAAACCCTAAGTCCCTAAGCCCTAAATAATGCAAATCACGGCCACCGGACTAAGCAAGCGTTTTGCGCGGGAGTGGATTTTTCGGGGGCTGAGCCACACGTTTGCGGCGGGTTCGGCCACGGCTATTCTGGGGCCGAACGGGGCCGGCAAAAGCACGTTGCTCAACACCCTGGCCGGCCAGTTGCTGCCCACCCAGGGCACGGTGGCGTACCTGGAAAACGACCGGGCCGTGGCCGTGGAGGACGTGCCGCAGCGCCTGGCCTACGCCGCGCCCTACCTGGAGCTGATTGAGGAGCTGACCCTGACCGAACTCATCAAGTTTCATACCCGCTTCAAGCCTCTGCGGCCGGGCCTGACGAGCGACGAGCTGGTAAGCCTGATGTACCTGGAAAAGTCGCGCCACAAGCTGGTGCGCGACTTTTCGAGCGGCATGAAGCAGCGTCTTAAGCTGGCGCTGGCCCTGTACGCCGACGCTCCGCTGCTGCTGCTCGATGAGCCCACCACCAACCTCGACCGCACCGGCGTGGCCTGGTACCGCGAGCACGTGGCGGCCACCCGCGCCGGCCGCACGGTGCTGGTATCGAGCAACGTGCCCGAGGAGTACGACTTCTGCGAGCAGCAGCTCCAGATTACCGACTTTGGGGCCCAGGCGGCCCGCTAAGCGGCTTTTAGTGGCCCAACTGCGGGAACTGAACCAAACCCGGCAAGGTTTCGTCGCGTATCTTTGCAGCCCAATTCCTTTCACCCTTTACCGCCCCTGACAAGGCCATGACACAGCACGACGACTTCGACGACGACGACCTTTTTGGCGACGACGATGCCCTGGATAATTTCGCCAAGGCCGGGGGCAGCAAAACCCACGGCTCGGCCGAGGAGCGCCTGGCGGCCAAGTACGCCGATTACCTGATGTGGCGCGATACCGGCTCCTCGCACGACGAGGCCCTGGACCTGGCCAACATGAGCGAGGACGAGTTCGACGAGGCCGAAGCCGGCAACGACCCCGAAAGCAGCGGCAAGTTCACCTCCCTCGACGACCTGGACGACAACGACTTCTCCGACGATGAAAACGACGAGTACGGCTCCTCCGGCTCGTCGCGCAATAGCGGCCGCAACTCGGATTACGATTAGGGACTTAGGGACTTAGGGACTTAGAAAAAGAACGTCATTCTGAGCGGAGCGAAGAATCTCGCGTGCCACAGTAATCCTGTCGTAAGGAGTTACTATTGCACGCGAGATTCTTCGCTCCGCTTAGAATGACGTTCTATTTTTTCACTTACTCCCTGCTACCCTCGCCCGAACACGCGGCGGAGCAGTTCGGTGGTGCGGGCCACGGGATTTTCGCGGATGTTGGCTTCCTCCTGGGCCACGAGCGTGAACAGGCCGTCGATGGCCTTGCCGGTGGCGTACTGGTTGAGGTCGGTCTGGACGGGCGTTACCAGCGGGATGCGGTTGTAACGGGTTGTCAGGTCGGTGTAGTATTTGGTGGCACCTACCTGGTCGAGGCTGCGCTGCACAATGGGGCGGAATGCGGTGGTGAGCTGCTCAGTAGTGGTGCGCTTGAGGTAATTGGTAGCGGCGTCCTTCTCGCCTGTGAGGATGCCCCAGACATCCTTAAACGTCAGGCTTTTGATAGCTGTCAGGAAGATGGGCTTGGCGCTCTGGGCGGCCTGCTCGGCGCCACGGTTCAGCGTCAGCTCGAACTTATCTACCTGGCTGCCCAGGCCCAGGGTGCGAAGCGTGGTGGCTACGCGCTGGGCATCGGGTGGAAACGGGATGCGGATGAGGCGGTTGAGGTAGAAGCCATCGGTTTTCGAAGCCTGGTCGGTTCCTTTGCTGATGCCGATGGACAGCGCCTCCTTCAGGCCCCGGGCGGCTTCGTCGGAGCTCAGGCCACCGGGACGGGTAGTAGGAATAGTAGGGCCGGTTTGCGCGGGCAGGTTCTTGAAGATTTCGCCCAGCTTGGGCAGCCGGAACTGGGCGGCGGCGGGCAATTGCAGGCCCAGCAGCAACAGGGGCAACGCGAGAAAAGAACGGTGGTTCATGGCGTAAAGGAAGCGGTTGTGCAGTCGGTTTTGCACAAACCGGACCAAAAGCAAAGGCAAAAGGAAAACCTGCGGGCAGTTAAGCGGCTTTAGGCGTCGGCCAGGCACTGTTTTGTCCGTTACCTTCGCCCGGCCTGGCCTTTACTTCTGACTTTTTCCCTTTGACTTTACCCTATGGTGCCCGACGTTGAGATTATGACCATTGGCGATGAGCTGCTCTACGGGCAGGTTATCGACACCAATTCGGCCTTCATGGGCCAGGAGTTGGGCAAACTGGGCCTGCGCGTACGCCAGATTACGAGCGTATCCGACCGGGCCGACGAAATCGTGGCTACCCTCGACCAGGCCCGGCAGCGGGCCCGCGTAGTGCTGATGACCGGTGGCCTGGGCCCCACCAAAGACGATTTGACCAAGCACGTGCTGGCCCGCTACTTTGGCACTGAGCTGGTGCTCGACGAGAACGTGCTGCGCCACGTGGAGGGAATTTTTGCCCGCTATAACCGCCCGATGCTGGAGGTGAACCGCCAGCAGGCCCTGGTGCCCGCCAACTGCCAGGTGCTGCACAATGCCGTGGGCACCGCGCCCGGCATGTGGTTCGACGACGACGGCGTGGTGTTCGTGAGCATGCCCGGCGTGCCCCACGAAATGAAGTACCTGATGACCCACGAGGTGCTGCCGCGCCTGCGCGCCCACTTCCACACGCCCGCCATCGAGCACCTGGTAGTGCAGACGGTGGGCCTGGGTGAGTCGTTTCTGGCCCAGCAGATTGAGGACTGGGAAAACGCCCTGCCGCCCTACGTGAAGCTGGCCTACCTGCCCTACCTGGGCGGGGTACGCCTGCGCCTCACGGGCCAGGACGACGGCCAGCCCGACCTGCTGACCCGCATGCAGGCCCTGCTGCCCGAGCTGCGCCGCTTGCTGGGCACCCACATCTTCGCCGAGGGCGAAATCAAGCTGGAAGAGGCCGTGGGCCAGCTGCTGCTGGAGCGCGGCCTGAGCGTGGGCACGGCCGAGAGCTGCACCGGCGGCCTGCTGGCCCACCGCCTCACCAGCGTGCCCGGCGCCTCGCGCTACTACCAGGGCAGCATCGTGGCGTATTCCAATGAGCTGAAAATGCAGGAGTTGGGCGTGCGGGCCGAGTCGCTGGCCGCCCACGGGGCCGTGAGCGAAGCCGTGGTAGCCGAAATGGCCGAAGGCCTGCGCCGCCGCCTGGGCGTGGATGTGGCCCTGGCCACCAGCGGCGTGGCCGGCCCCGACGGCGGTACGCCTGACAAGCCGGTGGGTACGATCTGGGTTGCCTACGCCGACGCCCACCGCACCGTCACGAAGCAAATCAGCTTCGACCGCGGCCGGGCCCTCAACCTGGAGTTCACCGCTACCAGCGCCCTGAACCTGCTGCGGCTGAGCTTGCCGGATGCTGAGTGAGCGAACGGGTGGATCAGGGAACGTCATTCAGAGCGGCGCGAAGAATCTCGCGTGCCAAAGTAATCCTTAACGACAGGGCTACTGTGGCACGCGAGATTCTTCGCGCCGCTCTGAATGACGTTCTTACTCACTCAATCAATCGCCAGATTCCGTGCATTGCGAGTTCTGGTTACCTTTGCACTACTAACCCCACCCCACCCCACCTTTATTACTACCCCGACCGCATGGCACGAATGGAAATGACGATGCCCAAGATGGGCGAATCCATCATGGAAGGCACCGTTCTCAAATGGCTCAAACAAGTAGGCGACGCCATTGAGCAGGACGAATCAGTGCTGGAAGTGGCCACCGACAAGGTTGATACCGAAGTGCCGGCCCTGCACGCGGGCATTCTGCAGGAGATTTTAGTGGAGGAAGGCCAGGTAGTGGCCGTAGGCGCCCCCATCGCCGTCATCGAAACCGACGCGGCCAACGCCGGCGCTTCGGCTCCTGCCGCGGCTCCGGCCGCCCCCGCTGCCTCCGACAACGGCGCCGCTACTGCCGCCGCCCAGGTGCCTCACGTACCCGCCGAAGCTGCCCCCGTAAACGGGTCGGCCCAGCCCCAGGCCGGCCGCTTCTACTCGCCGCTGGTGCTCAGCATCGCCCGCGAGGAAGGCATCAGCATGGGCGACCTGGAATACCTGCCCGGCTCGGGCAGCGAGGGCCGCGTAACTAAAAAGGATATTCTTGACTACGTAGCCGGCGGCAAGCAGGCCCTGGCTCCGCAGGCCGCCCCGGCTCCTGCTGCTGCCAGCGCCCCCGCTGCCCAGCCTCAGGCGGCCACCCCGGCTCCGGCCGCGCAGCCCGCGGCTGCCAAGCCAGCCGCGGCTCCTGCTGCTACCAAGGCCGTGCCTTCCATCAGCGGCGGGCAGGAACTGATTGAGATGGACCGGATGCGCAAGATGATTGCCCAGCGCATGGTCGACTCGAAGCGCATTTCGCCCCACGTAACCTCTTTCGTGGAGGCCGACGTGACCGACATCGTGAACTGGCGCAACAAGCACAAGGATGCCTACAAGAAGCGCGAGGGCGAAAACCTCACCTTCACGCCCATCTTCATCCAGGCCATTGCCCGCGCCATCCAGGATTTCCCGCTCATCAACGTTTCTATTGAGGGCGACTACATCATCAAGAAGCGCGACATCAACATCGGCGTGGCCGTGGCCCTGCCCTCGGGCAACCTCATCGTGCCGGTGATTCACAACGCCGACCAGCTCAACCTCAATGGCCTGAGCAAGAAGCTCAACGATTTGGCCAACCGC
Organism: Hymenobacter actinosclerus; assembly: GCF_900111515.1. GTDB lineage: Bacteria > Bacteroidota > Bacteroidia > Cytophagales > Hymenobacteraceae > Hymenobacter > Hymenobacter actinosclerus. The sequence goes on from NZ_FOHS01000002.1 coordinate 663,411, forward strand.
GCCCGCATCAACAAGCTCAAGCCCGAAGACCTGGAAGGCGGCACCTACACCGTGTCCAACGTCGGCTCGTTTGGCAACGTGATGGGCACGCCCATCATCATGCAGCCGCAGGTGGCCATCATGGCCGTGGGCGCCATCAAGAAGAAGCCCGCCGTGATTGAAACGCCCCAGGGCGACCTGATTGGCGTGCGCCACTTCATGTTCCTGAGCCACAGCTACGACCACCGCGTAGTCGACGGCTCACTTGGCGGCATGTTCGTGCGCCGCGTGGCCGACTACCTGGAGCAGTTCGACCCCAACACGAGCATTTAGGTCTTAGGTCTTAGGTCTTAGGTCTTAGGTCTTAGGTCTTAGAATTTATGTAAAAGGCCCCGCTGTGGTTACACGGCGGGGCCTTTTTGATGGTCAGAACCTACTTTTGGGTGCCGTTGGCTGGGTCGCTTGTCTCCAACGCAGTTTTGGCTTTTTACACATTATCCTTCCTCATGAAAAAATTCCTGCCCCTGGCGGCGCTGTTGGTTGCGCTTGGCCTCATCCTGTTCCTATACCAGCGCCTGACCAACACCGAAACTGCGCTGAAGCAGTCTGAGCAGCGGTTCCACGACTGCGAGATTGTCACCTTCCAGCTCCAGAACAAGCTCAGCCAACTCCAGCGCGGCCCCGTGCCCGACAGCTTGCGGGAGAAATAGAATGCGGGAGAAGTAGAAGCTGCCATTCCGACGAAACAGGAAGCCGGGGCAGGTCATCGAATTACATTGTTCAATGACCTGCCCCGGCTTCCTGTTTCGTCGGAATGGCAGCTTGCTTACTGCTGGCCGCCGGCGTCGGGCGTGGTGCTGCCGCCTTCCTTCAGGTCGTCGTTGCTGATGGCACGGCGGCGGCGGGGGCGCTGCTCGGTGGTGAGCTTGCCGATGCGGTAACTTAGGTTGACGCGGACGCCGGCACGACGCAGCACGTTCACGCTGTTCTGGTCGAGCACCGGCGACTCGACGCGGCTGCGGATTTTAAACTCGGGCGTGAAGAAGTTGTCGGCGCCGATGCCGAACGAGCCGCGCTTCTCGGCGAAATCCTTTTTCAGACTCAGGCTATAAATACCGAAACCGCCCTGGTAGCCCTGCAATTGCACCTGCCGGCCCCGGTAGAAGGCGAAGCTCTGGAAGCCCCAGCCATTCTCGAACGTGTAGCTGGCAATCAGGCGGCCACTAACGACGACGCCGGTATTGCGGGCCGCCAGCACGGGGTCGGGAGAGTTGTTGTCGAGCACGGCGTAGAACACGTCGGTGCCCCCGCTGAGCGTAAATTTCTTGTTGATGTTGACGTTGGCGCTCAGGCTGCCGCCGTAGGCATTTTCGGTGCCGATGTTGCGGAAACGGGTGATGATGGTGTCGAGGCTGGTGGTGCGCACCGACTGGATGGAGCCGGTGGTATTGCGGGCGAACACCGAGAAGTTGAGCGAAGTCTGCTTGACAAACGTGTTATAGGCCAGCTCGTAGTTGTTGGTGTACTCGGGCCGCAGCTCGGGATTACCGATGGTTACGTTGAGCGGGTTGGAGGCCTGGCGGTTGGGGTTGAGGAACTGCAGCGACGGGCGCTGAATCCGGCGGTTGTAGGCTGCCTTTACCAGGTTGCCGTTGGCCAGCTTGCGCGAGAGGTTCAGGCTGGGCACCAGCACCCCGTACGACGGAATGGAAGCGGCCCGCTGCTGCTCATTTTTGAAGTCGGCGTTGATGGTGGTGTACTCGTAGCGGACGCCGGGCTTGAAGGTGTAATTCTTCAGCAACGTGAGCGTGTAAGCGGCGTAGGCGGCGGCTACGTTCTGGTCGTAGGTGAAGATGTTGGAGAGCCCCTGCCCCACCTGGGGCTGCCCGTTGAGCAGCGTGGTATAGTCGCTGTTCACACGACGGATGATGTCTTTGGCCCCGAATTCCAGAATCTGGTTTTCCCTGATGGGCGTTACGTAATCGGCCTGCAGCGTGTACTCCTCGTTGTAGCTGTCGTTGATGTTGCGCAGGAAGTCGCCCTCGCCGCGGCCCTCGCGGATGGCGTTGGTGAAGTTGTTGGTGCGCACGTTGCGGCTGTACTGGCCCAGCACGCTGAACTCCTGGCGCGGCTTTTCGAAGGTGCGCGTGTAGCTGAGCGTGGCATCCAGCGTAATCGAGTTGTCGAGCACCTTCACATCGCGCAGGCTGCTGATTACCGTGTCGCCCTGAGCCCGGAAGAAGGTGGTATTCGAGCGCAGGTGGTCCTGGTAGCTGGTGCCGTCGCGCTGGCCCAGCTGCACCGAGGCGGCCACAAAGTTGTACTTGTTGATTTCGTAGTCCCAGCCCAGCGAGTAACGCCCGAACACGTTGTTCTGGCGCGTATCGGCCTGCTGCAGCGAGCGGCTGACGGCCGTGCGTTCGGCGGGGTCGTTGCTGGCGGGCAGGCGGTAGCTGAGCTGCTCGTTTTCGAAGCGGCCGGGCGTGTTGTACTGGCCGCGGCCCCCGGCATTGAACGAGAAGCCCATTTTGCCGGTGCGGTAGGCCGCGCTCAGGCCCAGGTTGCTGCTGCGCGAGCCGGCGCTGATGCGGGTATCGAGCGTGAAGCCGCGCAGGTTGTTTTGCTTGGTGACGATGTTGATGATGCCGCCCGAGCCTTCGGCGTCGTACTTGGCCGAGGGCGAGGTAATGACTTCCACGCTCTTGATCTGGTCGGCCGGAATCTGCTTGAGCGCGTCGGCAATGCTGCTGGCCGAGATGGTGCTGGGCCGGTTGTTGATGAGCACCCGGATGTTGCTGGAGCCGCGCAGACTCACGTTGCCGTCGAGGTCGACCGAGAGCAGGGGCACGCGGCGCAGCACATCGGTGGCGTCGCCGCCGCGGGTGGTTTCGTCCTTTTCGGCGTTGTACACCGTGCGGTCTACCTTCTCCTCGATCAGGGCGCGCTGGCCCTCTACCACCACTTCCTTCAGGGCCTGGGCCGTGCTTTCGATGCTCAGGCTGCCCAGGTTGAGCGTGTTGCCGGCCTCGGTGATGACTACGCCCGGCTTCTCGAAATTCTTGTAGCCAATAAAGCTGACCTGCACCGTGTAGGTGCCGGCCCGCAGCCGCGGAATGCTGAACTTGCCGCTCTCATCGGCCGAAGTGCCATCGACGGGCTTGCCGGTAGCGGGGCTTAGCAGCACCACCGTGGCGTAGGGCACGGGCTGCCTGGTGGCGGCGTCAATGACAGTACCGGTCACGCGCCCGGTGCCGGGTTCGGCCTGCATTTGCCCGGCGGGCCGGCCGGAGCCGGTTGGGGCCTGGGCCAGCCCCGTGGCTGCGTAACCACCCAGGGCCAGCAGCAATGCGTACTTCTTCATTCTTGAATTAGAAAAACGACCCCCGCAAAATCCGGAGGACTAAGGCACAGACACAACTTTGCGCCGCAAGTGGCACGCGCAAGGAAAAGTCAGCAAGAAAAAGTCTCCGCTTCTATCGCTCGCCCAGCAACATCAGCAGGAAGGCAAAGTGCCGGGCCGTGTCGCGCAGGCTCTGGAAGCGGCCCGAGGCCCCGCCGTGGCCGGCGCTCAGGTCGGTGTGCAGCAGCAGCAGGTTGTTGTCGGTTTTGGTGGCCCGCAGCTTGGCCACCCACTTGGCGGGCTCGAAGTACTGCACCTGCGAGTCGTGCAGGCCGGTGGTGACGAGCAGGTTGGGGTAGGCCTGGGCGCGCACGTTGTCGTAGGGCGAGTACGACAGCATGTAGTCGTAGAACTGCTGCTGGTTGGGGTTGCCCCACTCATCGTACTCGCCGGTGGTCAGCGGAATTGTTTCGTCGAGCATGGTCGTTACCACGTCCACGAAGGGCACGGCGGCCACCACGCCTTTGTAGAGCTCGGGATGCTGGTTGAGCACGGCGCCCATCAGCAGCCCACCGGCCGAACCGCCCATAGCAAACAATGTGTCGGCGGAGGTGTAACGCTGCGCAATCAGGTACTGCGAGCAGTCGGTGAAATCGGTGAAGGTGTTCATTTTCGCCAGCTTCTTGCCGCCTTCGTACCAGTGCCGGCCCAGCTCCTGCCCGCCCCGGATGTGGCAAATCACGTAGGCAAAGCCCCGGTTGAGCAGGCTCAGGCGCGAGGCACTGAAGGTGGCGTCCATCGAGAGGCCGTACGAGCCGTAGGCGTATTGCAGCAGCGGGGCGCGGCCATTCTTCTCGAAGCCCTTTTTGTAAACAATCGACATCGGAATGAGCGTGCCATCGGCGGCCGGGGCGTACTGGCGCTCGGTTACGTAGTCTTCCTTGCTAAAACCGCCCAGCACGGTCTGCTCCTTGAGCAGCGTACGGGTGCGGGTGGCCATGTCGTAGTCGAAGGTAGAGGTGGGCGTGGTGAGCGAAGAGTAGCCGTAGCGGAGCACGGGCGTATCGAACTCGGGGTTGATGCTGATGGCGGCCGTGTAGGTGGGCTCGCCGAAGTTGAGGTAGTGCTCCTGCCCGTCGGCCCAGCGGATCACGCGCAGCCGCAGCAGCCCCTCGTGCCGCTCACCCAGCACCAGGTACTCGCGAAATAGCTCCATGTTCTCCAGAAACACGTCGTCGCGGTGCGGAATCACCACCTGCCAGGCCGTTTTGGCGGTGTCGGCCACGGGCGTTTTCAGCAGCCGGAAATTGGGCGCCTGGTCGTTGGAAAGCACGTAGAAATCGGGCCCGAAGTGCTCCACTTCGTAAAGGTGGTCATCCTCGCGGGCCAGAAACACTTGCATCTCCGCCCGCGGCGCATCGGCCCGCAGGTAGCGCACTTCCGACGACATGGTGCTCCCGATGCTCAAAAACACGTACTCGCGCGACTTCGAGCGGTGTACGTGCAGGTAAAAGGCCGCGTCGGCTTCCTCGTACACCAGCTCATCGGCGGCCGGATCGGTGCCCAGCGTGTGGCGCCAGAGCTGGTAGTCGAGCAGCGTGTCGGGGTCTTTGCGGGTGTAGAAAACGGTGCGGTTGTCGGTGGCCCACACGGCGTTGCCGCTGGTGTTGGCCAGGGCTTCGGGGTAGGGCTGCCCGGTTTCAAGGTCGCGGAAGCGCAGCGTGTACAGGCGGCGGCTTACCGTGTCCTCCGAGTAGACCAGCGTGCGGTTGTCGTCGCTCACCTCCAGGCCGCCGATGTGGTAGTAGTCCTGGCCCTCGGCCAGGGCGTTGCCGTCGAGCAGCACCTCTTCGGGGGCCTTGAGGCTGCCGGGCTTGCGGCAGTACACCGGATACTCGCCGCCTTCCACGAAGCGCACGTAGTAGAAATAGCCATTGTCGCGGTAGGGCACCGACTCGTCCTGCTCGCGGATGCGGCCCTTCATTTCCTGAAACAGCCGCTCATCCAGGTCGTTGGCCGGGGCCATCTGCTGGTCGAAATAGGCGTTTTCGGCCTTCAGGTAGTCGAGCACCGCGGGGTTTTCGCGCTCATTGAGCCAGTAGTAGTTATCGGTGCGGGTGCCGAAAGGCGAAACGAGCGGGTGGGGCTTGATGGCCGCAATGGGAGGAACAGACATGGAAGCAAAAATCGAAGTTAAGAAACCAGCCGGGCCGGCAGCAGCCAACGGGCCGCCCGGCAGCAGCACGGGGCCGGTGCGGGGTAAACTGCCGGACGGACCCGCAAGTTACGCCGCCGGCGCGGCCGGTGGGGTTTGCAACGGCACGCGTAGCGTGAGCGTGGTACCGTGGCCGGGCTCCGAATCAAACTCCAACTGAGCGTTGAGGTAGCGCGCCCGCAGGCGGATGTTGTGCATGCCCAGGCCATCGGTTATGTTCTCAAAGCCCAGGCCGTTGTCCTCCACCATCATGGTCAGGTCGGTGGCAGTGCCCAGCAGCTGCACGGTTAGCTCCGTGGCCTGGGCGTGGCGCAGCACGTTCTGCACGGCTTCCTGCAGAATACGATACACCAGCGCCTGAGCCGCCACCGACAGCCCCGGCACGGGCAAACCGACCGTGTGCAGGCGCACCGCCAGCCCGGGGTCCGAGTAGCGCAGGCGGCTCAGCAGTTGCTGCGCTGCCGGTGCCAGGCCGCGCTCCAGCAGCGCCACCGGGGCCAGTCCGTGCGAAATACTCCGGATTTCGCGCACCGACTCGTCGATGGTGGCGACGGCCGTGGCCAGCAGCGACTGCTGCTGCGGCTCGGCCAGGGGAAGCTGCTGCTGCAAGGCGGCCAGGTTCATGTGGGCCGCGCACAGCAGCTGGCCCACGCCGTCGTGCAGATCGGCCCCCACCCGGCGGCGCTCCTTTTCCTCTACCTGCATAATCTCGGCCGCGTAGCGCCGTTCCAGCTGCTGGCGGTCCTGCACCAGCGCCACCTCCCGCCGCAGGTGCTGGCGGTTGATAAGCAGATAGCCTACGCCGGAGCCCAGCAACAGCAGCAGCAGGGTGCCCAGCAGCAGATTCTGCCGCCGCTCCGCTTCCTGCTGGCGCCGCTCGTCGCCCCGTTCCTGCCGCCGCAGCTGCTCGCCAAAATCGAGCGCCTGCACCTGCACCAGGCGGTTGAGGCTGAAAAGCCGGCTGTTGGTCTGGCTGGCCCGGCGCAGATGGGCAAAGGCGCGGGCCGTGTCGCCCCGGGCTTCGTATTGGTTGGCCAGCGCCTCGCTGGCAATAAGAATGCCGCGGGCGTACCCGCCCTGCTCGCTGGCCTCCAGCGCCCGCTGCGCATACGTCAGTGCCTCGGTGGGCTGGTTTTGCTGACTGGCCACGCGGGCCAGTCCCAGCCAGGCCTGGCACAGCGCGTACGAGATAGGCCGGTACTGGGCCCGCTCGATGCAGCGCCGGTAGTAGGTGCGCGCCTGCTGCGGCTGGCCGCTCTGCATAGCTACGTCGCCCAGCAGTGCCAGGTCGCCGATTTCGCTATGCCAGTCCTGCTGCTGCAAATCGAGCCGGTAGCCCCATTCTATATAGTGGCGGGCCGAGTCGGTTTTGTTCAGCTGCAGATAGGCCTGGCCGATATTGCCCGGAATGGGGGTCAGCAGCGGCATATCGTGCAGGGCTTCGGCCCGGCGCACTGCCCGGAAAAGGTAGCGCAATGCCAGCCGGGGGCTGCCCTGCTCCAGGTGGGCATAGCCCATGCCGTTATCGGCGTGTACCTGGCCGCTGCGGTAGTTGACCTGCTCGGCCAGGCGCCGCGCCGCCTGCATCGACTGCACGGCCGTGGGGTAGTTGCCGGACCGCAGAAAGGCCCAGCCCAGCATGAGCAGCGTCCGGCACTCGCCGCGCGGAAACCGGAGCTCGTGCGCCAGCTGACGCCCCCGCTGCCCGTAGCTGATGGCCGACAAGGGACTATCATCGGTGCGGGCCCAGGCCAGCTGAATCAGCAGATTCACCCGATTCGTATCCGGCCGCGAGACCTTCAGCAACCGCAACAGACTGTCGGCCTGGGCAGTAGATTGGTTCGCGCTGACCGGACCAGCCAGGCTCAGGCAACACAGCAAGACGAGGAGGAAGCTTTTCACCGCTTCGAATATATCGCACTATGGCAATAATTACCTCTTTGCTCGCTCAACAATCTAAAATACGCGCCAAACACGGCCGGCCGGCCGCTCAACGAGCAACCGGCCGGCTGATTCCCGATTCTTATTCAGCAGACGAACCTACAGCCCTGCCAGCTGCTGCTGCAGCGCCGCAATCTGGGCTTCGGCATCGGTCAGCTTCTGCCGCTCGCGCTCCACCAGCTCGGGTTTGGCGTTGGCCACGAACTTCTCGTTGCTGAGCTTTTTGCTCACCGAGGCGCGGAAACCCTGGGCGTAGTCCAGCTCCTTGGTGAGGCGCTCCTTTTCGGCCCCGAGGTCAATCTGCCCTTCCAGGGGCACGAAGAACTCGGCCCCGCCGGCCACGAAGCCCACGGCGGCGGCCGGGGCAGCCTCCACCACCGATACCTCGGTGAGGGCGGCCAGCTTGCGGATGATACCCGTGTAGTCCGTCAGCAGGGTTTGCAGCTCGGCGTCGGTGGTTTTGGCGGCCAGCGTGAGGGGTTTGTTGGGGCCCAGGCCCTTCTGGTTGCGGATGGTGCGCACGCCGCCCACGATTTCCAGCGCCTGGGCCATGCGGGCCAGCAGCGCAGCGGCACCCGCCACGGGCTGGGGCTTGGGCCAGGCGGCCACGCACACGTACTCCTTGGGCCCGCGCGCCTTCAGCTCATGCCAGATTTCCTCCGTGATAAACGGCATGAACGGGTGCAGCAGGCGCAGCAGCGTTTCGAGGTAGGCGCTGGTGTGGCGCAGGGTTTCGGGGTCGATGGGGGCCTGGTAGGCGGGCTTGATCATCTCCAGATACACGGAGCAGTAGTCGTCCCAGACCAGCTTATACACCGTCATCAGCGCATCCGAAATCCGGAACTTCTCGAAGTGCTCATCCACCTCGGCAATGGCGGCCTGCAGGCGCGCCCCGAACCACTCCACGGCCTTGTCGTTGGCGAAGGGCAACTCCGCATCCACTTCCCAGCCCTTAATCAGGCGGAACGCGTTCCAGAGCTTGTTGCTGAAGTTGCGGCCCTGCTCCACCAGCTTCTCATCATAGAGCAAATCGTTGCCGGCCGGAGCCGAGAACAGCATGCCGGTGCGCACGCCGTCGGCCCCGAACTGGGCAATCAGGTCGAGCGGGTCGGGCGAGTTGCCGAGCTGCTTGCTCATCTTGCGGCCCTGGGCGTCGCGCACGATGCCGGTCAGGTACACGTTTTTGAACGGCACTTCCTTGCGGAACTCCAGGCCGGCCATAATCATGCGGGCCACCCAGAAAAACAGGATGTCGGGGCCGGTTACCAGGTCGTTGGTGGGGTAGAAATAGTTGACGTCGGCGTTATCGGGGTCCTCGAACCCATCAAACACCGAAATCGGCCACAGCCACGACGAAAACCAGGTATCTAGCACGTCCTCGTCCTGGCGCAAATCGGCCAAGGTCAGGGCCTCGTTGCCGGGCTGGGTGCGGGCCTGGGCCAGCGCCTCGTCGGGCGTGAGGGCCACTACGTAGGTGCCATCGGGCAGGTAGTAGGCCGGAATCTGCTGGCCCCACCAGAGCTGGCGCGAGATGCACCAGTCGCGCACGTTCTCCATCCACACCCGGTAGGTGTTCTTGAACTTGGCCGGGTGCAACTGAACGGTGTCGTTTTCCACCACCTCCAAAGCGGGTTTGGCCAGGTGCTCCATTTTCAGGAACCACTGCAAGCTCAGCTTGGGCTCAATTACGGCCTTGGTGCGCTCCGAGGTCTGCACGATGCTGGCATACTCCTCCACCTTCACCAGGTGGCCGGCCTCTTCCAGGTCCTTCACAATGTTGCGCCGGGCCGCGAAACGGTCCTGGCCCACGTACAGCTTGGCCTGCTCATTGAGCGTGCCATCGTTATTCAGAATATCAATAACGGGCAGCTTGTGCTTCACGCCCAGCTCGTAGTCGTTGAGGTCGTGGGCCGGCGTCACCTTCAGCGCCCCGGTGCCAAAATCGATGCTCACGTACTCGTCGCCAATCACCGGAATGTCGCGCCCCAGCAGCGGAATCCGCACCCGCTGCCCAATCAAATGCTGGTAGCGCGGATCCTTCGGGTTCACGGCCACCGCCACGTCGGCCATAATGGTTTCCGGCCGGGAAGTGGCGATTATGAGCTGCAAGCTATCAGCTTCAAGCGACAAGCTTTCGTTCTGACTTGCAGCTTGCGGCTTGTAGCTTGCAGCTCCCACTATCTCATATTTGAGATAGTACATCTTGGCCATCACGTCTTTCGGGATGACTTCCTCGTCGGAAATGGCGGTTTGGCCCAGCGGGTCCCAGTTCACCATGCGCACACCACGGTAGATGAGGCCTTTCTGGTGCAGGTCGACGAACACGCGCAATACTGCCTCGGTCAGCTTGGGCTCCATGGTGAAGCGGGTCCGGTCCCAGTCGCAGGAGGCGCCCAGCTGCTTGAGCTGCTCGAGGATGATGCCGCCGTATTTTTCCTTCCAGGCGAAGGCATGGTCCAGGAATTGCTCGCGGGTGAGGTCCTTTTTCTCGATGCCCTGCTCTTTGAGCAACGATACCACTTTGGCCTCGGTGGCAATGGAGGCGTGGTCGGTGCCGGGCACCCAGCAGGCCTCGAAGCCCTGCATCCGGGCCCGGCGCACCAGCACGTCCTGAATGGTATTGTTGAGCATGTGGCCCATGTGCAGCACGCCCGTTACGTTGGGCGGCGGAATCACGACCGAATACGGTTGCTTGCGGGGGTTGGCTTTGGCTTTGAAAAAGCCCTGCTCCTGCCAGCGCTGGTACCATTTGGCTTCAACGTCGGCGGGCGTATAGGTTTTGGCGATGGACATCGGTCGGAGAAAAATTCGGGGGCAGATATGGCTGCAAAAGTAGGTATTTCGGGCCGGGGCCGGAAGCGGGGTAGCCCCTGCGTATTTTTTATGGCCCTCGGCGCCGCTGCATCGGTGCTCATTGTTTATTTTTGAAGCCGGGGTAGCACCTTTTGTTGTGGGGCTTCTGGTTGTAGCGCTTCTGGCAGAAGTCTGCTCGAAGCCCTGCTACTGCCCTTCCCGTGTTTCCACTGCTTGCCCATGGCTTTTTTCTCGCGTCGTAAACCCTCCGTTCCGCAGCCCGCCCCACTGCCGCCGGTTGCCCCACCAGCTGCTACCGCTGCCACTTTCGCCGGCAGCCTGCGCGTGGGCCTGGGTCAGCTGCTGGTAGAAGGCGGCGAACCGGACCGCAACCTCGCCCGGGCCGAGCGCATGGTGGCCGATGCCGCCGCCCAGGGCTGCGAGCTGGTACTGCTGCCCGAAACCCTCGACTTCGCCTGGACCCACCCCAGCGCCCTGACCGAGGCCCAGCCCATCCCCGGCTCCTACTCCGACCGCCTCTGCCAGGCCGCCCGCCAGCACGGCCTATATGTGTGCGCCGGCCTGACCGAGCGCGCGCCTGATGGCCGCAACTACAACGCCGCGCTGCTCATCACCCCGGCCGGCGACATCATCTGCAAATACCACAAAATCAACCTGCTCGAAGTTGAGTTTCCGTTTTACGCCGTGGGCCAGACGCTGAACGTGGTGGACACGCCGCTGGGCAAAATCGGCGTGAACATCTGCGCCGACAACTTCCTCGACGGCCTGGCCATCGGGCACACACTGGCCCGCATGGGCGCCGAGTTCATCCTTTCCCCTTCTTCCTGGACCGTCGATTTCTCTATTACCGAGGAGCACGACCCCTACAGCGAGAAGTGGATCAAGCCTTACTCCATTCTGGCGCAGCTTTATAACGTGAGCGTCGTGGGCACTACGTCGGTGGGCTACATCGTGGGGGGGCCCTACGAGGGCAAGAAAAGCATCGGCTGCTCGCTGGCCGTCGATGCGGGCGGCATCCGGGCCCAAGGGGTTTTCAACGAATTTGCCGGCCAGCTCGTGGTGGCCGATTTGCCCCGGCCGGTGCGCGCCGAGCAGGGCACCCAAATCGGACAGATGCTGGCCCGCCGGGGTTTTCGGTTCGATGAGCTGCCCGCCAAATAGGCCCCGAACTTCACAGCCGCCCTGCTTTTCCGTTTCTTCTATCTCGTTCTGAATGGCCGACTATTACCAGCAATGCAACCGTTGCATCATGGACACTACCGTACCCGGCATCAACTTCGATGCCCGAGGCGAGTGCAATTTTTGCCTGTTGCATGACAAAATGGACCGCGCCTGCCCCTTAGGCGAAGCCGGCGAACGGCATGTGCAGGCGCTGGCGGCCGATATGAAACGCCTGGGCCGGGGCAAGCGCTACGACTGCGTACTGGGCGTGAGCGGGGGCCGCGACTCCTCATTCACGCTCTGGTATTGCGTCGAAAAGCTGGGCCTGCGGCCGCTGGCCGTGCACTTCAACGACGGCTTCGGCAACCCCATAGCGGGCGAGAACATGACCAAGGCCTGCCAGAAGCTGGGCGTGGAAATGCGCACCATCACCTCCGACTGGCGCGAGTCCAAGGACCTCAAAATTGCCTTTTTAAAGGCCTCCGTGCCCGATATGGAAGAGGGCACCGACGTAGGCATTGCCACGGCCCTCTACGGGGTGGCGGCCAAGGAAGGCATTCAGCGCATCATCATCGGACAGTCGTTTCGCACTGAGGGCATTGCCCCCCTGAGCTGGAACTACCTCGACGGCAAGTACCTGAAGGCGGTACACAAGCAGTTCGGCACGGTGCCGCTACGCCCCTGGAAAGCCGCTGATCCGGGCTTTCACCTGGATGTGAAGGAAATGTTCTACTACGCCTTCATCCGCCGCATCAAAACCGTTACGCTGCTCTACCACGTCGATTACGTACGCGCTGACGTGGATGCGTTGCTGCAAAAGGAACTGGACTGGGTGAACCCCGGCGCCCACTACTTCGACGATCTGTACCAGAGCGTCATCTACTACCTCAACCGCACCAAATTCAACATCGACCGGCGGCTGTTCAACTACTCGGCCCTCGTACGCTCGGGCCAGATGCTCCGGACGGAGGCGCTGGAAAAGGTGCGCCATGTCAACTCTATCGAAGATGAAAAGGTCATCAGCCTTTGTATCAAGCGCCTGGGCCTGAGCCGCGAGGAGTTCGAGAAAATTGTGGCCACGCCCCCTACTACCTTCCGCTCCTACCCCAACAATTACGCGCTCATCCGCCGCCTGCGCTGGCCCATCAAGCTGCTCAGCCAGTTCCGCCTCATCCCCGAATCGGCCCACGACAAGTACTTCAACTGCGGCAGCTGATCACGGATTAGCACGGATTTTAGCGGATTTCACGAATTTTGTAGACGGCTCCTGGCAACGGGGGCCGTTTGTTTTTTACTGGTAGTCGTAGTTTGTTTACTTTCAAGAATTGCCAAAAGCCATTTGCCATTATGCTGCTAGATAATCGTTATACCGAGCTGACAAAAGCTATAATAGGCTGTGCAATGCGGGTTCATACAGAATTGGGCAGTGGTTTTCCAGAGGTGATTTATCAGCGTAGCTTAGCTGTTGAATTGAAGCAGGCAAACCTAAAATTTCAAGGAGAAATAAACCTGCCGGTCTTCTACAAGCAGATAAATATAGGATCGAGAAGAGCTGATTTTCTGGTTGAAGAGCATGTTTTAGTCGAACTGAAGGCAGTGAATGAGATAACAGAAGCCCACCACGCCCAAATAATAAATTACCTGAAGGCATACCGGTTGGAAGTGGCGCTGCTCATAAACTTTGGAGAAGCAAGTTTGAAATTCAAGCGCTTCTTACACAACCCGCCGCATTAGTCCTGCCAGTAAAAAACAAACGGCCCCCGTTGCCAGGAGCCGTCTACAAAATCCGTGAAATCCGCTAAAATCCGTGCTAATCCGTGATCTTGTGCAGCCACTGCTGTTTGGCTAGCAGCTTTTCCTGCGATTCGCGGTAGTCGGGGTCGTCTACGCAGCAGTCGACGGGGCAGACGGCGGCGCACTGGGGCTCCTCGTGGAAGCCGACGCATTCGGTGCACTTATCCGACACGATGTAGTAGTACTCGTCGGAAACGGGGGTTTGGGGCGCTACGCCCGATACGGTCTGGCCGCCGTCGAGCTGCACGTCTTTCAGGGTAGTGCCGTCGGCCCAGCGCCAGGCGGCGCCGCCCTCGTAAATAGCGGTGTTGGGGCATTCCGGTTCGCAGGCACCACAGTTGATGCACTCGTCGGTTATCATGATGGCCATAGCCTCGGGAGTCGTTAGGGAGAGAAAATCGGGTAAGTAGGGTACGTAAGCGGCCGCAGGCAGGATACGAAAAGGCAAAAGTAGGCATTCGCCGAACACCCCTACGTATATGGTATGTAATTTCGGGCCACCGATATTGTTTTCATTCGTCGGCAGCTCGGGCTGCCCTTCTCCTTCGCCTTTTCAGCTTTCTATACATGACCCACGCCGACCGCCTTGCCGCTTTTGTGGCCCTGGGCCAGCGCCTCACCGCTTTGCTCGCCCCCGCTCAGGCCGAAGAGCTGATGGAGCTTTGCATCCGGGCCCGTAACAACAACGCCTGGTTTGATGAGCCCAATGTGCGCGCGGCCCTCGAAGGCATTGCCGAGCTGCTGCGCGAGCAGCCCCTGCGCCAGTGGGCCGGCCGCTACCGCCCCGAGCCCGACCCGGCCCCCCGGGTGGTGGGCGTGGTAATGGCCGGCAACATCCCGCTGGTCGGCTTCCACGACGCGCTGTGCGTACTGCTCAGCGGCCATCACCTGCTGGCCAAGCTCAGCTCCGACGATACGGTGCTCATGCGCTGGGTGCTAAACGAGCTGACGCGCCTCGAACCGCGCTTCGCCACTGCCGTGCAGCTGGCCGAGCGCCTCAACGCCGCCGATGCGTTCATTGCCACCGGTTCTGATAATACGGCCCGCTACTTCGAGTACTACTTCGGCAAGAAGCCCCATATCATCCGGCGCAACCGCACCAGTCTGGCCGTACTTACGGGCCGCGAAACGCCCCACGAGCTGGGGTTGCTGGGTGCCGATATTTTCCGCTACTACGGCCTAGGGTGCCGCAACGTGAGCAAGGTGTACGCCCCCGCCGGCTACAGCTTCCCGCTGCTGCTCGATGCCCTGCAGCCCTGGCACCACGTGCTGGGCCACCACCGCTACCAGAACAACTACGACTACAACAAGAGCATTATGCTCGTTAATGCCGTGCCCCACCTCGACTCGGGTTTCCTGCTGCTCACCGAAAGCGCCCGGCTCGTGTCGCCCATCTCGGTGCTGCACTACAGCACGTATACCAGTGAGGTCGATCTGGTCGATCAGCTCACCGATGTGGCGGCCCAGACCCAGTGTCTCGTCTCGGGCGGTGGGCATTACCCGGGCTCGTTCGCGTTTGGCCAGGCCCAGCACCCCGCCCTGGCCGACTACGCCGACGGCGTAGACACCATGGCCTTCCTGGCCGACCTGGGGTAGCCGGGTTGGCGTCCGACCAGTCTGCACGGTGGGCCGGCTGGACTGGCTTGAAATTTGGGTTTGAGGAATTGCAGTTGGCAAATCATCCGCTTATCTTAACCCTTGTTCCAACAAACTATCCGGGCCATGTTCGAGATGAAACAAAACGCCGAAACCGTTACCAAGGAATCTTTGCGTAACTGTCGCTTCGCCACCGAAGACGTGCTACCCGCAGTGGCCGACCGGCAGATACGACGCTACTCGGCCGAGCGTGCCACCACGCTGGGTAATGGCTACCACGGCAAAGTTGACATCTATTTCCAGACGGCCGATGGCACTACCAAACGCGTGCAAACGACCGTGTGGGCCACCGATGCCGACTTTCTGACCCTCAAAGCCGGCGCCTCCCTCCCGCTGCGCTCAGTATTGGGCTTCGACTTCTATTAGGCCCTCAGCCAGCCGTTAGCCCAACCGTCATCCAACTAGGTCCCGCTTTCTCTCTGGCAGAGAAAACGGGACTTTTGCATTTGCATTACTTCACCCCGCTCATCTGTTTACTCACCCTATCTCCCGGCTCGCCGAAACCGGCTTCCAGCAACGCCCTGTGGCACCACCAGCCCACAAGAAAAAAGGGGCGCAGCCATGGCTGCGCCCCTTTTTTCCGTCTACAAAATCCGTGAGCCGAAGGACAGCGGAGCTAAATCTGTTGAAATCCGTGCTTACCTGTGATCCTAGAGCCGGTCGAGGGTTTTCTGGATCAGGTCGCCCACAATCTGGTCGGCGTTGGTGGCAAACTCGCCGGTGGCGCGGTTGGCCACGATGGCGTTGAGCGAGAGCACCTCGTGGCCCAGCATGCGGCCCAGCGAGTAGTAGCCGGCCGTTTCCATCTCGAAGTTGGTGAGCCGGAACTCGCCCTCGGCGCTCTGGTAGCGGTAGTTCTGGTAGGCCTCAATGAGGTGGGGCAGGCGCAGATCGAGGCGCAGCACCCGGCCCTGGGGGCCATAGAAACCGGGGCAGGTGAGCGTATTGCCCATAATCATATCATGGCCGATCTGCTCGCGCAGCAAATCGGAGCCCCGCACGCAGTACGGGCGGTAGGGCAGCTGCAGGGCCTGCTGGATGCCCTGGGCTACTTCTACCTCCAGGCCGGTTTCTACCAGCGGATAGAACTGCATGAGGGAATCGAGGCCCACAGCGTGCTCGGAGGCCAGCAACGAGCCCACCGGCACATCAGCCTGCAACGAGCCGCTGGTGCCCACCCGCACAATGCGCAGGCTGATGTGCTCGGCCTGGGGCCGCACCTCGCGGGTCATGAAGTCGATGTTGACCAGCGCATCGAGCTCATTCATCAGAATATCGATATTATCGGTACCCATGCCGGTGCTGATAACGGCAATGCGCTTGCCCTTGTAGTAGCCCACGTGGGTCACGAATTCGCGCTTGTGAATCTTGGTTTCGATAGAATCGAAATGCTCGCTTACGCTGGGCACCCGCTCGGGGTCGCCGACGGTGATAATGGTGTCAGAAATATGGTCGGGCAGCAGGTTGAGGTGGTAAACGCTGCCGTCTTTGTTGAGAATGAATTCTGATTCGGCGATGGGCATGGGAAGAGAATTATGAATTATGAATTATGAATTATGAATTTCGACCCTACTTAGACCGAATTATATAATTCCTCCTCCACAATTCTGATTGAATGAGATTAAAGGTGAGACTCAGGTTTTTAAATAAAATTCATAATTCATAATTCATAATTCATAATTCATAATTCATAATTCATAATTCATAATTCATAATTCATAATTCATAATTCATAATTCATAATTATAATTCATAACTTCTTTTATAAGAAACCAGGCCCTGTTCGGGGCTGTAGTGGTTGCTGAGTTTGGGGTAGGTGCCGGTGCCGTCGTAGGGGCGCTTGGCGGGGTGGGTCTGGCAGGTGGGCGAGCAGGCGCCGGCCAGTTGCTCGGCGCAGGCCTCGCAGAGCGGCACGTGGGCATTGCAGTGCGGGTTGGCGCAGTTCACCATCCGGTCGGAGGGCGTGCGGCAGTGCTGGCACTGGCTGACGATGCTGGGGTTGACGGTGTTCACGTCGACGGCCACGCGGCCATCGAACACGTAGCACTTGCCCTCGAAATCCTCGCCCCCGGCCTCCAGCCCGTACTTGATAATGCCGCCGTGCAGCTGGTACACGTTATCGAAACCCTGGTCGAGCAGAAAAGCGCTGGCCTTTTCGCACTTGATGCCGCCGGTGCAGTAAGTCAGGATTTTCTTGTCCTTGTACTGCGCCAGCTCGGCCACTTTGTCCGGGAACTCGCGGAAGTTCTCGATATCGAGCGTTACGGCATTCTTGAAGCGGCCCAGGCGGTGCTCGTAGTCGGAGCGCACGTCGAGCACCACCACATCGGGCTGGTCCTTCAGCTCGCGGAACTGCTGGGGCGAGAGGTGCACGCCGGTGCGCTCATAGGGCCGGATGGCGGGCAGGCCGACGTGCACAATTTCGGGCTTCACGCGCACGTGCAGCTTACGGAAGGTGTGCTCCGGGGCTTCCTCCACCTTGAACTCCAGAGCGGCAAAGCGCGGGTCGGCCTTTACCAGCCGCATGTACTCCGCACAGTCGGCCCGGCGGCCCGACACGGTGCCGTTGAGGCCCTCGGGGGCTACAATGATGCGGCCCAGCAAATTCAGCTGCAGGCACAGCCGGTGGTGCTCCTCCCGAAACTGCTCGGGATTCTCCAGCGGCGTGTAGCAGTAGTAAAGCAGAACGAGGTAATCCATTCTTTGTGGAGATGTGAAACCATGAGATAGGGGAAGTGAGTCAGATAGCCGCTCAGATAGGCAGTCACTTATCTCACCTCTCATGTCTCACCGTCTCATGTCTGTAAATTAAACCTTAGCCGCAGGGTTACCGAACACCGTCTGGCCCGCGGCCACATCGGCCACCACCACCGAGCCCGCCCCTACCCGGGCTTTGGCCCCGATTTTGACGCCGGCCACCACGACCGCGCCGGCCCCGATGAACGCCTGCTCGCCCACCGAAACGCCGGCGTTAAGAATGGCGCCGGCCCCGAGCTGGGCATAGTCGGCCATTTCGACCTTTACATCGACTACGGCATTGGCTCCCAGAATGCAGCCGTCGCCGAGGCGGGCGGTGCCGGCTACCACGGCGTTGGCGCCCACCATGTTGCCGTGGCCCAGCCAAGCGTGGGCCGAAACGCTGGCCCGCTCGTGGATGGCATTGACGGGGGCCACGCTGTACTCTTCGCGCAGCATGTTGGTGAGGCTGCGGCGGCTGGCGGTGTCTTCGGTCGCCACGAATACCTCGCACTTCTTGCCCAGCAGCTTCAGCAGCTCCTTGTCGTCGGTATTGCCCATCACGGGCACGTCATTGAGCTCGGTCTGCTGCAGGGCAGCATCGTCGTCGAGCAGGCAGTATACCACTACATCGTTGCTTTGGAAGGCATCGAGGGCGGCCGTGCCGACGGCCTGGGCGCCGAGAATGATTACAGGATTTTCCATACTATGAAAAAACGGCCGCGGGGCGGCCGGAGAAGAATTGAAATCGAAACAGCAAAGATACGGGATGAGATGTCAGTTGCCAGTTGCCAGTTGTCAGGATAACAGAACGTCATGCTGAGCTTGCCGAAGCATCTCGCGTGCAATGCTAATCCCGTCGTCTGGTCTACTTTGGCAACGTCAGCACGCGAGATGCTTCGGCAAGCTCAGCATGACGTTCTGTTATCCTGGCAACTGGCAACTGACCACTGACCACCGGCAACTCACTTCAGCCAGCGGCGCACGTAGTCGTTTTGGAGTAGGAGCAGCAGCAGAAACGGCAGGAACGTGATGCGGTAGCGGCTGAGCGTGCCCAGGTTGGGCGTAGTAAGACCCAGCAGCGCGGCCAGTAGCAGGCAATAGAGCAGCAGCGCCAGTACCAGGGCAAACGGCAACTGGCCGGCCCGGCCCCGCGCTACGGCTACCAGGGCCACGCCCAGCAGCGCCAGTAGCAGCAGGTTTTCGAGGCCGGCCGCTACGTAGCGCACCGAGTCGCCCTCCCAGGGCCAGGGCCTCGCCAGCGTGTTGAAGGCGGCCAGCGGCGCGTGGCGCACCGCGCTGGCGGTGGTGGGCTGCAGGTGGGGGTAGCGCAGATGGGGCCGGTCGGCCGACACGCGCAGCAGGCCGGTGTAGTTGCGCTGGAGCTGGGAGGTGAATTTGTTGGGCCGAAACAAGGTGTTCACCTCCCCGGCCGCCCAGGCCCCGCCAGCCAGCAGCCCCAGCAGCAGCGCCACCTGCACCAGCCGGTTGCGGGCCAGCCCCAACTGCTGCATCACCCGAATCAGCCCCAGTCCGGCCAGCACCCCAAACAGCACCACGGCGAAGAAGTAGCGCATCTTGAAGTGCAGCAACGCGGCCGCCAGCAGTCCTGCCACCGCCCAGGCCCGGCCCACGGGTGGCCCATAAGCCAGCCGTAGCGCGGCGGCCAGCACCAGCGCCCCGCTGCCCACCAGCAGGCTTTCCTTGGTCAGGCCCGAGCTCCAGTACACCACCGTGGGCCAGAGCAGAAAGGCCCCTACCCCCGCCAGCGGCACGGCCTCGGGCCACAGCCGCCGCAGCTGCCGCACCAGCTCCCAGCTTCCTATAAAGCTGAATACTGACAGGTACAGCGCGTTCAGCCCGGCACTGCCCAGGCTGGCTAGGTTCAGCACCGACAGCAGCTTGACCAGAAAAAGCGTGTTGGAGAAGCCGTGGAATACCAGCGCCGCGCCGCGCCAATGAAACTCTTCGGTCGGAAGCATCTGCAGCCACTGGCCGGGCGCCTGCCACAGCTGCTCGGTCATGCGACGGCTCCAGTCCAGGAAATACACTGCGTCCTCGGTAAGGGCCACCAGCGTGAGAGCCATAGCCCCCAGCTTCAGCACCAGCGTGGGCAGCACCCAACGGCCCACCTGCGGCAGCTGCCGCGCCCGGGGCAGCCACCGCCACAGCAGCCAAAGCAGGCCGGCATTCAGCAACAGGGCAAGGAGAATTTTCATTTTGAGCCGCAAGCTACAAGCCGCAAGCTACAAGCCGCAAGCTGCAAGCTTCCCGAACTGACTTGCAGCTTGTAGCTTGTGGCTTGCCGCTGGCCGCTGGCCGCTCATCTGCGAAGCAGGCTGGCCCCGATGCCGCAGTGCACGCAGCGGCGCGGGGCGCAGTAGCCGCGCTGCAGGGCCAGTAGCGCCTGCGAGTCGGCGGCGCAGGTGTTCCGGAAGCCAGCGGCTTCGTAGGCGTCGGTGAGGTGGTTGCGCTCGGCGGGCAGCTGGTCGAGCAGGGTCAGGGCAGCTTCTACCTGCTCGGGGTTGCCAATGGAGCGGGCGTAGGCGACACGCAGGGGCACAACGGTGTTGGTTATCAGCAGCTGCACGCTGCCGCGGCCCAGCTCGGCCACTTTGCCGGGGCGGCCGGGGCGGGTGTGTTTCTGCCAGTAGTCAGGCAGCGGAACCCGGAAAAACTGCTCCAGTGCCCGCCCGTCGTGGGCCGTGAGCAGAGCGTCGAAGAGCGTAGGGCGGGCGTGTAGCAGGGCTAGCAGCTGGGCCAGCCGCACGGTGGGGAAATTGGCCGGCCGCAGCCGCAGGAAGTTCCACTCGTGGGCCACCAGGGCCGTGCCGTGCAGGTTGTGCTTGTGGCGCAGAAACCCGAATTCAGTCTGCAGCTCCCGGCTGAACTCATCCGGCGGCTCCTCGTCCAGGAACCCGGCCTGCCCGAACACCAGAGCGGCCAGCTGGCGGGCATCAGCGCGGTAGCGGCGCAGCAGCGCCAGGGGCAGGGCTTTGGCCAGCCGGGCCAGCGGCTCACTGTTTTTCTGGAAGCCGAAGGCCGCCGCCAGCGCGTGCCAGGCGGTAGCTTCCCAGTCCTGGCCCAGCTGTTCGTGCAGCTCGGCTACGCGGTCGGCCTTCTGCTCCATACGCTCCAGCAGGGTCCGGCCCAGCATCATGGTGCGCGTCAGCTCCGATACCTGGGGCAGCAGCGGGGCGCAGGGCAGCAGGGTTTCGGGCGGCTGGCCGCGCAGCTGCTCGTAGGCGTACAGGGCGCCGGCCGGCAGCCGGCTGGCCAGCACCAGCACCGGAATTTCGGAGCCGTTGGTGCGCTGCACCGCCGCGTCGGCCACCAGCACCACATGCAGCACTACCTGGTCGTACTTGGGGTCGATTTGGTGCTGGTGGCGGTGCCAGTCGGAGGCGCGCAGATGGATTTCTACAGCCCCGCTCCACTCCACCTCTCCCAGCTGCAGGCGGGCCTGCAGGAAATCGGGGCCGGCGTCGGGGTTGCGGTGGCCGGGCCGCAGTACGGTTATCAGCTGGCCATCGTCGGTGCGCAGGTCGGTTTTATCGAAGTACTGGTGCTGCCAGATGTAGTGGAGAAAATCTTCCTGCATATTTTGCACGGTCGTTCTATAGTTTACCTTCAACCCGCCCGCCCATTGCCCCTACCTTTCGATAATAGCATTGCGGCAGAAAGTACCCGCCGGGCGCTGGTGGTCTTCTACCGTTCGCGCTGGACTCGCAACCACTCCTCTAAATATATCAAGCGCGCCGCAGTATTGCTTCATCAGGCAGCAGATTTAGGCAACGTCAGCGCCATGGCCTTTCTGGGCCTTATGTATGGTGACGGCTGGGGCGTAGCGGAAGATTACGGGAAAGCCGTTTTCTGGCTGCAGAAAGCAGCAGCGGCCCATCATCCGCTGGCACTCTACAATCTGGCCATAGCGCACGATAATGGCCTAGGCGTGCCTAAGAACCCCAGCCAGGCATTTCAGCTATTCGCGGCGGCGGCAAATCTACACTATGTCGATGCCATGCACGCGCTCGGCACGATGTACGAACAAGGTACCGGCACCCAAAGGAATCATCCTAAAGCTCGCTACTGGTACAAAAAAGCAGCCATTGCCGGGTACGCTACGGCCATGCACGACTTAGGGCGATGCTACCTGCGCGGTATTGGAGGCCCCGTAAAGCTGCCCGCGGCCCGGCGGTGGCTAGCCGCGGCCCACGAGGCAGGCGAAGCTATGGCTGCGGTGGCACTAGGTAATTATTTTACGCTGCTGTCTCCTCCAGATTGGCCGCAGGCGCTGGCGTGGTACGAGCGCGCCGTTGAGCATGGGCCGCAGCAGGAAAGCGCTCGGGCACTGTACCAACTCGGAAAAGCAGCGTTACAGGGCCAGTACGTTCCGGGCCGGTCCCGCGAGGCCAAAGATCATTTTCAGTGGGCCGCGAAATTTGGCCATCAAAAAGCTGCTATGGAACTCGCCTTGCTCACGGACGAATCGTTCTAAAAAAACCGGCCCGCCCCTGCTGGAACAGCAGAAGCGGGCCGAATAGGTTGGCGGGCGGTATGACTAGCGAAGGTCAATCACCTTTACGCCTTTGTACTTGGTTTTATCGAAATTGAAGGTCGTGGCATCGACCGGCGCGTTGGGCAGGAACTTGCTGATGCGGTAGGTGTAGCGGTTGCCGTTCTTCTTGTACATCTGCCAGCTTTTCACGGCTTTGTCGTTGCGGCCCACTTTCAGGCGCACCTTGTACACGGGGTTGTTGCGGTCTTCGGGCGACAGGTCGATGATGTCGACCATTTCGCCGCCTTCCTTGGCCTCGCCGGCATAGTTGTACTTGTAGCCTTTCTTGTAAAGCGTGTAAATCTGCGAAGGCGACACCTCCTGCTCATCGGGCTCGTAGTCGGACACGTTTACCTCGTTTTCCGACTTCATGTAGGTCCACATGGTCTGGCCGTTGTTGATGACCTCCTGGCCGCTCATCTTCAGCCGGAACTTCTGGCCGCTCACCGTGATGTCGCCGCTCAGATTCTCCTTCACCTTGGCCGCGTCGTTCTCGAGGGTTTGGGTGAAAGTAGCTTTAAAGGCCTTCATGGCCTTGTATTTGGCGCTCATCTGGTCCAGAATCTTCCCCGCCTTGGGGTCCTGCTGGGCAGAAGCCACGGAAGAAAAGGAAACAGACAGGGCGAGCAGAGCAAGGTATTTTTTCATTACAGATTTTTAAGTGTTGAGTACCGATGGGGTAGAGGTGAGTACAGAGACGTGAGAAGTAAGACTTTGTTCAGATACAACACACAGAAACGAATTCTGTCTCACTTCTCACCTCCCTATATTCACCTCTATCTTCTCTACTTGGGCAGCGTATTCAACAACTGTTCCAAACTGTACTCGTCGGGAATTAACACCTCCCGGGCCTTGCTGCCCTCAAACGGCCCTACAATACCGGCGTGCTCCAGCTGGTCAATCAGGCGGCCTGCGCGGTTGTAGCCGAGCTTGAGGCGGCGCTGAATGAGGGAGGTGCTGCCCTGCTGGTGCGTGACGATAACGCGGGCGGCTTCCTCAAACATGGCGTCGCGGTCGGCGGGGTTGAAGTCGTCGCTGTCGCCGTTGCCGCCGCCGCTTTCGCCCACCACTTCGGGCAGGTGATAGGCGTCGGGGTAGCCCTGCTGCTCGCCCACGAAGTCGCAGAGGCGGTCCACCTCGGGCGTATCAATAAAGGCGCACTGCACCCGGATGATGTCGGAGCCCTGCGAAATGAGCATGTCGCCCTGGCCGATGAGCTGGTCGGCGCCGCCGGCATCGAGAATGGTGCGCGAGTCAATTTTGCTCGTCACCTTGAAGGAAATCCGGCAGGGGAAGTTAGCCTTGATGATACCGGTAATCACGTTTACCGAGGGGCGCTGGGTGGCCACAATCAGGTGGATGCCGATGGCGCGGGCCAGCTGGGCGAGGCGGGCAATGGGCGTTTCGACCTCCTTGCCGGCCGTCATCATCAGGTCGGCCAGCTCGTCAATCACCAGCACAATGAAGGGCATGTAGCGGTGGCCCTTTTTAGGGTTGAGGCGGCGCTCAACGAACTTGCGGTTGTACTCCTTCAGGTTGCGGCAGCCGGCATCCTTGAGCAAATCGTAGCGCTTGTCCATCTCCATGCACAGCGAGTTGAGCGTGTTGACCACCTTTTTGGTATCGGTGATGATGGGCTCCTCGGTGTCGGGCAGCTTGGCCAGGAAATGGCGCTCAATCTTGTTGAAGATACTCAGTTCCACTTTTTTGGGGTCGACGAGCACGAATTTGAGCTGGCTGGGGTGGCGCTTGTAGATAAGCGAGGCCAGAATCACGTTCAAGCCGACCGACTTACCCTGGCCGGTGGCGCCGGCCATCAGCAGGTGGGGCATCTTGGCCAGATCGACCACGAACACCTCGTTGGTAATGGTGCGGCCGAAGGCAATGGGCAGGTCCATTTCCGTGGAAATGAACTTGTCGGTGTTGAACACCGAGCGGATGCTCACCATCTCCTTTTTGGCATTCGGCACCTCGATGCCGATGGTGCCCTTGCCCGGAATGGGCGCAATGATGCGGATGCCCAACGCCGCCAGGCTCAGCGCAATATCGTCTTCCAGGCTCTTGATTTTGCTGATACGCACCCCGGCGTCGGGCACGATTTCGTAGAGCGTAACGGTGGGGCCGATGGTGGCCTTGATGCTGGCGATGTTGATGCCGTAGTGGCCCAGCGTCTCCACAATGCGGTCCTTGTTGGCCTCCAGCTCCTCCTTGGTTACCTGGGCTTTGGCCTGGCCGTAGTCGTTGAGCAGCTCCAGCGTCGGGTACTGGTAGCGGGGCAGGTCGAGCGTGGGGTCGTACTCGCCGGTGGGCATGGCTTCGGCCTCCTCGTCTTCCTCGGCAATCACGGCCATGTCGGGGCCGGCCGAAGGATCAAGCTCGGGCTTGCCGGTGGCGTCTTCCACTTCGAACGAGAGCCCGGCCGTAACGGCCGGCGCGGCCACCGGCAGCGGCAAAGAAGCCGGCAGCGGGGCGCTGTCATCGGCCAGATCGGCCAGCGAAAGGGGCGTGGGCACGCTGGCTACCGCGGCCGGGGCCGCCGGCACGCGCATGGGCTCGGGCTCGGCCACCTCAATGGAAAAGCTGGGGCCACTGGGTTTGGGCACTGCCGCCGCGGCAGCTGCCACCGGCGCCACGCTCAGGGGCAGCGTTGCGGCGCCGGCTGCCAGCCCGCCGCCCGCGGCAGTTGCAGTAGCCAGCGCCGCCGAAGCCACGGCCCCGGTACGGACCGGAACGGGCGCCATGTCAGCTTCCTCCAGCTCGTCGTCGGTGTCGTCAGTGTCGTCGGCCGCGACGGGCTGCGGGGTGCGGGTGTCGCGCAGGGTGAGACCCAGGGGATTGTCGTCGGCGTGGGAGGGCGCATCGACGGCCCAGGGAGCGGGCTCGTTGGTGGCACGGCGGGCGGCGGGGGCGGGTTCTTCGGCGGGCTCGTCGGGGCTGCTGCCCAGGTTGAGGGTGGTGATGTTGAAGAAGAACACCACAAACGAAATCAGCAGGAAGGCCAACAGCAGCACGGTGCCCCAGCCGATGAGGCTATCGAGCCAGAAGGCCGTTTCGTAGCCGATGCCGCCGCACAGAAAATCGAGGCTGTGGGCCAGCGTGGGGTCAATGCCGGGGCTTTGCAAGGACAGTACCACGTAGCCCAGCAGCACGCTCAGCCAGAGGCTGGAGAACAGGCACAGCGCCAAGACGTAGCTAAACGACACAATTCCGCGGCGAAACACGGTTTTATAGCCCAGGAAGAACACTATCGGAATCAGGGCAAACGCGGCCACGCCAAAGCCATCCTGAATCAGCCATTCGGCCAGCAGCGCACCCACTACGCCCAGCCAGTTGCCGGTTTCCTGGCCCGCCTCGGGCAGGGAGGTGCGGCCCACGCTTTCGATTACGCTCTGGTCGGCGTGGCCGGTGAACAGGAACGAGACGAAGGCGATGGTGAGGTAGATGGAGCTGAAGAGCAGGAAGAAGCCCAGAAACAGCTGAAAGCGACGGTCGCGCAGAAAGCCGAACAGCCCGCCCAGCTGGAAAACCGGCAGTTTAAGCGGCCTGCGCTCCTTGCGGGGGGCGGCCGCCGACTTGGGCTCGTTGCGCCGATTCTCACGCGGGGCGGCCGCCGCCGGAGCCGCGGGCCGGGGTTGGTTGCGGGCCGGCCGGGGCTCGGCCGGGCGGGGCTCGTTGCCGCGCCGGGCAGGGGTTTCAGCCGGTTGCTTGTAGGTATTTTTAGCCATTGGAAAGTACGCCAGAAACCAAATCTAGGCATAAAGGAGGTGAAATGATGAGATGGGGAAACGCGAGGTTTGACGGTCAGGGGTGCTGGCGGGGCAAAAGGGCCGGTTACCCTGCTGAGTTCTACCCTCTACGTTGCGCCGAGGGGCGGCCAGGCCCGCCGAACGCCAACTCAGTATCCCCCTATTTCGCCGCGTACACCCACAGGTGCCAGTAAGCACCGGGCGCGGCGTAGCTGCCGAACAGGCGCAGGCCGCTGGCTTCGGGCCGGGCCAGGCGCACCGCCGACAGCACGTAGCGCCCGCCGAGGCGGCGGAAGGCAGCGGCATTAAACTGCCAGTGCTGCACGGTGCGGGCCGGCGTGCCGGGCACCCGGAAGTTCCTGCCCAGCTCGGCCGAAAACAGGTAGCAGCGGTTGCCCCAGGCATCAAAATACGTGGCCAGGTCCGGGCTTTTGGCCAGCTCGCCGGCAATCAGGGGCCGGAAGGCGTGCTTGTAGGCCAGCGGGTAGTTGTTGAGGTAGGCGTCGAGGGTGTAGAAGTTGTTGAGCGTGGCTACGGCCGGCGGCAGGCCCAGGCAGGCCACCCGGTAAGCAGCCGGCGCCTGGCCGGTGCGGGCCAGAATAGCCTGCCTGACCTGCCCAAACAGCCCGGGGGCCACGTAGGCGGCGTAGGTGGGCTCGGCAGCGGGCAGCCGGCCCAGCAGGCGGCGCACGTTCAGCGTCCACTCGGTATTCATACCCAGCCCAACAAGCAGCTGCAGGCCCACCAGCGCCCAGCGGCTCCGGCCGGCGGGCAGCTGGCGCAGGCTCAGGGCCAGCAGCGCAAACCACGCCAGCGGCAGCAAAAAATGCAGCCGCGAAAGATTAAATGCCCGCAACAGCGGCAGTACCTGCTGGCCGGCGGCCGTCAGCTGGGGGTAGAAGCCGCAGAACAGCGCCGCCCCGCCCAACGCGACCAGCGCGCCGGCCAGCTGCCGCCGGTAGCGGTAGCGGCCAGGGCTGGCCGGGACCAGCAACGCCGCCGCGCCGGCCGCCAGCAGCGGGGCCAGCCGCACAAACAGCGCACTGTGGTAGTGGCCCAGCAGAAAGTAGCGCGCCGCCGCCAGCAACCCTGCCCCTACCCCGCCCGGCACCAGCCGGCGGTAATCAAACTCGAGCCGGTGCGATACGAACTGCCCGCCCAGTAACGCCGATACCAGTGGGTATTCAACCACCAGATATGTAGAGGCCAGCACGGCCAGCCCCAGCGCGAGGCGCCTGGCAGCGTGGTAGCGGCCCAGCCAGACCGCGTGCAGCAGCAGCGCCCCGCCCGCCAGCAGCACAAACACCCCCGCCAGCACCAGACTTGACCACAGCCCAAAGCCCACCAGCACCGCCCAGTAAGGCCAGCGGGCCGGCCCTCGGCGCAGGTGCAGCAGCACGGCCGCTACCGCCGGCTGCCCCAGCACCGATACGCCGTAGGCCGTGTAGGCCGGCAGCACCGCCCAGGCCAGGGCCAGCGCGGCGCCCAACGCGGCGTGGCGGGGCGCAGGCAGCAGATGGCGGCGTAGCAGCCAGAACATGCTCAGCAGGCCTGCCAGCCGCACCAGCAGCTCGTGGAGCAGGTAGGCGGGCAGCGTGGGCAGCAGCGCCTGCAGGCCCACCAGCGGCTGCAGGCCGGGCCGCAACGCGTTGCGGGGCAGCCCGTTCAGCAGCCGTTCTACCTTGGTGGCGGGGCGGTAGTCGAGGGTTTTACCTTCGCGCACCAGCACGTAGCCGGTGGCCAGCTCAGTGTCGAGGTTGTCGTCGAGCAGAATGTAGGTGCGGCCGGCCGGCGCTACGTAGGCCAGGGCCAGCAGCAGCAGCGCCGCCACGGCGACCAGCAGAGCATTGCGCGGACGAAAGGGCGCAACGGTGGCGCCAGGTAAAGCGGGCATGAAGGTCGGCTGCAGGAACAGGGTTGCAAAAGTAGCAGCCTTTTAACAGCCACAGGCATCCCAATTCATGCTTTCACCGTTAATACATTTTCCTTATTATTTATGCTTTTTCTTATGATCGAGCGCCTGCTGTCCAGCCCCGAAAGCCCCGGGTATTGCCGGCTTAGCTACCACCCGGGGCGGCACCTGCTGGCCGTGAGCTGGCAGGGGCACGTAACCTCGGACATGGCCCACCAGGGCGCCGAGGCAGCGCTCGATATTCTGCGCCAGCACCCCTGCTGCTGCCTGCTCAACGACAACACCGAGCTGCATGGCCCCTGGTTCGATTCGCTGCTGTGGCTGGCCCAGCGCTGGGCCCCGGCCGCCGCCCGGGCCGGCGTGCAGTACGTGGCCCACGTGGTACGGACCGGCACCCTGGCCACCACTTTCCTGGCCACGCCCACCCACCACATGTTCACCCAGTTTGAAATCCAGATTTTTGACTCGCTGGCCGAAGCCGATGACTGGCTGTTGAGCCACAGAATCTGAACAGCAGGCCCTCGGCCCGTTCTGCTGGCAGCTTATCGCTGGCCCTTCGGGCCTAGCTGCGCGGATGAAACTGGGTGATGACCTGGCGCAGGTAGTCGCGGTCGAGGTGGGTGTAGATTTCGGTGGTCGTGATGCTTTCGTGGCCCAGCATCTCCTGCACGGCCCGCAAATCGGCCCCGCCTTCGATTAGGTGGGTGGCAAAGCTGTGGCGGAACGTGTGCGGGCTGATGCTTTTGCTGATGCCGGCTTTTTCGGCGGCCGCCTTGATGATGTGGAAAATCATCACCCTGGAAAGGCCCGCGCCGCGCTTGTTGAGGAACACCGTGTCTTCGTGGCCGGGCTTGATGTCGAGGTGGGCCCTAATGCCCTGCAGGTAAAAGCCCAGGTGCTTGAGCGCGTCGCGGCCGATGGGCACGAGCCGCTCCTTGTTGCCCTTGCCCGTGACGCGCACAAAGCCCTGGTCGGCGTAGAGGTTGGACAGGCGCAGGCCGGTCAGCTCGCTCACGCGCAGGCCCGAGCTGTAGAGCACCTCCAGCATGGCCCGGTTGCGGGTGCCCTCGGGCGTACTCAAATCGATGGCGGCCAGCAGCTGCTCAATTTCTACGTAGCTGAGCGTGTCGGGCAGCTTGCGGCCGGTTTTGGGCGCTTCCAGCGTGTCGGTAGGGTCGATGGAGAGCATATCCTCCATAATCAGGAAGCGGTAGAAGGCCTTGAGGCCCGAGAGCGTGCGGGCCTGCGAGGTGGCCTCCAGGCCCAGGCCGCCCAGCCAGGTCAGGAAGTCGCGCAGCAGCCGGGTGGTTACCTGCTGGGGCGAGGCCTTCAGCCCTTCCAGCTCCAGGTACTGGCGCAGCTTGTGCACGTCGCGCGCATACGCCTCCACCGAGTTGGCCGACAACGACTTTTCGAGCTGCAGGTAGCCCTCGAACTGTTTGATGGCAAGATTCCAGGGCGACATGGGTGAATGAGGGACTCGGTGAAGGAGGGAAGGAGGGGATTGAGCAAGGCAAAAGAACGTCATTCTGAGCGAAGCGGAGCGGAGTCGAAGAATCTCTACTGTAAGGCTACCCCTGTCGCCAAGACTTACTGGGGCCCGCAAGATTCTTCGACTTCGCCTCCGGCTTCGCTCAGAATGACGTTCTTTTGCCTTGCGCAATCCTCTCCTTCCCCCATTCCCCCACGCTATGCAAATTCTGCTGCTCAACGGCCCCAACCTCAACCTGCTGGGCCGGCGCGAGCCCGGCATCTACGGCACCCGCTCGTTCGAAGATTTTCTGCCCGAGCTGGTGGAGGCGTTTCCGCAGTTCGAGCTGGAGTATTTCCAGAGCAACCACGAGGGCGGCCTCATCGACAAGCTGCACGAAGTCGGCTTCAGCTACCACGGTATTGTACTAAATGCCGGCGGTTTCACCCACACCAGCGTGGCGCTGGCCGACGCGGTGGCCGCCATTGGCTCGCCAGTGGTGGAGGTGCACCTGAGCAACCTGCACGCCCGCGAGGAGTTCCGCCAGCGCAGCCTGCTGGGCCGCCACTGTGCCGGCAGCATCAGCGGCTTCGGCCTCGACAGCTACCGGCTGGCCCTGCACCACTTCGACGGCCAGCGCCCCAAGCGCATGGGCTTCCGGGTGTAGCGCTGGGCAGGTAAAAGTCAAAGAGAAAAGGTAAAAAGGCAAAGCTGTTGAACGTCCACGCCAGGCCCGTTCAACGGCTTTGCCTTTTCACCTTTTCTCTTTGACTTTTACACTTTCACTTACCTTGGCTTGGCCCTTTCCGTACCTTTGTCGTCTACTTCCCATCGGCCTTGCTTTATGTATACGTTCAATCCCGGCCCCTCGCAGGTGTATCCGCAGGTGCGCCAATATCTACAGGACGCGTTTGATGAGGGCTGGCTTTCGGCCCCGCACCGGGGCGAGAAGTTTGTGCAGATGATGCGCCTGACGGTGCAGGAGCTTAAAACCAAGCTCAACATCCCGCAGGACTACACCATTTTCTTTCTCAGCTCGGCCACCGAATGCTGGCAAGTGCTGGCCCAGAGCCTGACGCCCACCAAAAGCTTCCACCTCTACAACGGCGCCTTTGGTCAGAAATGGTACGAAAACGCCCGGGCCCTGCGCCCGGCATCAGTGGGCCAGAAATTCGGCATTGATGAGGTGCCTGATACCGACCGGCTGCCCGGCCTCGACGAGCAGACCGACCTGGTGTGCATCACCCAGAACGAAACCTCCACGGCCACCCAGCTGCGCGACGGCGTAATCCTGAATCTGTACAACCGCCTGCCTGCCAAGGCCCTGCTGGCTGTCGATGCCACTTCATCGATGGCGGGCGTGCAGCTCAAGTTTATCAAGGGCGACATCTGGTACGCGTCGGTGCAGAAGTGCTTCGGGCTGCCGGCGGGCCTCTCGGTGATGGTGCTTTCGCCGCGGGCCATCGAGCGGGTGCGGCGGCTCAATGAGCGCAGCCACTACAACTCGCTGGCCGACCAGTACGAGAAGATGCTCAACTTCCAGACCACCCACACGCCCAACGTGCTGGGCCTCTACCTGCTCAACCGCAGCCTCCACGACAACCCGCCCATCAAAACCATCCACCAGCACGTCGTGGAAAGGGCCACCAAGCTCTACGATTACTTCGACCAGGCCACCCAGCTGCGGCCGCTGGTTTCCAACCCCGAAACCCGCTCCTACACCGTCATCGGCCTGCAGGCCGCGCCGGCGCTCATCGAGGAAGTCAGGCGCCGCGCCCTGGCCCAGGACCTGTTCATCGGCAGCGGCTACGGCGAGCTGAAGGCCACCAGCCTGCGCATCGCCAACTTCCCCGCCATCCCCGACGCCGCCTTCGAGCAGCTCGTGCAGTTCTTCGCCAAGGAGTTCTCCTAAATCAGGCACCGCTTTTCGCTGATCAATGGTGATTGCCCTGCTTTTGAGCACAATCACCATTCATCAGCGCGAGTTGGAGAAATGAGGTGGAGAAAAATTGGAAGACCCCAGAAATCAGCGAAATCACGATTAATCAGCGAAAATCCGCGATTCATGTTTAGCCTCAAGGAAATAGCCTCCGTTACGCTCACGCTGTTTGCCATCATCGATATTCTGGGCTCGGTGCCCATTATCATCCAGATCCGGCAGCGCGAGGGCAGTGTGAATGCCGAGAAGGCCACCCTTGTGGCGGGCGTACTGATGGTGAGCTTCCTGTTCGTCGGCCAGAGCATCCTCTCACTCTTTGGGGTTGATTTCCAGTCGTTTGCCCTGGCGGGCGCCATCATCATCTTCCTCATCGGCATGGAGATGATTCTGGGCATCGAGCTGTTCCGCCACGACCCGGCGGCCGGCACGGGCTCCATCGTGCCGCTGGCCTTCCCCCTGATTGTGGGCGCCGGCACCATGACCACGCTGCTCTCGCTGCGGGCCGCCTACGAGCTGCCCAACGTGCTGGCCGGCGTGCTCGTGAACCTGATTTTCGTGTACCTGGTCATCAAAAGCTCGGCCTGGATTGAGCGCAAGCTTGGCAAAGCCGGCGAGGATATCCTGCGCCGCGTGTTCGGCGTTATCCTGCTGGCCATTGCCATCAAGCTGTTCAAAACTAATTTTTAAGGAGCAAGGAGTTAGGAGCCAGAAGGTAGAATGACCGGCTGTCATCCTGAGCGGAGCGAAGGACCTTATCATGCTAAAACGGCCACACTAACGACTCGTTCCAACATGATAAAGTGCTTCCTTCGTCAGGATAACAGCCGGTCATTCGAACTCCTAGCTTCTCAGCAAACCCTCAATACTCGCCAATAGCGGGTTCCTCGCGGCTCATGACCAGGCCCACCATCATGAGGATGCCGGTGAGCAGGATGACGATGAACAGGATGTTTTCGGATACTTCGCCGATGAGGTGCTCCTGCGGGATGCTGTAGAACAGCAGCACGGTAATCAGGCCTTTCGGGGCGATGAAGAGTTCCGGAATGAGGTCGGTTTTGGCAATGAAACGCAGGTAGAAATAGCGGATGGCCGTGAGGGCCGCCACGATGAGCACGCCCTGAATCAGCAGCTGCGGGCTTACGAGCTTGCTGACCGTGATGCTGAAGCCGAAGAGCAGGAAAAAGAACGTGCGAATCAGGAAGGCCGACTCGGCCGTGATGCTGCGCAGCTGGTGCAGCTCCTCGGTGAGGCGGGCCGGGTTGAACCAGCGCTTGAGCGGCCCGAGCATGAATTGCTCGGCATTGTTGACGGCCAGCCCGAACACCAGCACCAGCACCAGGGAGGAAAGGTGCAGGTTCTTGGCCACGCTATAAAGCAGCACCAGGAAAGCCAGAATCAGGAAGAATTTCACGTGCAGCCGAATCCGGTCGAGCAGGAAAATAAGGGCGGCCGTGCTCACAATTGCCACCAGTGCCACGGCTACCACATCGAGCCCGAACGTGGCCACCGACATGCCCTCACCAAAATTGGACTGCAGGGCAAAGTTGAAGAGCATGATGCCCAGAATGTCGGAAAACGTGCTTTCGTAGATGATAAACTCCTGCTTTTCACCCGTCAGGCCGGCCACGCTCGGAATGGCAATGGCCGAGCTGATAACGGCCAGCGGAATGGCATTGACGAGGCAGCTCTGGAAATTCACCCCCAGCCAGTAGTGCAGAATCAGGGCAATCACCACCGATTGCACGACCAGCATGAGCACCGCCGCGAAGAAGGAACGCCGGATAAGTGGGGCCTTTTCGCGGGTTATCTTCAGGTCGAGGGCGCCTTCCAACACAATCATAATCAGACCGATGATTCCAAATATCTCCAGGATCACTTTGGGTGTGGCAAAGGTAAACTCGAAGTAGTCGGCGGCCTGGCGCAGGGCAAT
This sequence comes from Hymenobacter actinosclerus, assembly GCF_900111515.1. Taxonomy (GTDB): domain Bacteria; phylum Bacteroidota; class Bacteroidia; order Cytophagales; family Hymenobacteraceae; genus Hymenobacter; species Hymenobacter actinosclerus. The sequence goes on from NZ_FOHS01000002.1 coordinate 696,603, forward strand.
ACCCGAGAGCAGCAGCATGAGCACCGACGGCACTTTGGTGGCGCGGGCAATCAGGTCGAAGAGGTAAGACAGAATAACGGCCAGGCTCAGGCCGATAAGAATGGTATAAGAACCCATAGAGTGCAGTTAGGCCCAAAAGTAATTCCGGCTATACGAGCCGGAATTAGGGGCGGTTGGCCGGAGTTGCAGGAACCCGGAACGACGAAGATACGCTTTCGGCGGCGGTAGCGCGCCCCGGCCGGCCGGCCCCGGCCCGCGTGAAGGCGCGACGTACCTTTGCGCCATGCAACAGCTTTCAGGAAAAGAGGTGGCCGTGGTGGGGGGCGGGCCGGCGGGCCTGCTGGCTGCCCAGCGCCTGGCCGAAGCGGGCTGCCGGGTGCACCTCTACGAAGCCCAGGCTACGGTGGGCCGCAAGTTTCTGGTGGCCGGCCACGGCGGCTTCAACCTGAGCAACGCCGAAGACGCCACCCTTTTCGCAGGCCGCTACGCCCACCGCGCGCCCGACTTCAGGCGCTTTCTGGCGCACTTCTCCCCCACCGACCTGCGCGCCTGGGCCACCGACCTGGGCATCAGCACGTTTGTGGGCACCAGTGGCCGGGTTTTTCCGCAGGCCCACCACAAGCCCGCCGACCTACTGCGGGCCTGGGTGGCGCGGCTGCAGGCGCTGGGCGTGGTGCTGCAGGTGCGCCACCGCTGGCTCGGCTTCGGCCCCAACGGTGCCCTGCACCTGCGCCACGAAGCCACCGGCGAACAAACGACCGTGCGGCCTGCCGCCACGCTGCTGGCCCTGGGCGGGGCCAGCTGGGCCAAAACCGGCTCCGACGGCGCCTGGCTGCCCGAACTGGAGCGGGCGGGTGTGCCGGTGCGGCATTTCGCGGCGGCCAACTGCGGGGCCGAGGTGGCATGGTCGGAGTTCTTCCGGGAGAAAGTGGGCCGGCAGCCGCTCAAAAACGTGGCCCTGAGCTGCGCAGGAGCTACGGTCCGCGGCGAAATCATGCTCACCGATTACGGCCTCGAAGGCACGCCGGTGTACGCCCTCACGCCCCAGGTGCGGGCGCAGCTGGCCATCGGCGGCCCGGCCCTACTGCACCTGCACCTCAAGCCCGACCTCAGCCCGGCCCAGTTGCTGGACAAGCTGGCGCGGCGCAAACCCGGCAAGTCGGTCGCATCGTTTCTGGGCGAGGCGCTGCGCCTGGGGCCGCCGGTGCCCACGCTGCTGCGCGAGTTGGGCCCGGCCACCTTCCCGGCCGCGCCATCCGAGGCGGCGGCCCTGCTGGCAAACCTGCCCATCCCCGTAACCAGCCTGCGCCCGCTCGATGAGGCCATCAGCACGGCTGGCGGCGTGGCCTGGGAGGCCCTCAACGAGCACCTGATGCTGCACGCGCGGCCCGGCACCTTTGTAGCCGGCGAAATGCTCGACTGGGAAGCGCCCACCGGCGGCTACCTGCTCCAGGGCTGCTTCAGCACCGGCGCCTGGGCTGCCCGCGGCCTGCTACAGTGGCTGGAGATGAGCTAGGAAGGTGGCGAGTTGCTGTTTCGGGGGCCTAGTAGCACTGCATGCTCATTGGGGTTCCCAAAACAGCAGCTCGCCAACTCGCCACCTCCCTATTTCACCTCCCGTTCGGCCTCTTCGGCTTCGGCGAGCAGGGCTTTGGCTTCGTTGAGCAGGCGCTGGCCGTGGTCGAGCTGCTGGCGCAGGATGAAGGCGAAGAGCACGAAGTAGGATACAATGGGCAGCACCAGGCCCAGCGCGAACCACAGCCAGAACGAGCGGCCGTAGCTGTAGGCGCAGTAGCCCGTTATGAGCGGCACCAGCAACATGGCGAACATGCCCGCAACAACTAAATCGACGAACATGGGGCTGGCGCTGAGCGGTGGGTAGAAACTGAATGCATGCGGAAGATACACTATTCTCGGCTGCCGGACAAGTACCGCCCGGCCTGCTGCTAACCAGCCGATAGCGCGAAGGTTACGGGCATCAGCCCACAACACCCATCTTTTGGTGAGCTTTTTGCGTACCTGCCCCTTTCCGCCCTCCACGTTCTGCCCGCTGCCCCTATGTGGGAAAACCAAAGCCTGTTTCGCGTATCCGCCCAGCTCTTTGCCGATGGCGTGTTCAACCTGCTTGACAGGGCGCTGAAACCAGAGGTTTTTCTGCTGGGCATTGCCTCGGCCCGCGAAACCGACGAGCCCCAGGCCGTAGTTATCGAGCCCCAGAGCCACCGCTACACCCCGGCCGACTTTGCGGCCGTGAAAGAGCACGCCGTGGCCCTCGAACCCGACGGCCCCCGGGAGGTAGTCTATCATCTGCACCAGCTCGACCACGACCGTTTCGAAAAGCAGCGCTGGTATGAGCTGCTGCGCCGCGCCACCGAGCACACGCTGCACGAGCTGGTGGGCCAGCGCCAGGAAGAGCGCGTCAGCTTCTGCTCGCTGCCCGTGAGCACCGGCGGCTATCAGGTGCTGATTGTGCTGCAGCTTTCGGCCGAGGCCTACCACAGCTACTACGCTCTGCCCGGCCCGGCGGTGCCCAACCGGCCGGCGTCGCTGCTGGCGGCTACCGTTGAGGAACTGCTGCTCGACGCCTCACGGGCCCTGCGCGAGTCCGACCACGCCGACGACGACCGGCTGGTGCTCAACCGCGACTACAACGAGGTACTGCGCGCCGCCGGCCGCCGGTTTATGCTGCGGGCCGCCGCCGGCAGCCACGGCCTCTACGATGCCTGCAACGGCATAGCTGCCCTGCGCCACGAGGGCGACGAGGGGGTGGGCACTATGCTCGTGTCAAGGCGTAACCATCCGGCCGTGGTGCCGGTACTTACGCTCGATGCGCCCGTGCCGCTACGCGACTACCGCCGCATTCGTAAGCTGCTGGAGCTGAGCGAGGACCGCCACGCCCTCATCACCGATGCCACCGACGTGTTCGGCCTGGGCTACCTCGTCGAGCCCGACGATGCGCAGTACGAGCCCGTATTCACGGTTCACTTCACCAAGCACTACAGCTGGGAGCTGAGCCACGACGGCCAGCGCATGATGAAAGTGGTGTCGAACACGCCGCGCCTGCCGCAGGGCACCATCGACGAAAACAACTTCACCAGGGCCGTAAGCCGTATTTTTCCGGTGCTCGATGCGGCCGGCATTGCCTACCTCTGGGAGCTGACGCTCAACGCCGCCAAGCAGGAGCACGGCACTATTCTTCTAATTTCGGAAGGCGCGGCCCAGGAGGCAGTGCGCCTCTCGCCCCAGTGTTTCCGCGTAACGCCGCGCCTGATGACGCCCTCGGTGCTGCGCCTGGTCACCAACATTGATGGCGCTGTGCTCATCGAGCCCAGCGGCACCTGCCACGCCATCGGGGCCATTCTCGACGGTCTGGCCACCGAAAAGGGCGACTCCAGCCGCGGCTCGCGCTACAATTCGGTGCTGCGCTACGTGGAAAGCAGCCGCTATCCGGTGCTGGCCGTGGTGGTGAGCGAAGACGGCTGGATTGACCTGCTGCCCCCGGTGATGCGCTGATGCGGTGAGCAGAGGAATAGAACAAGAACGTCATGCTGAGCTTGTCGAAGCATCTCTACCGCTTGGTTAAACGACTCCTACAAAGCGGTAGAGATGCTTCGACAAGCTCAGCATGACGTTCTGATTGATTCCGCGGACTGTCTAAACAGCTTCTCTTTTTCAGTTTCTACATCCTACCCATTCACACTTTTCATCATGGCTTCGGGGTAACGGGAGCCCGCGGCGGCGTGTTGGGGGGCTATTTCGTTGATGCGGGCCAGGTCCTGGGCGGTGAGGGTGAGGTCGGCGGCGGCTACGTTTTCTTCGAGGTAGCTTACCCGCTTGGTGCCGGGAATGGGCACAATGTCGTCGCCCTGAGCCAGCACCCAGGCAAGGGCCAGCTGGCCGGGCGTGCAGTTCTTTTCGGTGGCTATTTCGTTGATGCGGGCTACCAGATCGAGGTTTTTCTGGAAGTTTTCGCCCTGGAAGCGGGGCGTGTGGCGGCGGTAGTCGTCGGCGGCCAGATCTTCGAACCGCTTGATCTGGCCCGTGAGGAAGCCACGGCCCAGGGGCGAGTAGGGCACAAAGCCAATGCCCAGCTCGCGGCAGGTGGGCAGAATTTCGTCTTCGGGCTCCCGGCTCCAGAGCGAGTACTCGGTTTGCAGGGCCGTGATGGCGTGCACCTGGCTGGCGCGGCGCAAGGTATCCGGCGCTGCTTCCGACAAACCCAGAAAGCGCACTTTGCCTTCCTCTACCAGCCGGCTCATGGCGCCCACGGTATCCTCGATAGGCGTATTGGGGTCGACGCGGTGCTGGTAATACAGGTCAATATGGTCGGTGCCGAGGCGCCGGAGGCTGGCTTCGCAGGCCGAGCGCACGTACTCGGGGCGGCCGTTAATGCCACGTTTTTCGGGATTATCGGGGTCGCGCTGGATGCCGAACTTGGTGGCAATAATGGCCTCCGCGCGGCGGCCCCGCAGGGCCCGGCCCAGCAGCTCCTCGTTGAGGAAGGGGCCGTACATATCGGCCGTATCGAAGAAGGTAACCCCCATTTCCAGGGCCCGGTGCAGGGTGCGGATGCTTTCCTGGTCGTCGCGCTGGCCATAGAAATCAGACATGCCCATGCAGCCAAGGCCCAGGGCGGAAACGGTGAGGCCGGAGCGGCCGAGCTGGCGGGTTTTCATAGAGGAGTAGTGAGTAGTGGAGTAGTGGAGTAGTGTGAACGGGCGCAGCAGCCGGAAGTTTAGCGCCTGCGGCCAACTTACGCGTTTGGGTTGCGTTCTTCTGCGGAACCCCGCTCGTTTATCTCCCCCTACTCATGCCAACCCCTGCTTTCGACCAAGATGACCGCCTGCGCTGGGTAGAGCGCGTTTCGCGCCTGCTCGACAGCCAGTTCCGGGTGCCCGGTACCAACTGGCGCTTCGGCCTCGACCCGCTTATGGGTCTGATTCCGGTGGTGGGCGGGCTGCCCTCGCTGGCCATTTCGGGCCTGCTGATTCTGACCATGCTGCGCCACGGAGCCAGCGGCAACCTGGTGGTGCGCATGGTGTTCAACGTGGTGCTCGACACGCTGATTGGCGCCATTCCGGTTCTGGGCAACATATTTGATTTCGCCTATAAAGCCAACAACCGCAACGTGGCGCTGCTGCGTGCCCACTACGCCGAGGGCAAGTATCAGGGCTCGGGTAAGGGCCTTATCTGGATGATTGTTATTGGTTTGCTGGCCCTGGGTGGCCTGCTGGTGTGGGCTGCCTGGACGCTGGGCGCCGCCCTGTGGCACTGGGGCGAGCGGGTGCAGTGGTAAAAGAGTGCCTGGGGCGCCGTTTCACTGCGTCCTCATCTTCCGTGCCTACCTTTGCGGGCATGAAAATGCTTTGTTTTGCCGGCCTGCTCTGCCTGATGGCGGCCTGCCAGGGCCAGCCCAGCGCCGAACAGCAGTTGGCCGCCGCCGAAAAAACCGTACTCGCCCGCCACGATTCGCTGATGGCCCGCATGGACCAGCTCTACGAGCTGCGCCAGCAGCTGGCCAAAGCCCCCGCCCCCGCCGATACCGTGGCCGTCGGCCAGGCCCGCCGGGCCCTGGTGGGCGCCGAAGACGGCATGATGGACTGGATGCACCGCTACCGCCGCCCGGCCGATACCGTAGCCGCCGCCCGCCGGCTGGCCTACTACGCCCGCCAGCAGGAACGCATCGATTCGGTGGGCCGTTTGTTTGAGAGTAGCCAGCTGGCGGCGCGCCAGGTGCTGGACGCCGCGCCGGCGGCCGCTGCTCCCTCGACTTCTGTTACTCAATAAGCTGTTTCTGTGATGACTACTTCACTTCGCCGCGCCAGCCTGCTGCTGGCCGCTGCCGGGGCCGCCCTGAGCTGCTCGCTCGGCGGCTGCTCCGCTCCTACCGATACGCCGGCCGACCGCCTGTCGGTTTACGGCATCAAGCACTCGGAGCCCACCTCGCCCGCCGACACGCTGCCCGACCCCATTCCGGCCTTCCGCCTCACCGACCAGGACCGGCAGGTGATTACCAACCAGACGTTCGCCGGCAAAATCTACGTCACCGATTTCTTCTTCGCCACCTGCCCCAGCATTTGCCCTAAAATGCAGAGCGAGCTGCTGCGGGTGTACAAGGCATTCGAGGCCAACCCCAACGTGCTGTTCCTGAGTCACACCATCGACCCGGCCCACGACTCGATTCCGGTGCTGCGCGACTACGCCGAGCGGCTGGGCATCAAGGACGCCTCGCGCTGGCACTTCGCCACGGCCCCCCGCGACTCGGTTTTCGCGCTGGCCAAGGCTTACATGACCGGCGCTGAGGTAGACGCCACCGTGCCGGGCGGCTTTGCCCACAGCGGCACCTTCGCCCTCGTCGATTCGCGGCGGCGGGTGCGCGGCGTGTACGACGGCATGGTGCCCGAGCAGGTCGACCAGCTGATCAAGGACATTCCGGTGCTGCTGAAGGAAGAGGCGGCCGAGGCGCAACCCGTAGCTGCCAAATGAGGAGCCGCCCGTTACGGCTGCTGGGGGCCGGCAGCCTGCTGCTCACGCTGGCCTTCTCGCTGGAAAGCTGCTTTACCGAACGCCAGAACGAGGGCGCCCAGCTCTATGCCGCCCATTGCAGCAGCTGCCACGGCGACCAGGGCCAGGGCCTGGAGCGCCTCATCCCGCCCGTAGCCGCCGCCGACTACATTGCCCAGCACCGCGCCGAGCTGCCCTGTCTCGTCCGCAAGGGCATGCAGGGCGACATCGTGGTCAACGGCATTCACTACAACCAGATAATGCCCGGCCACGAAGACCTGACCGACTCGCAAATTACCAACCTGCTCAACTTCCTGCAAACCAACTGGGGCAACACCAACCAGTCCTACACCATCCGCGAAACCTCGGAGCTGCTCGGCCACTGCAACGGCTCGGACGGGCAGTAGCGGTGAGATGGTGAAATAGTGAAATGGTGAGTTGATGTTTTAGGGGCCTGATTGCGCCATTTACACAATTAGGCCCCTAAAACATCAACTCACCATTTCACCATCTCACTATTTCACCATCTCACTATTTCACTTCTTTCGCCAGCCAGTCGCCGACCACCTGGAGGGCCGATGGCGCGAAGGTTTCCTCGATTTCGGCGTAATGGCTGGTGCCGGCCGGGTCGGTTTGGAAGAGGTGGTTGAGGCCGGGCAGGAGGCGCACCGTGGCGTTGGAGTTGCGGGCGGCTTTCAGGCCCCGCTCGATGGCGGGCAGGTTTTCAGTGGCGGCTACCTGCAAATCGTTGGAGCCGTTTAGGGCCAGCACGGGGCATTTTACCTTGACCAAGTAGGTGGCCGGGTCGGTGAGCAGGAAGCCGCGCAGCCAGGGGGCAGTGAGGCGGGCTGCCTGACTTTGCGCCTGCTCGGAACTCATGGCGGGCACCTGCTGCTGCATCACGGCGGCCAGTTGCCGGGTAGCCTCGGTGGTGGAGGTGCTGGCGGGCAGGCGGCGCAGCGCGGCAAACAGCGCGGTGTGCAGGCGGCGGTTGGCTCCGATGGCCGCCGTATCAGCACCGGCAGCGCGGGCCATATCAGCCTGCTGGCGCAGCAGAATGGCGTCTCCGGGTACGCCCGGGCCGGCCAGGCTCACCACGAAATCGGGGCCCTGGGGCTGGGCTGCCGCCTGCCAGGCAATCAGGCCGCCTTCGCTGTGCCCGATCAGGCCCACCTGGCGGGGCCTGATATCGGCCCGCGTGCGAAGGTAGACCAGCGCGGCCTGGGCATCGGTGGTGAAATCAGCAGTAAGCGCATCCTTGAACGTGCCTCCCGATTTGGCCGTGCCCCGGTCGTCGTAGCGCAGCACGGCAAAGCCCCGGCGCGTGAGGTAGTCGGCCAGCACCAAGAAGGGCTTGTGGCCGAACACAGTCTCGTCGCGGTCTTCGGGGCCCGAACCCGATACCAGCACCACGGCCGGAAACGGGCCTTTGCCCTGGGGCAGCGTGAGCGTACCAGCCAAGTTAAAACCACCTTTGGCGTTCGGGAACGTGAGGTCGAGGGCGCGGTAGGGCAGCGGGCCTTTGGGCTCCTGGGGCCGGCGAGGAGCAGCGGCAGCCTGCGCTTCGGCGCTGCTGCGGGCCAGCGTCAGGGGCAGCTGCCCGCCGCCCTGGCTCCAGACGCCCGTCACCCGCTGCCCATCGGCAGAGAACCGGCCTGCAAACTTCCCTCCTATCTTATCAGATGCCAGCAACAGGCTGTCGTGGCGCACGACAACGCTGCTGAGCGCGAACCCCGCCAGGCCCTGCTGGGGCACGCTGATGGTGCCGCTGAGGGTGGCACCCTGGCCTTTCAGCTCGAACACCGTGCGCAAGGCGCGGCCCGACACATCGAGGCTGCCCTCCCAGATGCCGGTGGGGCTGGGCGTAGTTTGGGCCTGGGCAGTAGTGGCGGCGAGCAGGCCGGCGGCCAAAAGGATCAGGGAAGGCGTTTTCATAAGGAACGGGGTTTGATGGAAAGATAAGGAGCCGGCCATCCGGCGCAGGCCGCGCCAGCTGTAACTGGCACCAGCCAGCGGGGCCCTGAAACTGCGACAAAGGTGCAGCCGGCCATCAGCCTGCCGCTACTTTTCGGACAAACCGGGCCGGGGCATGATGAGCAGCCACGCCGGGCGGACGAACGGCGTTCATCCTGCGGCGTTGCAGCCCGCTGGGCCGGTCCGTACCTTCGTTCTGGTTGCGCACCCTGCGCTTTCTGCTTAGCTAACCGAGTTGGAACAGCCCGCATCCTCCACCCGTTTTACCCTGCATCTGCCGCACGTGCTGAGGCTGCTGCTGCGCGATGCGCTGGTATGGGGTGCGTTGGGGCTGCTGATGTGGCTGGCAGCCTCGAAGGTGCCGCCGGCATTTCAACTCCGAGCCTACCAGGGCATCATGCCGTTTATAGTGCTGACCATGGTTTCCGTGTATGGCAACAACCTGGGGCTGGTACCCTGGCTGTTCGACCGGGGCCGCTACGGCTGGTACGCGCTGGCGCTGCTGCTGTGGATGCTGCTGTTGCACGCGGTTGGGCAGTTTATCTGGCCAACGGTGTATGCCCGCAGCATCATGCAGCCGGGCAGCAACAGCCTGTTTACGATGCTGGTAGCCCTGGGCCTGCTGCTGCTGTGGCGCACCGTAACCCAGCGGCGGCAGCTGTTGCGGCGGCAGCTGCTGGAGCGCGAGCAGCAGCTGCGGCTGCTGGAAGCCCAGGTGAATCCGCATTTCCTGTTCAACACCCTCAACAGCCTCTACGCCCTCAGTCTCACCCAAAGCCCGCAAACCCCCGATATGCTGCTGGCCCTGGCCGGCCTGATGCGCTACCAGCTGCCGCCGCAGTACCGGCGCCCGCCCCGGCCGCGCTGCTGCTGCGCGACGGCGCCACCACCCACCGCGTGCCACTCACCGATATTCTGTGGCTCGAAGCGTACGGTAACTACGTGAAAGTGCACACCGCCACCGGCCGCCTTGTGGTAACCGACACGTTGCGTCGCCTGCTGGCCAACGAGTTGCCGGCCCCGGCTTTTCTGCGGGTGCACAAATCCTACGTGGTGCCGTTGCAGCAGGTCGAGCGTATGGAAGGCAACCAGCTGACGGTGCGCGGCGGCCAGGTGCTGCCGCTGGGCGCCGCCTTCCGCCAGGACTTCCTGCGCCACTGGCCGGGAACTGCGGGCTGAGCCGGGCGGTTATTTTACAGCAGCCGTTTGGCCGGCAGCCTATTTTGGCCGTGCATCTTCGCCCAAACCTGCTTAGCTTGCACCTTCATTTCTTTGCTTGAATATGGCCCTGTTTGACTTTTTAAAGAAGAAGCCCGAAGACAACGCTTCGGCCCCTGCAACCCCCAATAAGGCTGCCGAAGCCGGTTCTGCCCCGGCTGGGCCTGCCGCTCCGGCCGAGCCGGCCGGCCCCCGCTATAAGGGCTCCAACTACCAGATGCCTGCCCCGGAGGCCCCCGCCCCCATGCCCATGATTCCGCCGGCGCCGCCCATTGCCATGCCCGGCATGATGGGTGACCAACCCCAGGGCAACATGCCCGAGCAACCGGCTTTCGAGCCCACCAACATTCTGGAGCAGCTGCTGATGCAGGCCTCCTACGACCCGCAGTTCCGCTCACCCTTCTACCAGGCGCTGCTGGGCGAGGAGGTGGCCGTAGTTCTGGCTGCCAAAGAAGGGCAGGAGCCCGGCGAAATTACGCCTACCGAAGGCATGGAGATTCAGCTGCAGGCCCTGCACGATGGCAAAATTGCCATCTTCTCGGCCGTGGAGCGTATTTTCGACAATGGTGCCGTACCGGAGGGCACTGTTACCTACATGCGCCTGCGTGGCCACGACTTCTTCACGATGGTGCAGGATGCGGACTGCGCCCTCAACCCCTTCTCGGCGGTGGGCAAGCTGCTGCCAGCCGACGAAATCAAGGCCCTGGTATCCGGTCAGCTTTTCGATGCCGCCGCGCCCCAGGACGTACAGGTAACGCTGCACCAGCCCGAGCCCGAGCCTACGGCCCTGCTCGATGGCCTGCGCGAATACAGCGCCACTCAGCCGGCCATCCGCGCCGTGTATCTGGCCGAAATGCGCATGCAGAATGTACCCGAACAGTCGCGCCTGCTCGTTGCCTTCGACACCGAGGAAACCGACCCGGCCTTCCTGCAGGACCTGGGCCCCGTCATCCAGGGCAACATCGCCGAGGCCCAGTTTGTGGACCTCATGCTGATTGACCCCACTTCCGAAGAGCCCCTGGTACAGTACCTGCTCACCACGGAGCCGGTGTACGCCCGGGCTTAAAACTTAGAGCTTAGAGCTTAGAGCTTAGAGCTTAGAGCTTAGAAAGGAACGTCATTCCGGGAGGAGTGGCGTTCCTTTGTTTATGGCGGCGCCCTAATCTTTCCGCTTTGCTTATTCCTACTCTGCCGGTTGCGTTTCTCTGGGCATCACGCGGGCCAGCAGTGGGCGCAGCATGAAGTACACGACTGGCCCCAACACCAGAAGCGCGCCGGCCCAGAGCAGCAGCGCGCCCAGCATGGCCTGCCAGAGCAAGTGCAGCGCCGCCAGCCAGTCGTTGGCCAGCAGGTAGCGCAGCTTATCGAGGGTGAGCTCCGGGGCCTGGTCGCCCCAGAGCAGCGCGCCCTGCCGCAGCAGCGGAATAATGAGCAGCAGCTGCACCGGGCTCCAAAGGTGGGCAACCAGCAGCGTGGCCGCCACATTCAGGCGCAGGCGCAGCGCGGCAAAGGAAGCGGTAAGCGTCGTCAGGCCCAGCACCGGAATAACGCCGCAGGCCGAGCCCAGCACCACCGTGAGGGCCAGCTGGTGCGGCGTGAGGCCCTGGCGCAGCAGCCCCAGCAGCGGGTCGGTAACGCGGCGCTGCCACCAGCTACGGGGCGGCGGCGTAGGTAACGGAGAATCAGGCACAGAAAGCAGCTTTAGCAAGTACAACAACGAGCCCCAGGCGTAGCGGAGGTGTTAAGGGGCCGCTGCCGGCATCACGGGCAGCTGCAGGTTGGCGCGGGTATTGGCCGAAAGGGTTACGCAAACCAATATGAAGCCCGTAAAGCCCACTAGCAACGGCAGCCGCCACGCCGGGGCCACCCGCTGCCGCCACCGCGCCGGATGGGGCAGGCCAAAGCACACCAAGCCATACACCAGCAGGTGCAGCGAGATGAAAAACCGGCATTCCACTACCAGCGGCACCGATGCCAGCGTGGGCAGAACCAGCGCAGCCACCAGCAGCCAGTCGGTTGGGGCCAGGCGCGGGGCCTGGCGCACGGCCACCACCAGGGCCAGAAAAAGCACCGCGTAGTTGAGCAGCGCCAGCCCTATAGCCGGCGAATACACGTGCATCAGGTAGGGGCCGGCGTACAGCACGTCGAGACCATTGAATAGGTGGCGGCAAAGTAGGCCCGTCATTTCCGAAGGATGCTGCCCAACCAGGGCCGCATACTCGGCTAGGCTCCCGATTTCGGGGTTCGGCCGGCCGGCCAGCACAATCGGGGCGGTCGGATCGGCGTACACGACTGCGGCGTTGGCATACTCCTGGCCCACGTTGGTTTCGTACTTCTGAATACGCAGTCCGACATTCATGTGCCAGAGATAGAGGTTGTCCTCGCCGGCTACGGTATAGTTGCTGCCCGGCTCCTGGTTTAGCACCAGCGGGTTGTTGGATTGGAAGTTGTGCTGGTTGATCAGGAGTTGGGGCGTGGCCACCACCACGGCTCCGGCGACAATGGCAGCCCACTGCCGCAGGCCGGGGCGGGCAGCCCCCCTCCCGGGGCGTAGCCCGTACCAGAGCAGCACGCAGGGCAGCGCCAGCAGGTAAATGGGGCGGATGTAGAGGCTGCCCACCAGCAGCATTGCCCCCACAAAGACCCGCCCCACCGACTGGCCCCGCAGCACGAGGGTGCTGCCGGCCAGCAGAAACAGGATGCCCGGGAAATCGGCGAGCAGGAAGTTGAAATAGTCGCGCCAGAACAAAAACCCCAGCCCGATAAAGGCCAGTCGCCGCCCGAGCCCTACTTGCTGCCCGGTCACGGTTTGCCAGAACTGCGGGCCTACCAGCCCGAATAGCAGGGCCGCGACCAGGGCTCCTTCGGCTTTTACCAGGGCCATCTGGCTATCGGGCAGCAGCTCCCGGTGCAGCACCGTGAGCGGGTAGTTGAGCAGCGGGTACAGGTAGCCGCGCAAAGCCGTGTTCAGGTGGTAAAGCGAGAAGTGGCCCTTCTGCTCCAGGTCGCGGGCATACCCCCAGTACGAGGTCGAATCGTAGTAGAGGCTGAAGTACTTCGACGTGGCCAGGTGAAGACCGAAAAGCAGCAGGGCTATTGCAAAACCTACCCAGGTGGGCCGTTGGCTGGCCGCCTGCCATAACTTGCGCATACGTAGTAAAACACTAATGAAAGTGGCCCCCAAAAGCCACGTCCCCTAACTGGATGGATGCGAAATGGCCCGCGCCGCCAAAGCCGACAGACGCCCGCCAAGGCCCCGGGATTTGGCAGCGCGGCAGCCGGAATGAGGCGTACTCCTATCAGCGGCGGGTAGTACCTTCGCCGTGCCGGCAAAGGCTGAATTTGCCTTATGTTGGCGCCTTCCATGACAAAAGTACACGCGCCCGGCTTAACGCGCCGCCCATTCGCTACATTTTTGCTGCTGCTGCGCCAGGCGGCCCGCGAATTCAGCCACCACGACCCGCTGCGGCTGGGGGCAGCCACGGCGTTCTTCGCCACGTTTGCGCTGCCGCCTATTGTTATCATCCTCATTCAGGGACTGGGCTACCTGTACTCGGCCTCGCAGGTGCGGGTACTGCTGCTCACCAAACTCTCGCACCTGCTGGGCGCCTCGGCCGCCGGGTTGGTCGAGCAGATTCTGCGCAACGTGACCGATGTGGAGCGCAGCCGGCTGGTAACGTGGCTGGGCTTTGCGTTTCTGCTGTTCATTGCCACCACCCTGTTCGGCGTCATTCAGCACTCGCTCAACCAGATATGGCAGGTGCGCGTACGCCGCAGCACCGGCCAGCTGCGCACCGTGCTCAAGGAGCGGACCCGTTCGCTGGGCTTGCTGCTGGCCACGGGTTTGCTCTCGATTCTGGCGTTTCTGTCGGATGCGGCCCTGGGTTTTGTGGCCCACTACGCCGATTACCTCGACGCCAACTTCAGCTATTTCGTGCTGGAGCTGGGCAACCGGCTTTTTTCCTGGCTGATTCTGGTGGGCTGGTGCGGCGTGACGTTTCGCAACCTGAGCTCGGCCAAAATACCGCGCAAGGCCGTCTGGCGCGGGGCCCTGCTCACGGGCAGCCTCATCAGCCTGGGCGAAAGCGTGCTGGCGCTGCTGCTGGTGCCGCGCAACCTGGGCCCCATCTACGGCCCGGCCTCCAGCATTGTGCTGGTGCTGCTGTTCGTCTTCTACTCGGCCATGATTTTCTACTTCGGTGCCTGCTTCACCAAAGTCTACGCCCGGCACGCCGGCCTCGATATCCGCCCCAAAAAATCGGCCGTACGCTACAAGCTGGTCGATGTGCTGGAGCAGGAAGTGAGAAGTGAGAAGTGAGAAGTGAGAAGTGAGAAGTGAGAAGTGAGAAACGGTACGTCCTTCTGAGCATGTGGTTCTATGCGCCGCATGCTCAGAAGGACGTTTCTCTTTTTTATCGCTCCCCTTCAACTAAGCCGTACCTTTGTACCATGACCCCGACTGAACCAACCGAACCGATTACCCCCGCCACCTCGCCCGCCGCTGCTCCCGCGGCCTTCTCCGACCTGGGCCTGGCGCCCGAACTGCTGCAAGCGCTGGAGGAACTGCAATTTACGGTGCCGACGCCCGTGCAGGAGCAGGTGGTGCCCATGGCCCTGGCCGGACAGGACGTGGCCGGGCAGGCCCCCACCGGTTCGGGCAAAACCGCTGCCTACGGCCTGTCGGTGCTGCAGCTGCTCGATCTGAAGCAGGACGCCGTGCAGGTAATTGTGCTGGTGCCGGCCCGCGAGCTGGCCTTGCAGGTGCGCGACGCGCTCAAAAAACTGGGCAAGTACCTGCCCAACCTGCGGGTGGCCGCCTTCTACGGCGGCCACGCGTTCCGCGAGGAAACCGCCTCGCTCACCCAGGCCCCGCACATCGTGGTGGCCACGCCCGGCCGCCTGCTCGACCACTTCGAGCGGCGCTCCATCATCCCCAACCAACTCAAAACCCTGATTCTCGACGAGGCCGACAAGCTGCTGGAGCTGGGCTTCCAGGATGAGCTGGTGGAGATTGTGAAGCGCCTGCCCCGCCGCCGCCAGACCCTGCTGTTCTCGGCTACGATGTCGGACAAGGTGGTGGACCTGATCCGCAAGAACCTGACCCGGCCGCGCGTGGTGAATGCCGGCCAGGACACCGACGAGCTGCCCGAAAACCTGACCCTGCTCGGCCACTTCGGTCCCATTGAGCAGAAGCCGGCCGCGCTGCTGCACCTGCTCAATCTGCCCGAAACCGGCCGCGCCCTCATCTTCTGCAACACCCGCGATCGGTGCATGGAGCTGACGCGCTTCCTGGTGGGCCGGGGCGTGGCGGCCGAAGTGCTGCACGGCAAAATGCCCCAGCCCGAGCGCGACAAAGCCCTGCTCAAGCTCCGCAACGGCTCCAGCCAGGTGCTGGTAGCCACCGACGTAGCGGCCCGCGGCATCGACGTGACGCAGCTTGACACCGTGGTGCAGTACGACGCGCCCGATAAGGCCGACGGCTTCCAGCACCGGGCCGGCCGCACGGCCCGCGCCGGCGCCGCCGGTACGGCCCACCTGCTGGCCACCGAAAAGGAGCGCGCCCATGTGAGCAAGTGGCCCGTGGCTGAGGGCATCCAATGGAAGCCCCTGCACGCGCCCAAGCTGCCGCCCGCCGCCCCCAAAGCCCCGCGCCCCGAGAACGTAACGCTGCACGTATCGGCCGGCAAAAAGGATAAAGTAAGCGCCCACGACCTGGTAGGTGCCTTCGTGAACGTAGGCGGCGTGGCCCGCGACCAAGTGGGCCACATCGAGGTGTTCGACTACTACAGCTACGTGGCCGTGCCCCGCGAGCAGGCCCAGCTGGTAGCCGAGCGGCTGGCCGGCACCAAAGTGAAAGGCCGCAAAGTACGCGTGTCGGTGGTGGCTTAGCGCCCCTACCGCACTTTCCGCCGCGCTTCGCCCTCGCCGGCAGCCACCCCGGCTGCCGGCGAGGGCGAAGTCGTTTTCAGGTTTGCCTGCTGGTTGCCGGGCGGCGCAATGATGCTGCTTTTGCCAATACTGATGCAAACAAGTACGGCATAGGTACATGTAGCCGGTATCCGGCCGGAATCTGCTACTTTGGCAGGCGGAGCCGTGCGTGCGGTTCTGCTGCTTAACTGCCCACCATTTCCCAGCCTCGCCGCATATGGCCGCTCCTGTTACAACTATCCCGCTGCCCGCCGCAGCCTCCCCAAACGCACCCGGCACCGAAACACCCAACTACACCCCGGCTCTGGCTTCGCTGACGGTGCTGTTCTTCATGATGGGGTTCGTTACGGTGATGAATGACATACTTATTCCCTATCTGAAGGGGCTATTCACATTAAGCTATACAGAGGTCAGCTTAGTGAATTTCTGCTTTTTCGGAGCCTACTTAATAATGGGTATACCCGCTGGATCACTAGTGAAAAAAGTGGGTTACAAAAACGGGATGCTAGCTGGTTTTTTGGTAGCTGCTCTCGGCGCATTCTTGTTTTACCCAGCCGCTGAAGGTCGTACTTTCCCTCTATTTCTAGGAGCTTTATTCGTTCTAGCTAGCGGAATTGTAACCCTACAAGTTGCTGGTAACCCCTACGTATCCATACTTGGTCCGCCTGAGTCAGCGTCAGCGCGCTTAACCTTAACACAAGCTTTTAATTCCTTGGCAACTGCATTTGGTCCATATGTTGGCACCAAGCTAATATTATCTCAACTTCCAGACCCTAAACATATGACAGCGGCTCAAGCCGCTGCTCTTGATGTAGTGCCAGTTCAGCAGTTGTATTTGGCTGTCGGAGCTATTATGCTACTAATTAGTGCCATCCTGTTCTTTATTAAGCTACCGCATATTGCACACGAACCAGCTAAAGAAGGTGATACAAGCCGAGCTTGGCATAGCAGACACCTCTTGCTGGGGTTGCTAGGAATTTTCACATATGTCGGTGCAGAAGTGGCAATTGGCTCTCATATCGTCAGTTATCTGAATCAATCTGAAGTCATGAACCTCAGCGCTGAAATTGCCGGTTATTGGGTGATGGCTTATTGGGGGGGCGCTGCAGTCGGGCGATTTGTCGGAACGGTAATCATGCGCAATATCAAACCAAACAAACTTTTGTTTTTCAATGCTTTGGGGGCTATTGCCTTGATATTGATTTCTATCAATACTTCCGGCGAACTGGCTATGTATAGCCTACTGGCAGTGGGTCTGATGAATTCTATCATGTTCCCGGTCATTTTCACGTTGGCCGTAGCGGGGTTGGGCAGGCATACGGAAGACGCCTCGGGCCTACTTTCTGCCTCTATTGTGGGCGGTGCAATTATTCCGCTGTTTTTTGGTATAGTTGCCGATGGCGCTATTGGTAGTGGTGGGGTACACTCTTTGCGCTGGGCCTTCGTGCTGCCGGTGCTCTGCTACGCCTACATTGCCTGGTACGGGCTGAAAGGCCACCAGCCCGCCGCGGCTTAAAGTTTCCCTCTGACTAAACCAACCAACCGCCCTACTTGAAGCTCCTGTTCATTTGCAGCCAGAACTGCTGGCGCAGCCTCACGGCCGAGCGGCTCCTGGATGACCACGCCACACTCCAGGCCCGCTCGGCCGGTACCGAGCCGGGGGCGCGGGTGCGCGTTACGGCCGGCCACCTGGGCTGGGCCGAGGTAGTGCTGGTGATGGAGCGCCGCCACGCCGACATGCTGCGCCAGAAGTTCGGCGAGGCGCTGCCGGGCAAGCGCATCATCAACCTGCGCATTCCCGACAAGTACCAGTTTCAGGACCCCGCGCTGGTGGATTTGCTGCGCCAGCGCCTGCAGCAGCACCTGGCCGTGGAGATCTGATGAAACAGCCAGCCGGCTGGTTGCCAACCCTGGCGGCCGGCCGGCCGTTTAGCAGCGCATGAATTACGTCTTCTTTCTTGCGCTGGTGGCCCTGGTGGGCTTCTTTTTTTACCGCTACCTCACCCGGGATGCCCGCCTGAAAGCGGCGGCCCTGGCCGAGGAGTTCCCGGCGGCCTGGCGGCAGGTACTCAGCGAGCGGGTGGCCTTTTACCTGTCGCTCACCGACATCGACAAAACCCGCTTCGAGAAGCGCGTGCAGCTGTTTCTGGCCCAAACCCGCGTAACGGGCGTACAAACCGAGCTCGACGATGCCACCCGGCTGCTGGTGGCGGCCTCGGCCATTATCCCGGTGTTCGGTTTCCCCGACTGGGAGTACGGCAACCTGAGCGAGGTGCTGGTGGTGCCCGACGCCTGGACCCTGCAGCGCGACCCCAACAAGGAGTACGTGGGCCTCGAAGGCACTCTGCTCGGCAGCGTGCAGGGTTTCCAGACCTCGCACTACATGCGCCTGTCGAAAAGCTCGCTGGAGCGCGGCTTCCAGGATTCGCTCGACCGCCAGAACGTGGGCATCCACGAGTTTGCCCACCTGCTCGATGAGGCCGATGGCGTGATTGACGGCGTGCCCGGCCTGACGCTGCCCGCCGCCCTGCGCCCCGAGTGGGAGGCCGTGATGAAGCGCGAAATTGACGTAATCCGGGCCGGCAACTCCGAAATCAACGATTACGCGGGCACCAACGAGGCCGAGTTTTTTGCCGTCGTGACCGAGTATTTCTTCGAGAAGCCCGAGAAGCTGCAGGAGCATCACCCCGAGCTGTACGGCCTGCTGCTGCTGGCTTTCCGCCAGAACCCCAAAAGCCGCTTCCTGCGCCTGGCCACCGATCCGCGCGAGTGGCTGAAAACCATCCGCAGCCGCCGCAAATTCGGCCGCAACTCGCCCTGCCCCTGCGGCAGCGGTAAAAAGTATAAGGATTGCCATTTAGGCCAGGAGGCAGCAGCGGCAGTTTAAAGCCTTCCGGCAGGTTGCGTAACTTGGCCAACTGATAGCACCAACGCAAGTGCCCACTCCGCAACGCCCCGCCTTCCCGTGAAAAGATCCTTCCTCCCCTTGCTTACCGCGGCCACGCTGCTCGCGGCCTGTGCCCCCACTACCCAGGTTCCGGTAGCCACTGCGCCGCCCACCACGGCGCCGCAGGCCGCCGCGCCCCACTGGCCTTCGCTGGCCGAAACCTACCTGAACTATTATTCGGGTGAATACCAGCGCCTGTACACCGCTTCGGCCGAGGCCGAGTGGCGCTCCAACACCCACATTGTGCCCGGCGACACGGCCAACGCCGGAGCCACGGCCCGCGCCAACGAGCGGATGGCGGCTTTCACGGGCTCAACGGAAAATATCACCCGCCTGCGCGAGCTGCTCGAACACAAAGCCGAGCTGACCGCTTTGCAGGTGAAGCAGGTAGAAACGGCCCTCTACAACGCCGCCAACTCGCCCCAGACCGTGGCCGACGTAGTGAAGGCCCGCATCAAGGCCGAAACCCAGCAGACCGAGAAGCTCTACGGCTTCGACTACCAGTACCAGGGCAAGTCGGTGACCACCAACGACCTCGACGAGCTGCTGCGCCAGGAGAAAAGTCCGGCCCGGCGGCAGCAGATCTGGGAGGCCAGCAAGGAAATCGGGCCGACGCTGAAACCCGGCCTGCTGAACCTGCGCGACCTGCGCAACCAGACCGTGCAGGCCCTGGGCTACCCCGACTACTTCACCTACCAGGCCTCCGATTATGGCCTCAGCCGCCAGGAGATGATGACGCTGGTGCGCCAGCTCAACGAAGAGCTGCGGCCCCTGTACCGCGAGCTGCACACCTACGCCCGCTACGAGCTGGCCCGGCAGTACGGCGTGAAGCAGGTGCCCGACTACCTGCCCGCCTCCTGGCTGCCCAACCGCTGGGGCCAGGACTGGAGCAGTATGGTGGACGTAAAGGGCCTCGACCTCGACCCGGTGCTGGCCAAGAAGGGCGCCGAGTGGCAGGTGCAGCAGGCCGAGCGCTTCTACCAGAGCCTGGGCTTTCCGGCCCTGCCGGCTTCGTTCTACGCCAAATCCAGCCTGTACCCGCTGCCCAAGGGGGCCAATTACAAGAAAAACAACCACGCCTCGGCCTGGCACATGGACCTGGACCACGACGTGCGCAGCCTGATGAGCGTGGAGCCCAACACCGAGTGGTACGAAACCACCCACCACGAGCTGGGCCACATTTACTACTACCTCACCTACACCAACCCCGAGGTGCCGGTGCTGCTGCGCGGCGGCGCCAACCGCGCCTACCACGAGGCCATGGGCAGCCTCATGGGCCTGGCCGCCCGCCAGAAGCCGTTTCTGGCCGGGCTGGGACTGATCGACCCCAAAGTAAAAACCGACGAGATGCAGGCCTTGCTGAAAGAGGCGCTGGGCTCGGTGGTGTTTATTCCGTTTGCTTCGGGCGTGATGAGCGAGTGGGAAAACAGTTTCTACGCCGACCAACTGCCTGCCGACCAGCTCAACGCCCGCTGGTGGGAGCTGACCAAGCAGTACCAGGGCATCGTGCCGCCCACCACCCGCGGCGAGCAGTACCTCGACCCGGCCACTAAAACCCACATCAACGACGACCCGGCCCAGTACTACGATTACGCCCTGAGCTACATCATCCTGTTCCAGCTCCACGACCACATTGCCAAGCAGATCCTGCACCAGGACCCGCACGCCACCAACTACTACGGCAGCAAAGAAGTCGGCACGTTCCTGGCCGACATCATGCGGCCCGGCGCCAGCAAAGACTGGCGCACGGTGCTCAGGGAGAAGACCGGCGAAGACCTCTCGGCCCGCGCCATGGTCGAGTACTTCCAGCCCCTGATGGCCTACCTCAAGGAGAAGAACAAAGGCCGCAAGTACACCATGTAATTTTCACGGTCCGGCAGCTTTGCCGGACCGTGGTTTTTCCGCTTCCTTATGCAGCACCTCTCCCACTTACCCACCCGCGCCCCAATGGCGCTGCTCCTGCTACTGGTACTTTCGCTTAGCCGCGCCGTGCCCGCTACGGCCCAGCAGGCAGCCCCGGCGGCGGCGCTCAGCATTGGCCAAACGTTCACGCTAACCTCACAGGTGCTGGGCGAAACCCGGCGTATCAACGTGTACCGACCAGCTAGCTTCCCCGATTCGGCCAATACGGCCCTGCCGGTGCTGTACATGCCCGACGGCGGCATGGCGGAGGATTTTCTGCACGTGGCCGGACTGGTACAGGTGCTGGTGGGCAACGGCACGATGCGGCCGTTTATGCTGGTAGGCATTGAGAACACCGAACGCCGCCGCGACCTCACGGGTCCCACCACCGACGCCAAGGACCGCAAAATTGCGCCGCGGGTGGGCGGCTCGGCAGCTTTTCGGCAGTTTCTGCGCCGGGAGCTGATGCCCGAAATTGCCAGGCGCTACCCCACAACGGCCGAAAAAGCCATCATCGGCGAGTCGTTGGCCGGGCTGTTTGTGGTGGAAACCCTGCTCACCGAGCCCGATTTGTTTGACACCTACCTGGCTTTCGACCCCAGCCTGTGGTGGAACAAGGAGCAGTTGCTGCAGGTAGCGCCCGCGTTTGCGCGCCGCTACCAGGGGCCGGCCAAAGTGCTGTTTATGGCCGCCAGCAGCCAGCCCGATATTGCCCGCGAAACCCGGCAGCTGGGCGTTATACTGGAGCAGGCCGGCAACCAGCGGCTAACCGTCACGGCCCTCTCGCTGCCCCTCGAAACCCACCAGACCATCTATCATCCGGCCGCGCTGCTGGGCCTGCGGGCAGTTTTTGCGCCCAAGCTCGCCAAAAAGTAGCCAGTTACCTAATGCGTTGGCCGCTGCTGGTAGCGGCCGGCGCCGGCCCGGCTACAAGAAAAGGCTGCCTGTAAGGGCAGCCTTTTCTTGTTTCCAATAGCATGTAGCCCAGGTCTTCTTTATCAGGCAAAGCCGCCCATGCGACGGTCCAGCACTTTGGTTACGCCGGCAACGCGGCGCAACACCAGGTCGTGGATTTCGGGGTCGTCGAGGTTGAGGCCCTGGTTGCGGGCCGTGAGGTAGCGCACGAGCGTGGCATTGTCGTCGAGGGTGGTGGCCAGCTCGCGTTGGGCGGCCTCCCACTCGGCTGGTTGCCGGGCCTGCAGGTACTGATACCGCAGTTCAATGGTGCCGCTAACCACCTCGGCCAGCTGTTGCAGCACCTGCTCCTCCGCCCCCGATAGGGTCCGGTGCTCGCGGCCGATAACGGCCATCATGCCGATGCGCACGTTATCGGGCGGCATGCGCAGGGCCGAGCCCGCGTAGAAGTTCAGGCCCAGAGCCCGGGCTACATCGGGTTTGATGAGCTGGCAGCTTTCCGCTGAATAGTCGGAGGTGACGATGGGCACGTCAACCAGAATGGCCGCCGAACACATACTTTCGGCCCGTGGCAACCCGGTTATGCTCTCGCTTCCGGCTACGGCCTTAAACCAGACGTGCTCTTCATCAACCAGCGAAATGAGCGCAATGGGCGTGCTGAAGAGCTGCGTCGCCCAATCAACGTAGGCATCAAAAATCGGCTCGGGTGCGGTATTGGCAATCTGGTAGAGGTGTAGGGCCCGCAGCCGGTCGGCCTCGGTGGCCGGAATCAGACTTGTGGGAAAGGCAAGGCTCATGCGTGGGGGTTAATAGTTGGCCGGGGTTGCCGGCAGGTCGAGCAGCACGAAGCGCGCATCGGCCGTAGCTTGTATTTCGAGCACATGCTCGTTGGTGGCCCGTAGCTGGTCGCTGGTACCTACGTCGAGGCCGTTTACAAAAATCTGCCCTTCGAGCACGTAAATAAAGGTGTTGCGGATGGGAAAGGTTTTAAAACGGACGGTTTGCTCGGCGTCGAGGTTGCACCAATAGATGGTACTATTGGAATTTACATATAGCAGGTCTTCCAGAACCTTCTGGCCCGAGGCTACCGGAATCAGCTCGTTGCTGGTGCCAAACAGCTTCACATCTTTGCGCTCATAACTCGGAGCCAGACCCTTCTGACCAGGCATCAGCCAGATCTGAAAAATGTGCGTGGGCGTGTCGGTGGCATTCATTTCGGCGTGGGCCAGGCCCGTACCGGCCGTAATGCGCTGAGCATCGCCCTTGCTAACACTGCCGCGGTTACCTATGGTATCGTCGTGCTGCAACTCGCCTTCGAGCACCAGCGTCACGATTTCCATTTCGGAGCGCGGCTGCTGCGGGTAGCCGCTCTTGCCCTGAATAGTGACATCGTTGAACGCCCGCAGTGCGCCAAAGTGCTCGTTGTCGGGGTCGTTGTAGTCGGCAAAGCTCAGCAGGTAGTAGCTGCTGAGCCAGTTGGTTGGCGAGGCGTGGTAGCGGTCGGTGGCAGGAATCAGCTTCAGCATCGGGAGTGAGTAGGTAAGTGAATACTGCCCCGATTTACGCAGCCCGCCCCCGGAAGTTAGGCCACCCGGCACAACAACCGGCCCCGCCGCCAGCAAGGGCAACGGGGCCGGTAGGTAATCAGGGGCGCTTGCTGACCGTAGTCCGGCAATCAGTACGTCGTCGGCCAAATCCGTTTCAAAGACCGGCAAACTGAACCGCGGGGCCGCAGCATAGCGCCGTCCCGGGTTCGCCTATACCTTCTTCATCGTGGAAACCTGCTGCTGCAGGTCGAGCACGATGCTGGCCAGGCGGGTCAGCGAGAGGTCGGCAATCGGGAAGGTGCTGCTGATGTAGGCTTTGGCTTCCCATATTTCCACTACGTCCTCCACGTCAATCTCGTAGGGCGAGTAGAGCGGGTTGTCGGAGTGCAGGGCCAACATGGCGTTGTCTTTCAGGCGGTTGAACACGCGCTTGAACACGATACCCTCCTTGCTGCTGACGATAATGCAGGGCGTACCGTCCTTGAGGTTCAGCCAATCATCAATGTAGCGGCCCACGATAACGGTGCCGCTGGCAATGGGCAGCATCGAGTCGCCGGCAATTTCGAAGGCCCGGAACGTGCCCGAGCTGCCCAGCATGGGCAACCGGAACTTGGGCAGCTCCTCCAGATACTCGGGGTCGGCGTAGCCATTGAGGTAGCCGGCCGCGGCCTTCTGGGGCACGAGTTCGATGTTTTCGTTCTGCTCCCGGTCAACGGTGAGGGCCAGGATGCGCAGCTTGCCCCCGCCCGCATAGTCGGCGCTGGTATCGGTGGCCGCCATCTGGGCGTTCTGGGCCTGGAGCTGGGCGGCGGCTTTGGCGTTCTTTTTCTTGCTGAAGTCGGTGGTTACCAGCGAGTCGAGCGTGATGCCGAACAGGCGGGCCATGTTCACGAGGGTAGCCAGCTTGGGTTCGGCCCGGCCCTCCTCATAAGCGCCCACCAACGAGCGTTTGATGCCCAGTTTTTCGGCCATCTGGGCTTGGGTGAGACTCAATTCGCGCCGCCAGAATTTGAGGTTGGTGTTGATCATAACGCAGAGGGAGCCGGGAAAACAGGTCGACAAGGGCAAGTATGGACCGGCTCACGAAGATAGGAACTCCGTTACGATAATACTAATTCAATTAGCTGAAAAATTTACTAATATTTTTGCGATAAGGCTGCGAGGTAGCTTCTGTCAACCTGAATGGCAGATGTTAGCCGTTGCCAACACACGAACTGTCATTCTGAGCGCAGGGGAGCGGAGTCGAAGAATCAATCTCGCGGGCAGTGGTAAATCCTAACGTCAGGAGTTACCACTGCCCGCGAGATTCTTCGTTCCTGGCTTGATGCGCCACATCCTCAGAATGACATCCTAAGTTTCCCAGCTACCCCTCCCCGCGCAGGCGGCGGAAATACTGCTGGGCTAGGCGCAGGCGGAAGTAGTCGTAGTCTTCGCGCAGGTGATCGAACAGGTCGCGCAGCAAGGGCTGGCCGCCGAGCTGGGCCACGGCGGTCTGGATGTTGGCTAGGTCCTGCGACGACAGGAAATCCTCCAACCGCAGCTCGGCGCCGTTGGTGTAGAGCGTGGTCAGGTGGCTTTGGATGGTGCTCAGGGCCAGGCCGCGGCGCTCGGCAATGGCTTCGGCGCTCAGGCCCATGCGGTGCAGCTGGAAGGTGGTGTCGATGGTGGAGCCGGCTTCGGTATTCGCCTCCTTCTTGGCTGCAGCCTCCTTTTTGCGCGGGGCCCGGGGCGCACCCGGGTCGTCGGGGTCGAGGTTAGCGGGCAGCTCATCATCGAAATCGGCCTGGGCGGCGGGGTTGCCGCCGTGGGCCAGCACCTCGCGGATAAAGGCCTCGCCGTAGGTGTCGAACTTCTTCATGCCCACGCCCGAAATGCCCAGCATGGCCACCCGGTTCACCGGCCGCTCGGCCGCCATTTCCGTTAGCGTAGCATCGGTGAAAATAACGTAAGGCGGCACCCCCTGCTCGTCGGCGATGCGCTTGCGCAGGGCGCGCAGGGCCTCGAACAGCTGGGCCTCGCGCGAGGTGGGCGTGCTGGCCGAAGCGGTAGCAGCCGCTTTGCGACCCCGGGGCTTCTTCTCGGCCTTCTCGGCGGGCTGAAACTTCTTCATCGACACCGGGCGCTGGCCCTGCAGCACTTCGCGGCCCAGGTCCGTGATTTTCAGCGCGTAGCCTTCCTCGTAGGCGATGTACACCAGCCCGTCATTCAGCATCTGGTGCACGTAGCTGTACCAGTCGAGGTAGGGCAGGTCGCGGCCGGCGCCGTAGGTTTTTATCTGGTCGAAGCCGCCGCTGAGCACGGCCTGGTTGCGCATGCCGCGCAGCACGTCAATCAACAGGCTGATACTGAGCCGCTCGCGCCCCCGCACCAGGGCCGAGAGGGCCTTCTGGGCTATTTCGGTGCCGTCGAAGGTGGTGGGCGGGTTGCGGCAGATGTCGCAGTTGCCGCAGTCGTGGGGCAGGGTTTCGCCGAAGTAGTTGAGCAGAATGCGGCGGCGGCAGCCGGCGGCCTCCGCGAACTGCTGCATGCGCTCCAGCTTGGTGAGGTTGAGCTGGTTGAGCTGCGGGTTTTCCTTGGTGAGCATGTCGCGCAGGCTCATCACATCACCGAACGAGTAGAACAACAGGGCCGTGGCGGGCGTGCCGTCGCGGCCGGCGCGGCCGATTTCCTGGTAGTAGCCCTCGATGTTTTTGGGCAGGTTGTAGTGAATCACCCAGCGCACGTTGCTCTTGTCGATGCCCATGCCGAAGGCGATGGTGGCCACAATCACCTGCAAGTCGTCCTTGAGGAAGCCTTCCTGCACCGCCCCGCGCTGGTTGGGCGTGAGGCCGGCGTGGTAGTAATCGGCCTTGATGCCCTTGGCCTGGATTTTCTGGGCCAGCGTTTCGCACTGCTTGCGGCTCAGGCAGTAGATGATGCCCGCCTCGCCCTGGTGGCGCTCCAGAAACTCCAGAATGCCCCCCACCCTATCCTGGCCCGGCCGCACGATGAGGTTGAGGTTGGGCCTATCGAAGCTGGAGAGAAAGACCTTGGGCTTGGTCAGGCGCAGCTGCTGCTGGATGTCGCGGCGGGTGAGGCGGTCGGCGGTGGCAGTGAGGGCGATGATGGGCACCTGGGGGAACTGCTCGCGCAGCACCCGCAGCTGGGTGTACTCGGGCCGGAAATCGTGGCCCCAGGAGCTGATGCAGTGGGCCTCATCGATGGCAAACATGCTTACCTTAAGCCGCTTGAGGAAGCTCAGAAACCCATCCGACAGCAGCTTTTCGGGGCTCACGTAGAGCAGCTTGAGGTGCCCGTTGAGGCAGTCGGCGGCAATATTGTTGGCCTCGCTGCTGCCGATGCTGGAGTTGATGTAGGCGGCCGGAATGCCGTTGGCTTTGAGCGCCTCCACCTGGTCTTTCATGAGCGCAATCAGCGGCGAGACGACGATACAGACGCCCTCCTGCACCACGGCCGGCACCTGGAAGCAGATGCTTTTGCCGCCGCCGGTGGGCATGAGCACCACCGTGTCGTGCCCGCCCATGATGTTGCTGATAATGTCCTCCTGCATCGGCCGGAACGCGTCGTAGCCGTAGTATTTCTTGAGAACCTTACGGGCAGATTCGATGGTTGGGGCGAGGGGTTCGGCGGCGAATAACATAGCGTAAAGATACGGCAAATGGTGGGGCGGGGAAAGGATGAAGATAACCCGGCGGAGGCGGGAATCGTGCACGAAGCCCCCTAAATCGTGCACGGCCAATCGTAGCACACTCCCGTACAAGAGGCTAGCAATTCGTTTAATCTATTCCATTTCAGTATGAACCAGCCCAGCACTTCCGCCACCCAAAACCAGCAAGTTCTCGACGCCCTAGCCCGCTGCATCGCCGCCTGCGAAATGTGCGCCACCGCCTGCCTGCACGAGCATGATATCAGGATGATGGTGCCCTGCA
Source organism: Hymenobacter actinosclerus (assembly GCF_900111515.1). Lineage (GTDB taxonomy): Bacteria > Bacteroidota > Bacteroidia > Cytophagales > Hymenobacteraceae > Hymenobacter > Hymenobacter actinosclerus. Next base: position 723,467 of record NZ_FOHS01000002.1, read on the forward strand.
TCCGCCTCGACCGCGACTGCGCCGACATCTGCCGCCTCACCCACGCCTTCATCGCCCGCAGCTCCGACCATGCCCAGCACGTGCTCAAGGAGTGCATCGAAATCTGCCAGAAGTGCGCCGACGAGTGCGGTAAGCATGAGCACGAGCACTGCCAGCAGTGCGCCGAAGCCTGCCGCGCCTGCGTGGAGGCCTGCAAGGCTTACCAGAAGTAAACCCCAGCCGCCCGCCGTACCGAGACCCAGGCAAGGCAGAGGAGCTTACTACCTTATATTACGCCGTATTGGATTTAGGCAACTAACGCACGGCGGGCGGGGGCAGAGCTTGCCCCCGCCCGCCGCTAAGGCCATTGAACGGACTCGTTACAACGACGCGAATGGCGGGCGGGACTTGCCCCGCCCCTACCCCCGGCTGCCACTGCATAACAGCAGGTATTAACAGGTTCCCATACGCAGAAAGCCCCTGATGCCAAAATGGCCGTCGGGGGCTTTCTACGTATCCGGGGCTTACCTTATTCTCTTCCCTCTTCCCCTTCCTTCTCCATCTTGCGCGTCCCGCGGTACAGCTCGTACTTCAGAAGGCGGCAGTCAATCGGCCCGTTATAGAGCGGAATGCGGCGGCTGGCCTTAAGGCCCACGCGCTTGGCGGCTTGCAGGTTACCGGTGAAGATAAAGGCGTCGTAGCCCTGGAAGTTGGTTTTGAGCGTGTCGCCGATGGTTTTGTAGAGCTCGTCCATCTCGGTTTCTTCGCCGATTCGCTCGCCGTAGGGCGGGTTGGTGAGCACGATACCGGGTTCCTCACGGGGCGGGGCTACGGCGTCCTTCACGTCGCGTACCCCCAGGCGGATGAAGTCTTCGAGGTCGGCGGCGGCAATGTTCTCGCGGGCCAGCTCGATGAAGTCGCGGCTCAGGTCGGAGCCACCGATGTAGCACTGGGGTTCCTCCAGCCGCATCTGCCGCGCATCCATTTGCACCGTTTCCCAGAGGGTCGCATCAAAATCGGCCCAGTGCTCGAACCTGAACTTACCCTGGTGGTAGAGGCCCGGCGCAATGCGCTGGGCAATGAGGGCGGCTTCGGTGAGGATGGTGCCCGAGCCGCACATGGGGTCGACGAGCGTGGTTTTGCCGTCCCAGCCGGCCAGCAGCAGCAGGCCGGCGGCCAGGGCCTCATTCAGCGGGGCCACGTTGGTTTGCTGGCGGTAGCCGCGCTTGTGCAACGACTCGCCCGAGGCGTCGAGGCTCAGCACCACCTCGTTTTCCAGCATGTGCAGGTGCAGGCGGATGTCGGGGTTGCGCACATCCACGTTGGGCCGCTCGCCGGTGCGGTTGCGGAACTGATCCACGATGGCATCTTTGGTGAGCTGGGCCACAAACAACGAGTGTTCCAAGTTGGACTTGTTGACGACGGCCGTAATGGCAAACGTCTGGTCCTGGCGCAGGTATTTGCTCCAGTCAATCCGGCCTACCTCGCGGTAGAGCGACTTTTCGTCGGGGGCCGAGAAGCCGGCGAAGGGCCGCAGAATGCGCACGGCCGTGCGGCACCACAGGCAGGCCTCGTAGAGCAGCTGCTGGTTGCCGCTGAACTCGATGGCCCGCTGCCCCACCTTCTCGATTTTCGCGCCCAGCGCCCGCAACTCGTCGGCCAGCACTTCTTCGAGCCCGAACTGAGTGGTGGCGGTCATGTAAAACGGCTGGTCGCGGCGGTTGGCAGACATAGGGTAGCGTCAGGTGAAGCCGCAAAGGTCGGGAATCTGGGGCAAGCGTGTATCTTGGGGCAGCGGATGCGCCTAGACTAGCGGGTATCTAGCTACCGTTAGTATGATACCCGCTACTGAGTAGCGGGTATCAGGATGTTACCTGCAAGCATAAAATGAAACCACGTTACACATACATACCTTCGAAAGACTTTATTAATGACTTGACATTTAGTTATGTTGAAACATACTCATTTCAACGTGGCAAAGAATTTGAATTGCAACAGAAAGAATTTGACAAAGAATACGAAAAATTGAAATCTCGAAAATCGAAAACTAATAATTTGACCGTTGAAGAGGAAGAAAGGTTTTTATTTTTGAACAAACTTTGTGGCTTTACTCAATACTTGCTTGACGACACAAATCAATTTCATTATTCAAGCAAAAAGACAAACACCTTTAATTTGACAGACACGAAAGTTGAATTATTGAAAAACATTTTGAGAACTGAAATAATTGATATTCCATCGTGGATGTGCGCACCAATGTATCGAGACGCTTTTGTTTTTTTCGACAAGCAAGACAATATCGTTTCAGTACTAAATATTTGTTTAAGCTGCCAATATATGGAGACAAGTAAATTTAATCACATAACCAGTGATTGGAAAACTTATGACTTATTGAAGCTTTTCTTTATTGACATAGGACACGAAGTTGAAGACCCAAAACGTTTTCCTGGATAACTTAGAAAATTTGAAAAGTGAATTCAAAAAATAACAAACATAACGGCAAATGCCTGCAGGTAACAAGGGTTTTGCAATAGCGGGGCGAAACTACAAAGTTCAACGGTAGTTCTTCTGTTCAACTTTTGTGCAAAATTGAAGATTTGTGCTTCGATTGCCCCACCATCGCAAAGCCCCGGAACGTTAGTAACCATATATCCAATCTATCTTCATGCCTACCCTCCAACGCTTCCTCGACGCCCAAGAGTCCACCTACCCAACGGCCCTGACGGAAATCCAGAACGGCCGTAAGCGCAGCCATTGGATGTGGTTTATTTTCCCCCAGCTCCAGGGCCTGGGGCTGAGCGAAACGGCCCGCTTCTACGCTATTCAGGATACGCGGGAAGCGGCCGCCTACCTGGCCCACCCGGTGCTGGGGCCGCGGCTGGTCGAAATCTGCGGGGCGCTGCTGGCCCTGGACTCCACGGATGCCAACCGCATCTTCGGCAGCCCCGACGATGTGAAGTTGCGCTCCTCCATGACGCTGTTTCGGGCCGTGCCGGGCGCTTCACCGGTATTTGGGCAGGTGCTGGAACGGTTTTTCGGCGGCGTGCCGGACCCGCGGACGCTGGCGTTGCTGGGAGGAGCCACTGAAACGATGTAGAGACGCAACAGTTGGAGTCTCGTCGTTGAACGTCCGGGTATGTGCTTGCTAACAACATCAGCAACGACGAGACTCCAACTGTTGCGTGTCTACATCGTTTCAGTGGCTCCGGCAATTAATTTAAACCACCTTAAAAGATGCGGAAAGCAAGCGCCTATCTTTAAGGCCGCATATTTTTCCCGATTCCCGCAAATGGCCGCACCGCTCGTCTCCTCCCCCACCACTACCGCCCCGGCCGCCACCCGCTCCTACCTGGGACCGATGGTGCTCATGACCACCCTGTTCTTCCTGTTCGGGGCCGTCACCAACTTCAACGACGTGCTCATGCCCTACCTCAAGGACGTGTGCCAGCTCACCGATTTCCAGTCGACGGCCGTGCAGTCGGCTTTTTTTGGGGCGTATTTTCTGATGTCGCTGCCGGCCGGGCGGGTGCTCGAAAAGCTGGGTTTCCAGCGCGGCATCGTGCTGGGTCTGCTGGTGATGGGCGTGGGGGCGCTGCTGTTCGTGCCGGCCGCCAACACGCGCACGTTCGGGCTGTTTCTGCTGGCGCTGAGCTTCTTGGGGGCCGGCATCACGCTGCTGCAGGTGGCGGCCAACCCCTACGTGAGCGTGCTGGGGCCGGCGCGCACCGCCGCCAGCCGCGTGAGCATCGTGGGCGTGGCCAACGGCTTGGGCGGCACCCTCTCGCCCCTCATCGGCGGCCTGATTTTGTTTGGCGGCTCCACGGTGCTCAAGGCCCAGCTGGCTCAGCTGCCGCTGGAGCAGCGCCTGAGCGAGGAAGCCGCGCTGGTAAAGCCGCTCTACATCGGGCTGGCCGTGTTTTTGGCGGTGCTGGCGCTGCTGTTTTTCCTAGTGCGCCTGCCCAAAATCGAGAGTCTGCCCGCCGATGAGGAAGCCACCGCCGCCCAGGCCGCTGCCGAAACCGGCCGCTCCTCGGCCCTCAGCTTCCGGCACCTCACGCTGGGCGTGGTGGCCATTTTCGTGTACGTGGGCGTTGAAGTGGGCATCGGCTCGTTCATCATTCGCTACGGCGAGGCCCAGAACATCCGCCAGCTCAGCGGCTTTACGCAGGAGCTGGTGCGTGGCCTGAGCCTGGCCACCAACTGGGCCGCCGCGCTGTTCGGCAACACGCCCGATGCCATCGACACCACCGCCGGCTTCACCAAGGCCGTGGGCGCGGTGCTGGTATCGTCGTACTGGTTTGGGCTGATGGTGGGCCGCATCATCGGCATCCCACTGCTCAGCCGCTTCGATGCCCGCAAGCTGCTGGCGGGTGTGTGCGCGGCGGGCGTGGCGCTGGTTACGCTCTCCATTTTCAGCCAGGGCGAAACTGCCCTGTGGCTGGTGGTGCTCTGCGGCCTGTGCAACGCCATTATCTGGCCCGTGGTGTTCCCGCTGGCCATTACCGGCCTGGGCCGCTTCACCAAGCAGGGCTCTTCGTACCTGATTATGGCCATTGTCGGCGGGGCCATCATCCCGCCGCTCATGGGCCTGGTAGCCACCCACGGCGGTGGCCTGCGTGTGGCCTTCATCCTTCCGGCCCTCTGCTACGCCTACCTGCTGTTCTACGCCCTGAATGGCTACCGCGTGGTTAGATAGACTGGTAGCTGGTAGCTGAAAAAACAAGAAAGGTCCCGTACTCGATTGAGTGCAGGACCTTTTTTATTGTGGGTAACGGATTCCAAGACGGAAGCTAAAAGCCAAAGGTCATCAGCTAATAGTTGAACATTTACTGCTCATTCAGGCTCCAGTTGTATTCCTTGTAGCTCAGCTTCGCGTTCGGGTAGATTTTCTGCTTGGCGTAGCGGTTCACGGCATCCTGGATAGAGGTGCTGCCGTTCTTCTCGAAATCCTTGGGGTAGAAGCTGTAGATGGCCGACAGCGTGGGCTTGTCGGCGGGCGTGAGGTCGTTCTTTTGGGGGTTGTTGATGAAGTTGCGGCCCTGGTCGGCGAGTTGCTCCTGCACGCGGGCGCCCACGTAGGCCTCCTGGCGCAGGCGCGGGCACGACATAGCCGCGCACACCAAGGCGTAGTGGATGCGGTTGTCGTCGAACTGCTTGCGGATGATGCGGTGCTCGATATCGTTGAGCGTGTAGCGCTTGCCGCCGAGCGGAATGAAATCCTGGTCCCAGACGGTGTTGACGAAGATTTTGTCGCCCCCCAGGTCCTTGATGCTCTTCACCGGATAGGCCCGGATGATGCGCTGCACCGTGAAGGCGTTGTAGGCGTTGAGCCAGTAGGCCAGCTTTTCATCGGCGGGCGATTTCTTGGCCGGCAGGTTGTCTCCGAGGGTTTTCAGGTAGGCATTCAGCGCGGCGCTATCCTGCTGCAGGCCCTTATAGTTCACCATGCCCTGGTCGTCGACGTACTTTTTCAGCAGTCCGTCCCAGGCCGAATGGTCGAGGGTGCGGCCGCTATTGGAAGTTGGGTTGAGCGGAATCAGGTAGCCGACGTAGCCGCAGCTGCTGGCGGCCAGCGTGCCGGCGGTTAGCAGAGTGCCCAGCGCCAAACGGGAAGCGAAACGGGAAATGGAGTGCATATACAGTTGGAAAGCTCGTTAAAACAGCTGCCCCGCAGGGCCGGGCTGGCATATACGGGGTTAGCGGGCTGAACAGTTGTAGGGGGAGTGTTAACCCGGGGTCTCAGGGCTAAGGCCTTGGGACTTTCCGCCCGACTTCCCACCCACAACTGCCAACTGCTGTACCTTTGGGCTCTCACCGTTTTGCCGCTGCCATGAACCCCGCTCCCACACTCGAATCCAACGTTTCGCTTCGCCCCTACAACACCTTCGGCCTTGAGGTTACGGCCCGCTGGTTTGCCCGCTTTGCCTCGGTCGAGGAGCTGCGGGCGTTGCTGGCGCTGCCCGAAGTACAGGCCGCCGAAAAGCTGGTTCTGGGCGGCGGCTCCAACCTGCTGTTTACCCGCAACTTCGAGGGCGTGGTGCTCAAAAATGAAATCCGGGGGCTCGAAGTAGTGAGCCAGGACGACGAAACGGCCGTGGTGCGGGCGGGTGCCGGCGAGTCGTGGCACGCGCTGGTACAGTATGCGCTGGGCCAGGAGCTGAGCGGCATCGAGAACCTGTCGCTGATTCCGGGCACGGTGGGTGCGGCGCCGCTCCAGAACATCGGCGCCTACGGAGCCGAGCTGAAGGACACGTTTGAGCAGCTGGAGGCCCTGGAGCTGGCCACCGGCCGGCTGCGCACGTTTTCGGGGGCCGAGTGCGGCTTCGGCTACCGCGAAAGCGTGTTCAAGGGCCCGCTCAAAAATCAGTTCATCGTGACCAGCGTGCTGCTGCGCCTGCACCGCCAGGCCCGGCCCAACGTGCGCTACGGCGACATCCAGACCACCCTGCAGGACATGGGAATCGAGGGCGAGCCCACCCCGCGCCACATCAGCGAGGCCGTCAGCAGCATCCGTCGTAGCAAGCTGCCCGATCCGGCCCAGATCGGCAACGCGGGCTCGTTTTTCAAGAATCCCGAAATCTCGCAGGCCAAGTTCGATGAGCTGAAAGCGCGGTTCGAGAGCCTGCCGGGCTACCCGGTGCCGGGCGGCGTGAAGGTGCCCGCCGCCTGGCTCATCGAGCAGTGCGGCTGGAAGGGCCAGCGCCGTGGCCCCCACGGCGTGCACGACCGCCAGGCGCTGGTGCTCGTGAATCACGGCGGCGCCCAGGGCCAGGATATTCGCGACCTGGCCTACGAAATCATCGCCTCGGTGCGCGAGAAATTCGGCATCGAGCTGCACCCCGAAGTGAACATTATGTAGCCGCCGGTGGCCCGGCTGGCGCGGCCGGCTTGGGCATCATGCAAACTTCATCTGGCCAGCTCGTTTTTTGCAGCTGAAATCAAGACCTTTGCCTGGTAGCTGCCTGCGGGCAGCCGGCTTTTTATTCCCATTTTCTGCGTTTCATTTGATGAAAAAATTACCCTTTCTGGCCCTGCTGATGAGCTTGGCCGGCTGGCAGACGGCGCAGGCCCAAACCGCCATAGCCATTGGTGCTGCCCGGGCCCAGGCTCCTGCCTTTAACACCTCGGGGGCCACCGTTACGCTGCGCGGCATTGTTACCAACGGCGCCGAGCTGGGCGCCATCCGCTACATTCAGGACGCTACCGGCGGTATAGCCGTGTATTCGGCCACCAAAGCAACGGAGCTCGTGCCCGGCGACCTGATCGAAGTAACCGGCACGATGAAGGATTACAACGGCCTGCTCGAAATTGACCCGGTGACGTCGCTGGAAGTTATTGCCGGCAACCAGCCGGTGCCCAAGCCGGTCGAGTTTCCGGCTACCGGCGCCACCGCCGCCTACGCCGAGCTTTACGAAGGCCAGCTAGTGAAGCTCGTTGATGCCACCACCATCACCACCACCTCAGGGGCGCCGGTGTCGGCCTTCGCCAGCACCACCTACCGCATCAGCGGCAACGCTGCCACGGTGATGTACGTGAACAAGTCCTCGAACGGGCCCGACGGCCTCATCGGCAAGCCCTCGCCCACCGGCAAGTTCGATGTGGTCGGCATTATGAGCCAGTACACCACCAAAGTTCCTACCGGCGCGGGCGGCTCGGCCGATGGTTTCCAGCTGCTGCCGCGCCTCTACGCCGACTTCCAGCAGGGCAACACGCCCAACCTGCTGGCCACGCCCTACCCTACCAACATCACCAGCACGGGCTTCACGGTAAATTTCACCACCCAGAACGCCGGCAGCAGCAAGCTGGAGTACGCCACCAGCCCCGCCGGCCCATTTGCGGCCGTTGAAAGCAGCACCAGCACCACCGGCCACAGCCTCGCCCTCACGGGCCTGCTGCCGGCCACCATCTACTACGTGAAGGCCAGCAGCACCAACGCCGTGGGTCTGTCCGAGTCGCGGGTGGTGCCCATGATTACGGCTTCGCTCTCGACGGGCAAGATGCGCACCTACTTCACCAACCCCGTGAATACGGCCCTGGCCCTGCCCGGCAACGCCGCCCTGTACCTGCCCAACGGCGCCATGGCCGACACGGTAGCCCGCTACATCGGCCTGGCCAAGCAGACGCTCGACATTGCCATTTATAACTGGAACAGCCAGACGATTTTGATGGCCGTGAATGCCGCCAAGGCCCGCGGCGTGGCCGTGCGCGTTATTTTTGAAAACGACAACGCCAACGTCAGCCTCAGCGGCCTCGACCCGGCCATTCCGCGCATTGGCCGCCAAACGGTGCAGAACATCATGCACAACAAGTTTGTGGTGATTGACGCCAACAGCACCGAGCCCAAGCAGCCCTGGGTCTGGACCGGCTCGACCAACTGGACGTCCGCCCAGCTGAGCACCGACCGCAACAACTCCATTGCCATCCAGGACCAGTCGCTGGCCCGCACCTACACCGTCGAGTTCAACGAGATGTGGGGCGCCGGCACCCAGGCCACGGCCCTGTTCGGCTCGCGCAAAACCGACAACACGCCGCACTATTTCAGCATTGCCGGCAAGCAGGTCGAGTCGTGGTTCTCGCCGACCGATAACGTGAACGGCCGGCTGATTGAGGTGATTAAAACGGCCGACCAGGACCTGCACATTGCCACCATGCTGCTTACCCAGACGGACATCGGCAATGCCATTACCGCCCAGATTCAGGCCAAGAACATGGCCGGCTGCTCGGAGATGGTGATGAACTCGATTCAGGCCAACACCGCCGCCCAGGATATTTTCGACAACATCAAAACCGTGCTCGGCCAGCGCCTCATGATTGACAAGCAGCCTGGCATCATGCACCACAAGTACGCCATCATCGACGCCACGGCGCCGCAGTCGGACCCGCAGGTGTTCGTCGGCTCGCACAACTGGAGCCTGTCGGCCAACACCGAAAACGACGAGAACACGCTTATTGTGCACGATGAGCGCATCGTTAACCAGTACTACCAGGAGTTTGCCCAGCTGATTGCCAACCAGAACAACGGCGTGCAGGTGTGCAACCTGGTGCTGGCCACCAAAAATGCCAGCATCCAGCGCAGCAGCGTGCAGGTGTACCCCAACCCCACCAGCGGCAAGTTTCGCCTGCGGGTGCAGACGGGCGCCGCCCGCACCGCCCGCGTCGTGCTGCGCGACGCCACCGGCCGCGTAGTGCTCGACCAGACCCAGCCCCTCAACGGCCAGGATGTTAGCGTAGATGCCTCCGCCCTGAAATCGGGGATGTACATGGTGCAGATTGTAACGCCCGAAGCCACCCAGGTTAGCCGCGTGGTAGTGGAGTAGGTTGTTGGAAGTGAGAGGTGATACTTTTCACTGGCTCAACTGACGTGAAAAAGGCGGCCCCCAAATCGGGAGCCGCCTTTTTGTTATTTGTCATTCTGAGCGGAGCGAAGGACCTATATAGAAGCTGGCTTCAAAAATTAATACCCTTTGAATACCATCTGGATAGATCCTTCGCTTCGCTCAGGATGACAAACCGCACTTACGCTTTCCAGCGGCGCGCGGCCCACTCCTGGCGCTGCTCGGGGGTCTGGAAGGTCCAGGCCACGATGCGGCTGATTTTCTGGCCCTGCTTCATCTCGATGGTGCGGGTTTCGGGCGAGCCGGCCAGCTTGAGGAAGTGGTAGATGCTGGGCAAAGTTTCCTTTTTGGAGATAAGCGTGCTGAACCACAGCACCCGCTCGCGCACGGCCACGCTCTGGGCCACCATGCGCTTGAGAAAGCCCTCTTCGCCGCCCTCGCACCACAGCTCCGTGTTTTGGCCGCCGAAGTTGAGCACCGGCCCGCCAGCTGTTTTGGGGTAGCCCAGGTTGCGGCCCTTGCGGCGGCTGCCGCTGGCGGCTTCCTCCGCCGAGGCGTGGAAGGGCGGGTTGCAGACCACCAGATCGAACTCCTCGCGGAGCTTTACAATGTCCTCGAACACGAAAGCCGGGTGGCTTTGCTGGCGCAGTTCCACCCGGTTCACCAGCGCCGGATTAGCTGCCACCAGCGCCCGCGCCGATTTCAACGCCACCGCATCGGTTTCCGAACCCACGAAGCGCCAGCCGTAGGCCTTGGTGCCGATGATGGGGTACACGCAGTTGGCCCCCACGCCGATATCGAGTACGTGCACGGCTTTGTCAGTGGGTACGGTGCCAGCGTTGTCGGTGGCCAGCAGGTCGGCGGCGTAGTGCAGGTAGTCGGCGCGGCCGGGGATGGGCGGGCAGAGGTAGCCGGCCGGCACGTCCCAGTGCTGCACGTCGTAGTGCTGCCGCAGCAGCGCCTGGTTCAGGGCCTTCACGGCGGCGGGGTTGGCGAAGTCGATGCTATTGTCGCCGGCCGGATTGGGCACCACGAAATCAGCCAGCGCGGGGCTGGCAGCCGTGAGTTGGGCGAAATCATAGCGGCCGTTGTGGGGGTTGCGAGGATGCAAAAGGCGTGGGGACTAAAGGTGAAGAAGCATCCGAAGAAGCGGGCTGCTTTTTGGCAAGTTACGGCTTTACTAGCCCGTCATGCTGAGCGGAGTCGAAGCATCTCGCGTGCAATGCTAACCTTATCGTCATGATTACTATTGCACGCGAGATGCTTCGACTCCGCTCCGCTGCGCTCAGCATGACAGCTTTTTTTCCATTCACTCTACTTCAACACCGCAATGGTCACGCCGTCGCCGCCGCGGTCGGCGTGTTCTTCGGCTACGCTGGCTACTTCGCGGGTGCGGTGCAGGTAGTCGCGGGCAATCTGGCGCAGCACGCCGTTGCCGCGGCCGTGCAGGATTTTGATTTCCGGGATGCCCAGCATGATGGCGTCATCCACGTAGCTGCGGATTTTGTTCAGGGCGTCCTCAGCCCGCTCGCCGCGCAAATCCAGCGTGGGTTTGAAGCTGGCCATGCGGCCGGTGGTGTCGAAGCCTGAACCAGCGTACTGGGCCGGGGCCCGGCGGGCCGCCTGCTTTTCCCGCTCCCGGATTTCGGAGCGCGTCAGCTTTTCGAGCTGGCTGACCTTGACGATGGTTTTCATGCCGCCAAACGACACCTCAGCCGTTTTACCCTTCACGCTCATGATTTCGCCGTGGCCCTCCTGGCCCAGCAGGGCCACTTTATCGCCCACTTTGAGGGTGGCGGCATCGGCCAGCTCGCGGGTGGCGCGGGCCTTGGGGGGCTCGATTTGCAGCTTCTCGCGCACGAAGGTGTCGAGCTTGCCGCGGGCCTCCTTGGTGCGCTCCTTGTCGGCCTGGCCCAGGCGGATTTCCTGGATGGTGGCCTCGATTTGCTGGTTGGTGTCGCGCAGCAGGGCTTTGGCCTGGGCCTTGGCGGTGCGCAGGGTTTCCTGGGTGGTGTCGTCGAGGTAGCGCTTGAGGTCCTGGTATTCCTGGGCGGCTTTTTTGAGGCGGCGCTCGGCTTTGGCGGCTTCGGCGGTGCGCTGCTCCAACTCGGTTTTCTCCTTTTCGAGGCCTTCGAGTAGCTGGTCGTAGCGGATTTTATCCTTGCCCACGAGCTGGCTGGCACGCTCCACGAGCTGCTTGGGCAAGCCGATTTTGCGGGCGATTTCGATGGCGAACGAGGAGCCCGGCTTGCCAATTTCGAGGCGGTAGAGGGGCTGGAGCTGGTCGGGGTCGTAGCGCATGGCCCCGTTCACGATGCCGGGTGTGCGCTCGGCGTAGTTTTTCAGGTTGGTGTAGTGGGTGGTTATCACGCCGAAGGCGCGGGCCCGGTTGAGCTGCTCCAGCACGGCCTCGGCAATAGCGCCGCCCAGGCTGGGCTCGGTGCCGGTGCCGAATTCGTCAATCAGCACCAGGCTGCGCTTGTTAGCCAGCGTCACGAACTGCTTCATATTCAGCAGATGCGAGGAATAGGTGCTCAGGTCGTTTTCCAGGCTCTGCTCGTCGCCGATGTCGATGAAGATATCGTCGAACATGCCGGCCTCCGACTTCTCGCCGGCCGGAATCAGCAGACCGCATTGCAGCATGTACTGCACCAGGCCCACCGTTTTCATGCTCACCGACTTACCCCCGGCATTGGGGCCCGAAATCAGCAGGATGCGCTGCTCGGCGTTCAGCTCAATATCGAGCGGCACCACTTCGCGGGGATCGGTTTTGGCGTGACTGAGAAAAGTGAGGTAGAGCAGCGGGTGGCGCACCTGCTGCCAGCGCAGCAGCGGCTGGGGGTGCAGCACGGGCAGCGTGGCTTCGAGGCGGCGGGCCAGCTGGGCCTTGGCGCGGATGAAGTCGATGAGGCCCAGGTACTGGTAGGCCTTGCGCAAATCCGGGATGTGGGGGCGCAACTGGGCCGTGAGCTGGGTGAGAATGCGCAGCAGCTCGCGCTGGTAGGCGTTGTCGAGGTCCTTGATGTCGTTGTTGAGCTCAAAAACCGCCTCGGGCTCGATGTACACCGTCTGGCCCGTGGCCGACTCGTCGTGAATCAGGCCCTTGACGCGGCGCTTGTGCTCGGCCACCACCGGCAGCACCAGCCGCCCGCCCCGAATGGTGGGCTCGGCGCCCTCGGGCACCCAGCCCTGCTGGCGGGCGTGGCGCAGAATGCTGCCAATCTGCTTACGCAGCATCATCTGGCGCGAAATCAGCTCCTGGCGCAGCTGGCGCAGCAGCGGCGAAGCGTCGTCGCGCACTTGGCCCTCATCATCTACTACTTTGTCGATGGCAGCCAGCAGGTTGCGGTCGACCTGCACGCCGATGCCCAGCAGGCGCAGCGTGGGAAACAGGTCGTCCTCGGCCCGCGAGAAAAACAGGAGCGCCTCGCGGATGGTGCGCAAACTCATCTTGAGGGCGTAGAACGCGGCCACGTCGAGGTAGGAGCCCGGCAGGTTGGCCCGCACCAGGTAGGGGTTCACGTCGTGGTAGTGGCTGCTGGGGAAGTCGGCGCCGCTGCCCAGCAGCTGGCGGAACTCGTCGGTTTGCAGCAGCAGCTTCTGGAGCTGCTCGGACTGCGTCTGGAAGCTCATGCGGCTCACAAAGTGGCGACCCAGGCCGCTCAGGCACAATTCATTGAGCATGTCCCGCAGTTGGGAGAAGCCGATTTTCTGCTCGAAATTCTGAGGAAGAATCAAAAGGGAAAGGTGGTATTTGGTACTGGGTAGTTAGATGGCTAGACGAAGGTAAACAGCAAACGAGCCGGTAAAGATTCAGCTTTTTACATGGAAATAACTGGCCCCATGATGGGGCGGGGCTTGCCCCCGCCCGCCGTTGAACGAGTATCGTTGAACGGAGCCGTTGAAGCGGTGCGAATGGCGGGCGGGGGCAAGCCCCGCCCCTACATTTCCCCCTCCACGCCCAGCCCAAACAGCGCGAAATCGTACTTCACTGGGTCCTGAGGGTCGAAGGTGCGCAGATGAGCGGTCAGGTCTTCGGCGGCCAGCCAATCGACCTGCTTGCGCTGGAGCAGGCCCAGACGGCGTGCTACCCGCTCCACGTGCACGTCGCAGGGGCAGATGAGGTCGGCGGGTGAAAGAAGGGTCCAGAGGCCGAAGTCGACGCCATATTCATCTTGGCGCACCATCCAGCGCAGGTACATGTTCAGGCGTTTGCAGGCCGAGCCGCGGGCGGGCGTGGCCACGTGCTTGCGGGTGCGCTGGGGCGCATCTTCGAGGCTGAAGAACAGGGTGTTGAAGTTTTCCAGCCGCTGTTTCTGGGTGGTGCCGTGCAGGAAGGCATCTTCCAGCGACTCGTGCTGCCCGTAGTACCAGCGCAGCCAGTGCACGAAGTAGAGCAGGTCGGTGTCGCAGAAGGTGCGGTGGCAAAAGCCCAGCAGGCGCTTCAGGTCGTCGTCGTGGTGCTGGGTGATGAACTGGTGGGGGGCGTCGTCCATGCGCCGCAGCAGCTCCCGGCACTTGCTGATGATGGTGGGCCGCCGCCCCCAGGCCAGCACGGCCGCAAAAAGCCCGCTGATTTCCACGTCGGCGCGCGCCGAGAACTGATGCGGGATGCTGATGGGGTCGAGGGCAATAAAGCCGGGCTGGTCGTAGCCGCGGTACTTCTCGTCGAGCAGCGCCCGCACCTGGGCGTGGTTCATGAGGTGAGATGGTGAGGTGGTGATTTGGTGAATGAGTGACTCAGTGAGATGGTGAGTTTGATGTTTGGGGGGCATTGCGGCGTAGGAGTGGTGCCACGACTTTTTTGTCGTGGTACCACTCCTACGCCGCAATGCCCCCCAAACATCAAACTCACCATCTCACTGAGTCACCATCTCACCTTACGGCACGTAGCTGGTTTCGACGCGGAAGCGCTGGTCGGGGGTGGCCAGGCGCTGCACGGCGCGCTTGGAGAGGCGCAGCAGCACCCGGTCGTTTTCGCCGGTGTCGGGCAGGCGGCCGATGACGCGCACGTACACGGCCTGGCCGTTCATGATATTGCGCACTTCCATGATGGTGCCCACGGCGGCTGTTTTGTGCAGGGCCAGGTACTTGTCGGAGGCATCGGTGGGGATGACCATGGCCAAGCCGCTTTCCGTAACGCGGCGGCCGGCTTCGGTGGCGCGGGCCGGGGCCTCTTTGGCTTCGGGCTTGGCGTCGGCGGGCTCGGGGGTTACGGCGGGCGAGCTGGCTTCGTCGCGGGCCTTGTCGCGCTCGGCGTCGCGGGCAACGGCTTTTTCGCGGGCTGTGGGCTTGGTGGCGGCTACCGCGGGGGCCGGCGGGCCGGCCGCGCCGGTAGCGGGCGCGGCTACGATAATTACCTCATCCACCCGCACGCTGTGGTCGGTGGCGAAGCCGTTGAGGCGGGCCAGCTCGGCGGGCGTGGTCTGGAAGCGGCGGGCAATGGCGTAGAGCGTCATGCCGGGGGCCACTTTGTACACGCGGTTGCCGCTGGCGTCGGTGGGCAGGGCGCGCACGGAGGCAGTTGCCGCGGCCGGCGCGGCGGCCCCACCAGCGGCTTTGCCAGTAGCCGCCGGAGCGGGCGTGAGCACCACCCGGGTGCGCGGAATCAGTACGATCTGGCCCAGGTTGAGCTGGCCCTTCTGGCCCGAATTGGCCTCCACGATGTCCTCGACGGGCACTTTGTAGCGGCGGGCGAGGCCGTAAATGGTTTCGCCGGCCGTTACGCGGTGGCGAATGAGCAGTTTGTTGTTGCGGTACTCCACGCCGATGGAATCGGGCGGGGCTACCGGCGCGGGGGCCGCCCACGCGGAAAGGCCGGAGAAGACGAGGGCAGCGGTCAGCAACGAAAATCGGGACATAAGAAAGCAGGACGCGAAGCGGATAAACGGGCCAAAGCCGGCACAGCCACATAAACTTTGCCTAAAGTTACGGTTTAGCGCTTTAGTAGCGCCTTAATACTCCAAAAACCGGTTATTTAAGTGCCGGCTGATTTATTGGAGCGGCTCATTCGTGGGTTTTGCCGTTTCTTGCGCTTCGTTCTTTCGCCCCGCTCCTATGCTCGCCATCGGCATCATTCCCGCCCGCTACGCCTCCACCCGCCTGCCCGGCAAGCCCCTCATCGACTTGGGCGGCCATACCATGATTGAGCGCGTAGTGCGCCAGGCCCGGCAAGCCAACCTCCAGCGGGTGGTAGTAGCCACCGACGACGAGCGGATTCTTCGCCACGTGCGCGACTTCGGCGGCGAGGCCGTGCTAACCGCCCCCGACCACCCCAGCGGCACCGACCGGGTGCGCGAGGCCTACGAGCAGCTGGGCGTAACGGCCGACTGCATCGTCAACATCCAGGGCGACGAGCCTTTCATTCATCCCGGCCAGATAAACGCGCTGCTCGATTTATTCGCGGACCTCACCACGCAAATCGGGACGCTGGTAAAGCCCGTGGTCAGTGAAGAAGAGCTGTTCAGCCCCCACCTGCCCAAGGTGGTACTCGACGGCCAGGAACAGGCACTATATTTCAGCCGCCACCCCCTGCCCTACCAGCGCCAGCACCCGCAAAGTGAGTGGCTGCAGCACCACCGCTACCTGCGCCACATCGGCCTCTACGCCTACCGCCCCGCCGTGCTGCGGGCCATCAGCCAACTGCCGCCCTCGCCCCTGGAGCTGGCCGAAAGCCTCGAACAGCTCCGCTGGCTCGAAGCCGGCTACCCCATCCGGACGGCCGAAACGATGCTGGAAACGATTGGCATTGATACGCCAGAGGACGTGGAGCGGGCGTTGCGGTTAATTAAAAATCAAAAATGACCATTGAACGCCCCGTTCAGGAGTTGTTCAACGGCCATTTTTAATTTCTCACTTTTAATTTTTAATTCACTTAGCCACCACACTCACCGCGTAGCCACCAGCGGGGGCGCAAACCTGCCGGAGCTTGGTTTTGCTGGTTACCGTGAGTTTGCGGATAGTATAGGCCTGGGGGTTGGTTTTGTAGTGGGCCGTAGGGGCGTCGGCGTAAATGGTGGCCTCGTATTTTTTACCCTGGGGCAGGAAGCTGAAATCGAGGGTGCTGGTGCGGCCCTGCTCGTCGCAGATGCTGCCCACAAACCAGCTGCTGCCGCCCTTCTGCAGCCGGGCAATGGTAATGTAGTCGCCGGGCTCGGCCTCCAGTACGCGGGTGTCGTCCCAGTCCACGGGCACGTCTTCGATAAACTGGAAGGCGTCGAGGAACTTGTTGTAGGTTTCGGGCAGGTCGGCGGCCATCTGCAGCGGGCTGTACATGGTTACATACAGGGCCAGCTGCTGGGCCAACGTGCTGTTGACATGCGAGTTGTTGTTAGGGTTGTACTTGCTCACGTCCATCTCGAAGATGCCGGGCGTGTAATCCATGGGGCCGCCGATGAGGCGGGTGAAGGGCAGGATGGTGCAGTGGTCGGGGCGGCTGCCGCCAAAGGCCTGGAACTCGGTGCCGCGGGCCGATTCGTTGCCGATAAGGTTGGGGTAGGTGCGGGCCAGGCCGGTGGGGCGCACGGCCTCATGGGCATTCACCATAATGCGGTGCTTGGCCGCCTCGGTGATGGCGTAGAGGTAGTGGTTGTTCATCCACTGCCCGTAGTGGTACTCGCCCAGCGGCAGCACATCACCCACGTAACCGCTTTTCACGGCGTTGTAGCCGTACTTATTCATCAGCTGATACGCCTGCTCCATGTGCCGCTCGTAGTTGCGCGCCGAGCCGCTGGTTTCGTGGTGCATGATGATTTTGATGCCCTTGCTTTGCGCGTAACGGTTCAGTTCGGCAATGTCAAAGTCAGGGTACGGCGTCACGAAGTCGAACACATACTCTTTGTGCTTGCCGAACCAGTCTTCCCAGCCGGTATTCCAGCCTTCCACCAGCACGGCGTTCATTTTGTGGGCGGCGGCGAAGTCGATGTACTCCTTTACGTGGGCCGTGTTGGCGGCGTGGGTGCCGTTGGGCTTCACGGTGGAGTAGTCGAGGGAGTCGAGCTTGATGTTTTCCAAGTTGGTGTACGACCACGAGCTTTTGCCCGTAATCATTTCCCACCACACGCCCACGTATTTAATGGGCTTAATCCAGCTCGTGTCCTTGTACTTGGTGGGCTCGTTGAGGTTGAGCACGAGCTTGGATTCGAGGATGCCGGCGGCCCGGTCGCTGACGATAATGGTGCGCCAGGGCGAGGTACCGGGCGTTTGCAGGTTGCCTTTGTTGCCCTGGGCATCGGGCGTGAGGTGGGCGTTGAGAACGAAGTTCTTATCATCCAAATCGAGCGACATGGTGGAATAATCGACCAGCGCGGCCTCGTGGATGTTGAGGTAAAGCCCATCGGCGCTCTTGAGCATGAGCGGGGTTTGCAGGCCGGTGGGCGAAAACTGGGTTTGCGAGGCGTTGTCGGTAATAGCCGATTTCATCAGCCCCCGCACCTCCGAAAGCTTCGAGGTAGTGGTTTCGTACTCCTGGGTGTCATAGTCGCCGGGCAGCCAGAAGGCCTTGTGGTCGCCAGCCAGGGCAAACTGGGTTTTCTCCTCCTTCACCACAAAATAGCCCAGCTCGGGCTGGCGCGGAAACTCGTAGCGGAAGCCCAGACCGTCATTAAACAGCCGAAACCGCACCAGCATGGTGCGCTTGGTGGCCGTTTGGGTGAGCGTGAGGGCCAGCTCGTTGTAGTGGTTGCGGATGGTTTTCACCTCGCCCCACACCGGGTTCCAGCTCTCGTCGATAGACTTACGCACGGCATCGGTCTGCACGAAGCCGCTGGTGAGGCTGGGTGTATCCTTCAGCTCCAGCCCTAGCTGACTGGGCTTGAGCACTGCCTTGCCCTTGTAGGTAAGGCTGTAGGTGGGCATGCCGTCGGTCGTCAGGTTTACACTGAGCGTGAGCTGCTTGTCGGGCGACTGAAGCTGTTCGGCGGCGCGGGCAACGGAAGTAGTCCAGAGAAGCGTGAGCAGCAGCAGCAGGCCGCGGCCGGAGGATTGCCACGCAACGGAGGGATAAAGCATAGAGGCAGAGTGAAATGGCAGGAAGCAGCAAAGTAGCCCTTTGCCACCGCAAGTTCGGGCCCGGCCGCCGCCCCGGCTACCAGTGCGTTGCCCGGTCCTCGCGCCCTGTTGACTATTTGAGGGGTTTAGGAACGGGGTGAGGAGGTCGTCATTCTGGGCATGCTGCGCTTAGAGCAGGGACGAAGAAGCTCGCGTGCCACAGTAATTCCTGATAATAGGGTTTACTATGGCACGCGAGATTCTTCGACTGCGGCTCCGGCTTCGCTCAGAATGACAACCTTTTTACCCCATCAGCTCCCCTATTCCTGCTGATGGGCTTTGCGCTGCACATGGTGCTCGGCGGCGGCGCGGTGTTCTTCCTTCATTTCGCGGGAAAGGAAGTAGTTGAGGGCCGTGCGGATGACGGCAATGGCGCCGAGCTTGCCAATCTGCTCCCAGCTGGGCGCGATGGTGGTGGACAGGATATCGGCGCCGAGCTGGAATTCGAGGGCCAGCGCCAGGTAGCGGGCCAGCGTGAGGCGGATGGCGTTGAAATCGGCCGTGCGGCGGGCCAGCAGGGCCTTGGCGAACAGGTAGCCGCCCAGCAGAATACCCAGCACAATAATGCTCGCCCCCACGGCCTCGGCCCCCAGCTTCAGCCACAGCACCGCATGCACCACGGCCTCCTCCACCTGAGTGTAGGCATGGGAGACGTTCGGAAGTATGGTATCAGGCATCGGTGACGGGCAAAGTGCAGAAAAGTAGTTGTACGGCGGCCATAGCACCAAGGTCAAACCAGCGGGCGCCGCCCTACTACCCGCTCTTCTTTGCCTTGTAGCCCTTCTCCAGCAACAAGGCCAGCACTTTGTCGCGGAAGTCGCCCTGGATGAGGATTTCGCCCTCCTTGGCGCTGCCGCCCACGCCACAACGGCTTTTGAGCAGCTTGCCCAGCTCCTGCAAATCGGTTTCCTGACCCACGAAGCCGGTTATGAGCGTTACCTGCTTGCCGCCGCGGGCTTTCTTATCGAGTTGCACGCGCAACTGCTGCTGCTGGGGCGGCAGCGTGGCGGCGGTTTCGTTGGCGGGTTCGTTGTAGCTGAAATCGGGATTTGTGGAGTACACCACCCCCTGGCGGTTGATTTTCATGGGTAAGAAGTTAGGGATTAGGGATTAGGGATTAGGGATTAGGGATTAGGGATTAGGGATTAGGGATTAGGGATTAGGGATTAGGGAAAATACGACAGTCATACTGAGCGCAGCGGAGCGGAGTCGAAGTATCTCTACTGCCATGCTAATTCTGTTGAATGTAATGAAGCGGCAGAGATGCTTCGGCTGCGCTCAGCATGACCGTTACTTGTAACCGTTTTTCTCCCTACTCACCGCCACCGCTACACCGCCACTTCCAGCGCCAGCGGCTCCAGCAGCACTTCGAAATCGGTGGCGTCGGCCACGTAGTCGCCATCGACGTGGAAGCCCAGGGGAGCGGCGGCCTGCACCCGGATGCGGCGGCCGCGGTGAAACTGAGCCCCGCCCGAGGTAGGCAGCGTGCCCAGCCCCAGCCCCACTCCTACCCGGATGGCCCGCCAGAACGGCAGCCGGTCAATCAGGCATAAATCCAGCAGGCCGTCCTGGATGTTGGCGTGGGGCGCGATGTAGGCGTTATTGCCGTACTGGGCGGCGTTGGCGAAGGCCAGCACGTAGCAGCTGGTGTCGCGGATGGCTTCGTTTTCCAGCTGCAACTGCACGGCCGTGGGGCGGTAGTGGCGGTACTCGCGCAGGGCGACTTTCACGTAGGTAGCCAGCCCGCGGGTGCCAGCCTGGGCAAACAGGCGGCTCACGTGCGCATCAAACCCCAGCCCGGCCGTGCAGAAAAACCAGTGCCCATTGATGCGGCCCGCGTCGATGCGCTGGAAACCGGGCTGGCAAACCCGGCGCACGGCTCCGGGCAAATCCAGCGGCACGTGCAGGTGGCGGGCCAGGCCGTTGCCCGAGCCGCGGGGCACAATGCCCAGCGCCGCGCCAGTGCCCAGCAGGCCCCGCGCTACCTCATTCACGGTTCCGTCGCCGCCCACCGCCACCACCACCCGGCAGCCGGCCGCGGCGGCCTCGCGGGCCAGTAGCTCGGCGTGGCCGGCGTACTCGGTGGGCTTTATCCCGAACTCGGCCCCGGCCGCCGTGGCGTGCTCGGTTAGCAGCGCCGCCACGTTCTGGCTCCGGTTGGTGCCCGAGGTCGGATTGAGGATGAAGCAGAGACGCATTTTGAGGAGCCAGGAGTTAGAAGCCAGGAGTTAGAATCGGGCATAATGGGATAAGTACGCAACAAAGAACGTCATCCCGAACGAATTGAGACGCTTCTCACGACAGCACACAGTAGCTGTGCGCTGGTGGTAAGGTCCTTCCTTCGTCAGGATGACGTTCTGTTATTCCAGCTAGTGGCTTCTAACGCCTGGCTTCCCGGAAATTAGCCGTTCATCTTGTCGCCCAGCTTCTTGATGAGGTCGGCGGTGCGGGCGCTATAGCCGGCTTCGTTGTCGTACCAGCCTACTACTTTCACCAGCGTACCGTTGGCCGAAGTCAGCTCCGAGTCGAAGATGCAGCTGTGGGGGTTGCCCACAATGTCGGCGCTTACCAACGGGTCGGTGCTGTACTCCAGGATGCCCTTCATGTCGCCTTCGGCGGCCTTCTTGATGGCGGCGTTGATTTCCTCGGCCGTGGCCTCGCGCTTCAACAGCACGGTCAGGTCGGTGGTCGAGCCATCCGGAACGGGCACGCGCATGGCGATGCCGTCGAGCTTACCCTTCAGTTCGGGCAGCACCAGGCCCACGGCCTTGGCAGCACCGGTGCTGGTCGGGATGATGCTCAGGGCGGCGGCGCGGGCGCGGCGCAGGTCCGAGTGGGGCGAATCCTGCAGGCTCTGGTCGGAGGTGTAGGCGTGTACCGTGGTGATGAAGCCCTTCTCGATGCCGAACGTGTCGTTGAGCACCTTGGCCATCGGAGCCAGGCAGTTGGTGGTGCAGCTGGCGTTCGAAATAATGGTTTCGTCGCCCGTCAGGATGTCCTCGTTCACGCCGAGCACTACCGTGGGGATGTTGCCCTTGGCGGGAGCCGAAATAACGACCTTCTTGGCACCAGCCGTGATGTGCTGGCCGGCACCGGCTTCATCAACGAAGCGGCCCGTCGATTCGAGCACCACATCAACCCCCATCTTGCCCCAGGGCAGCAGCTTGGGGTCGCGCTCCGACAGAGCGGCAATGTGCTGGCCATTTACGGTCAGGCTGTCGTTGTCGAACTCAACCGTACCCGGGAAACGGCCGTGTACGGAGTCGTACTTGAGCAGGTGGGCCAGGGTTTTGTTGTCGGTCAGGTCGTTGATTGCCACGACTTCCACGTTGTCGCGCTGGAGCAGCGCCTTGAACGTGAGGCGGCCGATGCGCCCGAAGCCGTTGATGGCAACTTTAATTTTAGCCATAGTAGTAGGGGGAAGTGGGAAGTTTGTCGACCGCGAAGGTCGGGGTGAAAACGCGCAACGAAGGTAATGGGCTGGGCGCGGATACCCAAATCGGGGGGCAATTGCGCTGGGGTTGCCGGGCTCCGGGCTCCGGCCATGCGGCCCGGCAGGCACCCGCCCACAAAATTTTTCAGGTTGAAAATCAACCTATTTAAGTCATTGAGCCGCTTTTTTCCGGCCCGTCGCTTGCCCGACCCGGGCGGCTACCTATCTTTGCAGCACCAAAACGCAACCGGGTCGCCTTTATATGGTCCGTTCGTCTAGGGGTTAGGACAGTAGATTTTCATTCTACCAACAGGGGTTCGATTCCCCTACGGACTACTCCCGGCCCCGCGCTTTGGCTCTCACCGAAAACCCCGTTCCGAACTATTCGGAGCGGGGTTTTTCGCTTTCCGGCCCGGCCCGATGCGGATTTTTGCCGTAAGCCTAAGCAGTCGTTCACTTTCTTGTCCCGTATGTCCCGCACCATTATCGTTTCCAACCGCCTGCCCACCAAAGTTCTCCGCACCGCCGACGACGAGTTGTCGTTTCAGGCCAGTGAGGGCGGGCTGGCGACGGGTCTGGGCTCGATTTACCGGCAGGAAGGCAACGTGTGGGTGGGCTGGCCGGGCCTGTTTGTGGCCGACGCTGCCGAAGAGGATTACGTGCGCGAGCAGCTGCGCCACGACAGCATGGAGCCCGTGTTTCTGACCGAGGACGAAATCAGCGACTATTATGAGGGCTTCAGCAACTCCACGCTCTGGCCCACTTTCCACTACTTCCCGCAGTACGCCACCTACGAGCCCGCCCATTGGGCCGCCTACGTAGCCGTGAACGAGAAATTCTGCCAGGCCGTGCTGGCCCTGGCCGGCCCCGACGACACCATCTGGGTGCACGACTACCAGCTACTGCTGCTGCCGGCCATGCTGCGGGCGGCCCGGCCCCGGGCCACCATCGGCTTCTTTCTGCACATCCCGTTTCCGTCGTACGAGCTGGTGCGGGTGCTGCCCTGGGCCCGCGAACTGGTGGCCGGCATGCTCGGTGCCGACCTGATTGGCTTCCACACGTTCGGGTTTATGCGCCATTTTTTAAGCTCGGTGTCGCACCTGCTGGGCTTTGCGGCCCACAACGGCCGCCTCGAAGCCGGGCCGCGCACGGTGCTGGTCGATACCTTTCCGATGGGCATCGACTACGAACGGTACGCACAGGCGGCCGTGTCGGAGGCGGCCCGGCAGCACGAGGCCAGCTACCGCCAGGCGCTGGGCGACATCCGGGTGGTGCTGTCCATCGACCGGCTCGACTACTCGAAGGGTATTGCCGAGCGGCTGCGGGCCTTCGAGCAGCTGCTGCTGCGCCACCCCGAGTGGCGTGGGCAGGTGAGCCTGATTATGGTGGTGGTGCCCTCGCGCGACCAGGTGGCCCAGTACGCGGCCCTTAAGGAGGAAATCGACGAGCTGGTGGGCCGCATCAACGCGGCTTACCGCACCATGAGCTGGACGCCCATCCACTACTTCTACCGCTCGTTTCCGCCCGACGAGCTGGCCTCGCTCTACCGCCTGGCCGAAGTGGGCCTCGTAACGCCCATGCGCGACGGCATGAACCTGGTAGCCAAGGAATTCGTGGCCAGCAAAACCGACGAAAACGGCGTACTGATCCTGAGCGAGCGGGCCGGTGCCGCCCGCGAGCTGTCTGATGCCCTCATCATCAACCCCACCGATATAGACCAGCTGACCGCCGCCCTGCACGAGGCCCTGGTGATGCCCCAGGCCGAGCAGGCGCGCCGCATGCGGGCCATGCGCAGCCTGGTGCAGCAGTACGACGTGTTTGCCTGGACCGACCTGTTTATGGACCGGCTGGCCTTCGCCAAACAGCAACAACTCTCTCTCCACACCGATATGCTTACGCCCGACCTTACGGCCCAACTGCTGCGCGATTACCACGCTGCCCCTCGCCGCCTGCTGCTGCTCGACTACGACGGCACGCTCAGCCACTTCCACAACGACCCCCAGCAGGCCGGGCCCGACCAGGAGCTGCGCCTGCTGCTGCGCGCCCTCACCGAAGTGCCACAGAACCGCGTGGTCATCATCAGCGGCCGCGACCGGGCCACGCTGGAGGACTGGCTGGGGCATCTGCCGGTCGATTTTATCTGCGAGCATGGCGTGTGGCTGCGGCCGGCGGGCGAGGAGTGGCAGCTGTTTCAGGCCCTCAACAACGACTGGAAAGACGAAATCCGCACCATCCTCGACCTGTACGTGGCGCGCACGGCCGGCTCGTTTATCGAGGAAAAGGATTTTTCGCTGGTCTGGCACTTCCGCCGGGCCGATGCCGAGCTGGGCGACATGCGGGCCCGCGAGCTGATGAACCACCTCACCTTCATCACGGCCAACGCCGATTTGCAGGTGATGGAAGGCAACAAGGTGATTGAAATCAAGACGGCCGGCATCAACAAAGGCACGGCCGCTGCCCGCTGGATGGCCACCTACCCCGCCGATTTCGTGCTGGCCATCGGCGACGACCGCACCGACGAGGACACGTTCCGCGTGATGCCGCCCGAGGCCTACACCATCAAAGTAGGCCCTGCCCCCCGCTCCCTGGCCCGCTACCACGTCGACTCCCCCACCGACGTGCGCCAGCTGCTGCGGGAAATGCTGATGTAGCATAACTGAACTTATCTGTCATCCTGACGAAGGAAGGACCTTACCACATAAGAGCGGCCGTAACAACGACTCGTTCCAGCGTGATAAGGTCCTTCCTTCGTCAGGATCACAGACGGTTCATTCACTCGCCCAAGTGCCTACAAAAAACTCGGGCTGTCGAGCTTTTTGGCAATGCGGAAGGCAGCGTTGACGAGGCCCACGTGGCTGTAGGCCTGGGGGAAATTGCCCCACTGCGAGCCGGTTTTAGCATCCACGTCTTCCGAAAGCAGGCCCAGGTGGTTGGTGTAGCCCAGCAGGTGCTCGAACTCGGTAATGGCCTCCTGCACCCGGCCCACGCAGGCCAGCGCCTCCACGTACCAGAAGGAGCAGATAAGGAAGGTGGTTTCGGGCGTGCCGAAATCGTCGGGGTGGCGGTAGCGGTAGAACAGGCCTTCGGGGGTTTTCAGGGCCCGCTCCAGGGCTTCGAGGTGGCGGGCGGCGCGCTCGGAGGCCGGGTCGAGGTAGCCCATCATAATCAGCTGGATGGTGCTGGCATCGAGGTGGGGCGAGCCGATGGCGTTGGTGTAAGCCTGCTGCTCCTGGCTGTAGCACTGTTCGATGCGGTCGGCGGCGGCCTGCATGAGGCGGGAAGCCAGCGCCTCCATATCGGCGTCGCCCAGGGCGCGGGCTACGTGGCAGGCGGCGTGGCTGCCGGCCCAGTGGAACAGGTAGGTGTAGCAGTGGCGCTGGGCCAGGTTGCGGAACTCCCAGAGGCCGGCGTCGGGCTGATCCATGGTGGCTTCAATCTGCCGCAGGGCCTCGTACACCAGCTTTTCGGGGTTGCGCTGCTCGGGGTTCACGAAGCGCGCATCCACGTAGAGCGGCAGCAGCGCCACCAGCACCTGCCCGTACACGTCGTTCTGGATGTGGGTGTAGGCATCGTTGCCGATGCGCACGGGCTGGTTGCCCAGGTAGCCGGCCAGCGGCAGCTCCTGCTCGGTGAGCTGCGAGGCCCCGCTGATGCCGTACAGCGGCTGGTAGCGGCCGGTAATGCTGCTCGAAATGTTGGCGATGTAGTGGAAATAACGCTCCAGCTCCTCGAAGTGGCCGATGTTGTTGAAGGCCGTGAGCGTGTAGAACGTGTCGCGCATCCAGCAGTAGCGGTAGTCCCAGTTGCGGGTGCTGCCGGGCGCCTCGGGCAGGCTGGTGGTGCTGGCCGCAATAATGGCTCCGGTGTCTTCGTACTGGTGCATTTTGAGGGCCAGCGCCGAGCGGATAACGGCCGGCTGGTGGAAGTTGCTGATGCTGGTGCTCTTCACCCACTGCCGCCAGTAGCCGAGCGTACTTTGCAGAAACCGCTCACAGGTGCTTTCCAGCGGCGCTTCGAGCGGCGCGCCGTAGGTGAGCACCAGATATTTGGTTTCGTTGAGGCCGAAAGCTTCCTCGTCGAGCACGTAGGTCAGGGGCAGATTGGTGGTGAGGCGGATTTCCTCTTCCATGCCCAGAAACGCAATGTGGTTGGAGCTGCGGCGGCGGCTGAGCTGCTGCTCGCCGTACTCGGCCACCGGCCGGCAGGCCACCCGCACCCGGGGCATGCCCTCCAGCGGCTCTACTTTCCGGATAAACATGAGCGGCTTGTAGTAACGCTCGTACTGCGAAAAGCGCGGCGCAAAGTCGGTGACGCGGTAGCGGCCCTCGGCGGTGCTGATTTCGGTGACCAGCACGTTGGTGTTGGCCGCGTAGTACTGCCGGCTCTCGAAGCCGCCCTCGGTTACGGGCCGGATGCTGAACTCGCCGCCCTTTTGCTCGTCGAGCAGTGAGCCGAACACGAAGCTGCTGTCGAAGCGGGGCCAGCAGAGCCAGCGCACGGCCGTGTCGGTGCCAATCAGGCCCAGAAAGGCGCAGTTGCCAATCAGGCCCATATCATAGGTGTGTTTCATCATAAGTCGGGGCAAAAAAGGTTGGGGTGAAGGGGCGTTGCCCCGCCGGCCGGGTGGCCAGCCCCCCTACGTGTACCGCTTCGGGCCGGTGCGAGTTACCGCCGGCCCGGCCCAGCGGCCCCTGCCAGGGCCGGTTCGGGCAAAATAATCCAACTGATTCTGTATCACTTATCGGCTTTTGCCGGTTTTTTTACGGCTGGCTCTTGCCCCGCATTATTTGGTCTGTATCTTTGCACCACCAAAACGGAAAAATACTTTCGTTTTCTAACCGGTCCGTTCGTCTAGGGGTTAGGACAGTAGATTTTCATTCTACCAACAGGGGTTCGATTCCCCTACGGACTACACAAAAGGCTTTCCGCACTGCGCGGGAAGCCTTTTTGCTTTTCCGGGCTATCCGGCCGGAATTTGCGGCAAAAACGGCCGCCGTGGTGCAACCCCTTGCCGCGGACGCCTACCTTTGCGGGGGCTGCCGGTGGGTCGGGAGCCGCTTTTTAGATGTTGCCGTGTTTTATTTGTCCGGATTCCGGGCGGGACGACTGCTGCCCGCCCTGCTGTTGCTGCTGAGCCTGGCCCTGAGCGCCCGTGCCCAGCAGCCCCCTGCCGCCACCGCCCCGCTGCTGCGCGAGCTGAGTTTGCGCCTCGACACCACCACGTTTTACCTGAGCCGCCACACGGCGCAGGTGCAGGACGAGCCCCACCTCTACTTCAGCTACCGCCCCGGCGATGAGGCGGCCGAGCTGCGGGTGGCGCCCCTCGACCCCGCCGCCGGCCCGCTGCACCTGCAACGCTCCGCCGATTTCACGCTGCTCGACTCGCTTACGCCCATGGACGGCGGGCAGTACTACCGGGCCAAGCTGCGCTTCCGCAACCTCGCCGACGCTCGCTTTCTGAGTCTCACGTTTCAGCAGGCGGCCGTGGCGGGCGGGTTTGCGCCCCGCACCCAGGTGGTGAAGCTGCTGCCCGTTACGCGCACCACGCTGGAGCTGCGGCCCGCCGATACCGAGCTGTTTGTGGGCGAGGAAAAGGTGTTCGAGCTGAGCAGCAACAACCCCAAAAACATCCGCCTGAGCCCCGAATGGACCCGCGGCCAGGACATCGACTACCGCCTCGACCGCGAAAAGGGCACCCTGCGCCTGCACGTGCTGCCCAACGCGCCCGGCAGCCGGATGCTCACGCTGCAACCCCAAACCGAGCAGCCCTTCCTCACCGACCGCAACCGCCGTGTAACCTACGCCCTGCCCCCGTTGCGCCAGGAGTTCACCGTGAAGGCCTCGCGGCTGCGGTTTCTGAGCGTCGATAAAAAGGAAATAACGCTCGATGAGGAGTCGCGCCGCAAGGGGGTGGAGCTGATTCTCGACAACGGCCGCACCTTCAACCTCAAGCGCACCTACCGCATCGAGGAGCAGGAGGAAGCCGGCGGGGCACTGGTGGCCGAGCTGTTTACGCGCCAGTACCTGACCAACGACCGGGTGCTGTGCTGGCTGCGCGTGTACAATACCCACCGCCAGGCCGACAGCTACCTCTACATCAAGGAAAACGACCAGGCCAAGTACATCACCAACTTCAACATCTCGCCGCCTACGGCCCTTACCGGCATCAGCGTGCGCCACCGCGGCGGCGACTGGACCAGCAGCAACGCCGTGAACCCCGGCGAAACCGTGGACGTGCGGCTCGAAGGCGTGGCCCTGCTGCGCGGCCGCTTCCATTTCGAAGACGTGCGCGTGGTGCCCTCCGATTCGAGCGTGCGCTCCGATGCGGCCGTGGTGTACCGGGTACAGGTGCCCATCGGCATCGATAAAAAGCGCATTGCCATTGACAACGCCGGCCAGAGCACCGGCTTCGCGCTGGCCGTGCGCGAGTTCCAGAAGCCCCACCCGCTCGATTTCGTGGGCGTGACGTTTGGCGAGGCCGTGCGGCCCATCACCCGCCTCAACGGCCCCATCCTCTACGACCGCACCATCCGCGACGTGGTGTTCAGCTTCAACACCGGCGCCATCGACTCGCCCGAGGAGCTGTACGGCAAGCAGTACCTGACCTTCGAAATACGGACCCAGAACGCCAAGGGCGACCTGATTGAGATGCGCACCATCGACAATGTAGTCATCTGCCCCGACGGCAAATCGGTGCGCGCGCCCTTCTACCAGGACAAGCAGTGCCAGGTGGGCAACATCAGCCTCAATAACCTGCTTTCGGCCCGCAAAAGCTACGACCTCGACGACTGGAGCAAGATTATCATCACCGTGAAGCACACCCAGGCCCAGTACCAGGAGCCCGGCTTCACCCAGCGGCTGGAACTGGTGCTGCAACGCCGCGTGAAGTTCGATATCGACATCAGCTTCCCGGCCGGCTTGCTCACCAAGCAGCTTTCGGGCACCGTGAGCAAGAACAACTACGGCGCTTTCAGCGGTATCAGTCTGGCCACGCTGGCTCAGCTCAGTTTTTATAATCCCAACAAAATCAACAAGCTGCGGCCTTATAAGGTGGGCGCGGGGTTCGTAGCCCTCAATGCTTTCAACCTGAACAACGAAAACCAGAACCGAGACCTGGGCCTCGTAATTCTGGGCTCGGTTTACCCCACCCGCTCCGACGCCAAACTTACCTTCCCGCTGTACCTGGGCGGCGGCTACCTGATGAACAACGGCAACTTCTTTTTCCTGTTCGGGCCGGGAATTGGGGTGCGGCTGTAAGGCGAAGTGGTGAAATAGCCTTCAGCGGGCGCAAAGGGGCCGGTTATGGCAGGGGCAAAAGCCGCTGTGATGACCGGCTGTTTCGTAAAAAGATGGGCGGGCAGCTTGTTCGAAAGCGGCTGGCCATCGTATGTTGATGAGGTTTGGGTGCAGCCGGGCCGGCTGCGCAGACTACCGGCCGGCCGGCGGCACCCGAACGCAAACGCACTCTTTCACTACCTCACCAGCTTACCGCTTGGCTCCCGCTTCCTCGTCGCCATTCACCCCGCTGAAGATTCCGATTTTTCGGATGCTGTGGATTGCTTCGTTCGTCTCGAACGTGGGCACCTGGATGCAGAACGTGGGGGCCGTGGGGCTGATGACCGAGCTGACGGCCTCGCCCGTGCTGGTAGCCCTGCTCCAGACGGCCTCGGCGCTGCCCGTGTTTCTGCTGAGTTTGCCCGCCGGCGCCCTGGCCGATTTGCTCGACCGGCGCAAGCTGCTCATCCTCACCCAAACCTGGATGGCCGCCGTGGCCCTGCTGCTGGCGGGCATGGCCTTCGGGGGCTTTTCGTCGCCGTGGCTGCTGCTGGGCCTCACGTTTCTGCTGGGGCTGGGCGGGGCACTCAACAACCCGGTGTGGCAGTCGGTGACGCCCGAGGTGGTGCCGCCGGCCGAGTTGCCCCAGGCCATTGCCCTCAACAGCGTCAGCTTCAACCTGGCCCGGGCGCTGGGGCCGGCGCTGGGCGGGCTGGTTATCGGCTACTTCTCGGCCGGAGCGGCATTTTTGCTCAATGGCGTGTCGTTTTTGGGCACCATTTATATGGTGTACCGCTGGCAGCGCGAGCCCCAGCCCACCAGCACGCTGGCCACTGAGCGCGTTGTAATGGCCATTCGGGGCGGGGTGCGCTACGCCCGTTTCGCGCCCCCGGTCCAGCGGATTTTGCTGCGTGGGGCCGCTTTCACGTTTGGGGGCAGCGCCTTGTTTGCCCTGATGCCGGCTGTGGTGGCCCAACGCCTGCTGCGGCCTACCTCGTTCTACTCGCTGCTACTCACCTGCATGGGGCTGGGCGCCGTGCTGGCGGCCGTGCTGCTGCCGCGCCTTAACCGCCGACTGAGCATTGATAACCGGGTGGCGCTGGCCACCACCGGGTTTGCCGTTGGCCTGCTGGGGCTCGGTTACGTGGATGCGCCCTGGCTGCTGTACGGGCTGCTGGTGCTGGTGGGCATGGCCTGGATGCTGGTGCTCAACTCGTTTAGTGTGGGCGTGCAGACGGTGGTGCCGCGCTGGGTGCAGGCGCGCACCATCAGCCTGTACCTGCTCACCATTCAGGGCGGCATGGCGCTGGGCAGCGTGGTGTGGGGCGCGGTGGCCGAGCGGGCGGGCCTGCCGCTGGCTCTGGCCGGGGCGGCCGGCTGGCTGCTGCTGAGTTTGCTGCTGGCCCGCCGCTACTCGCTCCTGACCACTCCCGAATCTCTCGACCACACCCCCACCCGCCAGCGCCCCGAGCCCGTACTGGCCGAGCAGCCCGCCCCCGCCGAGGGCCCGGTTATCACCACCACTACCTACCGCGTAGCCCCCGAAAACCGCGAAGCCTTCACCTACTACATGGAGCAACTGGGCCGCATCCGCCGCCGCGAGGGCGCCATCGGCTGGGGCCTGTACGCCGATTTGGCCGACCCCAACCGGCTGATGGAATACTTTCTTTCGGAGTCGTGGGAGGAGTATTTACGCCAGCACAAACGTGGGGTAGGCCGCGAGGAGGCCGAGCTGAAGGTGAGTCTGCGCCAGCTGCACGAGGGGCCCGGCATGCCGCACGTTACGCACCTGCTGGCCCAGCACTACCATCCGGCCGCCGGCCACCCGCCCATGCCGCCCGGCAGCACCCGCCTGGTAGCCAGCACCGCCGGCGAGGCGACGTGATGAGGTGATGGGGGGTATGAGGTGAGGGGGTGAGAGGAGGCAAGGAACTGTCATGCTGACAAAGGAAGCATCTCGCGTGCTGACGTTGCCACACTAACCCTATGTCGGCCAGCGTCAGCACGCGAGATGCTTCCTTCGTCAGCATGACAGGGGCGGTTTGCCCTCTTCTGCTCCCCCAAACGCCAGCATACGATTCGGGGCGGAACGGGCGTTATCCGGCCGGCGGCCCGGCTGGCATTTCTGGCTTTGGGCGGAATAAATTCGGACTCGGCAGCGTTACCAGGCTACCTCACCCGTGCTGCTTCGGCAAGGTAGTTGCCTGCTTCCTGACGCACTTCACGCTACTTATCCATGACTATCCATCTCCGCTTTTTCCGCCGGGTTGCCGGCCTTTTGGCCGGGGGCCTGCTGCTGGCCGGCACCGTTTCGGCCCAGAGTACCAACAGTGGCCAGCGCGACGTACTGCGCGAAATCACCGACGTAGTGGGCCTCAAGCCCCGCTTCCAGCTGCGGGCTACCAGCGAGGTGCAGAACGCGGCCGCCGTGGTGTACGGTGGGCAGCGCTACCTGCTCTACAACCCCCAGTTCGTGGCCGCCGTGAACCGGGCGGGCCGCACCGACTGGGCCGGCATCAGCATTCTGGCCCACGAAATGGGCCACCACCTCAACGGCCACACCCTGCGCGCCGGCGGCTCGAACCCCACCGACGAGCTGGAAGCCGACGAGTTTTCGGGCTTCGTGCTGCGCAAAATGGGCGCCAGCCTCGCGCAGGCCCAGGCCGGCATGGCCGTGGTGTCGGATGAGCAGGCCTCTCCCACTCACCCCGGCCGCCAGACCCGCCTGACGGCCATTGGCCAGGGCTGGCAGCGCGCCAGCCAGCAGATTACGGCCAGCACCCGCACGGCGGCCCCTTCGGCCGAGCCCGCCCTCATGGCCAGCCAGCCAGCGCCCGTGCGGCAGGTGGCGGCCCGCACCGTTGCACCAACAAGCGTGGTGGGTAAAATCACGTTCCGCGCTAAGCCCGAGGTCGATTTCTACGTAACCAGCCGCCTGAGCGTGGTGCGCCTCGACCGCGACGGTCAGTCGGCCGAAGTAGTGGGCCGCCTCGCCCGCTCCGAAAGCCTCTCCTACCCCTACGTGCTCATCGATGGCCAGCAGCGCCGCCTCTACATCAGCCGGATGGGCGAAATCTACGACCCCAACGGCCGCCAGGTAGCAGTCCTGACGGACCCTGTTTAGAAGTGAGTAGTGAATGAACGCTACGGGGGCCGCTGAAGAATGTGGCACGGACTTCAGTCCGTAGCCCGACCGTTAAACAGTTCACTTCAGCGGGCTACGGACTGAAGTCCGTGCCACATTTTCTACCCAAAGATAAACGGCCGGTTTTCCGCTTGGGAAGCCGGCCGTTTATCTTTGGGGCTCACTCAACGCTCTATTTGATGCCGGTTCACCCGTTTTTGCTGGTTGATGCTTTTACCGATAGGGCCCTGGGGGGCAACCCCTGTGCCGTGGTGCTCGATGCCGACGACCTGACCGACGAGCAGATGCAGCGGCTGGCGCGCGAGTTCAACCAGTCGGAAACGGCGTTTGTGCGCCACTCGGCGGTGGCCGAGTTCGGGGTGCGCTACTTCACGCCGGGCGAGGAAATTCCGCTGGCTGGCCACCCGACTATTGCCACCCTCACGGCCCTGCTGCACACCGGCCGCCTGCCCCGCCCCACCGGCAGCCAGCCCCACGATTTGCGGCTGGAGCTGCTGCACGGCCCCATCGCCATCCGCGTTTCGCCCGCCGAGGCCGGCCAGCCCCACCTCATCCGCATGACCCAGCGCCGCCCCGAGTTCGGGCCGCTGCACGAGCCGGCCGAGGTGCTGCCCCTGTTCGGCCTCACGCCCGCCGACCTGCGGCCCGGTTCCGTAGTGCAGACCGTAAGCTCCGGCACGCCCCAGCTGATGGTGCTGCTGCGCGACGCGGCCGCCCTGCGCCGGGCCCACCTGCCCGACCCGGCGGCGCTGGAGGCCTACCGCCGGGCCCACGGCTTTTTCAGCTCCCACCTGTTTTGCCTCGAAGGCGCCACGCCCGCCGGCACCACCTTCGCCCGCCACTTTTGCACGCCCCCCGACTTGCCCGAGGACCCCGTAACCGGCTCAGCCACCGGCGGCATGGCCGCCTACCTCTGGCACTACGGCCTGCTTGCCAACCCCGAATTCATAGCCGAGCAAGGCCACTGGATGGGCCGCCCCGGCACGGTGCAGGTGGCGGTGCAGGGCCCGCCCGAAGCCATCGAAGCCGTCCATATCAGCGGCCAGGGCGTGGTAGTTGTGCAGGGCGAGTTGCGGCTGTGAGTTGGGAAGTTAAGGGCTCTGGCCGGTTGTAAAGACGCAAGATTGTGCGTCTTGTCGTTGAACGATGTTGGTGTATCGCTATCCAACCTCAACAACGACGAGACGCAAAATCTTGCGTCTCTACAACTAATACTTGATGTCTTCGGCTCAGAAGGAAAGGCCACACAATTGGCCCGGTTTCCTGTTCAAGCGTAAGCAAGTGGTTAGAGTACACTTTCTAACTCCCAAACTTCCCCGCTTTTTAACGCAACAGATGCCCGAATTACCCGAGGTTGAAACCTACCGCCGTTTCCTGGACGAGCTGGTAGTGGGCCAGACAATAACTGCTTTCGAAGTGCTCGACGCCCACGTGCTGGGCATGCCCGAAGACGTGCTACGGCCGGCCCTGGTGGGCCGCACCATTACGGGCACCAGCCGGCTAGGCAAAAACTGCTTTCTGCAACTCGACGACGGCCGGGTGCTGGTGCTGCACTTCGGCATGAGTGGCGACGTGGGTGCCTACCGCGACGCGCCCGACGCGCCCCGCTTCACCCGCGTGGCCCTGCACCTGGAGTCGGGCCTGCGCGCCGCCTTCATCGACCCCCGTAAATTTGGCCGCATCCGGCTGGCCGAAAGCGTGGCCGCCTACCAGCAGGCCAAGAAGCTGGGCCCCGATGCGCTGGAGCTGACCGTAGCCGAGTTGACCGAAAAGCTGGCGAAGCGTAAAACGTTGCTCAAGCCCCTGCTGCTCGACCAGCGTCTGACGGCCGGCCTCGGCAACTGGATTGTCGATGAAGTGCTGTTTCAGGCCAAAATTCACCCCGAGCGGATAGCCAGTAGTGTTACGGCCGCCGAGGTCAGGCACCTGCACGGGGCCATTCAGCTGGTGCTCACGACGGCCATTGCCGCCGAGGCCAACTACCGGAACTTCCCGGCCAGTTTCCTCATCCACGCCCGCGAGTGGGACGAGTCGGCCACGCCCGGCACCGATGCCCACGAGTGCTGCCCCCGCCACCCGCGCACCCGCATCGAAAAGAAATACGTGGGCGGCCGGGCTACTTACTACTGCCCCAAGTGCCAGCCGGAGCCAGAGTTGTAATCCTCACCGCTGAGCATTGAGTTAAAAAAGAGAAAGTTGCGACGGACCAATCGGCAAGTCTTTCGAATTTCTCTTAACGCGGCCCATAGCTGAGCGGGCCGAATTACGCTCTTTACGGACTACACGTAAAGTAGCTTTACCACGATGGTATAACACAAATTTTTGCATTAGCTCTAAATCTTTAAATATAATTAGATTGCTTTTAGTTGTCTGATATTCTATAGCCTCTAAATTAATGTTGTTAACTTCTTTGAAACGGTCTATGATAACAGAAAGTGTATTAGGCTGCCTATGGTCAACAGCAAGTTCTTCCCACGTAGAAGGAACTCCTGTTTCCTGGCATTTAACACTCCCATTCACAAAGTTATCCTTAAAATACTGTTGCTTGACAGCTACCAAGTCGCTTTGGATACAATTTCTACAGGCAGTAGCGAAGATAGAATCTGGGCTGTAGCCCTTTCTATTAACCAACATTATATATGATGTATAATAACTAGACTTATCGCTTAGGAATATTTCGAAGCACTTTGTTCTAAATTGCACCTTAGAAACTTTAATATTCTCTACAAATAAAGATTCTCGCTTCTCTTCATTCTCAACAACATCACCTGCAATAGATTCTACCTGCAATTCCTCCTTAAAACTCATCTGATAGTCATAGTTCAATAATGCCAACAAATCGTTGAAGTCACTATCATTTAGAGATTGACCAAACTCATAAGAGTTAAGCATCATCTTGTAATATGCAAGTGCTTCCTTTTGTGAGGAGAAAATTCGCTCACCTATCTGAATCTGTTTTTTCATAATTTAGACTACCATAAGAGCAATTTAATATACAATAACTTATCCATTCTCAAGTCCTGCCCCTCTACTCAAACTCCTCGTTGTTCTTCTTCTCGGCCCGGCGGTTCAAAGTAGTAAGCCAGGAGCGGGTGATGGGCGATTCGCTTTCGTAGCCGAAGCGGCGGGCGTCGCCGCGGTTGCTTTCGGGGGCGGGCAGGGCCTGGTTGACCCAGGCGAGCAGGTCGGCGGTGGTGCCGGGCAGCAGGCCGTGCAGGCCCGAGAGCAGCTTGGCGGGCAGGCTAAGGATGATTTCGGCGTCGCCGCGGCGACAGGCGTTCCAGATGCGGCGGGCGGCGTTGTCGGCGTCCATGGAAAGAGCGGGCAGCGAATCGGCCACCGTAAACCAGGCGTATTCCTTGCGGTGCTGGCCCTTCACCACGGCGTGGCGGGCGCTGCCGGTGCGCAGCAGGCCGGGGCACACGGTGGTTACGCGCACGCCGTACTGGAGCAGCTCGGCCCGGAAACTTTCGGAGAGGCCGACCAGCGCGAATTTGCTGGCGCAGTAGGGCGCCAGGTGCGGCACGGCCACTTTGCCGCCCACCGAGGCAATGTTGATAATGCGCCCTTCGCCCCGGTCGCGCATACTAGGCAGCACCGCCTGCATGGCGTGCAGCGGGGCCCAGAAGTGGGTGTCCATCGATTCCTCGAACTCGCGCACGTCCATGTTGTCGAGCGGGCCGGCCGTGATGATGCCGGCGTTGTTCACCAGCACCTCAATGGGCCCCAGCTGCTGCTCGACATCGGCCACCAGCTGGCGCACTTCGTCGGGCTGGGTGAGGTCGCAGACGAAGGCGCGCACCGGCTCGGAGCCGCTGGCGGCCAGCTCGCGGCGGGCATTTTCCAACTCGTCGGCGTCGCGGGCGCAGATGGCCACGCGGGCGCCTTCGGCTACGGCCTGCCGGGCCAGAATGAGGCCCAGGCCGCGCGAGCCGCCGGTAATGAGCACGGTGCGGCCGGCCAGCTCGAAGTTGCCGCGGCGGTTGGCGTAGAGCGTGGCGGCCAGCAGGCCGGCGGCCCCCACGGCGGCCGCGAGTAGCGAGTTACGGGTATCGGATTTCATAGAAGCGCCTGATTGGAAAGGAGACTATGTACCTGTAAGGATTCGGAACCGAAAGGTTACGCGCCGGCCGTCCGGACCGGTATTTTTGACCGCCGCCGGGAATATAACGGCGCCGCCGCGCGTTGCAGGCGGGGGCTCACCAAAACTGGCACCATCTTTACTGCCCCCGCCTGGCCCGACCCCGGTGGCGGGCCGCAACCCGGTGGTACATTGCCGGCTTTGCTTTTTCTGTCCGACTTCTTCGATTTGATTTTTACGCCTATGAAAGCGCCCCTGCTCATCGCCCTGCTCACCCTAACGGCCACTCCCACCCTGCTGGCCCAGTCGGCCGCCCGCCCCAAACCGGCGTCGGCCAAGCCCGCCCCGGCGGCCCCGGCGCCCGCTCCCAAGCTCGATGAAGCCAAGATTGCCGAGCGCGCCACCGCCCTCACGGCCAACATGCAAAAGGCCCTGGGCCTCAACCCGCAGCAGATGGCCAAGGTGGGCCAGATTAACCTTATTAGCGTGCGCGGCGTGGAAACTGCCCGCCAAACCTACCGCCAGGATATCCGCAAGATGGGCGGCGTTATCGAGGATATCGGTCAGGCGCGGCTGGCGCAACTTAAAGAAGTGCTCAGCCCCGGCCAGTTCGACAAGTACCAGCGCAAGCGCGAAGAGAAGATGGGCGTCCCCAGCTCCCAGGGCATCCAGGGCAACCCCGCACCCGGCCTGCCGGGGCAGGAGTAGGTTGTGGGTTAGCGTATTAGTAGTTAGCGGATAAAAGAACAGTCATTCTGAGCGAAGCCGGAGGCGAAGTCGAAGAATGACAAACGGTTTCAACTGCTAACCGCCAAAGAACACCTGCCAGCTCAGTTTCAGAATGAACGCGCTGACCATCAGCAGGAACAGCACCCGCACGAAGCCGGTACCGTGGCGCAGGGCCAGGTGGGCGCCCAGCGTCGAGCCCACGATGTTGCTGGCGGCCATGGGCAGGGCGGCGGCCCACAGAATCTGGCCTGAGGCGGCGAAATAAATGAGGGCCGTTAGGTTGGTGACGGCGTTGACGAGCTTGGCCGAGGCGGAGGCCGTGACGAAATCGTAGCCGAATAATCCCACAAAAGCGAAGAGCAGAAACGAACCCATGCCGGGGCCGAAAAACCCGTCGTAGAAGCCCAGCACCAGGCCCAGCGCGGCCCCGTAGTACGGCTCGCGGCTGGCGGGCAGCCGGGGCGCGTGGATGCTGCCGAAATCCTTGCGCCAGAAGGTGTAGGCCGCAATAAGCACCAGCAAACCCAGCACCAGCGGCGGCAGCAGCTCCTGGGGCAGCCGGCTCACAACCCGCGCCCCCAGAAACGAGAATACGCCTGCCACGGCCGCCGCCGTACCCACCGCCCGCCACCGCAACGGCACCTGCCCCGCGTAGCGCCGCAAGGCCGCCACCGTGCCCAAGAGCGACGATACCTTGCCCGTGCCCAACAGCGTGGGCACGGGCACGCCCGGCAGCAGCACCAGCAGCGCCGGCAGCTGAATCAGCCCGCCCCCGCCCACCACGGCATCAATCAAACCCGCCAAAAAGGCAAACAAACACAGCAGGGCAAGCGTCGTGGCAGTCAGCATAGGGCCGCGAAGGTACTTATGAGTTGCCAGTGTTCAGTTGCCAGTTGCCAGGGGTGAGTTGCCAATTGAAAGAACGGTCATTCTGAGCGCAGCGCAGCCGCAGTCGAAGAATCTCGCGTGCTGACGTTGCCACAGTAATCCTGACGACAGGGTTAGCATGGCACGCGAGATTCTTCGACTCCGCTCCGCTGCGCTCAGAATGACCGTTCTTTCAACTCACCCCTGACAACTGGCAACTGGCAACTGAACACTGGCAACTCACCCCTGACAACTGGCAACTGATAAGCCCGTACAGGTGGGCTTATGACCGAACAACTTACCCAACGGCAGAAAATGCTCACGTTTGGCGCCGTGCTGCTGGCCATGTTTCTGGGCGCCCTCGACCAAACCATCGTCAGCACGGCCCTGCCGCGCATTGTAGAAGACTTGCACGGCCTCGACCGGTTTACCTGGGTCGCCACCTCGTACCTGGTGGCCAGCACGGCGCTGGTGCCTATTTATGGCAAGCTGGCCGATACCTACTCGCGACGCACCATCGAAATCGTGGCCGTGAGCGTGTTTTTGCTGGGTTCGGCGCTGTGCGGACTGGCCGGCGAGTTCGGGACGCTGCCGCTGCTCGGCGACGGGATGACCCAGCTTATCATTTTCCGGGCCATTCAGGGTCTGGGCGGGGCGGGGCTGTTTGCTATGGCCTTCATTGTTATTGCCGACCTGTTTCCGCCGGCCGAGCGCGGGCGTTACCAGGGCTTTGTGGGGGCGGTATTCGGCACCTCGTCAGTGCTGGGGCCGTTTCTGGGCGGCTTCCTGACCGATAACGGCACCGGCTGGATTCCGGGCGTGGCGGGCTGGCGGCTGGTGTTCTACGTGAACCTGCCGCTGGGGGCCCTGGCCCTGTGGTTCATCCTTACCCAAATGCCGCCCTTGCGCCCCCGGGCCCAACCCAAGCCGCTCGACTACTTCTCCATGCTGCTGCTGATCATCGGCCTGGGCTCGTTGGTGATTGGCTTGCAGCTCAACAAGAACGAATACGGCTGGACCGCCCCCCTGACGCTGGGCCTGCTGGCCACCGCCGCCCTGATGCTGCTGCTGTTCGTGCGCCGCAGCCTGCGCCACCCCAACCCCATCCTGGCCTTCAGCCTGTTCAAAAACCCGGTGTTCCGGACCGCCAACGCGGCGCTGTTCCTGCTGGGCGGGGCCTTTCTGGGCCTCATTATTTTCGAGCCCCTGTTCATGGTAAACGTGCTGGGCGAAACCGCCACCAGCGCCGGCGTCAGCCTGATTCCGCTGTCGATGGGCGTGGTGACGGGCTCGTTGCTGGCCGGGCAGATGGTGTCGCGCTACGGCCACTACAAGCGCTGGATGCTGGCCGGCCTGGTGGTGCTCATGGGCGGGCTGGCGCTGCTGGCCACCATGCCGCCCACCGTCGAGTACAGGCAGGTGCTGGTGTACCTGCTGATTTGCGGCGTGGGTCTGGGGCCCAGCATGCCGCTCTATACGCTGGCCATCCAGAACGCCGTGGAGCCCCAGTTCATCGGGCAGGCCACCTCGGCGAGTCAGTTTTTCCGGCAGATTGGCGGGGCCATTGCCGCCTCGGTGCTGGGCGTCATCCTGTCGCTGGGCCTGAGCAGCGTGCTGCCGGCCGCTGGTCCGGCCGGGGGCGTGGCCCCCTCGGCGGCGGCGGCCCAGGCGGCCCCGGTGGGCGAAGGCCCAGTGGTGGTGCCGGCCGGCACACCCGCCTCCCCGGAGCTGAAAGCCGCCTTCTCGAAAGCCATTTCGCAGGTGTATCTGGTGACGCTGCTGCTGGTGGCCGCCGGCTTCGTGATGACGCTGTTCGTGCCCGAGCTGCCGCTGCGCAAAACCAACGAAGCCGGGCCGCCGCCAGTGGAATGAGAGAGTCCAACAAATAGAGCTAACCATCTGTCATCCTGAGCCGGCTCAGGATGACAGGCGTTACTGTATACCAGCATAGCAAACTACTTCCCTCCCGTTGCTGTTCTAGCTGCTTCACCCTGGTTTTACCACCGGGGCTCACCTCTTGATTTAGACCAGATGACTACTGCTAATAAACTCCAGCTCAGCGTGCTCGACCAGTCGCCGGTGCCGGCCGGGCGCACGCCCCGCGAGGCCCTGCTGCACACCGTGGAACTGGCCAAGCTGACTGACCGGCTGGGCTTTACCCGTTTCTGGGTGAGCGAGCACCATAACTCCCGCTCGCTGGCCGGCTCCGCGCCCGAAGTGCTGCTGGGCCGGCTGGGGGCCGAAACCAGTCGCATCCGGCTCGGCTCGGGCGGCGTGATGCTACCCCACTACTCGTCCCTGAAGGTGGCCGAGAACTTCCGCCTGCTCGAAACCCTGTACCCCGGCCGCATCGACCTGGGCATCGGGCGCGCCCCCGGCACCGACCGCATCACGGCCCACGCCCTCAACCCCCATAACACCTTCTCCGATCAGGATTTTGCCGAGCAGCTCATGGACCTGCGCGCCTACCTGCGCGACGACGTGGTGGCCGATACCATCCATGCCAAAGTGAAGGCTGCGCCCTTTACCGATACGGTGCCCGAAATGTGGCTGCTCAGCTCCAGCGGCCAGAGCGGACTGTTTGCAGCCCACGTGGGCGCAGCCTTCAGCTTCGCCCACTTCATCAACCCCAACGGCGGCCCCAAAATGGTGGAGATGTACCGGGAGCGGTTCCGGCCCTCGCCCGAGCTGGCCGCGCCCCAGGCCAACGTAGCCATCTTCGTGGTGTGCGCCGATACGGCCGGCCGCGCCCAGCTGCTGGCCGACAATCTGGCGTTGCAGATGCTCAAGCTGGAAACAGGTCAGTTTACCCCTATTGAGGCCGCCGAAACGGTGAACGTGGCCGCCCTTTCGCCCGACCTCCAGGCCCGTTTGGCCTACCACCACCAGCGCATCATCAGCGGCACGCCCGACAAGGTAAAGGCCGAACTGGAGGCGCTGGCGGCCAGCTACGGCGTGAATGAAGTGGTGGCCGTCACCATCACCCACGACTACGACGACCGGCTCCGCTCCTACGAGCTACTCGCCGACGCCTTCGCGCTGCCCGCTGCGGCGGCCTCACTGAAACCGGAGCTGGCCACGGCGTAAGCGGCTGGTCGCACTCTGGAGGGAAAGCCCGGCTTGGCCGGGCTTTTCTGTTTTTGGGCCCGGCCAGCTGCGGGGCAAGCGCCAGAACTAAGTTGATAGGGGCGGTTGATAGCCACTGGAAAAGCAATTAAAAACGCTTTCTATCAGGCAGCTAAGCCACAAACTGGATCTTTTCTAAACATCTGTTTTGAATTCATCTAAATAGACCGGAGCTTTGCGTTGTTTTTAATCAGTCCAAACAAGCGAACTGCTTTATATGCCCCGCCCTCTACCCCTGTTGCTCCTGCTCAGCCTGCCGGCTTTCGTTCCGGCAGCCAAAGCGACTCCCGTTGCTACTACGTCCCTGTCGGCCCACCACGGCCCCGACGATGATACGGCGCAGAAGGGCCGGGTGAGCGGACTGGTGCGCGACGACAAGGGCCGGCCGGTGGAGGGCGTGTCGGTGGCGCTGAAGGGCACCTACCACGGCACGAGCACCGATGCCAGCGGCGGGTTCCGGCTGACGGCGCCGGAGGGCGACTACCAGCTCGTCGTTAGCAGCCTGGGCTACACGTCGCAGGAGCTGGCCGTACGCCTGGTAGCCGGCCAGACCATCGAGCTGCCCACCCTGACGCTGGCCACCAGCAGCCAGGCTTTGCAGGAAGTAACCATTGAGGGCAGCCGCAGCCTGAACGAGCGGCCGGTAGCCGTGGGCAAGATGCCCATTGCCCCGCTCGATTTGCCCCAGAGCGCCGCTACTGTGGAGCGCCGGGTGCTGGAGCAGCAGCAGGTAGTGCGCCTGAGCGACGCGCTGGCCAACGTGAACGGCGTGTACGTGTCGGGCAATACGGGCGGCTACCAACAAGAAATTTCGGGCCGTGGCTTTGCTTACGGCAACAGCAACACCTTTAAGAACGGAGTGCGCTACAACAACAGCATCCTGCCCGAAACCAGCTCGCTGGAGCGGCTGGAGGTGCTCAAGGGCAGCGCGGCCATCCTCTACGGCAACGTGGCGGCTGGCGGCGTGCTCAACCTGGTTACCAAAAAGCCCCGCTTCGAGCCGGGCGGCTCGGTGGCCCTGCGCGCCGGCAGCTACGATTTCTACAAGCCCATGCTCGATGTGTACGGAGCCGTGAACGGCAGCGAGCACGTGGCTTTCCGGGTGAATACGACCTACGAAAACAGCCGCAGTTTCCGCAACGGCGTGAAGGGCGAGCGGTTTTATGTGAACCCCTCGCTGCTGTTCAAGGTGGGCGCCAAAACCGATTTCCTGCTCGAAGGCGACTACCTCAACGATAACCGCACGCCCGATTTCGGCCTCGGCGCCATCAACTACCGCATTGCCGACGTGGCCCGGAGCCGCACGCTGAACACCGACTGGGCCAACATTGCCACCCAGCAGAAATCGGCCACGGCCACCCTCACGCACCGCCTCAGCGAGAACTGGCAGCTGCGCGGCGTGGCCGCCTACCAGGGCTTCAGCAGCAACCTGCGCTCGGCCGCCCGGCCCACCACCATCCGCGACACCGCGGATATTTTTGCCGGGGTAGATAAGGAGGGCAACCCCAAGAAAATCCTGACCGGCAGCCCCGCCCTCTACGGCAACCTGGTACGCAGCCTGCAAGCCACCGACATCAGCGAGGACTACTTTATGGGCCAGCTGGATCTGACGGGCCAGTTCCGCACCGGCTTTCTGCGCCACACGCTGCTGGTAGGCGTAGATGCCGACAAGTACAACACGGTGAACGTGGCCTACAACCGCGTGGAGAAGTACGATTCCATCAACGTGTTTGAGCCCGGCCGCTTCAATACCCGCACCAGCCAGCCCGAGTTCAGCCGCAATACCCGCACCTTCTCGCCCATCCGCCGGGTAGGCGTGTACGTGCAGGATCTGATTGGCATCACCGACCACCTGAAGCTGCTGGCCGGCGTGCGTTACAGCTACCAGGAAACCGGCAGCCAGCAGCTGAGCTACGAGAAGGGTCAGCCCAAGCAGCTCGGCAACCTCAGCAAGAGCTACGACGACGCCTTCTCGCCCCGCGTGGGCCTGGTGTACCAGCCGCTGAAAACCATGGCCCTGTTCGCTTCCTACTCCAACTCGTTCAACCTGAACAGCGGCACCGACAATACCAACCGGCCGTTGCCGCCCACGCTGGTCGACCAGTACGAGCTGGGCGTGAAGAAGGAGCTGCTCGACGGCCGCCTGTCGGCTAACGTAACGGCCTACCGAATCGTGAACGGCAACCTGGCCCAGACCATTCTGAGCGACGCTGCCAACTACAACAAAGCTTACCCTAATGCCAAGGAGCTGGCCGGCGAGGTAACCAGCCGCGGCGTGGAGCTGGACGTGCAAAGCAAGCCCCTGCACGGCTGGACGGTGCTGGCCGGCTACAGCTACAACCGCACCACCTACACCAAGAGCAACATTTACACCGTGGGCAGCCTGCTGCGCTACAACCCCGCCCACACGGCCAACGCCACCGCCTTCTACACCTTCGGGCAGGGTCCGTTGAAAGGCCTGACCGGGGGCCTGACTGCCCTTTACATCGGCGAGCGGCAGGCCGGCCGCAGCGCCCGCGGCAACGTAATCAACGAGCAGTACCGGCTGATTAAGCTGCCTTCCTACGCCCAGCTCGACGCCTCGGTGGGCTACACCCTCGACCGCCTCTCGCTACAGGTTAAGCTCTCGAACCTGCTGGGCCAGCTCAGCTACAACGTGCACGACGACAACAGCGTGAACCCCATCGCCCCCCGCCAGTTCATGACCACGCTGGGTTACCGGCTGTAGGCGAACGAGTGAGTGAATGAGTGAATGAGTGCGGATTACGAAACCCGAAAGGCGCTGGCTGCAACCGGTGGCCTTTCGGGTTTTCGGGTCCGTTGCCGCAACTGCTTTGGTACCGAATACTTTTCTTTTCTGATTCTGATGAAGGTTTTTTTTCGCAACATTCACCTGTACCTCAGTCTGGTTTCGGGGCTGATTATTGCCGTGGTGTGCTTTACGGGTGGCGTGCTGGTGTTTGAGAAAGAGCTGGAGCAGGCCTGGCATTCTGAGCGCTACTTCGTGGCGCCGCCGGCCTCCAGCGCTCCGGCCCGCCTGCCGCTAAGCCAGCTGACGGCCGCCGTGCAGGCGGCCCGGCCCGGCGCCCGCATCACGGGCCTGAAAGTGTACGCCGACCCCACGCGCACCGTGGAATTCAGCCTGGCCGGCGAGCCGGAAGGCGGCCAGAAAGCGCAGGGTGGCCGCCGCCAAACGGCCGCCGCCGCCGCTCCGGCCAAACCAAACGAAGCCGGCCCCGGCAAAGGTAAAACCGGCAGGGAAGGGGGCAAGAAGGGTGAGAAAGGCGGCAAAGGGGGCGGCCGCGGCCCCACGGTGTTCGTGAACCCCTACACGGCGGCCGTAACCGGCGAGCTGAACTACCGCGACACGTTCTTTTACACCATGATGGCGATTCACCGCGGCATGGTAGGCGGCGAGGTGGGCAAGCTGGTGGTGGGCGTGAGCACCGTGCTGTTCCTGTTCATCATCGGCACCGGGCTGGTGCTGTGGTGG
Source organism: Hymenobacter actinosclerus (assembly GCF_900111515.1). Classification (GTDB taxonomy): domain Bacteria; phylum Bacteroidota; class Bacteroidia; order Cytophagales; family Hymenobacteraceae; genus Hymenobacter; species Hymenobacter actinosclerus. Next base: position 767,978 of record NZ_FOHS01000002.1, read on the forward strand.
CCGGCTTCGCGCAAAGCCGTTAAGCAGCGCCTGAATGTGAAGTGGGACGGCAGCTTCAAGCGCCTCAACCACGATTTGCACGTGGTGCTGGGCTTCTACGCCGCGCTGCTGCTGTTCGTGTTTGCCTTCACGGGGCTGGCCTGGTCGTTTGAGTGGTTCAACAAGGGCATTTACGCCGTCACCAACTCCAGCCTGGAGCGCCCCGAGCCGCCCGTGTCGGCCTTGCCCACAGCGCCGGCCGGCTTCTCGCCCGATGAGGCCCTGGCCCGCGCCCGCACCCTGGCCCCCACCGCCGTGTACTACGCCCTGCAACTACCCAAAGACTCAACGGCCAGCTTCAAGCTAGCCACCCTCCGGCCCAACGCCGCCACCGACAACATGACCGACGAGGTGTACCTCGACCAGTACAGCGGCCGAACGGTAGGCGCCCAGACCTACGAGCAGCGCAACCTGGGCCAGCGCGTGCGGGGCCTGTTCAAGCCGGTGCACACGGGCGCCATCTGGGGCTGGCCGGGCAAAATCGTGAGCCTCGTGGCCTGCCTGCTGGGTTTTACTTTCCCCATCACCGGCACCATCATGTGGCTCAACCGCCTGAAAAAAGCCCGCAAGAAGCAGGCGAAGCAGCTGATAGCGTAAGTTACAGTTGCTACTACAGGTGTTCTTTCGCACTACCGGGCAATCCTGTTTGCCTATAAAAGCATCGGTCCGCCAGGGTCGGTGCTTTTGGTTTGTGGGTGGCAAAGCCTGAATTTATTCGGCAAGTGTGCGCTGATTCAACCGCCAGGCCGCATATTGCCCGCTAATTATTGTTGCGCGTATCTATGTTCTCTTTTCTCAGACAGACGGCGGTTGCTCTGGTAGCCTTATTGGCGGCCGGGCCGTTGGTGGCTCAAACTACTAGCCTACCTCAACTTGCCGCCGAAAAACTGTGCGCCTGCGTCGGAGAAGCCCCCCAACCCGATTCAGCCACAGCCCGCCTGCAACGGTGCTTGCCCCAGGCCCTGACCGATGCTGCCATCCAGCAGGGAAGCCTACAGGCTATTGGTACCGTTGAGGGCATGCAGAGTGCTTTGCTCAAAACCCGGGAACTGGCAACAGCATCCTGCCCGCCCCTGCGCAATGCTTATGTGGCGCAACGCACCGGGCAGTTTTATGCGCCTTCAAACGTTGCGGCAGCCCAACAGGCCTACGACACCGGAACCGGGCTACTGGAGCAGCAGAAATACAAAGAGGCACTACCCCTTTTCCTACAGGCCATCAAGCTCGACCGCCAGTTTGTGAAAGCCCACGACCACGCCGCCATCTGCTACCGCAAGCTCCAGGATTTCAAGAAGGCTGCTACTTATTACGAGAAGTCGCTGGTTATTTTCCCCGAAGGTGACCTGGCCTTGTTGAACATGGCCGTTGTGCAGAACCTGCTGGAAAAGCCGAATGCCGCGCGCACCTACTTTGAGAAGCTGCGCTTTTTTCATCCTTACAACCCCGAGGGGTATTTTGGGATTGGGAAAATGGCCTTGGTCGCCGGTGAGTTTCCGGCAGCCCTCGACAATCTATTTCGGGCTCATCGCCTGTACACGGAGCAGGAGTCGCCTTACGTGGCCGACAGCAATAAACTCATTGGCCTGCTCTATAATAGCATGAAGGAGAAGGACCAGCTCGCGCTGTTCCGCAGCAAAGCCCAGGAATACCATTTCGACATTCAGGAATAGCCTTTGCTCATGCCGCAACCCGTTGTTCCAACTACCTCTCCCGCCCTGCCCGAAAACCGCCTGATAGCCCTGCTGCGCCGCGCCGGGCTGCTCGATTGGTTTCTGCCCGCGCTGGCGGCCGTTGTGGGGCTCGCCTACCTGGCGCCCGGCCTGGGCGGCCCGGCCAGCCCCCTGCCCTGGGACGCGCTCAATACGGTGGGGGTGGCGCTGGTTTTCTTTCTCTACGGCCTGAAGCTGAGCATCGGCAGCCTGCGCGACGGCAACCGCAACTGGCGGTTGCACCTGGTAGTGCAGGCCACCACGTTTTTGCTGTTTCCGCTGCTGGCGCTGGTGGCCCGGCCGCTGTTTGGCGCCGGGCAGGGGCCGCTGCTGTGGCAGAGCATCTTCTTTCTGTGCGTGCTGCCGAGCACGGTTTCCACGTCGGTGGTAATGGTGAGCATGGGCCGCGGCAACGTGCCGGCCGCTATTTTCAACGCCAGCCTGAGTGCGCTGCTGGGCATTGCGCTTACGCCGCTGTGGGTGCGGGCCGTGCTGCAACCCACCGGCAGCGGCACCGAGGGGCTGGGCGCGCTGGCCCTAAGCCTGGCCTGGCAGGTGGTGCTGCCCGTGGGCGCCGGCCTGCTGCTCAACCCGCGCTTCGGGGAGTGGGCGGGGCGCCAAAAAGCCCGGCTGCGGGTACTCGACCAAGTGGTTATTTTGAGCATCGTGTATACCTCCTTCTGCGAGTCGTTTGCCGGGGGCGTGTTCCGCAGCTACGCGCCGGCCACGGTGGCGCTGCTGGGCCTGGGTATGGTGGGGCTGTATTTCGCGGTGTTTGGGCTGGTGGCCGGGGCCAGCCGGCTGCTGGGTTTCCCGGCTGCCGACCGCACCACGGCCATTTTCTGCGGCTCCAAGAAAAGCCTGGTGCACGGCAGCGTGTTTGCCAGCCTGCTGTTCCCCGATTCGGGCGCCACCGGGGCGCTGCTGCTGCCCCTGATGCTCTACCACGCCCTGCAAATCGTGCTGGCCAGCATCATGGCCCAGCAGTTCGGCCAGGCCGCCCTTCGGGCCGAGGCACTGGCCGAAACGCGGGCCGGGTCCCCGGCCGCTCTTTAGCGGTAGTTGGCTTTTAGACGGATGGCTGCCGGGCCCGGAGCCGGCCCGCACGTTTTCGGAAAACTGATTTTTCCGCCAAAATCGTATCTTCCGGCTGGTTTTCTTCTCCCTCACTCCTTTTTGCCGGAATGAAAAAACTTCTTCTTGTTTTTGCGCTATTGCTGACCGGCGCTACCCTGGCCGGGGCCCAGACGACGCCCACGCAGAAAGTATACGCGGCCGTAGCAAAAAACCAGCCCGCCGAAGTGCAGGCCCTGCTGGTGGCCGGCGCCGATGCCAACGCCCCGGTGGAAATGATGCCCGGCTTCCCCACCACCTTCCTGGTAATTGCCGCCGGCAACGGCCACCTCGACGTGGTGAAGGCCCTAGTTAAAAACAAGGCCCAGGTCGATAAAACCGATTCTTTCCAGATGACCCCACTAATGGCCGCCGCCGCCAACGGCAGCCTCGACGTGGTAGAGTTCCTGCTCGCCAACGGCGCCAACCCTAAGGCTAAGGACAAGGACGGCAAGGACGTGTTGGCCGCCGCCAAGGAAGGCGAAAACGCCGATGTCATTAAGCTGATTAAAAGTAAGCAGTAAGGTCAAAGTCAAAGGGAAAAAGTCAAAAGGAAAAGCCGTTGAACCTTGGCGCTTGGCCCGTTCAACGGCTTTTCCTTTTGGCTTTTTCTCTCTGACTTCAACCTTACTCGTAGCCCTGGTAGCGTAGCAGGCGCACTACCAGGCCGGTCCAGCCGGTTTGGTGGCTGGCGCCCAGGCCCCGGCCGGTGTCGCCGTGGAAGTACTCGTGGAAGAGCAGGTGGTCTTGGAAGTGCGGGTCGGTCTGCATCAGCTCGTCGCCGTTGAAAGCGGGGCGCAGGCCGTGGGCGTCTTTCAGAAACAGCTTGGTCAGGCGTTCTGCAAGGGCCTCGGCAATCTGCTTGAGCGTGTGCATGTTGCCCGAGTTGGTGGGATACTCGACCTGGAAGGCGTCGCCGTAGTAGGCGTAGAAGCGCTGCAACGACTCGATGATGAGGTAGTTGATGGGAAACCAGATGGGGCCGCGCCAGTTGCTGTTGCCCCCGAACATGCTGCTCTCGGCCTCGCCCGGCACGTACTGCACCGTGAAGTCGGTTTCCTTGGTGTGGTACACGTAGGGGTTGGCCAAGTGGTCGCGCGACAGGGAGCGGATGCCGTAATCGGACAGAAACTCGGTTTCGTCGAGCATGCGGTGCAGCAGGGCCCGCAGGCGCGAGCGGCGCAGCAAGCTCAGCAGGTGGCGGGCGCCTTTGCCGTCGCCGGGGCCCTTTTCGCGCCAGCGCGACACGAGCTGGGCCAGGTGAGGACGGTTTTCGAGCAGCCAGCGGGCCCGCTCCGTGAAATCGGGCAGGTTGTTGAGCAGCTGCTCGTCAATCACCTCCACGGCAAACAGCGGAATCAACCCCACGATGGAGCGCACTTTGAGCATGGTGCGGGCGCCATCGGGCGTGTGCAGCACGTCGTAGTAGAACTGGTCTTCCTCGTCCCAGAGGTTGAATTGCCCGTCGCCGCCGCGGGTCATGGCGTCGGCGATGTAGAGGAAGTGCTCGAAGAACTTGCCGGCCATTTCCTGGTACACCGAGTTGGTGCGGGCCAGCTCCATGGCGATGCGCATGAGGTTGAGCGCGAACATGGCCATCCAGCTCGTGCCATCCGACTGCTCGATGTGGCCGCCGGTGGGCAGCGGGGCGCTTCTATCAAACACGCCGATGTTGTCGAGGCCCAGGAAACCGCCCTCAAACACATTCCGCTCGCTTTTGTCCTTGCGGTTCACCCACCACGTAAAGTTGAGCACCAGCTTATGGAACACGGCTTCGAGAAAGGCCGGGTCGCCGTAGCCGTTGCGCTTCTTGTCCATCTGGTACACCCGCCAGGTGGCCCAGGCGTGCACGGGCGGGTTCACGTCGGACAGGTGCCACTCGTAAGCCGGCAGCTGGCCGTTGGGGTGCATGTACCAGTCGCGGCACAGCAGCCGGAGCTGGTTTTTGGCGAATTCGGCGTCCACCATCGCCAGCGGGATGCAGTGGAACGCCAGGTCCCAGGCCGCGTACCAGGGGTATTCCCAGGTATCGGGCATCGAAATGATGTCGTGGTTGCGCAGGTGGCGCCAGTTGTGGTTGCGGCCCTTGTTGCGGCGGGTGGCCGGCGGCCGCGGCAGGGCCGGGTCGCCGTCGAGCCACTGGGCCACGTCGTAGTAGTAGAACTGCTTGCTCCAGAGCATGCCCGCGAAGGCCTGGCGCTGCACGTTGCGGGCATCGGCGTTGTCGGGCAAATCCGCCTGGATTTCGGCGTAAAACGCGTCGGCCTCCTGCTGGCGGGCCGCGAAAATGGCGCTGAATTCCGCAAACGGGGCCTCCAGGGCCGCCGGGGTCAGGCGCACCTGCACCGTAACCGACTCGCCGGCCGGCACTTCGAATTGGTAATGGGCGGCCATTTTGGTACCCCGGCGGGCCGGGTTCACGGCCGTGGGGTCGCCCTCGACTACGTAGTCGTTGATGCCGTCCTTGAAGTAGCGGCTGGGGTTCTGGTAATCGGCCTGGCTACCGGTGCGGTAGGCGTTGGTTTCGTTGTCGCAGAACAGCAGCTCGGCCTCGGGCTGGTCGCAGTAGCAGTAGTACTGGCCCAGCGTGGGGTGGGCGGCCAGGGCCGTGCCAGGGGCGTGCGCGGCTATTACGGGCCGGGCCTCCTGGTCGGCGTAGCCCCAGCTCCAGGTGTTGCGAAACCACAGCTGGGGCAGCACGTGCAGCGGCGCGGCCGCGGGGCCGCGGTTGTGGGCCGTAATGCGCAGCAGCACGTCGTCGGGCCCGGCTTTGGCGTACTCAATGAACACGTCGAAGTAGCGCTGCTGGTCGAACACGCCGGTATCGAGCAGCTCGAATTCGGGTTCCAGGCGGGTGCGGGCGGCACTTTCGCGCCGCAGCTGCTCATAGGGGAATTCGGCCTGCGGATACTTGTAGAGCATCCGCATATAGGAGTGCGTGGGGGTGCTGTCGAGGTAGTAGTACAGCTCCTTCACGTCTTCGCCGTGGTTGCCCTCGGGATTGGTCAGGCCAAACAGGCGCTCCTTGAGGCACTCATCCTGCCCGTTCCAGAGGCCCACGGCCAGGCACAGGCGCTGCTCATCGTCGGAGAGGCCGCCCAGGCCGTCCTCGCCCCAGCGGTAGGCGGTGCTCCGGGCCTCATCGTGGGGCAAAAAGCTCCAGGCCTGCCCGTCGGGGCTGTAGTCCTCGCGGACCGTTCCCCACTGCCGCTCAGTCAGGTAAGGGCCAAATTTCTTCCAGGGGGCAGTAAGGGCGTTGGCATCAGCCAGCCGCAGTTGTTCGTGCGTCATTGTACAGAATCGGGCCGGCCAGAAGCCGCCGGTTCAGGAAACCAAAAATCGGGCCCCGTTAAGCGGGCAAAGGTACCGGGTTGCTCGTTATTCGTTGATTGTTTTTCGGCGAACGTCATTCAGAGCGAAGCGAAGAATCTCGCATGGTATCGTCAAACGATAATCAGGTCAACGATTAGCACGCGAGATTCTTCGCTTCGCTCTGAATGACGTTCGCCGAAAAACAATCAACGAATAACGAATCTACTCCGCCAGCGCCGTAACGGGCCCGGCGTAGGCGGGGTGCCCGGGCACCGAGCCGTCGGGGCGGGCCCAGGCATCGAGGGGTTCCAGGGGCAGGGTCAGCAGGCGGGCTACCGTCTGGCCGGCCGGGTCGGGGAAGGCGGGCACGCCGATGGTGAGGTCCTGCTGGGGCACGTTGAGGCGCAGCGTGCGGTGCAGCCGGTCCCAGAGCGTGAGCACGACGCCAAAGTTGCTCTGCGTTTCGCGGTCGACTATGGAGTGGTGGATGCCGTGGGCGCGGGGCGTGACCATCAGCGGGGCCAGGCGGCGCTCGACTTCGTAGGGTAGCTGCCAGTTGCTGTGGTGAAAGGCGGTGCAGGCCTCAAACACCACCTCGAAGCCCAGAGCCGTGGAGCCGCGCACGCCCAGCAGGGCCGCCAGGCCGGCGCGGTACGGGATGCTGGCCAGCATCTCACCGAAATGGAAGCGCCAGCCCGTGGTCAGGTCCATGTCCAGGTCGGAGTGGTGGACGCGGTGCAGGCGCCAGAGCAGCGGCGAGTGCAGCAGCCGGTGCCAGGAGTAGCCCAGGTAGTCGAGCAGCAGCACTTCGGCCAGTAGCCGGGCCGGCTCCGGCAGGCGCGAAAGGGGCGTGCGGTAGGGCGCCATCAGCTGGCCCAGGCCCACCATAGCGGGCAGCAGCGTCAGGCGCATGGCTGGCATGGAAGGAGCCGCCAGCACCACGTTGCGTACCCACCGCTCGGTACGGGGCCTTGTGCGCTTGCGCAGCGGCTTGCGGGTTTCGAGCAGCAGCAACCCCAGGCCCAGCACGGCCAGTACGGGCGTGGCGTATTTATCGAAACGCTTGAGCAGCGGATGGGAAGCGGGCAGCAAAGACATTGTTGGGGATAATGAGGTGATGGGGTGATGAGGTAAAGATACTGTCGTCCTTCATCTGGCGTCCGCAGAGCGAAGGATGACAGGTCTTCAACCATTGAATAGGTACCTTTGTCCCGGCGGGCTTTCCGCTGAACTCTCTACTCCGCCGGGCTACTCCTTTTCCGCGCCGCACGACCTTATTTGGGCGAGCGGCTTTTTTGGCCCCGCTCCGCTCCTGCTTTCTGCCGCTTATGCAACAGGTTCTGCACTACTTCACGCAGTACAAAGTCAACTACAAAAACGAAATCCTCTCGGGCCTGACGGTGGCCCTGGCCCTGATTCCGGAGGCCGTGGCCTTTTCCATTATTGCCGGGGTGCCGCCGCTGGTGGGTTTGTACGCGGCCTTCGTGATGGGCCTGGTAACGGCGGTGCTGGGTGGCCGGCCGGGCATGATTTCGGGTGCGACCGGCGCTGTAGCCGTGGTGCTGGTGGCGCTGGCCAAAACCCACGGCGTCGAATACATCTTCGCTACCGTTATGCTGGCGGGCGCTATGCAGATTCTGGCAGGCGTGCTGCGGCTGGGCAAGTTCATCCGGCTGGTGCCCCAATCGGTCATGTTCGGCTTCGTCAACGGACTGGCCATCATCATCTTCCTCTCGCAGCTGGTGCAGTTCCAGGCCATCGGGGCCGATGGCGTACTGCATTGGCTGACGGGGCCGGCACTTTATACGATGGTGGGGCTGGTGAGCCTCACCATTGCCATCATCGTGGGGTTGCCGCGCCTTACCAAGGTGGTGCCGGCCTCGCTCACGGCCATTCTGGTGGTATCGGCGCTGGTTATCGGGCTGGGCATTAACACCAAAACCGTGGGCGACATTGCCTCCATTCAGGGCGGCTTCCCGCCGTTCCATATCCCGGCCGTGCCCTTCACCTTCGCCACGCTGGGCCTCATCTTCCCCTACGCCGCCATCGTGGCCGGCGTGGGCCTGATTGAGAGTTTGCTGACGCTGAACCTCATTGACGAAATCACCGAAACCCGGGGCCGCGGCAATAAGGAGTGCGTAGCCCAGGGCGCGGCCAACATGCTCTCGGGCCTGTTTTCGGGTATGGGCGGTTGCGCCATGATCGGGCAAAGCCTCATCAACATCTCGTCGGGGGCCCGGGCGCGCCTCTCGGGCGTGGTGGCGGCGCTTATGCTGCTGGTGTTCATCATGTTCGGCGCGTCGCTGATTGAGCGCATGCCGATGGCCGCCCTCACCGGCCTGATGATTATGGTATCGGTGGGCACTTTCGAATGGGCCTCGCTTAAGACCTTCGGTAAAATGCCCGTGTCCGACCTCGTGGTGATGCTGACCGTGACGATTGTAACGGTGGTGCTGCACAACCTGGCCCTGGCCGTGCTCATCGGTGTCATTATTGCGGCGCTGGTATTTGCCTGGGAAAATGCCCGCCGCATTCGTGCCCGCAAGCACCTCGACGAGGCCGGCGTGAAGCACTACGAAATCTTCGGCCCGCTGTTCTTCGGCTCGGTGCAGGCGTTCGGCGAGAAGTTCGATGTGGCCGACGACCCGACCGAAGTTATCATCGATTTTGCCGAAAGCCGGGTGGCCGATATGTCGGCCATCGAAGCCCTCAACAAGCTCACCGAACGTTACCACCGCCTGGGCAAAACCGTGCACCTCCGCCACCTCAGCCCCGACTGCCGCCACCTGCTCCGGCGCGCCGACTCGCTCATCGACGTGAATATTTTAGAAGACCCCATCTACCACGTTTCGGGGGCCGATTTGCGTTATTAGGCCGTAGCGCGAAGCTTCGCGCTATTCGCGCTATGGCCTACGCCAGTACCTTCGGCTCCTCCGAGGCTATCAGCGGGCCGTCGAAGTGCTGCTCAAAGAACTCGTCGCACCAGCGGCACACGTTCTGCAGGTCCTCGGTGCGGGCCAGGGCGTGGGCTTCTGGAACGCCGATGGACTCGCCCATTTTCCAGGGCTCGCCGGCGTTGAGGCGCTGCATGATTTCCGATTTAGAGGCGCGCAGCAGTACGTCGGCCACCTTTTCGCGGCGGGCGTCGCCGAGCGGGAACCTGGTACCGGGGCAGCAGGGGTTGATTTTCCAGAGCTGGATGCTGATTTCCTGGGGCAGTTCGGTGCCACCCAGAAAGCCTTTGGCGCCCGACAGGATGGCGCAGAAGTTATGGCTGGGGTCCTTGAGCCAGATGTCTTTTTCGAGGGCGCGGCCGCGGGCCCAGTTGCCGCCCAGCCACATATCCTCGCTGGCGCCCCAGTAGCCCCAGCTTAAGGGGTGTTCCGTCACCAGCAGGTTTTCCTTCTCGATGAGCGGGTCGTGGTCGTCGCCGTTTACGCCGCGGCTCTCGAACAGGTCGGCCAGCGTCATCAGCCGGGCCCCGGCGGCCTTGTGGTAACGGTCGATGCTGGCAATATCGAAGCGCGTAACGCCTTTGGCAATGAGCAAATCGAGGATTTTCTCGGTCAGCAGGTCGCCATTGGTTTGCAGCATAATCTGGGTGCGGCCCTGGTACTTGCGCTGCAGGGCTTCCAGAATCGAGTAGAGCTTTACCTTATCGGCCAGCGGCTCGCCCCCCGACAGAATCAGCCGGTCGACCTTTTCCGGCAGGTTGTCGATGATGCGGAAACAATCCTGCACGCTGATGCGCGTGCCCTGGGGCCCGGAGCTGTTGTAGCAATGGTCGCACTTGTCGTTGCAGAGCTGGGTGAACACCCAATAAACGGATTCGCAGTGGTTGAAATCGGTCTTCATGCGGGGGTTGAAGTGGGATTGGCCGTCTGCCGGATATTCTCCCAGAAAGACAGTTCGGCGGCAATATTGGTGCGCGGGTCGGCCACGAAATCGGCCACCGAAGCGAAGCTGGTGAGGCTGCCGCGCTCCAGGTAGCCCAGGCGCGAGCCCACCGTAAGGGCCTCCCGGCTGTCGTGGGTGACGAAAATGGACGTGATGTGGTGCTGCCGGCTGACGCGGCCAAACAGCTCCTGCATGGCAGCGCGGGTCTGGGCGTCGAGGTTGCCGAAGGGCTCGTCGAGCAGCAGCAGGCGCGGCCGGATGATGAGCGCCCGCCCGAACGACACCCGCTGCCGCTGCCCGCCCGACAGCTGGTGCGGGCTTTTGCGGGCGTGCTCGCTCAGCTCCAGCTCGGCCAGCAGTTCGGTTACCTGCTGCTTGATCTCCGCTTCTTTCACCTTCCGAATGCGCAGCCCAAAGGCCACGTTCTCGAAAACCGACAGGTGCGGAAACAGCAGCGGCTCCTGGTAGAGGTACACCATCTGCCGCTCGTTGGGCGGCGCGGGCAGCAAGTCCTGGCCATGCAACTCCAGGGTGCCGGCATCAGCCGTTTCGATGCCCGCCAGGATTTTGAGCAGCGTGGTTTTGCCGCAGCCCGAGCGGCCCAGCACCGCCAGCACCTCGCCCTGGGCCAGCGTCAGCGAAATATCGCGCAGCACGGGCTGGCCATTGAATTGCTTGGAAAGGTGCGAAACGGTGAGCATTCGGGGTTTTGATGAATCAGAAATTTATATGAGGCACTAACAACTAACAACTAACAACTAACAACTAACAACTAACAACTAACAACTGAATTACGGCTTTCGTAGCAGGGCAGATTTGTTGGCCAGCAGCAACAGCAACGGCGGCAGCACCAGCAGCAGCGAGGCCACGGCCGCCAGCGGGGCGTTGGCCTCGCCCACGTAAGTGAACACCTGCACCGTGAGCGTGCGCACCTTGCCCACGCTCAGCACGTTGGTCAGACCGAAATCGAACCAGGCCAGCAGGAAGGTTTGCACCAGCGTGGTGCGCAGCAGTGGGGCAGCCAGCGGCAGCAGCACCCGGCGCAGCGCCTGCCCGGGCGTGCACCCCAACGTGCGGGCCAGCTGCTCGTACTCGGTGGCCTGCTGACTCCAGAACGAGCCCAGCAGCAGCGTGGCAAACGGCAGCGCCAGCAGCAGCAGCCCCAGCAGCACCCCGCCCACCGAACCCGAGAGGTGCATCCGGATGATAAACGGCTGAATGAGCACGGCCAGCAGCACCGGCGGCAGCGCGTAGGGCAGGTAGCTCAGGGCCGTCCAGCGGCCCGGCCTGCGCGCCCCGACCACCGCCCGCGCCACCACAAAGCCGCCCACTGTAGCCAGCACCGCCACCGCACTGGCCAGCAGCAGGCTTTTGCCCAGGCCGGCCAGCAGGCCGTTGCCCCCGGCCACCAGCCCGCGCAGGGGCTCCAGCGAGTAGGCCGGCGGCAATGCCGCCGGAAAGCGCCACCCCTCGCCCACCGCCAGCAGCCCCAGCAGCGCAAACGGCAGCGCGAAAAGCAGGATCAGGAAGGCAGTTAGAAGCTTGGAACGCATTGGGAGGTGAGTAGTGGTACGGGAGTTAGTGAAAGAGCATGACACGCTCTTTCACCTCAGCATTTCACCCAGTCTCTACCCTACTCCGGTTTACCAGCCGCAGCAGCACCAGAATCAGCACCAGCAGCCCCGAGGCCACCAGAAAACCGGCCAGGTAGGCGGCAGGCAACTCGCGCAGGTCGAAGCGCTGGAGTTTGGTGGCAATGAACACGCTCAGCATTTGCGGGTACGGGCGGCCCAGCAGCAGCGGGATATCGTAGGCGCCGAGCGTGGCAATGAAGCTGAGCAGCACCGTGGGCGCGGCCCGGCGCAGCAGCAACGGCGCCGCCACCCGCCGCCGGAATTGCCCCGCGCTGGCCCCGAGGGTGCTCGTGAGCTGGTCCAGCTCCGCCAGCCGGCTTTCCTGGTAAATGGCCTGGAACAGCAGCGTCAGGAACGGAAAGATGAGCAGCACGTGGGCCAGAATAATACCCAGCCCGGCGCCGTCCTGCACCAACTCCGGAAAAGCCTCCAGGCTGCTCGTCAGGCCCAGCTGAAAGCTGATGCGCGACAGCCAGCCGGTACGGCTCAGCAGCTGAAACAGGTAGAAAGCCACCACCAGCGCGGGCAGAACCAGCGGCACGTAGAGCAGCCCCGGCAACGGCGCCCGCCGCAGCGTGGGTTGCGCCCGCAGCACCAGCCCCAGCGCCAGCACTACCGACAAGCCTACCGAGGCTACCGCAATCCAGAGGCTATAAAGCGCCGCGTACCCGAGGCCCGGTTCGTGGCCCAGCGCCCGCCAGTAGCGGCCCGTAAAGCCTTCGGCCAGCGGCCCCACCACCACCACGCTACCCAGCAGCGCGTAGCCCAGCCCTGCCAGCGGCAGACCCAGAACGAGCAATGCATAAAGCGGCAGAATGGGTTTGAGTGGTTTCATAGCTTCATAGTATTTACTTGCCTATGGCTTGTCCTTCAATCACGTAAGTGCGAAAGTCCTTGAACAGCCGGGTCATGTACTCGGGGTCGGGCTCCTGCAGGGCCAGGCCGGTCAGGTTTTCACGGCGCGGGGCGTAGCGGCGCGACGGGAGTTGCCGGAACTGCCGGCGCTGGGCGGGCGTGAGGGCGGCCAGGTCGAGCACCGTGTGGTCGCCCCACACGTTGGGGTCCATCTTTTTCAGCTGGGCCTCGGGCGAAAGCAGGAAGTTGATGACCAGCATAGCGGCCTCGGGGTGCCGGGCGCCGCGCACGATGCCCAGGTAGTGCGAGTTGCGGATGGTGCCGGGGGCCGGCACGTAGGCGCGGGCCGTGGCCGGAAACACCTTCTGGTTCACCTTATTGTCTACTTCGGCGTCGTTGTTGGAGAAAGTGAAGGCCACTTCGCCGTTGGCAAACAGCTGGTGCAGCGGCGCCAGTTGCTCGGGAAACGTGCGGCCTTCCTTCCAGAAGTAGCGCCTGTTTTGGTTGATGACCTGCCACAGCTCGCCCGACCACTGATCGTACACCGCCTCATCGAACTTGCCCTGAAACAGCTTCGGCTGGCCCGACAGGGCAATCATCCACGATTTGAGCAGCGTCATGCCCGTAAATTCGTTCGGGATGGTGAACTGGCCGGGGTGGGCCCGCACGAAGGCCGGCAGCTCGGCAAACGAATTCGGCGGGTTGGCCACCCGCGCCGAATCGTAGATGAAGTTTAACTGCACGTTGCCCCAGGGGGCTTCCATGCCGGCAATGGGCTGCTGAAAATCGGTGCTGATAAAGGGGTTGTCGAGGTCGAGCAGCGCGGCGTTGGGCAGTTTTTTGACGAAGGGCCCGAGCAGCGCGTCTACCTGCCGGAGCTGGTAAAATGTCTCGCCGTTTATCCAGACCAGATCGGCCTCGCTGGGCTGGCCGGCCTGCAGCTCGGCGGCCAGCGTCTGCACTATTTGACTTCCCTGCCCGGCCGCAATCTGCAGGTCGATGCCGTAGCGGCGCTGCACCTCGGGCTTCACGTAAGCGCTCATGTACTTATTGATGAGCGGGTCGCCCATCCACATTAGCATGCTTACCGGCTGGCCCTTGCCCGCCGCCTCAATTTGCGGCCAGCTCTGGGCCAGCGTCTGGTCGGGCGACTTGGCCTGGTCGCCGGAGTTGCAGGCCGCCAGCAGCGTCAGGAGCGGGAGTAGTAAAGTTGTTTTTTTCATGCTAGTCAAGCTCAGATTAGATACTAAAAACCAGCTCCCCTCCTCAGCCGAGGAGGGGTTGGGGGTGGTTGACAACCGTTGAGCGGATGCTAAAAATCAGTCCTGGCCATCGTTCTGCCAGCGTCAACCACCCCCAACCCCTCCTTATCCAAGGAGGGGAGCTAGGTTCTAAAACGCGTACCGCGCTCCGAACTGGAACTGGCAGGGGGCGCTGGCGTTCTTGCGCACGATGCCCGAGCCGGCGGGGCCCACCTGAATCTGGTTGCTCTGGGTGGCGTTGTTGGCGTAGCCGCTCAGGTTCTGGGTGTTGAAGACGTTAAACACATCGGCCCGGATTTCGAGGCGGCTGAGCTTCTCGCCCAGGAACAGGTTGTACTGCAGGCCCGCGTCGATGGTCTTCGACCAGGGCAGGCGGTCGGAGTTGCGGCTTTCGCCGGGCTGGCGGTCGGCGTTGCCCACGTAGGCCGTGCTGAACGAGCTGCCGTCGCCGTTGAGGTCGTTGGTGAGGACGGGCGTGCCATCGGGATTGAAGGCGCCCGGCACCCGGTAGGCGCCGGCCACCCGGTTGATGGGCTGGCCGCTCTGCACCAGCGCCGCCACGTTGAAATTCAGGTTGCGCACGGGCTGGTAGAAGCCCAGCACGTTGAACACGTGGGTCCGGTCGTTGATGGAGTTGCCCCACTCCTGGCCGTACTGGTTGGCGTTCTGGGCCCGGAAGTTGATGTCCTCGGTGTTGTTTTTGAGGTTGGACAGCGTGTAGGTGAAGCGGTAGCCGTACTTGTCGTCGGCCAGCAAATCGCGCTTCAGGTTCACGTTCAGGGCCAGGTAGCGCGAGCGGCCGGCGGTTTCACTCACGATAACGTCGCGGGCCACGCCGCGCACCTTCTGGCCGTTGATGTTGGCGTAAGGGCCATTCGCGTCGGCCAGAATCGGTACCGGGCGGCTGGCATCGGCCTGGGCCACGGTGCGCACCACCACATTGTCAGGGTCGACGGCGTAGTTGGCGGCCCCGTTCAGGCTGGCCAGCCGCAGCAGGTTAAACGAGCGGTTGAAAACGGCATCGGCGTAGAACAGCGTGCGGCCGCCGAGTTGGTACTGGTAGCCTAGGGTGCTCTGTTGGGTGTAGGGGTTCTGGTAGCCGTTAGGGTTGAGAATGCGCCGCTCGTTGCTGAACGCCGCCTCCCGCTGCCCCTGCAAGCTGGCCGCCGAAGGGCCGTTGAGGTAGGTGGCATTGTTGAACGAGGCCCCGGCATTGCCGGCAAACGTCACCCGGTCGAGGTCGGTGCCAGCGGGCAGCGCGCCCACCCGTACCAGCTCCGCCAGCTGGGCCCGGTAATCGGCCGAAGTCGTGTTCTGCTGGAGCGCGTCGCTGTAGATGGAGTACTGGATTTTATCGTAGAACAGCCCGAAACCGCCGCGTACGCTGCTCCGCTCGGTCAGCTGGTAGTTGAAGCTGGCGCGGGGCGCGATGTTGTTGAAGTCGCCTTTGGTGCCACCGCCCTTCGAGAGGTTGTCGTAGTCGTAGCGCAGGCCCAGCGTCAGGTTCAGGCGGTCGGTTACGGCCACCAGATCTTCGAGGTAGATATTGTACAGGTTCTGGGTGGTCCCGAACGAGGCGGGGCGCAGCTCCACGCCGTAGTTAACTACCTGCACGTCGGCCGGAATATCACCCGGGGCCAGACCGCCGCCCAGGTTGCGGGCCCGAAGCGCGGCCAGTTGGGCCGGGCTTAGCTGCACGGTGTAGCTGCCGTTGGGGTTGCCGCCGCCGAACAACGAGTGCCGGGAGCTAATCAGCCCAAAACCCGCCTTAAAGGTGTTGCGGCCGGCCAGGTAGGTGAACTTCTGCTGGCCCTGCCAGGTGTTTTCGAGCGCATCGAACAGGTAGCCCGGGTGGCCGAGCACGGCAATGGTCTGGCCATTGGGGTCGCGCACGGCCACGTCGGGGCTGTTGGGGTTGTTGGCCTTGGCGTAGTTCCAGCGGAAGCGGGCGTACTGCAGGCTGGTTTCCGAGGTGATTCGCTCGCCCACGTACACGTTCTGCGAGGCGATGCTCACCGAGTTGCGGTCCTGGCGGTTGCCGGCCGAGTTGAAGGTTACGCCCCCGTCGAGGCCACCACCCTGCCGCTCGATGTTCACGAGGCCCACGTTGGCCCGCAGCGACGAAGTGAACCGGTCGTTCCAGCGCTGGTCGAGCTTGCCGCTCAGGTAAGTGAAGCGGTTCTGGCCGCGCACGGTTTCGTTCACGCCCAACGCGGGCGAATTCAGCAGGTTATCCTTGAAATCGTAGGTCTGCTCGGCGTTCAGGAAGAAGAACGTTTTGTCCTTCACCAGCGCGCCGCCCACGCCAAAGCCGAACTGCTGGCGCTGAAAGCCGCTTTTCACCTGGTTGCCGGAAAGGTCGCGCTGGGCAAAGTCCGATTTGCCATCGATGCCCGGACCCGGCCGGGTCAGGTAAAAGGCCTCGCCGCTCAGCTCGTTCGAGCCCGATTTGGTGGTGATGTTGACGATGCCGTTGGCCGAGTTGCCGTACTCCGTCGAGAAGTTGTTGGTCAGCACGTTCAGGTTCTGCACGAAGCCCGTCGGAATGGCGAAGCGCTGCCCGCCCAGAAAGTTCTCGTTATTGTCGAGCCCGTCGATGAGGTAGTTGGTGTACAGGCCGTTGGCGCCGTTGATGCTCACGTTGGGCGCCTCGGTGAAGAAGCCGGTGGCCTGCGTGACGTTGGGCAGGCGGTAGAGGGCGCGGGTGATGTCGCGGGCCTCAATGGGCACCTGCCGCAGCTCGCGGGCCGACAGCTGGGAGGCCACCTCGGCGTTCTGGGTGTTGATGGTGGTGGCATTGGGAGCCCGCACCGTTACCTCGCCCAGGCTCTGGGAAGTGGCGCGGGGCAGCACCAGCGTCACGCTCGGGCTGGAGTTGGCCCGCAGCAGGATGTTGGCCTCGCGCACCGGCTGAAACTTGTCCGACACCTCCGTGCTCACGGCGTAGGAGCCGGCCGTACTCAGGCCCCGGAAGCGGGTTTTGCCCTGGGCATCGGTGGTGAGCTGGGTGCTGTAGCCGATGGCGGCATTATCGAGGTGCACCACCTGGCCCACCACGGGCTGGCGGGTGCTCACATCCACCACCGATACCACTAAATCGACGGATTGCGCCAGCGCCGCCGACACAGGCAGCGCCAGCAGGCCCAGCGTAAACGCCGCGCGGGAGGAAAATCTATTCATCTGAAAAAAGCCAAAAACCTGAAAACTAAAACCCAACGGCCCCGCCAGCCGGCCCGGCTGCCACGCGGCAACCCAACCGCCCGCCAATGGGCCATGCACGAAGGTTTTCAGGAAACCGGCGGCCCGCGCAGGGGCAGCGGCGCGGCCACGGCCGCCACCCGCGGACGAAGCCGCAATGCCCTGCCAGCCACCCGGACGGGCCGCCGCAGCTGTTCCAGTCGGCGGCGCAGGGCCGTGGCCGGCAGCTGGCGCAGCACCCGCGCCAGGTGGCGGGCATTGTTGATGCCGGCCAGGGGCCGCAGCCGCCGCACGCTGGCTCCGGCGCGGTGCAGGCAGCGGGCCAGGGCCGCGCCCAGCCGGGCCGTCTGCCAGGGCAGCGCGGCCCACACGTCGGCCGCAAAAAAAGCCCGGCTCACGCCCAGCAGGTACACGCCCCCGTCGAGGTCGGGCCCCAGCACAGCATCGGTGGTTTCGAGGGCGGCCACGGCCTGGCGCAGCCGGGCGGGCGTTAGCTGGGGGCAGTCGTTGCCGATAACCACCAGCCGCTCGTAGCCCCGCCCGAAGCCGTAGGCCAGGGCCGAACTTAGCCGCTGGCCAAAGGTGCCGCCGGCTTGCTGGTCGGAGCCGAAGTACAGAAAATCGACGCCCGCCTGCCGGGCCGTGGCCGTGGCCTGGGCAATGAGCTGGGCCGCCACCGCCGCATCGGCCCCGCGTCCGCCCGCCCCAAACGACTTGTGCGCGGCTTCCTCGCCCGCCGAGCGGGTGAAGAGCAGAACGGCAGTGCGGGTAAGGCTGGGACTCAAAATGGAAGTAAGGCTGTGGCACGGATTTAAGTCCGTAGCGCGATGTGACGATAGATAATCCGGCAGTTAATCCAACAGCGGACTAAAAGTTTTGCCCGTAGAATGCGGCGGATTAGCAAGAGGTTTGGCTACGCACTGCCGTTCATGCCACATGCAATCAGCGGCCATTTTGAAAGGCGGCAAACATACGGTGCAAACGGCCTGCAAGGTTTGCGCCGCCGCTCACTCGTAAAATCTGCGCAGCCGCCGCATACTCGTCAGCACCACCCAGTCGCCGAGGCGGGGCAGGTTGGTGTGCACGATGGCAATGAGCCAGCCCAGGGCCGAAATAACGGTGCGCTGCCGCCGCCGCCGGATGTGGCGCACGATGATGGCGGCCACTTCGGCCTGGGTTTTCTGCCAGCGGGGCTTGCGGTAGGCAATGGGCACGGGCTGGCCGGCCGCGTCGAGCACGCGCTTGTCGTCGTCGTTTTCGGTGAAGCCGATGTGCACCACCCCGAAATGCACCCCGGTGCCATCCAGCTCCAGGCGCAGGGTGTGGGCCAGGTTGGTGAGGGCCGCCTTGCCGGCGCAGTAGGCCGAGCCGCTGGGCATGCCATTGAGGGCCGAAATGGAGGAGATGAACGTGATGCTGCCCCGGCTGGCGAGCAGGTGCGGCAGCGCGGCCTTGAGCGGAAACACGGCCCCGTATACGTTGCTGTCGAGCACCTGCCGGAACACTTCGGGGGCCATGTCGAGGAAGTAGGCCCGTTGCGAGATGCTGGCGTTGGCCACCAGGATATCGAGGCGGCCAAACTGCGCCAGCGCCGTGGCTACCAGCGTTTCACAGGCGGCGTAGTCGGTTACGTCGGCCAGGCAGGTGGCCACGGTGGCGCCGGCGGCTTCGAGCTGCTGGCGGGTGGCCTCCAGGCGCTCGGGGCGGCGGCCATTAAGCACCACGGCGGCGCCGGCCGCACTCAGGGCCCGCGCCGTTTCGCGCCCAATCCCCGATTCGGAACCCGTAACGATGGCCACCTTACCGGCCAGCGGCCCGGCCGTAGGCAGGGCCCGGCAACCCGCCGCCGCAACCGTCGCCCCGGCTGCTGCCGGGACCGACGAGACGGGTTGCGGCGCAGCATTGGCGGGCTCGAAAACGGCCGGGGCCGGACTGTCTTTCAACATAGCTCAAATATACTGTTCGGCTTTAAACCAGGCGAAAGCCTCGGTTATGGCCTCAGCGACGGGTGTTTGGGGAAGCTGTAGCTCACGGCGGGCCTTATCTACCCGGAAGTAGTGCCCGTCGTTGGCTACGGCCGTCATGGCGGCGTTCAGGCGGCCCGGCCGGCCCGTCAGGCGGGTTTGCAGACTGCACAGCTGGCCGTAGAACTGGGCCAGCCCGGCCGGCAGGGGCCAGCGCGGGGGCGGTACGCGCATTAAGTCGGCCATCAACGTAAAGGCTTCGTGGTAGCTTAGGTTTTCGTTGCCCAGGATGTACGACTCTCCTACCCTACCCAGATTCAGCGCATTTACGGTAGCCTGGGCCACGTCGCGCACGTGCACGTAGTTTTTGCCGCCGGGCGGGTAGCCAGGCACTTTACCGCGGTAAATTTCCAGCAGCAGCGCGCCCGACGTGGGTTTGGCATCCTCCGCCCCGAGCATGAAGGTGGGATGCACCAGCACGGCCGGCAGCTGCTGCTCGTCCACGGCCCGTAGCACTAGGTCGGTGGCAGCGCGCTTGCTGTCCATGTAGTCGAGGCCGTAGCGGGCGCCGGCGTAGGGGCGGGTTTCGTCGCCGGGATCAGCCGGGGTTCCGAAGCCGAAGACGTTGGCCGTGCCCACGTACACGAGCCGCGCCACCCCGGCTCGCCCGGTTTCGGCCAGCACGGCGCGGGTGCCCTCCACGTTCACCGTCCACAGGGCGGGGTCGCGGGCCGGATTCACGCTGGCCAGCGCGGCGGCGTGGATGATGGCCCCGCAGCCCTCAGCCGCCCCGACCAGCGTAGCCGGCCGCAGCAAGTCGGCCTCCCGGTACTCCACGTTCCAATCAAGCGGGAAAGGCGGCGCGGTGCCGGGCCGCACCAACGCCCGCACTGGCTGGCCCCTGCCGTGCAGCTCGGCCACCAGGTGGCGCCCCAGGAAGCCATTGGCCCCGGTAACGAGCACGGGCTTTGAGGTAGATGGATTTGGAATAAAGGGCGTCATGCTGAGCGTGGTCGAAGCATCTCTACCGCTTCATTGTAATAGGGTTGATTAGCCAGAGGTAGAGATGCTTCGACTACGCGTTACTTCGCTCAGCATGACGCTTTTTTTTCACCTTCCAAAAGCCCCTGCTTACCGGTGGTTGATGAGCGTTTTGTAGGTGCGGGCAATGCGGGCGGGCTCTACTTTCAGAAAGTAGAGCGCGAAGGCCGTAAGGTTGGCCAGCTGCACCCGCAGCCAGCTGTTCTGCTCGTACTTGCGGGCCGATACCAGCACGCTTTGGGGTACGATGTAGAACGAGGCCACCCGGCGGATGCGCTGGATAATCTCGAAGTCCTCCATCACCACAAACCGCTCGTTGAAGCCGCCCAGCTGCCCAAACAATTCGCGGGTGATGAACAGGGTCTGGTCGCCGCCGCGGCTCATGAGGCCCTTAAAGCGGGTGCCGTAGCTGTTGATGCGCAGCAGTGGGTGGGGCGAATTGAAGCGGAAGCGGTAGCAGCCCGCCGCGTGGCCCGCCGCAACGGCCCGCGCGATGGTGCCCGCGTACTCGGGATGAATACCGACATCGGCGTGCACGAAATAAAGCAGCTCGTGGCGGGCGTGGGCCGCGCCATAATTCATTTGGGCGGCCCGGCCGGGGCTTGGGGCCTGCAGTACGGTGGCCCCGGCGGCCTCGGCCAGCGCGGCGGTGCCATCGGTGCTCAGGGCATCTACCACCAGAATTTCTACCTGCCCGGGAGCGGCGTAGCGGCGCAGCTCCTGCACCAGCCGGCCGATGTTGGCGGCCTCGTTGTAGGTAGGAATGATGACGCTTAGAAGCATAGGACAGCTGAACAGGAGCACAAGGTGCGTAATTTCCGGCGGCCGCGGGAGCGCCCCCGGCCCGCCATATACGTGGCGCCCGGCCCGGCCAGTTTGCGCGGCCAGGCAATCCGGCGGGCCGGGCGGCGCGTTTATTGCAACGGGCCGCACCACGGCCGGGCATTTGCCCGTATGGCTTAACCACTTGGCAACGCCGCTGCCCCCGCTGGGCCGGTCCTCTTTTTTACTTTCCGACGCATGATTTTCTACCGCACCCTCCTGCTGACCGCCCTTAGCGTCTCTACGTTTTCGGCAACGGCCTGCAACGGCCCCGCCGAAACCGCGGCCACCCCGGCGGCCCTCACGGCCGCGCCAACCGCGGCGGCCTCCGCTTTCGACCACAGCGCCTTCGACCGGCTGCTGAAAAAGTACGTGAACGGCCAGGGCCGCGTGAACTACAAGGGCTTCAAGAGCGAGGAAAAAGCGTTCAACGCCTACCTCGCCCAGCTCAGCCAGAACCCGCCCAGAGCCACCGACCCGCAGGCCGAGCAGATGGCCTTCTGGATCAATGCTTACAACGCCTACACCATCCGCCTGATTCTGGATAACTACCCGCTCAAGAGCATCAAGGATATCGGGGAGCCCTGGAAGAAACTGTTCATTCCCATCGGAGGCACCAAAATGAGCCTCGACGACATCGAGCACGGCATTCTGCGCAAGAAATTCGACGATCCGCGCATTCACTTCGCGCTGGTGTGCGCTTCCATCTCGTGCCCGGCGCTGCGCCCCGAAGCGTACACGGCCGCCCGCCTCAACGCCCAGCTCGACGCCCAGGGCCGCGCCTTTCTCAACGACCCCGGCAAAAACAAGCTCTCCGCCCAAAGCGCCCAGCTTTCCAACTATTTCAACTGGTACAAAGACGACTGGAACAAGAACGGCCAGTCGGTGGTGAAGTGGGTGAACAAGTACGCCAAAACCAAAATCAGCGACAACACTAAAATTGGGTACCTGGACTACAACTGGAACCTGAACGAGCAGTAAGCCTGAATGGGGTTTTCTCGCAGAGGAGCGCAGAGGTTAAAAGGAGGGTCATCTCCTTACCTCTGCGCATGCCTCTGCGCTCCTCTGCGAGAAAACCGATTCCACCCCATGAAAGTCCTGCTGTTTCTCTTCTTCCTGCTCCCCGCCCTCACCCAGGCCCAAACGCCGGCGCCCGAAACGCGACGTTATGCCATTGAGGTAGCCGGCCTGCGGGTGGGCACCATGACGGCCACCCGCCAGCTGCCCACGCCCGCCAACCCCGAAACCATCAGCACCCTCACCAGCGACGTGCAGGTGGATATTCTCTTCTACCACCTCGTCATCTACTACAAGGTAACCAACTACGTGCGCGCCGACGGCCAGCTGCGGCTTTCCACCGTAAATGCGCGCACCAACCAGGGCAATTTCAGCTCGCGCACCGAATGGAAAGAGGACCACTACGACATCGTGGCCGACCAGTACAAACACCGCTACCGGGCCACCGAAACCCGGCCCATCCGCTACACCGTTACCGACATGTTTTTCGGGGAGCCAGCGAACCAGCCGCGCGCCTTCGCCGAGTATTTCGGGGATTTTTTCGTGGTGAAGCCCGGCAAAGCCGGCCGCTACCAGGCCACCCGTGCCGGCCGCGAGGATGAGTACCAATATAAGGACGGCCAATTGATGACCTTAATCAAGAAAAACCCACTGAAGAACTTCATCATCAGGGTTTTGTAAAACGGGACTACCGCACGACGTAGGGTGGGGTTTGCCCCCGCCCCTACGTCATTCTTACTGCAGCTTGTAGGCCACATCGAGGCCCAGCTGCATGAGCGGCGTTATTTCCTGGTGGTCGACGATGAGCTTTTGGTTGATGCGGGCGCCCACCGGGTAAGGGTACACCTTGTTGAAGATTTCGCTGATGCCCAGCCCGCTGCTGTTGGCCAGAATCAGCTCCTGCACCAGCTCGCCCGCGCCCGGGGCCACCATGGCGCCGCCCAATATGCGGCGGGTCTGGCCGGGGATGGGTAGGCGGTTCTTTTCGATGAACAGCAGCAGCCGGCCGTACTGGTAGTCGTCCACCACGGCCCGGTCGTCGTCGGCGAAGTCGGTTTCCCACCGTTCGTAACGGAGGCCGCGCTTTTGCAGCTCCGGCTCATCGAGGCCGAAATGGGCCACTTCGGGGTCGGTGAAGGTGACCCAGGAAAAGTGGTCGTAGTTGAGTTTCTTTTTGATAGGCGAGAAGAAATTGAACACCAGCAGGCGCATGTGCAGCTCGGCCCCGTGGCTGAACTTGAGCGAGTTGGCCGCATCGCCGGCTACGAAGATATCGGGGTTGCTGGTGCCCAGGTGCTCGTCGAGCCGGATGTGGCCGTCGTCGTCCACTTCCACGCCGGCCCGCTCCAGCTCCAGGCCCTCGAAGCTCACCTGCCGCCCGATGGCCACGTAGCCGATATCAAAATCAAGCCCGAACTCCGCGCCCTGGGTAGGCTTGATGCGGGCGTGGGTGGGGCTGCTGAAACTGGTTACTTCGGCATTCAGGTGCAGCGTCAGGCCCTCGGCGAGCAGCCGCTCCTCCAGCACCCGGCTGATGCTGGCGTCTTCGTGGGGCAGCAGGCGCGGGCCGTGCTGCACGATGGTTACCTGCGAGCCCAGCCGCTGCATGGCCTGGCCCAGCTCCGCGCCGTTGGGGCCGCCGCCCACCACCAGCAGCCGGGCGGGCAGCTCGCGTAGGTCCCAGACGTGCTGGTTGTCATAAAGCCGCACCTGCTCTGCGCCCGGCACCGCCAGCTGCCGGGGGCGCGAGCCGGTGGCCACCACCAGCTTGCGCCCCTGGTAGGTTTGCCCATTGATTTCGACCTCGTGCCGACCCACGAATTTGGGCTGCCCGATTTCGACCGTAACACCCTGCCGGCGCAGGTAGTCGGGGTTTTCGTGGGGTCGGATGATGGCCTGGCGGCTGGCCACGTAGTCCATCACCTTGGCCATATCGGCCTTGCCACTCACTTCCAGACCGAACTGCGCCGCCTGCCGGGCCTGGTGCACCTGCCGCGAGGCGTGGATAAGCGCCTTGCTGGGCACGCAGCCGTGGTTGAGGCAGTCGCCGCCCACATCCTCAGCGGTGCGGTCAATCAGCAGCACCCGCATATCGGCCCTGGTCATAAACAGGGCCAGCCCCAGTCCGGCCGAGCCGGCTCCAAGCACAATCAGGTCAAATTCAGGGATTGAGTCAGCCATAGAAACAGCGGTAGAAGCAAGCATAAAGTTGTCGTCGGGCATTCACCCGGTTTAGCAGCATACGGGCTCCGGCGGGGTTTCGGTATAGCGCGGCAATGGTCTTATCTGACCTAAGCCGGTTGCTGCCCCAGTTGTAAGCTGCCCCATATTGCGCCGCCCGGTTCAGTTGGCGCTGCTTACTTTGGATTGCCAATGAACGTTTGCTGCAGCCATGCCTCTCTCCTATACCAACCGCCGCCAGGAAACCTACTACATCCGGGCAGCCCGCACCAATAAGGGCGGCGTGCGCTAGTACGTTATCAAGGATTTCACCAAGTACCCGGCAGAAGAAATCCGGGACCAACTGCCCGACGGGTTCGAGTGGTACGAGTACCCGGAAGACGGCAGAACGACGCTTCGCAAAGTCGTGCCCACCCGCGTACCCGCCGCCATGCTGGCCACGGTGCGCGAGCTGACCACCCGCTACTCGCCCTGCGAAGTGCTGCACTTCGATGTGGAGCCCGAGGCCGTAACGGTGTACGAGTATCCCTACGGCCCCGACGAGTTGGGCATGCCGCTGGCCGATATTCTCAAATTCGTGTACTTCTCGCCCGTTCTGCGGTTCGTGCTGCTGCCCGGGGGCGGCAGCTATCAGGTGCAGCGCATCTGCCAGTACCCCGGCCTCGAAGGCTGGATACCTCTCGAAACCAGCCCCGACTTAGTGGCCCTCGTCACCAGGTTTGCCCCGCACATCGGCCAGGAAAGTCTGGTTGACTTCTGGATTGAAGGCGAAGCAGATTTCTAGGGGCCGGAGCGCGTGGCGTAGAGACGCCTATTTGCGTCTGGTGGTTGAACGACCCCGTTCGCGTCGTTGGCTATCGGCTGCCAGTTGGCGCGAACAGCATCGTTGCATCGTCATCGTTCAACGACGAGATGCAAATAGGCGTCTCTACACCGTTCATTGGCCCCGCTACCGGCCCGAAACAACTACTTTGCGGGCTCCTACCCTATCTGCTTCCCGGCCCCAATGTCCCGAATTCTTCCCACCATCGTGCTGGCGCAGTTCTGCTGCACCTCGCTGTGGTTTGCCGGCAACGCCGTAGCGCCCGAGCTGGCGGCCCGCGTGGGCCAGCCGGCCAGCTTTGGGGCCGCCCTTACCAGCGCCGTGCAGCTGGGCTTCATTGGCGGCACGCTGGTATTTGCGCTGCTGGCCGTGGCCGACCGGTTTTCGCCTTCGCGGGTATTTTTTGTGAGTGCGCTGCTGGCGGCGGGCTGCAACCTGGCCCTTAACCTGCCGGGCCTGGGGGCCCCGGGGCTGCTGGCGGCCCGGGTGCTCACCGGATTTTTCCTGGCCGGCATCTACCCGGTGGGCATGAAGCTGGCCGCCGACTACTACGAGGCCGGGCTGGGCCGCTCGCTGGGGTTTCTAGTGGGGGCGCTGGTGCTGGGCACGGCCTTCCCACACCTGCTGCGCGGCCTGGGCGAGCTGGGCGGCTCCGGCGGCGGCGCGGGCGGCCCGCTGCCCTGGCAGCTGGTAACTGTTGGCACCTCGGCGCTGGCGGCGCTGGGCGGCACGGTCCTGGTGCTGCTGGTGCCCGATGGGCCCTTCCGCCGGGCGGGGCAACGCCTGAAGCCCGGCGCGTTGTTGGCGGGGTTCCGGGAGCCGGAGTTTCGGGCGGCGGCGCTGGGCTACTTCGGGCACATGTGGGAGCTGTACACGTTCTGGGCCTTCGTGCCGGTGGTGCTGGCGGCCTGGCAGGCGGCCCACCCGGCGGCGGCCAGCTTCAGTGGGCCACTGGCGGCGTTTGGCATTATCGGGGTGGGCAGCCTGGGGTGCGTGGGCGCGGGGCTGCTGGCCCAGCGGCGCGGAGCCCGGCCGGTGGCGGCCGGGGCCCTGGCGCTGTCGGGCTTGTGCTGCCTAGCCTCGCCGCTGGTGCTGGGCGGCGGCTCGGCGGGGGGGCTGCTGGCGTTTCTGGGGTTCTGGGGACTGGTAGTGGTGGCCGACTCGCCCCTGCTCTCGACGCTGGTAGCCAGCAGCGCCCCGGCCCCCACCCGCGCCACGGCCCTCACGCTGGTTACTTGCCTGGGTTTCGCCCTCACCATCGCCAGCCTCCAACTCACCAGCCGGCTAGTTCCGCTACTCGACCCGCGCTACCTGCTGGCCCCGCTGGCCCTGGGGCCGCTGCTGGGGCTGTGGGGATTGTTGGGGCGGGTAGTGGTGGGCAACACAACTATTTATAAGACACCAGTAGCGTAGTCCCGGTACCATTGGAAAGCATGCTGTTGGTGAATTGCTTTAACTAGCTATCTTGCAGGAGTGACATCAATATGTATATTAGTTGATGTTCTTTCAAAACCACAGTTAAAACAATCAAAATACCCAATGAAATTCAACATAGATTTACAAAAGCTACTTCCTTTCGGATACCTTTTTCTGGTTGTTATTGGAGTGCTTAAAGAAAGCATATTCTATTATCATATTGGAATAAATATTTTAAAATATTCGAACATAATGGATATTTTAATAAGCCCTATTGCTGATATCACTTCAACTCCTATGATTCTTGTTTCACTTATTGTTATTACATTCATATTTTATCTTATCATTTTATATCTATCTAAGAATTATCACAACCTAAAGGTTAATAAATTTATTGGGTCTAAAACAAATTCAGAGGAATTGACTGAATTATAAATTAAAAATAAATTTGGACAAACATTTATTGCTATGCTTGCCATCGGAATGATATCCTTTTTTCTTGGAGTAGGCCAAGGAAAGGGGAAAGCAGTGGCTACTAAAAATGAAAATGGAACTCTCGAATATAATAGTATTTTAACATTTAACTCAAATGGCCCATCAGAAAAAATATATTTAATTGGCACAAATAGTGCTAATGCATTTTATTTTGTGAGAGGAAATAAAAATGTTAAAATATCGCCAATGCTCTCTATAAAGACAATAGAATTGGAGAACAAAAACTCTAAATAGAGTAACAGGAGTTGAGGAACCAGAATCACCGTTTCTCTCATCTATGGCGGTCTTCGCGCTGGTTACCTGCCTGAGTTTCGCCCTCACCATCGCCAGCCTCCAACTCACGAGCCGGCTGGTTCCGCTGCTCGACCCGCGCCACTTGTTGGCCGCGCTGGCCCTGGGGCCGCTGCTGGGGCTGTGGGGGTTGTTGGGGCGGGGGGTGGAATATTATTCTTGGGACCGAAGAACAATAGTAGAGTTTAGGCCAATGGCAATATTTAAGCGATTTACTGTTGGCGGGTTAGTCCTACTATCTATATTGCGACAGGACCAACAATACAAAGCCTAAACGAAATATGAAACGACTCTTATTTTTATTTTTTACAATGCTTCTCTCTGCACCTGCCTATTCTCAGGCACTTGTTGACTTTAGCAAGTTTCCGAACACTACCGACGACACGACCGCTCTATCCACATCGGTGCTACTTGACAAACTTGATTGGGAGTCTGTTAAGAGGCATAGTATCTATACTGATACTCACCGTGCTTCTGAAACTAGTGATAATTTATTTATAATATATGAATATTCAGACCGAACAAAAGGCGCCTCATTTAGAATCACAAGCTATAAAGGAGTAATACTAAAATACTACGTTGATTCCAGCAGTGTATATCCTATGAATAAAATTTTATATTTTAATAAAAAGATATGGCTTAATTACATAAATAATATTTTACCATCTCTGCCAGATGAATTTAAACTTAGCATAAATGAACCCAACAATATTTTAAGAGCTTATTACAAGCTTGTAGGTGTGGACTCAGGCGACGAATATGGATTCATTTGTGAGTATTCAGCAGTAGGCATGCCACCAATTAGAAGAGGGGCTGTCATTACACTTTTACAACACCAACGTATAGACTTAATTAGAAATCTTATGAAGTATCCAAATATCCAAACAAGAATGTATGCAATCGATGCGATGATATACAATAGCAATAAATCAAATCATATAATTAGTCAATTAAATAAAAAGATACGCAAAAGTAAAAATACATTATTCAGTCATAAAAACAAAGACCCACAATTAATTAATCATATTAAGACACTCTCGGATTCTATATCTATTCTGAATTACAATATTTTATCAAAAGATGAATGGATTGGTATTCACAATTTACGCGACAGCAAATTAAAAGTCAAAACCTGTGGCAATGCTGGGTCTTATAAGGTCTATGAAACTCCTATTTCTGAACTACTTTCAAATAAGGGCATCAATGAGATGCTTAAATGGTATAAAAACTTTGAGAGAATGGATTACTTCTTAATGTATGCAAATTAGGACAGCGAAGTGTTAGCATGACACTCTTTTACGTCATTCAAACCCCACGAAAACGCCCCGCAAATTTCCAGCTGCGGGGCGTTTTGCGTTACTCCAGCGGCTAGAGTTACAGCAGCTTGTCAAGCATGATGGGCAGGTCGCGGACGCGCTTGCCGGTGGCGTGGAAGATGGCGTTGGCAATGGCGGCCGTCACGCCGAGCATGCCCACTTCGCCGATGCCCTTCACGCCCAACGGGTTCACGATGTCGTCGTCTTCGTGGACGAAGAGCACGTCGATGTGGGGCATGTCGGCGTTCACGGGGATGTGGTACTCGGCGTAGTTGTGGTTGACGTAGCGGCCGAACTTGTGGTCCATGATGGTTTCCTCCATCAGGGCCATGCTCAGGCCCCACACCACCCCGCCCAGCACTTGCGAGCGGGCCGTTTTGCGGTTGAGGATGCGGCCGGCGGCCACGGCATTCACCACCCGCGTGACGCGCACCGTGCCCAGGTCCTCATCGACCTGCACCTCGGCAAACACGGCGTTGTGCGAGTGCAGCGAGTAGCCGTTCTGCTTGAGCATGTTGGGCAACGCCGTGCTTTCAGCCTCCACTTGGGTTACGCCACTGGCTTGCAGCAGGTCGCGCAGTACCACGGCCCGGTCGGGGTCGCGGCGCAGGCGCAGCTGGCCGTTTACGAATTCCACCTCGTCGTAGTCGGCGTCTTTGAGGGGCGAATCCTTCTGCTTTTGGGCCAGCTTGAGCAGCTTTTCGCCCAGCGCGTCGCAGGCGTTTTTCACGGCCGTGCCCACTGAGGCGGCGGTCCAGGAGCCGCCTTGCAGCGGGGCCTGGGGCTGGTCGGTGTCGCCCAGCTCGAAGGTCACGGCTTCCAGAGGCAGGCCCAGGGTTTCGGCCGCAATCTGGGTCATGATGGTGTAGGTGCCGGCCCCGTTTTCGCCCGCGCCGCTGAGCACCAGCAGGCGGCCGTCGGCCGTGATGCGGGCACTGGCGCGCGAGGGCATCTGCATGGCATCCCAGACGCCGCCGGCCATGCCCCAGCCCGTGAGCAGGTGCCCCTCGCGCATGGAACGGGGCTCCAGCGGGCGCTTGTCCCAGCCAAATTTGGCAGCGCCCTCGCGGTAGCATTCGCGCAGCTTCTTGCTGGAGAAGGGCTTATCCACGTTCTGGTCGCGCTCGGCGTAGTTGCGGAATCGGAATTCGAGCGGGTCGAGGCCGGCGGCATAGGCCATTTCGTCCATGGCTATTTCGATGCCGGGGTTGCCGGTGGCCGCACCAGGCGCGCGCATGTCCTGGGGCGAGTACACGTCGAGCTGGGCCAATTGGTAGCCCAGCTTCACGTTGTCGCACTGGTACTGCATGCCCGACCAGTTCACCACATTTTCGGTGTAGTCTTCGAACAGCGAAGTTTCGTGCAGGGCGTGGTGCTGCAATGAAGCCAGCGAGCCGTCGGGGTTGGTGGCGAGCTTGACGAATTGCAGGGTGTTGGGCCGGTGGCCGATGCTGAACATCTGCTGGCGCGTGAGCGTGACGCGCACCGAGCGCTTAAGCTCCAATGCGGCCAGCGTGGCCATAAATACCGAATACTGGGGCCGCAGTCCCGAGCCAAAGCCGCCGCCCATAAACTGGCTCACCACCCGGCAGTTGTCCTTGCTGAGCCCGAACACCCCCGTGAGGTAGCGCTGCACGTTGAAAACGCCCTGGGTTTTGTCGTAGACCGTGATTTTATCCTTGCCAAGCCACTCCACGGTGCTGGTAAACAGCTCCATGGGGTTGTGGTGCTGAGCGCCATGGGTGTACTCGGCCTCGATTTTCTGGTCGGCATTTTTCCAGGCTTTTTCGGGGTTGCCGCGGGGGGGCGGGGGTGGCGCGTAGCCCAGCTTGCCGCCGCCAGGCAGGTAGCCCTCGGTGCGCTTGGTTTCGAGGTTGGTTTCGTGCTTTTCTTGCTCGTAATCGACCCGCAGCAGAGCCGCGGCGTAGCGGGCCAGCTCGAAAGTTTCGGCCATTACCAGGGCCACCGGCTGCTGGTTGAAGGTGATGTCGGGCGAGTGCAGGGGCCGGAAGGGCGAGCCGCCGGGGGCGAGCAGGTCCTTGTAGCTTCGGTCGAACCAGGCCAGGTGGGGCACGTTTTCGTGCGAGTACACGGCCAGCACGCCCGGCAGGGCCAGCACTTCATCGGCGTGCACCTGTACTACCTTGCCCTTGGCGATGGGGCTGTTCACCACGTAGCCGTAGGCCAGGTTGGGCACATTGAATTCGCCCGCGTAGTGCGCCGTGCCCGATACTTTCAGCGGCCCATCCACGCGGTTGGGGCCTTTGCCGATATGGTCTGTCTGGCTCATGGGTATGTTTTTAAGCTGTGAGCTTTTAGCTGATGGCTGTTAGCTTTTCGGCTGATTGATAGTATAATAACACGGCGGCGAGAGGGGCCGTGTGCATGTAGCGCGAAGCTTGCGCTTCGCGTATCGTTGAACGTCATCGTTTGAAATTCAGCAACGACACGCGAAGCGGAAGCTTCGCGCTACAGTCGTTCAGTTAGCCCCTCCCCTACGGGTTGGAATTCAGAAACGCATCCGTAGCCCGCTGCCTGCCTTCGGTGGCCTGCTGCAGGGCCCGCACGATGGCGCGACGGGCCAGCTCAATTTTGAAGTCGTTGGAGCCCTGGCCCACGGCGTTGGCTACCACGTGGGCGGCCACGCGGCCGAAGGTTTCGGCGGTGGCGGGCTGGCCCTTCAGCAGTTGCTCGGCCGATTTGTCGCGCCAGGGCTTGTGGGCCACGCCGCCCAGGGCCAGGCGGGCATCCGTGATGGTGTTGCCTTCCAGCTCCAGACCTACCGCCACGCTCACCAGAGCGAAGGCGTAGGAGTGCCGGTCGCGGAGCTTGAGGTAGGTGAAGTTCTTGGCGAAGCCTTTCTCGGGCAAATCCAGCGAGGTAATCAGCTCGCCTTCGGCCAGGATGTTATCGTACTGGGGCTGGTCGCCGGGCAGGCGGTGGAAGTCTTCGAAGGCAATGCTTCGCTCGCCATTAGGGCCGCTCACGCGCACGGTGGGCGCGAGGGCCGCCAGGGCCACGCACATATCCGAGGGGTGGGTGGCAATGCAGGCCTCGCTGGCCCCCAGAATGGCGTGGATGCGGTTGTAACCCCCGATGGCCGAGCAGCCCGAGCCCGGCTCGCGCTTGTTGCAGGGCGTCTCGATGTCGTAGAAATAGTAGCAGCGGGTGCGCTGCATCAGGTTGCCGGCGTTGGTGGCCGCGTTGCGCAGCTGGGGCGAGGCCCCCGCCAGAATCGCCTGGTTCAGCATCGGATAGCGCGCTTTTACCTGCTCGTTCCAGGCCGTATCGGCGTTGGTGGCCGTGGCCCCGAGGCGCAGGCCACCGTCGGGCAGGTCTTCAATCTTGTCAAGCGGCAGCTTAGCCACATTAACCAGGTGGGCGGGCTGCTCGACGTTGTACTTCATCAAGTCGATGAGGTTGGTGCCGCCGCCCAGGTAGGCCGAGGCCCCGTGGCCGGCCTTGTCGCGCACCGCATCGGCCACATCGGTAGCGCGGGAGTAAGTGAAAGGATACATAAAGTGAGGTGGTGAGATGGTGAAATAGTGAGTTTGATGGGCAGGTGGTTTGGAAGTTGACGTTGGCGTAGCCGCGCGAATCGCGCCGCCGGAACGTCATCTCACCAGCTCACTATTTCACCATCTCACCTTGCGCAGCCACAACCTCCTGCACCGCGTTCAGAATGCCCGTGTAGGCGCCGCAGCGGCAGAGGTTGCCGCTCATCAGCTCCTTGATTTCGGCTTCGGAGTGGGCGCGGCCTTCGTTGAGCAGGCCCTGAGCCGAGCAGATTTGGCCGGGAGTGCAGTAGCCGCACTGAAAGGCGTCGTGGTCGACGAAGGCCTGTTGCAGGGGGCTGAGGTTGTCGGGGGTGCCCAGGCCTTCGATAGTCGTGATGTCGTCGTCTTCGTGCATCACGGCCAGCGTGAGGCAACTGTTGATGCGGCGGCCGTTCACGAGCACCGTGCAGGCGCCGCACTGGCCATGGTCGCAGCCTTTTTTGGTGCCCGTGAGGTGGGCGTACTCGCGCAACGCGTCGAGCAGGCTGGTCCAGGGCGCGAGTTGCAGGGTGCGGGTTTCGCCGTTGATGTGCAGGCGCACCGGGCCGGTGGGCACCGGGGCCGGCAGACCGCCCCGGTGCGGGGCGCTGGTAAGTAGTTGCGACATAAAGAAGAGCAGAAGTGGTGAAGGAAGCGGCGGCGCAAGGCCGGCACGTGATTTTGCTGTACGCCCACAACGGCCCGTGCGTTATACTCGGGGCCGCATTTTACCGCTTTTACCAAGGCCGGCGCCCTGGCTGGTCCTCTGAACCACCATCAGCCCCCGCAGCTCCCCGGTACCGCACCAAAAAAGCCGCCTTCCGGGCCGCCCGCCCCTGAGGGCAGCAGCACCGGAAGGCGGCGGCAGGTTCGGCCGTTGCAGGGGCGTTTAGGCGCCTTTCGAAGCCAGGATATCAAGCATTTCCACGGCTGGCGCGGAGGCGAACAGCTCGGGGGCCTGGGCGAACAGGGCTTCGGCAACCTTGCCACCCAAATGCGCTTTACGGCCGGCTTCATCGGCAAACGTGTCGAAAATCCCGAACGTCGTGGGGCCCATCTGCACCCCGTACCAGGTAGCAGTTTCCGGCTCCTGCTCCACCAGGGCCAGGCCCCCACGCAGGAAATCAGCTACTTCCTGCTCCTTGCCGGGCTTGGCTTCCAGACGTACAAACAATCCTACTTTTATCATGAGAATGGGAGTTAAATGGGTAGGCCCGTAAAACCGGCTCGACGAAAAAATGTTTGGCGTATGCATCTTTACCCCTGCTTATAATTCTCGGCTAATCCATACTAACTGCTCCGCCCCATTCCGTGAAACGCCTCCTGCTATTCCTGCTACTAACGACTCTTTCGGCCTCCTCCCCTGCCCTGGCCACGCCCAGCGTGCGGGTTACCCTCCAGGTTGAGCCGGAAGCGCACACCTTCACCTGCCGCTACCGCTTCACTTTGCCGGCTTCCGACACGACCTCCGTAGTGCTGCTGAACCTGAACCGCCGGTATAAGCTGCAACAGGTGCAGGCTCCACGGGCGGTGCAGCAAAGCGTTACGCGGGTGGCATATTCAATCGACACGCTCCAGCAGATTCAGGTGCGCTACGGCCCGAACCCGCGCCGCAGCCGCTATATCGAACTGGTGTACACGGGCAACATTGACGAGGGCAACTACACCGACCACGTAAACTTCCTCAGCGCCCACAGCTTATGGCTGCCCTTCCGGCCCTATCAGGAGTACGAAATAGTGCCCTACCAGCTAACGGTGCGGGTGCCGCCCGGCTATCAGGTCCGCAGCACCCGCCCACCCAGCCGGCAGCAGGCCGGCCGCTACACGTTTGCGGGCACTACCAGCGCCATCGAACTCACGGCCCTGGTTGCCCGACAGTTCTATCAGGCCGCATCCACCACTGGCCCGCCTATCACGTTCATTAAAACCGGTGCCCCGCTGACCGCTACCGATTCGGTCATGTTGCGGCGGGCGGCGGCTATTGTGGCGTACTACAACCGCACCATTGGGCGGCAGGATACGATTAGCCACTTCACCGCTTTCCTGCCCGGCACCAACAGCGGCGGGGCCTACGGGCTGCTGGATAACGCCACTATTATTCCTTACTCCAATTTCAACGTAGCGGAAACAGAGGACCTGCTGATTCTGGCCCACGAAATCAGCCATAAATGGTGGGGCTACGGCTCGTTTCACGACGAAACCGACTGGCTCAACGAAGCCTTCGCCACCTACTCCAGCCTGCTCTACCTGCAAGCCAGCGGCGACGAAGCCGGCTACCAGCAGGAGCTGGCCCGCCTGGCGCAAAGCACCGCCGGCACGCCGCCGCTCTGGGGCTTCGACCGCTACAAATACGAATACCCCATGCACCGCCGCGTGATGTACAACAAGGGCACCGGCATCCTGCACGCGCTGCGCACCCGCATCGGCACCGAGCAATTCCTGAACATCCTGGCCACGTCTGCCGCCCAAAAAACCAGTACCAACCCAGGGTTTGTGCGGCTCGTGGAGCAAGTAGCCGGACCGGAAACCGGCGCCTGGCTGCTGGCCGAGTTGAAGCGGTAATAACCTCGCTTCGCTTTGGCCGCGGCAAATACCTGCGCTACCGGATAGTTACCAGGTGGCAAAGAGCAACAGGGCGCCTGGCGGGCCGGTACTCAGCCCTACGGCCGGCCGTAGGTGCTCAGGCCGTCACGCTTTCCTCAATGGCGGCCGAAATATCCACTTCCTCCAGCGGCGGCACCAGAGAGAAGCGCGACTCGTGGAAGTTGGCCTCCGGAAAACCGGGCGCCACGGCGGCATTGTTGATCTGGTGCAGTGTAATGCCGAAGCCGTTGTGCGTGTCGTACACGTCGCGCACGGTGTAGATGGGGCCGCGTTTGGGCGTCTGGATGTTGGGGTTCTGCACCAGCAGCATGGTAAAGTCGTCGTTGGTGCAGATAACTTCCTGGCCGGGATGGAAAAGGGGCGCTTTCATGGGCGCAAAGGTACGGTGCTTCGGGCAGGACCACAGGGCCTGGCGCTCCGGCAAGCCCTGCACGGCAAAATCCGCCCACAAAAAAGCCGCTCAGCCTACAGGCTAAACGGCTCATTTTATTATCAGCGTGGCCCCGATGTGATTCGAACACATGACCGGCTGCTTAGAAGGCAGCTGCTCTATCCAGCTGAGCTACGGGGTCAGAAAAACAAATAGCCGCCTGCCCCCAAAGGCGGGCTGACGGCTACATGCTGGTCGGGGTGGCAGGATTCGAACCTGCGGCCTCCTGCTCCCAAAGCAGGCGCGATACCGGGCTACGCTACACCCCGAAAAGAATAATTAAAAATTGAGAGTTAAAAATCAAAAATTACGGCTGCTTGCGCATGCGGCAGTTCTCAATTCTTAATTCTCAATTTCTAATCCAAAGAAACGCGGAGAGAGGGGGATTCGAACCCCCGGTAGCCTTTAGAGCTACGGCAGTTTAGCAAACTACTGGTTTCAGCCACTCACCCATCTCTCCTGAAGGGTTGTCCTTTCCGGTTGAAAGGTGTTGCAAATATACGAGCCGGATGGAGATTCAAACCCTGTTCCGAAAAATATCTTCCATCTTGCTGATGCATTTGGGGCTTGCAGGCCGCAAATTGGCGCTTTTTGCCTGCGGGGCAACCCCTGCTTTTTGGCTGGTTGTATTGTGAACATGAACCCGTTACCGTGGCGTTGAACTGGGCCTATCTGCCAGGCTGGCCGGAGGCGGCAGCGGCACTTATTTTTTTTATTTTTTACCTCGGCTACGCCCTCCGCACCCGGCGGCTGGCTGCCCCGCTGGGCCAGCACGGCGGCCGGCTGGGCTGGAAACTGGCCCTGCGCCTGCTCTATGGCGGCCTGCTGGGCGCCGCTTTGCTGGGCCCGGCCTACGGCCTCACCCAGCACCCGGTGCGCACGGCCGGCAAAGACGTGTGGCTGCTCGTGGATTTGTCGCGCTCGATGAACGCGCCCGATGTGGCCCCGTCGCGCCTGCAGAAGCTGAAGGCCGAGCTGGCCAACCTGGTGCGCCGCTTTCCGGCCGACCGGCTGGGGCTGATTGTGTTTGCCGGCGAAGCCTACGTGCAGTGCCCGCTGACCTACGACCAGGACGCGCTGCAGCTCTTTCTGAGCACCTTGCAAACCAGCCTGGTGCCGGCCGGCACCACCGACCTGGTACCGCCGCTCAAGCTGGTGCTGGCGCGCCTCACCCCGGCCGCCGCGCCGGCCGGACCCGCGCCGGCCGGCGTGCCGCCCCGCGCCACGGCCGTAGTGCTGGCCACCGATGGCGAGGATTTCGGCGAGAACCTGGAGCCCACCGTACGCATACTGGCCCGCTCCGGTGCCCGCGTGTTTACCATGGGCGTGGGCACCACCGAAGGCAGCCGCATTCCGCTGGCCGACGGCCGGCCGGGCTACGTGCGCGACGCCCGGGGCCGCGACGCCGTGACGCGGCTGGTGCCGGCCCCGCTGCGCCGCCTGGCCGAGCAAACCGGTGGCCAGTACTTCGAGCTGACCGACCAGCGCAATGAGTTTCCGCTGCTGCTCACGGCCCTCAATCAGGTCGAGGGCCAGGCCCAGCAGGTACGCACCGTAGCCGTAGCCGACAACCGCTACCGCTACCCGCTGGCCCTTGCGCTGCTGCTCATCGGGCTCGATATTCTGCTGACCGTAAAAGTTATCCGGCCATGAAAACGCTGCTGATAACGCTGTTGCTGCTGCTGTTTGGCTGGTGGGGCAGTCTGACGCGCATTCATGACCGCAACGTGGCCGTGCAGCGCGGGGCCGCCGCTTATACCAGCCGGCAGTATGCCGAGGCCGCCCTGGCCTACCGCGAGGCCGCTCTGGAACTGGGCGGCACCGACGATGCGCTATGGCTGAACCTGGCCCACGCCACCCTGCAGGCCGGCCGGCCCAACGAAGCCCGCACTTATTACAGCCATCTGCTGACCAGCTCCAACGGGCCAATGCGGAGCGTGGCGCTGCAGCAGCTGGCCACGCTGGCCGTCGGCCGGGGCGAGTACGCGCCGGCGGTGGCCCTGCTGCGCCAGTCGTTGCTGGCCGATGCCGGCAACGCAGGGGCCCGCTACAACTACGAGGTGCTGCGCCGCTTCATGACCGGCCGCACCAACGCCCCCTCCCCGCCCCCACCCAGTCCCGATGGCAGCCCCAAGCAGCAGCCTGAAGGGCCGCGCGAGCAACAGCCGCGCCCCAAAGCCGGCCCCGATACCCCCGGCCAGCGCCCCGACCCCAGCCAGCCCAACGACCCCAACAGCGCCCCGCAAACCCGCCCGGATGCCAGCGGCCAGCCCAATCCGGCTCAACCATCGGCCACGCCCGGCGGTGCGGCCAGCGGCGGTTTCCGGCCCGGCGCCGGGCCGGAGCGCAACGTGGCCCGCGGCAACGAGCCGGGCACGGTGCGCGGCCTTAGCAACGACGAAAACGGCCCGGCAGCGCCAGCGGGCACCAGCGGCCGCGGGGGCACCGAGGCGGCCGCGCCCGACGAAGCCAACCTGCAAACCCAGCGCGCCCGCCTGCAGCAAATGAACCTCAGCTCCGGCCAGGCCCGCCAGCTCCTCGAAGCCCTCCGCACCGCCGAGCAGCAGTACCTGCAGCAACTCCCGCGCAAAGCCACCGCACCCAGGGATAAAACCAAGCCGGCGTGGTAGTGATGGGGCGGTGAGGTGAGGTGGTAATGGGGTGATGGGGTGAGGAAATTGTCATTCTGAGTATGTGGCGCATAGAGCCAGTTACTCAGAATGACAAAAAGCCTCCTCACCCCCTCACCCCCTCACCCCCTCACCCCATCACCCCCTCACCCCATCACCCCATCACCCCATCACCCCATCACCCCATCACCCAAATTCGTACCTTTAGGCTCTAATCTCACCCCACCTAATTCAACATATGCAAATCAAGGAAGTAGTAATCGTAGCCGCTGTGCGGACCCCTATCGGCTCGTTTGGCGGTAGCCTGGCCTCGTTGACGGCCGTGGAGCTGGGCGCTATTGCCATTAAGGGCGCGCTGGAAAAGGCCGGCGTTGACGGCAAAGAGGTGCAGCAGGTAATTATGGGCAACGTGATTTCGGCCAACCTAGGCCAGGCCCCGGCCCGGCAGGCGGCCAAGAAGGCCGGTTTGCCCGACACCGTGGAGTGCACGACCGTAAACAAAGTGTGCGCCTCGGGCTCGAAGGCTATTATGTACGGCGCCCAGGCTATTATGCTGGGCCAGGCCGATGTGGTGATGGCCGGCGGCATGGAGAGCATGAGCAACGTGCCCTACTACCTCGACAAAGCCCGTTTCGGCGCCAAATACGGCAACGGCCAGATGATTGACGGCCTGATGAAGGACGGCCTCTGGGACCCCTACCACGACTACGCCATGGGCAACGCCGCCGATGCCACGGCCGCCCACTATGGCATCACCCGCGAAGACCAGGACGCCTTCGCCCAGCAAAGCTACGAGCGTAGTGCCGCCGCCGCCAAGGCCGGCAAGAAGAAGGACGAAATCGTGCCCGTGACCATTACGGTGCGCGGCAAGGAAACCGTTATTTCTGATGACGAGGAGTACCTGAAGGCCGATTTCAGCAAGTTTGCCGGGCTGCGGGCCGCCTTCACCAAGGAGGGCACCGTAACGGCCGCCAACGCCTCTACGCTCAACGACGGCGCCGCCGCCGTGCTGCTGATGAGCCGCGAGAAGGCCGACGAGCTGGGCATCAAGCCCCTGGCCATCATCCGCGGCTTTGCCGATGCCGAGCAGGCGCCCGAGTGGTTTACCACCACGCCCGCCCTGGCCATTCCGAAGGCGCTGAAAAATGCCGGAGTAGCTGCTTCGGAGGTCGATTTCTACGAAATCAACGAGGCTTTCTCGGTGGTTTCGCTGGCCAACAACCAGCTGCTGAACCTGGAAGGCACCAAGGTGAACGTGTACGGCGGCGCCGTTTCGTTGGGCCACCCGCTGGGCGCTTCCGGGGCCCGCATCGTAACCACGCTGCTGAGCGTGCTGGAGAACGAGGGCGGCAAAATCGGCGTCACCGGCATCTGCAACGGCGGTGGCGGCGCGAGCAGCATCGTGCTGGAGCGCGTTTAGGGAGCTGTTAGCTTTTAGCTGCTAGTTGTCAGCTTCGTTCTGATTTTAAAAGCCCTGCCGCATGTTTTGCGGCAGGGCTTTTGTTTGCCGGGCTGCACGCGAGGCACTACTTCGCCGTTTCCCCCGTTCTTGCACCTATGAGAATTCTGCCTGTTGCCCTTTTCCTGCTCACTGCCAGCACCGCCGCCCAGGCCCAGAAGCTGCGGCGGCTCACAACCTACTTCGACTCGACGCGGGTGCACCCGCGGGAGAAGTTTGCGGCGCTGGTGGGGGCCGATACCGTGATGCAGGGGCCGTATAAGCGGTTTTACTACACCGGTAAGCTGGAAGCGCAAACGCGCTACACGGCCGGCAAGCGCGACTCGGCCTACGTGGAGTTTCATCCCAACGGCGGGCGGCGGCTGGAGGTCACTTACCAAAACGGTGTGCGCCAGGGCCCCTTCAAAACGTATTACGACACCGGCAAGCTGGCCCAGGAGGGCGCCTTCGCCGACGATGAGCCCAGCGGCGAGTTGCGCTATTTCTTCCCCGACGGCCGCATCAAGCTCGAAACCACCCTCGACAAGGGCCAGCCCAGCGGCCTGGTGCGCGAGTTGTACGCGTCGGGTAAGCCCCGGGCCGAAATCACGTTCACCGAGGGCCAGGCCAACGGTCCGGTGCGCACCTACTACGAAAACGGCCAGCTCCAGAGCGAGGGCAGCTACCGCCGCGGGCTGCTGGCCGGCCCCTACAAAACGTACTTCGACAACGGCCAGCTCGAAACCGAAGTGCTGGCCGACCAGACCGGCCGCGGCCGCTACCGCAGCTACTACCGCTCGGGCCAGCTCCAGACCGAGGGCACCTACGTGGCCGTGCCGCTGGTGGGCCGGGCCGTGAAAAACCCGCTCGGCGACGACCTCACCAAGCAGGCCCGCGCCCTGGCCGGCGGCACCAACAACCTCGACGGCCCCGCCAAATCGTACTACGAAAACGGCGCCGTCAAGAGCACCATGACCTACCGCCAGGGCACGCTGGTGGGCACCCAGCAGGATTTTTACGACTCGGGCAAGCCCCGGCAGAAAACCGAGTACAGCAGCCAGGCCCGCGACCGGAAGATTACCGGCTACTTCGAAGACGGCACCCTGCAGCGCGAGCAGCAGTACAAGAACAACCTGCCCGTGGGCCAGTGGCGCAGCTACTTTCCTGGCGGCAAGCAGCTTGAGAAGGTGGAAACCTACCAGAACGGCCGCCTCGGCGGCGAGCAGCTGACGTACTACCCCAACGGTACCATCAAAAGCAAGCTGCTGAACGAGAACGGCAAGCCCGCCGGCCTGGGCCAGGAGTTCTACCCCTCGGGCAAGCTACAGGCCGAAGCCACTTACGTGCGGGGCCTCAAAACCGGCCCCTACCGCCTGCTTCGCGAAGACGGCACGCCCGAAATGACCGGCGCCTTCCGCAACGGCAAGGAAACCGGCGTGTGGCTCTACTACGGGCCGGATGGCACGACGGTAAAGGAGCGCAAGACCTTTAGGAACGGCCAGGTGGTGCCCCCGGGCAGCAGCGCGCCGGTGAAGAAGAAATAAGATTAGGCCGCCCCCACGTTGCGCCTTACGGGTGCGCCTCACCCCAATCCCCCTCTCCGAAAAGGAGAGGGGGATTGGGGTGAGGCTTCTAAAGCTAAAGCAGTTGGCGTGAGCTAAAGTTAGCGCTAGCGCTAGCGCTAGCTCCCCTCCTTGGAAAGGAGGGGCTGGGGGTGGTTGACGCTACCTGAACATTTACTAAACCTAACCTCTAGCTTCTGTTCAACGGCTTCAACCACCCCCAACCCCTCCTTTCCAAGGAGGGGAGCTAGCGCTAGCCTTGGTTAAACTAGAAAGCTAGAAGCCAGTCTCCCCTCTCCTTTTTCGGAGAGGGGGATTAGGGTGAGGCGCACCATGAGGGCGCCACGTAACAGCGGCTACTTCTTCTCCTTCGCCAGCATCATCTCCCGAATATACTTCACCGGGGCGCTGCCGTAGCTGAGGAACTGCTCGTGGAAGGCTTTCAGGTTGAACTCCTTGCCTTGCTTCTGCTTGAGCTCCTCGCGGAGGTCATAGATTTCGGTGTAGCCGGTGAAGTAGGAGCTGAGTTGCACCTGGCTGAGCGTGGCGCGCAGCCACTTGTTGCGGGCCTCGGCATCTTCCTGAAATCCGTCGCGGCGCAGCATTTCCACGGCCTGGGTTTCGGTGAGGCTGCCGGCCTGCACCTCGTGGTCGAGGATGGCGTTCAGGGTCACGCGCATATTCCACTTGTCCCACATCAGCCAGAACTCATCGGTGTTGCCGCCGTAGCCGCTTTCCAGCATCATGCGCTCGGCGTACACAGCCCAGCCCTCAATCATGGCCCCGTTGCCCAATATCGACTTGATAAGCGAGGGGCTGCGGTTGGCGTACACCAGCTGGGTGTAGTGGCCCGGAATGGCCTCGTGGATGTTAAGAATCTGGAGCGTGTAGGTGTTGTACTCGCGCAGGTAGCTCTCGGCCTGGGGTGCCGGCAAGCCCACAATAGGATCGACGTTGTAGTAGGTATCGGCGCCCTTATCATAAGGGCCGGGGGCCGAGACGCTGGCGCCGGCGCCGCTGCCGCGCATGTAGAGCGGGGTTTCGCGCACAACCAGCGGCTGGGTGGGGTCCTGGGTCAGCAGATCGTGCTCGTTCACCCAGCGCACCAGCTCGGGCATCTGCTCGCGCACGGCATCCACGAAGCGCTGGGGCGTGGCGTGCTCGCGCGAGAGGGCCGCCACTACGTCGCGCACAATGGCCAGCGTGTCCTGGGGCACGGCCTGGTACTGCACGTATTTGGGGTAGATGCGCAGGGCCCGGGCCTTCATGTCGGTGAGCAGCTCCTGGCGGTGCGTGAGGGCCTTCTGGTACACCTCGTCGGCCGAGTAGCGGCTCTGGATATCGAGGGCAAACTTGCGGGCAAACAACTCGGGGCCGATGCGGAAGGGCCGGAAGTTGCCCGCCGGCAACACCTGGGTTTGCAGGAAGCGGATGTAGCCTTCCATGGCCAGCCGGGTAGTAGCCACCCGCTCGCGCAGGGTCTTCTTCTCGGCGTCGCTCAGGCCCGATTTGGCCACCGAGTCGAGCAGGGCGGGACCGAACACGCTTAAGCCTCCCTGGTTCTGGCGAATGGCCAGGTTGGTATGCTCGCGGGTGGGCCGCTTCACGCTCTGCTCGGCAGCCTCGTAGTAGTCGGCGCTCTGGATGAGTTTGGAGCTGATGGCGCGCAGGCGGCGGTCGAGGGGGGCGTAGCGGCCATTGAGCACCTCGGCCACCGCCCCGCCCACGTTGTAGTTGGAGGGGTTCCACTCCCAGCTGCGCAACGTGTCGGCATAAAAGCGGGCCGAAGCCAGGTAGTTCTGCATCAGCCGGTAATCGGTCTGGTTGTTCACCGACAGCTTGCCCACCTCGAAGGCCTGCAGCTCTTTGCCGCGGCGCGCTATGGCCGCCGCCTCCACCTGCCGGCGGCCGGCCGAGGGCACCACCAGCAGCGAGTCGTAGCGATGGTAGCCGGCGCTGCTGGCCCACTCGGGGTTGTAGTACCAGAGCGAGTCGATAAAGCGGGCCTTGTAGTCGTCGAAGGTGGCATCGGCGGTTTCGGCCGTGCCGGTGGCGGGCTTGGTGCCCGGGTCGCAGGCGGCCAGCAGGCCGGCGCCGGCCAGCAGCACGGCGGCCGA
The DNA here is from genome assembly GCF_900111515.1 of Hymenobacter actinosclerus. Taxonomy (GTDB): domain Bacteria; phylum Bacteroidota; class Bacteroidia; order Cytophagales; family Hymenobacteraceae; genus Hymenobacter; species Hymenobacter actinosclerus. The sequence continues at coordinate 810,680 of NZ_FOHS01000002.1, forward strand.
GAGAGAGTAGCGGTGTTTCATGGGCAGGGCGTGAGCGGGCAAGGTACAGGGCAAGGACGAGAACCGCGGGCCCGGCGTTGCGCGGCGCCCCTCCCCTGCCTGCCCGGCCCCACTATCAGCGCGCCGCCGAATTGTAGTAGCCCGGTGTGCCACCCAGTTCGCGGGCCGCAGCTTCCAACTCGGCCCACCTGCTACCGGAGCCGCTCAGAAACCCGCCCATGCTTATGGCATACCCGTTGCCCGTCACGTCATCGTCTGACAGCCAACGCCCACGCAGCAGCAGCCGGTTGCCTTCCACCCGCACAAATAACCCAATAGTGTCGTACGATTCCAGGCGGACATAGTCGGTACTAATGGTGAGCAGGTCGGCGTCGGAATAGCGGAAGGTGTAGCCCCGAGCGGCCAGCACCCCGGCCGCCCGCTGCCAAACGGCGCGGCCCTCATCGGGCAGCGTGAGCACAATGGTATCGTCGTTTTTCTCGGGCCGGGCGTGCAGGGCAGGCAATTGGGCAAAGGCCGGAGCACCGGCCAGCAGCAGTGGCAGCAACAGTTTTTTCATCAGCCTAGCCGTTACAAAACGAGAAGCCTGGCCCCGCAGCAGGGCCGGGGGCTAGTGGGTGGGGGTGCGGGCGTAGCGCACGGTACCGCCCAGCAGCCGGGCTATTTCCTCCAGTTCCTGCCAGCGGCGGCCACTCAGGCCCCTGCCCGTGCTGTATTCGATTATCTGCAGCCAGTTGATAACATTATCCCCGGCCGGAATATAGCCCTGCAAATGCAGCTCGGGGCCTTCCACTACCAGATACACTCCCATCAGGCGCGCCGTAAAATTGCTGACGGGCTCGGTGCTCAGGGTAAGCAGCTCGGGGCTGGCGAAGCGTATGAGGTAGCCACGTTGGGCGAGCAGGCGGCCGGCCCGTTGCCAGGCCGCCTGGCCCTCGTCGGGTAGGGTTACAACCAGGGTATTGTCGAAATCGATGGGCTGGGTACGCAGGCCGGCCGTTTGGGAGAAGGCCGGGGCACTGCTCAGCAGCAGCCCGGCAGCTAATAAGTAGATAAAGCGAAGCATAAACAGGTAATAAGGTGGGAGGATGATCGACTGCGGTGGCGCAGCGCAAAAAACCCGCCAAATTCCCTTGTTTGTCCCCTTCCCACTGGACTGGCCGCCGGCCGCGCTACTCGGCCAGCATTACCTCAAACAGCATCGGGAAGTGGTCGGAGCCGATGGCCGGCAGCCGCGTCAGGCCCAGCACCCGAAACCCGCGGGTGGCAAACAGGTGGTCGAGGGGCCAGCGCAGCACGCCGCTGTTGGCATCAAAGGTGCTGTACATGCCCCGGCCCCGGCGCACGTTGTGCAGCTCGCCGCTGGCCTCGAACAGGCGCGTCGCCCTCGACCACGACACGTCGTTGAAGTCGCCCAGCACCAGGGCCGGGCCGCGGTGCTGCTGCACGCGCCGGCCCACCTGCAGCAAGGCACGGTTGGGCTGGCTGAGGCTGGTGGGGTGGCGGCTGGGCACCGGCGGCGTGGGGTGCACGGCGTACAGGCGCACCAGCCGGCCGTTGGGCAGCCGCACATCGGTGATGAGGGTGGGCACGTCGGGCTCCTGGAAGTTGTACACCCGCGCCTCCAGCAGCGGCAGGCGCGAGTACAGCACCATGCCGTAGGTGTTGGTCTGGGGCAGCTCGATAACGTACGGATACTGCCGGCGCAGCGGGCGCAGGGCGTTTACCCAGCGCTGGTCGGTTTCGAGAGCCAGTACCAGGTCGGGACTCTGCTCGCGTACGCGGGCCAGCAGCAGATCAGGGCGCTGGTTTTTTTGCAGCACGTTGGCCTCCAGTATCCGCAGGCGGGCAGTGGTATCGGTGGCCTGGGCCGCAGTGGCGTCGGGCAGGGGCCGGGGCATGAAGGGGGCGTAGGGCAGCAGGAAATAAAGCTGCCCGGCGGCCCCAAACAGGCTCAGGCCCAGCACCCAGCGCCGGGCGGGCTGCCGCTGCCGCCGCCCCAGCACCAGCAGCCCGGCAAGCCCCAGCAGCACCCCCAGATGCAGCACCAGCAGCTGGAAGCGGGGGAAATCGAGCAGCTTCAGCCACCATACCTGGGCCGTAAGCAGCGAGAGCAGCGTAACCAGCGCCGCCGGAACCGTGAGCACCAGCAGCAAAGTGAGCAGGAAGCGTTGAAGTCGGGGCATGGGGGCGAAGGTAGCTACAAGCGGCAAGCTACAAGCCTCAAGCTTTGGGCCACAAGCGGCAAGCCACAAGCCCTCGCTTCATCGCCCTTGTATGCGTCTTACCCCCGCCTGCCCTCTTCGAAAAAGGCGAGAGGAAGCCACGGCAGCACGGGCAGGCGGGGCGGCAGGTTTCGTTGAACCCACCCTCTCATTTTTCAAAGAGAGGGTTGAGGCACAACGTGAAGGCTTGCCGCTTGAGGCTTGAGGCTTGTAGCTTGAGGCTTGTAGCTTGAGGCTTGTAGCTACCTTCGCCCCCATGATTCGCCTTGCCCCCGCCCTGCTTTCGCTGCTGCTGAGCGCCTGCTCGCCGCAGCCCGCCGAAACCCTGCGGCAGCCCGCCCCGGCTGGTCCGCCCGCCATTGCCGTGCAAAGCGCCCCGGCCCAGGCCGCCGGCCGCTTCCCCGAAACCTTCGAAGCCGGCAGCAAAGGCGGCTACGCCTCCGCCGACGAACCGCTGGGCACGGGCACCTGGCGGTTCACCGAAGCCCTTATCGGCGCTTCCGAGCAGGACCACAAGCAGGGTGCCCGCGCCGCCCGCCTGCGCACCGGCGGCCGCCTCACCATGAACTTCGACGCCCCGGCCGGCGTGCACCTGATTCGCATCAGCTCGGCCGCCTACGGCCAGGACGCGCCCAGCACCTGGGAGCTGTGGGGCAGCCAGGACGGCGGCCGCAGCTACCGCCGCATAGGCTCACCCGTGCGTACCCAGGGCCCGCGCCTGCTAACAACGACCTTCGAAGGCGGCAGTGCCCAGGCTTTCCGCCTCGAAATCCGCAAGACGGATACCGGCTCCGGCCGGCTCAACATTGATGACATTACGCTGGAAACCGGCAGCGGCGCGGCCGTAACCGGCGGTCCGGCCAGCCAGCCGGGCGCAGCGCCGCGCCAGCCTACTCCAACGCCCGCGCCCACCCCCCCCACCCCCGGCACGCCGGCCCCGGCAGCCACCGAAACCACTTCGGCCGACAACCTGGCCCTGGGCAACCCCAGCGGCGCCACGGCCTCGCTCAGCACGCCCAACAACTACCTGCTTACGCGCCCGCAGTACGCGGTGGGCTACAGCGCCCGCCGGGGCACACCCACCTGGGTGAGCTGGCACCTGGGCGCCGCCGACCTGGGCCGGGCCCCGCGCCAGGACGATTTCCGGCCCGACCCGGCTCTGCCCCGGCAGTTCTACGCCGTGAGTCCGCGCTCCTACAGCGGCTCGGGCTTCGACCGGGGCCACAACTGCCCCAGCGCCGACCGCAGCCGCACGCTCGACGACAACTCGGCTACCTTTTTGATGACCAACATGATTCCGCAGGCCGCCAACAACAACCAGCGCACCTGGGGCAACCTGGAGGAATGGACCCGCGCCCAGGTGCAGCGCGGGCAGGAGGTGTACATCATCATGGGCAGCTACGGGCAGGGCGGCACTGGTGTGCAAGGCTTTAAAACGACGATCGATGAGGGTCGCGTAACTGTGCCGGCCCGCGTCTGGAAGGTGCTGGTGCTGCTACCCGAAGGCGCCAACGACCTGCAGCGCATCGCGGCCGGCCAGGCCCGCATCCTGGCCATCGACACGCCTAACGACCAGCAGGTAAGCCCCGACTGGAGCCGCTACCGCACCAGCATCGACGCCCTGGAAGCCGCCACCGGCCTCGACCTGCTCTCGGCCCTGCCCGTAGCCGCGCAGGAGCGGCTGGAGGCGCAGGTAGACAGCGGCCCGGTACGGTAGGGGGAGTTGTTGGCTGGCAGTTACGAAAAGACCGTCATGCTGAGCGCAGCGTAGCGGAGTCGAAGCATAGCTACCGCGGTGGCAATTTCAATATCCGGATTATTACTGCGGTAGAGATGCTTCGGCAAGCTCAGCATGACGGTCTTTTGTACTCCCTGTTCAGCTCAACCAGCCCCGCCTAACTCCCTCCCATGACCCCTACTCCGCAACAACACCGCTGGGCTGTGGCGGCGGCCTTTGCCGTGCAGGGGCTGTGCTTTGCCACCTGGGCCTCCCGGATTCCGGCCGTGCAGCACCAGTTGGGCCTGAGTGCGGCGGCGCTGGGCGGGGTGCTGCTGGCGCTGCCGGTAGGCTCGGTGGGCACGCTGCCGCTGGCGGGCTGGCTCGTGAGCCGCTTCGGAAGTCGGCGGGTGGTGGTGCTGGGCATGGGGCTGTACGCGCTGGTACTGCCGCTGCTGGGCCTGGCCGCCACCGTGCCCCAGCTGCTGGCGGCGCTGGTGCTGTTTGGCATGGCCGGCGAGCTGAGCAACATTGGCATAAACACCCAGGCCGTGGGCGTGGAGGCCCTGTACGGCCGCTCCATCATGGCCACCTTCCACGGCCTCTGGAGCCTGGCCGGCTTCGCGGGGGCCGGGCTGGGTGTGCTCCTGGTCGGGCAGCACGTAGGGCCCCTTTACCACTTTCTGGGGGTGGGCGCGCTGCTTCTGCCGGCACTGCTGCTGCTGGCCCCGCGCCTGCTGCCCACCGATGCGCCCCGCCCCGCCGGCACGCCCCTGCTGGCCCTGCCCGACCGCTCGCTGCTGCTGCTGGGGGTGCTGGCCTTCTGCTCGCTGCTCTGCGAGGGCACCATGTTCGACTGGAGCGGGGTGTACTTCCGGCAGGTAGTGCGGGCCCCCGAGGCCTGGGTGGGCCTGGGCTTCGCTGCCTTCATGGCCCTGATGGCCACCGGCCGCTTCGTGGCCGACTGGTTTACCGACCGCTACGGCCGCCGCCGCACGCTGGTGCTGAGCGGGCTGCTGGAGGCGGGCGGGCTGCTGCTGGCCGTGGCCTTCCCAACGCTGTGGGCGGCTACGCTGGGCTTTATGCTGGTGGGCCTGGGCACGGCGGCAGTGGTACCGCTGGTGTATGGGGCGGCCGGCCGCTCCACTACCATGCCGGCGGGCATGGCCCTGGCGGCCGTTACCACCGTGGGCTTCGTGGGGTTTCTGCTGGGCCCGCCGCTCATCGGCTTCGTGGCCGCCGTCAGCAGCCTGCGCGTGTCCTTCGCCCTGATTGCCGCCATGGGCCTGGCTGTGGCTGCGCTGGGCCGCCGGGTAGTTTAGTGGGAAGTCAAAACTGGGAAGTCAGGGCACAGGGCCTTGGCACCTCGCATTTCGGTAAGTTCGGCAGTGGCTGCGGCGAAATGAATGGCAGCCTTTTACTTTTGACTCTCCATTTCTGATTTCAGCTCCTATGCCTTCCGAAACCATCTATACGCCCCGCCAGCAGTACGTGCTGCTGATTGTGTGCCTTGTGGGCCTGGCGGGGCTGATTCTGCTGGGGCTGGGCTCCTACATTACGGCCTTTCTGGGGGCGGCGGTTCTGTACGTGGTGTTGCGACCCTGGTTTGCGGCCCTGGTGCACCACCGCGCCTGGAACCGGCAGCTGGTAACGGCCGGGCTGCTGCTGTTTTCCGTGGTAGTCATCATTATGCCCTTCACCGGCCTGGTGCTGATGCTCGTCAACCGCATCCGCCTTTATGCCCAGGACACGCGGCCCATTATGCGCGTGCTGCACCTAGTGGAGCAGAAAACCGGCTACCAGTTCACTACTGAAAACAACGTGCGCGACCTGGCCCAGCAGGTGGTGGCCTGGCTGAGCACCCGCATTCCGTCGCTGGCCAGCGGGCTGCTGCACTTCACGGTCATTATCGGCCTGATGCTGTTTACGCTCTACTTCATGTTTTTGCAGGAAGAAGCCTTCCTGCGGGGCCTGCGCCGCTATCTGCCCTTCCGCGACAGCACGCTGCAGGAGCTGAGCGACTCGCTGCGCAACACAGTAAACGCCAACGTGCTCGGCCAAGCCATCATCGCCCTGGTGCAGGCCCTGCTGACTACCCTCACCCTGCAGCTGTTCGGGGTCGAGGACGCGCTGTTCTGGGGGACGCTGGCCTTTTTCACGGCCTTTATTCCGGTGCTGGGCACGCCGCTGGTGTGGGGCCCGGCGGCCATCTTTAAGCTGGCCCAGGGCCATGTGGGCCAGGGCGTGGGCATTCTGCTGGTAGGCGTTATCGTCATCATCAACATCGATAACCTGCTGCGCATCGTGCTGGCCAAGCGCATGGGCGACATTCACCCGCTCATCACGCTGGCCGGGGTAGTGCTGGGCGTCGAGCTGTTCGGCATTCTGGGCCTGGTGATGGGGCCGCTGCTGCTCTCCTACCTGATTGTGCTGGTGGGCGTGTTCGAGCGCGAAAACCGCATCCGCAAGCGCATCCGGCCCCAGGCGGCCCGCCCGCTACCGGAGCCGCCGCCCAGGCAGCCCGAGTAGCGGCGGGCCGCCTGGGGCAGTTGCCCGAAGCCCCCATGCCGGTGGCGTATCAGGTTTCGGTGAGCACCGTTTTGAAGCCCAGCAGCCGGCCGCCTTCGCCCTCCCCGAGCACCAGCACGGGCACCTGCGGGCCCTGGCCGAAACGGTACACCTGGCTGCCGCTCAACTCCTGCTTCATATACATCTGCAATTGCTTGAAGCGGTTGGCCGTTTCGGCGCTGCCGGTCACGCCGTCGTCGGCGGTGTGGTTGCGCAGGAAGTATGTTAGCTCCTGCCGCTCCACGGGCGTACCGGCCGCAACGCCCGCCAGCTTGGCCAGGGCTTCATCGGTGAGGCCGCCAGCTGGAGCCGCGAAGCTCACCGGCTCCAGCGGCGCATCGGCTTCGCTCACGTAGCTGAGGCCTTTGGTCAGCTCGCGCAGGGGCGCCAGGGCCGCGTCGTTTTCGGGGCCGGGAGCGGCTTTGTCGGTGTGGGCGGCGTGCACTTCGGGCTCGGAGGCTTCAACGGTTTCGCGGCCGCCCTTGGTGTCGCGCGGGTCGGTGGGCATTGCAGGGGTGCCGGCCACCACGGTGGGCACCTGGGCCCCGATGGCGGCAGCCAGCTCATTCATGCGCCGCTCGTCTACCTTTATTTTGGGGTTGGCGAAGTTCATGTCGGCTACCTTATTCATCGGAATCAGGTGGATGTGGGCGTGGGGCACTTCGAGCCCGATAACGGCCACGCCCACGCGCTTGCAGGGCACGGCCGCCCGCACCCCGGCCGCCACGCGCTGGGCAAACAGGTGCAGCGCCGCCAGCTCGGCCGGGGGCAAGTCGAAAATATAATCGACCTCCCGCTTCGGAATAACCAGCGTGTGCCCCTCCACCAGCGGCGTGATGTCGAGAAAGGCTAAATGGTGCTCGTCTTCGGCTACCTTGTAAGCGGGCAGCTCGCCCGCCACGATGCGCGAGAAAATAGAAGGCATAAGGTGAGATGGTGAGGTGGTGAGGTGGTGAGTTTGACGTTCAATCGGCCTTAGTGGCGCGGCCGATCAGCAGTAATGATGCGCTGCTTTTGTTGGCCGGTGGCCCAAAATACGGGGTTGAACGCAAAAAGGGCGAAGCCGTGGCTTCGCCCTTTCCGAAAAAGTCGGGGTGCGGGAACGGCTAACTCACCATTTCACCTTTACCGGCTGATTTCAAGTACCTGGAATTGCAGCTTGCCGGCCGGCACGGTGATTTCGGCCGTTTCGCCCACCGATTTGCCCAGCAGGCCGCGGCCGATGGGCGACTTGACGGAGATTTTACCGGCGGCCAGGTTGGCTTCTTCCTCGGCGACGAGCGTGTAGTCGAGCACCATGTTGTTCTTGAGGTTTTTGAGCTTCACCTTGCTCATGATGAGCACTTTGCTCAGGTCGAGGTTGGTTTCGTCGAGCAGGCGGGCGTTGCCGAGCACCTCCTCCAGCTTCGCGATTTTCAGCTCCAGCAGGCCCTGGGCATCCTTGGCGGCGTCGTACTCGGCGTTTTCGCTCAGGTCGCCCTTGTCGCGGGCCTCGCGCAGGTCGTCGGCGGCCTTGGCCCGGCCCCGGATTTTAAGGTCCTGAAGTTCTGCTTTGAGCTTCTGGAGGCCTTCGGGCGTATAGTAGTTGATGGTTGACATGACATGGGTGGGATTAGCTCAAAAAAATAAGGAGAACGGCCAGCGTGGCTGGCCGTTCTCCCCTTGGTAGGTTTAGGCAAATATACGAAATTTAGGGAATGAGCGGTGATGGAGTAAGGAAGTGATGGGGCAGGTAAAGGAACTGTCATTCTGAGCAGCGCGAAGAATCTCGCGTGCCAGAGTAATCCTGTCGTCAGGAATTACCATTGCACGCGAGATTCTTCGCGCTGCTCAGAATGACAGTTCCCTCTTACCCTACTCCCTGCTCTCCTGCCTCACCTACTCCCAGAAACGCCGCCAGCTTGCGGGCCAGCACGGCGTTGATGCGCTCATAGCTCTGGAACGTCCAGCCGCCGATGTGGGGTGACAGGACGACGTTGGCAGCCGTGCGCAGGTAATCGAACCGGGCTTGCTGCTCGGGCGTAAGCCCGGTCAGCTTCTCGTTTTCGAGCACGTCGAGGGCCGCGCCGCGGATTTGGCCGGTACGCAGCCCGCTCACCAGCGCGGCGTGGTCGAGCACTTCGCCGCGGGCCGTGTTCAGCAGCCAGATGGCATTGGGGAAGCCGGCCAGGAAGTCCTCGTTTACGAAGTGGTGGTTGGCCTTCGCGTACGGGATGTGCAGGCTCAGCACCTCGGCGCGGGCCCGGAGTTCGGCCAGCGGCACCAGCGTGGCGTAGTCGTCGGGCGGGCAGGCGGGGTCGTGGTCGTGGGCCAGCACGGTGCAGCCGAAGGCGCTCAGGCGGCGGGCAAACGCCCGGCCCATGTGCCCGTAGCCGAGCAGCCCGATGGTTTTGCCCCCGATTTCCTCGCCCCGGTTGGCTTCGCGCCGCCAATGTCCGGCCCGCACCTCGGCGTCGGCCCGCGGCAGGTGCCGAAACAGCGCCAGCAGCAGACCTACCGCGTACTCGCCCACCGCGTCGCGGTTGCCCTCGGGGGCATTGAGCAGCGTTACGCCCGCCTCGGCCAGGGCGGCTTCGTCAATATTATCGACCCCGGCGCCGGCCCGGCACACATAGCGCAGGTGCGGCCCGTATGCCAGCAGCTCGCGCGTGATGCGCAGCTTCGAGCGCACCACTAAGCCCTCGTAGGGGTGGGCCGCCAGGGCCGCGGGCACTTCGGCGGCCGTCAGGTCGGGGCGGTAGTGCAGCGTCAGGCCCAGCGGCTCCAGGTACTCGGGCAGGCTGGGGTGCATTTCGTCGATGACGAGGCAGAGAGACATTGTTTACGTATGAATTAGCAAGTATGAACTAATGATTGGGGCATCGTCCGGGCATCCTTGTGCGGGAGGTACCGCGAAGGTATTGGTATCCGGCCCAACTACCGGCCACTGCTTCGTTGCCAAGCCGGGGCGGGAGAAGCGCATTCTTGTTCAGCCTATTGCCTTTTAATACCTTTAGGCCGCCACTATTGGCCCGCCACGTATCCCCTGCTCCGCATGAAACACCCTGCTACCCTGCTGCTGCTGCTGGTTCTCTCGGCTTGGCGCCCCCTGGGCGCAGCGGCGCAAACTGAACCGGTTACGGCTACTGCGACTACCGTTGCCGCCGTAGTGCCCGATTCGCTCTGGAAAAAGAGCTTTACTACCGCGCTTAACTTTCAGGAAACCACGCTATCGTCGAACTGGCGCGGCGGGGGCGTCAATTCGCTGGGCCTGAACGCCTCACTCAATGCCAAGGCTGATTACCAGCAGGGCATTCACAGCTGGGACAACCAGGCCGATTTGCTCTACGCCTTCGTTTCGAACAAGGGCCAGGGGTACCGCAAAAGCCTCGACCGCATCTACCTGGACACCAAGTACGGCCGCGCCCTCAACCCCAAGTGGGACATGTTCGTGTCGCTGAACCTGCTCACCCAGTTCGCCCCCGGCTACAAGTATTCCGACGATGGCAACGGCCAGCAACGGGCCCAACTGGTGTCGTCCACCTTCGCGCCGGCCTTCCTCACGGCCGCCTACGGCTTCGAGTACCACCCCACCAGCTACTTCAAGCTGCGCCTCTCGCCCTTCGCCCCGCGCCTGACGGTCGTCAACCGCCCCGAGCGGTTTGTGGCCGCGCTGGGCGCCACGCCCTACGGCGTCAGGCCAGGCCACTCCACCCGCTTCGAGGTGCTGGCCGCGCAGGCGCTGGCCGAGTTCGACAAGGACATTGCCACCAACATGAACCTCAAGGCGCGCTACCTGCTGTTCGCCAACTACGGCTCCGATTTCGCCCTACGCCGCATCGACCACCGCCTCGACGCCGGCCTCACGGCTAAAGTCAATCGTTACATCAACGTGGCCCTCACCGGCATCCTGCTCTACGATTACGACCAGGACAAGGCCGTACAGTACAGCCAGGGCCTCACGCTGGGCCTCGTGTACTCGGTGCAGAATTTCAAGGAGAGAAAGTAAGCACGGATGTAGAGACGCCTCCTTGCGTCTCGGCGTTGCCGATGTTGCGGTCGTTGCCCGCCTGAGTGGCACAGATGCTGTCGTTCAACGCGGAGACGCAAGGAGGCGTCTCTGCATGGTTATGGCCTCCCGCTACTCGCTCTTATTCTCCGCCACCCGGTTGGTCAAATCCACGAAATCGGCCACAGTGAGCTGCTCGGCGCGCAGGTCGAAGACGGGGTCGGTGGTGGTTTCGGGGGGCATGCCGAAGGGCTTGAGGGCGTTGCGCAGGGTTTTGCGACGGGTCTGGAAGGCCTGTTTCACGACGCGGAAAAACAGCTTTTCGTCGCAGGCCAGTTGCTCGGTGGCGTTGCGGGTGAGGCGGATGACGGCCGACTGGACCTTGGGCGGCGGGCTGAACACGTGCGGGGGCACCGTGAACAGGTACTCGATGTCGTAGAAGGCCTGGAGCAGCACGCTCAGGATGCCGTAGGTTTTGGAACCCGGGCCGGTGGCCAGGCGGTCGGCTACTTCCTTTTGCAGCATGCCCACGCTCTCGCGCACCTGCTGGCGGTGGGCCAGAATCTGGAAATAAATCTGGGTGCTGATGTTGTACGGGAAGTTGCCGATAATGCTCAGCGGCTGCTGACCGTAAAGCGCCGTCAGATCCATTTTCAGGAAGTCCTGGGAGTAAATCCGGTCTTCGAGCTCGGGGTAGTGCTTCTGCAGGTAGGCCACCGAGTCGCGGTCGATTTCCACTACGGCCGTTTCGTACTCCGGGTGCCGCAGCAGCGTCTGGGTCAGCACGCCCATGCCGGGCCCGATTTCGAGCACGTGCTGCACCCCATCGGGCAGGCGCAGGGCCTCCACAATGTTGCGGGCGATGTTGGGGTCGTTGAGAAAGTGCTGACCGAGGTGCTTTTTGGCTTTAACGGAATCCATTTGGCAGAAGTGAGATATTAGAGGCGAGAAGTGAGATGGAAATAAAAGAGCAAGCCGCGGTAACAGAACGAGTAACGAATGTCATTCAGAGCGCAGCGAAGAATGACGTTCTTTTTGCTGTTGCGTCTCACCGCTCACTTCTTGGTACTCACTTCTACTAACTACCTTCACGGCCAAAGATACGCCGCGGCCGGTCGTTTCGGCCGGCGCTTCATTCCTGTTCCTGCCCGCCCATGTCCCTGACCCTCGCCTACGCCGCCGATTTTCCCGCCATTGCCAGCACGGCCTTCATCCTGCCCGCCGGCACCACCGAGCTGCCCGTAACGGCCGCCGCCGATTTGCCCGAGGCCGCCCGCAACTACGTGGCCGCCCAGCTGGCCGCCGACGAGAAGCTGGTCGTTGTCAACCAGTACTCGCACCACCACTACTACGTGGTGGCCGAGGACAAGAAAACGCCCGCCCTGGGCCTGGAGGCCCTGCGCCAGGCGGGCCACAAGCTGCACGCCCAGCTCAAGGCCGATAAGGTCGAAGAGCTGTTCATCTGCAACCTTACGCCCGCCGGCGCCTCGCTGGCCCTGGCCGAAGGCCTGGCCCTGACGGCCTACCAGTTCGCCGGCTACAAAACCGACGAGAAGTCCCAAAAAGCCTCCACCCTGCAACGCCTCACGCTGGTCGGCCCCGATTTATCGGCCGAGAAAGTGGCTGATTTGCAAGGTATTTTGCAGGGCGTATACCTGGCGCGCGACCTGGTGAACATGCCCTACAGCCACCTCAACGCCACCCAGCTGGCCCGGCAGTTCGAGCAGGCCGGCGAGCAGGCCGGTTTCGCGGTCGAAGTGCTGGATTTGGTGCGCATTGAGGCCCTGCGCATGGGTGGTTTGCTGGCCGTGAACCAGGGCAGCCCCGAGCCGCCCACCTTCACCATCATGGAGTACAAGCCCGACGGCGCCACCAACCAGCAGCCCATCGTGCTCGTGGGCAAAGGTGTAGTGTTCGATACCGGCGGCCTCAGCCTCAAGCCCACGCCCAACAGCATGGATATGATGAAGTGCGACATGGGCGGCGCGGCCGTAGTCGTGGGCGTGCTTACGGCCCTGGCCACCAATAAGGTGCCGCTGCACGTTATTGGGCTGGTGCCGGCCACCGACAACCGCCCCGGCGGCCCCGCCCTGGCCCCCGGCGACGTAATTACGATGTACAGCGGCCTGACCGTGGAAGTGCTCAACACCGACGCCGAGGGCCGCCTGATTCTGGCCGACGCGCTGGCCTTCGCCAAAAAGTACGACCCCGCCCTGGTCATGGATTACGCCACGCTCACCGGCTCGGCGGCCCGCGCCATCGGTATCGAGGGCATCGTGTACATGGGCACCGCCGACGAGGACGTGATGCACGACCTGAAGAAGGCTGGCAACGCCACCCACGAGCGGCTGGTGGAATTCCCGCTCTGGGATGAGTACGCCGACCACATCAAGAGCCCCATTGCCGACATGACCAACCTGGGCAAGGCCGAGGCCGGCGCCATTTCGGCCGGCAAGTTCCTGGAGCGCTACACCGAGGGTTACGATTGGGTCCACTTCGACATTGCCGGCCCCGCCTTCCTCACCGCCCCCGACTCCTACCGCGGCAAAGGCGGCACCGGCACGGCCGTACGCCTCACGTATGAATTTCTGAAGAACAAGGCGTAAGAACGGATTGCTCAAACCGGCCTAAGCCCTAACTGAATTGACAAGGTAAATTGGTATGCGGAACGTCATTCAGAGCGCAGCGAAGAATCTCGCCTGAATTCGTCCAACGTCTGTTCGAGCGAGATTCTTCGCTCCGCTCTGAATGACGTTCTGTACACCAAATTAGCCTGTCAGTTCACCTAACACCTAAGACCTAAAAAAAGAATGCTCCCACGAATTGGTATTTCCGTCGGTGATCTGGCCGGCATCGGGCCCGAGGTCATTTATAAAACCTTCCTCGACCCGCGCCTGCTCAAGTTCTGCACGCCGGTAGTGTACGGCACGGCCGCCGTACTTTTCGACGATTTTCCCGCCGACCCCAACCACGAGCCGCTACGGTTCCGGCAGGTGCGCGAGGCGGCCGATATTGCCCCCGGCAAGCACAACGCCGTGAGCTGCTGGGACGATGACGACGTGCAGCTCACGCCCGGCCAGCCCAGCGCGGCCAGCGGTGCGGCGGCCCGCCAGAGCCTGCTCGCCGCCGCCCGCGACCTGAAAGCCGGCCTGCTCGACGGCCTCGTCACGGCCCCCATCAGCAAGGAAAACACCCAGGCCGACGACTTCCGCTTCCCCGGCCACACCGAGTTCCTGACCAGCTTTTTCGGGGCCAAGGAGAGCCTGATGCTGCTCGTGGCCGACGACTTGCGCGTGGCCACCGTTACGGGCCACATTCCGCTCAAAGACGTGGCCAGCCGCCTCACCAAGGAGCTGCTGACGGCCAAGCTGCGCATCCTGCTGGCCTCGCTGAAGAACGATTTTGGCATCGAGAAGCCCCGGGTGGCCGTGTTGGGCCTCAACCCCCACGCCGGCGAAAACGGCCTGCTCGGCACCGAAGAGGCCGCCGTGGTGACGCCCGTCATCCAGCAGTTGCTCCAGAGCGGCCACCTGGTGTTCGGCCCCTACCCTGCCGACGGCTACTTCGGCACCGGCCAGTACAAGCAGTTCGACGCTACCCTCTCGCTCTACCACGACCAGGGCCTGATTCCGTTTAAAACCCTGGCCTTCGAGCGCGGCGTCAACTACACGGCCGGCCTGCCGGTGGTGCGCACTTCCCCCGACCACGGCACCGCCTACGGCCTGGCCGGCCAGTTCAAGGCCGACGAAACCTCCTTCCGCGAGGCCCTGTACCTGGCCTGCGAGCTGGTAAAATACCGCAAAGCCGAGGCTGAAATCGTGCCCCTGGTGCCCGGCCCCGCCCCGCGCGGCGGCCGCCGGGAGTAGGGTTGGTTTGGGTGAGGGAGTGAGGAGGTAAAAGAACGGTCATTCTGAGCATGCTGCGCTTAGAGCAGGGACGAATAATCTCGCGTGCAATGGTAACCCTGACGTAAGGAGCTACTTTGGCACGCGAGATTCTTCGTCCCTGCTCTAAGCGCAGCATGCTCAGAATGACCGTTCTTTTTCACTCCATCTGCTCCTCACCCCATCGCCCCATTACCATATCACCCCGCTCCTCGAACCAAACCGAAACTTTCTTTTCAAAAATGAAAGATTGTTTGCGGTTTCGGAATTGCGTTTTACCTTTGCAGCAGAAACGCCGGAACCACCAGGCTCCGGCGTTTTGCTTGCCCCTCGCTCTATGCTGCTTCAAACGCCCATCGACTACCGTACCGCCCTGCGCCGCCTCGATGCGCTGGCCGCGGCCGGCGTGGAGGGCAACGAGGCGCTGGAAACCGAGTTCCGAACGCTGATTGCGGCGCTCGACCTGTACGAAGGCAAGCTGGGGCTGCTACCCATTCCGAACCTGCCCACTTCGCTGGCCGAGATGATTGAGCTCAAGCGCCAGCAAATGCGCCTCAAGCAGAAGGAGCTGGCGGAGTTGCTCGAAGTACCGGCCGGCCGCCTTTCGCAGATATTAAGCGGCAAGCGGCGGGTAACGCTCGATTTGGCTAAGCGCTTGTACGAGCGGCTGGGCATTCCCTCAGACTTCATTCTGAAAAACGCCTGACCCTACTCCCAGCCCCATTATCCGCTAACATACCGGGCAAAAGTCCCTACTTTTGCCCCCTTGCTACTACCTCCCGTGAAGAAGGACTCTCCTTATAACATCAACCTGGCCCGGCTGGCCGACAAAACGCACCACTTTGCGTTCGACCTCGACCAGGCCTTTTTTGAGCAGTTCGACCAGGACCTGATTCCGGATGGCAACGTGCACGTCGACGTCACGCTGCACAAAACTGAGCGCCTCATCACGGTGGATTTCGACCTGAAGGGCACCGTGCGCCAGGTGTGCGACCGGAGCCTCGACGACTACGACCAGGACGTGGCGGCCCACGAGCAGTTGCTGGTGCGCTTCGGCGACGAGGAAAAGGAGCTCGACGACAACGTGCTGCAAATCACGCCCGAAACCCAGACCCTGCCGCTGGCCCAGCACCTATTCGACTTCGTGGGACTGGCCCTGCCCATGAAAAAGCTGCACCCGCGCTTCCAGAACGAGCCCGACGACGAGCCCGACGCCAAAACCAAGCTCATCTTCACGACCCGCGGCGAGGATGCCGACGACGACGAGGATGAGTCGGACCCGCGCTGGAACGCGCTCCGGAACCTGAACTAGCCGTTACTGATCGGCCCCCTGAATTTTACTTTTTTCTCTTTTTCTTTTTTTGCAAAATGGCTCATCCTAAACGCCGGACCTCCTCCGCCACCCGCGACAAGCGTCGCAGCCACTACAAGCTCACCCCTAAGGCCGTAACCCTGTGCCAGAACACGGGCGAGCTGCACCTGCGCCACAAGGCCTATGTAGTCGACGGCGACCTGTACCTGAACGGCAAAGTAGCCATCAAGGACTACGCCCCCGTTTCGGCCGCCGCGCCGCTCGATACCGACGACGAATAGCCTTCTTTTGTAGCTGATAGCCGTTTTTAAGCTATTAGCCAATAGCTGTTAGCTGTTAGCCACCTTCGGGCCGATGCTTATTTATAGGCATCGGCCATGGAAAGGCTATCAGCTAACAGCTATTGGCTGCTAGCTCAAAAAATAACCCTCTTGACTTTTCTTTCATGAAGATAGCTCTGGACGCAATGGGGGGCGATTTTGCTCCCCAGGCCGCCGTCGATGGGGCCGTGCTGGCCGCTCAGCAGCTGGCGGGCAAGGCCCAGATTGTGCTTATTGGTCAGGAGGAAGCCGTGCGGCCGTTGCTGGCCGCGTACGGTGCCGCCGCCGACGGCCTTACGCTGGTGCCCGCCTCGCAAATCATTGAGATGGGTGAGCATCCGGCCAAAGCCTACCAGCACAAGCAGGATTCGAGTATCGCCGTGGGCTACCGCATGCTGGCCGCCCGCGAGGTGGAAGCGTTCTGCTCGGCCGGCAACACCGGGGCCATGCTCGTGGGAGCTATGTTCAGCGTGAAGGCCGTGCCCGGCGTGCTACGGCCGGCTATTGCCAACTTCGTTCCCAAGCTGCACGGCGGCACCGGCATCATGCTCGATGTGGGCGCCAATGCCGACTGCAAGCCCGAAATGCTGGAGCAGTTCGGCGAGCTGGGCTCGTTGTATGCCCGCTACGTGCTGGGTATTGCGGAACCCAAAGTAGGGCTGATGAACCTGGGCGAGGAAGAGGGCAAGGGTACGGTTGTTACCCAGGCCGCGCACCAACTGCTCAAAGTCAACCCGCACCTCAAGTTTATTGGCAATATCGAGGGCCGCGACCTGTTCAACGAGAAAGCCGACGTGATTATCTGCGACGGTTTCACGGGCAACGTGCTGCTAAAAATGGCCGAATCGGTGTACGACGCGGTGGCCGACCGGCACATCCAGGACCCATTCTTCGACCAGTTCAACTACGAGGCCGTGGGCGGCTCGCCCATCCTCGGCGTCAATGGCAATGCCATCATCGGCCACGGTGTAAGCACACCCAAAGCCATCTGCAATATGCTGCTACAGGGCTACCAAATGGCTACTGCCGGCATTGCCGACCAAATTAAAGCTACTTTCAAGTCCTGATTTCGGCTTTCGTCCGGTTTCCTTGTTGGGGGCCGGACTTTTTGCGGCCGCTTTTATTGCTGCTTTACCTGCCTCATGAAGATTACCGCCGCCATTTCCGGGGTGGGCGCCTACGTGCCCGACTACGTGCTCACCAACCAGGAACTCGAAGGCCTGGTCGACACGACCGACGAATGGATTTTGAGCCGCACCGGCATCAAAGAGCGGCACATCCTGAAGGGAGAAGGCCAGGGCACGTCGGTTATGGGAGTGAAGGCCGTGGAAAACCTGCTGGCCAAAACCGGCGTGGCCGCCGCCGACATCGACCTGCTGATCTGCGCCACTACCACGCCCGATCTGGTGTTTCCGGCTACGGCCAACATCATTTCGGCGGCCGTGGGTGCCACCAAAGCGTTTAGCTTCGATATGCAGGCCGCCTGCTCGGGCTTCATGTACGCGCTGGCCACCGGGGCTCAGTTTATTGCCACCGGCACCTACAAAAAGGTGGTGGTGGTGGGGGCCGATAAAATGTCGAGCATCATCGACTACACCGACCGCTCGACCTGCATCATCTTCGGCGACGGCGCCGGCGCGGTGCTGCTCGAACCCAACCACGAGGGCCTGGGCCTGCTCGACCAGGAGCTGCACTCCGACGGTAACGGCGAGCAGTACCTGCACCAGAAAGCCGGCGGCTCGCGCCGTCCGCCCTCGGCCGAAACCGTTGCCAACCGGGAGCATTACGTGCACCAGGAAGGCGCGGCCGTATTCAAGTTTGCCGTAAAAAACATGGCCGACGTGGCCGCGCAGGTGTCGGAGCGCAACGGCCTCACGCCCGAAAGCATCGACTGGCTGGTGCCCCACCAGGCCAACAAGCGCATCATCGACGCCACGGCCCACCGCGTGGGCATCGGCCCCGAAAAGGTGATGCTCAACATCCACCGCTACGGCAACACCACCAACGGCACCATCCCGCTCTGCCTCGCCGACTACGAGCAGCAGCTCCGCAAAGGTGACAACCTCATCATTGCCGCCTTCGGGGGCGGTTTTACCTGGGGCGCGCTTTACCTCAAATGGGCGTACGATGGCGCTTCGCGCAATTAAGAATTTTGAATTACGAATGATAAATCAACTGTTCAAAGCCGCATCCTCTACCAGCAACAGTTGATTTTTATATTTCTGATTCCACAGTTCTTAATTCAAAATTCCTAATTCAAAATTCATACTTAAAAAAGGAATGGCCACCACCGCAGATTTCCGCAACGGGCTCGTAATCAACTACAACAACGAGCTGCACGTCATCACCGAATTTCAGCACGTGAAGCCTGGTAAGGGCCCGGCGTTTGTGCGTACCAAGATGCGCAACATCAAAACCGGCCGCACCCTCGACAACACCTTTAATGCGGGCGTGAAAATAGAAACGGCCCGCGTGGAGCAGCGTCCCCACCAGTACCTGTTTAAGGACGATTACGGCTTCACGTTCATGGACAACGCCACCTTCGAGCAGGTAGTGCTGCCCGAAGCCATGGTGCCCTTCGCCGATTTGATGAAGGAAGGCCAGGAGGTCGGCATCCTGTTCCACGCCGAAACCGAGCAGCCCCTTACGGCCGAGCTGCCGACTACCGTGGAGCTGGTAGTGACCTACACCGAGCCCGGCCTGAAGGGCGACACGGCCACCAACACGCTCAAGCCCGCCACCGTCGAGACGGGCGCGCGCATTCAGGTGCCACTCTTCGTGGATACCGACACCAAGATTCGGATTAAAACCGCCGACTACAGCTACGTCGAGCGAGTTAAGTAACGCACGTCAACCATCCACCGGCCACGCCTTTTCTTCTGCCATGAAAGCCCAAGAACTCCAGGACCTGATTGATTTCATCGCCAAATCGGGCCTCAACAAGGTCAACATCGAAACCGAAGAGTTTAAGATATCGGTGCAGCGCGACCCGAGCACCAAAACCGTGACCATGGCCGCTCCGGCTGCGGCGCATGCCCCGGCTCCGGCGCCGGCCGCTCCTCAGGCCGCTCCGGCTTCGGCCCCCGCCCCGGTGGCCGCCGAAGCCCCCGCTGCCCCGGCTGCCAGCAACGCCACGCCGCTTAAGTCGCCGATGATTGGCACGTTCTACCGCAGCAGCAGCCCCGAAACGCCGGCTTTCGTGCAGGTGGGCGACATGGTGGAGAAAGGCCAGGTTATCTGCATCATCGAGGCCATGAAGCTCTTCAACGAAATCGAAGCCGAGCAATCGGGCCGCATCGTGAAGGCGCTGGTGGAAAACGCCTCCCCCGTCGAGTACGATCAGCCGCTGTTTTTGATTGAGGCCGTTTAGAATTATGAATTTTAAATTATGAATTATGAATTGGCCGTTTTTAGTAACTGGACCGACTCGTAATTCCTAATTCCTAATTCCTAATTCCTAATTCCAAAGAAGCTGTGTTCAAGAAAATACTGATTGCTAACCGGGGCGAAATTGCGCTGCGCGTGATTCGGACCTGCAAGGAAATGGGCATCAAGACGGTGGCCGTGTACTCGACGGCCGACAAGGAGAGCCTGCACGTGCGCTTCGCCGACGAGGCCGTGTGCATCGGTCCGCCCCCCTCGGCCCAGAGCTACCTGAGCATCCCGACTATCATCGCGGCCGCCGAAATCACCAACGCCGACGCCATTCATCCGGGCTACGGGTTTCTGAGCGAAAACGCCGAATTCTCGCGCGTGTGCCACGAAAACGGCATCAAGTTCATCGGTGCCTCGCCCGACATGATCAACCGCATGGGCGACAAGGCCTCGGCCAAAGCCACCATGATTGCCGCCGGCGTACCGGTGGTACCCGGTTCGGTGGGCTTGCTCGAATCGGTGGAGCAGGGCAAGCAGATTGCCGCCGAAATCAAGTACCCGGTCATCATCAAGGCCACGGCCGGTGGTGGCGGCCGCGGTATGCGCATTATCAACTCCGAAGACGAGTTCGAGAAGGCCTGGAACGACGCCCGCACCGAGTCGAAGGCTGCCTTTGGCAACGACGGCATGTACCTGGAGAAGTTCGTGGTGGAGCCCCGCCACATCGAAATCCAGATTTGCGGCGACCAGTTCGGCCACGTCTGCCACCTTTCGGAGCGCGACTGCTCGATTCAGCGCCGCCACCAGAAGCTGGTGGAGGAGGCCCCTTCGCCCTTCATGACCGATGATTTGCGCGAGCGGATGGGTGCGGCGGCCATTGCCGGCGCCTCGGCCATCGGCTACGAGGGTGTGGGCACCATCGAATTCCTGGTGGACAAAAACCGTGACTTCTACTTCATGGAGATGAACACCCGCATTCAGGTGGAGCATCCCGTGACGGAGGAAGTGGTGAACTATGACCTCATCAAGGAGCAGATCAAGGTGGCGGCCGGCATCCCGATTTCGGGTGCCAACTACTTCCCCCAGCTGCACGCCATGGAGTGCCGCATCAACGCCGAAGACCCGGCCAATGGCTTCCGCCCCTCGCCGGGCAAAATCACGACCCTGCACATCCCCGGCGGCCACGGCGTGCGGGTGGATACGCACGTGTACGCGGGCTACCAGATTCCACCCAACTACGACTCGATGATTGCCAAGCTCATCACCGTGGCCCAGACCCGCGAGGAGGCCATCGTGAAGATGAAGCGTGCCTTGAGCGAGTTTGTGGTGGAAGGCGTGAAAACGACCATCCCCTTCCACCTCGCGCTCATGGACAACGAGCAGTTCCTGGCCGGCGACTTCACGACCAAGTTCCTGGAAGACTCGTTCGACTTCTCGCAGCTGCAGTAGCCAGCATTCCGCCACCTGCTAAACGGGCGCCTTCCAGTGGAGGGCGCCCGTTTTTATGCCGGCCTGTTGCAGGAGCCAGCTCCTGTAAAGAAGCCAGAGGCGGGTTGACCAAGGGCTGCTGTAGTGGGCTAGCCGACCGTAGTGGTGGGCAGCGGCTGGTACACGCCGAACAGCAGGTTGCTGGGCTCCTGATCCAGCAGCGCATCTTCCAGGGAAAACAACTCTGCCAGCAGCGCTTGGTTTGCGGCGTTTTCGGCCAGGAAATGGTGCGCAATATCCTTGAGCACCAGCGTAAGCAGGTTACCACCCAGCGCGGCTTCTTCCAGGGCCCGAAAGTGCTGCCGCAACGCCGGTACAATCCGGTCCGACTCGGCCGCTTCGGAAGGATCGGCCAGGTACATGCGCAGGCGGCCGGGGCCACTGATGCGGTGTTTGAGCTGCCGCGACAGAAAACGTTGGCGGTGGCTGGCGGGCACTACGTCGCGTAGCACACGGTTGGCTTCGCGCAACTGCGTAGCGGTCCATTGCAGGCGGGCGGGCCCCACGTAGTCGTTGAGAATGAGCAAGCCCCCGGGGGCCAGCGCGGCCCGCACCCGGGCCACGATGCCCTCCACGTCGCGAAAGTGGTGCAGGGCCGAGTGGAACAGGATAACATCGTAGGAACCCGGCGCCAGCACCCGTTGATTTACGTCGGCTACCTCGGTTTGGAAATTGGTCAGCCCCTCCGCGCGGGCCGTTTCGGCGGCCTGTTGCAGCAGGCGGCCGGCAATATCCACGCACCGAACCTCGGCGAAATGGGGCTGCCGGGCGAAAGTCAGCTCGTGGGAGCAGGCCCCGCTCCCGAGGGAGAGCAGCCGCAAACCCGTGCGGCCGGCCAGGTAGCGGCTGGCCACGTGCGCTTCGTAGGGAACGGCCGGACTACCGCTGATTTTCTCGCTCCAGCGCCGGCGCACGGCCGGCACCTGCCACCAGTTGGCCGCCTGCAGCTGCGGATCGTCGAAGGCGCTGCGGGTGCGGGCCAGGTTGCTCGGCACCAGCTTG
Organism: Hymenobacter actinosclerus; assembly: GCF_900111515.1. Taxonomy (GTDB): domain Bacteria; phylum Bacteroidota; class Bacteroidia; order Cytophagales; family Hymenobacteraceae; genus Hymenobacter; species Hymenobacter actinosclerus. Next base: position 832,559 of record NZ_FOHS01000002.1, read on the forward strand.
GATAGCAAAAAAGGCAGTCCGCGCTGCCGGAGCTTGGCCAGGGTTTCCAGAAAATCGTCGGAGGTGAGCCAGGGCATAAGGCGTCAGATTGGCGAGGCGAAGGGCACAACAAGAGTGGTGAACGGCCTACGGCTCAGTCTGCCGCTGGGCCGCCGCCCCCCTGCTCAATCTCCGCCACCAGCTCGCCGTACCATCCCTCGCCATACTTACGAATCAGGGGTTCCCTGAGGAACTGGTAGATGCGCACGCCCAGGTTGGCGCCGAATGAGCAGGCGGGCGAGCAGATGGTCCACCGGTCGTAGTTGAGGGCCTCAAAGCCGTCGTACTTGGTGATGCGGATGGGGTACAGGTGGCAGCTGATGGGTTTTTTGAAGCTGGTGGCCCCAGCCAGGTAGGCCTGCTCGATGCCGCACTTGAGGATGCCCCGCTCGTCGTAGAGGGCGTAGGCGCACTCCCGGTCGTTGATGGTAGTGGTGCTGAAGTCGCCCTCCCAGTCTTTGATGTAGCGGCCCTGCTGCTCGATGGCGGCCCGGCCGGCATCGGTGAGGAAGGGTTTGATATTCTCGTATTCCTGGTTGAGGATGTCGAGCTCCTCGGGCTCCAGGGGCGCGCCCAAGTCGCCCTCGACGCAGCACGCGCCCTTGCAGGCTTCGAGGTTGCAGACGAAGAAGTTGTCCCGAACGTCGTCGGAAATAAGCGTGTGCTGGATTTGAATCATCGGGTCGTTTTCTCGCCGCAAAGATACCCCCAATTACGCCACCGCCCAGAGAATCTGTTCCGTCAGCTCGCATTGCCGGTGGTGCGAATATGTAGTGAAGGCTTCCTGCTGGCCTGCCCGGCCCAGGCGCTCCATCAGGCCCGGCTCCTGCAGCAGCCGGGCCACAACCGCCGCGAAGGACGCCTGGTTGTGGAGTTCAAACAGCAGGCCGGTGCGGCTGTCATCGAGCAACTCGCGGGTGCCGCCGGCCGCCGCGCCCAGCACGGGCTTGCCGGCCGCCAGCGCCTCAATGGTGACCATGCCGTAGGTTTCACTTACGGAGGCCGTGATGGAAATATCGAGGGCGCGGTAAGCTACTTCGGGCTGAGGCGTGAAGCCGCGCAGGTGCACCACTTCACTCAGGCCCAACTCCTGAATGCGGGTTCGCAGCGCGTCGGCGTAGGCATTGCCTTCGTTGCGGGTGGGCTCGCCAACCAGCAACAAATGCAGCTGCGGAAACTGTTGGCGCAGCCCGGCCATGGTCTCCACCACAAAATCCTGGCCCTTGCCGTCGTCGAGGCGGCCGACGAGGCCCAGCAGCACGGTACCGGGGGGTAACTCCAGCTGCAGGCGGCGGCGGGCTTCGGCGGTGGTCAGCTGGGCATCGGCGAATTTCTCCAGCTCCACGCCCAGCGGTACTACGTGCAGCTTTTCGGGGCTGAGGCGCGTTTTTTCGAGCACCTGCCGGGCCAGGCCGGGCAGCGGGGCCAGCCAGGCCGCCAGCGCCCGGTAGCGCAGCGTGTGCACAAGGCCACGCTTGGCCAGTCCCAGCTGCATGTGCTGCTGGTACACCAGCGGCAGCTCGGGCAGGTACAGCCGCTGGCAGAGCACGGCCAGGCCCAGGTCGCCGTTGCGGCTGATGAGCAGCGCCCGGCTTTCAAACGTGCGCAGCGCCGAGGCCAGGCGGCCGGCCGCCGGCAGGTCGAGGGCTTTCCAGGGGTTTTCGAGCGTTACTACGGTGGCGCCCAGCTCGGCGGCGCGGGCGGCCAGCGGCGAGCCAGCCCGGGTGATGACTTGCACGGGCCAGCCCCGCTCCCGCATCCAGCCCGCAAACCGGGCCGTGTTCAGTTCCAGCCCGCCCCAGCTGTCGGAGAGGCACAGGATGGAGAGGGGAAACGGCGCGCGTGAATTCATTCCGCGAAGATACGCGGGCAGGTTTTCTCGCGGAGGTCCGCGGAGGGATGCGCAGAGGTTAAAGGAGGCCCTGTCTTTAACCTCTGCGCATCCCTCCGCGGACCTCCGCGAGAAAACCCGATACTGACATTACGCATTTCCATCCCCCGCCCGAAAGCCCTACCTTTGCTAACCAGCCAACCGGCTTAGTTTTCCGCTGCTGACTACCGTTTATGGGACTCGATTATAACGCGCTACTCAACCCCTCGCAGGCCGCTGCCGTGATGCAGATTGAAGGCCCCTGCATGATTATTGCCGGCGCCGGCTCGGGCAAAACCCGGGTGCTCACCTACCGCATCGCCAACCTGCTGGAGCAGGGCATCAACCCGTTCAATATCCTGGCCCTCACCTTTACCAATAAGGCCGCCAAGGAGATGCGCGCCCGCATCGAGAAAGTGGTGGGCCCCGAGGCCAAGAACCTGTGGATGGGCACCTTCCACAGCGTGTTTGCCCGCATTCTGCGCTCCGAGGCCGATAAAATCGGCTATCCCCGCTCGTTCACCATCTACGACACCCAGGATTCCAAAACCCTGATTGGCCAGATTCTGAAAGAGCTGGAGCTGGACGACAAGATGTACAAGCCCAACATGGTGCTGAGCCGGATTTCGGGGGCCAAAAACAAGCTGATTTCGGTGCAGCAGTACCTGCACGACCCGGTAATCAAGCAGGACGACGAGGCGGCTATGCGGCCCAAGCTGGGCGTCATTTACCAGCAGTACGCCAACCGCTGCTTCAAGGCCGGGGCCATGGACTTCGACGACCTGCTGTACCAGACCAACGTGCTGTTCAAGGACCACCCCGACGTGCTGAACAAGTACCAGAATATGTTTCGGTACGTGATGGTGGACGAGTACCAGGACACCAACTACTCGCAGTACCTGATTGCCCGCAAGCTGGCCGCCAAGGAGCGCAACATTTGCGTAGTGGGCGACGATGCCCAGAGCATCTACGCCTTCCGGGGCGCTGATATTCAGAACATTCTCAACTTCGAAAAGGACTACCCGGAGTTGCAGGTGTTCAAGTTGGAGCAGAACTACCGCTCGACCCAGAACATCGTGAAGGCGGCCAACTCGGTTATCAAAAACAACCAAGCTCAGCTGCGCAAAGACGTGTTTTCCGACAACGAGGAAGGCCCGCTGATTGAGGTGTTCAAGGCCTCGTCGGACAACGAGGAGGGCAAGCTCGTAGCCCAAAGCATCTACGAGGACAAGATGAACCAGCATCTTTCCTACGACAACTTCGCCATCCTCTACCGCACCAACGCCCAGAGCCGGGCCATGGAGGAGTCGTTGCGCAAGCTGGGCATCAAGTACAAAATAGTGGGCGGGTTGAGCTTCTACCAGCGCAAGGAAATCAAGGATTTGGTGGCCTACCTGCGCCTGACGGTGAACCCCAACGACGAGCAGGCCCTGCGCCGGGTTATCAATTACCCCAAGCGCGGCATCGGCGACACGACGCTGGCCAAGCTCATCAACGCGGCCGAGGAGGCCAACCATACCATCTGGGAGGTCGTCAGCAATGCCGATAAGTTTCTGCCCACCCGCACGGCCAACCCGATTGTCGATTTCGCGGAGAAAATAAAGGCCTACACTGCCGTGGCGGCCAAGGAGGATGCGTTTGAGGCCGCCAAGTTCATTGCCAAGAACTCGGGCATGATTGAGGAGCTGTACGCCGATAAGAGCATCGAGGGCCTGTCGCGCTACGAGAACATCCAGGAATTGCTCAACGGCATCAAGGCCTTCGTGGAAGACCCCGAGCGCGAGGATAAAACCCTCGGCTCTTTCCTGCAGGACATTGCGCTGGTGACGGATTCGGACCTCAAGGACGCCCAGGCCGAGGGCGAGCAGGTGACGATGATGACCATCCACTCGGCCAAGGGCCTGGAGTTTCGCAACGTATACATCGTGGGCCTGGAGGAGAACCTGTTTCCGAGCCAGATGATGATTACCTCGCGGGCCGATTTGGAGGAGGAGCGCCGCCTGTTTTACGTGGCCATCACGCGGGCCGAAAAGAAGCTGACGCTCAGCTACGCCACCTCGCGCTACCAGTGGGGCAACCTGCGCAGCTGCGAGAAAAGCCGCTTCCTGGACGAAATCGACCCCAAATACGTCGACTTCAAGTTCTCGGCCGGCCCCGGTCCTGACCGCGCCGGACCGGGCGAGTCGCCCTTCGGCCACGTGTTTGAGCGCCGCTCCAACCTGGTGCCGCCCCCGCCCCGCAAGAACGCCGCCACCAAGTACGTGGCCCCCGCCGACTTCGCGCCCTCCGACACCAGCAACCTGCAAGCCGGCCAGCGCGTGGAGCACCCCAAGTTCGGCTTCGGCAAAGTCACCAGCCTCGAAACCGTGCAGGGTTCTACTAAGGCCATTATCCAGTTTGAGGAAGTAGGCGAGAAAACGCTGCTGCTGAGCTTCGCCAAGCTGCGGGTGCATTAGGGCCCGGTTCAGCTGGTTTCGGCTGCTATGCGTTACTTTTAGAAGAACGTAGCGTGGCCGCTTTGGCCAGCCCAGCCTTTACCTAACTCCGCCCCGCTGGATTTTGTGCAACAGGCACTGCCAGTCAGGCGGGCGTTGGCGTATATTTGACCTTTCGAATACCATTTTCATGACCCTCCCCCCCTCTCTTCATAAACACGAGCTGCTCCAGCGCGAATACGGCCAGAGCACTTTCCAGCTCGTGCAGCAGCTGGCCGGCATCGAAGACCGCGCCGAGCGGACCCGCCGGGCCCAGCAGATTGTGCAGCTCATCTTCCGCCTCCAGCCCGCGTTGCGCGACCAGCCCGACAGCCAGGCCACCGTTTGGAATCACATTTTTGAAATGGCCGACGGCGAGCTGGACGTGGACGCGCCCTTCCCGCTGGCCGCCCAGGTGAATCTGGGGCCGCCCAAGCGCCTGGCCTACCCCGCCAAAGGCCCTAAGTTCCGGGCCTACGGGCAGGCCGTGGAGCAGCTCGTGACCCAGGCCCTGACGCTGGAAGACGCCACCGAGCGCGAGCAGGCTGCCATCATCATCGGCCGCACCATGAAGTTCCTGTACCGCTCGCACAACAAGGAAAACGCCAAGGACCTGACCATCATCAAGCACCTGCGCGAGCTGTCGAACAACCAGCTCAGCCTCGACCCCGACCGGGTGCAATCTGAGAACCTGTTCGAGTTCGTGAGCACCGGCGGCCGGCCCACGCCCTTCATCGTGCCCCAGCCCCGGCAGGAGCGCGACGGCGGCAACAACCGCCGCGGCAACAGTGGCGGCGGCAACCGCCGCGACAAACAGCGCCGCGGCGGCCGCAAAAATCGCAACGAGCCCCAGCAGCCCCCGCAGTAGGTCTTGCTTCAAGCTATTAGCTGACAGCTGTTAGCTGATAGCTTCGTGCCAGTCTACAGCCACGCTTTTAACTATCGAACATAGAGCTAACAGCTAATAGCTGTCAGCTAACAGCTCAACCGAATGGCCTCCTTTGAAGTAATTGGCGGTAAGCCGCTGCATGGCGAAATAGTGCCTCAGGGCGCCAAAAACGAAGCCCTCCAGATTCTGTGCGCCGTGCTGCTGACCAGCGAGCCGGTGACCATCAGCAATATTCCCGATATCCGCGACGTAAATAAGCTCATTGAGCTGCTGCGCGATTTGGGCGTGAAAGTGGGCAAGCTCTCCTCCGATACCTACCGCTTCCAGGCCGACAGCGTGAACCTGGCCTACCTCGATACAACCGAGTTCATCGCTCAGGCCGGGGCTTTGCGCGGGTCGGTGATGATTTTAGGCCCCATGCTGACGCGCTTCGGCCGCTGCCAGCTACCAAAGCCGGGCGGCGACAAAATCGGCCGCCGGCCGATGGACACCCACTTTCTGGGCTTGGAGAAGCTGGGCGGCAAGCTCACACTCGAAGGCAAGGACTTCTACCGCATCAAGGCCGAAAATGGCCTGACCGGTGCTTATATGATGCTGGACGAAGCTTCGGTAACGGGCACGGCCAACATTGTGATGGCCGCCGTGCTGGCCTCGGGCACTACCACCATCTACAACGCCGCCTGCGAGCCCTACCTGCAGCAGCTCTGCAAAATGCTGGTGCGCATGGGCGCAAAAATCAACGGCATCGGCTCCAACCTGCTCACCATCGAGGGCGTGGAGCAGCTCGGCGGCACCGAGCACCGCATGCTGCCCGACATGATTGAAATCGGCTCCTTCATTGGCCTGGCAGCCATGACGGGCTCCGAAATCACCATCAAGGATTGCCAGATTGCCGAACTGGGCCTTATTCCCGACACGTTCCGCAAGCTGGGCATCCAGCTGGAATTCCGGGGTGACGACATTCACATTCCGGCCCAGACGCACTACGAGATTGATACCTACCTCGACGGCTCCATCCTCACGATTTCCGACCACACCTGGCCCGGCTTCACGCCCGACTTGCTGAGCGTGGTGCTGGTGGTGGCCACCCAGGCCAAGGGCACGGTGCTCATTCATCAGAAGATGTTCGAGTCGCGGCTGTTTTTTGTCGATAAGCTGATTGACATGGGCGCGCAGGTGATTTTGTGCGACCCGCACCGCGCCACCGTCATCGGCCTCAACCACCAGAAGCGCCTGCACGGCATCACCATGACCTCGCCCGACATCCGGGCGGGCGTGGCCCTGCTCATCGCCGCCCTCTCGGCCGAGGGCCGCAGCGTGATTGAAAACGTGGAGCAGATTGACCGCGGCTATCAGCACATCGACCAGCGCCTTATCGCCTTAGGCGCCCAGATCCGGCGCCTGTAACCTGGTAGGAAGGCGCTAGAATAGTTCGCACAACCCAGCCGCCCGGCTCCCACTTGTGGGGGCCGGGCGGTTGTGTTTAAAAGCCCGGCAGCAGGTTACCTTCCGGCCGGGCCTGTATGAACGGCACGTGCTAACCGCGTTGTCCTGTTGTAAACCGTAAAAATCCTGCCGTATGCGTATCCCGATTTTGTTGTGGCTGAGTTTGACGCTGAGCCTGCTGAGCTGCGGCAACAACCAGGCGTCGATGGGCGAGCCGGCCGCCGAAGTTGCGGCCGATACCGACGGCAGTGCGGATATGGAAATGGCCCCGGCGTCGGAGGAGGCCTCGGTTGATAAGTCGATAGTATCCGCAGCGGTAGCGGCGCCCGGCCAGAACAACGAACCCATTTCCGCCACGCCGGCTGCCAACCGCAAGCTGATATACCACGCCACCGTGCGCATGAAAGTGGCCGACCTGGCCCGCGCCAACCAGCGCATGGATAGCCTGACCCGCGCCGTCGGGGCCTTTGTGGAAGGAGCGTCGGAGGAGCGCGAGGATGGCGAGTGGCGGCACGAGATGAAAATCCGGGTTGCGCCGGCCCGCTTCCAGACGCTGCTGGCCGGGCTGGGCCGGCTGGGCACTGTCGAGTCCAAGCAGCTGACGACGGCCGACGTAACGGCCCAGCACGCCGACATTACGGCCCGGCTGGTGGCCAAGCGGGCCCTGGAGCAACGGTACCGGGCGCTGCTGGCCAAGGCCAATAAGGTGGCCGACATGCTCGAAATAGAGCAGAAAATGGGCGAGATACGCGAAGATATTGAGGCCACAGAAAGTCGCCTGCGCACGCTCAACGATGAGGTAAGCTACTCCACCATCACGCTCACTTACTACCAGGAGCTCAGCCAGCGCCGGCCCGACGCACCCGTGCTTTCCTTCGGGAGCCGGCTGCTCCAATCGTTTTATAACGGCTGGGAACTGCTCACCGACCTAGTATTGGGCCTCATGGAAGCTTGGCCCCTGGTGCTGCTGGTGGCCGCAGTCGTGGCAGCCGTGCGTGCCTGGCGCCGGCGCCGGGCCAGTCGCGCCAAGTAGTTAATCTCTCTTTTTTCATCCTTCAATCCCTTCTCGATGAAAAATTGCGCGCTTTTATTGCTGCTGCCCGCACTGCTGCTAACGTCCTGCTCACAAAGTCCCGACCGCTCTGCCTCGGCTGCCGAAGAAGCTATGGTGGCTCCTACGCCGCCCATCTCCCCCACCAGCGGCGAAGCTACTGCCGGGTCCGATGTGCCACTAGCCCGGCTGTGGCGGGCTACGGGACACCCGGTTATCTATCAGGGGAGCATGGAGCTGGAGGTGGATAACTTCGACGCGGCCTCCGCCCGGCTCGACACGCTGCTGAGCCAATACGGGGCCTACCTGACCAACGCCAACGAAACCACCGACAACGGCCGCCATCAGCAGGTGCTCACTATTCGGGTGCCCTCCGCGCGGTTTCTGGCCCTCACTGCCCGTTTGGGCAAACTGGGCCACGTGCAAAGCAAGCAGATAAGCTCGCGCGACGTAGCCGTTGAATTGGCGGCCCAGCAGAAACGGGCTGCCACGGCCACCGATACGGCCATTGCCAACCATGCGGCCGCCGTGAGCAAGCTGCTGGCCGAGCAGGCCGCTATGGGTACGCTCCAGCTGACGTATTTCCAGTTCCGCTCCGCCACCGACACCACGCCCGCCGCTGCCATCGGGCCCCGGCTCGTGGCCGGTCTGTTATTCGGGTGGCGGCTGGTTGGCATGCTGTTCGTGGGGTTGTCCTACGGCTGGCCGCTGCTGCTGATTCTGGCCGGTTGGGGCTACTGGCGCTGGCGGCAGGGGGCCTTCAGCAGCCAGTAGCCCCGGCGTCCACCCGTCATTCCTACGCAAAATGCCCCGCCAACCAATGTTGACGGGGCATTTTAAATAAATTGGCCTGGGTGCACCAGTTAGTCGACCACCAGATCTACCACCGACGTGGCCAGGGAAAGCACGATGCTGAACAACAGCGCCGAGAAGAAACCGTCAATCTGGAAACCGGCCATCAGGTAGCTGGCCAGCATGATAATCAGCGCGTTAATCACGAACAGAAACAGGCCCAGCGTGAGAATCGTGATGGGCAGGCCAATGATTTGCAGGATGGGCTTTACAATGGCGTTGAGAATGGCCAGCACCACCACCAGAATCATGGCGTCGGTGAAGCCGCGAATGTAGGCGCCGGGCAGGAAAGTGGCCAGCAGGTACGTAACGACGGCCGAGAGGATGAATTTGAGAATGAAGCTCATAAGGCAGAAAAGGATGTTTGGGTGAGAGAAGTACAGTATTCGGGGAGTTGAATACCATACGAGCCCCATCCTTTTCAGTTGCCAGTTGCCGGTTGCCAGTGAGCATACATCATTCTGCTTACTGACCACTGGCAACTGACTTACTCCGTGGCGCGGGCTTTGAGGCGGCCCTGCGAAACGGCCATCCAGTTGGCCATGTGGTAGAGCAGCCGGGCGCCGACAATGGCGTTCCACTCGGTGTCGCCGGGCGCTACCTCGTTCAGGTCGCAGCCGATAATGGTGCGGCCCGAGCGCACTACCATGCGCAGCAGGTACACGGCCTGCTCGAATTCGAGGCCGCCGGGCACGGGCGTGCCGGTGCCGGGGCACAGCTTGGGGTCGAGGCCATCAATATCAAAGCTCAGATACACTTTCTGGGGTAGCTGGGCGATGATTTTCTTGCACTCCTTCTTCCACGACTTGCCGCCCAGCATCTCCGACTGCAGGAAACGGTCGGCGAACAGGGCCACGCGGCCGTTGCTTTGGTCGATATAATCGGCCTCCTGCTGGCAGTAGTCACGAATGCCGACCTGCACCAGCTTCTTCACCTGGGGCAGCTTCAGCGCATTGTACATAATGGAGGCGTGCGAGAACTCGAAGCTCTCGTAGGCGGGGCGCAGGTCGCAATGGGCATCAATCTGCAGAATGCCGAACTCCTCGTGGCGCTCGGCCAGCGCGTGCAGGTAACCCAGGGGCGTGCTGTGGTCGCCGCCCAGTACCACTACGCCCTTGCCGGCATCGAGCAGGGCGCCGGTTTTGGCCTTGAGCCACTCCCGCAACGCTATGCCGCGCTCGTTGATGCGCGCGGCGTTGGCCATGTGCTCGGCGTGACCGGACTTGGGCTGCCCGTCTTCGAGCCAGCCGATGTAGCCTTCGGCCAATGGGCGCAATTCGTCGCTTTCGGCCGCAATAGCGGCGTCGGGCTCCTCCATGGCCAGGCCCAGGCGCCAGACCTCGGGCAGGTCAGGGTCGTACAGGTCCACCTGCAACGAGGCGGTGTACATGGCCTCGGGCCCCTGGGCGGTACCGGCGCGGTACGATACGGTTACTTCCCAGGGCACGGGCACCACCACCACCTGGGCTTCTTCGGGCGTGAAGGGCAGTCCGAACAGGCCCCCGGCGGCGTCGCCGAGTGCGTTGGGGTCGAAACTGGCCAGCTTTTGTTCGAGTGCGGAGTTGGAATCAGCCATGCGGATTTACTGGTTGAAGCTTGAAAGTAAAAGGTAGTGAGCCGGAGCTAAAAGGCTGTACCGCAAAAATCCGTTTCGCGGCGGACGAAGCGAGTGTTCCGCGGAGGAACTCGCCCGGCCCGTCGCGAAACGGATTTTCGCGGTGCGGTAGTACGGTACGGCAAAGGTACGCCTTACGAGCCGAGCTGCTGGCCGCCCATAAAGTCGTAGGCGCGGATGATGGCAATAATTTTCTCGAACGTTTCGCGGTCGAAGAAAATCATCAGCGGCAGCTCCACCGAATTTTCCTTGTCCGAAAACTGGGTTATCACCGAGAAAATAAGCGGCTGCACCATCGGGTGGTCGTGCAGCAGGCTGCGCAGGGCGGCATCCATATCTCCCTGGGGGTGCGCGGGCGGCGCGCCGTAAATGCGGGCCTTGAGGATGTTGGCCAGCTGCGTGACCAGCGCACCGGTGATGATGTTGCTGATTTCCAGCAGCAGCGACTCCTGCATGGAGTCGATATCGATGGAGTCGGGGGTTTGCATGCGCAGGCACACCCGGGAGAGGCGCTGCACGTGCTGGCCCGAGAAAAACATGAGCGTGGTGCCGTTGAAGTCGCCCCGGATATCGGACTGAATTACCACGTGGCCCGCCTGCAGGTCGCTTACTTTTTCCAGAATGCTGCGCCCCGACACAATGTCGAGGTTGGGCACTTCGAGCAGCACCTTCTCCTGGGCTACCACCGCGAACGAGTCGGCGGCACGGGCCAAACCGATGTTCAGGATTTCGCGGATGATATCGCGCTCCAGTTCCGTCATGTGCAATTCCATAGGGTTCAGGTGAAAGGGCCGGCCACCAGGGCAACCGGCCAGACTGCAATACGAGAGTTACGGCCGTTTGGCTAAAAAGAGTCGGGTTAAGGCGGGCACGTCGAGTACCAGGCATACCTGCCCGCTACCGAGCAGCGTCACGCCGCCAAACAGGTCGATGGTGTCCAGCGGCTTGCTCATGGCTTTCACCACGATGTCCTGCTGGCGTAAAAACCGGTCGACGATAAGGCCGAGCCGGCGGTTGTTGTAGTTGACGATGATGATATCCTGGCGGCCCTGCAGCGTTGATTTGCGGGCCGGCGCCAGCGGCTGGTCGCCGTCGAGGTGCAGCAGCTCGCGCAACGACACCACGGGTACGTTTTCGTCCTGCAGGCGCGTGAGCAGCACCCCGCCCACTACGCTGAAGCTGCCGGGCATCAGCGACACCACTGAGTCGGTGTGCATCAGGGGCAGGGCGTAGCTACGCTCATCGAGCTCGAACAGCAACGCGCCCTTTACGGCAATGGAAGTAGGCAGCACCAGCGTGAAGGTGGTGCCCTCGCCCATAACCGAATCGACGCGCAGCTGGCCGCCGAGCGAGTCGATTGCCAGCTTTACCACGTCGAGACCCACCCCGCGGCCCGAAATTTCGGTTACCTCCTTGGCCATCGAGAAGCCGGGCTCAAACAGGAAAGCCCGCACGGCCGCATCGGACAGCTGGGCGGCGGCGGGCCGCGTTACCAGGCCGCGCTCCACGGCTTTGCGCCGCACGCTTTCGACGTTGATGCCCCGGCCGTCGTCCTTCACCTGCACCAGCACATCGTCGCGCTCGGCCTGGGCCGAGAGGATGAGCTGGCCCTGGGCGGGCTTACCGGCGGCCTCGCGCTCGGCCACCGTTTCGAGGCCGTGGGCAATGGCGTTGCGCACCAGGTGCAGCAGCGCGTCGGTGATAATCTGCAGAATGTTGCGGTCAATCTGGATATCCTCGCCCTGCAGGGTGAGTTCCACGTCCTTACCCTCGGCGGTGGCTACGTCGCGTACTACCCGCGGAAACTTGCTGAACAACGAGCCGACGCCCACCAGACGGGCGTCCATCACGCTGTACTGCAGCTCGTCGGCAATGCGAGAGAAGTGGGCGGCGGCCGTGGTCAGGGCCGGGCTGTCGATTTCGCGGCTCAGCGTCAGAATCCGGTCCCGGTCGATAATCAGCTCGCCCATCAGGTTCATCAGGTGGTCGAGCTTGCGCACCTGAATATAAACGAGGTCGGAAAGCTCCAGCTTGCGGCTGACGTCTTCCTCATCATCGGCCTGCTCGTCGTCGAGGTTGGGCTCCTCGCCGCGCGTCAGCCGGTCGAGGTTGTCGAGCAGGCGCTGCACGTCGGGCAGCTCCTGCCCCTCGCCCACGGCCCGGATCAGCTCGCCCAGCGTATCGATGCCGCCGAACAGCACCGGCACCATACTGCCCGCGAAGGTGGCCTGCCCGTCGCGGAGCTGACCGAACACGGTTTCCATCTGGTGGGCCACCTCGCCGATGCTGGTGTAGCCCATGGCCCGGGCGTTCGACTTGAGGTTGTGCATGAGCCGGAACAGCTCGCGCAGGGCTTCCTCGTCGGCCGGGTTGCGCTCCAGCTCGCTGATGTGGCGGCTCATGGCGTCGTAGTATTCCAACGCCTCGGCCATGAATAGCTCGCGGTATTCCTGCTCCCGGTTACTCATCGCGCCACGAAAGGTTGGAACTCACCCCGCCAACCCACCTGCACCCCACAAACGGGGCAGACGGGCCTTCGGCAAACGCAGGAAGCAGGGTTAAGAAAAACGACACGAACGGTAGTCAGTTGCCAGTCTCCGGTTATTCAGTTGCCAATCAGCAGGCCTTCGAACGGACCTGTCAACTCGCAACTCACACCAATTGATTATTGCAGGGCGGCACCTACGATTTCGAGCACCTTCTCTTCCGAGAAAGGCTTCACGATGTAAGCCGAGGCGCCGCTTTCGAGGGCTTCGTTGACGATGACCTCCTGGCCTACGGCCGAGCACATCACCACCTTCACGTCGGGCTGCTCCTGGCGGATGCCGCGCAGCACGTCGAGGCCGGTGTTGTCGGGCAGAATCACGTCGAGCGTAATCAGGTCGGGCTTGGTTTCGATGGCCATTTCCAAGGCCTGCTGGCCGTTGGCGGCTTCGCCTACCACCTCGTAGCCGGCGTCGGTGAGCATGTTCTTGAGCATCGTCCGCATATAGAACGAGTCGTCGACGATGAGAATGCGGTTTTTCATGGAAAAAAGAAAAGCGAAGTGAGAGTACGAATCCGGCCCGGCGGCCGGGTTGGCCCGTTGTACGGCGCGGAAGTGGCTAAGATGCCGCCGGCGCCGGCAACTGCATAATTTCGGCGGGCGTGAGCAGCTTCAGCATGTCGAGCACCACAATAATCCGGTCGCCGATGCGGGCAATGCCCTCGATGTATTTGTCGTGAATGTTGGCTTCCTGAATGAAATCCGGCGTCTGCTCGATGGCCGACTGGGGCACCGACAGCGGCTGGGGCACCTCGCGCACCACTACGCCAATGGTGTAGTCTTTGGCCTCAATGGCCATCGTATAGGTGTGGGCCGCCAGCTCTTCGGTGGCCTCGCGCAGCTGAAACCGCTCTTCCAGGTCGACCACGGCAATGATGTCGCCCCGCAGGTTGGCAATTCCCTTCACAAACGCCGGCGTTTTGGGCATGCGCGCAATCTCGGGTGTCAGGGTTACCTCCTTTACCTGCTCAATACGGATGGCATACTCCTCCTGCCCCAATCGAAAAACGATGAGCTGAATGATTGGGTCGGGCGCGGCGGCTTTCTCGGAGGTGGGCATTACGGGTACGAAGTGGTTGAAATGGCGTAATCAGACTGGCAGAAGGCACATTGCTACTTTGCCTTGGTCGCCTTGCTTTTAGAAGCCTTCGCAGCCGGTTTGGCCTTGGCTGCCGGAGCCACCGGGTCGGCCGCTTTGCGGCGGGCGGCCGCAGCCGGCTTGGCGGTTGGCGCCTCGGCAGTGGCGGCGGGTTTGGCAGCGGGCCGGCGGATGGGCCGGCGCTCGGGCGCAGGCGCAGGCGCGGGTGCGGGTTCCGGCGGGGCCATGGCCCGGCGGGGCCGGCGCGGCGCGGCGGCCGCCGCTACCGGGGCAGCGGGAGCAGCGGCCGGGGCCGGCCGGCGCAGCAGGCGCCGACGGATGGGTTCGGGTTCCGGCTCGGGCTCGGGTTCGAGGTATTCCATCAGCTGGAAGGCCGAGAGGCCCAGCTGCAGGTCGTCGGCAATGTCGGTCAGGTTCTGGCTGCTGGTGGTGAGCTCCTGCATGCTGGTAGACAGCTGCTTGGCCGTTCCCGCCACCTGCTGGGTGCCCGAGGCGGTCTGCTCGGCAATGGCTACCACTTCCTCCACGTACTTCACCACGTCGCCGATACTCGTTTTCTGAATCTCGGTGGCCGTGAGGATGTCGCGGCTGGTGCGCAGGGTTTCGCCGCTGCTGGTGGCAATGTTTTTAAAGGCCGAGCTGGCCTCGAAGGTGGCGTTTTTGCCCTTGAGTACCCGGCCCTCCATGGTGCTGATGGCGGTAGCGGCCGAAGTCGTGTCCTTACGCACATCCTCTACCAGCGTGGCAATTTCGGAGGCCGATTTGCGCGAGCCCTCCGCCAGCTTGCGGATTTCTTCGGCTACCACGGCAAAGCCGCGGCCGGCCTCGCCAGCCCGGGCAGCCTCGATGGCGGCGTTCAGGGCCAGCAGGTTGGTCTGGGAGGCAATGTCGGTAATCACGCCCAGCGACTTGCTGATTTCGCCCGAGCGGGTGCTGAGGACTTCGATGGTGCGGGAAGTCTGGGCGGCAGCCGAGCTGATTTCCTCCATGTTCTTCACCACTTCGGCCACCGTTTTGAGACCCAGCTGAGAAGTCTGCTCTCCCAGGATGGCCGCCTTGATACCCACATCGGCCTTGCCGGCGGTTTCTTTGGTGGCCTGCATGATTTCCTCGATCAGCTTGAAGGCCTGGTCGGTTTTGAGAGCCTGGTTCTGAGCGCCTTCGGCCATTTGCTGCATGGCGCGGGCCACATCGGCCGTTACCTGGCTCATGGCCTGGCCTTTCTCCACCATCTCCTCCGACGACTCGCCCACGATCTGCGACGACTCGTTGATTTCGCCCAGCAGCTCGTTGAGGTTGTCCACGGCCAGGTTCAGCGCGTCGGCCATGGCCCGAATGTCACCGGTGGTTTCGATTTCGGCCCGCTGCTGCAAATCGCCCTCCGAAATGGCCCGCACCACGCGGCTCACTTCGAGCACCGGCGAGGCAATGGATTCGATGAGGGCGTTGAGCGTATCCACCAGTTCTTTCCAGGAGCCCGACACGTCGGTTACGGTGGCCCGCTCGGTGAGCTTGCCCTCCACGCCGGCCACCTTGGCTACCCGGCTTACTTCCACGGCCAGACGGTTGAGGTCGTCCACCATGCGGTTGATGGTGTCGGCCAGGTCGGCCACTTCGCCCTGCGCGCCGAGCGTCAGCTTCTGGGTCAGGTCACCCTGCGAAACGGCGGTTACTACTTTCACGAGGCCCCGTACCTGGGTGGTGAGGTTGGCGGCCATGGTGTTTACGTTGTCGGTCAGCTGCTTCCACACGCCATCGACGTTGGGCACGTTGGCCTGGCCGCCGAGGCGGCCCTCGGTGCCCACTTCCTGGGCCACGCGGGTTACCTCGCCGGCAAACACGTTCAGCGAGTCCACCATCTGGTTGATGTTGTCCTTGAGGTCGAGCAGCTCGCCCTTCACATCCACCGATACCTTCTGGCTCAGATCACCGCGGGCAACGGCCGAGGTTACGTTGGCAATGTCGCGCACCTGGCTCGTGAGCGAGGCGGCCATGAAGTTTACGTTGTCGGTCAGGTCTTTCCAGGTGCCGCGCACGTTGGGCACGTTGGCCTGGCCGCCGAGGCGGCCTTCGGTGCCCACCTCGCGGGCCACCCGGGTTACTTCGTCGCCGAACGTATTCAGCGAGTCCACCATCTGGTTGAGGTTTTCCTTGAGCTGGAACAGCTCGCCCTTCACGTCCACCGATACTTTCTGGCTGAGGTCGCCGCGGGCTACGGCCGTGGCTACGTTGGCAATGTCGCGCACCTGGCTCGTCAGGTTGCTGGCCATCGTGTTCACGTTGTCGGTCAGGTCTTTCCAGGTACCCGAAACGCTCGGCACGTTGGCCTGGCCGCCCAGAATACCCTCGGTGCCTACCTCGCGGGCCACGCGGGTTACCTCGCCGGCAAATACGTTCAGCGAGTCCACCATCTGGTTGAGGATGTCCTTGAGCTCGAGGATTTCGCCCTTCACGTCCACGGTCATCTTCTGCGTCAGGTCGCCCTTGGCCACGGCCGTAGCCACGTTGGCAATGTCGCGCACCTGGCTCGTCAGGTTGCTGGCCATCGTGTTCACGTTGTCGGTCAGCTCCTTCCAGGTGCCGCCCACGTTGGGCACGCTGGCCTGGCCGCCGAGCTTGCCCTCGGTGCCTACTTCGCGGGCCACGCGGGTTACTTCGTCGCCGAAGATGTTGAGCGAGTCCACCATCTGGTTGAGGATGTCCTTAAGCTCGAGGATTTCGCCCTTCACGTCCACGGTCATCTTCTGCGTCAGGTCGCCCTTGGCCACGGCCGTGGCCACATTGGCAATGTCGCGCACCTGACTGGTCAGGTTGCTGGCCATCGTGTTTACGTTGTCGGTCAGCTCCTTCCAGGTGCCAGCCACATTAGGTACCGAAGCCTGGCCACCCAGCTTACCCTCGGTGCCTACTTCCTGGGCCACGCGGGTTACTTCGCCGGCAAACAGGTTGAGCGAGTCCACCATCTGGTTGAGGTTCTGCTTCAGATCAAGCAGCTCGCCTTTTACATCGACAGTGATTTTCTGGCTCAGGTCGCCGCGCGCTACGGCCGTGGCTACGTTGGCAATGTCGCGCACCTGACTCGTCAGGTTGCTGGCCATCGTGTTCACGTTGTCGGTCAGGTCTTTCCACACGCCGCCCACGTTGGGCACCGAGGCCTGGCCGCCCAATTTGCCTTCGGTGCCTACTTCCTGGGCCACGCGGGTTACCTCGCCGGCAAACAGGTTGAGGTTGTCGATGGTCTTGTTGATGGTTTCGGCCATCACCTTGAAGTCGCCCGACACCGGAATCTGGAACGTCTCGTCGAGGTTGCCGCGGCTGATGTTCTTGAGCACCTTGCCCACTTCGAGCACCGGCACGGCAATGCTGTCCACGAGGCCGTTGATGTTGTTGATCATGTCGCGCCAGAAACCGGCAGCGTTATCAACCGAGGCGCGGGCCTTGAGGTTGCCCTCCACGCCGGCCACCTTAGAAATGCGCGACACCTCGCCGCCCACCCCGGCAATCATGTCCACCATCGAGTTGTAGGCCTCGGCAATTTCGGCGAAAATGTCGTCGTTCTGCTTGGTCAGCCGCACGCTCACGTCGCCCTTTTTAAAGGCATCGAGGGCGTAAAGCACCCGGTTGAGCTGGTCGTTGATATAGTCGGAATCGGAGCTGCGGATTGACTTCTGGCGGGAGTCCTCCTCCCCCTTCTTGCGGGTGTGGTTGCTGCGGCCCGGCTGCGAAGCGGCTGCGGGCGCTGTTGCCGTAGCGGAGTCCGGAGCTGCGGCGGCCGGACGGGTGGATGGGGACGTCTTTGCTGAAGCCATAGGGAGGAAGAGTAACCAAAGCGGCGCAACCTGGGCAGCGCGCAAACAAAACTACCGGGAAGGGAATTCTTAGCCAACAAAGGTAGCAGAACTGCCGATTCGCCCGCACCTTGCGCCACTATCTGCCATAAAAATCCCGGGTTTTTCTGCCGGGGCCGCGCCGGGCCAAGCTTAGCCGTTAGCCACCAACCTGCTAGCCTGGCCCGGGGCCCGGGCGGCGCCACGGCTACTCCTATATATAAGGAGCATTGCCGGCCCGCTGCCTGGCCCGCTTATTTGAGCGGGGTTAGGAAGCGGGCGGATTATTGCCGCATCTTTGCGGCCGATTTTAACTTTTGCGCGGCTTGGGCCGTTCCTACCCTACACACGTCCCACGCGCCCCTCCCCCACCTATGGTCAAAAATCTAGTCATCGTCGAATCGCCCGCCAAAGCTAAAACCATCGAGGGCTACCTCGGCAAAGACTTCGTTGTGCGCTCGTCCTTCGGCCACGTCCGCGACTTGCCCAAGGACAATAACGCCATTGATGTTGCCAACGGCTTCAAGCCCACCTACGTAGTATCTGCCGATAAACGCGAGATTATCAGCCAGTTGAAAAAGCTGTCCAAGGAAGCTGAAATCGTATGGCTGGCCAGTGACGATGACCGCGAGGGCGAGGCCATCAGCTGGCACCTGGCCGAAACGCTGAACCTGAACGCCGACAAAACGCGGCGCATCGTGTTCCGCGAAATTACCAAAACGGCCATCCTCAAGGCCATCGACAACCCGCGCGAAATCGACCTGAACCTAGTGAATGCCCAGCAGGCCCGCCGGGTGCTCGACCGGCTGGTAGGCTTCGAGCTGAGCCCGGTGCTCTGGAAAAAAGTAAAGGCCGGCCTCTCGGCCGGGCGGGTGCAGAGCGTGGCCGTGCGGCTGGTCGTGGAGCGCGAGCGGGAAATCAGCGGCTTCACCGTCACGTCGGCCTACCGGGTGGTGGCCCGCTTCGATGCCGGCCGGGGGGCGGTGCTCGAAGCCGAGCTGCCCACCCGCTTTAAAACCCGCGCCGAAGCCGAGGCCTTTCTGGCCCGCTGCGTGGGTGCCGATTATGCCATTCAGAACCTGGAGCAGAAGCCCGGCAAACGCACGCCCGCGCCGCCCTTTACCACGTCTACGCTCCAGCAGGAGGCCTCGCGCAAGCTCGGCTTCTCGGTGGCCCAGACCATGAGCGTGGCCCAGAAGCTCTACGAAGCCGGCCGCATCAGCTACATGCGAACCGACTCGCTGAACCTGTCGGAGGACGCCATTGCGGCCGCTAAAACGGCCATTACCGACGCTTACGGCGCCGAGTATGCGCATACGCGCCACTTCAAAACCAAGTCGGCCTCGGCCCAGGAAGCGCACGAAGCCATCCGCCCCACCGACTTCACGCTGCTCAAAGCCGGCGCCGACTCGCAGGAGCAGCGCCTCTACGACCTCATCCGCAAGCGGGCCATGGCCTCGCAGATGGCCGATGCCGTGATTGAGCGCACCGTAGCCACCATCGGCATCAGCACCCAGCCGGGCGTTACGCTCACGGCCAGCGGCGAGGTTATCACGTTTGAAGGCTTTTTGAAAGCCTACACCGAGAGCAAGGACGACGACGAGCAGGACAGCGACGAGCCTGCCGAATCGTCGTTTTCGCGGGGGCTGCCGCCCCTGAGCGTGGGCCAGCAGCTGCCCTTGCTGCAGTTTACGGCCACCGAGCGGTTTGCCTCGCCGGCGGCCCGCTTTACGGAAGCCTCGCTGGTGAAAAAGCTGGAGGAAATGGGCATCGGCCGGCCTTCCACCTACGCGCCCACCATCAGCACCATCCAGAAGCGCGGCTACGTGGAAAAGGACTCGCGCGAGGGCAAGGAGCGCAAGTTCCACGTGCTCACGCTGGACGGCGAGCAGGTGAAAACCGAAATCAAGACCGAAACTTACGGCGCCGATAAGGCCAAGCTGTTCCCCACCGATGTGGCGATGGTAGTAACGGACTTTCTGGTGGAGCACTTCCCGGCCATCGTGGATTTCCAGTTCACGGCCAAGGTAGAAGACGAGTTCGACCGCATTGCCGACGGCCTCGACAACTGGACCGACATGCTAAGCGGCTTCTACACACCCTTCCATAAAACTGTGGAGCTGGGCGAGGAGATTGAGCGCAGCACGCTGGGCAGCACCCGCGAAATCGGCCTGCACCCCGAAACGGGCCAGAAACTGACGGCGCGCCTCGGCCGCTACGGCCCCTACGTGCAGATTGAGCCGCTCGAAGGTGCCCCCGAAGACGAGAAGCCGGTGTACGCCAGCCTGCGCAAAGGGCAGTTCATCGAGAGCCTCACGCTGGAGGAAGCCCTCGACCTGTTCAAGCTACCGCGGGTAGTAGGCGAGTTTGAGGACAAGAGCATGACGGCTGCCCTTGGCCGCTTCGGCCCCTACATCCGCCACGACAGCAAGTTTTACTCGCTGCGCAAGGACCAGGACCCGCACACCATCACGGGCGACGAGGGCGTGGAGCTGATTGAGGCCAAGCGCAAGGCCGATGCCGAGCGGCTCATCAAGGCTTTCCCCGAAAACCCCGACATCCAGATACTCAACGGCCGCTTCGGGCCCTACATCGTGGCGGGCAAGAAGAACGTGAAGATTCCGAAGGGCGAAGAACCCACCGAGCTGACCCTGGAGCGCTGCCTGGAGCTGGCCGAGGCCACCCCCGACAAGCCCGCCAAAGGCGGCCGCTTCGCCAAGAAAGCCGCGCCCGCCACAGCAGACAAAACAGATACGCCGGCCAAGAAAACGGCCGCTAAGAAGCCGGCCGCCAAGAAAAAGGCGCCAGCCAAGAAAGCGGCCGGCACTACTGCGGCCAAGAAACCGGCCGCCAAGAAGCCAACGAAGAAGGCGGAATAGGCCGGCGGTTGAACCTGGTTTGCTGACGGTGACATCTGCCACCAAAGTATGCTTTCTGAAAAGCTCCGGCCGCCCTGGCCGGAGCTTTTTTTGTGGGTGCGCCAGCAAATAACTAATCTGCAGCCGCGTTCCTGCACTTTACTCTTAAAGCTCTGCCACGTGCCTAAAGCCCATCTTCTGCTGCTGCCTTTCCTGCTGAACTGCACCGGGCCCAACCCCGAATCGGCGGCCACGGGGCTGCCGGCAACGGCTGACACGGCAATTGCCGCCGCGGCCGAAGCACCGGCTCCACCCCTGCCCGACCCGCCCGCGCCCGAACTGTACGCCTGGCTGCCGGCCGGCCGGTACCGGGCCGCCCAGACGGTGGCCGCCCGGTTCGCGCCCCCCAAGGGCTACCAGCGGGTGGCAGTGGCCGCCGGCTCGTTCGGGCACTGGCTGCGCTACCTGCCGCTGCTGCCGGCCGGCGCACCCGTGAAGCTCTACAACGGCCAGCTCAAGGACCGCCAGGATGTGCACGCGGCCGTGCTCGATATGGATGTGGGCTCGCGCGACCTGCAGCAGTGCGCCGACGCCGTTATCCGGCTGCGTGCCGAATATTTGTTCAGCCAGAACCCCGACCAGGTGCATTTCCACCTCACCAGCGGCGACGACATTGGATTCAGGGACTGGTACTCGGGGCGGGGTTTCCGGGTGAAGGGCAACGACGTGCTGCCCGCCGCCCGGCCTGCCGAAGCGCCCAGCCACCCCAACTTCCGCCGCTACCTCGACCAGATCTTCACCTACGCCGGCACCCTTTCGCTGAGCAAGGAACTGCAACCCACGCCCCTGGCCCAGGTGCAGGCCGGCGACGTGCTCATCCGGGGCGGCTCGCCGGGCCACGCCGTGCTGGTGCTCGATGTGGCCGTGCAGCCCGCCACCGGCCGCCGCGTGGTGCTGCTGGCCCAGAGCTATATGCCCGCCCAGCAGATGCACGTACTCACCAACCTGTACGACGATACCGGCCTGGGGGCCTGGTTCTACCTCGACCCCGCTCAGTCGCGCGTTGGTACGCCCGAATGGACGTTCCGGAGCACCGAACTGGGCCGGTTTGTGCAGCTCCAGGAAGACCTATAAGGCTGTCATTCCGACGTAGGAGGAATGACACTTCTGCTACCTTCAATTTCACCAACCACCACCATGAAAAAGATTGTTGCCTTAACCGGGGCCGGCATTTCGGCGGAAAGCGGGCTGGCCACCTTCCGGGGCTCCGATGGGCTCTGGGAGGGCCACCGCATCGAAGATGTAGCCACACCCGAGGGCTGGGCCAGGAACCCGACGCTGGTGCTGGAGTTTTACAACCAGCGCCGCGCCGCTGCCCGGGCGGCCCAACCCAATGCCGGCCACCTCGCCCTGGCCGGGCTGGAAGACGAGTTTGAGGTCGTCGTCATCACCCAGAACGTCGACGACCTGCACGAGCGGGCGGGCTCCTCGCGGGTGCTGCACCTGCACGGCAAGCTGTTCGAGAGCCGCAGCTCGCGCCACGAGGAGCTGGTGTACCCGATGAGCGGTGACCGGATTGAGCTGGGCGAAAAATGCGCGCAAGGCCACCAGCTGCGGCCCAACATTGTGTGGTTCGGCGAGGCGGTGCCCATGATGGATGTGGCCCTCGAAGAAGTAGCCACTACCGATGTGCTGCTGGTGGTAGGCACTTCGCTGCAGGTCTACCCCGCAGCCGGTCTGGTCGATTACGTGCCCCGCACCGCGCCCATCTATATCATTGACCCCGGCCGGCCCCCGGTGTCGGCCCGCCCGCGCCTGCACTTCATCACCGAGCCCGCCACCACCGGCCTGCCCCGCGTGGCGGCGGAGTTGCGGGAACAGCTGGCGGGAAGGTAAGAGTGGCACGGAGTTCAGGCCGTAGCTCCCGGTTACGCCGGATTTAGCCCTACTTGCGTCCCGCTTACATTCTTTACCTGATCGAATTAGCGGTTACTATTCGGGCTACGGACTGCAGTCTGTGCCCCATTTCCCTGCTCATGGCTTCTATAGTCGGACACTGCGTATTAGGCGCCACGCTGGGTAAGCTGCTGCTGCCCGAGCGGCGCTACTGGCCCTACTGGCTGCTGGCCGCCGCCTGCGCCTTCCTGCCCGATGCCGACGTGGTCGGCTTCAAGTTGCACGTGGCCTACGGCAGTATGTGGGGCCACCGCGGGCTGAGTCATTCGCTGCTGGCGGCCGTGGTGGTCGCTACTGCGGCAGTGTTGCTGGTGGGTGGCCGGACCAGCGCGCCACCGCGTGGGCGGTTGTGGCTGCTGCTGTTTCTGGCTACGGCCTCGCACGGCATACTCGACGCCCTGACAACCGGCGGCCTGGGCGTGGCTTTTTTCAGCCCGTTTGATGCGGAACGGCACTTCTTTGGGTTCCGGCCCATTGCCGTTTCACCGATTGGGGTAAAAAACTTTTTGGGTGAATGGGGCGCGCGGGTACTAAGGAGCGAATTGAAGTGGGTCGTCCTGCCGTGTGCATTGGTACTACTGGGGCAGGCGGCCGTGCGGCGCGGGGTGCGCGCTGCTTGGCCGAGCAGTTAATCAGAAAATTTAAGGCTGGATTAAATCGGAAATCGGGCCGGTCCGTACAAGAAAACCCTACACGTTTTCTTCTATGGTATTTAGCTACGCCCGCACGCTGCTGACGGGGTTGGGCCTCACGGCCTCCTTGTCGGTTTTCGCTCAGAATTCTCCCGGCCCGGCTCACACGGTATACCTGCTCGGCAACACCGCCGGCGCCGAGCTGCCGGCCCGCCATCTGCAAGCCCTGCGCCGCACCCTGGAAGGGCAAACCGGCCCGTTTACGGTGGTGCATTTGGGCGACGTGGTGGCTGCCGAGGGCCTGGGCGGCAAGCAGGATTCCAGCCGCACCGGCCAGACCGAGCGCATTGACGCCCTGATTGCGCTGGTAAAAGGCCTCCCGAACGGTAAGCTGTTCTTCGTGCCCGGCGACAAGGACTGGGACAACTCCGGCCCCGACGGCCTCAAGCGGGTGCGACGGCTCGAAAAGTACATCAGCAAGCACAACGGCGCGCACACCTTCATTCCCGAAAACGGCTGCCCCGGCCCCTACATCATTGATGTGGCGCCCCAGGTGCGGCTGGTGGCCCTCAACTCGCCCTGGTTTACCCACCCCTACAACAAGCCCGAGGCCCCCGATACCGACTGCAAAACCCTGACCCAGGAGGAATTTCGCGAGCAGCTCCAGGACGTACTCGACGACACCAAGGACCGCAACGTGCTGCTGGTGGGCCACCAGCCCGTCGTCAGCAATGGCGAATATGGCGGCAACATGCCGCTGGGCCGCTACCTGTGGCCGCCGGTGGCCGGGGCCATCAGCGCAGCCTACCGTCAGAACGTGGGCACGCCCCGCGACCTGGCCAACCCGCGCTACCAGGAGTTTCAGAAAGAAGTGCTCAATACGCTGCGCGACCACCCGGGCGCGGTGTATGCTTCGGCCCACGATTACAGCTTGCAGCTTACGCCGTTGCAGGGCAGCTACCACCTGGTAGCCGGCTCGTTTACCAGAGCCCGGTACGTAGCCAACAACCGCGACTCGCAATTCAACGAGGCTCAGCAGGGCTTTTCGGCGCTGGAATACTACGCCGACGGCACCGTAAAAACCACTTTTTTCACGTTTAGCAAAACGGGCGACGCCGTGCAGTCGGCCTATGCGGGCACGCTGTTTCAGAGCGCCTGCCAGGAGCCGCGCCTGCCCAATGTGCCGGTGAACAGCTTTATTCCCGAGTGTCCCTCGGCCCCCAAAGGCGTGGCCGAGCCCAAACCCGATGTGCCTTTTGTAGCCGTGCAGACCTTGCCGGCCGGCGCCCAGTACGGCGGTACCAAATCGTCGCGGTTCTGGCTGGGGCCGGCCTACCGCACGTCGTGGACCCAGCCGGTACAGGTGCGCACCCTCGATTTGGGCAACGAGCTGGGCGGGCTGCGGCCCTTCGGGCGCGGCGGCGGACGCCAGACAACCTCGCTTAAACTGATTGCCGCCGACTCGTCGGAGTACGTGTTCCGGTCGGTGGACAAGGACGTGACCAAGATTCTGCCGCCCGAGCTGCGCCGCTCGTTCGCGGCCGACGTGCTGCGCGACATCACGCCCACGGCCCACCCCTACTCGGCGTTGGTTATCAGCTCGCTGCTCGACAAAACCGATATTCTGCACGCCCGGCCCCGGCTGTTCGTGCTGCCCGACAACCAGCAGCTCGGCCCCTACCGCGACGATTACGCCGGCCTGCTCGGTACGCTCGAAGAGCGCCCCAAGGACCCCAAGCCCAACCTGCCGGGCTTTGCGGGCGCCGATAACATCCGCCGCTCGTTCAGCTTTTTCCGCCAGCTCTACAAAGACAACGACAACCGCGTAGACGCCGTGGCCCTGGGTCGCTCCCGGGCCTTCGATATGCTGGTGGCCGACTTCGGCAAGCACGAGGACAACTTCAAGTGGGCCGCCTACGAGGACGGCAAAAAGGCGCTCTACAAGCCCATTCCGCGCGACCGGGACCAGGCCTTTACCCTCTGGAACGGCACACTGACCTACCTGGCCAACCGCGAATGGGCCCTGCCCAGCATCGAGGATTTTCAGGGCGAGTTTGGCGACATGAAGAGCCTGAACTGGCCCGCCCGCCACCTCGACCGGTTCCTGCTGCAAAGCCTCAACCGCCAGCAGTGGCAGGACATTGCCCGGTACCTGCAAGCCAACATCACCCCGGCCGCCATCGACGAGGCCACGGCCACCCTGCCACCCGAGCTTCAGCACCTGTCGACCGACGACATCAACCGCAAACTTAAATCGCGCATTCAGGCGCTGCCCGCGGCCCTGGACCGCTACTACCTGCTGCTGGCCCAGCGCGTGGATGTGGTGGGTTCCAACAAGGGCGAGGTGTTCTTGGTAAACCGGCTGGCCGATGGTACGGTGCGGGTGCAGCTATTCGACCGGGCCAGTGAAGGCAACGAGCCCAACGGCCCGGCCCTGTTCGACCGCACCTTTCAGCCCAAGGAAACCGAGGAAATCAGCCTCTATGGCCTGGCGGGCCGCGACATCTTTACGGTAACCGGCGAGGCCAGCAACAGCATTCTGGTGCGCATCATCGGGGGCGACGGCAAAGACCAGATCATCGATAACTCGCGGGTGCGGGGGCTGCGCACGCTCACTAAAGTGTACGACGTGCCCGACACCGAAATGCAACTCGGTTCCGAGGCCGACAACCGTACTTCGACCAAGCCCGGCGTGAATGCCTACGACCGCGAGCAGTTCGAATTCAACTCCTACCGGCCCACTATTGGGCTGGGCTACAACCGCAACGACGGCTTCGCGGCCAGCGCGGGCGTGTCGTTCCTGCGCCAGGGTTTCCGCAAGCCGGGCTATAAGAACCGCTACGATTTCCTGCTGGAGGGCAGTACCGGCGGCCAGCGCCAGTTCACGGCCAGCACCCGCCACCGTTACGCCATCGGCAAGGTCGATGCGGGCGCAACCTTCAGTTATGGCAGCTACTTCCCGTTCTACAACTTCTTCGGCCTGGGCAACAACACCGAAATCAGCCAGGACCGCTACGACGACAAGTTCTACCGGGCCCGCTACAAGGGCATTCAGGTGAGCGGCTTCCTGGAGCGCACGTTCTTCCAGCGCAGCGTGCTGCGCCTGGGCCCCAGCTACGAGTATTACAACAACGATTTTGCGGCCGACAGCTATCTGGGCACGCTGCCCAACACGCCCGGCACGCCCAACGACCAGCAGCCCAACACCAGCTTTCAGCGCCTGGTGGGCCTGAACGCGCTGTTCGACCTCGACCTGCGCGACCGGCCCAGCTTTGCCCAGCGCGGCATCCGCCTGCTGGTCCAGCACGATTCCTACCATCAGCTGAATGGCACCAAGGGCAACTTTGGCCTTACCCAGGGCTTTGCCCAATACTACGGCACGGCCCGGATCCTGATTCCGATGACGCTGGTAGTGAAGGGCGGCGGCGCCAAAAACTACGGCAACAACGACGACATTCCGTTCTACAAGTTCACCAGCCTGGGCCTGCGCGAAGGCCTGCGCGGCTACTACCGCAACCGCTTCAGCGGCGACGCCAGCCTCTACCTTAACACGGAGCTGCGCCTCGCTTTGGGCCGCTCCAAGAACGGCTTCCTGCCCTTCTCCTACGGCGCCTTCGGCTTCTACGACCGGGGCCGGGTGTACCTGAACGGCTCCTCGCCCGGCGGCTGGCACCAGGGCTACGGCGCGGGCCTCTACATCGCGCCCGTCTCCGACCAGTTCGCCCTGTCGGTTTCCTACCAGAAATCCGTGGAAAACAACCTGCTCCAGTTCGGCCTGGGCTTCCGGATTGACAAATAAATGAGTGTTCAGTTGCCAGTGGTGAGTTGCCAGTTGTCAGTTGCCAGTTAGAAGCACGGTCATTCTGAGCGCAGCGGAGCGGAGTCGAAGAATCTCGCGTGCTATGCTAACCCTGTCGTCAGGATTACTTTGGCAAAGTCAGCACGCGAGATTCTTCGACTTCGCTCCGCTTCGCTCAGAATGACCGTGCTTCTAACTGGCAACTGACAACTGGCAACTCACCCCTGGCAACCGGCTATTGAACCCCTATATTTGCTCATGCAGTTTCCTCTCCTCAAGCTTGCCGCCATTGATATTGGGTCGAACGCGGTGCGCTGCCAGATTTCGGCCGTATTGCACCACGAAGACCGGTACCGGCTCAAGCGGGTCGAGTATATCCGGTACCCGCTGCGGCTGGGCGAAGACGTGTTTGCTACGGGTCGGATTTCGGAGCCCAAGCAGGCCAAGTTTATCAAGTTGCTGCACGCGCTCCGGCTGCTGATGGAGGTGCACGATGTGGCGCCCAACCACTACCTCATCTGTGCTACCTCGGCCATGCGCACCGCCGTAAATGGGCCCGAAGTGGCCGCTCTTATTCAGCACGAGCTGGGTATGCGCGTGAACGTGATTGACGGTCAGGCCGAAGCGCTGTACATCAACCGCGTAATTGAGCACCTGCTTGAAGACAACAAGCACTACCTGCACATCGATGTGGGCGGGGGCAGCACCGAGTTCAATATTTACCACAACCGCCGCAAGGTGGCTTCCCAGTCGTTTGAGGTGGGCAGCATCCGGCGAATGCAGCAGGAAGAGGCCGGCCTGAGCACCGACGCCATGCGGGCCACCTGGCAGCGCATGGAAGACTGGGTGCGCGAGAATGGCCGCCGTTACCAGGTGTCGCGGGCCATTGGCACGGGCGGCAACATCAACAAGCTCTACAGCATGGCCCAGGCCGGCACCGCCCTCGACCGGCCCGTAAGCCGCCAGCGCATTGCCGATGTGCTGAAAAGCATCACCGAAATGAGCATGGATGAGCGCGTGAACGTGGCCCTGCTCAACCCCGACCGCGCCGACGTTATCGTACCCGCCGGCCACATTTACGTCTCGGCCATGGAGTGGGCCGATGTGCAGCACATGTTCGTGCCCGATATCGGCCTCAAGGATGGTATGCTGCAAACCCTGTTTGAGGAGCACTTCGAAGAATTCCGCGCCCGCGACGACCACCGCCCCGGCGGCCCCACCACCACCATCAAAAGCCGCCCTACCGAGATAGAGTAACGGCGAAATAG
Organism: Hymenobacter actinosclerus; assembly: GCF_900111515.1. Classification (GTDB taxonomy): domain Bacteria; phylum Bacteroidota; class Bacteroidia; order Cytophagales; family Hymenobacteraceae; genus Hymenobacter; species Hymenobacter actinosclerus. The sequence continues at coordinate 860,779 of NZ_FOHS01000002.1, forward strand.
TGAGATGGTGAAATGGTGAGTTGCTGTTCAAAGGGCCCGATTGCGCTACTTGCGCCAACAGGTCTCCCGAACGGCAATTCACCATTTCACTATCTCACTATTTCACCTCATGCCAAATCGGCTTCTTCCTGGGCGTCGTAATCTAGGCCGGCGCTCATCGGGACTTCCTTCTGGCGGCGGACGGGCTCGGGCTCGACTTCGCCGGGCGCGGGGGGCAGCATTTCCGACGTAATGACGACCACGGCTTCCTTGGGCTGGTCGTTGGCATTCTTGGAAGAAGCCTGAATGTTGGCCACCGACAGCCAATCATCATAGAGTGCCTCCTCGGGCATAACGGTGAAGTTGCGGCTGTAGAACTCCTTGTGCAGGTTGGACACCGGCTCGCCCTCCACCGGCGTGCGGCGCACGTAGGCGCCATCCTCGCGCATCACGTAGGTGTTCTGGTTGTCGAGCAGGTTGTAGTAGAGGATGTTGGTGGCTTCGCGCTTAATCTGGGGGTTGGCCAGCAGAAACAGCGCCTCCAGCCGCCGCTCGAAGGAGCGCACCATCATATCGGCCGAGCCGGCGTACACTTTCGGGGTGCCGGCCTGGTGGAAGTAGAACAGCCGGGCGTGCTCCAGGTAGTCGCCCACGATGCTGCGCACCTCGATGTTCTCGCTCAGGCCTGCCCGGCCCGGCCGCAGGCAGCAGATGCCGCGCACGATAAACCGGATGGGCACGCCGGCCTTGCTGGCCTTGTAGAACTCGTCAATCATCTCCTTGTCTTCCAGCGAGTTCATCTTCATCACGATGCCGCTGGGCAGGCCCTTCTTGGCGTTCTTTATTTCTTCCCGAATCAGGCAGACCAGTTGCTGGCGCATGTCTTTGGGGGCCGTAATCAGGTATTCGTACTCGTCGGGCTGGCTGTGGCCGGTGATTACGTTGAAGAATTCCGACACGTCGTGGCCGTACACTTCGTCGGTGGTCAGCAAACTCACGTCGGTGTAGATGCGCGAGGTCTGCTCGTTGTAGTTGCCGGTGCCCAGGTGCACGTAGCGCGTCACTTTCTCGCCTTCGCGGCGGATAATCATGAGCATTTTGGTGTGGGTCTTGAACTTGCTGACCCCGTAAATCACGAAGCAGCCGGCCTTTTCGAGCCGCGCCCCTTCCCGGATGTTGCGCTCCTCATCAAAGCGCGCCTTCACCTCGAACAGCACCGATACATGCTTGCCGTTTTCGGCCGCCTTCAGCAGCGCGGCCGTTACCCGCGAGTCGTCGGCGAGGCGGTAAATGGTTTGCTTGATGCCCAGCACGTGCGGGTCTTCGGCAGCCTGCTCCAGCAGCCGCACCACCGGGTCGATGCTGTTGTAGGGGTGGTGCAGCAGCACATCCTGGTGCTTGAGGTAATCGAACAGGTTCTCCTCCACCGTGTCGGGCAGCGTGAGGGGCGGCACTGGCGCGGGCTGCTTGAAGCCTTTACTGCGGAAGTTGGGGTGCTTGAGAATCTGGAGCAGGCCCTTCATGTCGAGCAGCGAGTTGATAACGAACACGTTGCCGTTGTCGATATTCCACCGCTCGCGCAGCACCTGCATCAGGAAAGCGGCCGCGTTAGGCTCCACTTCCAGGCGCACCACCCGGCCCTTCTTGCGGGTTTTCAGGCCCGATTGAATCTCCTTGATGAAATTGGCGTCGATGTCGTCCGATTCTTCCAGCGTGAAGTCGCCGTTGCGGGTAATGCGAAACAAATCGGCCGACAGGATTTCGACGTTACGGAACAGCTTGGGCAGGTTGGCCCGCACAATTTCCTCGATGGGCACGAACAGCACCTTGTCGCGCCGCGTGAGCTCGAAAAAGCGCGACAGGTTCTGCGGAATCTGCACGAACGTGAGCCGCTCCTGCCCTTTTTCCATCTCGATGTCGCCCGAGCCCGTGCGCGTCACTACCCCGAAGATGAGCATCTGGTTCATCATCATTGGGAAGCCGTGGTACGAGTCGTAGACCATGGGCGTGAGCAGCGGAAACACCGTGTTCTTGAAGTAGCCGTCGGCCTTTTTCAGCTCCACCTCCGTCAGCTCGCTCAGGGCCAGCACATTGAAGCCGTTCTTCTCGAACTGCGGCTTCAAATCGTTCAAATACGTCATCGACTGGTCGTTGACGAAGCGGTGGGCAAAGTCGAGCAGCTTGCGCCGGAAGGGCATTTCGCGTAGCCCCGAGTAATCGACGCGCTCCTTGCCGTAGTCGATATAGTTATAGAGCGAGCCCACCCGAATCATAAAAAACTCGTCGAGGTTGGAGCTGGTAATGGCCATAAAGCGCAGCCTATCGAACAGCGAGCGGCTGGTGTCGCGGGCCTGGTCGAGTACCCGGTAGTTGAAGCGCAGCCAGCTCAGGTCGCGGCTGATGTACTTGCTTTTACGAATCAGGTCGGCGGATTTGAAGACTTTCATAGGATCACGGATGGGCACGGATTTTAACGGATTACACGGATTTCGTGGGCGTTTTTTCCCGAAACTCTCGCCGTTTGGCAAGTTACAGGCTTCGGCTGGTTTAGCATCCCTTAGTCGACAAAAGAAAATCTAGCCTGAATCCGAAACCGACACAGTTTGGCGGCTTCAGTTGTTACGTTTGGGCTTTCGTTCACCACTTGCTCCTGCAAATTGATGACTGCCCCGCCCGAAATGCCGGCCGAAACCCTGCTCGCCGAGTGGGAAGCCCACGCCCAGCCTGCCCAAACGCCCGACTACCCCGCCAACCGGGCGCGGGTGGCCGCCCAATTCGCCACGCTGTGCGCGGTGCTCATCGATAACGACGCGGATATCAACGTCGATGTGGACGATGCGCGCGCCGTGCTGCGCCACGCCACCAGCCTGCGGGTGGGCAGCGCCGGCAGCAGCGGCCCCGGCCGGGCCCTGCGGGCGGCCCGGCAGGCGGCGGCCGAGGCCCAGGCCTACCACCTCGGCCCCGCCCCTGAGGCCCCCACCGCCACGGCTTTGCTCAGCATCCTCTCCCACCCTACCGCCGAGTTGGAAATGGACGAGCTAACCACCATCACGGAGTATTTGCAGCAAACGCTGGGCAACCACCAAACAGAAGTCATCTTCGGCCACGGCCTACAAGCCGGTTTGCCCACCGAACTATGGGTGGGTGTACTGTTCGGCTACGGCCCGCCCCTGCCGCCGCAACCGCCGCGCCTGCTCCAGCCCGCGCCGCCGCCCACCAACGCCCGCACCGGCCGCGACTTTTACTTCGAGGCTGCCGCTTACCTTTTCATGCAACGCCGCCGGGCCAGCAGCTCCCTGCTGCAACGGCAGTTTTTAATCGGCTACAACTACGCCACCCGCCTGCTAAACGAGCTGGCCGCCGCCCACATCATCGCCCCCGACCCCGAAGGCCGCGGCTGGCGGCTGTTGGTAGCGGATGAAGCGGCGCTGAACGAGTTGTTGGCGGGGTTGGACGAAAAATTAGGAGATTGAGATTTTAGTGGCTTTATTAGCGAACCTATTGCCCGACTTTGAACATCCATTACAAACTATTTGAAGAGATATTTTAACACCATCTTTCCATGTTACTACTGAAATCCGAGATGCAAATGCTCAAATTAACATATAGTTTATTTTCATAATATATGAATTATTTTTTAATTTTTTTGATTTATTTCAAACCAAATTGTTTTTTTAATATGGAAAGTTTCAACAAATATTTAGAATCTTTATACGCTTCTAAGTGGCAAGATTTATTCGACTCAATCTATCCTCTTTTAACAGATGATAATGTTGAAGATACTCCTGCTTGCCCGTTACTACTCAAAGTTGAAGATGAAGAATTTTATAGTAATGCCGATATAAGGATAATGATTTTTGGCCAAGAAACGAATAGCTGGTATGAGCCTTTTCATAAGGACATGAATTCAATTATCGGTTACTACGATAAATTTTTCAATTCTGGTGAATGCTGGCACTATTCTGGTCAATTTTGGAATGGAGTGAGCAGATTCGTAAAGCTTATAAAGGAGCGTCATCCTGATAAATCCATTGCTTTGCTTTGGAATAATATAACTAAAATAGGCAGACATGAAGGAATTGGATTTCCATCAGCTCCTATTCATCAAGTGGAAAGAGAACATTTTTCAATTATTCCTCAAGAAATTGAAATTCTAAAACCTAATATTATATTATTCTTAACAGGACCTAACTATGATTCTGTTATCAGTGAAGTATTCGGCGACTTAAACATGAATGCTGTTTCAGATGATTTCACGACACGTCAGTTAGCTCGCCTTGAACTACCAAATGTGGGATTTGCGGTCCGTACTTATCATCCCGGATATTTATGGCGCAATGATATTGACAAATATTTTGATGTTATTCTAAACGAGTTCGATAGAAGTATAGGAGTTAATTAAAGCGTCCAAATGTCCCCCTACACCACCCTGCGGCAGCTGCACCTGATAACCCGGCTGCAACGGTTTCCGGGGCAGCCGGTGCCGTTTGCGGAGCTGCGGCGCTACCTGCTGGAGCAAACCAGCGTCGGTGACCGGCAGGGCAGCTACGGGGAGCGCACCTTCGGGCGCGACCGGGACCAGATTGCCGAGCTGTTCGGCGTCAGCATCCGCAGCCGCCGCCACCAGGGCTACTACATCGCCGAAACCGAGCTGCTGCCGCCCGGCCACGCGGCCCTGCTGGAGGCCCTGGAGTTGCGCGAGTTTTTGCGTCTACCGGCTGCGCTGGCCCCCTTCGTGCAAGCCGAGGCCCGGCGGCCGCTGGGGCTGGAGTATCTGCGGCCGCTGCTGCGGGCGGCCCAGGCGGGGCACATCGTGGAGCTGCGCTACCAGAAGCACTGGGAGCCGGCCGCCGCGCCCCGGAGCCTGGGGCCGTTGCTGCTGCGCGAGTCGCGGGGGCGCTGGTACGTGCTGGGCATGATGGAAGGCAGCGGCCACCTCGCCTGCTTCGGCCTCGACCGCATCCGGCAGCTCACGCCCACCACCCGTCCCTTCCGGCCACCCGCCGGCTTCGAGGCGGCCAGCTACTTTGCCCACTGCTTCGGCATCACCCGCCCCACCGATGGCCAGGAGCCCGCGCGTATCCGCCTGCGCTTCGCGCCCGTGCAGGGCCGCTACGCCCTCAGCTACCCGCTGCACGCCTCCCAACAGCTCGAATCAGAAACCGAAGACGCTATTTGCCTTAGCCTGAATGTATACGACACCCACGAGCTGCGAATGGAGCTGCTCAGCTACGGGGGGGAGGTGGAAGTGCTGGAACCGCCTGACCTGCGTACATGGCTGCGGGAGGCGCACGGGGCGGCAGCATAGCAAGGTGTACAGGCGGTTTCCGCTTCTTAATGCAAAAGGGTCCGGGCGTCGATGCCCGGACCCTTTTGCATTAAGAAGTTTTGCACGCTCCCACCAGTTCCTCGTCCGGCTCATCGGCGGGCTTGGGCGGCGGGGGTGGCGTGGGGCGGCGGCGGCGCTGGTCGGTGGTTACCAGCAGGGCCAGAGCCGTGAGCGAGAGGCGCAGGAGCCATTTGTGGCTAAGCATAATCAGCGGGCGAAGAAGGCATCAGCGGGCGAAGAAGGCGTTGTTGTTTTCCACCGTCAGGTCGCAGCGGCTGCCACCGGTATTTTCCTCGCACGAGGTGCCCACGATTTCGTTGCGCTCGAAGTTGAAGTAGCAGAACGTGCAGCCCACGCTGTTGAGGATGTAGCGCGGGGCGTTGGAACTCAGGTACAGGCTGTTATCGGACGAGCTTTGCAGCGGAATGGCCATGGCCCGGAAGCGGCCGTCGAGCAGGCCCATGCCCACGAGGTAGTACACCGCCTTATCCTTGGGCGTTTCCTGCACCTTGCGGATGATGGTTTTATTGACCGACGTACCGTCGCCAAACTGCCGGGTGAACCGAGTGGCCAGCTCCTGCTTGTTGGTCAGGTATTCCACTTTGCTGTTCACTACCTGGGCAATCTGCTTGCTGGTGGCTTCCAGCTGCCGCCGTCCCAGCTCGTCGGGGTTGTTGTTGGGGGAGCTGACTTCCGGGAAGCCCCGCTTGGTGGTTTCGCAGGCACTCAGCCCGCCCAGCAGCAGGGCGGCGCTCAGGCAGGCAGCGGCGCTGTTACGCAGAAAACGATTCATCATTAAAGTTACAGATTATTGCGGTGTTACCCGCCAAGCAACGGGGGCAGGCTGCGGGTGTGTACAGCCTGCCCCCGTGGTCCAGGTTTCGATGGTGGCCGGGTTTAGCGGGCCTTGTAGTATTTGCGGGCTTCGGGCAGTTCCTGCTGAATGCTGGCGATGCGCGTGCCGTTGGAGGGGTGAGTGGAGAGGAATTCGGGTGGGGAAGCCTGGTTTTCGCGCGAATCCATGCGCTGCCAGAACTGCACGGCTCCATCGGGGTTGTAGCCGGCCATAGCCATGAAAATCAGGCCCAACCGGTCGGCTTCCGACTCCTGGTTGCGGCCGTAGCGTAGCAGGCCCAGTTGCGAACCCACGCCCACGGCCTGCAGAAACACGTTTTGAGTAGCCGTTGGGTTCTGGCCCACGGCCGCCGAAACCACCCCACCCAGGCCCTGGGCGGCCATTTGCTGGCTCATACGCTCGGAGCTGTGCTTGGCCACGGCGTGGGCAATTTCGTGGCCCATTACCACGGCCAGGCCGTTTTCGTCCTGCGTGATGGGCAGAATGCCGGTGTACACGGCCACCTTACCACCGGGCATGCACCAGGCATTTTCCTGTTTGTCCTGGATCAGGTTGAACTGCCAGGCGTAGCCTTCGAGCTGCTGCGACTGGTTTTGCTGGCTGAAGTACTGTTGCACGGCCTGCTCGATGCGCTGGCCCACGCGCTTTACCATGGCCGCCTGCGCCCCGCTGCTTACTACCTGGCTGCTGGCCAGCACCTTCTGGTATTCCTGGGCGGCCATCTGGTTCATTTCGGCATCCGAAACCAGGCTGAGCTGGCGGCGGCCGGTGATGGGAACGGTGGAACAGGCGGCGGCCATAAACAGGCAGCTGGCCAGAGCGAATTTCTTTAACATGGGAAGAGCGGATTTTGAAAGCGGGAAAAGCGGCCCCTGAGCCCGGCCCCAAGGCCCGGCGCAAACGCAACCGTTACTGAGGGCCTATACGTCAGCAACCCGCCAAAATGTTTGCATTTGGCCTAGCCCAACCAAAAACCTCCCCGTTTTGGTATCCGAGCCCCACGAATAACCCTTACTTTTGGGGTTGGTGGGGGCTGCGCGGCGCAACATATTCCGCACGGCGGTGCCTCTTCCTCTTTCAGCCTCCCAAGACAGCCTCCAACCCATGAAAATCCTGTGCATCGGCCGCAACTACGCGGAGCATATTGCCGAACTCCAGAACGAGACGCCCGCCGCGCCCGTCATTTTTGCCAAGCCCGATACGGCCCTGCTCCAGCGCAACCAGCCGTTTTTCATGCCCGACTTCTCCCAGGATATTCATCACGAGATTGAGCTGGTGCTGCGCGTGTGCAAAAACGGCAAGAACATCGAGGAGCAATTCGCGCCTACCTACTTCGATGCCATCGGGCTGGGCATCGACTTCACGGCCCGCGACCTGCAAAGCCAGCTCAAAAGCAAGGGCCTGCCCTGGGAGCTGGCCAAGGGCTTCGACGGCTCGGCCCCCATCTCCCAAACCTTTAAGCCGGTAGCCGATTTCGCCGACCTGGCCAACATCGACTTCCGGCTCGAAGTGAACGGCGAAACCCGCCAGCAGGGCAACTCGGGCCTCATGCTGCACGATTTCAACAAAATAATCAGCTACATCTCGCGTTTCATCACCCTGAAAATGGGCGACCTGATTTTCACCGGCACCCCCAGCGGCGTGGGCCCCGTGCACATCGGCGACCAGCTCACGGGTTTCATCGGCGACGAGAAAATGCTTGATCTGGCCGTTAAATAGGCTGCTTTTTCGAGCGGTTTGCTGACAGCCATTCGCTTTTAGCGTGCGTTCCGTCAGGCTTCGTGCTGCTCTCTCCCCTTCCTTTGCCAAGTTTTCGCTCTGTCTTGAAAAAGCTATCCGCTAAAAGCTATCAACTAAAAGCTCATTTTAGTCTCGCCCTGCCTTTCTTACTGTTAATGGGTGTGCAGCCCTCGGCCTGCCAGAGTCAGCAGTCGGCGCCTGCGCTGGAGCAGCCGGCGGCCGACGCTGCTGGCGGCAGCGCCACCGAAACGCCCGCCGCGCCGGGTCGGCGGGCGGGTATTCCGGCGGTGGCTCAGGGCTACTTTCTGTTTCCCATTAAGCCGGGCCAGGAGAACTTTTTGGCCGGCAGCATGGGCGAGCTGCGGCCCAACCACTTCCACGGCGGCCTCGACATCAAGACTGATGGCCGGGTGGATTTGCCGGTCTATGCCTCGGCCGACGGCTACGTGTCGCGGCTCAAGCAGAGCAGTTTCGGCTACGGCAACGTGCTCTACATCACCCACCCAAATGGCCTGACGACGGTGTACGGCCACCTCAACAGCTTTAAAGGCCCCGCGGCCGAGGAGCTGCGCCGCCAGCAGTACACCAAGCAGACCTACGAGTTGGAGCTGTTCTTCGAGCCCGGCCAGTTTGCCGTGAAGCGCGGCGAGGTGGTGGCGCTGAGCGGCAATACCGGCGGCTCGGTAGGGCCGCACGTGCATTGGGAAGTGCGCACGGCCACCGGCCACCAGCTCAACCCGTTGCAGTGGGGTGGCTTCGCCGAAATCCAGGACCACGTAGCCCCGGTGGTGCAGGCGTTTGCGGTGGAGGCGCTGGGCATTGCGGCGCGGGTGGAAGGCCGGTTTGGCAAGCGCGTGTTCGTGCCCAAGGCCCCCCTGGCCGACGGCAGCTACGCCTGGCCCGATACCATTGCCGCCAGCGGCTCGGTGGGCCTGCTGGTGCAGGGCTTCGACAGGTTTGACAAGGTGTGGAACAAGAATGGTATTCAGCAGGCCACCGTGCTCGTGAACGGGCAGCAGGTGTACCAGCACACCATTGACGACGTGCCGTTTCCCGACGGCTCGCGCCAGATAAACCGGCACGTTGACTACGAGTGGCGGGCCACCCAGGGCCGGCAGTTCGAGAAGCTGTTCGTAGACGACGGCAACGACCTGAGCATGTACACCACCGGCCCCGGCAAGGGCCGCCTGACCGTGGAGCCGGGCCAGGTGTACAACGTAGAAATCCGCCTGGCCGACTCGTACGGCAACACCACGCCGCTGCGGCTGGTGCTGCGGGGTGAGGAGCCAGCGTACTTCCACACCCGCTCGGCGGCCGTGAAAACGCCCGCCCTGAGCTACGACATCAGCCGCAACCTGCTGGTGGTAAAAACCTCGGACCCCGACACGGCCGCCGTGGCCGGGCCCGTGACGCTGCTGCGCGGCGGCCGGCGCCTCACGCTGCGCCCCAGCTACACCGACCAGAGCCAGAGCACCTACCTCTACGACCTGCGCGCCGGCCGCCCCGATTCCATCCGGTTCGGCAACCTCACCCGGCGCTTCACCCGCGAGGCCCTGATTCCGGCCGGCCGCGAGTTCGGCTTTGCCACCGCCAACCTAAGCCTGGGCTTCGGACCAAAAACGCTGTTCGACACGCTGTACTTGCAAACCAGCTACCAGCAGGGCCTCTGGACGGTGCATTTGCCCCGCACGCCGCTCTACGAGAACCTGGCCCTCACCCTGCGGCCCGACACGCCCCCCGCCGACCTGCGCCGCTCGGCCATTTACAGCGTTACGGCCAAGGGCGGCAAGGGCTACGTGGGCGGCAAGTGGAGCCCCGACGGCAGCAGCATCACGGCCTCCGTCCGGGGGTTCGGGCAATTCCGCATCCTTACTGACACCACGCCGCCCTCGGGCCGGCTGCTGAGCAAGGGCGCGAATGGAGTGGTGTTCAAGGTGGGCGACGACCTCTCGGGCCTGGCCAGCTACCAGCTGGAAGTGAACGGGCAGTTCCGGCTGCTGCGCTACGAGCACAAGAACGCCACCCTGTTCACCGAGCGCTCCGACACGCTGGGCCCGGCCCTGCGCGGCCCCGCCACCCTGCGCCTCACCGACCAGGCCGGCAACGAGAAGGTTATCAACGTAGTGCTGTAGGTCTTCTTAGCCCATAGCCAATAGCTATTAGCTGTTAGCTTTTTCCGTTGAACGAAGCCAATGGCTAACAGCTATCAGCTAATAGCTCCCACCAAGGCTCCCCCTCTTCGTTGAGGAGAGGGGGTCAGGGGGGGGTGAGGCGCACGCGGAGAACGGCCTAAACCGCGACGCTCGCGTACAACCGGATTCACCCAACCACTGAATCCCGATGTCTAAAAAGAACCTGCTCAAACGCCGCCAGCCGGTACTGCTCGGAGCCGCCGCGGCCGTGGTAACCGCCGGCGTGGCCGCCTACGCCTACTCGCGCCGCAAAAACCACCTCGACCTGCCCACCGTGGCCCACGTCGACCTGCACCGCTACGCCGGGCTGTGGTACGAAATTGCCCGCCTGCCCGTGCGCTTCGAGAAGGGCTGCCAGCACGTAACGGCCGAGTACAAAGTGCGCGCTGATGGCAAAGTGGGCGTGCGCAACACCTGCCACCAGGGCAGCATCGGCGGCCCCGCCACCACGGCTACCGCCACCGCCTGGGCCACCGACGGCACCAACGCCAAGCTCAAAGTCCAGTTCTTCTGGCCATTCACCGGCGACTACTGGATTCTGGCCCTCGACGAAGCCGACTACCAATACGCCCTGGTTGGCTCGCCCGACCGCGAAACCCTCTGGATTCTCAGCCGCATGCCGCACCTGGAGCTTTCCATCCGCGGGCGGTTGCTGGGCCGGGGCCGGGAGCTGGGCTTTCCGGTCGATGACATGCTGTTCACCCCTCAGCCGGTGGCCAGCAAGCCGTAGCGCGGGGCACTCTTCGGCCGCTACTGATTTCCCTATCTCCCGTCAACCCTCTATCTTCGCGGCATGGCAGTACCTCAAGCAGGCGAACCGGCTCCGGCCTTCGAAGCGCCCGACCAGCACGGCACCATGCATCGGCTGGCCGATTACCGGGGCCGTAAAGTGGCCCTCTACTTCTACCCCAAAGACGACACCAGCGGCTGCACTACCCAGGCCTGCAACCTGCGCGACAACTACCAGCAGCTGCTGGCGGCCGGCGTGCAGGTGCTCGGCGTGAGCATCGATTCGGCCAAGTCGCACCAGAAATTCAGTGCCAAGCACGAGCTGCCTTTTCCGCTGCTCGTGGATGAGGACAAAAAGCTGGTGGAGGCCTACGGCGTGTGGCAGGAGAAATCGATGTACGGCCGCAAGTACATGGGCACCATGCGCTACACTTTTCTGATTGATGCGGAAGGCACTATCGAGAAGGTGATAACCAAAGTCGACACCAAGAACCACGCGGCTCAGCTGCTATAAAGGCTCCGGAAGCCCCGCCACCTCGGCGGGGCTTTTTTTTAAGCAGCAGGTTTCTTCGCCAAGTGTAGGCTCCGCCCCTACATCGCTCTTGCATTTCATAATGGACAAAAAAGCCAACAGCTCCACCTAAGGGTGCTTACCTTTGCTTACCTCCTACTCCTCATAACACCTATGGCCCAGCCCACCACTTCCGAAACCCACGCCCCCGAAGCCACCAAATCGGTAGCCGAGCTGAAGCAGATTGCCGCCCAGGTGCGGCGCGACATCGTGCGCATGGTGCACGCCGTGAATTCGGGCCACCCCGGCGGCTCGCTGGGCTGCACCGAGCTGCTGGTGTCGCTCTACTTCAAAGTGATGAAGCACACGCCCGAGCCATTTGACATGGACGGCATCAACCAGGACTTGTTCTTCCTCTCGAACGGCCACATTTCGCCGGTGTTTTACTCGGTGCTGGCCCGCTCGGGCTATTTCCCGGTGAGCGAGTTGGCTACGTTCCGCAAGCTGAACTCGCGCTTGCAGGGCCACCCTGCCACCCACGAGCACCTGCCCGGCATCCGCATTGCCTCCGGCTCGCTGGGCCAGGGCCTGAGCGTGGCTACCGGCGCGGCCCAGGCTAAAAAGCTCAACGGCGACGACCGCACGGTGTTCGTGCTCATGGGCGACGGCGAGCTGGAAGAAGGCCAGATTTGGGAAGCTGCCCTCTACGCCCCCCACCACAAAGTGGATAACCTGATTGCCTTCGTTGACCGCAACGGCCAGCAGATCGACGGTCCCACGGCCGAAATTGGCGGCCTCGGCGACCTGCGACCCAAGTTCGAGTCCTTCGGCTGGCGCGTGCTCGAAACCGACGGCAACCAGTTCGAAACCCTGCTGCCTACCATCGAAGAAGCCCAAAGCCTGCTCGGCCAGGGCCAGCCGATTATGGTGATTATGGACACCCAGATGGGCTTCGGCGTCGACTTCATGATGGGCTCGCACAAGTGGCACGGCGTAGCTCCCAACGACGAGCAGCTAGCCACAGCGCTGAAGCAGCTGGAAGTGGAAAAGGCGTCGGACTATTAATCGCTGATTTTCGCTGATTAATCGTGATTTCACTGATTAGGCAGGGCTTCCTGGCCGCTGATTACGCCTCTTTCCTGCCCGAATAGCACTCTATAAAAGCCGTCTGGCTCCCCCTCTCCTTTTTCGGAGAGGGGGCCGGGGGGGTGAGGCGCGACGTTGAACGATACCTATTCCAACCCAACATGAAGCAGTGGCTGGCGTTTCTGGGGTTGTTGCTGGTGGTGGCGCTGCTGCCCGGCGCCGGCCGGGCCCAGAACGCCGCCCCGGCCCCGCCGCCGCGTACCACCCGCATCCTGTTCCTGCTCGATGCCTCGGGCTCGATGCGGGCACCCTGGGAGGGCGAGCAGCGCTGGGACGTGGCCAAGCGGCTGCTCTCCAAGATGGTGGACTCGCTCAACACCTACCCCCACCTGGAGCTGGCCCTGCGCGCCTACGGCCACCAGCATGACAACAAGGAAAACAACTGCGAGGACTCGCGGCTCGAAGTGCCGTTCGCGCCCAAAAACGCCGCCGCCATCAAAGCCCGCCTCACGTCCATTCAGCCCCGCGGCAACACGCCCATCACCTACTCGCTCTTGCAGTCGGCCCAGGATTTTCCGGCCGATAAGCAGAGCCGCAACGTGCTGATTCTGATAACCGACGGCCTCGAATCGTGCAAGGGCGACCCCTGCGCGACTTCGCTGGCCTTGCAGCGCAAGCGGGTATTTCTGAAGCCCTTCGTGATTGGCATCGGGGCCGAGCGCGAGTTTGGCCAGCAGCTGGCGTGCCTGGGCACCTACTACAACGCGGCCGACGTGAGCACCTTCCGCACCATCCTCAACGACGTGGTGGCCCAGACGCTGGCCAAAACCACCGTGGCCGTAAACCTGACCGACGAGCGGGGCCGCCCGGTGGAATCGGACGTGAACCTGACGTTTATCAACAACGTCACGGGCCAGCCCGAGTACAACTACGTGCACTACCGCAACGCCCAGGGCCAGCCCGATGCCCTCGACATCGACGCCCTTCAGAGCTACGATTTGACCATCAACACGGTGCCGCCGGTGCGGGTGGCTAACCTGGCCATCAAGCCGGGCCGGGCCAACGTGCTCACCTACAAAACGCCCCAGGGCACGCTGCGGCTCCAAAACCCCGGCCTCTCGCCCAACCCCTACGGCCGGGTGCAGGCCGTAGTACGCGCCCGCGGCAACCCCGAAACCGTGCTGGCCCTGCCCTTCGGCAGCCGCCAAAAGCTGCTGGCCGGCGACTACGAAGTGGAGCTGCTGACTTTGCCGCGGCAGCTGCGCCGCCTCTCGGTAAAGCAGGGCCAGGAAACAACTGTTACTTACGAGGCCCCCGGCATCCTCAACAGCATCTCCGACTATCAGGGCTACGGCAGCATCTACCAGCTCGGCCCCGATGGCGAGCAGACCTGGGTGTACGACCTGCCCCCCGGCGGCAGCTCCAAACTCAACCTACCCATGCAGCCGGGCGCTTACCGCCTCGTTTTCCGCACCGCCACCGCCATCGGCAGCCGCTTCACCGACGTGCGCAATTTCACCATCCGCTCGGGCCAGACCAGCTCGGTTAGCCTGTTCGGAAGGTAACCTGGCAATCCACCACTCCATGTACAACGCGTTTCGACTGCTTGAAAAGGGCTTTTTCGTACTGGCGCTGCTGGGGCTGGTTTTGCGGTCGGCTTTTGTTGGCGGGGGCCTGCCGGTTATGCTGGTTGGGATTTTGGCTTTAGCTCTGCTGTACTTCGCCGGTGGCTACTTTCAGGCCCGCCCGCCAGAGCCAGCCGGACCAGCCGGGTTGGCCCCCCTAAAACTGCCCGGCCTTCGCGTAGTCAGCGGTATTGCCTTATCATTCCTTCTGATTGGGGTGCTATTCCGGCTGCTGGCCTGGCAAGGCAGCACCGTGGAAATCGTGGCGGGCCTGGTGCTCGGGGCCGGGGTGCAGCTTTGGGCCTTTGTGGCGGGCCGCGGCTCCGGGCAGCCCGTGGCAACCAGCGTGTTCCGCCGCACGGCTTTGCTGATGGCCATCGGCGGCATCGTGCTGCTTACCCCCGTCTCGTCCATCATCCGTTGGTTTCACCGGGATGATACGGCCCTGGCGGAGAAAATGGTTTATCAGCACGAGCACCCCGACGACCCGGCCGCCGCCCAGGCAGTCCGGCAGCATTTGCAAGCCAAACCTGAGCAGCTATGAGCAACCGCGTTGCCAATCGTCCGGCGAAGTTTCCGGCGGCGACCACCCAGTTAGCCGCCGAGGGCTACGCCGTGCTGCCCGACATTTTCAACCCCGAAGAACTAGCGGCCCTGCTCCGCACCATAGCCACGGCCCCGGCCGATTCGCCCAATTTTCGCCGCAGCCGCGACGTATTCGCCATTCGCAACCTGCTGGGCGAGCTGCCGCAGCTATGGCCGCAACTCCTGGCGCCCCGCCTGCGAACTTTACTGGCGGAGCTGTTTCCGGGCCAGCCGCCGCACCTGGTAAAGGCTGTTTTCTTCGATAAGCCGGCCGGCTCCAACTGGCTGGTAGCCTGGCACCAGGATGTGATGGTGGCTGTGGACCAGCGGCGGGAGCTGCCTGGCTACGGTCCCTGGAGCAGCAAGGGCGGCGAAACCACCGTGTTGCCCCCACCCGAAATTCTGGAGAGCATCGTCACCCTACGCCTGCACCTCGACGCCTGCGACGCCACTAACGGGGCCCTGCGCGTGGTACCCGGCTCCCACCGCCGCGGCGTAATTGCCAACGATGAGTACCCGGCCCTCACGCCCCCGGCCGTAACGTGCGCCGTATCGGCCGGCGGCCTGCTGCTCATGCAGCCCCTTACCCTGCACGCCTCCCAGCGCAGCACCAGCCCCCGGCCCCGCCGCGTCATCCATCTGGAGTTCAGTGCCGCCGAGCTGCCGCCCGGTTTGCAGTGGCGCGAGCGGCTGGATTTGCTTCCCGAAGTTAAAAAGCCGGAACTTGCCCCCTGAACAGCAGGAACGTCATGCTGCGCGGAGTCGAAGCATCTCTACCGCAATGCTAATCCTGACGTTGGGTTTACCACTGCGGTAGACATGCTTCGACTACGCCTCCGGCTTCGCTCAGCATGACCGTTCTTTGTTACAACAACAACTCAAGACCTAATTCCTAAGTCCCTAAGCCCTAAAACATGAAAGACTTTCCTTACACCGAATCGAAGGACACGCGTAGCGGCTTTGGTGCCGGCCTGCACGAGCTGGGCAAAACCAACCCCAACGTGGTAGCCCTGTGCGCCGATTTGATTGGCTCACTTAAAATGGATGCCTTCGTGAAGGATTTCCCCGAGCGGTTTTTCCAGGTGGGCATTGCCGAGGCCAACATGATGGGCCTGGCCGCCGGCCTCACCATTGGCGGCAAAATTCCCTTTACCGGCACGTTCGCCAACTTCAGCACCGGCCGCGTTTACGACCAGATTCGGCAGAGCATTGCCTACTCGGGCAAAAACGTGAAAATCTGCGCCTCCCACGCCGGCCTCACGCTGGGCGAAGACGGGGCCACCCACCAGATTCTCGAAGACATCGGGCTGATGAAAATGCTGCCCCACATGACCGTCATCAACCCCTGCGACTACAACCAGACCAAGGCTGCCACGCTGGCCATTGCCGACTACGAGGGCCCCGTGTACCTGCGCTTCGGCCGCCCCGTAGTGCCCAACTTCACCCCCGCCGACCAGCCCTTTGAAATCGGCAAAGGCATCACGCTCAACGAGGGCACCGATGTGAGCATCTTCGCCACCGGCCACCTGGTTTGGAAGGCCATCCTGGCCGGCAAGCTGCTGGCCGACAAGGGCATCAACGCCGAAATTATTAACATCCACACTATCAAGCCCCTCGATGCCCGCCTGATTCTGGAATCGGCCCGCAAAACGCGTTGCGTGGTAACGGCCGAGGAGCACCAGATGAACGGTGGCCTCGGCGACTCCATTGCCCAGCTGCTGGCCCGCGAGGAGCCGTTGCCGCTGGAAATGGTAGCCGTCAACGACTCGTTCGGCGAGTCGGGCACGCCCGACCAGCTGATGGAAAAGTACGGCCTCAACGAAGCCGCCATCGTGGCCGCCGTGGAGAAGGTGATGGCCCGCAAGGCCAAGTAGTTTTTACCTGAACCTGATTACGGAACTGCCCCGGTCGCACTTGTTGCGGCCGGGGCAGTTAGGCATGTAAGGTTGTCTATTTAGTCGATTTCCAGCCTGATAACTTCTACTTTCCGCAACAGTAAGTTCTCTCCCGCTTGGCGCGGGCCGGCACTCCTAAACTAGATGGTTGGGAAAACTAAACTCGTAAACCAATTCTCCCCATCATCCGACGACTCTTGCACTTTGGGTGTTGTATTGTCCTTGTTATCAAAGTCAATTGGTCCGTAACGCGCTAGTACGTCGGCAAATGTGTGCTGGCCGGGCTGGATGCCTTTGGCTGACCGAATAGCGGAATTATTATCAAAGTCTATTCCTTCCACTACATCGTTCCTTTCGGAACGTCGCTCATTTTTAGCAACGTACACCGTAATACCTTTCTTGGCATATTTCATAGCCACCGCCGCCACATAGTTGCTACTGACACAACCACCATCCCTGAGTTTTGCGGTTCTAGTACCCATTATTTCCTTAACCCGATAATTGCTACTCAATCGGGCTCGAACCTTCCGTTCACTGGACTTTCCGGGCTGCATACCTAAGAATATACTATCTCCTTGAATCACGGACTGCCCTGCTGCGGCACTCCAGCAACCCATGATGGCTAGAACAATTAGTAAAGTCCTCATAGTGGCGTGCTTTAAGTTGACTGATTGCTGGACGTTTCACCTTCTTCCTGCTTTTCCCGCACTGGCGGCCGCTGGGCTTCGGTGCGATGGATTTCGAGAATGTACAGGCTCTTGAGCTGGTCGTAGAAGCCGTGGCGGTTGACGAGGTTGGATATCAGGTTGGCCAGCAGCGCCGTCATCATCAAATAGAAGATGATGTTGTGGCTGTTGGTCATCTCAATCACCAGGATGGACGAGGTGAAGGGGCTGCGCGTAATGCCCGTGAGGAAGCCCACCATGCCGCAGAGCACCAGCAGGTTGGTAGCCGTGTCGGAGAGGTACATCCAGCCGGCCACCACGGCCCCGATGCTGGCGCCGGCGCTGAGCGCGGGCGCGAAAATGCCGCCCGCCACGCCCGTCGAAAACGTGAGAATGGAGCCCAGCACCCGCAGCACCGGCACGTACCAAGAAAGGCGCTTGTTTTCGGTGAACAGCGTGTCGAGCATGATTTCCCGGCCCGAGCCCAGGATACGCTCATCTACCAGAATGGCCAGCAGGGCAATCAGCAGCCCGCAAACCAGCGGGAACACCATTTTCTCGACGTTGGAGGTGAGCCGCTCCTTGCGCCGCATAATGAACAGAATAGCCTCGCCCATGCCGCTGGCCGCCAGCCCACCGATAATGGCCACCAGCATCACCACGAACACCATCCAGATGGGGATGTTGTCGAGGCGCGGGTAGCCCAGGTACAGGTAGGGCCCGAGCAGGTTGAGGGCCGTGAGGCCGGCAATGATAACGCCCGTGAGCAGCGCCGACTTGAAGAAGTTGAGGTGGGTGCGCGTCAGCTCCTCAATGGCAAACACGATACCGCCCAGGGGCGTGTTGAAGGCCGAGGCCAGCCCGGCAGCGGCGCCGGTAATAATCATGTTGCGCTTGGATATTTTGGGGTACCAGCCCGGCAGCCAGCGGTTTATCTGCCGGAAAATGGCCGCCGAAATCTGGATGGTGGGCCCCTCGCGGCCAATAATGCCGCCGCCCAGAATCACGAACAGCGAGCTGAGAATTTTGATGCCCAGCACCCGCATGCTCAGCAGGCGGTTGACTTTGTAGTTGTGGCGGGGGTTGGAGAGGTCGATGGCGGCCGTAACCTGCGGGATGCCGCTGCCCCGCGCAAACGGCGCGTAGCGGTTTACCAGCCACCAGCCAATGAAAAAGCACAGCGGCGTGAGCAGCACAAACCACCATTTCGATTCGGGCGAGTGGTGGTACACGTAGCGGGTGCCCGCCTCGGCCCAGGCAAACAGCTTGGCATAGAGCACGGCCACCAGGCCCGTAATAAAGGCACCCACCCAAAACGGCAGGGCGTTGAGCAGGTCGCGTTTGAGGTGGATATTATCAATGGCGTCGAAGCGGTGCTTGAGCTGCTTCCTGATTCTATCCAGCGTATTGTTCATGCAAAATCGGGTTCAGCCGCAAAGGTGCACGATTTTGGGTGAAGGGGTCGTGAACATGTAGGGGCGCAGCTAAGCCCCGCTCCTACGGTGTGCTACTTGTCCTCCGAATTCTCCACCCGAAACTTCGGCGCCTCGTAGTCTTTGGGCAGGTAGCTGGCGGGAATGGTGGTCTGGCTGCCGTCGCGCACGGCGCGGTAGTGGGGCGACATAATTTCGACGCCGGCCTCGTTGAAGCGGTCCTGGATATTTTGGTGGATGCGCGAGTAGATGCCGGCCTGCTTGCCAGCGGCGCGGGTGTAAAAGTTGAGCTCGTAGGCCACGTACCAGTCGTCGAGGCTGGTTTGGAGCACGAACGGGGCGGGGTCAGTCAGCACGTCGTCCGTTACGGCGGCGGCCAGCAGCAGCTGGTGCACCTGGGGCCAGGGCACATCGTAGCCAATGGTGACGCCGGTGTGCATAATCAGGCCCAGGGTGGGACAGGCCGTGGAGTAATTGGTGGTGTAGGAGCTCATCACCAAGGAATTGGGAATCGTGATTTCCTCGTTTTTAGGCGTGCGGATGCGGGTCACGAGCAGGGTTTTCTCCACGATGTCACCCGTCACGTCGCCGATTTTCACCCGGTCGCCAATCTTGTAGGCCCGCATGTAGGTGAGCACCAGCCCGGCCACGATGTTGGAGAGCGAGCCACCCGAGCCGAACGTGAACAGAAAGCCCAGAAACACCGATACGCCCTGGAATACCGGCGAATCGGAGCCCGGCAGGTAGGGGAAAATCACGACCAGCGCGAAGGCCCACACCAGCACCCGCACAATCTGATAGGTGGGGTTGGCCCAGTCGGGGTAGAAACCCTCGATGGTGAGGTTGCCCTCGCGGATTTCCTCCTTGATCGAATAAATGGCCTTGAGCACGTAACGGAACACGGCCACAATCACGATGATGGTGAACAGGTTGGGCAGGTAGTTCCAGAAGGCCAGCGCAATGCGCCGCAGCGGGTTGAAGATGTAGCCCAGCAGCGTGTCGGCAATGTCCTGGGTGCCGGGGAAGATGCTGAACACGATGGGCAGCACCAGGTAGATGGCCAGCAGCACCACCACCCATTTCAGCACCGTCAGCAGCAGCAGCACGGAGCTTAGCTGGCGCTGCTCGTTGAAGAACTCGTAGTTGCCCAGCTTGATGCCCTTAAACCAGGTGCCTTCCTTGGCGGCCAGTTTGGTGCCAATCCAGCGGAAAAGCACGAAAATGTACTTCACCGTAAAATACAGCACAACGAGCACAAGCAGCGTCAGGCCGATTTCCCTGGCCTTATTCAGCAGGCTGTTGTGCTCCTTGTACTGCGCCACGGCCTCCACAATGCGGGCCCGGTGCCGGCGGGCCAGCGAGTCGCGGCTCACGTTGTGCCAGAGCGCGTCGTTTTCGCTGATGCTTTGCAGCACCTGCTCGCCGTACATCAGGTCGGTGCTCTGCTCCGAGGGGTAGATGCGCAGCGAATCGGGGCTGAAAAAGGCCGATTTTTCGAGGCGCTTGATTTTTTCTTCCGTGAGCTGGGCGCGCTCCTGGGGCGAAAAGGGCCCGAGCCTGGTGTACACGTAAAAGAGCGTATCGTCGTAGGGGGCCACCGGGAAGCCCTGGGCGTTCACCTTCAGCGAGTCGATGTAGCGGCGCGAGCGGGCCTTGCGCAACGAGTCGACCCGGCGCAGGGCCCCGAGCTCGGTGACCAGCTCCCGCTCCCGGCGCTTGTCGGCCGTACCGCTTTTGAGCGTCAGCAGCTCGGCCTGGATTTGTTCGAGCCGGCTGGTGTTGGCCCGCCTGAGCGAGTCGATGCGGCGCAGCACCTTGGTATCGGACACCAGGTTTTCGGAGCGGGCCGAGTCCTGGGCCTTGGTGGGGGCGGGCGGGGCCACGGCGGCCTTTGGGGCGGCCGGCGCCTGTTTCATGGGGGGCGGAATCACCTGGGCACTAGCCGCCGGCAGCAGCCCATTCATCCACAGCAGCAGCGCACAAAGCGCGAAACGAAAATTCATACAGGACAGCTTGCAAACGCGGCGGGCAGGAGCCGCCGCGCGTTTCGGTTTAGCGGTAATGATAAGGAAAAGCCGCCTGCTTTGGCGCGCCGCCCAGCCCGATTTAGACCTGCGGCCCGTTTTCATCGACCAACGGCCGCGCCGGGCCCGCTTACCTTTGCGCTGGGAAGGCGCTTAACCAAGCCTCACTCCCGCTTCTGCGCCCGGCCGCCGGCGCTGCCAGCCGGCCACCGGCCCTACTGCTCACCCCTGCTGCATGCCCAAGCTTTACCTGCTCGTTGCCCTGTTATTAGTACTGCTGACTGCTTCCGCCCGCGCCCAAAGCAAGCCCCCGGCCGACACCACGCTCATCGTGTACGCGGGCCAGCTGACGGGCGCCTACAGCAGCGGCGGCGTCAACCGCACGCTGCTCTCCACCACCCAGGATATCACCATCAGCCGCGGCCCGCACTTTGGTCTGCCGCTGAACGGGCGCTTCGCCTACGGCAAGCAGAACGGGCTGCTACAGGAGCGCGAATTGCTGCTCAACACCACGCCCTACTACTGGCGCGGGCGGTTCCGGGCCTACGCGCTGGGTGGGTTCGAGCGCAGCAACCTGCGCGGCATCACGCGGCGGGTGCAGCTGGGCGCCGGGCCGGGCTGGGCCCTCTACTCCGATTCGCTGGGCCGCGAGGTGGCCGTTAGCAACCTCCTCATCCGCGAGCAAACCAACTTTTTCGACGGCCGCACGGTGGTCACGGCCCGCAACTCGACCCGCCTGAAAATCGTGTACTCCTACAAAACGCTCACCTTCAATTCCAGTACGCTCTTTCAACCTTCGCTGGAAAAGCTCAGCAACTACCGCTTCAGCAGCGTGGCGGCGGCCAGCCTCAAACTCATCAACAACCTGGCCGTCACGCTGGCCTACAATTACACCTTCGACTCGCAGTACAGCGAAGGCAAAGTGCCCGAAAACACCAACATTACCATAGGTTTTTCTTACTCGACGAAGCGCTAGAGACCTTTACAAAGCCGGCGGCGGCTATTTCCACCACGCGGCCAGCTCCTGCTGCCGGGCCTCTTTATCGTTGTTGAAACAGGCCCGCTGGTAAACGGCCCAGCCATTGGCCAGGTACTTTTCGGCCGGCGAAAACTCCCCGGCACCGATGTCGAGGTCGCCGCTGTTGGCAATGCGGTAGTCGCCCCAGTTGCAGCGCTTCACAGCGCCGGTTTTGTACGATTGCCAGGTGCCCACAAACTGGTTGTTGGCAAAGCCGTCGGCGTAGCTGGTCAGGTCGTCGTAGCGCAGCCGGCCGGCCTGGTCCTGGTACCAGCGCGAGTGCAGCACCCCGCGGAATACGCCCGCGCCGGGCTGGCCGGCCGGTTCTCGCAGCTCATACTCGGCCAGCACGAGCCCGGCTTTTACGGCCGGGCTGGGCGCGTCGTCGAGCAGGCGCGGCAGCTGCTGGCTTTCGCGCACGTGCAGCACCCGGAAAGTGCCAGTGAAAGCCATAATAGTAGTGCGCACCTTCGATTTACCCGTGACGAGGTAGCGGCCGGGCTGCTGCGGGTCGGGGCGCACCGTCAGCAGCTTCAGGTGCAGGCGCTGGTAGTTGTCGCCGATAAACCCCACCACCGGCACCGGCTCGGTGGCCACCCACAGCGGCCCGAACGAGCGGGCCGCGTACTGCGCGCGCAGCTCGGTGGTCTTCAGCGCTTCGTCGGCCAGCAGCTGTTGCCGGTACCGCTCGCTCTCGGCGGGCAGCGCGGCGGCCCCCAGCAGCCCGATGGCCAGGGCAGTTTTTACAGGACAAAGCAATACAGTTGGCATACAGACTATTACAAAATTCAAGCAGCCGAATCAGCCTAAACATAGGTAATTTCGACCGGCCGCGTTAAACCTGGTTGCCGCCGCGGCCTCTAATGCCCGAACCCGCCCCTACCCCACCCGCCCCGCCTGCGCCCTTTGGAAGACCAGGAAATCCTTGCCAAGTTCCGCGACCCGACCACCCGTAACGTGGCCTTCAACCAGCTCGTGCGCAAATACCAGCGCCCGGTGTACTGGCACGTGCGCAAAATGGTGGTGAGCCACGATGATGCCGACGACCTGACCCAGGACGTGTTCGTGAAGGTCTGGAACCACCTCGACGGCTTCCGGCAGGACGCCTCGCTCTACACCTGGATTTACCGCATTGCCACCAACGAGTGCCTGAGCTGGCTGAAAAGCAAGCGCCGCAAGTTCCTGCTGCCCCTCACCGACGTCACGGCCGAGCTCAGCGCCCAGCTCGAAGCCGACGAAAGCCTGGCCGGCGACGAAATCGAGCTGAAGCTGCAAAAAGCCATCCTCACGCTGCCCGACAAGCAGCGGCTGGTCTTCAACCTGCGCTACTACGACGAGATGCCCTACGAGCAGATGGCCGAAGTAACCGGCACCAGCGTGGGGGCCCTTAAAGCTTCCTACCACCACGCCGTGAAGAAAGTCGAGGCATTTGTCACTGCCAGCTAGCTTCCCGTTAAACCTCTGCTCCGTATTTTCTTCCAACTGCCATGAATACGCCTTTCAACCTGGATGAGCACCGCCGCAACCGGCCCCGGCCCACGCTGGCCCCGCCGCCCGAGCGCTACTTCGAGCAGCTGCCGATGCGCGTGATGCAGCGGGTGCAGCCCACGCCTGCCGCCGCTTCTGGCTGGGGCTGGCTGGCCGCCCTTACGGCCCCGATGCGCACGGCCCTGGCTTCGGCCGTGGTGCTGGGCAGCTTCGCGGCCGCATTCTGGCTGACTCCGGCCACTCCGCTGACTGCGCTGGGCTCCGATGCCCTGGCCCGGGTGCCGCAGGAGCAGCTGCTCAGCTACCTGCTTACCACCGACCAGCGCATCACGCTCACCGATTTGGCCGAGGTGCCCGGCACGGCCCACGCCACGCCCGCCAGCACCTACTGGCAGGCCTCGCCTGATGAGCTGCGCGACCTGCTCGACGAGCAGCCCACCGACGAAGGCTATCTGTAAATTTTGCATCCCCTTTTCGCTTTCTTTTTATTCCGATGAACTACCTGTTTCGTACCCTGCTACTGTTGAGCTTGCTAACGGCCGGCCTGCTGCCCGAGGCCGTTGCCCAGCGCGGCGGCGGCAACCGTCAGGAGCGGCTGAGCCAGCTCGAAAATGCCCGCGTGGCCTACATCACCCAGCGCGTTGCGCTTACCCCCGAGCAGGCCCAGAAGTTCTGGCCCCTCTACAACGAGTTCACGGCCAAGCGCCGCGACCTGAACCAGCGCCTGCGCCAGCTGCGCCCCAGCCAGACCGATGCCCTGAGCGAGCAGCAGCTGCGCGACAATTTCAGTCAGTCGTTCAAGCTCCGCCAGCAGGACATCGAACTCGAAAAAGACTACTTCGACAAGTTCCAGCGCGTCATCAGTGTGCGGCAGGTGGCGGCCCTGTTCCTGGCCGAGCGCCAGTTCACCCGCGAAGTGCTCAAGCGCGTGGCCGACCGTCAGGGCCGCGGCCCGGCTGGCGGCACCGACGACTAGCGGGCCCGGATATACCACGCAAAAGCCAGCCGTTGCGCACGAACATGCGTAGCGGCTGGCTTTTGCGTGGGTAACCGGGCGTACCTTTGCGGCATGCTTACTCCCCGCCAGCTTTTCCTGCGCCACCAGGCCCAGACCTCCGATTTTCCGTTGCTGCTGGAAATTGAGCGGGCCGAGGGCGTGTATATGTACGCCTCCGACGGCACCCGCTACCTCGACCTGATTTCCGGCATCGGCGTCAGCAACGTGGGCCACCGCCACCCGCGGGTGCTGGCCGCCATTCACGAGCAGCTCGATAAGTATCTGCACCTGATGGTGTACGGCGAAGTGGTGCAGGCGCCGCCGGCCCGGCTGGCCCAGGCCCTCACCGCCACCCTGCCCGCGCGCCTCGACAACGTGTACTTCACCAACTCGGGCACCGAGGCCGTGGAAGGGGCCCTGAAGCTGGCCAAGCGCCACACCGATCGCACCGGGCTCATCAGCTGCCACAACGCCTACCACGGCTCCACCCACGGCGCCCTCAGCATCACGGGTTCCGAAGGTTTCAAGAACGCCTTCCGGCCCCTGCTGCCCGATGTGCGCCACATCCGCCACAATAGGTTCGAGGACTTACTGCTTATTGATGAGCACACGGCGGCCGTGGTCATCGAAACGGTGCAGGGCGAGGCGGGCGTGCGCGTGCCGGCTCCCGGCTACCTGCCGGCCCTGCGCCAGCGCTGCACCGAGGTGGGCGCGCTGCTCATTCTGGACGAGATTCAGTGCGGCTTTGGGCGCACGGGCACGCTCTGGGCTTTCGAGCAGTTCGGCATCGAGCCCGACATCCTGCTCACGGCCAAGGGCATGGGCGGCGGCATGCCCATCGGCGCCTTCATTGCCCCCCAGCACATCATGGCCGGCTTCAAAACCGATCCTATTCTGGGCCATTGCACTACGTTTGGCGGCCACCCGGTGTCGTGCGCCGCTTCGCTGGCCACACTACGGGTTATTCAGGAAGAAAACCTGCTGGCCGGCGTAGCGGCCAAAGCGGCGCGCTTCCGCGAAAAGCTCGTGCACCCCGGCATCCGAGAGGTACGCAACTGCGGGCTGCTAATGGCCGTCGAGTTCGACTCGTTCGACGTACTTAAGCCGCTCATCGACCGCGCCCTCTGGGAGCAGCATCTGCTCACCGACTGGTTCCTGTTCTGCGACAACTCGCTACGCATTGCCCCACCCCTTACCATCACGATGGAGCAGATTGACGAAGCCTGCGCAGGGCTACTTTCAGCAATTAGAAATTAAAGGTGAAAAATTAAAAATGCCGCTGAAAAAGCTCGACATGGGATTTTCAGCGGCATTTTTAATTTTTCACCTTTAATTTCTAACTCATTTCAACAGCGCCATGGCTTCCGACTTGACCCGTTCGCGGGGCAGACCGTCGCGCACGCCCTGCGAAATGCTGCGTACCAGGCCGGCGACGATGTTGGGGGCGAAACCCAGCCGCTGGGCCATATCGATGCAGAAGCGCATTTCGGTGTCGTCGACTACGCCGTCGGCCAGCATCATGTCCACGAGGTCGAAAATCTGGTCGAAGCGTTCCGAATCGTTGTCGGGCAGCAGCATGTCGTGGGCACTGGCGTTGCCCACCAGGGCGCGCACTTCGCCGGCGCGCATGCCGCTTTTACGGCCCACGGCTACAATGAAATTCATTTCCCGCTCGTCGATGTGCCCGTCGGCCTTGGCCAGTGCGGCCAGGTTAACGAGGTGGCTTTTAACCTTTCTGGTCTGCTCACTTTCAAAAAAACCGAACATGGGGCGGGTATTTGGCAGGGAAGAACGAGGATAAACGAGGGCCTCCGGATGGCTCCGGAGTGGAGCCGCCCGGCTGCAACGAAAGTTAAGTTAGAGCTTTAACAGCCAATACGCAACAGGCCCGATATGCCGCCCCTCCAAAAGCTGTACGTTCAACTAGTGTTGGGTTTGCATTTATAGGCGCAGGTAGCGTAGATTCGGCGCAAATTGCGCACCTTTGGCAGCTGCGGCTCAGCTGGCCGCTTTGCTTACGGAAGAAACAGTAAATATGATGAAACGCATTGCAGTTTTCACTAGCGGAGGCGATGCGCCCGGCATGAACGCCTGCATCCGGGCCGTGGTCCGCACCGCCGTTTACCACGGCATCGAAGTGTACGGCATCATGCGCGGCTACAGCGGCATGGTGAAGGGCGAGTTTGTAAAGCTCGACTCGGCCTCCGTTTCCAACACCATTCAAAAGGGCGGCACCATCCTCAAATCGGCCCGCAGCCAGTCGTTCCAGACCCGCGAGGGCCGGCAGCTGGCCTTCGACCAGCTCGTCAACCACGGCATCGACGGGCTGGTGGCCATCGGCGGCAATGGCACCTTTACCGGCGCTACGCTTTTCGAGCAGGAGTTCGGTATTCCGATTGTGGGCGCGCCCGGCACCATCGACAACGACCTATACGGTACCGATTACACCATTGGCTACGACACGGCCGTGAACACGGCCCTGGAGGCCATTGACAAGATCCGCGACACGGCCGACTCGCACGACCGGTGCTTTTTTGTGGAGGTAATGGGCCGCGACTCGGGCTACATTGCCATTCCATGCGCCATCGGGGGCGGGGCCGAAATCGTGCTGATTCCCGAAACCCAGCTCTCGACCGAGGCAGTAATCGAAACCCTTAAAAACGGGCATAACCGCTCCAAGACTTCGTTTCTGGTCGTTATTGCCGAGGGCGATGAGGAGGGCTATGCCCACGAAGTGGCCCGGCAGGTGAAGGCTGCCATTCCGCAGCTCGACACCCGCGTAACGGTTATCGGCCACATTCAGCGCGGCGGCGCCCCCTCGGCCGCCGACCGGATGCTGGCCTCGCAAATCGGCATTGCCGCCGTGGAAGGCCTCATGAACGGCATGCACAACGTTATGGCCGGTATCGTCGACCGCAAGCTGGTGTACACGCCCTTCGCCGACACCATTCACAAGCGCAAGCTCATCAACCAGAGCTTTATGCGGATGGTGGAAATCCTGAACGCGTAAAAGCTGCCTGGCTGATTGCGAACAGCTTACCGACGAACAAACCCATTATTTCCCTGCCCGAGCACTATGCTTTGGCAGGGATTTTGTTTTTAATTGAAAAGTTCCCCTTCCAACCTTTTTATCTTTTGTGTATGAAATTCGTTTACCTGACTCTGGCTTTAGCCGGCGTATTTGGCCTTGCCACCCAGGCGCAGGCCCAGCAAACCGCGTCCACCGTAAACCCGCTTTGGCGAGTAGCTATCGGCAGCTCCCTAAACGGCTCCGGCGACTATCAGGTGCTGAAAACCCACGTGGAGTATGCGCCGCTATTAGGCGCGCATTTGCGGTCGGTGTCACGGCTGGCTTATGTCGGCAGTTCGCACCCCATCACGATTGGGGGCGTATACCACATCCCGCAGTCGTACCACGCGGCCAACCTGGAGCAGGAGCTGCACTGGCTGCCATTCGGGGCCAACCGAACGGTAGAATTCGGCGTGGGTGGCGGGGGTTTTGTGGGGTACAGCAAAAGCAGGAGCTATACATCCTATGGTTACAGCGAGTATGCCGGCTACTTTTCTGTTCCCGATAATTACAAGGGCCTGCATGTTGGCTATATCGCCTCGCTTTACCTTGATTTTGCCCTTAACCAGGAGCGCACCTGGCGGCTTGGGGGCCGGCTGGCTTTCCAGAATGATAACCACGGCACCACTTTGCCGGGCTCGCAGGTACAGCTCAGCCGGGCCTGGTAAACGCCCTCGGCTCACGCGAGGCAGCAAAATGCAGCGGCCATGGATTTCCGCTGTTTTCTGCACCGCTAGCCAGTCTATTGCCGGTAAGCTGCTGGTTCTCGCGCCTCAGATGGTGCTTTTTGTCTGAAGCCACATTGAAGCGCAGCTTTCCGACGACCGGATTTCCGGCTACCGCTAGTCTGAAGCAACTGGCACCTGCTTTGGCTAGACACTTTACCAAGTGCTCCCTGCTGGTGCCCGCGGGCATCAGCAGGGCTTTTTTATTGCGCTCATGTCTTCGGGAGGGTGGCATATAGCGGTTTCGTGAACGGTTTACCCTGTTGTAGAGACGCTGTTCGCGGAACTGCTATAGCATGAGCCTTTATCAATCAGAATATACCTGCGTCACTCCTATCCATGCGTTAGACAGTTGACAGGAATGGAGGCGCAATCAGTTAATAAAATTTGATAATTAATCTTATATATTTTATAAATATATTCTTATAAAGATGTATATTTACTGAGAAAGCCTGCCACTTCGGGGAGGCGCTGATTTCTCAGTAATATGCTGAAACACTACTTTACGCTGCTGCTGCGGCCGCTAACCTATGTGGCCTTACCGCTGTTATTGCTAAGCGGCTGCCAGTCGGAGCCGGAAGTTGCTCCCACAGTTCCCCCGGCCAGCAGCTACGACGCGGCAGTGGCCACCAAGTGGAGCGCCCTTGCCCTGCAGCTTGTGCGCCAGAGCCCCGGCTTCACGCCGCCGGTGGCGGCCCGGGCGCTGGGCTACGCCGGCCTTACGCTCTACGAGTCGGTGGTGGCGGGCATGCCGGGGCACCGCTCGTTGGGCGGGCAGCTGCAGCAGCTCGGCAGCCTGCCCCAGCCCGAGGCCGGCCCGGCCTACCGCTGGCCCCTGAGCGCCAACGCAGCCCAGGCCTTCATTCTCAAAAACCTGTTTGCCAACGCCCCGGCCGCCAGCCAGGCCCGCATCGACTCGCTGGAGACGGCGCTGGCCCGCGAGTATGCCGGCCCCGATGCGGCCACGGCTGAACGCTCGGCTGCCTACGGCCGGGCCGTAGCCGAGGCCATTTTTACGTGGTCGAAAACCGACGGTGGCCACGAGGGCTACCTGCGCAACTTCCCCAGCAGCTACGTGCCCGCTACCGGCCCCGGCGACTGGCAGCCCACCGAGAACGGGCTCCGGCCAATGCAGCCTTATTGGGGCAGCAACCGCACTTTTCTGGCGCTCGATGCGGCTATGCCCATGCCCTCGCCCCTGCCTTACTCCACCCAGCCTACCTCGCAGTACTATGCGCAGTACCTGGAGGTGTACGCCAAAAACATCAGCCTGACGCAGGAGGAAAAGGAAATATCGGTGTGGTGGGCCGACGACCCGAGCGACACGTTTACCCCGCCCGGCCATTCCTACAACCTGGCCCGCATTATAGTCAATACCACGCAGGCCGATTTAGGGAAGGCCGCCGAAACCTTCGCCCGTACGGGCATTGCCGTGGCCGATGCCTTTGTTATCTGCTGGAAGTGCAAGTACACCTTCAACAACGAGCGGCCCTACACCTTTGTGCGCCGCTTTATCGACCCTCGCTGGGTACCGTTCTGGCCGGCGCCGCCGTTCCCGGGCTACTCTTCGGGCCACGCGACGCAGTCGGCAGCCACGGCGGTGGTGCTGGAGGGCCTTTATGGCAACCTTACGTTCACCGACGATTCGCACGTAGGCCGCGGCCGCGACGTGGCGCGGGCCACCGACTTCCGGGCCCGCACCTTCCACTCGTTCTGGGAAACGGCCGAAGAATCGGCCCTCTCCCGCTTCCTGGGCGGCATCCACTCCCGCCAGGACAATGAAGTGGGCCTGCGCGAAGGCCGCAAAATCGGCCAGCACATCAACAGCCTGCAATGGAAGTGAACTGGTGAACTGGTGAGGTGCTGTTCGAAAGCCCTGCCGGCACCACTTGCGCCGATAGCCTCCCTGAGCAACAACTCACCATCTCACCAGTTCACCTCGTCGGGGTGCAGCCAGTGGTACTGTGGGTCGCGGCGGAGCCAGCTGAGCTGGCGCTTGGCATAGCGGCGCGAGTTGCGCTTGAGCAGGCGCACGGCTTCGGCGTAGTTGTAGTGGCCCTCGAAGTAACCGAACAGCTCCTGGTAGCCCACCGTCTGGAGGGCGTTGTGGTGACGGTGCGGGTAGAGGGCACGAGCCTCGGCCTCCAGTCCGGCGGCCAGCATCTGGTCCATGCGCTGGTCAATGCGCCGGTACAGCTCGTCCCGTTCGCGGGTGAGGGCTATTTTGATGATACGGAAGGGCCGCTCGGCCGCTTTATGGCCGTGGAAGGAGCTGAACGGCTGCCCGGTGGCCCGGCAGATTTCCAGCGCCCGCAGCACCCGCTGGTGGTTTTGCAGGTCGATGCGGCTGTGAGCCAGCGGGTCGAGGCGGGCCAGCTCGGCCACCAGTGGCTCCAGGCCCTGGGCGGCCAGCTCCAGGTGCAGCCCGGCCCGGATTTCGGGTGGCGCGGCCGGCAAATCGTCGAGGCCCTCGGTAACGGCCTGCAGGTACAGCCCCGAGCCGCCGGTCAGGATAACGATTTGGTGGCGCTGGAACAGTTCGTCGAGCGTGGCCAGTGCCTGCTGCTCGAAACGGCCGGCGTTGTAGTCGTCGGCAATACTGTGCGAGTCGATGAAGTGGTGCCGGACGCCGCCCATTTCGGCCCGGGTGGGCTTGGCCGTACCGATGCTTAGCTCCCGGAAAAACTGCCGCGAGTCGGCCGACACAATATCGGTGGCCAGCTGCTGGGCCAGCGCCACGCACAGCGCTGTTTTGCCCACGGCCGTAGGGCCGGTAATGACGAGCAGGGTCGGTTCAGCAGTGGTAGTCAGGTTAGCCAGCGGGTTCATAGCAGCGCGTAAGGAGCCGCAAATCTACGGCCGATTCGGGCTTACGCCCCGGCTACCCGGCTCAGGTCTGCGCCGGGTAGCAGCCCGGCGTACAGTTGCAGCAGCTCCTGCTCCTCGTGCTGCCAGCTGAGCAGTGGCCGGGCACGGCGGGCATTTTCGGCCAGCTGCTGGTAACGGGCCGCGTCGCCGCCGGGCAGCAGCCGGTTAAGGGCCGCGGCCAGCGTGGCCGGCTCCAGGTCGGGCACGAGGTCGGCCACGTCGTACTGCTCGTTGAGGGCGCGGTACTCCGGAAAGTCGACCACCACCTGCGGCACGCCGGCGTGCAGGTAGTCGAAGAACTTGTTGGCCAGCGAATAATAGTAGCTCAGGCCCACGTTGCGCAGTAGGTTCACGCCCACCGTGGCATGGCGGGTCAGCTCGCGCAAGTCATCGGGCCGCACGAAGCCCCGGAACTCCACCTGCTCGCTGGCCAGCAGCCCCAGCGCCTCCGCCTGCCGGCGCAGACTCGCTGACAGGTCGCCCTCGCCGCAGAGCACCAGCCGGCCGTTTATATGGGGCATGGCGGTCAGCAGCTCCTCCAGGCCCCGGCCCTCATTCAGCGCGCCCTGATAAAGGATAAACCCATCCGGCGGGGCGGCCGTGGGGGCCGGTGGCAGCACTTCGGCACTGAGGCGGCTGATGTTGCGCACCACGGCGAAGGGCCGGCCGTGGCGCTGCCCGAACAGCCGGGCCAGCGCCGGCCCCACGGTGTAGGCCAGGGCTGCGCGGGGCACGATAAAGTCCTCGACCCGGCGCCACAGCCGTTGCACCCGAGGGCGGGCCACCACTTCGGGCACTTCGGTAAACAGCTCGTGGGCATCGTACACGAAGGGCTGGCCGCCCAGCCGGGCCCGCAGCCACACGGGCAAAGCCGTGTCGAGGTCGATGGCGCACCAGGCTGCTGCGCGCTGGCCCGCCAGAAACAGCAGCAGGCGCAGGTTGTATTCGGCGTAGAATAATTTTCCGTGCTGAAAAAAACAGCGCAGCCGGTGCTGGGCGTAGGGCTGCGGCCCCAGCGGCTGCGAGGCCGGCCCCTGCCGGCCCACCAGCAGCACGCGGTAGCCGGCGTGGGCCAGTGAGGCGCAGATTCGCTGCATCCGCTGGTCGTAGTTGAGGTCGGTGGTGACGGTGAAAACCAGGCGGGGTGGCAAAGCGGGCGGAGCGGTTGGCGGCGCGAAAAGATGGATTATTCGGGAATTGTTGCCAATTTAAGAACTTCGTTCGGGGACCCGCTTGTTGGGGAAGCCATTTTGCCATTCTCTGCCTGCTGCATGCCTTCTTCTCCGAGCAACTCGGCCACTCCTACATCCGCCGCGCTTACGCCCGACCTTTACCGGGCACTTTTCGAGCAATCGGCCGACGGGTTGCTGCTCTACAACGCCGGCGGCATGCTACTCGACTGCAACCAGCGCGCCGTTGAGTACCTAGGCACCACCCGCGCCAGGCTCCTGGGCAGCGGCCTGATGGCTTTTACTGCGTCGGCCGGCCCCGTTCCCAAGGGCTCGCCGGCAACGGAGGCCGAGCTGCGCAAAGCGCTGGCCGCCGTCGCTCACTCGGGCGAGGCCCGCTCGTGGCGCTGGCTCGGGCCGCCGGCCGGCGGCGGCGCCCCGCTGGAAGCCTGGGTGCTCGTCAGCCGGCTGGCCGGAGCGGCGGCCGACGGCGACTCGCTGCTGCTGCTGACCCTGCGCGACCTGCAGCAGCACGCCCCGGCGGCACCGTTTGCGGCGGCGGTAGCGGAAACGGATGCAGAACCTTCCGAAAGCTTTTCGCGCGGCCAGCTGCGCGACGTGCTCAGCCGGGCCGGCATGTGCTACCTGCTGCTCGACCGCCAAGGCGTAATTCAGGACGTGAACACGTACTTCTGCGAGGTAACCGGCCACACGACCGAGGCGCTGCTTGGGCGCGAGTACTTCGGCCTGTTTGCGCCCGCCGATGAGCAGGAGCCGCGCCGCTACGCCTTTCAGCGGGCCCTGGAAACGCAGGAGGTGCAGGATTTCTTCGAGCATTCGCTGCTCACCATTTACGGCCGGGGCCGCACCTTTTTCTGGCACTCCGAGTTCGAGCGCGACGCCGCCGGCGCCATCACCGGCGTGCTGTTCGTGGGCCGCGACATCACCGACAAGCAGGTGGCCGTGCGGGCCCTCACCGACAACCGCAACCGGTTGCAGGACTTCCTCGACAACGCCCACGACCTGATTCAGAACCTGAGCATCGACAACCGCTTTCTGTTCGTGAACAAGGCCTGGAAGGAGAAGCTGGGCTACGACGACGACGAGCTGCCTTCGCTCACGCTGGCCAGCGTGGTGCACCCCTACTACAAGGCCAAGCTGCTCTACCAGCTGCGCAACCTTTATAAAGGAGAGAAAGTCAACAAGCTCGAAACCGTTTTCCTGACCAAATCGGGCAAGCCGGTACACCTGATCGGCTCGATTTCGTGCTCCTGGCAGGACAGCGAGCCGGTGAGCACCCGCGCCATTCTGCACGATATCACCGACCGCATCAAGGCCGAGCGGCTGCAGAAGGTGTACTACAGCATCGCTAATCTGGCCATCAGCTCCAAGGATCTGCTTTCCCTCTACGGGGCCATCCACCGCGAGCTGAGCAAGATTATCGAAACCAACAACTTCTACATTGCCCTCTGCGACGAGGCCCGCACCCAGCTGCAGTTCGCCTATTTCGTCGACCAGAACGCGCCCGGCGAGCAAGCCATGATGACGCGGCCCTTCTCGACGGGCATCTCGGAATACATCATCCGCACGGGCCGGCCGCTGTACCTGCTGCGCGAAGATTTACAGAAGCTGGTATCCGGCGGCATGGTAACGGCCTACGGGCTGATGCCGGAGGTGATGCTGTGCTCGCCGCTGAGCATTGGCGAGCGGATTATTGGGGTAATAGCGGTGCAGGACTACCAGAAGGCCGATGCCTACGCCCCGTCCGACATCGAAATTCTGCACTTTATCTCCAACCAAGTGGCGCTGGCCATTGAGCGCAAGCGCAACGAGGTGCAGATTCAGAAGCAGAACGCCCGGCTGAACGCCATTTTTGAGAGCGGCTCGCACCTGATGTGGTCGTTGGATACGCGGGCCCGGCTGGCCTCGTTCAACCGCAACTACGCCGCCTATTTCCTGCGCCGCAACGGCGTGTACCCGGCCCTGGGCATGAACATGTGGCAGGCCGATGTGGCCCTGATGGACCCCGAGTCGCGCGAGGCCTTTATCAGCAACTACCGCCGCGCTTTCCAGGGCCATCCGCAGCGCTTCGAGGTACGCCTGCGCGACGCCAAGGGCCAGGACTCGTGGCGCGAAATCTACCTCAACCCCATTTACCTCGACGACGGCTCGTTCGAGGAAATTTCGGGCATTGCCCACGATATCACCGACAAAAAACGCTCGCAGCTGGAGCTGGCGGCGCAGGAGGAGAAGTTCCGCGCCATTTTCGAGTCGTTCCAGGACGTGTACTACCGCACCGATGCGCAGGGCCTTATTACCCTGCTCAGCCCCTCGGTGTACGACATGCTGGGCTACCAGCCCGAAGAAGTTATCGGGCGGTTTATCGGCGACTTTTATACGAACCCCCACGAGCGCGACAACCTGCTGCAGCAGGTGCGCGAGCTGGGCGAGGCGCGCAACTTCGAGGTGGCCATGCGCCACAAGGAAGGCCACGCTGTGAGCGTGCTGGTGAATGCGCGCCGGCTGCTCGGCGACGCAGAAAACGGCCAGCTGAACGGCACCGAAGGCATCGGGCGCGACATTACCGGCCTCAAGCAGATGCAGGACGATTTGCGCCTGGCCAAGGAGGAAGCCGAACAGGCCCTGGAGGCTAAAACGCTGTTTCTGGCCAACATGAGCCACGAGCTGCGCACGCCCATGAACGGCATCATCGGCATGATTGACTTGCTGCACCAGACTGTGGCCAGCGAGGAACAGGAGGAGTACGTGGACACGCTGCGCAAATCGTCGGACGCGCTGCTGGCCATTCTGAACGATATTCTGGACCTGTCGAAAATCCAGGCCGGCAAGCTGCAGCTCAACGATGCGGGCGTCGACCTGCACTACACGCTCGAGAAGATTTACTCGCTGTTCTCGAACCGCGCCAACCAGAAGCGGCTCAAGTTCACCTACCACTTCACCCCCACCACGCCGCGCTTCATCATCACCGACGAAACGCGCCTGCTCCAGATTCTGAGCAACCTGACGTCCAACGCCATCAAATTCACCTCGCAGGGCACCGTCAGCATCATCGTGTCGGCCGTGGCGGCGGCCGATGTGGAGGATGGTGCGGCGGCTGATGTGGTGGCCGATGCGGCGGCTGGCGGGGCTGTGGAGGCGGGCAAAGATGATTACCTGGTGCGCTTTGCGGTGCAGGACTCGGGCATCGGCATTTCGCCCGACGACGAGAAGCTGCTCTTTACCAACTTCACCCAGCTCGACACCACGCCCACCAAGGCCTTTGGCGGCACCGGCCTGGGCCTGGCCATCAGCAAGCAGCTGGCCGACATGCTGGGCGGCGAAATCGGGGTGTACTCCAATGTGGGCGAGGGCTCCACGTTCTGGTTTACCATCCGCTGCCAGGTAGCCCTGAATGAGGAGGAAATCGTGCAGGAGCGCCGGCTGGCCCGCGAACGGCCGCAGGAAGTGGTGCGCTTCGAAACCAACCCGCGCATTCTGCTCGTCGATGACAACCCCATCAACCAGAAAGTGGCCTCGCGCCTGCTCGACAAGCTGGGCTGCACGGTAACGGTGGCCGCCGACGGTTTCGAGGCCATCAGCCGGGCCATTGCGCCCGATACCAGCTACGACCTGATTTTCATGGACATCCAGATGCCGGAAATGGATGGCGTGACGGCGATGCGCGAAATCCGCCGCCGCCTGGGCCCCAGCTGCCCGCCGGTAGTGGCCATGACGGCCTACTCGATGCGCGAGGATGCCAAACGCTTTGTGGAGGAAGGCATGGACGACTACATTGCCAAGCCCGTTAAAAGCCAGGACCTGCACGCCATGCTGCGCCGCTGGAGCACCCCGATGGCCCGGGCCGTGCTCAGCCAGGTAGCCCCCGCTGCGCCCGCGGCATCAGCCCCCGAAACCCCGGCGCCGGCGCCGGAAACTTCGCCCGCCGCGCCGCCAGTCGAGGCCGTTGAGGCCGCCGCAGGCATTGTGGTGGTGGATATGGCCATCGTCGAGCAGCTACGCCAGCTGGGCGGCGGCGAATTCGCGGCCCAGCTCTACGTCGATTTCGAGCAGGAAGCCGAGCAGGTCCTAAGCGAAGCGGCCGCGCTGGTAGCCGCTGGGCAATACACCGCCATTCTGCCCCATCTGCACCAGCTGAAAGGCACCGGCTTCACGCTGGGCATTATGGCCCTGGCCGAAGGGGTAAAACAGCTGGAGCAGAAGCTGCGCGACCAGGATACCGCAAGCACAGCAGTGGATTTCCAACTTTTACTTGTTTTATTTGCAGAATTCAGAGCCATTTACCCTGCCCTGACGCAGGCACCCTGACTGGCCGGGGCAACGCTGCCCCTCCCTTGCCTTTACCCACCCAACTCCCTCTCTGCCTAATACCTATGGAAAACTCAAACCCAAAAACCATCCTCATTGCCGAAGACAGCTCCGTCATTCTTAACCTGACCAAGAAAATTCTGGAGCTGCAGCAGTACCGCATTGTGTCGGCTAAAAACGGGGGCGAGGTTATCCGGCAAATCGAAAGCCAGCCCATCGACTGCGTGCTGATGGACATCAACATTCCGGTAAAGGACGGCATGGAGTGCACCCGCGAAATCCGCCGCAACCCCGACCCGCGCATTGCTAAAATCCCGGTAATTGCCATTACCGGCAACGCCAACAACTACTCGATGGAGCAGTTCCGCGAAGCCGGCGTAACCGATTACCTGCCCAAACCCCTCGATTTCGACGCCCTGGTGCGCGTAGTGAAGCAGCACGTGGGGTAATTGAAGAAGCCAGGAGTTAGAAGCTAGAAGATAGAATGCTTACTTGCCTGTTCCTTCTAACTCCTGGCTCCTAACTTCTAGCTTCTCCATAATGCAAATAACCTTTCTGGGTACGGGTACGTCGCAGGGAGTGCCCGTCATTGGGTGCTCCTGTGCCGTATGCCGCTCGGTAGATTACCGCGACAAACGCCTGCGCGTGTCGGTACACCTGCAGGTGGCGGGCAAGAGCATCGTTATCGACTCGGGC
Organism: Hymenobacter actinosclerus; assembly: GCF_900111515.1. GTDB lineage: Bacteria > Bacteroidota > Bacteroidia > Cytophagales > Hymenobacteraceae > Hymenobacter > Hymenobacter actinosclerus. The sequence continues at coordinate 897,785 of NZ_FOHS01000002.1, forward strand.
CCCGATTTCCGGCAGCAGGCCCTGCGTCAGCGAATCGACCACCTCGACGCTGTCGTGTTCACCCACGAGCACAAAGACCACACCGGCGGCCTCGACGACATCCGGGCCTACAACTTCCGGCAGCAGCAGGATATGCCCCTGCACGCCGAGCCGCGGGTGCTCACGCAGCTGCAGCAGGAGTACGCCTACATTTTTGCCGACCACAAGTACCCGGGCGTGCCCCGGGTGGAGCTGCACCCGATTGAAAGCGACACGGAGGTGTTTGAGGTGGCCGGCGTGCCGTTTCAGCCCATCCGGGCGCTGCACTACAAGCTGCCGGTGCTGGGCTACCGGGTGGGCGGGTTCACCTACATCACCGACGCCAACTACCTCAGCCCCGACTCGCTGGACCTGATGCGCGGCTCGGAAATCATCGTGCTCAATGCCCTGCGCCACGAGCAGCACATTTCCCACTTCTCGCTGCAGGAGGCCGTCGATATCCTCGAAGACTTAGCCCCCGCCCGCGGCTACCTCACCCACATCAGCCACCAGCTGGGCCGCCACCACGACGTAGAAGCCAACCTGCCCCCCAACATCCGCCTGGCCTACGACGGTTTAGTAGTGAGTAGTGAGTGGTGAGTGGTGAGTAGTGAGTAGTGAGTAGTGAGTAGTGAGTAGTGAGTAGTGAGTAGTGAGTAGTGAGTAGTGAGTAGTGAGTGAGCTACGACCCGGGGCGAACCGGGTTGTGGCCTGGCCCCTTAGCTTTTCCCCTTAAATCAGATGAACGTTATCCGGCTCGAAGACAAGTTTGCACAGTTCACCGACCACTGGAATCCGCGGGTGATTGGGGAGCTGAACGACCAGCACATTAAAATTGCGCGGGTGCAGGGCGAGTTCATCTGGCACAACCATGCTCAGGAAGACGAGCTGTTTATGGTAGTGCGGGGCCAGCTGCTGATTGACTTCCGCGACGGTACCACGGCCGAGCTGAACCCCGGCGAGCTGTTGGTAGTGCCCCGCGGCACCGACCACCGCCCCCACTGCGCCGCCGAAACCTGGATTATGATGATCGAGCCCAAATCGACTGTGAACACCGGCGACCAGACGGCCAGCGAGCGGACCCGCACCCAGCTGGAGCAGATTTAGCCTTTGGCGGCTTGCGTTGGGCAGGTTAGGGTTTCTCCAGCCGGAATGTCAGCCGGAAGTCCTTCTTCGCTAGCTTATCCCGGTCGTAGTCGCCACCCCAATCTTTGTAATACACTACGTAGCGCCGGCCGTTGGCCCGGATACTAGTTGTGTCGGGGGGCAGGCTGCTGCTTATTTGCTGCTGGTCGGACGAAGGCAGCAGGACCCGCTGGGTTTGCCCATCGGCCGCAGTAATGGCCAGCGTGGGCGAAACCAGATCGGGCAGGAAGCACCGGGCATTTTTCGGGCAAATCCGGTAATCAAGCTCTTCCAGCAGCACCGTCAGCTCGGGCTTCGTTTCTGGGGGCAGAGTTGCCGCCTGCCGGTACTGCAGGGTGAAATCCTGACCGAAGCCGGTAGCTACTGACTTCGGCTCGGCATCGGAGCCGGACTTGTTGCAGGCGGCGAGTAGCAGCAATGCGGCCGGTAGGTAGTAGCGCGTTTTCATACGGGTGAATAAACGGTAAATGGTCGGGGCAACGAGGATAGGCGCGTCTTGCCTATGGCAGGATAGCGCGCCAGGCAAAATGGTTGCACCGGTGAGGCTTGCTGAATCCTGTGTTATTTGCGCCTCAGGCTGTCGATGCCAGTACGAGCAGCGGCCACTTTAACTTGGTATTCGCTTCTCTATGCCCACCAACTACTACTTCCTGCGTCAGCTCGCCCCCGCCCTCACCCACCAGCTGGCTGGCTACCGGGTGGCAACTTGCTTTTCGCAGGAGCGCGACGAACTGGTTATTGGCCTGACGAATAGCGGCGCTGAGTTCTGGCTCCGGCTCACGCTGGCAGCCGCCGGCCCGCTGCTGGCCCTGCCCGAAACCTTTCAGCGCACCCGCCAGAACTCGGTGGATTTGCTGCCCGGCCTGCTGGGCCAGCCGGTGGCCGCCGTATCAGCCTGGCCCCACGACCGGGTGCTGCAGTTCGATTTTGTCGGCGGAGCCCGGCTCGTGCTCAAGCTCTACGGCACCCGGCCCAATGCCATCTTTCACCCCGCCGACCCGGCTGTGCCAGCCGAGCTGTTCCACCCGCGCTACCTGGCCGATGCCGACCTGCGCCCCGCTGATGTTACGGCGCCAGCCGCCGCCGTTCCGGAAGCCGACCCCACCAAAGCCTACCCCGCCCTCGGCGACCTGGGCCGGGCCTACCTGCGCACTCTGGGCTACGACCCGGCGCCGCTGGAAACCCGGCGGGCACTGGCGCAGCAGGTGGTGACCGAGCTGGAGCAGCCCGCGGCCTACTACATCGCCCGGCTCGACAACCGCACCCGCCTGAGTTTGCTGCCGGTGGGCGAAGTGGAAGCCGAGCTGCCCGCCAACGACCCGATTGGGGCCCTGCGCCGCTTCGTGCCGCGGCTGCTGGGCCGCCAGGCCTACGAAACCGAGCTGCGCCAAGTGCGGCAGCTGCTAGAAAAGCGCGCCGACACCGCCGGTACGGCCGCCCAGCACGCCCGCCACCGCCTGCACGCCCTCGAAAACACCAGCGGCTACCGCCAGACCGCCGACCTGATCATGGCCCACCTAAGCCAGATTCCGGCCGGTGCTTCCGAGGTGGAAGTGGAGGATTTTTACCAGCCCGGCCAGCGGCGCGTCATCAAGCTCAAGCCCACCGAAACGCCTCAGCGCACCGCCCAAAACCTGTACCGCAAGGCCAAAAACCAGCAGCGCGAAACCCGCGAGTTGGCCGAGCGCGCCGACCGCCGCGAAGCCGAAGCCTTCGGGGCCCTGGAGTTGCTGGAGGAGCTGGCCGCCCTGCCTACCGGCGAGCTACGGGCACTGCGGCAGTGGCGCAAGCAACACGGCCTCGATGCGGCTGCTGTTACTAAAGCCGCTGCCGCAGAGCTACCCTTTAAGGTGTTCGAAGACTCGGGCTTCACGATCCTGGTGGGCCGCAATGCCGCCAACAACGACCTACTGACCCAGCGCTACGCCCACAAAGACGACCTCTGGCTGCACGCCAAGGACGTGACCGGCTCGCACGTCGTCATCCGGCAGCGGGCGGGTCAGCCGGTACCCGCGCCGGTGCTGGAGCGGGCCGCCCAGCTGGCCGCCTGGTACTCCAAGCGCCAGCACGATTCGCTGTGCCCGGTTACTTACACGCCCAAAAAGTACGTGCGCAAGCCCCGCGGCGCCAAGCCAGGCCAGGTCGCCATCGAGCGCGAAAAGGTGCTGCTGGTGGTGCCGGCTAATCCGTTCGAGCGGGAGTAGCGGCCAGAAAACAGCTGCCTGTTCTGCCGCTGAAAGCAAGCAAATGAGGCCCGACCAGTAAGCGGCGGTCCGGACCCCGGCCCGCTGGAGCGGGTCAGCTATTAGCTAGGTTCAAAGACTCTGACGCTACGTTAGAGCGTGTGGCCAGTTGCCTGGTGGTAGTGCGAGCCGGAGTTGAGCGCTACAGTTCATGCCTTTCCCCTAGCTGTCTACACGCTCGAACCGAAAACCCGGCCGCTGTAGGAGTGCAATTTCATTGCAGGCGTAGCAACCCACACTTAGGCAGGTGAGCGGATATTTCGCGTCCGCTCTTGAAGAACAGAAGTGTCGCCATTTTCCCCAGTTGTGCAACTTACGGCTTACAGCCAACGAATTAGCACCTGGTCGAATTTACTTCACCGGTTGAAAGGCAGGGGTAGTTCGCCTGCTTATACTATTCAAATATAATATTTGACTTATAGTACAAATAAGCGATAAGCACAAAATAACCAATATCATTGCAGCGCTTATCTCGCTCTTTGAGCGTCGATTAGCTTACCGTGCCACACCCTTTCCTCTCTATATGAAATTAAATTTTTACCCCCTGCGGGGGCGGGCCGCCCGTACCCGCCCCCTCTGGCACTTGCTCACTGCCTGGGTTGCCCTGATGCTTTGTTCGACGGCCGCTTGGGCTCAGTTTCCCCGCATCGAATCATTCAAGAACGCCACCACCGAAGGCGTGGGCTTTCGTTTAGGCGGCAACCCCAACCCGGCCGTGCTGACGGCGGCGGCCGGCGGTACAGATGCCAACGGCGCCGGCTACCTGCGCCTGACCAACAATACCACCGATCAGGCTGGCTTTGCCATCGACAGAGCCTCTTTCCGGGCGCCGGAAGGCTTTAGCATCTCGTTTGAATTCTTCTCCTACGGCGGTACCGGGGCCGATGGCTTTTCGGTTTTTCTGGTTGATGCCGACAAGACCTCGGCCGAGGCCTTTACCAGCGGTGCTTCGGGCGGCTCGTTGGGCTACGCGCAAAAAACAGTTAGCCCCATCAGCGACGGCGTGCCCAACGGCTACATCGGCATTGGTATTGACGAGTTTGGCAACTATGCCAACCCGACCGAGGGCCGCGTGGATGGTCCTGGCTCCCGCCCCGACGCCGTATCGTTGCGCGGCCCCGGCAACGGCCGCGGCACCACCGATTACCCGTTTGTAGCCGGCGGCACCACCCTGCCCTTCAGCCTGGATGTGGCTACCGTCCGGGCTCAGCAGGGTTCCGATGATTTCCGGCGGGCCTACATCTACGTGCTGCCGCAGCCCGACGGCACCTACCAGATTACTGTGCGCATCCAGAATGGCAACGCCGTTACCACGGCCATTGAGCGGGTGCGCGTGGCCACGCCGCCGCCAAGGCTGCGCATTGGCTTTGCCGGCTCCACCGGGGGCAGCACCAACTTCCACGAAATCCGCAACCTGGCCATCATTCAGGCCCCGGTGGCCAACGACGACGTGGCGGCCACGGTGTACGGCGTGCCGGTAACGCTCAACATCCTCAGCAACGATGTCGCCCAGGGCAGCAACCTCGCCCCGGCCACCGTCGACCTCGACCCCACAACCACGGCCATCGACAATGCCTTTACTGTGGCCGGCAAGGGCACATTTATGCGCGACGCCAACGGCGTAGTGACGTTTACGCCCGTCGCAACTTTTGCCGGCGTGGTAACCATTCCGTACACCGTGGCGTCGGTGGTCGGCGACCTGTCGAACCCGGCCAACATCACCATCATCGTGAAGGGGGCCGACGTGGCCACGAGCGTGAGCGGCCCGACGGCGGCCAGCCCCGGCTCGGCGGTACTCTACACCATCAATACCAGCAACCTGGGCACCGAAACGAGCAACAACATCGTGCCCAGCATTCAGCTGCCGGCCAACCTGACGGGCGTCGTGGTTTCCGGCGGCAGCTACAACGCGGCTTCCGGCCTCGTTACGTTCGCCACGGTTGCCAGCCTGGCTCCCGGCGCGCCCAGCATCGTGAACACGGTGCGGTTTACGGCCCCGGCCAACGGCTCGGTAACGGGCACGGCGGGCGTTACGCTGAGCACGCCCGACCCGGTGCTGAGCAACAACACGGCCGCCATCACGACGGTGGTGCAGGGCAACGCCAACGCGGCCACCGCCTGCGCCACGCCCGGCAAGGACGGCCCGGGCGCCCTGACCAGCACTTCGGGGGCTCCTAACACCTACTTCCCGGGCAGCGCCACCACGGTCATGAGCGCGACCAGCATCACGGTGGGCGCGGCGGTGGGCGCCACGCCCATCGCGAAGGGCGACCTGGTGATGATTATCCAGATGCAGGGCGCCAACCTGAACACGGCTAATGATGCCAACTACGGCAGCGTTACGGCAGCCACCTTCACGGCGGGCTTCTACGAGTACGCCATTGCCACCAACAGCGTGCCCGCCACCGGCGGCACCCTGACGGTTGACAGGGCCCTGACCCGCATTTACGAGCGGGCTAACTACACCGACGGCACCAACCCCACCGGCCAGCGCCGTTTCCAGGTGGTGCGGGTGCCCCAGTATTCGTCCCTGACGGTAACGGGCACGGTAACCGGCGCGGCCTGGAACGGCGAAACCGGCGGCATTCTGGCCCTCGACGTGGCCGGCCAGACCACCTTCGCCGGCAACGGCCGGCTGGACATGACCGGCAAAGGCTTCCGCGGCGGCGGGGCCCGACAGTACACCGGGGTCAGCTCCGGCTACCGCACTGACGACTACCGCAACATCGCCAGCACGACGACTACGGGCGTACACGGCGCTAAGGGTGAAGGCTGGGCCGGCACCCCCCGGTTCGTGTGGAACGGCACCGGCGTAACCGATACCGGTGTGGAAGGCTACCGCAACGGCAGCGTGGGCCGGGGCGCGCCTGGCAACGCCGGCGGCGGGGGCACCGATAACCAGCTGCCCACTAACACCGGCAACGCGGGCGGCGGCGGCGGCGGCAATGCGGCGGCCGGCGGGCTGGGCGGCTTCAACCGTAACGCCGGCTCGGGTACCCAGGCACTGGGCGGGGCCAGCGTTGCCAGCAGCATCAGCCGCTGGTTTATGGGTGGCGGCGGCGGCGCGGGTTCTACCGAGCAAGCCGGCACCCAGAGCAGCGGCGGCGTAGGCGGCGGCATCGTAGTATTGCGCACCAGCCTGCTCAGTGGCACCGGCCAACTCCGGGCCGATGGCAGCGGCGCTCCTACGGCCGGTTTGGCCACTAACTACACCAACGGCGGCGGCGGCGGCGGCGCGGGCGGCACGGTAGTGCTGCTGGCCAGCAACACCTCGGGCTTCGCCAACATGACACTCAGCGCGGCTGGCGGCGACGGCGGCAATGCCCGTACGGGCAAGAACGACGACGACTACGGCCCCGGCGGAGGTGGCGGCGGCGGCTTCGTGTTCGCCAACAGCTCCAGTGGCACCCGCGACGTTAGCGGCGGCGCCAATGGCCTCACGGAGCGGGGTCGGGCGGCCGACGCCAATTCCGCTACGGCGGGCACCGGCGGCACGGCCGTAGTTAATGCTACCGAGCCGGCCGTCCTCATCAGCGCGGCCAATGGCTGCTTGCCGTCATTGTCGGTGGCGCTGGCTACTTCTACGCCCAACGTGCAGCGCACTGGTGATGCCAGCAGCAGCGTGAACCCGGCCACCTATACGCTCACGGTTTCCAACACCGGCGGCCAGGCCGACAATGTAGCCATCCTGGTGGCCCTGGCCAACAACATCTTCGGCTACGACGCCACGTTCACGCCCGTTATCACGTTGCAAAGAGCCGATGGCAGCACCAGTTCCCTTTCTACTACCCGGCCCGGCGCGGGCGTCAGCCAGGCGCAGTTCGGCGATGCCAGCCTGAGCATTCCGGCCGGGGCCACGCTCTCCATCACGTTTAGGGCAACCATTGCGGCCGCGGCCCAGAACAGCTTCGCTTACCAGGCCAACGCCACGGTTACCTACAACGACCCGTTCCGCACCACTGCCACCGGCACCATAACGCCGGGCGGCAACTACGCCAACACGGCGGCCCTGGGCGCGGCCGGCGGCAGCAACTACTCGGCTTCATCTTCCACCAACGAAGACGTAACCATTACCAAACCCCTGCCGGTTACGCTCACGGCTTTCAATGCTATAGCCAGCGGCCACGACGCGGTGCTGACCTGGGCCACGGCTACCGAGTTAAACAACGACCGGTTCGAGCTGGAGCGCAGCTTCGATGGAGCCACTTTCGAAACCATTGGCTCCCAGCAGGGCCAGGGCACTGCTGCCGTCGCGACCAACTACCGCTACGTAGATGCCGGCGCGGCCCGCCTGACGGCCAAGCTGCTCTACTACCGCCTGCGCCAGGTTGATACGGATGGCACCAGCACCTATTCCAAGGTGCGCACGGTGCAGTTTGAGCGCCGCAAGGCCACGGCCGGCCTCTACCCTAACCCGCAGCAGGGCCGCTTCACGCTCGATTTGCTTGATCTGCCCGCAGGGTCATATCAAGTTGATATCCTGGACCTGACTGGGCGGCAGGTATTGCGCACCCAGCTCAGCGGCGGTCAGGAGCATTCGGTACTTGTGCCCACGCTGCCCCAAGGCTCTTACATCGTAAGAGTAAGTGGCCAGACGGTTAACATTACCCTGCCGATGACGCGCAACTAAGCAACTGCACTACTGGTGCAATACCAACGCCCTCCGCACAATGTGCGGGGGGCGTTTTGCATGGGTTTCACCACATACCATTTAATGCGAAACGGCCCCGGTAGCTATTGCTACCGGGGCCGTTATAATGGGTCCACAAAATCTGTAAGGCGAGGCCTAATCCATTACCATACTTATCTGTGGTCTAGCGCAAGGGGCCTTTCATGCCCATCATTTTGGCCATCTGGGCCATGCCACCCTTGGTGCTGCTCATCTTGTTCATGGTGCGCATTACCTTGCGCATGTCCTCGAACTGCTTCATCAGGGCGTTTACTTGCTGAATATCAGTGCCCGAGCCCAGGGCCAGGCGGCGGCGGCGCGAGCCGTTGAGCAGCTCGGGCTGGGCGCGCTCCTTGGGCGTCATGCTCTTGATAATGGCCTCGATGGGCTTGAAGGCGTTGTCGTCGATTTCCACGTCCTTCATGGCCTTGCCCATGCCCGGAATCATGCCCACCAGGTCTTTGATGTTGCCCATCTTCTTGATCTGCTCCAGCTGGGAAAGGAAGTCGTCGAAGTTGAACTGGTTTTTGCGGATTTTCTGGTTGATGCGCTTGGCTTCTTCCTCGTCGAACTGCTGCTGCGCGCGCTCGACCAGCGAAATCACGTCGCCCATGCCCAGGATGCGCTGGGCCATGCGGTCGGGGTAGAACAGGTCCAGCGCCTCCATCTTCTCGCCCGTCGAGATGAACTTGATGGGCTTCTCGACCACCGCCCGGATGCTGAGGGCCGCGCCGCCGCGCGAGTCGCCGTCGAGCTTGGTGAGCACCACGCCGTCGAAGTTGAGGCGGTCGTTGAAGGTTTTGGCCGTGTTCACCGCGTCCTGGCCCGTCATCGAGTCCACCACGAACAGGGTTTCGCCGGGGTTCACGGCCCGCTTCACCTGCTCGATTTCGGCCATCATCTGCTCATCGACGGCCAAGCGGCCGGCGGTGTCGATGATGACGACCTTCTTGTTGTTTTTTCGCGCAAACTCAATGGCATTGCGCGAAATATCCACCGGATTTTTGTTCTCCGGCTCCGAGTACACATCGACGCCCACCTGCTCGGCCAGCACTTTCAGCTGGTCGATGGCGGCGGGGCGGTACACGTCGCAGGCTACGAGCAGCACCTGGCGGCCCTGCTTTTTGAGGTGGTTGGCCAGCTTGCCGGCGAAGGTGGTTTTGCCCGAGCCCTGCAAACCCGAAAGCAGAATCACGGCCGGGTCGCCCTTCACCTGAATGTCCTGCTTTTCGCCGCCCATGAGCTGGGTGAGCTCATCGTAGACGATTTTGGTCATCAGCTGGCCCGGCGACACCGCTACCAACACGTCGCGGCCCATGGCCTCATCCTTGATTTTGTCGGTGACTTCCTTGGCGACTTTGTAGTTGACGTCGGCGTCGACCAAAGCCCGGCGGATTTCCTTGACCGTGGCGGCGACGTTGATTTCGGTGATGCTGCCCTGGCCTTTAAGCGTCTTAAAGGCCTTATCGAGCTTGGTTGAGAGGTTATCGAACATCGGGTGATGTGGTGGTTACTGATGGAATGACGGGCAAGCTCACTTATTTACTAGCATACTTCCGATAATTTCAAATACTCAGCCCTCTTTACAAAGGTGTAATAGAGAACTTTATAACTCCCTGAATTTATACGACGGGAAATCAAAGGAAATAAAAACACTGCTAATAACATGTAAAACAGATAACTACTATCTCCTACTTCGTGATTGCATATTAAATAAATATTAAAAAATATGTACACGAGAAAAAACAGCATTACGAGCAAGCTCCGTAAAGGGGAATGATTGTATTCTTCCGGACCTGTCACCCTGAATTTTCTTGTATTGCCCTCTTTTACCTCAAATTGCACTTCTGAGCTACTACACCAACTCACCTTCGCAATCATAGAGTGAATACCTGGTTCGACAGTAAATTCTACCAACTTTCCGTCCACTATCTCCCCCGCCTCCATACCGTCAATAACAATTTTATATTTTTTAAATTTATTGAAATATGCTTTTTCGCGTTCAATTTTTACAGTTGCCATAGTGCGAAATATTTTATTTGATGAGAGGAAAGCAATAACGCCATTGTGCGTCTATATCATTTCCTGACTAAATTGGCTTATCATACCTGCTATTAGCGGTTTCGCGAACAGTGTGTCCATTTTGTTGTAGAGACGCAACATGTTGCGTCTCGTCGTTGGACAACGATAGGCGCCGGGCAATGTCAGCAACGACGAGACGCAAAATATTGCGTCTCTACAACAGGGTAAACCGTTCACGAAACTGCTATATAATACGGTCGGTTACTTTCTCAAGCCGCTCGCTGGTTTCCTGGTTGAGCTGGCGCATTTCGGCGCGTAGCGTATCAGTCTGGCGGTCGGTGGCCCGGAGCAAGTTGCTGAGCAGGGCCAGAATATTCAGAGTTGTCGGAAAGCATGGCGTAGCTGGCTTACTGTTACGGGTTCGAACCAAGCCGCCGGTTTACGCTAATTGCGCGTGGTTTTGCTTATGTATGAACGTCAGGCGCCCTTCATCAGCGAAATCACGACTAATCAGCGTAAATCAGCGATTCAAAAGTAACCAGAAAAGCCCGAAAAGCCGCCAGCGTGTACCTTCGCGCCTTACTGTTACCCGCCGCTCCGTGCCCGAATCTGCCCGCCCGCTCCGCCTGCTCGTCATTACCTACTACTGGCCGCCCTCGGGCGGGGCGGGGGTGCAGCGCAGCCTCAAGTTCGTCAAGCACCTGCCCGAGTTCGGCATCGAGCCCACCGTTATCACCGTCGATGCGGCGCGGGCAGCCTACCCGGTGCTTGACGAGAGCTTGGCGGCCGACGTGCCAGCCGGCGTGCGCGTCATCCGCACCAGCACCTTCGAGCCCTTCGACAGCTATAAGCGGCTGACTGGGCGGCGGCAGGTGCCGTTTGGGGGCTTTGTGGGCGAGAACAAGGCCAGCCGCAGCCAGCAGCTGTTCAAATTCGTGCGTGGTAACCTGTTTATTCCGGATGCGCGCCGGGGCTGGAACCGTTTCGTGCTCGACGCCGTGGCCAAACTGGTGGAAGCCGGCGAGCAGTTCGACGCCGTGCTCACCTCCTCGCCCCCGCACTCCACCCAGCTGATCGGCCTGGAGTTGAAGCGCCGCTACGGCCTGCGCTGGCTGGCCGATTTGCGCGACCCCTGGACCGATATCTATTATTATAAAGAGTTGAACCACCTGCCACCGGCCCGCTGGCTCGATGCCCGCTACGAGCGCCAGGTGCTGGAGCAGGCCGACGTAGTGCTGGTGACCAGCCCTCATACCAAGCGGATTTTCGCCGCCAAATCAACCCAAATCGACCCCGATAAGCTGGTGGTGCTGCCCAACGGCTACGACGAGGCCGATTTCCGGGAGCCCAGCCAGCCGCCCCAGAATGCGCTGCTGATAACGCACACCGGTACCATTGCCGACACTTACCGTCTCGACCAGCTACTGGCCGCCGCCGCCGAGTGCGCCCGCCGCCACCCCGATGTGCCGCTGCGCCTGCGCTTCGTGGGCAAGGTATCCGACGGTATCCGGCAGCAGGCCGAGGCGGCCGGATTGACCGGACGCGTCGAGTTTGTGGCCTTCGTGCCGCACCACGAGTCAGTGGGCTATCTGCTGCGTAGCACGGCGCTGCTGCTGGTGATTCCCGACGTGGCCAACAACCGGGGCATTCTGCCGGGCAAGGTGTTCGAGTACCTTGCCGCCAACAAGCCCATTCTGTGCGTGGGCCCGCTGGGCTCGGATGCTGACCTGCTGCTGCGCGAAACCGGTGCCGGCCGTACCCTGCCCCCCGACGCTTATGCCGACCTGCTCGACGCATTCGAGGGCCTGGTAGCCCGCTGGCGCATCAACCCCAACCTCGACCTGCCCGGCCCCCGCCCCACCCGGTACTCCCGCCGCGCCCTAACGGAACAGTTGGCGGGGATGGTGATGGGGTGAGGTGGTGAGAAAAGCACGGTCATTCTGAGCATGTGGCGCATCAAGCCAGGGACGAAGAATCTCGCGTGAAATGGTAACCCTGACGTCAGGAATTACCTTGGCACGCGAGATTCTTCGACTGCGGCTGCGCCTTCGCTCAGAATGACCGTGCTTTTAGCTTAGTTCTTCACCACCCCAGCACGCCGCGCAGCTTGGCTGGAAGCAGGCCCACGGCGCGGGCTTTCCAGTCGGCCCAGGCTGAGTGGCCCAGGCCTTGCCCCTGCCAGGTGCCGATGGCCTGGGCCAGGTTTTGGGCCAGGGTGCGGTAGTGGCGGCGGTGATAATGGCGCAGGTTGTTGCTGACGTCGGCGGGCGTTTGTACGAAGGCGCGCACGTCGAGGATAAAGCAGTTTTCGGCGGAAGCCACGAACTCGGCCAGCGCCTGGTTCATGGTTTCGTGGCGCTGGCGGGCGCCGGTTTCGCCCGCGCCGGGCACGTCGATTTCGGTTCCGTTCAAGAAGAAAATGGGCACCCGGGCCGGCACCTGGGCCCGCAGCCAACGGAGGTTCTGCTGAAATTCGGCGGGCGAAATCGGGCCCTCGTACTCGAACTCGCGGGCGAAGCGGCGCAGAAAATCCTCATCCAGCCCCTGGAAACGGCGCTGAGCGTAGCGGGCGGCCAGCGCGGCAGCGGGCTCGGCGGTGATGTTCTGGTAGGCCCCGAAGGGCACGCGGTGGCCGGTGGCCCGCTCGCGGTACAGCGGCTGGGTGTAGTCCATTAGGGGGCTGTACACCAGCACGTCGTAATTGGCTGCCCACAGGCGCGTATCGAAGGCCTCGTGCCCCAAAAAGGGCAGGGCGGCGGCCAGGCGCTGCCGCTCGGCGGCGGGCCACTCGCGGGTGGCGCGCAGTAGCAGCGTGTGCTCGAGGTGCACCGGAATCTGGTGCTCGTTGTTGAAGTTGAACTCCTCGGTTACGGCCAGGTCGAAGGCCTGCAAAAAGGGCGTGAGCTGGCCCAGATCGCAGCCACCTTTCAGCAGCACCCGCAGCTGCTTTTCGGCCAGCGCGGCCGGGGTTTCGGGCGCGGCCGGCGGCGCTGTTCGCAGGGTAATCCAGTCGGGCTTTTCCGTTTGATTCAGCTCGGTGGCTACCTCACCCTGTACTGCCAGTTCTGGAAAACCCAGGTGGGCGTAGGTAAACTGCTCGATGCCCAGGTGCAGGATGCGGCAGGAAAACACGAACTGCTCCAGGCGGTTTTCGGCTTCGTTCAGGCAGTAGATGCCCACCAGGCCATAGTCGCCGAACCGGTCGCGCACGCGCACGGTGCCCCAGCGGCGGGCCGGGTCGGGCAGGCTGGCTTCCAGCGCGGGCTGGGTAACGCGGTGCTTGGTGAAATTGAGCTGGTTGGAGCGGTTGATGAGCTCTTCGAGGCGGCCCAGGTCGGGTTGCACGGCGGCGGGGCCTTCGCGCAGCTCCACCTGCACCTGGGCGTCGCGCAAAAAGGCCAGGTTGTCGTTGTACTGGGTGCGGGCCTGCTGCTGGCGCTCCAGCAGTTGGTACTGGGCCAGGCGGGCCAGCGTGGGGTCGGGCTGGCCGCTGGCCCGCAGCAGCGGGGCCAGTTGGGGCAGCTCGGCGGGGTCGGCTACCTGGAGTTCGGGGTTGTAGAACTGCGCCTCGGCCCGGTTGGCGGGGTTGTCGTCGAGAAACAGGGCGTTGGCGGCCCGCAGCTGCATCTGGCTCAGCAGCTCGCGGATGATGGGACCTTTGGGCTGCCAGCTGATGCGCGCAAACACGAACAGCTCCCAGATGCCCAGCTCCCGCAGCCGCGCCTCAGCCGGGGCGAAATCATTCTTGCTGACAATGGTATGCACGATGCCGCGGGCGGCCGTGTCGCGCACCAGTCGCAGATTTTCGGCCAGCGGCGCTATGCTGCCTTCCGAGAGCGTGCCCTGCCAGAACGTGTCGTCCAGGTCCCAGATGACGAGCTTGACGGGAGTATCAGTTGCCAGTTGATAGTTGCCAGTTGTCAGTTTCATGGGGGAATCAGTTGCCAGTAGAAAACACCATGTCGCGCGAAGCGCAGCATTTTGCCTGCTGCCGTTGATGAAATCGTTCTACAAAAGTACGCGGGATGCTTCGACACTGGCTAAATGCGCCAGATACACTATACAACCGTCTTTTCTGACAATTGGCAACTATCAACTGGCAACTGATAACTGCCTACTTTTGCCCTCCCCTGCCCCGGCCGCTTTCCGGCCGGCACTTCCTTCGCTCATCATCCCCTACATGGCCCTCGACCTCAACCATAAATCTATTCTGGTAACCGGCGGAACCGGCTCATTCGGCAAGCAATTCGTCGAAACCGTGTTCCGGCTCTACCCGCAGGTCAAGCGGCTGGTGGTGTACTCGCGCGACGAGCTCAAGCAGTACGAGATGTCGCAGATTTTCCCGCACGCCGAGTTTCCGGCCATCCGCTACTTTATTGGCGACGTGCGCGACGCCGACCGGCTCAAGCGGGCCTGCGAGGGCATCGACATCATCGTGCACGCCGCCGCCCTCAAGCAGGTGCCGGCCGCCGAGTACAACCCGATGGAGTGCATCAAAACCAACATTTTCGGGGCCGAAAACGTGATTAACGCCGCCCTCGACTGCGGCGTATCCGACGTGGTGGCCCTGAGCACCGACAAAGCCGCCGCGCCCATCAACCTCTACGGCGCCACCAAGCTCTGCTCCGACAAGCTGTTCGTGGCCGCCAACAACATGAAAGGCTCGCGCGATTTGCGCTTTTCGGTGGTGCGCTACGGCAACGTAATCGGCTCCAGGGGCTCGGTGGTGCCGTTTTTCCTGCAGCGCCGCGAGTCGGGTGTGCTGCCCATCACCCACCCCGAAATGACGCGCTTCCACATCTCACTCGACGAGGGCGTGGATTTGGTGCTCTACGCGCTGGAAAACAGTTGGGGCGGCGAGATTTTCGTGCCCAAAATCCCGAGCTACAAGATTACGGAAGTGGCCGAGGCCATCGGCCCCAACTGCCGGCACGAAATAGTGGGCATCCGCCCCGGCGAGAAGCTGCACGAGGAAATGATAACCGAAACCGACGCGCTAAGCACCGTGGAGTTGGACAAATACTACGTTATCCTGCCCTTCACCCCGCGCTGGGACGTGGACGAGTTCATCGCCCACTTCCACGGCCGCCGCATGGAGCCCGGCTTCCACTACGACTCCAGCAACAACACCGACTGGCTCTCGGCCGAGCAAATCCGGGAGGAAATCCGCCAGCACGTAGACGCTGGGTTTACGGTGTAGGGTTGACAGGGTTTTCTCGCAGAGGTCCGCGGAGGGATGCGCGGAGGTAAAGGGAGGTCCTCCTTTTTTAACCTCTGCGCATGCCTCCGCGGACCTCTGCGAGAAAACCCGTTGTTAGGTTCTGAACAACTCCCCCACCGCTGTACTTTTGGGTATATGAACGCCTTCCAGCCCACCCATCCCATTGCCTACGGCCGCCAGCACATCACCGCCGACGACGAGCAGGCCGTGCTGAGTGCCCTGCGCTCCGACTACCTCACGCAGGGGCCGCTGGTAGCCGAGTTTGAGGAGAAATTCGCGGCCTATGTGGGCGCCGACTACGCCGTGGCCGTGAGCAACGGCACGGCGGCCCTGCACCTGGCCGCGCTGGCGCTGGGCGTGCGGTCCGGCCAGCGCGTCATCACCACGCCCATCACCTTCGCCGCCTCGGCCAACTGCGTGCGCTACTGCGGCGGCGAGGTGCACTTTGCCGACATCGACCCGGCCACCGCGCTGCTTGACCTTATGGCCGTACGCCGGCTGCTCGAAAGCCACCCCAAAGGCCATTTCCACGGATTAATTCCGGTGGATTTCGCCGGTTTGCCGGTGAACCTGGAGCAGGCCCGCCAGCTCTGCGACGAGTTCGGCCTGTGGCTGCTCGAAGACGCGGCCCACGCCCCCGGCGGCTCGTTCGTGGACAGCCAGGGCCAGCCCCAGCACTGCGGCAACGGCCGGTTTGCCGATTTATCTATCTTCAGCTTCCACCCCGTTAAGCACATCGCTACCGGTGAGGGCGGCATGATTACCACCAACCGCCGCGACCTGTACGAGCACCTGCTGCGCCTGCGCACCCACGGCATCACCCGCGACCCTGCCCAGCTCAGCCGCCCCAACGAAGGCGGCTGGTACATGGAAATGCAGGAGCTGGGCTACAACTACCGTCTGCCCGACATGCTCTGCGCCCTGGGCATCAGCCAGCTCCAGCGCGCCGACGAGGGTCTGGCGCGCCGGCGGGAGCTGGCCGCCCGCTACGATGCCGCTTTTGCCGAAATGCCCGCCGTGTGCCCACTGGCCGGCGCGCCGGGCCACGCTTATCATTTGTATGTTATTCAGGTGGCCGACCGGCGCGGGCTGTACGATGCGTTGCGGGAAAAGCAGGTTTTCGCGCAGGTGCACTACATTCCGGTGCATCGCATGCCCTACTACCAGGGCCTGGGCTGGCTGGAAGGCGACTTCCCGAAGGCCGAAGCCTATTACGCCCACTGCCTCAGCATCCCGCTGTTTCCCAGCCTTACGGATGAGGAGCAGGCGTACGTAATCGACTGCATCCGGGAGTTCGTTTCCGAGCCGGAACTGTCGTGAAAAAGGTCGGCATCATCTCCCAGGCCCGCATGACCAGCACCCGGCTGCCGGGCAAAGTGCTGAAGCCGATTGGCGGCCGGCCGCTGCTGGCGTACCATACGGAACGCCTGCAAGCCAGCGGGCTAGACGTTTACCTGGCCATCACCACCAACGCCACCGACGACCCGCTGGCCGATTTCGCGGCGGCCCACGCTTTGCCCGTATCCCGCGGACCCGAAGACGACGTACTGGCCCGCTACCAGCGCTGCGCTGCTGCCCACGAACTGGACGTCATTGTGCGCGTAACCTCCGACTGCCCCCTGCTCGATGGCAGGCTGATTGCGCAGGCGGTGCAGGAGTATCTGGCGGCCGAAAACCCGCGCCTGTACCTGTCCAACGTGCTGGAACGCACCTACCCGCGGGGCTTCGATTTCGAGGTGTTTTCGCGGGAGCTGCTCGATGAGGCGGCCCGCCACGCCACCACCGCTGCCGATCGGGAGCACGTCACGCCCTACCTCCACCAGAACCGCTCGGGACGGGTACAGTTCGCCCACCTAACCCGCCCCACCGACCGCAGCGCCTACCGCCTGACGGTGGACACAGCCGAGGATTTCGAGTTGATTCGCCGGCTGATGGAGGAGTATCAGGCCGATATGTTAGGGGCGGATGAGTTGATTGCGTTGCTTGAGGAGCATCCGGAATTGGTGGCTATTAATGCGCATATTGAGCAGAAGAAATTGTAGACAAATGTATTATTTTTAAATATTGTCAGCCATGATAGCTATCGATAAAGAAGCATTTATCAAACACCTGCGTTTAACGCAGGAGTGTTGCCGATTGCAGATGCAGGGAAGTTCTAAAAGCAACGCAGAACTCTTCAGAAGTTATAATCCTTTCAACAAAGGCCTTAGACAATTCGAGTTTCAAACTAAGAACTTCGAGTTTGATGTAGCACCCGGTATCAATCATTTCATCTCAACAAAATGGGCTATTGACCCAACTGAGGATAAAACTATAATCGATACTTTATTTAAAGGCCAAATTCTATTTAAAGAAAGCCAACTATCGACTTTTAACGATAATTTATATTCAGGAAAAATCTTGATTTGCCAAGTGGATTCCATCATACCTGATGGGGCGTCCGAAGCTGAATCGTTGGGATTTATTGACCAATACGACATCTCGCCAATAGACACTTGGTTTTATATAGCTCATCATAAATACGGCAGGCTATTATTCGCCTGGATACCAGACAAATTTCTTCACGTTGCTAATGAAGCAATTGCAGTAAATATGCTTGACTGTATTGGTTGGTTTGATACAATGCTACCTGAAGAGTACGACTGGTTGAAGCCAGCACTCAGAAAGCTAATCAGCAATAACCTTGAATAGAATGCGCCTCCTCCTTCGCGCCGATGGAAACGCCCGCATTGGCTTGGGCCACGTGATGCGGCTGCTGGCGCTGGCCGAAATCCTGCGGCCCGATTTTCCGGAGCAGCTGTTCCTGATTCGGAAGCCCGATGCAGTTCTTACCGAGCAGCTCACGGCCGCCGGCCTGGCGGTGCAGGCGTTGCCGGCTCGCCCGCTGCCCGAGGAGGCGGCCTACCTCGCCGCCCACGTGCTGCGGCCCGACGATGTGCTGGTGCTCGACGGCTATGATTTCCGCTACGACTACCAGAACACCGTGCGCGGGGCCGTGCACCGCCTGGTGTACCTCGACGATTTGCACGCCTACCCGCTAGCCGCCGACCTGGTGCTCAACCCCGCCGGCGGCCTCACGCCCGCCGATTATGAGCTGCGCCAGCCGGGGGCCCGCCTGCTCAGCGGCCCGGCCTACGCGCCGTTGCGGGCCGCTTTTAAGAGCGAGCCGGCGACAGATGCGGCGGCAGAACCCAACCCGACCACCGTGTTCGTGTGCCTGGGCGGGGCCGACCCCACCCACCAGACCCACCGCGTGGCCACCGAACTGCTGGCGCTGCCGGGCGTGCAGCAGGTGCATGTGGTAGTAGGCGGGGCCTACCAGGGCTGGGAAGCCCTGCACGCCTGGGCCGCCGACCAACTTGGCCTCACGCTGCACCGCCAGCTGGGGGCCGAGCAGCTGGCGGCGCTGATGCGCCAGTGCGGCGCGGCCGTGTGCTCGGCCAGCACCGTGAGCTACGAATACTGCGCGGCCGGCGGCGGGCTGCTGCTGCTGCTGCCCACCGCTGCCAATCAGCAGGATATCAACCGGTTTTTGCTCAGCCAGAACCTGGCCCGGCCCTACACGGCGGCGGCCAACATCCTCACCTCGCCCGAGGCCAGCCGAATCGCGGCCGAAATGCAGGCCGCCCAGTGCCGGGTGTTCGACGGGCAGGCCCCCGTGCGCCTTCGTCAGGAGCTGCGGGCGCTGCTGCTGCCCCCGCCGCCCTTCGCCCTTCGCCCGGTAACGGCCGCCGACTCGGCCCAGCTGCTGACCTGGACCAACGAGCCGGCCGTGCGGCGCTTCTCCTTCAACCCCGAGCCCGTTGCCGAGGCCGACCACGAAGCCTGGCTGGCCGCCCGGCTGGCCGACGAAAACGCGCTGCTGCTGCTGGCCCAGGATGCGGCCACGGGCCGGTCGGCGGGTCTTATCCGGTTCGCGGTGGAGGATGAAACGGCCACGCTTAGCTACCTGCTCGATGCCGATTTCCGGGGCCGGGGGCTGGCGCCGCTGCTGCTGCTGGCCGGCACCCGGCGGCTGCTGGCGCAATTCCCGCAGGTGCGCCGGGTGCTGGGCCACGTGCAGGCCGCCAACGCCGCCTCAGTGCACGCTTTCGAGCGGGCCGGCTTTCAGCCGGAAGCCCCGGCTGAGGCAGCCGATTCGCTGACGTTTGCCTGGCTGGGGGCGAGCTAACGTTTCCACTATCTCTTTCTCCTCTTATTTGGATGACGACTACTATTTCTCCGCGCGATAATTCCCACCGGGCTTACCGGAGCCGCCTTCTGTTCAAGCTGACCATTGTTTTCAATGTGGCTAACCTGATGGCCAACGCCTTGTTTATGAGCCTACCCAATGATTATCCCCTGGAAGAGCCGTATGGTTTTGGGCAGTTGGTTATTCTGTTCCAGGCTGGGGTGGTGTTGCTACTAATTCTCGTGAATATTCTTACCATCGTGTTCTTTCTGCAATGGTTCCGGCGGGCTTATTACAACCTCTGGAAGATTGGCCGCCGTCCCGACCATACCGATGGCTGGGCGGTGGGTAGCTGGTTTATTCCGATTTTAAATTTGTCTCGGCCCTATTCCATCATGAAGGAAATCTGGTACGATACGGGCGCTACTCCTTCGGGGGCCACCGATTCGCGCACGGTGCTACGCTGGTGGTGGGTGGCGTATCTGGTGCATACATTCAGCAACTCGCTGGCCAATACGGTAATGAAAAAGGCCGAAACGATGCCGCAAATCCTGGCGGCCCTACCACTCAGTATGTTTTCCGATCTGGCCGATATTGCCTCGGCGGCGCTTAGTATTCTGGTCATCGGCTACGTGCATCAGGCCGAGCAGCGCTGGCAGCTTCGGGTACAGTTGCAGCGGCTGGGCGAGCCGGCCCAACAGCCGGAGCAGTTGCGGCCGACCGAGGAGGAATACTACGGCTAGCGCCAGGCTGCGTATTTTTGTAGCATGACCATCTCCTTTGGCTCCCGCCTCGTGGGCCCCGACCAGCCGCCGCTTATCATTGCCGAGCTCAGCGGCAACCACAACCAGGATTTGCAGCGCGGCCTGGCCATCGTGGATGCCATGGCCGCGGCCGGGGCCCACGCCATCAAGCTCCAGACCTACACCGCCGATACCATGACCCTGCCCGGGGCCTACCGCATCGACGACCCCGCCTCGCTCTGGTACGGCCGCGAGCTGCACGAGCTGTATCAGCAGGCCCACACGCCCTGGGAGTGGCACCAGCCGCTATTTGAGCGCGCCCGGCAGCACGGCATGCTGGCTTTCAGCTCGCCGTTTGACGAAACGGCCGTCGATTTTCTGGAAACCCTCGACGTGCCGGCCTATAAAATTGCCTCCTTCGAGAACACCGACTGGCCGCTGCTGCGCCGGGTAGCGGCCACCAGCAAACCCGTAATCATGAGTACCGGCGCCAGCACGTTGGCCGAAGTGGCCGAAGCCGTGCAGGTGCTGCGCGAGGCCGGCTGCCGCGAGCTGGTGCTGCTCAAGTGCACCAGCACCTACCCCGCCACGCCCCTCAATACCAACCTGCGCACCCTGCCCCACTTCCAGCAGCTCTTCCCCGACGCGCTGGTGGGCCTCTCCGACCACACCATGGGCGTGGGCGCCTCGGTAGCCGCCGTGGCGCTGGGCGCCTGCGTTATCGAAAAGCACGTAACCCTGCGCCGCGCCGACGGCGGGGTAGATTCGGCCTTTTCGCTGGAGCCCGCGGAAGTGGCCCAACTGGTAACCGAAACCGAGCGGGCCTGGCAGGCGCTGGGCCAGGTGCAGTACGGCGTGCAACGGGCCGAAGAGAAAAGCCGCCTCTACAAACGCTCCCTCTACGTAGCCCAGGATGTGGCCGCCGGCGAACTTTTCACCAAGGAAAACCTGCGCGTGGTGCGCCCCGGCGACGGCCTGCCCCCCCGCTACCTCGACCAGCTGCTCGGCAAGCCCGCCCGCCAGAGTCTGTCGGCCGGTACCCCGCTTACTTGGGAGGCTTTGTAGCCTGTATTCCACCACGGTTTAATGTCTCATTCTACGTCCCCTGAAGAATCGTCAGGCTCCCCCCTCTCCGGAGGAGAGGGGGGCCGGGGGGGTGAGGTAACCCGCCTGCGCGACATCCTCCAGCTGCGCTTCACTGACCTGTTCTCCTCGCTCCCAGCCCATACCCTGGAGCCGATTTCGCCGGCCAGCCCCTGGAAACGGCTGCTGAAGGTGCTGGGCTACGCAGGGCTGCGGCTGGTGGGCAACGTGTTCCAGAAGGTGCGCAACCCCGAGCAACTGGGCGGCAAAGTGTGGCTCTATGTGGTGAGCCAGAACAACTACGATGCGCTGCACTTCCTGCGCGAGGCCCTGCCCGACGCCGTGCTGGTGGCCGGCCAAAGCAAGCAGATTGGCCGCTACAACGGGCAGGTAAACCGCCTCTCGCTGCGGCGCAAGCTGCTGTACTATGGGCAGCTGCCGGGCGTGTACCGGGCCCTGCGGCGCACCGAGGGCAAGCGGGCCTGGCGGTTTTTCGATTTGATTTTCAACGCCATTGGCTACTACGAGGTGTACCGGCGGGACCTGCGCCACTACCGACCCCGGGCCGTGGTATTTGCCAACGACCACAACGACGATGCCCGCGCCCTGCTGCTGGCCTGCCGCGCCGAGGGCGTGCCCACGGCTTACGTGCAGCACGCCAGCGTCAGCACCAGCTTCCCCCCGCTGGGTTTCGATTTGAGTTTGCTCGAAGGCCAGGATGCGCTGGACAAGTACCGGCAGTGCGGCCCCGTGACGGGCCAGGTGCAGCTGGTAGGCATGCCCAAGGCTGACGCCTTTTTAGCCCGCCGCAACACCGCGCCCGCCGTGCGCCGGGTGGCCCTGGCCTGCAACACCCTCGACGACACCGCCGCCATTGCGGCCACCGTAGCCTACCTGCTGACTGAATTCCCCGACCTCACCTTCACCCTCCGCCCCCACCCCGGCGACACCCGCGACTTCTCGTTTTTGGCCACCCGGCACCCGGCGCTGCGCTTCTCCGATGCCCGGCAGGAAAGTGTGTTTGAGTTTCTGCTCGGACACGACGCGCTGATTGCCGCCGACACCAGCACCCACCTGGAAGCCACGCTGCTGAACCTGG
This sequence comes from Hymenobacter actinosclerus, assembly GCF_900111515.1. GTDB lineage: Bacteria > Bacteroidota > Bacteroidia > Cytophagales > Hymenobacteraceae > Hymenobacter > Hymenobacter actinosclerus. The sequence goes on from NZ_FOHS01000002.1 coordinate 920,200, forward strand.
CCAGCGTGTACTTCCGCTTCGGGACCCACGGCATTGCCGACGACTACTACGGCTACGTGGCCCAGGGCCTGATTGAGCGGGCCGATTCGTTGCCCGAGCTGGGCGCCTGGTTGCGCCGGATGCAGCTGGCCAAACCCCTTGATCTGTATCAGCGGGCCGCCTACTACAACGCTACCCTGGGCACCCCCGACGAGAGCCACAGCCAGCAACGGGCGGCGCGACTGCTTCAGGAGTGGCTGGCGGAAGTGGCCCCGGCGGCGCGGGGGTAGTTTCCCGCCGAGGTGCGCGGAGGTAATCCGCAGAGGTCCGCTGAGTTGTTCTGCTTTACTTTGCGGCATGTTACCCCCTCCGCTACCCGCTGTTGAACCCATTACCGCCGAGCTGCGGCTGACGTACGTGCTGCGGCATTTTCGGGAGGCTTACTACGAGATGCCGCTCGTCAGTATTGGCTACGCGGCTACGCGACCCCAGGTAGAAGTTACGGCCATTTGCCACGACTTTTTCGCGGGCACCACGCCATACCCCCAGCCGCCGGAGTGGCGCGAATGGGCCGGGCGGCGGCTGCCGTTTTTCTTTGACGATAAGCCGAACCGGCCGCTGCTGGAGTTGCTGCCCGAAGGCCGGGCCCGCCTCAACGCCGATGTGGTTTCGGCGGCTTTCTACCTACTGAGTGGTTGGCAGGAATTCTTCTCGGAGGAGCGCGACCAGCACGGGCGTTTTCCCTACGCGGCCAGCGTACAGGCCCGCTACGGCTTCGTGGCGGTGCCGGTCGTCAACTACTACTTCGATGTGCTGAAAACGGCCGTGGAGCACGTAGCGGGTCATCCATTGCACCCGCCTCGTTGGGCTGGCGGGGCCACCTGGGCCGCCTTCATCACCCACGACATCGACAACCTGTACAGCGCCTGGAAAGAGCCCACCAAAGCGGCTTTGCGGCGCGGCAACCTGCCCGAGTTTGGACGGCAGCTGTGGCGGCACTTCACCCGGCAAGATGCCTGGAACAACCTGGCACTGGTGCGGCAAACCGTGGCCGAATACGGGGCCAAAAGCACGTTCTTCTTCCTGCCCGAACACCGCAAAGCTACCAACGGCACGCCGAATGCGGATTACTCCCTTCAATCCGTTAAAGATTCTGTAGCGGCTCTGGCAGCAGCCGGAGCCGAAATTCAGCTGCACGCCAGCCTGGGCACGGCTACCGATGCCGCTCAGCTAGACCGCGAGGTAATAGCTCTGGCCCGGCTACCTGGAACTGAGCCGGGCATCCGGTTTCACTACCTGCAATGGGAGCCGCGGCTGACGCCTTTCGTAGTGGATGATTTGGCCTTTGAATACGATTCGACGCTGGGCTTTGCCGAGCACTACGGCTTCCGCAACTCCTACTGCCTGCCGTTTCAGCCCTTTGATTTCCGCACCGGCCAGGCCCATGATTTCCTCGAAATTCCGCTCAACGTGATGGACGCCACCCTGCATCACCCCCGCTACCTGCAACTGGCCCCCGACGAAATTCTGCCGGCCCTCACGCCCATGTTCCAGGAAATCGAGCGGTTCGGCGGCGTTTGCACGGTGCTCTGGCACAACGAGAACTTCGACCCAGCCAACCAGCGCAACGGTCCGGAGCAGTTCCGTACCATCCTGGAGTACCTTCGCGGCCGCAACGTGGCCTTCGTCAACGGCCAGGATGTTTGGGAGCAGTTGTACACAGAGCTAGGCTAAGCAGAGTTGAAGTATGGCTCCTGTTCGTCACAATCGGCAGAATTAGCACTGCGGTAGAGATGCTTCGGCTTCGCTCAGCATGACGTTCTGCTTTGCTTCGAACGTCAACTCACCATTTCACCACCTCACTATTTCACCGTTTGGGTATCGTTCAGCGGCAGGGGCTGCGCAACACCGTCATTTCGTATCTGGGGCTGGCGCTGGGCTTCGTGAGCACCACGCTGGTGCTGCCGCGGTTTTTCGAGCCCGGGCAGTTGGGCCTGACTACCACCCTGGCCTCGGTGGCGACGCTGCTGGCGCAGGTGGCCGCGTTTGGTTTTGCCAGCGTGGGCATCCGGTTTTTCCCCTACTTCCGCAACCCCGAAAACGGCCACCACGGCTTTCTGCCCTTCCTGCTGGGCGTACCGCTGCTGGGCTTCGTGGTGGTGGCGGCCCTGTTCTGGCTGGGCAAGCCGGCGGTGCTGGGCTTCTACGAGCAGGACGCCGCCGCCCTAGGGCCGTACTATGGCTGGGGAATCGTCTTCGCGCTGTTCACGCTGCTGTATTCACTGCTCGATGCCTACCTGAAGGCGCTCTACCACACGGCTTTTTCCTCGTTTTTGCAGGACATCGTGTTGCGGCTGCTGATTCTGGGCGGGGCGCTGCTGTTTGCGCAGGGGCTGCTCACGTTTCACGGCTACGTGCTCTGGTACGTGGGCGTAAACGGGCTGCTGGTGCTGGTGCTCACGGGGTATCTGCTGCGGATTGGCGAGCTGCACTGGCGGCCGCAACGGGCGGTGCTGACGGTGCGGCCGGTGCGGGAGCTGTTCAACATGGGCGCCTTCACGCTGTTCAGCTCGCTGGCGGGGTCCATTATCATGTACATCGACGCGCTGATGGTAGGCTCGCAGGTGAGCCTGGCGGCGGCCGGCATCTATGGTATTGCTTTCAACATCAGCACGGCGCTGGCTATTCCGGCCCGCTCGCTCAACAAAATCGCCTTCCCGCTGCTGGCTAATTACTGGAAAGAGCAAAACCTGGCCGGCATGGCCGATTTCTACCGCCGCACCACCCGCCTCAACGCGCTTATCGGCTGCCTGCTGGCCCTGGGCATCGGCCTCAACCTGCCGTTCATCTACTCGCTCATGCGGGCCGAATACGCCCAGGGCACGCTAGTGGTGCTGCTGCTGCTGGGCAGCCGGCTCTTCGACGGCATCACCGGCCTCAACGGCCTCATCCTGGTCACCTCGCCGCGCTACCGCTTCGATCTGGTGTTCAACGCCTCGCTTTCGCTGCTGATTGTGGGGCTGAACCTGCTGCTGATTCCACGCCTGGGCATGGTGGGCGCGGCCGTGGCGGCGGTGGCGGCCCAGGTCAGCATCAACCTGGCCCGCACCTGGTTTGTGTGGCGCAGCTTCGGCATGCAGCCCTTCACCTGGCAGATTCCGCTTATCCTGCTCATCACGGCCGCCGCCGGGCTGGCCGGCTGGCTGGTGCCCCCGCTGGCTTCGCCTTTACTCACAATGCTGCTGCGCTCCACCGTCATCACGGCCGTGTACGGCGGCCTCGCCCTGGCCACCGGCGCGGCCCCCGAGGCCGTGGTGCTGCTACGGAAGCTACAGCGGCGCTAGCTTTTAGGGTGTAGGTGGGCTGAAACTAGGCTATCAGGCACACTTGCCCAGGCGGCAGGCAGGGCCTGCCGGCTCACGCGCCACAGCAGCAGCGCCAGTACGGCTGCGGCTAGGGTCACCAAGCCGGCGTAGGCCCAGTTCGAGCCGAGTAGGCCGGGGAGCGTAGTGTGGCCTTTAGCCAATTCAGGCCGCCAAATCAGGACTCCGAAGTATACTACATTGTTGAGCGCGTGGATACCGATGCCCACCAGCAGCGAACCGGTGCGGTAACACAGCCAGCCCAGCAGCGACCCAAGAAAAAAGGCGTTCAGGCTTTGAGCCGGGTTGAAGTGGACGAGGCCAAAAAGCAGCGCCTGCTGCCCGATAGCCACCCAGGGCCGCCGCTGCCGCAGCAACCCCTGGAGCAGCAGGCCCCGAAACAGCACTTCTTCCAGCACCGGAATCACAAGGCCGCCGAGCAGCAACACCGCGGCCGGCTGCCGGGCCATGCGCTCAAACGAGGCCTGGAACCAGTTGGGCAGCTCCAGAAACTCTTGCAGCGAGAGCACCATGATAGCGGCCGCCGTCAGCAGTGGCAGGGCCGCGTACAGCCACCCCGGCGCCTGCCCCCGCACTTGCAACGGCATCATGCGCCGACCGTAGCGCCAGTACAGAAAGCCCAGCAGTACCAGGTTGCCCGCCACAATCAACACCAGGTTAGTGCTGGGCTCGTACCGCTCGTGGGGCAGGATAAAGGCCACCACCGCCAGCAACCCACCCATCACGACCAGCAGCATGAGTAGGTACCAGCCCACGAATCCCCAGCTTTCTTTCAGGGTTGGATAGGGTTGTACTGGCTGCCGCCGGGCCGCTGGCAAAGGAACGGGAACAACTGTTTCCATAACTGAATAAGGAAGGTAAAGTGCGCCTGAAAATTAGCTAGCGCCACTGGTTTATAGCCGGCAGCCAGATTCCCATCGGATATCCGCAGCATCCTGGGCTACAACTTAAAATCCGGCTCCTCCTTGCGGAAGTGCTTGAGCACGAGCTTATCGGCCAGACCGGGGAGCAGGCGGTTGAGCCAGACGGTAAGCTTGCCCTGGCTGGTCAGAACCAGGTCGCGGCGGCGCTGTTGCACGGCGCTCAGCAGGTGGCGGGCCACTTCCTCGCTGCTCATCATGGCCCCCTCGTCGCGGGGCGACTCGCCCTGGGCTTTGCCATCGGCGGCCAGGGCCACGTTGCGGATGTTGGAGGCCGTGAAGCCCGGGCAGGCCAGCAGCACGTGCACGCCCTGGGGCAGCAGCTCGGTACGCAAGGCCTCCAGGAAGCCGTGCATGGCGAATTTGGAAGCCGAATAGCCCGTGCGCCCCGGCAGCCCTCGGTACCCCGCAATGCTGCTGATGCCCACAATCGAGCCCTTAGACGCCGTAACGTAGGGCAGCGCGAACTTGGTGGCGTACAGGGTGCCGAAAAAGTTGGTCTGCATCAGCTGCCGAATTACGTCGAGGTCGGCATCCCGAAACAGGGCCCGCATGCTGATACCGGCGTTGTTAATCAGCACATCGAGCCCCCCAAACGCGGCCACCGTTTCAGCCACGGCGCGCGCCGAGTCGGCCTCCACGCCCACATCGGCCCGGATGGCCAGGTGCGCCACGCCCAGCGCCGCCAGCTCGGCGGCCGTTTCGGCCAGCCGCGCCTCGTTGCGGCCCGTGATGGCCACTTTGGCCCCCGCCCGGCCAAACTCCAGGGCCGTAGCCCGGCCAATACCCGAGGTGCCCCCCGTAATCAGCACTACTTTATCTCTCATGATCACGGATTAGCACGGATTTTAGCGGATTTCACGGATTTTGTAGCTGGCCTCGTTGGACGGCCGACTCAGCCGCAAAATTCACAAATTCCGGACTAATCAGCGCCCGGCTGCAAAATCCACGAAGTCAGCACCGCCAACGCCCGGCTACAAAATCCGTGAGATTAGGGCCGCCAACAGCCGGCTACAAAATCCACGAAATCCGTTAAAATCCGTGCTAATCCGTGATCTATCTTTGCAGGGTGAGAAAATCAGTGAAGAACATTCCGGCGGAGCTGCTCCGCGAAGTCGAGATTACCGACATGGTGGCCGAGGGCAAGTGCCTGGTGCGCCGCGAGAATCTGGTGATATTTGTAACCCAGGTGGCGCCCGGCGACGTGGTGGACCTGCGCGTGACCAAGGCCAAGAAGAACTTCCTGGAGGCCGTACCCACCCGGTTTCATAAGTACTCCGAGCTGCGCGTGACGCCGTTCTGCGAGCATTTCGGCACCTGCGGGGGCTGCAAGTGGCAGCATCTGGGCTACGACACCCAGCTGAAGTTCAAGCACCAGCAGGTGGCCGACACCTTGCAGCGCATCGGCAAGGTGGCGCTGCCCGACATCCTGCCCATCGCGCCCTCGCCCGACCAGACCTACTACCGCAACAAGCTCGAATTTACCTTCAGCCACAACGGCTGGCTGACCAACGAGCAGATTGCCAGCGGCCACGACTACGAGCGGCGCGTGCTGGGCTTCCACACGCCCGGCCGCTTCGATAAGATTCTGGACGTGCACCATTGCTGGCTCCAGCCCGACCCCAGCAACCAGATCCGGCTGGCCGTGCGCGACTACGCCCTGGAGCACGAACTGCCTTTCAATAACCTGGTAACCCAGGAGGGCTTCCTGCGCAACCTCATCATCCGCACGGCCAACACCGGCGATTTGATGGTGATTTTGCAGTGCTACTACGCCCACGAGGCGCTGGTGCCGCTACTCGATTTCCTGGCCGAGCGGTTCCCGCAAATCACCTCGCTCAACTACGTGCTCAACGACAAGGGCAACGAAACCTTCAACGACCTGGAGGTGGTGTGCTACAAGGGCGAGCCGCACATCCACGAGGAAATGGAGGGCCTGCGCTTCCGGGTGGGGCCGAAATCGTTCTACCAGACCAACTCGGAGGGCGCCTACAACCTCTACAAAATCACCCGCGACTTCGCCCGGCTCACCGGCTCGGAGTTGGTCTACGACCTCTACACCGGGGCCGGCACCATCGCCAACTTCGTGGCCCGCCAGGCCCGCCACGTGGTGGGCGTCGAGTACGTCGAGTCGGCGGTGCAGGACGCCTATATAAATTCCGAAATCAACGGCACGACCAACACCGAGTTCTACGCCGGCGACATGAAGGATGTGCTCAACGCCGAGTTCATCCAGCAGCACGGCCGCCCCGACGTCGTCATCACCGACCCGCCCCGCGCCGGCATGCACCCCGATGTAGTGGCCCGCCTGCTCGAAATGCGCGCCCCCCGCATCGTCTACGTCAGCTGCAACCCCGCCACCCAGGCCCGGGATTTGGAGCTACTGGACGCCGCGTATCAGGTGGTGCGCGTGCAGCCGGTAGATATGTTCCCGCACACCCACCACGTGGAAAATGTGGTATTGCTGGAGTTGCGGCAGGAATTGTAGTGGCTGACTGCCTGGCCAGGCAGTCAGTTCTGCGCTTTTTTTACAGCTTGCCAAAATTCTACACTTCTTCCCTTCATGCGCAGAATTACCTACCTGGATAGTGTGCGCGGCTTGGCCGCATTTGCCGTGCTGGTGTACCATTTTATCGGCTGGCGCTGGGCCGAAACGCTGGAGTATAAGTTAGGGGCCATGCTGTTTAATGGCAGCGATGCAGTATCGCTGTTTTTTGTGTTGAGCGGGCTGGTTTTATCCTGGAAATATTTTCATCCCGATGAGTCGGCACCCATTACCGGCGAAACCTACCGGGCTTATATCGTAAACCGGATCGTGCGGCTGTACGTGCCGTTTCTGGCGGCGCTAAGCATTTACTACCTGTATAATCACCGCCACGAGCCACTGGGCCTAATTGCATCCGACCTGTTCACCAATACGCACCACTGGGTGGAAGAGGCGCTACTGATTCGGGGTAAGCACGATAACTACATCCCGGCCTGGACGCTGGAAGCCGAAATGGCAGGGTCGGTTTTCGTGCCCTTCCTGGTTTTGTTGCTGCGCTACAGTCGCCAGCTGTTTGTTGCCCTCATGCTAGGTATCCTGGTATTGGGGTCGGCATTCGTATTCGGGATTATCCAGCACTTTTGCCTGGGCATGCTGCTGGCGTACTTTTTCAAAAAAATTGAAGCGTACGACACGCGCCAAACATGGTGGTACCGCTACCGGTTTGGGCTGTATGCGCTGGTGCTGGTGCTGTTCTCTATTCGGCACATAACCCGCATTTTCCCCATCGGCGAAATTGGTAATTACTGGTTAGGGCTGCTCCGCCTCGACTTGTTTCATATTACCGGGGTGGCCTCATTCCTGATGCTCGCCTATCTTATTAACAGTCCCCGCCTCCAGCATTTTTTCACCAGCCGGGTATTTCTGTTTCTTGGGCGTATTTCGTACAGTCTGTACCTGGTGCACTGGTTTTTCGTGGTGTACGTTATGGAACACTGGGATAAGCTGGCTGAAAAATTAGGGACCAATCCCACGCAAACCTTCTGGATTTTGCTGGCTGGTACCGTAACCGCTACGCTGGCAGGCGCTACCGCGTTCAATATCCTCATCGAGCGCCCCGCCATCCGCTGGGGCCGCCGGGTTTCCGATAGATTCACCCCCGTTTCTGTTTCAGTGCCTCACGCCTCGTTGCAGCAATAAGCCAACTTCGGTCCGCAACGTGGAGCAGCTGGCCAGGGCGTACCAGGTAGTGTGGGTGCAGCCGGTGGATATGTTCCTGCACGCCCAACACGTGGAAAACGTAGTGCTGCTGGAGTTGCGGTAGTATCAGAACTCAACACTATGATTTACAGAGCAATACTCCCCTTGGTGATAATAAATTACTATGTGTATAGCTTTTACCAGAGGTGGTACAGTGACCCAGTTGCCCATGCGGTTCAGGTAACAGCACTTCTTTTCTTTATAAATATCGTTATGGTACTCTCTATCGTGGGCAGTACGCCTTTACTAGTCCCTAATGGCAACTATTATACTTACACTTTTCCATTGTTATTCATGTTAATTATTCTTAATTATTTTCTAATCTATAGAAAGGATAAACATCACCATTATTTCTCCACTATTTCTCACGGTACAGCAAAACAAATAGCACAACGAATCGTATTTTTCGCTTGCTATTTTTCCATTACTATCATTCCTGTAGCTCTACTACTATTTGATAAACTCACCGAGAATTGATTTCATGGACTACACCAACGACCCCGAACTGAATGGCAAATACCTCGGCACCATCACCCAGATTATTACATAGGTTCAGTTGGTGGGTATGTTCCTGCACACTTACCACATGGAGAATGTGCTATTGAAGTTACATTACCTCTTATGGCTATGAGAAACTATACATTAGCAGCCATTTATGCTTCGACGGCGGGCTGGCTTGTTGCTACAGCTGTATACGCCGCTGGCCACTTTTTTCTACGCGAAAGCCAAACTTTAGAAGCTATACAAATACTTACACCAATTACCTTGGTGATTTCCGCCTTGGCCAATATCTTTCTAGTTCAACTGCCTCGGTATTTTGTCAAGAAAGCCTTCTTCAAATTTGGTAGACTTGGCTTTGCTCTAATCTATTCTTTATGCGCATATGTTGTTTTTAGTCTACTCTTCGGCAGGAGTTTTGGACTAAATCCAATTGAGCAATTAACTTATCTTAATGCTGCTACTAATGGCTTTGTGCTTGGCTGGGTTTTCTACACTCTCTGGAAACCTGAACTGATTTAACCACCCATGGATTACACCAACGACCCCGAACTGAACGGCAAATACCTCGGCACCATCACCAAGGATTTCGCCACCGTTTCCGATACGCTCAGCGAAGCCTCCTCGCAAATCCGCAAGCGCGACATTTCCAAGTACCCCATCTTCGTGTTTGCCCGCCAGGAAGTGCCGCTGGGCGGCCTGCTCGTGAATGCCGACGAGCTGAACCTGGAGTGGCACGTTTTCGCCAGCTACCTGGAGCTGTTCGTGCAGCAGGGCATCATCAGCGAGGCCGGCATCGAGGCCTTCCAGCAAACCTACCGCGAGCCGAACGAGTACTGCTGCCTGTTCGTGCTCGACGAAGAGTTCACCAACTTCGTGTACATCCCTTATCCGGAAGACTAGATCACAGATGTTGCAGATAAAAAGGATAACGCAGATTCGTTCTAACTGAAAATTAACAGCTTTCACTAGAACGAATCTGCGGCATCCCTTTTATCTGCACCATCTGTGATTAAAAGTGGCTGAACCCTTGGGCCCGCAACGGCACGGGCTGGCCGGCTTTGGTGATGAGGTTGGCGCCTTCGTTCTTCTCGACCATGTGGCCGATGATGGTGATGTCGGGGTGGTTTTTGAGCTTGGCGTGGTCGGCGAGCGGGACGGTGAACAGCAGCTCGTAGTCTTCGCCGCCGTTGAGCATGCACATGATGGGGTCGAGGTTGAACTCGTTGGCCACTTCGAGGGTGGGGTTGGCGATGGGCAGGTTTTCGGTGAAGATGCGGGCGCCGGTGCCGCTGGCCTGGCACAGGTGCAGCACTTCGGAGGCCAGCCCGTCCGATACGTCAATCATGCTGGTGGGCACCACGCCCAATTCGCGCAGCTCGTGGATGACGTCCATGCGGGCCTCGGGGCGCAGCTGGCGCTGGAGCACGTAGGGATATTTGCTTAGCTCGGGCTGGGATTCGGGGTCGGCCTGCCAGACCTGCTTTTCGCGCTCCAGCACCTGCAGGCCCAGGTAAGCGCCGCCCAGGTCGCCGGTGACGCACAGCAAATCGTTGGGGCCGGCCCCGCTGCGGCGCACGGCCTGGCCGGCGGTTACCTGGCCCAGGGCCGTAACGCTGATGGTGAGGCCGGCACGGCTGCCGGTGGTGTCGCCGCCCACCAAATCAACGTTGTAGGCCTCGCAGGCCAGCTTTACGCCCTCGAACAGCTCCTCCACGGCTTCTACTGTAAAGCGTGGCGGAATGCTCACTGCCACTACAATCTGGGTGGGCAGCGCGTTCATGGCGGCAATATCCGACACGTTGACGGCCACGGCCTTGTAGCCCAGGTGCTTGAGCGGGCAGAAGGTAAGGTCGAAGTGGATGCCTTCGACCAACAAGTCGGTGCTGATGACCAGCTCCTGCCCGGCGGGCGGGGCCAGAATGGCGGCATCGTCGCCGATGCCCAGGATGGTGCTGGGCTGGGTGAGTTCTACGGTTTGCTGGATGCGGCCAATCAGGCCGAACTCGCCGAGTTTGTCGAGGGATGTCATAAATCGCTGATTTTCGCTGATTAATCGTGATTTCGCTGATTCGGGCGGCGCGGGGTGGCCCTTCGGCGCTAAGGCAAAGGTACGCGGTGAGGGCAAGTGCGCTGGGTACCGTTGGGAGCGGGAGTTCAAAACCCTGACTGCTTGGCGGATAGTTCGGGGGTGGCGGCAAACTTTTCCTTGCTAACGAACGTTAGGCTTAGTACATTTGACGCCCACTCCCGCCCGTTCCCTCTCCTGCTCGCCCGCTTCTATGGAAACCGCTCTGCTTTCGCGCAAAGACCAGATTGACCAGACGGCCACGGCCCTGTTCCGGACCCGCGGCTTCGCGGCCACCAGCATGCGGGAGCTGGCTTCGGCCCTGGGCATGGAAGCGGGTAGCATCTACTCGCACATCCGCAGCAAAGAGGAGCTGCTGCACCGCATCTGCTTCCGGCTGGCCGACGAGTTTTTCGCTGGTTTCGACGAGGCCACCGCCGACGACGCACTGCCGGCCGCCCCACGCCTGCGCCGGGCCGTGGAAAGCCACGTGCGGGTGCTCACCACCGATTCGGCCGCTTCGGCCGTGTTTCTGCACGAGTGGCGCCACCTCTCCGAGCCGGCCCGCACCGAGTTTCTGGCTTTGCGCGAGCAGTACGAAGCCGGTTTCCGCAAACTGATTGCCCAGGGTGCGGCCGCAGGCGAGCTGTACGCCCCCGACCCGGCCTTTGCCGCCCTCACGCTGCTGGCCTCGCTTAACTGGCTGCCCAACTGGTACCGCCCCGGCGGTTCGCTCAGCACCGCCGACATTGCCCACCGCCTCGCCAACCAACTGCTGTTCGGGCTGGAAGTGCGGGGAAACTAGAAGTAAAAGAACGTCATTCAGAGCGTAGCGAAGAATCTCGCTCGCATACGTTGAATGCTAGCCGTTCCAATTACTTCATGCAAGATTCTTCGCTACGCTCTGAATGACGTTCTTTTACTACCAAATACTCACCTCTAACTTCCCTAGATATGTACGGTTCCGCTTCCACCCACGATATCCCGACCCAGGCTGCTACTGGCCTCGAAAACGAAGACCCTATTTTGCTGGCTGAGTTTGAGGCCCGCATTGCGCGGGGCGAGAAAATCGAGCCCACCGACTGGATGCCCCAGCTCTACCGCAAGCAGCTCACGCGCATGATTGAGCAGCACGCGCACTCCGAAATCATCGGCTCGCTGCCTGAGGGCACCTGGATTACCCGCGCCCCCGGCTTCCGCCGTAAAATGGCCCAGATGGCCAAGGTGCAGGACGAGGTGGGCCACGCCCAGCTGCTGTATTCGGCCGCCGAAACGCTGGGCAAAACCCGCGAGCAGATGCTCTCGGACCTGGTGAACGGCAAAAGCAAGTACAGCAACGTCTTCAACTACCCCACCCCCACCTGGGCCGATTCGAACGTGATTTCGTGGCTGATTGACGCCGGTGCCATTGTCAACCAGATGGCCAACGCCAAGGGCAGCTACGGCCCCTACTGCCGCGCCCTCGACCGGATTTGCGCCGAGGAAGCCTTCCACCTCAAATACGGCCACGACGCCGTGGTGCACATGGCCACTGGTACGCCCATCCAGCGGAAAATGATGCAGGAGGCCCTCAACCGCTGGTGGCCCGCCATCATGACCTTCTTCGGCCCGTCGGATAAGATGAGCACGCACACCGAAATCCTGATGCGCTGGAAGGTGAAAATGGCCACCAACGACGCCTGCCGCCAGCAGTTCCTGGACATGTACGTGCCCAAAATCTGGGAAATCGGCCTGACCCTGCCCGACCCCAACCTGCGCAAAAACGAGGACGGCGTGTGGGAGTTCTCGGAGCCCGACTGGGAAGACTTCAAGCGCGTAATCAACGGCGACGGCCCCTGCAACGCCGAGCGCATCGCCGTGCGCCGTGCCGCCGAGGAGAACGGCGCCTGGGTGCGCCGCGCCATGCAGCAGCCCCAGGCCAAGTACGTCCGCCCGCTGGCGTAGTGTTAAGTGACCTGTCATGCTGAGCGAAGGCGGAGCCGTAGTCGAAGCATCTCTACCGCTTCGTTGCAATGGCAACCAGACGCCAGGGTTAGCATTGCGGTAGGGATGCTTCGACTACGGCTCCGCCTTCGCTCAGCATGACAGGCTTACGTTCCTTTTACTCTTTAATTCCCCCTCTCCTTGCTTTCATCTTTCGACCCGCGCATCAGCCGGTTGGGGCTGCCCGAGTCGGCCCCGCCCCCACCCGATAAGGCCGCGCTGGACCAGTTTCCGACCTACGAAGTGTTTCATCAGCGCAAGGAAAACACGGCCTACGTGTACGTGGGGCCGGTACATGCGCCCGAGGCCGATGTGGCCTTTCTGTTCGGGAAGGAGCAGTTCAGCCGGCGCTTTCCGTGCACCGGCATGTGGGTGGTGCCCACCGAGGCCATCCGGGTAACCGAGTACGGCGACGACCAGCAGTCGGTATACGACCGGCTGCCGCTGCTGCCCGCCGACGCGCTGGCCGCCGCTGATACTGCTGCAATGGAGGCTTACGACATCTTCCACCTCAAGAAGCGCGGCAAGGCCCACGCCCACGTGGGGCAGGTGCAGGCCGTCTCGCCCGAAGCGGCGCTGCAAGCCGCCAAAGCCGCTTTCGGCGACCAGCGCCCGGTGGTGAACGTGTGGGTAATCCGCAGCGCCGACCTGTCGCGCTCCGAGGAAGCCGACCGCGACATGTGGACGACTACGCCTGACAAGAAGTACCGCGAAGCCATTGCCTACAAAGTGCAGGACCGCATCGACCGGTTCAAGCAGGAAGGATAATCAGCATACCGACATTATGGACCCGAAGCTCGACCTACTTTACCGCCTCGCCGACGACCAGCTGATTCTGGGCCACCGCAACTCCGAATGGAACGGCCTGGGCCCAATTCTGGAGGAGGACATTGCCTTTTCGAGCATGGCCCAGGACAAGCTGGGGCACTCGCTCCAGCTGTATACGCTGCTGCACGAGTTGGGCGAAGCCGAGCCCGACACGGTGGCTTTCACCCGCAACGCGCCCCAGTTTCACTGCTGCCAGCTTACGGAGCTGCCCATCGGCGAGTACGATTTCAGCCTGCTGCGCCACTTCCTGTTCGACCACGCCGAGCTGCTGCGTTTCGAGGCGCTGGCCGATAGCTCGTACGAGCCGCTGGCCCTGGTGGCCCGCAAAATCAAGGGCGAGCTGAAGTACCACGTGCTGCACGCCAACACCTGGGTAAAGCGCTTGGGCAATGCCACTGAGGAGGCCATTACGCGCATGCAGGCGGCCCTGGAATTCACGCTACCCTACGCGCTGGGTATCTTCGAAACCACCGCCGCCGAGCCCGAAATCATCAGCAGCGGCCTGTTCGTTGGCGAAGCCGAGCTACAGCGCCGCTGGGAGGAAAGCATAACCAAAGTGCTGGCCCAAACCGCCCTCACGCTGCCCGACCTGCGCCTGCTGACGCCTGTAACCGGCGGCCGCCACGGCCAGCACACCGCGCACCTCCAGCCGCTCCTGGATGAAATGGCCGAGGTGTTCCGCCTCGACCCTACAGCTGATTGGTAGGCCAGTAAGCCGCCCGGTGCCGTTGTGCTCAGCGAACCTCTGCGCATCCCTCTGCGTGCCTCTGCGGGAAATCAAACAGAACTGCTACTAACTGCCCCACCATGCCCACCGAAGCCCAAATTCTCGACTGGCTGCAAGCCGTCACCGACCCCGAAATTCCGACGATTTCGCTCGTGGACCTGGGCGTGATTCGGGAGGTGCGGGTGAAGGACGACGGGGGCGTGCACGTGCGCCTGACGCCCACCTTCGCCGGCTGCCCGGCCATGGACTACATGCGCCGCGACGTGGAAACGACCCTCAAGGCCCACGGCATCCCGCGCGTGACCACCGAAATCAGCCTGCGCGACCCCTGGACCTCGGACATGGTAACCGACCGGGGCCGCGAGGGCCTGCGCCGCCACGGGCTGGCCACGCCGCCCAAGCTCAACGGCGGCCTGCTCGACCTCGACATTCTGGAGTACGCCGAGTGCCCACGCTGCCACACCACCAACACCGAGCTGCGCACGCCCTTCGGCGCCACCCTCTGCCGGGCCGTGCACTACTGCAACAACTGCCGCCAAATCTTCGAGCAGTTCAAGCCAATTTAGTGAGTAGTGAAAAGTACGGGTGCTGGCGGGTTGTAATGGCTCTTTTTTTCTGAGGTGGGAAAGATTTTGCCGGTATTTTCGTTGGGGGCTTATCTGTTTTTTATTCTTCGCTTTTTATGATGCGTTTTGTCGCGCTGCTGCTGGCGCTGGGCCTGCTAATGACCAGCTGCAACCGGCCCCCGGCCCCCATCGACCCCGCCTCGGCCCAGGCCGTGAAGGTGCAACTCAATATTTTGCGCGATACCGTGGCCGCCCGCTGGAGCGAGATGCAGGAGTCGGACGACGGCAAGCAGCGCGACACGCAGCAACTGCTGCGGGAGCTGAGCGGCCAGGCCGGTGCCGACCGCACCGTGCTGGCCCGCCTGCAGTACGCCAACGACCGGCTGCCCGCCCGGCGCTACAACCAGCAAAACATGGCTGATTCGGGGCTGATTGACGCCTACGATGCAGCGCAGGACTCGCTGTTGCGGGCCGTGTACGGCCTTGTACCGGTGCCCACCTCGCCCACGGTGGAAGCAACGCCCGTCTTGGAACTGACCGGCCGGATTCAGGAAACCGACGCGGAGCTGGTGGGCTACCGCTCGCGCTACGACCAGGCCGCCATACGCTTCAATAAGTACCTGCAGCTGCATCAGGCCGAGTTGCAGCAGTTGGGCAGCAGCTACGCCAAGCTGCAGCCCCTGCCGCTGTTCACGCTGCAGAACTGAGCCGCCCGATTCAGCCACGGCCGGGCAGCGGCCGATAGCCCCTACCGGTTTGGGCGAGCCGATAGTACCTGCGCAGGTACCATCGACTCGCCCAAACCGGTAGGGGCCGGCACCGGGTATTCGGCTAGAAAGTAGGGCCGAAGCGGTAGCGCAGACCCAGGCTGCCGCCAGAGTTGATCGGGCGCTGGCCATTGCTGGTGGATTGCAGGCTCTGAATCAGGACGTATTCGGCTGTCAGTTGCAGCTTGCGCCGCCGGCCGATGCCGTAGCTGGCGTTCAGGCCGCCGGTGAGGTGGCCGCCAGTGCTATGGCGCCCAAAAGCATATTGCTCCATCACCTCATCGTTGCGGGTGCGGGTTTCCTGGTTGCGCACCCGGGCGTATACCAGCGCCGCGCCGCCCACCACATCAAATTGCACGCGTTGCTGGTACTGGCGCGTGAGGCTGTAGCGCGCCAGCAGTGGGAAGGCCAGCGTCTGCTCGTAGGTTTCACTTTTGCTACCTACCACAAAGTCGTTGCCGTAATAGGAACTACTAGAAATAAGGGTGCCGGCTTGGCCTTGGTAGCCCAGTTGCAGCGCCAACTGCGGCCGCAGCTGGTAGCCCATGTAATAATAAGGGTACTTCACTTCCACGCTATAAGTGCCCACTCCCGCTTGTCCTGGAAAACCAGAGGGCAGGCTATTGGGCCGGGTGGCGTAGGGGTTATTGTCGGAGAAGCGCAATTTATAGCCATAGCTTCCCAGCTGGGTACCAACATAAAGGCGTGGCCGCAGTTGGGCGTTGTCGTCGGGTGTGAGCTGGGTGGCTGGCGGAGGCGGGGCAGCGGGGGTACCCAGCAACAGGCCCACCCGCAGACTGCTACTCAGCCCCAATTTTGATTTAAACGGCTCGATGAGCTTGGTTAAGCCGAAGTTGGCGTCGATGAAGCCGCGGCGGCCCAACCGGCGTTGCAGGCCGTAGAGCAAAGCCACATCAACGGCGGCGCCCCTGTTGGCGTCGAGCGGTAGAAAATAAAACGGTGTTTCGTAGGTGTGGCGTCCCAGCTTCGAACCAACGGCCAGGGCCACGTAATTGCCCACAAAGCTGCCCCGGCTTTTGCCCTTGCGGATGCGGCGCTCCAGGTTGTAGTAGTAGCGGCCCATCAATTGTACCCGGGCACCGAGTGCCCGGGCGGGCGTCCCGTTATCCGGGCGGTAGCGCGCCACGGCTGGGCTTAGTTCGGCTTGCACGGCCAGCGCCGTGGTCAGCTTCCGCTCGTAGGCAACGTGTACGCCAACACGATTGTAAGACCGATAGGCCCAAATTGAGCCTAACAGAAAGTTATTGAGACCCAGCTTCCACTGCTGCTGCTGCACCTCGGACTGTACGAGCAGCGGGGCAGCAGCCTCGGCGGGCAGCGCTGCCGGCTGCACTTCTTCTTCGTAGCTGATGCGGGTAGTATCGGCGGGCGTGGTTTGGGCGGTGGCCCGGGAGGCGGTCAGCAGGCCCAGCAGCAAGCCGGGCAACAGGTAGTGAAAACGCATAACGCTGGAGCTAAGAGAGTAAGGAAGAGGAAGAAGGAAAGCTTAGGGTTGAGCCAGCAGGGGCTGGGTTTGCAGGCGCAACGGCCCGTAGGTGGTGGCCACGCGCAGCAGCGGGCGGTTTTTGGCCGGCATAGCCAGCGTGGCCCGGCCCAGCGCCTGGCGTTGACTGCTTTGGTAGGCGGCGGGCACGGCCAGCGGGCCCTGGGCCACGCTCAAATCATAGGCAAACTGCTCGGGCTGCAGCACGCTCAGCGTAACTTCGGTGCGCTGCCCCTCCACCGTGAGTCGGCGCAGGCCGGCGGCCGGCTGCACCCGCACGCTGCCAAACTGGTTGTACACTTTGGCCGTGCCGCCCAGCTCCAGCAGCTGCACCGCCGATTTGCTGGCCTCACAAATAAAATCGGCGCTTAGGCCCGTGGCGGTCAGGTCGGCGTAGCGGGCCGTTACGCTCAGGGTGCCCGCCAAATCGCGCAGCGTAATGCGGCCGAAATCCTGGGTTAGCTGCTGCTTGCCCCGCAGGTCCGTCAGAAACGTCTGGCCGTAAGTGTTGGCCACCGTCAACGGATTAGCAGCCGGCATCATCACCGTGTACTCGGCCCGCAGGTCGCTCTGGATGGCCGCCGCCCCGGCGGGCAGGGCGAAAAAGTTAACGAGGCTGATGGTACTGCCCCCTTCGAGGCGGTAGCGGGCGGCGGCCAGGTCGCGCTCGGCCACGGCGCGGTCGGGGTGGCGGGCGCTCAGGCGCAGCGTTACCTGCACCTGGGGCTTATCCCAGCCCTGTACCCGCAGCGTGGCTTTTTCGGCCTGAATGCGCACTGCTGTACCGGGCGGACAGTTCCACTGCTGCTCCAGCGTGCGGGTAACCACCTGCACCCGTTGCTGGGCCTGGGCTCCTAAAGTGGCCAGCAGCCACAGCAGCAGCCCGCTCCAGGCAATATATAAGTGTTGCGTTTTCATGAGATGAGAAGTTGCACCAGCTCGCGGGTGAGCGTGGCGTGTAGTACAGTTAGTTGCCCCTGCTCGCGCACCAGCGCCGGCGACGAGCCGAAGCGCTGCGCATCCTGGGCCAGGCGCTGCTGCTGGGCTGCCACATCGGCCAGCTGCGCCCGCAAGTCCTGGAACTCGCCCGATTCGCACACGGTGGGCAGCGAAGTGCAGTGGGCATCAATAAAGGCCTCGCCCTCCTGCGCCAGCGGGTCGGCCGGCAACGCCAGACCGGCGGGGGCCGGCGGCAGCACCGCTACCTCCTCGCCGTAGCTCATGGTTTCGCGGGGCGCGGCAGCCAGCGTAGGCGCCGTAGCCGACGGAGCGGGCCATAGCCCCCACACGCCCAGCACCAGCAGCACCGCGGCGGCCAGCCCTGCCGCCCAGCGCATTTGCGCCGGCCATAGGGTGCGGGTTATCGGGGCCGGCGGGGCAATGGCGGCGGCTGGTTCGGCCGCCGCCATTGGCTCCGCGGCAACTCCGGTGGCGGCGTCGAGGCGGGCGGCAATGGCCTGCCAGGCGCTGGCATCGGGCTCGTGGGTGGGCAGCTGGGGCAAGGCGGCTTGGATGGCCTGTTCGGCGGCCAGCTGGCCCGCAATGCGCGCCCAGGCATCCCCGTCGGGCTCGTGGGCAGACAGGGCGGCCAGGGCCCGCCGCAGGTTTTCGCGGCCCGGCTCGGGGCCCGTTTCGTCGGGCAGTTCGGGTTCTGTTTTCATCGGTACAGATGCTGAAGTTTGCGTTGCAGCAGGCGCTTGGCGTGGTGCAGCTGCGATTTACTGGTGCCCTCCGAACTGCCGAGCAGCTCGGCGGCCTCGCGGTGCGAGTAGCCTTCCACCTCAATCAAACAGAAGGTGGCCCGGTAGCCGGCCGGCAGCTCGCCGATGGCTTTGTCGAGGGCTTCGCCGGTGAGGCTGTCGTGCCAGGCTACCAGGGGCTCGGGGTGGCGGTCGGCGTCGTACACTTCCATGCGCTGCTCCTGGCGCAGCGTCAGCAGTGCCCGCCGCACCACAATGGTTTTAATCCAGGCGCCCAGCGTGGCCTGCTGCCGGAAGCTGGCCAGCTGCTGAAACACCTGCACGAAGGCGTCCTGCAAAGCGTCCTGGGCCAGGTCGCGGCTACCCAGAATGCGCAGGGCCGAGGAAAACATAGCCGTTTTGTACCGCTCGTAGAGCCGGTATTGCGCCTGCCGGTCGTGGGCAAGGCAGGCAGTGAGGAGTAGTTGTTCGTCGGCGGAAACCACGGCGGGCAGTAGAAGTATTCGCCCTAAAGTGCGGGCCCGCGGCGGGATGGTTGGTCGGGCACGAAAAAATGTTCCCGGCCGTCGCGCAGCCGCTGCTCCTCTCGATTCGCAAGCATTTGAGGCCCATTGACTGTGGCCACAGCCTGCGCCCTATCAGGCTCTGAAAATTGTTGCCAAATTTGGTGGCAGAAACAAAAAACCCGCTCTACGTTGCCGTAAAGCGGGTTTTTCGTGGGCCCAACTGGAATCGAACCAGTGACCTGCTGATTCACTTTCCTCCGGTTTCCCGGAGTAGTTGGACTATCTCATCACCATATCCACTGATGGGGACGTAGGTGGGGGGCGTTGGTGGAGGCGTATTGCATGGTCTGCTCACCTCCTAGTCTCTGCACCTTCCGGGTACTTTCATGACCGTTCCCCGGCTTGGCTCAGGATTGCCATCTCGGCCCGTAGGCCTCGAACAGGTTTCCCTGAGTTAACCCCCTGCTCATCCCGTAGTTTCCTGCCGGGAGGCACCGCTAAGCAAACAGGAGGGTTGTCTCCTGAAACTTACTTGATGAGTCAGCTGCTCTAACCGATTGAGCTATAGGCCCGTTGCCGATTCCGCTTGCCGAGGCAGTTGGTTTCGACCCCACAAACTTCGAGGTTTGCAGGCAGATTTGCAACTCCACCCCCTTATTAGAGCATGTGGACAACATTCAAGCCCCAGCGGGTTGCGAAATGATAAATGACAAATGAATAAACTTCCTCACCTGCTGTTCGATTTCGGCGGCGTCATCATCAACATCGACTACAACCGCACCCTGGAGGCCATGCGGCAGCTGGGCAGCGGCATCGAGTTTACGCAGGCCGCTCAGGCCGAGCTGTTCGACCAGTTGGAAACCGGCCAAATTTCGGCCGCGCAGTTCCGCGACGGGCTGCGGGCGCACTACGGCCTGCAAGCCACCGACGCGCAGCTCGATGAAGCCTGGCACGCCATGCTGCTCGACGTGCCGGCCGAGCGGCTGGCCCTTATTGCCGGGTTGCGGGCCCAGGGCTACCAGACGGCTTTGCTCTCCAATACCAACCACCTGCACATCAGCGAAATCAACCGGCGGCTGAAGGCGCAGTACGGCCTCGAAAACGGTATTGCCGATTGCCTCGACCGGGTATTTTACTCCCAGGAAGTGGGCTTACGCAAGCCGGGCGAGGAAATATTCCGGCACGCGCTGCGCGAGATGAACTGGAAGGCCGAAGAAACGTTGTTTATCGAAGACAGCCCCCAGCACATTGCCACGGCCCGCCGGCTGGGGCTGCACACGCTTTTCCTGACTCCGCCCCTTACCTTGCAGGACGCCCTGCCCGCCGCCATCCGTGCCTTTTCCGCCTGAGCCCATCCTGCCCGACCAAACCCCGCCGCCCGAACCCCTGCTGCCCCTGCCGTTTCCCGACGCGGCCGGGCCGCCCGCCTTCACGGCCGCCGAGGCCGAGGCGGATGCCCGGCACGTATTCCGGCGCTACGAGCGGGCGCCCTGGCCCCGGCCCGTGCGCTACGGCCTGCACCTGCTGCTGTTTCTGATAACGCTGCTGACGACTACGCTGGCTGGCGTTACGTTGGTTGATAATACGTTTTTGCAGACGCTGCTGCCGTTTGAGCTGCTGGCCCAGCCCCTGGCGCAGGTTTGGGCGGCCCTCAGGCCGGGACTGTGGTACGCGGGGCCGTTTCTGGCGGTGCTCACGGTACACGAGTTCGGGCACTACTTCACGGCCCGCCACAACCGCATCAGCTCCTCGCTGCCCTACTTTATTCCGCTGCCGCTGGGCTTTGGCACCTTTGGGGCGGTTATCCGCATCAGGGAGCTGATTCATTCGCGGCGCGAGTTTTTCGATGTGGGGCTGGCCGGGCCGCTGGCGGGCTTCGTGGTGGCGGTGGGCGTGCTCTGGTACGGCCTCACGCACCTGCCGCCGCTGGAGTACCTGTTCCAGATTCATCCGGAGCTGCGCCAGTACGGGGCCGATTACGCCCGCTATGCCTACCAGAACCTCGCGCCGGGCAGCATCGTCACGCTGGGGCAGCCGCTGCTGTTCCAGGGCATGGCGGCGCTGCTGGCCGACCCGGCGCTGCTGCCCCACCCCTACGAGTTGCTGCATTATCCAGTGCTGGTAGCAGGCGTGTTCTCGTTGTTTTTCACGGCTCTCAACCTGCTGCCCATCGGCCAGCTCGACGGCGGCCATATTGTGTACGGCCTGCTGGGGCCGCGGCGGGCGGCACGGGTATCGGTGCTGCTGTTTCTGGCCTTCATCTTCTATGCCGGGCTGGGCCTGTTCACCATCCATACCAGCGCCGAAGACTGGCTGACCTGGAGCCTGCCCTACGCGCTGTACCTATGGCTGGTGCTACGCCGGGTGGTACCTACGGCCCGGCGGGCGGTGCTGCTGGCGGGGGGCGTGTGGCTGGGTCAGGTGGCGCTGGCTTCGGCCTTTGCGGGGCTGCAGGGCAACCCCGGCTGGCTGCTGTTTGGGCTGCTGCTGGCCCGCGCCACCGGCATTTTTCACCCGCCCGCCCCCGACGAGCGGCCGCTTTCCACGGGCCGCAAGGTGCTGGGCTGGCTGATGCTGCTTATTTTTGTACTCTGCTTCGCCCCTTCGCCCATTATTATCCAGTAAAATCCGGGTGCGGAACTGGCAAATAAGCTGTCATCCAGACACCAACCCGTTGTTCTATAGGCTCAACGACGGGCCCTTGCAAGAGGAAAGGCAATATACAATTAGCTGAATGACTACCCCGCAATTCTCTCAAAAGCATATTTTCCGGGGTTCCTCGCTGCTGCTGCTACGCCAGCACGGCCTGTACATCAGCCAGCGCCGCCGCAACGGCTCGCCCTGGCTCGAAACGGAAATTCCGTACGAGGAGCTGTTGCCCGTGGAGCTGGAGTTTGAAACCCCGGCCCCGGTGCGGCTGCCGCCCTCGTGGCTGTGGCTGCTCATCTGGTTTGCGGTGCAGGGCCTGAGCCGGCTGGCAACCGACAAAGCCGGCGCGCCCATCCCGCCCGAAATGTGGGCGGCCGGCGCGGGCTTTGCCCTGGGCCTGGGTGGACTGTGGCTGGCCCGCCGCTACCTCGGCCGCCGCGCTACGCTGGCCACCAACCGCATCCGCCTCACCCTGCACGACCGCCCCGGCCAGCGCGCCGCCCTCGAAACCTTCACCGACGCGCTGCGTCTGCGGGCCCATGCCTACCTGCGCGAGGAGTACGCCCAGGTGAACCCGCTCGGCCCCATCGAGCTGCAACTGCACCGCCTGCACTGGCTGCACAACCTCAACGTGCTGAGCGAGCCTGAGCTGCGCATCCTCAGCACCCGCCTCACCGGCCGCCCCTCCCTGGAGCCCCTCAAGCTCATGGGCATGGACCTGGAAACGCCGTATCTGAATTAGTGCCCTCCTTGCTCCGCGTATGCACTCCAACGACCTGACCATCCGGCAGCAGTACCCGCCCATGGGCCACACGCAGCTCACCTTGCGCGCGGCGGGGCTGGAAGTAGATGAAAAGCGTTTTTTCAACCGTACCGAAATCGAAATTCCGTACGAAGAGTTGCTACCCATTAGCGTAGGCCGCCTTCATACGTTCCCGTTTCGCCTCACGCTGGCCGCCGTATTTGTGGCCTTTGGCTGTTTTAAAGCAGGATATACCGCCGTCATGCAACCCGATCAGCGCGAGTCGGCCCTATGGCTGCTGCTTATTTTAGGTGGGCTGCTGCTGGCCGTTATAGCCTTCGCCTTGCGTTTATGGCGCCACGACTTTATTCTGAGTACTGGCCGGGGCAACATTTTTTTGTTCGACAGCCGGCGTAACCGGGCCGCTCTGCACACCTTTGCCGACACACTACGCAACCATACGACGCAGTATTTACGCCAGCAGTATGCCGACGTGAATCCGCTGTTGCCCGCCGAGCCCCAGTTGGCCAGGCTGGAGTGGCTGCACGGCATGGGCGCCCTCAGCGACGCGCAGTTTCAGCAGTTAAAGACCCGCCTGCTGGGTCGTTTTTATGGCTCCGATGACGTACCAGGCAATGGGCAGGGCCTGGCGCCCTCCGTCAATTAGCTGCTTTTGAAGCTAGCCAGCAGACGTGTGCTATAACAGTGAGCGGTAATGCCTTCGTGCTGACAACCCAACTAAATGTGGTCGTCAGCACAAGGGCATCACCGCTCACTGCTTGGTACTCGCTTCCAGAAACCTACCCTTCCAGCGCCGCTACGCCGGGTAGTTCCTTGCCCTCCATGTACTCCAGCAAGGCGCCGCCGCCGGTGCTGATGTAGCTTACCTGGTCGGCGAAACCGAGCTGGTTGACGGCCGCGGCCGAGTCGCCGCCGCCGATGAGGCTGAAGGCGCCCGACTCGCGGGTGGCGTCGGCAATGGCCTGGGCCACGGCCGTGGTGCCTTTGGCGAAAGTGGGCATTTCGAATACGCCCATCGGACCGTTCCAGAGGATGGTTTTCGAGTTGCGCACTACCTCGGTGAATGCCTTAATGGACTCGGGGCCCAGGTCGAGGCCGAGCCAGCCGTCGGGAATCTGGTCGTTGGCGGCCACTTTAGTGTCGGCGTCGTTGGCGAACTTGTTGGCAATGAGGCTGTCGGTGGGCAGCAGCAGGTTCACGCCTTTGGCCTTGGCCTTCTCGATGAGTTCTAAGGCCAGGGGCATCTTGTCTTCTTCGAGCAGCGAGCTGCCGATGTGGCCGCCCTGGGCCTTGGCAAACGTGTAGGCCATACCGCCGCCGATGAGCAGGTTATCCACTTTGTCGAGCAGCTTCTCGATGATGAGGATTTTGTCGGAGATTTTGGCCCCGCCCATGATGGCCGTGAAGGGCCGCTCGGCCTCTTCCAGCACCTTTTTGGCGTTGTCGAGCTCGCCCCGGAGCAGGTAGCCGCCCACCCGGTCGGTGGAGGCGAAGCTCTCGGCCATGACGGCCGTGGAGGCGTGGCGGCGGTGGGCCGTGCCGAAGGCATCGTTCACGTACACGTCGCCCAGGCGGGCCAGCTTGGCGGCGAAATCGGCGTCGCCCTGCTCTTCTTCCTTGTAGAAGCGCACGTTTTCCACCAGCAGAATCTGGCCGGGCTGTAGCGCCTGGGCTTGCTCCTCGGCCTTCAGCGCGTCATCGGCAAACTGCACCGGCTGGCCATATTCCTGGCTCAAGCGGTCCACGATGTGGCGCAGCGAGTACTTGTCTTCGGGGCCGCCTTTGGGCCGGCCCAGGTGCGAGAGCAGCACCACCGAGCCGCCATCGGCCAGAATCTTTTTGATGGTGGGCGTGACCGCCCGGATACGGGTGTCGTCGGTGATGGAGAAGTCCTTGGCGAGCGGCACGTTGAAATCAACGCGCACCACGGCGCGCTTGCCGGCGAAGTTGTACTGATCGAGGGTTTGCATGGAATGGGAATGGGTTTGGCTTGGGACGAAGGTAAGGGTTTGGGAGGATGAGGGGAAAAAGAGCCTTCTTTCCGGGCCTGCAATGCCCGTCGGCAGGGCCACCCGACAGCCACTTCCCTTCGTTATACAGTACACCTAGAGCAATTTTCAGGTTGCTGTACAGGGTGCAGACAGGCAATAGTTGGCGTCTCGTCGTTGAACGGCTCAGTAGCACAACGTCAGCAACGACGAGACGCCAACTATTGCGTCTCTGCACTCTGTAGCTGAACTTGGAATTTGCGCCGGCTAACGCACTTTGCGGAGCCCGGCCTGGCTGCCCAGGCTCTTTGGATATGGCTGTGCGTACTGCTACTCCCCTACACGCATACTCCCCTACACGCACGAGCCCCAAGCCACCGTTGGAGAATGGCTGCCCACGGTGGCGTAAGCGTGGGGCAGCTGCGCTATAGGGCAGCCCTATTCGCAGCTATTCGGCAGTGCAGCGGGCGCGGAAGCCACTGGCGGCCGCACTTTTGGACCACCGGATAGCTGGTCATTATCTTATCAGGAATTTCGCCCCGATTCCGCCATTATCCCGCCCCAATCGTTAACCTAACCTCAACCTTGCCTCTTAACCCCCTTTCCTGATGAGTGTAACTCCCGCTTCCAAGCCCTCTTTTGGCATGATTGGCCTCGGCACGATGGGCCGCAACCTGCTGCTGAATATGGCCGACCACGGCTTTTCCGTGGCCGGCTACGATAAGGACGCCGCTAAAATTGCGCTGCTGGCCAAGGAAGGAGCAGGCAAGCCCGTGGCAGGTTTCACCGATCTGGCCACCTTCGTGAGCGGGCTGCAAACGCCGCGCGCCGTGATGATGCTGGTTCCCGCCGGCCCCATCGTAGACAGCGTGATTGCCGAGCTGCAACCCCTGCTGGCCCCCGGCGACATCATCATCGACGGCGGCAACTCCCACTTCACCGATACCGAGCGGCGCGCCAAGGCCGTGGAAGCGGCCGGTTTCCACTTCTTTGGCATGGGCGTAAGCGGCGGCGAGGAAGGCGCCCGCTTCGGCCCGAGCATGATGCCCGGCGGCGACAAAGAGGCCTACCGCGTGATGCAGCCCCTGTTTGAGGCCATTGCCGCGCAGGTCGAGGGCCAGCCGTGCGTGACCTACATCGGCCCCGGCGCGGCCGGTCATTTCGTGAAAATGGTGCACAATGGCATCGAGTATGGCCTGATGCAGCTTATCGCCGAAACCTACGCCGTGCTGAAAACCGGCCTGGGCATGGATAACGCGGCCATCGGGCAGGTGTTTACGCAGTGGAACGAGGGCCGGCTGCAATCCTTCCTGCTGGATATTACGAAGGATATTTTCGGCTTCATGGCCCCAGGTACCAACCACCTGCTGCTCGACGATATCAAAGACGAAGCCCGTTCCAAGGGCACCGGCAAATGGACCTCCCAGGTAGCGATGGACCTGGAGCTGCCCGTCCCGACCATCGACACGGCCGTGGCCCTGCGCGATTTGTCGAAGTACAAGGCCCTGCGGGAGCAGCTAGCGGGGCTATACGGCCCGGCCGCCGGCAAGCTGCCGGTGGAGCGCGGGGCTTTTCTGGGGCAGCTGGAGCAGGCATTCTACTTCAGCATGGTCATCACCTACGCCCAGGGCATGCAGCTGCTTTCGAAGGCCTCGACGGATTTTTCCTACGAGCTGAACCTGGCCGACATTGCTAAAATCTGGCGCGGCGGCTGCATTATCCGCTCCGGTTTTCTCGGCGAGATATTCAACGCCTACCAGCACACGCCGGGCCTGGCCCACCTGCTGCTCGATGAGCAGGTGCAGCAACTGGTGAACGAAGCTGTGCCCGGCAGCCGCGCCGTGGTGGCGGCGGCGGCCACCGCCGGGCTGGCCCTGCCGGGCTACATGGCTTCGCTGAGCTACTTCGACACCTTCCGCACGGCGCGTATGCCGTCCAACCTCATCCAGGCCCAGCGCGATTACTTCGGGGCGCACACGTATGAGCTGATTGGCAAGGAAGGCGTTTTTCATACCCAGTGGACGCCCGAGCACGAGGACGCGGCTAACAAGCAGCAGGTGCAGGTGCAAGAGCACGGTGCGGATAAGGAGCCGGTGAAGCCAAACAGCTAAGTCCCCGCCCGTCAGCCCTCGTTTTCGATGGGCACCCCCTTTTCTCTTGCTCAACCACGCTGCCCTTTCCATGCCTAAGAACCCCAACATCAAGCCCACGGTCTTCATCATCTTCGGCGGTACCGGCGATTTAAACGCCCGCAAGCTGTCGCCCGCGCTTTATAACCTGTTTCTCGACGGCTGGCTGCCCGACCAGTTTGCCATCATCGGCACGGGCCGCACCAGGCTCACCGACGAGGAGTTCCGCACCAAACTGCTGGCCGACCTCAACCAGTTTTCACGCAATGGCAAGGCCAGGAAAGAGGATTGGGAAAAGTTTGCGCCGCACATTTTCTATCAGGTGGCCGACGTGAAGACGCCGGCCGCCTACGAGCAGTTTAGCCAGCGCATTGCGGCTTTTGAGGAGGACTGGAAAGTGCCGGCTAATGTAATTTACTACCTGGCGGTGGCCCCGGAGTTCTTCCCCATTATTGCCACGGGCATTGCCCAGCGTCATCCGGAGGATGACCCGACCCGGGTCCGCATCGTGATTGAAAAGCCGTTTGGGCACGACCTGGAGTCGGCCCGGGCATTGAATAAGCTGCTGGCCCAGCACTTTCAGGAGTGCCAGATTTACCGCATCGACCACTACCTGGGCAAGGAAACGGTGCAGAACATCATGGCCTTTCGCTTCGCCAATGCCATCATGGAGCCGCTCTGGAACCGCAACAGCATCGAGCACGTCCAGATTTCGGTGACCGAGCAGTTGGGCGTGGGCGAGCGCACCGGCTACTACGACAACTCGGGCGCGCTGCGCGACATGATTCAGAACCACCTGCTACAGCTGCTGTGCCTGGTGGCCATGGATCCGCCCGTGAATTTCACGGCCGACGAGGTGCGCAACCGCAAGGTGGACGTGCTGCGCGCCATGCGCCGCTTCAAACCCGAAGATGTGCGCGAAGCGGCGGTACGCGGGCAGTACGCCGCGGGCTGGCTGGAGGGCAAGAAAGTGCCGGGCTACCGCGAGGAAAAGGGCGCCAACCCCGCCTCCAACACCGAAACCTTCGCTGCGGTGAAGTTTTTTGTGGACAACTGGCGCTGGCAGGGAGTGCCGTTTTACGTGCGCACGGGCAAGCGCCTGCACCGCTCGGCATCCATTATCAGCATTCAGTTCAAGGACGTACCGCACATTATTTTTCCGGCCGAAACGGGCGAAAGCTGGCAACAAAACCGCCTCATTATCAGCATTCAACCCGAAATGAGCATCCGCCTGCAAGTGCAGGCCAAGCGCCCCGGCCTCGACATGATGCTCAACACCGTCGATATGGTGTTCGACTACCAAGGCACCTACGCCGCCGAAGCCCCCGAAGCCTACGAAACACTGCTGCTCGATGCCATGCTGGGCGACCAGACCCTGTTCATGCGCGGCGACCAGGTGGAGGAAGCCTGGGATTTGATCATGCCCATCCTCAATGCCTGGCAGGGCCGCCCCAGCCTGAGCTTCCCCAACTACTCGGCCGATTCGTGGGGCCCGGAGCTGGCGGAGGCCCTCATTGCCCGCGACGGGTTTCACTGGTTCACGCTGCCGCTCGACGGCAAAAAGAAATAGCCATGGCCCAGCACGTTTTTGCTTCTGTGGAGGAGGTTTTGCACGGTTTGGCCGACTTCTTCGTGGCCCAGGCAACCCGGGCGGTAGCCGCGCGGGGCCGGTTCTCGGTGGCGCTTTCGGGCGGCAGCTCGCCCAAAAAACTCTACGAGCTGCTGGCCTCCCCCGCCTACCGCCAACGGGTGCCGTGGGCACAAACGTATTTCTTCTTCGGCGATGAGCGCAACGTGCCGGCCACCGATGCGCAGAGCAATTACCTGCTGGCCAAAACGGCGCTACTGGCTCCGCTAAATATTGCCACCGACCACGTTTTTGCCGTTAACACGCTGCTGCCGCCCAGTGCGGCGGCAGCAGCGTACACGCAAAGCATCAGGGCCTTTTTCGAAGGGGAAGAAGCGCAGTTTGATTTGGTGCTGCTGGGCCTGGGCGACAACGCGCACACGGCTTCGCTGTTTCCGCGTACGGCCGTGCTGTCCGCCATCACGGCCGACATGCAGGCCGTGTTTGTACCCGAAGTCGATGGGTACCGCCTCACCTTCACCGCTCCGCTCATCAACCAGGCCCGCGCCGTGGCCTTTCTGGTTTTCGGCGCTGATAAGGCCGCAGCCGTGCGGCGGGTTTTAGCGGGCGAACGAAACCCCGAAGAGTACCCGGCGCAACTCATCGCGCCGGCGGCTGGCGAGGCAGCCTGGTTTCTGGACGAAGCAGCGGCGGCAGAATTGCCGCGTTGACAGCCGGCCGCAAGAACAATGGCAGCTCATTCTGTACGCTAATCACTCCGCACACTAAATGGCCGTTTTCTAACCTTATGGTAATGTATATCAGTAAGGGTTTCGGCTAACACTTGCCTTAAGTGCTGTATACTCTGTAGCCAACGGACTGCTATAGTGGTTTCTCGAACGGTGTATCCAGCCGGGTGTAGGGGGTGTAGAGACGCATATTTGCGTCTCCTCGTTGGACGGTAACGGGCCAACGATGCGGACGACAAGACGCAGATATGCGTCTCTACAGCCTGGGTCTACCGTTCACGAAACCGCATAAAGCCGGCTCGTTTAAATAACTTGCCTTCTACCGCTTGTAAACCTTCTTCAGGAAAGCATCAATGAAGCCGACAGTGGGCTCAAACCAGGGGGCGAACAGGGGAAAAGTATGAGGCGCCTCCGAAAAAGTATGCACCTCGGAGTAAATGCCATGCCGGGATAACACTTTTCTGAAGTCGTTGCGGCCGGCGTGCATCCGGTCTACCGAGCTGTTGAGGAAGAGAAAAGGTGGCGTGTTTCGGTCCACGTGAGTTAGTGGCGACGCCTCCTGCCAAAGGGCAGGGTTCTCGCTTTTAGAATACCCAAACCAGTAGGTAGCCGCCGAGGTGGCGCGGGAGTCATCTCCCTCGCCCGATTCCGGGTGGACGAATGACAGGATGCCATCAATATCCACTACGGCCTGGACTTTGCCGGATACGGCGAAACGGCCGTGCTGCCCCGCGTAGGCAGAGTCGTGGTTGGTAGAGCCCAAAAAAGCTGCTAGCTCCCCGCCGGATGAAAACCCCAGCGCGGTGATTTGAGCCGTATCCAGATTGAACCGCTTCGCATTTTCCCTGATCCAGCGCACGGCCGCTCGCAGGTCATGGACCGGGGCCGGATAGAGGGCCTCCGTGGAGAGCCGGTAGTCGGCAGTAAAGCACACGTAGCCTAACTCTGCCAGCCGTTGCGCCAGCGGGATGTGCTGTTGCCGGCTGCCACTCCGCCATCCGCCCCCATGAATGAGCAGGATAGCAGATGCCTTGGCCTTATGTTTTTTTCTTGGAAAAAAGGCGTCCAACCGTAACTCCCGGTTGCCCGCCGAGCTATACACCACGTTGCGTTTCTCCCGCACAGCAAGCCGCGAAAACTCCTGTACCAGTTTAATATCCGGGTGCTTTTTCCGGGCCTTGACGTAGGCGCTTGCGTTGGAAAAGGACGTGTCGCGTACTCCCGTCAGCCCGGAGGTGTTTTGAGCCTGGGCGGAGGCTGTGACAAACAGGATAAGAAGGCCTACGAAGTAGATTCTCAACATAAGGGAAGGGTTATGGAAGAACTAGTCGCCTGACCTTGCCTGATACCGGTTAAGCGAATCTTCCTCACAGATCGTCATAGAGGCTTGAAGCTCCTGAATTTCGACAGGGCGTCCCGGCCCGTAGCATCTGCCGCCCACGACAACCCTGCTAAATGTTCTCGGGCAGGCGGATGGCGTCGTCGAAGTTACCCAGGATGGGCTTTTCGCCCTCGGTGACGGCCTCAACCAGCAGCGCGCCGCCCACGAAGGCCCCTTTCCACGATTCGCCCAACCCGCCGAACACTTCGGCCCGGTCGCCGCGGGAGCGCAGCTGGTTGAGGCCCACTTTGAAGGCGCGCACCTCCTTGGCCGTGCGGGCGGCCCACTTTTCGTCGTCGGAGGCCAGGGCGGCCACCAGCGCCCCGTTGCTGATGTTCATCTCGCCCACCAGCTCCTCTACCCTGTCCACCAGCACGATGCTGTCGATGGGGCCGAAGGGCTCCTTGAAGTACAGCTCGCTCTGGCGCGGCAGGTTCACCAGCGCCCGCGGGGCGCGGTAGGCGCTCATGTCCTGGCCGGGCAGAAACAGGCTCTCATCGAGCCGACCCTCGTAAATGGGCGTGGCTCCGGTTTTCAGGGCATCCTGGTAGAGGCGGTCCAGGTCCTGGGCCTGGCGGGCGTTGATGACGGGGCCGAAGGCCAGCTCGGGCAGCGCGTCGCCGGGCGCATCGACCAGCGTGGGGTTGCCCACTTGCAGGGCCCGCACCGTGTTCCAGTAGGTTTCCAGGAATTGCGGGAACAGCCGGCGCTCCACTACGAAGCGCACGTAGGCCGTGCAGCGCTGCTTGCCGTAGTCGTAGCCCTTGCGCAGCTGCTGGGCCAGCGCGTCCCAGTCGGAGTAGTCCCAGATACCGTAGGTGTTGACGCCTTCCATTTCCAGCATGTAGCGCTTGTCCTGCTGGGCCAGCGCGTCGGCGATGTTGCGCCCGTTGTAGCGCCCGCCCACGAAGCTGAGGCAGTCCACGGCGTCGTTGCGCACCAGCACGTCGCTCAGCTCGCCGCCCGAGCCGCTGACCAGCGTTACGGGCAGCCCGCAGCGGCGGGCCACGGCAAAGGTCAAACTCAGGGAAATAAAGCCGCCGTCAGTCGGCGTTTTGGCAATCACGGCGTTGCCGCACAGCACCTGCACCAGCACCGCGTGCAGCAGCACCGACATGGGGTAGTTCCAGGAGGCAATGTTGCTGACCAGCCCCAGCGGCCGGCGCTTGCCCAGCATGCCCTCAATATTATCCACGTACCACTGCACGCCATCGATGGCGCGGTCGATGTCGGTGAAGCCCAGCTTGTAGGTCTTGCCGATTTCCCACATCAGCAGCTTGCCTATCAGCTCCACATGGGGCTGCAATTGGGTCAGGCAGTCCTCCACCCGGCGGCGGCGCTCGTCCAGGTCGGTGGCGGCCCAGGCGGCGGCTTCGGCCTTGGCCGCCCGCACGGCCCGCCCGGCAGTAGCCTCATCGAGCATGGGCAGCTGGCCAATTACGCTCCCATCGATAGGCGAGACGAAGTCGCGGGGCTGGCCCGGCTCCTGCCAGCGGCCTTCCATCAGGTTGAGAAAGCCGCTGCCGTCGGGCGTGAAGATTTCGGGCGCGGCGGCTTTGGTCTGGGCCAGCAGGTGAACAAATTCTACTTCGGGAGAAACGATTTTGGGCATAACGGGGAAAGGCTTCTTGGGCAATAGAATGGTGTAGAGACGCAATAGTTGGAGTCTTATCGGTGAACAAAATCACAGAAAAGCTAACGTCAGCAACGACGAGACTCCAACTATTGCGTCTCTACATCCTGTACATGAACTCGAAATTTGCGGTAGTTTAAACAGCGTCTTAAACCGAGGCCGCTGATTCGGCCAGCAGGCTGGTCATCAGCTCCGGGGAGCCGACAAACAGGGGGCTCCGCTGGTGGAAATCGGTGGGTTCCAGGTCGAGCATGGGGCCCTGTCCGGTTTCGGCCCGGCCGCCGGCCTGCTCGATAAGCAGGGCCAGCGGGAAGTTCTCGTAGAGCACGCGCAGCTTGCCCGCGGGGTTTTTGGCCGTGGGCGGATACAGATAGATGCCGCCCGTGAACAGGTTGCGGTGGTAGTCGGCCACCAGCGAGCCCACGTAGCGGCCGCTCATGCGCTGTTGCTTGCAGCGGGTGAGGAAGGCGCGTACGTACTCGGGGTAGTCGAACCAGTTGCCCTCGTTGCAGCTGAATACCGGGCCGGTGGCCGGAATGGTGATGTTAGGGTGGGAAAGGAAGAATTCGCCCAGCGAGTTTTCGTAGGTGAAGCCCACCACGCCGTGGCCGGTGGTGTACACGAGCATGGTGCTGGTGCCGTACAGGATGTAGCCCGCCGCTATCTGGGCCCGTCCGCCCTGCAAAAAATCGGCCCGCGTGGCCGGCCCGCCCACGGCCGACACGCGGCGGTAGATGCTGAAGATGGTGCCAATGCTCACGTTCACATCGATGTTGCTCGAACCGTCGAGCGGGTCGATGGCCACCACGTACCGGCCCTTCATGTTGCCGGTCTGGATGATGTCGTCCTCTTCCTCGCTGAGGATGGCGCAGGCCTCGCCCCCGTTGCGCAGGGCCCGGATGAAACGGATGTTGGCCTCCACATCGAGGCGCTGCTGCTGCTCGCCCTGCACGTTCTGCTGACCCATGCTACCGATGATGCCCGTCAGGCCCGCCCGGTTCACGTCGCGGTGCACGATTTTGCCAGCCAGCGCCAGGTCGCGCAGCAGCTGGCTTAGTTCGCCGGTGGCGTAGGCAAACTCGGCCTGAGCGCGCATGATGTAGCGGTCCAGCGTCGTGCCCACGGGTTGGGCCAGCGTGTTTTCGGAGGTCAGATTCATGCGCGGAACGAGTTCAGAATGCCTGTCAGCCTTAGTGGGGCAGCATCCATAGAGTTGGCTGATGCCCTGGTTTTCTCTTCAAGCTTGGTAGAGCGGGCAATGAGCCTAGCCCTTGCTGTCGGGTTGTTTCTGGCTCTGCCAGAGCACCACCTGCCAGCCTTTTTTCGGGTCCTTGATTTGGACTACCACGTACTTGAGGTGGGCCAGGTTGGCCGAGCCGTCGGGCTTGTTGGGCAGCGTGATGGTGATGGTGCCGTTGACTACGGCCGCTTTGCCGGCGTTGTAGGCGCGCACGTTTAGGGCTTCCACCGCAATGTTATCGTACTGGCTTTTACCGTCGCGGATGCTTTGCAGATAGTCGGGTTTGCCGTTTTGCTTGCCGTTGGAGTGGGTGTAGATAAGGTCGTCGGCGAAGGCCTGTTCGAGGTAGGCGAAGTCTTTGCTCACCTGAGCGGCAAAGCGGCGGCGCTCCAGGGCCTCCACCTCTTTGGCCGCAGCCTGGTCTTTTTTCGATTGGGCAAAGGCCAGGGCGGGCAGCACCAGCAGCAGGGCCAGCAGACAACGAATCAGTTTCATAACGCAGAAAGAACAAGTGGTTAACTGGCCGCCGGAGCCGCATCGAGGTTCACTTTCTCCAGGCGCGGGGCGAAAGCCTGCATGAGCACCCAGGCCAGCAGGTAGGCGCCGCCGCAAATCCAGAACATGATGTAATAAGCGTGGTCGAGCTGGCCGATGCTTTCGTAGTAGACAAACATGCGCTTCTGCACCAGCGCCGAGAGCAGGATGCCGCCCAGCCCGCCGGCCATGCCCCCGATGCCCGTGACCGAGCCCACGGCCCGCTTCGGAAACATGTCGGACACGGTGGTGAAGATGTTAGCGCTCCAGGCCTGGTGGGCGGCCGCGGCCAGCCCAATCACCAGCACGGCCAGCCACATGTTCACCTGGCCCAGGCGCTGGGCAAACACAATCGGCAGCACGCAGAAGGCAATCAGCAGCATGCTCAGCTGCCGGGCCCGGAAGGGGGCCATGCCGCTCTTAATGAGCCGCAGCGGAATCCAGCCGCCGCCCACGCTGCCCACGCTCGAAAGCATGTACACCAGCGCCACCGGCAGGGCAATGTCGGTGCCCGTCAGGCCGTACTGCTTGCTCAGAAAATCGGGCAGCCAGAACAGGTAAAACCACCAGATGGGGTCGGTCAGGAACTTGCCGAACACGAAGGCGTAGGTCTGCCGGTAAGTCAGCAGCTTGAACCACGACACCTTGGGCTGCTGCTCGGTACCGGCCAGGGCAGCCGGCTCGTCCTCGTCGTAGGTGATGTAGTCGAACTCGGCCTGGCTCAGGCGGGCCTGGCGGGCGGGCACTTCGTAGTAGATAAACCACAAAATCAGCCACACAAAGCCCAGCGCGCCGGTGATGATAAACGCCCACTGCCAGCCCAGCTTTTCGGCAATAAACGGCACGGTGAGCGGGGCCAGAATGGCGCCCACGTTGGAGCCTGAGTTGAAAATGCCCGTGGCCAGGGCCCGCTCCTTTTGCGGAAACCACTCGGCCGTGGCCTTGATGGCGGCCGGGAAGTTGCCCGCCTCGGTGACACCCAGCGCGGCCCGCGCCACCGAAAAACCCAGCGTACTGCTCACCAGCGCGTGCCCGATGGCGGCCAGGCTCCACAGAAAAGTGGCCAGCGCGTAGCCAATCTTGGTACCCAGCTTATCGATGATGCGGCCGGCCCCGAGCATGCCCACCGAGTAAGCTACTTTGAAAGCAATTTCGATGTTGGCATAGTCGCCCGCATTCCAGCCGAATATCTTTTCCAGGTAAGGCTTAAGCAGCGAAATAACGGCCCGGTCGAGGTAGTTGACGGTGGTGGCAAAGAAGATGAGCGCGCAAATCGTCCAGCGGTAGCGTCCCATCCCGGCAGCCGGAGCCCCGGGGAAAGTAGGTTTGACAGAAGCAGTCGGGAGCATGAGCAGCGGGAATTCGGGGTGGGAAATGCGGAGGGGAGCGGAAGGGAGGCTAGGCGGGCCGGCGAGCGGACCGGTCAGGCGGGGCGGGGCGGCACGAATGTCAGCAGTTGGGCCGCGAGTTGGCGTAGGTGGGCAGGGTCGTCGTTTTTGAACAGCTGGGAGCCCAGGCCCACCACGTTCACGCCGGCCCCGAACCACTCCGTCAGGCTGGCCTGGGTGGGCTCTACGCCGCCGGTTACCATCAGCGGCACGGCGGGCATGGGCCCGCGCAGACTTTTGATAAAGCCCGGCCCGAGCACGTTGCCGGGGTAAATCTTCACCACCGCCGCGCCCAGCTGAGTGGCCTCGTACACCTCGCGCACCGTCATGGCACCGGGCAGCCAGGGCGTCTGGTGGCGGGCGCAGGCCTCGCCTACCTCAGCCGTCAGGCAGGGCTGCACCACGAAATCGGCCCCGGCGGCAATAAACCGCCCGGCCTCGGCGGCGGTGTAAATGGTGCCGATGCCCAGCAGCATCTCCGGGCAGCTTTCGCGCACAAAGGCCATCAGCTCCCCGAACACGCCGAAGGCCTGGGGCCCGCGGTTGGTGAACTCGAACACGCGCAAGCCGCCCGCGTAGCAGGCCTGCACCACGCGCCGGGCATAGGCCACGTCGGCGTGGTAGAACACCGGCACCACCGGGTAGCGCAGCAGGGTTTCGAGAATCTGGTCGGCGGAGAAACGAGGCATTTATTTGAGCTGTTAGCTAGTAGCTGATGGCTGTTAGCTTTTTTGTGAGAAAGAAGACGGTGGGTAAGAACAGTGGCTCCTGGGGAAGTTGGAACAGAAAAGCTGTTAGCTAATAGCTATTAGCTAACAGCTTAAAAATCAGCGTAGCAGCCGGCCGCTGGTGTTGCCGGCCACGATGTGCTCGACTTCGGCGGCCGTGACCAGGTTGATGTCGCCGACAATGGTGTGTTTGAGAGCCGAGGCGGCCGTGGCGAAGGCCAGCGCCGCGGGCAGCGCCAGACCCGTCAGCTGCCCGTAGATAAAGCCTGAGATAAAGGAGTCGCCCCCGCCGATGCGGTCCACGACGGGGTTGATGTCGAAGAAGTCGGTTTCATGGTAAGCCCCTGCCGAATACGCGATGCCCTTGATGCGCTCATGCGAGGCGCTCTGGGTGTCGCGGCGGGTGGCAATGACCTGCTTAATGGTGGGAAAGCGCGCCTGCAACTGTTCGCTCATCGACACAAAGCTGTTCTCGGTCCCGGGCTCGGGCCGGATGCCGAACAAATCCTCGGCGTCGCCCTCGGTGCAAACGACCAGGTCGCAGCCGGCTACCAGCGCCGGCATCACGTCCTGAGCGCGCTGGCCGTACTGCCACAGGTTGCGGCGGTAGTTCACGTCGGCCGACACGGTGAGGCCCCGGTGGCGGGCGGCGGCAATGGCCTCGCCGGTTGCCTGGGCCGCGGCGGCCGAAATGGCGGGCGTAATGCCCGTCCAGTGCAGCCAGCCGGCATCTTGTAGAATCTTGTCCCAGGCAAACCAGTTGGGCTGCAGGTTGGCGAAAGCCGAGTCGGCGCGGTCGTAGACGATGCGGCTGGCGCGCAGCGAGGCACCCACTTCCAGAAAGTACAGGCCCAGCCGCTCGCCCCGGAACACGCAGTGCTGCATATCCACGCCGTGGCCCCGGAAGTGCTGGGCGGCGGCCTGGCCCACGGCGTTATCGGGAAAGCAGCCGACGTGCGCGGCCGGCACGCCCAGGTGGGCCAGGCCGGCGGCCACGTTGGCGTCGCCCCCGCCGTAGGTTACGTCCAGCGAGCTGGCCTGGCCCAGCCGCTGGTTAAGCGGCGGCGAGAGGCGCATCATAATTTCACCAAACGTAATGACTTGTTTCATGGCGGGTTAGGTGGAAGCCTGGTGGTTATTTAAGAGTAGAAGGGCTAAGACTAGAACCTAGCTCCCCTCCTTTCCAAGGAGGGGTTGGGGGTGGTTGATGCGGCCAGAACTGCTTCTAAAGCTGATTTTCAATGATTGTTCAACGCTAGTCAACCACCCCCAACCCCTCCTTTCCAAGGAGGGGAGCTAAGTTCTTCTCTACACCTCCGCCGCCTCTTTTACCACTACTTTTTCGAAGCCAAAATAGGCTTCGGCGTTGTAGTAGCAGATGTTCTGGATGATGCTGCCGAGCAGCTCCAGGTCTTCGGGCAGCTCGCCGTTTTCCACGTCGGTGCCCAGCAGGTTGCAGAGCACGCGGCGGAAATACTCGTGGCGTGGGAACGAGAGGAAGCTCCGCGAATCGGTGAGCATACCCACGAACCGGCTCAGCAGGCCCATGTTGCTCAGGGCGTTGAGCTGCTTTTCCATGCCGTCCTTCTGGTCGAGAAACCACCAGCCGGAACCGAACTGCACCTTGCCCGCCACCGAGCCGTCGTTGAAGTTGCCCACCATCGTGGCTACCAGCTCGTTGTCGGCGGGGTTAAGATTGTAGAGGATGGTTTTGGCCAGCTTGTCCTGCTCGTCGAGGCGGTTGAGGAAGCGCGACAGGGCCCGGCCCTGGCTGAAGTCGCCGATGGAGTCCCAGCCGGTGTCGGGGCCGAGCTGGCGCAGCATGCGGGCGTTGTTGTTGCGCAGCGCCCCGAGGTGATACTGCTGGGTCCAGCCTTTCTCCCAGTCGAGCTCGGCCAGCAGCACCAGCAAACCCGATTTCAGCGTGACAACCTCCTCGCTCGTCAGCTCCTGGCCGCCGCGCACCTTATCGAATAGCTCGCGCAGCTGGGCCGGGGTGTAGTCGGCGGCGTAAATCTGCTCCAGGCCGTGGTCGGAGAGGCGGCAGCCGAGGGCGGCGAAGTAGTCATGGCGGTTGCGCAGGGCCGTTGCCAGGTCGGCGTAGGTGCGGATATCCACGGCCGCCGCGGTGCCCAGCTTATCGAGGTAGGCGTTGTAGGTGGCGGCGTCCTCCACGGCCATGGCCTTGTCGGGCCGGAACGTGGGCAGCACCTGCACCTCGAAGCCGCTGGCGGCCAGGGCGCGGTGGCACTCCAGCGAATCGGTGGGGTCGTCGGTGGTGCAGAGCACCCGCACGTTCATCTTGCGCAGCAGGCTCTGCACCGAATACTCGGGCGTGCGCAGCAGCGCGTTGCACTGGTCGTAGATGCGGCGGGCGCTGGCGGCGTTGAGCAGCTCCGTGATGCCGAAGTAGCGCTGCAGCTCCAGGTGCGTCCAGTGGTAAAGCGGGTTGCGCACGGTCTGGGGCACGGTTTCGGCCCACTTTTCGAACTTCTCCCAGTCAGAAGCGTCGCCGGTGATAAAGCGCTCGGGCACGCCGTTGGTGCGCATGGCCCGCCACTTGTAATGGTCGCCGTAGAGCCAGACCTGGGTGATGTTGTCGAACTGCCGGTCCTCGGCAATCTGCTCGGGCAGCAGGTGGTTGTGGTAGTCGATGATGGGCATGGGCGCCGCGTACTCGTGGTAGAGCGTGCGGGCTGTGTCCGTCCGGAGCAGGAAATCCTCGTTGAGAAAGGGCTTCATAGGTAAGTAGGAATTAAGAATTAGCAAGTAAGAATTGATTGACGCAAGCACTGTTGCTGCCCTTTGGCGGCTGGCGCCCAGGCTCTTTCGCTTCTTAGTTACAACGACACACCCCGTTTCCAGGGAATGAAATCGGTTTGGTCGTGGCGCACGGCGGCTACGGTTTGCTCGCCGCTGGCCACTCGCACCACGTAGTCGAGCAGGCGGGCCCCGGCCTGTTCAATGGTTTCCTCGCCGTCGATGACCGAGCCGGTGTTCACGTCGATGATGTCGGGCATGCGGCGGGCCAGGGCCGTGTTGGAGCTGATTTTGATGACCGGCGCGATGGGGTTGCCGGTGGGCGTGCCCAGGCCGGTGGTAAACAGCACGACCGTGGCCCCGGAGCCTACCTCGGCCGTCGTCGATTCCACGTCGTTGCCGGGCGTGCAGAGCAGGTTCAGGCCGGGCCGGGTGACGGGTTCGGGGTAATCGAGCACGGCCACCACCGGCGACGAACCGCCTTTGCGGGCCGCCCCGGCCGATTTCATAGCGTCGGTAATCAGCCCGTCGCGGATGTTGCCCGGCGAGGGGTTCATGTCGAAGCCCGAGCCCACGGCCACGGCCGAGTCGCCGTAGGCTTTCATCAGGGCGCTGAACCGCTCGGCCGTGGCCGGGTCCACCGAGCGGTCCACGAGCTCCTGCTCCACCCCGCACAGCTCTGGGAATTCGGCCAGAATTACGCGCCCGCCCAGGCCCACCAGCAGGTCGGAAACGTGGCCCACGGCGGGGTTGGCCGAGATGCCCGAAAAGCCATCCGAGCCGCCGCATTCCAGCCCCAGGCAGAGCTGGCTGAGGGGTGCCGGCCGGCGGGTTTGCTCGTTGGCCAGCATCAGGCCGGCAAACGTCTGGCGCAGGGCCGTGCTGATGAGGGCCTGCTCGGTGCCCAGCTGTTGCTGCTCCAGCAGATAGAGCGGCTTGCCCAGGCCGTTGGGGGCGCGCAACTCAATTTCGGCCTGCAACATGCTCACCTGGGCATTCTGGCAGCCCAGACTCAGCACCGTAGCGCCGGCCACGTTGGGGTGGGTGATGTAGCCGGCCAGCAGCCCGCACAGCGTCTGGGCATCCTGGCGGATGCCGCCGCAGCCGCCCTCGTGCTGCAAAAACCGGATGCCGTCCACGTTCGGGAACAGCCGGGGCGGCTGGTGCGCCTCCCCGGCCGGGTCCAGGTCGACGGCCAGAATTTCCTCCACCGACTTGCCGGCCCGCAGCAGCGCAATCAGCTCCCGGGTCTGGGGCTGGTAGCTTTGGCGGCGGCCGTAGCCCAGCTCGCTCATCAGGGCTTCTTCCAGCACGGCAATGTTGCGGTTCTCGCAGAACACCAGCGGAATAACGAGCCAGTAGTTGGCCGTGCCCACGCGCCCGTCGGGGCGGTGGTAGCCCTGGAACGTGCGGCCCTGCCAGGCACTGACGTCGGGCGCGGTCCAGGCGGGGCGCTGCTCCTGCTGCTCGTCGTAGCTGTCGGTGGCGTGGTGGATGTTGGCCGTCGTGAGCAGCCCGCCCGCGCCAATGGCCGAGTTGGCCCGGCCCACCAGCACGCCGTACATGTGCACCGCGTCGCCGGGGGCCAGGGCGTGCAGGGCCAGCTTGTGCTTGGCCGGAATCCGCTCGGTGGTGGTGACGGTGGTGCCGTTGGAGCTGACGGGCGTGCCGATAGGCAGCTCCTGCAGCGCAACCAGCACGTTATCGTCGGGGTGAATTCGGGCTACCAGATGTTTCATGTTATGTTGAGCTCTTTACTTTCAGAAGAAACCGGTGTCATGCTTCATCTGGCGTCCGCGAAGCGGAGCGGAGTCGAAGCATCTCGCGGGCAATGCTAATTCTGTCGTTTGGTTAGTATGGCAGAGTCAGCACGCGAGATGCTTCGACTCCGCTCCGCTTCGCTCAGCATGACGTTCTCTATCCATTACCAACAGCCAGGGACTCCCGATTCAGCAGCCGGGCAATGGTGGCGCGGGGGCCCTGCTCCAGCAGCTGTTCGAGGTAGTGGGCTACGCAATCGGCAAAGCCGGGCAGGGTTAGCAGGTCGTGGCCCCACAGGGCCTGGTTGTGCAGCACGGTGCGCACCAGCTCGGCCGGTGCCAGGCGCTGCCAGAGGTCGGCGAAGTAGGCCGCTTTCTCGTCCTGAATCGGGTAGGATTCGCCGTTGGCCTCGCCAAACCACTGGCCTCCCTCCTGCCGCGTGCCCCGCATAAAGAGCAGGTAGGCGGCAAAGCCCAGGGCCAGGTAGTGGGGCACGGCATGCAGCTGGCGGTAGTAGTGCAGCAGCGTGGGCACATTGCGCATCTGCATTTTGGCCGTGTAGTTGAGCGTGATGGCCAGCCAGCGGTGCTCGATGGCGGGGTTGCGGAACCGGTCGAGCACCTGCATGCCGAAGCGCTGGCCCACCTTCTCGCTCACGGCGTACGGGATACCGGGCAGCAGGTCGGCCAGCATCAGGTTGTGAATGAAGCCGGCCAGGTTGGCATCATCCATGCCCTCGCGCACTGTAGGAAAGCCGGCCAGAAACGCCAGGCCGCAGCTGAGCGTGTGGGTGCCGTTGAGCAGGCGCAGCTTCAGCTCCCGAAACAGGTTGATGTCGGGCTGCACGATTACGCCCGCGTCGGCCGCCTCGAAGCCCAGCACCTGCTTCACCCGCTCGTCGCCCTCAATGGCCCAGAGCGTGTACACTTCCGAGCTGGTCAGCAACTCGTCGTGGTAGCCCAGGGTGGCCTCCAGGGCCGTTTGGGCGGCCTGGTCGGGGCGGCCGGGCACGATGCGGTCGACCAGCGAGTTGCATACCTGGTTGGCCGTTTCGAGCCAGTCGATGAACTCGGCGTCGAGGCCGTTGCGGTGGGCCTGCTCCAGCAGAATGCCTTCGAGCTTGGTGCCGTTGTCGGGTATTAATTCGGTGGGCACAATCACCAGCCCCTTGCTTTTGTCGCCCCCGAAGGCCTGGTAGCGGGCCAGCAGAAACGCCAGCAGCTTGCCCGGAAACGAGGTCGGCGGGCTCTGGCTGATGTCGTCGGGCACCAGCTGAATGCCTACTTCGGTGGTGTTGGAAACCACCACGGTCAGCGCCGGGTTGGCAGCGCAGGCCAGCACTTCGGCCCACTGGCTTTTGGCCGACAGCACCCGGCTGATGGCGGCGCACACCACGTCATCGGCCACCGGGCGGCCGTCCTCCACGCCCCGGATGCTGAGCGTGTACAGCCCATCCTGCCGGCGAAAAGCGTCGATGTCGCCGCCGTCGGTGCTCTTGACCACCACCACGCGGCCATTGAACAGGCCCTGGCGGTTGGCTTTATCGATGAGGTAGTCGGGCAGGCCGCGCAGCAGCACGCCGGTACCGAATTGCAGCACTTTTTCGGGCAGTTCGAGCAGAGCCGGCGGCACGAGCGGGGCCGGGCCGGCGGTGGCCATTGGGGCGGATAAAGCAAGCATAACAGAAAGGCCGGTTAGTTGGGGCGGCCCCCAACGGCGGGGGCGGTTTTGTTCCACTGCTGCTGCCAGCGCGGATACTCTTTGGCGAGCAGCTTTTCGGGCCAGGTGCCCAGGTAGGCGTAGCCCGTGCGCCGCTCGTACTCGATGTCGGCCAGGGCGGTGTGGACTTGCGAATCGCGGCCCACGTAGATGGGCTGGTTGGTTTGCAGGTCGTAGAAGCGGGCCCAGACCACGGCGCCGGGCTTAGGCACGAGCACCCGGTCGTAACCCTTGGGCAGCTTGGCGTCGGGCTGGTCCTGCACGGTGTAGCCGGTCAGCTTCACCTTCTCAAACCAGGCCACGGCGGCCTCCACGGCCTGCCTGATGGCCGGCGAGGGGTTGTCGGTGTCCATCAGAAAGCGCACGATGTTCACCGACTCCATGCCGCTGAGCGAGGCCAGTTCGAAAGCGCGGGCCTTGGCCGGCAGCAGCGTGTTCTCGTCGTACTGGGCGCACCACGCCGTGCGGGTGCCGCGCTGCACGTACTGGGTTTTGAGGATGCAGTCGAGGCCGCGGGCTACGGCGGCGGTGGCGGGCGCTACCAGGCCGGCATCTACCAGGGCCAGCTCCTTGTTTTTACGGCTCACGTCGCGCAGCACCTGCAGCGCCTCTATCATGGCGTCGTCGTTGTAGGTAATCTGGTGGCGGTAGTTGCTCCGGTCGGGGTAGTATTGGGGGAAGCCGCCGTTGGGGTACTGCATCAGCAGCAGGTAACGGATGCCCTTTTCGGCGGCGGCACGGTAGGCCGGGTTCCGGGTGCGGCCGTAGGCCTGCAGCAAGTAGCGGATTTCGCGGGTGGTGGCGTGGTTGTCGATGGTGGCATCGTTGCGACCGGCATCGTCGCGGGTGGCGGCAATTTCCACCACGCTCAGCGGGTGGTCATACGTCACCTTCACGTTGCCCACCATCTTGGGCCAGCCGCCCACCTCGCGCTGGTATACCAGCATACGCTCGGCCACCGAATCGAGGGCTGGCGCGGTTGCCACCGAAGGCGCGGTGCCGGTGCGGGGGCTGGTTTCGGCGGCAACCAGCTTTTGCGGGGGCAGACCGGCGTACGGGTCGGCGCCGCGGTTGGAGACGGGCAGCGCCACGGTGGCCGGCTTGTTGGTGCCGGGGTACCAGCGGCCCCCGAAGGTCCAGGCGGCATTTATCTGCCGGGCTTTGGGGGCGCCTTTGGCCGTGCGCAGGTTGTCGGCCAGCCAGGCGTAGTCGCCGCCTTCGCGGTGGCAGTTGGAGTAGTACACGCGGCGGCCCCACTTCTGGGCACCGGGCCCCGAGTTGGCCCAGTAAATGTCGGCGTCGGCCATGTTGCGGTCGAAGCGGCAGTTAATCAGGTAG
This sequence comes from Hymenobacter actinosclerus, assembly GCF_900111515.1. Lineage (GTDB taxonomy): Bacteria > Bacteroidota > Bacteroidia > Cytophagales > Hymenobacteraceae > Hymenobacter > Hymenobacter actinosclerus. The sequence goes on from NZ_FOHS01000002.1 coordinate 963,701, forward strand.
AACTGGGCTTCGCGGTGAAAGCGGCCGAGCCTGAAGCCGGGGTCGCCCACGAAGCGGCAGTTTTTGAGCACCGTTTTCTGGTCCTCCTCACCCGAGCCGTCGTGCCAGATGGCGGCGTTGGGATTGTGGCAGATGAAGCGGCAGTTTGCGGCGTAGGCCCAGCCGCGGGGGCAGTACAAATCCACCCCGCCCTCCATCGTGCAGTCCTGGAAGTAGTACAGGCCCGCGTCCACGTCCCAGGGGCTCACCGTGTCGCCGCCCAGGGCCCGGAAGGTGCAGCTTTTCACGGTGAGGCGGGTGGTGCCGGGCATGGTGCGCAGGGCCATCTGGTGGCCGGTTTTGCCTACCCGGCGCTGGCCCGTGGGCTCCGAGGGGCAGGGCAGCAGCACATCGCCGGTGGCCTCGAAGCCGTAGGTGTTGGCCACCGTCAGGTTTTCCAGCGTCACGTCGGGCGAGTTGCGGATGTTGAGTGTGGCGGCCCCGAAGTCGTCGGGCCCGCCGGCGGGGTCGCAGCGCCAGGCGTCGCGGGCCTGGCTGTAGGTGAGCACCACGCCCTTTTCGCTCTGCCCCTTCAGGCGCACCAGGCGCTTGCCATCGAGCCGCACCTTCTCGCGGTAGGTGCCGTTTTTGATGTACACCGTGCGCAGGGCCGCGGCCTCATCGGGCAGGCTGTTAACAGCGGCCTGGATGGTCCGGAAATCTCCCGAACCATCCGCCGCTACTGTTACCTGCTGAGCCCGGGCTGAATCGATTCCCATCATCCCAACTCCCGACAGCAGGCACAGAAAGAGCAGTACGTGTTTCATAAGCAAGACTGGCGCTGAAGCGCTACAAAAAATCGGCCCGCAACGGACTGAACGAATCGAGCAGCGTACCCGCCTGCTCGCACACCACGCCGTGCACTACGTTGGCGGCGGCCTGAAACCCCTCGCCGGGGCCCAGCCGCAGCTCCTGCCCGCCCACCTGGCAGCGGAATACACCGCTTTCCACGTAGGTTATCTGCACGTGCGGGTGCTGGTGGGGGGGGCCCACGGCGCCCGCGGCAAAGCACACGCGCACCAGCATCAGCTCGGGCCCGTAGGCCAGAATTTCGCGGCTGACACCCTCCCCCACCGGCTCGGGCGCCGGCAGCGAATCGGAGGAAAAGAACGGATTCATGGCTGGGGAATGAGAGGATGCTTGCATGAGGAAAAGCGGGGCCCAAATGCCCGCCATTCCCTCACGCACGGCTAGTAACCAAAGTTCTGAACCAGCGCCGGATCGGAGCTGATGGTGCTCTGCGGGATGGGCAACAGCTCTTTGCCGCGGCCGGGCACATACTCGGCGGCCAGGCCCGAGGCGGCGCTGGTGGCGGTGGTGGTGCCCAGGGTGTAGGCAGTACCGGCCGGCTTGGTATCGGCCACGTACTGCGCCGTGATGGCCTGGCGCCAGTTCACGCGCACGGTGCCCGCGGGGGCTGTGTTGGGCGTGGGCGACGGGCGGTAGAACGAGCGGGTCCACTGCACGTTGCCGGCGGCCGGCGTGCGGTAGTACATGTACAGCGGCACGTTCTGGTAGGGCGCCTCGCCCTTGGCCATCTTCTCGATGTTGGCCTTTACCTCGGCAATCTTGGCGGCAAACAGGTTCCAGCGGATCAAATCGTACTTGCGGATGGCCTCGCTGCCGAACTCCAGGTACCGCTCGTTGGTGAGGGCCGTGAAGAAATCGGCCTTGCTGCCCAGGCTGAAGCTGCCCTGCGCGAGCGTGGCCGTGGCCCGGGCGCGGTTGCCGCCGAAGGCGCGGGTGCGCACTTCCAGCAGCGCGTTCTGGGCGGCGGCGGTGGGGCCGCTCAGCTCGTTCTCGGTTTCGGCAAACATCAGCAGCACATCGGCAAAGCGCAGAATGGGCCAGTTGTAGTCGAGGTAGTTGACGGTGCCGGGCACGGGCGGAATGTGCCAGTCGCGGCGGAACTTGCCGTCGGTGACCGAGTTGAGGTTTACGCCGGTCTGGAAGTTGGTCGACGGGATACTGTAAGTCGTGATGGTGATGTCGCGCCGGGTGTCGGTCGAGTCGAAGGCGTAGAAGTAGGGCGGCGCGATGGTCACGGCGCCCTGCGTGGAGCCGTAGATGGGCGAGGCGTTCAGGCGCGGGCCGTTGTAGTAGCCCAGCTTGCTGCCCGATTGGTTGGTGGCCGTGGCCATGCCCACTTCGAACATGATTTCGTGGGCTGCCTCGGGGCGCAGCTCATTTATGCTTTTAAACGTTTCGGTGAAGCTGGAATTGAGCGTGTGCTCGGCGCGGTTGGCCAGCAGGTCGGCGCACTCCTGGCGGGCCAGGCGGTAGAAGTCGAGGTAGTCGGGGGCGCGCTCCATCTGGCCGGTGAGGGAGTTGGGATAGTAGCCGCCCCGAAACAGGGCAATGCGGGCGCGCAGGCCTTTCACGGCGCCTTTCGTAATCCGCTCGTTGGCCACGCCGGCGCGGCTGCGCCAGGGCACCAGCTTTTCGGCCAGCAGCAAATCGGCCAGCAGCCGGGTCAGGGTTTCGTTGCGGTCGACGTTGGGCAGGTTGAAATCCTGGCCCGATACCGAGGGCGTGTACTGCACCGGCACGTTGCCCCAGTTGCGCACCAGCTCGAACAGGTACTGGGCCCGCAGCGTGAGGGCCTCGCCGTGCAGCCGGTGCAGGGCGGCCGTATCGGCGGCCGAGCCACTGGTGTAGAGCGCCATCTGCGGAATCTGCTGAATGCAGATGTTGGTCCGCTCCACGCCCTGGTACAGCTGGTTCCAGGGGTTGGTGATTTCGGTGTTATTGGGCAGGGCCGTGTAGCGGGCAATGCCGCGGCGGGCCCCGTCGTTGGGCCCGGCCGAGCCAATGAGCTCATCCGAGTCGTAGGGGTAGTACATGCTCACGCGGGTGCCATAGACCTGGTCGCCCGAGAGGGGGTCGTAGGCCCCGATAACGGCGGCCGTGGCGCCGGCCACTGTGCTGAAGGTGTACTCCGTGGTGTTGAGGGCCGTGGCCTCCAGGTCAAGAAAATCCTGGCAGGACGACAGGGCCCCGGCCGTACCGGCCAGCACGACGGCCGCCAGGGCAGCGCGACGGAAAGAAGTTGACGATTTCATATCAGGACAGATCGAAGAAGCGGGTGGGAATTAGAGCGACAGGTTCAGACCGAACAGGAATGCCCGGCTGCGCGGGTAGGCCGCGTAATCGACGCCCGGCGTGAGCGGGGAGCTGCGGCGCGTGTTCACCTCGGGGTCGTAGCCCGAGTACTTGGTGAAGGTGTACAGGTTGTTGAGCGTCACGTAGAAGCGCAGGTTGTTCACCTTGGCCCGCTGGGTCAGCAGCTTGGGCAGTGTGTAGCCCAGCGTCAGGTTGTTGATGCGCAGAAACGAGCCGTCTTCCACGGCCCACGAGTGCAGGAAGTAGTTGCGGGTGGGCGTCCAGATGCTGGCGTTCTGGTTTACCTCGCGCAGGCGGTCGAGCGTGGTAATGGCGCTGCCGTCGGCCTCAATCAGGCGGTACCGGTCGCCCATCACGTCGAGCACGTTGTTGAAGGCCGTGTTGGCCGTGTTCGAGGTGAACTCGATCTTGTTGGCGTTGTACACGTCGTTGCCCAGCACGAAGTTGAGGAAGATGCTGGCGTCGAAGTTCTTGTAGGTGAACTGCTGGTTGAGGCCGCCCACAGCCTTGGGGTTGGCGTTGCCGATAACCGTCTGGTCGGCGGCGTCAATCTTGCCGTCGCCGTTCAAATCCTTGAGCTTGATGAGGCCCGGCCGGTAAGCCCCTTCGCCAATAATGCCCAGGTTGTTCACCACGTTGCGGTCGGGGTTGATGGTCCAGGTGCCCAGGCCACCGCCCGCGGCCGGTGCCACGTAGCCCAGAAAGTCGTCGGCCGTCAGGTAGCCATCGGTTACGTAACCGTACATCTGGCCCACCGGCTGGCCCACGCGGGCCACAAAATCCTGGCCCAGCGCCGAGCCGGCCCAGCCCGAGGTAATGTTGAGAATCTCCTGCTGGTCGCCGCCCAGGCTCTCGATGCGGCCCCGGTTGAAGGAGGTGTTGGCCGTGGCCGTCCAGGTGAAGTTTTCGGTCTGCACCACCGTGCCCGTCAGCTGCAGCTCCAGGCCGCGGTTGGAGGTTTCGCCCACGTTCTGCAGCTGCGAGGTGTAGCCCAGAAACGGCGGAATCGGCTTATTGAGCAGCAAATCGTGGGTCGTGTTGTAGTAGGCATCGGCCGTAAACTGCACCCGGTTCTGAAACAAGGCCAGGTCGATGCCCAGGTTGCGCGAGGTGGTCGACTCCCACTTCAAATCGGGGTTGGGCAGCGTAGTAGCGGCCGAGCCCAGCACGATGGTGTTGCTGAGGGCGTAGGGCGCGTTGCCGGCCTGGAAGAACTGGTTGAACAGAAAGTCGCCGATGCGGTTGTTGCCGGCCTCGCCGTAGCTCAGACGCAGCTTCAAATCCGACACGGCTTCTACGCCCTGAAAGAAGCCTTCCTTGGAGATGCGCCAGGCCACCGAGGCGCCGGGGAAGAAGCCCACCCGGTTGCCCTTGGCAAACTTCGACGAGCCATCGGCCCGAAACGTACCCGTAAACAGGTACTTATCGTCGTAGGAGTAAGTAACGCGGCCGAAGCCCGAGAGCAGGCGGTAATTCTGCGGAATGCTGGTCTGGGGCAGCACCGGCTGGGCCGTCTGGCCGGGGGGCAGCACGCCCTGGTTGATGTTGGCCAGCGCCCGCTCGGCCGAAATATCGTCGGGCAAAAAGTTGGTCTGGATGTACTGCTGGCGGTTGATTTGCTGGTACACCTCCTGGCCCACCAGCACGCCCAGCGCGTGCATGCCCTTCTTGTAGTTGTAGTCGAGGACGTTGGAGTTGTTGAGCGTATTCTGGGTAGTGGTAGTAAGGGTGGCAAAGGGCTTGTTGGCGTAGCCGCCCGCCGCCTGCCGGATAGTGGGCGAGTACAGGCCGTTGAAGGTACCCAGCGTGATGTTGGTTACGTCGAAGCCGGCCGTCGAGCGGAACACCAGGTCCTTGGTCAGGTTGAAGCCCAGCGTGGCCCCGATGTTGGCCGTGCGGCGGGCGTCGTTGCGGTACTCGTTATCGATGGTGATGACGGGGTTGACCAGCGTCGAGGTTTCGAAGAACTCCGGGTCGAACGTATTGAGGTCGATAACTGCGCCGCCGGCGCGGGGCACGTTCAGGGGCTGGTACTGCACGGCATTGCGCAGGCGCGAAGTCACGTTCGAGCCGCCCGTCGAGGTGCCGGCGCCGTTGGCTTCCTGGTCGTTGTAGCGCACATTGAAGCCCAGCCGCAGCTTGTCGCTGGCCTTGGTGTCGAAGCGAAAGTTGACGAGGCTGCGCACGTAGTCGGAGCCGCGCTGGATGCCGTCCTCGGTATTGCGCGTCAGACTCAGCGAGTACGTGGTGCCCTTGGCCCCACCCGAAATCGACACGTTGTGCGTCTGCTGGAACGCATCGCGCCCGAACACCTGGTCCTGCCAGTTGATAAATGGCGACTGCCGGGCCCGCAGCAGCGTATCGCTCTGGAAATTGGTGCTGCCAAACAGGGTTTTGAATGTCGGCAGGCCACCCGAGTTGTTGCCCACCACCCGCGCGCGTTCGTACTGGTAGTTCAGGTAGTCGTCGGGCTTGAGCACGCCCAGCGTGTTGGCAATGCGCCGGAAGCCGGCAAAGCCGTTGTAGCTGACCACCGTGCGGCCTTCGATGCCTTTTTTGGTGGTAATAATGATAACGCCGTTGGCCCCGCGGGCCCCGTAAATGGCCGTCGACGAAGCGTCCTTAAGCACATCGACCGAGGCAATGTCCTGGGGGGCCACCACGCTCAGCGCGTTTTCAATCTGAATGCCGTCCACGATGTAGAGCGGCGAGTTGTCCTGGGTAACTGAGCCGCCGCCACGCACCCGCACCTGCACGTTGAGGTTGCCGGGCGTGCCCTCGGCCGACGTGAGCTGCACGCCCGCCAGGCGGCCGGTGAGGGCCTCAGCGGCCGAGTTCACCGGCACGTCCTTGATTTGCTGGGCACTCACCGACGACACGGAGCCCGTCACGTCGCGGCGCTGCACGGCCTGGTAGCCGATAACTACCACGTCGTCGAGCGTCTGCGAGTCTTCTTTGAGCGTAACGGCGAGGCTGGTTTTACTACCCACCGGCACTTCCTGGGCCAGAAAGCCAATATAGCTGAAGCGCAGCGTGGCATTGGCCGGCACGTTCAGCTCGAAACGGCCGTCGCCGTCGGTCGTGGCCCCGATGCTGGTGCCTTTTACGACCACCGTAACGCCGGGCAGGGGCTCGCCCTTCTCCGACTTAATAACACCCTGCACACGCTGCTGGGCTTGCTGGGCCCAGGCTGGCAGCGCCACTGCCGCCACCAGCGGAGTCAGCAAGAGTAGATTTCTTTTCATGACGGAAGTGTGGGAATTGGAATGAATAATGGGAAGCGCCGGCTTCGGGAGCTAGCGTAAGTCGGTAATGGCCACGGCGTCCATGTCGGTGTATTCCTGGTTTTCGCCGCCCATGCCCCAGATGAAGGTGTAGCCCGCCGTGCCGCAGCCCGCGTGCACCGACCACGGCGGCGAGAGCACCGCCTGGCCCTCACTCACCCACAGGTGGCGGGTCTGCTGGGGCTGGCCCATCAGGTGCAGCACGCGCTGGCCCGCGGGCAAATCGAAGTAGAGGTAGGCCTCCATGCGGCGGTCGTGGGTGTGGGCGGGCATGGTGTTCCACACGCTGCCCGGGTGCAGCTTGGTCAGGCCCATTACCAGCTGGCAGCTGGCCAGGCCTTCGTTGTAGATGTACTTGTAGATAGTGCGCTGATTGGCCGTTTCGGCAGTGCCCATCGTCACGGGCGTGGCCTCGGCCTGGGTCAGGCGGGTGGTGGGGTGCGCGGCGTGGGCCGGCGTGGAAAGCAGGTAAAAGCGGGCGGGCGAATCGGCGTCGGCGCTGGCAAAGGTTACTTTTTGCGAACCGCGGCCCACGTACAGGCAGTCCTGGTTGCCCAGTTCGTAGGTTTGGCCGTCCACCGTCACGGTGCCGGCCGCACCGATGTTGAGGATGCCCAGCTCCCGGCGCTCCAGGAAGTAGTCGGCCTTCAGGTTATCGGGGCAGGGCAGCTCCAGCGCGCCGGCCGCAGGCACGGCGCCGCCCACCACCATGCGGTCGTAGTGGGTGTACACCAGCTCGATTGCTCCGGCCACAAACAGGTTTTCGAGCAGGAAGTTCTCCCGCAATTCTGCCGTATTCAAAGCAGCCGTTTCGCGTGGTCCGATAGCGTATCGTTGGGTCATGGGTAGCGGTGAATGAGTGAATTGGTGAATTGGTGAGTAATTAAGTCGGTAGGCGAGTAGGCGGAACGAGCATTCACTCATTCACCGAGTCACTCATTCACCGCTAGCGCCCCATCCAGCCGCCATCGACGGTGAGGATGGTGCCGTGCACGTAGTCGGCGGCGGCGGAAGCGAGGAAGACGGTGGGGCCCTTGAAATCATCGGGGGTGCCCCAGCGGCCGGCCGGAATGCGGGCCAGAATGCTCTGGCTGCGCTCCGGGTCCTGGCGCAGGGCCTCGGTGTTGTCGGTGGCGATGTAGCCGGGGGCCAGGGCATTCACGTTCACGCCGCGGCCGGCCCACTCGTTGGCCAGCGCCTTCACCAGCGAGCCGATAGCGCCCTTGCTGGCCGCGTAGCCCGGCACGTTGATGCCGCCCTGAAACGTGAGCAGCGAGGCCGTGAAGATGATTTTGCCCGAGCCCTGCTCCAGCATCCGCCCCCCGATGGCGCGGGCAATGCGGAAGGGCGCGTCGAGGTTAATGGCCAGCACGTTGTCCCAGTCGGCATCGGAGTGCTCGGCGGCCGGGGCGCGCCGGATGGTGCCGGCGTTGTTGATGAGAATATCAATGCGTGGGAAATCCTGCTGCACCTGGGTCAGAAAGGCATCCACCTGGTCGCGCTGGCTGAAATCGGCCTGGTAGGGGTAAAAGCGGCGGCCCAGGGCCTCCACCTGCTGCTGGGTTGCGGAGCCCGCGGCTGCCAGCGAGGCCGACACCCCAATGATGTCGGCCCCGGCTTCGGCCAGCCCCAGGGCCATGCCCTGCCCGATACCCCGGTTGCAGCCGGTTACCAGTGCCGTTTTGCCCGATAAGTCAAACCAGGAAGCTGAAGCCATGCGGAAAGCATTGTAAATTTTTCAATGAAGCCGTTCCTTTATTAAGGAGACGGTGGCTGTTTGCCATGATTAAGGTTACAGGAACCCTTTTTGGCATGAAAGCAGTTGGCCCGATAAATCTGTGCAAACGATGTCGGGAACGTTGCCAAACCGGCCCCAGGTGGCCGCGCCGGGCCGGGCGGAGCGCGTTATCCGGCCGGAATCTTTACCTTCCGACCTCAACCGTAGCCGGCGAAGCCGCGCGCGTTTTTGTATTTTAGTAAGTAAGCACTTACCCCGCCCCTCTCTCCCCTGTCAGCCCGTGGAAACTTACACCATCAAAGACATTGCCCGCGAACTGGGCGTTTCCACTTCCACCGTCTCGCGGGCGCTGCGGGGTAGCTACGAAATCAGCCCCGAAACCAAGCGGCTGGTGATGGAGTGCGCCGAGCGGCTCAACTACCGCCCCAACCCCATTGCCCTGAGCCTGAAGGGCAGTGCCAGCCGCGCCATCGGCGTGATTCTGCCCCAGATTGCCAACTACTTCTTCTCGCAGGCCATCAACGGCATCGAGGCCATTGCCTACAACCAGGGCTACCACGTCATCATTTTCCAGAGCCAGGAATCGTACGAGCGCGAAATAGCCAACGTCGAGCAGGCCATGTCGCGCAAGGTCGATGGGCTGCTGCTCTCCCTATCCAGCGAAACGTCCGACGTCAGCCACCTGCAGGAGGTGCTCGACCGCAACGTGCCCATTGTGCTCTTCGACCGGGTGTCGGCCGATTTGAACGTAACCAAAGTGGTGGCCGACAACTTCGGCGGGGCCTTTGCTGCCACCGAACACCTGTTGCAGGCCGGGCGCCGACGCATTGCCCACCTTACTATTCAGCCCTGGCTCAGCATCACGCAGGAGCGGCTGGCCGGCTACCGGGCGGCCCTGGAAAAGCACGGCGTCGAGTTCGACGAAACGCTGGTGCGCTACGGCACCTTCGGCCCCGACGAGGTGGGCCCGATGGTGGATGAGCTCATGGGTTTCGACAGCCCGCCCGACGCCTTCTTCACCGCCTCCGACCGCCTGGCCGTGGGCTGCCTCAAGGCCCTGCGCCAGCGCCACCTGCACATCCCGGCCGACGTGTCGCTCATCGGTTTCACCAACCTCAACGTAGCCGAATACCTCGACCCGGCCCTGAGCACCGTGGTGCAGCCGGCCACCCAAATCGGCCAGATAGCCGCCGAGCGCCTCATCGACCAGATTGAGCGCAAGCACCGCGCCAAGCCCATCGAAACCGTCGTCATCCCCACCGAGCTTATCGTGCGCGCCTCCAGCGGTGAGATGGTGAACGGTGAAATAGGGAGATAGTGAAACTATCTGTCATCCTGAGCGGAGCGAAGGACCTTATGGCATTGGAACGGGTCGTTGTTTCGGCCGGTCTAATGTGATAAGGTCCTTCGCTCCGCTCAGGATGACAGATAGTTTCACCCTTTCATCATCTCCCTATTTCGCCTTTAGCAGCCAAGTGGCCAGGTCGCGGGCGGCCTGGAAGTTGTCGAACGAGGCCGGAATCTTGCGGCCGTCGACGTACTCGTTGTACAGCCACGGGTCGCCCACGGCAAACACGCGCCCCTTGCCCACGTTGGCGGAGGCCATGATAACGTGCCCGTTCTGGGTTACCAGCGGCTGGGCCGGGGCCTGCAGGGCCAGCGGGGCCAGCTCCTTGATGTAGGCTGAGCGGGCCGTTTTGAACACTGGGCCGCCGGCCGGCAGCGCCACTCGCCCCTGCTCGAACTGGCTGCCCTTCACCATGTTCAGGTTCAGCGGCTCGAACTCGATGCCGAAGGCCCGGGCCAGCGTGTTGAAGCGCGGGATTTCGCAATTGCTGGTGTCGTTGGCCATCAGCACCAGCGTGCCGCCGGCCTGCACCCATTTCGTAAGCACGGCCACATCGGCGGGCCGCACGAAGCTAGGGGCGGGCGTTTCCTTTTTGGTGTCGGGGTCGACGATGATGTACACATCGACGCCCTTGAGGCTGGCGGCGGTGGGGGCCGTGGGCAGCATCGTGGTGCAGGCGCCCAGGTCGCGCAGCTGCTGGCCCCAGAACCAGAAGCCGCCGTGGGTACGGTCGGCCCAGGTGTAGTGCCAGGTTTCGGGCTGACCCGTGAAGGGGCTGGGGCGCAGCTCGTGGTTGAAATAGTTGTCGAGGACCACGGTTTTGCCCTGACCCGGCGTGTTGGCGGCCACTTCTATCTCTACGCTGGCCAGAATAAACGGCCCCACCCCCTTCAGGTCGTTCTGGCGCAGCGGCTCGGTGAGGTAGTACTCGAAGCTGCCGTCGCGGTAGGGCTTGCCGCCCAGCCCGCCCACGCTCACGGTGCCGTTGAAGGCCAGCGCGCCGTTTTCTTCGGCCACGAACTGCTTCAGCAGGCCATCGTAGCCGCGGCGGGCGGCGGTGGCGTACTGCTTATCGAGGTAGCCCAGGCGTACGCCTTTCTGCAGAAAGTACACGAACATGCTGCTGCCCGAGGCCTCCTGGTAGTTGCCCTTCCGCGTGGCCTGGTCCAGCACCAGCGCCCAGGTGCCGGTGCGGGCGTCCTGGTACTTCACCAGCGCGGGGGCCAGGCGCTGCACACTTTTGATAAGGGCGGCCCGCTGGGGGTGGTTTTGCGGGAAGTAATCCAGCACATCGACCAGGGCCATGGCGTACCAGCCCAGGCCCCGGTCCCAGAAATTGGCCGACTGGCCGGTGGTTTTGTCGGCCCACTGCTGGGTGCGGCTCTCGTCGTAGCCGTGGTAGTAGAGGCCGGTTTTGGGGTCGCGCAGGTTCTGCTCAATCAGGGCAAACTGCTTCGCAATGTCGTCGAAGCCGGCGGGCTGGTTGAACAGCTGGCTGTACTCGGCATAGAAGGGCTCGGCCATGTACAGGCCGTCGAGCCACATCTGATTGGGGTACACCTTTTTGTGCCAGAAGCCGCCCGCCTTGGTGCGGGGCTGCTCCTGCAGCTGCTGGCGCAGCTGCCCGGCCGCCTTGCGGTACTTCTCGGCCTGGGGCACCGACATTTGCGCCAGCGTGAGCAGGGCGTGGCCGGTGGTCAGGTTGTCGAGGTTGTAGTCGTCGCGCTTGTAGGTGCGGATGCTGCCGTCGGGGCGCACGAACTGGTCGAGGTCCTGCTGAATGTAGGTGAAGTAACGGGCGTCGCCGGTGCGCTGCCACACCCGCTCCAGGGCCTTCAGCATCAGGCCCTGCTCGTAGTCCCAGCGGGCCGTTTTGCGGTTGCCGATGAGGATGGAATCGGGATGCCAGCTGATAAAGGCGTCAGCCATGCGTTGCGACATCGGCTGGGCCGCGGCGGGCGTCGGCTGGGCCTGGGCCGCGGTGGCCGTCAGCAGCAGGCCGGCAAAGAGCAAGGAGCGGAAGGACATAGGGCGAGTGGAAGTACTGTTCAGGGATTTCGGGCTTTCGTAGCACCCCACCCCCCGGCCCCCTCCCCTCCGGGAGAGGGGGAGCCTTTGCAGGAGCTGTTAGCTGACAGCTGTTAGCTAATAACCTTCGTTCAGCATGAAAAGCTAGCAGCTAATAGCTAGTAGCTAACAGCTAAATCGTCAGGCTCCCCCTCTCCCGGAGGGGAGGGGGCCGGGGGGTGGGGTGCGACTACCGCTTGCTTACCGTTACCGTTTTTTTGGCCACCTTCTCCCCCATTTCCACCCCTTTTTTGGCGGCTTTCAGGTCGGTGTTGCGCAGCGTCACGGCCTTGCTACGGGCGCCGCTTACGCGCAGCAGCAGCTCGGCGCCGGCCGGGTAGCGCAGGATATCGAAGCTGATGTGCTGGCTGTTCTGCACTTCCAGCACGGGGCTGGTGTCGGCGGGCAGCAGCGTCAGGTTCTGGAAGCGGATGCCGCTGGCCTCCTGGCACACCAGGCCCGTGCGGGCGCTGATGACGGTGTTCTGAATTTCGATGTCCTGCACCGGCATTTCGGGCAGGCCGCGCACCATAATGCCGGTGTTGGCCCCGCGGCAGATGACGTTGTTGATGCGGAAGCGGCGAAACTGGGGCGTGCCCGCGTTCAGGGGCTCGGCCTTGATTTCGGGCAGGCCCTGGGCCTCGCCGTTGGTCTGCACGGGGTCTTTGGCGGCATAGTACATATCGAACAGGATAGCCTCGCCGGCAATGTCGGTCATGTCCACGCCGTCGATGAAAATATCCTCCACCACGCCCCCGCGGCCGCGGGTGGTTTTAAAGCGCAGGCCCACATCGGTGCCGATGAAAGTGCAGTTGCTCACGTACAGGTTGCGCGCCCCGCCCGACATTTCCGAGCCAATCACGAAGCCGCCGTGGGCCTGGTACACTTTCGTGTCGCGGATGATGAAATTCTCGGTAGGAATGCCGCGCCGGCGGCCTTCCTCGTCGCGGCCGCTTTTGATGCAGATGCCGTCGTCGCCCACGTCGAACGTGCAGCCCTCCACCAACCCGTTGCGGCACGATTCGAGGTCGAGCGCGTCGGTGTTCTGGCCGTACCAGGGGTTGCGGGCCGTTACGTTGCGCACGGTAATATCGGTGCACAGCAGCGGATGGATGGTCCAGGCCGGCGAGTTCTGGATGGTGAAATCCTCGAGCAGAATCTGCTTGCAGCGCTGCAGGCTGAGCATGTTGGGCCGCAGAAAATCCTTGAACCCGGCGTACTGGCTGAAGTCGGGCTCCTGGCCGGCTTTCAGCGTCCAGGGTTTGTTTAGCGTCGAGCCCTTGAGCGAGCTGGCCGAGGGGTACCAGGTAGTGCCCTTGGCATCGAGCACGCCGCCCGATTTGACGAGGCGCTGCCACTGGCCGGGGTTGAGCTTTTCCTTCTTCACCATGCGCCAGGCGTCGCCGGCTCCATCAAACGTGCCCTGCCCGGTGATGGCAATGTTTTCGAGGTCGAAGCCCGAAATAGGCGACTGGTTGCGCACGGCGTCCTCGCCTTCCCAGTTGGTTTTTATCAGCTGAAAATCGGAAAGCCGGCTGCTGAACTGCACCAGCGCGCCGCGCTGCACGTGCAGATTGACGTTGCTTTTGAGCTGAATAGGGCCCGTGAGCCAGAGGCCACGGGGCACCAGCACCACGCCGCCGCGCTGGCTGCAGGCCTCAATGGCCTTACGGAAGGCCTCGGTGTTGAGCGTCTGCCCGTCGGCCACCGCGCCGTACTTGGTGATGTTGAAGGTGTCCTTGCGGAATGTGGCCTGCAGCACGACCGGCAAATCGAAGGCGTACTTGCCGGCGAAGGCCAGCGGCTGGAGGTGGCGGGCCAGCGGCAGGTTGAGCTTTTTCACATCCTGGGCCACGAGCTGGGCCACGCGCTCGGCGCCGTAGGCTGAGAAGTGGGTGTTATCGAATTTAGAGTTGTCGGCCCCGTTCTGGTAGCTCCAGAACAGCGGCTTGCTGCCGGCGTCGCCGAGCTGGCTGTACAGCGCCCAGCTGGTTTCGTGCAGGTCGATGAGGGGTACTTTCTGGGCCTGGGCCACCTGCTTCACCACGCCGGGATACTCGCCGTGGTCGTCCTTGCGCTGGCCTTTTTCATCAAAATAGCGGCGCCCGACGGGCGTGAGCAGCACCGGGTTGGCGCCCTTGGCGCGGGCTTCCTGCACGTAGCGGGTCAGGTTCTGGCGGTAGGCCGTTTGGGGCGCGGCGTAGCGGGCGGTGTCCTCCTGCTTGCTGTCGTTGTGGCCAAACTGAATGAACACCCAGTCGCCGGGCTGCAACTGCCCGAGCACCTTGGCCCAGCGGCCCTCGTGGCGGAAGTTGCGGGTGCTGCGCCCGTTCATGGCGTGGTTCTGCACCCGCACGCCCGCATCAAAATACTGCCGGAAATACATGCCCCAGCCGCGCTCGGCCTTGTCGAGGGGCTTGTCCGACATGGTCGAGTCGCCGACGAGAAAAATGGTGGGCTTGCGCTCATCGGCGGCCGGCCGGAAGGCCAGTAGCATGGCGACCAGCAGCAGGAAGCTAAAGTATTTCATAGAGCAGAGAGTGGGTTGGCGGAAGAGCTGAGTGAGGGGCGCAGGGCGCGCTGTATCCCGGCAAAAAAGTATTTTACCAAGATGCCGCCCCAGTTCGCCAGCGGCGGGCATTACCTAAGGATAGTCTATTTGGCGGCACCGGGGCTGCTTTCGGGTCGCATTTTTTGCGCAATCGATGTCGGGAACGTTGCCAGCAACCAGTTCGCCGGCCAGGATTCTTTATTATTATTACAATGGCAGTCCCGGTTTTGGTGGTTTAACTGCTGAATCAGCAAACTCAAATACCGTCTGAAATTGCACTAACCGCCTGAGCAATATCTACCGGCAGCTACAACCGGCCCTCATTCCACCACGCTTGTGCTGCGCTGAAGGGCTGTTACCAGCGTCGGAGTGGCTTAGCACCCGCACCCGCACTGGGTGGCAAGCGAATGCGAGCCCCTGCCCCCCTTTTCAACGCCCTGGTCCGCTATATTATCCGTTTCCTGACAGCCACTCTTTCACCCCATCCCCCCAAAGCCGTACCTTTGCCCTCGTATGAAAATAGGCATCTTCTTTGGCGGCCCGTCGCGGGAGCGGGAAATTAGTTTTGCGGGTGGCCGCACGGTGTACGACAACCTCGATAAGGCCCTGTTTGAGGCTGTGCCGGTGTTTGTCGACAGCAGCGGCAACTTCATTCTGCTCAACTGGGAGTTCATTTACAAGGGCACCATCCGCGACTTTTACCCGCCCGTGTCGGCGCTGCCGGCCAGCCGCGTGCCGGTGCAGCTCTACTTCGAGAGCCTGGGCGAGCTGAGCCCGGAGGAGCAGGACCGCATTATCAGCGAAGTAGGCCGCCGCGTGGAACCACGCGAGCTGGCCACGCTCATCGACTTCGCCTTCCTGGCCCTGCACGGGCCGGGCGGCGAAGACGGGGCCGTTCAGGGCCTGCTGGAGTGGTACGGCATCCCGTATTCGGGTTCCGGAATCCTGCCTTCGGCTTTCGGTATTGATAAGGTGGCCCAGAAGAAGCTGCTCAAAGCCCTGGGCCAGCCTACGCCCGATTTCCGGCTGATTACGGCCGAAGAGTGGGACGCCGCCGACCCCGAAGCCACGCTAAGCTACCTGGTGCGCGAGCTGGGGTTGCCGCTGGTGTTCAAGGCCCCGCGCCAGGGCAGCAGCATCGGCATCAGCATCCTGCGCGAGGCTGACGTAGCTCAGTTCGCGGCGGCCATCGAGCGGAGCCTGTTCCGCAAAACCGTCACGCAAACCGAGTGGCAGGCCCTGAGCGACGCCCAGAAAATCAGCTGGCTCCAGCGCCTGGTCGACATCCGCGAAGGCATCGGCCTGCCGGTTATCCTTGAGTTGCCGGTTGCCAGTGACCAGTTGTCAGTTGCAGATGAACCTTCTTCGACCGCCAACCGGCAACCGGCAACCGGCAATCGGCAACTGATCTACCGGCCCGAGGAGTTGCTGGACGCGCTGAACGAGCGGCTGGCGACGGCCGACAGCGTGCGGCTGACGAGCGTGGAGGGCGAGAGCCAGGTGCTGGTGGAGGGCTTCGTGCAGGGGCGCGAGTTTTCGTGTATCGTGCTCGAAGACCCCAATGGCCAGCCGCTGGCGCTGCCGCCGACCGAGATTGTGAAGGGCGAGGAAATGTTCGACTACCGCTCGAAGTACCTGCCCGGTCTGGCCCGCAAAATCACGCCCATCGACCTGCCCGAGGCTGATATTGAGCGCATCCGCCAGCAGGCCCAGATGATGTTTGCCACCTTCGGCTTCCAGGTGTACGCCCGCCTCGACGGCTTCATCCAGGCGGCCGACGGCACCATCTTCCTCAACGACCCGAACACGACCTCCGGCATGCTGCCGGCCTCGTTCTTCTTCCACCAGGCGGCCGAAATCGGCCTCAACCCCAGCCAGTTCCTCACCTACCTGATTCGCACCTCGCTGGCCGCCCGCCGCCGGGCCGGACTGCGGCCGGTGAAGCTAGCGGCGCAGCTGGCCCGCCTCGATGCGGCCGTGGCCGCGCGGGCCGCGGGCGAGCAGCAGCGCATTAAGGTAGCCGTGATTATGGGTGGCTACTCCTCGGAGCGGCACATTTCGGTGGAGAGCGGGCGCAACATCTACGAGAAGCTCAGCTCCAGCGTCAAGTACGAGCCGGTGCCGGTGTTCCTGACCGGCAGCAGCGCCGAGTTCCGGCTGTACGTGCTGCCCATCAACGTGATGCTCAAGGACAACGCCGACGACATCCGCGAGAAAATCGAGCACCACGAGGCCGGACACGAAACGCACCCCATCCTGGCGCGCATCCGCCAGGAAGCCCACAGCATCACGAGCACTTACGCCGGGCAGACCGCTACGCAGCCGCGCCAGGTGTCGTTCGAGGAGCTGGCCGGCATGGTGGATGAGGTGTTTATTGCCCTGCACGGCCGCCCCGGCGAAGACGGCGCGCTGCAACAGCGGCTCGAAAAGCTGGGCCTGCCCTACAACGGCTCGGGCGTGGCCAGCAGCCAGGTTACCATCAACAAGTTCGACACCAACCGCCGCCTGCGCGAGGCCGGCCTGCGGGTGGCCGGGCACCGCATGGCCGCCCGCACCGAGTGGGAAGCCGACGCCGAAAGCTTCTTCCGGGCGCTGGAAACCCAGTTCCCCTACCCCTTCATCGCCAAGCCCGCCGACGACGGCTGCTCGTCGGCGGTGAAAAAAATCAAGAACCGCGCGGAACTGGAGGCCTTCACCCACCTCATTTTTCGCGACCAGGAAGACCTGCTGCCCGCCGACGCCACCACGCTCAGCCTGGGCTTCAAGGAGGAATTCCCGCGCAAGGAGGCCTTCTTGGTGGAAACCCTGATTGACCGCGACGGCGCGGCGCACTTCCTGGAAGTAACCGGCGGCCTGCTCACGCACTGGGGCCCGGATGGCGAGCTGGAAATCGAGGTGTTCGAAGCCTCGGAGGCCCTGGCCACGGGCGAGGTGCTGAGCCTGGAAGAGAAGTTTCTGGCCGGCGAGGGCCAGAACATCACCCCGGCCCGCTACGCCCCCGACCCCCAGGAGCGCCAGCGCATTTCGGAAGAAGTGAAAAAGGAGCTGCGCCGGGTGGCCGAAATCCTGCAGATTCAGGGCTACGCCCGCATCGACGCCTTCGTGCGGGTGCGCTCGAACGGCGAAGTGGAGGTACTCATCATCGAGGTGAACTCGCTGCCCGGCATGACGCCCGCCACCTGCATCTTCCACCAGACGGCGCTGGCCGGCTACACGCCCTACCAGTTCATCGACCGGATTCTGGAGTTCGGCAAGCAGCGCACCGAGCAGCAGCAGGCGGTAGTGGCGGGCTAAGTGGATGGATAAAACAGGGTGTCATGCTTCGACTCCACTCCGTTGCGCTTAGCATGACACCCTATTTTATCCACTCTACCTCACACCGTACCAATCCTCTACCTTTGCCCTCCTACTTCCTAGCTCCTAACTCCTAGCTTCTCTATAATAATGTCCTTTCTCCGCTCCGATACGCCGGCCGATTTGTTCAAGCACCTGCTCATTATTCTGGTGCTCGTGGGGGCGCTGGTGTTCGGGTTTTTCCAGGTGTATCTGCCTATCACGACCAACCACGGCGAAACCATTGTGGTGCCCAAGGTAACGGGCATGAACCAGGCCGACCTGGAGGACTACCTCGACGAGCGCAACCTGGATTACCTGATCGACGACAGCACCTACAACGCCGGCCTCAAGCCCGGCACGGTGCTGCAACAGGAGCCCAAGGCGGGCGAGCAGGTGAAGGAAGGCCGCAAGCTCTACGTAACGGTGTCGATGAAAAACCCGCCCGTCATCAAGATGCCCAAGCTCACCGACGGCTCGGTGAAAAACGCCCAGATGATTCTCAAAAGCTACGATCTGGTAGTCGGTCAGCTTAAATTCGTGCCCAATATTCAGAAGGATGCCGTGCTGCAGCAGTCGGTGAACGGGAAGGCAATTGCGGCCGGCGACCCCATCACCAAAGGCACCCGCGTGGATCTGGAGGTGGGCGACGGGCTGGGCAACCAGGAATTTCCGGTGCCCAACCTCGTGAACATGCCCGCCGATGAGGCCACTACCCTGCTCGTGGGCCAGGGCCTGCAGGTGGGCGAAATATTCTACCAGCCGGCCCGCAACGGCGAAACCGACGGCACGGTAGTTAAGCAGCGCCCGGTGCCCGGCGCCGGCAGCACCATCCGCATGGGCCAGCTCGTGGATTTGTGGGTGGCCGGCTCCGGCCCCCTGAAGGGAGTAGAGTAGTTTCGTCAGCGGTCAGCTCAAAAAAACAGGGTTCGTTGCACGCCAGCGGACCTTGTTTCGTTTATTGGCGTACTGCTGAGCGCAACAGGTACCCGTTGCGCCGCCCGCAACCCGCTTTTTTTACCAATCTATGAATTACTGCTACCGTTTTCTGCCGGCCCTGGCGCTACTGCTGAGTTCCTTTCCTGGCCAAAGCCAGCAGTTGCGGCCGCTGGGCTCGGAGCCGGCCCATGCGTTGGTGAATGAGGCCGGCCCGGCCCGGCGGGCGGTGGTGCTGCCGCTGCCGTTTTTCGATGATTTCGCGCGCCAGCCCGAGGGCCGGCCCGATGCCCAGCGCTGGGAAACCACGGGCGGGGCGCTGGTGAACAACCGCTACCCGCGCCGCCCGATTTCGCGCAACGTGGCCACCCTCGACGGCCTCGACGGGCAGGGCCGGCCCCGCGGCGCCGTCGGGCGCATCGGCGACGCCGATTCGCTGACCTCGCAGCCCATCGACCTGAGCGGACTGCTGCCCACCGATAAGATTTATCTGAGCTTTTTCTGGCAGGCCGGCACCCGGCGCGGCCGGCCCGAGCCCAGCGGCACCCGCCCCATTGCTCTCTATGTCGAGTTCAAGGACAAAGACAAGAATTGGAACGAGGTATGGCGGCTGAACAGTCCGGGCGATACGACCAACTTCCGCTTCAAGGCCCTGCCCATCGACCAGGCGGCGTACCTGCACGGCGGTTTCCAGTTCCGGATTCGCACCAGCGGCTACCTCTACAACGCCCGCGACGCCTGGAGCGTGGACTATGTGCGCCTCGACCGCAACCGCTCGGCCACCGACTCGACCTTCCGCGACATTGCCACCAGCCAGCCTTTGCCCAGCGCCCTGCGCCGCTATACGGCCATGCCGGTCAACCAGTTCAACGCCAGCCCCACCCGCGAGCTGGCGTCGCGCACCGCCACCACGGCTGTTACCACGGCCAACAACCTCGATGGTGGCCCCGCTCCTACCCCTATTACCTGGCTGGGCCTGCTCGATGTGCTGCCCGATAACACCAGCTCGCGCTTTCTGCGGGGCAACGCCTCGCTCGATGCCGGGGCCCGGCAGTACCCGATAATGGGCGAGGCCAGTGTGGCCGCCGTGCCCGTTACGCCCGCCGCCAAGCAGCTGCGGCAGCGGCTTATCCTTATCACCAACGAAACCGACCCGCGCACGCTCGCCAACGACACCATCAGCCGCCGCACCGATCTGAGCGACTATTTTGCCTACGACGATGGTACGGCCGAGGCCTCGCTGAGCCTGGCGCCCGCCTCCACCGGTCCGCCCAGCTACTACGCCCTGCGCTTCGACCTCAACCAGCCCGACCAGGTGCGGGCCCTGCGCCTGTACCCGGTGCTGACCACGGCGGCCGGCCGCACGCTCACGGCCGCCATCTGGGATTCGGCCGCCGTCCGGACCAACGGCATACTCTTGCCCGGTGCCCAGCCCAAGGCTACCAAAACCTTTACCGTGCCCCTCACGCTGCCGGCTGGTCAGTCTTATATAGAGGTGGTGTTTGACGTGCCGGTGAAAGTGAGCGGCAGCTTCTTTGCCGGCTACGGCCAGGCGCCCACGTCGCAGTTCGTGGAGTTCGGCTACGACCTCAACAATGCCTCGCCCCCTAATTACCTGTACTCCGGCGTGCAGGGGGCCCTGGCGCCCTTCAACCCCGCCACCAACTACAGCCCGGCCGGGGCCCTGATGCTGCGGCCGCTGATGGGGGGCAGCGTGGTAACCGCCTCCGCGCCGGCCGACGTAGCGGCCCGCTACCTCCTGGCCCCTAACCCCACACCCGACGGCCGGGTGCGCGTGCCGGGCCCCTACCGCCAGGCCACCGTGCTCGATGCGCTGGGCCGGGTGGTGTGGCAGCAGCCCGCCGCCGAGGCCGGCCGCCCCGAATTGCAGCTGCCCCTGGCTGCCGGCCTGTATTTCGTGCGCCTGCTACTGCCCGACGGCCAGGTGCTGACGCAACGGCTGGCCGTGGGTGGGCGGTAGTCTCGAAATGGGATAAACGCTTTTTGTCTGGTTTTTTTGCTATTGTTGCGCCTGAACTCTCACCGCCCTCCTTTCCATCCGGGGCTTTCCACTGCTCTTGCTGCTTTGCTATGACCGACATTACGGCCGATGAATTGAAAGACCGCCTGGCCCAGGGTACCGCGCCCGTTATCATTGATGTGCGCGAAACCTGGGAAAACGAAGAAAGCCGCATCGACGGTAGCCGTAACATTCCGCTGGGCGAGCTGCCTGGTAAAGTAGAGGAGCTGGAAGACCTGCGCGACCAGGAAGTAGTTGTGCATTGCAAGGGCGGCAGCCGCTCGGCCACTGCCAAAGCGTTTTTGCAGCAGCAGGGCTTTACCCAGGTCCGCAACCTGATTGGCGGAATCCAGGGCTACCAGAAAGCCTAGCGGCACCACCGCCCTGCTTCTTTGTTGACAGATTATATAGTTGATCAGAAACCACTTACGGCTTCTGGTCAATTCTTTTCTATTAATTAATTGCACACAATTAAAACTTATGCAATTAATTTACGTTCTACTTACCATGGCTGACTCTTCCCACCCTTTGCCGTCCGACACCCCCAACCCGCTGTTGCGGCTGGAAAACCAGCTGTGCTTTCCGCTGTACGCCGCTTCCCGGATGCTCACTAAGGCCTACCAGCCGCTGTTGCTGGAGCTGGGCCTCACCTACCCGCAATACCTGGTGCTGCTGCTGCTTTGGGAACACCAGGAGCTAACGGTAAAGGAGCTGGGCGAGCACCTGCTGCTCGATTCGGGCACGCTTACTCCGTTGCTCAAGCGCATGGAGCAGCGGCAGTGGCTTCGCCGCCGCCGCGCCCCCCACGACGAACGGTCAGTTATTATCAGTCTGGAGCCGGCGGGCGAGGCGTTGCGCGGGCCGGCCTGCCGGATTCCGGAGCAGCTGCTGGACCGCCTGGGCATGCCGGAGGCCGAATTCATTGCGCTGCGCACCCAGCTCAACCACTTACTTACCCGGCTGCAATAGCCTTTTCTTTCTCTCTTTCTTTCTTCAGTACCCATGAAACTCACCAACAAAGTATTCACGGCCCAGGCCAAAGCCAAAGGCGGCCGCGACGGCGCCGTAACCACCAACAACGACGTGCTGAACCTCACGCTGAGCACGCCCAAGGAAATGGGCGGCCCCGGCAAAGCCGGCGCCACCAACCCCGAGCAGCTGTTCGCGGCCGGCTACGCTGCCTGCTTCGAGGGTGCCCTCGGCGTAGCCGCCCGCCAGGCCGGCGTGAAGCTCCAGGACGTGACGGTGGAAGCCCTCATCGGTTTCGGCCAGGCCGAAGACGGCGGCTACGGCATCTCGGCCGACCTGCACGTGAACCTGCCCGGCTTCGAGCAGGCCCAGGCCGAGCAGCTGGTAGAGGCCGCCCACGGCATCTGCCCCTACTCGCGTGCCACCCGTGGCAACATCGAAGTCAACCTGACGACGACCACCGCCGCTTAAGTAGCTGTCAGTTTTTGGTTGTCAGTTGTCAGTTGTCAGGCCAACGGCTCATTGATAACTGACAACTGACAACTAGCAACCGACAACTAAAAACTATCCTATGAAAACCAACACCATTCTGCTCGCCAGCCGCCCCCAGGGCGCGCCCACCGAAGCCCAGTTCCGGTTCGAAACCCGCGAACTGCCCGCGCTGCAAAGCGGCGAAGTGCTCCTGAAAACCCGCTACGTGAGCGTGGACCCCTACATGCGGGGCCGCATGAGCAGCGCCAAATCGTACGTTGAGCCCTTTAAGGTGGGCGAGCCCATAGCGGGCGGCGTAGTGGCGGAAGTAGTGGAAAGCCAGGCTGAGAACCTGCCGGTGGGCCGCCTGGTGGTAGGCAACCTGCCCTGGCAGGAGTTCAGCGTGGCGCAAGCCAAAATGCTCCAGCCCCTGCCGGCCGAGGGCAAAGCGCCCGCCAGCTACTACCTGGGCCTGCTGGGCATGACCGGCCTGACGGCGTACTTCGGTTTGCTCGACATCTGCGAGCCCCAGGAAGGCGAAACGGTGGTAGTGTCCGGCGCGGCCGGGGCCGTGGGCATGGTGGTGGGCCAGCTGGCCAAAATCAAGGGTGCCCGCGTGATTGGCACGGCCGGCACCGACGAGAAAGTGGCCTACCTAAAGGAGCTGGGCTTCGATGAGGCCATCAACTACAAAACCGCCGACGTGCCCAAGGCCCTGGCCGCCGCCGCGCCCAACGGCGTAGACTGCTACTTTGACAACGTGGGCGGCCCCATCACCGACGCCGTGTACGACCTGCTCAACAAGCACGCCCGCATTGCCGTCTGCGGCCAGATTTCAACCTACAACGCCACCGAAGTACCCACGGGTCCGCGGCCCGAGGGCAAGCTGCTCAAAACCAGCAGCAAGCTCCAGGGCTTCATCGTGAGCGACTACCACAGCCGCTGGCCCGAGGGCTCGCGGCAGCTGGCCGAGTGGTACGAGCAGGGCAAGCTGCAATTCGAGGAAACCGTTACCGAGGGCTTCGACCAGATTCCGGCCGCTTTCCTGGGCTTGTTTGAAGGCGACAACACCGGCAAGGCCGTAGTGAAGGTGGCCTAGCGGCTCCTGCTACTGCTTTTCAACTTTTGGCGGCCCCGCGGGGCGGCCCCGGGCATACGCCGCCGGCCCGCACAACGGCGCGCCTTTTCCCCTGACTCATGAAGAATTTTCAGTTCTATAATCCCGTTCGTATTCTCTTTGGCAAGGGCCAGATTGCCGCCCTCACGGCCCGGATTCCGGCCGGCGCGAAAGTGCTTATTACCTACGGCGGCGGAAGCATCAAGCAAAATGGCGTCTACGACCAGGTGAAGGCCGCGCTGGCCGGCTTCGAAACCGTCGAATTCGGCGGCATCGAGGCCAACCCGCACTACGAAACGCTAATGCGGGCCGTGGAGCTGGGCCGGGCCGAGCAGGTCACGTTCCTGCTGGCCGTGGGCGGCGGCTCGGTGCTCGATGGCACCAAGTTCATTGCCGCCGCTATTCCGTTTGAGGGCGCCGAGCCCTGGGACATTCTGGCCAGGAAAGCCAAAGTAGCCCGCGCCGTGCCGTTCGGGTCTGTGCTCACGCTGCCCGCCACGGGTTCCGAAATGAACTCGGGCGCGGTGATTACCCGCGTGGCAACCCAGGAGAAGCTGGCCTTCAGCTCGCCGCTCACCTTCCCGCAATTCTCGGTTCTCGACCCCGAAACCTGCTTTACCCTACCTCCGCGCCAGATTGCCAACGGCATTGCCGACGCCTTTACCCACGTGCTGGAGCAGTACCTCACCTACCCCATCAACACGCCGTTGCAGGACCGCCTGGCTGAGGCCGTACTGCTGACCCTGATTGAGGAAGGCCCCAAGGTGCTGGCAAATCCTACGGATTACGACGCCATGGCCAACTTCATGTGGAGCGCCACCAACGCCCTCAACGGCACGCTGGCGGCCGGCGTAGTTACCGACTGGAGCACGCACTACGTGGCCCACGAGCTGACCGCCCTGCACGGCATCGACCACGCCCGCACCCTGGCCATTGTGCTGCCGCCTATGCTGCGCTACCGCCAGGCCGGCAAGCTCGAAAAGCTGGTGCAGTACGGCCAGCGCGTCTGGAACATCAGCCAGGGCACCGACGAGGAGCGCGCCGAAGCGGCCGTGCAGGCCACGGTGGCTTTCTTCGAGCAGCTGGGCATCAAAACTCGCCTCGCCGACTACGAAGTGGGCGCCGAAACCATTGGGCACATTGTGCGGCGCTTTACCGAGCGCGGCGTGAAAGACCTGGGCGAGCGGCAGGATTTGCAGGTCGCCGACGTGGAAAAAATTCTCACCCTGGCCCTGTAAGCCGCTTTTCTGCTACTGTTTCAATGGACACTTCTTCCTCTACCATCATCTGCGTAGCCGCCGAGTGGCGCGTGCAGCCGGGGCACGCGGCCGAGGTGCTGGCACTCATGCAGCAGGCTGCCGCCGCCGTGCGCCGCCGGGAGCCGGGCAACCTTGTGTACACCGTGCACGTCGACCCCGCCGACGAGGCCCACCTGTTCATGTATGAGCAGTACGCCGGTCCCGAGGCCCTGCAGGCCCACATCGATTCCGAGCATTTCCAGCAGATTGTAGTGGCCCAGATTGTGCCCCTGCTGGCCGAGCGCAGCGTTGCGCGCTACGTCCTGGCCCCCACGCTGTAGGCCGTTTGCCTTACCGCGCTTTATCATTTTCCCTTAAAATCTGATTCCCATGAAAATTCTGATGGTGCTCACCTCGCACGCTGCCCTTGGCAACACCGGCGAAAAAACCGGTTTCTGGCTCGAAGAATTCGCCGCGCCCTACTACGTGTTCAAGGATGCCGGCGCCACCCTCACGCTGGCCTCGCCCCAGGGCGGCCAGCCCCCGCTCGACCCCAAGAGCGACGACCCCAGCGCCCAGACCGACGCCACCAAGCGCTTCAAAGCCGACCACGAGGCCCAGCAGGCTCTGGCCTCGACCGTAAAGCTGGCCTCAGTTTCGGGGGCCGATTACGACGCCGTGTTCTACCCCGGCGGCCACGGCCCGCTCTGGGATTTGGCCGAGGACAAGAAGTCGATTGAGCTGATTGAGAGCATGTACGCCGCCGGCAAGCCCGTGGCCGCCGTGTGCCACGCGCCCGGCGTGCTGCGCCACGTGAAGGCCGCCAACGGCGAGCCGCTGGTAAAAGGCAAATCGGTGGCCGGCTTCACAAACTCGGAAGAGGAAGCCGTGCAGCTGACTAAGGTGGTGCCTTTCCTGGTGGAGGACATGCTGAAAGCCAACGGCGGCAACTATTCGAAAGGCGCCGACTGGGCCCCCTACGTCACCCAGGCCGGCAACCTCATCACGGGTCAGAACCCTGCCTCCTCGGAGCCGGCCGCCGAAGCCCTGCTGAAACTGCTTAAAAAGTAAGCGGCTGCGTTTGCAACCCTACAACGGCCCCGCCCACTCCTACCGGAGTGGGCGGGGCCGTTTTTTTGAACGGCTTCGGCCGGCCGCCGCCGCATAACTGCGCGCATCTTTCTATATTTCCTCCGCGTACCCGTCCTTCTGAGCTATGAGTAAGATTTTAGCGGAAATTGACCAGGCCCTGGCCTCCTTCGATTCCGACAGCGGCCGTCCGGTGGCCATTGAACTGGGCGAGCGAAAGTACACTCAGCTGGTGCTCGATGTGGCCCACCTCTACGAAAACGACGGCCTGACCCACAACACCGGCCGCCCCCTGGCCTACAAGGGCCTCGAAATTCTGCGCGACGATACGCACCGCGACCGGGTGCGGGTTATTTAGTTTGAGCTGCAAGCCGCAAGCCGCAAGCTGATGTTCAACGTTGGCTTGTAGCTTGCGGCTTACAGCTTGCAGCTTGCGGCTTGCGGCTTGTAGCCTGTAGCTCAACCCTAAAATGAACGACGCGGATATCCGCCCTTTGCTGTACCCGCTGCTGACGGGCGGGGTTTTTATTGACGAGCTGCCCACCGGCACTACCCGCGCCGATGTGGTGCACATCACCGAGCAGTTCATGCACGGCTACGAGCTGAAGGGCGACGCCGATACGCTGCAGCGGGTGCCCCGGCAGCTGCCCTGCTACGGCCGGGCCTACGATTTCGTCACCTTCGTCGTCACCGAGAAGCACCTGGCCAGGCTGCTGCCGCTGCTGCCCGAGTGGGTGGGCGTGCTGGTAGCTTCGCCCGCCGGTTTGCACCTGCACCGGCCGGCCCAGTACAACGCCACCGTCGAGCGGCCCGCCGTGGCCGGGCTGCTACGCGTGTCCGAAATCAAGCAGTTTCTGCTGGCCCAGGGCCTGCCGGGTGTGAGCGTGCTGCGCCGCCGCGACATTCTCAGCTTCCTGCGCACCACCCGCCTGGTTTCGCTCTCCGACCTCGCCCACTTCGTGCGCCGCCAGCTGCTGAGCCGCTACGAGGAACGGCTGCTGATGCGGGCCGAACGCAAAGCCGAGCGCGACCGGGTTGCCAGCCGGCGCAAGCGGCGCCCGAAGCACTGATTTTCAAAGTATCTTGACGACGCCCGCGCCCGGCATTCAGCCGCAGCCTGGCCCTTCCCACTCACTTTTTTTCCTGCCCATGGACGCCGTAACCCTGGTTCCGAACAACAGCCTGCTCACCGCTACGCCCGAAGAGGGCCGCCAGCTAGCCGTGCGCATGAGCCGCCTCATTGTAAAAGCCACCCAGCCTGATGCGCAGATTCGCGAGCAGCTGCGCGAGGTGTACGCCAGCGATGCGGCCATGCTACTGGCCGTTACCCACACGGTGGCCATCGAGTTTGCCACCATTGCCGCGGCCAACAATTACTGGCGCTAGAAGCCGGCCCGGCGCCGGACCTGCCTCAGCTTAAGCTCTTCTCAACAAGGCGGAGGGCGCGGAAAGGCGGGCCCGGTGGCGAGGCATCAGAGCACAATTTTCCCGTCGCGCAGCGCCAGTTTGCCCTCCAGCTCCAGTTGCTTGACGGTGCGGATGACGGTTTCGACGCGCAGGCCGGTGAGGTCGGCCAGCTCCTGGCGGGTTAGGGTAACGAGGTAGCTGGGCGGGCTGCCGGCCTGGCGCTTGAAGTAGTCCAGCAGCGTGAGGAGTTGGTGAGCAGCGGGGTAGCTCGACATCTCGCAGGCCTGCATCGACTTGTATTCGAGGCGCTTGGCCAGCGTAGCGAACAGGCGCTGATGAATGTCGAAGTTCTGGCGCAGTAGCTCCAGCAGGGCCGGGTAAGCCAGGCGCAGCAGCACGGTGGGCTGGCTGGCTACCGCCGAGGCGGGGTACGGAAACGCCCCGAACAACGGCGGCTCGCCCAGGCTCTGCCCGGCCTGAAAAATGCCCTGCAAAAACTCGGTACCGTCCTCGATGCGGTTCACCATCCGCATTTCGCCGTGCAGAATCTGATAGTAGAATTGAGCTGGCTCGCCCTCGTCAAACAGGATTTCGCCTTTGGCTAAGCTCTTCTGGGTGGCCCCGAACTGCTCCAGAATTTCAACTTCTATCATCCGGCTTTTAGGTGTTGGAAAGCCTCAAAGCTCGCCACTCCTTGGCAAACAAGCTAATTCATGGGGTTTGACGCCCCCGGGCGCCGGGCGCGCCGCCCAGAAATAGGGGCAGCGTATGCGCCAGGTCATAAAGGGGCGGGGGCGAGGGCGGCAACCTTTGCCTACGCAACGGCCACTGGCCCCCTGCCGGCGGGTTGCCGGCTCCTTTTCCCCCCCAAGCATCAGTTTATGCACGCTCCTATGAAATCCGGCAGCCTTCTCAACGGCCGCCACCAAGCCCTCGGTCCTCAGAAAGGCCACGTGCTGCTCAACAAAGACGGCCAGCGCATTATCTATAAAACCCTCGAAGCCGGCGAAACCATGCCTACGCACCACCACGACGGCGGCGACGTGCTGGTCGTGGTGCTGGCCGGCCGGCTGTCCATCACCCAGGAAGAGCAGACGGTAGATGTGGAAGCCGGCGACTACGTGATTTTCCCGGTGGGGGCGCCGCATTCTCTGGTCTGCCACGAGGCGGCCCGTATTGTTATTTACCGCTAGGCGCGGGGCGGCCAGCCCAGCCCCGGCCGAGGGGCCGACGCTCACCCAGCCGGCCGCTTCGACGAAACCGTAACCAACCTCACGCCCGCCCAGCTGGCCACCATTGTGGCCCGTCAGCGGGCGCACAACTTTCAGCTTACCAACAATGAGCTGGGCGGCACGGCCCCGGTGCGCGATGAGCGCGGCGTGGTGCGGCACGTGGAGCTGCAAGCTGCGCGTGGTGGCCCGCTCCTCCAGCGGCCAGGAGGGCGTGCAGCGCATCCCGTTCGTGGTGCGCAACGGGCCGGCCATTACGGTGCTGGGCCTCAGCCCCGACGATATAGTGTCGGATGTGCTGCCGCTGACGGTAACGGCCTACGGCAGCGAGCGGACCGATTCGTTCGTTATCAAAGCCTCCGAAACACCGCAGAGCGTGCCCGCCTGGGTGTGGGCCAGCATGCTGGTGTTTCTGAGCTGGGGCGCGTACTACCTGTTCACGGCCCTGAGCATGCCTGCCACCTGAGCCGCCCTGTAAGCTGCTTGGGTTAACCAGGCACGCTGTAGCGACGCCATCCTTTTAAGCTAACTCAACAATCAGCGCCGCCACGCTCCCGCAATTGCCGGGACGTGGCGGCGCTGATTGTTACGGCACCAAACTGAATTTTACAGCAATTTTCAGGTTGCTGTACCGGGTGTTGCGTCTCTACATTCCGTACATGAACTCAAAATTTGCCCCAGGGCACGGCCTGACTCTACCCCGGTATTAGCCGGGCGACGCTGCTGGGTGAACGAGGCTAGTTCTTTGCCGGCCGCGTCAGGTTTTCGAGGGCCGCTTTGAACTCGGGCGTGTCGTACTCGGCCATGCCATCGTGGCGGGCTACTACCTGCCCGTTAGGGTCGAGGATGATGGTTGACGGGATGGAGTTCGAGTCGAACGGCGCGGCCAGCGGACCCAGGGGGAAATACGCCGGGAACGTGTAGCCCTGGCGCTTGAGCATGGCCTGGGCCTTGGCCGGATTCTCATCCAGCGAAATCATCACGAAGGCCACCTTTTTAGGGTCCATTTTCTTGTACAGGGCGTGGATGCCAGGCATTTCGGCCACGCAGGGCGGGCACCAGGTGGCCCACAGATTCACGAACACCGCCTTGCCTTTCAGGTCGCTCAGGTTTACGTGTTTGCCATCGAGCGTGAGCAGCGGCAGGTTGTGCGGGTAGGCCGCGCCAGCCGCCGCTACTATGGGCGTAGTGGCGGTTTCGGCCGGCGCTAACTCAGCCGGCGCATCAGCGTTCCACAGGCCCGTAGCCAGCAGTCCGCGCTGCAGCGTGCCCATGACCGGCGTACGTAGCGGGGTGAACAGCACAAGGGCAAAAAGGGCCAGCGGGAGCCACGATATGAGAGTTTTACGATTCATAATCAGGTAATTCAAAAGCGAGACAACAAAGGATTGAAAGGGGGCCGCGGAGCAAACCCCGACCACCGGCCGGGCAAGTTTACCGGGCCGATGCAGCAGAAAAAGGGGCTCAGGGCACTGTCGTGCAGATGCGCCGGGCGCAGTAATACTGGCCCGCAGCTGGGCGGGCGTAAAAAAGCCGGCTACTGCCCCGGCAAATGAGAGCAGCCAACCGGATGTTGCACCCGGCTCCAAATTGCGTTTTCCTACGAGAAACGAACGGGCGGGGCCTTGTTGGGGTGATTGGCGAAGACCTGCGCCGGGCCGCTGGCAGGGCCGCGGGCGGGCGCAATACCGGCTGCATCGGCCGGGAACAGCAGCCCGAAAAACACGGCTGCAAAACTGCCCGGAACCAGATGCAGTGGGGGCAGCTTGGCTTTCACGCTTTGGGCGTAGTCGGCCGGTGGGCTGGCCTGTACGGCTGGCACCTTCTTTTTGCAGAATCCGGGGCGGGCCGGCTCCGGGCGGGTGTTGTAGCTGGTTGCGGTGGCCCTGGCCCGGGCGGGCAGCGGCTGGCAATGCAGGAAAAATCCCGCATAGAGCAGCAACAGCAGATGGGCCAGTAAACGGGGCATAGACAACGGAACCGCAGGCAAAGGTGCGCACATTTTCAGCAACCGGCCGGCAGCAAAGCCACCAGGGGCCGCAACGCAGTGGCAGCCGACCGCACACAAAGCGTGCCGTTACCGGCGCAGCAGGTGGCAAATCAGGCTCCGTCCGGAGTCGCCCCTAACCGCTGTAACGCAGCCCCATTGCTGGGCAGCATTATCAATTAAACGGACGTTTACTACCGTCGCTGGCTACTTATGAGTCTATTAATGAAGCCAATTGGCTGGCGAAGTGATAAGTACTTGCTGTGAGTTAAACAGCCATCTATTCCAGCTTAATGCATTAACTATCAGAGCAAAAGACAACCGCTATTAACTAAAAGCTAATGGCTAAGCCTTGCTTTATGGAACCAAACCATACTGCCACGTTGTATACATGAACAAATGAACATACCTTTGTGGCTTCCTATGAATACTCCCACTGCTCCTGCCGACCTGAACCTGACCACCGAGAAGATGGAGAAGGTGGCCTTCATTCTTAAAACCACGGCCCACCCCACGCGCATCGCCATCGTGCAGCTGCTGGCCCAGCAGGAAAGCCTGTCGGTGACCGATATCAGCGAGAAGCTGCAAGTCGAGCAGAGCCTCCTCTCCCACCACCTGACGGGCATGAAGCTCAAGGGTATTCTGGGCAGCCAGCGCGACGGCAAGAACATTCTCTATTCGCTGAAAATGCGCGAGGTAGTCGACGTGATTCAGTGCCTGGCCGGATGCACTTTTCTGTAAGAGGTCCGGCCTTTTTTTAGGCCGAAATACATGAATACTCCTTCATACCTACATACGTTCTGCCGCTTCCCGCATGCTCCCCTACTTCGGCTATTTCTCCGCCATCTTCATTGGCCTTTCGCTTGGCATTATGGGCGGCGGCGGCTCTATTCTCACCGTCCCGGTGCTGGTGTATCTGATGGGCGTGAGTCCGGTGCTCAGCACGGCGTACTCGCTGTTCGTGGTAGGCTCGACTTCGGTGGTGGGGGCGGCGGGCTACTTCCGCAAGGGCCTGGTTTCGCTGAAAACGGCGGTTATCTTTCTTATTCCGTCGCTGCTGTCGGTGTTTGCGGTGCGCAAGCTGCTCATGCCGGCCATCCCGCACGAGCTGTTCACGCTGGGCCGCCTCGTGTTCACCAAAGACCTGCTGGTGCTCGTGGCGTTTGCCGTGCTGATGGTGGTGGCCGCTACTTCCATGATTCGCAGCAAGCAGGCCGAGGTGGTGCTGGATGAGGACCTGCACCGCCAGCAGGCCTTCAACTATCCGCTCATTCTGGGCATCGGCCTGGTGGTGGGGGGCCTGACGGGCTTCGTGGGCGCGGGCGGCGGTTTCCTCATTATTCCGGCGCTGGTGCTGGGGGCCCGCCTGCCCATGAAACTGGCCGTGGGTACCTCGCTGGCCATCATTTCGCTTAACTCGCTTATAGGCTTTACGGGCGATTTGAGCGCCGGCACGCCCATCGCCTGGGGCTTTCTGCTGGGCTTTCTGGCCTTCGCGCTGGCCGGCATTGTGCTGGGCACCTACCTGGCCCGCTTCATTCCGGGCGCCCGGCTCAAACCGGCTTTCGGCTGGTTCACGCTGGCCATGGGCACCTTTATTCTGCTGCGCGAGCTGGTGTTCACGCCCTAGGCTCCGGCCCGCCCGGGTTATACCAACCTGCTGATCCAGCGCATAAGTCAACCCGCTTTTTTGCGACTTTCTTCATTCCCTAATCACCCCTACCATGAAAATCGAACAGTTTGAAGACAAGGGCCTGGCCCACTTTGCCTACGCCATCCTCAGCGAGTGCGCCCGCGAAATCGTGCTCATCGACCCGGCCCGCGACCCACAGCCCTACTACGACTACGCCCAGAAGCACGACGCCAAAATCGTGAGTGTCATCGAAACCCACCCGCACGCCGACTTCGTAAGCTCGCACCGCGAAATTGCCGAGCACACGGGCGCCACTATCCGCGTCAGCAAGCTATTGGGGGCAGATTATGCGCACGAGACGTTCGATGAAGGCCAGGCGTTTACCAGCGGCAAGCTCACGTTTCGGGCCCTGAACACGCCCGGCCACTCGCCCGATTCCATCACCATCATCCTCAGCCGCGAGGGCCGCGACGTGGCCGCTTTCACCGGCGACACGCTGTTTATCGGCGACGTGGGCCGGCCCGACCTGCGCGAGAAAGCCGGCAACCTGACCGCCAGGCGTGAGGAGCTGGCCCGCCAGCTGTACCACTCGCTGCGCGACAAGCTCATGCCGCTGGCCGGCGACGTGCTGGTATACCCGGCCCACGGCGCGGGCAGCCTCTGCGGCAAGGCCCTGAGCGGCGCCAACAGCAGCACCATCGCCGATGAAAAATTCGGCAACCCGATGCTGCGCGCTATGAGCGAGCAGGAGTTCGTGCGGGAGCTGCTGGCCGACCAGCCCTTCATTCCTAAATACTTCGGGCACGATGTGGCCCTGAACAAGGCCGGCGCGCCCGCCTATGCCCCCAGCGTGCAGCAGGTGCCGCGCCTGAACGCCGACGCCAGGCTGACTAGCGGCGTGCTGGTAGTTGATACCCGCCCCGAAGCTGAGTTCAAGCAGGGCCACGCCGGGGGCGCCCTCAACATTCAGCAGGGCGGCAAGTTCGAAACCTGGCTGGGCTCGATTATTGGCCCCGACGAGCCGTTCTATCTGGTAGCCGCCGACGAGGCCACGCTGGAAAACCTGATCAGCAAAACTGCCAAAATTGGTTACGAAGGCCTGATTGCAGGGGCCCTGGTGGGCTCGCCGGCCACTGAGGCGACCCTGCCGAAGCTCGACGTGGAGCAGTTCCGCCAGCACCCCGCCGACTACACCATCGTGGACATCCGCAACCGGGTGGAGCACCGCGACGAGCCTATTTTCGAGGGCGCCATCAGCATTCCGCTGCCCGAGCTGCGCGAGCGGGCCCACGAAATTCCGACTGGTAAGCCCGTGGTGGTGCATTGCGCCGGGGGCTACCGCTCGGCCGCCGGCGCCAGCATCGTGGCCCCGGTGCTGCCCGGCACCGAGGTGCTCGATTTAGGCGAGGCCGTGAAGTCCTTCCAACTGGCCGGCGCGGCTCACTAACGCACCGTGCCGAACGCTATTTCGCGGCGGCGGCCGCTCCTGGTGGCCGCGCTGCTCTTTCTTCTCTTCTTTGGTCTTCTCATGCTGAATTTCTTTAAATCCTCGCCCCCGGCCTACCAGAACCTCACGCCCGCCCAGTTTGCCGAGGCCCGGCGCCGGCCCGGCACGGTGCTGCTCGACGTGCGCCGCCCCGACGAGTTTGCCGGCGGCCACCTGCCCGGCGCCATCAACATCGACGTAACGGCGCCCGACTATGCGCAGCGCGCGGCGGCGCTGGATAAAACCCGGCCCACCTACGTGTACTGCCGCAGCGGCGCCCGCTCGGCCAAAGCCGCCGAGCAACTCACCAAGGCCGGTTTTGCCAACGTGGCCAATATGCTGGGCGGGGTGCTCGACTGGTCGGAGCCGCTGGAGCGCTAGGCAGATGGCAACTCCGACTGCTACCGGTGCCAAGCAGCACTGGGAAACCGTGTACGACACCCGCCAGCCTCATCAGGTTAGCTGGACCCAGGCCGTGCCCGCCACCTCGCTCGAATTTATCCGGGGCTTCGCGCTGCCCCGGCAGGCCCCCATCATCGACGTGGGCGGCGGCGACAGCAGGCTGGTAGATTATCTGCTGGCGGAGGGCTACGAGAACCTGACGGTGCTTGATATTTCGGGGGCGGCGCTGGGCCGGGCACGGCAGCGGTTGGGGCCCGCCGCCGCCAGCCGCGTGCAGTGGCTGGAAGCCGACGTGCGCGACTTCAGGCCACCCCAGACCTATGCCCTCTGGCACGACCGGGCCGCGTTTCATTTCCTGACGGCCGCCCCCGATGTGGAGCGCTACCTGGCGCTGGCCCGGGCGGCGGTAGTGCCCGGCGGCTACCTCACCATGGGCACGTTCTCGCCGGCGGGTCCCACCGCGTGCGGCGGGCTGCCCATCCGCCAGTACAGCGAGCAGCAGCTAACCGAGCAGCTGCACCGGGGTTTCCGGAAGCTGCGCTGCCGCACCGAAGACCATCTTACACCGTTTCAAACCACCCAGAATTTCCTTTTCTGCTCCTTCCGCCGCCAATTGGTGGCCTCGGTCTGAGCTTACTTTTTCTGCTTTCTCATGTTCGAATTACTTCGTCAGCCCTGGCCCTGGTACGTGGCCGGCCCGCTGATTGGCCTGACGGTGCCGGCGCTGCTACTCATTGGCAACAAGGCGCTGGGCATCAGCTCCTCGCTGCGGCACGTGTGCGCCGCCTGCGTGCCCGCGGGCATTCCGTTCCTGAACTACAACTGGCGGGCCGAAAGCTGGAACCTGTTTTTCGTGCTGGGCATCGTTCTGGGCGGCTTTATCGGCTACCAGGTGCTGGGCCACCCCGAGGTGGTGGCTATTTCGGCCGAAACCGTGCGCGACCTGAAGGCGCAGCTGCACCTGACCGACTTTTCGGGCCTGCTGCCTAAAGAGCTGTTTGCCCTCGAAAACCTGGGCAACTGGAAGGGCTGGGTGTTTCTGGTGCTGGGTGGCTTTATGGTGGGTTTTGGCACGCGCTACGCCGGCGGCTGCACCTCGGGCCACGCTATTTCGGGCCTTTCCAACCTGCAATGGGTGTCGCTGGTAGCCGTTGTAGCCTTTTTCGTCGGCGGCCTGCTGATGACCTGGGTGTTGTATCCCCTCATGTTTTAACTCCCCTACCCCATGAGCCCAGCCTCGCTGCCCGCCACCGCAGATTTTTGGAATGAGCGCTACGAAAGCGAGCAATACGCCTACGGCACCGCCCCCAACGCCTATTTCCGCCGCCAGCTCGACCTGCTGCCGCCCGGCCGCCTGCTGCTGCTGGCCGAGGGCGAAGGCCGCAACGCGGTGTACGCCGCCCGGCGCGGCTGGCAGGTAACGGCCATCGATTTCAGCGACGAGGCCCGCGCCAAAGCCCAGCGCCTGGCCGTGGCCCAGGGCGTGCACCTTAACTATCAGGTGGCCGACCTGACCGACCTGAGCTGGCAGCAAACCGGTGCCTACGACGCCATCGGGCTGATTTACGCCCACCTGCCCACCGCCGACCGCCAGGCCGTGCACGCGGCCGCCGCCAGCAGCCTGGCGCCGGGCGGGCATTTGCTGCTCGAAGCCTTCAGCCCGCGCCAGCTGGGCCTGCTCTCGGGCGGCCCCAAAACGGCAGATTCGCTCTACGAGCCGGCCGATTTGGCCACTGACTTCGCCGGCCTCCAGGTGCTCGAAAACCGGGAGCTGGGCGTGGTGCTCCACGAGGGCAGCTTCCACGCCGGTCCGGCCCAGGTGGTGCGCCTGCTGGCTAAGCGGGCCTAACTTCTTCCCTTATTCTTTATCATGAAAAACCTGAAATACCTGGTGCTGGGCGTGCTGTTCGGCATTATTCTCACCAAAAGCGAAGTCGTGAGCTGGTGGCGCATCCAGGAGATGTTCCGCTTCCAGAGCTTTCACATGTACGGCGTTATCGGTTCGGCCATTGTGGTGGGGCTGCTTTCGATTCAGCTCATCAAGCGCAACCACCTCAAAACCATCAACGGCGAAACCATCCGCATTGCCGATAAGAAGTACAGCCACGGCGTCTGGATTGGGGGCACTATCTTCGGGCTCGGCTGGGCCCTGACGGGCGCCTGCCCCGGCCCCATGTTCGCCCAGCTGGGCAGCGGCGTGGCCGGCGCCGCCGTCCTGATTCTGGCCGCCCTGGCCGGCACCTGGACTTACAGCGCCCTGCGCGAGCGGCTGCCGATGTAAGCCCCTGGCGGCGGCGGCAGCCAGTCATTTAGCCCCCGCCTGCCATGGAACCAGCGAAGCAACACCTTGGAGCGAGCCTTTCGGGATTGGTGCGGGTGTTGCTGCTGCTGACGGCCCTGCTGGTGCTGGTGGTGGCCATCGTGCTGACCCGCTACTACGGGCCCGGTCCGGCGGCAGACCCGGCGCGGGCGGCGGCCGATGAGGCCCGCCAGGGGCCGCCGCTGCCCGGCAGCTACCACCGCCCGGCCACGCCCGCGCCCGATACGGCCACGATTCCGCGCACGGCGGCCGGCCGGCAGATTCGCTACGGCCGCGCCCTGGTTGCCCATACCGCCCGCTACCTGGGGCCGCAGGGCTCGGTGGCCCAACTCAGCAACGGCATGAACTGCCAGAACTGCCACCTGGACGCTGGCACCAAGGGGTTTGCCAACAACTACCTGGCCGTGGCCGCCACCTACCCCAAGCTGCGGGCCCGCTCGGCCACCGTGGTAACAATGGAGCAGCGGGTGAACGGCTGTCTGGAGCGCAGCCTCAACGGCCGGGCGCTGGCCGACAGCAGCCGCGAGATGCGCGCCATTGTGGCCTACCTGAACTGGCTGGGCCAGGGCATTCCCAAGGGCCAGAAGGTGTACGGCACCGGCCTCACCCCGCTCGCCTACCTGCCGCGCGCCACCGACCCGGTAATTGGCAAGGCGGTGTTTGCCACCAAGTGCCAAAGCTGCCACGGCCCCGAGGGGCAGGGCCAGTTGCTGGCCGACGGGCGCGAATACCAGTATCCGCCGCTGTGGGGGCCGCACAGCTACAACGACGGGGCCGGCCTGTACCGCATCAGCAACCTGGCCAGATACGTGAAGGCGGCCATGCCCTTCGGGGCCACCTTCGACCATCCGCAGCTGACCGACGCGCAGGCCTGGGACGTGGCGGCGTTTGTGAACTCGCAGCCGCGGCCCCACCTGCAAACCCCGCACGACTGGCCCGACATCAGCAAAAAGCCCGTGGACCATCCCTTCGGCCCCTACGCCGACGCCTTTTCGGAGCGCCAGCACAAGTACGGCCCCTACCAACCGATTGCCGACGCCCGGCCCGGGTCGTCGGCCGCCAACTAACCGGCCGGCTCATCCTAGTCCGGAGCAGCGGCTGGCAAACCGGCGGCCGGTGCCAACCCAGCCGCAGCCTACAGGTGCGTTTTTCTTTGGCCCGGCACTATACCGGCGCTCCTGAACTGGCTTGCTTACCGAAACCAACCGGCTGCCAGCGTAAATTCGACCCGGTTTAGCGGCTGCTTTGGCGGTAGTACCACACCGCCAGTGCATTTATTACCGACGGCCATACTCTGAGGGGCTGGTTGCCCTGCTGCCAGGGCATGCTGCCACCTTCCGGGCCTTGGTCTTTTTGCTTACTCCGTCATTCAGTTATGCCCCCGCTCCCCCCCCTACCGGCCGCGGCCGCCCCCGTTACGCTGGCTCAAAAGAAGCTCTCCGGCCTCGACCGGGGCCTGACGCTGTGGATATTTCTGGCCATGGGCGTGGGCCTGGGCCTGGGTTACTTCGTGCCGGGCATCAATGCCGTGGTCAACTACTTTTCGGTGGGCACCGTGAACGTGCCGCTGGCTGTGGGGCTGATTCTGATGATGTACCCGCCGCTGGCCAAGGTGAAATACGAGCAGCTGCCCACGGTTTTTCGTAACACGCGCATCATCGGCCTCTCGCTGGCTCTGAACTGGCTGGTGGGGCCGCTGCTGATGTTCTTTCTGGCCATCTGGCTGCTGCCCGACAAGCCCGAGTACATGATGGGGCTGATTCTGATTGGCATTGCCCGCTGCATTGCCATGGTGCTGGTGTGGAACGAGCTGGCCGACGGCAGCCGCGAGTACGCCGCCGGGCTGGTGGCGCTCAACTCCATTTTCCAGGTGCTGTTCTACTCGGTGCTGGCCTGGCTGTTTATCACCGTGCTGCCGCCGTACTTCGGGCTGGAAGGCTACGCGGTGAACATCAGCATTGGCCAAATTGCCCAAAGCGTGCTCATTTACCTGGGCATTCCCTTCGCGGCCGGCTTTCTGTCGCGCACCGTGCTGCGCCGCCTGAAGGGCGACGCCTGGTACGAGCAGGTGTTTATTCCGGCCATCAGCCCCCTCACCTTAATCGCGCTGCTGCTCACCATCGTGGTCATGTTCAGCCTCAAGGGCGAAACCATTGTGCAGCTGCCGCTGGATGTGCTGCGCATTGCCCTGCCGCTGGCGCTGTACTTCGGCGTTATGTTTCTGCTCAGCTTCGCGGCCGGCAAATACCTGGGCGCCAGCTACGCCGAGAACACCTCCATTGCCTTCACCGCCACCGGCAACAACTTCGAGCTGGCCATTGCCGTGGCCATTGGCGTGTTCGGCCTGAACTCGGGGCAGGCCTTCGCCGGCGTTATCGGCCCGCTCATCGAAGTGCCCGCCCTTATTGCCCTGGTGAACGTGGCGTTCTGGCTGCGCCGCCGCTGGTACCCGGCCACGGCCCCCATCGTGCCGGCCGCGCAACCAGCTGATGCATAAGCCTACTCAGGCCACGAACGTGGTAAGCTCGCCGGTGTAGGTGAGCGTGAGCTGGTGCATGGCGCGGGTGCAGGCCACGTACAGCATGCTCTTGTCTACCTCCGTCCGGTAGTTTTGGGCGGATGCAAACGGCACAATCACCTCATCAAACTCCAGCCCTTTGGCCAGGTGGGCCGTGGTGATGATGACGCCCTCCTGGAAAGAGGACGATTCGTCGGTGAGCAGGTGGACATTAGGGCCTTGTAGCACCTCGTATACCTGCTCGGCCTGCGGCAGGGTTTTGCAGATGATGCCCAGCGACTGATTGCCCGAGCCGTGGAAGGCTTCCAGCAGCTGCTTAATCGTGTCCAGCTCGGCCTGCGGGCTGGGGCAGCGCACCAGGGCCGGCGCCGGGCCGTGCCTTTCCAGCGGGATGATGTGGGGGTTGGGCACGATGCGCTGCGCGAAGGCGGTAATTTCCAGCGTGGAGCGGTAGCTGCGGTAGAGCCGCACCACATCGGCCTGCGGAAACACCCGCTCGATGGTTTCGGCCGACGACGCGCTGTAGGGGTTCACCGTCTGGCTCACGTCGCCCAGAATGGTTTTGCGGCAGGTGAACACGCGCGAGAGCACGGCGTACTGCACGGGCGTGTAGTCCTGCATTTCGTCAATCAGCAGGTGCTTTACGTGGGCGTAGGTGCTGATGCCTTCCAGGCGGATGCGCAGGTAAATCAGGGCAAACACGTCGGCGTACTCCAGCGGCGCGCCCGGCTCCAGCCGCAGCAGCTCGGGCCGGCCCACCCAGCGGTAAAAGTCGCGGTAGATGTCGAGCACGTTGTGGAAGCGGAACATGCGGTTGAGGGCCTCGCCAATCGTGCCCTTCTCGCGGCCGCTGAGCTTGCGGCCGGCGGCGTGGCGCACGTAGTCGCGTACATCCTGGGCCACCAGGGCAAAGCGCCCGAGCAGCGGCACGCGGTGGTAGGTGCGGAATTTCTGCTCGATAATGGCCTTGGGAACCACCGTGCTGCCCACCCGCAGGTCCTGAAACCGGAGGTAGCTGTTCTCCATGTGCAGCAGGTACTGGTTGAGCTGGCTCAGGAAATCGAACGACGACTTAAACCGGATTCGCTCGATGAAGGCCGGGTCGTGCTGCTCCAGCAAGGCCGAAACCTGCTCGAAAAAGGTCTGGAACCGGTAGCGGTTTTCGAGCAGGTCGGCCGCCAGCTCCTCCATCACCAACTCCGGAATGTGCTCCTCGCCCAGCTCGGGCAGCACGTTGGAGATATAGTCGGCAAATACCTTGTTGGGCGAGATGATGAGGATGTCGGAGGCGGCAATGGTTTCGCGGTAGCGGTAGAGCAGAAACGCAATGCGGTGCAGGGCAATGGAGGTTTTGCCCGAGCCGGCCACGCCCTGAATCACCATCACCGCCGCCTCCTCGTTGCGGATCACCGCGTTCTGGTCGCGCTGAATGGTGGCAACGATGTTCTTGAGCTTGTCGTCCGACGATTTGGCCAGCTCGCGTTGCAGCACGTCGTCGTGGATGTTCACGTCGCTGTCGAGCATGAACTCCAGCCGGCCGTCGCGGATTTTGTACTGGCGCCGGAGTTCAATGGTGCCGCGCACCGTGCCGGAGGGCGTCGTGTAAAACGCCTCACCCAGCTCGAAATCGTAGAACATCGATGAGATGGGCGCCCGCCAGTCGTAAATCAGGTTGGTGCGCCGCTGCTCGTCGAAGAAGGAGTAGATGCCGATGTAGACCGGCGCGGCCGCCTGGCCGGCGGCGGCGAAATCGAGGCGGCCAAAGTAGGGCGACTGGCCCAGCTTGAGCAGCTTGCGCTTGCGGGTTACGGCGGCCTCGCCCGTGAAGGCCATGCGGTTGATGGACTGGCCGGCGGCTACCATATCGGCCTCGTCCATGCCCGACTGGTGCTCGTGGATGTACTCCTTTTTCTCGCGCAGCTCGTCGGAAAACTGCTTCACCGAGCCATCGACCCGCCGGATGGCCAGCGTGAGCTGCTCCTTGATTTCTTCGAGGTATTCTTTCTCGTCTTGCAGGGTTTCGTTCGTCACGGCCGGGCGCT
Organism: Hymenobacter actinosclerus; assembly: GCF_900111515.1. Taxonomy (GTDB): domain Bacteria; phylum Bacteroidota; class Bacteroidia; order Cytophagales; family Hymenobacteraceae; genus Hymenobacter; species Hymenobacter actinosclerus. The sequence goes on from NZ_FOHS01000002.1 coordinate 1,004,048, forward strand.
TGGGGAATGAAGCGCAAAGGTCAGCGCAATTTCCGGCCTATGGAAGCCGCGGCCGCTTTTATCCGGCACACCGGCCGGCTGCGGGCCGGCTGCCTGGCCCCGACCTGACGAACATCATCCTGGGGGGCGGGTAATAGTCAAGGCACCGGGGCGGGTGGGGCGCCACCTTTGCTGAACTTCAGACGCCCAGCACCAGTATTGGTCTGAGGCTTTATTATTCACTTTTAAATTCGATCAAGATGACGTGTGAAACCCGTAAAAAAGCAACCGGTAAAGTATTGCTCACTTCCCTGGCCGGCGCCGGCGTAGGAGCAGTGGTGGGAATTCTGCTGTACTCCAAGCGGAGCACGGAGCGCCGCCGCCAGTTCCGCGACTTCCGCACCGACCAACGGCTACGCCTGCAAGGCGACTGGAAGCTGCTCAAAGACAAGCTGCAACAAGCCTACACCCACCTTACCGACGAGGACTTAACCTATGTGGAAGGCAGGGGCCACGAGCTGATGGAGCGCCTGAAAACCAAGCTCGGCAAGAGCAAGCGCAAGGTTTTCAAGCTGCTGAAAACGCTGTAGGGCCAGCCCACAAGCCGACCTTTAAAGGCAGCGCCAGCTTGCCAGGGCATCCCTCTGGTCTGTCAGGCCCCCACGGAACGGCACCAATCCCTGAGCGGATGAGGTCGTTTCGTGGGGGCTGCTGTGTTTGGTTGTTGAATGCAGACTTACAACAGGCCGGCTTGCTGCAAGCCCAGGCCCAGGGCCGCCCCGCCCAGTACCAGCCAGGCCGAGTTGATTTTGTAGCGCAGCAGCAGGATGCCGCTGCCCAGGGCCAGGGCCAGCGTGGGCAGGTCGAGCAAGGCCGTGCGGGCCAGCGTGGCCGAAACGGCCGCCATCAGGGCCCAGGACGCGGCATTGAGGCCATCGAGAAAAGCCCCGGCCAGCGGCGACTGGCGCAGCTGGCGTACCAGCTGACTGCTCAGCCCCACAAAGACAAAGGCCGGCAGAAAGATGCCCGTGGTGGCCACCAGCGCCCCGCGCCAGCCCTGCAACACGTAGCCCACGAAGGTGGCGGTGGTAAATACGGGCCCCGGCGTCACCTGCCCCACCACCACCGCGTCGAGCAGCTGGGCCTGGGTGAGCCAGTGGAAACGCTGCACCAAATCGGCGTCGAGGAAGGCCAGCAGCACGTAGCCGCTGCCGTAGAGCACCGAGCCGATTTTGACAAAGGCCAGCCCCAGCGGCAGCAGCCCCAGCGGAGCAGCGGCCCCGGCCGCAGAAGCGGCCCCCGGCCCCAAACCCAGCAGCAGCGGCAGCAGGGCCATGGCGGCCACCGCGCCCACCAGCAGCACCAGGGCCGGCGGTACTCTTTTGTGTTCCAACGTTGGCCAGCGCAACACGCCCGTAGCCGCGCCCGCCCCGAAAAGCAGCAGCAGCTCGTTTACGCCCAGCAAACTCAACGCCAGCCCAACCAGCGCAATAAGGCGCAGCGCCCAGGTACTGAGCGCCGATTTGCCCAGGCTCCAGAGCGCCTGCGCCACCACGGCCACAATAACGGGCTTGACGCCGTACAGCACGCCCGACATGGCCGGCAGCGTGCCAAAGCGCACGTAGGCCCAGGCAAAAACCATCACGATAAGCATGGCCGGCACGATAAAGCAGGTGCCGGCCACCAGCAGCCCCGCCCAGCCGCGCCGCTCGTAGCCGATATGAATGGCCAGCTCGGTGGAATTGGGCCCCGGAATGAGGTTGGCCGCGCTCAGCAAATCCAGAAACTGCTGCTGCGTAAGCCAGCCGCGGCGGCGCACTACCTCTTCCTCCATCAGGGCCACGTGGGCGGCCGGCCCACCGAAGGCAGTGGCGCCCAGCCGCAGAAACAGCAGGGCCAGCTCGGCGAGGGAAGTAGGGGGTGGCAGCAGCATACGATGGTTGTTCGGAAGCCGGCAAGCTAAGGCTTGCCGGCCAGTATTGCCACTTAGCCCGATAGCAGCAGTGCCTACATGCCGCCCCTCCCCGACCTGCTTTCCCTCCCGGAGCACGCATGCCTTTTGGGACATTGCTGGATGGGCTGAGTGTGCCCCAGGCAAACAGAAAGCAGGAACCCGGGCATCTTTCGACCTGATAATGCGGGCTTTATCCGTTCAGGCCGCCTTCGTTTTATCGATTGGCAGCGGTATCGGCACTGCCATTAGCGGAGACAGGCGAGTGGGCTGCGTATTGAGGCAGCGGCTGCGCACCAGGATCCGTTGAGGCCGGGGCCCGGGCCGCCCTGAGCGCCAGCAGCAGCGCCCCGGCGGGCAGCAGCAGCGTAGCCAGCAGTAGCACCGTGTGGTAGGATGGGATGAAGCTCCAGTCGAGCCAGAGCATCAGGCCCTGCAGAAACAGCAGCATCTCCGTGAGCACAAAGCCGGCCAGCAGCAGCCAGGCCCCCAGCCGGGCCACCCGGCCGCGCAACGAGAGCAGCCCCTGCCCGTGCAGCAGCGCCAGCAGCGTGAGCGTGGTGGCGCCCAGCGTAACCAGGTGCACAAACCCAATCACGAAGTTGCGCACCGTAAACGACATAACCGCCACGTAGGGCACGGCCACGGCCGCGTGCACCAGCGCTTTAAAAGCCAGCGAGCCAATACCAAACGCCCACAGGCCGCGCAGCAGTGGAGCAAGCCGGGCGGTAAGCTGCTGCAGGGCCGGCCACACGGCCCGCAGCCACTGCACCACGCCCAGCAGCTGCAACAGCACACCCAGCGCCGTAACCGCATAAATGGCAGGGTGCCGCTCGGCCCAGGCCACGGCCAGGCCATAGGTAGGCAGCAGGCTGCAAAGCAGCAGAATGAACGCCTGCCGCAGGCGGGGCCGGTTCAGGGGCAGCTGCTGCTTTTCGAAGTACGCCACTACCAGCCCCAGCGTGCCGAACATAAACCAGCCGTTGAGCTGCCCGTGCAGGAAGAACTGAATGGCCAGGTAAAACAGCGTCATGTTGGGCGGCTTCGAGCTCATGATGATGCCCAGCGCCCACAGCCCCAGCGTAGACAGCACGATGCTGCCCAGACCCGCCAGCAGGTACGGCAGGGCGACCGTGCCGGCCAGCCTGCGGCGCAAATCGGGCCAGAGCAGGGCCACCGCCACGTACGAAAGCAGCACGTGCAGCGAGGTAGCGGCAATGGAGCTGGCCGAATAGCCCTGCAAAGCAAACAGCACGAAAATGGCCACTACCGTAAGCTGCGTGGCCCAGAACAGGTACGTGTAGACCCGCCGCGCCGGCCCGGCCAGCAGCACGTAGCCCGTAAACAGCACCAGGTACACCCAGCCCAGCATGGCCCCGTGGCTGTGCGCGTGCATGATGTTGCGGTACTCCACACCGGGCACTTCCCACAGGAAAATATAACGCATCAGGGCCCCCAGCAAGGCTGCCACCACCAGGTTGATAAGCGCGACTTGAACCCACCGACGAGCTGGCGGCCAGGAATCAGGCAGTAGTTGCATGCGGGGCGGGGTAGGTTGAGAGACAGTAGCTGTAAAACTATCGGGTTTGGGAGGGCGGACTTCTGATTTCTATCAAGCGGGCATATGATTTCTGTCATAAGAAGCCGCCACCTGGCAGCCTAGATTTGAGGAGCTGACGGATGAGCTTTTCCTCAGCCCTTGATTTCGTGCGCAGCAACGCCCGGATGGCCGTTTTCCGCTCCGTTTCCCGCTTCCTTCTGCGCGCCACCACCTGCCACCAGCGGCCCGTCGCCGCCACCGGCACAGCCAGGCAGCGGCGGGCCGGGGGCTTATTTCTTCCTCCGCTATCCTGTTTTTTTTTCATTCACCTTTTTCCCATTCATCACACTATGGCATTTTCAATCACTCCCACCTCCCTCCGCTCGCTGGTTCTGGCGGCGGCGCTGCTAGCGGGCGGCGCTTCTTTCAGCGCCTGCGGCGGCAGCGACGCCCCGGTCGAGGACACGACGGCCACCTCGGGCAGCATCTACGACTCGCCGGCCGGCAAGGAAGCCATGGCCAAGGCCGATGCGGCAACAGAAACCGGCGGCGCGGCCAGCGGCATTTTCACCGCCGACCAGGTGAAGCTGAGCCCCACCGTCGATAAGGCCATGGCCGGCAAGGGCAAGGCCATTGCCGAGCTCAAGTGCCAGTCGTGCCACAGCATGGGCGCCAACCGCGTGGTAGGGCCCGGCTGGGCGAACATTACGGAGCATCGCCAGCCGGAGTGGATTATGAACATGATAGTCCACACCGACAAGATGCTCGACACCGATCCGGAGGCCCAGAAAGCCCTGGAGCAGTGCATGGTGCGCATGCCCAACCAGGGCCTGTCGGAAACCGAGGGCCGCGAGGTGCTGGAGTACATGCGTACGCTGGTAGCCAAAAACTAACCCTCTCCTGCCGGACGCCCTTCCGGCTGGCCGGCTCAACTGGCCAGGCAGCCGGAAGGGCCATTCGGGAATTTATGCGGCCGCCGCTTTGCCGGCATGCGCCCGGGTAAAGTCCTCCCTTTCAACTTCACAACTACCCGAGTATGCGTCTCCCAACAGATTTCTCCCGCGCCCGAACCGGCCTTTTGGCAACGGCTCTTTCCGCATCCGTGCTCCTGTTTTCCTGCCAGGAAGCCGGCAAAGACAAGGCCGCCGACACCACCGCAGTCGACCTGAATGCCCCGCTGACCGGCACCGTTACGGCCGAGCTCACCGACGCCCCGCTGGTGCCCAAGCCCCTCACCTACAACACGCCCAAAAAGGTGATGGTAGAGCTGGAGGTGATAGAGAAGGTGATGAAGATTTCCGACGACACGGAGTACACGTTCTGGACTTTCGGGGGCAAGGTGCCCGGCAAGTTTATCCGGGTGCGGGTCGGCGATTTGGTTGATTTCACCCTGAAAAATGCGCCCGACAGCAAGGTGGTGCACAACATCGACCTGCACGCGGTGAACGGCCCGGGCGGCGGCGCCGAAGCCACCAACGTGGCGCCGGGGCAGAGCGCCAACTTCCAGTTCCGGGTGTTGCAGCCCGGCCTGTTCGTGTACCACTGCGCCACCGGCCCGGTGGGTATGCACATTGCCAACGGCATGTACGGCCTGATTCTGGTGGAGCCCGCCGAGGGCCTGCCGAAAGTCGACCGCGAGTTTTACCTGATGCAGGGCGACTTCTACACCAAGGGCAAGTTCGAGGCGCAGGGCCTCCAGCCCTTCGACGAGGAAAAGGCCATCAAGGAGCAGGCCGACTACGTGCTGTTCAATGGCCGCGTGCGCTCAACTACCGGCAAAAACGCGTTGCAGGCCAACGTAGGCGAAAACGTGCGCCTGTTCGTGGGCAACGGCGGCCCCAACCTGGTATCGTCGTTCCACGCCATCGGCGAGATATTCGACAAGGTGTACATGGAAGGCGGCAGCGCCGTGAACCACAACGTGCAAACCACGCTCATTCCGGCCGGCGGCTCCAGCGTCGTCGAAATGTCGTTGCAGGTGCCGGGCGTGCTGAACCTGGTGGACCACTCGATTTACCGGGCCTTCAACAAGGGCGCCATTGCCCAGATTAAGGTGAGCGGCGCCGAAAACCCGGCGGTTTTCAAGCGCAGCAAATAAGCGGCGTGGTAAGCGGTTTTGCCCGGTTGAAGCACTTGACAGGATGGAGAACATGAAGCGTTTTGTATGGCTGATTCTGCTGCTTACTGCTTCCGCCGGCGCTTTCGCCCAGGCCGGCCGGGCCGGGGCCAAACCCATGCATACCGTGGCCAAAGGCGTATACGAGCCGTTTTTTCGTACCGCCGCTACCCTACCCGTGCCGGTGGCTGCGTTCCGGCTCGATGAGTACGCGGTGACGAATGCCGAGTTTATTGAGTTCGTGAAGCAGAACCCGGCCTGGCGCCGCTCGCGGGTAAACCGGCTGTTCGCCGACAAAAACTACCTGCTCCACTGGGCCACCGACACTACCCTGGCCCCGGCCAACGCGCCGCTGCTCCAGGCGCCGGTAGTCAGCGTGTCGTGGTTTGCGGCGCAGGCCTACGCCAAATGGCAGGGCAAGCGCCTGCCCACCGTGGCCGAGTGGGAGCTGGCCGGCAACGGCACGCCCCGCCACATCCGCTTCCACTCGCTCACCGACTACATCCTCGACTGGTACAAGCGGCCCAACCCGAAAGTGCTGCCGCCCGTCAGGTCGACCTACGTCAACCAATACGGCCTCTACGACATGCACGGCCTGATTTGGGAGTGGACCTTCGACTTCAACAGCTTCGTGGGCTCCACCGACTCCCGGGGCAACACCACCGACGAGGTGCAGGCCTTTTGTGCCGCCGGCGCCGTGAACGTGAAAGACAAAACCGACTACGCCGGCTTCATGCGCTACGGCTACCGGGGTAGCCTGAAAGGCAATTTCTGCATCCAGAACCTGGGCTTCCGCTGCGCCAAAAGTATTTAACTACCTATGAAACAACTTCCTCTGCTGGCCGCCGCTTTTCTGCTGCTGGCCGGCTGCAACCCTTCTCCGGAAGAAACCGGCAAAGCGGCCCCCGGCCCGTCGGTTGCCGCCGCGCCGGCCCAGCCGGTTTCCGGTCTGTCGTCGGAAAGCGTGTACCAGCTGCCCGACACCTTCCAGACCCAGAACCGCCAGCCTTTTCTGCTGCCCGAGCTGGCGGGCAAGCCCACGGTGCTGGCCATGGTGTTCACCAACTGCGGCTACGCCTGCCCCCGCCTCACCGACGACATGAAGGCCATTGAAACCAAGCTGGCAGCCTCCGCCGGCCAGGTCAACTACGCGCTGGTGAGCTTCGATGTGGCCCGCGACACAGCCGAGCAGCTGAAACGGTACGCCACCGAAAAAAACCTGGGCAACAACTGGGTGCTGCTTCACGGCTCCGATGAGGCCGTGCGCACCCTATCGGTGCTGCTGAATGTGCCGTACGAAAAGACCGAGGACGGCAATTTCTCCCACGCCAACAAAATCATCGTGCTGGACCAAAACGGGGTGCCGCGCTTTCACCAGGAAGGGCTGGGCACGAATCCGGAGGCAACCATCAGCCAGATCAACGCGCTGCTCAGGTAAGCCCGAAAGGTCGGGCCGGGCGACTGCCGCCGAGCCTGCCGAAGGGGCCGGCTTTCTGGCAGATACCTGGTGGCTATGATGTACGTCATGCCCGGCAAGGCGGCGCCCGCCGTAATCTTGCAGTACCCGCCGCTACCCGCCGCTACTCAGCCCGGGCCCGCGGCAGGGCCTGTTTCGCCATCCTAATTCCCCCCGTTCATGCAGAGTCCGATCTTATCCGACATTACCAACCAGGAAGATATCCGGCGGCTGATTGACGCCTTTTACACCGTGGTGCGCCAGGACGAGCTGCTCGGGCCCGTTTTCGCCGCCCGTATTCCCGACGGGCACTGGCCCACCCACCTCGATACCATGACGCGCTTCTGGACGGCCGCCCTGCTGGCGCAGTCGGCCGGCTACCGCGGCAACCCCGGCGCCAAGCACCTGTACCTGCCCATCGGCCAGGAGCATTTCGAGCGGTGGCTGGCGCTGTTCGGCGAAATCGTGGACGGTATGTACTCCGGAGAAAATGCTACCGAAATGAAGCTGCGCGCCCGGAAAATGGGCGACCTGTTCCAGGCCAAAATGGCCATGGCCCGCCAGGGCGGCCTTTCGATTCTGTAGGCCGCTGCCGCCGCCCCGCCGTTGGTTTAGTCCCACCCGCCAGGAGCCTTTGTATCCGGGCCGCAGGATTTCTATCGGCCCCTCATGCGGCCTTCTGATTCTTAGCTTTTTAAAAGCGATAACCTCCGTCCCGGATTAGGAGTTGAACTGCAAGCAGAGCCGGCCAGCCGGCCGGCTCTGTGGCTGCCGGCACGTACGCCCCCAGCTACTGGCTTTCCGCTAACAGCTCAACGCAATGCACATCCTGCTCACCGGGGCCACCGGCTACATCGGCCAACGCCTGCTGCCGCTGCTCGTCGAGGCCGGCCACCACGTTACCTGCCTGGTGCGCGACGCCCGGCGCTTCGAGTTTCCCGAGCGGCTGCGCGCCGGCATCACGGTGGCCGAGGGCGACCTGCTCCGGCCCGATTCGCTGGCCGACTTGCCGCTTGATATCGACGTGGCCTATTACCTGGTACACTCCATGAGCGGGCACGACAAGGATTTTTTCCGGCTGGAGCAGCAGTCGGCCCGGCGCTTTGCCCGCTACCTCAACCGCAGCGCCTGCCGGCAGGTCATCTACCTGTCGGGCATTGCCAACGACCGGGCCCTGAGCGTGCACCTACGCTCCCGCAAAGCCGTGGAAAAAGTGCTCCGCCGGGTAGAAACCGCCCAGCTGACGGTGCTGCGGGCCAGCATTATTATCGGCTCGGGCTCGGCCTCCTTCGAGATTATCCGGGATTTGGTGGAGAAGCTACCCGTGATGATAACGCCCCGCTGGCTGAACTCGCGCTGTCAGCCCATCGGCATCCGCGACGTCATGTTCTACCTCACGCAGGTACTCGACAACCCCGATTGCCTGGGCTGCTCGTTTGATATCGGCGGGCCCGACGTGCTCACCTACCGCCAGATGCTGCTGGGGCTGGCCGAGGCGCGCGGGCTGCGGCGCTACATCCTCACGGTGCCCGTGCTCACGCCCCGGCTCTCGTCGTGGTGGCTGTACCTGGTTACGAGCACCACCTTTTCGCTGGCCCAGAGCCTGGTCGAAAGCCTGCGCAACGACACCGTGGCCGACCCCGCCCGCAGCATTGCCGCCGTGGTGCCCCACGCGTGCATGAGCTACGACGCGGCCGTGCGGCTGGCCTTCCAGCGCATCGAGCAGAACGAGGTGGTGAGCAGCTGGAGCGACGCGCTGAGCAGCGGCGTGATGGAAAAGCAGTTCATGGACCACATCCAGATGCCCCAGTTCGGCCTGTTCCGCGACCGGCAGACGGTATGCTTCATGCGCCCGCCCGAGCAGGTAATCCAGAACGTGTGGAGCATTGGCGGCGAGCGGGGCTGGTATAAGGTCGACTGGCTCTGGCGCATCCGGGGGCTGCTCGACAAGCTGGCCGGCGGCGTGGGCCTGCGCCGGGGCCGCCGCTCGCCCACCGACCTGCGCGCCGGCGACCCGCTCGACTTCTGGCGCGTGCTGGTGGCCGACCGCGCCAACGGCCGCCTGCTGCTCTACGCCGAAATGAAGCTGCCCGGCGAGGCCTGGCTGCAATTCCGCATCCTGCCCGACCCCCTCAACGACGACGTGCACATGCTCGAACAGCTGGCCGCCTTCCGCCCCCACGGCCTGGCCGGCCGGCTCTACTGGTACGCCATGGTGCCCTTCCACTCCATCATTTTCAAGGGCATGATTGAGAATATCGTGCACTACGGTGAGCACGTGCCCTGGCCCCGCCAACCCACCCCGCCTCAGCCAAAACCAGCCCCATAGTGCGGCTCCGGAGTTAGCATGCGAGGGCCTTTGGCCTCGTAATTGCTCTTCGGAGTAAGCTTTCTGAACTGGCTTGTTTCCCGAAGCGTCGGCCTGAGGCAGCTGCGAAAAACCACCGCTCAGTAGCTTTTCCAATAACGCTGTATCAGGCAAAAATTCGCGGCATAACCAACAAAGTCTGCAATAAAACCAACAAAAATCATCTAAATTCTGAAAATGAAAACGACTCTCCTAACTATCATGCTGGCAGCTTCATTTCTGGCAGTCGGCTGCAACCAATCCTCGCCCGAAACTACGACTGCCACGGCTACCACCACAACCGAGACAACAGCCACCTCGTCTGACAATATTGTCGGCAACTCGCTGACCGACAAGGAAGGTAATAAACTGGATATGTCTTTTGATAATACCAAAGGCACTGCAACGATACAGTTCAAAGGAGAAACCGCCGAGCTTGTCAGCGAAAAGCCTGCCTCCGGGATATGGTACAAGAACGACCAGTATGAGCTGAGGGGCAAAGGCAACGACATCCAGCTTAAAAAGAATGGCCAGCTTATTTTCGAACACGAGGACGAAAAAGTTGACATAGAAGCCAAGGATGCAAAAGGCGCTGTCCTGAATATGACTTTCAATAACACCGACGGAACCGCGAAAGCGTACCTGAACGGCGGCGAGCAAATTGACTTAACCGAAGAAAAATCCGCGTCCGGCATCTGGTATAAAAACGACCAGTATGAGCTAAGCGGCAAGGGCGATAAATACACCCTGAAAAAGGACGGAAAAACCGTATTCGAGAATTAATCCGAGTCTCGTTGCCGTTGCGTAAAGCAGTTGTCCGACATTCGTATTTAACTAATTATTAACAAAAAAAAGCCCCGCTCGAAGCACGTAGCTTCGGGCGGGGCTTTTTGCACCGATAAATAATCCGTTTACATTTCGGCCAGCATTTCCCAACGGTCGTTGAGCTGGGCCAGCTCTTTTTTCACCTGCTCGAATTTGAGCGTGGCGTCCTTGAGCTGGGCGGCGTTGTCGTAGATCTTGGGGTCGGCCAGCTGCTTCTCGTATTCGGCCAGCTCCTTCTCGCGCTCGTCGATTTTCTTCTCCACTTCGGCCAGTTCCTTCAGGGCCTTTTTCTGGTCGGGCGAGGGGGTTTTGGCGGGCGTGTGGTCGGCTTTGGGCTCCTCTTTGGGCAGGGGCTTGTTGGCCGAGGGGCTGGGCAGGCCGGCTTTCTTGGCGTCTCGCTCGCGGTCTTCCTGCCACTGCTCGTACTCGGCGTAGGTGCCGGGGTACTCCTTGAGCTGGTAGTCCTCGATAAACCAGATTTTATTGGCCACATTCTCCACGAAAAACCGGTCGTGGCTGATGACGATGTAGGTGCCCTCGTACTGCTCCAGCGCCTGAATCAGGATGTTGACCGACTGCATGTCGAGGTGGTTGGTCGGTTCGTCGAGCAGCAGGAAGTTGGCCTCCGAAATCAGGGTTTTGGCCAGCGCCACGCGGCTTTTCTCGCCGCCTGAGAGCACCTTGATTTTCTTGTAGACCTCCTCGCCCGAGAACAGGAACGAGCCCAGCACCGAGCGCAGCTCCATTTCGTTGCGCTTCGAGCCGGCCTCAATCATCTCCTGCAAAATCTCGTTTTCGATGCGCAGGCTTTCGAGCTGGTGCTGGGCGTAGAACGACATGATGACGTTGTGGCCCAGCTGGTGGTTGCCGTTGGTGGGCGCCTCCTGGCCCGCTACCAGCCGCATGAGCGTGGACTTGCCCTTGCCGTTGGCCCCGATAAGCGCGATTTTGTCGCCCCGCTCGATGTGCACGTTGGTGTCGCGGAAGATGATTTTCTCGCCGTACTTCTTGCCCACGTGCTCCATCCGCAGAATATGGCGGCCGGGCTGCACCGTGAAGTTGAACTTCATGTTCACCCGGGCATCGGCCGAGGCTACGTCTTCCACGCGCTCCAGCTTGTCGAGGGCTTTTACGCGGCTCTGGGCCTGCTTGGCCTTGCTGGCCTTGGCCTTGAAACGCTCGATAAACCGCTCGGCCTGCTTTATCTGGGCCTGCTGGTTCTCGAAGGCACCCTTCTGGATGGCGTTGCGCTCCTCCTTCTCTTCGAGGTAGTAGCTGTAGTTGCCGGCGTAGGGCACCAGCTTGCCACCGGCCACCTCCACGGTAGTATTGGTGGTGCGGTCGAGGAACTCGCGGTCGTGGCTCACGATAATCACCGCGCCCTCGTAGCCGGCCAGGTAGTTCTCAATCCACTTGATGGAGGGCAGGTCCAGGTGGTTGGTGGGTTCGTCGAGCAGCAGCAACGAGGGTTGCTGGAGCAGGATTTTGGCCAGCATCACCCGCATCCGCCAGCCGCCCGAAAACAGCTTCAGGGGACGCTGCAGCTCCTCGGTCGTGAAGCCCAGGCCCTCCAGGATTTCCTCGGTGCGGGCTTGCATGGTGTAGCCGCCCAGCCGCTCGAACCGCTCCTGGGCGTCGGCCAGCTTCTCTACCAGCTCGTCGGAGTAGTTGGTTTCGAACTCCAGCAGGATTTCGTCAATCTTCTTCTGAATATCGAGCGCCTCGCCGAAGGCCTGCATGGCCACATTCAGGATGGACTCGTGCGAGTCGTAGCTAAGCAAATCCTGGTTTAGAAAGCCCAGGCTCACGTCCTTGCTCATCGAGATGGAGCCGCCATCGGGCTTGTACTCGCCCACCAGAATGCGAAGCAGCGTGGACTTGCCCTTGCCGTTGAGCCCAATCAGGCCAATTTTATCCTTGGGCTTGATGTGCAGGCTGGCCTTGTCGTAGAGCGTACGGGAGCCGAAATGGAAATCGAGGTCGGAAATGGAAATCATCTACTATCTATGCGGAGGAGCTATGAAGCCGCAAAGGTACGGGTTTGCCGGCAGGCCACCTTATAGGTTTTGCTGGGTTCCTTCCCAGCCTCGTTTTCATCCGTCTTAGCCCACTAATAGCGCACCGCTCAGCCCAGACCAACCAAACGGTCAGGCCGGGTGCATGCTAGCAGGTGTGGGCGCTTAACGAAAAGGGAGGTTGTGCTTCGACAAGGGCAGCATAACCATTTGATAGCCGCAAGAGCATCCTTGGCTTAGTATCCATACGCGCTAGTTAGGAGGCTCCCCTACCCTACGAACGGCCCCTTAAACTGCGGGGCGGCGCGCTTCTTCGAGACCTGCTCGTAGGCGTAGGCGAAACCCAGCAGCGGGCCCTCCTGCCAGGGCGCGCCCACGAACGACAGGCCCACCGGCAGGCCGTGGGCCTGGCCCATCGGTACCGTTACGTGCGGGTAGCCGGCCATGGCGGCCGGCGACGAGAAGCCGGGGCCGCCGCCCGAGTCGCCGTTAATCAGGTCGATGCAGCGGGCGGGGGCGTTGGTGATGGCCACGATGGCGGCCAGGCGGTTCTTCTGCAGCACGCCGTCGAGGGCGGCACGGGCCCCACCCTGCGACTTTTTCAGGGCGGCCAGGTAGGCGGGCGTTTTCAGGTCGCCGAGCTTCTGGGAGGCTTCCAGAATTTCCTGCTGGAAGAAAGGCATGGCCTTGTCCTTGTGCTCGGTGTTAAATTTGATAACGTCAGCCAGGGTTTTTACCCCCGCGTTGGCGGTGGCCAGGTATTGGTTTACGCCGTCCTTGAATTCATAAAGCAGCACGTCGTACTCGGCCTGTCCGAGCGGGTCCGTCAGCTTCTCCACTTCCACCTCTACAATGGTAGCGCCCTGCGCCTTGAGTACCTCCAGGGCTGCCAACAGCAGCGGCACGGCCTCCGACGAACCCGTGAGGTGGCCTTTTTCCACGCCCAGGCGCTGGCCTTTCAGGGCATCGGTTTTCAGGAAGGTGGTGTAGTCGGGGGCCGCTTTGCCGGTGCCGGCTTTCGTGGCCGGGTCGCGGGGGTCGGGGCCGGCGAGCGGGCCCAGCAGCAGGGCCGCGTCGTGCACGGTGCGCGTCATGGGGCCAGCCGTGTCCTGGGTGGCCGAGATGGGGATGATGCCGGTGCGGCTCCAGAGGCCCACCGTGGGTTTCACGCCCACCAGCCCGCTGCACGAGGCCGGCGACACGATGGAGCCGTCGGTTTCGGTGCCGATGGCGGCGGCGCAGAAGCTGGCCGAAGCCGCAGCGCCCGAACCGGCCGACGAGCCGCTGGGCGTGCGGTCGAGGATGTAGGGATTCTTGGTCTGGCCGCCCACGCTGCTCCAGCCGCTGGTGGAGCGCGTGGAGCGGAAGTTGGCCCACTCGCTGAGGTTGGTTTTGCCCAGCACCACGGCTCCGGCCGCCCGCAGCTTCTGCACAATAAAGGCGTCCTGCTTCGCCTTGTGGCCAGCCAGGGCCAGCGAGCCAGCCGTAGTGGGCTGCTGGTCGGCAGTATCGATGTTGTCTTTGAGCAGGATGGGAATGCCGTGCAGTGGGCCACGGATTTTGCCCTCCTTGCGCTCCTGATCGAGGGCGTGGGCCAGGTCGAGGGCGGCGGGGTTGGTGAGCAGCACCGCGTTCAGCCGGGGCCCCTGCTTGTCCAGCGACTGGATGCGGTTGAGGTAAAGCTCGGTGATGCCGCGCGAGGTCATTTCGCCGTGCGTCATCTTGGCCTGTAGCTCGGCCAGCGTGAGTTCAAGGAGCGCAAAATCGGCCGCTTCGGGCGCCGTTTCGGGGTTGGCGGCGGCCGCAGCTGCTTCGGCGGGCTGCTGCTCGGCCGAGGGCGAGGAGCAGCCCGCCAGCGAGAAAACGGATAAACTCAGGCCAGTGAGCGAGCCTTGACGCAGGAAGATTCGACGGTTCATAAGGGAGCGGCTTTATGCCGTCAAGATAAGTCGGGCAGTCGGATTAACGGGATCTTCGGAGCAGAAAAAAGCTTCCCCATCTACATATTACGCCTGTTACCCGGTAAGGCGCAGGCAGGACCAAACCAACGCCTAGCATCCGCATGAAAAGGGTGCTGAGAAGGCGGGCAGACACTGGGCACAAAGCGCGAAAAACGACGGGTTAATCTGACTCGCTCAGCTTTTTGGCCAGCGGCGCGGGCACGCCGGCACTATTGAGCAGCCCACTAACGAGGCCCTGGCGCCAAAGAGTAAACACCGAGTAGCGCCGCTCACGCCCCGAGTGCATGTTACCGGGTTGCAGTGGCTGCCCAGGTTTACGGGGGTTGTTGTCGCGAATAAAAAGGCCGTTGATAACCGTGGTTTCCAGGCGGTGCAGCAGGCCGGGCTTGTTCTGGCGGTTGAGGCGCTGAAGCTTGAGGTCGGCGTAGCGGGCCTGCATGGTCCCGCGGGCCGCCTGCTGATCGAGCTGCATCCGGAAGCTGATGTGCTGAATCCGGCCGCGCCGGAAACGGATGCCGCGGGTAGGGATGGTCATGGAATTGAGCAGGGAAAGCGAGGCCGGCCCGAACGTGCCACTGATGGTGTGGCGGCCGGCCGGGTCGAGCATGTTGGCCCGTAGCTGCACCCGCATCCGGCACTGCCCCTGCAAAAGGGCGCTGGCCGTGCCCGTCAGCGGGCGGCGGGCACTCATCCGGGCCGGGTCGTTGCTCACATTGTGCAGGGTGCCCGCAAAATCGGTAATCTGAATAATGCCGGGGCGGGCCTCGCGGGGGGCACGGTATCGGCTCGTAATAGTGGCCCCCACTACCCGCAGCCGCTCCATGGCAAACCGGAACGGTACTTTTCGGAAGGCCTCGGGCGTCACGTGCGATAGGTTGGGGTTCTGAGCAAACCGGCCGTCGCTCTGGGTGCTCACGCGGGGCCCGCTAACGGTCAGGCTAGTGGCCCGAAGCTCCTGTTGGTTGGCCGCCGCCCCGAAATCGAGGCCCGCCAGGCGCAGCTCGGGCACCTTTACCGTGAGGTGAGCCGCCTGGTGCCCTTTGCGCCGGGCCAGCGCCACCACCGACATAGTGGGCAGCACCAGTACCCGGCGCAGCGTCAGCTGCTGCCGGCGCGTGTCGGCTTGCAGCTGGCTCCAGCTCAGGTGGTAGTAGGGGGCATCGAGGCTAAGCGTGGCCGGACCGGTGCGCAGCTGCCAGTGGCCGGCGTAGTAGATGCGGGGCACCGGGGTGCGGGGCAGCACCTGCAGGTGGTGGCCGGCCAGTTGCACCTGGGTTATGGTGGGTGCCTGGGGCAATCCGGCTACCCGTAACTGGCCCCCGCCCACCCAAATCGTGCTTAGCCGACACTCGCTTAGGTAGGGCGCCAGCAGCTCGTGCAGCGGCGGCGGGGGCGTAGCAGGCAGCGTGCAGGCCACCTCGGGCCGGCGCAGCCCCAGCGAATCGGCCCGGAAGCGGCCCCGGCTCAGGGCCGCCGCATCGAGGCCGGTGAGCGTGAGCTGGGGCAGCGTCAGGCGCAGGCGCAGGGCCGCGCTGCGTTGCGGGCCAATGGGCTGCGCCGGATTCACCACCAGCGAATCGAGCACCAGCTGGCGGGCTTTGGTGGAGAAGCGCAGGCGGCGCAGATGCACCGCATGGCCGGGCACCCGAACGGCCAGCCCCTGGGCCCGGCCTGCCACGGTCGCCGCCCCGCCCACCCGGGCCGAATCGGACGTGCCATCAGCACTCAGGCGCAGGTCGCGCGCCGTCAGGTCGGCGTGGGCCAGGTTGATTTGGGGCTGGGTGGCGGGTCCGCAGCGGCCGTGCAGGTGGCGCACCGTGAGGTAGCCCAGCCGCAGGCCCGCGCCGGGCAGGCGGGCATAAAGTGGTTTGTCCGAACCGTCTCCGGCTGGCAGCGGGCCCAGCACTACGGCCAGCGAATCGAGCCGTATGCTATCTACTGGCACCTCCCGGCCCCGCAACAGCGCCCACAGGCCCAGCCCGCGCAGCCGAAGCTTGCCCAGCGCCAACTCGGCGGCCGGCAGCGAGTCGGTGGGCCCGGCCGCGCCGGTGGTAGTAAGATGCACGGCCCGCAGCTCAACCCCGCGCTGCCACAGGCTGGTATGCAGCTGGCCTACCCGCAGCCGATAATGGCCGTGGCTGGCTGTGCTCACCTTTTCTTCGAGGGTACGGCGCAGCCAGGGGTCGAGCAGAAAGGTGGCGCCCAGCCAGGCTGCCAGCCCCAGCCCCAATAGCCCGGCCAGCAGCCACCGGCCCCAGGGGCGGCGCGGGGCGGGAGCCTTGGCGGCAACGGAGACGGGGCAGCAATGGCAGACACGGCCCAACTTACGAGGGTCGAGTTAGGAAAGATTATGCGACTCACTTTTCCTGAACCCCGCGCCGCTGCACTTGTTGTCTGCCTAAGCCCACAGGGCCATGCACACCCCGGCGGCCACCCGACTGTCGGCAGTTCTCCGTAGTATTGGGGGCCCGCTTTGCCCCCGACTGGCCGTGTTCTTACCTGCTTCGCCGATGCTCGCCATAACCTCGCTGCTCAACCCGCAGAACGCCGACCGCATCAACTCCATTATCCGCAGCCTGGAAACCGAGTTCGGCCTTGATGACGTGCAGGCTACCCCCGACCCGCACATCACCTACCAGCTGGCGGGCGTGCGCAAGGGCGCGGCCCTGCGGCAGGTGCTGCGCGGCGTGGCCCGCAACACCAAGCCCTTCGTGGCCCACACCACCGGACTGGGCATTTTTCCGGGCCCCAACCCGGTTATCTACATTCCGGTGCTGCGCTCCGATGCCCTCAATCAGCTCCATCACCGCATCCGGCAGGCCACCGCGCCGCTGTGTTTGCGCACCGATAAGTTCAGCGGGCCCGACTGCTGGCTGCCCCATATTTCGCTGGCCCTGCACGACACCACGCCCGAGCTGCTGGGTCCGGTGATGCAGTACCTCAATCAGCAAACCTTCGATTTAAAGCTGACCATCAGCAACCTGGCCATTTTGCGCCAGGAGGACGAAAAGTTTACAGCCGAGAAAATTCTGCCCTTCGAGGGCCATAAGCACGACCCAGCCCCATCGTTGTTCGACGCCGAAAACCAACCGCTTCCGGGCTGCAACTAGCTGGTCGGCAGTTTATTTGCCGGCACCCGCCCGCCAATTAACCCCGGGCGTGCAAAACTGCCCGCCAGCCCCGACCTTTGCCCTTCACCAACTTTCCTGCCCTATGTACCCTACCCTGCTACTCATCCACTCCTGGTCGCGCTGGCTGGTGCTCATTTTTGGCCTGATTGCCATTTTCCGTGCCTTTTCGGGCTGGCAGAACCGCCGCCCCTACCTGGGCGCCGACAACGGCATGGCCGCTTCGTTCGTGGGCTCGATGCACCTGCAGCTGCTGCTGGGCCTGATTCTGTACTTCATCAGCCCGGTGGGCGCCAAGGCCTTCGAAACGGCCGGCAGCGCCGTCATGAAAGATGCGGGCAGCCGCTTTTTCGCCGTCGAGCACCTGGTAGGCATGCTCCTGGCCGTGGTCGTGGCGCAGGTTGGCCGCATCGTTTCGAAGAAAGCCGTTGACCCGGTCGTCAAGCACAGAAAGGCCTTCATCTGGTTCACGGTAGCGCTGGTTATTGTGCTGCTGATGATTCCGTGGGGTATCTGGAACCCGGCCCGGCCAATGTTCCGCTTTTAGCGGCGCGGGCTTCGTTGCCTTTTAGCACCCGTGGCGCTCCGCGCCGGACTGCCCGCGGGTGGTCCGGCGCGGAGCGCCCGTTTTATCCGTTTGCTGGGCCAGTGCCCGGCCGGCGGTTTACTGCCCGGTTTTTGCGGCCGGGCCCGGATCTGGTTTCGTCTGTTAAGTTGCTGCTTTTGCGTTTCGTTGTTTTCTTCTGCCTGTTCTGCCTTTTTACCATCCCCGGTTTCAGCCAGCGCGGCCCCACGGCCGTGGCCCGTTCGGGCGAGGGAGTCCACGCCCTGCTCCGCCGTAACGGCCTGGCCGAGTCGCGGCACTTCCTGCAGTTTTTAAGCCTGAATCGGGGCCGCCTGACGGCCGGCAATGGCCTGATGGCGGGCCGCACCTACCGCCTGCCGGCCCGCGGCAAGTCGGCAGCGGCCGCCCCGAAAGCGCCGGCCCGGGCCTCGGCCAGCAGCTCAGCTTCGGTGCTGCACGCGCCCATCTTCGGCCCCAAACACAGCCGGGTGCGGGTGCTCGACCGCTCGATGCGTGGGGCCGTGTACTACCTTTCGCCCGGCCATGGCGGCCCCGACCCCGGCGCCGTTGGCAAGTACGGCAAGCATCGGCTGGCCGAAGACGAGTACGCCTACGACGTAACCCTGCGCCTGGCCCGGGTGCTGATGGAGCACGGCGCCACGGTGTATATGCTGATTCAGGACCCCAACGACGGCATCCGCGACGAGCAGTTTCTCAAAATCGACTACGACGAGCTGACGTATCCGCACCAGCGCATTCCGCTCAACCAGCTGGCCCGCCTGCGCCAGCGCATCGCGCAGGCCAACCAACTGCACGCCCGCCACAAGGGCGCCTACCAGCGGCTGTTGTCGCTGCACGTCGACAGCCGCAGCCAGGGCCAGAAAATCGACGTGTTCTTCTACCACCACGCCAACAGCGCGGCCGGTTTGCGCACGGCCCGCAGCATCCACCGGGTATTCACCAACCGCTACGCCCGCGCCCAGCCCAACCGCCCCTACTCGGGCAACGTGCTGCCCCGCAGCTCGCTCTACGAGGTGCGCACCAGCCACGCCCCGGCCGTATTTATGGAGCTGGGCAACATCCACAACTCCCGCGACCAGCCCCGCTTCCTGCTCCCCGACAACCGCCAGGCCCTCGCCAACTGGATTTACGAGGGCCTGCGGGCGGATTTCAAGGGGCGCTGAGTTGCCTTTGTTCGATTGCTAGCCGGGAGTCCCAGGGCTGAAGCCCTGGGACGTAGCGGGTCAGCCGAAACGCTGATTAGCCCAGGGCTTCAGCCCTGGGACTCCCGGCTGGCAGCTAACCTACGGATTCATCAGCAGGAACAGCAGATTGTGGTACAGGATGCCCTGTTCGCCGTCGTGGATGCCGTCGAGGCCGGCGTCTTCGAGCAGGGCTTCCACTTCTTCGTAGTCGCGCAGGAAGTCGGTTTCGGGCTCCAGCTCGCCTGGGATGAGCGTGTGGGTGAGGTAGCGGCGCTGGGACTCGATGGTGATGTAGAGCTTCTGGTGCTCGGTTTGGGCGATGAGCAGGGCAGGGCAGGGAATCAGGATTTCGTCGCCGTCCTCATCCTCGCCGCGGGTGTAGACAATGGTTTTTTCGGCGTCGGCGGTGTGCTGGAGGAAGGTGTAGGTGTCGAGGGACATAGCGCAGCGGAGAGGGTCGGTGGTAGTCCAAGGTACGTGGTTGGGGCCGGAAATGATGGGTTTTCGGGGAAGGTTAACAGAATCGGTACCTTTGGGCTACCCACAATTCCTTCCCACCCTTCTTTTCTCACCCCCCATGACCAACCCCACCGACCACGCCCACATTGGCGGCCAGCGCCTGAACCCCGAGAGCCTGATGATGAGCTACGGCTACACGCCGGCCTGGAGCGAGGGCGCCATCAAGCCCCCGATTTTCCAGACGTCCACGTTCGTGTTCAAGAATGCCGAGGAGGGCAAGGCCTTCTTCGAGCTGGCCTACGGATTGCGTCAGCAGGGCCCCGATGAGGAAATGGGCCTCATCTACTCCCGCCTCAACAACCCCAGCCTCGAAATCCTCGAAAACCGCCTCACCCTCTGGGACGAAGCCGAGGAGGCCGCCACCTTCGCCTCGGGCATGGCCGCCATCAGCACCACCCTGCTGGCCCTGCTGCAGCCCGGCGATGTAGTACTGCACTCCGAGCCCGTGTATGGCGGCTCCGATTACTTCCTGAAAAATGTGCTGCGCAAGTTCGGCATTGAGGCCGTGGGCTTTCGGCCCAGCGCCAGCCCCGAAGAAATGCAGGCCCAGGCCGCCGCTATTGCCCCCGGCCGTTTGGCCATGGTGTACGTCGAGACGCCCGCCAACCCTACCAACCACCTCATCGACCTCGACGCCTGCTCCGCCCTGGCCCGCCAGTACAGCACGCCCGACAAGCCCGTGCGCTTCGTGGTCGATAACACCTTCCTAGGGCCCGTGTTCCAGCACCCGCTCAAGCACGGCGCCGACGTGGTGCTGTACTCGGCCACCAAGTTTCTGGGCGGCCACTCCGATTTGATTGCCGGCGCCGCGCTCAGCAGCCACGCCCTGATGAAGGAAATCAAGGCCATGCGCACGTTCATGGGCACCATGTGCGACCCCAACACCGGCTGGATGCTGATGCGCAGCCTCGAAACGCTGAAGCTGCGCATGGAACGCGCCGCCCAATCGGCCCAGGTAATTGCCGACTGGCTGCGCGAGCACCCGCTGGTCGAGCGCACGCATTACCTCACCCACCTCGAAGGCAACCCCGTGCAGCAGGATATTTACCGCCGCCAGTGTCTCTCGCCGGGCTCCATGATTTCGTTCGACATCAAGGGTGGCGAGGCCGAAGCCTTCCGCTTCCTCAACGCCCTCAAGCTCATCAAGCTGGCCGTGAGCCTGGGCGGCACCGAAAGCCTGGCCGAGCACCCCGGCACCATGACCCACTCCGACATCACGCTGGAAGACCAGAAGGAAATGGGCATCACCCCCCAAATGATTCGCCTGAGCATCGGCGTGGAAGACCCCCAGGATTTGATGTTGGACTTGGGTCAGGCCTTTGAAGCCGTGGGCGTGCCCAAGGAGGTGCGGGTGGCAGAAATGGCGTAATCCGCCGGCCTCTCTGGTACTTAACGTACCCTGGTTCCTCGTTAAACAATTTGGGCCTAAACAATTTAAAATTGTTTAGGCCCAAATTGTTTAGGTTCACTAACGCACTCCAATCCTCTATCATGGATACGCTCCCACATCGCACGCGCCTTAGGCTTTCGCAGGAAATGATGGCCGACTGGCTGGGCGTGCCCCGGTCGAGTCTGGCCCTAACGGAGCGGGGCTATCAATCGACTACCACGGCTATGGGGGTGCAGCAGACGCGCCTAATGCTGGCCGTCCAGGGCCTCGTGTACGACGGCGCAGGGGGCAGCTTCCCAGCCCCGTTGGCTCTGCCCGAACCGTTACCGGATGCGAAAGAGCTGGAGTACCGTCTGCGCCAGTGTCGGGCGAAGATGCAGCACCTGGAGTTACAGCTGACCATCCTGCACCGTCGGGCCGACCCATACTTGGCCCGATTGGCGGCGGTGCCAGCCCTGCGGGCTTACCCCGGCCCCGTCGCAAACCCGGAGGATGAAGCCGATTGGCTGACCATTTTTGAGCTGGAGGCCCGCAAGCAGCTCCGCGAGAAGTGCGGAGCCACGGCCCGGCTGCTGCTCGAAGCCCGCCTCGCCGGCCTGCAGCGCGAAGCCGAGGTGTTGGCCGAAGCACTGACCTCCTCTACCGCCCCAGAGCCGCTTCCGTAACCCACGCCGCCCTGCTTGTGCTCCGGCAGCAACGCCCCCGAGAATATAGGCAAAAGGCCTGCTGCTGAAGTTCAGTGGCGGGCCTGTTTGTATGGGTCCTCAATTCGAGTAGATTTACAGCTGAACCCCGTAATCTTCTCTTATGCAGCCGACTCCTACCGTTAACAGTACTCAGGAGCTTGAGTTACTACCTCCAGCGCATAGTTCGGCGCCTGTACCTACCCCGGCTGCTACGACGCACGGCTCGGCCCACTGCCTGAACTGCGGCCACACGGTGCCCGACCGGTTTTGCGGGCGGTGCGGGCAGGACGCCCACCACACCCACCGGCTCACGATGGCCGACATGCTGCACGACATTCCACACTCCATCTGGCACATCGATAAGGGCATTCTGTACACGTTGAAGACGATGATTTTCCGGCCCGGCCACACCATCCGGGAGTACTTGGCGGGCAAGCGCATCGACCATTTCCGGCCCCTGTCGCTGCTCCTCATCATCACCAGCACACTAGCGCTTTTGACATCGGTGCTGCACATAAGCGCCGCTCCTCGCGAGCCAGGTATTCCTGACAGCGTGTGGCAGATGCAGGAGATAATACTGACAGTTTACACCAAGTACATAAGCTGGTTCCATCTGGCCATGGTACCGGTTATGGCCCTATTCGCCCGCTTATTTCTGCGGCGTGGCGGGTTTAATTACGCCGAATGTCTGATTATCGCGGCGTTTTTAACGGCTATCCTCAACTTCTTCGCCCTGCTGTTTCTACCTGTTACCTACACTTTTTCTGGCACCCTACTAGTGCTGAAATCTAATCTTGTATTAGGAGCCTTATCCTACGCCTACGCCGCTTGGGCGTATGGGAGAATGCTTTCCCATACTAAAATGAACTGGCTGGGCCGCCTATGGCGCGGCTTTGCCTCTTACGCTCTGGGCCATGTGGTTTCTTTTCTTATGCTCTATGCCCTCGTTTTTGCTCTCAACTGGTCTACTTTCAAGAAAGCCTTACAGCTAGAGAAACAACAGCAAGCTCAAAGCCAGCAACAAGATACCCCGCCCAGGACGCAGTAATAGCAGCCAGCTTACCACTAACGCAAAGAGCCCGCCGCTGAATCCAGTGGCGGGCTCTTTACTAAGCATTAAGCGGCAATTATTGCCCCAGCACGATGGCAAATACCAGCGGCGCCACAATGGTGGCGTCCGACTCGATGATGAACTTGGGCGTGTCCTGGCCCAGCTTGCCCCAGGTAATTTTCTCGTTGGGTACGGCGCCTGAGTAGCTGCCGTAGCTGGTCGTCGAGTCCGAAATCTGGCAGAAGTAGCCCCACAGCGGCACGCTGGTGCGGCCCAGGTCCTGGTGCAGCATGGGCACCACGCAGATGGGGAAGTCGCCGGCAATGCCGCCGCCAATCTGGAAGAAGCCGACCGGGCTGGCTTCGGTGGCCTGCTCGGTGTACCAGCCGGCCAGGTAAATCATGTACTCGATGCCGGTGCGCACGGTGTGCACGTTCTTGATATCACCCGTGATGACGTGGCCGGCGAAGATGTTACCCAGCGTGCTGTCTTCCCAACCGGGGCAGATGATGGGCAGATTTTTCTCAGCGGCGGCCAGCATCCAGGAGTGCTTGGGGTCAATCTGGTAGTACTGCTCCAGTTCGCCGCTCAGCAGAATCTGGTAGAAGAACTCGTGAGGGAAATACTGCTCGCCGGCCTTGTCGGCCTTCTCCCAGAACTTGAGCACCGAGTGCTCCAGGCGGCGCATGGCCTCCTCTTCGGGAATGCAGGTATCGGTTACGCGGTTCATGTGGCGCTCCAGCAGGGCCTGCTCGTCGGCGGGCGTCAGGTCGCGGTAGTTGGGCACGCGCTCGTAGAAATCGTGGGCCACCAGGTTGAAGATGTCTTCTTCGAGGTTGGCGCCGGTGCAGCTGATAATCTGCACTTTGTCCTGGCGGATGAGTTCGGCCAGCTGAATGCCCATTTCGGCGGTGCTCATGGCCCCGGCCAGGGTAATCATCATCTTACCGCCATCGGCCAGGTGCTTGTTGTAGCCCTCGGCCGCATCGATAAGCGCAGCGGCGTTGAAGTGGCGGTAGTGGTGCTTGAGGAAGTTGGTGATTTGCATTGTTGAGGTTGTCAGTTGTTCGTTGTCAGTTGTTAGGTATGCGGAGGCTAGTTATGTTGACTGTTGTTGCCCTCCTTCTAAACCAGAACGGCCTAACAACTGACAACGAATAACTAACAACTACGCTATACCGGTTCCTCAATCATGAGGTTGTGGTTGGTGTAGATGCAGATGTCGGCGGCAATATGCAGGGCGTCTTCCACCATTTGACGGGCCGTGAGGTGGGGCGCGTGCTTTTTCAGGGCCAGCGCGGCGGCCTGGGCGTACATCGAGCCCGAGCCGATGGCGGCCACATCGTTGTCGGGTTCCAGCACGTCGCCGGTGCCGGCGATGATGAGCAGCTCGTCCTTGTCGCAGACTATCATCATAGCTTCGAGCTTGCGCAGGTACTGGTCTTTGCGCCACTCCTTGGCCAGCTCGATAGCGGCGCGGCGCAGTTGGCCGTTGTAGCCCGAAAGCTTCTCCTCAAACTTGTCGAGCAGCATAAAGGCATCGGCCGTAGAGCCGGCAAAGCCGGTGACTACTTTGCCGTCGTGCAGCTTACGCACCTTGCGCACGTTGCTTTTAGCCACGTGCTTGTCCATAGTGGCCTGGCCATCGGCACCGAGGGCCACCTGGCCGTTGTGGCGGATGCCGAGGACGGTAGTGGAGCGGATTCTCATAGTTCTTGGTCGAAGTAATCGTTGTCGAGTCTTTTAAGCAGGATGGTAGTTTCGGTACTAACTCCTACACTGTAATCTATCATCAACTGAGCAAGCTCCTGCCCGTCAATCAGCACGAGATTGATATTGGCGGGCTTGTAGCCTCTTGCTTCGGCAGAAAACTTAGCCGTTGTGATAAACGCGCCTTTCGTTGAGCCTTTATCAAGAAGAGCACCAACGAAGGCCTGTACATCGGGCCGGCCCACTGTGCTGCCATTTTGCCAGCGTTTTGCCTGCACGTACAGTTTATCAAACCCCAAACGGTCTGCCTTAATTACCCCATCAAGCCCACCATCACTTCCGCGCTGGAAAGCTTCGCCTGCTTCGGCAAAAGAACCGCCATAGCCCATGCGAACCAGCAAATCAACCACCAGACGCTCAAATGCCTGCCAGGGCAGTTGCTGCATTCTTTCCAGCAAATCCTGCTTCAGGGCATTATCCCACTGCTGAAAAGCGGTGTTTAATACATCACGCGGAGAAGCATCTGAAACTTGAGCCGCCGGAGCAATAGCAGATGATTTAGCCACACTTGTCCGGCTATTTTCCTCTAATTTTTCCCGAAAATCAGGGTAGCGCTGGCGTAGAAGGGCCAGATTTATTGCAGTGGGGGCTTCGCTTAGCAGCTGCTGACCTCGCGGTGTAATTCGCAGGTAGCCGCGCCTGGTACTTTCGAGCAGGCCGGCCATCTTCAGGTATGAGCGAGCCCAGCTTATCCGGTCACGGAATATCAAGCCGCTCCCGCTTTCATATACAGCTTCGCGGTCAGCTTCGCTTAACTGCAAGGTGTCAGCTAAGTGATTGGCCGACCCGGCAATAGTATGTTCAGCATTATCACTTGCCAGGGTCAAAACTGGCAGAAGAAGTGCTTGAAAGTCTGGAATCGGCATTGCAAAGATTAGTGGTGACGCTATAAACAGTTGGGGACCTGGCCCCTCGGCGTCGTTGCCCGACAACCAAGACCCCAAGTCCCCAAGTCCCTAAGCCCCCTTGATTAAATCAGCATGCGCAACGGGTCTTCGAGCAGGCTTTTGAGCGTTTGCAGGAAGGCCGCGCCGGTGGCGCCGTCGACTACGCGGTGGTCGCAGCTCAGCGTTACTTTCATGATGTTGCCGATGGCCAGCTCGCCGTTCTTCACCACGGCGGTCTGCTTGATGCCGCCCACGGCCAGGATGCAGGCATCCGGCGAGTTGATGATGGCCGTGAACTCGTCGATGCCGAACATGCCCAGGTTGGAGATGGTGAAGGTATTGCCCTCCCACTCGGCGGGCTGTAGCTTCTTGCTCTTGGCCTTGCCGGCCAACTCCTTCACTTCGGTGGCAATCTGCGACATGCCCTTGCCGTCGGCGTTGCGCACCACCGGCACCAGCAGGCCCTCATCCACGGCCACGGCCACGCCGATGTTGATGACGTGGTTCTGGCGGATTTTGTCGCCCAGCCACGAGGAGTTCACGGCCGGATGCTGACGCAGGGCCAGGGCCGAGGCTTTGATGACGAGGTCGTTGAAGCTGAGCTTGACGGGCGAAAGCTCGTTGAGCTGGGTGCGCACTTCCATGGCCCGGTCCATCAGGATTTCCATCGTCAGATAGAAATGCGGGGCCGTGAACAGGCTTTCGGAGAGGCGACGGGCAATAACTTTGCGCATCTGCGACACCGGCGTATCGGTGTAGGTGCCATCGGCGGGTTGGGCAGCCGGCGCGGCAGCTGGCGCCGCTTTCGGGGCGGCCTGCTCGGGCAGGGCCGCCTTAATGTACTCCGACTGTGGAGCCGCGGCAGCCGGAGCCGTAGCAGCGGGGGCAGCAGCGGGGGCCGGAGCGGCCGAGGCCGAAACGTCCTCCAGGTCGCGCGACACGATGCGGCCGTTCTCGCCCGAGCCCTTGATGGTGTGCAGATCGATGCCTTTATCCTTGGCAATGCTTTTGGCCAGCGGTGAGGCGAAGATGCGGCCGCCATTGGCCGCCGGAGCCGCCTGGCTGGTACTGGCGCTGGTCTGGCCCGTGGCTTTGGCCTCGGCCTGAATCTCAGCGGGGCGCTCCGCGTTTTCGGTTTCCGAGCGCTCGGTGGCGGCTTCGTCGGCAGGCGAGGCGCCGGCGGCGGCGTCCTGGCCGCCGAGCAGGGCCTGTACGTCGGCTCCTTCTTCACCGATAATGGCTAGTACGCCATCCACGGGCACGGCCTCGCCTTCTTTGGGGCCGATGTAGAGCAGCGTGCCGTCCTCGTAGTTGTCGAGCTCCATGGTCGCCTTGTCGGTTTCCACTTCGGCCAGAATATCACCCGATTTCACCTTGTCGCCCACCTTTTTCAGCCAGGCAGCAATGGTGCCTTCAGTCATGGTGTCGCTCATCTTGGGCATCCGGATAACCGTGGCCTTTTTGCCGTTGCCGGCCGGAGCGGCCGGTTTGGCGGGCTCGGCCTTGGGGGCCGCCGGAGCCTCGGCAGCAGCGGCCGGAGCCGCCTTGGGGGCTTCGGCCGGGGCGGAAGCTTCAGCGGCCGGAGCAGCCGGAGCTTCGGCGGTTTCGCCGGCGGCGAGCTGGGCGGTTTCGGCCTGGGCGTCCTTCAGCAGGGCCGCAATGTCCTCGCCTTCCTTGCCCACAATGGCCAGCAGGCCGTTCACCACTACCGCCTCGCCTTCCTTGGGGCCGACGTAGAGCAGCGTGCCGTCCTCGTAGTTTTCGAGCTCCATGGTGGCCTTGTCGGTTTCCACCTCGGCCAGCACGTCGCCGGATTTTACTTTGTCGCCTACTTTTTTGAGCCACGCCGCAATAACCCCTTCGGTCATCGTGTCGCTCATCTTGGGCATTTTTATGAGTTCGGCCATCTGCGTCGTCGTCGTTGGTATTGAGTAGGGCCAAAATTAGCCCGAAAATTCGGGGGAGCAAACGAAAGCTGTTTGCCGGAGCCAGCCTGGGAGATGGCGAATTTTCGCCGGCTTCCGATAGCCGTGCCTGCTTAGCTGGTTTATTTCACGCAGGGTCGCGGGGTGGATGAGGCAGGGTTTCGCAGTGGCCGTCGAACTACCCTGCCAGACTCGGCGCCGCCCACCCCGCGCCCCTGCGTGAAATAACAACAGACCTGAAGCAAATTTCGAGTTCGTGAACAGGATGTAGAGACGCAACATGTTGCGTCTCGTCGTTGCTGACGTTGTTCTACTGAGCTGTTCAACGACGAGACTCCAACTAGTGCGTCTCTACATCCTGTACCGCAACCTGAAAATTGCGCTAAAGCAAAGAAACCCGGCCTTCCCCTCTGAAATCCGTGGTCAGGCCAGGTGGCGCACGTCGAGAAAATTGCGCACCGTGAACAGCGAGCCAGTGTACTCCAGCTCGTAGAGGCCCAGGTTGTGGTGCTCGAAGTTTTCCATCTGGCTGAGCGGGTAGTGCAGCAGCTGGCACAGCAGCACCCGCATGGCCCGGCCGTGCATGCACACGAGCACCGTCTGCTCGTGAGGCCGGCTGGTGAGCAGCTCGATAAACGGGCGCTGCCGGGCGGCCACTTCATCGGGACTCTCGCCGCCTTCGAGGGCGGTAGCCGTGTTGCCCGCCCGCCAGCTCTGGAGCACGCCGTGGTACTCTTCGTCTTCCTCGGGCGTGATGCGGGTGCCCTCGCGGGTGCCCCAGCCGATTTCGTTTAAGCCCCCGTGGGCCTCGTGGGGCAGGCCCAGGGCCAGGAACCCGGCCACCGACTCGTGGGTGCGGCGCAGCAACGAGGTATATACCTTATCGAAGGCCACGTGGCTGTAGGCGGCAAAAAAGCGCGCCGCCTGCCGCCGGCCGGCCTCGTTGAGCGACGAATCGATGCCGCTGCCCTGCACGATGCCGCGCACGTTGAAGTCGGTTTGCCCGTGGCGAATCAGGTATATTTTTTTGACGCTCACTTTCCCCCTAGTTTTGCGGTTTGGTTTCTAAAGCTACAAGCTTTTGGCGGCAAGCTGCAAGCTTTTGGGCTTTAAGCCACAAGCGGCAAGCTATTAGCCGTAGGTACTTGAACGAGCTTGCAGCTTGTAGCTTAAAGCCCGCGGCTCATTTTCCTTCATATGACTCTCGACCAACTCAAGCACTGGGTCAACACCCGCCCCACCCTAGCCGATGCGCTGGGCATCGAGCTGACCGCCCTCACGCCCGACTACCTCGAAGGCCGCATGCCGGTCGATGGCCGCACCCACCAGCCCATGGGCCTGCTGCACGGCGGCGCCTCGGTGGCGCTGGCTGAAACGCTGGGCAGCATTGCCGCCCACACCCGCCTGCCCGACCCCACCAAGCAAGCCTGCGTGGGCTTGGAAATCAACGCCAACCACATCAAAGGCGTGCGCGACGGCCACGTCATCGGCCGGGCCACGGCCCTGCACGTGGGCCGCCGCACCCAGGTCTGGGAAATCCGCATCACCCACGAGCAAACCGGCGCTCTGGTCTGCATCAGCCGCATTACCATGGCGGTTATTGATGTGGAGAAGTGAGAAGTGAGAAGTGAGAAGTGAGAAGTGAGAAACGGTACGGGAATGGGATGCAAAAGGGAACTGTCATGCTGAGCGTAGCCGAAGCATCTCTACTGCCATGCTAACTCTGTCGTCAGGAATTACTATTGCGGTAGAGATGCTTCGACTACGCCTCCGGCTTCGCTCAGCATGACGGCCTTTTAAGTTCTCCCCAACACTAATTCCTCCAAGCCCCT
The DNA here is from genome assembly GCF_900111515.1 of Hymenobacter actinosclerus. Classification (GTDB taxonomy): domain Bacteria; phylum Bacteroidota; class Bacteroidia; order Cytophagales; family Hymenobacteraceae; genus Hymenobacter; species Hymenobacter actinosclerus. Next base: position 1,033,196 of record NZ_FOHS01000002.1, read on the forward strand.
TAAAGCCCCCGACATGCTCCAAACCGTTGCCTGGAACCCCGACCTGACGCCGCCGCAACGCCTGCGGCGGCTGGTGGCGCTGGCCCTGAGCAGCGGCCGGCCGGTGGCGCTGTGGCGGCTGCCCGGCGCGGCGCACGCCCGGCTGTGCCTAAGCTTGCGGGTGGAGGCGGCCTACGTGGGGTTGCCGCCGGCGCTGGAGGCCAGCGCCCCGGCCGGTTTCGCTTTCTTCCCTTTCCAGGATTCCGACCACAACCCGCCGCTGTTTCTGCCCGCCGACCTGTACTTCGACCTGGCCCGGCCCGACGAGGTGCGCGTGAGTTCCGCCGCCGCCGCCCGGCTGCCCCAGCTGCGGCAGCAGTTCGCCGCGCTGCCCGACCCGGGCCCTTTGGCCTGGCACGTGCGGCCCCGCCACGCCCCGCGCCCCGCCACCCAGCCCGAGTACGAGGCCCTGGTGCGGGCGGGCGTGGCAGCTATGCGGGCCGGTACGGTGCAAAAAGTGGTGTCGAGCCGGGCGGTGCACCGGGCGCTGCCGGAAGGGTTTGATGCGCTGCGGGCGTTTGAGGAGTTGCAGGCCCGCTACCCCACGGCGTTTGTGTCGCTGGTGAGCGCGCCGGGGGCCGGCACCTGGCTGGGGGCCACGCCCGAGGTGCTGGCCGAGGTGGGCGAAGACCAGGTATTCCGGACGATGGCGCTGGCCGGCACCCAGCCGCTGCTGCCCGGCCACGCCCCGAGCGAGGCCATCTGGCGGCAGAAGGAAATCGAGGAGCAGGCCCTGGTGGCCCGCTACATCGTGAACTGCTTCAAGCAGCTGCGGCTGCGCGAGTACCAGGAAACCGGCCCGCGCACCGTGGCCGCCGGCGACGTGCTGCACCTGCGCACCGATTTCGCGGTGGATTTGCACAACGTGCCCTTCGCCACGCTGGGCACCGACATGCTGCGGCTGCTGCACCCCACCTCCGCCGTCAGCGGCATGCCCCGGCAGGCCGCGCTGGATTTTCTCAAGCAGCACGAAGGCTACGACCGGGCCTACTACGCCGGTTTCCTGGGCCCCGTGAACCTGCCCGAGCCCGGCGCGTCCCGCCTCTACGTCAACCTGCGCTGCCTGCAACTGCGCCCCCAGCAAGCCGTACTCTACGCCGGCACTGGCCTCACCCCCGACTCCGACCCCACCAAAGAGTGGCAGGAAACGGAGCTGAAACTTCGGACCATTGGGGCAGTTTTGGAGTGAAGAACTGTCATGATGAGCGGAGTCGAAGCATCTCTACTGCAATGCTAACCAAACGTCAGGGTTACTATTGCCCGCGAGATGCTTCGACTTCGCCTCCGGCTTCGCTCAGCATGACACCGTTCTTCTATCAACTCAATTACCATCCATGTCCAGCACTCTGCAAGCCGTTCATAACATCCCCGAAATCTGCGCGCAGCTGGGCATTACGGACGTGGTGTTGTCGCCGGGCAGCCGGTGCGCGCCGCTGACCATTGCCTTTGCGCGCCACCCGGCCATTACGGTGCGCACGGTGCCCGACGAGCGGGCCGCCGCCTTCATCGGCCTCGGGCTGGCCCAGGCCCAGCGGCGGGCGGTGGCGCTGGTGTGCACCTCGGGCACGGCCGGCCTCAACTACGCGCCCGCCGTGGCCGAAGCCTTTTTCCAGCAGATTCCGCTGGTGGTATTCACGGCCGACCGCCCCCCGGAATGGATTGACCAGCTCGACGGCCAGACCATCCGCCAGACCGACCTGTACGGCCGCCACGCCAAAGGCTCGTTCACCTTCCCCCCCGACACCATCCACCCCGACGCCCGGTGGCACGCGGCGCGCCTCGTGGGCGAGGCCATCAACCTGGCCGAGCAGTTTCCGGCCGGGCCGGTGCAGGTAAACGTGCCGTTGCGCGAGCCCTTCTACCCCAAGCCTGGCGAGGAGCTGGCATTCGGGCCGGTGAAAGTAACGCGCGAGCTGCCCGGCCGCCCCCAGCTGCCCGCCGCCACGCTCCAGGAGCTGCGCGAAACGTTGCGTGACACCAGCCGCGTGCTGGTAGTAAGCGGCCAGCACCCGGCCGATGTAGCCTTGCAGCTGGCGTTGCGCGGGTTTGCCACCGCCTGGCAGGTGCCGGTAGTGGGCGACCTGATTGCCAACCTGCACCAGCCCACCGCCGCCAGCCTCAACCAGCACCCGCGCTTTATCGGCCGGCAGGATGTGTTTCTGGCCGTGCCCGGGCCCGGCCTCAAGGAGGCGCTACGGCCCGAGATGCTCATCACCTTCGGCCAGTCGCTTATTTCCAAGGCGCTCAAGCTCTACCTGCGCCAGCACCGCCCCACCCAACACTGGCACGTCCAGGCCGCCGGCCCGGTGGCCGACACCTTCCAGTCGCTCACCCAGGTTATTCGGATGGAGCCGGCTGATTTCTTCGCCGCGCTAAGCATCGGAAACGAGGATTCGGAGGGCCTGAACGAGAAGGTGGCTTTTCCTTTCGAGACTGCCGCGCCGGACCGCAACGTGCTGCCCGCCGACGCTACCCGGGTGGCCCCGCGGCCCCGTCTTAACTGGTCCGCGCCAACTGAAACGGACACGGCCAAAACCGCCTACCTGCGGCCCTGGCTGGCGGCCGAGAACTGGGCCGGCGGCCTGCTGGCGGGCTTTATGCAGCAGCCCGAGCAGCCCTTCAACGAGTTCACTACCATTTTCCGGGCGCTGCAACTGCTGCCCGACGGCGCGGCGCTGCACCTGGCCAACAGCATGGCGGTGCGCTATGCCAATATTCTGGGCTTGCCGGCCGGGCACGGGGCCGAGGTGTTTGCCAACCGCGGCACCAGCGGCATTGATGGCTGCACGAGCACGGCCGTAGGCGCGGCGCTGGCCCAGCCCAACCGGCCGGTGGTGCTGCTCACCGGCGACGTGGCGTTTTTTTACGACCGCAACGCATTCTGGCACAACTACCCGGTGCCCAACCTGCGCGTCGTGCTGCTCAACAACCACGCGGGCGGCATCTTCCGCCTCATCGACGGGCCCCGCCAGCAGCCCGAGCTGGAGGAGTTTTTCGAAACGCGCCAGCCGCTGACAGCCGAGAATACGGCCCGCGACTTTGGGCTGCGCTACTTCCCAATTTCTACTTTCGCTGAACTTGACGCCGCCTTGCCGGTTTTCCTGACGGCCGAAGGCGGCGCGACTCTGCTCGAAGTCTTTACCGACTCGAAAACCAACGCCGAGTTTTTTGAGCAGTACCGTACTTTGGTGCGCACCTCCTTCAGTTCGCCATCCTGAGCAAATTTTCTTACAACTAATACCTCTTCTACTATGTCAGAAAAAATTGACTGGACCCCGATCAAGGAGTTCAAGGAAATTCTCTTCACTCAGCACGGCGGCATCGCCAAAATCAGCATCAACCGGCCCGAGGTGCACAACGCCTTCACGCCGCTCACGGTGCAGGAGATGATTGAGGCCATGCATATCTGCCGCGACCGAACCGATATCGGCGTGGTGGTGTTTACGGGTGAGGGCGGCAAGGCCTTCTGCTCGGGCGGCGACCAGAGCGTGCGCGGCCACGGCGGCTACGTGGGCGAGGACGCCGTGCCCCGCCTCAACGTACTCGATCTGCAGAAGCTGATTCGGTCCTTGCCCAAGCCTGTAATTGCCATGGTGGCCGGCTGGGCCATCGGGGGCGGGCACGTGCTGCACGTGGTTTGCGACCTGACCATTGCCGCCGACAACGCCCGCTTCGGCCAGACCGGCCCCAAGGTGGGCTCGTTCGATGGCGGCTTCGGCGCCTCGTACCTGGCGCGCGTGGTGGGCCAGAAGAAGGCCCGCGAAATCTGGTTCCTCTGCGACCAGTACGACGCTCAGGAAGCCCTCGATATGGGCCTGGTAAACACCGTGGTGCCCCTCGATAAGCTGGAGGAAACCACCGTGGCCTGGTGCAACAAAATTCTGCAGCGCAGCCCACTGGCGTTGCGCATGCTCAAGTCGAGCCTCAACGCCGAACTCGACGGACAGGCCGGCATTCAGGAGCTGGCCGGCAACGCCACGCTGCTCTACTACCTGAGCGAGGAGGCCAAGGAGGGCCGCAACGCCTTCATCGAGAAGCGCCAGCCCGACTTTGACAAGTATCCCAAGTTTCCGTAACTGCTATTTGCGGCCGGTTGAAAAAAGGGTTTGTGCTGCGGCGCAAACCCTTTTTTTAGTAGTTTGGCCTTCATCGTCCTCTGCATTCCGGATTGCTTTAGTTCTGCTATGAGTCGCCTGACCAACTTTTTACGCAAGCTCCGGCCGGGACAGGGCAATGCCCGGGTGCTCGAAACCTTCAACCTGGAGCAATACGGCGCCCGCAACCTCGATGCCTACGACCTGACCAAGCCCTACCGGATGCTGGCGCCGACCGAGGTGCGGGCCATGGCGCTGGGGCTGCCGCTGTTTTTCTGGTCCGATTTGCCCATCCGGCTGCTGGCCCAGCTCAAGCCCGGCCCCTACGCCGAAGACAAAGCCTCGCTGGCCGAGTGGTGGGGCATCAACGATGCCGAAGAAGCCCACGACATCCTACACTGGCTGCGGCTCGAAGGCCACCGCACCGAGTACCAGCCCCGGCTCAAAACCGAGTCGCTGCACTGGCACCGGCAGTTCGAGGCCAACCCGTTTCTGGCCAAGCGGCCCGTAACCAACATCGGGGGCTGGGACTACGTGCGGCTGGTGTGCGTGGCGCGCTGGTGCTACGATTACGGCTACCTGAGCTGGGAGCAGGCCTGGCCCTTTATGGATGTGGGGGCCCGCCTGGCCCTGCGCGACTTCGACTCCTGGGAAAGCCTGGCCGCCAGCTTCATGGCCGGCCGCCTCATGTGGATGCCCGAAAATCCCAACCACGGCAAAATGGCCGCCAACCTCAAAGTGCTGGTCGAGTCGCCCACCAGCCCGTGGCGGCAGATTCCGTGGCAGCCCTACCCCGTGCCGACGGCCTGACGGCACGGGGTAGGGCTGCCACGTACAGAATTCAGGCAAATCAGCCACGTAATCGGGGGATTTTATAGCAGCGGGCCGAATGCCACCGTAGAGGAAGGCACTTTCCACGCAACCAGCTCTCCTGATGAACCATAACCCCTACCCCCGTTTTTTCCTGATGCTCGCCGTGTCGTTCGTCATCATGTACGTGGTCATGTACCTGAACACTTACGAGTTCGACCACGTGTACTTCAGCCTCACGCGCTTCTACATGACCATGCTCATGATTACGACCATGGCCGTGGTGATGCTGCTGTTCATGCTGAAAATGTATACCAACCCCGTCCGCAACGCGCTGATTATTGCGGGCAGCATTTCGGTGTTTATTGCCTCGCTGCTGATGGTTCGGGCGCAGACGTTTGTGGATGATAGGCTCTGGATGAAGGCCATGATTCCGCACCATTCCATTGCCATTATGGTCAGCAAGCGGGCCACTATCAACGACCCCGAAGTGCGGCAGCTGGCCGACAGCATTATTGCGGCTCAGGAGCGGGAAATCGGGCAAATGAAGACGATGCTTGCCCGCCTCGGGCACGAAAAGGCGGCGCAGTAGCCGGGCAGTATCCGGCGCCCCTTCGCTAAAGCGTGCAAGCGGCGGCCCGAACTGCTCGGGCCGCCGCTTCCACGTTTCGCAGGAATGCGCCTAGAAGATGGAACCCAGGCCGCGGCAGGCTTCGCACCAGCTGTAAAAGCTGCGCATCCGCTCGTCGTGGCGCTCCTGCCTGCGCCGCCGACGCGCTTCGCGGATGGTTCCGGCCATCAGGCGCAGGCGCTGAAGGCGGCGACGGAGGGCCGAATAATGGTGGTAAACGAAAGTTCGGGCCGGCTGCAGGGATGTAGGGGCAAAGGCATACATGGCAGTAAGGGCTGGTGGACAGCTTAATATACAAAAAAAATCGGCCATCTTTTCAATAACAAACGTTTTTCAGGCTATCATCAGCCTATTTCCCAAGGCGCAGGTTAATTGATAAGCTTCTGGCTCTGCCGCATCCCCGCCCGATGAACAACCCCGATTTCCACCGCGCCATCGGCCGCATCCGGCGGCGGCACTGGCTGCACTACGCGGTACAGAGCCTGCTGATGGGCGGGTTGGTGCTGGCTATGCGCCGGGCGCTGACGGCTACCGGGCCGGAGCCGCTTCCGCTGAGTTCGGGGCCGGGCCTGGCATTGCTGGCCGGCGGGGCGCTGCTGGCGGGCCTGGGGCTGCTTTGGCTGCGGCGGCGCATGGTGCCCAACCTGCGCCGGCGGGCCGAAGAAAACCTGCGCGTTTACCAGAGCCGCATGGTGCTTCAGAACAGTCTGCTGCTGCTTTCGGGCCTGCCGCTGCTGCTGGCCTACGGGCTGGTGGGCAGTCTGCCGGCGCTGCTGGCGTATATGGTGCTGATGCCGGTGCTGGCGCGACTCTCCGCACCCTCGGCCGAAGCCTACCAGCGCTGGCTGCTGAGCCGCTAGTCGGTTGCCAGTTTTCAGTTGCCGGTTGCCGGTTGCCCGTTGTTTGGACGGTTGGACTGACCGGAGGCTTTTGCTGGTGCTGGGGCCGATGCTGCCACCCGGGCCGCCGGTGCTACGTAAATTTATACCCGTCTCGCAACTCACTTCGCGCCGAGTCTACATCTGTCTTCCCTGCTTATGAATTCTGCTTCTGTTTCTGCCGACCGCGCCGCCCTCCGCCTGCCTGATTCCCTGCTGCTCAACGGCCGCGAATTTTACTACGCCGACATTCGGCAGTACCCCGCCCAGGCCCCGGCCGAGCTCAACGGCTACGAGGCCCGCGTGCTCGATTTCGTGCGCCAGTGGCTTAATGGAGCCCAGGAGTTCACCCTGACCACCTCGGGCTCGACGGGTCCGCCCCAGCCGGTGCACTTCCGGCGCCAGCAGCTCGAAGCCTCGGCCCGCCGCACCGGCGACTATTTCGACCTGGGGCCCGGTGAGCGGCTGCTCGTGTGCCTGAACTGCGAGTACGTGGGCGGGCTGATGATGCTGGTGCGCGGCCTGGAGCGCCGCATGCACCTGACCATCGTGGAGCCCCAGGCCAACCCGCTGGCCCTGGTAGCGCCCGACGCCTCGTTCGATTTCACGGCCCTGGTGCCGTTACAGCTGCGGGCGCTGCTGGCCGCCGGCCAGGCCCCGCGCCTCAACCAGCTGCGCGCCATTCTGGTGGGCGGTGCGCCGGTCGAGGCTGGTTTGGCCCACGAAATTGAGGAACTGACGGTGCCCGTGTACCTGACCTACGGCATGACGGAAACGGCCTCCCATATTGCCCTGCGCCGCCTCAACGGCCCGCAAGCCAACTCCGCCTACCAGGTGCTGCCCGGCATTGCGGTAGCCCAGGACGAGCGCGGCTGCCTGACAGTGCGCGCCGACGTTACGAACGACGAGCTCATCATCACCAACGACCTCATCCGCCTGGCCCCCGACGCCCGCAGCTTCGAGTGGCTGGGCCGCGCCGACTTCATAATAAACAGCGGCGGCGTGAAGGTACCGGCCGAAAAAGTAGAGCGGGTGCTGGAGCTGGCCCTGATGGAGCTGGGCCTCAACCGCCGCGCCTTCGTGGCCGGCCGCCCCGATGAGCGCCTGGGTCAGCAGGTGACGGCCTTTATCGAGGGCGGGGCGCTGCCCGAAACGCAGCAGCAGCAGTTGCGCGAGTTGCTGGGCCAGCGCCTGGACCGCTACGAGCAGCCCCGGCAGCTGGTTTTCGTGCCCGAATTCCAAACCACCGCCTCCGGAAAACTCGACCGGAAAGCTACGCTCAAGGTGAAATAGTGAGGTGGTGAAATGGTGAGTTTGCTGTTTGACGGAGCCTTATTGCGCCATATGCGCCGATGGCCGCATCGAACAGCAAACTCACCATTTCTCCATCTCACCATCTAACCTTATTCATCCTCGCCCCAGTCCTGGCTGAGGAGGCGCTCGTGGCCGCGGAATACTTTGTAGAGGTCGCCCAAAAAGAGTTTGGCGCGGGCGAAGAAGATGTAGCCGCTGATCTGGTCTTCGGGCTGCTGGCCCGAGGCAAAAACCTGCCGGTAGCCCGTGCCGGCCCCGATGCCCACCCAGCGGAAAATGCGGTAGTGCGCCCCTACGGAGGGCTCAACCAGGTACAATACCCGGCGGCTGCTCCGCTCACTGTGACCATCGGGAAAGAAAAACCGGGTGTAGTAAGAGCCCACGCCGATTTGAAGCGGGGTACTTAGCTCCCAACGCCGGTTGCCGATGAACACGTATTCGCCGTAGCCGGCCACGTAGCGGAAGCGCACCTCATCGCGGGTGCCGGCCGGCAGGCCCTCGGGCAAGGCCTGGCGGGTAAGCAGCCCACCCGACAGGCGGTAAAACCCCAGGCCGGTCCGCCACCGCCCCCGCCACTCGACGCCGCCCCGCAGCCCGTTGATGCCCACCACTTTGCCGTTGATGATGGAAAAGCGCTGATCGATCTGAAACACGGCCCGGCGGTGGCTCCGGCGCACGAAAGTGCTGTCGGGGGGGCTGGCGGCCCGTGCCGGCTGGGCAGCCAGCCCCCCGGCCAGCAGTGGGAACACAACAAAAAAGGAACGGGCTTTCACAGCCCAAAGGTACGGCGCGGGTGGCGCGGTGGTTGGCAACCCGGCCCCGCCTCACCCCCACCGGGCCGCTGCTTCGCCCCCGGCCAGCTTCGGCTCACCCCCAAACAGCTAGGTTTCACGGCTGGGCGTGAGCACCTTTGGTTCGTCAACCAACTCTGCTGCTCATGCCACTTTCCCCCGACTTTCTGTTTGCCGTGGCCAACCCGGTGGCCCTGCTGGGCTGGGCCCTGCTGGTGCTGGCGCCGCACTGGCGGATAACGCGCTGGGTGGTGCTAAGTGGGGCGTTGCCCCTGCTGCTGGCCGCTGCCTACGCCCTGCTTATCGGGGGCCACTACCTGGGCGCGCACGCATCGGAGGGCGGTTTCAGCTCGCTGAGCGGGGTGGCGGCGCTGTTTCGCAACCCGTGGGCGCTACTGGCCGGCTGGATGCATTACCTGTGCTTCGATATGTGCCTGGGCATCTGGGAAAGCCTGGATGCGCGGCGGCGCGGGGTGCCCCACGGGCTGCTGGTGCCCTGCCTGCTGCTCACGTTTCTGCTGGGCCCGGTGGGACTGCTGCTCTACGCGGCAGTGCGGCGCTTTTACCCGCTTAAAACAGCTTCCATTTCTACCGTCAGCCAGTAAAAACCTACTGCTATGGCTAGTCTACCACTTCCTGAAACCCTGCTGGAACTCCCCACCAGCCCCCGCTGGCCTGGCGCGCTGGCCCGCCAGTTACGGCAGCTGCACCACGCCAACCCCGTACTGAGCGCGGTGGGCTGGCTGCACGTAGCCTTGCTGCTGCTGGCCCTGGCACTACTGCCCTTCGACGGGCGGGTGGTAACGGGCCTGCCGGTGTGGATTAAGCCCGCCAAATTCGCCGTTTCGGTGGCGCTGTACGTCTGGTCGCTGGGCTGGCTGCTGGCCGGGTTGCCGGCCCAGGCCCAGCGGGCCGTGCGCGGACTGAGCTGGGGCGTGGCGGTGAGTATGGTGGTGGAAATCGGCTGCATATTTCTGCAAGCCGCCCGCGGCACTACCTCCCACTACAACAACGCCAGCCTGTTCGATGGCGTGGTATTCGGGCTGATGGGCGTGTTTATTCTGGTGAACACGCTGCTGACGATTTGGGCCGTTTACCTGGTGTGGCGGCACCGGCCCGCCGGCCCGGCCGGCTACGTGTGGGGTGTGCGGCTGGGGCTGGGGCTGTTTCTGGTGGGCTCGGTGCTGGGCGGCGTTATGATTCGGCTGGGCCAGCACACCGTAGGCGCGCCCGACGGCGGCCCCGGCCTGCCGGGCCTGGGCTGGAGCACCCGCGCCGGCGACCTGCGGGCCGCCCATTTTCTGGGGCTGCACTCCTTGCAAATGGTGCCGCTGCTGGGCTGGGCCCTCAGCCACTGGCTACCCCGTCGCGCCGTGCTGCTTACCTGGCTGGGAGCCGCCCTGTACGCCGCGGCCGTAGCCGGGCTGTTCGCGCTGGCCCTGTGCGGGGTGCCGTTACTTAGTGCTTAGTGGAAAACGTCATTCAGGGCATGTTGCGCAAGGCCGAAGAATCTTGCGTGCAGCCGCCACTGACTTACTACCTTTAATCACGTGAACAACCGTCGGTTTTTGTTGGTAGGCATCCCGGTGCTGGCGCTGGTTATCACGCTGACCACGGGCAGCTGGCACGGGCACGCGTTCTGGGACTGGCGCTTGGTAGTCGACTATAGCATTGCGCTGTACTTCACTGCTTTCTTGTGGCTTGGCAACCGGTGGTTGTGGAGCTGGCTGCTGGGCCAGCTGCCGCGGGTAGAGCAAACCAGTCGGCGGCTGTGGCTACTGGCAGCGGGTTCAGTGCTATTTACAGCTGCCGCTACACTGCTACTGCGCCTGCCACTGCACGGGTTGCTGCCGCAGTATTTTCCGCTGAGCTGGACCGAGCAGCAGGCCGCCGTTTTGTTCAACCTTATCCCGACGGTGGTCGTCCAAACGCTCTACGAAACAATTTTTTTCTTCCAGAAATGGCAGGAAAACGTGCGCCGGGCCGAGCAACTGCAAAGCGCCGGGGTGCAAAGCCAGCTCGAAGCCCTGCAAAGCCAGCTCGACCCGCACTTTCTGTTCAACTCGCTCAACACCCTCTCGGCCCTCATCGAGCCCGAAAACGAGCCGGCCCAGGATTTCGTGGAGCAGCTCGCCGACGTGTACCGCTACGTGCTGCTGGCTCGCGAGCAAACTACGGTTCCGCTGGCCGAAGAGCTGGCTTTCGTCGATACCTACCTGGCCCTGCACAAAGCCCGGTTCCGCGACAACCTGCAAGTGCGCACCCAGGTGCCGGCGGCCCTGCACCAGCGCCGGGTAGCCCCGCTAAGCGTGCAGCTGCTGGTTGAAAACGCGCTGAAACACAACGTAGCCTCCCGCGAGCAGCCGCTGGCCCTGCACCTGAGCGCCGATGCAGCCACCGGCTATTTCACTGTCGAAAACACATTGCGCCCCCGCCCCGCCGGCTTGGTGCCGGGCACCGGCACCGGCCTGCGCAACGTGCGCCACCGCTACGAGCTGCTGCAAGCGCCCCACCCCGTAACAGTAACCACCGAAGCCGGCTGGTTTCGGGTGCGGCTGCCGCTGCTGGGAGGTGAGAGGTGAGAGGTGAGAGGTGAGAGGTGAGAGGTGAGAGGTGAGAAAGGGTACGGGACCGGGGAATAAAAAGAACGTCATTCTGAGCGAAGCCGGAGGCGAAATCGAAGAATCTCGCGTGCCAAAGTAATTCCTGACATTAGCTGCCGCTTCAACGTCAGCACGCGAGATTCTTCGACTTCGCTCAGAATGACGTTCTTTTTGCTCCCCGGTTCCCGTACCGTTTCTCACCTCTTACCTCCCCCTTCTAACGAAATGACTGTTCTGCTGCTCGAAGACGAGTATCCGGCGGCCGAGCGGCTGCAACGGGTGTTGCGCCAGGCCGCGCCCGAGGCGCAGGTGCTGGCCGTGCTCGATACCGTGGCCGGCGCCCTCGACTGGCTGGATACCAACCCCGCCCCCGACCTGATTCTGTCCGACATTCAGCTGGCCGACGGCCTGAGCCTCGATGTGTTCGAGCAGACGGTGGTTTGCAGCCCGGTCATTTTCACCACCGCCTACGACGCCTACGCCATCCGGGCCTTCCGGGCCAATAGCATCGACTACCTGCTCAAGCCCGTGAAGCTGACCGAGCTAACCGCGGCCCTGGCCAAGCTACGCCGCTGGCCCGCTCCCGCAGCTCCCGCCGGGCCTACCAGCCCCCCCGCCGCCGACGCCCCGGCCCAGCGTCTGGAGCGCCTGCTCGACGCGCTGCCCCGGCCCGAGCGCCAGCACAAATCCCGGTTTCTGGTGCGCCACGGCGAGCAGCTGCTGCCGCTGCCCGCCACCCAGGCCGCTTGGTTTCAGAGCCGCCACGAAACCACCACCCTGGCCACGCTCGACGGCCGCCGCTTCATCATCGATTACACCCTGGAGCAACTGGAAAGCCTGCTGGACCCCACCCAGTTTTTCCGCCTCAACCGCCAACTCATTGCCCAGCTACCCGCCGTACATCGCCTGCACCCGCACTTCAACGGCAAATTACTGATTGATTTGCAGCCCGCTCCCAGCGAAGAGGTGTTGGTGAGCCGGGAGAAAGCGGGAGCGGTAAAGGCTTGGTTGGATAGGTGGGATGGTGAGGTGGTGAGGTGGTGAGATGGTGAGATGGTGAGATGGTGAGATGGTGAGTTTGATGTTCTGGAAGCCTATTAGCGCAAATCGCGCAAGTAGAACATCAAACTCACCATTTCACCATCTCACCACCTCACCTATCCAGCCACTCCTTGAAGGTGCTTACTTTCTCGCGGCTCACTAGGACCGTGTTGTTGTCGGGGGGGGCGGGCTGGAGGATGGTTTGCAGGCGCGAGTTGGTGTAGTGGATGATGTCGCGGATGGCGGTGGCGCGGGCCAGGTAGGCGCGGTTGAGGCGGAAGAACTCGCGCGGGTCGAGCAGGCTTTCCAGCTGCTCCAGCGTGTAGTCGACCACCAGGCGGCGGCCCTCGTGGGTGTGGAGCAGGGTGGCTTTTTCGAGGCTGGCGAAGTAGGCAATGTCCTCGACCGGCACGGCCTTGAGGTGCTCGCCCACCCGCACCACGAAGCGCGACTTATACTCGCGGGCCGGCTGCCGGGCCTGCTCCAGCACCTGGGCCAGCAGGGCCGCATCGAAGGGCACCGGGGCCGGGGCGGCCGTTGCCTGCCGCTGCACCAGCTTCTGTAAGGCCGCCGTCAGCTCCTCAGGGTCGATGGGTTTGAGCAGGTAATCGACGCTGTTGACTTTGAAAGCGCGCAGCGCGTACTTGTCGTAGGCCGTGGTGAAAATGACGGGGCAGCGGATTTCCAGCCGCTCGAACAGCTCGAAGCTTAGGCCATCGGCCAAATGAATATCGAGCAGCAGCACGTCGGGCGCGGGGCCGGGTGCCCGCAGCAGCTGTTCGGCCTCGGCCACCGATTCGGCCGTGCCCACGACTTCTACCAGCATGGGCTGTTTTCGCAGCAGCCCGGCCAGGCGCGTGGCGGCCAGCGGCTCATCTTCAATAATAAGGGCGCGGAGGGGTTTCAAGGGGCAATAGACAAGTAAACGTTAAAAATTGAACAGTCGTAGCGCGAAGCTCCAGCTTCGCGTACCGTTGAACGACAGCCGTTGGAAATCAGCACCGACACGCGAAGCTGGAGCTTTGCGCTACAGTCGTTCAGCCCTGCCCCTACCGCAGCTCCAGCACCGGCAGCGTTACAGTGAATTCGGTTTCCGATTCGGTAATCAGCACGGGTTGGGGCGTGAGGAAGGCGTAGCGGGCCTGTAGGTTGGGCAGGCCCAGGCCCGTCGATTCGCCCTCGGCCAGGCGGCGGGGGCGGCGCGAGTTGCGCACCACCAGCTGGCGGTTGGCGGAATCAAACTCGATAATGAGGCGCAGCGGATTGTGGCGGGACGTGGCGTTGTGCTTGAGGGCGTTTTCGAGCAGCAGTTGCAGGGCCAGCGGGGGCACGTACAGTTCGGCCAGTTCAGCCGCCGGGGGCAGGCGCATTTCCACCTGCACGCCTTCGCCCAGGCGGGTGCGCTGCAAAAACAGGTAGCTCTCGGCGAAGGCCAATTCCTCGGTTAGCGGCACCAGCTCCTGGTCCTGGCTATCGAGCACGTAGCGGTACACCTGGCTGAGCTGGCGGATGAAGCGCGTGGCGCGGGCCGGGTCGCGCGCCTCCTCGACCAGCGAGGTGAGGGCGTTGAGCGAGTTGAACAGGAAGTGCGGGTCGAGCTGGCGGCGCAGCGAATCGGCCTGGGCGCGGGCGTTTTCGGTTTGCAGCCGCTCGGCCCGCAGCGCCGTTTCGCGCCAGCCCATCAGAAACGCCCGGCTGTGCAGAAACAGCGACACGAACAGGGTAATAAGCAGCGGTATCACGAACGGCTGCCAGGTAAGCGAGCTAAGCGGGCGGTGATGGTAAAGCACCCGGAAGCTGCCATCGACGAGCAGAATGACCAGCAGCGACATCACCAGCGAGAAGGCCAGCGTGAGCAGAAACCGCCGGATGGGGTGCTTGGTCCAGTCGAGGTAGCGGCCCAGCCACTCGGCCGGGTAGCCGTTGGCCAGCCACAGCCCGCTGGTATAGAAGAAATTGTAGCCGAACGTCACCAGGAAATCTTCGCTCCAGACCGGTCCCCCGCCGTTGAAAATCAGCGCCAGCCCAAACGACACCACCGTCATCAGCCCCAGTCCTTTCCAGACGTTGCGGTGCGGGTAATACCGCGAAATGCTCCGTTTGGCCCCCGTGGCCGGCTGGTCGGCCGCCGGGGCAGCATGTGCAGAAACAAAGGCGGATTTCACGAGCGGGGCCTGGAATACATTGGGGGCGGAAGGTATCAAAACAATGGGAAAGCCGCCCCGCAAGGCGTGAAGTTGGCCGGGGCGCCGCAGCCGAAAAGCCGTGGGCCCCAACTGTAGCAGCTTACTTTACGGCGGCGGTTTCGTACTTTTTCAGCCGGCCGTTCACCTGGCCTTCGCCCCAGTTGGGCGCCAGGCTGGAAGCGGGCTTGAAAGCGGCGTAGCGGGCCTGGGCCTGCTGGTAAAGTGGCTTGGCCACCTCGGGGCCGCCGCCGAACATGGCGGGCGTGAAGTACACGTTGTTGGCCTGCACCAGGTAAGCGCGCGGGTTAGCGGGGTTGCGTTGCATGGCCTGGGCCACGGTTTCGTTCACCATGCCGGCGTACTTCATGCCCCGCAGCACAGGCGAAACTCCCATTCGGGCCTGATAGATGTAGGCCTGCAATACCAGCAACTCCGACTCGTCGGCCCCGACCAGCTTGCGGGCCTGGGCCAGGGCGGCCTCGGCCTGGTCAAGGGTTTTGTCCTTGGCCTCATCAGAATCCTTGGGACTCTGGAATACGGTGATGAGCAGCGCGTAGGCTTGGTAGTAGCGGGGCAGCCAGTCCTGGGGCTTCGCGGCGGCGGCCCGCTCCATTTTGGCGGCGCTGGCCCGCAGCACGGCCGGGTCGGCAGTGTTCATGAGCTCGGTTATGGCGGCCGTCACCATGGCGGTATAGGCGTCGGCAGGGGCGGCGGCAGTACCGGCAATGGTGGCCGATGTGGCGGAAGCGGCGGCCGGCTGCTGGGCCAGGGCGGCAAAAGCAGCAGCAACCAGGGCGAGGGTGAACAGGGACTTTTTCATGGTTGAAAAGGGGGTAAGAAGTTGAGGGTAGAAGCGTGATTGGTTTGCTGATGCTAAGGTGGCTCCCAGCCAGAGCTTCTGAAACTTGCCGTTACCGAAGCGTCGGATAAGGCGGATGAAATGGTGAGATGGTGAGGTGGTGAGATGGTGAGGTGGTGAGATGGTGAGATGGTGAGGTGGTGAGGTGGTGAGATGGTGAGATGGTGAGGTGGTGAAGTGGTGAAGTGGTGAGTTTGCTGTTCAAAGGCCCTGGGGGCCTGTCGGCGCGAAATGCGCGGGTGGGGCAAGCCAGCGGAGCAGTTGTTCAGTTTTCACTTAGGCCCCCGGGCCCTCGAACAGCAAACTCACCATTTCACCATCTCACCAAATCACCTATTCCGGCCGCTCGTTCACGCTGGCGGGGGCCTTCTGGTTGATATTCACGAACAGGCCCAGGAACACCATGCGCGGGGCGGTGGGCGTGATGGCCACGCGGTTGAACTGGCCGGTGGCGGCCTCGGGGTGGCTGGCGTAGCGGTAGCCGTACACGTTGGGGAACGCCAGCACGTTGCTCACCGACAGATGCACGATGGTGAACTGGCCCAGCAGCCGGGTGAGGTAGCTGGCATTCAGGCTCAAATCCTGGAAAGCGGGCAGCAGCCCTTGGTTGTAGCCCGCTTCGGGCTGGTTGAAGTCGTGGTAGCGGCGGGGGCTGCCGTAGCTGTAGGTGGCCCCCAGCAGCGTGTGCAGCGCCGGCACCCAGTACTTGGTTACCACCGACACATTGTGGCGGGCGGCGAAGGTGGGCACGGCCCGCACCGGGTCCTGGCGGTACTGCCGCTTGGTGTCCAGAAAGCCGTAGCTGAGGTAGTATTCGAGGTTTTTTACGCTCGTCCGGTCGCGCCACAGCACATCCAGGCCGCGGGCGTAGCCGGCGCCGCCGTTGTCGTAGCCCAGCGGGTTGCGGGGCTGCCGGCCATCGAAGCGCACGAGTTGAGCGTAGGTTTTGTGGTAGGCTCCGAGCTGGAGCAGCCGGCCTTTTTGAGTGTACTGATAAGTCAGCACGGCGTGCCGGGCCCGCTCGAAGCCCAGCCGGGGGCCGGCTACCAGCAGCAGGCCGTTGTCGGGCGTTTGGTAGAAACGGCCGTAGGCGGCCGAGAGGGAGCTATTTTCGGTGGTCTGGTAGGCCAGCGCCACCCGGGGCGCGGCGTTCCAGCGGCTCAGCAGCGCCGAGTATTCGGCGCGCCCGCCCACCCGGCCCGCCAGCCGGTCGGTCAGCTGAAAATCACTCTCGATAAAACCGGCCAGCCGATTTTCGCGGAACTCCGGCCGGTACGTCAGTGGGTCGGCCGCGTTGGGTTGCACCGCCTGGCTCACCTGTTGCACCAGGCCTTCGGCCCCTATTTTCACATTGAAGCGGGCGTTGGCCGAGTCGTTGATGAGCACCAGCCGGCCCACCAGGGCCTGCTCCAGGGTGCGCAGCCGCACCGAATCGGGGCGCACGCGCTGGTCGTCGCGGCTCAGGGCCAGGCCGCTTTGCAGGCTCCACCCCCGGCGCAGCGGGCTGCGGAAGGTGGCATTGAGGTAGGCGTTGCGGCCGCGCAAACCCACAGTTTGCACGCCGGCCGGCTCAGGACTGGGCTGGCCGATTCGCAGCTGCTGGCTGTTCCAGGTGCCATACACTTTCAGCATGCCGGCCTGCCCGGTGCGGTGGTGCAGCGTGGCCGAGGTGGCCAGCCCGCGCGGGGCCTGGTCCCAGCGCACGTTCTGGGGCAGCAAGCCGGCGTAGGGTGTCAGGTTGGTATAGTCGGCGCTAACAGCCAGCGAAGTCCGCTCCCAGCGCCGGGTGCGCGAGGCCCCCACGAATACAGAGGTAGCCGACAGGCCGGTCTGGGTTTCGGGGGCCAGGTCGGTCGAGTTCAGCAGCAGCACGCCCGACAGCGCCTGTCCGTACAGGGCCGAGTAGCCGCCGGTGCTGAACACAGTGCCCTTGAACAGGCTGGGCGAAAACCTTCCCCGGGCCGGTACCGCTGCCACCGTGGGGTTGAACGGATTCTGCACGACCATGCCATCGAGGTACACCTTGGTTTCCGAAGTGGCCCCACCGCGTACGAACAGCATACCATCCTCCCCCACCCGGGTAGTGCCGGGCAGGGTATTGAAGGCGGCGGCCACGTCGGCCAGCGCCCCGGCCGTGGTTTGAATGTCGCGGGTGTTGAGGGCGGCGCTGCGGTGCTCGTCGCTAGCCTCAAAGGCCCCGGCCGTCACGATAACCGAGCCTAGCGCGTGCGGTTCGGCTTTCATCACGAAGGCCAGCGGCGCGGCCGGGGCGGGCAGCATCAGGGGTTTTTCGGCCGTGATAAAGCCCAGCAGACTGGCCTGTACCACGTAAGCGCCCGCCGGGGCCGCCGTTTCAAACTGGAACCGGCCCAGCGAATCGGTGCTGGCCCCGTCGAAAGTGCCCCGCACAAATACATTCACGCCCGGCAGTGCCTGGCCGCCGGCGTCGCGCACGGTGCCGCGCAGGGTACTGGTTTGGGCGAAGCCGGTGAGGGTGAGTAGCAGCAGCAGCAGCAGCGGTAGGAGGCGTTTCATGGCGGGGTCGGTGAAGTGATGCCCAAAAGTGCGCCGCCGCCGGGCCGCCTGAAACTCGCCGTTACCGAAGCGTCGGATGAGGCGGATGAAGCGTGGGGATTAGGGCTGAAAACTCATCCGGCACATGTTGCGCCTCAACGATTAGGCTTCACTTCTACTTCTTACCTACCTTCGCCCTTGCTGCCAACGCCACCCTTTAATGACCGAAAATACCCGTATTAAGCGCCTTTTCCGCGATGCCATCCGACGTGGCACCGGCCGGGCATATCTGCTAATGCAGGCGCATCCGGAGGTTAATTTCGGACCTGACATTTTGAAGGCGGCTTGCACCAATTTTGCCTACGACCCACAGTGCGAGGGCAGCCGGGGAGAGTATATCGTGCGGTTAATGCTGCTTTCGGCGCAGAAAGAGTATCTGATTTCCCGGGTGCTGGCCCTGCTAGTCGCCCACGAGCAAGAGTGGGCCCTGACCCAGCTATTCGATATTGCCCGGCGCCTGGCCCTGGCGGGGTATCCGGCGGCCCGCACGGCCTTTTACCAGCGGTTCGAGCTAGGAGGCTCGGCGGGGTATGCCTACGCGGGCGAGTACGAGTTGGTGCTGTTAGATGGGCCGGCCGGCCTGCTTCGGGCAGCCATCGTACGCGGCCGGTTGCTGGCAGCCGACCCGGAGAACTGGGAGGACGATGGCCTTATCAGCTTCACCCAGGAAAGGAACCCTGATGTAGCGGTGGAGACCGAACTGGAGAAAGCCGCCGCTACCAACGAGCACGTGGCCCGCTACCTGCAAGCCGTGCAGGAAAGCCAGCGGCCGGAGCCCTACACCCCTTCCCGGCCCGCAATTCCGGACTTGCAGTATCTGCGCCATTTGCTGGCGAACCGCAAGCGGCGGCGCATTCCCCGGCACGTTGTCCGGCGCGTTGTTCGGCGGCTACCAGCGCGGCAGCTTCGGCTGTTAGCGGCCGAGTTCGAGCAGGAAACCAGCCGAACTCGCCAGCTTCGGTATTTACAGGTGTTTCGCTACGTGAAGCTGCCGCTGGGCTATAAGTTGCTGCTGCCGCTGGCCGAGGCTCAGCCGCCCCATTACACCCCGGCACTCGACGATGCCGTGGAGGCACTTGTCTTTTTCCAGTCCCCCGCTATCCGCGAATTTGCTTTAGCAAGGCTCTCCAGCTCCCCCATTCCCTGGCTCTATGCCAGCCTATTTTTCAACAACTACCAGGCGGGCGATGAACGACTGCTACTCCGGCTCGTTGAGCAAACCACCGGCGAGGATGCCATCGAAAGCCTGGCCATCAGTCTGTGTGCTATCTACCAAAAGAACCGAATCAAAAAGTGCCAGAAACCCCTGTGGGCCATCTACCAACGCATGAACTGCGGAATGCACCGGGCCCAAGTGGTGGAGTTGCTGCTGAAGCGCGGCGTGCTGCCGGCCGATATCCGGGAAGAAATTCCCTTCGACAGCTACGAGGGCGTGCGGCACCTGGCGGCTGGCTGCTAATTACCAAACCCGCATCTTTGCCCCCATGCCCCTCACCTGGACCCTCAAGCCCTTCGCCCACCTGACCACCACCGAGCTGTACGCGCTGCTGCAGTTACGGTCCGAAGTATTCGTGGTGGAGCAAACCTGCCCGTTTCAGGATATCGACGGGCTCGACCAAACCGCCTGGCACCTGCTGGGCCATGCACCCGGCGGCGAGCTGGCCGCCTATGCCCGACTGTTCGGGCCCGGCGTGGCCTTCCCCGAAGCCAGCATCGGGCGGGTGGTGAGTAGCCCCCGCCACCGCCGCACCGGCCTGGGCCGCGAACTGATGAGCCAGGCTATTGGCGGCGTCGAGCGCCTGTTCGGCTCCCAGCCCATCCAGATCGGGGCCCAGCTGTACTTGCAGGAGTTCTACGAGAGCTTCGGCTTCCGGCAGGTGGGCCCGGGGTATCTGGAGGACGACATTCCGCACATCCACATGGTGCGGGCGTAAAGGCTGTTGGGCGGGTGTAGAGACGCATAGTTGCGTCTCGGCGTTGCTGACTGTTGAATGGCGGTACGAAACGGTCAACGTCAGCAATGATGAGACGCAACTATGCGTCTCTACACCGTGCTGGCAACGCCAAAAACCTTTTGCAATGGTCAGGGAAGAACTTTTTGGTGTATGTTAGCCTGATGAAGTTTTCTGCCCTACTCCTGCTCCCGGCCCTTCTGCTACCCGCTTTGGGGGTATTTGCCCAGACCGGCACGTCCTCCCCGCTCAACCTGCCCAAGCCCGTGCGCCGGGCGCTGGCCCAGGTGCGGCCCGAAGCCATGCGCGCCCACGTGGCCTACCTGGCCGACGACCGGCTGCTGGGCCGTAAGCCCGGCACGCCCGGCTACCAGCTGGCCGTCGATTACGTGGTGGCCCAGCTGAAAGAGCGGGGCGTGGCGCCGGCCGGCGAAAACGGCGGCTTCACCCAGCGCGTGCGTCTGCGCCGGTCCACCGTGCGGCCGGGCGCTACCGCCAGCTACCAGCCGGCGGCCGGCGCGGCCTCTGCGGCCGGGCTGCCGCTCGATGCCATCAGCCTGCTGCCCCACCCCGAGCAGCCCAGCGCCCAGCTTCCCGCCACCGGCCTGATATTCGCGGGCTACGGCATCTCGGCCCCGGCCAACAACTACGACGACTACCAGGGCCTCGACGCCAAGGGGAAAGTAGTAGTGGTGCTGCGCGGGGCACCGCCGGCCTTCCCGAGCACCGTGGCCGCCGCCAGCCAGGACCAGACCCAAATCGTGCGCACGGCCGCCGCCCACGGGGCGGTGGGCGTGCTGTTTGCCACGCTGCGGCCCGCGTTGGGCGGTCCGGCGCGGCTGGCGTCGAGCACCAGCGTGCTGGGGGCTGATGGCAAGGTGGCCGCCGCCCGCGGCTTTGTGAGCGGGCCGGGCGGGGTAGCGCTTACCGGCACGCTTTCGGCCGCCGGCCTGCAGACCCTGCTGCGCGCTGCCGCTTCCGACACGGCCCAGATTATGCGGCGGCTGCGGGCCAGCCAGCCAGCCCCGGTGCTGTTGCCCGGCACGCTCGCGGCCCAATGGGAATCGACTTACCAGGATTTCGATTCCTACAATGTGGTGGGCAAAATCACGGGCTCCGACCCAAAGCTGCGCGATGAATACGTGGTGCATTCGGCCCACCTCGACCACCTGGGCGTGGGCGCGCCCGTGCGCGGCGACTCCATCTACAACGGGGCCCACGACAACGCCACGGGCGTGGCTTCGGTGCTCGAAATTGCCGGTATCTATTCGCGGCTCAAGCAGAAGCCCGCCCGCAGCATTCTGCTGGTGCTGCAAACCGGCGAGGAGCTGGGCTTGCTGGGCTCGGCCTACTTCGCGGCCCGGCCCACCGTGCCCGCCGCCAGCCTCGTGGCCAACGTGAATACCGATATGCCCACCATCATTGCCCCGCTGCTGTCGGTGGTGCCGCTGGGGGCCCAGCACTCCACGCTGGCCGCACCGGTGGCCCAGGCCGCGGCCTACCTCAAGCTGCCAGTGGAGGACGACCCCGAACCCGAGCAGAACCGCTTTATCCGCTCCGACCAGTACAGCTTCGTGGCCCAGGGCATTCCGGCGCTGCACCTCAAGTACGGCAACCGCACGCCCGACGGCCGCAACAACCTCAGCGAGCAGGTAAAGCAGTGGCGCGCCGCTACCTACCACAAACCCCAGGACGACATGAGCGGCACCTTCGATTTCGAGGCCGGCCGCACCTACGTGCAGCTCAATTTCCTGGTCGGCTACCTAATAGCCCAAAACCCCGAACGCCCCCGCTGGAACCCCGGCGACTATTTCGGCCGGCAGTTCGGGGGGCAGCGGTAGCGAAGCAGCCAGATACAATCCAACATATTCAGTTCTCAAATCCAATGGCAGAGCATCTTGACACGAATCAACCTACTATTCAAGAAGAGTGGTATTCAAAAGGCGAAACTTATGCGCAAGGAATCAATGAGATGGTTGCTTTCGGCGAAAAGAATGGCTGGGATAATTGGCAAGGGCCCGATCCGAAAGACGAAAGGGAGCATCTGGCGGCAGAAGTGCTGGCCCGGTTAAAGCAGGCTAACCTCGACAACGAGGTAGCAAGTTTTCGGAGTGATTTTCCGCCAGCGCACCAACCCATAATTTCCTTTCTGGAAAAACAGGCACAAAGCGTTGAGCAATTACATTTTGTAAGCGGCCAGAAAATTGTTTTTCTGACGGGCCGAAGCTACCAGAACCGGCAGGCGTACAGCCTGGAGGACGACCAAGTAGTGAAGCTCGACGAGCACATTAAAGCCATTGGCAAATCGCAACAGGGCGACGTATTCGCCCTGGCAGCGCATGGGAAAGTAACCACCTGCCGTGGCTGGAAAGGCGAGGTAATAGCAGAATTTACGCTGAACAAAACGGCGGATTTGGGCATCACGGAGCTGATCCCTTTTAATGATGGTAAGCGGTTTCTGCTGGTTAGTTCGGAAGGAATCTACCTGGTGTCCGGAGGAGAAGAGAAGCTGCTTCACCCCCTAAACGACGACAACGAGGAGGATTGGTCGCCGGATATTGACATGGAAAATGCCGCCTTATCAAATGACAACCGCTACATCGCCGTTGGCGACCAGTGCTACGATCATAGGATTTTAGATGCGGCTGGAAATACACTGGGCACCATCGGGCCGCAATCATCCTACCCCCATTTTTGCCTGTTCTCAAAGGATGACCGGCAGCTCATCACCAATTCCTGCCACTTCTACAACGGTGTAACTATCGGCGTCGAATCCGAATTGTTTGACGGAGTAGCTATTGAGGGATATACCGAAAGCGAAGACTACACAACAATTGATGAAGGAATGCGGGTTTACGCTGGCCTGTCGACCAAAGATTATTACATTCTGGGCGACGCCTACGGCTATATCAGGGCCATTAATAGAGGAGGAGAGAAAATCTGGGAATATTTTCTGGGCTCAACTATCAGCGGAATGACCATTTCCGAGGATGAGCGGACGTTGTGGGTTGGCTCAACCAGCGGGATGCTGCACAAACTCACCTTGGGCAAAGGCCACCGGGATACGCACACGATTGGCAGCGGCCAGCACTACGAGGAATTCCGATTGCTCATCTGGAAAGATGAGCCGCAGATATGGAGATGGTAACAGGCAATCTATTGTAACGCAAAACCGCCCCGCCCACTAGGTGGGCGGGGCGGTTTGACAACAGGCTGAGCCGAATTACTTAGCGCCGGCCTGGCCGACCGGGGTTTCGGTGCCGGCGGCGGGGGCGTTCTTCACGAACTTATCGAGCCAGCTGTTCATCTCCCAGAGCATGTGCAAGAGCGACTCCTTGGCCGTGTAGCCGTGGCTTTCGTAGGGCAGCAGCACCAGGCGCGTGCTGGCCCCGAAGCTCTTGAGGGCCGTGTAGTAGCGCTCCGACTGCATCGGGAAGGTGCCGGTGTTGTTATCGGCCTCGCCGTGCATGAGCAGCAGCGGGGTTTTCATCTTGTCGGCCTGCTGAAAGGGCGACATGGTATTGTACACCTCCGGGGCCTGCCAGTAGGTGCGCTGCTCGTTCTGGAAACCAAAGGGCGTGAGCGTGCGGTTGTAGGCGCCGCTGCGGGCAATACCGGCCCGGAACAGCTTGCTGTGGGTGAGCAGATTGGCCGTCATGAAGGCCCCGTAGGAGTGGCCGCCCACCGCCACGCGGTTGGCATCGACTACGCCGCGGCGCACGCCTTCCTCAATGGCGGCCTGGGCGCTCGATACGAGCTGCGTCACGTAAGTATCGTTCGGCTCCTTGTCGCCCTCGCCCACAATCGGGATGCTGGCGTTGTCGAGAATCGCGTAGCCCATGGTCACGAAGACGGCCGCGCCCCAGTAGCTGATGCGGTTGAACTGGTAGGGTGAGCCGTTGACCTGGCCGGCGGCGGCGGCACTCTTGAATTCGGCCGGGTAGGCCCACAGGAACGTGGGCAGCGGGCCGTCGGACTTCTTGTAACCGGCCGGCAGGTACAGCATGGCCGTCAGTTCCACGCCATCGGCGCGTTTGTAGCGGAGCTGCTCCTTCTGGATGCCCTTGAGCTGCGGGTAGGGGTGCGGGAAGTTGGTGACGCGCTGGGGCGCGCTGCGCTTGGCGAGGTTGCGGATGTAGTAGTTCGGGTTTTCGTCGGGCTGCTCCTGGGTGGTGAGCAGCACGCGCTTTCTGGCGTCGAGCACGGCGATGGGCCGCTCGAAGCGGGGGGCCTGGGAGCGCCAGATTTCCTGGCTTTTACCGGTTTTCAGGTTGAGCACGCTCACGAAGGGCCGGTCGCCGGTGCTGGAAGCGCCCGTGCCGTTGAGCAGCAGCAGTTCGCCGTTGGGCAGCAGGTTGAGCACGTCGCGGCCGTACTGGTTGCGGCGGGTGTCGGGCTGGCCGGGGTCGGAGTAGCGGTCCTCGTACGAGCGGTCGAACAGGGTGCTGGCCTGCCAGGTGCGTGGGTTCACGATTTTGGTCAGGCTCCGGCGCGACTGCCACCACCGCTCGGTAGCCAGGGCGGTCTTATCATCACCCCACTCAAAGCCGCCGAAACGGTACTGGGCCGCGTAAATCTGCTGGGGTGCGCCGGCAAACGGGGCGTCGAGGGCAAATACTTTGTCGCGGATATCGGCCTTCTTTTTGGGGTCGCCGCCGTCCTGGGCCTCGGTGTAGAAAACCGTGGCCGGCACATCGTGGCGCCAGTCGTAGTCGCGCGGGCCGGTGGGGGCGCCGTCGGGGCTGTAGGGCACGTTTTCCTGGGCGGGCGTGTCGGACAGCATTTTCACCAGCGTGCCATCAATGCCGAACACCTCCGTCCGGACCGGGAAGCGGTACACCGGCACGAGGTAGGAAAACGGCGCGTGCACGGTTTCCGTCAGCACATAGCGCCCATCGGGCGAGGCCTGCGCGCCGGTGATGATGCCCGGCTGGCCGATGGCCTTCGTCTGCCCGTCGAGGCCCAGGCGCATTACCTGGGCGGTGGCGTAGTAGTTGAACTGCTTTTCATCGGAAGGGTTCTTGAGCAGATCCTGGTAGGTGGGCGCCTGGCCCGAGCGGCCCAGGTTCTGCTGCACCGTGGGGCCAGTGGGCACGCGGCCGGGAGCCGGCGCGGCTCCGCGGCCAGCCGGCACGGCCCGCACAATAAAGCCCTGCCCGTCGGGCAGCCAGTTGTAGGGCGTGCCCAGCACGGCGTTCAGCGCCACGGTGCCCACGCGCCGGGCCGCGGCGGTGGCCACGTCGGCCACGTACAGCTCCAGCTGGGTGTCGGTGGTGTTGGTGAAGGCAAATTTGGTTTCGTCCGGCGACCATTGCAGGTAGCTCAGGCGGGCCTCGGCGGGCAGGCCGGTTACGGCCGTTTCGGCGCCGGAGGGCAGCTTTTTCAGCTTGAGGCCGGTGAGGTAGGAAGCGCGGCTGGGGCCGTTGGTGACGGGGTTGAGCCGCACGCCGGCCAGCCGCAACTCGGGCTGCGACAGCTCGGCGATGGTGGGGTTGGCGGCGCGCTCCAGAATCACCATGTACTGGCCCCTGGAATCCACGCTGACGCCCGGCGTAGGCGCCACGGTTACCAGGTCGGCCAGGGCTTTGGGGGGCGTCTGGTAGGTGGCGGCATCCTGCGCCAGCCCGGCGTGCGAGCCGAGCAGCAGCAGCCCAATGAGAAGTTTTTTCATGCCGAGTGGGGTTTTGGTAGGAGGCTGTGAAGTTCGCCCAAAATGTGCGGAAAGCAAACCTGGGGCATATCCACCCGAAACCCACCTTCAAAACTGCCCCCAGGCGGCCAGCTCGCGGCGGTGCCGCCTGGCGGTGTAGGCCAGGATGGCAGTGTCGGGCTGGAAACCAAGGCGGATGCGCGTGCCCCGCTCGCGGGCGTAAGGGTTGCGCACCTCCCCCACCGTTTGCAGGGTTTGGAAGTGCTTTTCCAGGCCCGGCGTGGGCTCTTCTTCCACTAGCAGAATGTATTGCCAGCCGCCGGGTGGCGTAGGGGGCTGCCAGAACAGGTAGCTGCCGTTGAAGCTGTTAGCCGGAGGCAAGTCGTGGCGGCGGTTGTAGTAGTTGATAGCGCCGGCCTGGCCGTAGTTGTCCGTCAGGATGAAGGTGTGGCCTTGGGCGGCGGCGGGCAGGGCGGCGTAGGCGGCGTGCGTTTTGGCGGCCAGTTCGCGCCAGCCCAGCATGTCGGCAAAGTCCTGGGGCAGCGGGTGGTCGCGGCCGTCTTCCCAGCGCAACACGCCCAGCTTCTGGTAGCGTGCACCCAGCGCCAGCATGCCGGCGGGCGGCTCGGTAGTGAACAGCAGCGGCAGAATTCGGAGGCTGAGTGCCAGGGGCAGCCCCAGCAGCGCCGGCCGGAGCACCTGCCCCAGCCGCGGCCGACTGCTTAGCCACTGCTGCCACCACGCGGCGCCAGCGGCCAGCAGCAGCGGGTAGTAGCCCAGGGCGTAGTAGTCTTTGCCATGCAGCAGCGTGAGCAGCAGCAAGCCGGCCACGTACACCAGCCCCAGCGCCCGGTAGGGTTGCAGCCGCCAACTCAGCAGCAACGCCAGCAGGCCGGGCACCCACACCCAGAGGCTCAGCACGTTCATTATAGCCTGGCTTTGCCAGAAGCCGGCCACCGACACGTGCACCAGCTGACTTTCGCGCAGCAGCGCCATGTGGTGGCGCACCGGCAGCCCGTGCCCGATTTGCCAGGCCAGATTGGGCAGCCACAGCAGCAGCGCCAGGCCCACCGCCAGCCAGAACGGCCGCGTCGCCAGCACCCGCCGCAGCGGCGTGAGCAGTAGGGCCGCCACCAGCGCGGCTATATAGAACAGAGCCGAATACTTGTTGAGCAGCGCCAGCCCCAGCATGGCCCCGATGGCGTAGAGCCAGCGCGGGGCCGGCTGCTGCACGTAGCAAATCAGCCAGTAGCCGACGGCCGTAAAGGCCAGCACCTCAAACGAGTTGGGCTGAAACAGAAAGTTGAGCCGGGCGTAGGCCCCCAGCAGGTAGCTAAGGCCGGCCAGCGCCACGGCCCAGGGCCCGCCGCCCAGCCGCTGCACGGCGCGGCCCACCAGGTAAATGGTGAGGCTGCCCCAGAGCAAAGGCCAGAATTTCACCCAGAACCAGTTGCCGCCGAGTGCCAGCGTAAGCCAGCTTTGCAGGGCCGTGAGGGGCGGTACCTCGAGGTAGCCCCAGGCCAGATGGCGGCCGTAGTCGAGGTAGAGGTACTCGTCGCGGTGGAGCTCGTAGGCGCGGCTGGCCAGCCCGTAGCCGGTGGCAAACCTGAGCAGGGCCAGCAGCGCCGGCAGCAGGCGGAAGCTTTTCATAGCCCTAATATAGCCTCTGGCTGATACTTGCTACAGGTCGCGGGGCAGGCGGATGGCGGGCAGGTAGTCGCGCAGGCCGGCGGGGTGGCGGAACAGGTGGATGAACAGCAAGTGCCCGTTGCCCGACTCGCACCACTGCTCGGCGTAAAAATCGGCCACCGCAAACAGTTGCAGCCGGAAGCTGTCTTCGCGCCGCTCGGCCAGCAGCCGGCCGTGTTCGGCCAGGTACTCGGCCTGCCGGAACAGGTTCAGCGCTTTAAACTCGGCGTATTTCATGGCGGGGCAAAGGTACGGGGTGATGGGGTGATGGGGTGATGGGGTGAGGAGGTGATAGAGAAACGGTCATTCTGAGCGAAGCGGAGCGGAGTCGAAGAATCTCGCGTGCCAAAGTAATTCCTGACGACAGGGTTACCATTGCACGCGAGATTCTTCGCTCCGCTCAGAATGACCGTTCCTCTATCACCCCATCACCTCCTCACCCTATCACCCCATCCCTCCCTACCTTCGCGGCATGAAGACGATTCGCTTTCCGCACCCGCTGGTACTCCTGGTGGGCTTTATTTTGCTGGCCTGCGCGCTGAGCTACGTGTTGCCGGCCGGCGTGTTCGAGCGCCTGCCCGATGCCGCTACCGGCCGCGACGTGGTGGTGGCCGGCTCCTACCACCGCGTGCCGGCCACGCCGGTTAGCCCCCTGCAAGCCCTGGTCGATATTCCGAAAGGACTGGTCGATGCCGCCTCCGTGATTTTCCTGGTGTTCCTGGCCGGTGGCGCCTTCACGGTCGTCGACCTCACGGGGGCCCTGCGCCGGGGCGTGGATTGGCTGCTGGAGAAATTCCGGGGGCGCGAGGCGGTGGTGATTCCCATCATTTCGGTGCTGTTTGCCACGATGGGGGCGCTGGAAAATATGCAGGAGGAAATAGTGCCCCTGGTGCCGGTGCTGCTGATTCTGATGCGCCGCATCGGCTACCCGGTCATTACGGCCGCGGCCGTGAGCATCGGCTCGGCGGCGGTGGGGGCGGCGTTCAGCCCGCTCAACCCGTTTCAGGTGGGCATTGCCCAGAAGCTAGCTCAGCTGCCGCTGCTTTCGGGTGGGGGCTTTCGGCTGGTGTTTCTGCTGCTGGCCCTGGTTATCTGGATTGGCGGCACCGTGCGCTATGCCCAGCGCCACCGCATCGCGCCCGAAACCAGCGAGCAGGCCGACCCCAACGGCACGCTGGTAGCGGGCCGCAACCACGGGCTGGTGCTGGCCCTGCTGCTGGGCGGCTTCGCGTTCTTCGCCTACGGCGTGCTCAAGCTGGGCTGGGATTTCGAGCAGATGGCGGCCCTGTTCTTCACGATGGGCGTAGTGGCCGGCCTGGTGGGCGGGCTGGGCCTCACGGGCACCGCCGAGGGCTTCATCGCCGGCTTCCGCGACATTGCCTTTTCGGCGCTGCTGATTGGTTTTGCCCGCGCCATTTTCGTGGTGCTGGAGCAGGGCCAGATTGTCGATACCATCGTCAACGCCCTCTCGGCGCCACTGGCCGGGCTGCCGGCCTGGGTGGCGGCCATCGGCATGATGGGCGTGCACACGGCCCTGCACCTGCCCGTGCCCTCGGTCAGCGGCCAGGCCGTGCTCACCATGCCGCTGCTCGTGCCTCTCTCCGACCTTATCGGCCTCTCGCGCCAAGTTACCGTGCTGGCCTACCAGTACGGCGCCGGCCTCTGCGAGCTGATAACGCCCACCAACGGTGCTTTGGTGGCCATCGTGGCCGCCTGCGGCGTGCGGTTTGATGAGTGGTGGCGCTTCGTGTTCCCGCTCTACCTGCTGCTGGTCGCCCTGGGCGTGGTGGCCGTGGTGGTGGGCATTGCGGTGGGGCTGTAGCGGTGAATGAGTGACTCAGTGAATGAGTGATTTGGTGTGTCACTCATTTACCGAGTCACTCATTCACCAAATCATTGCAACGCCAGCTCATCGGCCTCGAAAACGCGCTGGATTTTGCGCTTCTTCTCAACTACCTGAAACTGGAACGCATCGGCGCGCTCGTCGAAATACACGTCGGAAATGAGGCCCTGGTGGGCGGGCGGGGCGGTGGTTTTCACCTGGTCGCCGAAGCTGAAGGGCGGCTTCTGGTAAAGCTCCTTGAACAGCTCGGGGCTCACGAAAAACTGCTGCTCGTCGTAGCGCAGGATAATCCAGTCGTCGGTTTCGTCGATTTTCTCGAACACTTTGCCCAGCGGCTCCAGCCACTCGAAGGAGCGGCGGTTGGCGGGGTGGATGTAGCGGTAGCCGTATTCGGGCGTCCAGCCGTAGAGGCCGAACACCACGGGTTTGGGTCGGGGCATAAGGGGAAACAGTAAATAACCCAAGTTGCGGGCTAAGAGCTAGCAGCTGACTCCCCTCCTTGGAAAATGTCGCGCATAGAGCGAATGTGGGCTGGGGGTGGTTGATAAGCGTTGAACGGCAGCTAAAAACCAGTTTTAGTCATCGTTCTGCCATCATCGACCACCCCAGCCCACACTCGCTCTATGCGTGACATTTTCCAAGGAGGGGAGCTAATTTTTAGCGTTAACGCCTACTCCGCAACTTGAGTTAGATAAGCGAGTGGAATCTGACCAACCTGCAAAACCAGCAAAGAGTTAGGGCAGGCCGCAAAAAATCACTAAATCCGCTGAGATTATTGACCGCTCAGCGGGTTTTCGGGGATTGAGCGCGAGTTTTCTATATTTACCCTCCCTCCTTTCTTCACTTATTCTTATGCGCCCAGTTCCCAAATCACGAACGGTAATTGTTCTATTAGCTGCCTTCGCCTTTGCCCGTTGCGGCGACCGGGAAAAAGCCGAGCCGGTTATTTCGGTTCGCGCCCTCACCAACACCACTGGCCAAGCCGCGATAGTGGTGCAGCCCGTATTCCCAACCCCGCCTACCAAGAACGACCCAGCCGCCGACTTTGACTGGGAAACCGACCTCACCCTGCCGGCCCCTGCCGAACAGCCAGCAGTGCCGGTGCCGTGGGCCCCAACGGCCAAACGGGCCTTCCCCATCCAGTGGGCCAGTGATTACTTACGGGCCGACGGCTGGGAGCTGGTTTACAACAGCAGCTCAAGGCAGAGAGTAGCGGCCAGTAAATTTTTGGTTTTCTACAACAAGTTCCGGGGCGTTATGCGCATGTACTACTATCTGAATGATGATTCGGGTGCGCTGCCGCTGAACAGTACCCTGGCCAGCACCCTGGCCATAGAAGGTAGTTACGCCGGGCAGTCGCCCTTATTAAATTTCAGCGGCCAGCAGATAGTAGATTTCACGCAGAACGCTGCCTTCGCTTCGACGCTGGAGCCACAGCCACTAAGCCGGTTTACCTGGTATGCCACGCAGGTAGAACTAACCTACGACCCTCTGATCCGGTACCAGTCTTACGATAAATTTAGCATGCGCTGGACGCTGGCCAGCTATGCTATTGCTGCGGGCACCCTGGGTGGGGCGCCCTTTTCGGCTCTACCCGTAGGGCTGCGCCATGTAGGCACTGATTTTAACGGATTGCCCCCCTCGTTCAGTGGGCCCGCCGACCTGCTGGTGCACGGCGCGAGCAGCATCGACCTGCTGCAGAATGCGGGCTTTAACACTGATGGCTTACGCCGCACGCTGCTCGACCCAATCAATAGCGACCTGCTCGATGGGGTAGTAACCCAGGCGGCGCAAACGGCCGGCACCACCCTCAAATGGAGCGTACCCGCCCAGATTGTCAGGGGGCCATCTAGTCTGCTAATCAGTCCGGCCTTGGCTCTGCCAGGTTACGACAACTCCTGGACCTCGGGAGTAGCGGTGCATTATAATGAGGTGCCGGGCGTATTTAACTTACTCGATTCGCCGGTAGTGAAGGAGCAGGAGCAGCCGGGCGAAACGTATCGTTACCGCTACACTCTGAACATACCTTCAGTTCGCTATACATTCAATCCGGCTACGATTGGCGCTGCCACCATTCGGGATATAAAGCAGACGCTGATTGCCGCCGCTGCCGACGACAGCTCGCCGACGCCTATGTACTACGTCGGGGGCACGCTTGAGGCCACGGCCGAGCTACGCGTTGTGGGCGTGCGCGTGTCGTTTGAGGTGGTGCCCACTAACGGCAGCGCACCGGTGCGCATCATTAAAACATTCAAGCCTACCATCACCAAATAAGCCCCCTACCTTCCGCTGGCGGGCGGGCTAAGCCAAGCGGAGCAAAGTAGTTGGCTGCTGCTGCCCGATAAACCGCCCGATGCCCCCAGAACCTATGCGGCCTACGTCCAGCCAACCGCAGTAGCCGCGTTGCCAGCCAGGCGAGGGATACAACCCCAGCCCGCTTTTACGGGTATCTGAGAAACTACCCGCTTTTGTGGGCGCTTTATTTTTCAGTATTTCTGCCTGATGCCAACCCTTCTTACCCCGGATGCTACTGCCGGCCCTCTAACCACCCCCGCAACTGCCCCCACCCTGCTGCAGGGCGGCATGGGCGCCCGGCCCCACACGGGCGGCACCACGTTCCGGGTGTGGGCGCCGGCCGCCACCGCCGTTTCGGTGCTGGGCCCTTTCAATGAGTGGAATGCCGACTCGCACCCGCTCACGGCCGAAGAAGACGGCTACTGGGCGGCCGACTTCGCCGACCTCGGGTCCGGCACCGAGTACAAGTTCCACCTGACCACGCCCCACGGCGAGCTGACCAAAAACGACCCCTACGCCCGCCAGGTAACCCATTCGGCCGGCAGCTCGGTGGTAGTCGACCCTAATTTCGACTGGGAAGACGACGCTTTTCAGATGCCGGCCTGGAACGAACTGGTGATTTACGAGCTGCACATCGGCACCTTTTACGCCCCCGACCCCGAGCGGCCCGGCACCTTCTACGACGCCATCGAAAAGCTCGATTACCTGCGCGAGCTGGGCATCAACGCCGTGGAAATCATGCCCGCGGCGGCGTTTCCGGGCCGCCTGAGCTGGGGCTACAACCCCGCGCACCCGTTTGCTATTGATGGGGATTACGGCGGGCCGGCCGGCTTCCAGGAGTTCATCAAGCAGGCCCACCGCCGCGGCATCGCCGTGATTCTGGACGTGGTGTACAATCACTTCGGCCCCGGCGACCTGGACTTATGGCAGTTCGACGGCTGGCAGGAAAACGACGGCGGCGGCATCTACTTCTACAACGACTGGCGCGCCGAGACGCCCTGGGGCCACAACCGCCCCGACTACGGCCGCCCGGCCGTGCGCCGCTACATCCTCGACAACGCGCTCATGTGGCTCGAAGACTACCGCCTCGACGGGCTGCGCTGCGACGCCATTGCCCACGTGCGCAACGTGAACGGCACCACCGACCCCGCCCACGACCTGCCCGACGGCTATAGCCTGATGCGCTGGATAAACGAGGAAGTGCGCGCCCGCATGCCCTGGAAAATCATGATTGCCGAGGATTTGCTCGGCGACGACTACATCACCCGCGCCCCCGAAGACGGCGGCCAGGGCTTTTCCAGCCAGTGGGACGCCCGCTTCGTGTACCCCATCCGCGACGCGCTGACTACGCCCGATGACGCCGACCGCAGCATGCCGGCCGTGGCCGAGGCCGTGCTGCACCGCTACAACGGCGAGTCGTTTCAGCGGGTGGTGTACACCGAAAGCCACGACGAAGTAGCGAACGGCAAGGCCCGGGTGCCCGAGGAAATCATGCCCGGCGCGGCGGCCTCCTGGTTTCCCAAAAAACGCTCGACCCTGGGTGCGGCGCTGGTGCTCACGGTGCCCGGCATCCCCATGATTTTCCAGGGCCAGACCATGCTGGCCGACGGCTCCTTCTCCGACGACCAGCCCCTCGACTGGACCCGCGCCGACGAGCACGCCGGCCTCGTGCGCCTGTACAAAGACCTGATTGCCCTGCGCCGCAACCACGCCGGCCACACCCGCGGGTTGCTGGGCCAGCACGCCGAAGTGCACCACCTCAACGACGAGCAGAAGGTGCTGGCCTTCATCCGCCGCGACCAGGGCGGCCCCGGCGACACCACGGTGGTGCTGTGCAACTTCGCCGACCAGAGCCACGCCGACTACCGCTTGGGCCTGCCCCGCGCCGGCCGCTGGCACGTGCGCTTCAACTCCGACTGGGCTGGCTACGACCAGGAGTTCGGCAACTTCGAAAGCGTGGATTGCGAGGCCGAGGAAGGCATTTACGACGACC
Source organism: Hymenobacter actinosclerus (assembly GCF_900111515.1). Classification (GTDB taxonomy): domain Bacteria; phylum Bacteroidota; class Bacteroidia; order Cytophagales; family Hymenobacteraceae; genus Hymenobacter; species Hymenobacter actinosclerus. The sequence goes on from NZ_FOHS01000002.1 coordinate 1,066,438, forward strand.
AACCCTTCCACGGAACCTTCGGCCTGGCTCCCTACTCGGTGCTGATTCTGTCGCAGCAACCGGGGTAGTTTTGCGCTATTCGAGTTAGCCAGAACGGCGTAGAGACGCAATATTTTGCGTCTCGTCGTTGAACAATAATGCGTAATAGTCAGCGTCAGCAACGACGGGACGCAAAATATTGCGTCCCTACGCCGTTCTGGCAGGAGTTTTTAGCTCCCGACTTGTAGCTTGTAGCTCCAAACCCACTCTCTGCCGCCAATGCCCACGTCTTCATCTCCCCCTACCCCACCCGCATCTACCATTCCCGACGATACTCTGCTGGTGGAGGTAGCCTGGGAAGTCTGCAACCAGGTGGGCGGCATTTACACCGTTATCCGGAGCAAGGTGCCGGCCACGCGGCAGGTGTGGGGCGGGCGCTACTGCCTGCTGGGCCCCTATTTCCCGCAACAGGCCCAGGGCGAGTTCGAGCCCGACGATGAGAACCTGCTAGCTTCCTCCGAAGACTCGTTTGCCAGCGCCGTGCGGGCCATGCGGGCGCTGGGCTACCAGGTGCAGCTGGGCACCTGGCTCGTCACGGGCCGCCCCCGCGTCGTGCTGATTGACCCGTTTCAGGTGTATCCGCAGCTCGATGCCATCAAGGCCGACCTCTGGAACGACCACCACATTCCGGTGCCCGCCGCCGACGATTTGCTGCACCAGGTAGTGGCCTTCGGCGAGCTGGCCAAAGTGTTTCTGACGCTGCTGGCCGCCGAAACAGCGCCGCCCCGGCAGCTGATTGCCCACTTCCACGAGTGGATGACCGGCGTGGCCATTCCGGCACTGCGCCGCGAGCAGGTGCCGGTGCAGGTGGTGTTCACGACCCACGCCACGCTGCTGGGCCGCTACCTGGCCATGAACGACCCCAACTTCTACGACCACCTCATGCAGGTGGACTGGCTGGCGGAGGCCCGGCGCTTCAACATCGAGCCGGCCGTAACCATGGAGCGCGCCGCCGCCCACGGGGCCCACGTGTTCACGACGGTAAGCGAGCTGACGGTGCGCGAGTGCATTTACCTGCTCGACCGGATTCCGGACGCGGTGCTGCCCAACGGCCTCAACATCGAGCGGTTTGTGGCTTTGCACGAGTTCCAGAACCTGCACCAGCAGTACAAAAACAAGATTCACGAGTTCGTGATGGCCCACTTCTTCCAGAGCTACTCGTTTGATCTGGATAAGACGCTGTACCTGTTCACGAGTGGGCGCTACGAATACCACAACAAGGGCTTCGACCTGACGCTGGAGGCCCTGGCCCGGCTCAACTACCGCCTGCAGCAAAGTGGCCTGGAGGGGCAGGTAGTCATGTTTTTTATCACCAAGCGGCCCTTCACCAGCATCAACCCGCAGGTGCTGCAGAGCCGGGCCGTGCTGGAGGAAGTGCGCGAAACCTGCGAGGCCATCGAGCGGCAGGTGGGCGAGCGGCTGTTTTTTGCCGCCGCCGCCTCCGACGACAACCGCCTGCCCGACCTGAGCACGATGGTGGACGACTACTGGCGCCTGCGTTACCGCCGCACGCTGCAAAGCTGGAAAACCCAGGCCCTGCCCCCCGTCATCACCCACAACCTGGTCGATGACCAAACTGATGACATCCTCAACTTCCTGCGCCGCGCCAACCTGGTAAACAACCAGCACGACCGGGTGAAAATCGTGTACCACCCCGACTTCGTGTCGCCCACCTCGCCCCTGTTCGGCATGGAGTACGGCCAGTTCGTGCGCGGCTGCCACCTGGGCGTGTTTCCGAGCTACTACGAGCCCTGGGGCTACACGCCCCTCGAATGCGTGGCCCGCGGCGTACCGGCCATCACCTCCGACCTCTCGGGCTTCGGCGACTATGTGCTGCAAAACGTGCCTGCCCACGACGAGCAGGGCATTTTCGTGGTGCATCGCCAGGAAAAAAGCTTCGACGAATCTGCCGAGGAGCTCACCGACATGCTCTGGCAGTTCGTGCAGCTCAACCGCCGCGAGCGAATCATGCAGCGCAACAACGTGGAAAGCTCGGCCGAAATGTTCGACTGGAAAAACCTGCGCGTGTACTACGAGCACGCCTACCAGCTGGCCCTGGAGCGGGCCTGAGCAGTGAGTAAATCACGGCTGTACTAACGGAGTTTTGGCCGCCAGCGCAGATTTATTTCACTCGCCTGTTCTCCCCACCGCATGAGACGCCTCCCATCTGCCCTGCTGATTCTGCTGCTGACGGCCACTTCGGCGGCGCTGGCTCATGAGTTCTGGCTGGAGCCGGCGCGGTTTGTGGTAGCCCCGGGTGCCAGCGTACACCTGCGGCGGCTGGCAGGCGAGGATTTTCGGGGCGAGGCCTGGGCCGGCCGGAGCCGCCGCCTGGTGCTGCTGCGTCACTACGCGCCCGGCGCGGCTCCGGCCGATTTGCGCCTGTCCGCCCCCAGCCCCGACGATACCATCCAGAGCACCGTCACGTTCACTCAGCCCGGCACCCACCTGGTAGCGCTGGCCACCAACAACGCCGCCATTACCCTGGAGGCCGACAGGTTTTCGGCCTACCTCCGGGAAGAGGGCCTCGACAACGTACTGGCCCTGCGCGAGCAGCGGGGCCAGACCACCGCGCCCGGCCGCGAAGCTTACCGGCGCTGCGCCAAAACGCTGGTGCAGGCCGGCGCGCCCAACCCCGCCGATACGGCCCGCGCCTGGGCCCGGCCGGTGGGCCTGCCGCTGGAGCTGGTGCCCGAGCAGAACCCCTATTTGCTGAGTCCCGAAGCCCCACTAACGGTGCGCGTGCTGCGCAATGGCCAGCCCGTTGCGGGCCAGCTGGTGCGGCTGTGGCGGCGCGGCGCCCGGCCCCGCGCGCTGCTGCAGAAACTGCGCAGCAACCAAAACGGTCGGGTGTTGTTACATTTGTCCGGTCCGGGTCCGTACCTGGTCAGCACCGTGCGCATGGAGAGTGTGCCGGCCGCTACCGGAGCCGACTGGCAGAGTACCTGGAGCACGCTGACCTTCGGGCTGGCGGGCAAAACCCGGCCGTAGGGTTTGCCAGGCCCGTTTTCTGGGCTTCACCCAGGATTCACGCCCAACGGCTTTTTTTGTTACCTTCGCAATTACTCCCAAACAACCGAACCGACCTGCGGTATGAAGTACTCCATCGATAAAAAAGAAACCTACACCATCATCACGATTGACGAAAAAAAGCTCGACACTACTGTTGCGCCCGATTTGAAGTCGGAATTCGTGAAGCTTAACGCCGAGGGCATCAACAACCTGATCCTGGACCTGAGCAACGTAAAATACACCGACTCGTCGGGCCTGAGCTCCATCCTGATTGCCAACCGCCTGTGCAACTCGACCGGTGGCCTGCTGGTGATGACCGGCCTGCAGGACCACGTCATGAAGCTCATCACTATCAGCAAGCTCGAATCGGTACTGCACATTCTGCCCACCGTGGAAGAAGGTATCGACCGCATCTTCCTGCACGCCATCGAGCGCGACCTCACCAGCAAAGAGTAATTTTTTTAGCCGCACGCCCCAAGCTGCAAGCTGCAAGCTGATGTTCAACCTTCAGCTCGTGGCTTGCAGCTTGTAGCTTGCGGCTTGTAGCTTTCTATGGAGTTTGAGCTGAAAATCCTGGGCAGTGCTTCGGCCACCCCGTTTCTCGACCGCCACCACACGGCCCAGGTGCTGAGCGTCGGCGGCACGCCCTACCTCATCGACTGCGGCGAGGGCACCCAGCGGCGGCTGCTCGAATACAAGCTGCGTCCCCAGCGGCTGCAAACTATTTTCATCAGCCACCTGCACGGCGACCACTTCTTCGGGCTGTTCGGGCTGCTGGGCACCATGAACCTGACCGGCCGCACCGAGCCACTGCAACTGTTCGGCCCCGCCGGCCTCGATGAAATCCTGACCACCCAGTTCCGGCATTCGCACACCCACCTCAACTTCGCGCTGGAGTTCACGGCCGTTGAAACCACCGAGCACCGGCTGATTTTCGAAGACAAGAACCTGACGGTGCACTCGCTGCCCATGCGCCACCGCATTCCGTGCTGCGGCTACCTGTTCCGCGAGAAGCCCAAGCGCCGCCGCCTGCTGGCCGCGCAGTTGCCCGCCGGCCTGCTGCCGGCCCAGCTCACGGCCCTCACGCTGGGCGAAGACGTGCGCGACGAGGCCGGCCAGCTGCTGGCCCTGAACGCGGCCGTTACCACCGAGCCCAAGCACGCCCGCAGCTACGCCTTCTGCTCCGATACGCTCTACACCGAAACCCTGGCCGAGCTGGTGCACGGCGTCGACCTGCTCTACCACGAGGCTACGTTCCTGGACGATATGCGCGAGCGGGCCGCCATTACCCACCACAGCACCGCCCGCCAGGCCGGCCTGCTGGCCCGCCGCGCCGAGGTGCAGCGCCTGCTCATCGGCCACTTTTCGAGCCGCTACCGCGACCTGGAGCCGTTGCTGGCCGAGGCCAAAACCCAGTTTTCGTGGACCAGTCTGGCGCTGGAAGGCAGCACGTTTTCGGTGGCCGAGTAGGAGTTGCTGGAGAATAATGCAAACGTTTGTCATGCTGAGCGAAGGCGGAGCCGGAGTCGAAGCATCTCTACCGCATTGGTCATCATACTGAATGCAACGAAGCGGTAGAGATGCTCCGCCTTCGCTCAGCATGACCATGTTGTTGCGTCCCCCTATCCCCCTGTCCTTCCCTATGCCCGCCAAAACCTTCGCCCACAAAAAGCAGCAGCTCTACCTCGTGCTCAGCGGTATTTTTATCGTGAATGCGCTGCTGGCCGAAATCATTGGGGTGAAGATTTTTTCGGTCGATAAGCTGATGGGGCTGCCCGGCAACCTCACGGCGGGCGTCATCATCTGGCCCGTAGTATTCATCACCACCGATATTATCAACGAGTACTTCGGGCGCGAGGGCGTGCTGCGCGTGAGCTTCCTCACGGTGGGCTTGATTCTGTACGCCTTCCTCGTGATTCTGGCCACTACCGAGCTGCCGCCGGCCCAGTTCTGGCTCGATGTCAACAGCACCGACTCGCAGGGCCGACCATTCAATATCGACTTCGCCTACCACAGCATTTTCCGGCAGGGCCTGGGCATTATCATCGGCTCGCTTACGGCCTTTATCATCGGACAGGTGCTCGATGCCAGCATCTTCCAGTGGTTCCGGCGCGTGGCGGGCGGGCGCTACATCTGGCTGCGGGCTACCGGCTCCACGCTCGTTTCCCAGCTCGTCGATTCGGTAGTCGTGCTGTTCGTGGCCTTCTATGTGTTTGGCAACTGGACGCTAAACCAGGTGCTGGAAGTGGCCAACACCAATTACTGGTATAAATTCGCGGCGGCCATCCTGCTCACGCCCCTACTCTACCTCGCCCACTACGTCATCGACCAGTATCTGGGCAAGGACGAAACCGAGGTGCTGCAGGAGCAGGCCGAGGCTGATGTCAGCGTGTAACTACTGCTTTTCTACTAACCATATGATTCGTTTTTTAGCACTATTCGTTGGCTTACTACTGCCCCAGGCCCTTTTGGCCCAGTACAAATCCTTCGAAGCAGGCACTTATGTGCTGGCTGATAACCGCCAGTTGCTGCATTCGGCCAAGTTGAAGCTGCGGAACGAAAACACGCTTCTCGTTAAAGACGGCAAGAGTGAAAAGCAACCGCTAAATCCTGAGGATATACTCTGGTTTCAGGTGGGCAAACACCGGTTCGTACCTGTCGGCGGATTTCAGGTTGATGATGGTTTTAGTGGTAGCGATGTACAACGTGGTTTCGCAGAATTTCTCGACAGCGGCCAGGTAAAGCTTTATGAGTACCGATTCTTCGCGGCCAATGCATCCCCTGTGCTGGGCAGTAACAAAGGCTTTGTTGGCGGTGGCGGAGCATCGTGGAAGACGGTGTACTTGCTGCAACCGGCCGGCCAGTCGGATTTTACCGTGGTAAGCGCCAATAACTGGGGGGGCGTCAGCCGGGAATTCCGCGAGACAATAGCCCCTCTTGTTACCGGCCGGCCCGATTTGCAGAAGCTACTGGCCGACGATACCATCTTTATGGAAAACCTAGTTCCGTTTGTTCGCTCCCTCAACCGCGGTCTGCCTACGGCGGCTCCGGCCCCGCTGCCCACTGCCGGATCCAATTAAACAGCTATTACAGCGTTTTTCGCTGCCGAAATGGCTAATTTTTCAACATCAAGCTAACAGCTAACCGCTGCTGGCTAATAGCTTAAAATACATGTCCCGCATCCTTACCGGCATCCAGAGTACCGGGCGCCCACACTTGGGCAACCTGCTCGGCGCCATCCTGCCCGCCATCGAGCTGTCGAAAAGCCCGGCCAACGACTCGCTGTACTTCATTGCCGACCTGCACTCGCTGACCACTGTGCGCGACGCGGCGCTGCTGCGCGAGAACACCTACGCCGTGGCCGCCGCCTGGCTGGCCTGCGGTTTCGATACCGATAAAAACCTATTCTACCGGCAGTCCGACGTGCCGCAGGTAACCGAGCTGACCTGGTACCTAAGCTGCTTTACGCCTTACCCGATGCTGGCCAACGCGCACAGCTTCAAGGACAAGAGCGACCGGCTTTCGGACGTAAATGCGGGCCTGTTCACCTACCCCGTGCTCATGGCCGCCGACATCCTGCTCTACGACGCCGACATCGTGCCCGTGGGCAAGGACCAGGTGCAGCACCTCGAAATTGCCCGCGACATGGCCCAGGCCTTCAACAGCCGCTACGGCGACACCTTCGTGCTGCCCCGCCCGCGGGTAGATGAGCAGGTGATGCTGGTGCCCGGCGTCGATGGCCAGAAGATGAGCAAGAGCTACGGCAACACCATCGACATTTTCGTCGATGACAAGACGCTGCTCAAAACCATCAAAACCATCGTCTCGGACAGCACCCCGCTCGAAGCGCCCAAAAACCCCGATACCGACACCACGTTCAAGCTGTTCGCGCTGGTAGCCAATGCCGACCAGGTGGCCGAAATGCGCCAGAACTACCTGAATGGCGGCTACGGCTACGGCCACGCCAAGCAGGCGCTGTTCGAGGCCATTCGCACCCGCTTTGCCGAGGAGCGCGAGCGGTTCACTTTCTACAGCCAGAACCTGCCCGAAGTAGACAAAAAGCTGGCCGAGGGCGCCCGCAAAGCCCAGGCCTACGGCACGGGCGTGCTCAACAAGGTGCGCGAAAAGGTGGGCTACTCGGCGCGGTAACAAGCCAAAGATTCACCCCGACACTCAACAAAGGGCCTTCCCGGAGGCCGCTCAGCTAGTTGAGCGGCCTCCGGGAAGGCCCTTTTCGTTTTCAGAAGCGGAAGGGCTTTTAATACGGGAGGCCGTCGATGTTGTGGGGCCGCTGCTGGTTGCCGAAGCTGAAACCCACTTTGCTGCCGCGGCTGACCTGCTGGTTTTCGAGCTTCTGCTTGACGGTGATTTTCTGGATGTCGGTCATGGGCGGGGCAATAAGGTCGTTGTTGACGGCCGCAATCATGGCGCTTTCCACGAACAGGCGCAAGCCGTCCTCCGTCACGAGGTTGTCCGACATATCGTTGTCGGGCAGTTCGAGCTGCTGCACGCCTTCGAGGAAGTAGTGCCGGTCGATGTTGATGAGCAGGCGCCCGACCAGGTAGCCGGGGTCGTTGAGGCGCTGGTACTTGATGCTGTCGGCCATGAAGTTGTAGGCCATGATGTGGCCAAAAAACCGCCGCCGGAAGTCCTGCTCCACGTATTTGGTGGGCATGGGCCCATAGTCGTCGGGGAAGGTGACGATGTTGGAATGCAGCACGAACATCAGCAAATCGCCGCTGAAGCGGATGTGAAACTCCATCTCGTTCACGGGCCGGTACTCAATCAGCACCGACGAATCGAAGGCCGTTACCTTGTTGCTGAGCTCCAGAACCAGCTCCTGCGACACCTGGCGCAGCAGTTCGAACGTGTCCAGCGTCTGGCGGTAAATGGCCTGCTTGGCCGACGATTTCTGCTTGAGGCCCTCGAAAATCTGGTTGAGGCGGTCGGTAGGCGCGGCGCCCGGGTCGCCGGGGGGGTTGGGCGCTTCGCCGTCGGAGTTGGGCGTACTGGCCTGGTTGAGGTCGTGGGTGGTGCGGATGGCGGGGCGCGAATCGGTCGGCGGGCCGGTCAGGGAAGTGGGGGTTGTGGGTCGGGTGCGGGGAGTTTCTTCGTCCATGCAGCAAAAAACAGCTTGGGCGCCCGAAAAGGCGCGGGTGAGCAAAGGGGAAGCCTTATTTACGCAAAAAGTTGGCAAAGGAGCGAATCGGAGCAGTACTACCGGCTCATTCGCCGGAATCCTTATCGGCCCGGGCGCCCAGTGCCGGCGGCCCCGGCAACGTGGCGGCCACGGCCCAGGCACTACTGCGAAAAGCCACCGTACGCAACCCGGCGTGCGGAAAACCGGCGGTGGGCGGCAACAGCATGGCCCGGGCCGCCGGTTGCGCCAGCGCCTCCCCTACCGCGCGCACGGCCCCGGCCGGCACAGCGCGCTTTTCCAGTTCGGCCAGCAGCTTTTCACCCTCCACTTCCGCAATTCGCTGGCGCAACAGCTCCTCCAGCTCCTGCCGGTGGGCTACGCGGGCAGGGTTGGTAGTGAAGCGGGAATCAGCGGCCCACTCGTTTCGGTCGAGTACGGCGCAGAGCTGGCGGAACTGCCCGTCGGACCCCACGGCGAGCAGCAGCTGGGTGGCGTCGGCGGCGGTGTACACGGTGCCGTAGGGCACGATGCTGGGGTGGCCCGAGCCCAGCGGCCGGGGTTCCTGGCCCGTTACCAGAAAGCTGGCGGCCTGGTTGGCGAGCGAGGCCAGGGCGCTGTGGTGCAGCGAGACTTCGAGTAGCGCGCCGCTACCGGTTCGCTCGCGCTGGTAGAGGGCCAGCAGCAGGGCCTCCTTGAGCTGGTGCGCCGTGAGCAGGTCGATGAGGGCCACCGGCATTTTCTGGGCCGGCTGGCCGGGGCCGGCGGCGTTGAGGTGCATAAAGCCGGTTTCGGCCTGAAGCACGGCATCGTAGCCGGCGCGGGCACTTTCGGGCCCGTAGCCGGTGATGGAACCGTAGAGCAGCCGCGGGTTCAGGGCGGCGAGCGTGGCATAATCGGCCCCGAGCTTCTCGGCGTCGCCGGGCTTGTAGGAGGCCAGCACCACGTCGGCCCCGGCGGCCAGCTCGTGCAGCTGGGCCCGGCCGGCCGCGGTGGTCAGGTCGAGCACGCGGCTGGATTTGCCCCAGTTGGCGGCGCTGAAATAAGCCGAAACCGGCGCATCGGGAGCTTCGGCGGCCGTGCGCCAGTTGCGCGTTACGTCGCCGGCCGGGGCTTCAATTTTCAGCACGGTGGCCCCCAATTCGGCCAGAAACTGCCCCACCTGGGGCCCGGCCAGCACCGAAGCCAGCTCCAATACGCGTAGCTTGTGGAGGGGAAGTTTGGTCATGAGAAGGAACAAGAGAGAAGGGAAAAGGACGTTCTTTCACTAAGCACTAGCTGCTAACTGCTAATATACCCTCGGTCGCGCAGGCCTTCGCGGGGGTTGGCCAGCAATTCCAGGCGGCCGTCGTGCAGCAAATACACCACGTCGCAGAGAGCCAGCACCTGCTCGTAGCGGTGGTCGGTGAGCAGCAGGCCTTTGCGGAGTTTGACGGCCCGCATCACGTCGGCCAGCGTTTCGAGGTGCACGGGCATCACGCCGGTGAAGGGCTCGTCGAGCAGCGTGAACCGGGTATCGGCGTGCAGCAGCAACAGCACCTCCACCAGCCGCGCGGTGCCGCCCGACAGCTCGCCCACCGGCCGCTGCACCTGCGCCAGCAGCTCCGGAAAGGCGCTTAACGCGGCGGCGGCATTCACCCCGAGCAGCCGGGCCGCCGCCGCTATGGGTAGTTGGCGAGGCAGCACGGGCACCTGGGGCAGGTAGTTGAGCAGGCCCGGCTGGCGGTAGGCCGGTACCACCCGCCGCCCGTTGGCGCGCACCGAGGCATCGGCCACTTGGCGGCCCCCGGATAGGGTCTGGAGCAGCGTGGATTTGCCGCAGCCGTTGCGCCCCAGCAGGCCCACTACCTGCCCCGTCTGCACCCGCAGGTACACATCCGACAGCAGCACGCGGTTGCCAAACGCCAGCCGAATGCCGTCGGCTTCGAGCAGGTGGGCCGCGGCGGGCCGGGGTATTTCGGGAGTGCGCATCAGGCGACCAGCTGATGTAATACGCCCGCCAAAGCGCAGAAGGCTAGCGTGTCCAGCACAACCAGCGGGGCCCAGAGCTGCCAGGGGGCCAGGTGCAGGTTGCGGTAGAACCAGTACTGGTGGGGCCGCAGCCGGTGCTCCAGATAAGCAAGCAGCGGAAACGTGCCCAGCTTCATCAGCACCAGCCCCGGGCCCAGGGGCGGTGGCCAGGGCAGCTGTAGCAGGCCGGCGCCCAGGGCAGTAGCGCCCAGCACCAGGGCCGAAAGCAGTATGGTTTGGGGCAGCAGCGTGCGGTAGAACAGGGCCAGCGCCCGCAGATAGGTATTCAATGTCATAAAACCGGCTCCGTAGAAGCTCCTGCAACGCCCACCGGGCCCGTTTATTCTTTCCGGCCCAGCCGCCCGAAAACCGGAAACGTTACCAGCCGCTTGCCTGGCCCCCACAGGCGCGTCAGCTCCCCGGCTACCAGGGCCACCAAATCGGCGCCGTGGTGCTGGCGGGTGTAGTTGGCGGCGGCCGACCAGGAGCGCAGGTAACCCAGCATATCGGCCACCAGCCAGTGCCGGACAACCGTAAAGCGCGCCCGCTGCACGTCGGCGAAAGGAAAGGGAATTTGGGCGTACTCTTCTGCGATATGCCGGCGGTTGGCATCCCAGTACGGAGCCGAGGTTTCGTCGTGAAACCGGTTAAGCGCCTGGTTCAGGGCCGCCTCGTCGGTGTGGCAGAAGCTGTAGCCCCACTCGGCCAGCACGCCGCCGGGCCGCAGCACCCGCCGGGCTTCGTGGTGGAAAGCGGCGGGCTCCAGCCAGTGCAGGGCCTGGGCCACGGTAACTAAATCGAAGCTGTTGGCCGCGAAGGGCGTGCTTTCGGCCGGGCTGAGCTGGTACCGGACATTGGGCAGCGCCGGGGCCCGGGCCAGCTGGTTGGCGCTGATGTCGGTGGCATCTACCTGCTCAAACTCCCCGGCCAGCACCGCCGCCACCTGCCCGTTGCCGGTGGCGCAGTCCCAGGCCCGGCCCCGGCCCGCCACCTGCGGCAGCAGCCACTGGTAGAGAGCCGGCGGGTAGTCGATGCGGTAGCGGGCGTACAGGTCAGCCTGCGCGGAGAATCGGTCGAGCATGGGTTCGTTGTCAGTTGTCAGTTGTCAGTTGTCAGTTGTCAGTTGTCAGTAAAGAACGTCATTCTGAGCGCAGCGAAGAATCATGCGTGAGGTCGTTTAACTACATTTGAACATCAGCCTACGAGATTCTTCGCTGCGCTCAGAATGACGTTCTTTACTGACAACTGACAACTGACAACAAAAATGCTTCCCATCCAGACCGGCCTGCTGGCCTACGGAATGTCGGGCCGCGTATTTCATGCGCCTTTTCTGAGCACTAGCCCCCTTTTCGGGCTGCGGGCCGTGGTGGAGCGCCACCGCCAAACCGCCGTCCAAACCTACCCCGATATCATCAGCTACGATTCGGTGGCGGCTCTGCTGGCCGACGATGTGCTGGAGTTGGTCGTCATCAATACACCCAACGACACGCATTTTGCGCTGGCCCGGCAGGCGCTGCTGGCCGGCAAGCACGTGCTCATCGAAAAGCCCGTAGCCACCACTCCGGCCGAGCTGGATGAGCTGCTGGCCCTGGCCACCCGGCAGCAGCGCCACCTGCTGGCCTACCAGAACCGCCGCTGGGATTCCGATTTCCAGCTGGTGCGGCAGGTGGTGGAAAGTGGCCGACTGGGCCGGCTCACGGAGGTGCATTTCCGCTTCGACCGCTACAAGGTGGCCCTCAACCCCAAGCAGTTCAAGGAAGACGCCGCCGCCCCCGGTAGCGGCCTGAGCTTCGACCTGGGCCCCCACGTGCTCGACCAGGCCTTGAGTTTGTTCGGAGAGCCCGCCCACAGCCGCTTTACGCGGGCCAGCCACCGCCCCAACTCCCGCGTCGACGACTATTTCCACGCCCACCTCGAATATCCTGAAGGCCTGCACGTATTCGTGACCGGCAGCCTGCTAACGGCCGCGGCGGGCCCGGCCTACGTGCTGCATGGCACGGCTGGCTCGTTCCAAAAAAACCGCACCGACGTGCAGGAAACCCAACTGGTGGCGGGGATTTTGCCCACCACAGCCAGCTACGGCCACGAGCCGGCCGGTGCCGAAGGTGTGCTCACACTGGCTACCGAACCGGGCCACTTTCAGACTGAATTACTACCGGCTCCGGCGAGCAACTACGCCGGCCTGTTCGATGCGGTGTACCAGACCATCCGCCACGCCCAGCCCTTCCCCGTAACCCCCGAGCAGTTGCGCTGGCAGCTGGAAATTCTGGCGGGCCCAAATCCCCAGGGTTGAAACCCTGGGCTAGTCAGCGGTTCCGTTGGGGTCTACGTAGCCCAGAACTGAAGCCCTGGGAATTTTAGAACGACAGCGCGATGCTGCTGGTGAGGTTGCCGTAGCTTTTGGTGGGGTTGCCGTTGCGGTCGGTAAGAAAGTCGTGGCCGGAGTTGAACAGGCGGCCCTCGACGCGCACGGCTACGTGGCTGGTGGGCAGGTAATCGAGGTTGAGCGAGCCGGCCCGGACGTTGAAATCGGGGTCGGTGAGGGCGGGCGTGGTATTGCGTATGGCTACGCCGTGGTCGGCGCTGAAATACTCGGCCCGGGCCCCGAGGCGCCATTTATCGGCCAGTTGGTAGCGGGCCAGCAGCGTGCCGGTGTACCAGGTATCGGCCCGGGCATCAGCTTCGGGGCGCTGCTGTTTGCCTACATCGCACACCAGCGCCAGGCTCAGGCGGTCGGAGGCAGCGTAGCGGGCGTAGAAATCGTGGAAGAAGCGGCGGCGGCGCACCAGGCCCTCGGGCTGCTCGTTGCCATAGAAGGTGCTGGAATTGATGAGCAGTTTGTCGGTGGCCTGCCACTGAATTTGGGTGCCCAGGGCCTTGGCCTGGTTGGTTTCGCGGATATTCTGCCAGCCGTTGAGCACCAGGGCCGTGAGCGTGAGCTTAGGGTCCATTTCGTAGGTGAACTTCACGCCGGCCTCGTAGTAGGGCGAACCCTCGGCGGCCAGCGAGCGGGTCAGCGTCCAGTTGTTCTTGCTGAGCGCCGACTCGATGCCGATATGCGAGCTGAAGATACCGGCATCAATCCAGGCCTTGCGGAAGGGCCGAAAGCCGGCGTAGGCCTGGTAGATGTTGCGGATAATGGGGTCTTCGGGGGCGTAATTGGCCGAGGGGTAGGTGCCGGCGTGCAGGCCCACTTCGCCCCGCACCTGGTCGTTATCGTAGCGCAAACCAATCAGGCCCTGGTTCACCGTAAACTCGTTCTGGCGGTTGTGGGAGAAGATAAAGTTGGGCCGTTCGTGGCCGCGGGCATGCTTGAAATCGTAGCCGTAATACGCATCCACAAAGCCATACACCGTAAAAGGGTTGCCGGGCTGGGTAACGGCAGTGGCTGCCGAATCGGCGGGGGTGGTTTGGGCCGTGGCGGTGGCCGGCAGCAAGGTCGGGGCCGTAGCCACCAGCAGCGCGAAAAGGTGCTTCAATGCAGGTTAATTCAGAAGGAGAAGTCTTTAACCTACGGCAGAATGGCCGGCGGGGATAAAATGGCGCTATAAAACCGGTCCGCCCTTTATCTTCTATCTTTGTTAGCAGAGCACCACCGCGGTTTGCTGGCCCAGAAACGACAGGTCAGTCTTTTTTCATCCTCCTTTTTCAAGCTGAACCTTGACGTTTTCTGAATTCAACCTCCACGACGATTTGCTGGCCGGCGTCGACGCCATGAACTACCAGCAGGCCACCCCGATTCAGGAGCAGGCCATCCCTAAAATCCTGGAAGGCAAAGACCTGATTGCCTGCGCCCAGACCGGCACCGGCAAAACCGCCGCCTACCTGCTGCCGCTGCTCGACAAGATTTCGCACGCCAAGCACGGCACCACCTCCACGCTCGTGCTGGTGCCCACCCGCGAGCTGGCCACCCAGATTGATGAGCAGGTAACGGGCTTTGGCTACTTCGTGGAAGCCAGCTCGATTGCCATTTACGGCGGCGGCAAAAGCGAGGGCTGGGAGCAGCAGAAGCGCGCCCTCACCTCGGGGGCCGATATTATCGTGGCCACGCCCGGCCGCCTGATTGCCCACATGCAGATGGGCTACGTGAAGTTCGAGGACCTGAAGTACCTGGTGCTCGACGAGGCCGACAAGATGATGGACATGGGCTTCTCCGATGACATCCTCAACATCGTGCGCCAGCTGCCCAAGGTGCGCCAGACGCTGCTGTTCTCGGCCACCATGCCCACCAAAATCCGCGACTTCTCGAAGCAATTGCTCCAGGACCCCGAAGAAATCCGGCTGGCCGTGAGCAAGCCCGCCGCCGGCATCGACCAGCAGTTTTATATGGCCTTCGACCGCCAGAAAATCTACCTGCTCGAACACATCATCAAAACCCAGGATGTGCAGAGCATGGTGCTGTTTACGAGCCAGAAAGCGGCCGTGAGCGGCATCGTGCGGGCCATCAACAAGCTCGGCTACGTGGCCCAGGGCATCAGCTCCGACCGCACCCAGGAGGAGCGCGAGCAGATCATGCGCGAGTTCAAGAACAAGCAGTTCCCGATTCTGGTGGCCACCGACGTGCTCAGCCGCGGCATCGACATCGACTCGCTGAGCCACGTGGTGAACTACGACATTCCGCGCGCCGCCGAAGACTACGTGCACCGCATCGGGCGCACGGCCCGCGCCGCCACCAAGGGCACGGCCATCACCTTCATCTCCGACCAGGACCAGGACCGGGTGGTGAAGATTGAGAAGCTCATTGAGCGCGAAATCGAGAAGCTCGACATCACCGAGTGTCTGGGCCTGGGCCCGGCGCCCGAGTTCGACCCCAAGCGTTTCAGTGGCCTGGGCGGCAAAATAGGCGGCCGCCCCGAGCGCGGTGCCCGCAGCGGCGGCGCAGGTCGCACCGATGGCGGTGGCGGCCGTTCGGGCGGTGGGGGCCGCGAGGGGGGCCGCGAGGGGGGGCGCGACGGCGGCAACCGCCCCGACCGGCGCGGCGACAAGCCCGATGCCGACCAGCAGGCCCGGATTGCCCGCGCCCAGGCCAACCTGGCGGCCCTCGATGCCGGCCAGGCCCCGGCCCAGCCCTACCAACGCCCGCCCCGCGAAGACCGCGACGACCGGCCGCGCCGCGACAACGACCCCAACCGCCCCCGCCGGGCCCCGCGCCTGCCCCGCCCCGAAGGCCAGGTAACACCGCCCGGCGAGGGCCACCCCTCCGAAGGCTCGGCCGACGCCCCCGCCCGCCAGGCCCCGCGCCTGCCCCTGCCTGCCGATGCGCCCGGCGCCCACATCAGCGGCACCGAAAGCGAAGGTACCGAGGGCGAGAAGCGCCGCCGCAAGCGGGGCGGCCGCAACCGCAACGGCCGCGGTCCCCGCCCCGAAGGCGGCGATATGCCGGCCGCTGAAGGCCCGGCTGCTACCAGCGGCGAGTAAGGTTCAGACAGGACATTAAAAAGCCGCCGCTGCTTCGAAAGAAGTAGCGGCGGCTTTTTAATGTAAACTGCCACAGGGCAATCAGAGGCTCTGGGGAAACACACTCAGTAACACTGCCACTAAGCAGATGGCCGGGTACAGCCAGGAGATTGTGCGCCGGAGGCGGTAGAGCTTACGCCCGAAGAACGGCAGGCTCATCAGGCATGCCAGCCAGAGCAGCGGCACCAGCAGCGGGAATGGGAAGAAAACCAGGAAAAAGAACGTGCCGTCGCCGAAGATGCCGCTGTAGTTGGCGTTGTACGCTCGTTTCCAGAGCGGCACCAGCTTCTGCCGGGCCAGTTGCTGGTGCCACTCGGCTTCCGAGCTGAACCGCTGAACTTGCTCGCTGGCTTCGTTGATAATCAGATACCCCGATCTGGAGTCGGCAATGGTGTGCTGGCGGTAGAAGTAGAAGTGCTGAAATTCGACCACTGTGGTATCGAGGGTCATGGTAATCCAGCCGCCGGCCGAACCGTCGTGGTCGAGGCGGTGGCCATAGGGCGTTGATTCCTGCCAGGCCGATAAGCCGCCCGCCGAGGCGTTACCGGTGCATATCCCCGTCAGCAGCCAAAACAGCAAAACGTAAAGGATTTTCATACTGCGGGTTACGGCATGTTCGGCATATTTGCTGGCTATCTATTTTACAGCAATTATTTTACATTTCGAATATTTAAAGCACCATAAAACAAGAAATTACTTGTCCTTTATTCTACGCTATTCGGCAGATATTATAACTGCTCCAGTATGATATTCGAGCTTTTATTCGTATCTATTTTCGCGCCGTAGAACTTTGCTTCCCTGTTTATCAGGCAGTCTATCCATGATTTCAGGATAGCCATATTCTCTCTGAGGAAATACCTGATTTTCCCGTATGAGGTTTTCGTTGCGTAGCCAGTTGCGTTTATTCCTTTCTGCCGGGCAATATACACAGCTCTGGGCAGGTGAAATCCCTGGGAAACGACGATGGCATTGTCAATCTCGAATATTTTACTGGCCCGCTCCATAGTCGAGTAGGTATCAAACCCGGCATAGTCTCCGTATATTTTATCTTGCGGGATGCCATTTCTAATGAGATAATTATTCATCACTGAAATCTCATCGTGTGACTTCGTGCTATTATCTCCCGAAAGCAATATTTTTTCTATGCGGCCGGCCTCAAAAAGTGCTAGCGCATCGTTCAGCCGGTACTTCAGGTAGCTACCGGGTTCGTTATTATTTTCAATGGCAGCGCCCAGGACGATGGCAAATGCTTTATTTTCTACCTGATCAATCTCCGTGAAAATAAACTTATCGACTGAGTGCCGCACATAAACCGGAACCGCTACCATTGCGGCCAGCGCCAGCACCGCCAGCGAAAGCGTCTTTTTTTTGAGTGAAGTCATGGCTTGGCTTGCGCCTTTGGTAGTGGAAATTCTCACCCAAAGCAAATATTCCAAATAATTTGATTTGACCTGGTTCTGCGGAATCTGCCGGCGGAAAGCTAGCCAATTACGTGCTTCTGCCACGCGGCGGCAGCCAGCCACCTGGCTCCGACTGCTTTTGGAAGCGGGCCTTAATGAGTAAAGCAGGAGCTGAGTGCAGTCGGCCTATTCCGCCAGCGCCCGGAGGCCTGCTTTGGCAATGCGCACATCCTCCGAGCCGTGCGCCCCGCCCACCCCGATGCCGCCCACCACCCGGCCGCCGACCACAATGGGCACGCCGCCGGCCATCAGGAGCATGTTTTCGTCGAGGTAGCGCACGTCTTCGGGAATGCTGCCGTCCATGATGCCGCGGGCAATGTCGGCCGTTTCGCGCTTTTGCGAGTTGGCGGTATAGGCTTTTTTGTAGCTCGCCCGCAGCGTATGCACGCCCGCCTGGTGGTCGCGCAGCACGGCCAGCGTCTGACCCGAGCGGTCGACTACCGTGATAGAAACGGCGTGGCCGCCCTTCTCGGCCTCGGCGTGAGCGGCCTGCACCATCGCCAGGGCCGCTTCGGCCGTCAGCACGGGTTCGGAAGGAAGTACGGGGCGGATGGTCATTGCAGGGAAGAATACAGCGTGGCGGCGGCTGGAACTCGGGGCGGCTTACTCAGCCTGCGCTTTCAGGGTCAGGAAGTTGTCGTAGGTGTACACGTTGTAGGGCAGCATCTTTTTGGCACACAGGTAGGATATCATGCTGCCCAGCAGCATCGGAAAGAAGAGAGCGTAGCCATTTGGGGCCAGATTGCACACCAGAATAAGGGCCGTGAAAGGGGCGTACAGGGCCGCCGACAGCGTGGTGGCCGCCCCCAGCATGGCGAAGTTCAGCAGCACCAGATCGGTGCCGAAAAAGCGGTTGCATACGGCCGCGAAGGCCAGGCCCAGAAAGGCGCCGGCCACGATGCTCGGAGCAAATACGCCTCCGTCTCCGCCGGCGCCCAGCGTGAGCGAGGCCGCCAGCGGCTTCAGCACCACCAACAACAGCAGCAGCCCCACGGAAAGCGGCTGAAATTCGACAGCCTCCTTCAGAATCGACTTCAGGCCGTGGTAACTGTCGCCGTAGAGCGTGGGAAAGTACAGAATAAGAATTCCGATAATGAGGGCTCCGGTGTTAACCCGAATAAAATTATTATCTATTTTAGCAAAAACTGTTTTTATTTTAATAACCAACGCCGTGAAATAAACTGCCAGCACGCTGGCTAATAAGCTCAGAACCACAAAAAACGGCACCGCCTGCCAGTTCCAGCCGCTGATGACAAAAGGCAGCAGGGAATGATTATCGAAGGAATAAATAAATATCCAGGCAGCCAGAGCCGCCACCGTGCAGCTAATCAGCACCGTTTTTCTCAGCCCTTTTGCAATTACCTCCAGCGCAAAAAGCCAACCGGCCAGCGGGCTATTGAAAAGCACGGCCACGCCCGCAACCACCCCGGCACAAATCAGCTCCCTTTTGTACTGCCGGGCCGAAAATTCCCGCTCGTAGGTGGCATTACCAATGGTGGCGCTGGCTACCACCGTAGAAACTTCTATGCCAGTCGAGCCGCCGAAGATGACGGTCAGGAAGCCGTTTAGGTAGTGCGAAGGAATTTTAAAGAACGGCAGGTGCTCCTTTCGCTGATCCAGCGTTTTATAAATTTCCGTGATACCCTTGTTTTTTCTATTTTGAAAAAGGTATTTCCGCAAAAAATAAATGGCGGTGATTCCGATAGTAGGCAGCAGCACTACTGCAAACCGATAGCCACCGGCCACTTCGGCTATTTTTTCTTCGAAATGTTCGGTAAGATTTTTCAGCGAGTAGGCCAGCAGGGCGCTGCACAAGGCTACGAACAAGGCCGTTAGAATAAGCTTGGCGTAGTTTTGGGTTATTATTATCTCTCTTCGTTTAAACGGCATTATCCGGGAGCGTAAAAAGAATACAAGAAAGTCAGACGAACCTGCTTTCGCCAGGCAAAACAACTTGCCACCGACGGTTTGGTTTGGGGCCGGGGCAACCGGACGGGTAGTGCCGCCGGCGCCGTGGCGGCCGGCGCAAAGATACGCCGGGCGCTCCTGCTGCTACGGCCCGCAGGCCACTGCCGGCTGCCGCGCGGCAGCAATGGAAGCCCAAAACAACCGCCATCAACGCCCCCCGAGCAGGTTATGGGCCGGCTAATAGGCGGGTCGTTTACCTGGCCGTTGGGCCTGCCAGCCGGCCTTTCGGCAGCCAGCCCGTACTTTACGGCCTGGTTCTTCCCTGTTCTACGCCTTTCTTAATCCTCCCCTTCCGCCCTGGCTCCGGCAATGGACCGGGGGGGCAGTCCGCTACCATGCACATCTTCGTCATCAATTCGGGCAGCAGCTCGCTTAAGTACCAGTTGTTTCAGTGGCCCCACGAGCAGCCGCTGTGCCGGGGCCTCATCGAGCGCATCGGCCAGGCCGAGGGCCAGCTTACGCACTCGGCCCTGGGCCCCGATGGCCAGGAGCGCACCCTTACCCGCACCGAACCCATTGCCGACCACCGGGCCGGGTTGCAGCAGGCGCTGGATTTGCTAATGGACCCCGAAATTGGCGTCATTCAGAGCCCCAATGAGGTGGCCGTGGTGGGGCACCGGGCAGTGCACGGGGGCGAGGAGTTCCGGGAGCCCACGCTGGTTACGGCGGCCGTGAAGGCCAAAATCAGGGAGCTGTTTGCGCTGGCCCCGCTGCACAACCCGGCCAACCTGCTGGGCATGGAGGTAGCCGAGCAGCTGTTCCCGCAGGCCCGGCAGGTGGCGGTGTTCGACACGGCGTTCCACAGCACGCTGCCGCCCCGCGCCTACCGCTTTGCGCTGCCCGAGCGCCTGTACACCGAGCACGGGCTGCGCGCCTACGGTTTCCACGGCACCAGCCACAAGTTTGTGTGCGACGAGGCCCGCCGCCACCTGGGCCGGCCCGAGGCCCGCGTGATAACCGTGCATCTGGGCAACGGCTGTAGCATGGCCGCCACCGAGGCCGGCCGCTCAGTGGATACCAGCATGGGCTTTGGTCCGATGAACGGGCTGGTGATGGGCACCCGCGCCGGCGACACCGACCAGGCCGTTATCTTCCACCTGGTAGAGCAGCTGGGCTACTCGCTGGCGCAGGTGAAGGAGCTGCTGAACAAGGAAAGCGGCATGCTGGGCCTCACCGGCCACACCGACATGCGCGACGTAACCCGCCAGCTCGAAGCCGGCGACGCCCGCGCCCGGCTGGCCTACGACCTCTACGCCTACCGCATCAAAAAGTATCTGGGCGCCTTCCTGGCCGCCCTCAACGGGGCCGAGGCCATCGTCTTCACGGGCGGCGTGGGCGAAAACGACGCCCGCGTCCGCCGCCTGGCCTGCGAGAACCTCGACTTCCTGGGCATCCGGCTCGATGAGGAGCAGAACCAGCGCCGCGCCCCCGGCCTGCGCGACCTCTCGGCCCCCGGCGCCCGCGTGCCGGTGCTCGTCATCCCGACCAACGAGGAATTGGAAATTGCCCGGCAGTGCGCGGGGTTAGTTGGCTGTTAGCTATTGGCTGTTAGCTTTTCCGTGCTGACACCTGCCGGGTGCTTTACATTCTTCCAATCGTGCGAATTTTTCCGGCGCAAACGTGTCAGCCAGCCGCCCGAAGAAGCTGTATCTTCGCACAATCCCGGCTTCACGTTGAAGTTGGGCTGCTTTCACTGCCTGAGTAGGCGCCCGTAAACATGGCGCCGCTGCTCCTGAAGTAAACGACTGGTATTCAAACCAAAAGCTAACAGCTGTCCGCTACCAGCTAACAGCTCATCACTCAATTATATCGGTTCTTGCTGTTATCTGCTTCTCCCTGGTTGATTGGACTGTGCCTGCTGGTGGGCGTAGGCTACGCGGCCCTGCTCTACTCGGCCAAAGCGCCCTGGAGCCGGGCCGTGAACTACGCGCTGGCGGCCGTGCGCTTCGCCGTCGTGAGCTTCCTGTGCTTTCTGCTGCTCTCGCCCTTCCTTAAATCGACGACCACCAGCACCGAAAAACCCACCGTAGTACTGGCCCTCGACAACTCGCAGTCGGTGGCGCTGTTTACGCCGCCGCCGGTGCTCCAACAGGCCACTGCGGGCCTCACGCGGCTGGCCGAAACGCTGCGCCAGAAGGGCTTTACCGTGGAAACCCGCACGCTGGCGGCCACCCGTGCCGCCCGGCCCGATTCGGTGCGGTTTGGCGCTCCGGCCACCGACCTCGACGGGCTGCTGGCCGGCATCGGCGAAACCATGCAGGGCCGCAATCTGGCGGGCGTGGTGCTGCTCTCCGATGGCCTCGTGAACCAGGGCCAGGCCCCCGAGTTTGCCGACTACCGCTTCCCGCTCTACGCCGTAGGCGTGGGCGACACCATTCCGAAGAAAGATTTGAGCCTGCCCGCCCTGAGCTACAACCGGGTGGCGTTCAGCGGCAACCAGTTCCCGCTGGAAGCTGAGCTGGCCTACGACGGCTACGCGGCCGGCACCACGGCCACGGTGCAGCTGCGCGAAAACGGCCGGGTGCTGCAAACCAAGCGCGTAGCTCTGCCGGCCGGGCAGCGGCGCGTGAAAACCACGTTTCTGCTGACGGCCACCGGCACCGGCAAGCGGCGCTACGAGGTGCGCGCCGAGCCGCTGCCGGGCGAGTTTACCCTGCTCAACAATGCCAAATTCGCCTACCTCGACGTGGTGAAGGGCAAGCTGCGGGTGCTGCTGGCCGGGGCCGCCCCCCACCCCGACCTCAAGGCCCTGCGCGCCGCCATCCAGCAGAACAACAACTTCGACCTGATAACTTACCTGCCCGGCATCAGCCCGCTAAAAAACCAGGATTTCGATGTGGCCATTCTGCACCAGCTGCCGGCCCGCTCGGGCGTGGGCGCCGAGGTGCTGGCCCAGGTGGCCGCCCGCCGCGCGCCGGCCCTGTACGTGCTTGGGGCGCAGTCCGATTTTGGGGCCTACAACCGCCTGGGCACCGGCCTGACGGTGCAGCCCCGCGGCTCCCAGACCGATGATGTAACGCCGGTACCCAACCCCGGTTTCAGTCGGTTTACCTTTGAAGAGGACGCGCTACGGCGGTTTTCGGAGTACCCGCCGGTGCCCGTGCCGTTTGGCGAGGCCCGGCTGAGCGGCGGGGCCGAGGCGGCGCTGTGGCAGCAGGTGGGCCGGGTGGCCACCCAGAAGCCGCTGCTGGTGTTCGGCGGGACGCCCGCCCGGCGCCAGGCCACGCTGCTCACTGAAGGCAGCTGGCAGTGGCGCCTGCAGGAAGCCGTGGAGCACGACGACCGGCCCGAGGCCTACGACCGACTGGTGCTCCGCACGCTCCAGCTGCTCACCCAGAACGCCAACCGCAAGCGCCTCGACGTGTACCCCACCCAGGACGCCTTCAACTCCTCCGACGACGTGACGTTCGGGGCCGAAACCTACAACGCCATTTTCGAGCGCACCTACGGCGAGCCCGTGACCCTCACGCTCACCGACGAGCAGCAGAAAACCCGCACTTTCACCTTCGCCCCTACTCCTGATGGCGCGCCGGTGCATCTGGGCGAGCTGCCGGCCGGCCTCTACCGCTACCAGGCCCGCGCCACGCTCGGCGGCCAGGCCCAGCAGGATGCCGGCGAAGTGCTGGTGCAGGAGCAGCAGCTCGAAGCCCTGCAAAGTCGCGCCGACCACAACCTGCTGGCCCAGCTGGCCCGCCGCGGCGGCCAGCGCCTGTACTTCCCCGCCCAACTCGACCAGCTAACCCAGGACATCGAAAAGGCCGGCTACAAGCCCGTTATTTACGAGCAGGAAGACCTCAAAGACCTCATCAACCTGAAATGGCTGTTCTTCCTGCTGCTGACCTTAGTGACGGCAGAATGGGCCACCCGCAAATACTCCGGCGGAGTTTGATTCAGTTGCCAGTTGCCAGTAAAAAGAACGTCATTCAGAGCAGAGCGAAGAATCTCGCGTGCTGACGTTGTAATGGTAATTTAACGTCAGCACGCGAGATTCTTCGCTCTGCTCTGAATGACGTTCTACTTTTTGATTCCAATAAGCATGAAATACTTCCCCCTGCTCATCGCCATCCTGCTGCTCAGCGGCTGCGCGAAATCGACCGATAAAAAGGCTGAACTGGCCGTGCAGGATTTCCTGCGCAACCGGGTATCCACGGCCCGCAACTACTCGCCCGGCAAGTTCCGGCTGCAGCCCTACACCCGTCGCGACTCGCTGCTGTACCTGGCCCAGATGGCCCAGCTCAGCGGCCAGCCCGCGCCGCCCGCCCCCACCCCGGCCGATACGGCCCGCATCGGCATCCTAGTCCACCATGACTACCGCGACCAGACGCCCGACGGTATCCTCATCCGCGACAGTGGCGAGTACGTGGTGCGCCCCAACGGCGAGGTGCGCCTGCTGATTGCCGAAAGCGTCCGCAAGCGCCGGCTGGCCCAGTAGCCGTACCTTTGCCCCCACCTCCTTAACCGCCGTTCACCGCCCCCATGCGCTACATTCTGCTCAATAAGCCCTACGAAGTGCTGACCCAGTTCACCGACGAAACCGGCCGGCAGACGCTCAAGGACTTCGTGGAAGTGCCCGGCATCTACCCCGTCGGCCGGCTCGATTACGACTCGGAGGGGCTGGTGCTGCTCACCGACGACAAGCAGCTCCAGCACCGGCTGTCGGAGCCGCGCTTCAAGGTGCCTAAAACCTACTGGGTGCAGGTAGAAGGCGAGCCCACGCCCGAGGCCCTGGAGAACCTGCGCCGGGGCGTGGATTTGAAAACCGGCTACACCTCACCCGCCGACGTGGCGCTGCTGCCCGAGGCACCCGAACTATGGGAGCGGAGCAAGCCGGTGCGCTTTCGGGCCAGCATCCCCACCAGCTGGCTGCAAATCCGCATTTCGCAGGGCATGAACCGGCAAGTGCGCAAAATGACGGCCGCCGTGGGCTACCCCACCCTGCGCCTGGTGCGCGCCGCCATTGCTGATATGGACCTGGGCGAGCTCCAGCCCGGCCAGTGGCGCGAGCTGACCAACACCGAAGTGCGCCTGCTCACCGAAGACATGGCCGCCCAGACGGCCGCGGCCGGCACCTTCAAAACGCCCAAAACGTCCGAGTACTGGCCCGGCGGCATCCCGCCCGGCGGCAAGAAAAGCAGCGGCAGCCGCGGCGGTTTCACGCCCCCCGGTGGCCCCAAAGCGGCTGGCAGTAAGCCCAACCGGCCCGTGGGTGGCCCCAAGGCTGCGGGCAGCAAGCCCGGCCGGCCCGCCAGCAGCCGCGCCGATTCAACGGATAAGCCCGCCCCGCGCAAACCCGCGGGTGAGCGGCCCGCCGGTGGCCGGCCGGCCGGGGCCAAACCCGCCGGCAGCCGGCCCGCGGGCGGCAAAAGCTTCGGCACGAAGCCGTCCGGTGGCAAGCCCGGCAGCAAGCCCGGTTCGGCGGGTGGGCGCAAGGGGCGCGGCTAATGCAACGGCGGCGGCTGGTGCGGCGGGGGCTGCTGGCGGCCGGGCTGGGGTTGTTGCTGCTGAACGCGGTGGCCTTTTTCCACGCCTGGCGTTTCACCCACTTCACGGCTGATTCCGGCCAATCAACCGGCAGCCCCGAGCAGCTGACGCTGGCCGGCAAGCTGTGGGTACTGGCCACCGGCGTGCGCACGCCCAAGCCGCGCAACCACGCCCGACCCGCGTTTCCGTACGCCACCGTGCAACTGGCCGGCCCCAACGGGCAGCTGGAAAGCTGGTACGGCGCGGTACCGCGAGCCCGGGGCACGGTGGCCTTATTTCACGGCTACACCAGTTCCAAAAGCCAGCTGCTGCACGAGGCCGATTACTTCCGAAGCCTGGGTTACAACGTGCTGCTCACCGATTTTGCGGGTAGCGGCAACTCGCAGGGCTTCCGCTGCACTGTAGGCTACGATGAGGCCGCCGACGTAGCCACCGCCGTGCGCTGGCTGCAACGGCGGCCGGGCCCGGTGTACATCTACGCCAACTCCATGGGCGCGGTAGCCACGCTGCGGGCCGAGGCCGAGCTGGGCCTGCGGCCCACCGCTAACCTGCTTGAATGCCCCTACGGCTCCATGCTGGCCACCGCCCAAAGCCGCTTCCGCTCCATGCACGTGCCCGCTTTCCCGATGGCCAACCTACTGGTGTTCTGGGGCGGGGCGGCCAACGGCTTCAACGCCTTCGCCCTCGACGCCACCGCCTACGCCGCCCGCACCCCCACGCCCACCCTGCTGCTCTGGGGAACCGCCGACCCGCGCGTAACGCCCGCCGAAACCGCCGCCATCTTCACCCACCTGGCCGGCCCCAAACAGCGCCAGGATTTCCCCGGCTCCGGCCACGAGCCGTATTGGTGGAAACACGAGGCCCTGTGGCAGCGTACGGTGGCGGGGTTTCTGAACAGGCTGTAGCGCTCAACGCTGTTTCGCGACGAGCGAAGCGAGTAGGCTAATTGAGTGGTTGTCCGGACGTGGATAGTTGCTTCGCTCGTCGCGAAACAGCGTTGAGCGCTACAGCCCGCGCTACTTTCTTATGCCCGGCTGGCAGAAACCCTGCCCTGCGGATTCCGGTAGAAAGTCAGACCGGCACGAAAAGCCGCCGCGTGGCCCCCAAAAATGACAATCTGTCATTAGAAACGCGCATTTCGGGGGCTGGTACGTCTCTTGTAATTACCGGTGCACGAGGATTTCGGTCCTTTTTCAACTGACAATCTACTTTCTACTCCTACTCATAACATCATGGGCAAAATAATCGGTATTGACCTCGGCACCACCAACTCGTGCGTGTCGGTAATGGAAGGCAACGAGCCGGTGGTTATTCCAAACAGCGAAGGCCGCCGCACGACTCCCTCCATCGTCGCGTTTCTCGACAATGGCAAGGGCGAGCGTAAAGTGGGCGACCCCGCCAAGCGCCAGGCCATTACCAACCCCAACAACACTATCCAGAGCATCAAGCGCTTCATGGGCCGCAACTTCTCGGAGGTTTCTGAGGAGGCTAAGAACGTGCCCTACGAAGTAACCAGTGGCACCAACAATACGGCCACCGTGAAAATCGGCGACCGGAACTATACGCCCCAGGAAATTTCGGCCATGGTGCTTCAGAAGATGAAGCAGACCGCCGAGGAGTACCTGGGCACCACGGTAACCGAGGCCGTTATTACGGTTCCGGCCTACTTCAACGACGCCCAGCGTCAGGCCACCAAGGAAGCCGGCGCCATTGCCGGCCTCGAAGTGAAGCGCATCATCAACGAGCCCACCGCCGCCGCCCTGGCCTACGGCCTCGACAAGGACCACTCCAACCACAAGGTGGCCGTGTACGACCTCGGCGGTGGTACCTTCGACATCTCGATTCTGGAGCTGGACAACGGTGTGTTCGAAGTGCTGAGCACCAACGGCGACACTCACCTCGGCGGCGACGACTTCGACCAGGTAATCATCAACTTCCTGGCCGACCAGTTTTCGTCGGAAAACGAAGGCCTCGACCTGCGCAAGGACGCCATGGCCCTCCAGCGCCTCAAGGAGGCGGCCGAGAAAGCCAAAGTGGAGCTGTCTTCGTCGTCGGAAACCGAGATTAACCTGCCCTACATCACGGCCACGGCCTCGGGCCCTAAGCACCTGGTGGTAAAGCTGAGCCGCTCGAAGTTCGAGCAGCTGGCCGACAACCTGTTCAAGCGCTCGATGGAGCCCGTGAAAAAGGCCCTCCAGGACGCTGGCCTGAGCACTTCGGATATTGACGACGTGATTCTGGTAGGCGGCTCGACCCGCATGCCCCGCATCCAGGAAGATGTGGAGAAGTTCTTCGGCAAGAAGCCCAGCAAGGGCGTCAACCCCGACGAAGTAGTGGCCATCGGCGCGGCTATTCAGGGGGGCGTACTCACCGGCGAGGTGAAGGACGTGCTGTTGCTCGACGTAACCCCGCTGAGCCTTGGCATCGAGACCATGGGCGGCGTGATGACCAAGCTCATCGAGAGCAACACCACCATCCCGACCAAGAAATCGGAAACCTTCTCCACGGCCTCCGACAACCAGCCAAGCGTGGAAATCCACGTGTTGCAGGGCGAGCGGCCGCTGGCCTCGCAGAACCGCACCATCGGCAAGTTCCACCTCGATTCCATCCCGCCCGCACCCCGCGGCGTGCCGCAGGTTGAAGTAACCTTCGACATTGATGCCAACGGCATCCTGCACGTAACGGCCAAGGACAAGGGAACCGGCAAGGAGCAGAAAATCCGCATCGAAGCCTCGTCGGGCCTTTCCGACGCCGACATCGAGCGCATGCGTCAGGAAGCCCAGTCGAATGCCGAAGCTGATAAGGCCGAGCGCGAGAAAATCGAGAAGGTCAACCAGGCCGACTCGATGATTTTCCAGACCGAGAAGCAGATGACCGAGTACGGCGACAAGCTGAGCGCCGGCAACAAAACAGCCGTCGGAAACGCCCTCGCCGACCTCAAGAAGGCTCACGAGAGCAAGGACCTCGGCGCCATTGATACCGCCATGGCGGCCATCAACACGGCCTGGCAGGCAGCCTCGCAGGAGATGTACGCCCAGGGCGGTGCCGAAGGCGGCCAGCCCGGCGCCGACGGTGGCAACCCCTTCGGTGGAGCCGACGGCCAGGCCGGCGGCAACGGCCAGCCCGGTGCTAATGCCGACAACGTAACCGACGTGGATTACGAGGAAGTCGAAGGCAAGCAATAATCACTGATTCGCGCTGATTGAATTGATTGCGCTGATTTCTTTTACGTTTGAAAGGCCCGGAGCAGCTTGCTCCGGGCCTTTTTCGTGGGGTTGTGACACGGTAAAATGTGGCACGATGTAGAAGCGCGGCCTGCCCCCGCCCGCCGATGGCACCATTACAACGATTTTGTTCAATTGCGTTAACGGCAGCGGCGGCCTGCCCCCGCCCCTACGTTGTTCTACAACTGCGTAACAGCAGTTAAGAGCCTGACCATTCGTTGTTCGGTGCATGCACTTGGCTGCCATGCGTTTTCGTCAAGCTTCAGTTTATTCAGATTCACCAGTCGGTAAGAAGAGTGCTATGGCTGATTTCATCATCATCGGGGCCGGTATTGGCGGATTGGCTACGGCACATGCGCTGCTGAATTTGGGCCACGGGGTACGGGTGTACGAGGCCGCGCCCGAGTTGCGGGCGGTGGGCGCGGGCGTGGTGCTGGGGGCCAATGCCATGCGCGCCCTGCACGAGTTGGGCCTGCACGACGCCGTAGCTGCACTGGGCGCGCCGGTGCGGCAGCTACAGCTACTCGACCAGCAAGGCCGCCTGCTGCAAAATGCCGACACCACCGGGTTCACCCAGCGGCTGGGCTTCGAGAACCTGGGGATTCACCGCGCCGATTTGCAACGGGTGCTGCTGGCGGGCCTGCCGGCGGGGGTAGTTCGGCTGGGCGTTCCCTTCGAGCGGCTGAGCGAAACCCCGGCCGGCGTGCTGGCCCACTTTGCCAACGGCTCGACGGCCCAAGCCGACGCCCTCATCGGGGCCGACGGCCTGAACTCGCGGGTGCGGCGGCAGCTGTGGCCGGCGGCCATGCCGCGCTACGCGGGCTACACCTGCTGGCGGGCCGTAGTGGATGCCAGCCAATTGGGGCTGGCCGCCGGCGAATCGGGTGAAACCTGGGGCCGGACGGGCCGGCGGTTCGGGTATGTGCCGGTAGGCGGCGGCCGGGTGTACTGGTTTGCCTGCCTCAACAGTCCCGAGCCCCGCAGCCCCCGGTACCAGGCCTACCGCGCGGCCGACTTGCGGCGCGAATTCGCCGGTTTCCACGCGCCCGTGCCCGAGTTGCTGGCCCTCACCCGCGACGACCAATTGCTCTGGAACGACATTCTGGACCTGCCGCCCCTGCCCCACTTCGCCCGCGGCTCGGTGCTGCTGCTCGGCGACGCGGCCCATGCCACCACGCCCAATATGGGCCAGGGCGCGGGCATGGCCATCGAAGATGCCGCCGTGCTGGCCCGCTGCCTCCGCCCCTGCCGCGCCGACCTGCTCGCCGCTTTCCAGGCCTTCGAGCGGCAGCGCCGGCCCCGCACCGCCCGCATCGTGCGCACGTCCTGGCACCTGGGCCGCGTGGGGCAGTTGGAGAACCCGTTGCTGGTTCGCATCCGCAACGCCGTGATGCGCATGCTGCCCGCCGCCGTCAGTCGGAGCCAGATGGCCTGGCTGTATGAGGAACTGTAGAAGTCAGGTGGTGCTATACCATTCACAAAACAAATTGTGGAAACGGGGTAGACACGCAACATTTTGTGTCTCGTCGTTGCTGACGTTGAACGATCTAACGACATGTGCAACATCAGCAACGACGAGACACAAAATGTTGTGTCTCTACACCAACCTGGCGACTCGCTAACCATCTCCCGTAAAACATAAACACAAAAAAAGCCCGATTCCAAAAAGGAATCGGGCTTTAGTGTGATAAGTCTGACGCTTACGCGGCGGCGGCCGTCTGGCCATTTTCGCGGTCGTCGATGGCTTTCTTCAGCTTGGCAATGGCCTGGGTGGCGCGCTCCTCATCAAGACGGTTGATGTTGAGCAGCATCTTCGTCTTCTCGGCGCGGGTAACCACGGGGTGGTTGAGCAGGCGGATGATTTCCTCCTTCTGCGAGGCCGAGGCGTAGGCCAGAGCGGCGGGCTCGGCAGCGGCCACCGGATCGGCGGGCACAGCCTTCATGGCCACGGGCGCGGCCGGAGCAGCCTGCGGAGCCGGGGCGGCGGGCGTCTCGGCCACGGTGGGCGTGTTGCCGGCGTAGTCCATCTCCTCGGCGGGCGTAGGCTCGTAGCCGGCGGCGCGGATAATCCAGGCCAGAATGTTGCGGTATGCCTTGCCAATGGCACGGGTCTGAGCCATGCTCATGATGGCAAACTCCTGGTAGAACTTCTTGCCCTGCTCCTTGCTGGAGCACACGGCAAAGCCCGCGCCCACGGTCTGACCGCTCTTCAGATCGAAGAGAATCACCTTGGCCTGGTACTTGATTTCCTGCTCGTTGCTGACGTTGATGACGTGCTCGACCACGGGCACGATGCCCAGGCGCGAGCCGGCGTACTGCCAGCCCTCCACGTTCACGAACTCCTTGCCCTGCACGTTGGTCGTGAGCTTGTTTTCCTTGATGAACTTGGCCAAATCGGTGGCCAAATGCAGCGTCTCATCCGAGTGCGACAAATCGTAGCTCTCTACTTTGGGCTTGCGGGTAGGCTCTTTGGGGGCTTTCACTGCTTGGCTCATGGTGCTTTTCCGTTAGGTTCCTGTAATGACATAAATGGCGTTCGGATGTATAACCGCTGCCCAACGCAAATAGTGCAAAAATTCGCAGATTTTTATATAATTTTTCTCGTTGTCTTACAGACTATTACGTAATGAATTACCAAATACATTAGTCGTATTTACCTCGCTAACCCTTTTAGCTCAACCATATCAGCCCCTGCTCTTGCACCAGGCTTATACCAGGTAAGGCAGGGCCACAAAAAAACGCCGGCGGGCAGCCGGCGTTTTGCAGTTGACAGTGATGTGCTGGCGCCTAATTGTCGCCTTCCCAGATGTAGCCGTCCTTCATGGTGATGGTGCGGTCGGCCATTTCGGCCAGCTGGTCGTTGTGGGTGACGATGACGAAGGTCTGGCCCAACTCTTTGCGCAGCAGAAAGAAAATCTGGTGCAGCTCCTGGGCGTTCTGCGAGTCGAGGTTGCCCGAGGGTTCGTCGGCGAAGATGATTTCGGGCGAGTTGATGAGGGCCCGGGCCACCGCCGTGCGCTGCTGCTCGCCGCCGCTCATTTCCGAGGGCTTGTGGTCGGCGCGGCGCTCCAGGTTGAGCATGCCGAGCAGCTCGCGGGCCCGCACCCGGGTTTCCTTTTCCGAGCGGCCCGCCAGATAAGCCGGCAGACACACATTTTCGAGGGCCGTAAATTCGGGCAGCAGGTTATGAAACTGGAAAATGAAGCCGATGTGACGGTTGCGAAACCGGGCCAGATCGGAGCGCCCCAGCGAGCTGACCGACTCGCCATCGAAGAGTACCTCGCCCGAATCGGGGTTGTCGAGGGTGCCCAGAATGTGCAGCAGCGTGCTTTTTCCGGCGCCCGACGAGCCCACGATGGATACGATTTCCGATTTCTCGATGGTCAGGTCGATGCCCTTGAGCACTTCCAGCGTGTTGTAGCTTTTGCGGATGTTGATGGCTTGCAGCAAAACGGATCGGGAAACGGGCCAGATGAGGAGTATGAAAACAAATCTACGGAATGTCGGGCGTTGCGGTGGCATGCGGGCGGGCCGCGGGGCCGGCCGGCGCGTAGAAGTTGGGCCGGGCGTACCTTCCCGGTTCGTATGCTGCTTATGCCCCTCCCCGCTTTTTCCCTCGTGCGCCGGCTTGGCGGACTGCTGCTGGCGGCCGTAGTGCTGCTGGCCCTGGCGGCTGCCTGCTGGGCCTTCTGGCCGCGCGCGGTGCCGGCCCCACTCCCGCCAACTACCGCCTCCCAGGCACTGCCATCCGCCGGCCCACCGCCCGCCGATGGCCGCCTGCGGGGCGTAAGCTGGGTGGGCACCGACTCGGCTTCGATGCTCGATTTGGCGCCGCTGACCAAAGCCGGCGTAACCTGGATTGCCCAGATGCCCTTCGGCTGGCAGGCGGGCGCGGCCGAGCCCGCGGTGCAGCTGCGCACCGGCGCCGGCAGCCGCCGCTACTGGGGCGAAAGCGACGCGGGCATCCTGCTCACGGCCCGCCAGGCCCGGCAGCGCGGCATCCGCACCCTGCTCAAGCCCCACCTATGGCTGCGCGGCCCCAGCAGCTGGTCGGGCGACATTAACATGGGTTCCGAAGCCGACTGGCAGACCTGGTTCCGGAGCTACTCGGCGTTTATGCTACACTACGCCCGGCTGGCCGAAACCGGTAAGCTGGATGCGCTGTGCATCGGCACCGAGCTGGAGCGCACGGTGGGCCACGAAGCCGAGTGGCGGGCGCTCATCAAGCAGATCCGGCAGGTGTACCACGGGCCGCTAACCTACGCGGCCAACTGGAGCGGCGAGTTCGAGCAGGTAAAATTCTGGGACGCGCTCGACTTTATCGGGGTGCAGGCCTACTTCCCGCTCAGCACCCAGGCCAGCCCCGATAAAGCCCGCCTGCTGGCTGCCTGGCAAGAGCCGCTACGCCGCCTGGAAGCGGTGCAGAAGAAATATAATAGGCCGGTGGTGTTCACCGAAGTCGGTTACAAAGCCACCGCCGACGCCGCCATCAGGCCCTGGGAGTGGCCCCAGAAGCTGGACGTGCTGGTGCCCGCCGACGAGGCCACCCAGGCCGCCTGCTACGCCGCCCTGTTCGAGACGTTCTGGCCCCGCCCCTGGTTTAAAGGCCTGTTCATCTGGAAATGGTACCCCGGCCTGCCGCCCGACGGCCCCGCCCACCGCCACGCCGACTTCACGCCCCAGCACAAGCCCGCCGAGCAGGTAATGAGCATGTGGTTTTTGAAAGGGGGATGAGGTGAGGAGGTGAAAGGAAGAAAAAGAACGTCATTCAGAGCGCAGCGAAGAATCTCGCGTGCCAAAGTAATCCCAACATCTGGTTACCGTTGCCCGCGAGATTCTTCGCTGCGCTCTGAATGACGTTCTTTATTACTACCTGCTTCTTCCCTCTACAAGCCAACAATTCCGGCTTCCCCACCAACTCCCAATTCAATTCTGCCTACTTTCGCGGTTAGAAACCACCCCCATAACTGACCTCTATGAACATTCACGAGTATCAGGGCAAAGACATTTTGAAGCGCTACGGCGTGCGCGTGCAGGAAGGCATCGTGGCCGATACCGCTGAGGAGGCCGTTGCGGCCGCCGAAAAGCTCACCGCCGACACCGGCACCAGCTGGTACGTTATCAAGGCCCAGATTCATGCCGGCGGCCGCGGCAAGGGCGGCGGGGTGAAACTCGCCAAAAACCTGGAGCAGGTAAAGGAAATTGCCGGCCAGATTATCGGCATGCAGCTCGTTACCAAGCAAACCGGCGCCGAAGGCCGCAAGGTGCACAAGGTGCTCGTGGCCCAGGATGTGTACTACCCCGGCGAGTCGGAAACCCAGGAGTTCTACATGAGCGTGCTGCTCGACCGCGCCACCGGCCAGAACGTCATCATCTATACCACCGAGGGCGGCGTAGACATCGAGGAGGTAGCCGAGGCGCATCCCGAGAAAATCCACCACGAGCATATCGACCCGCGCGTGGGCCTGCAGGGCTTCCAGGCCCGCAAGATTGCCTTCAACCTCGGCCTGTCGGGCGAGGCGTTCAAGGAGATGGTAAAGTTCGTGACGGCCCTCTACAAGGCCTACGACGAAACCGACTCGGCCATGTTCGAAATCAACCCCGTGTTGAAAACCTCGGACAACAAGATTCTGGCCGTTGACGCCAAGGTAACCCTCGACGAAAACGCCCTCTACCGCCACAAGGACTTCGTGGCCCTGCGCGACACCAACGAGGAAGACCCGCTGGAAGTAGAAGCCTCGGCCTCGAACCTGAACTACGTGAAGCTCGACGGCAACGTGGGCTGCATGGTGAACGGCGCCGGCCTGGCCATGGCCACCATGGACATCATCAAGCTGAGCGGCGGCGAGCCGGCCAACTTCCTCGACGTAGGGGGAGGGGCTTCGGCTGAAACCGTAGAAGCCGGTTTCCGCATCATCCTGAAGGACCCGAACGTGCAGGCTATCCTGATCAACATCTTCGGCGGCATCGTGCGTTGCGACCGGGTAGCCAACGGTGTGGTGGAAGCCTACAAGAACATCGGTGACATCCGCGTGCCCATCATCGTGCGCCTGCAAGGCACCAACGCCGAAGAAGGCGCCCGCATCATCGACGAGAGCGGCCTGAAAGTGTACTCGGCCGTGCTGTTGAAAGACGCTGCTGAGCGCGTAAAAGAAGTACTCGCTAAATAATCAGGAATTTTTAATTCTGAATTTTGAATTGAAAAAGGCCGTTGAACGACTCCCAACAGGGGCGTTCAACGGCCTTTTTCAATTCAAAATTCAGAATTAAAAATTCCTAATTATCCTTTGCCACGCCGGCGTTGTCTTCGGCTTTTACGGGAATGGCTTTGCCTTTCACGCGCAGCTCCACTTCCATATTGCCGCGGGTGCCAACCGAGTACGGGCAGATAGTATGGGCCTGCCGGACCATTTCCACCGTTTTCTGCTCGTCAAAGGATTTCAGGTCCACATCGAGGATGGCCGCCAGGCCATAGGCCTCGCCTTCCTGGAACAGCGAAACGGAGCACTTTACTTCGGTGGCGGGGTCGAGCTTGTCGCCGGCGCGCTGGGCGATGACGAGC
Source organism: Hymenobacter actinosclerus (assembly GCF_900111515.1). GTDB lineage: Bacteria > Bacteroidota > Bacteroidia > Cytophagales > Hymenobacteraceae > Hymenobacter > Hymenobacter actinosclerus. Next base: position 1,100,788 of record NZ_FOHS01000002.1, read on the forward strand.
AACGCCTGCTGAAAGCACGAGGAGTAGCCGGCGGCGAACAGTTCTTCGGGGTTGGTGGCGCCTTTTTTGCCGCCCAGGCCCTCGGGAACCGACATTTCGAGGTCGATGATGCCGGTGGCGGAACGGACGTGGCCGCTACGACCGCCTACGGCGGTGGCGTCGGCGGTATAGAGAGTCTTTTTTTCGGTGCTTGCCATAAAAAGGAATAGCTGGTGAGAAAGAGGTTTGGCTAATTAACTGCCTAGCCCGCCGGAAGGTTACCTGACGAGGGTACAGGATTGCGCAGAAAAAGCGGAAGCCAGTTTGGCAAACGCCCTTTTTCTCCCTAGTTTTGCGGCTCCCAACCGGGTTGCGTAGTACAACGGATAGTATGGGAGCCTCCGAAGCTCTAGATCTAGGTTCGATTCCTAGCGCGACCACACCAAAGCCCTCTGCCTGAATGCAGAGGGCTTTTTTATGTCCGTCAGGTTCGTTTGGGCGGGTAGTTATAGCGGCAGAAGCATCTTTTATATAGGGCGGGGCGTATAAGGCGGGCGCTTGCCTCAGGCAGCCGCTTCACTTCAACCCCCGACCCGATGAACAAGTACATGCTTTCCGCTCTGGCTCTTTCCTTTACCCTCAGCGCCGGCTCGGCCATGGCCCAGGGCAAGGTGACCAAGAAATCGGACGACGAAAAAACCAAGGTCACGACCGAAGACGGGATGATGACCAAAACCAAAGTGGCCGACGACGGCAAAACCAAAATAAAGGCCAAAACGCCTGCGGGTGGCAAAATGAAGGCCACCACCAAGCCCCGTGAGGGTGCCGACATGGCCGACATGAAAATGACCACCCCCGCCGGAGTGATGGTGGGCGGCGCCATGATGACGGCCGATAAGGACATCGTAGACAATGCCGTTAACTCGACCGACCACACCACGCTGGTAGCGGCCGTGAAGGCTGCTGACCTGGTAACGACCCTCAAGAGCGACGGACCGTTTACCGTATTTGCCCCCACCAACGCCGCCTTCGATAAACTGCCGGCCGGCACGGTGAATACGCTGGTGATGCCCGAAAACAAAGCCAAGCTCACTACCATCCTCACCTACCACGTAGTGCCCGGCCGCCTGATGGCCGCTGACCTGAAGGATGGCCAGGTGCTGACCACGGTGGAAGGCGAAAACCTGACGGTACACCGCAGCGGCAACTCGGTGATGCTGCACGATGCCAAGGGTGGCATGGCAACCGTAACGGTAGCCGATGCCGTGTCGAAGAACGGCGTTACGCACGTTATCGACACCGTGCTGATGCCAACCAAGTAAGTTTTTAGAACTCCCGAAAGCTGATAAAGCGCCCGGCCCTGCAAAGGGTCGGGCGCTTTTTTTTGCTTATTCCGGCAAGCGTGGCCCCACTTATAAACGCGGCAGTAGCCGGGAGTTTGCGGGCGAAAAATCTTTCCCGATCTTTAAGAATCGTTTTTGATTTTCTCCTTTTTCAGTACTTGATGAAACACTTTTTCGCCTGGATATTGACTGCCGTGCTGTGCGTGGGTGGGGGCCTGGAAACGGCCTCGGCCCAGATTATGCCCACGGCCCCGCCCACCAGCCTGCAGGGCCAGAACCTGAAAGACTGGCTGCGCCAGAACTGGTACGACGGCAAGCGCGTGGAGCTGGACTACGGCACGGCCCGCGGCAAAATGTACAACTACGTCGACAACCAGGACGGCAAGCTCGTGTGCGTGTACTCGGGCTACACCGAAACGGTAAAGCTCGACTCCACCAACACCAGCACCGGCGTTGTGAAGCAGATCAACTGCGAGCATACCATTCCGCAGTCGTGGTTTGATGAGAAAGTGCGCATGCGCTCCGATATTCACCACCTGTTTCCGACGTACATCACCTGGAACTCGAACCGCGGCTCCGACCCGTTTGCCGAAATTCCTGACACCCAGACCCAGCTGTGGATGCGCGGTACGACGAGCCAGACCTCGATTCCGACCACCAACATTGACGAGTACAGCGAGGATACCAACTCGCAGTTTGAGCCCCGCGAAGACCACAAGGGCAATTTGGCCCGGGCCATTTTCTACTTCTACACCATGCACCAGGGCCAGCAGTTCGACCCGGGCAAAGACGTAATTTCGGCTGCGGCCGACCTGAACACCCTTTACCAGTGGCACATGGCCGACCCGGTTGATGCCCGCGAGCGGGAGCGGAACCGCCGCGTGGCCAAAAGCCAGGGCAATTTCAACCCCTACATTGCCTACCCCGATCTGGTGGCCCGCGCCTGGGGCTTCCAGGTGCTGCCGACTTTCGCGTTTGCCACGGCTACCGGCAGCATTGCCGAGGGCAACAGCGGCACCAGCACCTACACCACCAACATCACCATCAGCCCCGCCCCAACGGCTTCGTTCACGGTGCAGCTGAGCCTGGCGGCCACCTCTACAGCCACCAGCGGCCAGGATTTCACCTTCACTTCGCCCCAGACGCTGACCTTTACCGCCGGCCAGACGACGCTGCCGGTTACGGTAACCATCAACGGCGACCTGACCCCCGAGGCCGATGAAACGGTGGTGCTGGCCCTGACCAACCCCTCGACCGGCGCGGCCGTGGGCGGCCCCAGCCAGCACGAGCTGACCATCCTCAACGACGACGGTGCGGCCCCTACCCTTCAGTTTGCGGCCGCCAAGGGCAGTATTACGGAAGGCAACGCCGGCACCAGCACTTACACCGTGAACGTAACGCTGACCGGCGCGGCCCCTACGGCCGCCGTTACCATTCCGGTAACCGTGCAGGCGGCCGGCACTACCGCCGCCACGCCCGCCGACTACACCCTGACGACGACCAGCCTCACCTTCGCGGCCGGCCAGGTAAACCAGACCCTGCCCGTCACGCTGTCGGTGGTGGGTGATTTGCTGTCGGAGCCCAACGAAACGGTGCTGCTGGCGCTGGGCGCGCCTGCTACGGGCGGCGCAGTGCTGGGCCCCATCCGCACCCACGAGCTGACCATTCTCAACGACGATGTGGCCCCGCCCGCGGCGCCCTGCACTACGCTGTTTTTCTCGGAGTACATCGAGGGCAAGGCCAGCAACACCAAGGCGGTTGAAATCTACAACCCCTCAAATGCCCCCATCGACCTGGAAGGCATTACGGTGAGCCTGTTTGCCAACGGCAAAACCACCCCCAACGCTACGGCCGAGCTGACCGGCACCATTGCCCCCGGCGAGGTGTACGTAATTGCCAATACCGGCGTAGTCTCGCCCGTTGTAAAAGCCCAGACCGACCTGGAGTCGGGCATCGGCTTCTTCAATGGCGATGATGCCCTGCTACTGATGGACGGCACTGATACGCTCGACATTATCGGCGTTATTGGCCAGCAGCCCACCGGCGGCTGGCAGCTGCCCGGCGGCGGAACTACTACCGATGCCACACTCGTACGCAAGGCCACGGTAAACCAGGGCCAGAAGCGCTGGGCCAATGCCCGGTCCGAATGGACCTTCTTGGGCACCGACGTGTACGACAACATCGGGCAGCACAGCAGCAACTGCGTAACCGTGACGGCTACCACCCCCGCGGCCCGTCTGGGCGAGGGACTGGAGGTGTTCCCGAACCCGGCCACCGGCCGCCTGCAGCTGCGCCTGCCGCAACTCAAAGGCCGGCCGGCCGCCAGTATCAGCCTCTACAACATGCTGGGTCAGCAGGTGCTCGGCCGCACTCAGCCGCTGTCGGCCACCGAGGCCGCCACGCTCGACGTGCAGGCGCTGGCCGAGGGCTTGTACCTGTTGCGCGTAACCGCCGACGGGGTAACCTACACCAGCCGCGTAGAAGTGCGCCGGTAGGCTGAACGGAGAACCACCGCTAGCAAAAAGCCCCTGACGTCATGGCAGACGTCAGGGGCTTTTTGCTAGCGGTGGTTCGGCTTATCGAGCCGTTAGTTCGACTCCAGCAAATCCTGGTAGTCGGGGTGCTGGGCTACGTAGCCGGCCATGAAGGAGCAGGTGGTGCGCACTTTCAGGTTGTTTTCGCGGGCGTAGGCCAGGCCGGCCTTGGCCAGCTCGTCGCCGATGCCCTGGCCGCGCAGCTCTTCCTCGACGAAGGTGTGGGTGAAGTCGATGACGCCCTCGGTGGGGCGGCTGTAGGAAAGCTCGGCCGAGTGGCCCTCCTGCGAAACGGTAAATTCCTGGTTTTCGGGTTGATGCTGAACGGAGAGAGGCATAGAAAGGGTAAAAAAGAGGAAAGAATAGCACGGCGGAATCGGCGCAAGCACAACCAGACACCGCCATTTCCCCGGAGTTTACGTATGAATGGCAACGGCGGCTACCTATGCCGCCGTTTCTTCCCTATTCTCCCCTACTCCTACTCTTTTCTTATGTCGACCAACCCGCTCAACAACCCCGATACCTCCCGCGACCCTTCGCAGGCCGCCAACGATACGCCCCAGTACGGCAGCTTCGGCCACCCCGACAATCCCGCCGCGCCGGCCAACGAGGGCGAAAGCGTAACCAACGGCGGCGAGTCGGCCCCTCCGGTTGCCTTTAGCGAGCAGCGTGGCAGCGCCCCCCAGAACCTCGATCCGGCCGCCGTGCGCCAGGTCGAAGATGCCGAGTACGACGAGCAGCGCGAGGGCTGGGCCAAGGACGACCCGCGCTACGGCGGCGGCACCAGCAACTGGCCTACCAACGAGCCCGCCAACCGCACCAAAGCCCCCGCCTCCGACGCAGTGGAGGAAAGCAACCCCAACGTGGGCCAGAACGACAACCCCGACGAGTTCAGCGCCTTCCGCCCCGACAATGGCCGCGGTATTCCCGGCTCGGGCAAGGAAGACGAAATGCCCCACAACGACTAAGGGCGCCGGGTCTTTTTCTTCACTTCTGACTATTTTCTCTGATGAGCAACGATAAAAAGAACGATTCGGCCGCCAAGCCCAACCAGGACCCCGCCGCCGCCCTCGACGCCAAAAACTCCGGCCTGACCGAGGAGCAGCGCCAGCACCGCGAGGAGCTGTACGGCTACAAAAAAGACGAGGAAGGCACGCTCGACACGAGCGAACAGCTGGAAGACGCCATGTCGGGCACGCCCAGCGGCGCCACCACCGGCCCCGACCCCGATACCGAATCGACCAGCGACGAGCTGCGCATCACGGGCTTCAACAACCCCATCGACGACAACAACCGCTAAGCCCGCCGCACGGGGCCGCTAAATTGCCCCGCGGGCTGGCCGCTTATCTGCCCACTTTAGCCCCTTTGCCTCCGCGGCAAAGGGGCTTTTTGCTTGATTAGGGCAATTACGGTACTGCCGAGCTTGCGGAAAAGCTGCGCGCCCGGCGCAACACCCGGCTTTTCCGGTCCGTTGAACGAGCTTCTCTCCCATCCTTTTTTCTATGGACCGCTCTACCTCGCCGGCCTCGCGGCGGCAGTTTCTGCGCCGGGCCGGACTGGGCACGGCCCTGGCCGCGGTGGTCGGTCCGGCCGCCGCCTTCCCCCTCTCCTCAACCGAACCAGCTATGCAGCACGCCGACCAGAAGAAAATTGGCTTTGCCATCGTGGGCCTGGGCAAATTTGCCACCGAGCAGATGATGCCTGCCTTCAAGGAAACCAGGCACGCCCGCATCGTGGCCCTGGTCAGCGGCTCGCCCGACAAGGCCGCCCGCCTGGCCCGCGAGTACGACGTCGAGGCCAGGAACATCTATACCTACCAGAACTTCGATACCATTCGCGACAACCCCGAGGTGGACGTGGTGTACGTGGTGCTGCCGCCCGCCCTGCACGCCGAGTACACCGAGCGGGCGGCCCGGGCCGGCAAGCACGTGCTCAGCGAAAAGCCCATGGCTCCCACCGTGGCCGAGTGCCAGCGCATGATTGCCGCCTGCCAGCAGGCCGGCAAGAAGCTCATGATTGCCTACCGCGCCCAGTACGAGCCCTTCAACCTGGAGGCTATTGCCCGCATCCGCCGCGGCGAGCTGGGCAAGCTGCTGCAAATCACGGCCGACCACGGCCGCATCGTAGACCCGGTGGGCGACAAGGCCGATACCTGGCGCGTGGTGCGGAAAATGGCCGGCGGCGGCTCGCTCATGGACATCGGCATTTACTCGCTCAACGCCGCCCGCTACCTCACCGGCGAGGAGCCCACCGAGGTTACAGCCCAGGAGATGACCGATAAATCGGACCCGCGCTTCAAAGAAGTCGAAGACCGGATTCATTTCACGCTGCGCTTCCCCGGCGGCACGCTGGCCACCTGCACCAGCGCCTACAGCATCCAGCAGGTCAAGCGGTTCCGGGCATTCGGCTCCCAGGCCTGGCTCGACCTCGACCCCGCTACCGACTACGACCGGCACCGCATGACCATTGGCGACAAGGACGGTCAGCACGAGCCCCCACTCAAGGAGGGCAACCAGTTCGCCGCCGAGCTCGACCACATGGCCGAGTGCGTGCTCCAGAACAAAACGCCCAAAACACCCGGCGAAGAGGGCCTGCGCGACATCCGCCTCATCCAGGCCATTTACGAAGCTGCCCGTACCGGTAAAGCGGTAAAGGTGTAGTTGACAGGAGTTAGAGTCTGATTGAGTCGAGTGTCATTCTGAGCATGTGGCGTATCAAAACAGGGACGAAGAATCTCGCGTGCCACAGTAATTCCTTACGACAGGATTACTGTGGCACGCGAGATTCTTCGCGCTGCTCAGAATGACAGTTATTTCAACCCTGTCCTACAGACTATATTAATCACCACTTCACGGCCAGCCCGGCGTACCAGTTGCGGGCGGTAGCGGGCTGGAAATAGCGGCCGCCGAAAGCGTTGAGGTCGTTGCCCAGCGCGTAGCGGCGGTTGCCCAGGTTCTCGCCGCCGCCAAACACATCCAGCGCCAGCGGACCAAGCTGGCCGCGCCAGCCGCCGCGGCTGCCGAAGGTCCAGTAGCCGGCGGCGTAGGCCGTGTTGGCGTCGTTGAGGGGCAGCCGGGCCTGGTGGTTGACGGTGGGGCTGAGGTAGAAGCCATGCCGCTCGCTGAAATCGAGGCCGGCCGTGAGGGTGTGGGGGGCGGTGCCGGTGAGGCGGTTGCCGCTGTAGTCCTTCCCTCCCGTTTCGTAGCTCCCGAAGCGGTAATGGTTGTAAGCGTAGCTCACGAAGGCCCGCAGACCTACCGACAATCCGGCTCCGGTCCCGCTCCCACTCGCCCGCCCGCCTAGGCTTGCAGCCTGCGGCTTGTAGCTTGCGGCTCCCAACTGCCACAGCCAGCCGCTCACGGCCACCTCGGCCCCGCGCTGGCGGGTGGTGCCGGCGTTCAGGAAGAGCTGGGTACCCAGGTCGGTGGTGCGGGTGGTGATTGTCTGGCGCAGGCGCTGGTCGTAGAGGGCTACATCATAACTGAGGCGTTGCTGCCAGAACTTTCCACGGGCGCCCAGCTCGAAGCTGGTGGCCCGCTCGGCTTGCAGGGCCTGGTTGATGGAGCCGTCGGAGGGCCGGATTTCCTCCTCGGTGGGCGGCGAAAAGCCCGTGCTCACGCTGCCGTACACCGCCAGCCCCGGCCCAAACTCGCGCAGCAGCGCCACCCTGGGCGACACCTGGGGCCGGAAGTCGCGGCTCAGCTCGTAGCCGTCGGGGTTAGTGGCCGCGTCGGAAAGGCGGCTGATGCGGTAGCGCAGGCGGTTGTAGCTAGCGCCCACGGTGAGCAGCAGCTCGGCGGGCAGTTCGTAGTCGGCCTGGGCGAAGGCAAAGCCGGTGAGGGTGCGGATTTCGTCGTCGTAGCGTAGCGGGCCGGGCTGGCCGGCGCGGTTCTGGTAGCTGCGGGCACTCTTGAAACCCGTCTGGCCCTCGGCGCCGGCTTGCACACGCAGGGTGCGGCCGGCCAGGGCCGTGCGGTAGCTGAGCACCGTGCGCCCGCCCCCGCCCAGCAGCGTGTTGCGCTCGAAATCAATCAGGTAGGGCGTGTTGATGCGGCTGCCGCTCAGGTAAAGCGTGGAGCGCAAACTCAGCCGCTCGGCGAAGCGGGCTTCGTGGGTGGCTCCGAGCAGGGCGGCGCGGGCGGCATAGTAAGTGCGCTGGGCCACAGTTCCGGGCGCAGTGGCCGTTCCCGGCCGCGCCTGGCGCGGGTCGGCCTCGAACTGGGCCCGTGTGAGGCCGCCGGGCAGCTGGTAATCAATGTCGGTGTAGAGCGCGTGCATGCTTACCGTCTGGCGGCCAGTAGGCTGCCACTCGCCGTCGAGCGTGAATACGTCGCGGCGCAGGGCACTTTGCTGGCGGTAGCCGTCGAGGGTCTGGCGGGCATAGGCGGCGCGCAGGTAACCGGTGGTGCTGGCCGTTTCGAAAGCCGCCGTGGTGCGCCGCAGCCCGTAACTGCCGGCCGTAAAGCCCGCTGATACGTGCGCACCGGGGGCAGTGGGGCGGCGGCCACTTAGTAGCACGGCCCCGCCGGTGCCGGCCCCATACACGCTGGCGGCCGGGCCCTTCAGCACTTCCAGCCCGCCCAGCAAACTGGGGTCGAGCAGATTGAGGGGCGTGCTGCCGCTGGCTTCGGTGAACGGCAGGCCCTGGTAGTACACCTTGGTGTTGCGCACCCCGAAGGGCGAGCGGAGCGTGCTGCCCCGCACGCTGAGCCGATAGCTGGCGGTGGCCCGCTCTTCCAGCCGTACGCCCGGCAGCGTGTTTACGGCCTGGGTGAGGGCGTTATCAGGAAACCGCTCAAAATCGGCGCGGCTCAGCACGCCTACGGCGGCGGCGGTGCGGCGCAACGGCAACTGCTGGCCGTAGCCGGCCACGGTGGCTTCGGGCAGGGCTACCGTGCGGGCGGAATCGGGCGGGGCGGCGGCGGGCGTTGGGGCGGTTTGGGCCAGCGCCGGCAGGGGCAGTAGCAGCAGCGTGGCGGGTAAGCGGTAAGGCATCAAAGAGGAAACAGGTAGGTCAGGGTCCCTGCTAACCCTGAATTCAGGTTTTGAGTTGAGGTTGCAGACAGCTTATGTCGGAAACGGGTTATCTTCCGTTGATTATTCTTTCATTCTGTACGTGCTACCCGTGTTCCTGCTACCCCTTCCCCGCCGTCACCGCCGCCACCTGCTGCTGCCCCCGAGCCTGCTGGCACTGGCGTGGCTGCTGTGGCTGGGCTGCGTGGCGCTGCCGCAGATGTGGGGGATGCAGCCTCATTATGTGATAGAAGTGAATTTTCCCCCTTTAAAACCTGACCCTAATGTACCCGCTGACTATTATAAAGGCGACTATTTTCTCCCTTACTCGTCCCCAGCTACAATAGCAGCCTTCCGTCCCTGGCAAACTTTCGCGGTAACGGGCAATCTATTTGAAGATTACTTCGCCTTGCATGGTGCTCAAGCTGTTTTTCGCCGCCTGGAAGCCGACCCCAACCACAACCGGGGCCTGCGAGTACAGCTTGGCCAACATGCTAGTTATTCCAGTCTAGTTCAGTTATTGGATTGGTGCAATATGTACAATATGAGGAGGTACTGGGTTGACATCCGGCATGAGCCTTATGCTCTGTATGTATTCACTTCCAAGCCCAAACAGATAGATAAAAAGTTTTCTGATTTATATAATCTGGTAATGTGCAACAACGTAGTGGAGTTTGGCAGTGAGCACAACTCCACGTCTTGGCTGGAAAGTAAGTTAGTTCAACTATGGACTCACGACTGGCGCAACTCCACGCTGCTGTTGCTTCTGCTCGGCGCCGTGTCCGCCTACCGGCTCGGGCGGGGCTGGCGAGGTAACTAGAGCAGCTACCGTTGCGGGGCCGTTACGCCCTGGGCCTGCGTTTGGATGCGGCACAGAAACGAGCCGGCCGTGAGGTAGAGCGTGCGGCCCCCGTCGTCGCCCCAGGCGCAGTTGGTCACGGTTTCGCCGGGGTCGAGGGTGCCCAGCAGCTGGCCGGTGGGCGAGAGGATGGAAAGGCCGCCCGGCCCGGCCGCGTACACGTTGCCGGCCTGGTCGACTTTGAGGCCGTCGGGTACCTCGCCGAAGCGCACTTTGGGCAGCGTGGCCATGTCGAAGAACACGCGGCCGTTGCGCAGCCGGCCGTTGGGGCGCACGTCGTAGCGCATAATGACCGGGCGTAGCGAGTCGGCGTTGGAGACGTAGAGCGTGCGGCCGTCAGCGGTAAAGGCCAGTCCGTTGGGCCGCGAGAGGTCAGTTATTTCCTGGCTGACTTTGCCCCGGGCATCGCGCCGGTACACGCCGCTTAGGGGCAGCTCGCGGCGGGGGTCTTGCTCCTGCTCGGGCAGGCCGAAGGGCGGGTCGGTGAAGTAAATGGCGCCGTTACTGGGGTGGGCTACTACGTCGTTGGGGCTGTTGTAGCGCCGGCCTTCGAAGTTATCGGTGAGGGTGAGCAGGCCGCTTTTCTGGGCCAGGGGCAGCCGGGCCACGCGCCGGTCGCCGTGCTGGCAGAGCAGCAGGTTGCCGCGGCCGTCGAGGGCCAGGCCGTTGGTACCGGGCTCCTCGCCGTAGGGCAGGCGGCCGGTGTAGCCCGTATTTTCCAGGAACTTCGACAAGCCGCTGGGTTCCGACCACCGGTAAATAGTGCGCGTCCTGGGGTCCGAAAAAAGCAGCATGCTGCTGTCGGCCACCCACAGCGGGCCTTCGAGGTGGGTGAAACCCGAGCCTACTATTTCCAGCCGCGCATTGGGGCTCAGAATTTGGTCGAGGGCGGGGGCGTGGCGTAGCACGCGGCCTTTGGTGAGCCTGGGGGCGGTTTGGGCCGTGGCTGGCAGCAGCGGCAGGGCCAGCAGTAGAACAAAGGAAAGCAGGCGCATGCAGAAGTAAGAAGAGCGGTGGAAGGGAGTGGGGAGCTTTTCCCTACCCAGCCCACCGACGGAAGGTTGCGCCCCGCGGCGACGATTAACCCGGCCCCGACCGCCGCCGTAGGACGTTTACGCGGCCACCATGTAGCCAGCGGGCCACACCGCACTGGCTTTTCGTGCCGCGCTTTCCCTGATGAAACTACCGCTCCTTTTTCTGCTGCTGCTCGCCATGACTACCCTCTCCACCAGCGCCCAAACGGCCGGTACCCCCGTGCTCGAAGTAGCCGAATTCGGCAAGCACCAGCCCATTGGCGTGGCCGTGTCGCAGCAGGGGCGCATCTTCGTCACGTTTCCTAAAACGAAAACCAACTACGACTACGGCCTCACGGAAATCGTGAACGGGCAGCGCATCCCCTACCCCAACGCCGAGTGGAACCAGTGGGACTCGTTGCAGGCGCGCACCCGTTTCGTGAGCGTGCAAACGGTTTTCGTCGACCAGCAGGACAACCTCTGGGTGCTCGACCCGGCCAATCCCGGCGACGGGGCCCCGCTGATTGCGGGCATCAAGCTGTTGAAAATCAACCTGAAAACAAACCAGGTGGAGCGCATTTACCGCTTCGAGGACATCCCCCGCGAGCGAAGCGGCCTTAACGACATGCGCATTGATACGCGCCGGCAGGTGGCCTACCTCTCCGACCCCAAGCTGGCCGCCATTGTGGTCCTGGACCTGCAAACCGGCAAAAGCCGCCTGCTGTTGCAGGGCGATAAATCGACGAAGGCCGCGCCGGGCTTCGTGCTGCGCATCGACGGCCGCGAGGTGAAGGACGAGGACGGCAAGGCCTTCAGCAGCAACGTAAACGGCATTGCCCTGACCCACGATTTTGAGTTATTATACTTCCGGGCCATCAACCAGACCAAGCTTTACCGCATCAAAACCGAGTATTTGCGCGATGCCAGTCTGAGCGCCCGGCAGGTGGCCGCCAAGGTGGAAGAGGTGGGCGAAACCGGCGTCTCGCACGGCATGCTGGCCGATGCGGCGGGCAACGTGTACCTCACCGACTCGCCCAACCACGCCGTGCGCCGCGTAACGCCCGCCGGCCACTTCGAAACCGTGGCCCAGGACCCGCGCCTGCACTGGCCCGACACTTTTTCCATCGGCCCCGATGGCTACCTCTACCTCACGGCTGCCCAAATCAACCTGCTGCCCAAGTGGAACAACGGCCAGGACCGCGTGCAGTACCCGTTCCGGCTCTATAAGATGAAGCTGGGCGCCACGAAGACGACCAACTAATGTTCGCCCCCGACCTGCGCAAGGCCCTGCTGGCACTGCCGGCCAAAGAAAAAGACCAGTTGCTTGTAAAGCTTGTGGCCAAAGACGCGGTGCTGGTCGAGCGGCTCACGTTCCGGCTGCTGGAGGGCGACGACGCGCTGGAAATCCGCCGCCAGGCCCTGCAACAGCAGGTCGATGACCCGGTGCGCGGCTTCCACCAGACGCCCAACGACCTGCTGCACATCGTGCGGCAGCTCCAGCAGCGGCTGGCCTACCACGCCAAGGTGACGGGCGATACCCAGGGCGAAATCGAGCTGACGCTACGGCTGCTGACCAACGTGCTGCGCGAGCAGCCCGCCGCCGTGGCCCGCCTGCACGGCCCCACCCAGCCCCTGCTCCAGCACCTGGCGCGCCGCACCCACGACGTGCTCAAACAGCTCGGCAAGCTCCACGAGGATTACCGCATCGAGTACGCTCCGGCCGTAAACGAACTGCTGGGGCTGCTTTACACCTCGGCCGCTGCGCCGCTGGCCCGCGAGCTGGGGCTGCCGGCAGTTTGGGGGGATGCGTGAAAGCAACCCCGGGCGAAAAACCGCCGTTTCTTTAGCTGCGGCCGGCCTGCTGGTACGGTCGGGCTCCACTTTCTTTCCCCTGGCAATGGCTACCGTTCCCAACCCCGACCATGTCCGCGTTCCGACGCATCTGAGCGCCGCCGATTTGCAGCACGCCCTCGACGAGCTGGATGTCAAAATCCAGACCCTGCACCGGCGGGCCCACGCCACGGTAGCCGGCTCTACGGCCACTTATCAGCAACACGCCGAGGCGCTCGAAGCCAAGCGCGCCCGCCTGCTCGCCAAGCTGCACCAGGCTACCACCACTTCGGCCGACACGAAGGCCACCGCTTCCGCGACTGAGCCGGGCGTGTGGGACGAAATCCGGCGCGGCGTAGACAACCTGCGGCAGGACCTGCGCGACTTGCTGTAGCAGGCCGCCACCGCGCCAACCGCCAGCAGATCATCAACCTGAACTGGGTGGAAAGCATCGAGCCCTGGTTTAGCAACACGCTCAAAATCAGGCTGCGGGGCGGGCCCGAGGTGGAAGTATCGCGCCAGCAGTCGGGCCGGTTTCGGGAGCTGCTGAGTTTGTGATGCTTGCGGGCAGCGGCTGGTATTATTCCGCGGCCGCTGTATCCTTTTGATGCGGGTTGGGGTACAAAGACTGAATAAGTAACTGAGCTGCTGCTGCAATTCGTAGTTGGCCGAGCGGTTACCACCCGTCATTTAGCCCCGTTTATTATGAAACTTACGTTACTCTTTTCTGCTCTGGGCCTGTTACTCGTGGGCACCAGCGCCTGTTCCAGCGGAGACGCAGCCCTGGAGCGCCCGACCCGTTTCAGCAACACCTCCGTCAAGCGTTCCAACGACAAGTCGCGCTCCTACAAAAACCGCAGCCCAATCGGTCTGGGCATCGATTTGAACGCCAAGGACCCCCAGAAATTCCGGATGGTAGACGCGCCCAAAAAGTACAAGTACAAGAAGGCTCGTTAGCTGCAAGCTACAAGCTACAAGCTACAAGCTGCAAGCTTTACGGCCGGTCATCCTGAACAAAGCGAAGGACCTTACTACGTTGAAACGAGTCGTTGTTACGGTCGTTCTGGCGTGATAAGGTCCTTCGCTTTGTTCAGGATGACCGGCCGTAAAGCTTGTGGCTTGCAGCTTGTGGCTTGTGGCTTACACAGCCGGCTCGCGGAAACCTACCCAGGTGAAGCGCTTGATAACGAATTCGGGGTTGGTGAAGCTGGCGTTGCCGGCGGGGTTGCCGCCGGTAACGTGGAAGTCGGAGAAGCCCGCGTTCTGGTTCACGTAGATGCCGCCGGTCAGGTTGAAGCTGACGGGCGTGCCGGCCAGGCTCATCTCGTCCATAATCTGCTCCTTAATGGCCGGGTCGGTGGTGTAGGCGCCGCACGAAATGGCGCCGTACTCGCGGGCCAGATCAGAAGCCAGCCGGATGCTTTCCTGGGTGTCGCGGGTTTTGATGATGAGCATAATCGGGCCGAACAGCTCCTGGCTGAACTGCTCGACACGGCTGGCATCAACTTCCTGAATGCTCGTCGAGCAAGTGCGGGCGTTCTGGAAGACCGGGTTTTCCACGGCGCCGTGGGCCAGCACCGAGCGGCTGCCTTCGAGGGCCAGGTCGCGCACCCGCTCGTGGGTGGTGGCGCTCTGGATGGCGCCCAGCACGTGCGGGCCGGCCTTGGGGTTCTGGGCCAGGCCGGTTACGGCGGCGGCCAGCTTCTGCACCACGTCTTCGTAGGGCACCAGCTCGCCGGCCACTTTCACGCCGCCTTCGGGAATGAAGAAGTTCTGGGGCGCGGTGCACATCTGGCCCGAGTACAAACTCACCGAGAAGGCCAGGTTCTGGGCCACCTTGTCGAGGTCGTCGCAGGAGTCGAGGATGATGGAGTTGACGCCGGTTTTCTCGGTGAACACCGTTTTACCCTTCAGCCCCTCAATGTACTCGCCGAAGGCCGAGCCGCCGGTGTAGTCGATGAGCTTCACGGCCGGATTCTCGGCCAGCTCCTTGGCAATCAGGTGGTCGTTGGCATCCACGGCCAGCTGGCAGATGCGCGGGTCGAGGCCGTGGGCCACCAGCACTTTCTGCACCTCGGCCACCACAATGGCGATAGGCAATACGGCTTTGGGGTGGGGCTTGATGATGACCGGGTTGCCGGTTACCAGCGAGGCGTACATGCCGGGCACCGTGTTCCAGGTCGGGAACGTGGAGCAGCCAATAACGAGGGCCACGCCCTTGGGCACGGCGCGCCAGGTTTTGTTGAGCGTGATGTTGTACTTGCCCATGGGCTTCTCCCAGCGGGTTTCCTCCGGGAAGCGGGTCTGCTCCTCGTAGCCGGCGGCAATGGCCTCCAGCGCCCGGTCGGCGGCGTGCGGGCCGCTGGCCTGAAACGACATCATGTAGGCCTGGCCGGTGGTGTGCATGGTGGCGTAGGCAATTTCGAAAAACCGCTCCTTCATGCCCTCCAGCGTTTCAGTGAGCAGCGCGGCGCGGTCGGCGGGCTTGAGTTTGCGCCACTGCCCAAACACCTCCTGGGCGTTGGCGACCAGCGTTTCGGGCTGATAGTACGGGTACGCTATGCCCAGCGAAGCCTGCTCGTAGGGCGATTCTTCCTGGCCGGCCCAGCCGGCGGGCTCGCCCTGCTGCAACTCGGTAAAGCGCTGGTCGCGGTGGGCTTTGAACTTGGCCCGGCCGTCCTTGTCGGCATCGGCTCCGTAGATGTCGGGCGAGGGGTTTTCGGGGAAGGCGGCGAAGAACGTGCGGCCGTGCAGGGCCTCCACGGCCGCGTCGAGGGTGGCCTGGTGCTTGTGGGTGGTGTCGGTGGTGGTGGTCATGTAAAACGATAAGGGTGGGAAAGTAGCCTGCGGGCCCTGAAGCCAACCGGCGTCGCTGCTTCAGCGAAAAGCAGGGGCCGACTGCTTCGGGCTGGCTAAATTTACGGAATCGGCCCCGAACCCGCCCGAACCAATCCACCGGGGTCACAGTTTCGTTTGCCTGACTGCCCGGCCGCCGCGCGCTTCTCCCCTGTTTCCCTGCTACTATGCTGTTAACTCTACGCTGGTTTTATTGCGCCGCGCTGCTGCTGGGTTGTGCCGCCACGGCCGTGGCCCAGTCGGCCGCACCGTCGGCCGCGCCTACCCGCACGGTGCAGCCGGGCACGCTGGTTTTCAAGCTGAAAGCCGACGCCGCGGCAGCCGGGTCGCGCCGGCCGGGGCCGGCCACGCTGCCGGCCGCCCTCACCACCACCCTGCGCGCCTTCGGGGCCACCGCCCGGCCCAAGTTCCCGAGGGCCACCCCGCCCCCGGCTGCCCGCGCCGGGGTTGCGAAGGCCGGTTTGGTGGACCTGACCCTGCTCTACGAACTGACGCTGCCCGCCGGCACCACACCGGAACAGATGCGGCAGCGGCTGCTCAAAACCGGCCTAATCGAGTACGCCGAGCCGCTCTACCACTACCAGCCGCTCCAGCAACCCAACGACCCACAGGCCGACTCGGCGGGCACCGCGGGGCAGTATTACCTCCGAAATATTCGCGCCTACCAGGCCTGGAACCTCACGCGGGGCGACACGAGCATCGTCATCGGCATCCTGGACGGCGGCACCCGCTTCACCCACGAAGACCTGGCGGGCCAGAATCAGCTCAACCGCCTCGACCCCATCGACGGGATTGATAATGACGGCGACGGCTACATCGACAACTACTACGGCTGGGATTTCGCCGACCACGACAACGACCCCGAGCGCGCCCGCAACCCCACCGACCTGGCCCATGGGGTGATGGTAACGGGGGTGGCAGCCGGGGCCACCAACAACGGCCGCGGCATTGCCAGCGTGGGCTACAAGTCGCGGTTTATGCCCCTGAAAATCTATTCCTCCACCCCGCAGGGCTCGTTTGGGGGCTACGAGGCCATCGTGTACGCCGCCGACCACGGCTGCCAGGTCATCAATCTGTCGTGGGGCGGGGTGGGCGCGCCCTCGCGCTTCGAGCAGGACGTTATCAGCTACGCCGCCCTCAACCACGACGTGGTAGTGGTGGCCGCCGCCGGCAACACGCCCCAGGACCTCGACTTCTACCCGGCCAGCTACCAGCACGTGGTGTCGGTGGCCCCGACCACCCGCACCGACGAGCGAAGCCTGATTGGCACTTTCAGCCACCGGATTGATTTATCGGCCCCCGGCGAAGGCATCATCACCACGCTGGGCTTTACCGACACCGACTACACCAAAACGGGCGGCTCGTCGTTTGCCGCGCCCCAGGTGGCCGGAGCCGCGGCGCTGGTGCGCAGCCGGTTTCCGCAACTCAACGCCGCTCAGGTGGCCGCTCAAATCCGGCGTACCACTGATTTCATCGACGACCTGCCGGGCAACGTGGCCTACGCCGGCCGGCTGGGTTCGGGCCGCCTGAACGTGTTCCGGGCCGTATCCGAGCAGCCCTTTTCGGCCCGGGTAGTGAGCCGCACGGCCACCCCCGACCGCACCTTTTACCGGGCGGCCGACACGCTGCAGCTGGCGGTGCGGGTGCAGAACCTGCTGCGCGAGTTGCCGGGCCTCACCGTTACGCTCACCTCCCTTTCGCCCTACGTACTGGTGCGCCAGGGCGAGTTCAGCAGCACCGGCCTGCTGGCCACGTTAGCCGAAGCCGACAACGCCGCCGCGCCCTTCCGGCTGGCCGTGGCGGCCACCGCCATACCGCTCAATACCCGGGCCGTGCTGCGCTACCGCCTGCACCACGAAGCCAGCGGCTACACCGAAGACCAGTACGAAACCCTGCTGCTCAACCCCGATTACGTGGTGCTCGATGCCAACAACCTGCGCCTCACGCTCACCAGCCGCGGCAACCTGGGCTACGAGGCCACCGACCCCAGCCGCGGCGAAGGCGTGCACTACCGCCAGGGCCCGCCGCTGCTAGCTGAGGGCGGGCTGCTGCTGGCCACCTCGGCCACGCGCCTCTCCAGCAACGTGCGCAACGACAAGCTCGGCACCGACGCCGACTTCGAGTCAGTGGCCCAGGTGCGTCGCCTGCCCGAGGCCGCGCCCAACCAGCGGGCCGAAGGCCGGCTGCGCGACGCCCTGCCCACAGTAGCGGCACCCGGCACGGTAGGCGTGGCCCTGCGCCAGCGGGCTACGGCCCGGGCAGCGGCCCCGCACCAGAACTACGTGCTGCTCGAATACCAGCTTACCAACCTCACCGCCGACACGCTCCGGCCGCTGCACCTGGGCTTGTTCATGGATTGGGACCTGCCCACCGACCCCGCCCGCAACGTGGCCCAGTGGGATGCTGCCCGCCACCTGGGCTACGTGTACGACGCGCCCGGCCCAACCATTTACGCCGGCGTGCAGCACCTGGCCGGCGGCCAGCCCAGCGCCTTCAGCCTCGATAACAGCCCGGCCGCCCCCACGGGCCCGGTGCGCCTGAGTGATGGCTTCAGTCGGGCCGAAAAGTGGCTGACGCTGAGTAGCGGCACCACCAACGCCACCGCCGGCTTGCCAGCTGGCACCGACGCGGCTCAGGTAGTGGGCGCCGCTCTGCCCTACCTGGCCCCCGCCGACTCGGTGACGGTGGCTTTTGCGGTGCTGGCAGCCCCCTCGCTGGCCGAGTTGCAGGCCACCGCCGATGCTGCCACCGCCGGCTACCAGCAGGTGCCCACCAAAACCAACCCGGCAACGCTGGCCGGTGTCCGCCTCTACCCCAACCCTACTACGGGCGTGGTGCAACTGGAACTGCCCGCCGCGCCCGCCACCGTACGGCTGCTGTCGGTGCTGGGGCAGCAGCTGGCCGTTTACCGCTTCCGGCAGCCATCCGCTCCGCTCGACCTATCGGCCTATCCGGCCGGGGTGTACCTGCTGCGGGTAGAAACTGCCGCCGGTGCCGCCACGCTCCAGGTGCTAAAGCGCCCCTAACCGGCTCGCGGTTTAGTTCATTAATTACGCCCATTATTTTTAGCAATTCTCGGTAACATATATTTTCCAAAATATTAAAACAAAAACTATCTATTGCTGTTACAGGCAGCGCCTGAATCAGTTTTTAGCTAAGCTAAACTGTAGCAGGGAGTCTGTTTAATTCAGATTTCAAGACTAATCACGTTAGTTTTTATCGATAATATCCTTATCTTTGTATATGTCAAAAACGAAGCTTCCCGTCCCTCTTCCGGTGCAGCACTATGCGCGGTGCGTGAATGCCCGGAATCGTCCGGCCGACTACATCGGCGACTGGCCTGCGCGTGGGCAGGTGTACCCGGTGGAAATGCGCCGCAACGCCCGCTCGGGCGATTGGCAGGTGCATGTGCTGGGATTTTATGCCGAGCGACCCTACGGGGCTTTTGCCCGCCAGCGCTTCGAGCCCGTAGCCCAGGTTTGGCTTAATTAAGCTGTTAGCTGTTAGCTTCTGTGCACAAAAAGGGCGCCGCACTCAGTTGAGTGCGGCGCCCCTTTTTTGTGCACAGAAGCAGGCGTTTTCGAACGGGGGCTAGCAGCTACTGGCTAGAAGCTCAAAAAACCTAATAGTGCCAGAACATGCCGAAGTCGAAGGGCGTCCAGAGGGCGGCGCGCTGGCCGGCGGCTTTCAGGCCCCGGTTGGTCCAGCTGTTGCAGGTGTCGAAGAGGTTGTAGGTGCCGTTGGCCAGGTAGAACGCGTCGTTTTTGCCGTAGCTGTGGCCCCTGATCTGCTGCGGGCGGCCCTGGGCGTCCAACTCGAACTTGGTTTCGATGAAGCGGATGAGCCGGTCGTATTCGGCAGGCGTGAGCGTGAGTTGCACGCACTTGGGACCCACTTCAGGACGGTGATGAAAGGTGGTGTGCATGGCCGTGGTGCCCAGCCAGAACATGGCTTTTATACCGGTGCTGAGTTCGAGCTCAGCCCAGGTGGGCGTGTCGAGGTAGAAGCCCCGGTCGCCCCAGCCGAAGCCCACAAACTCCTGGCTGGTGTCGTTGGCGGGTGTATCGGCATAGGAAATAAACTGCGTCCAGTCTTTTTGGGGGCTGCGCACGGGTACCACCAGGTCGGTGTGCACGCCGTTGGAGAGCAGGTACACCGTTACGGTGGTTGCGTCCGGCGCGGGCTTGGTTTCGTCGCCGGCCACCGGAATGGCCGACAGGACCACGGAAGCCGCAATGTACACGGCCACCAGCCCGATAATGCCCAGTCCGGTGTAGGCAACAACGGCAACCAGCGGGTAGAGCGGGTTTGATTTTTTCATGGGAAGAGCAGAGAGAGAGCCTTCCTATACGCGACTTGCCCCAAAAAGTCAGCTTAGCCCGCTACCAGCCCCGCTCGGCGGTAGCGCCGCCAGCCCTGCCAGGCCAGCCCGGCCGCGAGCAGCGCCCCCACCAGCCAGTCGCCGGGCTCCGACATGCGGCGGTCTTCCTCGGCCTCCAGCGCCGAGTGGCCGGCCAGCATTTCGGCCTGTTTGCGCCGCAGGGCCGCTTTCTGCGCGTCGTTTTCGAGGGCCAGGTAGGCCGTGAGCGGGGTGAGCAGCCCCGTGCGGAAACTGGCCTGCACCAGCTGGCGACCCGCGGCTTCGCCGGTTTCGGGGTGGTGCAGCTGCCGGCGCCACCCGGCCTGCAATGCCAGGCCGGCACGCCAGTCGCGGGGGCGTAGCGTGGCCAGGCTTTGAGCCGCCAGCGTATCGGGGAATACCAGCTCGGGCTGGCCATTGGCGGGCAAATACGCGACGGGGCTATTGGCGTTGGGCCAGGCTACCACGGGGCCGGCCGGCACCGGCGCGGCCAGCGTATCGAGCGCCACGGCGGGCTCGTGCAGCAGCGAGTGCGATACAAACCGGCCATCGGCCCGCAGCTCGTAGAACAGGTCCGATTCGGGGAAGGCGTGGCGCAGATCGGCGAAGTTGGTGGGCAGAATGGCCCGTTGAAAATCGTCTGACAGCACGACCAGCACCGGGTAGCGCGGCACGGGCGTTTCGGCGGCCCGTACCAGCGTCTGCCGGATGGCCCGGTCGAGGAAGAAGCCCCCTTCGGCGGTCAGCGTTTCCGCATCGAGCCACATCAGGCCCCGCCGGGTGATGCGCCGCACCCGGCTACCCACGAAGCTGGCCTCGATAGTCTCGTAATCCTGCCCCGACTGTTTGATAGCGGCGTCCATTAGCTGCCGGTATGGCCCCCAGTACGGCTGCTTTCCGGCCGACATATCCAGCAGAAAGTGGTAGTAGGGCTGCCGCCGCACAAGCGGCAACGCGGCTTTTTGGGCGGCGCTCACGTAGGTGGCCCCACCAGCGGCCCAGGTGGCGGGGGCGGCGGGCACCTGGGCTTCCGGCCCTGCCTGCCCCAGCTGCACCGATTGGCCATCGAGTTGCAGCGTGAGCGGCTCGGGATGCAGCAGCTCCAGGCCGGTGCGGCGCACCTCGCCGGCGGCAAACGGAAACACGCGCAGGTCCAGCTCGTTGCCGTTTCGGTAGGTCAGCAGGCCTGGGTCGCGGTTGGTATCCCGAATCTGGCGGTACACCCAGGTGGCGGCGCGCTTTTCGGCCAGGATGCCAAACTCGCGCCGGCCGGCCATATCGAGGTAGTAATTGCTCACGAAACAGCCCGCGGGCAGCGCCAGCTGGGTGGTGTACTCGGCCTGGCTGAGGTCCGGGCTGTTGGTAATCGTGAGGTCGAGCCAGCTAACCCATACCCGCTGGCGGGCGTCGTAGCGGCTGCGGGCCTTCAGGCTGGTAAGGCGCGGGGCCGCCGGGTTGGTTGCCTCCGCGCGGCCAACGGTTGGCACCGCCAGGGCCGCAACCTCCGGCGTTGGCTGGTCGGGGGCGGAAGCCACGGCGGTTGGGGCAGCGGCAGCAGCGGCAACTGGGGCGAAAAACACCTGCTCCAGTAGCTCCACTTTGCTTTCAGGAAGCGTCAGGTTGTCGAGCACCAGCCAGTTGTAGAACGACGACAGGTAGGGCAGCCGGGCCCCGGTGATGGAGGCGCCATTGCGGCTTTTGTGGTGGCGCACACTGCCCAGCACGGCGCGCAGGGCCGTCGTATCCACTTTCGCATCCGCGGCCCGCTGAAAATAATTGGGCAGATACACGTAGTTGAGGGCCCGGTGCAGCGTGGCGCGGTGCCAGGCATACTGCCCGGCCACGGCCAGCGGCAGCACCGCACCGGCCAGTAGCAGCCCCGCCAGCAGTCCGCGCCGCCCAAAGTGGGGCCGAAGCGCGGCGTAATCGTGGCTGAGCACCCGCACGTGCACAATGAACAGCACCAGCGGCGCGAGCAGCAGAAACCCCACCCCCAGCGCCGCCACGGCTACTACCGAGAGCGGCAGAAACGGCAGAAACACCAGAAAGAAGTACAGCGTGTAGCCAAACAGCACCCCGCGGCCCAGAAACAGCGCCAGCCGTGCCCGGCGGCCGGCCGGGTTGGGGCAAATCAGCAGGGCCGCGTTGAGCACCGCCAGCCCGTACCACCAGGGCCCCGAGAAGTCGCCGAAAATGCCGCCCTCGCTCTGGCTGAAGCCCCGCAGGCCCAACTCGCCATTGTTGACGGCCAGACCCAGCAGCGGCAGCACCCCGGCCACCAGCAGCACCCCCAGCCAGCGGTAGGGTGCCCAGGCGCCCGCCTGCCGGCGCGCCAGCAGGTACACGCCCCGGCTCAGGGCCAGCAGAAACAGTAGCGTGCCGGTAATCAGCAGCACCACCAGCGCGTGCTCGCCTGCCCGTCCGCCCCCCGAGTGCCAGAAGGGCAGCACCAGCTGCACAAACAGGTACCAGACCGCCGGCACGGCCAGCGCGGCCACAAAGTTGGGCCAAGCTTTAAATTCGCGGCTTGCGGGCGTGAGGTGCAGCACCAGCACGGCCGCGGCGTGGGCCAATGTGGGCATCAGGAAGGTGCCGGCATACAGGGGCAAATCGGCCGGCACCATCCAGCTCGGCACGCTGAACGGGAACAGCTGCCCGTTGTATACGCCGTAGGCGTACAGCAGCCCGATGTAGGCGGCCAGGACCACCGGCGCGTAGCTCAGCGGCAGCCGCCGCCGCCGGGCCACCAGCCAGCCCGCGTAGGCCGCGTGCAGCAGCCCCAGCCCCAGCAGCGCCGCTCCCAGCACCTGCCAGGCCAGCTGGCCCGCCGGCTCCAGCAGGCTCTGAATCACGTGGTATTCGGCCCCGAAAAATAGCAGCAGCAACGCCACCGGCAGCGTATTGAGCAGCCACAGCCACCGCGGATTGAGGAAGGTGCGCATGTTTTTTTAGGGCTTAGGTTTCTGGAGTAATTCAGGCGGCTATTGGCTCAACCCTGGCCGGAAGCTGTCAGCTAACAGCTAGTAGCTATCAGCTTTAAAAGTGTCAGCTTTATGAAGCAGTTGGCGCAACGCGGCGTAGGCGGCCAGCAGGAAAAACAGGTATACCAGCGTCCCCTGGGCCTCGTGCAGCCAGGCCGGCGCCAGGGCCGGGGGCAGCAGCTGGCCCAGCCGCACGGCCCCGGCAATGCGGGCCGCATTCACGAGCAGCGTGAGCGGGTAGGCCAGCAGCACCAGCAGCGGCAGCGCCAGGACCAGCCGCGGGCCCCGCTGCCACAGGTAGGTAGCACTCAGCAGCAGCGCGCTCAGCAGCCCGAAGTTGCCGCCCGCGCACGACTTGTCGATGACGATGCCCAGGGCCGGATGCACGTAGCCCCGCCCCGGCACGAATTCCGAGGCCGAGCTCAGCAGCAGCTCCACCAGCGCGTTGGTGGGGGCCAGCAGCCAGCGCACATCGGCCGTGCCGGCGGCGGCATAGGCCAGCTTGGCGGCGGCGTAGGCGACCAGCAGTAACAGGTAGGGCAGAGAGCGGAAGACGTAGCGCATCGCGGCGGGGTAAGTTTGAAGTGCACAAACATAAACCAAAGAACTTTGCAATTCAAAGTTTATTCAGAAAAGATTGCCTTCCCAGCATACCACTTCCATTTATTCACGCTCGCCAGAGCTTAGCGGCGCATTCTTTTACTGCGTCCATCTCCACTCCTGATTGTTGCTAAGACACTGCTTGCTGCTATGCTTGCCGGCGTTGGCGCGCTGGCTTTTGGTCCCTTTGCCGTACCTCGGCCATGAATTTATGCCACTGGATGAACGCCATAGCACCCGGCCTCGCAAACGCAAAACGGCCGCCTCCCCGATTGGGAAGGCGGCCGTTTTTTTGCGTAGCGTAAAGTCAGCTTACGGCGCCGGCAGCACTTGCACCTCCACTTTCACCGTTTCGGTGGCTGGCAGCTTGGGCACCAGCACGTGGTAGCTTACCAGCGGCAGGTCGTTTGTAACGCCCATTTTTAACGTCACCTGCAGTATCCGCCCGGCTTCGGTGCAATTGCGCTGGTAGACGTACGTGGCGCTGGAACTAGCGCCACCGCCCAGCACCTGCTGGCCGATAATCAGATCATACTTAGCAAAATCGATTTGCGGATGACACGCCCCGCTTACCCGCTGGTTGAATTCGGCCTGAGTGCGGATTATGCCGCTGGACGTAGTGGGAGCACCATCCAGCACTAAGTTCCGAGTGTACGTGCAGCCATACTCAGTTTCCAAGCTAGTGAAGGGCAAAGGTCCGGCCTGGCAGGGCTGCGGCTCGCTGGCTTCCCCTTCGCAGCTAATGGTTCTGTCACAACTGGTCAGCGCCAGTAGGATAAGCAGACTGCTCAACAGATTGAAAAGAGGTTTCATAAGCTGAATAATTACGAGTGAAAGGAAGTTGATCAAATACGAGAGCGTTACCCACAAGAAATAGTTGCAAGCTATATTCAACAAAACGGCCGCCTCCCCTACTTGGGAAGGCGGCCGTTTTCAGTCAGCTAAAAGCCAGACTACGCGCGCTCCGAAAGCTGGGCGTCGCCGCCGGCTTCCATCTGGCGAATCAGGTTGAGGGCCGAACCGGCCTTAAACCAGGCAATCTGGCCCTCGTTGTAGGTGTGGTTCACCGTAATGAGGTCGGTATCGCCGTCGGCGTGGTGCAGGCGCACTTGCAGGGGCTTGCCGGGCTGGAAGTCGGTCAGGCCGAGGATGTCGATGGTGTCGTCCTCCTCTACCAGGTCGTAGTCGGCCTTGTTGTCGAAGGTCAGACCCAGCATGCCCTGCTTTTTGAGGTTGGTTTCGTGGATGCGGGCGAAGGATTTCACCAGCACGGCGCGCACGCCGAGGTGGCGGGGCTCCATGGCGGCGTGCTCGCGCGAGCTACCTTCGCCGTAGTTCTCATCGCCTACCACCACCGAGCCAATGCCCTGGGCCTTGTAGTTACGGGCCACCGTGGGCACGGCCGAGTAGGGGTTACCCTGGGTCAGGGCATCCTTCACGGCGTTGGGCTGCTCGTTGAAGGCGTTGATGGCCCCGATGAGCATGTTGTTGGAGATGTTGTCGAGGTGGCCGCGGTACTTCAGCCACGGGCCGGCCATCGAAATGTGGTCGGTAGTGCACTTGCCCTTGGCCTTGATGAGCAGGCGCAGACCCAGCAGGTCGGTGCCTTCCCAGGGCTTGAAGGGCTCCAGCAGTTGCAGACGGTCGGACTCCGGCGACACCATTACGCTCACGCCCGAGCCATCGGCGGCGGGCTGCTGGTAACCGGCATCCTCCACGGCAAAGCCGCGGGGCGGCATCTCGATGCCCTCGGGCTCCGAGAGCTTTACCTGCTCGCCGGTGCTGGTAGTCAGCGTGTCGGTGAGGGGGTTAAAGGTCAGGTCGCCGGCAATGGCGAAGGCCGTCACGATTTCGGGCGAGGCCACGAAGGCGTGGGTGTTGGGGTTGCCGTCGTTGCGCTTGGCGAAGTTGCGGTTGAAGCTCGTGATGATGGAGTTGCGGCGCTTGGGGTCGTCGGTGTGGCGGGCCCACTGGCCGATGCAGGGGCCGCAGGCGTTGGCCAGCACCACGCCGCCCATCTGGGCAAACGTGTCGAGCAAACCGTCGCGCTCCACGGTGTAGCGCACCAGCTCCGAGCCGGGCGTTACGGTGTACTCGGCCTGCACCGTGAGGCCCTTGTCGGCGGCCTGCTTGGCGATGGAGGCGGCGCGGGTGATATCCTCGTAGCTGGAGTTGGTGCAGGAGCCAATCAGGCCCACTTCCAGCTTCTCGGGCCAGCCGTGCTCGCGCACGGCGGCGGCGAATTCCGAAATCGGCCAGGCGGCGTCCGGCGTGAACGGGCCATTCACGTAGGGCTCCAGCGTGTTGAGGTCGATTTCGATGAGCTGGTCGTAGAAGTTTTCGGGGTTCTGGTACACCTCCTCGTCGGCGCGCAGGTGCTGGCGTACGCCGGCGGCCAGCTCAGCCACTTCGGCGCGGCCGGTGCCCTGGAGGTAGGTGGCCATCTTCTCATCGAAGCTGAACACCGAGGTGGTAGCGCCAATTTCGGCGCCCATGTTGCAGATGGTGCCTTTGCCGGTGGCCGAGAGGTTCTCGGCGCCCTCGCCGAAGTACTCCACGATGGCGCCGGTGCCGCCCTTCACGGTCAGGATGCCGGCTACTTTCAGAATCACGTCTTTAGCCGACGCCCAGCCCGAGAGCTTGCCGGTCAGCTTCACGCCGATTACTTTGGGGAACTTCAGCTCCCAGGCCATGCCGGCCATTACGTCGACGGCGTCGGCGCCGCCTACGCCAATGGCAATCATACCCAGGCCGCCGGCGTTGGGCGTGTGCGAGTCGGTGCCGATCATCATGCCGCCAGGGAAGGCATAGTTTTCGAGCACTACCTGGTGGATAATGCCGGCGCCGGGCTTCCAGAAGCCCAGGCCGTACTTATTCGAAACCGAAGCCAGGAAGTCGTACACCTCCTTGTTTTCGGAGTTGGCGATGGCCAGATCCTGGTCGGCGCCTTCTTTGGCCTGAATCAGGTGGTCGCAATGCACGGTGCTGGGCACGGCGGCCGTGGGCTTGCCGGCTTGCATGAACTGCAACAGGGCCATCTGGGCCGTGGCGTCCTGCATAGCCACGCGGTCGGGGGCGAAATCGACGTAGGAAACGCCCCGCTCGTAGGCCTGCGAAACGGTACCGCCGTACAGGTGGGCGTACAGGATTTTTTCCGTCAGGGTGAGCGGACGGCCGACCGCCGACCGGGCCGCCTCGATGCGGGTGCCCATGTTGGCGTACACGGCCTTAATCATTTCTAAATCGAATGCCATAATTCAAATTGAAAAAGTGGAGAGAACGAGCCGGCCGGGGCCGACATGCAAATATAGCTAAGTGCCGGGGCCCGGCAAGCCCAACAAGTGCCGCCGGGCCCGGCTACGGTCGTATTTAGAAACTCTCAAAAGAGCCTGGCCCCGGCGGTGGCTGCTCCCCGGCGCTCTACCGTAAAAACTATGCGGGCGCCGCCGTAGTTTAGCCGCCAATTCACTTTTACTCTTTTTCAACCATGCCCGTTGCCTTCTCTTTGCGCAAGGTCGTAGCCGGGGCCGCCCTGGCGCTGGCCGCGGCCGCCTGCCAGTCCAACTCGTCGTCGTCCGAAACCGGCGCGGCCGCCACCCCTACCGGCGCCACGGCCAACTCGCCCCTGACGGCCGGCACCTGGCGCGGCGTGCTGGCGCTACAGGGCCAGCAGCTGCCGTTTCTGTTCGATGTAGCCACCGACGGCGGCCGGCCCACCGTAACGCTGCGCAACGGCGAGGAGCGCCTGAAGCTCGACGAAATAACGACGGCCGGCGACTCCACCACCATCAAGCTGGGCGTGTTTGATGCCGCTTTGGTGGTGCGGGCCGCCGGCGAGGGCAAGCTGACGGGGGCCTGGGTGAAGTATGATGCGGGCAAGCCCTACCGCGTGCCGCTGACGGCCACCACCGCCACGGCCGAAACCCCGCTGTTTGCGGGCGACGCGCCCGATAAGTCGGTGTTCGGCGACCTGAAAAGCGGGGCGCTGTTCAGCACTACTTTCCGCGAGGACGACGGCAAAACCTACCCGGCCGTGGGCTTTTTCACCCAGGATTCGGTGCATTCCGACCGTATCAGCGGCACTTTCCTCACCACCACCGGCGACTACCGCTACCTGAGCGGCAACCTCGTGAAGCTGGCCGACGGCAGTGAACATTTGCGGCTGAGCACCTTCGATGGCAGCCACGGTTTCCTATTTGATGGCAAGCTCACTAAGCCGGGCAACATCAACCAGCTCAGCGGCGACTTCTACTCGGGCCTGACCGGCCACGAAACCTGGACGGCTACGCTCGACCCCAAGGCCAAGCTGCCCGACGCCAACGCCCTGACGGGCATGAAGCCCGGCCAGAAAAAGCTCGACTTCCAGTTTCCCAACATCGAGGGCGGCACGCTTTCCATCAACGACCCCAAGTATAAGGGCAAGGTGGTGGTGGTGCAGCTGCTGGGCTCGTGGTGCCCTAACTGCATGGACGAAACCAATTTCCTGGCCCCCTGGTACGCGCAGAACAAGCAGCGCGGCGTCGAGATTATCGGCCTGGGCTACGAGCGGGCTTCCGACGACCAGGCTTCGGCCCTGCGCAAGCTCGGCAAGATGAAGCAGCGCCTGAACGTGGGCTACGACCTAGCCCTGGCCGGCACCGCCGATAAGGATGCGGCCGGAAAAACCCTGCCCCAGATTCAGAAAGTGCTGGCCTTCCCCACCACTATTTTCATTGATAAGAAAGGCGAGGTGCGGAAAATTCATACCGGCTTCTCGGGCCCCGGCACCGGCCAGTATTACGAGCAGGAAAAGGCCGATTTCAACAAAACGATAGACCAGCTGCTGGCCGAGTAGCGTGGGCCTTTACGGTTGGGCTACGTATAGCTGAAAGTCGCCCGGATGCTGCCCGGCTCGCGCCTGGTCTCGTTTGGGCGGCTTGGTTTTGTTCCACTTTTTTTCTTCCGGCTTATGAAAAACATCCTGGTTCCCACCGATTTTTCGGCCGAGGCGCACCACGCCTTCCGGGCCGCGTTGCAGCTGGCCCGGCGCACGGGCGGCACCGTTACGCTGCTGCACGTGCTGGCCCTGCCCGACCAGCCGCGCACGGCCAACTTCAGCACCTTTGGCGGGCCGGTAAGCGGCAGCGAGCTACCCAACAGCTACGGCATCGACCGGATTTTTGTCATCAAGCTGCTCGAAGCCACCCACCAGCGCATGCAGCAGCTGCTGGCCGAGGCCGCCGAGCTGGCCCCCGGCGTACCGGTGCACGACCTCACCGACCAGGTGAGTGTAGACGAGGCGGTGCTGAAGGTTATTGAGCGCCAGCAGATTGATTTGGTGGTGCTGGGCACCCAGCACCACGATGCGCTGGAGCGCTTCTTCGCCTCGTCGAACACCGAGCAGCTGGTGCGGCTGGCGCCCTGCCCGGTGCTGGCCGTCAAGCAGGCCCCCGACCTCGACGCGGTGCACGACATCCTGTTCGCCTCCGATTTTTCGGCCGAGGCCGACCAGGCCGTGCAGGGGCTACAGCAGGTGCGCCAGCTGTTTCCGCAGGCCCGCCTGCACCTGCTGCACGTAACCGACGGCAATGCCAACCAGGCCCGCCAGCAGATTGACAGCTTTATCAGCCGCCACCAGCTGGCGCCCGCCGAGGCCGTGCTTATGGAAGCCAGCAGCGTCAGTGGCGGCATCGAGGATGCGGCCCGCAAGCTGGGCGCCGGCCTGATTGTGCTGCCCACCCACGCCCGCTCGGCGTTCAGCCGGTTTTTCCAAGGCAGCATTGCCGAGAAAGTGGCCACCCAATCGACCCAGCCGGTGCTTACGTTTCATCTGTAGCCGGCCGGCGGCGGGGCACGATTTGCCCACGCGGGGTTGGGCCGGTGCAGTACCGGCCCAACCCCGCGTGGGCATTTCTGCGTACACCAGGGCAGGCCTGCGGGCCTCACTTCCCTTTTCCACTTACTTACCTCACCCCAACCCGCCTTTTCTTATGTGGATTCAGCAAAAAAGCACCCCTGCCCCCGTCGATGAGCTCCAGGGCCACACCGTAGGCCTCAAGTTTGAGTGCAACAATTGCCATAAAGAAGTTTTTACGGCCTCCATCGGCGTACCCGCCGCCGAGCACTTCGCCACCATGCCCGACGACGGCCAGTACGAAACCGAGCAACTCCAGTGCCCCACCTGCGACATGACCCACGAAATCACCGTTAAAAGCAGCCGCGAGGGCGTACGCTTCGAAGTATCGGAAGTGGACCCCGGCCAGGTGTACTACCAGGTGCAGCACTAAACCACTGACTTTCGCTGATTAGCCATGACTCTACTGATTTCGTGGCTAACTCAAAAAGCCACCTCGGCCGAGGTGGCTTTTTTGCTGCCCGCAGGGTTGAAACCAACAACCGGACTAGCTACCGAATCCGGGCAACCCGTTAAAGTCCGGGCGGGTTCGGGGGCTGGCGGAACAGGCGCTTACCCCGGGTGATGTTCCAGTAGGCCAGCAGTTCGGCCTGCACTTCCGACTCGCCGTAGGCAGGTATCGGCCCCCACGACAGTACCGGACAGGATTGCGGGAGGTCGACGGTGGGCGTGGTGGCGCGGGCCAGCGTTGCGAGGGCCTCGCGCTGGCAGTCGTTGGTGGGGTATTTCCAGCTGTTATCGGAAACGGTGTAGAATACGCTTAGCGCGGCCACCCAGGCCATGTAGCCGAGGCGGCGGCGGCCCGTGAGGTGCTGGGCCAGGTAGTAGGTGGTGGCGCCGTAGAGGGCCATCAGGCCCAGCAGCACGGGCATAATGGAGTCGCGCCGGATGATGTGGGGCCGGTACTCGCGGTAGCCGCCCAGCGGCAGCAGCAGCATGTAGGCTACGGCAAACAGGGCCAGCCAGCCCAGCAGCTGCCGCAGCCGGCGGCTTTCGGTGCTGGCGGGCAGCAGGCGGCCCAGCAGCAGCGTGTTCAGCAGCACCACGCCCAGCAAAATGGCCAGCCCGGGCCGCCGGAAGAAGGTTTCGTTCAGGCCGGTGGGCAGCCGGCGGTAGCGCTCGGCCAGCGGAATGGTAATGTCGCGGCTTTCCAGCTCGAACTGCCCGATATAGAGTGAATACAAACACAGCGCCCCCAGCAGCAGCAGCAAACTGAACGCCGGCCAGGGCACGCGCGGCCCGATGGCGCCCCAGCTTCCGCCCGTGGCCCGCCACTGCCGCGCCAGCCAAACCAGGCAGATGCCCACCTGCAACACGGCCACCACGCCCGGAATAATGGGCCCGTTGAAGCTCAGCACCACGGCCAGCCCCGCCAGCAGCCCGTACTGCCACCAGCGCGGCCGGAAAGGCTGCCCGCTGTGCGCCGCCCGGTAAAAAGGCCAGTAAAACAGCCCCAGCAGCGCCAGCGGAAAAGCGTAGAAAAACGTGTAGGTGATGGCGTTATCAACAATGCCCATCTGGTTGTGGTAGCCCGCCGACTGAAACAGCGGCACCAGCACGGCTACCGTCAGCCAGAAACGGCGGCCCGGGCGGGCGCGGCCGGTGGCGTACAAACCCAGCACGTAGAGCACCAGCGCCTGCACGGCGGCGCTAAACAGCCCGCAGGCCACGTACACGCTATCAATCGGCGACACAAACCGCTGCAAACCAAACGGTACCGTTTTAAAGTAGACCACCATGGCTGCGTGCGCAAAAAAGCGGTTGGGCGCCGTGTACAGCTCGCCCCGGCTAAGCGCGGCCCAGCCAAACGGGTCCGACAGTACGGGCCGGCAGTCGGGCGAGGGCAGCACGATGTAGGCCAGGTCGCCATCGAGCGGCAGGCGATAGTTCTGCCAGTAGGTGTAGCCCAGATCGAGGGCCACGAACAGCAACAGCAGCGGCAGCAGGTAGCGGGTTTTCATGCAAATGGTTCGGACTCGGGGATACTTGCCGCACTACTGCTTAACCGGGCCAGCTACGAAACCCGTGCAATCCGTTTAAATCCGTGCTAATCAGTGTTCCCGTTCAATCGTGTAGTTGATGAGCTGTTCGAGCGAGGTGCGCGAGGCCGATTCGGGGAAGGTGCGCAGCACGGCCAGGGCCTCGTCGCGGTAGCGCTCCATCACGGCAATGGCGTAATCGAGCCCGCCCGACTGCTTCACAAACTCAATCACCTGCTGCACCCGGTCGCGGCGGCCGTCGTTGTTTTTCACGTTGAAAATCACGCGGCGCTTGGTCAGCCAGTCGGCCTGTTGCAGGGCGTAAATCAGCGGCAGCGTCATCTTTTTCTCCTTGATGTCGATGCCCAGCGGCTTGCCGATTTCGGCCGTGCCATAATCAAACAAATCGTCCTTGATCTGGAAGGCCATGCCCACCTTCTCGCCAAACAGCCGGGCCCGCTCCACCGTTGCGCGGTCGGCCCCGGCCGAGGAGGCCCCCACGGCGCAGCAGGAGGCAATCAGGGAAGCCGTTTTCTGGCGGATGATGTCGAAGTACACGTCCTCGGTGATATCGAGGCGCCGGGCCTTCTCAATTTGCAGCAGCTCGCCCTCGCTCAGCTCGCGCACGGCGTTGCTCACAATCTTGAGCAGGTCGTAGTCGTCGTTTTCCAGGCTCAGCAGCAGGCCCTTGCTCAGCAGGTAGTCGCCCACGAGCACGGCTATCTTATTCTTCCAGAGGGCGTTGATGGAGAAGAAACCGCGGCGGTAGTTGCTTTCGTCCACCACGTCGTCGTGCACCAGCGTGGCCGTGTGCAGCAGCTCAATCAGGGCCGCGCCCCGGAAGGTGGCTTCGGGCAGCGGGTCGCCGCCGCAGATTTTGGCCGTGAAGAACACGAACATGGGCCGGATCTGCTTGCCCTTGCGCTTAACGATGTAGCCCATGATTTTGTCGAGCAGCAGCTGCCTGGTCTGCATCGACTGGCGGAATTTCTTTTCGAATTCCACCATCTCCAAGGCAATCGGAGCCTGTATCTGGTCCAGCGAAATGGTCATGCGGCGTAGTTGGGCAGTGCAATGATACGGGAAAAGCCGCAGGGTGGAGTTTTGGAGTTTTGGAATGAGTGAGGTGACGAGGTGATGATTGGGAATGAACGTCATTCTGAGCAGCGCGAAGAATCTCGCGTGCCAAAGTAATTTCTGACCACAGGGTTACCATTACACGCAAGATTCTTCGACGACGCCTCCGGCTTCGCTCAGAATGACGTTTCTTTACCCGCTCTGCCACCTCCCCGACTTCACGCTAACCCATTATGCCCATTCAGCCTACCACCGTCCATTTTCAGCTCACCGGCTCCGGCCACCACCGCCCGTTTGCGGCCGATGCGCGCTTCGTGGCCGATGGCCGGGCCAAGCCGGTGGTGGTGTTCGTGCACGGGTTCAAGGGGTTCAAAGACTGGGGCCACTTCAACGTGCTGGCCGATTGGTTTGCCCACCGGGGCTTTGTGTTCGTCAAGCTCAACCTCTCGCACAACGGCGTGGTAGTGGGCGGCACCGGCGATTTGGAAGACCTGGAAGCGTTCGGCCGCAACAACTTCAGCATCGAGCTCGATGACCTGGGCACCCTGCTCGACGCCCTGCACCAGCCGGACCAGACGGGCATCCCGGCCGCCGAAATGGACCTTTCGCGCCTGGCCCTCATCGGCCACAGCCGCGGCGGCGGGCTGGTACTGCTGAAAGCGGCCGAAGACGCCCGCGTGCGGGCCGTGGCCACCTGGGCCGCCATCAGCCAGGTAAATCCCGGCTGGACCGAGCAGCAGATGGCCGACTGGCAGCAGCAGGGCGTGCTGCACGTGGAGAACTCGCGCACCAGGCAGCAGCTGCCGCTCTACTACCAGCTGGTGGAGAATTATTATGCAAACCAGGACCGCCTCGACATCGAGCAGAACTTGCGCCGATGGCTCCAGAACCGGCCCGTACTCATCCTGCACGGCGACCAGGACGAAACCGTGCCCCTGGCCCGCGCCCAACAGCTGCACGAGTGGCAGCCCGCCGCCAAGCTACAGGTGCTACCCGGCGCCACCCACAACTTCGGCGGCGCCCACCCCTGGACTTCGGCCGAATTGCCCGAGCACGCCCAACAGGCGGCGGAGGCCACGGCGGAATTTTTCGAATTAAAAATGAAAAGCTAGCAGATAATAACTGCCGCCTGTTGCTTTTGAAAACGGAAAGCAACAGGCGAATTTCAATTAACTGCCCTGAATGCGCACGCGCCTTTCACCGTCATTTTCAACTTTTAATTTTCACTACTGATTCCCTTGAAAACCGCCTACCTCCTGCTGGGCTCCAACCTCGGCGACCGGGCCGCCACGCTGCAGGCGGCCGTTACGGAGCTTGGCCGCTCGGCCGGGCGCGTAACCGCCGCCTCGGGCCTCTACGAAACGGCGGCCTGGGGCCTGACCGAGCAGCCGGCCTTCCTCAACCAGGCCCTGGAGGTGCAAACCCACCTCACTCCTACCCAGCTGCTGGCCGCCTGCCAGGCCGCCGAGCAGCACGCGGGCCGGCAGCGGCTGGTACGCTGGGGCGCCCGCACCCTCGATGTGGATATCCTGCTCTACGACGACCTAGTGCTCGACACGCCCACGCTCCAGCTGCCGCACCCGCGCCTCCCCGAGCGCCGCTTCGCCCTGCTGCCCCTGGCCGAAATTGCAGCATCGGTACTGCATCCCGGGCTCCGGCGCACCATAAACGAACTGCTGGCTGAGTGCCCCGACGAGCTGGCGGTTACGCTGCATGAAACCCAACCTGAAGGTTAGTCCTGAATCATAACACCCTCTCAGTCCTTCTGGCTGGTACGGGTGGTTTGCGGCACGAGCAGCGTGGCAGGTGGCTGCTTATGCAGCCGGACAGCATTGTGCAGTACCCGCGTTACGGGATAGGCCAGCCAGAGCAGCAATGCCAGCACCAGCATCCGGTGGCGTAGCGGCGTAGACGACCGGAGCTGTAGTGCGCCCGACAGCAATATACATACTGGCCCGAACAGTACGCCCGCGTATCGCTCGCCATCGTGGATACCCGCAGCGCCCCGGCTTAGCACGTTCGCCAGCACATGCCAGCCGATGTAGACAACACTGGTAAGCAGCAGCACCCGGCCAAAACGGCCCGTTGCGGCCGCGCCACGGCTCAGCGCGACGGCCAGTGCCCCGCCAGCCAGCAGGTAGGCCAGTGGTACCAGCTTGGTGGGCGTGGGCAAAGGCGTGAGCCAGCGGACCAGCACAAAGCCGAAGTCGCTCAGGGCTTGGAGGCCCCAGGCTGCCTCCTGGTTTGGTACCAGCGGGATGCTAAGTCCGGACCGTATTACTGCCACCTGCCAGGCTACCCCGGCGCAAGCACTGGCCGCTACATGCAGCAGCAGGGCCCCACGCTGCGGCCGCCAAACGCGCCAGCCGTAGCCCACGGTTAAGCCAGCGGCCGCGCCGGCCAGCAGAAACAGGCCACTGCTACGCTGCAGGGGTAACAGTATACCCGCTACTGTAGCCAGCAACAACCAGCTGACCTGGCGCTGCTCCAGGTAACGATACAGCGCAACGGCGTACAGGGCGAACAGCGCCAAAAAACCGGTTTCTGCCCACACAAACTTTGCTGCTACCAGCCACGGAGTACTCAGGGCCAGCACCCACGGCAGCACCCAGCGGCCCGGGTTAGCGGGGCGGAGCAGTTGCCGGCCCAGCCAGGTCCAGCCGGCCCAACCAACCAGCAGGGCTAGCGCGTGCAGCAGCCCAACGGCGCGGGCTGGCGTTGCCGCCGCGCCCACCACCGCCAGCAGTACCGGATACAGCGGCGCCCAGAAAGTGTAGGGCGAGCCGTCCGGATTCAGCAGCTGCCCCGCCCCAGCCCAACTGCGCGCTGCCGCCAGGTAATAAGCGGAATCGGAAGTTGCTAGCGGCCCGCGGCCCCAGCTGTAGCCGTAAAGCCCAAGCAGCACAGCCGCGGGCGGCAACCACCTTATTGCGTAGTGAAACCAAGCCGCCAGCTTTGTGCTTTTGCCCACTACTACACCGTCGCCGATTGCGCCGTTACGTCCGGTGCAATTTTCTTCACGAGGCTCTGGAGCACCTTGCCGGGGCCGCACTCCACGAACTCGGTGGCACCATCGTGCACCATGCGCTGCACGCTCTGGGTCCAGCGCACGGGGGAGGTGAGCTGGCGCACGAGGTTTTCACGGATTTCGTCGGGGTCGGTATGGGGGGCGGCGTCCACGTTCTGGTACACGGGGCAGATGCCGGCCGCGAAGCTCGTTTTGGCAATTGCCGCCGCCAATGCCGCTTCGGCCGACTGCATCAGTGGCGAGTGGAAGGCCCCGCCCACCGGCAGCGGCAGGGCGCGCTTGGCCCCGGCGGCCTTCAGCTGCTCGCAGGCCAGCTCGATGCCGCGCTGCGAGCCCGACACCACCAATTGGCCGGGGCAGTTGTAGTTGGCGGCCACCACCACATTGCCGCCGGCCGTAATTTCCTGGCAGATACGGGCTGTGGTGTCATCATCGAGGCCCAGGATGGCGGCCATGGTGCCGGGCTGCTCCTGGCAGGCGGCCTGCATGGCGCGGGCCCGCTGGGCTACCAGCTGCAGGGCATCCTCGAAGCGCAGCACGTTGGCGGCTACCAGGGCCGAGAACTCGCCCAGCGAGTGGCCGGCCACCATAGCGGGCCGGAAGTCGGGCAGCACGGCGGCCAGGGCCACCGAGTGCAGGAAAATGGCCGGCTGCGTTACATCGGTGCGGCGCAGCTCCTCGTCGGAGCCCGCAAACATGATGTCGGTGAGCGAGAAGCCCAGGATGTCGTTGGCCTGGTCCATGAGGCGCCGGGCTTCGGAGTGCTGCTCGTACAGCTCACGGCCCATGCCGCTGAACTGGCTGCCCTGGCCGGGGAAAATAACTGCTTTCATATGGTCAGAATAGGCCCCGCAGCAGCTTCTGGCGGGAAGCGCCGCCGGGGCAGGCGGAAAATTACGGCCGCAAGCTGCATAAAAATGCGCTACCGTTCCATGCGGCTGCGCAACGAGTGGGGCAAAAGCCGGCTACTTTCTTCAACAGCAAAGCCGGACTTCCCACTCGGAAGTCCGGCTCTGTGGTGTTTCGCCGCGCTGGTTAACGGTTTATCTGCACCCAGCCTTTAAAGGTGCGCGTGGTGCGGTTGGCATCCCTGAACGTCACCTCGGCCTGGTAGAAATACACCCCATCCGACACCTTGCCGTTGGAGTTGCCTTCGCCCTTGCCGCCGCCATTCCAGTTGATGAGCGGGTCCTGGTCGCTTTCGTACACCTTGGTGCCCCAGCGGTTGTAAATCTTGATGGCCGTGCGCTCAATCGGGCTGAACACCTTGGGCCGGAACGTGTCGTTTTTGCCGTCGGCGTTGGGCGTGAAGATGTTGGGAAGCAAAAACAGCAGGCAGTTATCCTTGCACTCCTTGTTGCTGAGCGCACTTACGGCCCCGTTGCGGTCGACGGCCTGCACGGCGTAGCAGCCCTGGGCCGTAGTCAGGTTGGCGTGCTGATAAGTGGTCTGGGTGCCGGGCACGCGGGCCAGCTCGGTCAGCTCGGCCTGCGCATTGGGTGCGAAGTAGATGATGTACTCCACAATGTCGCGGCTGCAGTCCTCAGTGGGCAGGTTGCTCAGCGTCCAGCTCAGGTAGTTGGTGAACACCATGCCCGATTTGGGCGTGGTCGGCAAATCGAACAGGCGGCTGGCCAGACTGTCGCAGTTGGTGGGCTTGAGCGTGAGGACGGGCGTGCAGGGCACGGCCCGCAGGGGCGCACACTGTTCCTGGCTCAGGTTGATGAGCGAATCGGGCAGGGCAATGTCGTAGGTGCCGTTGGTCTTCACGTAGTAGCAGTACGTGCGGTTTTTCACCAGCGGCAGCACCTTGCCATCGTCCACGAACTGGCCACCGGTGGCCGTGCTGGCAGCTTTGCCCACGGGCCGGAACGTGCCGCCCGGCTCGCGCCGGTATACCGTGCTGGGGCGCTTGCTGTTGTCCCAGGGCACATTGTAAGTCCAGCTCACGGCTACCGTGTTGGCCAGCGGGTTCGGCGTGGTCGTCAGCCGCACGCTTGAGGCCGGCTGGGTACGCTCCACCGAGTCGGCGGCCAGGGTCGTGTTGCTGAAGAAATCGAGCCGGTAGGTGTAGGCGTTGGCTTCCGTATTGAGGCCAGTGTTCACGAAGGTGGTGTCGAGCAGGTTGGTCGTGCTGTACACCTTGCGGAAATCGGTGGCGGCCGGGTTGAGGCCGGTAGCCCGGTACAGGCGGTAGCCGCGGGGCTCGCGGAAGTTGGCCAGCGGAGCCGGCTGGTTCCAGCGCACGGTAATCTGGCCCGTGGCCACATCGGTGCGGTCAACGGTTACGTTGGTCAGGCGCGGCGAGCGGCCCTCCACCTTTACGCAGGCCTCGTTGGAAGCCAGGCTTTCGCCCCCGCCGGGCTGGGCAAACCGCACATAAATGCGGTACGAGTATGTTTTACCCCGGGTCAGGCCGGCGCCGTTGTTGTCGTCGAGGAAGGTGCGGGAGCCCACGCCCACGGTGCCAATCTGCACGTAGCCCGAGCCGGCGGGTAGGCCCGTTTCGCAGGTGGTGGGCGTGAAGGCGAAGCAGTTTTCGCGGCGGAAAATCAGGATCTGCGCCCCCGGGTTCTGGCAGCTGTAGCTGTCCCAGTCGAGGCGCATGTTGTTGCCCTGCGGGGTGGCCTGCAGGTTTTGCGGGGCCGGGCCCACTACCGTAATATTCCAGGTACGCTGGTCGATAAGCGGCGAAATGCTGCCCACTGGTTCA
This sequence comes from Hymenobacter actinosclerus, assembly GCF_900111515.1. GTDB lineage: Bacteria > Bacteroidota > Bacteroidia > Cytophagales > Hymenobacteraceae > Hymenobacter > Hymenobacter actinosclerus. The sequence goes on from NZ_FOHS01000002.1 coordinate 1,138,846, forward strand.
TCGGTGGCCTTGAACAGTACCGAGTAGGGCTGGCGGCGGATATAGGAGCAGGTAGGCGTCCACTGGAACAGGGCGCGGGCCACGGGCGGGCCCTTGGTGCTCTGCCGGAACGAGGCGGGCGTGGGCAGCAGCCCGGTGAAGGCTTCGAGCAGCACGGGGTTGCCATCGGGGTCGGTGGCCGTGATGGTGCCGCCGGGTACGGCCGTGTTGGCCACCACGCACACATCGGGCGGAACGGTAATGATGGGGCGCCGGTTGTCCTGGGCCTTCACAATAATCTGCATGTCGCGGATGGTCTCGCTCAGCAGCGTGGGCTGGGTAGGCTTGCCGGGCGTGCGGCGGTACTCCTTCACCTTAAAGGCCACATTGTATGTGCCCGTCTGGGCCGGCGCGTTCCACACAATCTGGCCCGTGCGCGCATCAATGCTGAAGATGGCCCGGTCGCCCGGCACTCCTGCCGGTGGCCCGCTGTAAAGTACCTGGCGCGCGTCGACCCCCGGCAGGTTGTTGGGGTAGGTGAAGCCGGTGGTAGGTACGGGGTTGAGTTTGTTGCCGCTGGCAATAGCCACCCGCGGGTCGCCGGCCTTCTGGCTGACCATCAGTTCGTAGGCCAGCGAATCGCCCTCCACATCGTAGGCCGCCGGGTTGTGCAGAAACACCTGCCCTACGCTGCCCTTGTCGATGGCCGGGGCCAGCAGCTGCGGCGAATTATTCTGAATGAAGGCGTTGATAAGAATAGTGGTGGAAATATAGAAGCTCTCGTTAGCCGAGTTGGCCATATTAACTACGCCTCTGGGCCGGTTAACGCTGGCGTAGCCCACCGTAAAGGGCCCGGTAGAGTTATAGATATGCTCGAACTTGTAAACGTTGAGCAGGTACTCCGGCGCTACCCGGGTCTGCGACACAAACGGGATGCCCTCCTGGGAAGTGTTGTCGCCGAAAAAGATGATAACCGTGGGTTCCTCGGCTACCTCGGGGCCAGGAACGCCCACATACAGCGAGAGAGTAAAAAAGATGTGCCGCGGGTTGTTGGGGTCAGTACGCGCCTGTATGTCGCCGGCCGCCAGGTGCGTAGCGCGGGCCGCCGGGGCGGCTAGCAAGCACACCAGCAGTAGCAGCAGCCCCGTCAGCCAACGCTGCAACGGGCGGATAAGTAGAGCAGTACGCATATAGTCAGGCAACTGGGCGGGCAGAGAAACAGCAAGAAGAAAGGTCCGGAAAAACCCGGTCGAAACCTAACAAAAATCGGGCAGCAGGGGTTGTTAGGCCGAAGCAAGATACTAACGGAGTTGGCTTCCGATTGATTCCGGCCAGCCTCCCGCCTTTATTCAGATTGTTTCCTACTAGCCGGGCACCTAACTTTGACCGTTATAATCGACTTCCCCACCCTACTTAGTAGCTCTCTATGAGTTGGATTTCCAAAACCCTCACCAGCAGCATCGGTCGCAAAATTGTCATGGCTACCACGGGTTTGTTCCTGTGCTCGTTTCTGGTGGTGCACCTCCTGATCAACCTGCAGCTGCTGCGCCACGACGGCGGCGCCAGCTTCAATTTCTGGGCCGAGTTCATGGGTACCAACCCGGTTATCCGGTTCATGGAAATCGTGCTCATGCTGGGCTTTGCCGTCCACATTTACCAGGGTCTGGCCCTGGCCATCAAGAACAAAAAGGCCCGCGGTGCGCAGGGTTACGTGGTCAACCACTCGGAGCAGAACTCGCAGTGGGCTTCGCGCAACATGGCCCTGCTGGGTACGCTGCTGCTCATCTTCCTGATTGTGCATCTGATGAACTTCTGGGTGCGCTCCCGCTTCGATGCCTTCGGCGGCCTGGCCGAAGTGAAGGTGCCCAACCTCGACCACCCCGTCGGCGACCTGTACTCGGTAGCCGCCGCTTCCTTTAAAATTCCGTGGTACGTCGCGCTCTATGCGCTGGCGCAGATTGCGCTGGGCTACCACCTCTGGCACGGCTTCCGCAGCGGCTTCCAGACGCTGGGCGTGAAGCACCCCAAATACACACCGGCCATCTACTACACGGGCTACGTTTTCTCGGTAGTAATTGCCGTGCTGTTCGCCCTTGTTCCGATTGTCATGTTCTTTGGCGACCAGTATCAGCCGCGGCCGGCCACCGGCCAGACCGTTGAACAGTCGCTGACGGAGGAGCCAGCGGCGCTACGCTAATTTCCCACCTTCTAATTCTGCCCTTTATGGTACTTGATTCCAAACTTCCCGAAGGCCCGATAGCCGAGAAGTGGGAGAAGCATAAGTTCAACGTCAAGCTCGTCAACCCGTCCAACAAGCGGAAGTACGACATCATCGTGGTGGGCACCGGCCTGGCCGGCGCTTCGGCCGCCGCCTCGCTGGCCGAGCTCGGCTACAACGTGAAGGCCTTTACCTTCCACGACTCGCCCCGCCGGGCCCACTCCATCGCCGCTCAGGGTGGTATCAACGCCGCCAAAAACTACCAGAACGACGGCGACTCGGTGTACCGGCTGTTCTACGACACCGTGAAGGGCGGCGACTACCGCTCCCGCGAGGCCAACGTGTACCGCCTGGCCCAGGTATCGGTCAACATCATCGACCAGTGCGTGGCCCAGGGTGTACCCTTCGCCCGCGAGTACGGCGGATTGCTGGCCAACCGTTCGTTCGGTGGCGCCCAGGTGAGCCGCACGTTCTACGCCCGCGGCCAGACCGGCCAGCAGCTGCTGCTGGGCGCTTACTCGGCCCTCTCGCGGCAGGTGGCCTACGGCAAAGTGAAGCTGTACACCCGCTCCGAAATGCTGGATCTGGTGACCGTCGACGGGCAGGCCCGCGGCATCATCACCCGCAACCTGCTGACCGGCGAGATTGAGCAGCACGCGGCCCACGCCGTGGTGCTGGCTACCGGCGGCTACGGCAACGTGTTCTTTCTGAGCACCAACGCCATGTACTGCAACGCCACCGCCGCCTGGCGGGCCCACAAAAAGGGCGCGTACTTCGCCAACCCCTGCTTCACCCAGATTCACCCCACCTGCATTCCCGTATCGGGCGATTACCAGTCGAAGCTGACGCTCATGTCGGAGTCGCTGCGTAACGACGGCCGCGTGTGGGTGCCGGCTACCAAGGAAACGGCCGAGCGCCTGCGCAAGGGTGAAATCAATGTAAACGACATTCAGGAGGCCGACCGCGACTACTTCCTGGAGCGCAAGTACCCGGCCTTCGGTAACCTGGTGCCCCGCGACGTAGCTTCGCGCAACGCCAAGATGATGTGCGACGAAGGCCGTGGCGTGGGCTCGACCGGCCTGGCCGTGTACCTCGACTTCGCCGACGTTATCAAGCGCACCTCGGCCGAGGCCGTGAGCCAGAAGTACGGCAACCTGTTCGATATGTACGCCAAAATCACCGGCGAAAACCCCTACGAGCGGCCCATGCGCATCTACCCGGCCGTGCACTACACCATGGGTGGCCTCTGGGTTGACTACAACCTGCAAACCACCGTGAAGGGCCTCTACGCCACCGGCGAGTGCAACTTCTCCGACCACGGCGCCAACCGCCTCGGCGCCTCGGCCCTCATGCAGGGTCTGGCCGACGGTTACTTCGTGATTCCCTACACCATCGGCGACTACCTGGCCCAGACGCCGCCCAAGCCCGTTACGACCGAAGACCCGGCCTTCGCCGAGGCTACGGCCGCCGTACAGGCGCGCATGCAGCAGCTGATGAGCATCAACGGCACCCGCACGCCCGACGACTTCCACAAGAAGCTCGGCCACCTGATGTGGGAGTACTGCGGTATGTCGCGCAACGCCGAGGGCCTGCGCTTTGCCAAGCAGGAAATTGCCAAGCTGCGCCAGGAGTTCTGGAGCGACCTGAAGCTGGCTGGTACCGAAAACGAGATGAACCAGGCCCTGGAGAAGGCCGGCCGCGTGGCCGACTTCCTGGAGCTGGGCGAGCTGATGGTTGACGACGCGCTGGCCCGCAACGAAAGCTGCGGTGGTCACTTCCGCGAGGAGTACCAGACCCCCGAGGGCGAGGCCCTGCGTAACGACGACGAGTACGCCTACGTGGCCGCCTGGGAGTACCAGGGCGACAACCAGCCCGAGAAGCTGAACAAGGAGGAACTGACGTTTGAGAACGTGAAGCTCACCCAGCGCAGCTACAAGTAAGCTGCAAGCAACAAGCCGCAAGCTGCAAGTGCAGTTCGGTAGTCTCAATTTTAACACGAAAAGCTTGCAGCTTGTAGCTGACAGCTTGAAGCTCATAAAACAATGGCCGGAAGTAACCCCAACGCCAAACCAATGAACCTCACCCTGAAGGTGTGGCGGCAGAAAAACCGCATCAGCCAGGGTGGTATCGTCGATTACCAGGTAAAGGACATTTCGCCCGATATGTCGTTCCTGGAAATGCTCGACGTGCTCAACGAGGACCTGCTACGCCAGGGCCAGGAGCCGGTAGCCTTCGACCATGACTGCCGTGAGGGCATCTGTGGCTCGTGCAACCTGTTCATCAACGGCCGGGCGCACGGCCCCGAGCAGGGCACCACTACCTGCCAGCTGCACATGCGCAAGTTCTCCGATGGCGACACCATCACCATCGAGCCCTGGCGCGCATCGGCTTTCCCCATCAACAAAGACCTGAGCGTCGACCGCTCGGCCTTCGACCGCATCATTCAGGCGGGCGGCTACGTGAGCATCAACACCGGCGGTACGCCCGATGCCAACGAGATTCCGATTCCGAAGGACATTGCCGACCGCGCCTTCGAGGCGGCGACCTGCATTGGTTGCGGCGCCTGCGTGGCAGCCTGCAAAAACGCGTCGGCCATGCTGTTCGTGTCGGCCAAGGTGAGCCAGCTGGCGCTGCTGCCCCAGGGCCACGTGGAGCGCAAAACCCGCGTGGAGAACATGGTGGCCCAGATGGATATCGAAGGCTTCGGAGCCTGCACCAACATCGGTTCCTGCGCCGCCGAATGTCCGGTGGGCATTTCGCTTGAAAACATTGCCATCCTCAACCAGGAATTCCTGTCGGCCAAGGCTACGTCCAATAACCTGGCGTAACGTTCGGCGGTTATCCTCTCAGGACTCCCTGAAAAGGCGAAACGGGCTTCCGTTTCGCCTTTTTTGTCGCCCGGGAGCCCGTTGGTTTGGTATTTCGCTTTTATCTTCTCGCTACATGATTACGATTGTTGTCGGCACCAACCGCCCCGGCTCCCGGGCCCGACGCGTAGCCGATTTGTACGCCCGCTTATTGGCCGAGCAGAACGTCGAAGCCCAAATTCTGGACCTGCTGGAGCTACCGGCCGATTTTACGGCTTCGGCCCTCTACGGCAATGTCGGCCGCCACGACGGCTTCAACCACCTGGCGGCCCAAGCCACGGCCGCCGAGAAGCTGGTATTTATCGTGCCCGAGTACAACTGCTCGTTTCCGGGGGTTCTGAAGGCATTTATCGATGGCCTCCCCTACCCCTCGGGGCTGGGCAACAAGAAGGCGGCGCTGGTAGGGCTCAGTAGTGGCGCTCAGGGCGGTATTTTACCATTAAACCATCTCACGGATGTGCTCATGTACCTGGGCACCGCCGTGTTGCCCCAGCGCGTGCGCCTGCCCTTCATCGACAAGCACCTGAGCGCCGACGGCGAACTAACCGACACTTTTCTTCAGCAGCTGCTGCAAGAACAGGTGGCGCATCTGCTCCGGTTCTGATTCGCTTACAATCAAGGCCAGTTCCAGGTGCGTCTGCACCTGCGGCGGCGGTGGTGCAATACGGGAGCAGCCGACCGCGTTGGGCACTTGCCAAATAGCCAAACTCCGGCCGTTTGCGTAAGGCCTGACTTACCCACTGCTTTCTTTCCACCGATGAAATATTTCCTGCCGTTGCTGGGTTTAGCACTGCTGAGCGCCTGCACGATTTCGCCCCGCCGGGGCCGAAGCGGTCAGCTCGCCCCCGAGCGCGAAATGATGCACCCCGACCACTTTCCAACTGATTCGATGCAGCCCGATACGCTGCGCTAGAAATCGACTACAATGCAACCGGCCGCCCCGATTTTCTCGGGGCGGCCGGTTGCATTGTAAGCGGTAACGGGAGTTAGCTGGTTAACTAATCCACATTATCGTGCAGGAAGCGGTTGTCGCCCAGCAGCTCGTTATCATCGGAGAGGTTGAAGCGGCTTACGTTCTGCTCCGAAGAGGGCACTACGTTTTCCAGCTTCACCTGCCGGCGCAGATAAGCCGGCGTTTCCAGCTGCTCCTTCAGCGCATCGTTGGTCAGGCCGTTGCTCAGGGCCTGCAGGCGCTGGCGACGCTCCTCGGCCCGGGCCTCCAGCGAGGGCCGGGGCAGGCTGTGGGACATAGTTGCAACGGGAGGCGTCTGGGGCGGATACTGGTACTGCAGCTGCGGCTCGGGTGCGGGCATTGAGGGCGCGGCCACCGGCCCGGCAGTATGCTGCGGGGGCGAAGTTTCGAGGTCGCGCACGATAACCGGCGGCTCGGTAGGCGCCGGGCTCCCAAAGGTGGGCACGACCGGAGTGGCCGGCCCAACAGACGGTTCGTTTGATTGCTGCTGCTCGGCGGCCGGAGTAGCCGATGGCATGGCACGGGCATCGTCGCGGGGCACTACGGAGGTAATGTTGTGCGCGTCGCGGGCGAAGCCAGTGGCAATTACGGTTACGCGGATGCTCTGGCCCAGCGAGGGGTCGATGCCGTGGCCGAAGATAACCTCGGCATTCTGGCCGGCCTTCTCCTGGATGTACTCCGTGATTTCGGTCAGCTCGTCCATCTCCAGCTCGGCCTGGTCGCCCGACATGATGCTGAGCAGAATGCGCTGGGCCCCGTGAATGTCGGTGTTGTTGAGCAGTGGCGAGGCCAGAGCCTCCTCGGCGGCCCGGGCAGCGCGGTTCTCGCCTTCCGTTACGCTGCTGCCCATTACGGCCGCGCCCGAGTCCTTCATCACCGTTTTCACGTCTTCAAAGTCGACGTTCACGTCCGAGGTCACCGTGATAATCTCGGCAATCGACTTGGCGGCCGTCGTCAGTACGGTATCGGCTTTGGCAAATGCTGCGCTCAGGGGCAGGTTGCCATACATCTCGCGGATTTTGTCGTTGAGAATCACCAGCACCGTGTCGCAGTCCTCGCTCAGCTCCTTGATGCCCTGCTCGGCCTGCTGGCGCTTTTTGCGGCCCTCAAACAGAAACGGCGCCGTTACGATGCCAACGGTGAGAATGCCCAGTTCCTTGGCTACTTTGGCAATTACGGGCGCGGCCCCGGTTCCGGTACCGCCGCCCATGCCCGCCGTGATAAATACCATGCGGGTGCCCTGGCTCAGCAATTCCCGGATTTGCTCGCGGCTCTCGATGGCCGCCTGCTTGCCCCGCTCGGGGTTGGCCCCCGCGCCCAGCCCCTCGGTCAGGTCGATACCGATTTGCATGCGGTTGGGTACGGGCGACGACGCCAACGCTTGTTTATCCGTGTTGCAGATAACAAACTCCACGTCCTTGATGCCCTGGGCATACATGTGTTTGACCGCATTGGAGCCACCGCCCCCCACCCCAATCACCTTGATGATGGAAGTTGACTGCGGCTGAATGTCGAAGGTATAATTCATGCTTGGGGTCAAGTAGGAATCAAAAGTCAAAAATTAAAAATCAAGAACTGTCGTCCACTTAAAGGACCACAATGCCTGATTTTTAACTCTCAATTTTCAATTAACATTAATACTGTTTGTCATCGAAATCATTAATCAGCAGGTCTTTCGTGCGATTAATAATTTTCTGAAAGAAATCACCGGCTCCCGATTTTTTGGCGGGCTTTTCGGCAGCCGGAGTGGGCGCCTGAGCCGGTGGATTTTGCGAAGCCGCCACGGGGCGGGCTTCGGGTGCAGGTACGTAGTAGTTCTGCTCCTGCTGCTGCTGCTCGGCTTCCTCGTAGCCACGCTGGGCCAGGCGGTCGTCGAGCGAGCGGTAGCCGGCCAGCACCAGGCCCACCGTAGTAGCGTACATGGGCGACTTCACGGCTTCGATCTTGCTTTTGCCAAGGTGCTCGTTGGGGTAGCCGATGCGCGTGTCGAGGCCGGTTACGTACTCAGTCAGCTGCACCAGGTTCTGGAGCTGCGAGCCGCCGCCGGTCATCACGATGCCGGCCGCCAGCTTGTCCTGGAAGCCCAGGCGCTGGATTTCGGCGTACACCAGCTCCACGATTTCCTCCATCCGGGCCTCAATAATGTAGGCCAGGTTTTTCAGGCTGATTTCCTTCGGGGCCCGGTCGCGCAGGCCGGGGATGCTCACGATTTCGTACTCGGAGGCTTCCTCGGCAATAGCCTTACCAAACTTCACTTTGAGCTGCTCGGCTTGGTTCTGCATCACCTGGCAGCCCTGCTTGATGTCGGTAGTGATGATGTTGCCGCCGAAGGGCAGCACCGCCGCATGGCGGATGATACCGTCCTTGAAGATGGCTAGGTCGGTGGTACCGCCGCCAATGTCAACCAGCGCTACCCCTGCCTCTTTCTCCTCGTCGCTGAGCACCGACATGCTCGATGCCAGCGGCTCCAGAATCAGGTTATCAATCTCCAGCCCGGCCTTGGTAACGCACTTGTATACGTTGTTGATGGCCGTGCTCTGGGCCGTGATGATGTGGAAGTTGCCCTCCAGCCGCACGCCCGACATGCCCACGGGGTCCAGAATGCCCTCCTCGTAATCCACCTTGTAGTCCTGGGGCATTACGTGGATGATCTGGGAGCCGGGCGGTGTAACGAGGCGGTACATGTCGCTGGTGAGGCGCTCCACGTCGGCCTGCGTGATTTCGGTTTCGGCCGAAGCGCGGGTGATGCTGCCGTTGTGCTGCAGACTCTTGATGTGCTGGCCCGCAATGCCCACGTTCACCACGCCAATGTTGATGCCCGATTGCTCCTCGGCCTGCCGGATAGCTTTTTTAATGGCGTCCACCGTTTTGTCGATGTTCGACACAATACCCCGTACCACGCCCTCCGACACGGCCTTGCCCAGGCCCAGAATTTCAAGCTTACCAAATTCGTTTTTGCGGCCCACCAAGGCACATATTTTGGTGGTGCCGATGTCGAGGCCGACTACAATTTTATCGTGTTGCATGGGGAGGGAGGGCGAGAGGTTTGCGGGAGCTGGCAGGAAAAGCGCGTTTAATCAGCTTTAAGGTAGCGTTTTAGACGGATAATTTTATTCGCAGATGATTTGGTCCTTGAATTCGACATTGACGCGATGGTACGTGTCCCAGCCAAGGACCGGCGGAATTTGCCGGTAAAATACCATTAGTTTCGCGAATTTTTCAGAAATATTATCCGGAAAGCCAAATTCAACCCGTTGGTCGCCTACTTGCTGGGTGAACGAAATTTTTCCGTTGGGCGCTACAAATATTTCCGCAACCTGCGCCCGCCAGAAGGGCTTTTCGTCGATGTAACGCAGAAACTCGAGGTAGCGTGTGCCCGTGCTGTCCTGAAAGAACGAGGCCGCCAGCGGTACGCCCCCCGAGCGCGAAATGGGCACCACCCGGGCCGTGAAGAGCGACGACAGCGGCAGCTTGCGGCCGTCGGCGTCGAGGTAGCTGTCCTGGCGGGCGTCGGCGTGCACGAGGCGGGCAATGGGGCGGCTCTGGCGCACGTCGGCGTGCAGGTTGCCGGCCAGGTCGCGGTACACCTCGGCCTCCTTCACAAAGCTGTGCGCCTTGAGGCGGGCTTCGAGGGCCTTCAGGTCGATGTCGGCCGGGGCAGCGCCTTCGAGCCGGTCGCGTCCCTGGCGGGTCAGCAGGCCCGTTACCTCCCGCTGGCCAATGAAAAAGTTGTTGAACTCGTTGCTGACCGATACAATGACGCCGCCCACCTTACGGTTGGCCTGCCGCACGGCCGCAAATGCCCCCAGCCCGATCAGCAGCAGCAGGCATACGGTGGCAATAAGCAGGTTCTGGGTGTTGCGGGGCATTGGCTCTAAGCTATTAGCTATCAGCGTTTAGCTGTCAGCTTTTCCAAAGCAACTGCTTTTGGATCTTTTATCGGATGTTGAACCTGCTTCCTCTGCCTGACTGGGTGAAAGACAACGGCTGAAAAATGCGCGGCGAGAACAAAGCTAACAGCTAATAGCCGTCAGCTAACAGCTTCTTTAAGCCAGCGAATATTCAAAATATTCTTTAATTGAGGCACTAACTGATCAATGTCGCCGGCGCCTACGGTGGCTAATACGTCAAAATTCGGATTGGTTTCGGCATTTTGCAAAATTTCGGCCATCGTTTGCAGAGATTTTTCGGGTGCCGTGATTTGGGATAAAATCAACTCCGCCGTCACGCCCGGCATCGGCTGCTCGCGAGCCGGGTAGATGTCCAGGAGCACCACTTCGTCGGCAAGGCTCAGGCTTTCAGCGAATCCGGCCGCGAAATCGCGGGTGCGGCTGAACAGGTGCGGCTGGAAAATCACGCGCAGCCGCCGCCCCGGGTACAGGGCCCGCAACGACTGCAGAAAAGCCTGGATTTCGCGTGGGTGGTGGGCGTAGTCGTCTACGTACACCTTGGGCTGCGCGGGCGTGCCGGCCGTTACAATGAACTCGAACCGGCGCTTCACGCCCCGGTAGGCGGCTACGGCGGCCCGCAGCTGCTCGTCGGAAAGGCCATAGAGGCGGGCCACGCAGGCGGCGGCCAGCATGTTTTCCACGTTGTGGAAACCCGGCACGGCCAGCTCCAACCCATCTATCTGAGCTGTAAGCTGAGGGCGGTTAGCTGAGAGTTTCTGGGGTTCTGAGCCGAAGTTAGCCGCTGACCCAGACGGGCCGTGCATGTCGAACCGGAACAGGTGGCCCTCGGCGGTAATGTTGCTGGCGTACAGCTCGGGGCCCTGCTCGGAGTTCAGGCCGTAGCGCAGCACCCGTACGCCGGCCGGGGCGGCCGCGGCTACGCTGGCATCGGCGGTGTGGTTGATGATGAGCGTGCCGCCCGGCTGAATCTGGCCCACGAACTGCCGGAACGACTCCAGCAGCGTTTCGGCGTCGCCGTATATATCGAGGTGGTCGGCGTCGGTGCTCGTCACGATGGCCACCGTCGGAAACAGGGTCAGAAAGCTCCGGTCGTACTCATCAGCTTCAACTACTACCGGAATGTTTTCTGGGGCCAGTTGCCGGTTGCCGGTTGTCAGTTCGTTCTCGTTCCCTGTTTTCTGTTGCTGATTACCGGTTTCGGCCGCAAAATTTTCACCTTTTACTTCTTCATTTCTACTTGACTCGGGTAGTAATAAGTTCGAACCCAGGTTCACGCTGATGCCACCCAGAAAGGCCGCGCAGGGGACGCCGGCGTGATGCAGCAGGTGAGCTACCATGCTGCTGGTGGTGGTTTTGCCGTGGGTGCCGGCCACCGCAATAGTGGGCCGGCCTTCGGTGAGCACGCCCAGTACCTGGCTGCGCTTGCGGATGTCGTAACCCCGCTCCCGCAGCCAGGCCCATTCGCGGTGGCCGGCCGGAATGGCGGGCGTGAGCACGACCAGCGTATCGGTGGGGTTTTCGCGCACGGCCAGCGGGATATTCTCTACTGCATCGTCGTAATGAATGGTGATACCCTCGGCCGTCAGGGCATCGGTCAGGGGCGTGCGGGTTTTGTCGTAGCCACTTACCACGTGCCCGTTGGCCCGAAACCAGCGCGCCAGCGCCGACATGCCAATGCCACCGATACCCAGGAAGAAGACGTTGGTTTTCATTTTTTGAGGTAGTGGGCGCTTAGCGTCTGAAAAGAGGTTGTGGAGCAAAAGTCTGCCTTCATTACCCGTTCGGAATCAGTTTCAATAATTCATCCACGATAGTAGCCGTGGCCTGGGGCCGGGCCAGCTGCCGGATGTTGGCCGCAAGCTGCTGCTGCCGGGCCGGGTTCTGAAGCAGGGCCAGGGCTTCGTTGTAGAGGATGGTGGCGGCCTCCGCATCGCGCACGAGCAGGGCGGCGTCTTTGGTGGTAAGGGCCAAGGCGTTTTTGGTCTGGTGGTCTTCGGCCACGTTGGGCGAGGGCACCAGGATGCTGGGCTTGCCCGTCAGGCACAGCTCCGACACCGACAGGGCCCCCGCCCGGCTCACTACCACATCGGCGGCGGCGTAGGCCAGGTCCATGCGCCGGATAAACTCCAGGGCTTGCAGATTATTGGCCTGGTAGGCGGCGGCCTGCTGCTGAGCTTCGGGGAAGTAGAGCTTGCCCGTCTGCCAGAGCAGCTGTACCCCTGCTTCGCGCAGGCGCGGCAGCGCGGCGGCCGTGGCCTGGTTGAGCGTGCGCGCCCCCAGGCTGCCGCCAATCACGAGCAGCACCGGCCGGGCGGCATCGAGGCCGAAGAAAGCCAGCGCCTCGGCGCGCTGGCCGGCGGCAATTTCGGTGCGCACGGGGTTGCCGGTCAGTGTCAGGCGCTCTTGGGGGAAGAACTTCTCCATGCCCTCGTAGGCCACGCAGATGCGCTGCACCCGCCGCGCCAGCAGCTTGTTTACGAGGCCGGCATACGAGTTTTGCTCCTGAATAAGGGCCGGAATGGCGCGCGAAGTAGCGGCCAGCAGCACCGGGGCCGAGGCGTAGCCGCCCACGCCCACCACCACATCGGGCCGGAACTTCTCAATGATTTTGCCCGCCTTGCGCACCGCCCGCATCACCCTGATCGGAAACAGCAGGTTTTTGGGCGTCAGGCTGCGCTGCAAACCGGTAATGTCGAGGCCGATAATTTCGTAGCCCGCCTCGGGCACGCGGGTCATTTCCATACGGCCATTGGCCCCCACAAACAGGATTTCGGCCTCCGGGAACCGGCGGCGTACTTCGTTGGCAATGGCCACGGCCGGAAAAATGTGCCCCCCGGTGCCGCCGCCGCTGATGATAAGTTTCATTCTTTTTGAGCTGATAGCTGTTAGCTGATGGCTGTTAGCTCTTGACCGCCAACTGGTATTTGAACGAAAGCGAACAGCTAACAGCCATCAGCTAACAGCTCAAAAGACAGGTCAGGAGAGAGCCACTTTCGGGATGCGGGCCGTGTCGGCGGGCTCGCCCACCATGGGGCGGATTTCCCGCTCGCCGCGGCTTACGGCCAGGATGATGCCGATGCTGATGCCAGTGAAGATGAGCGAGGTACCGCCCATGCTCAGCAGCGGCAGCGGCAGGCCCGTAATCGGACCCAGGCCCACGGCCACGCCCATGTTCACCATGGCCTGCAACACCAGACTGAACGTAAGCCCCGCCGAGAGCAGCCCCCCGAAGGCACCCGCGCTGTTCATCACCGTTTTCAGCCCCCGATATAAAAAGGCCAGGTACAGGAACAGCACGACTACGCCCCCGAACAGGCCATACTCCTCAATAATAATGGCGTAGATGAAGTCGGAGTATGGGTGGGGCATGATGTTGCGCTCGGTGCTTTTGCCGGGCCCCTTGCCGAACAAGCCGCCGGTGGCCTCGGCAATGTAGGCGTGCTCGAGCTGGAACGGCACCGGCTTGCTCTTGTCGGTGAAGCTCTCGATGCGCGACTGTACGGTTTTCCAGCGCTGACCGGCGGCCAGGCCCACGCCGCCCACCACCACGCCGATGGCCACCATCACGGCCATTTGCTTGAGCGGCACCCGCCCGATAAACATCAGCAGTAGGCAGGTGACGAACAGCAGCAGCGCCGTGGAGGCGTTGGAGAGAATAATCAGGCCGCAAATCACGCCCACCCACAGCATCACGGGCAGCAGCGTGGTTTTAAAGTCGCCGACGTGCTGCTGGCGGCGGCTGAGCATGGAGGCCAGGTGCGTAATCAGGGCCAGCTTAGCCAGGTCGGAGGGCTGGAAGGTCTGGTTGATGACCGGGATGGTAAGCCAGCGCGAGGCCTCGTTGAGCGTCGAGCCCATCACGAAGGTGAAGATGAGCAGCGGCACCGAGGCCAGCAGGGCATAAAGTGAGATGCGCGAGTAGTGACGGTAGTCGATGCGGTGCGCCAGCCACATGAACAGCAGGCCCAGCACAATCAGGCTGGTGTGCTTGAAGAGGAAATACTCGGTGTTGCCGCCCCGGCTCTTATACGCCAGCGTACCCGTAGCCGAGTACACCACGGCAATAGAAATCAGCGAAAACAGCAGCACGATGCCCCACAAAATAGGGTCGCCCTTGAGGTTTTTGCGGAGCCAGTTATTAATCACTGATTGTCGTTGATTAGGGTGATTACACTGATTTTTTCTCGTTCGCGCGGGTCAGGACGGCGAGCAGGATACTCTTACTTCTGCCAACCCGCAACCACGCGCCGCCGGCTAGGCACCGGGCGCTAAGCCGGCCACCGCGGCCGCAAACTGCCGGCCGCGGTCCTCGTAGTTCTGGAAGAGGTCGAAGGAGGCGCAGGCGGGCGAAAGCAGCACCACGTCGCCGGGGGCGGCGAGGGCGGCGGCCCGCTGCACGGCGGTGGCCATGCTGCGGGTTTCTTCGAGCTGCGGCACCACGGCGCCGAAGCTGGCTTTGAGCTTTTCGTTGTCGAGGCCCAGGCAAATTAGCGCTTTTACGCGGCTTTCGGCCAGCGGCAGCAGGCTGCGGTAGTCGTTGCCCTTGTCGGTGCCGCCCACAATCCAGATAATCGGGGCCTTGATGCCGTCGAGGGCGTACCAGGCGGCCTCCACGTTGGTGGCCTTGCTGTCGTTGATAAAGCGCACGCCGTTTAGCTCGCCCACCAGTTGCAGGCGGTGGTCGGCGTTGCGGAAGGTGGCCAGTGCGGCTTCAATCTGGGGGGCCTCCAGGCCGGCGGTGCGGGCGCAGAGAATGGCGGCCAGGGTGTTCTGGCGGTTGTGCTGGCCAATAAGCGGCGAGGCCGCCGTACTGATTTCCTCGGCCTGACTGTAAAAACCGGGCAGCAAATCCACGCACACCTCGTCTTCCTCAGTGTAGTAGCCGGCCAGATGAAAATCGGGGCGGTGGTGCAGGCTGAAGGGCAGCTGGCGCACCGGCCGCAGCGCGCCGGGGTAGTAGCGCTGGATGGTTTCGTCGTCGGCGTTGTAGATGAAGAAGTTGCTGCTGTCCTGGCGCCGGGTGATGCGCAGCTTGGCTTTAGCGTACTTTTCGAGCGAGTACTCGTAGCGGTCGAGGTGGTCGGGGGTGATGTTGAGCAGCACCGACACCCAGGGCTGGAAATCGTAGGTATCGTCGAGCTGGAAGGAGCTTAGCTCCAGCACGTAGTAGTCGTGCTGATCCTCGATAACCTGCTCGGCCAGCGAAAAGCCCACGTTGCCGGCCAGCCCCACACTCAGGCCGCTTTCCTTCAGCAGGTGGTAGGTGAGCAGCGTGGTGGTGGTTTTGCCGTTGGTGCCCGTAATGGCAATGCACTTGGCGCGGGTGTAGCGCCCGGCCAGCTCGATTTCAGAAATGATGGGCGTGCCCTTCTTACGCAACGCCTGAATGACGGCCGCTTTCTCCGGGATGCCAGGGCTTTTCACTACCTCATCAGCGGTCAGGATTTCTTCCAGCGTGTGCCCGCCCTCCTCGAACCGGATATTGGCGTTGCGCAGCTTGTCCTGGTACTTGGGCTGAATCGGGCTTTGGTCGGACACGAATACGGTGTGGCCCTTGGCCTGGGCCAGCAACGCCGCCCCTACCCCACTCTCGCCGGCTCCCAGAATTATGATTTTCTTAGACATGAGATATTTGAAGTCAGAAGTGAGATAAACGATTATGGTAAAGAGAAGCTACCAGGGCCGTATTGGCCGGTAACCGAAAGTCTCACTTCTCATGTCTCATCATCTCACCTCTCCTAATTAGCGCAGTTTTAATGTTACCAAAGTCAGTACGGCCAGCATGATGCCCACAATCCAGAAGCGTGACACGATTTTGGACTCGTGGTAGCCGAGTTTCTGGTAGTGGTGGTGCAGTGGCGACATGCGCAGCAGCCGCCGGCCCTCGCCGTATTTGCGCTTGGTGTACTTAAAGTAGCTCACCTGCACAATCACCGACAGGTTTTCAATCAGGAACACGCCGCAGAGCACCGGAATCAGCAGCTCCTTGCGGACGATGAGGGCCAGCACGGCAATAATGCCGCCGATAGCCAGCGAGCCGGTGTCGCCCATAAATACCTGGGCCGGGTAGCTATTATACCACAGAAAGCCCACGCAGGCTCCCACAAAGGCCGCGCAGAAGATAACCAGCTCGCCCGAGTTCGGAATGAACATCACGTCGAGGTAGTCGGCCAGCAGGGCGTTGCCGCTCACGAAGGCGAAAATGGCCAGCGTAGTGCCGATAATGGCCGAAGTACCCGCCGCCAGCCCGTCGAGGCCGTCGGTGATGTTGGCCCCGTTGCTGACGGCCGTGATGATGATGATGACGATGGGAATGTAGAAGAAGGCGTAATACTCGTTGAAAAAGTCGCCCGCCGTGGCGAACAGGTCGCCGTAGTTGAGCTCGTTGTTCTTGATGAAGGGCACGGTGGTAATCATCAGCTTCACGTCCTGGTACACGCTGCTGGCATCGACGGCCGAGAACGAGCCGTTGGGCAGCACGTACTGGCGCACCGTCACGTCGTTGCTGAAAAACAGCACCCAGCCCACCGTGAGGCCCAGGCCCACCTGCCCCAGAATTTTGAAGCGCCCGGCCAGCCCTTCCTTGTCCTTCTTTACTACCTTAATATAGTCATCCACGAAGCCAATCAGGCCCAGCCACACGGTGCTGAGCAGCATCAGAATCACGTAGATATTGTCGAGCTTGGCAAATAGCAGCACGGGCACCAGAATGGCCAGCAGAATGATGAGCCCGCCCATCGTAGGCGTACCTTTCTTCTCGGCCTGCCCCTGCAAACCCAGGTCGCGGATGGTTTCGCCAATCTGCTGGCGCTGCAGCAGCCGAATCAGCGGCGCGCCGAAATACTGCGCAATAATCAGCGACGAAACGATGGCCAGCGCCGCCCGGAACGAGCTGTACTGCATCACGCCGGTACCCGGAATGTGGTGTACTTTATAAAGGTAATTGAACAGGTAGTACAGCATGGGCGCGGTGGTCGGCAGGCAGGTTGAAGCGCAAAGGTAAATTGTAGGGCGTAGGGTTTGGTGGTTATTGCTGAGTTTTTGAAACTGATAAGACAAACCTGCCTGTCATCCTGAGCATGTGGCGCTTGGAGCAAGGACGCAGGACCTATGCAGAAGGCAATATCAATAGATACCCTCTATATAGGTCCTGCGTCCTTGCTCCAAGCGCCACATGCTCAGGATGACAGGCGGTTGCCCATTACCCCTACTACTTGCCCAGCAGCTCAAACATCTCCGTCAGCACCTGCTTATCATCGAAATCGTTCTTGACGCCCTTGATTTCCTGGTAGGTTTCGTGGCCTTTGCCGGCTACCAGCACAATATCGCCGGGCTGGGCCAGGGCTACGGCGGTTTTAATGGCCTCGCGCCGGTCGGCAATGGTGAGGACTTTGCCCAGCGCCGTAACCGGTACGCCGGTCTGCATCTGGGCCAGAATGTCGTTGGGGTCCTCGAAGCGCGGGTTGTCGGATGTCAGCACGGCGCGCTCGGAAAGCACGGCGGCCAGGCGGGCCATTTCGGGGCGCTTGGCCCCGTCGCGGTTGCCGCCGCAGCCCACCACGGTGATAATCTGCTGGCTGGGCTGGCGAATATCGGCCAGGGTCTGGAGCACGTTTTCCAGCGCGTCGGGCGTGTGGGCATAATCGACGATGCCCGTGATGCGCGCCTTGCCCGACACCACCGGCTCGAAGCGGCCGGGCGCCGAAGTCAGGCCCGACAGCACCGTGAGCACCTCCGTGGGGTCTTCGCCCAGCAGCACGGCCGTGCCGTAGATGGCCAGCAGGTTGTAGGCATTGAACACGCCAATGAGCCGGAACTGCACCTCGCGGCCCTCTAGTTCGAGATGCAGGCCGTGTACCGCGTTTTCCAGCAGCCGGGCCCGGAACTCGCCGTGGCCCCGCAACGAGTACTGCTCGCGGCGGCCTTTTACGTTCTGTTGCATCACGGCCCCGCGCTTGTCGTCGGCGTTGCTCAGGGCGAAGGCCGATTTGGGCAGGTCGTCGAAGAATTTCTTCTTGGCCTTCAAGTAGTTGTCGAACGTACCGTGGTAGTCGAGGTGGTCGTGGCTGAGGTTGGTGAACACGCCGCCCGTAAAATGCAGGCCCGTTACGCGGTGCTGCACCACGGCGTGCGAGCTGACCTCCATGAACACGTGGGTGCAGCCGGCGCGCAGCATGTCGGCCAGCAGCTCGTTGAGGCGGATGGCGTCGGGCGTAGTGTGGGTGCTGGGTATCACCTGCTCATCAATCTGGTTCTGCACCGTGCTCAGCAGCCCGCAGTGGTAGCCCAGCTCCCGAAACAGCTTGTGCAGCATGGTGGCGCAGGTGGTTTTGCCATTAGTGCCCGTAATGCCCACCAGCTGCATTTTCTTGGATGGATGCCCGTAGAACTCGGCCGCCATCCAGGCCATGGCCTCCGCCGAATCGGCTACTTGCACGTAGCTCGTGGCCGGGTTCAGCTCGGCTGGCAGCTCCTCGCACACCACAACCGCCGCCCCCTGTTCCACGGCTTTAGCAATAAACTGGTGGCCATCGGTAGCCGTGCCGCGCAACGCGAAAAACACCGTTCCCGGTCCTGCCTGCCGCGAGTCGAGGGTGAGAGCAGTTATTGTCAGGTTAGTAGGCCCGCGCTGGTCGAGCACGGTGGCGGCGGCGAGAAGTTGCTGGAGATTTTTCAAAGTTGGTTTTAAGCAGCGGTTTGGCAGAGGGTAATGAACGGTGTCGAGACGCACCATTTTGCGTCTCAGCGTTGCTGACGTTGCACGTCCGGTGCCGCTGTTCAACGAACAGACGCAAAATGGTGCGTCTATCCACCGCCCAACGAACCAGCCATCAATACAAATTAAGGCGTGGTGGCCACCACCGCTAGGGGCTGGGCTTTCATGCCAATGGGCTCCAGCGTCAGCAGCACCGTGGTGCCGCGCCTGGCGGGCGTGCCGGCGGCCACCGACTGGCTCGTTACCCGGCCCGTACCGCTGGTGCGCACCCGCAGGCCGCGGTTTTCGAGCAGGAACAGGGCGTCGCGCAGCGTCAGGCCTTCCACGTTGGGTACCCGGCCGGGGCGCAGCGGCATGGGGCGCAGCTGCACATCGGCGGCCTGCGAGTCGGCGCGGGAGGTGCGCACCCAGTCGTCGGTGGCGCCGGCGCCCTCGTGGCGCACGCCCAGCTGGCCGAACATCATCGTCAGCTCGTCCTGCAGGCCGGCTTTTACCAGCGGCACCGGCGAGCGACGCACCGGAGCGCGGGCCAGCAGGGGCCGCTCGGAGGCCGCATCGCGGGCCATGGCCTTGTCGGCCAGCTCACGGAACACCGGCGCGGCCACGTCGCCGCCGTAAATGCGGCCGTTGCGGGGCGAATCGACCACCACGATGCAGCTGTACTTGGGCTTGTCGGCCGGGAAGTAGCCGCAGAAGCTAGTGGAATACGTGCGGGTGTAGGCGCCGTTCTTGAACTTCCAGGCCGTGCCGGTTTTGCCCGCAATCAGGTAGTCGGTCGTGCGGATGCTCCGGGCCGTGCCGTGCTCCACCACGCCCTCCATCATCGTACGCACCTTCTGCAGGGTTTCCTCGGAGCAGATTTTGGGAATGAGCACCACCGGCTCGAACCGCTCAATCACCTTGTCGGCCTGCTTGATTTCGCTCACAATCATGGGCTGCATCTTCGTGCCTCCGTTGGCCACGGCGTTGTAGAAAGCCAGGGTTTGCAGCGGGGCCAGCTTCAGCTCGTAGCCGATGCTCATCGTACTCAGCGAGGTCCGGCTCCAGCTCCGGTCGTTGGGGTCCTTGATGTAGGGCCGCGCCTCGCCCGACATCTGGAAGCCCAGCGGCTTATCGAGGCCGAAGTGCTTGAGGTGGTTGGTGTATTGCTCGGGGTTCTTGCTGAACGTGCGCTCGGTGAGCAAGGCTACGCCAATGTTCGACGATTTTTCGAACACCTGCTGCAGCGAAATGCGGCCGTAGGGGTGCGAATCGGTTTTCACGGCCCCGCCAATCTTCATCGCCCCGCGGCCCGTGTTTATCGTGTCGGTGAGCTGCAAATCGGGGTTTTCCTCGAAGGCGGCCATCATCGAGGCCAGCTTGAAGGTGGAGCCCGGCTCGGTGCGGCCCTGGTCGGCAATGGCGTAGTTGTAGTTTTCGCGGTACACGCCCTCGGCCACCTTGCCCAGGTTGGCCACGGCCTTGATGTGGCCGGTTTTCACCTCCATCAGAATCACGGTGCCGTACTGGGCGTTATTCTGCACCAGCGACTTGTACAGGGCACTTTCGGCCATGTCCTGCAGGTTGATGTCAAGCGTCGTTTTCACGTCGTAGCCCGGCTGGGGCTTCACCTCGGTGCCATCGTAGATGGGCTTGTTGCCGCCGGGCAGCCGCTCGAATAGGGCCTCGCCGTCGCGGCCGGCCAGGTGGCGGTTGAAGGTGAACTCCAGGCCCGCCCCATTCTTGTCCTCGTTCAAAAAGCCAATCGTGCGCTGGGCCAGCCCCCCGAAGGGCCGGAACCGCTTGTCAATCTTCTCAAATATCACCCCGCCCCGGTTTTTGCCCTCCCGGAAAATCGGCCAGGCAGCCAGCTCCTTCTTCTCCTGGAAGTTGATTTGCCGCGAGTTAAGCCGGATGTAGCGCACGCCCCGCTTGGGGTCGTGGGCGTTCTTGAGCCGGCGGTAGTATTCCTGCTTGGTCCGGTCGCCAAAGAAGCCAGCCAGCAGCCCGGCCAGCGAATCGACCTTCTGGTTGAACAGCGCCTCGTTCACCACGCTCGGGTCCCAGGCCACCCGGTAGAAAGGCAGCGAGGTGGCCATAATACTCTCGTTATCAGAGTAAATATTACCGCGGGTGGCAAATACCGGCTGGTAAATCACCCGGCGCTCCTGCTCCAGGGCGCTCCATTTGGCACCTTCGGTGAACTGGATGTGGGTGATGCGCCACACGATGGCCGCCGAAAACAGGCAGACCCCCAAAAAGGCCAGCCGCACGCGGGTAACAATGCTTTTCTTAACGTTTCCTTTCATCGCGACGGGTTGCAGCTCGGTTGGATGAAGCGGCGGCCGGGGCCGGCTCGCCATTGAGGTCGGTGCCGATGGGCACGGGCGGGGCCCCCACTTCCACCGTGTCGCCGCCCAGGGCGGGGCCCACGGCCCGGCGTAGCGAGTCAGCACGGGCGCGGGCGGTCATGGCGGCCACCGAGTCGGTGGTGAGCACGGGCATGAGGTCCAGCTTGGCCTCGTTGAGGCCGCCGGCGGGCACGGCAATACGGAAGGGCGGCGAGGAGCTTTCCACCAGCCCGTAGGCGGCCACCCGGCGGGCCACTTCGCTCTGCTTGCTGGCCTCCATATAGTCAGACTTAAGCGTGGTGTAGTCGGCCCGCAAATCCTCGGTTTCCAGCTTGAGCTTCTGAATGCTGCGGTTCATGCGGGTGGCATAGTGCGTGTTGCCGATGTAGAGCAGCACCAGAAACATGATGAACAGCAGATGCGGCAGCAGCCGCACCGGCAATCCTTCCCGAAACAGCCCGTCCATGCGCGTGGCGCGTTCGAGCAGCGAAAACACGCTCCACGAGCTCCGCTTTTCGGCTACCGGCCGCGCCGCCCGCACCGGCCGGGGCGCGGGTTCCGGGGCCGCTTCCGGCTCCGGATCAGCGGCCACCGGCGGGCGCACCGGCTCCGGCTCCACGGCGCGGGGCACGTTGGCGCGGGGCGGGGTGCTGGCAGGACGAACGGTATTGGCGGACATTGCTTTACTTTTTAATTGCGATGCGCAGCTTTGCCGAACGCGCACGGCTGTTGAGGGCCACTTCTTCGGGCGAGGCCTCGATGGGCTTGCGGGTAACGACCTCGAAAGGCAAATCGGTGCGGCCGAACAGGTCTTTATCAGCCTCGCCGAAGAATTTACCCTTGGCCAGGAAGTTCTTCACCAGCCGGTCTTCGAGCGAGTGGTAGCTCATCACCACCAGCCGGCCGCCGGGACGCAGCACGCGGGCCGTTTGCTCCAGCATGTCGCGCAGGGCGGCCATTTCGTCGTTGGCCTCGATGCGCAGGGCCTGGAAAACCTGGGCCAGGTACTTGTTCTCCTTGCCCCGCGGCGTGCAGGGGGCAATGGCTTTCTTGAGGCCTGCAATGGTGGTAATGGCCTGCCCGCGCCGCGCCGAAACCACCGTAGCAGCCAGCGTGCGGGCGTTGGTTACCTCGCCATACATGCCAAAAATGCGGTGCAGCTCGGCCTCCGAATAGTCGTTGATGAGGTCGGCAGCCGAGGAATCGGGGCCATCAGGGTCCATGCGCATGTCCAGCGGCCCGTCGAAGCGGGTGCTGAAGCCCCGCTCGGGCGTGTCGAACTGGTGCGACGAGACACCCAAATCGGCCAGCAGGCCATCAACGGGCAGCACGCCGCGCTGGTCGAGCTCCTGGAACAGGTGGCGGAAGTTGGCGCGGATGAAGGTGAATTCGGGCCGGGCCAGCCGGGCAGCTTCGGCCTCGGCGTCGGCATCCTGGTCGAAGCTGTAGAGGTGGCCGGGGCTCTGCAGGCGCTCCAGAATCCGGGCCGAGTGGCCGCCGCCGCCGAACGTCACGTCCACGTAGCGGCCTCCGGGCTGCAGGTCGAGGGCGTCGAGGCACTCGCGCAGCATCACGGGGCGGTGGTAGGCGGTATCGTTGGCGTAGTCGGGCACGGCGGGTTTTTGGAGAAAGTCAAAAGTACACAACCAGGGAGGAAATGACTACAGTATTCCTTACATCGCACCCCACCCCCTAGCCCCCTCCCCTCCGGGAGAGGGAGAATTAATTTCCAGCTTTATGGCTAGGTATAGAAAAATAAAGCTAGTTCCCCCTCTCCCGGAGGGGAGGGGGCTAGGGGGTGGGGTGGCACGCCGGAACGACCGAGAGCAAAGCCTTAATCCTGAACACCCCGCCGGCAATTCCGCACCGGGCGTCCGGGCGGCATTGCCTACCTTTGCCGTTGCTTATGAAACGCCCGCTTCTCCATCGGCTCTTCAGTGTCTGGCTGGCCCTGCTGGTGCTCACCTCCTCGGTGGGCCTGGCGGTGCAGCAGCACCTGTGCCGCCAGAGCGGGCAGCGCACCACCGACATTATTTTCCAGTCGGCCCGCCACGGCTGCCCCCCAACGCCGGTGGCCGCCGGCTTGCACCAGGATGGCAAAGCCCACCTGACCAAATCGTGCTGCGAGTTTGGGGCCGATTTTCATAAGCTCGACACCGCATCGGCCCAGCTGGGCCTGGTGAAAGTGCCCGCCCCGGCCCTGCTGCCCGCCTGGCCCGCGGCCCCGTTCCCGGCTTTTAAAGCCGCCACGCTGCACCAGCCCGCCGCGCGCTGGTACGCCGCCGATTCGTCGCCGCCGCCGCTGGGCGGGCGGGCGCTGCTCACGCGGGTGGGCGTACTGGTCGTTTAGCGTTTTTCCGGTGGCGGCCGTGTTCGGCCGCCCTCTTCGTCGTGCCCGATTGGGCCGGCGTCATTTCTGGAAAACGCTAAACCACTGACTTTTATGGACTCCTCTATCCGGCTTCGCCGGGCTTTGGCACTGGCCGGCTTCGTGCTGAGCGCCACCGCCGTGCAGGCCCAAACGCCCGACGCCTCCGTAGCCCCCGTGCGCGGGCAGGTGCTCGACGCTGGCTCAAAATCACCGATTCCCGGCGCCGTGGTGCGCTGGCTGAGCAACCCCGCTGGGGCCGCTACTACTGATGAGCAGGGCGGCTTCTCGCTGGTGCGTCCCGCCGGCACCGACAACCGGCTCATCATCAACTTCCTGGGCTATGCGGCCGATACCGTGCGGGCTGAGGGGGCGCGCTACCTGCGCGTACCGCTGCAACGCTCCGCCGAGCTGGGCGGGGTAACGGTGGAAGCCCGCGCCCTGGCGTATTCGGGCCTCACGCCCACCAACACCCAGGTTATCACCAGCCGCGACCTAACCAAATCGGCCTGCTGCAACCTGGCCGAGAGCTTCGAAACCAACGCCTCGGTCGAAGTTTCGACCTCCGACGCCGTGTCGGGGGCCAAGCAGATTCAGCTGCTGGGCCTCGATGGGGCCTACACGCTGCTGACGGTGGAAAACCTGCCGGCCCTGCGCGGCCTGGCCACGCCCTACCGCCTGGGCTATCTGGCGGGGCCCTGGATTGAGGGCATCGATATTATCAAGGGCATGGGCTCGGTGGTGAACGGCTACGAAAGCATTGCCGGCCAGGTGAATATTCACCTCAAGGACCCCGAAAAAACCGACCGCCTGCACTTCAATGCCTACGTCAACGACATGGGCAAATTCGACGTCAACCTGAACCTGGCCCACCGCCTGACGCCCAAGCTGAGCACGGCCCTGTTGCTGCACACCGACCACCTGGGCGGCCGCATCGACCGCAACGACGACGGCTTTCTGGATTTGCCCCGCGCCACCCAGTTCAACGCGTTCAATAAGTGGAAGTACAACTCGGGCAACGGCTTCGTGACGGAAATCGGCCTGGGGGCCTTGCGTGAAACCCGCCAGGGCGGGCAGGTCGGCTTCCGGAAACACGAGGTAGCCGACAGTACGTACTACGGCATCACCCAGGAAACCAACCGCTACACCGGTTACGCCAAAACCAGCTACGCCTGGAACGGCCGGCCCTACCAGAGTCTGGGGCTGCTGCTCTCGGGCACCGACCACGACTTCACCTCCCGCTACGGCCGCCGCGACTACGACGGCCGCCAGCGCACGGGCATGGCCACGCTGCTGTTTCAGAGCATCATCGGCACCACGGCCCACACCTACCGCACCGGCCTGAGCTACGTGTACGACGACTACCGCGAAACCTACAACCCCAGTACCCAGGCCCCTACCCTGCTGGAGCGCCGCCGCCGCGAGCAGGTGCCGGGCGCGTTCGGCGAGTACACTTACCAGAACGCCAGCAACCTGACGGTGGTCGGTGGCCTGCGCCTCGACCGGCACAACCTGTACGGCTGGCTGCTGACGCCCCGGCTGAACGTGAAGTACGACCCGGCCAAGAACACGGTGCTGCGCCTGGCCGCCGGCCGGGGCCTGCGGGTGGCCAATCCGCTGGCCGAAAACGCGGGCATGTTCGTCAGCTCCCGCGACTTCGCCATCAGCCCCGATTTGCGGCCCGAAAAAGCCTGGAGCCTGGGCGGCTCGGCCACGCAGTACTTCAACGCCTTCGGCCGGCAGGGCACGCTGGTGGCCGATTACTACCACACCGAGTTCCAGAACCAGGTAGTAGTCGATTCCTACACCGCCCCCGACCAGCTGCTGATTGGCAACCTGGCCCCCGGCGGCCGCAGCTTCTCGCGCAGTTTTCTGGCCGAAGTGCAGGTGGAGCCCGTGAAGGGCCTGCAGGCCAAGGCGGCCTACAAGTACCTCGACGTGCAGACCACTTACGGTAGTGAGTTGCTGCCCAAAGTGCTGGTGCCCCGCCACCGCCTGTTCCTGAACCTGGCCTACGCCACGGCCTTCGACAAGTGGCGCGCCGACCTCACGGTGCAGGGCTACGGGCAGCGCCCCCTGGCTCCCGAGCCCGGCACGGCTGAGCAGGGGCCGGTTTTCAGCCCCCGCTACGCCTTGCTCAACACCCAAATCACGCGGGCGTTCAAGCGCTGGGAAGTGTACGCCGGCGTGGAGAACCTGACTAATTACCGCCAGCGCAACCCCATTCAGGGCGCCGCCGCGCCGTTTGGCCCGACTTTCGATGCGGCCATGGTGTGGGGCCCGGTGTACGGGCGCATGAGCTACCTGGGCATGCGCTTCACGCTGCCATAGTTTGCTGGTTTCTTGCCTGAAGACGCACTTTTTTCACTTTTACAACTGTTGTACTACTATGAAATTCTTCCCTTCTTTCCTGCTTGCCGGCCTGCTGATGATTTCCAGCGGCGCTTTCGCCCAAACCGCCAAGACCAAAACCAAAGGCCCGGCTACCGAAACGGTGCAGCTGAAAACCTCGGCCGTGTGCGACATGTGCAAAGCCCGTCTCGAAAAGGCCATGGCCTACGAGAAAGGCGTGCAGCAGGCCACGCTCGACGTGCCTACGCAAATGCTGACCGTAACCTTCCGCCCCGATAAAACCAGCGCCGCCGCCCTCACGTCGGCCGTGCAGAAAACCGGCTACGATGCCAACGACCAGCTGGCCGACGAGAAGGCCTACGAGCGGCTGCCCGAGTGCTGCAAGAAAACCAACGCCGTTCACTAAGCTTCCCGACAGATTCAGGGAGTAGCCGGGTCGGAACCGTTTCGTTACCCGGCAGCTTCCGGCCCTTCGGATGACGTGAAAAGTCCGGTGGCAGGCAGGGTCCCTTTACTGAGGATGCTGCCCGCCACCGGACTTTTTGCGTTGCGAAAGTGCCGCTTGTGAGAGGTGCTAATAGTATAGCAAGCAGAATAAATAGTATACCAACCGGCTTAAATACCAGACGAAACTGCTATATTTTCAATGACTATCAAAATAGTCTGATTTAATCCGGCTATATTACCCACCTACTTCAGCTACGCATCCTCTTCATGAAGATATCCTGCCTGCTCCTCGACGACGACCCGCTGGTGTTGGAGCTGCTACGGGCTTATGCCACTATGACGAACATGCTGGAGGTGAAAGCCGCTTTCACCGATCCGCTGGAAGCCCACCGCTACCTGCTCGAAAACCCGGTGCAGGTGCTGTTCTCCGACATTACCATGCCACACCTCAGTGGCATCGACCTGGTGAAGTCGTTGCACCAGCCGCCGCTGGTTGTGCTCATGACGGCCCACCCGGAGTATGCCATGGAGGGATTCAACCTCGATGTAATTGATTTCCTGCTCAAGCCTATTTCGCTCGACCGGTTTCTGAAGGCCGTGAATAAAGTGGCCAGCCTGCTGCGCGGCCAGCCCCACCCGGCGGAGTTGTTGCCCAATGCGGCGGCCTGGGGCTCGTTCTTCATCCGCACCGATGCCCAGTTCGTGCGCCTGCACTACCGCGAGGTGCTCTACATTGAGGCGCTGAAAGACTTCACCAAAATCAATACCGCCGACGGCCAGACCCACCTGACACTGGTCAACCTTAAAAACCTGGAGCAGCAGCTGCCCGCCGGCCTGTTTGTGCGCACTCACCGCTCCTACCTCGTCAACGCTGACCGCATTGATTCGATGAGCTCCCTGGAAGTGAAAGTGGCCGGCCACGCCCTGCCGCTGGGCCAGACGTACCGCGAGCGGGTAACCGAGCAAATTGTGAACACTACACTTATCCGGCGGAATTAGGCCTTCGCTTTCCAGAGCCGCCACCAGGGCAGGTAGGGCTGGTCGTGGTGCTCGTAGTGGTAGCCGAAAAAGTAGCAACTCACGAAGGCCCAGAGGTGGTGGCGGAACTGGCTGCGCGACTTGTGCGCATTGTCGGCTTCGTGCTCGCCGCGGTGGGGCAGGTAAGTGCCAAAGTAAAAGAGCTGGAAGGTACCCAGCACGGCCGGCAGCATCCAGAAAGCAATGACATTAGCCTGCGGGAACCACAGCTTGAGCACGTTGTAGGTAGCTGCCATCAGCAGCACCTGCCACACGGTTACGTAGTTCCAGGCGAAGCGCACGAACCAGGGCAAAAAGCCCGGGTGGCGGCCGTCGTGAAAGTCAGGGTCGTGCTCGGTGGCCACGTGGCGGTGGTGAGCGTGGTGCTTGGCCAGCATGCCCGGAAACCAGTTGAAGGCAAACAGCCCCGCCGCCAGCGTGCCAATGGCGTTGTTGAGGCGCTTGTTCTCGCTCACCACGCCGTGCATGGCATCGTGGGCCGTAATGAACAGACCGGTATACAGGTGGGTTTGTAGCAGTGCCAGCAGGTAGGGCCAGGGCGTGCCCCAGTCGGGCTGGTAAAAGGCCAGCAGAAACGTGAGCAAGGCCGCCCAGCAGACCAGCACCAGCCCCGCCGCCAGTACGCCCCGGCCCTGCAGTGGCGCGGGCCGTATCCGCCCCGGCCGGCCCCTGGCAGGACTCTCAGGGCCAGAAGCGGCCGTTTCCGTAACGGGCTGGGTTAACTCACGCATGCGTTCATTCACTCATTCACCGGGTCACTCATTTACAATGCCAGCAGCGCGTCGCGCACCTGCTCCATCTGCCACATCGGGGTA
Source organism: Hymenobacter actinosclerus (assembly GCF_900111515.1). Classification (GTDB taxonomy): domain Bacteria; phylum Bacteroidota; class Bacteroidia; order Cytophagales; family Hymenobacteraceae; genus Hymenobacter; species Hymenobacter actinosclerus. Next base: position 1,166,860 of record NZ_FOHS01000002.1, read on the forward strand.
CTGGTAGCCCCGCAGATGCCCACGCTCTGGCCCGGCGCAAACCGGCCGTAGTCGAGGTCGTCGAGCTTGGAAATGAAATGGGTGGCCGGGTTGGTGTCCTTGCAGACCTGGTAGAGCACCTTGCCGTTGGAGCTTTTGGTACCCGACACAAACACTACCTGGTCGTACTGGGCCGCGAAGCGGCGCAGGTCTTTGTCGCGGTTGCTCACCTGGCGGCAGATAGTGTCATTGGCATTTACCTCGTAGCCGCGCTCCGTCAGCTCGTTTTTGATGCGGTAAAACGAGTCGGTGCTTTTGGTGGTCTGGCTGTAGAGGGTGAGGCGGGGCGGCAGCTCGTGGCTCAACAGCTCCTCCAGGCTTTCGAAAACCACGGCGTTGCCGCTGGTCTGGCCCAGCAGGCCGCGCACCTCGGCGTGGCCGTGCTTGCCATAGATGAAGATGCGGTCCTGTTTGTCGTAGCTGGTTTTGATGCGGTTCTGGAGCTTGAGCACCACCGGGCACGAGGCGTCGATGAGGGTCAGCTCGTTTTCCATGGCCATCTGGTACGTGCTCGGCGGCTCGCCGTGGGCCCGGATCAGCACGGCCTCGCGGCGCAGACCGGCCAGCTGCTCGTAATCGATGATGCGCAGGCCGCGCCGCTCCAGGCGCTCCACTTCCTCGTCGTTGTGCACAATGTCGCCCAGGCAATACAGGTACCCCTGCTCATCGAGCAGGTCTTCGGCCATCTGAATAGCGTAGATAACGCCAAAGCAAAAGCCCGAGTTGGGGTCGATACGGACACTTAGGTGATGCGGCATAGCGAAGCAGTAACCCGGAAGTAGCCCGGAAGGTTACGGCTAGCGGAAGATAGCTCATATTCAGCAAAAAGCCCGTACCTGCGTTGTGCGGGCTTTTTGCCTAGTACGTGCCGAAAGCCTGCTGCTGCTCCATGTCGCGAATGACGCGCTCTTCGGCCGGCGAGGCGCGCAGCACTTCCCGGTCGCGCCAGAACTCGGGCTCGTAGGGTCCTTTGCGGGCCTGCCGCAGGTCGTTGTAATTCACGCCGGTGCTTTTGTAGCCCTTGGTGTTGGCCCCTTTGGCGTAGCGGTAGAAGAACAGATTGCCACTCACGGTAGTCGTGTCGGGGCGGCCGTTGTAGCGCAGCACGATGCGCTGCTCGGCGCGGATGGCCCGCAGCTGGCTGAGCGAATCCTGATAGGGCACGAAATCAGCCGTCAGGCGCATGCTCTGCGAGTCGAGGCTGGTGCCTTCGCCAAACTGCAGCGCCATCAGGTCGGCAATGGGCACCTGGCTTTCCACGCGGCGCAGGGAGGCCGTTGCCATGTCGAGGTAGAGCGTCCCGCTCAGCGCCGACTGACCCAGCTCGGGGCGGGGCCGAAAATCGATGACGGCTACCTCGCCCGACTCGTTGCGCAGGATTTCGCGCAGCTGAAACGCAAACTGCCCGGTTGCGCGCGGCCCCAGCGGCACGGCCACCGTGCGCGGGCTGGGCTTGGGGTCGTACACCGGAATCAGGCGCATGGCGGCCGAGAAGTTCATCATCTCCACGCCCGTTTCTTCGCTCACCTGCCCGTAGCGGGCCTGCGTGAGCTGCCAGCCGCTGATGCCCTCCGCTGTAAAGCGCACATCGTAGAAGGCATCCATAAATTCGGTGTAGCGGCCGTTGTGGCGCTGTTTCTGGCGGTAGAAGGCCTGCCCGTACAGGCTTTCGCGCTGGTGCCGGGCCAGCTTGGCACTGGCGCGCTGCACCAGTTCGGCCGCAATCTGGCCGGGGTTGCGCACCCGCACCTCGGGCAGGGCCACCAGGCTGCTTTTAAGGCGGATTTCAATCGGGGCGGCCGCCATTTTGGCGTTGAGGTTGAGAATGGTGGGCTCGAAGCCCAGGCTGTTGACCGTGAGCTGCTGGGGCAGCCGCGGCACCCGTAGCAGAAACTCGCCGGCTTCGTTGGTGGCCGTTCCCACTTCAGAGCCCAGCACGCCCACGCCGGCATAGGGCACGGGCTGGTTTTTCTCATCAAGCACGCGGCCTTTCAGCAGAATTTGCTGTGCGAAGGCGCTACCACCGCCGAGCAGCAACACCAGAACAAATAATAAAGCAGATTTCATAAGCGACAAAATAGCAAGAAGCGCGAAAAGCCGGGGCCATAAAAAAGGGCCCCGCAACACCAGCAGGCATTACGGAGCCAAAATAATTCCGCGGGCTGGCGGAAACGGAACTATAACCGGGCCAGCTTTTGCGCTTCGGCGTCCGAAACGTGGCCACGGGCAACCAGGAAGTCGCGCACCAGCCCGAACGATTCGGCATCGAGGCCCGAGTTGGGGTGGTTGAGCAGGGTTTTGAGCAGAAACTGGCGGTCGTCGTCCACGTGCTGGCTCAGGCCCAGGAAAGCGGGCAGGTTGCTTTCCACGCTCAGGCGCAGAAACCGCACTTCGGGGTTGTTGGCGTCGATGCTCACGGCCTGCTCGAACTGCTTGCTGGCCTGCTGCACGTAGGTAAGCTTGTTGAACATGGAGGCGTCGCGGGCCCGGATGGCCTCGGCGGCCGCTTTGTAGGCCAGCACCACCGCGTCCTGCTTGGTGTAGGCGCTCATCAGCTTATGAAATTTCTCGCCGGCTTCTTTGCTGGCGGCTGCCTGCTGGTACTGCTGGCGGAGCTTGGGCAGGGTGTAGGGGTTGGCTTCGGTCGACACGAGCGTGGAAAAAGTCAGGAAGAAGGTAAGAAACAGGTATTTAAGCACGGCATGGGGAAAGGCGGGGGCAGGAACTGGAGCTGCGCGGCGGCAAGTTACGGCCCGCTGAGCTTCAATTATGACGCCAAATACCGAAATTCAGCGCACTTCCGGCCCAAACCGCCTTACACCCGGGCCATCCGGTAGCGCAGCCACGAGCCCAGCAGCAGCAGCAGCTTGGTGTTGGTGGGCACCCGCACCCGCTGCTGCTGAATGTGGGCCGCGGGCAGCTGCCGGATTTTGTGGAATAGCTTCAGGTAGTACACATAGGCCAGGTACACGCCCAGCCGGGCCGCCCGCGGCAGCTGCACAATGCCCGCGTAGCCAGCCTCAAAATCGGCCCGGATATCGGCCTCAATGTCGCGCTTCACGGCTTCGGTAAAGTGCTCGTACTGCACGCCCGGAAAATACACCCGGCCCCGCTCCTCGTAATCGGAACGGATGTCGCGCAGGAAATTGATTTTCTGGAACGCCGAGCCCAGCCGCCGGGCCGGCTCGCGCAGCCGCTCGAACTGCTGCTGGTCGCCCTCGCAGAAGATGCGCAGGCACATAAGCCCCACTACCTCGGCCGAGCCATAGATGTACTTGCTGTACAACGATTGGTCGTAGCTGCGGTCGTCGAGGTCCATCTCCATGCTATACAGGAAGGCCGCAATAAACTCCCGGTCGATACCGTACTGATGCACCACATCCTGAAAGGCGTGCAGCACCGGGTTCAGGCTGATGCGCTTGTCGAGGGCCTCGTAGGTCTGACGCTCGAAATCGGCAAACAGCGCGGCCTTATCGTGGGCATGAAACGTGTCCACGATTTCGTCGGCCCAGCGCACAAAACCATATACCGAGTACACCGGCAGGTGAAACCGCTTATCGAGCGTGCGGATGCCCAGCGTGAAGGAGGTGCTGTAGCGCTGGGTTATCAGCTTGCTGCACGCCCGGCTGGTTTCGGTGAAAAGGGCAACGTGGTCCAAATTCTTTGGAATTATGAATTTTAAATTATGAATTATGAATTCCGTTTAGCTGATCGAGCGGCTCATTCATATTTCTCAATTCAAAATCCGGTGTTGAGGCAGGCTTTTACAGAATGAATTCATAATTCATAATTCATAATTCATAATTCATAATTCATAATTCATAATTCATAATTCATAATTCATAATTCATAATTCATAATTCCTTCAACACTTCCCCCGCTACCACCTGGCCCGAAATGAGGGAAGGTGGCACGCCGGGGCCGGGGACGGTGAGCTGGCCGGTGAAGTAGAGGTTGCTGACTTTTTTGCTTTTGAGACTGGGCTTGAGGATGGCCGTCTGGCGCAGGGTGTTGGCCAGGCCGTAGGCGTTGCCCTTGTAGCTGTGGTAGTCGGCAATGAAATCCTGGTGGGCGTAACTGCGCTTGTACACCACCGCGTCGCGGATGCTGGTGCCGCAATGCCGCTCCAGCCGCTCCATGATGAAGTTGTAGTAGTGCTCGCGCGTGGCCTCGGGGTCGGGCAGGTTGGGGGCCACCGGCACCAGCAGGAAGATGTTCTCGCAGCCCTCCGGCGCCACCGAGGGGTCCGTCTGCGAGGGCGCCGACACGTAGAACAGCGGGCGCGTGGGCCACTTCGGGTTCTCGTAGATTTCCTCGGCGTGCAGGCCGAAGTCCTCGTCGAAAAACAGGTTGTGGTGGCGCAGGTTGGGCAGGCGCTTGTTCAGGCCCACGTAAAACAGCAGCGACGAGGGCGCCATCGTGCGCTTGTCCCAGTAGTCCTCCGAGTAGGTGCGCCACGCAGGGGCCAGCAGGTGCTGCTCGGCGTGGTGGTAGTCGGCGCCGGCTACCACGGCATCGGCGGGCCGGAAGCCGGCGGCGGTCTGCACGCCGGTGGTGCGGCCGTTTTCCACCACAATCTGCTCCACGGGCGTGTTGTACTCGATTTCCACGCCCTGCTCGCGGGCCAGGGCTACCATGCCTTCCACAATTTTATGCATGCCGCCCATGGGGTACCAGGTGCCCAGCGCCAGGTCGGCGTAGTTCATGAGCGAGTACAGGGCCGGCGTGTTTTCGGAAGTGGCGCCCAGAAACAGAATCGGAAACTCGACCAGCTCCAGCAGCCGCGGGTCCTTGAAAAACTTGCGCACGTGCTTGTGCATGCTTTGCAGCAGGTCGAGGCGCACGGCGTCTACTACCAGCCGCGGATCGGCAAACTCCAGCAGCGAGCGGCCGGGCATGTGCACGAACTTGCCGATGCCCACCTGGTACTTGTAGGCCGCCTGCCGCAGAAACTCATCGAGGCGTGCGCCGCTGCCGGGCTCAAACCGCTCGAACAACGCCCGCAGCTCGCTCATGGCGGCCGGAATATCCACCGCCTCAGGGCCTTTAAAAATCACCTGGTACGAGGGGTCGAGGCGCACCAAGTCGTAGTAGTCGCTCACCTTCCGCCCAAATTTGGCGAAGTACTGCTCGAAAATATCGGGCATCCAGTACCAGCTCGGGCCCATGTCGAAGGTGAAGCCCTCGGCCTGAAACTGCCGGGCCCGGCCGCCGGGGCCCTCGTTTTTTTCCAGCAGCGTAACGCGGCAGCCCTGCTGGGCCAGCGTGGTAGCCGCCGACAGGCCCGCGAAGCCGGCCCCGATAACTATGATGTGTTTGCTCACAAGCGCAAATATGAGGTTTTGCTGGTTTTGCTGGTTTCGCCCAGCCCTACGCAGCCCGACTCGCTAAGATACCGCCAGCCGGCCCGGAAGTTTGCTTTTCGGGCGAGCCCGACAAGCCAACGGGCCGCAAACTACGCTGGCCAAAGCTGGTTGCGTAGTCCGCGGCCCGTGATACGCCCGGGGCGGGTCTGTACTCTCTCCCTATTCCCTACACGCCGGGGGCGTATGTCTTCAACGCCTGCTTGAGCTCTTTGCGGGCGATGTGAATACGGTTTTTGACGGTGCCAATCGGAATTTGCAGCTTCTCCGCAATTTCCAGGTACTTGTAGCCGATGTAGTACATCATGAACGGCGTCCGGTAGTCGGCCGGGAGACCGGCAATAGCCGCGTTGATGTCCGTTACTACGAAATCGGAGCTGGCTCCGTTGTGGGTAATGTAGTTTTCATCGGTATTAAAGTACTGAAAGTACTCCGTGCTGTCGATGTTGCTGTTGCGCTTGGTTATTTTGTTGTAGTTGTTGATGAAGGTGTTGCGCATGATGGTGTACAACCACGCCTTCAGATTGGTGCCCGTCTTGAACTTGTCTTTGTTGAGCATGGCCTTGAGCAGGGTTTCCTGCACGAGGTCTTTGGCGTCGTCGGCGTCGCGGGTCAGGTTCATCGCCACCGGCTTCAGCGAGTAAGAAATCTTCTGTACCTGGTCAGTGAATTCAAGAGAGGTCATGCTGTTTAGCTTTTGGTGGCCAAATGTTAAACAAATATACGCACCGCCCACTAAAAAGTACGCCAACCGGCCGATTTATTTTACACAACCAATCCGGATACCGGCCCAGGTGCCGTCAGGGCTACTTTCATCCCAAAAACCAGCCAACCACACCCGGCTACCCTCGCTGCACACGCCAGGCCGACACGCTAGCTGTCGGCCGCCCCTGCGGCCGCCGGCCCAGAAAGTACGACGGGGCTGGCGTATCGGTTTTCAGCGCTGGGTTTCGGCAACCGCGCTGCTGGCATCAACCAGGGCAATAAAGTCGGTAATCAGAGTCAGGCGGGTGGTTTGCGAGGGCAGCGGAAAATCCAGCTGGGCCAGCGGACCATATAAATAAAGCTGGGTGCCGGGGCAGTACTCGCGCAGCTGCTGCACGAAATGGCCTACCTCGTCGCGCTCGGGCACGGCCGTGAGCACCGTTAGCAGCGCGTGGGGCTGATAGCTGGCACACACGGCCCGCAGCTCGGATGTGGGCAGGTTTTGCCCCAGGTACAGCACGTGGTGGCGGCGGGCCCGCAGCACGTAGTTCATGAACAGCAGCGCCAGCTCGTGCATTTCGCGCTCGGGCAGAAACAGCACCCAGCGCCGGGCCGAGGTGGGCGACACCGGGGGCAACGCATCGGTACCGGCCAGCATTTTCTGGCGTAGCAGGTTGGTTACCAGGTGCTCCTGGGCGGGGTTCACGGTGCCCGCCTGCCACATAATGCCAATGCGCTGCAAAAACGGGTAAGCTACCCGCAGAATGGCCTCTTCGAGGCCAAGCTGCTCGATGGTCTGATTGAACAGGGCCACCAGCTGGCACTCATCCATGGCCAGCATGGCGGCCAGCAAGCCGTTTACGCGCTGGCAGTAGTTATGGGTCGCGTCGTTGCCGGCCAGCACGGCCGTCGACAGTTCCTCCTCGCTCAGGCTGGCCACCTTGGATATGCGGTAGCCCCGGTCGCAGAGCGTGGCCACGTTCAGCAGCCGGCGCAAATCGTCCTCGCAATAGGTGCGGATGTTGGTGGCGGTGCGCGCGGGGTTCAGAATGCCATAGCGCTGCTCCCATATGCGAATGGTATGCGCCTTGACGCCCGAAAGCTGCTCTAAATCGGAGATGGAAAAGTAACCCATTGTTTTAAGCCGATAGCTGTTAGCAGTTAGCTATTAGCCTTTTCTCAGGGATAAAATACTAGTGTTATGCAGTGCCAGGCGGCCAGTGCTGCGCGTGAAATCCAACCGCTAACGCTCAGTCAACCGCTTTACTTTTCAGCACGCGGGTGGGAGCCGGTCGGCGCAAGGCCAGCTGGAAGTAACGGGGCGACACCCACAGCAGGCCGAACTCTTCGCTGCCGTCGCGGCCGGTGGTTTTGTGGTGCATCTTATGGGCCATGTTCAGGGCCCGCAGGTAGGTGTTGCGCGACTTGCGCCAGAAGCGCAGCCGGCCATGAATCAGCACATCGTGCACGAAAAAATACAGCGTGCCGTAGCTGGCAATGCCCACGCCCATCCAGAACCGGAAGTCGTGGCTTTCGGAACCGAACACGATGAGCAGCATCGAGAGCGAGCCGTAAAACAGAAAGAAAAAGTCGTTGCGCTCGAAGCGGTGCGGGTGCCGCACGTGGTGCGAGCGGTGCAGAAACCACAGCGGCCCATGCAGCACGAAGCGGTGCATGAACCAGGCCACGAACTCCATCCCCAGAAAAGTAGCCGTCGTAACGGCCACGGCACCCAGCGTCGTCATAGGTAAGCTAACCGGCAGAAAAGCAAGAAGGTTTAGCGGATAGGCGCGGAGGGGCCGCCTGTTATCCTGAGCATATCGCGCGACATGCTCAGGATGACAGGCGGGCCTATTGTGCAGGTTAGTTGTCCCAGGTCAGCTTTTCCTTGTTCAGGAAAGCGGCAATGCCGCGGCGGCAGTCGTCGGAGCCGCGGGCGTCGGCGTTCATGCGGGCGGCGTAGCGCAGACTGTCTTCGAGGGGCATTTCGGGCAGACGGGCTATCATCTCCTTGGTTATTTCCATGCTTTGGCCCGAGTTCTCAACGCACAGGCGGCGGGCAAAGCGGTATACGCTGTCGGCCAGTTCCTGGCGGGGCACTACGAAGTTGACGAGGCCGTACTCCAGCGCCTTATCGGCGGGGATGACATCGCCGGTGAGCAGCAGCTGCTTGGTGCGGGTTTCGCCGATTTTACGCAGCAGGAAAATGCTGACGATGGCCGGCAGAAAGCCTATTTTCACTTCGGTGTAGCCGAATTTAGCCTCGGGTACGGTAAAGGCAAAGTCGCAGATAGTAGCCAGGCCGCAGCCGCCGGCCAGCGCGTGGCCGTGCACCTGCCCGATAACCACCTTGTTGAGGGTGTAAATCTGGTGGAACAGCTGCATGAGGTGGGTCGAGTCGGCCAGGTTCTCGTTGTAGCCGAAATTCTGCAACTCCTGAATATAGCCTAAATCGGCCCCGGCACAGAACACGTCGCCCGCGGCCCGCAACACGATAACCTTGCAGTCGTCGTCGTCTTCGGCATAAGCGAAGGCTTGCTTAAGCTCAGTCACCACGTTGGCATTGAGCGCGTTGCGCTTATCGGGACGATTGAGCGTGATATAGCCGATAGAATCCTGGGCTTCGTAGCGGATGTAGCGCAGTTCTTCGAGTTCCTGAGTGAGGGCGTCTTCCATAGTCGGGATGGGTGGGGCAAGGATGAGGGGCTCAGCGAAAGGGCCGGTAGGTGCAAGCAGCAAGGGGCCGGGCTAAGCCAGAAGGGGGTCGAAAAACCCAAACCTAGCAAAATTGATGCTACTATGATACGAACTACGCGCCGAATCCGGCCACTACCCGGCGGTATTTTGTGGGTCTACCACCGGCCGCCGACGCGGAAAGCCCCGGCCAGCGTCACGTCGTGGGTGCGGAAACCGGCGGCCCGGAACAGCGAATCCTGCCGGGCCACGTACCAGCTTTTGCAGCTCGAGTCGAAAACAATGCGCGGGGCCGTGCCAAACAAGGCGGCCACATCGGTGGGCCGCACGCGGGCGTTGCGGCGCAGCACCACGGCCGCCAGGCCCGGCAGCGGTTGGGTGCTGCCGCTGAGCTGTCCGCTGACGAAAGCCAGCTGCCGGCCCCGCCAGCGCGCCAGCACCAGGCCGGGCTCGGCCACCAGTGCCGGCACGGGGCTGCCCCGCCAGCCGGGCCAGTAGCGCACGCGCCGGGCGTTGCGCCGGATGCTGCCCGGCACGATGCGGTAGGTGCGCTCGGTTTCGGTGAGCGGCAGCGAGTCGAGCGGCACGATATCGGCCGCCGCGCCCTGCCAGAAGCCCACCACCGAGCGGCGCGGAATACTGTACACGATGAGCTGCTCGTCGGGCGCCAGCTGCCGGGCGGCCCACACCCGGCTGCCGGCAAACACGCCCATAAACGTGCAGGCCAGCGCCAGCCATTGCAGCCGCCGCAGGGAAAAAAAGGCCAGCAGGGCCAGAATCACCCCAAATATCAGCCAGGCCTGCGGGGCCGTGATGTGGATGCCCGACACCAGCGCCCCCGGCATGCTTTTCCCAATGAAAAAGATGTACTCATTGAAAAACCAGATCATCCACTCAAATACCCAGGCCACACCTTTGGTCAGGTAATCGAGGCCGTGGGCCAGCGTGGTCGAAAGCAGGCCCAACGCCCAACCCAGGCCCTTAAGCAATAGCAGCAGCAGCCCCACGTACACGGCCAGGCTGGAAATGGGCACGGCCACGAGGTTGGAAAGCAAAAAGCTGAGCGGAAACTGGTGGAAGTAAAACAGCCCCAGCGGAAACGTGGCCACCTGGGCCGCCAACGACAGTGCCGTGGCCCGCCATATCCAGTCGAGGCCGATGCCCGCCCATTGCCAGAGCTTCTGCACGGCCGGCCGTTGCCAGGGCCGCTGCCGGGCCAGAAAATACGCTTTCGGATGCAGCCAGCCGGCAATGGGCGGTTGCAGGTACACGATGCTGAGTACGGCCAGAAACGAGAGCTGAAAGCCCACGTCGCAGAGCAGATACGGGTCGTAGCAGAGCAGAAAAAAGGCGGCCACAGCCAGCAGGTTGTATATGGAAGTCTGCCGGCCGGTGGCGCGGGCCACCAGCACAAACGAGAACATCACCGTAGCCCGCAGCACCGAGGCCGAGAGGCCGGTCAGAAAAGCGTAGCTCCAGATAACGCCCAGCCCCACCAGGGCCGTGAGCAGGTGCAGCAGCGGCCCGCGCCGGCCCGGCAACAGCCCCAGCAGCCAGCTCACGGCCCCAAACAGCAGCCCCACCTGCAAGCCCGATACGGCCATGATGTGGGTGGTACCAGTGTTGGCGTAGGCCTCCTTGGTTTGCTGGTCCACGTCGTCCTTGAGGCCCAGCACCAGCGCCGAAGCCAGCGCATATTCGCGCCTGGCATGCACGTAGCGCTTGAATATGCCCTCCACGACCCGCGCCGCCCGCATGGCCACGGCCCGCAGCAGGCTGGGCGGGGCCATAGCAATGCGCTGGTACTGATCGGGATGGATGAACTGCTGGTGGTAAACCTGGTGGTATTGCAGGTAGCGGCGGTAGTCGAACTCGCCGGGGTTGAGCGGGGGCTTGCTCGGGGCCGGGGCGCCGCGCACCAGCCACACGTCGCCGTACTGCGGGGCCGGCAGCGAGTCGGTGAGCGGGATGGAAACGCGGATGCCGCCCACGGCGGGCCGCCACTGCCCCGCCACCCGCACCGCCGACACCCGCACGGTAGTGGCGTAGGTAGCGGGCCGCCGCACGGTATAGTCGTCCACTACGGCCCGGTAAAATTCAATCTGGTCGCCGAAGCGAAACAGGTGATTGGGAGCCCGGCTTTCGGTGGCCTGCTGCGTGAGCGTGAGGCCCGCCACGTACAGGGCCGCCACGGCCAGCAGCCCGGCCGCATCGGTGGGGCCGGGGCCGGGCTGCCGGGCTGCCCACCACTGCCCGCCCGCAAACAGCCCCACCAGCCCCGCCAGCAATGGCCAGACGGGCGGCAGCATCGGGCCATAGTACAAATACGTGAGGATACCGGCCATCAGCGGCAGCACCAGGCGCACGAAGGCATTCGGAGCCCATTTGACTTGCATGCTTTTTAAGCTGATGGCTTTTAGCGGGTGGCGTTCTGCCGGAGCTATGGCAGCGTTCTGGAAATCAAGGTGTAAAAAATATATTGAACCACAAGCGGCGGCAGAACTGCCAGCGCATTTCTGTGGTGGCCCCACCGCGTGCTAGTGGCCCTGCCAACTCATCTTATAGTGCTCAATACCGGCTTCTACGAACTTCTCCCCCGCTTTCATAAAGCCGTGGCGCTCATAAAAGCGTACGGCCGGCAGCTGGGCGTTGAGATATACCAGCTCGCCGGGGTGGGCGGCCTGCACATCGCGGAGCACGGCGGCCAGCAGAGCCGCGCCGGCCTGTTGGTTGCGGTACTCGGCCAGCACGGCAAAGCGCTCCAGCTTCACGCCGGCCGCGGTAGGGCGCCAGCGGGCGGTGCCGCAGGGCTGGCCGGCGGCGCTCAGGGCCAGGTAGTGGGTGGCGTCGGTGCGGTCGTGGGCGTCGTGCTCCAGGTCGGCGGGCACGTTCTGGCCCAGCACGAACACGATGCGCCGGATCGCCAGGGCCGCTTCCAGGTCGGGTTCGGTGGTAATGCGGTGAACTTGCATGGGCGTAGCGCTGAAGTCAAAGAGAAAAAATCAAAAGTAAAAGCCCGCGTCTGTTCTTCAGACGAAGAAAGGACCTTATTCCGTAAAAACGACAATCGTAAGCACGACTGGTTTTCACGGAATAAGGTCCTTCCTTCGTTAGGATGACAGGTGGTCAGGCTAACGGCTCAGCTCAACCGACCCTACTCGCCGCGGCGCTGGGCGGGGCGCACGGGGCGGTTGGCCTGGTCGGCGCGTTCCTGCTCCTGCTCGGTGTCGAACTGGTCGTAGGCCAGCACGATTTCCTTTACCAGGCGGTGGCGCACCACGTCGTCGGCCGTCATTTCCACGAACCCGATGCCGGGCACGTCGCGCAGAATATCAAGGGCCTGGTTGAGGCCGGATTTCTGCTTGGTGGGCAGGTCGATCTGGCTTCGGTCGCCGTTTACCATCACCTTGGCGTGGGGGCCCATGCGGGTCAGAAACATCTTCAGCTGCGAGGGCGTGGTGTTCTGGGCCTCATCGAGCAGCACGAAGGCGTGGTTGAGCGTGCGGCCGCGCATGTAGGCCAGCGGCGCAATTTCGATGGTCTTGTTCTCCATGTAGAACTTGAACTTCTCGGGCGGCAGCATGTCCTCCAGCGCATCGTAAATGGGCCGCAGGTAGGGGTCAACTTTCTCCTTCATGTCGCCGGGCAGAAAACCCAGGCTTTCGCCGGCTTCCACCACGGGGCGCGAGATGATGATCTTCTTGACCTCCTTGTTTTTGAGCGCCCGCACGGCCAGCGCCACCGAAATATATGTTTTGCCCGTGCCGGCCGGCCCGAGCGCAAACACCAGGTCGTTCTTCATCACGGCATCCACCAGGCGCTGCTGGTTGGCGGTGCGGGCCTTAATCACGCCGCCCTTGGCTCCGAACAGGATAACGTCGGGCGCGGCTGCCATGCGGGCTTCCTCCACCTCCTCGTTGGCCGAAGACAGGTACTGGCTCACCGTTTTGTCGGTGATGGTGCCGTATTCGTGGTAATGCTCGATGAGGGCCGAGAGGATGTCGTTGATGCGGCTGATAACGGCCGGCTGGCCCTGAATCTTGATTTCGTTGCCCCGGGAGACAACTTTGCTGCCCGGGAAAGCCGCCGCAAGCTGGCGGATATTCTGGTTGTCGGGTCCCAGGAACTCCACCAGGGACACATTTTCCAACGTGATGACTTTTTCGACCAAACCAGGAAATTTTAAAAGCGAAAAGAGAAAATAAGGGGCTGAGCGCCCGCCGGATGAAGGCTTCTGCTGCTTACAACAGCAAAAGTCAGGTTATCGTTGCGCGGCCCGGTTCGCGGCAAAAGGTATACTTTTGCCACCCCCGCGGGGCACAAAGCAATAGTACGAATAACTCCGAATTTCCGGTCATGGGCTTGATTACGTTTCTGTCAGATTTCGGCTACCGCGACCATTACGTGGCCGCCGTAAAGGCCCGGATTCTGCAGCTGGCCCCCGAGCTGCCGGTGCTCGACCTCACCCACGGCATCGAGCCCTTCAATATTGCCCACGCCGTGCACGTGCTGGGCTCGGTGTACGCCGATTTCCCGGCCGGCACCGTGCACCTGGTGGGCGTAAACGATTTGGGTGCCCCTCACGCGGCCTGGCTGGCCGCCCGCTACCAGGGCCACTACTTCGTGGCCGCCGACAACGGCCTGCTGCCGCTGCTCTGCGACGGCGCGCCCGAGTATATGGTGCGGCTCAGTGCCGGCCAGCAGCCCACCGCATCCCCTACCCGCGACCTGCTGGTGCCCGCCGCCGTGCACCTGGCCCAGGGCCTGGCACTGGCCGACCTGGGTCCCGAGCTGGCCGAGCCCTACCAGTTGCTCAACCGCCAGCTGCGCCTGCAGGACAACCGCGTAACCGGCCATGTGGTGCACGTCGACCACTACGGCAACCTGATAACCGACATTTCGCGCTCGGCTCTGGAGGTCATCGGCCGCGACCGGCCCTTTACCATCCACTTCGCCCGCGAAACCGTGCGCGCCATCGCCCCCCACTTCCAGGCCGCCGACCCCGGCGAGGCCGTGTGCATCTTCAACAGCCAGGACCGGCTGTGCATCGGCATCAACCAGGGCAACGCCTCCGAACTGCTGGGCCTGCATTTCGACTCGCAGGTAGATGTGCGCTACCTAAGCTAGGCACGGAAATGCCTCATTGAGAGAAACCAAAGCGGTAAATGCAATTCGTGCAAACATTATGTTAATAAATATCGGCCGTTCTGGCAGTCAGGCCGATGGTATTTCTTCCCCCTATTCTTCGAGCTGATGCTGATCCGGATTGTTCGCCTCACTTTCGCCCCCGAGCACGTACCAGCCTTCCTGCGCATTTTCCAGGAGTCGGAAGCGCAAATCCGGCAGATGCCCGGCTGCCACCACCTGGAGCTGTGGCAGGATGCCAACGACCCGCACGTGTACTGCACTCACAGCCACTGGGAGTCGGCCGAGGTCCTGAATGCCTACCGTCGCTCGGCGCTGTTCGGGCAGGTTTGGCCGGCCACCAAGGCCCTGTTTGCGGCCCCACCCCTGGCCTTCTCAGTGCAGCCGGCCATATTACCTGCTGCGGCTGATACCTGAGGCAGCCACTGTTTCTGCGCTGGCGCCGTAACCTATCGGGCCGGCGGGCAGTTTGAACCCGAGTGCCCGGCTGCTCCCGGCAATACCCGCTGCACCTCCCCCTCTCCCACCCTTATGCCCGCAATACCCGATTACTTCGAATTCTACGAGCTGCCCGAGACGTTTCGCCCCGACGAGGCGGCGCTAAAGCGCAAGTACTACGCCCTGAGCCGCGAGTACCACCCCGATTTCCACGCCACGGCCAGCGCCGAAAAGCAGCAGGAAATTCTGCAGCTGGCCACGCTCAACACCGACGCCTACCGCACTCTTAGCCACCCCGACCAGCGCATGGCCTACATTTTGGGTCGCCACGGCCTGCTCGAGGAAGGCCAGCAGGCGTTGCCCCCCGATTTTTTAATGGAGGTAATGGACCTCAATGAACAGCTGATGGAGCTGGAATTTGAGCCCGATGCGGCGGCTGAAGCGAAGGTAGAAGCCGAAGTCAACGCCCTGAGCGATACGCTTGATGCGGGCATTGAGCCAGTGCTGGCGGGCTACGAGGGCCTGCCCGCCGACACCCGCCCCCAGGCCCTGCAGCAGGTGCGCACCTACTACCTGAAAAAAAGGTACCTGTTGCGCATTCGGGAATCTCTGGCTAAGTTTGCAGCCCGTTCCTAAGCTACCTGTCGGAACGGTTTTGAAACGCCCGGATGGCGGAACTGGTAGACGCGTCGGTCTCAAACACCGATATCGAAAGATATGCCGGTTCGATTCCGGCTCCGGGTACTTGTAGAGGTTAATTTCTCAACCTAAATCAAGCCTCAAAAGCTGTAAATCTGGCAACAGATGCAGTTTTTGAGGCTTTTTTGCGTTCGGGCCAAACCGGGTGTACCCATGGGCCAGCCCAATGACCAGCGCCGCCTTAACTCTGGCCGGCCGGGCGCGTACTCAGTTGCATCCCCCACAATTTTTCCGTCTTTTATGGATAGCATCAACCAACAGCAGCCCGAAAAAAACCACCAGGACCTGCTGGCCACCGAGGCCATTGCCAAAATGAAGGAGCTGGCCGAAAAAACCAACACCTGCTTTTTCAACACCCGCCTGCGCAGCGAGGAGGTTCCGGCAACCCGCCCTATGGCCGTGCGCGACATCGACGAGCAGGGCAACTTCTGGTTTCTGAGTGCCAACGACAGCCACAAAAACCGGCAGATTCAGCAGGATTCCACGGTGCAGCTGCTGTTTCAGGGCTCGGCGCATTCCGATTTTCTGAGCGTAGTCGGCACGGCCACCATTTCCACCGACCGGGCCCGCATCAAAGAGCTGTGGACGCCCATCCTCAAAGCCTGGTTCACGGAGGGCGAAGACGACCCGCGCATCACAGTCATCCGGCTAACGCCCCACGACGGCTACTACTGGGACAACAAGCACGGCAATGCCATTGCCTTCGTGAAAACGGCCGTCGGCGCCGCCATCGGCCAGACGCTGGACGACTCTATCGAAGGTAACCTCAGCGTATAGGCCCAACGAGCGTTTCCCGTAAAACAGCACCGCGCCCACCCACAGATTGTGGGTGGGCGCGGTGCTGTTTTAGGTGATGCGGATGCCGCTTACTGAATATAGCCAGTGTTGCGGGCAGTAACACCGGTTATGCCCGACCGCGCAATGCACCTACCACTCAAACGTGTCGCCATCGGCGTAGATGCTTAGCTCAGCATCCTGCAGCCGCAGCAGGCCGCCGGCGGTGCGCAACCCCACCGGACGGGCCAGCCGCACCACCTGGCTGACGCCCGAAATGCGGGCGCGGCGGCCCTGCACCACCAGGGCCGTCCCTTCATCAATGCCCACGCAGGTGAAACCGGGATAGGCGGCCAGGGCCGAAATGAGCCGGTTGTAGCGGCTGCGGCGGATGAAATGCTGGTCGACAATAACCGAGTCGATGAGGCCCAGGCCGGGCTTGAACTCAATGTTGCCGGGCTGCAGCTTGCGGAAGGTTTCGTGGTAGGTGGTATCGGGCAGCAACTCGCGGCCGGTTATCATGTGGCGGCTCATCACGGCGGCGCCGGCGCTGGTGCCGGCCACCGTGGCCCCACCGGCGTAGGCGGCCCGGATGGCCGTTTCGATGGGCGTGCCGGCCACCACGCGCATAAACCGGTCCTGGTCGCCGCCGGTGATGAAGATGAGGCGGGCGTGGCGCAGCGAATCGATTTGCTGCCGGCGGCGGCGGGCCGAAGCGGCGGGCCGGGCCAGGTTGAGGTACAGCACCGGCCGCGGGGTCGCGGCGCGCAGCTGCCCGGCAATGCTGGCAAAGGAGGCCTCGGGCTCGGCGCTGGCCATGGGCAGTACCACGGCATAATCGCGCGGCCCCAGGCCGGCGGTGGCCACCATGTCCTGAATTAATTCGGGCGAGCGGGCACCGCCGCCAATAATGAACAGCTTGCCCGGCTGGGCCCACATCGGCAGCGCGGGCAGCAGGAGTAGCAGTGGCAACAGGAAGCGCAGGTTTTTCATAAAGAAGCAGCTGAGAAAGAACACGGAAAGGACTGGCCCCGGCACAACGGCCGGGGTCAGTAGTTGCCAATGAAGCTAGGACGGGCAGTTGTAATATTTAGGTTGAGGCAGAGCCAGAACCTAGCTCTAATTCCAGCTCAACCCAGGCACTTTACTCCTTGTAAATCTGCACCTCAATTTTGCCGTCCTCGGTGATGGTGCCGCGGTACATGCCTTCGGTGTTGAAGGGCAGCGAGGCGTGGCCCTGGCGGTCGAGGGCGATGAGGCCGCCGTCGCCGCCGAGCTTGGCTACTTTGGCCAGCACGGTGCGGGAGGCTTCGTCAATGCTCAGGCCCTTGTATTCCATGAGGGCCGAAATGTCGTGGGCCACCACGCTGCGGATGAAGAACTCGCCCCAGCCGGTGCACGAAATGCCCGCCGTGGCGTTGTTGGCGTAGGTGCCAGCGCCAATCAGCGGCGCGTCGCCGACGCGGCCGAACTTCTTGTTGGTCATGCCGCCGGTGCTGGTGCCGGCGGCCAGGTTGCCGGCTTTATCGAGGGCCACGCAGCCCACGGTACCAAACTTATAGTCGTGCTGGCCGCCGCCGAGGCGGGCGGTTTTCTTGTCGTCGTGGTCGAGGCGGCTTTTGGTTGAATCTTCCTTGATGGCATCCTGCAGGCCCTTCCACCGCTCATCGGTGTAGAAATACCTGGGGTCAACGAGCGTCTGGCCGGTCTGGCGGGCGAACTGCTCGGCCCCGGCCCCCATCATCATCACGTGCTCCGATTTATCCATCACGGCGCGGGCGGCGCTGATGGGGTTGCGGATGACGGTGACGCCCGCCACCGCGCCGGCCTGCAGGGTGTTGCCGTCCATGATGGCCGCATCCATCTCGTTGCGGCCGGCGTGGGTGAAGACGGCGCCCTTGCCGGCGTTGAACAGGGGCGAATCTTCGAGGATGTGAATGGCGGCTTCCACGGCGTCGAGGCTGGTTTTGCCGGCCTGCAGCTGGTCGTAGCCGGTTTGCAGGGCCTTGGTGAGGGCGGCGCGGTAGGCGGCCTCCTTCTCGGGCGTCATGGTCGATTTGAGGATGGTACCGGCCCCGCCGTGCACGATGAGCACGTATTTGGTCTGGTCGGCCGGCGGCGTCGTGGCCGTTTCGGCGACGGAATCGGTGGGTTTGGCGGCGGGGTTGCAGCCGGCGGCCAGCAAACCGAGGCCGAGGAAGGCGGGAAGAAAGGGAAAGCGCATAGACAAGGGAAAGAAGTAAAAATGATGCCGACGACCCGGCAGGCTGCCCGCCGCCGTGGCTACTGCGGGGCCTGTTGCAGCTGGCCGTTATCCACCCACCACCACTGCCAGCTGCCACCCTGGGCCGCGGCCGGACTAAGGTCGGTGACGGATACGCGGCCCTGGCCCGTTTCGGAGCCGCTTACCTCGTACACGGCCAGCGCCTGCTGCTGCCGGAGCCATTGCAGCGGCTGGCCGGCCACCACGCGCTCGGGCGGGCGGCCCGCCACCGGCCGCAGGAAGTAGGCCTTGCTGCGGCCGAACACCTGAGCCACACCGTCGGGAGCCACGCAAACGGCCGTTTTTTCATCTACCGCAATGCCCTGGGCCAGCAGGCCCCAGTCCTGCCAGGCGCGGGCCAGGAAGGCCACGTGCCGGCCGGGCCGGTCGCGGGTGAGGTAGTGCTGGTCGGTGAGCACGCCCCGAAGCACGGGCACGCGCAGGAAATCGTCGTGGTAGAGCGTGACGGCGGGCGCGTAGGGGTTGGCCAGGGCCTCGGCGGCGGTGGGGCTGCCGTTTTCGCCGCTGAAGTAGGCGCTGCCCAGAATGGCACAACCGGCGCTGGTGCCGCCCAGCGGCGCCAGCCGGGTCTGGGCCAGGTAGTTGAGCGCGTCCTGCACCAACGTGCCGCGCCAGTAGTTCATGTAATTCGACTGGTCGCCGCCGGCAATGAACACCATTTCGGCGTTGCGGATGGTGCGGGCCACGGCCGGGTTGTTGGCCAGCTCGCGGGAGTTGATGAGCAGCGTCTCAACCGAGTTGACCGTTCCCAGGCCGGCAATGTAGGGGTTGTAAGCATCGGTGCCCGAGGCCCGCAGCACCACCACGTCGCCGCCACCGCTACGCGCTATCATCCAGCGAAACGCGGCGTCCACGTCGGTGCCGCCGCCCATCAGCACTACCCCGCCGCTTACGGCCGGGCGCACGTCGGCCGTGTCGCCTACCAGGCCCAGCGAGGCGGGGCGCACGACCGGCCCCACACCCGGCCCGGTGGGCGGCCTGGGCGTAACCGGGGCCGGAATGGAGCTGCGGCAGCCAGCGGCCAGCAGTGCCGGCAGCAGTAGCAGGCCGAGGAATTTGTTGGTTTTCATGGTTGAGGCTTCAATAACGGCTGGCTGGCGTCGCGCAGTAGCGCGAACTGGGTAGTTCGCGCCTGTGCCGTTGGAATGAATTTGAATGGCAGCAGTAGCGCGAACTACCTAGCGCAATTTTCAGGTCAGTATACCCGTAGCGCACGTAGCGCGAACTTTGTAGTTCGCGTCCCCGCGTCGTCTAGGCGGCTTCAATGGCACGGGGACGCGAACTACAAAGTTCGCGCTACAGCCGGCCAGAATTTCAAACCGTACACTCAGCTGGAAACCGCTTTAGTTCGCGCTACTGCCGCCGCGGACCCTCTCCATTTCGGAGAGGGGAGTCAGGCCCCGGTTAGTACCCCGGGTTCTGCACCATATTGGGGTTGACCTGCAGCTCCACGAACGGAATCGGGAAGTGGTACTGGGCCTGGGTAGGCGGCAGCAGCACGGCCCCGGAGGCGTTGGCGGCGTCGGCGGCGAGGCGCTCGACGGGCAGGTTGCGGCGCTTCAAATCGAAGAAGCGCTGCCCCTCGAAGGCCAGCTCCTTGAACCGCTCGGTGTAGATGGCGGCTACCAGCGCGGCCTTATCGGCAAACGACTGGGCGGTGTAGCCGCTGAGGCGGGCGGCGCGCAGGGCGTTGAGGTCGGCGGCGGCGGCCGTGAGGTTGCCGCTTTCGGCCTGGGCTTCGGCCCGGATCAGGTACATCTCGCCGGTGCGAAACAGCTTCACATCCACCAACCCCGGCGCCGAGGCCGTGCCGCCGATGTACTTGTTGACCAAGTACTGCGACTTGGTGCCGGTGCGGGTAGGGTCGAACTTGATGTAGGCCGGGTAGCGCACGTCGTTGGTTTTGTCGAAGGCGTTGAGCAGCTTGAGCGCGGGCGCGTAGAGCACGATGCCGCCCGACTGCCGGAAAAACGAGTCGCCCAGCCGCGAGTCGCCGGTTACGCGCTTGAGTTTCCAGGCCACTTCGCTGGAATTGGCATCGGTCCAGATGCCCGGGAACTGGGCCCGGGTGGCCAGCGGCAGGGCCGTAATTACTTCGGAGGAGTAGGTAATGGCGTCGGCCCAGTTTTTCTCGTAGAGCGCCACCCGCGCCTGCATGGCGGCCACGGCCACCAGCCGGATGCGGGTATTGTCGGTGAACGAGGCCGGAATCAGGGTTTTGGCCTGGGCCAGGTCGGCCTTGATGTCGCGGATGTTCTGCTCGAACGTGTCGCGGGCCGGGCTGCTGATTTTCGACTCCTTCATGTAAGGCACGCCCAGCGCGGCGGGCGCGTAGTCGGCGGCGTAGCCGCGCAGCAGCTCGAAGTGGGCGTAGGCGCGCAAAGCCAGCAGCTCGCCCTGGTATTGGTTTTTCAGGTTCTGGTCGGTAGCGGCCGGGCTGGCTACCTTATCGACGGCGGCCAGCACCCGGTTGGCCCTATCAATAGCCTGGTAGAGGCTGGCCCAGGCCCCGGTTACCGACGAGCTGGTGGCGTTGTACTGCCAGCGGAAGGCGTCGTTGTTGGACACGGTGTTTTCGATGGGCAGCGTCACCTCGTCGGCCACCGTCACGGCGCTTAGCAGCAGCGAGTTGTCGAGCACGGCGTAGGCGCCCAGCAACCCCAGGTTCAGGTCGGCCACGTTGCGGAAGGCCTTGTCGGGGTCAATGGTATCGGTGGGGTCGAGGTCGAGCTTTTTGCAGGCCGGGGCGGCACCCAGCAACGCCAGCACCAGGGCCCCGTGCAGCAATTTAGAGGAGGAATAGAATTTCATGAGCAGGAAAGACTAGAGGATGGGAGGACTACGCCAGGCAGCTACAGGTTCACCGTCAGGCCGGCGGTGTAGGTGCGGGCCGAGGGGTACTGGAAGCGCCCGTACTGGCTGTTGTTTTCGGGGTCGAGCCCGCGCCAGCTGGTGAAGGTGAACAGGTTCTGGGCCTGCAACTGCAGCCGTACGCCGCGCACTACGCCAACCTTCTGCAGCAGCGGGGCGGGCAGCGCGTAGGCCAGCTGCACGTTGCGCAGGCGCCCGAACGAGGCGTCCTGAATGTCCTTGGACGTGAAGTTGCGCGGCACGTCGATGCGCTGCAGAATGGCGTTGTCGCCGGGCTTTTTCCAGCGGTCATTCAGCATGCGCACGCTCTGGTTGCTGGTCATGTAGCGCTGGTTTTCGTTGTAGAAATCCTCGTTGTTCCAGCGCTTCACATCCGATACGTACACGAACAGCGCGCTCAGCGAGAGGCCCTTCCAGCTCACATCGGTCGAAACGCCGCCCGTGATGGTGGGGTAGAGCACGCCCACGCCGGTCGTGCTCTGGGCGTTGGCGTTGTACACGTTGGTGGTGCTGCCGTCCTGGTTGTAATACAGCGCGTCGCCGTTGGCAGGGTCGACGCCGGCCCATTTGGGGGCGTAGTACGAGCCGATGGGCTCACCGATGCGCAGCAGGCGTGTATCGCCGTCGGGCAGGTTGTTGAGGCCGTTGCCCAGCTCCAGAATCTCGTTTTTGTTGTAGGCCACGTTCGTGCCCACCGTCCAGCGCACATCGCCCTTATTCAGCACGTCGCCCTGCAAATCGGCCTCGATGCCGCGGTTGCGCAGCCGGCCGGTGCTCAGCGAGTAGGTGGCGAAGCCCGCCGTCGCCGACAGCGGCTGGTCGACGAACATGTTGCGCGTTATCCGATTGTAGGCATCGACCACCAGCCGGATGCGGCTGCCCGGCAGCAGGCCCACATCGAGGCCCACGTTGGTTTCGGCCACGTACTCCCAGTCGAAGTTGGGGTTGCCGGGGTTGGTGGGCCGCAGGGCCGTGGCCCCGCCGTAGGAGCTGCCCACGTCGTAGGTGGCGCGGTAGAGAAAATTACCGCCGAAGGGGCTGGCCGTGAGGCCGTAACTACCGCGTAGTCGCAGCGTGGAAAGCAGGCTGGCATCGCGCAGGAAGGCTTCGTCCTTGATGTTCCAGTTGGCGCCCACCGAGTAGAAGCTGTGCCAGCGGTTTTTGCTGGGCACCTTCGACGAGCCATCGACGCGGTAGCTGCCCGTGAGCGTGTAGCGGCCGTTGTAGGTGTATCGGCCGGTGCCGATAAACGAGTGCAGCGCGCTCTGAGTGCGCGCCCCGCTCAGGCGGGGCAGGTAGGTGGTGCTGGCCGTAATGGCAGCCGGCGTTTCGGGCAGGCGGCCATCGAGCCCGAAACCGGCGTAGCCAAAGCCCCGGTAGTTATCAAACAGCGACTCGAAATAGGCGCCCACTTCCACATCATGCACCTCGCTGAACATGCGGTTGAAGTTCAGGCCGGTGGTCGAAACGAGGCTGTAGTTCTGGCGCACGCCCTCCTCGAAGCGCCCGCGCCCGCCCAGCGTGTTGGAGTTGGAGCGCGTGCCGTAGTAGCTGTCGGGATTGATGTAGACCTGATCGAGCGAGTTGCGGAAATCGAGGCCGGCGCGGGTGCTGGCGACCAGGCCCGGCACGATGGTGTAGCTGAGCGTGCCGCCCAGGGTGGTTTTGGCCTGCTGGGTTTTGTTGGATGAGTTCTGGAGCCGGTCGAGGCCGATGGTGCCCTCGCGCTGGTCGAGGTAGGAGTAGCCCTTGGTGTTGGGCAGCACCATGGTGCCGTCGGCGGCGTAGGGGTACTCGTAGGGCAGGGCGTAGTACACCGAGGCCATGCTGCTGCCCACGCCGGTGCCCCCCTCCCCTTCCGTGAAGCTGGAGTTGGACAAACCCAGCAGCAGGTTCACGCTGCCGCTGAGCTTCTTGCCCTTGAAATCGACGTTGCTGCGCACCGTGTAGCGGTCCATGCCGGTGCGGCGGGCAATGCCATCCTGCGAGAAATAGTTGAACGAATTATAGAAGCGCACGTTCTCGCTGCCCCCGCTTAAACTCACCTGATGCTCCGTAAAGCGGGCCCGCTGGAAGAACTGGTCGCGCCAGTCGGTGTTGATGCCGCCCAGGCTGTCGAGGATGAAGTTGGACCGTTGCTGCTGGGCGGGCGTTTGCTTGGCGTAGGCCGGGTTGCGGGGCGAGTAGGTCCAGCCCGGCCCGATGTTGCGGCCGATTTCCAGGCCCACTTCCTCCTCAAACCGCAGCCGCTCCTCGGTGTTCATCATCACAAAGCGCGGCGAAGTGAGGTTGGAAAAGCCCGTCTGCACCGTGTAATCGACGGCCAACCGGCCGCTCTGGCCCTTTTTGGTGGTGATGACGATAACGCCGTTCGAGCCCCGCGAGCCGTAAAGGGCCTTGGCCGAGGCGTCCTTGAGCACCGTCACGGAGGCAATATCGTTGGCGTTCAGGGTCTGGAAGTAGTTGGCCTCAATCGGGATGCCGTCCATGATATAGAGCGGGGCCGAGCTACCGTTGAGCGTGCCCAACCCGCGGATCGTGACGCTGGTGGTGGCGCTGCCCGGCTGGCCCGAGTTCGAGAGCACGTTGAGGCCCGGCACGCGACCCTGCAGAATCTGGTCGATGCCCGGCAGCGGCACCTGCTCTATTTTGGCGCTCGTAACGGTAGTCGCGGCGCTGGCCGAGTTGTCGCGCGAGTAGCTGGTGTAGCCCGTCACCGTCACGGCATCGAGCAGCGCCGAGGCCTCGGCCAGTCGGATGCTGAAGTCGGTGCGCGAACCCAGGGCCACTTCCTGGGTGGCAAAGCCCACGAACGAGAAGCTGAGCGTGGTGGCGCCGTCGGGCACGTCGAGCTGGAACGTGCCGTCGGGGCCGGTGGTGGTGCCGGCCGTGGTGCCGAGCACCCGCACCGTAACGCCCGGCAGGCCCTGGCCCTGGCCGTCGGTTACGCGGCCGGTTATCGGCCGGGCCACGGCGGCGGCCCGCGGGGCCGGCGGCGCGGCGGCGGGCCGGGGTTTCACCACAATGGCGTTCTGCTCGATGGTGTAAGTAAGCGGCTGGCCGGCAAAGCACTGGTCGAGCGCCTCGGTCAGGGAGGCCCCGCGCACGCTCAGCGTCACGGGGCGGGCGGCCTGCATCATCTGGGTGTTGTAGAGCAGGGCGTAGCCGCTCTGCTGCTCGATTTTGCGCAGCACCTCCGTCAGGGGCTGGTTGCGCTCGGCCAGCGTGATGGTCTGGGCAAACGAGGCGGCCTGCACCTGCCAGCCGCTGAGCAGCACCAGCAGGCCCGTGGCCCTGGCGCGGCCCGGCCGGCCCACCGCAGTCAGCAAGGAAGTAACGTGTCGCTTCATAGGGGTAAGGGTTTAGGGGTTGACGGAGGAAGATGAAAGGCTTGCGTTTTCAGTGGCCGGTTGCCAGTGGCCGGTTGCCAGTGGCCGGTTGCCAGAAAAGAAAAAAGCTAACAGCTATCAGCCGACAGCTGATAGCTCAATGGTTATTAGGGCCGGACGGTGATGCGGCGGCCTTCGGTGGTGAAATGCACGGCCCCGGTCAGCTCCAGTAGGTGCAGCACGTCGGACGCCTCGCGGAAGCGGGAGATGGAGCCGTGGAAATTCTTGTTACTCAGCTGGCCCTCGTAGCGCACCTGCACGTCGTACCAGCGGGCCACCTGGCGCATAATGCCCTCCAGGGGCTCATCATCGAACACGAAGCGGCCCTCCTTCCAGGCCACGGCGCTGCTCGCATCCACGGCACGCACGGCAATAGTGCCGTCGGGGCGGGGCCGCCCCTGCTGGCCGGGGCGCAGCAGCACCTGGGCCGCGCCCTGGTGCAGGCGCACGGCCCCTTCCAGCAGCGTGGTCACGGGCGCGGGCTCGTCGGGGTAGGCCTGCACGTTGAAGTGGGTACCGAGCACCGTCACGCGGGCGGTGCCGGCTTCCACCTCAAAGGGACGGGCGGCGTCCTTGGCCACCTCGAAGTAGGCCTCGCCCGTGAGCTGCACCACGCGCCGCCGACGCCCGAAGGCCACCGGAAAGGCCAGCCGCGAGTCGGCGTTCAGCCACACCCGGCTGCCGTCGGGCAGCTGCAGCTGGTACTGACCGCCGCGGGGCGTGCGCACGGTGTTGCGCAGCAGGCTGTCGGCGGCCGAATTACTGGCCGCGCCCTGGTAGCTCAGCTCGCCGGGGGCAGTCTGGCGCACCTGCCGGCCGCCCTGCTGGGCCAGCAGGCCGGGGCCGGCATCGGCCAGGCGCACCGTGCGGCCGTCGGCCAGCGTCAGCAGCGCCTGGTTGCGGCCCGGCTCCAGCCGTGGGGGCGCTGGGCGGGTGGCGGCCAGCGGGGCGGGCCCGGCATCCGACGCCGGCTGGTTTGGCAGCCACCAGGCCAGCGCGCCCAGCAGGCCCAGCACCAGACTGGCCGCGGCCAGCACCCGCCGCCGACGGCGCAGGGCCGACCGGGGACGCCGCATGCTCCGGGCCAGGCGCGCCCAGATGGCCGCCCGCACCGGGCCGGGGGGGCCGAGCGGCCCCTCGCGCCAGGGCAGCTCGGGCAACTCGGCCTCGGCCAGATAGGCTTCAAACCGCGCCCGCTCGGCGGGCGTGGCGGTGCCGGCATAGTAGCGTTCGTAGAGCGTCAGGTATTCTTCGTCGGTCATGGGGCAGGCTTCTACCAGCTAAGAGTCCAAAGCCAGCCCCGCACACACCTAACTTTTTGAAAATAATTCACCTTTACCCTAGATTTTCCTGCCAACACCTTAATAATCAGCCCGCATAATTTTCATATCCATTAAAATATCGGCTTTCTGCTGCGGATACTATTCGGGCGCGTGAGGGCAGCAAACGCCCAAGCGGCGGAATGTGGCTTCTAAGCGGCAGTTTTCTATATTTGGTCAACCAGGATTGGGTCAGACCTTTAAATGCGGGGCCATGGCTGCTACGGATGCCGCTTTGTGGGAAGCAATACAGCACGACGACGCCGGGGCTTTTGAGGCGCTTTACCAGCGGTACTGGCAGCGCATGTTTGCGGCCGCCTACGCCCGGCTGGCTGCCCGCGAGGCCTGCGAGGAAATCGTGCACGACATTTTCCTGCGGCTCTGGACCGAGCGCCACCGCCTCCAGATTGACTGCTTCCCCGCCTATCTGGCCGCCGCCGCCCGCTACCACGTCGCCCGGCACCAGCGCCAGGCCGCCGCCCGCCCCCTGCACTACACCGACGCGCCCGAAACGGCCAGCCCCGCCCGCGCCGACTACAACCAGGGCGAAACCCGCCTGCTCGACCTCGACCTGGAAAAGCGCCTGGCTGCCGCCCTGGGCCAGCTGCCGCGCCGCTGTCAGCAGATTTTCCTGCTCAGCCGGGTGCAGCAGTTCTCCAACGACGAAATTGCCCAGCAGCTGCACATTTCCCGCCGCTCGGTCGAAAACCAGCTCACGGCCGCCCTGCGCCACCTGCGCGTGCTGTTCAAGGCGTTCTTGCTGCTGCTGGCTATCTGGTAAAGGCCGCGGCGGGCTAGCTCCTACCCCAACCTAGCGGCCCAGACGCCCACGAAGGCGGCCAGCATGCCTACCAGCAGACTGCCGGCGGCATACAGGGCCAGCAGCAGCAGCTCGCCGGTGCGGCCCAGCACCACGCTTTCGTAGGCGAAGGTAGAAAACGTGGTGAAGCCGCCGCAGAAGCCGGTGGTGAGAAACAGCCGCCAGGGCGCCGGCAGGGCCGTGTGCCGCTCAAACAGGCCCAGCAGCAACCCAATCAGCAGACAGCCCAGCACGTTGACCACGAACGTGCCCAGCGGGAAGGCGCCCGGCACCAGCCGCAGGAAATACTGCTGCACCCAGTAGCGGCTCACCGACCCGATGAAGCCTCCCAGGCCAATAAGCCACACCGAACTATTCATAGGGCAAACGCTGAAAACGGGCCGGCCAACGTACCAGCTTCTACTCGTCGCGGACTGGTTTGCGGGCCCAAACAACGGCAAGGTAAAGAACGGCGGGCAGCCGGCCGGGCTCCCGCTCCTACCTTTGCCCGGCGCACGCGCCTTTACCCCCTCCCCCCGTGCGCATCTTTCGGCGGTTCTCCGCCAGCACACATTACTTGAGCTACCCATGAGCAAAGCCGTTTATATTGCCACTGCCGAGCCCCACAGCGGCAAATCGGTGCTGACGCTGGGGCTGGTGAACCTGCTGCTGGGCCAGGCCCAGCGGGTGGGCTACTTCAAGCCCATCATCACGCCCGATGCCCGCCCCGATGGGCAGCCCGACCGGCCCGACGCGCACATCGAAACGGTGCTCCAGCACTTCCAGCTGCCCCAGCCCTACGCCGATACCTTCGCCTACACCGGCCAGCAGGCCCTGCGCCTGCTCGAAAGCGGCCGCATCGGCCAGCTGCTCGACACTATCATCCACCGCTACAAGCAGATTGAGGACGCCCACGATTTCGTGGTGGTGGAGGGCACCGATTTCGTGGGCACCGGCCTGGCCCTGGAGCTGGATTTGAACTGGCAGGTGGCCCGCACGCTGGGCGCGCCGGTGATGCTGCTGATGTCGGGCCTGGGCAAAACCGTCGACCAGCTGGTGGATGCGGCCCTCTCGGTGCGGCGCGACGCCGAAAACGAGGATGTGCGGGTGCTGGCCCTGGTGCTCAACCGGGTGGCGCCCGCCCAGCTGGCCGAGGTGCAGGCCCGGCTGGCCGCCCAACTCTCGCCCGCGGTGCTGCTGGCCATCATCCCCGAAAGCCCGGCCCTGCGCAGCCCCACCATGCAGGAAATCCGCGACCAGCTGAACGGCGAGCTGCTGTTCGGGGCCGAGCTGATGGGCAACCCCGTCGACCACTTCATCAACGGGGCCATGCAGGTGCCCAACTTTCTGCGGCGCCTGCAGGAAAACGTGCTCATTATCACGCCCGGCGACCGGGCCGATATCCTGCTCAGTGCGCTACAGGCCAACAGCTCGGCCAACTACCCGCGCGTGGCCGGACTGGTGCTTTCGGGCGGCTACCGGCCCGAGGAGTCGGTGCTGCGCCTGATTGAGGGCCTGCCCGAGATAGTGCCCATTCTGCTCGTCGAGCCCGGCACGTTCGAGGCTACCACCCGGGTGGGCCGCATTCAGGCGCGCATCGGACCCAGGCAGGAAAGCAAAATCCGCCTCGCCATCCAGACTTTTGAGCGCCACGTGGATGCCGCGCGGCTGCTGAGCGAGCTGAGCACGTTCGCGCCCCGCGGCCTCACGCCCCACATGTTCCAGTACCAGCTGCTGCAAGGGGCGCGGGCCCAGCGCAAGCGCATCGTGCTGCCCGAGGGCACCGACGACCGGGTGCTGCTGGCGGCGGCCCGCCTGCTGGAGCAGGACGTGGTGGAGCTGACCATCCTGGGCGAGCCCGACCAGATTCTGGCCGCCGCCCGCCGCCTGGGCCGCCCCCTCGACCCGGCGCGGGTGCAACTCATCAACCCCCAAACCTCCGAGCTGGCGCCCGAATTCGCCCAGACGCTGCACGAGCTGCGCCAGAGCAAGGGCGTAAACCTGGAAATGGCCCGCGACCTGATGACCGACGTGTCGTATTTCGGCTCGATGCTGGTGTACCAGGGCCTGGCCGACGGCATGGTGTCGGGGGCGGCGCACACGACGCAGCACACCATCCGGCCGGCCCTGCAGTTCATCAAAACCAAGCCCGGCGTGTCGGTGGTCTCGTCGGTGTTCTTTATGTGTTTGCCCGACCGCGTGGCCGTGTTCGGCGACTGCGCCGTGAACCCCAACCCCACGGCCGGGCAGCTGGCCGAAATTGCTATTTCGTCGGCCGAGAGCAGCCGGCGTTTCGGCATCGAGCCGCGCGTGGCCATGCTGTCCTACTCGTCGGGCACCTCGGGCGAGGGCACCGACGTGGACAAGGTGCGCGCGGCCACGGCCCTGGTGCGGCAGCTGCGCCCCGATTTGCTGGTGGAAGGCCCCATTCAGTACGACGCGGCCGTGGATTTGGCCGTGGGCCAGCAGAAGCTGCCCGGCTCGCCGGTGGCCGGCCAGGCCAGCGTGCTCATCTTCCCCGACCTGAACACCGGCAACAACACCTACAAAGCCGTGCAGCGCGAAACCGGGGCCCTGGCCATCGGCCCCATGCTCCAGGGCCTCAACAAGCCCGTGAATGACCTCAGCCGCGGCTGCACCGTCGACGATATTTACAACACCGTGCTGCTGACGGCCATTCAGGCCCAGGAGATGTAAAGGCCCGGCGGCCCCAACGGCTAAAAACGCAACTTTCTCCCAGATTCAACCAACGCCCCAGCCCCCTATGGCCTCCGGACTTTTTGCTTTATTAGATGACGTGGCCGCTTTGGTGAAAGTCAGCGCCGCCAGCCTCGACGATATCCCGACGCAGGTAGCCAAAACGACCGGCAAAGTGTCGGGCATCGTGATTGACGATACGGCCGTGACGCCCAAGTACGTGGTGGGCCTGAGCCCCAACCGGGAGCTGTCGATTATCTACCAGATTGCCAAAAAGTCGCTGGTCAACAAGCTGCTCATTTTAACCCCGGCGGCGCTGGTGCTGGGCTATTTCGCGCCCTGGGCCATCACCCCCATTCTGATGCTGGGCGGGGCCTACCTGTGCTACGAAGGCTACGAAAAGGTGCATTCCCTGTTCAGCCCCCACCCCGCGGCCGACCCGGAAGCCGGGCCGGTGGCCACCATCACGCCCGAGGAGCTGGAGAAGCAGCGGGTGGCCGGTGCCGTGCGCACCGATATTATCCTGTCGGCCGAAATTATGGCCATTGCCTACAGCCAGGTGGTCGATTCGCCGGTAGTCAACCAGATTATCGTGATGCTGGCCGTGGCCGTGTTCATTACCGTGGCCGTGTACGGCTTCGTGGGCTTTATCGTGAAAGCCGACGATATCGGCCTGCATCTGGCGCGGAACGCCGGCAGCCCCGCTGTTCAAAAATTCGGCCGCGGCATGGTGCAGTTCATGCCCCATTTCCTGAACATTCTCAGCTACGTGGGCACCGCCGCCATGCTGTGGGTGGGGGCCGAAATCATTGCCCACGGCATCCCTTACACGGCCCACCTGCTCCACGAGCTGGAGCTGGCCCTGGCCTCGGTGCCGATAGTGGCCTGGCTGGCCAAAGTGCTGGCCTGCGGTATCGGCGGGCTGGCGCTAGGTTTCGTGGTTGATAAAGTGGTTCGGCTGGTGAAGAGAATGGCACCGGCCAAAAATTAGGGCCCAGGAATAGTTCAGGCCGACACAAAAAGCGGCCGTTGCTTCTGATGGAGCAGCGGCCGCTTTTATCTAATTATTAGGCAAACGTTTCGGGGCTTTGCGATGATGGGGCAATCGAAGCACAAATCTTCAATTTTGCACCAAATTTCAATCGAAGAACTACCGTTGAACTTTGCAGTTTCGCCCCACTATTGCAAAACCCCTTTTTAGTGGCAGTTTTTTATATTCTTGTATTAAATATTTTTATTTCATCTTCGATTTGTCGCTTGGCATTTATAAAATATTTCAAATTTATTTTCCCGTTGTCTTTATCCTCTTTTATTGCAATTAATTTTAGTTTTAACTCGATTAATTTTTCTTTTTCTGATGGTTGATAGTTTGGATTAGGAATGTAAAGTTCGTCTTCAACATTAGTTGTTTTACTTAGCACTTCTTCAAGCGTGTCACCTAAAAAAACGCAATCCTCATCATGTCCAATGCTACCAGACGGGACAAGATAGAGTGAAGGGCTTTCAGGATTTTTCCTAAAATCATAGGTGTAAAATTTCCCCCCGCCATTAAATGCAATGGGTAAAATCTGTGGGGCCCAAATCAAAAACCCGTATCCAATATACATTTCCCTTATTGTTTCTGGGCCAAAATACCCAAACTCTCTTTCTCCGTTTATAATCCCACCTCCGTTAGAATATTTCAATAATTGAATGTACTCCAAAGGTAATCTTAATTCGGATGGGATTAGGAAATCTTCTTTAGGTTTTTTTGCATATTCCGAAATAGATTTGAATTCGTCATCTGTAGTTGGGCGGATAAAAAAATCTTCCGAAGGTTGATTGTCCAGCCCGGGTTGCTTATTAAAAAAGGTAAATTTGTCGTACCACATATTGTTCTGTTTTGTCGGTCAGTAAAATTACCATTACGTTTGAGGCTTGCCGCAGGGCTGGAATAGTTGCTGTGTCCGCCCGGCAACTGAAGCCGATTTAAAAACCAAAGCCGAAGGTAAATACAAAAAGCCGATATTTGTTCGTCTGCCGGAACTGTTGCTGATAGCGAACTAGAGCCGATTGTTATTCCTTCAGCCAGCCTATTGCTAAATCTAATGTAAGCTGTTAGTACCTTTTAAGGATTAGTTTTTAAAAATGGTGGAAATTCATAAAAGTCGGATTGATTATAGTTCTTTGGCATGTCAAACTCATAGTCTCCAAAAGACAAACCAGTTTTTTGTTGAAATGTATCTACTTTAACCTCCGTCAAGAAAATTTTGCTTTCATCAAGTTCCATTACTAATCTATCATTTAAAAACAACAACGATTTCTTTTCGGATTTAAAAGTTAGAGAATGAGGATTTACCTTATAACTGTCAATGGAATAACTGCCGTTTGTTCCTGTTGAAAATGTAGAATAATACTCTATTTCAAAAGTCCAATCTTCCCACTTTTGCATATCTGTTCGAATGGGTTGCCTGTCAGAAAGTCCTGCACCATCAATTAGGCATTTTACAAGTAACGTGTCCTTATTCTTCCATTTTATAGCGTATGGATAATCGTTTCCAAATCTGAAGAAATTTCTGTCCGTATAATCGCATTTTTGATCTGTCGGTAAGATTTTGACTACCGTAAAACCAGAGCCAAACGCCATGGGACTTTCTACATGATATCTATAAAGAGCAAAATCACTATAAGGGGATTCCAGTTTGACTGCATTTTGAACAAGCGATTTGTCAATACTTTCGTCACACCCAAATAGAAAAGTTGAAAACAAAGCAGCTAAAAGAAAAATTCGTGTCATTTTTAGAAGGTCGTTGGTATTACAGCTTACGAACAGGGCTTGGCGTTGTTGGGATATTTGAAAAACGTCTGCCGACAACTGAAGCCCAATTTTGTTTTAAAAGCTGAAGATAACAACTAACGCTATATTAATAACGACCTGCCGAAACTGAAGCTGATAGCGAACTGCAGCCGATTGCTCCAACCTCCTGCCCCAATAACGCCAACCCCCTTGTTATGTGCCTGTGCTTTTCCTCCGCAATTCTATGTCTACATTTTTGCACTAACATAATAAACCATTTTTTCTTTTGGTTTAACGAAAATAAGTTCAGTCGCTGTTGGTGTCACTCCATGACAGTATATGCTCCAAGGATAAACGTAAAAGTCTTTTGTCCTTAAACTATCTTCTGTCGGAAACCAAGGTGTCTCATGTTGCCAACCACCAATAAAAGTTACTGCCTCATCTAAAATTGTTGGAAGGCTGTCTGCCCGATACCATAGTCCTACTCCGTTATTACTTTTGCTGGTAAGTTCGTCAATAGTCACGTTTGTAATTTTTATTGCGTAAGCGTCAAGATGGTCGCCTGTGAAGGAACGTGCTGATGTGTAGCTTTTTAAAACCTTGTCAATTCTTTGGTCACCAAGTCCGCACCAATTCAAAACAAATCTCACGTCTGATGTGGTCGCATTATCTTCAATATTAGTGTTCCCAAGTGTCATTGAGTAGAATAAATATCCACCAATTATGATTACTCCAAGAAGCGAAATACCTCCCCAAATTGTCAATAGTTGTCGGCTTATTTTGAATAGCTTTTGTTTAAAATTCATGTCAGCTTTTAGTTACAGGTTGTGTCCGATAGCATGGCACATAACATTATGATACCCGCTACTCAGCGGTTGCCCGAATAGCGGGTATTTTTTCTTAGTACGCAAGTGAGTAGCGGATAGCATACCGGATTTAGGTTGCTATCCGCTACTTGCCAGTTAAAGGCCGAGGCTGTCGAGTGGGGAAGCCGGGCGGGTGCGTTGGGCAACATGCGTGTAAATTTCGGTGGTTTTAATGCTGCTGTGGCCCAGCAAGTCCTGAATGATGCGAATATCGGTACCGGCTTCCAATAAGTGAGTGGCATAGGAGTGCCGGAACATGTGCAGCGTCACTGGCCGGCGAATACCGGCGCGCAAGGCCGCCTGTTTCACTACCTGTTGCAGGCTGCGCGCACTATATGGCTCGCCGGGCTGCTGGCCCTCAAACAGAAACGTCAGGGGCCGGAACTGGCGGAACTGCTCGCGCAGCAGATGCAGCAGGGTTTCGGGTAGCGGCAGGTCGCGGTCTTTTTTGCCCTTGCCACCACGCACGTATAGCGCCATACGCTGGCTGTCGATGTCGGGGGGCGTAAGGGCCAGCACTTCGCCCAGGCGTAGCCCCAGGCCGTAAGCCAGCATGAGCATGGCGCGGTGCTTGAGGTTATCGGTTCCCTGCAAGATGGCCTTTACCTCTTCGGCGGCCAGCACCTTCGGGTTGGTGAGCGGGCGCTTGGGCCGCGGAATGGCGTAGTACTGCCGCGGCTGCCCCTCCACCTGCTCATAGTAGAACTTGATGGCGTTGATCAACTGGTTCTGGTAGGTTTCGGAAATGCCCGCCCCCACGCACCCGGCCAAGTAGTCGAGTACGTCGGGTTTGCTCAGTTCCAAGGGCAGCCGGGGCGCATGATGCGCTACAAACTTCTCAAAAGCAGCCCGGTAGCTCTTTAGCGTATGAGGGCTATAGCGTTTGAGGGCGATAAACTGGCAGTAGCGAGCCAGCAGGGCCTCGTGCGGAGTAGGTGGCGGGAGCGGCGCAGCCAACGCGGGCACAATGGGCACCTGCACTGCTATACCCAACGCCGCGCAAGCCGCCTGCACGGGCGCTACGGCGGCGGGCGTGGCGGGCAGCAGATACCCGCGGGCGGCGGCTTCGTAGCGCACCCCTGCTCTCAACAGCGCCGTGCGCACGGCAGTGTCGGAATACGGAAAAAACACCTGGAAATCGGTGCGGGCCGCCGTCAGGCGCAGCGATACGGCCGCTTTCATGCCTGTGGTGGCATTTCGCCCGTTTTTTTGTTCAGCATCAGCAGTTGCTCGCCGATGATTTCCGTCACGTAGTGCCGCTGGCCGGCCGCATCGTCGTAATGGCGGGTTTTGAGCTTGCCTTCGAGGTAAACGAGGCTTCCCTTGCGCAGGTAGGCCTGGGCCAGTTCAGCCAAGCCGCGCCATAGCAGCACGCTGTGCCAGTCGGTAGAGGTATGCGGCTGACCTGCTTTGTCGCGCCAGGTTTCGGAGGTAGCCAACGAGAATTTTGCCACCGCCACGTTGCCTTCCAGCACGCTCACTTCAGGGTCTTTGCCCAGGTTGCCGATAAGAGTGACTTTGTTGAGGCCGCGCATGCAACCAAGATACGCATTTGACCGGCTTCTCCCTCACCCCTACAGCACCTGCCCCAGCCCGAACAGCAACGTGAAAACGAGCGTGGTGAGAGCCATTTGCCTGAGCAGCGGGTCGAGCTGCCGGGAGTCCTGGCGCTGCCACACGGCGCGGGCGTTGCGCAACACAGGCAGCAAGACAGACCGTCCCAACTGTCTACCCGCTCTAAGGCAGCGTCAGATATTGCGGGGGCACCGCCTCGGTCAGCCAGACGCCGTTATCGGCCTGATAGAACAGGTGGCCGTCGACGTGCATCCGGGCGGCATCTACCAGCAACACCATCGGCGGACCGTGGCGGCGGCCCACCTGCCGGGCGGTGGCCGCGTCGGCGCTCAGATGCACGTGCTGACGGCTCATTTTCAGCAGGCCCTGCGCGGCCAGCGTATCCCGCAGCCGGGTGGTAGTGCCGTGGTAGAGCACCGGCGGCGGCGCTACGGGCGCGTAGCCCAGCTCCACCGCTACCGAATGGCCCTGGCTGGCCCGGATGCGCTGCTGGTCGTCGGAAAGCCGGAAACGCTGCTTCGGGCTGGTTTCGACCAGCTGCAGCAGCACCGCACGGGTCAGCGGCACTTGCTGTTGCTGGGCCTGCGCCAGCAGCGTATCCACGGCTACCCAGCCCTGCTCGTCCAACGTCAGGTTCAGGCGGGCGGGGTCGTGGCGCAGCACCAGGCTCAGGAGCTTGCTGAGGCGGGTGGTTTCTTTGTCGGAAAGCATGGGCGGCAGGATTAAGCTGAAAACGAATTTGCTAAAAACAGTACCTGCCCCTCCCCTACAGCACCTGCCCCAACCCAAACAGCAGCGTGAAAACGAGCGTGGTGAGGGCCATTTGCTTGAGCAGCGGGTCGAGCTGCCGGGAGTCCTGGCGCTGCCACACGGCGCGGGCGTTGCGCAGCAGCAGCGGGGCGCTCAGCAGAAACAGCCACTGCCAGGGCGAATGGTAGGTAAAGGCCACGTAGAGCACGGCCGCGCCAAAGCCCAGCGCCAGCAGCAGCCAGTGGTAGCGGCGGGCCCGCACCGGCCCCAGGCGCACCGGAATCGTGATTTTACCGGCCAACTGGTCGGAGCGGATGTCGCGGATGTTGTTCACGTTGAGCACGGCCGTGGCGAAACAGCCCAGCGCCACGGCCGGCAGCAGCACCGGCCAGGGCAAGGCCTGGGTCCAGACGGGCACCTGGCTATACGCCTGCAGAAAGTAGGTACCGCCCACGCCCACCAGCCCGAAAAACACGAACACCGATAAGTCGCCCAGCCCGGCGTAGCCGTAGGGCTTGGCCCCGGCCGTATAGTTGACGGCCGCCCAGATGGCCGACAGCCCCAGCGCCAGAAACGCCAGAAACACCCAGGCCCCGGCCGCGCCCAGCGCCACCCACAGCAGCAGCAGCCCGCTGCCGAGCGACAGCGCCCCGAACAGCCCCATGCCCTTCTTCATCTGCCGTGGTGAAATGACGCCGCTCTGCACGGCCCGCAGCGGCCCCTCGCGGTGCACGCTGTCGGCCCCGTTCTGCGAGTCGCCGTAGTCGTTGGCCAGGTTGCTCAGGATTTGGAGCAGGATGGTGGTGAGGGCCGCCAGGGCCACCACGGCGGGCCGGAACTGGCCCTGGCTGGCCGCCAGGAAGCCCCCGGCCATAATGCTGGCCAGCGCCAGCGGCAACGTGCGCGGCCGAAACGCCGAAACCCAGGCTTTAGCAGGAAAATTCATGCGGGTGATGTAGCGCGAAGCTCCAGCTTCGCGGATCGTTGAACGATGACATTTGGCGCAACAGTCAGCAACGATCCGCGAAGCTGGAGCTTCGCGCTACATCACCCTGCCCAGCTCCGAGAAGATTCTGGCTTATACTTTACGCCACAAAATTACGCGCTAATCCACTGCCAGCGCCGCAATCCGGGCCGCACTTAACTCCCCGAAATCCGCCACTACCAAATCGGCCAGCCGCAAATCCTGGCTGGGCGAGTGGATGCTGTCGTAGCCAATGCAGTAGAGGCCCGCCGCTTTGGCTGCGGCCACGCCGTTGGTCGAATCCTCGATAACCACGCACTCGGCCGCGGGCGAGCGGGCCAGCGCGGCGGCCCGGGCGAAAATGGCCGGGTCGGGCTTGGAGCGGGCGAAATCCTCGCCGCTGAGCAGGTGGCTGAAATAGGGGGCCAATTCAAACCGGCGCATCACCCGGCCGATGGTGGAGTGCGAGGCCGAGGAGGCCAGCAGCAGCTCCAGGCCGTGCCGGTGCAGGTCCTCAATAAGGGCGCGCACGCCGGGCAGCAGGTCGAAATCGGGCTTCTCGTCGAAAGCGCGGTTAAAATGTTCGCGCTTGGCCAGCACCATTTCTTCTACCGGCTGGGCCAGGGTGTAGTGGTCCTTGAGGTGCTGGTACACGTTCTTGGTGGAGCGGCCGGTGAAGGTGGCGTACTCGGCATCGGTCACGGCCAGGCCCAGCTCCTCGAAATGCCGGAAATAGGCGTAGCGGTGCACGGGCTCGGTATCGACGAGCACGCCGTCCATGTCAAAAATCACAGTCTGCATCGGGGCGAAAGTTGGTAAAGCAGCCGCGAAGGTACCAGAACTGCCGGCAGGCTACTTCCTGATAGCCGAGAGCAGCTCCTCGCTCAGGGGGTTTACCTTCGAAGGGTAGAAGGCCACCACGTGCCCGGTTTCGTCGATCAGGTACTTGCAGAAGTTCCAGTTCGGCTTTTCGTCGGTTGCGCCGTTTTGGGCCTTGCTGCCCAGGTACTGGTAGAGCGGGGCAGCATCGGGGCCGGCCACCGAAATCTTGCTGAACAGCGGAAACGTGACGCCGAAATTCTTCTCGCAGAAGGAAGCAATCTGGGCGTCGGAGCCGGGCTCCTGGCCGCCGAAGTTGTTGGCCGGGAAGCCCAGCACGGTAATCTGCCCGCTGTACTGGCGGCTCAGCTCCTCCAGCTCCTTGTACTGCGGCGTGTAGCCGCACTCCGACGCCGTATTGACGAGCAGCAGCTTTTTACCCCGATATTGACCCAGCGACACCGGCTGGCCATTAATATCGTTGAGGGTGAAATCGTAGACGGAAGTAGCGGCAGCAGATGCGGACATGGCGGTAGTGGGAACAGGAGTGGCGGGTGTGATGGGCACGGTAGCGGGCGCCGAAGTGCAGGCGCCCGTGCCCAACATGACACTCAGCAGCAAGCCCGGCAGGAGCACAGATTTCATACGAAAAGCGCGAAGGTAGTGGCTAGCAACCCGGCCGGCGCTCCGAATGTTCGGGCGGGGTGGGCAGCAGGCCGCAGCCGAATTAAAAGCCGGAATTTTGAACATCAGAACTCCACCCTAGTTAAAAACCGCTTACTTTCGTTGAATAGCATACCCGCTTCTTCACTCCAACCTGCTCATGCGTAAGGCTTTGCACTCAGTCATTACCGGAACAGGGTCCTGCATTCCGGCCCGCATCGTCAGGAACGACGCCTTTCTCGACAGCGCTTTTTTTGATGGCAACGGCCAGCGGCTCGATAAGCCGGGCGCCGAAATCGTGGAGCGCTTCGCCCAGATTACCGACATCCAGGAGCGCCGTTACGCCGCCGACGACCAGGTGGCCTCCGATCTGGCCCTGCTGGCTGCCCAGGACCTGTTTGCCTCCAGCCCCAACACCGACCCCGAGCAGCTCGACTACCTTCTGGTGGCGCACAACTTCGGCGACATCACCGCCGACAACCGGCGCTCCGATTTCGTACCCAGCCTGGCCGCCCGCGTCAAGCACAAGCTCGGCATCGTTAACCCCCACTGCGTGGCCTACGACCTGCCCTTTGGCTGCCCCGGCTGGCTCCAGGGCGTTATTCAGGCCGATTACTACCTGCGCTCGGGCGATGCCAAACGGGTGCTCGTCATCGGGGCCGAAACCCTCTCGCGCGTATGCGACCCGCACGACCGCGACAGCATGATTTACTCCGACGGGGCCGGCGCCGTGCTATTCGAGGCCCGCGAAACGGCCGACGACGATACGAAAGCCGCGGGCATCCTGGCCCACAGCTCGCGCTCCGATACCGTGCAGGCGGCCCTGCTGCTGCGCATGGCTACCTCGCGCAACCGCGACTACACCGGCACCGAGCTGTTTTTGCAGATGGAAGGCCGTAAGCTCTACGAGTACGCCCTCAAAACCGTGCCCCAGGCCATTAAAGACTGCCTGGAAAAGGCCGGCCTCGGCCTGCCCGACATGAGCCGCCTGCTCATCCACCAGGCCAACGGCAAAATGGACGAGGCCATCCTCAAGCGCCTCTACGCCCTGGCCGGCGACACCCCCGCCCCCGCCAACATCATGCCCATGACCATCTCCTGGCTCGGCAACTCCTCCGTAGCCACCCTGCCCACCCTGCTCGACCTGCTGACCAAGGGCCAGCTCGAAGGCTACGCCATCAAGCCCGGCGAAGTGCTGGTGTTCGCCTCCGTCGGGGCCGGCATGAACTGCAACGCCGTGGTGTACCGCGTGCCGGGCGGCGAGTGAGTGTAGTTGGTGAATGAGTGGCTGAGTGAATTGGTAAGCCGCTTGTCATTCAGAGCGAAGCGAAGAATCTCGCGGGCAATGGTAATCCTATCATCAGGAAATTACCATTGCCCGCGAGATTCTTCGCTTCGCTCTGAATGACAGTTCCCCCTACTCCTCCCCCGGCCGCAGCCACTTCTCCACCGGAACGGGCACGTAGGCGGCCAGCGCGTCGAGCAGGGCGGCGGGGTCGGGCTGGCTTAGGAGCTGCTGGCGGTTTTCGCGGCGCAGCAGGCCCTCGTCGGCCATGTGGTCGAGGGCGCGTAGCAGGTGGTCGTAGTAGCCTTCCACGTTGAGCACGCCGATGGGCTTGGGGTGCAGGCCCAGCTGGCCCCAGGTGAGCACCTCGAACAGCTCTTCGAGGGTGCCGTAGCCGCCGGGCATGGCCACGAAGCCTTCGGCCCGCTCGGCCATCAGCAGCTTGCGCTCGTGCATACTGGCCACGATGTGCAGCTCCGTCAGGCCGCGGTGCTCGATTTCCTTGCCCATCATGAAGTCGGGAATCACGCCCACCACCTGGCCGCCGTGGGCCAGCACGCTGTCGGCCACTACGCCCATCAGGCCCACGCGGCCGCCGCCGTACACCAGCGTGAGGCCGCGCTGGGCCAGCAGGCGGCCCATTTCTTCGGCCTGGCGCTGGTAGGCAGGGTTGGTTCCGGTGGCCGAGCCACAGTACACGGCAACGCTTTTCATTGGGGCAGTTTAAAAGGTAAGAAGTAAGAACGGATGTAGAGACGCATATTTGCGTCTCGTCGTTGAACAGCAACGCCCGACGTTCAACATCAGTAACGACCAGCCGTGAACGGTCAACGTCAGCAACGACATCCGTTCTGATAATTACATCCGCTCGGGTACTTCGATACCGAGCAGGCCCATGCTGGTTTTGAGGGCGCGGCCGGTCTGGGCCGAGAGGGCCACGCGCAGGGCGCGCTTTTGCTCGTCGGGCTCGGCGATGATGGGCACTTCGGCGAAGAAGCGGTTGTAGGCGCGGGCCACGTCGTAGGCAAACTGGGCCACCAGGGCCGGCGACTGGGCCCGGGCCGCTTCGGTTACTACCGTTTCGTAGCGGGCCAGCTCCTGAATCAGCTCGCGCTCGGTGGGCTCGATGTCGGTGAGGTTGCTGAACGAGCCGTCGGGGGTTACGCCACGCTCGGCGGCTTTGCGCAGGATGCTGGAGATGCGGGCGTGGCTGTACTGGATGAACGGGCCGGTGTCGCCTTCGAGCTTCACCGACTCTTCGGGGTTGAAGAGCATGCGCTTCTTGGGGTCCACCTTCAGCAGGTAGTACTTGAGCGCGCCCAGGCCCAGCATGTGGTAGAGGCGGGTCAGCTCCTCGTCGCTCAGGCCCTCGGTTTTGCCCTTTTCGAGGGTGGCGGCCTGGGCGGCGGCAACTACCTCGCGCACCAGCTCGTCGGCGTCCACGACGGTACCCTCGCGGCTTTTCATCTTGCCCGAGGGCAAATCGACCATGCCGTAGCTCAGGTGGTGGATGGCGTCGGCGTAGGGCTTGCCCAGCTTCTGGAGCACGGCCCGCAGCACCTGCATGTGGTAGTTCTGCTCGTCGGCAATGACGTAGACGCTCAAATCGTAGCCGAAATCCTCGAATTTCAGCTCGGCCGTGCCCAGGTCCTGGGTGATGTAGACGCTGGTGCCGTCGGCGCGCAGCAGCAGCTTTTCGTCGAGGCCTTCCTCTTTCAAATCAACCCATACCGAGCCGTCTTCTTTTTTGAAGAACACGCCCTTTC
The DNA here is from genome assembly GCF_900111515.1 of Hymenobacter actinosclerus. Classification (GTDB taxonomy): domain Bacteria; phylum Bacteroidota; class Bacteroidia; order Cytophagales; family Hymenobacteraceae; genus Hymenobacter; species Hymenobacter actinosclerus. The sequence continues at coordinate 1,207,540 of NZ_FOHS01000002.1, forward strand.
GCAGGCCTTCTTCCACCCGCTCCTTGCCCAGCAGGTAGGTTTCCGATTCATAGTAGAACTTGTCGAAATCGACGCCGATGTTCTGGTAGGTGGCGTCGAAGCCCTCATACACCCAGCCGTTCATCTGCTTCCAGAGGCTTACTACGGCTTCGTCGCCCGCTTCCCAGGCCCGGAGCATGTCCTGGGCTTCGAGCATGAGCGGGGCCTGGCGCTTGGCCACGTCGGCGGCCACACCCTCGGCTTCGAGCTGGCGCACCTGCTCGCGGTAGTGCTTCTCGAAGAGCACGTAGTACTTGCCCGCCAGATGGTCGCCCTTGAGGCCGGCGCTCTGCGGGGTTTCGCCCTGGCCGTAATACTGGTAGGCCAGCATCGACTTGCAGATGTGGATGCCCCGGTCATTCACCAGGTTGGCCTTGGTGACTTCGGCGCCGGTGGCCTGCAGGATTTCGGCCACCGAGTAGCCCAGGAAGTTGTTGCGCAAGTGGCCCAGGTGCAGGGGCTTGTTGGTGTTGGGCGAGGAGTACTCGACCACCACGCGCCGCGGGCCGCCGGTGGCCACGGGTGCCCCCTCGGGCCGCTGGCGCAGCTGCTCCAGAACCCGCAGCCACTCGGCGTCGGCCACTTCCAGGTTCAGAAAGCCCTTTACCACGTTGAAACCGGCCACCCGCGGCTCGTGGGCCAGCAGGTACTCGCCCAGGGCCTGCCCGATTTGCTCGGGACCCTTGCCCAGGGTTTTGGTGAACGGAAACGTAACGAGCGTAAACTGGCCGGCAAAATCCTTGCGGGTGGCCTGCAGCGCCAGCTGGTCGGCGGGCACACTGGCCCCGAATACGGATTGAATGGCGGCGCTAAGGGCCGTTTTGAGGGTCTGTTCGAGTTGCTGCACAGGATGGGTCGTAGGGGCCGCTGCACTGGAGCGGCCGGAAGCAAAGGAGCGCACTGCGGCCACGGCAACGGCCGCCACCCCCGAAACTGTCCGGGACTCCTCGTATGCAAAGGTAGAAAGTGCGGCCGGATGGCTGCCGTTTTTTTGCAGCGCACCCAGGTGGCTGCAAAAGCCAGGCCGCGCCGGCCGGGTCCAGGGCGCGCTTACTCCGGCAAATACACCGTGAAAACCGAACCCTGGCCCAGCTGGCTCGCCACTGCCACGCGGCCGCCGGCGTTTTCGGCAATCTTCTTCACCATGTACAGGCCGATGCCCGAGCCCTCCACGTGGTCGTGTAGGCGCTGAAACATCGTGAACAGCTGGCGGTCTTCGTGCAGGTCGAGGCCCAGGCCGTTGTCGTGCACCTGCAGGGCGGCCAGGCCGGCGCCGGCGGGGCGGCAGCGCAGATGCACACGGGCGGGGCGGGCGGGGTCGTGGTACTTAAAGGCGTTGCTGAGCAGGTTATAGACGATGGAGCGCAGGTTTTTTTCGGCCAGCGTGATGGTGGGACACTCCGCCACATCTACGGTCAGCTCACCGGCGGCGGCTCCAATCAGGGGCTGCAGATCCAGGCGCACATCCTCAATGAGCGGGGCCAGGGCCACCGGGGCGCGGGGCAGGGCGCTTTCCTTCTGCAGCTTCGAAATATCAGTCAGGCTCTCGATGGTGCGCTTGAAGCGGTCCACTGAGTCCTGCATCATGCGCAGCACCGTGCCTACCTCGCCCGGGCGCTGGTCGGCGGGCAGCTCCTGTTCGAGGGTTTCGAGCAGGCCCTCGATGTTGGTGATGGGCGAGCGAAGGTCGTGGGAGGCGGTGTAGATGAAGTTGTCGAGGTCGGCGTTGATGCGGGTGAGCTGGTCGTTGTTGCGGCGCAGCTCCTGCTGGGTTTCATCGATGCGGGCCCGGGCCAGTTTCTGCTCATGAATATCGGTGTAGGTGCCAATCCACTGCACCAGCTCGCCGGCCTCGTTGCGCGAGGGCCGGATGCGGCCCAGCATCCAGCGGTAGTCGCCCTGGGCGTTGCGGATGCGGCATTCCACTTCCGCGCTACGGCCGTCGGCCAGGCACTCGCCCCAGCGTTGCATCACACCGGGCAAATCGTCGGGGTGCAGGTAGGGCAGCGTGCTGCCCCGCACGAATTGTACGGTCGGCGGCTGGCCGGTGTAGTCGTACCAGTTGCGGTTGAGGAAGGTGGGGTTGCCGTAGGGGTCGGCCGTCCAGGTGACGTGCGGAATGCCTTCGAGGATGCGGTTGGTTTCGGCCGCCGCCTGGGCCTGGGCCTGCAGCCGGAGCTGCTGCTGCTCGAGCAGCGCGTTCTGGGCCGCCACCCGCGCCCGAATCACGCTCACTTCGCGCCGCGCCGATACGTCGGTGACAATCACGGCCAGCACGGGGGCCTCCTGCTCGCTGAGCACGTTCAGGGCCAGGGCCACGGGGTGCAGCCGGCCGCTACTGGCCTGCAGCGGCATTTCGCCCTTGCTTCTGGCATCCCAGCCGGCCGTCAGCAGCTCCTGCCAGTAGCCCCGGAACTCCGCCGGTACGAAGGCCTCAAACGAGTGGCCGATCAGGGTTTCGAGCGGCGCCTCCAGCATGCCCGCCAGGCAGGCGTTGCCGTAGAGCACGGTAGCGTCGGGGGCCAGCAGCAGGGCTCCCTCGTTCATCTGCTCAATCAGGGTGCGGTAGCTCTGGTCGGCGCCTTCGAGCGTGAAAATGCGCGGCCCGCCGGGGCCCTGCACGGCCAGCGCGTCGATGGAACCGGTCCGGATGGCATCCAGCAGCTCCTCGGCTTCGAGCAGTTGCTGGCGCAGCTCCTCGTTTTCGCGCAGCAGCTGGGCGGGCGTGGGGGTGGCAGAAGAGGTGGAATCAGCAGTCATTGCCCCGCAACTTAGCTATTTTGAACGGGCTGCGTCCCGGCGTCCGGGCCGGCCTCCAGGCCCAGCAGGCGCAGCACCCGCGGCCGGTCCGAAAGGTCGCCCACCAGCCAGCGTTGCAGGCCGGGGCTTTTTTTCACCAGCGTGGGCGCGGCAATAATGCGGGCACTCTGGGCCAGCTCGGGCTGCTGATAAATATCGATAATCGTCAGCTCGTAGCGCCCGGCCAGGTATAGCTCGCAGATGGCCTTGAGGTTGCGCACGGCCCGCGTCGAGTTGGGCGTAGCCCCGGTAATATAGAGCTCCAGCACATAGGTTGGCGGGGGCTCCTCGGCAGTAGGCCAGTCTTGCATCAGCACGGCGCTTACAAGTGGCCGATAGCCCGCAGATCGAGGCCCACCAGCACCCGTTCCTTGTTCGAGAGGTCGCCGATAATTTTGCGGATGGGGGCGGGCACCTTGCGCACCAGCGTCGGAATGGCCAGAATCTGGTCACCCTCGGCCAGCTGCGGGTGCAGCAGCAAGTCCACCACTTCCAGCTGATAGCGCCCCTTTAGATGCTGCTCGCAGTAACTTTTCAGGTTGGCCAGCGCCTGCATCGATTTCGCCGTCTGACCCGCCACGTACAGCCGCAGCTCCCAGGTTTCCTCGTCCATAGTACTATTTTTTGGGTCCTGGATTTTGGTCAAAGATGTTATGTTGGCCGGAGTTTGCCGGGGCAAAGCAGCCTGCCCACCCCCCGGGGGCCGGGCGCTTGCTCCCTCCCTAACGGCTACGCGCCCGAACCGTTGGGGGCCGCGGGCGACTGCGCTGAGAAACTGCGGCTTAGCTGCCGGCGCCCCTGCTGCTGGGTGTCGTAGCGTTCCTGCTCCTCGGAGTTCACCCGCCGCAGCTCGTCCTCCACCGACTCGAATTCGGTGCGCAGGTTGGCAATGGTGGCTTCCAGCACCCGCCGCTTGCGCTCCAGCTCCCGGTCGCGGCGCTCGGCTTCCTGCTCGGCGGCCAGTATCTGGGCCTGCTCCTGGATGTGCTGGGTGAGGCGGCTGGCCCCGGTGATGATGCCGGCCGGCCCCACCAGCACGTCGAGCAGCCGGATGCCGTGCTCGGTGACCAGAAACTCGCGCACCTGGTTGGAGTGCCCCATGCCCCGGGCCTTGAGAATACTGATGCCGCGGTTGCGCTCACCCACGCCCTCCAGGTCGCGCACATGAATCCAGGTATCAACCAGCGAGGAGATGCCTTCCTCCGTCATTTCGCGCTGGCCCCGCTCGCCGCTGATCAGGGCCGTGAACAGGGCGTTGATGCCCTGCACTTTCAGGAAATCGACCAGCCGCGTGAGCATGCTGCGCACTTCCGAGAGGCTGCCCACCGACACGAGGTTGCTGATGGGGTCGATAACGACGGTGTCGGGCTTAAAATCGCCGATGAGCTTATGAATCGTGACCAGGTGGCGCTCCAGGCCGTTGAGGGTGGGGCGGCTGGCCTCGATGCGCAGCTGCCCGCTGGCCACGAACGGCTGCAAGTCGAGGCCCACGGTAGCCATATTGCGCAGCAGCTGGGCCGGCGACTCTTCGAAAGCGAAGATCAGGCACCGCTCGCCCCGCTGGCAGGCGGCGAGGGCAAAAGCGGCCCCGAGCGTGGTTTTGGCCGTGCCGGCCGTGCCCGTAATCAGGGTGCTGCTGCCCTTGTAGAGGCCGCCGCGCCGGAACATGCCATCGAGGTCGGCCACGCCGGTCGATATCACCTCGTCGGACACCTTATGCTCCAGCTTGAGGGAAGTGACGGGCAGCACCGAAATGCCGTCTTCGGTGATGATGTAGGGGTATTCGTTGGTGCCGTGGGTGCTGCCGCGGTACTTTACAATGCGCAGCCGCCGGGTGGTTACCTGGTCAATCACGCGGTTGTCGAGCAGAATCACGCAGTCCGACACGTACTCCTCCAGGCCCTGGCGCGTGAGCGTGCCCTCGCCCCGCTCGGCCGTTATAACGGTCGTTACGCCCTTGTCTTTGAGCCAGCGGAACAGCCGGCGGATTTCCGAGCGCAGCACGGCCTCGTTGGGAAAGCCCGAGAACAACGACTCAATGGTATCGAGCACCACGCGCTTGGCCCCGATGGTATCAATGGCGTAGCCCAGCCGGATAAACAGCCCTTCAAGGTCGTATTCGCCGGTTTCGTCGATTTCGGAGCGGTCGACGTGCACGTGGTCGAGGCGCAGCTTTTTATCGGCCTGAAGCTGCACCAGGTCGAACCCCAGCGAGGCCACGTTGGCGGCCAGCTCGGCGGCCGTTTCCTCAAAGGCCATCAGCACGCCCGGCTCGTCGTAATCGAGGATGCCGCGCACCAGAAACTCGATGCCGAGCAGGGTTTTGCCGCAGCCCGCGCTGCCGCACACGAGCGTTGGCCGGCCCAGCGGCAGCCCGCCCTCAGTTATTTCGTCGAGCCCCTCGATGCCGGTGGGTGATTTGGGCAACTGGGCAAACTCAACAATACGGGGCAAATTCTGGTCGGGCATAGAGAATAATTTGCCGAAAGATAAGGTAGAATGAAGGAATGCGTGAACCCGCCTTTCATCCTGAGCCTGCTCAGGATGAAAGGCGGGTTCGCCAAATCACCAAGTCACCCTATCACCGCTACCGGCTTACCACTTCGGCCAGGCGCAGGCGGTTCTGGATGGCGTCGGTGGCGGCTTCGAGAATGTCGAAGGCATTCTGGGCCATGGTGTTTTCCGAGTCGAGGGTGGGGTTGATTTCCACCATCTCGAAGCATACTACCCGGTCGTTTTCGAGCAGCGCGCGGCACAGGCTGATGGCCTGCTCCACGTTCAGGCCGTCCTCGACGGGCGTGCCGGTGCCCTTGCTGAAGCGCGAATCCAGCGAATCCACATCAAACGACACGTACACCAGGTCGCAGAAGCGCAGGCGCTCATAAATTTCGCGGGCCACCTGGCGGGTGCCTTTTTCGCGCACCTCGTCGAGCTGGTAGTTTTTGATGCCCAGGCGCTCGATAATGGCGTTTTCCTCGGCTTCGGTGTCGCGCACCACCACGTACACGAGGTGCTCGGGGGCTACTTTGGGGCCGGGCTCGCCCAAGTCGCGCAGGCGCTGCCAGAAAAACTCGGTTTCGGCGGCGGGCTGGTTGCGCTGGCACTCGCGGTTGTCGTCGTTCAGGCTCAGGGCCAGCGGCATGCCGTGCACGTTGCCGCTGGGCGTAGTGTAGGGCGAGTGAATGTCGGCGTGGGCATCAACCCAGATGACGCCGAGCGTTTTGTGGGGGTAGGCAGCCTTGATGCCGGCAATGGTGGCCGAAGCGTTGCTGTGGTCGCCGGCCAGTACCAGCGGGAATTCGCCCAGCCGCAGCGTCTGCTCCACGGTGCTGGCAATGCCCTTCTGCACCATATAAATGGAGTCGATGTGGCGGGCGAAGGGGAAGTGGTTTTTCTCGAACAGCACGTGGTTCAGATCGGGCACTTTAACCGAGTTGAACCGGCGGAAGTAATCGGAGCCCTTGTTGAGGCAGGCCACCTTGAGGGCATCGATGCCCATACTGGCCCCCCGGGTTCCGGCCCCCAGTTCGGAGCGCACTTCCAGCAGCTTGATACGTCGCATATTACATTGGCAGAAAAAGGGTTAGAGTGGTTTTAATGCTTGCCGATTGAGCGGGTGGGAATTCCCCTCAGGCTTGACGCGCGCGGACTTTCCGGCGCCACCAACGAACAGAGCACAACCAAAACCCCCGCGAGGGGGTATCTTTGCAGCAGCAATTTACGGCTTAGTTGATCGAGCTGCGTGCCGGCAAAGAAGTTTTTTTCTGCGCCGCCCGCCGTCCGTTTGCTGCCCTGCTCTCCCCTATTCCGGCCCTGCGCCCTAAACGCCAGGCCCCAAGCTCTAAAGCCCCCGTTTTCCAATGCCCTACATGGACACCTACCAAGACCTGATTTCGCAGACCTTCGACTTCCCGACCGACGAGTTCAAGGTGGAAAATAATGAGCTGCGCTTCGAGGGCATCGATCTGATGGCGCTGGTAAAGAAGCACGGCACGCCGCTGCGCCTCTCCTACCTGCCCAAAATCAGCTCCCAGATCAAGCGGGCCCAGGAGTGGTTTGCCCGCGGCATCGAAAAAACCGGCTACCGCGGCAAGTACTCCTACGCCTACTGCACCAAGGCCTCGCACTTCAGCTTCGTGGTCGAAGAGGCCCTCAAAAACGACGTGCATATCGAAACCTCGTCGTGGTTTGATACCAATATCATCCGGGCCATGTACGCCAAGGGCCGCGTGACCAAGGACACCTATATTATCTGCAACGGCTTCAAAACCGAGGAATACAAGCGCGAAATCACCCGCCTCCTCAACGACGGCTTCGGCAACTGCATGCCCATCCTCGACTCGCCCAACGAGGTGGACTACTACCACGACAACGTGCGCGAATCGTGCTGCCTGGGCATGCGCCTGGCCTCCGACGAGGAGCCGCGCTTCCAGTTCTACACCTCGCGCCTGGGCATCCGCTACGCCGATGCGCTGCCGCTCTACGAAAGCAAAATCAAGGACGACCCGCGCTTCGAGCTGAAGATGCTGCACTACTTCATCAACACCGGCATCAAGGATACGTCCTACTACTGGTCGGAGCTGAGCCGGTTTGTGCACCAGTACTGCGAGATGCGCAAGGTCTGCCCCACCCTCACCACCATCGACATTGGCGGCGGCCTGCCCATCCAGACCTCCATTCAGAAGGAGTACGACTACCCCTACATGATTGAGGAGGTGCTGCGCACCATCAAGCGCATCTGCGACGACGAGGGCGTGCCCGAGCCCGACGTGTTCACCGAGTTCGGCATCTTCACGGTGGGCGAGTCGGGCGCCACGATTTACTCGATCCTGGACGAGAAGCTCCAGAACGATAAGGAGCTCTGGTACATGATTGACGGCTCGTTCATCACCAACCTGCCCGACACCTGGGCCCTGAACCAGCGCTTTATCATGCTGGCCCTCAATGGCTGGGACAAGAAGTACAAGAAGATTCAGCTCGGCGGCCTCACCTGCGACTCGCAGGACTACTACAACGCCGAAAAGCACATCTACCAGGTGTTCCTGCCCGAGCGCAAGCCCGCTACCGACTCTGAGCCGCTTTACGTGGGCTTCTTCCACACGGGCGCCTACCAGGAAAGCCTCTCGGGCTACGGCGGCGTGAAGCACTGCCTGATTCCGGCCCCCAAAATGGTTATCCTCGACCGCGACGCCGACGGCAACCTTACCGACCGGGTGTTTGCTGAGGAGCAGACCGGCGAGTCGATGCTGCGGATTCTGGGCTACCAGGTGTAGCGCGGCGCTGCTATATCATCTTTGCCAGGTCCAAAACAGCGGGAACCTCTTACCGGGGTTCCCGCTGTTTTCATCATCTATATCAGGCCATTGGGCGAAGTGATGGTCTGGCAGTTGCAAGCGGCTGTTCAACTGCCTATCTTTAGGCCCGCTATATCTTTTTGGGCCCGGCCCGCATTTCAAATTTCACGCATGAAAAAACTCCTACTCTTCGCCTGCGTAGCCGGTCTTGGCCTCAGCTCCTGCAACAAAAAAATGCAATGCCCCGCCTACAGCGCCACCAAGGACGCCAGCCGCCTTTCGTCGCCCGTTATGGCTCAGGGCCCGGCTACTGCCATCGAGCGGCAGTAATTTCCGCGCCAGTTTTGCAGAGCGCCTCCCTTTCGGGGAAGGCGCTTTTTGCATTTAGGCAGGTCTGTATTCTTTTTGCGGGCAGCGCAATTTCGCGGTAACTGAATCGTTTGGCGACTACGAGCGTTGGGAGTAACGCCCGCATTTCATCAGCGAATTATAATTTTACCATGAAAAAGCTTCTCATTTTCGGAGTTTTTCTCTCGTTCACAGCCGCATCCTGCAGCTCCTCGTGCCCGGCCTACTCGTCGGCAAAGCCCGCCCAGCACCGGGCCGCACAAGTAGAAGCGCCAGTAGTAGCCAGCACGGCCCAGCCCACGGACCAGCAGTAGCTATTTGCCCCATTGCCATTGCCTGGCCGCTGGCTCCTGTTTTTGGAAAGCCAGCGGCCGGCGGCGTTAACGCTCCGTCGCGGCGTCGGTGGCCAGGATAAGGTCGGTGGCGGCGGGCAGGTCGGCCGTGCGGGGCGCGAAACCCGGGGGCTCGTCGGGGCCCACCAGCAGGCCGCGCACGCCGGCTTTTTCGGCGGCGGCCATGTCGCGGAGCCGGTCGCCCACCAGCCAGCAGCGGCGGGCATCGAGCCGGAAACGGGCCAGCGCCTGCTCCAGCATCAGCGAGTCGGGCTTGCGGCGCAGGCTCTCCGACACGCTGGGGTGGCCGGGCGCAAAGTACAGCGCATCAATAAGGCCGCCCACCGCTTGCTGCAGCTTGGCGTGGCAGGCCTGCACATCGGCGGCCGTGTAGAGGCCGCGGGCGATGCCCGCCTGGTTGGTTACCACAATCAGATAGTAGCCGGCAGCCTTGAGCCGGGCCAGGCTCTCGGGCACGCCCGGCAGCACGTCGAATACGGCCGGCTCCCACACATACGTCCCGATTTCCCGGTTCAGTACCCCGTCGCGGTCGAGGAAAACGGCTTTGTTCATGGATGGTGGCGTTGAATGGAGCGGGGGTCAGCGGGCAAAGATACGGTCATCCGGAGCTTACAGTGGGCTGCTACAGCCGCTTTCGTTTGCTGCCAGTGGCGGCCCACGGCCTTCGCGGCGGGCAGGATGACCGTATCTTTGCGACTTCAGCAGCATCTCAACCAGCACATCAACCAATGGCTATTGCAATTATCGGCGGGGGTATTTCGGGCCTGACGCTGGCCTGGGGCCTGCAGCGGGCGGGCATCGACTACGACCTGTTCGAGGCCAGTGCGCGGCCGGGCGGCACCATGTGCTCGGAGCAGCACGAGGGCTACCTGCTCGAAGTGGGGCCCAACTCGCTGCAGCTTTCCGACGAGCTGGCAGCCCTGTTCAATGAGCTGGGGCTGAACGACAAAATTGAGGATGCCGCCGCCGTAAGCCAGAACCGCTACGTGCTGCGCGGCGGGGCCTACCAGCCCCTGCCCGGCACCCCGCCCGGCCTGCTGACCAGCAAGTTTTTCAGTCTGAAAGGCCGCTACAACATTGTGCGGGAGCTGTTTCGTAAGCCGGCGCCGGTTGATGAGCTCGAAACGCTGAGCGCGTTCTTTACCCGCCGCTTCGGCCCCGAGGTAGTCGAATACGCGCTCAACCCGTTCATTTCGGGTATTTATGCCGGCGACCCTTCGCAGCTGCTGCTGCACAAAACGTTTCCGCAGCTGGCGGCCCTGGAGCAGCAGCACGGCTCGGTGCTGCGCGGGCTGATGCAGGGCAAGAAGGAGGCTGCCCGCCGCCGCATTGTGTCGCTGGCCGGGGGCCTGCAGACGCTGCCCAACGCGCTGGCCGCCAAGCTGCGCCGCGCCCATTTCGGGCAGGCCGCCACCCGCCTGCACCGCCACGCCGACGACGGCCGCTGGGAGCTGGAAACTACCGCCGGCCCCGCCCCGCGCCTGTACCAGCAGGTGGTGCTGGCTTTGCCTACCTACGCCGCCGCGCCGCTGCTGGCCGAGCAGTTTCCGGAGCAGGCCGCCGCGCTGGCCGCCGTGTACTACCCGCCCATGGCCGCCATCTACACCGCCTACCAGCGCGCCGATGTGGGCCATCCGCTGAACGGGTTCGGGGCCCTGCACCCCAAGGCCGAGCAGCCCTACGCCGCCGGCAGCATCTGGACCAGCTCCATCTTCCCTAACCGCGCCCCGGCCGGGCAGGTGCTGTTCACCACATTTGTGGGCGGCACCCAGTACGAAACCCAGGCCCGGGAGCCGGCCGCCACGCAGCAGGCGGCGGTGCACGCCGAGCTCAGCCGCTTCTACGGGCTGAAAGCGGGCGCCGCGCCGGTCTGGCAGTACCGCTACTTCTGGCCCCGCGCCATTCCGCAGTTTGATGCCCGCATTCTGCCCGCCCACGCCGCCGCCGACACGTTGCAGGCGCTGGGCCTGCACGCTACGGCCAACTGGCGGGCCGGCGCCGGCGTGCCCGACTGCGTGCGCCACGCCCGGCAGCTGGCCGCCACGCTGGCCGCGATGCGCTAGGGTGCGGCATGGGCGGCGGCCAGCTGCCGGTTTTCAGGGTTGCAAAAGGTGCGGGGTCTGGGGCCGTTAAATGCAGAAATCCTATATTCTGCAAACCCATAGGCCCCGGGCCGGTTATTCAGCCTCCGGCACGCAACCTGCAGTCGGCTGGCTGCATCCTTGGGATGCTTTTCCGGTCGTTTGCTCCGCCAGCCGATTCGTATTTCGTCAGCCCCGCACCTCGCGCAAAATTTTACCTTTACGGCAATGACTGACGGCCTCGTTCTGATACCGACCTACAACGAGCGGGAAAATGCGGAATTAATTATCCGCAAGGTGTTCTCGCTGCCCCAGCCGTTCGACGTGCTCATCATCGATGATGGCTCGCCCGACGGCACGGCTGGTATCGTGCGTACGCTGATGGCCGAGTTTCCGGAGCGGCTGTTTCTGGAAGAGCGGGCCGGCAAGCTGGGCCTGGGCACGGCCTACCTGCACGGCTTCCGCTGGGCCCTGGCCCACGGCTACGAGTACGTGTTCGAGATGGACGCCGACTTCTCGCACAACCCCGAGGACCTGCTGCGCCTCTACGACGCCTGCGCCCACCAGGGCTACGATCTGGCTATCGGCTCGCGCTATATCGAGGGCGTAAACGTGGTCAACTGGCCCATGAGCCGGGTGCTGATGTCGTATTTTGCCTCGGCCTACGTGCGCCTGGTTACGCGCATGCCCATCATGGATGCCACGGCCGGTTTCAAGTGCTACACGGCCCGGGTGTTGCGCGTAATTACCCGCGAGCGAATCCGGTTTGTGGGCTATGCCTTCCAGATTGAGATGAAGTGGCTGGCTTACAAGTTCGGCTTCCGCCTCAAGGAAGTGCCCATTATCTTCACCGACCGCACCCGCGGCACCTCCAAGATGAGCAAGGGCATTTTCAAGGAGGCCTTCTTTGGCGTGGTGCAGATGAAGATGAGCAGCTGGTTCCGGCGCTTCGACCGCACGGCCGCCGCGCCCGCCGAAGCGCCCCGCCTCAACGCCCCCCTCACCACGGCCACGGCCGACCCCGAAACGCGCTAGGCGCCCCGGCAGCCGGGCACGGCCGGCCGGCAGTTTCGGCGGCGGCCACGTATCTTGCTAGCAATGGATATTTCCCCGCTGTTCTGGGTCGGCTTCAACGTGTTCGTGCTGGCCCTGCTCTTGCTCGACCTGCTGGTATTCAACCGCCGCGACCACGTGGTGAGTATGCGCGAGGCCCTGGGTTGGAGCGCCTTCTGGGTGGCTCTTTCGCTGTCCTTCAACTACCTGGTGTACCAGTGGCTGGGTAAGGCCGCCGCCCTGGAGTTCCTCACCGGCTACCTCATCGAGAAGTCGTTGAGCGTGGATAACCTGTTCGTGTTTCTGCTGATTTTCAGCTATTTCAAGGTACCGGCGCAGTACCAGCACAAAATCCTGTTCTGGGGCATTATCGGGGCGCTGGTGCTGCGGGCGGCCTTTATTCTGGCCGGGGCGGCGCTGCTGGCCAAGTTTCACTTTCTTATGTACGTGCTCGGGGCCTTCCTCGTGTACACGGGCATCAAGATGGCTACTAGTGGCGGCGAGCCCGAAATCGACCCCGACAGCAATCCAATAGTTAAGTTTCTGAGCCGCCACCTGCCCATTACCAGCAAGCTGCACGAGGGCAAGTTCTTCGTGCGCAAAGACGGCGTACTGTTCGCCACGCCCCTGCTCGTAGTGCTGGTGATGGTGGAAACCACCGACGTGGTGTTTGCCGCCGACTCCATTCCGGCCATCCTGGCCGTCTCGCGCGACACGTTTATCGTGTACACCAGCAACGTATTTGCGCTTTTAGGCCTGCGGGCGCTGTATTTCGCTCTCGAAGGCCTCATGCGCCTGTTCCACTACCTGCACTACGGCCTGGCCCTTATCCTGGTATTCATCGGCGGCAAGCTGCTGGTTGAGGGCTTCGACGTGCATATTTCCATGGGCTGGTCGCTGGGCACGGTCGGAGTGATTCTGGTGCTCTCGGTGGTCCTGTCGCTGCTGTTCCCCAAACCGGTGGTAGAGGAGCAGAGCGAGGCGCCGGGTGAGTAACAGCGCAACCCGCCCGCTATCTGAGCATGTAGCGCGACCTTGGTAGTTCGCGCCCCCGCACTAGCAGGGCCGACCGAACGGCGGCGCGAACTACCAAGTTCGCGCCGCCGTTCGGTTTTATAAGCTGTTTACTGGCCTGAAAACCGGAGTGGCTCTTTGCTTCTGCTACTCCGGTTTTGGCGGCACCGTGTTGCCGGCGGGCACCTCCAGGCCGGCGGGCGCGCCGGTACCGAGCAGGTCGAGCAGGTCGATGGGCTCGTCGAAACGGGTCGAGTCGGGGGCCAGTGACAGGCGGGTAGTATCGGGGCGGGCGATGAAGTTCATGGCCCGCAGGCCGCGCCCGCTGAAGCTCACGCCGCCCACGCTTTCGGCCTCGCCCTCGGTGATGTAGCCGCGCCGGGCCATGAGCTGGGCAATCAGGCGCTGGAAGTAGCGGGCCGAGCCGCGCATGTCGCCGTACTGGTTGAAGCCCCCCCGAAAGCGTTTCGGGCTCGGAATGATGCTGGCCAGGTACAGACTTTCCGACAGGTTGAGGTTGGCCGGCTGCTTGTTGAAGTAGAACTCGGCCGCCTCGTGGACGCCGTAAATCTTCGGCCCCCACTCAATAATATTCAGGTACACCTCCAGCATGCGCTGCTTGCTGGCCAGGCGCGTGTTCTCAATAATCCAGACGATTAGCGCCTCCTCGACCTTGCGCACGATGGTTTTCTTACGGGTCAGGAACACGTTTTTCACCAGCTGCATCGAGAGCGTGCTACCGCCGCGGGCAAAGCGCCGCTCCTTCAGGTTCTGGATGGCCGACTTCACAAAGGCCTTCTCCATAAAGCCCCGGTGGGTCATGAAGCGCGGGTCCTCGGCCGTCATAATGGCATACTTCAGGTAATCGGAAACCTGGTTGTAGGGCGTGAATTCGGGGTTGGCGGGGCCCACAGTGAACGTCTTTACCGAGTCGCCCTTGTCGTTGTAGGCGGTGTAGCGGAACGGTTCGTTGAGCTTGTTGAGGTCTTCGCGGCCAAACTGCGTGATGCGGAACTTGGTGGCCCGCAGGCCCGAGTCGAACTGCAGGCTGTCGAGCTTATTCATGTCGAGGGCGGCGTGCAGCCGGTACTGCAGCGTACCCTCGGCGCGGGTGCCTTCGAGGGTTTCAAACATGCCCTCGGGCAGGGCCTCGAAGAAGTCGTTGGCCTTGGTTTCGGCCGACTGCACGTCCAGCTTCACCACCATGCCGGCAAGCGCCTGGCTGCGGCTGGTCAGGCCGTTGATGTTCTTGCCCACCACCCGCTCGGGCACCGGCCGGCGGCGCACGCTCAGCTCCGGAAAAAACTCCATGCGGTTGAGCAGCACCCGGGTGCCTTTCTCCAGCGCAAACGAGGCCTGCCCCAGTCGGGTCACGAAGTCGATGCCCCCGCGCGGGAAACGCACATCCTGGTCGGAGAGCTTGGGGTGGTTGACGATGAAGTTGACGGCCGAGGCCGTGCCGGTCAGCGTCAGCTCGTCGCGCCGGAACGTCTTGTCCGACAGGCTCACGCGCACCGTATCGAACTGCACCCGGGCGCCGTAGCGGCGCTGCACGATGGGCAGCACCACCGGCCGCTTATCGAGGCCGAACACCTGCGCGTCCACCTCGTAGTCGCCGGCATCGATGTGGCCGATGATGCCCACGCGGTTTTCCACCGAGTCAATCAGGGCCGTCATTTCGCCCGAAATTTCGCCGTCCTCAATGGCCAGGCGCGGCATGGTCAGGCGGGCGCGGTGGCGGGGGCCGTCGTAAGTGATAAGGAATTCGCGGAAATCGGCCTCGCCGGGCACGTTGTCGAAGGTGGCTTCGAGCAGCTGGTTGGCCAGCAGGCCGTAGTTGGTGCCCTTGGTGGTGTCGCGGACCACGGTGGGTTCGCCCTTCTTCTTCTTATAGAGAAACGAGAAGTTGTCGCGGCCGTTGGTGGTCTGGTGGGCCGTGAGGCGCACGGTATCGATTTCGAGGTTGCTGAACACGGGCCGGCCGGCAAACAGGCTGCGTACGCTGAGCGAAGCGCGCACGGTGCGGGCCCGCAGCAGCGTGTCGGTGAGCAGCGGGGCCGTGGGCACGATGCTGATGCCGCGCAGCTCCACGGTGTTTAGGTCGGTGAAGCGGGCCGGACCCAGCGTGAGCGTAACCGGAAACTTGCGCTCGACTTTGGCCTTTACCTGCCGCAGCGCCACTTCGAGCAGCTGCTGGCGCTTAACCAGAAACAGGCCCAGGCCGGCCAGCAGCAGCAGCGCAAAGATGCCCAGGCCGAGGCCAATTCTTTTCTTGATGAGGGGAGTGATGCGCACGAATCGGGGAGAAAACGACCGGCCGGGGCCAGGCCGGCCGCAACCGGGCCCCACCCACCGCCCGACGAGTAACTTATGCGGCAAAGGTAAACAAAAAGCCCCGCGCCCAGAATGCCCAAATGGGTGACTTGGTGAATGCGCCGGACTATCTTTGCCGCCGTACCTCACCTTCCTGTTTCCTCTCCTATGCCCGACGCCGCCGCTGCCCTCGCCGCCCTCACACCCCTGACTGCCCTTTCGCCCCTCGATGGCCGCTACCACCGCCAGACGGCCCCGCTGGCGGCTTACTTCTCGGAGCTGGCTTTGATCAGGTACCGGGTGCTGGTGGAGGTGGAGTACTTTATTGCGCTGGCCGAAATGCCGCTGCCCCAGCTCACCGGCGTCGATACGGCCACCTTCGCGCCGCTGCGCGCCATCTATACCGACTTCACGGCCGCCGATGCCGAGGCCGTAAAGGCCCACGAGCGGGTTACCAACCACGATGTAAAGGCCGTGGAGTACTTCCTGCGCGACAAGTTCCAGGCCCTGGGCCTGGGCGGGTTCGTGGAGTTCATCCACTTCGGCCTCACCTCGCAGGATATCAACAACACCGCCATTCCGCTGAGTTTGCAGCACGCGCTGCTCCACACCCTGCTGCCCGCCTACGCCGCCGTGCGCAACCAGCTGGCCACCCGCGCCCAGGAGTGGGCCGCCGTGCCCATGCTGGCCCGCACCCACGGCCAGCCGGCCTCCCCTACCCGCCTGGGCAAGGAAATTGAAGTGTTTGTGGCCCGGCTCGATGCCCAGGTAGAGCTGCTGGGCCAGGTGCCGTTCGCGGCCAAGTTCGGCGGGGCCACCGGCAACTTCAACGCCCACCACGTGGCCTACCCCAACCTCGACTGGCACCAGTTTGCCCAGCAGTTCGTGGAGGGCCGGCTCGGGCTCAAGCGCAGCCACCCCACCACCCAAATCGAGCACTACGACCACCTGGCCGCCCTCTGCGACGGCCTCAAGCGGCTCAATACCATCCTCACCGACCTGGCCCGCGACGTGTGGCAGTACATTTCGCTGGGCTACTTCCGCCAGACGGTGAAGGCCGGCGAAGTGGGCTCCTCGGCTATGCCGCACAAGGTGAACCCCATCGACTTCGAAAACGCCGAGGGCAACCTGGGTTTGGCCAATGCCGTGCTGGAGCACCTGTCGGCCAAGCTGCCCATCAGCCGGCTCCAGCGCGACCTCACCGACTCGACGGTGCTGCGCAACCTGGGCGTGCCGCTGGGCCACACGCTCATCGCCCTTACGGCCCTGCAGCGCGGCCTCGGCAAGCTGGCCCTCGACGAAGCCGCCCTGCACCGCGACCTGGAAGCCAACTGGGCCGTGGTGGCCGAGGCCCTGCAAACCATCCTGCGCCGCGAAGCCTACCCCGACCCCTACAACGCCCTCAAAGCCCTCACCCGCACCGGCGAAGCCATTTCGCAGGAAACCATCCGCGAGTTCGTGGATGGGCTGGACGTGAGCGACGCCGTGAAGCAGGAGCTGCGTGCCATTGCGCCGCAGAACTACGTGGGAATGTGACGCAATACGAGCAATGCAGCAAATGGGCAGATTCCTTCCTCGCAGAAGGTAAACTACCCTGTTCAGCACAGCTACCGCATTTCCCTTAGTTAACAACTCAAGCTCACCAGACTGTAATGCCCCAACTCAACGGCCTCACTGTGCATGCCGACTGCCGCCACTTCCGCGGCGACCTGCCCTGCCGGCCCAACAAAACCGATGGTTACACCTGCCCCGACTGCCCGGTGTACGCGCCCGTCACGAGCCGCATTCTGATCATCAAGCTCGGGGCCATCGGCGACGTTATCCGGACCACGCCCCTGCTGCGGCGGCTGCGCCAGGAGCGGCCGGGCTGCTTTATCACCTGGCTCACACTCACGCCCGCCATCCTGCCCCAGCACGAGATTGAGGAAATTCTCAAGTTTGATTTCGCCAGCGCCCTGCAACTGCAGGCCCGCGAGTTCGACGTCGTTATCAACCTCGATAAAGAGAAGGAGGCCTGCGCGCTGCTGAACGTTATTTCGGCCCCCGAGAAGTTCGGCTACGCCCTGCGCTCCGCCGACGGCGTGGCCTGGCCGGTGAACGAGCTGGCCCAGCACAAATACCTCACCGGCGTGTTCGACCAGCTCAGCCTGGCCAACACCAAGCCCTACGTGCAGGAGATTTTCGAGCTCTGCGGCTTCGACTTCCGGGGCGAAGAGTACGTCTTCGACACCCACGACGACAAGGGCTACGATTGGAGCCAGTTACCTACCGGCGCTGGCCCCCGCATCGGCCTGAACACCGGCTGCGGCGACCGGTGGACCACGCGCCTGTGGAGCGACGAGAAGTGGCTGGCGCTAATTGCCCAGCTGCAAACCGCCGGCTACGCACCCGTGCTGCTGGGCGGCGAGGCCGAAGACGCCCGCAACCGCCGCCTGCAAGCCGCCACCGGCGCGGCCTACCTGGGCACCTTCCCCCTGCCCCAGTTCATCAACCTCATGCACCAGCTGGACGGCATCGTGACGCAGGTAACCATGGCCATGCACATCAGCATCGCCCTGCAAAAGCCCACGATTCTGATGAACAACATCTTCAACCCCCACGAATTTGACCTCTACGGCCGCGGCCAGCTCGTGCAGTCCGACAGGCAATGCGTGTGCTTCTACCGCGGTACCTGCCGCCTGGGCGCCAGTTGCATGGAGGATTTACCGGCGGAGAGGGTATTTGAGGCGGTGCGAGCGAGTGTGCCCGTTTAACTCCTTAGGGCGAGCCGGCGCCGGAGCTCCGGCAGTCAGCCTGCC
This sequence comes from Hymenobacter actinosclerus, assembly GCF_900111515.1. Classification (GTDB taxonomy): domain Bacteria; phylum Bacteroidota; class Bacteroidia; order Cytophagales; family Hymenobacteraceae; genus Hymenobacter; species Hymenobacter actinosclerus. The sequence goes on from NZ_FOHS01000002.1 coordinate 1,225,632, forward strand.
ACTTCCTTCAGCGCCGCTACCATCACCTCCCACGAAAACTCCTGGCGCTTCGCCGCCAACCCGGCCATAAACTCGACCTCCCGCTGCCGGGCGTAAAAATCGACCAGCGCGTCGGCAATAGCCTGGGGCGCGGGCGGCACTACGTAGCCGACTTCTCCGTCAGGAATCAGTTCGGCCAGGCCACCCACGTCGGTGACCAGCATGGGGCGGCCGAAGTGGTAGGCAATCTGCGAAACCCCGCTCTGGGTGGCGTTTTTGTAGGGCTGCACTACCATATCGGCGGCGCAAAAATAGTCGGCTACCTGCTCGTTGGGGATGAAGTCGGTGGCCCGGATCAGGCGGCTTTCCAGGTTGTGCTGCCTGATGAGCGCCTCGTAGGGCGCGGCATCCTCGTAGTATTCGCCGGCAATTATCAGCTTCACCGGCAGCGCGGCCAGCCGCTCGTCGGCAAACGCTTCGAGCAGGATATCGAGGCCCTTATAGGCGCGGATGAAGCCGAAGAACAACAGGTAGCCAAAGCTGGGATCGAGCTTTAAAGCCGCCAGGGCCGACGCTTTAGGCTTGGTAGGGCCGAAGTTGTCGTAGAGCGGGTGGGGGCGGTAGAGGGCCGGTTGCCGGAAGTGCAGGCGGCGCAAATCGGCCAGCACCGACCGGCTCATTGTCACGAAGCCGTGGCAGGCGCTCAGGAAGTAGCGCGTCAGCGGCCGGTCGCCGGGCCGGGCCTCGTGCGGAATCACGTTGTCGGTGATGGCCACCACGCGGGTGTGGCCGTTGCGGGCGGCGAGGCGGGCCACCGTGCCCAGGGCCGGCCCCATAAACGGCAGCCAGAACCGAAAAACAACCAAATCGGGCTTCTCGCGGCGTAGCTTCTCCCCTACTTTCCACCACGAAAGCGGATTCACCGAGTTCAGACTGACCTCAATGTCGAGCCCCTCGGGCGCGGGCCCGGTGCTGAACTGCGTCTGGCCCGGAAACAGGAAGCCAGGATACTGGAGCGAGAAAGTCACGAGTCGCACCTCGTCGCCGGCCTCCTGAAAGGCCTGGGCCAGCCGCTCGTTGTAGGTAGCCAGCCCGCCCCGCAGCGGGTACGCCGGCCCGATGATGACTACGCGCATCTTGTTAGGTGACAATTTGCTTTTTACTTCAAATTAAGCCGCTCCTTTACCAGGTAGTCGTTGCGGTTGTCGCCGTTGAGCTGCACCATTTCGGCCAAAAAACCGGCCAGAAACAACTGCACACCCACAATAACGGCTACCAGGGCCAGGAAGAACAAGGGCTGATCGGTAACGGCGCGGGTGGCCACGTTGTGCCAGGAGTGCCAGACTTTATCCACCATCAGCCAGAGCGCAATCAGCATGCCCAGCAGGAAGGAAACCGAGCCCAGGGCCCCGAAAAAATGCATCGGCCGCCGCCGAAACCGGCTCACGAACGTGATGCTCATCAAATCGAGGAAGCCGTACACGAACCGCTCCAGCCCGAACTTGGTGGTGCCGTACTTGCGCTCCTGGTGCTGCACTACCTTCTCGCCGATGCGCCGGAAACCGGCCCACTTGGCGATAACGGGGATGTAGCGGTGCATTTCGCCGTACACCTCGATGCTTTTTACCACCCGACTATCGTAGGATTTCAGCCCGCAGTTGAAATCGTGCAGGTTGATGCCCGAAATCCAGCGCGTGGCCCCGTTGAAGAGCTTAGTCGGAATGGTTTTGCTAAGCGGGTCGAAGCGCTTCTTCTTCCAGCCGCTCACCAGATCGAGGCCGTCCTCGGTAATCATGCGGTAGAGTTCGGGCAACTCCTCGGGCGAGTCCTGCAGGTCGGCGTCCATGGTGCACACCACCCGGCCGGTCGTTTCCTTGAAGCCCACGTTCAGGGCCGCCGACTTACCGTAGTTGCGGTTGAAGCGGATGCCGCGCAGGTGGGTGTCGGTGGCGGCCAGTTCCTCAATCACGGCCCACGAGTCGTCGGTCGAGCCGTCGTCGATGAGAATGACCTCGTAGGTGAGCCCATGCTGCGCCAGCACGCGATGAATCCAGCGCGTGAGCTCGGGCAATGACTCGGCTTCGTTGAGCAGCGGAATAACGATGGACAACTCCACCGGAAAGTGCTGCGGCAGGCGCTTACTCAAACTCAGGGCGGGTATTTTTAGTGAAAGCCGAAACGATGAGCGAGATAATAAAGCCCACAATAGCAGCTCCTAGGATTCCGAATACTATTGTCAGTGGCCCACTCGAAAACTTCGAAGTCATGGCCATTGCCTGGTCAATCTGGGCTTCATCCAGGCCCTGGGTTTCCATTTTAGCCCGCGTCAAGTCCATTACCCGTCCCATGTAGCTGGGGTCGATAAAGGTCATGTACACATAGCTGAAAATGCTGCTGATAACGCCGGCTACTACCGTCAGAATAGTGCCGATGCCTAAGCCCTGACCGTAGCTCATGAAGCCGTTATTGAGCTTTTTGAATTGTTTGTGGGCCATGACAATCGCCACAATCATCACTACTGCACTCAACCAACGCACCGGGGTTTCAGGGTCGCTGATAAGGGCTAGCTGTAGAAACGAGATAATAGTGACTATGACTCCGGTAATGAGGCCGTAACGGATGCCAACTGAGGATGGCGTAACTGCGGGGGTAGTGGTGTTTTCCATGAACAAAAAGGGGTAGAGAGTGGATGATTGCGGGAAGGTAAATTATTTCCGCAAGAACACCCCACCCGGAATACTGATCAGCACTCCGAAAAACAGCTTTTTGGAAAATTCGTCCTGCGCAAACTGGGCCGGTGTGCGGGCCAGGTTGCGGAGCGTAGCCTCGTATTGCTGCAGACCGTTGGCTTCCTTCAGGTACAGGGCTTTCGTGCTTTCCAGCAGTTTGTGTACCTCCGCCAAGTGCTGCTCAATCAGCCCTGGCCCCGTAAGCCGCGAGAAGAGATAGAACGCTGAGGCCGCTACCAGTGCCGATACCAGCGCCGTAAGCACCCCTACCCCGATGCTTTTCCCAAGCCCCGGCCCCTCCGGCTGGTAGTAGCGGCGCAGCAGTACCTGGCTGGCAATGGCGGCCAGCGGCGGGAAGAAGTCGGCCAGCGTCCGTTTAGGACCGTAGGGGTTGTTGTCGCTGACATAAAGGAACAACACCCAGGCAAAGCACAACGCCCCGGTAATGGCCCCGCATAACATGGCGGTGCGCAGCACGGGGCTGGCAGTGGAAGCGGTAGTGGGTTTCAAAAGCATAGATCGAATGAAGGCGCAAGATACGGGCCCCATCGCAACCACCCTTACCCCACCACTTGTTGCGGTCGGCTGCTCCAGCCCCTCTTACGCCCCTACCGCCACCACGGGCGCGGGCCGACGCTGCCAACGCAGCAGCAGCGCCTCCAGCAACAGGCAGGCCAGCGCCCCCCAGATGCAGTACTGCCACAGCGGCGTCCCAACCCGCGTAGCCTTATACTGCGCGGCCGCCGTCTGGCTGCCGCTGGTTTCATACACCCGCACATTGGGCCGATTGGGACCAATTAGGGCGCGTAGCTCGGCCGCCGAGTAGCCGGCCAGTTCCGATTCGCGCTTGTCGAAGTTGAAAGCCAGCGTGGCAACAGTTTTGCCGGCCTGCTGCAATTCGTAGAACCCGGGCTGCCGTAGTCCAGGCGGAATCTCCAACCGCAGCATACTGCCCTGCCGCCGATGCACCGGAATAAAGCTCAGACTATCCTGCACCAGCCGGTATACCGCCTCCGGACCAGCGGCCGTTTCCGGGAGCTGTACGCCTACAACGGCCTGATTGATGCGGTAAGCGGGCTGTTGCGGCTGCCGGTAGCTCTGCATAGCCAGTTTATAAAGTACCGGGACAAACAGCGGGTGCTGGGCGAAATCGGAATACGGGGCAGTAAACGGGGCCGAGAATACGTACACCATGCCGGCCCCACTCGGAAAACCAGCCAGATAACTCTCTCCGTCGCGCATCCGCAAAATTTCAGTGCCCGTGCGAGCCCAACGCAGTACCGGTGCCGCGCGGGGCATACCCGCCCGCGGGTTCAGGCCCGCAAACACATCCTGAAAAAAGGGGTTACGGGTATCGGGCAGCGCTACCTCCTGAAGTACAGGCCCGGCAGGCGACATTGGTTGCCACTGTACCTGGCCCACCCCCAACTCACGGAAAAGTTGCCCGTATGCCTCGCGGCTACCCATGGCGGCCGGAGGCACTACCACCAGCGTGGCCCCCTGCTGCACGGCACGGCGCAGGTTTTCGCGCAGGCCGGCAGCAAGGCCCGGCGCTTCACGCAGAATCAGCAGGTTGCCTACCGCCAGCTTGCGGTAGTCGGCCGTTTGTGCGCTGGTGAATTGGTAGCTGAACAGCGGCTCGTTGCCATAAAGCCGGCCGAGTTGTTCAACCGGAGCCACTTCCACCACCTTTATTTGCGCAGCGGGCTGCAATGTAAAGAAGTAAGTATTGTCGAAGTCCACTGGGAAATCATCGACTGCCACCCGGCACTTCTGCGCCTGCGCCCCATTCAGCCGCAGCCTTACCTGGTTGGTAACGGTTTGCCCCGCGGGCACTGTAGCCTGAAAAGCGGCGGCCTGCCGCGTTCCGACAAAGAGCTTAGCCGGGCAGTTCTCGGCGAGTTGCTGGCCACCATTCCTTAATCTAATGTGCAGGGTCAGGTCAACCTCACTGCGCACAAACCCGTCATCCAGCCAAACGCTGTCCACAAACACATTGGCAGTGGGCCGAGCCGCAGTTGGAACCAGAAAAACCTGCTGAGTGGAATCAAGCAGTTGTAAGGTGCGGGTTGAAAAGTCGTTCTTCTGAAAATCGGAGAATACGAATAACGGCCCTTTTCCCACTTCGCGGCTCTGCTGCCGTTGAGCCAGCATCCGGCTCAGTTTACCTGCTTGGCCGCTCACCTGCACTTGTTCCACCGCACTGCGAAAAGCGGCAGCACTCAGCAAATCAGGCCCTCCCGGCGCAAGCCCAAAACGGGTCGCTGCCGGAAAGGCCAAGGGCAAATCGGCCGCTTGGTCGATAGCCTGCTCCAGCACCGGCTGGTCATTGGCACCCAATTGGCGCATACTAGGCGAGTCGTCGAGCACCACCTGCACAACATTGCCAGTGGCTGCCTGCTCAGGTGCCGGTATGTAAGGCTGAGCGAATAGCAAAACCAGAAAAACAACCAACCCAATCCGGGCCGCCAACACTAGTAAATGCTTCAGCTTACGCTGCCGGGCCGTCACCAGCTTCACCTCGCGGATAAACTCCACATTGGAAAACAGCACGCGCTGCGGCCGGCGCAACTCAAATAAATGGATGGCAATGGGAATGGCAACGGCCAGCAAACCCCACAGAAACCACGGATACGTAAATACCATGAAGCAGAAACAGTAATTCCGTGAAGGTAAACACAAAAAAGGGGCGGCAAATCCCCTTGAGGACTTACATGCGCGCTACCGGTTACAGCGACAATGAAAAAGGCTGGAATATCTGCTGATTAAACAGGGATTCCAGCCTTAGGATAGGCACTCTAAGGTTTTGCAGCATTCAGGAGCCCGTGCACGTGCGTCCAGCTGCCACCGCTCTGGTTCCAAGTATCGCGCCCGGCTACGATGGGCTGTGTAGAAGTTGTTTCTGTTTCGAAGCCATCCCCCCACAATAAAGGCCCGCTCCCTCACGTGAAGAAGCGGGCCTTATTGTGCTGGACCAGACAAAGCCCGGTAGCCCTGTGCCGGTTGGCACTCCTGTTACCGTTGGCCTGGCCCTAAACGCGAGCTGCCCCGCGCATCCTTCTGCCTTGCGGGCACAGGACGCTGCGGGGCAGCAGGCTTGATAAGGTTGGCGGCGACCGACTCTCCCACCGATGAAGGCAGTACCATAGGCGCTCCGGGGCTTAACGACTCTGTTCGGAATGGGAAGAGGTGAACACCCGGGCTAAAGCCACCATTATCAATTCAGCGTGTTATGCGTGTTCGCACACAACAGCTGTGAAATTCGACATAGAGGCAGAGTGAAAGAAAAAGCAAGCGGTGAGCTTATTTGCTACAGAAGTGTTCGAGCCCTTAGTACCCCTCGGCTATGCCATTTCTGACTGTACACCTGGGGCCTATCAACGTCCTAGTCT
>NZ_FOHS01000007.1 GCF_900111515.1 Hymenobacter actinosclerus
GTTGATTTGTTGTGGGCCCTTCCGATTGAAGCGGGCTGCAAAGGTAAGTAGCTTTTCGCTACTTGCAAGGGAAAGAAGAAAACTTTTTTCGAAGCGTTTCTTTTTTCGTCCTGCTGTATCCCCTTCCGGTTGAAGCGGGCTGCAAAGGTAAGCAGCTTTTTGGTTGGTGCAAGGCTTAGAGAGAAAAAGTTTTTCTCTTTTTCGGCCTTCCCGCTAGTGTCAGTCGCCTTTTCAGCGGACTTAGCGAAGGTGGGTAGCAGCGCCTCCGGTTGAAGCGGGGTGCAAAGGTAGTAAATCCTTTTTGACTTCCGCAACTGCCAGGGCAACCTTTTTTCAGGAACCCTTCCGGAGAAGTGGTGGTCCCGACCGCGTTCCGGTTGGGGATGCAAAAGTGGGGGTTTGCGTTGGATTACGCAAACCCGGGAGGTAAAATACTCGTTCAAGGCTCGCTTCGGTCCACTGCCTCAGCGACTTTCTTTTTGCAGGCGGGCTTAGCGAATGGTTTCTGCCTGCGTGAATTCAATTGGCAGAGAGGCCACAGGGCGGTTGCGGGTGGCCTCGTAGTGGCGAATCTGCTGGCCCAGGGCGGCCAGAAAAGGCAGGCCCACGGTGTCGTATTCGTAGGTTCCGTCGTTGATGATGCCGTTTTTGTTGACGTAGAGCACGGCGCTGAGCATGAACTCCGACTGATGGGTGGAGTCGGCGAAGTAGGCGACGTCGGCCAGGTAGCCGTGCGACATGCCTACTATATTATAGATGCGCAGGCCGGGTTCGGCGAGGGCCGCGGGTTGGCGGCCGTAGTAGAGGTACTTTTTGTAGGCGTCGAAGTAGCGGCCGGGCTGGTAGAGCGAATAGCCCGAGCCGTGGGGTGTGTGGTGCAGGTAGTAGCGCAGGAAGCTGTAATCGTCGGGGGTGAGCTGGAAACGGTGACTGGCCGACACATCCTCCGGGAAAAGCAACGAGCGCAGCATTCTGGTGATGGAGTGCAGCGGCAGGTAGTTGGCAGTAGTGAAATCGTAGGGGCCGGGCACGATGCGGCCGCCGGCCTGGTGGGCGCGGCCTTTGCTGATGCGGCCCAACGGCGAATCGAATGGGCGCGGGTTGACGGCGGCGGGCTGCTGGTAGCTGACCTGGCCGGTGGCGGGGTCGTGGAACTCCAGCGGGTTGGTGTGGCGGTTGGCGGCGGTATCGCAGGGGGCAAAGCGGCGCACGATGCGGGTTTCGGGGTAGCCCAGCTCGGCCAGCCGCTCGTTGAGCGGGCGCTGGCCCAGGAACTCGTAGAGGCGGTTGTAGGCCCCGTTGTCGCTGACGAGCAGCATGCGCTTGGCGTAGTTGCCGACGGTATTGACGCGGTCGGAGTCGGCGGACTGGACGTAGGGGGCGGGCGTCTGGCAGCGGAAGGCGGTGCCGGTGCTCATGGGCGAGCGGCGGCTGAGGCCGAGCTGGTGCAGGCGGTTGAGCTTTTCGAGGGCCAGCGCCACGGTGGGCAGCTTCACAAGGCTGGCCGGGTTGAAGTACTGGCCGGCATCGAGCCGGTAGGTGTGCTCAACGAAAGTGGGCCGCTGCCGGGCGTCGCGGTTGATTTGGGTGTAGATAATCTGCAACTCGTATTCCCCGGCGCGCTCCACAACGGGCAGCAGGCGGGCATCGGCGCGGAGCAGGCTGTCGAGCAGGGGGCTGTCGGGGCTGCTTTGGAGTGGCATCTTTGGCTCGGCTACCGGGCCAAAAGAAGTCAGCAGGGTCGCAAAGAAGCCGCAGGCAAGCAGGGCAAGAGGACGCATCATATACCTAAAGGTCGGCAAAAACTTTGCCTCCCTTACTCGTCCTACCTATAAGGACGCTACTAGTTCTGCCCAGCTTGGCAAGCCTCTATACTGTGTAGAGACGCATAAATGCGTCTCGTTGTTGAGTTACCGGAACCATGCTACCTAACAACATCAGCAACGACGAGACGCAATTATGCGTCTCTACAACCGCCTGCTTTTCGCAAACCACTTCGCGACTACATATAAGGAGCACCCCGGCAAACGGCCAGCGCCCGTGGTACTACGTTCCCAAAAACAGGGCTTCAATTGCTGACCGATTCCACAAAAAAGCGCCGGGCTCCTGCTGGAACCCGGCGCGGCGGTTTTGGGGCGACCTCCCTCCTACTCGGCTACGGGAGTGGCGCGGCGGGCGAGCAGCAGGTTGGAATCGTTTTCGCGCCAGTTGTAGCCGGTGCCGAAGGGCAGCGGGCGGGGCGGGTTGGCTTTATCGGTATAGGCGGCCGTCATTTCGGGCTGGTACTGCTTGGCGAACAGGTTGATGGGGCGCTTGTAGGTGCCGTAGTAGGTCAGCTGCCAGTCGGCGGGTTTGAAGTACTTCATGGCAATGCCCGAATCGTCCTGCAACACGAAATTGCTCCGCTCCAGCACCAGGTTGCGCACTTTGCTGAAGTAGGATTTGTGCATCAGGTAGGTGGCCGACTTCACGTAGGTGGTCAGCGGCCCCAGCGTGCGCACGTACTTGAGGGCGGCTTCCTGGGTCTGGCCCAGCTGCCCGTCGCTGATATCGACGGAGAAGTATTGCAGCGTTTTGGCCTGGCCGCTGGCCGAGCGCAGCTTCACCTCAACGCCCGGCACGGCTTTTCGGCCGGGCTTACGGATGAGGGTCGAGTCGGCCTCGGCGAGCTGGCCATCGGGCAGCAGCTGCACGTAGCGCACGGCCTCGACCTGGTGCTGGGTGCGGGCAGCGAAGAGCAGCATGAGCGGCAACGCGCCATCCAGCTCTACCGACTTCAGGTTGACGGCCATGGAGTTGGTGCGAAAGAAGCTGAAATTCAGCACCGACCACAACGACTCCTTGAGAGCCGGGAACAGCTTGCGGTTTTCGAGGTTGGCGCGGCTGGGCACGGTGCCCACGGGCTCCAGGCCCAGCAGCACGTAGGTCTGGCTGCCGGGGAACATGGTGGTCACGTTCAGGAAATCGGGGCCGCTGAAGGGATAGAAGATGGTGGGGCTGGCGGCGCGTACTGAATCCAGCTCCTTGGCGGCCCAGGCTTCGATTTTAGTTGTGCGGGCGGCGTGGTATTTCGTCCAGCTTTTGTCGGCGTCGGCGGCGTAGGCCTGCCAGGCGGGCTGGGTTTCCAGCTCTTGCAGGTCGCTGCCCCGGCTTACGGGCAGGCCGGCCAGATAGGCGGCCACGTTGTGGATGGCGGCCGTATCGGGCTTGGCGGGCGCGGGTGGTGCCACGGCTACGGTAGTATCGGGCGCGGCGGCCGGGGTAGTGGTGGGCTGCTCGGTTTTGGTGGTCGAGGGCTCGTTGCAGGCCGCCAGCAGTACCAGCAGGGCCGGCAGCAGGCGTTGAGGAGTGGAAAAACGCATGGTGGTGGAATGGAGAAATTGCTAACTTTTACGCAGTCGGCTGAGGCCGTAGACCAGTAGGCCGGCCAGCAGGGTGGCCAGGCCGTAGAGGGTTTCGGTGGGTTTGTCGCGGGCAATGTAGAGCAGCGTCCAGCCGTTGAGCAGCAGAAACAGCAGCGGCGTGAACGGGTAGCCCCAGGCGCGGTAAGGCCGCACCAGTTCCGGCTGCCGCAGCCGCAGCACGAACAAGCCCAGCACGGTCAGGAAAGTGAATAAACTCAGAATAAAGCCCGAGTACACCACCACCTGGGCAAACGACGACTCCATGACGAACAGCAGCGTGAGGGCCAGCTGAAACAGCAGCGCCCGCACGGGCACGCCGGCCGCGCTTCGTTTGGCCAGAAACCGCAATGCCGGCAAGTCCTCGCCCATTACCTGCACGATGCGGGGGCCGGCGAAAATCATGGAGCTGATGGTGGACACCAGCAACGCGGCAATCAGCCCGCCCATGAGCCGGCCCCCGACGGGCCCGAACAGGCTGGTAGCGGCCACGAAGCCCACTTCCACTTGCCCTTTGAGGGCGCTGATGGGCGTGGAGTACAGGAAAATGAAGTTCAGGGCCACGTAGAGCACCAGCACCAAGGCGGTGCCCGTGAGCAGAATCCGGGGCAGGTTGCGCTGGGGCTGGTCGATTTCGCCGGTCAGGTACACGGCCGCGTTCCAGCCCGAATAGGCATACGACACGAAAATGAGCGACACAGCGAAGGCCGGACTCAGCAGCACATTCCAGTCGGCCGGACCCTGGGGCACGAAGGCCAGCGGCTGGGGCGTGGCCACGACCAATCCTAAGCCGATAAAGCCCACCAGCACCACCACCTTGATAGCGGTTACCGCCACTTGCAGGCGGCTGCCGGCCCGGCTGCTGATGCCGTGCACCAGCGTGAGCAGCAGCACGACGCTCACGGCCAGCAGCTTAGGCGGCAGGCCGGGCCACACGCTGCCGGCGTACTGCTCCAGGGCCAGTGCGGCGGCGGCCGTCGGGGCCGCGAAGCCCACTGTGGCCGACACCCAGCCCGACAGAAACCCCAGCGACGGATGGTAGATGCGCGACAGATAGTGGTACTCGCCCCCCGAGCGGGGCAGGGCCGCCGCCAGCTCGCCGTAGCTCAGGGCGCCACACAGGGCAATTACGCCGCCCACCACCCACAGCATCAGCAGCGCAAACCCGCTCTGGATATCGAGCACCTGGAACCCGAGGCTGGTAAAAACGCCGGTGCCCACCATATTGGCCACCACGATGGAAACGCCCGTCAGGACACTGATTTTGTAGGCGGGGGCAGCGGTTTGACTCATGCGGGGCTAATTGGCAGGTCAAAGATGCGGAATTATGCATGTTTACCTCAAGCTTAAGCCACGTATTGTCGGCACAAAACTATCCGACGGCCTTAACAGTCCGCACAGACCGGAGGCCCAATTACCTTGGAACCAACGAAAGAGCCCCCGCAACTTTCGCTACGGGGGCTCTTTCATAAATACAGGCAGCTAGCCATGTAAGTGCAGAATAGCTGGCTGCTGCTACGCCGTAGCCACTTTCGGGCGCTTGTAGAGCGGGACGGTGCTGCACGGCTCGCCGTACATAATGCTGCTGGCTACGGGCAACAGTTTCTGCATGATGGCCACGTAGGCGTAGGTGGGCACGGGCTTCTCGCCGCAGCCTTTAATAACGAGCTTGGCGTCGTGGTACTGCTCGGCGTCGATACCGGCAATGGCTTCGTGGAATAACTCCTGCTCCAGCGCGGCCAGGTCGCCGAACACGTAGCGGTGGGCGTGGCCCTGAAGCTTACCGGCCAGCACCATGTAGGCCCAGGTAGGCACAATGGCATCGGCCGAGCAGATAACGGCTACGTTTTTTCCGTCGTACTGGCTCCAGTCGTGGTCTTTCACGAAGGCCCGAAAGTCCTTTTCGCGCAGCATCAGGCCCTGAAACAGGTTGTCCTTGATGTCGTACACCACCCGCTCACCGGGGTGGATAAACTCTTCGAGGTTGAGCGTGACGAGGGCGCTTTGGGCAACGCGGTTGGTGAGATCTTCCATTTTTCAGAGGTGAGAAGTGAGGGTTTAGAAGTGAGTACCAAGAGGTGAGAGGTAAGACGGATAACACGCCAAGGTGGGCTTACTCGTCTCCCTTCTCAATACTTACTTCTGAAATATCACTTCTCTTTGGGGGTTGTCGTATATACTTCCTTCAGGTAAAACGGCTCATAGTAAGCCACATCGCGGAACTCCTGGCGCTGGTAGGCCTCCAGGGCCAGCTCGCCCACTGCTACGGCCGAAGGTTCGATGCCGGCCAGGAACACGGCGTGGGGCTGTGCGGCCACCAGCGGCTGGAACTTGGCGGCCCCGCTTCCGAAGAACAACACCGGCTGGGTGGCCATTTGTTCGGTTAGCGTGGTTTCGTCGAGCAGCAGGGGCGCGGGGGCCAGCACTTCGGAGCCGTCGGCGCGGTAGAGGGCGGCGTACACTTCGAGGCGGCGGGCGTCAAGCATCGGGCAGTAGAGGTACTGGTCGGGGCGAGCGGTGCGGCCTGCTACCTGCCGGGCCAGGGCGGGCAGCGTGCCCACGGCCAGCAGCGGCACCTCCAGCGCGTAACACAGCCCCTTGGCGGCGGCCGCCCCAATGCGCAGACCGGTGTAGGAGCCCGGCCCGTCGGACACGGCCACGGCCGCCACATCGGACAGCGCGTGCAGGGTGTTGGCCAGCAACTGCTCGATGAGGACGCTCAGGTGCGTGGAGTGCGATTTTTCGAGCCGCAGCTCGGCCTGGCCCAGCAGTCGGCCCGTTTCGAGGTGGTGCACCGCCACGGAGCAGACGGGCGAGGAAGTTTCTATAGACAGCAGCAACGAAGACATGGGGCAAAGGTACGTCCCGGTAAGATGGGGCCGCTATGGGCCGGCGTTATTACGAACCAGCAGGCGCACGGTACTGTTGCCGACCAAGTGCCCGCTACGGCCCAGTGGCTGGGTTCTACTTTATCCTCTTGGCAATGAAAATAATCCTGCTACTTTCCACGGTTGTTTCATCAGTGGCTGCTGCCGCATTGCTGACAAGCTCCGGCTCCGCCAACCAGGTTGCAAAAACCCCACCCGGCCCCGCCCGGGTACCGGTGGTAGTCGAGTTGTTCACGTCGGAAGGTTGCTCCAGCTGCCCGGCCGCCGACGCGGCGTTGCGGGAGCTGGAAATGGCCCAGTCGGTGCCCGGCGTGGAAGTTATTGCCCTGGGCGAGCATGTCGACTATTGGAACCGCCTGGGCTGGAAAGACCCGTTTTCATCGGCCCAGTTCACCGAGCGCCAGCGTACCTACGCCGCGGGGTTTGGCACCGGCTCCTACACGCCCCAGGCCGTGGTGAACGGCCGCTACGAGTTCGTGGGTAGCCAGCGCGGCAAGCTTACAGAGGCCATAGCCCGCGCCGCCCAAGCCCCGCGCGCCACCGTGCAGCTTAGCCGCGCCATTACCGGTAAGTTGGCTATTAAAGTAGATGCGCTACCAGCCGGCACTGCCCCCACCGAAGTGCTGCTGGCTCTCACCGAAACCAGCCTTTCCACCCAGGTTGGCCGGGGCGAAAACTCGGGCCGGTTGCTGCGCCACGCCGCCGTGGTGCGCGAGTTGCGGCCGCTGGGCTCCCCGGCCGCCGATGGCACCTTTGCCGCCAGCGTGCCGCTGCAACTCAATCCAGTCTGGAAGACCGCCAATTTGCGGGCCGTGGTGCTGGTGCAGGAAAAGGCCTCGCGTCGTATTGTGGGCGTGGGGGTGTTGGGGCTGAATTCAGCGTTGTCAGAACAGTAACAGCTAGTGAGGAGCGCTTATTTCGACTAATGGCTCGCCTGCCTGCAACAATTTCAGCGCTTGTGGTAACAGCGGGAGCAGCAATTGCTGGAGCCTCTCGTTCGTAGTATTGCCACAGGTCAGCCATATCACCTGCGGCGGGGGCCCTAATCGCTCCAACAGTTGTGGGAAGTCGGCGTCTTTGGTTATCACGACAACCTCGGCCAACCTTGCTGCCCGAAAGATTTCCTCGTCTTCCGCATCGCGCAGCCCAATTTCCCGCAGCGTAAAAACCGTCAGCTTAAACTGCCAGCGCAGCCAAACAGCTAGCAACGGCGAAAGTTGCGCATCCAGCCAGAACGTCATGCCGCCAGCGAAGGGTGGTCAATTCGTTGGGCCGCGTATTGTAGTGCCGCCTGCACGTCCAGCGGCTCCAGGTCGGGCATTTCGGCTAGTAGCTGCTCTACTGTAAGGCCGGCCGCCAGCAGATTCAGCACATCGGTTACCCGAATCCGCATGCCGCGAATGCAGGGCCGGCCGCCGCACTGGCGCGGGTTCAGGGTGATGCGGGAACGAAGGTTTTCCATAGTCAGCAGCGTTAGGCTCACTGTTCTTTACTGCCCTCCGCTGCCGCCCATGTTGCGCTTGGCTTCGGGGCGGGTTTTGGCCTCCACGGTGCCGGGGCGCAGCAGGGCGGTATAGCGCGGCTGGTCGTTGAGCACGCTCAGGGCCATCAGGATGTTGGGGTCGTCGTCGAAGCTGGCCTCGATGCTGCCCTTCTGGAAGTAGTAGCGCGACACGATTTCCTGCTCCAGCAGCTCCCGGATTTCAGGCTTGAAGCGGGTCAGGTCGTTGGCCTTGTTGGTCGTGACCTTGCGGCGGGTGGCTTCGAGCTCCGCTTTCACGTCGTCGTAGTGTTTTTCGGCCTTCAGCTTCTTGGTGAGAGTGGTCAGGGCCTTCTCCGTGTCGGTTTCGTAGCTGATGTCCTTACCCTTGAGATAGTCGACGAACTGCTGGTAATCGGCATCGGAGAGCTTGAACTGCCGGGCCGACACGATAGTGGGGTGCTGGGCGCGGTAGCGGGTAGCGTAGTCGAAGAGGTAGCTTTTCTGGAGCAGCACCCGGGTGATGTCGGCAATTTCGCGCTCCTGCACGGCCACGTCGGGGGCCACGCCGCCGCCGTCGTACACGGCGCGGCCGGCCTGGGTTTTAAAGGCCGTGCGCAACGAGTCGGGCACTTTGCCCAGCGTGCCGTCGTCGGCGCGGTGGGTGTAGTCGATTTCCTGGATGCAGCGCCCGCTCGGGATGTAGTACTTGGCGGTTGTCACTTTCAGCTGCGAGTTGTAGCTCAGCGGGCGGGTGGCCTGCACGAGACCCTTGCCAAACGTGCGCTCGCCCACCAGCACGGCCCGGTCGTAGTCCTGCAACACGCCCGACACAATTTCGGAGGCCGAAGCCGAGCGGTTGCTGGTAATGACGACAATCGGCGTTTGGGTGTCGAGCGGCAGGTCGAGGGCCTTGTAGGTTTTGTTCCAGTCGGCCACCTTGCCCTTGGTGCTCACGATGTCGCGGCCTTTGTCGACGAACAGGTTGGAGATGTTCACGGCCTCATTGAGCAGGCCGCCGGGGTTGTCGCGAATATCAAAAATAAGCTTTTTGGCCCCCTGCTCCTTGAGCTTGCTCACGGCCAGCCGTACCTCCTTGCCCGCATCCACGGTAAAACCACTGAGCTGGAAGTAGCCGATTTCGGGCGTCAGCATGCCGTAGTAGGGCACATTATCCACCTGAATCTTGTCGCGGGTGATGTTGATTTCCACCGGTGCATCCTGGCCAAAGCGGGTTACCAGCAGCTTCACCACCGAGTTGGCCTGGCCCTTGAGCAGCTTGCTCACATCGGAGTTCGACTTTTTGTCGACCAGCACGCCGTTGATGTTCAGGATTTCATCGCCGGGCAGCAAGCCGGCTTTCTGGGCCGGGTAACCCTCGTAGGCGGCCTGCACCACGGTTTTGCCGTTGCGCTTGCTCACGACGGCCCCAATGCCGCCGTACTGCCCGGTCGTCATGGTGCGGAAGTCCTCGATGTCGTCCTCGGCGATGTAGTTGGTGTAGGGGTCGAGCGAGCGTAGCATGGCGTCGATGCCCGTTTTCACCAGCTTGGCCGGCGGCACCTCGTCCACGTAGTAGGTATTCACCTCCTTGAACAGGGTGGCGAAGATGTCGAGGTTCTTGGCAATTTCGAAGTATCGCTCGTTATCGGCCGGCCGGAAGGATACGAGCAGGGCGGCGCCGCCCAGAAAGGTGGCCGCCAGAATAGACTTTTTGCGCATAAAAAGGGCTGAAGAGCAACGTAGCGGCGCACTACCGGCCGGAGGTTCCGGCCCGCCGCGCCGCGAAGCTATACCTTAGGAACCGCTGCTGCCCCCACGGGTTGCACCGCTTCGGTCAGTAAACGCTCCAGCCCTGAATTTAGCTTCTTTTCGAGCAGCACCAAGCTCTTTTTTTCCTTGCCGGTATAAATAATGGCCAACTGGGCCACCTGGTGGCCGCCTTCGGCTTCTACGAGCCGGAATTTGTTGAGGCGCCAGGCCTCGCGCATCAGCCGCTTAAGGTAATTACGGTCGACGGCACGCTTGAAACTGCGCTTGCTTACGCTCACGAGCACCTGCGGCGGGGACGTAGTGGGCGCGGGCGCGGGCAGCCACACCAGCCGCAGGGGGTATAAACCAAAAGAAGAACCCCGGCCGAACAGCTCGTCGATGAGCTTCTTGCGGCACAGATGCTCTTCCTTCGGAAACGAGTATTTCCTAGCTTTTAGCGGCTGGCTGTCAGCTGTTAGCTCGTTCACAGGGCAGTTATTTTAGAATTCAGGCTGTATGCAATGCCCCTGTAGCAAGAAGCTTCCGCTTCGCGTCTCGGTGCCGGGTGCCATGTTGCGGGCAATCGGTCAACGGGACGCGAAGCGGAAGCCTCGTACTACAGCCCAGCGCCTCGAAAAACACGGAAGCGCGGCAATAAAAAGCTAGTCGCTATCAGCCAAAGGCTAACAGCTAACAGACTACCGCTTGTGGCGGCCTTCGTCAGATACGGTCAGGCGCTTGCGGCCTTTGGCCCGGCGGCGGGCAATTACGTTGCGGCCGTTAACGGTTTCCATGCGCGAGCGGAACCCGTGCTTGTTGCGGCGCTTACGCTGCGAGGGCTGAAAAGTACGTTTCATGATATTGGTGAGTGACTCAGTTACAACTAGGGCCGGCAAAGGTAAGCGGATGATTTTAAAAAGACAAGTTGCCAGGCAAGTTTTGGCAGGACGGGTTGGTTGAGGGTATAAGTAATAGTTGAGAAAAAACAGTCATGCTGAGCGTAGCGGAGCGAAGTCGAAGCATGACGTTCTTCTTGCTCTTCAAACAACCCCAAACCCAACCCCCTACCCGTACCTTCGTTACCCTTCCCAAACTGCTATCCATGCTACACTACCACGTTTCCTTCGACAACCCGCTCACCGCCTACCTCCAGATCCAGATGACGTTTGAGGTGCCCGCCGAGGCCACCGAGCCGCTGGAGTTGCAGCTGCCGGCGTGGCGACCGGGGCGCTACGAGCTCCAGAACTTCGCCCAGAAACTCCAGCACGTGGTGCTGGAAGATGCCGCCTCGGGCGAGGCCCTGGCCAGCCGCAAAATCACCAAGGACCGCTGGCAGCTGAGCAACGCGGCCGGCCGCATGGTGCGGGTGCGCTACAACTTCTACGCCCACCAGATGGACGCCGGCGGCTCCTGGCTCGATGAAAGCCAGCTCTACCTCAACCCCGTGCAGGCCTTTATGTACATTGAAGGCCGCCAGAACGAAACCTGCCAGCTGCTGCTCGACATCCCGGACGACTGGCAGATTGCCTGCGGACTGCCCCAGCGCGGCCCCCGGCTGCTGGAGGCCCAGAGCTTCGACCACCTCGCCGACTCGCCCCTGATTGTCAGCCCCACGCTGCAATACCGCAACTACGAGGTGCAGGGCATCCCGTTCTACCTCTGGATTCAGGGCGAGGCCCCGGTGGACTGGGCCCGGCTGGTGCGCGACTTCCGGGCTTTCAGCGAGGAGCAGCTGCAACTGTTCGGCGGCTTCCCGGCCCAGGATTTTCACTTCCTGAACGAGATTCTGCCCTACCCCCACTACCACGGCGTGGAGCACCTGAACTCGACGGTGATTACGCTGGGGCCGGGCGAGCTGCTGATGAGCGACGGGCTGTACAAGGAGCTGCTGGGCGTGAGCTGCCACGAGTTGTTCCACGTCTGGAACATCAAGAGCATCCGGCCTATTGAAATGCAGCCCTACGATTTCAGCCGCGAAAACTACTTCCGCACCTGCTTTGTGGCCGAGGGCCTGACTACTTATTATGGCGACTACCTGCTGGCCCGCGCCGGCGTGTTTTCGGCCGAGCAGTATTTTCAGGAGCTGAACGGCGTATTGCGCAAGCACTACGACGATTACGGCCGCTACCACCTCTCGGTGGCCGACGCCAGCATGGACCTCTGGCTCGATGGCTACAAGCCCGGCGTGCCCGACCGCAAGGTGTCGGTGTACCATAAGGGCGCCCTGGCGGCGCTGCTCCTCGACCTGACGCTGCGCCAGCTTTCGGCCCACAAGAAAAGCCTGGATGATGTGATGCGCCAGCTCTGGACCGAGTTCGGCCAGACGGGCACCGGCTACACCGAGGCCGACTACCAGCGCATCGTAACCGAAGTGGCCGGGCGCGACATGCAGGCGTATTTCGACAAGTTTATCTACGGCACCGCGCCGCTCGAAGAGCCCCTGAACCGGGTGCTGGGCTTCGTGGGCTGCCGGCTGCTGACGGAAGAAAACGTGTCGGCCGCCGAGGGCACCTACGGGTTCCGGGCCGTGCTGCGCGAGGGCCGCACCGAGGTAACGAACATCCTGCCCGATGCCCCCGCTGCCCTCGCCCTGAGCGTGGACGACGAGATTGTAGCCGTGGATGGCCGCCGCGTGGCCCAGAACCTGCAAACCCTGCTCGCCGACGGCGCCGACCGCCACGAGCTGACCGTATTCCGCCAGCACCGGCTGCTGACGGTGGAGGTGCAGGCCGATCCGGCGCACCGCTTCTGGCAGAAGTTCACGGTGGAAAAGCTGACCACGGCCACGCCCGAGCAGCAGGCCAGCTTCAAGCAGTGGCTCAAGCAGGATTTTTAGCCCTTAACCAACTCCGGCCTTCTGCGTACCGGAGGCAACCGGCCGGCGAAACGTCTGCCTCGGCCCGCCGCTGTGCTCACGGCGGCGGACCGGGCGCAACGGTGCTGAAAATGTCGGCTTTATCCGCATGATTTCCCGCCGCCGCATGCGCAACGAGCGGGGGGTTTTGGTACCTTTGCAGAACGAATTCTGCCTGGCTGGTGAAATCCTGTTTTGCTGGCGCGGCCCCCGGCCGCGCACCGCCGGCTTTTAGGCACTTAGTAGCTTGTTTCTGTCCCTCCGCTTCCTGTCTGCCCGACAACGCCGCGCCTTCCGCTTCACCTCGACCCTGCCCGTCATGTTCCGGTTTCGTACCGCCGCCGCTGCCCTGCCCCTGGCACTGGCGTTGCCGGCCTGTTCGTTGCGGATGCAGCCGGCGGAAAAGCCCCGGCCCAACATTCCGGTGCTGGCGCAGCCGCCCATTCCGCCCCGCATCTATAAGCTGGAGCGGCTCGATACGCTGGTGCAGCTGCCCGGGCGGGTGCTCACTATTTATCCGGCGGCAAGGCCTACCTACGAGCAACTGAAAAGCCCGGCCTGGGTGGTGGCCAAGCCGGCTTCGGCCGAGGAAGAAGAGGAAGATTCGTTTCTGGATTTCACGGTGGAAGAGCGGCGGCGGCTGGCGCAGGCCGGCCCGCGCGTAACCCGCACCGGCCGCACGCTGCACCTGCGCCCCGGCAAGGCCGCCGAAATCCGGCTCACCAACAACCCCGTCGACGACGAGCGCAACATTGCCTACGAGTACGTGGCGGCGCTGCCCGAAATCCGGCAGTGGCTGCTGTCGGTGCACCTGTACGAGGGTGGCTACTTTATGCTCGTCGACCAGCGCACCGGCCGCCGCACCCAGCTGATGGCCGCGCCCGTGGTTTCGCCCGACGGCCGCCATTTCGTGTGCGGCAACTCCGATGTGCTGGCCCGATTCGAGCCCAGCGGCCTGCAACTCTGGAGCCTCGATGACGCCGCCCCCCGCCTGCTCTGGGAGCGGCAAACCGACTGGGGCTGCACCCAACCCCGCTGGCTCGACAACCGCACCATCCTCTTCGAGCAGGACTTCTTCGACAAAGGTGACGTGGACACGCGCGTGGTCAGGTTACAGGTTGTGCCTTAATTTTTGAGCTGTTAGCTGTTAGCTGTTAGCTGTTAGCTGTTAGCTGTTAGCTGGAAAAACGCAAAGGGCGCCGCACTCGGTTGAGTGCGGCGCCCTTTTTCGTGCGAAATAATTAGGTTTTCAAAACGAAAGCTAACAGCTATAAGCTCTCAGCTAACAGCTCAAAACCCTAATTATCCTGGCTGTTGTCGCTGCCTTTGCCGGCTTTGGCATTGCCATCGACGGAGGCGGGCTTGTTGTTCTGGGGGTTGCTGCGGGGCTTGTTGTAAGGCGCCTGCGTGGTTTCGTTGAGGTTGCCGCCGGCCGTATTGCCCTTGGTGGGGTTGCCATCCTGGGTTATCGAGTTGCGGCTCGGGTTCTGGATTACCGAGTTGTTGCTGTCGGTGTTGGCTGGATGTACGTTTTCACCGCCGCCGTCGGGGTTTTGCAGGTTCGGTACCTCGGGATTCTCTTTATATTGCGTGTCCTTGCTCATGACGATGGAGTTTAAAATGGAAGAATAGATTACTCCTCTGTTTTACCCCGTCGCGCCGCCAAAGGTTGTACGGCGGGCAGGTAAGATTCCGGCCCCGTAAAAAAGCGCTGCCCCGACCAATCGGCCGGGGCAGCGCTTTTTTACTACCTGCTATTGCTTCAGCCAACTCATCGCCCGAAAGCTATCAGCTAACAGCTCTCCGCTAAAAGCTCCAAAACCTACCCCTGCGCTACGGCCATAGCCGGCTGCACGGCCACGAGGTCGGCGAAAAGCTGCTCGCGGGCCTCAATTTCTTCCTGGCTCAGGTTGAGCAGGCGCTCGGTGCCGAACTTCTCGACGCAGAACGAGGCCATGGCCGAGCCGTGTACCACGGCGCGCTTCATGTTCTCGAAGCTGATGTCGTCGGTGGCGGCCAGGTGGCCGATGAAGCCGCCCGCGAAGGTGTCGCCGGCGCCGGTGGGGTCGAACACTTCTTCCAGCGGCAGCGCCGGGGCGTAGAACACGTGGTTGGTGTTGCCCTTGCGATGGAACAGCAGCGCGCCGTGCTCGCCCTTCTTGATGATGAGGTACTTCGGCCCCATCGCCATGATTACGTTGGCGGCCTTCACCAGCGAGTGTTCGCCTGAGAGCTGGCGGGCTTCCTCGTCGTTGATGCTGAGCACGTCGACCATCTCGATGGTCGTTTTCAGCTCTTCCAGGGCAATATCCATCCAGAAATTCATCGTGTCCATCACGATGAGCTTGGGGCGGTTGACGAGGCGCTGGATAACGAGGCGCTGCACCTGGGGCGAGAGGTTGCCCAGCATCAGGTACTTGCAATCCTGGTAGGAATCGGGCAGGACGGGGTCGAAGTTTTCCAGCACGTTGAGCTCGGTAACCAGCGTTTCGCGCGAGTTCAGGTCGTTGGAATATTTGCCCGACCAGAAGAATGACTTCTCGCCCTCCTTGATCTGCAAGCCTTCGGTATCGACGCCGTGCTCCTGGAGCAGCAGGATATCCGACTGCGGGAAATCGTCGCCGACGACGGCCACGATTTTCACCGGTTTCACCGAATACGAGGCCGACAGGCCGATATAAGTGGCGGCGCCACCCACGATTTTGTCGGTTTTGCCGAAGGGCGTTTCCAGGGCGTCGAAAGCCACCGTGCCGATAATTACCAGACTCATAGAGCAAAAGAGGAAAAAGGGTTCATACTTCGAAGTTAACTGGCAGGCCAACAGCCGACGGCCCAAAATTGTCCCGCCGATGGCCGCAAAAGCCCGGGCCGGACCCGGCGTGGCAAAGAAAAAAGGCCTCTACCAGAGCGGAGAGGCCTTTTTTCGGAATGGGTAAATAATGGGGCTCGAACCCACGACCTTCGGAATCACAATCCGACGCTCTAACCAGCTGAGCTATATCTACCGTGTTGGGTGTTGATACCACAAAAGTAGCGTACTGCGGCGGATTGCCAAAAGATTCGCACACTTTTTTTGTCATTTGGCTCCGCGCCTGTCATCCTGAGCCGAGCGAAGGACCTATCCGGAAGCTAACATCAGACAATAGCTTCTGGATAGGTCCTTCGTCCTCGCTTAATGCGCGACATGCTCAGGATGACAGACGGAGGCGGCCCCCAAAGCCGTACCTTTGCACCTTACACCCCGTTTCATCATGTCCGATTCGCCCGCGCCCGCTTCCTTTGCCGATTTCAAGCTCAATAAGCAGCTGCTGACGGCCGTAGCCGAGGCCGGTTTCACGGAGCCCACGCCCGTGCAGGAGCAAACCATTCCGCTGCTGCTGGCCGGCCACGACGTGCTGGGCATCGCCCAGACGGGCACCGGCAAAACGGCCGCCTTCGGGCTGCCGCTGCTCATGAAGGTGAAATACGCCCAGGGCACCCACCCGCGGGCCCTGGTGCTGGCCCCCACCCGCGAGCTGGCCATGCAGCTGGAAAAGCATATCCAGAAGCTGGCGGCGCACACCGACCTGCGCATTTTCGCCATCTACGGTGGTCTGGGCCCCAAAACCCAGATTGAAACCATTGCCCGGGGCGTCGATATTCTGATTGCTACGCCCGGCCGCCTGATGGAGCTGTACCTGAAGGGCGCGCTGGTGCTCAAGGAGCTCAAGACGCTGGTGCTCGACGAGGCCGACAAGATGATGGACATGGGCTTTATGCCCCAGATTCGGCGGCTGCTGGAAGTTATTCCGCGCAAGCGCCAGAACGTGCTGTTCTCGGCCACCATGCCCGACAAGGTGACGACGCTGAGCGAGGAGTTCCTGGAGTTTCCGGTGCGGGTGGAAGTGACGCCGGCCGCCACCTCGGCCCAGAACGTGACCCAGAGCCTGTACGAGGTGCCCAACCTCATCACCAAAATCAACCTGCTGGAGTACCTGTTTCTCGACTGGGACACCTTCCACCGGGTGATGATTTTCACCCGCTCGAAGGCCAACGCCGAGAACGTGGCCAGCTTTCTGGCGCGCAAAGCCCACGGCGAGGTACGCGCCATCCACGGCAACAAGGGCCAGAACACGCGCATCAACGCCATGGAGGGCTTCAAGGCCGGCGAGGTGCGCTTTCTGGTGGCCACCGACGTAGCCGCCCGCGGCATCGACGTGCCCGAGGTGAGCCACGTTATCAACTTTGATGTGCCGCTGGTCTACGACGATTACGTGCACCGCATCGGGCGCACGGGCCGGGCCCGGCACACCGGCGCGGCCATTACGTTCGCCAACGAGGCCGAAATGCACCACATCCAGCGCATCGAGGAGCTGATCCGGCAGCCCATTCCGCTGCTGCCGCTGCCGCCCGAGGTAAAGGTGGTGGCTACCTCGTTTGAGGAGCAGCAGGAAATGGACCGCGAAAAGGATGAGCGCCGCAAGCGCGAAGACCCCACGTTCAAAGGGGCCTTCCACGAGCGGCAGGAGTGGCTCAAGCCCGGCGTCACCATCGACAAGCGCACGGGCCGCGAGTACGTGGCACAGCCCGCCCGGAGCCTGAAAGGAAACAAAGTGAACCCCGGCAAGGGCCGCGGCTCCTCCCCCGCCGCCAAGGCCCTTAAAGCCGCCAAGGGGCGCGTAGAGAATAAGCGCAAGCGGCGGTAGGGCCTCCCAGACACCTTTACGCTGCGCCTCACCCCCCGGCCCCCTCTCCGAAAAAGGAGAGGGGAAGCCTATGCCCGGGCTTTTCGCTGACAGCTGTTGGCTGCTAAGGAAATATTGCTGCGTTACTTGCGTCAATGGCTTTCAAAACATTGGCTAGCCTTACTGGTCAGGCATCTAATTCAAGAACCGCATGCGGGCGGACAGCACCGAACTCCTAACGGCCAACCTGCGGGGCGTGGGCCAGATTTTCTTGCAGGAAAGTGCCTGGACCGGCGCGTTGCTGCTGCTGGGCATCTGTTACGGCTCACCGCTGATGGGCGCGGCCGTGGGTATCAGCACGCTGGTGGGCACGGGCACGGCCCGGCTATTGAGCTACGACCAGGGCCACATCAGCCGCGGTTTGTACGGTTTCAACGCGGCGCTGGTGGGCGCGGGCCTGAGCGTCTTTTTCGCGCCGACTATCCTGTTGGCCCTGGTTATACTGGTGGCCGTGGTGCTTTCTACGGTGGTGATGCACTGGTTTTTGCGCCGCGAGCTGCCAGCCTACACGTTTCCGTTCATCCTGCTCACCTGGCTCGGCGTGTACGCGCTGCACCTGCTGGGCGCCCCCGGGGCAGCTGCCGGGGTGCTGGCGCCCGCGCCCAACATCGGCGCCCTGGTTTTGGTCAGCCGCGGGTTTGGGCAGGTTATTTTTCAGGGGGAGGTGCTGGTGGGGGCGGTTTTCTTCCTGGCCATTTTCATCCACTCGCCCATTAGTGCGCTGTATGGGCTGGTGGGGGCGCTGCTGGGGGCCGCCGCGGCGCTGCTGATGCACGAGCCGGCGGAGTCGATTGCGCTGGGCTTGTTCAGCTTCAACGGGGTGCTGTGCGGCGTGGCCTTCGCCGGCAGCCAGCGCCGCGACGGACTGCTGGTGCTGGTGGCCGTACTGCTGTCGGTGGCCATCAACGCCCTGCTGGCCCGGGGGCAGCTGCTGGCCCTCACGTTTCCGTTCGTGCTGGCCTCCTGGCTCACGCTGCTGCTGAAACGCCTCTTTCCCAGCCATAGCCCCGCTGCTACCGATTGAAAATCGGCAGGTGGCTGAAGCGCACGACCAGCATCGTGAGGGCCAGGCCCCAGAAGGCGGCGCTCCAGGTCATGTGCACCAGAATGCGCCAGCGCGGCACGTGCAGCTGGGTGGCAATAACGGTACCGCCGATGGGGCTGAACAGAATGGGCGTCAGGAAGGCAATGCCAATCATGCCGAAGCGCCGGTACACGCGCACAATAACGCGGGAGCGGCGGCTGAACAGCGGCTTGCCCTTCTCCAGCCGCTTGCGCCGCAGGTGCATGGCCCAGGCCTTGCCCACGCCCGAAATCAGCACCACCGTCGTCATCATGCCCGCCACCGTGAGGGCCCAGGTAACGGCCACCGGCAGGCCCGCCGCCACGCCCGTAATGGGCGCGCCAACAAACTTGAACATGCCGAAGGCGAAAACGGCGGCGTATTTCAGGAGGGCTGGCAGCAATTCTTTAGATGTGAGATGGTGAGATATGAGAAGTGAGATGAACGGCGGGTGAGGCGAGCTAGAGGGTGTAGTTCCTGCTCCTGCTGCTTTTCGCGCAGCAAGTTCCAGACAGTAAATTTCTTGAATGAGTTGCGGAGTTGTCGTTCATCTCACTTCTCATGTCTCACCATCTCATGTCTCCTACAGCTTACTGCCGTACGACAGGTCGCCGGCGTCGCCGAGGCCGGGCACGATGTAGGCCTGGGCGTTGAGGTCGTCGTCGAGGGCGGCGAGCCAGAGGGTGGCTTCAGGCACTTCGCGCGTGACGTACTCGACGCCCTGGGGCGAGGCAATAACGGCCGCGATGTACACCTGCCGGGGCGTACCGAAGCGCAGCATGGCCCGGTAAGTCTGCACCAGGCTCTTGCCCGAGGCCAGCATGGGGTCCACCAGAATCAGCACCCGGCCGTCGAGGCTGGGGGCCGAGAGGTAATCGACCTGCACCTGCACCTGGGCCGTGCCCTCGATGCGGTAGGCGGCCGCGAAAGCCGAGGGCGACTGGTCGAAATAATTGAGAAAGCCCTGGTGAAACGGCAGCCCGGCCCGCAACACGGTGGCCAGCACCGGGAAATCAGCAAGATGCATGCTGCTGGATTCGCCCAGCGGGGTGCGCACGGTTTTGGTGGTGAAATCGAGGTCGGTGCTGATGTTGTAGGCCATGATTTCGCCCAGCCGTTGCAGGTTGCGGCGGAAGCGGAGCGAATCTTTTTGCACGTCCACGTCGCGCAGCTCGGCCAGGAAGTGGTTGGCAATGGACGGTTGGTCGCACAGAATCCGCACGCGGGCGTTGGCGGGGGCAGCGGTAGTCGGGTCGGCAGAATTGGGCGTTAGCGCATCCATTTAAGGTACCAGGGGCTTTCGGAAGTGAACGATAGGGCCGCGTACGGGACGGGCGCGGCCCCGAAGTTGGCGAAAAAACGGGCAATAGCCGGCAGCATCCCGCCCTCGAAATCGAGCACCAGCCCCGGCGTACCGGCGTGGCGGCGGATGGCCTCGTCGAGCAGCAGCAGCGGCGCGGCGGCCTTCTTGCCTTCGTCGGAAGCGGCGGCGAACAGGTAAATCAGGCGGCTGCGGTAGCGCACGAACAGCGCGCCGGCCAGCAGCGCGCCGGTTTCGGGCGCGCGTACGGCCCGGGCTTCGAGCAGCTGCCGGCGTTGCAGCCCGGCCAGCAGCCGGCGCAGGCGGGCGTAGTGGCGCGGGCGCAGGCCGGCGGCGGGGCCCTTGGTCTGCTGAAACAGCGTCAGCAACGGCTCGGGGTCGGGCAGCTCGGTTACGATGAGGGGCGCGGCGGCGGCCTCGTGCCGCAGCAGGCGGCGGCGGTAGTCGGCGCAGTAGCCGGCGCGCAGAGTGTCGTAGGCGGGGCTGAGGTCGAGGTGGTAGGTTTGGCGGGCTTCCACGGTAAACTGGCCAGCCGCGGCGGGCAGCCCGTTGGCTTCGTTGAGTTGGGCGTAGAACCGGGCGTAGCGTTGGGCCAGCGGCGGCAGCGCCGGGCCGATGGCGGGGGCATCATCTGCGCCCGAAATCAAGCCCAGCTGCTGGGTAAACGGCGGCTGATACACCTGCCGGCCGCCTGGTCGCCACTTGGCCGGCAGCGGCCAGACGCTGCGGTAGCGGCCGTCGGGCTCCTGCTGTACCAGCGCATCCCAGCGGCCGGCCGTGGCTTGCAGCCACCAGCTATGTGCATACGGCACGGCCTGCCGGGCGCCGGCCACGCAGGCATCCCAGGCGGCGAGGTCGAGTTGGGAAAAGCGCAGCAGGCGAAGCGGGGGCATGGGGCAAAGGTAGGCGGTCGGTGAATGAGTGCACCCGTCTGTCATCCTGAGCTTGCAAAGGACCTATCTAGAAGCTATTGTTTGATATCAGCTTCCGGATAGGTCCTTCGCAAGCTCAGGATGACAGACGGGTTCACCAACTCGCTTTTAACTCATTCACTGAGTCACCGTTTCCCTCCCGCACTTATCGTAGTTTTGTTGCCCCGTCAACCAGCTCAGGCGTAGCGGGCTCTCTTTATGAAAAACTCTTCCCTGCTGCTGGCCGTGCTGGCGTTGCTGGCGGCCCCGGCCGCCGCCCAGGATACGCCGCCCACCCGCCCCACCGACGGCCAGGGCAACTGGCTCATGTACGACCAGCCGCCCAAGCCCGCCGAGCCGCGCACCCCGGCCACGACCGAGCCGCAGGTGGGCCGGAGCACCAAAACCACCATGGGCACCACCTACGTGCCACTCGACAACGACATCTACCGGCTCATCGACCGCTACGCCATTCTGCACGGCGCCGACGAGCTGGGCGAGCCCTACACCGCCGTGCGGCCCTACACCCGCGCCGCCGTGGCCCGGCTGGCCGAGCGCATACTGGCCGATTCCAGCCGGGCCGGCCTCTCGGCTCAGGACCGTTTCAACGCCCGCTACTTTCTGCGCGACAACTGGCACGACACCCGGCTGGATTCAACCGAAAACAGCCGGCCCAACCCGTACCTGGGGTTCCTCTACCAGCGCCACTCCGACCTGTACAGCGTGGAAACGCCCGACTTCTCGTTGCGCGTGAACCCGGTGGCGGGCCTGAGCCTGGGCAACAACGACGGGGCCAAGAGCTACTCCTTTCTCAACACCCGCGGCGTGCAGGTGGAAGGCACCGTGGACCAGCGGTTGGGCTTCTACGCCTTTCTGGCCGACAACCAGATGGCCGTGCCGCAGTACGTGCAGGAGCGGGTGGAGCGCGACCGGGCCGTGCCCCACGAGGGGTTCTGGAAGCCGTTTAAAACCACCCCCGGCCAGTACGACTTCCTCTCGGCCCGCGGCTACGTTACGTATGCCGCCGGCCGCCACGTAAGCCTGCAGCTGGGCCACGACCGCAACCAGATCGGCAACGGCTACCGCAGCCTTATTCTGTCGGACTATTCTTCTCCTTACCTGTTTCTGAAGGTGCAGACGCGGGTGTGGAAGTTCAAGTACCAGAACCTGTTTGCCCAGCTCATCACCGACCCCTCAGACAAGGATGCCGCCTACGACCGCAAGTTCCTGGCCATGCACCACCTGAGCCTCGACGTGCTGCCCAACCTCAATATCGGCCTGTTCGAGAGCATTTTGTCCAGCTCGCGGCGCACCGATTCGGTAGTAGTGAACGGGCAGATCCGGACGCAGCAGCGCAATACCTTCGAGCTCCAGTACCTCAACCCGATTATCTTTTACCGGGCCATTGAGCAGAGCGTGGGCTCGGCCGATGGCAACGCCCTGCTGGGCCTCGATTTCAAGTGGAACATCAAGCAGCGGGTGCAGGTGTATGGCCAGCTGGTGCTCGATGAGTTTGTGCTGAGCCAGATCCGGTCGGGCGACGGCTGGTGGGCCAACAAGCAGGCCGCCCAACTCGGGGCCAAGTACATCAACGTGGCCGGCATCAAAAACTTCGATTTGCAGGGCGAGTTCAACTTCATCCGCCCCTTCACTTACCAGGCCATCGATAAGTACCGCGACTATCAGCACGCGGCCCAGCCCCTGGCCCACCCTATGGGCGCCAACCTGTGGGAGCTGATTGGCATTGCCAGCTACCAGCCCCTGCCCCGCCTGCATGTGGTGGCCAAGGGCTTTTTGGTGAAGCAGGGCCTCGACCCGGTAGACCAGAACTACGGCTCCAACGTGCTGCTGCCCTACACCACCCGCCCCGCCGAGTACGGCTTCAAAGTGGGCAGCGGCATCACCTCCTACCTGCTGCACACCGACCTGACCGCCTCCTACCAGGCTGCCCACAACCTGTTCCTCGACGGCAAGCTCGTGTACCGCCACCGCAGCTTCAGCGGCGACGCGCCCGCGCCGGCCTACTACTCGGCCGACGGCGGGGCCCTGGCCTCGGTGGCCCTGCGCTGGAACATTGCCCAGCGCTTGCACGAGTTTTAGCCGTAAATATTTAGGGTTTAGGGCTTAGGGGTTAGGGCTTAGGGGTTAGGAATTAACGTCATGCGGAGTCAGCCGAAGCAGCTCTACAGCAAGGGTGACCCCTTGATTCAGGGTTAGCAGGGCGGTCATAATGCTTCCGGCTGCGCTCCGCATGACGTCCCTCTGATCAGCCGTTCCTTTCATCCCCCATCACTTCACCGCCTAATTATGCGCCACGACCCTGCAACGGTGCTGCTTTACCGGCCCGTGGGGCAGGCGGAGTTGGATCTGGTGGCGGCTTCCAACTGGCTGGAGTTCCCGCTGAAACTGCCCGAGCCGCCGGTTTTTTACTTGGCCCCGCCCGGTTCGGCGGCTGGCCTGCCGGGCGCCGGACCGGGCTACTTGCTGCGCCTGGCAGTTGATGCCGACTACGTCGCCCACTTTGAGGCGGCGGCCCCGGCAGCCGCGGAGCCCGCGGAACTGCGCGTTCCGACCGCCGAGCTGGCCGAATTCAACCGCCGGATTACGGGCCGGATTGAGGTAGCAGGCCTGCTTGGCGCCGAATAAGCACAACTCAGGCTCACCTTTTTATCAGGCATTATAACCGGTTGGGCCGACCGAATTGCACCTTCATCTAATAGTATGAATATTTCCTAAACCATTAGGGCTCCATCCGTATAGTAGCTTCGTTATCCACTCTCCATACAGAAGGGTCTGTGCCCTTTATCTGGCAGAAAACCGGGTCATCTGACCGGCTGAAGAGGGAGTGGAAACGGTTCAGCCCGCTATATGACCCAACCCCTACTACCTAAAGTACCAAGTCCTTCTATCGTTGCGCGTTGGGTGCTGGCAGTGCTGCTGCTAAGCGCGGGCCTGACTACGCCAGCACAGGCCCAGGGCAAATACATGACCCAGGAAGGCGCGGCCAGCTTCTTTTCGACCAGCATCATCGAAGACATTGAGGCCACTACCAAGCAGGTGTCGGCCGTTTTCGACCTCCAGAGCGGGCAGCTGGCTTTTAGCATCCCGGTCAAGTCGTTCCTGTTCAAGCGCACGCTCATGCAGGAGCACTTCAACGAAAACTACCTGGAGTCGGATAAGTACCCCAAGGCCACGTTCCGTGGGCGCATCGTCGACCTGGATATGGGCAAGCTGCTGCGCGACGGGCAGCGCGTATCGGTAGAGGGCGACATCACCATTCACGGCGTTACGCGGCGGCTCACGGTGCCGGGGGCGCTGGCTTTCAGCCAGGGCAGCCTGCTCGTCAACGCCTATTTCAGCGTTTCGCCGGCCGACTATGGCATTGAGATTCCGCGTCTGGTGCGCGAAAACATTGCCAAAGTCGTGGGCATCAAAGTCAGCCTGATCTGTGAGCCAGTGGCCCAGCTGTCGGCCAAATAACCCGCCAAGTCACCTTTACTTTTTTCTCTTTTTCCTGTTTATGAACAAGTTTACTTCCCTGTTTCTGGCCCTCGGCGTAGTAACCCTCGGTGCCTGCAACAACGACGATGACAACGTGACGCCCGCTAACACGATGATGACCGTTTCGGCCACCCTCGACAACAAGCAAGCCGTACCAGCTACGGTTTCGGCTGCTACCGGCATGATGACCGGTACGTTCAACAAGTCCACGAAAGTGCTTCAGTACAACGTGACCTATCAGGGCCTGAGCCCGACAATGGGGCACCTGCACTTCGGTAAGCCCGGCAAGAAAGGCAACATCGCCGTGGGCTTCGACGACGTGAGCAAGTCGCCCATCACCGGTACGGTTACCCTGCAGCCTTCCACCGCCGACAGCCTGATGGCCGGCCAGCTTTATGTGAACCTGCATAGCACGGCCTACCCAGGCGGCGAAATCCGGGGCAACGTAACGGCTAAGTAAGCCAGCGGCCGTTCCGGCACTTTATCAACTCAGCAAAAAGCCCTCCGTGCCTTACTGGTGCGGAGGGCTTTTTGAGGCTTAGGCGGCAGTGCGGCGCGCATAGCCCGCCCGATGCCCTACCTTTGCGGCCGCCCATGAAAACCTACCTCCGCATTCTGCAGTATGCCCGGCCCTGGCTGGCCTTTCTGCCGCAATACCTGCTCTACACGCTGCTGACTACCCTTTTCGGGCTGGCCAACTTCACGCTCATCATTCCGCTGCTGCAGGTGCTGTTCGAGAAAACCGACCAGGTTCCTACCCAGGCCCCCACCCAGCTGCCGGCCTTTCATTTCAGCCTCGACTGGGTGAAGGACACGTTCAACTACTTCTTCGCCGACGTGCTGGCCACCCAGGGTACCATGGGAGCCCTGACGTTTGTGTGCATTATTGTGGTGGTGTCGGTGCTATGCAGCAACCTGTTCCGCTACCTGAGCCTGCGGCTGCTGGCCAGGGTGCGGGCCCGCGTGATCCGCAACCTGCGCCACGATTTGTACCGGCGCATTCTGCAGCTGCAGCTGGGCTACTTTTCGGGCGAGCGGAAGGGCGATTTGATGTCGCGCTTCACGGCCGACGTGCAGGAGGTAGAAAGCTCCGTGGTGAACACCATGACGGCCGTCATTCAGGAGCCGCTCAAGATTATTGCCTTTTTCGTGGTGCTGTTCTATATGTCGGTGCCTCTGACGCTGTTTACGCTGATTCTGCTGCCGGTTTCGGGCATTCTGATTGCGGGCGTGGCCAAGCGGCTCCGCCAGCAGGCCAAGCAGAGCCAAAGCACCCTGGGCTCCATGCTGTCGGTGATTGACGAAACGCTGGGCGGCATCCGGGTGATAAAAGCCTTTAACGCTCAGGGCTACATCACGGGCAAGTTCGAGGAGCAGAACGACCAGTACGCCCGCACCTCGCGCCGCATCGACAACACCCGCGACCTGGCCTCGCCCTTCTCCGAATTTGCGGGGGTGGCCGTGGTGGCGGGCCTGCTCTACTTCGGCGGCACCCTCATTCTGGGCGGCCAGTCCAACCTCACGGGCGAAACGTTTATCGGCTACGTAGTGCTGTTTTCGCAGGTGCTCACGCCGGCCAAGGCCCTGTCGTCGTCGTTTGGCAACATCCAGCGCGGGCTGGTGGCCGGCGAGCGGGTGCTGAGCATCATCGACACCGAGCCGCTCATCCGCGACCGGCCCGACGCGCAGGTGCTGCCCCCCTTCCAGGACCGCATCGAGCTGCGCAACCTGCGCTTCGGCTACGGCGAGGCCACGGTGCTCGACGACATCAACCTGACCATTGCCAAGGGCAAAACCGTAGCCCTGGTGGGCCCCAGCGGTGGCGGCAAAAGCACGCTGGCCGACCTGCTGCCCCGCTTCTACGACCCCACCGGCGGCCAGTTGCTCATCGACGGTATCGACGTGCGCGACTGCACCATCCACTCGGTGCGCGACCAGATGGGCATCGTCACGCAGGAAAGCATTCTGTTCAACGATACTATTTTCAACAATATCCGCTTCAATACCGAGGCCACCGAGGCCGAGGTGATGGAAGCCGCCCGCATTGCCAACGCCCACGAGTTTATTATGGCCACGCCCGAGGGCTACCAGACCACCATCGGCGACCGGGGCTCGCGGCTGTCGGGCGGGCAGCGGCAACGCCTGAGCATTGCGCGGGCCATTCTGCGCAACCCGCCCATTCTTATTCTCGATGAAGCCACGTCGGCCCTCGACACCGAAAGCGAGCAACTGGTGCAGCAGGCCCTCACGCGGCTGATGCAAAACCGCACCAGCCTCGTTATCGCCCACCGCCTGAGCACCGTGCAGCATGCCGACGAAATCATTGTGCTCCAGCACGGCCGCATTGTGGAGCGCGGCACCCACGAGCAGCTGCTGCGCCAGGCCGGTGGCCTCTACCAGCGCCTGAGCACGATGCAGGCTGCCAGCGGCGGACTGGTCTGAGCTGCATCATTGGACCCCGAAGCTGAACCTTAGGAAACTCACTGGCTATTTGGAAAGTACTATATTTAGTCCGCCTATTCGTTTTAACCGTATGAATAGGTTGTTTTTTCACGCTGCTTTGCCTTTCTGATATGCTTGCTCTCAAACGCCTGGTTACTATTCTGGTCATGCTCTTCCTGGTGCTGGCGCTGCTGGTGCTGTTGCTGCCCTCGGTGCAGACCAGCTTTGTGGGCATGGCCGGTTCGGCGGAAAGCCTTTTCTACACGCTGCTGGTGGTGGCCGTAGTACTGCTGAGCCTGCACCTGCTCACCGAAAACCTCGATAGCACCCTGCTGCGCCGCGAAATGACGGCTTCGGAGCGCAAAATAAACGAGCTGAAGGCCCGCCTTTACGACAACCAGATGGAGCAGCAGCGGGCCGCCGAGCGCCCACCTGTTTCGCCCCGCACCGGCGTTACCACCTACCCCGACCAGCCACTGTACCCGCAGTCGGACCCCAGCCTGAGCAACGCCCCGCTGCAGCAGCCCAACTCCATCATTCCGCCCGCCGACGACAGTTACCGGCCCCTGTAAGCCCCTGTTTCCGTGAATTCTTCCCTTTCGCTTACCGAGCAGATCCGGGCCGAGCTGACCGAGGCCCAGACCGTACTCACCCAGTTCGTGCAGAACCCGGCCAATATTGCGGCCATCGAGCTGGCCGCCCGCCTGATGGCCGGCTCGTTGCGCGACGGCGGCAAAATCCTGACCTGCGGCAACGGTGGCTCGCTCTGCGACGCCCAGCATTTTGCCGAGGAGCTCACCGGCCGCTACCGCCAGAACCGCCCCGCCCTGGCCGCCCTGGCCCTCACCGAAGCCTCGCACATGAGCTGCGTAGCCAATGATTTTGGCTACGACTACGTGTTCAGTCGCTACGTAGAAGCCCTGGGCCGCCCCGGCGACGTGCTGCTGGCCATCAGCACCAGCGGCAACTCGCCCAACATCCTGCGGGCCGCCGAGGCCGCCCGCGCCGCCGGCATGCGCGTGGTCAGCCTCACGGGCAAAGACGGCGGCCAACTGGCTAACCTGAGCGACGTGGAAATCCGCCCGCCCCACACCGGCTACGCCGACCGCATCCAGGAAATCCACATCAAGGCCATCCATATCATGATCCTGCTGATTGAGCAGCTGGTGGCTGAAGGTGATGGGGTGATGGGGTGATGGGGTGATGGGGTGAGGAGATAAAAGAAACTGTCATTCTGAGCGAAGGTGGAGCCGTAGTCGAAGAATGACGTTCTTTTGTGTGCGCCAAAGCTGGTAGCCAGCAGCTATAAGCTAACAGCTTAACCCATGCATATTGCCGTTTTCAGCCAGTACCACACCAACCCCGACTGTCCGGCTACCAGCCGACACTACTCGCTGCTGGCTGGGCTGGCCCAAACGCACCGCATCACGCTCATCACCACCCGCACCTGGGAGCCGCAACGCCTGACGCACGAGTTTCCTTGGGTGCCGCCCGGCGTGGAGCTGCACGCCGCCGACATTGCCTACGAAAACCGCATGGGCGTGGCCCGGCGCGGGCTGGCCTTTGCCCAATATGCCGCCTACGCCCTGCGCGAGGGGCTGCGCATGGAGAAGCCGGATGTTATCTGGGGAATCAGTACGCCGCTGACGGCCGCCTGGGCCGCGGCGCAGGTGGCCCGCCGGCGGCGGGTGCCCTGGGTGTTCGAGGTGCAGGATTTGTGGCCCGAATTCCCGATTGCTATGGGCGCCGTACCCAACCCGCTGGCCCGCCGGGCTCTGTACGGGCTCGAAGGCCGGCTCTATCAACAAGCGAAGGCCGTCGTCACGCTCTCGCCTGATATGAGCCGCCATGTGCGCCACATTGGGCAGGCAGCCGACTCCCGCTGGCCCTTCGATCCGGCCAAAGTGCACACCAGCCTCAACGGCACCGACCTGGAGCTGGCCGCCCGCGCCACCGATGCGGCCGTAGCCACGCTACGCCGCGAGCAGCAGCTGGAGGGCAAGCGGGTAATTCTGTACGCCGGCACTTTCGGGCGGGCCAATGCCATTCCGCTACTGCTGGCCGCCGCCGAGGCGCTGGCCGTCACCCAGCCCGATGTGGTCTGGCTGTTTATGGGCCTCGGGTTTTATGCCGCGGAGCTGGCCGCGGCCGCCCGCCGCAATTCGGCTATCCGGGTGGTACCGCCGCAGCCGCGCCACGCGGTATTCAGCTGGTTTCGGCTGGCAGAAGTATCGGTGGCGCCGTTTCTGGGTTTGCCGGTGCTCGATTCCAACTCGCCGGCCAAGTTCTACGACAGCCTCGCCGTGGGTACCCCGGTTATCGTGACCAACCCGGGCTGGACGCGCGAGCTGCTGGAGCGCCACAGCTGCGGCTGGTATTCGCCCGCCGACGACGCCCCGGCCCTAGCGCAGCTACTGGCCCGGCTGCTGGCTGAGCCGGCGCAACTACGGGCCGCCGGAACCCGGGGCCGGGAGCTGGCCGCCACCGAATTTGACCGCCAACAGCTAGGCCGCGCAATGCAACATATTCTGGAGCAGGCCGCTGGCTAGCTCACTTGCCTTTATACTGACTATGACTGGTTTTATACTATGTTGTACCCATCAACAATTATTTAGCCGCCTTGCGGGCAGCTAAGCCTGTTTTTGCAGATGCTAAGTCTGCTTTGCTAACCACCTCCGCATAGTACTTGCACCAACTGGTGAGCGGACACTGGGCACATTTGGGGCTTCGGGCCACGCACACGTAGCGGCCGTGCAGAATCAGCCAGTGGTGCGCTTTAGGAATCAGTTCTTCGGGAATGTGGCGGACCAGCTCTTTCTCCACGGCCAGCGGCGTAGTGGCCGTTTTAGGCACTAGTCCCAGCCGGTGCGACACCCGGAAAACGTGCGTATCGACGGCCATAGCCGGCTGGTTGTACACCACCGACACCACCACGTTGGCCGTTTTGCGGCCCACGCCGGGCAGCCGTTGCAGCTCCTCAATCGTGCCTGGCACCTCGCCCCCAAAATCCAGCGCCAGCATCCGTCCCAGCCCGGCCAAATGCTTGGCCTTGTTGTTAGGGTAAGAAATGCTGCGGATAAACGGAAAAATATCCTCGGCCGAAGCCGCCGCCAGGTGCGCGGGTGTCGGGAACCGGGCCAGCAGCGCGGGCGTCACCATATTCACGCGCTTGTCGGTGCATTGGGCGCTGAGCACTACGGCGACAATCAGTTCGTAGGGGTTGGCAAAGGTCAGCTCGGTTTCCGGCTCCGGAAAGTGCGTAGTGAAATAGTCGATGAAGTGGCGGTACCGCTCGGCTTTGCGCATGGGGCAACATTACGAAGAAACCCCAACACCACCGCCCCATCTGCTTCCAAAACCCACAAAGCCGCGCCGCAGCCGGTAAAGGCAGCAGCGCGGCAGAGGCCGGTCGGGCAGGAATCAGCCGCTTATTTGAGCTGCGGAAACGTGCGGGAGTACTCCAGTATGGTTTGGGTAGTGCGGGCCGAAGGCGTAGTACGCAGGCCGTCGAGGCTGCGCTGGGCCAGCAATAGGTCGGCGCAGGCGGTGGCCAGCTCGGGGTCGTGGAGCAGGGCCTGTTCTACGTCGCGCTGCTCATCAGCCGGTAACTCGTTGTACACGTACCGGAGCAGGGTGTCTTGGGTAAAGGTTTGAATCATCGAAAACGGGTTGCGCGGCCATTTTTTTCCGCAGGTTGATAAGCGCATAACGCATCCGCCCCAGCGCTGTATTAATGCTGACCCCCGTTGCATCGGCAATTTCCTGGAAGCTCATGTCGCCGTAATGGCGCATGAGCAACACCTCCTTTTGCGCGGCGGGCAGCTCCTGAATCAGGCCCCGCAGCCGCTCGTGGGTTTCTTCCCGCGTGAGCATAGCCTCGGTACCCTCTTCTGCCAACGACAACGAGTTGAAGTGGTGACTTGTTGTGTCGAGGGCCACTAAAGGGCTACGTTTTTCGCGCCGGAAGCTGTCGATGGCCATGTTGTGGGCAATCCGGCAGATCCAGGAAGAAAACTTACCCTCCTCGTTGTAGCGTCCGCTTTTGAGGGTGTGGATGGCCTTGATGAAGGTATCCTGCAGCAGGTCTTCGGCCGTATCGGGGTCGCGCACTATCAGCTGGATAGTGGTGAACACGCGGGCCTTATGCCGCTCCAGCAGTTGGGCGAATGCGCTTTCCTGGCCAGCAATGTAGAGGGAAATGAGCGCGGAATCGCTCGGCTGCGGGATGTCCATAAAGGCCATGGTTGATAAAGACTACGAAGAAATATTGAAACGTAGAGCTTTAAACCATAGAGCGCAGCTGGGGAACGGGGCCGGGTGAAGAGTAGATGAAGAACCGGCAGAAACCAAATGTAAAGAACCGCCCGGCCATTCACAACGGCCCGCCCCCGAAAATGCCAAAATATTTTTCTGGCCACTTATACTACCGTATTGTCCGGCAGCCATATTCGGTGGCCCCGGCCCGGCGCCTGCTGGCGGTAAGTCAGACGCCACGGGCTTCCGGACTCGCCCTTGAACTGGGAACGAAGTCCGGAAGCCCGGCGAAATCAGGATGCCCGCTAGCGGCTTTAGCGGCTCAACTGGGCACTAAGGGCCTGTATTTCCTTTTCCAGACCGGGGGGCGGGGTGGTGCCGCCCACCAGGGCGGCGGTGCGCTGCTCCAGCAACGCCGTCAGCTGTTGCAACTGGGCGAGGCGGCTGGCGGTGCGCTCGAACTGCGGCACCAGCGCCGCCATATTGGCCGCAACCGGAATGCTGATGGTGGTGCTGCTGCCGCCGGTGGCGGCCTTATCGGCGCGGGCAATGGCGGCGGGCGTAAGCATATCGTCGCGCAGCAGCACTACATTGCCCTCCATGGTTACAGCCTGCCCGTTTTGCAGCAGCTGGCGCGTAACGCCGTTGCGCACCAGGCGGCCATCGGGGCGCAGCTCGGAGCCGTTGCCGAGGGGCAGAGTTTCGGTGAGTCGGGTTTGCTGGCCGCCGAGCAGCCGGTAGGTCTGGCCGCCGCGCCGAAAGGCGCCATCCTTGAGCTGCGTTGCGGCCGGGTAGGCCTCGGGATTTGTTTGAGCCCGCGCGGCAATACCGGGGGCCAGCAGCAGGCCGGCCGCCAGCAGTAGGCGAGGTAGAAGAGGGGCGTTGAGCATAGCAAACAGCGGATTAATCGATAGAAAACGGGATTTCGCCCCCGGAAGATACGGGCCCGGCCGAATTTCGGCTGGCGCAACGCCCCGCCCAGCAAAATCCGGGCCCGGGCTACTGGTTTCGCCAGACAGCGTCGGGGCCAACAACCCGCGCCGGGGCCAATAAAAGGCAGGGCGGCGCTTACCTTTGCCGGGCCACTGATTTTCCGGTTTCCTCGTTCTATGTCTTCTCCTGCTTCCGGCGTTGCCCCCCACGACCCCTACGCCGCGCTGCGGCTGCCGGATTTCCGCCGCTACCTGCTGGCCCGCATCAGCCTCACGCTGGCCACCCGCATCATGGGCCTGGTTATCGGCTGGCAGATTTTCAAACTCACTAACGACCCGCTGGCCCTGGGCCTGATTGGCCTGGCCGAGGCCGTGCCCAGCATTGGCGTGTCGCTCTACGCCGGCCACGTGGCCGACTCGGTGAACCGTAAAAACATCATTGTAGCCACCGTAGGCGGGCTGCTGCTGTGCGCGGTAACGCTGTGGCTGCTGGCCTCGCCGGCCGGCGTGGGCCTGCTGGCTCGCAATTCCTTCTACACGCTGCCGCTGTACGCCGTCATCTTCGTCAGTGGCATTGCCCGCGGCTTTATGGGGCCGGCCACGTTCTCGTTTATGCCCCAGCTGCTGCCCGACCGCCAGCACCTGGCCAACGCCATCACCTGGAACAGTACCACCTGGCAGGCCGCCTCGGTGCTGGGCCCCGCCATCGGGGGCTACCTGATTGCCCACCTGGGCATTGCCAACGCCTACTTTACGGCCACGGTGCTGCTGGCGGTGGCCCTGCTGCTGTTTGCCAGCATTGCCCCGCGGCCCCTGCCTGCGGCGGTAGGCGCCAAGGAAGACCTCAAAACCAGCGTGCTCAGCGGCATCCGCTTTATCTGGAGCAACCAGCTGATTCTGGCCGCTATTTCGCTCGACCTGTTTGCCGTGCTCTTTGGCGGGGCGGTGGCGCTGCTGCCGGTGTTTGCAGTCGATATTTTGAAAGTAGGTGCCGCCGGCCTGGGCCATCTGGAGGCCGCCCCGGCCGTGGGCTCGGTGCTGATGGCCACGCTGCTCACCTATTTCCCGCTGTACCGGCACGCCGGCCGCAAGCTGCTGTGGGCCGTAGCCGGGTTCGGACTGGCCACTATTGCCTTCGCGCTGTCCACCAACATCTGGCTTTCGCTGCTGCTGCTGTTCTTCACCGGCGTTTTCGATTCGGTGTCGGTTATCGTGCGCTCCACGCTGCTGCACACCTTCACGCCCGAGCACATCAAGGGCCGCGTGTCGGCCGTCAACAACATCTTCATCGGCTCGTCCAACGAAATCGGCTCTTTCGAGTCGGGCGCGGCGGCCAAGCTCATGGGTACGGTTACCTCGGTCGTGTTCGGCGGCACCATGACGCTGCTGGTCGTGGGCCTGACTGCCCTCAAGGCCGATAAGCTCCGCCGGCTGGATATGACGCCGGTGAAGGAGTAAATAGGGATGGGGGAATAAGGTTGTCATTCTGAGCAGCGCGAAGAATGACAACCTTATTCCCCCATCCCTCCTTCTTTCCCGTCCTCACCGGCTCACCTTGCCGCTGCCGCCGCCTTTTACCAGCTGCTTTTTCGGCTGCGGGGCGGGGTCGCCGGTGGCTACGGGGTGCGGGCGCTCGGTTTTGCGGAACACCCACTCCCGGATTTCGTCCAGGGCGCGGGGCGAAAACACGGGCTGCGGCTCGCCGTTTACCACCGGCCAGGCCTTCATTTCGGGTTGAAACCAGTGGTTGACGCCCGGCAGGCGCAGGGCCGTGACGCTGCTGTTTTTGAGGCCCTTTTTCAGCGGGGCCTGGTTCTGGGTGGTGGCCACCTGCAAATCGTCGGTGCCGCCGAGCAGCAGCACGGGGCACTTCACGGCGGGCAGGCTGCGGGTGGGGTCGAAGTCGAGGAAGTAGCGCGACCAGGGCGAGGTGAGCTGCACGGCGCGGGCGCGGGCCATGTGGGGGTCGAGGTCGGTGTTGTGGAAGCGCAGCAGGGCCGCCACTTTGCCGCGGGCCTGGTTGTCGTTGGGCGTCTGGCGGATGATGTCAATCATCTCCTGGTTGAGGTGCAGCGCCGCCTTCACCTGGGCCGGATTGGAGCCAATGAGGCGCATGATTTCCAGCTGCTGGCGCCTGATAACGGTGCGGCCCGGTACGCCGTAGGGCGCCAGCGCCACCACGAAGGCCGGCGCGGCCGGCACGGGCGTAGCCGCCGCCAGCAGCGCCACGTTGGCGCCCTCGCCGTGCCCGAGCAGGCCCAGGTAGCGCGTATCGAGCAGGCGGCGGGTGCGCAGAAACACCAGCGCCGCCTGCGCGTCGCTCACCACATCGGCCGTAGTGGTATTGAAGTGGCTGCCCTGCGACTGGCCCACGCCCCGGTCGTCGAAGCGCAGTACGGCAATGCCGCGACGCGTGAGGTGGTCGGCCAGCGAACCAAACAGGCGGTAGTCCTGCTCGGTCACGTCGCGGTCGTGGGGGCCCGAGTCGGAGAGCAGCACCACGGCCGGAAACGGGCCCGGTCCGGCGGGCGTCGTGAGCGTGCCGGCCAGCCTGATCTGGGCCTCCTGGTTATAGAAGCTCACCTGCTCCTCGCGGTACGGCAGCGTCAGGCGGGGCTTGCCGGCTATCGGCGCGGGTTGGGGGAGTTCGAGACGGCGCAGCAGCAGGGGCGCCTTCAGGCCCGGCTGGCTCCAGGTGCCCTGCAGCGTGGCGCCGTTCTTCCCGATTTTGCCCACGAAGCGGCTGCCCGCCTGCTCGATGCTCACCGTAATATCGGTGCCCTTCACCACGGCCTCGGCCGGCATGCGGCTGATGCGCTGCTGGGGCGCATCGAGGGCCGCGTAGTAGCTGCCGTTGGACAGCGGCACGATGGTTATGATGAGTTGCAGCTCGCCGCCGGGCACCTTCAGCGGGCCCGACCACTGGCCGTTCAATTTAGGTGGCTCAACCGCCCAAACCGGACTACCCACGAAGCTAAAGAGCAGGAGAAGAAGTAACAGTCTCTTCATAAAGTTAAATTTGATACTGGTTTCATTCCGCTTTAAAGGCGTTAATGAATTGAAATTATCAAATTTTACGAAAACCTGCTCTGCAATTTTGCGAACCCGGTACCAGATTTTTTGGAAAGGCTGCCCACAGGCCAAACGGGCCGTTTTTTTTGGCGCTGCCTGTCCCCGCCCGACCGAACCGGGAGGTCCTCAACCGCGGCGGCCCGACTTGCGGGCAGCAAGCCGGGCCGGGAGGCAATGCCGGGCGCCCGCAACGGATGGCTACGGCCACCGCTACCAGACCGGAGTAGGCAGCCACTTCAGCCGCCCGGGCCGGGGTTCCGGGCGGGGCAGCGGGCGTTCCGGGCAGGGCTTATCAGAATCCCGGCTTCACGCCTTTTCGTCACTTTCCACAGCGCGGCAGGCGCTTAGTTTTCTACTATATTTCCCTTAGCGCCCTTGGCGGTAAGGCCTTTTCGGTCCGTGATTTTCCCTTTGGCGATTTGGACGGCGGTGCCTTGCGTTGACTTCGCGGAGATATTGGCCAGCGGCGTCTTCCCGTCGTCACTGACTTTTACGGCGACGGAGCTCTTGCCATTGGCTGTGATATCACCTTCTACAGATAACTGCTTCACAACGCCGCCTTCTACGTTGTAGGAATGCACGTTGTCGCCGTGGGTCGTGATGCCGCCCGCAATAGTCAGCTCCCTGATTTCGCCGCCGGATTTGACGCTGATGGCATCGGCCGGCAAGGTAGAAATCACGCCCTTCACCAGGGTTTGCCCTTTAGAGCCGTGCGTCACCACACTATTTAACACTGTTATGCTGCCCACCGGCTTGCTGAACTGCATGCCGATGGAACCGTCGCCGTTGGTTATGATAGAATGGAAAGTTGCTTTACCAATGGTTCCATCGTATTGATTAAACCCTCTGGCGCCGCCACCAAAAGTTTCGATTTTCTCTTTCGCCTCGAATTCGTCAACCACCCCAAAATTCACGAAGCCAATTCCGCTTGGTCCGTAAGAGGTTATAGCTTTTTCAGCCGTCCATTTCTCTACGTGGCCCCAGGCATCCAGCACCATATCATTGACTCCGTAAGTTGTCAGGGTGCCTTGATTGACCAGATTTTTCACTCTGGCACCATTGAGAATAAATACGCCGCCCGTAATTCTATTGGGTTGTCCGAAAGGTATCATGCCGTTGGAATAAATATCACCCGTCGTAATAGTATCCGCTAGCACCCGGCCGCCAATATCACCGAAGCCGCCGACGAACAAACCGGACCCAATAACGGGGGCCCCTTTACGCCCCAAGCTGATATTGGTAAGTGTAACGTTGAGCAGGCTGTTTTCGTCGCTATTGTAATTATAAACCGTGAAGGCCCCCTGGTAAACATTCACGCCGTATTTCAGTGGCTGCTCGGAGTATCTGCGGGCATCGCACGCTACTATATCGATAGTATCGGCAACCAGCTGTGCGTTGATTGTGCCGGCCCGGGTTAAAATCTGAACCTGGCCTGTGACAGTCAGGTTTTTCAGGGTTATCGTCCCTAAATCGGGGGAATTTCCCTGCACGTATATCGCTCGGTTTCCGGGGTTGGTTTGAACAGTGATAGTTGAAATTTCATTGTTGGCCGTCAGTCCGATACCATCCCCGACGCTAAAACTCAGCATGCATTTTTCCTTATCAGCGCCGATAATGTTGAAACCAGCGGGCAGGATAATGGAAGAAGGGCAAAGAATAGACGCCTGCAATTCCAGCGTTGCGGGTTGCGGGTCGTTTAAGGCGGCGAGCAATTCTACGAGGGTGAAAATCTGCTTGATCATCGGTGGTGTTCTTTCGGTTGACGGAAGTTGGTTTCGGGCGGCGGTTGCATGTTGCTCTGCCGGCAAAAGCAGGAATCTCACTCCCGACATTGCCGGATTGGCCGGAGCGGCAGCGCCCCCTTACTACGCAAGGCAGCCGTATTACGCTGCCGTATCCGTGGCAAAGCGCCTTGCGAGTACGAGGCCGAAACGCACAACGCCGCGCCGCCGGGTAACTCGCAGAAGTACCGGCAAGGGGCACTGTTCCACGACAAGGCGTACCTATAGCGGTTTTGCGCCTCCTGTTTCCCAGGGCTGAAGCCCCGGGCTACAGAGCGGGTGGCAATGCACCCGGCGCGCCAGACTGCTGTGGCATCGGCTGCTTCTCCGCTACTGGCAGCCCGGAACGGCGTA
Source organism: Hymenobacter actinosclerus (assembly GCF_900111515.1). Taxonomy (GTDB): domain Bacteria; phylum Bacteroidota; class Bacteroidia; order Cytophagales; family Hymenobacteraceae; genus Hymenobacter; species Hymenobacter actinosclerus. The sequence goes on from NZ_FOHS01000007.1 coordinate 36,731, forward strand.
GTATAAGGCGCCGCCAGGCCGTTAAACAAACCGCCCGTACCGGCAGCGAAGCGGGTACGGGCGTGTTGATTGAGCGCCGGAAAGTGGGCGGGCTTAGCTTTGGGGCTTGTTGAGCAGGAAGCCGATGGTGAAGTTGGCGTCCCAGTCGAAGACAAATTGCTGGCAGCCCGAGGCCTCCTGCACGGCCCGGTAGATGTTCTGGCCGGCCTTGGATTTGGCGTTGTCGAGGTTGTAAGCGTCGGGGGCTTTGAGGGTGGTGTAGCGCTCCTTATCCTGGCGCACCTCCTTGGCCATCTCAAACGGTACGCCGCCCACGATGAAGCAGGTATTGCGCAGGCTGGCCGGCACCTGGGCCATTTTGGTTTTCACGTCGGCCGCCACGGTGGCGTCGTCGGTGCCGTTCTGGAAGTATTTGGCCCCGTAGGTTTCCACCGATTTGGGCGTGCCGTTTTCCAGCCACGAGATTTTGGTGTTGCCCGAGCCGATGTCGACCACGAAGGCTTTGTCGGCGTAGGCGGGGGGCAGCACCGAGCGCAGGGCCAGCACGCCCTCCTGTTCGGGCGTTACGGTGTTCACCACGTAGCCCAACGATTTGAGGGCCTTGATAATCTTTTGGGTGCCGCTGGCCTTCTGGGCGCCCGAGCTTACCACGAACTGGATGTCGCGGCCGGCCACGCCGAAATCGAGCATTTTGGCAATGTAGTTTTTCAGGCCCGCCCGGATATCGGCGTCGGAGGCCATGTTCTCGATGGCCAGGCTGGCGCCAAACTCCGACTTCTCCAGCTTCCAGTTCTTGTTGCCATCAATGCGGACAATAAACGAGTTGAAGCCGCTGGCGCCCAGCTCCACCACGCCCTTGAGCTTGCCATTGACGGGCGCGGGGGGCGTGTAAGTGAAGGCAGCCGGCGTCGCGCCATTGCTGACAGCGGGAGCCTGGCCCGGATCAGCAGTACCCGACCCGTCGGGCATGGAGGGGCTGGTAGCGGTAGTGGTGGTAGCGGGCAGCAGCTTGTCGCCCATGAAGTAGCGGAAGCCGAAGTAGGCGGCGGCCAGAATGGCCAGCGTGATGATGAGCCGGCCGGCCAGCGTGAGTCGTTGCATAGGGAAGAGGGTTAGAGAAACGGTGGCCGCGGGCCACAATCGGGAGAGAGTTTATTTGAGCATTCAGACTGGTGTAGAGACGCAAAATATTGCGTCTCTACGCCGTTCCTTTTACTCCAGCAGGTTGCGGTAGCCGGCGTCTTTGGGCGGGGCGGGCGCGCCGGGCTGGGCCACGTAAACGGGGGCGGCCGGGGTATCGGGGGTCACAAACTTGAACTCGCCCTGGTTGTAAGCGTTCAGCAGGGCCTCGCCCTTGTCGGAGAGGATGCCGTTCTGCACGTCCACCGAGTTGATAAAGTCCATCGACAGGTCCATGGCGCGCTTCATTTCGCCCAGCTTCTGGCTCATGTCGTCCTGGATGTACTCCATCGACTCGTCGAAGTAGAACTTCTTGTCGGGGTCGCCCTTAAAAATGCTGACGGCCGTGCGCAGCGCGTTCGAGCTTTCCTTCACCAACTTGTACTCGACCTCCTTGAGGCGCACCTTGATTTCGGTTTCCTTGATGATGTAGTCGGCGCTGGTATTAACCTTTTCCATGAAGGCCAGCACCTGCTGGATGTTGCGTTGCAGCGGCAGCAGCTTGTTGTTCATCTCCTGCAGGCCCGCCCCCTCAATGGTGGCCAGCGAGGCAGTTTCCTTCATGCCGGGCCGTTCCAGCATAGTACCGGCCTTGTTGGCCTCGGCGAATTTCTGCCGGATTTCGTCGTTGTTCTCGTTGATCTTCTTGTTCAGTTTCACCAGCTGCCCGGCCAGCGTGTCAATCTGGCCCTGCATTTTCCGGCGCTTCTGCCGCAAATCATCCACGTAGATTTTAAGAATGGCGATGGGGTCGAGCTGCACCACCAGCCCCACGATTTTGCGCATCAGCGTCTTGAACAGAAAGAACACGGCCGTGCGCACGTCGCGGCTGGTAAACAGGAATACCACCACGCCCAGCGCCGCCAGCAGCAAGGCCAGATGCAGGGTGTTGGAGGCCACCTCAATCAGAAACAGCACGATTTGGTTGAAGTAAATCAGGCCCGCGCCCAGCATGCCCGCCAGGACCACCAGGCCAAAAATACCTTCGGGCCGCGACCAGAACGAGCGTTTTTCCACGTCAGTACTGCCACCAATTTGCGAGAAGTCGGGAGTTGCCATAGCGGGGGAAAGGGAGTTAGGGTGATGAAGAGAAGACAGTTGCCTGAGCCAGCCAAAGTACCTGTCATGCTGAGCGGAGCGAAGCATCTCGCGTGCCATGCTAATCCTGATGCCAGCACGCGAGATGCTTCCTTCGTCAGCATGACAATAGTATTGCGGTAGAGATGCTTCGACTCCGCTACGTCCCTGGCTTGATGCGCCACATGCGCAGCATGACGTGCTATATATGTCCCACTTTTCTACGGTCGTTCTACGTCAGGTGCTGCCTTATACGGGCAATGTCGTCCTGGATTTGCTTCGTGAAGTGCTCGTGGGTGGCCTCGTAGTTGCGGCGGCTCTGGCTGAGCTTGTCGGTCTGCAAGTCTATTTCGCCGCTGATAGAGGCTAGCCGGGCAGTGTTGGCCTCGATTTTCTGCTGAATTTCGGCCAACTGTCGGGTCAGGGCCTCGTTGTCGGCCTGGCGCTGCTGCTGCTCCTGCTGCAGGCCACCCACGCGCTCGGCAATGGTGGCGTCCACGCTCTTGGTGAAGCCGGCGCGGTCGTCGTTGAGCACGTCCAGGTACTGGTTGGCCGTGCTCACGAGCTGGTTGACATCGGCCGAGCCGCCCAGGGCCTTGAAGCTGGCCCAGGCCGCCTGAAACTGCTTGTGCTCGCTCAAATCGAGGCTGCTCAGGCCCCGGAGCGCGTCGCGGAACTCGAAGTAGTCGGGCCCCGGCAGGTTGTGCTTGACCAACACATCGGCCAGGTGCTCCGAAAACCGTAAGTCAACGGCGCCGGGCTGCCGGGGCGCGGGCGCCGGCGAGCCAGCGGCCGGGGAGCCAGCCGCCGGAGCAGCCGCGGGCGCACCAGCGGGCGTGGGCGCATCCTTAATAAAGAAGCCCAGAATTTTGTGGCCGAGCGAATTGTCTGGTTCAGGCATGAGCAGCGGGCGTAACGTGTAACAGCACAATGTTACGAGTTTCTATGATTCAGCCGCTGGATTCGCTTAGTTGGTGAGGTGTGGCCTTGGAGGCGGGCGGCGTTTTGCAGGTGAGCGGGTTGCGGCGGTTTCGGATGCGGCGGTCAGAAACAGTAGCGGCGTACGTCGCGGCTACAATTGCTCGTTGTGCTGCTCCTTATCAATCAGCAACTGCACATACACGTTCAGCTTCGCCAGCAGCTTGAGTAACTGCCAGCCCCCGAGGGCCAGGAACAGGATGCCGAGGAAATACAGGAGTAGCGGAAGGATGGTCAGGAGGGTGAACATGGGGCAGGGTGACGGTTTGAATTTTATTGGGTGCGACGGCTGAAGCTTTACTAAGCAAGCTTAGAACATTATGGCTACTGACGCTGATTCAGCCACTCCATCTGGGACTTGCGACCAGCAGTGGAGTTGGTGTACAGATTTAGCGGCTTGTGTTGTGAGGAATTAAGCCAGAAAATTACCTTGGTTCTTCAATGATAATTCGATACGAATATAATTACTAATAAGCGCTTATCACAAAAATCAATGCTGATTATAAATATTTATTTATACAAACGTATGAGATTAGAGGAAATAATATCAACCTTCATTTCCTCATCTAATAAAAAATTATCCTTCATCCATTTAGTCAATATTTTACCTCCCATTATTCTTGGCCTACCATCCTTATTGTGTGTTCTATTAATATCCCCTTTGATTACTGTGCCTGTTTCCGACCCAAGCTGAATATCCAAGGTTTTCAAATCTCCCCCAAAGATGTTCCTGTGTTTTGTTTGAATATTAAAAAACCCTCTATTGTAATAAGTTTTCCCAAGCTGTATGACTATTGTCTTCATTTCAAATGATACCATCGCACTATTATAAGAAGCATTACTCCTATTCGGTATGTCATTAATAATATCTGACTTATTTTCCATATCAACAATCACATTATTTATACTCCTATTCTCATCCACCTGAACCCCATGCCCGCTTCGAGCGGCATCAAGCCATTGAATCAACTCCAGAGCAGCATTCAATAAATCACCTTCCACTAAAGAAAAAGCAATTACTTCCGTATTGCCCTTGTGCAGATTGGAATAGCAATGCCACTGCAAACCGTCGGTAATAAAAACGGTCTGCACTTTGAAGCCCAGGGCGTAACCCAGCACTTTACTCACGTAGCCATGTTTGTCGAGGCTGGCCCCCAGGCATTTCGCTTCCACTACTAATCGGGGGTTGCCGTTACTGTCGTGGAGCAGATAATCGACCCTGAGTTCACCGCCAATCGTCCGTTCCGGCTCCACCATGCGCACATCGGCCGTATCCCAGCCCAGGGCCCGCAGTACCGGGTCGATGAGGGCGGCGCGGGTGGCCGCCTCATTTTTACGCAGCAGTTGCGAGTTGATTTCGGCGCTGGTCCGAACAGCCTGCAAAACGGCGTAGAGGGTAGCTAACGGACTGGGAATGGGCATCGATGGCAGTGTAGATATGTGAGCCACAATGTTAAGGATTTGTGCGCTTCATGCTTTATATAAGTTCACTACTGCCCCCGCCGTACCTTCGCCAACCCCAAACTACACCCGGCCGAAACCAAACGCGGCCCGCTTGCTGTTTACCGACCTATGGCCGACAATTCCGCTTTGCAACTCGCCGCCCCCGCGGCCGACCCGATTGACCAGCTCGACCCGCGCGAGTTCATTCTCATCAAGAACGCGCGGGTACATAATCTGAAAAACCTCAGCGTAGCCCTGCCGCGCAACAAATTCATCGTCGTGACGGGCCTGTCGGGCTCGGGCAAGTCGAGCCTGGCGTTTGATACGCTCTATGCCGAGGGGCAGCGCATGTACGTGGAGAGCCTCAGCTCCTACGCCCGCCAGTTCCTGGGCCGCATGGACAAGCCCGACGTGGACTACATCCGGGGCATCTCGCCGGCCATTGCCATCGAGCAGAAGGTGAGCATCAAGAACAACCGCTCCACCGTCGGCACCAGCACCGAAATCTACGACTACCTCAAGCTGCTGTTCGCGCGCGTGGGCCGCACCTACTCGCCCATCAGCGGCGAGCAGGTGCGCAAAGACAACGTGGCCGACGTGGTGGACTACCTCATGCGCCTACCCGAAGGCACCCGCGTGATGCTGCTGGCCCCGCTGCTGCGCGCCGAGGATGGCCGCCCCCTGAGCAAGGAGCTGGACTTGCTGCTCCAGAAAGGCTACAGCCGGGTGGTGGTAAACGGCGAAACCGCCTTCATCGAAGACCTGCTCGCCGAAGGCCAGCCCGAGCCCACCGATGGCGACATCTTCATCATGATTGACCGCGCCGTCATCATCCCCCAAGACGAAGACCTGGCCTTTCGCCTCGCCGACTCGGTGCAAACCGCGTTTTTCGAGGGACACGGGAGTTTAGTTGCCAGTTATCAGTTGTCAGTTGTTAGTGCGGATGACCAGCAGACCGGCCTAACAACTGACAACCAACCACTGACAACTCAAAGGACTTTCTCCGATAAATTCGAGTTGGATGGGTTGGCGTTTGAGGAGCCGAGCGTGAATTTCTTCTCGTTTAATAACCCGTACGGCGCCTGCCAGACCTGCGAGGGGTTCGGCTCGGTGCTGGGGATTGACGAGGACTTGGTGATACCCGACAAGAGCCTGACGGTGTACGAGGGGGCCATTGCGCCCTGGCGCACCGACAAGCAGAGCGAGTGGCTCAAGCCGCTTATCAAGAACGGCATCCGGTTTGATTTCCCGATTCACCGGCCTTACAACGAGCTGACGGAGAAGGAGCGCGCCCTGCTGTGGAAGGGCAACAAGTACTTCGACGGGCTGGACGACTACTTCAAGTGGGTGGCCACCCAGACCCACAAAATCCAGTACCGGGTGCTGCAAAGCCGCTACCGGGGCCGCACCACCTGCCCCGACTGCCGGGGCAGCCGCCTGCGCAAGGATGCCCAGTACGTGAAAATTGAGGGTAAAAGCATCACCGATTTGGTGCTGCTGCCGGTGAGCGAGGCGCTGACTTATTTTGCGGAGCTCGACCTGCCCGAGCACGAGGCCAAGGTGGCCGAGCGGCTCGTAACGGAAATTACGAACCGGCTGGGCTACCTGCACCGGGTGGGCCTGGGCTACCTCACGCTCAACCGCCTCAGCAGCACCCTGAGCGGCGGCGAAAGCCAGCGGATTTCGCTGGCCACGTCGCTCGGTTCGGCGCTGGTGGGCTCAATGTACATTCTCGATGAGCCCTCGATTGGCCTGCACCCCCAGGATGCCGAGCAGCTGATTGGCGTGCTCCGCTCGTTGCAGCAGCTGGGCAACACCGTAATTGTGGTGGAGCACGAGGACAAGATGATGGAGCAGGCCGACCAGATTATTGACATCGGCCCCGAGGCCGGCAGCGGCGGCGGCATTTTACAATTCCAGGGTACCTACGCCGAGGTGCTGACCTCCGACACCTACACCGGTCAGTACCTGAGCGGCCGGCGCGAGGTGGCGGTGCCCAAAACCCGCCGCCCCTGGCGCAACGCCCTGGAGCTGACGGGCGCCCGTGAGAACAACCTCAAGAACGTGAGCGTGAAGTTTCCGCTTAATGTGATGACGGTGGTCACGGGCGTGTCGGGCTCGGGTAAAAGCACGCTGGTCAAGCGCATTCTGGCTCCGGCGCTGCTCAAGCAGCTGGGCGGCGGCGCGGGCGAAAGCACCGGCAAGTTCGACCGCCTCACCGGCGCCGCCGGGCAGGTAACGCACGTCGAGTTCGTCGACCAGAACCCGATTGGCAAGAGCAGCCGCTCGAACCCCGTTACCTACGTGAAGGCCTACGACACCATCCGCAGCCTGTTTGCCGACCAGCCGCTGGCCAAGGCCCGGGGCTTCAAGCCCTCGCACTTCAGCTTCAATGTGGAAGGCGGACGCTGCGAGGTGTGCCAGGGCGAGGGCCAGGTGAAAATCGAGATGCAGTTCATGGCCGACATCTTCCTGACCTGCGAGGCCTGCGAGGGCCGCAAGTTCAAGCAGGACGTGCTCGACGTGCAGTATCAGAATCAGAGCATCAACGACGTGCTCGAACTAACCATCGAGGACAGCCTGGATTTCTTTAAGGACCAGCCCAAAATCATCGAGCGCCTTAAGCCGCTGGACGACGTGGGCCTGGGCTACATCCGGCTGGGGCAGTCGGCCAACACGCTAAGCGGCGGCGAGGCCCAGCGTGTGAAACTGGCCTCGTTCCTGACCAAGGGCAACACGCTGCAGAACGATAAAATCCTGTTCATCTTCGATGAGCCCAGCACCGGCCTGCACTTCCACGACATCAACAAGCTCATGCTGGCCCTCAACGCCCTGGTCGAGCAGGGCAACTCGGTGCTCATCATCGAGCACAACATGGACATCATCAAGTGCGCCGACTGGCTGATTGATCTCGGCCCCGAAGGCGGCCTGAACGGCGGCCACCTGCTGTTCGAAGGCACCCCCGAGCAGTTCATCAAGCTCAAGGATACCAACTCCACGGCGCGGTTCCTGGCCGAGAAGCTTTAATCACAGATGTTGCAGATGAGGGGGATAACACAGATGCAGGCGTGAACCATTTATCTCCGCATCTGCGCTATCCTTTTCATCTGCAACATCTATGATTCTCAACCAGGTAACCGTGCCCGCGCTGGATGTGGCCAAATCGGTGGCGTTTTACCAGCAACTGGGCTTGCGACTGATCGTGGATGCCTGCCCCCGCTACGCCCGGCTGGAATGCCCCGACGGGGAGGCCACGTTCTCTGTTCATCAGGTGACGGAGTTGCCGCGGGGCGCGGGCGTAATGGTTTACTTTGAGCAGGAGCGACTGGACGAATGGGTAGCGGCGCTACAGCAGCAGGGCATTACCTTTGACGAGTTGCCCACCGACCAAAGCTGGCTCTGGCGCGAGGCCCGGCTGCGCGACCCGGCCGGCAACCAGCTCGTTCTGTTTTATGGCGGCGAAAACCGCAAAAATCCACCCTGGCGGGTATAGCATTACCAGCAGCGGCAGCGGTTGCCGCCGCTGTTTTTTTACGCCTGCGGTAACACTTTAGTAAGCGTTTGAATACATTACTGCCGCAATAGCTGGTTGTGTGCCGGCGGGCTCCCTCCTTTCGTGTTTTTCCGATTTAGGCTATGGCGATGATTCGCAATGCGCGGCTGCAGCTGCAACACGATGAGGCAACGGGCCTGATTCGGGTAGCCTGGCGCGCCGGGCAGCCGGTAGCGGCATTTCAGTCGGCGCTGGAGTGGCTGATGGAGTTCAGCCAGGAGCACCACGTGACGCGCTGGCTTGTCGATATGCACCACCTGCCCCCGTTGGGCAGCGCCGAGCAGGCCTGGATTACCGACCAGTGGTTTGCCGCCATGACGACCACGCCGGTGCGCCAGCTGGCCCTGGTGCTGCCCTCGGATATCCACAACTACCTGGTGGCCACCGCGCCGGTGCACAACCCGCAACTGGCCCCACCCTTCGAGCTGGATTTTTTCACCGATGTGGCTTCGGCGTTTGGCTGGCTGATGGAAAGCGAGCCAACACGAGAGCGGCTCTGGCACGAGTGGGAGCCCGACCCCTCCGACCCCAGCCTGCGCCTAGGCTAAGCCGCTGGGCCGGAATCGGCAAATTTTGCGGTTCTTGATGCCATGAACCCTACTGCCTCCGCCTCTTCTGCTTCGCCCCTGGCCAGCCGCGCCTGGCGCTGGACCGCCGCCGCCGCTACGGCGGGTAACATCGCCCTCAACTATATCTCGCAGGCGTACCCGTTCAATGGGCAGACCAACGCCGTGGTGTCGGGCAAGTACCCCACGCCGGTTACGCCGGCCGGTTACGCGTTCAGCATCTGGGGGCTGATTTTTCTGAGCCTGCTGGTTTACGCCGCGTGGCAGCTGCTGCCGGCGCAGCGCCGCAACCCGCTGCCCGACCTGCTGGCCCGGCCGCTGGTGCTGGCCAACGGGCTGACGGGGCTTTGGCTGGTGCTATTTGCCTACGAGTTGCTGCCGCTGAGCGCGCTGGTGATGGTGGGCATTCTGGCGGCGCTGGCCCTGGCCTACGGGCGGCTGCGGCGGCAGGCCCGGCAGGAGCCGGCCACCGTGCCGCTATGGGTGAACCTGCCGTTCGGGCTGTACCTGGGCTGGATTTCGGTGGCGCTGGTGGTAAATGCCACGGTGGCGCTGGGCCAGTACTGGCAGCCGGGGCCGGCCAAAGGCGTGGAGTGGGGCATTATTCTGATGGGTATTGTGGCCGGACTGGCCCTGAACGTAACCGGCCGGTTCCGGGAGCTGGCCTACCCGGCCGCCGTGGCCTGGGGCCTGGCAGGCATCTGGGTGGCCCGCAACGGCGGGCCCGACACGCAGTTTCTGGCCGGCACGGCGCTGCTGGCCGCGGCCGTGGTGGCTGTTGGGGCGCTGGGGCTGGTGTGGACGGCGCGGCGTAAGCAGGCAAGCCCTAACTTGCAGGCCTAATCCCCCACCCCAACCCTTTCCGCTATGCGTAAGAATATTGTGGCCGGCAACTGGAAGATGAACACCACGTTGGCTGAGGCTCAGGCCCTGATTTCCGAAATCGTGCACATGGTGCAGGATGAAACCACCGGCTCGCCTGCCGTAGAAGTGGTGGTGTGCCCGCCGTTCCCGTTTCTGCTGCCGGTGGGCAAGTTGATGCCCGAGGGCGGCAGTTTCCACCTGGGCGCCCAGAACTGCCACCAGAAAGCCAGCGGCGCGTTTACCGGCGAAGTGTCGGCCCCCATGTTGCAGTCGGTGGGTTGCGAGTACGTGATTCTGGGCCACTCGGAGCGGCGGCAGTATTTCCGCGAGGATGACGAGTTGCTGAGCCAGAAGCTGAAAGCGGCCCTGGAGGCCGGGCTCAAGCCCATCTTCTGCGTGGGCGAAACGCTGGAGGCCCGCGAGGCCGGCGACACGTTCAAGTACATCGAAAAGCAGCTTAAAGACGGGCTGTTTCACCTCTCCAACGAGGAATTCGACCAGGTAACCGTGGCCTACGAGCCCATCTGGGCCATTGGCACCGGCAAAACGGCCACCAGCCAGCAGGCCCAGGAGGTGCACGCCTTCATCCGCGAGCAACTGGCCCGCGCCTACGACGCCAAGGCGGCCCTCAACACGAGCATCCTCTACGGCGGCTCCTGCAACGCTCAGAACGCCCGCGAGCTGTTCAGCCAGCCCGACGTGGATGGCGGCCTCATCGGCGGCGCGGCCCTCAAGTCGCGCGACTTCACCGACATCATCAAGTCGTTTTAGGGTTAGAAGCGAGTACAGCGAAGTGAGAGGCAAGATGCGGCAGGCTGCTATGACAGTCGGCTGCATTTTTGCTTCGTCGGTTTCACTGCTCACCTCTCTGTACTCATATCTCTATAATGCTTCTCTCCTTCCTGCTTTCCGGTTTTCTGGCACTGAACCCGTTTGCCGCGCCGTTGCGAGTGCCGCTGGCTCCGGCGGCGCCGGGAGTGGTGGCCGGCTCCATCGACCCCTGCCGCATCTACGGCTCGGTGTATTTGGAGCGCGACCCCAGCCGCCGCAGCTACTGCTTTGCCACAGTGTACCTGGAGCCCGAGTCGGCTTTCTGCGACCTGCTGGTGTACCCGGAAACCAACAAGCTGTTCGCCGACCGCGCCGGCCTCTGGTATTCCACCGAGGCCCGCGACTTCGCTGATTACGCCCTGTTCGTAACCGACAACCGTAACCTGGCCGACTTCTCGTTTCAGTACACCAAAGTGCGCAACTACGCCGGCTGCCAGAAGCGGTGAGTTATTGGCTCCAGGCAGAATCAAACACGAAAAAGCCCCTGACGTTCATGCTGACGCCGGGGGCTTTTTCGTGCGGGCCTTTGATGATTCACCGGCAAGCCGTTTTCGCCGCCGCTGCTATAACTTGCCGCCGCCCTGCCACACGCCGCGGCGGGCAGCCGCTTAGGCGCAACTACTTATCGATGGAATTAGCATTACGAAACCTGACCAAATCGTTCGGGCCGAAAACCGTGCTGCGCGACCTGAGCCTGCAAGTGGAAACCGGCTGCTGCGTGGGCGTGGTGGGCCGTAACGGGGCCGGCAAAAGCACCTTGTTCAACCTGCTGGTGAACGTGCTGCTGCCTACTTCGGGTGAGATAGTGCTCGACGGCGAGGTGCTGGGCGAAACGTTTCCGGTGGCTACCAAACGGCGCATCGGGGCGCTCATCAACCAGGGCCACCTCGTCGAGCAGCTCACGGCCGAGGAGTACCTGCAGTTCGTGGCCCGCATCTACGAACTGCCCGACGCCGCCCCGCGCATTGCCAGTTTGCTGGGGCATTTGCTGGAAGAGTTCGACCAGGTGCGCCACAAGCGGCTCAGCGCGTTTTCGACTGGCATGAAGCAGAAGGTGGCCGTGGCCGCCTGCCTGTTGCACCGCCCCGAGCTGCTGCTACTGGACGAGCCGCTCAACGGCCTCGACGTGTTTTCGGCCGAGCGGGTGCTGGCGCTGCTGGCCAGCTACCGGCCCCAGTCGCTCACGTTCATTTCCTCGCACAACTTGGCCCACATCGAGCAGATTGCCACCCATTTGCTGGTTATTGATGAGGCCGAAGTGAAGTTCTGGGGCACCATGGCCGAGTTCAAGGCCGGCCGCGAAGCCATCCTCTCCGACGCCCTGCTCCAGCTGCTCCACCCCACCACGTCTGCCCACGACCTCACATGGCTCACCCATCAGGCCAGTTAGGCCACTTCCTGCCCTACCTGCTGGGCCGGCAGCTGCGGGCCGTGTTCTGGCCTGGCGCCGGCGAAGGCCGGGCCGCTACACTGCTGCTAAGCCTGATAGCGGTGGCCTATGCGCTGGCGCTGGGCTACTCGCTCAATCATACCGCCATACTGTCGGCCGGAACGCTGCCTATGCTGCTGGCGGGCATCAATACCATGCTTTTCGTAACCGTCCTGCTGGCCGACTTTCTGCCTTCCTACCGGGCCGTGCAACGGCCGCTGCCCGAGCCGCTGCCGGTATCGGCCCGCCTGAATGCGGTGACGGCCTTCGTGCTCGATTTAGTGTCGGTACGGCGCGGGCTGCTACTGCTGTTTGTATTGGTGGTATTACTCGTTGCGCCCGCTTTCTGGCGGCCGCTGGGCCTGAGTTTGCTGGTGTGGCTGAGCGCGGCCGCCGTGAGCTTCAACCTGCGGCTGCTGCTGTCGGTGGGGCGCTGGCGGCATCCGCTGTTCTGGCTGAACCTGCTGTGCCTGGGCGCGGCGGCAGTCTGGCTGAGCCAGGAGTTTGATGTTACGGCCGGTCCGCTGGCTTACTGGGCAGCGGTCCTGGCCGTGGGCGGACCACTGCTGCTGTGGGCGGCGGCGCTGTATCTGGTGGCTCCCTGCTTCAGCGCCCGCTATATGCCCGATCAGGCCGAATCGTCTTCCGCTGAGGGCCGCTGGCTGGGCCGGCTTTCTCCAGAGTGGAAAATGTACCTGCGTAGAACCCGGCCGGCGTTGCTAACCGCCGTGGGGTTTAAGGTGCTAATGATGGGGTGGAGCGCCTACATGGTCTACGACTCCGGCATCAGCTCCGCCAAGAGCGTTCTGTACCTGCCGTTGCTGCCCGTACTTAGCTTTACCTATGTCAACAACAACCTGCTGGGCTACCTCTGGACCGCTACCACCGATGAGCTGGAGCGGTTGGGCCTTACGGGCCAGTTGCTACGGCGGTATTTGCGGCTGGCGGGAACTGTCGTGCTGGTTGATTGCCTGCTTTCGGCGGTATTGCTGCTGGCCGTATTCCCGCGGTCTATGTGGCCGTTGCTGGGGCTGCTGCCGCTGGCGGGCAGCGCGCTCATGGCCCTGGGTATCTGGGGCAGCTTCTGGAAAGCCAAGCCCATTGTCAAGAAAATTGACTTCAGCACCATGCGCAATAATTCCTCCAAGCTCATCAGCATCTGCAGCGTTGGGCTGGCGGCCGCCCTGTACCTGATGCCCTGGTGGTGGGCCCGGGTGGCGCTGGCGCTGGTCGTCACGCTCTCGGCCCTGGTGCCGGTGCGGCGCATCCTAAGCAACCACGGCCCCACCCGGCGGCAGCTCTGGCATCGCCTCATGCACGCCTGATTTCGGCTCAGCTGCGGGAAGGCCAGGCATAGCACAGCCCCTGATCCAAGCGGACGTCAGGGGCTGTGCTGTGCCTGGCCTTCGTGCTTCGGAAAGCGCCAACTCACTCATTCACCGCTTCACCAGCTCCACGCGGCGGTTCTGGGCGCGGCCGGTTTCGGTGGCGTTGTCGGCCAGGGGCTGGGTTTGGCCAAAGCCGGCGGCCTGCAGGCGGCCGGGGCTTATGCTGGCGGCAGTGAGGGCCGCCACGACCGACTGGGCCCGGGCCTCGGATAACTGCTGGTTGTGAGCGGCGGTACCCGCGTTATCGGTGTGGCCCTGCACGGCCAGGCGCAGCGCGGGGTTCCGGCGCAGCAATGTCACTACCTCGGCCACCGTGGGCCCCGATTCGGGCCGGATGGTGGCTTTATCCGTGTCGAAGTTCACGTAGAGCGCCACCCGGCCCTCGGTGTCTAGTTTTTTTTTAGCTCGTCGGCCGGAATCGTGGAGACCTGCTGGGGCATGGCGGCCCGCTCGGTTACCACCACGTCCATGTAGGTGTCGCCGGGCTGAATCTGAATCCAGACTTCCTTGTCCTTTTGCCGGATGAGGTAGGTATCTACCTGCTCACCACTGGAGATGTTGCCGGCATATTTTCGGTACGTATCGCTGCCGACTTTCTCAATGGCTTCGCTCGGCAACTCGGCCGACGATACCTGCACGCCCCCCAGGCTCTTGATCAGCGCTTCGTAGTTGCGCTGCTGCATGAGCTCCGAGGTCTTCTTGGCTTCATCGATTACCCGGTACTGGCGGCGCAGCACTTTGCCTTCAATCGGAATCAGCTGCTTGCCGTCGTACACGTAGCTGCGGTCGAACTCGTAGTAGGCACTGTCGCTGGGGTTCGGGAATTTGTAGCCCTTGGGTCCGCTCACGTACGGGAACCGGCCCAGATTAGCCGTGGAAAGCGGCACCTTGCTAAGGTCAAACGTTGCGGCGGCCGACCCGGCGGCCGTTTCGGGTGCGGCAGTTTCAGCCGGTGTGGTTTCGGCCGGAATTTCGGTGGTCGTCGTTTCGGTGGTCGCGGTTACGTCGGTGGCCGTTTCATCGGCTTTATCCTTGCTGCCGCAGCCGCTGAGCAGCGCGGTCAGTAACGTGGCGGAAAGCAGGTAGCGGAAGCAATGCTTCATATAGAAGAGAGAAAGAAAGGTTGAGCTTTCAAATAAAAGGATATTTGAATTAATACATATGATGGACCACCGCCTTCTGGACGGGCAGCCGCGGGAAAGCGCCGTTTTTGCCCGACCTTTGCCGCCCGCTGCCCTTGCTGGCGGCCCCACTTCATAACTTTCTAATTCCCGGTATGGATTACGTTGAACTGCGCGTGCAGGCCCCGCAAGAGCTGGCCGATATATTGGTTGCCGAGCTGGCCGAGGTGGGCTTCAATACCTTCGAGGACAACGACGAGGGCTTCTGCGCCTACATCGACGAGGACCAGTTCTCGCCCGACGACGTGGCCGAAATCATGGCCCGCTACCAGGGCCAGGGCGAGCTGCAGTTCGAGGACCGCATCATCACCCGCCAGAACTGGAACGCCGAGTGGGAGAAGAACTTTGAGCCCCTGGTTATTGCCGACCGCGTGTCGGTGAGGGCACCGTTCCACGCCGCCCGGCCCGATCTGGCCCACGAAATCGTGATTATGCCCCGCATGTCGTTCGGCACCGGCCACCACGACACCACGGCCCTGATGCTCACCAACCAGCTCGACGTAAACCACCAGGGCCAGCGCGTGCTGGATATGGGCTGCGGCACCGGCATTCTGGCCGTAATGGCCGCCCAGCTCGGGGCCCAATCGGTGCTGGCCGTGGATGTGGAGCCCTGGACGGCCGAAAACGCCGCCGACAACGCCCGCGAAAACAACGTGCAGGGCACCGTGGAAGCCCGCCTCGGCGACATTTCAGCCCTGGATGGTGAGGAGCCCTTCGATATCATCCTGGCCAACATCAACCGCAATGTACTGCTCGACGATATGCCGGCCTACGCCCGCTACCTGCGGCCCGGCGGCCCCATCCTGTTCTCGGGCTTTTACGAGGAAGACCTGGCCCAGATTCGGGCCGCCGCCGAGCAGGCCGGCTTCGTTTACGAGAGTCACCGCGTCCAGAACCACTGGGTGTCGGCCATTTTCCGGCAACCGGCCTAACCCGCCCGGTTCGCGGCCCCGACCAACCGGTCGGGGCCGTTTTTTGTAACAGGAAGCCAGTGACTATCAGAATATAAGTAAAGTTGGGAAGAGTAGGAATGTAGCGAGGCGGGCGAACAGTAGCGTCGGAAATTGCCGGCTTTTACCGAAATTGTAGGCGGTTAGCTGACTTAATGCGCGAAACACCCGCCCGGGTTGGCGCGCAGGGCTGGCCGGCAAGAGTACAATTTCAGCGCGCCGCGCCGGCTGCCGGTCGGCCCGGCCTACTTATGGTTGATTTGACGAACACGCTACACACTATGAAGCAGGTTGCTTTCACATGGCTTTGGATGCTGGTGCTGGGCCTGGGCCTGACGGTTCCGGCAGTGGCCCAGCAGAAGCCGGCTCCGGCCGCCAAGCCCGGGGCCCCGGCGCCGGCCCCCGCCCCGCCCCGGTTTGCGGGCAAGCTCAGCTCGGAGCCCGAGCAGTTTATGGTGGACGTGCAGGCCCTGATGGCCACCACCAACAACGCCGCCGCCAAGGCCGCCGGCACCCGCCTGCAGCAGGTGTGGGCCAGCAACCGCCTCACGGCCACCCAGCAGCGCTACATTGTGTCGCTGAGCCAGTATATGCTGGCGCGCAAGATGCGGGCAAAACCTCACTTCGAGGACTTTTTTACGGCCATTGCGGCTGGCGCGCTGGTGCAGAACCTGAGCGACGACCAGATGACCCAGCTGCTTAATACAGTGGGCAAGGCGCTGGAAAAAGAGCCGCCCGCCGATGCCGCGAAGTTCCTGGCCACGGCCGCCCAGTTTCTCGACACCAAGTACCTGCACCGCTCTCGCTACAGCGCACTGCGCGCCGTGGGCGGGCAGTTCCGCTTCGCCTACAACGCCGCCGACCTGCCCTCCTTCGCGCCACCGGCAGCCCCCGCCGCCGCGCCAGCTGCCCCGGCCGGTAAAGCCAGCCCCAAAAACGGCGGCTGGGGTGATGATGACCCCTGGGCCACCGACGACGCGTCCGCCAAAAAAGGCGCCAAGCCCGCCGATTCGGGCTGGGGCGACGCCGGCACGGCCTACGCCACGGGCTACGCCATGCCACCGACCCGCGGCGCGGTTATCCTGCTCGACAACGCCGACCTGCTCCTGACCACGGCCTCCGACTCGGTGTACATTGCCAAAACCAGCGGCGCCGTGGTGCCGGGCCAAAACCGTTTTGTAGGCTACGGCGGCACGTTTGCCTGGCTGGTGAACGGCAACCCCGCCTCGGCCGCGCTGGGCAGCTTCGATTTCGACATCACGAAGGCCGAGTTCATGGCCAACCCCGTGACCCTTACCTACCCGGCCGTGCTCGAAAACCCGGTGCAGGGCTGGCTGGCGTTTAAGAGCGTGCTGCGCAAGCCCGGCGAGAAAAAGGACACCGGCTACCCGCGCTTCATCTCGACCACCAACGACGCCCGCGTAAAGAACATCGGCGACAACATCCGCTACTTCGGGGGCTTCTCGCTGGCGGGCACCCAGGCCCTGTCGGCCTCCCTCGATGGCTCGCTGTCGAATATTATCGTGGATGTGGCCGGCGTGCCCAAATTCCGGGCCTCGTCGCGCTCCTACCTGCTGGGCGACTCGCTGATTACGGCCCAGCACGCGGCCATTACTATCTTCCAGGGCAAGAGCGACTCGGTGACGCACCCCGGCGTGAAGCTCAAGTACAACAAGGCCACCCAGCTGCTCCAGCTCACCCGCGAGCAGGGCCTCTACAAGAACACGGCCTACTACGACTCCTACCACCAGATGGAGATTACGACCGAGCTGCTGAGCTGGCCGGTGCGCACACCGTTCATCGATTTCTCGATCCTGACGGCCAAAAACCAGGTCGCCGCCGGCTTCGAGTCGAAGGAGTTCTACACCAACACCCGCTACCAGCAGATCAAGACCATCAACAAGCTGCACCCGCTGCAGATGATGGTGGGCTACAGCCTCGAAAACGGCAATAAGCGCCTGTTCACGGTGCAGGACGTGGCCACGTTCCGCAAGCTGAAGGTGGACAACGTGCGCGCCGTGGCCGCGGGCCTGGCCCGCGACGGCTACGTGGGCTGGTACCCGCAGACCGACCAGGTGGTACTGCTGCCCAAGGCCCTGCACTACGTCAACTCCTCGCGCGGCAAGAAGGACTACGACCACCTCTCGCTGAAGAGCCTCTCGCCCTCGGGCAAAAACGCCACCCTCGACCTGAACTCCAACGACCTGATTGTGCGGGGCGTGGACCGCTTCAACTTCTCCGACGACTCGGTAACTGTATTCGTGAAGCCCGATTCGAGCATCGTGCGGATTCAGAAAAATCGGGGCGTGCAGTTCAACGGCACGGTGGTCGCCTCGGCCTTCATCTTCAAGGGCAAGGAGTTCAAGTTCGACTACGACGGCTTCTACATCGATCTGGTGAAGATTGACTCCATCATCGTGAAGGGCAAGGGCACGAAGGGCTCGGTGATGAAGGCCCGCAAGGACCCCGACTGGGCCCTGACCAACAAGGGCCGCACCTCCACCGGCCGCCTTTACATCAACGCGCCCAACAACAAATCGGGCCGCAAGAAGCTGGGGGCCTACCCTTCGTTCGATGCCAGCACGGGCGCCTACGTGTTCTTCAACAAGCCCGAAGTACTCGGTGGCGCCTACGACACAACGATGTACTTCGACATTCCGCCCTTCAAAATCGACTCGCTCAACAACAAGAACCGGGCGGCGGTGGGCTTCAAGGGCACGTTTGTGTCAGGCGGCATTATGCCCGAGTTCAAAACCAAGCTCAGCATGCAGGACGACGGCTCGCTGGGCTTCGTGTACGATGTACCCAAGGCCGGTTTCCCGCTTTACGGCAACAAGGGCACACTCTATAACAAGGTGAGCATGAGCAACCGGGGCCTGCAGGGCATCGGCAACATCAAGTACCTGACCGGCAGCTTCAACAGCGACCAGTTCATTTTCTATAAAGACTCGGTGGTGACGGTGGGCAAAACGGCCAGCATTCTGCCGGGTCCGCTCAACGGCACCGAATTCGCGAAGGTGGACTTTTTGCCCGGCTACCAGATGAAGTGGGCCGTACGCCAGGATTCGATGTACCTGACCAGCCAGCGCAAGGGCGAGGCCTTCCGCATCTACGACGTGGCCTACGGCTTCCGCGGCACGCTCACGTACTCGCCCGGTGGCCTGCGCGGCGACGGCGTGATGGACGGTCCGCAGTCGTTTGTGCGCTCCACGGCCTTCCGGTTCAAGCCCACCCAGTACAGCGGCGAGCGGGCCACGTTCAACATCAAATCGGCCGAGGTGAACAAGCCGGCCCTGACGGCCAACAACGTGAGCTTCCTGTACGATCTGAAGGCCGGCAACACCGATTTCTCCCGCGAATCGTCCGACAACAAGTCGAGCATCGATTTGCCGTACTCCGACTATCGCACCACGCTGTCGGGCGGCAGGTGGGATTTCAAGAAGAAGCTCGTGCAGTTGCGCGTGGCCCCCGGCGCCGACTCGTCGCGCTCCTACTTCTACAGCACGCTGCCCGAACAGCAGGGCCTCAAGTTCCAGGCCTCCACGGGCCAGTACGACCTGAGCCGCTACCAGCTGGTGGCCGGCGGCGTGCCCCGCATTTCGGCGGCCGATGCCTGGATTATGCCCGACTCGAACCGGGTGTATGTGCTGCCCAACGCCCGCATGCGCGAGTTCAAGAATGCCGGCATTATTATGGACACGCTGCAGAAGTACCATCAGCTGTACAAGGGCGAAATCCGGGTGACCTCGCGCACGGCCTTCAGCGGCAACGCCCTGTATAACTACAAAACCTCGGCCGACTCGTTTGCCATTAAGTTTGCCAACTTCCGGGTTGATTCGCTGGCGACGGCCGTGGCCATGAATACCGGCGGCAAGAAGGGCGGCGGGCTGCTCAAGCGCGGCCCCGACGCCGACGATGCGCCCCTTTCGCCGCCCACGCTGGCCGTGGCCACCATTGCGGCCGCCGACAAATTCAACCTGGCCCCGCGCATCGGTTTCCGGGGCGGGGTGCTGATGAACTCGAAGAAAAAGGGCTTCTCGTTTGATGGCCAGGCCAAGCTCAACTTCGTGAAGTCGGCAACGGCTTCCGACTGGTTTGCCGTGCAGGATACCATCGACCCGAAGCGCATCCGCATCAAGCTCAACGGCCCCAAGGACGAAAGCGGCACGCCCATGCTCTCGGGCCTGTTTATGTCGGAAAGCACGGGCAAGGTGTACCCGCTGTTTGTGGCCACCAAGCCCAGCGTAACGGACGCCAACCTGTTTACCGTGGACGGCACGCTCAGCTACGACCAGCGCCGCCGCCAGTACGCCATCAGCCGCCACAACTACGCCGACCCCGACATCTACGAGGGCTCGGTGCTGACGCTGCAGGACTCGACCGGAGCCCTCAACTTCCGCGGCAAGCTCAACCTCATCAACTCCAACAAAGACTACACCCTCACGGCCGCCGGCCTGGGCTACGCCAAGCCCGACAGCACCATTTACGACCTCGACGCCTTTATGGCCTTCGATATCGTGCTGCCCGAAAAGGCGGTGGAGGCCATGGGCCAGGATTTAGCCACCGGCGCCCGCGGTAACCCCGAGGCGCTCAATACCAGCCTGAGCCAGCTGTATAAGGTGGGCGAAATTGGCGGCAACGCGGCGGCCCGCGACTATGCCACCCGCAAGAGCGGGGCGCTGTCGTTGCAGAAGCTGTCGGCCAAGTTCCTGCACACGCTGGTGCTCAACCAGGTAAATATGCGCTGGGATGAGAAGCGCAAAGCCTGGTACTCGGTGGGCAAAATCGGGCTCGTGAGCGTGGGCAAGAAGGACATCAACGCGCTGGTCGACGGCTACATCGAAATCAAGAAGGAAAGCACCGGCGACGCCGTGGATATTTACCTGGAGGCCGAGCCCCGCACCTGGTACTACCTCAAGTACAGCAACAATGTGCTGCTGGCCAAGGCCCAGCACGGCTCGTTCGACGAAATCATCGGCCTCAAGGCCAAGGGCGACTACAACACGGCCACCCAGTACGGTTTCTACCTCGGCGACGACCAGGAAGTGCAGCTTTTCCTCAACCACTTCCGCAAGGACTACCTCAACGAAACCACCAAGCGCAAAATCGACCTGACCCAGCCCCAGCCCACCGGCAACTTCGACTTTATGGAGGATACGGGCAAGAAGAAGAAAAAGAAGAAGAACGACCCCGTTGATGACGTGATGCAGGATACGCCGGCCCCGGCCGAAGAAACCGGCCGCAAGGGCCGCAAGCAGAAAAACGAGCCCGCCGCCGATGCCCCGACCCCACCGGCCGCCGCGCCGGCGGAGGAAACCGGCAAGAAAAAGAAGAAAGAGGCCGTGGAAGCCGCCCCGCCCGCCGACGAGCCCCCGGTAGAGGACTCGAAAAAGGAGAAGAAGCGCAAGAAGAAAGCCGGCGACGACCCCTTCGCCGACTAAACCTAAAAAAGACCCGGTGGCCTGGCTACCGGGTCTTTCTGCTTGAAGCGCCCAGGGCATTGCCTCAGGCAGGGCCCAACGGCACGCACAGGAAACACCCGTGGCCGGCCGGGGGCCAGCTCGTGCCAACCTCACCTTGTGGGCCCTCATGCACGGCTCAGCAGGCGCTTTTTTATACGACTCTTCTCCAACAGCTTACCGAACTGCGAAAGCCCGGAAGAGTACTATCCGGGAACGGCCGGTTTTGCGGGCTGTAGTGTGGTTCAGTTCTTGTTCGGCCGGCTGTATGGATCGTAAAGAATTTATTCAGACGGGCAGTATGGGGCTTGCCGCCCTGTTGTTTTTGGGTGCGGGCAGCGTATCGGGCAAAGCCCCCGGCACCAGGCGCCGGACCTCCGGCAGTCCTGCTGTAATCATAGAAAAGGAAGTCGTCATCATCGGCTCAGGCTACGGCGGTTCGGTGGCGGCGCTGCGGCTTTGTGAGAAAGGCATTCCGGTAACGCTGCTGGAGATGGGCCTGGATTGGGAGAAGTCGGGGGAGAAGTTTTCGCCCATGATCAGCCCCGGTCATTCGGCGGCCTGGCTGAAAACCAGAACCATCGCGCCCTTCCTGAACTTGTTTCCGCTGAAAAAATTCACCGGCGCCCTCGACCGTCTGGATTTTGAGCACATTAAAATCTGGCTCGGGCGAGGCGTTGGCGGCGGCTCTTTGGTGAATGGCGGAATGGCCGTTACGCCTAAAAAAGAATACTTCCAGGAAATATTCCCGAGCCTGGATGCCGAGAAATTCTATGCGCACTATTTCCCGTTAGCCAACCAAGAACTGGGAGCCAACACGGCCTCCGAGGATTTCCTGAAAAGCTGCGACTTCTATAAGTTCAACAAGGTAGGGGAGCAGGAAGCGGAAAAGGCCGGTTTCAAAACCGTGCGCGTTCCGAATGTTTACGATTTCAAGTACATGGAGCAGGAGTACCGGAACGAGGTTCCGCGTTCGGCCCTGGCCGGAGAAGTTATTTATGGCAATAACCACGGCAAGCTTTCACTCGATAAAACCTACCTGAAGAAAGCAGGCGCTACCGGCAAGCTGGAAATCCTGGAACTGCACCGGGTGAATTCCGTGGCGCAAAACCCCGATAAAAGTTACACGCTGGATATTTCGATCATCAATACCGCCGGCGAGGAAGTTGAGCACAAACTTATCCGAACCAAAAAACTGGTTCTGTCTGCCGGAACCATGGGTTCGTTGGAATTGCTGCTGAAGTCAAACGCCCTAACCCAATTCCCGCTTGATAAGCATATCGGGCAACAATGGGGCAACAATGGCAACTTCATGACCGGCCGCAATTTCGTGAACACGTTTTCGGGTGGCACCGGCGCGCAGCAGTCCACGATTCCCGTCGGGGGCATTGACCACTGGCACGACAAGAAGCATCCGTTCTTCGTGGAAATTGCCCCCTTGCCCATGGGCATGGATGTGGCAACGTCCCTGTACCTGATGGTAAATAAGCTGAAGAAATACGGCGACGTCAGCTACAACGCGCAAACCAGCAAACTACGGCTAAACTGGAATGAGTCGCACACGGCCCACATGAAAGACAATGCGAAGTACTTTCTGCGCACCATGAATAAAGCCAACGGCGGCACCCGCTCGCACTTATTATTTCACAACGGGTTTGGCGCTGATATCTGTTATCATCCGTTGGGCGGCATTGTTTTAGGCAAGGCAACCGACCAGTTTGGCAGACTGAATGGCCATCAGAATTTGTACGTAGTGGATGGCTCTTTAATTCCGGGAACAATTGGAGTAAATCCGTTCGTAACCATTACGGCCATTGCCGAATACTGCATGGAGCATGTAATTAAAGAGGATTTCAGTTGATTAACCCAACGGCCGCCGCCGGCCATTTCGGATTTATCCGAAGTGGCCGGCGGCGGCCGTTAAGCCCCGGCCCATAGGCAGGCCCTAGCACTCCCGCTGGCTTCGCGCTTTGGGGGCGGGCACTGCCACACCCATACCATACCGTTCCAGGATGGTGCTACGGGCGGTTGCTTATCTTTACTCCTCCCCTTTCGCTTCCTCATGAATCTACCGTTAGTGCTGGGCCTGCTGGTGGCCGCTTACCTGATTGGCTCCATCCCGACGGCCCTGTGGGTGGGGCGGGCCTTTTTCGGGCTCGACATCCGCGAGCATGGCTCGGGCAACTCGGGCGCCACCAACACGTTCCGGGTGCTGGGCAAGAAGCCGGGCTCGTTTGTAATGGCCGTGGATGTGCTCAAGGGCTGGGCCGCCACCTCGCTGGCCTCCCTGATGCTGGGCCAGGGCGCCATTCTGCCCCAGCAGCTGCTCTACTTTCAGCTGGCCTGCGGCGTGCTGGCGGTGGTAGGGCATATCTACCCCATCTGGGCCGGCTTTCGGGGCGGCAAGGGCGTGGCTACGGTGCTGGGCATGATGCTGGCCATTGCCCCGGCCACGGTGGGCGTCTGCATTCTGGTGTTTCTGGCGGTGCTGCTGCTTTCGCGCTACGTGTCGCTGAGCAGCATGACGGCCGGCCTGACGTTTGCGCTGCTGCAGCTGCTGCCCGGCTTCCGGCCCGACAACCCGCTGCTGCTCTGGTTCGGTTTTGTGCTGGCGGCCCTGCTCATCTACACCCACCGCGCCAACATCGGCCGCCTGCGCGCCGGCACCGAAAGCCGCGTGCCCATGCCCTGGGACAAGAAATAGCCGCCGGCTCCCGCAGCACAGTTCTACCCGGCCCGGACGGCAACAGGATTCCGGTCCCGCTTGGGCATACGGCCTGATTTCGGTATGTTTGCGCGGGAACTGTCGCCGGTGCGTAGCGCCGGGTATTCAGCCCGTTCCCGGTAGCTGTACCCCATCTTTTCGCCTGTGCCCGATAGTACCCTTATTGCCGAATCCTACGGCAGCATGCTGCTGGCCCCCGAAGTACCCTGCCTGATTGGGCAGTGGCACACGTTTGCCAACCGCCAGCAGTTCCGCTCCCTCATGGACCGGGGCCTGGACCTGTATATCCAGGAAAGCCACCGCACCCAACCGCTGGGCTGGCTGGCCGACACCCGCCAGATAAGCGCCATCACGCCCGACGACCAGAACTGGCTGCGCACCGACTGGAACCCGCGGGCCTACGCCGCCGGCATCCGGCACGTGAGCTTCGTGGCGCCCGAGAGCGTGTTTGGCCAGATGGCAGTGCAGGGCTACACGGCTAATACCCAATCTGCCGACGCCTACGCTATCGAGGTAGTTCATCATCAGACCCTGCCCGAGGCCAAGCAATGGCTGCGCCGGGCGCTCCACAGATCGGCCGCCGGCTGATGCGCCCTCTCCCTTTTACTATCCGCTGCCTCCTTTAGCCCTCATGAAACAAGAACTTAAAAGCTCCCTGGGCCGGCCCTACGTCACGATTGAAGATGATGCGGCCAACCACATAATTACTGTTGACTGGGTGGGCTACCTCACGGCTGATAGTGTACAGGCTGGGGCTCATGCCTACACCCAGGCGCTGGCCAAAGCGGGATACAAATGCGTGCTCAATGATACGCGCAGAGTTATCGGCCCCTGGGACCATTCGCTGGAGTGGGCCCTGAACGAGTGGGCGCCCAACGCCGCCGCCGCCGGCCTGCGCTACTTCGCGATGGTGACCACGCCCGATTCGCTGGCCGATGGCTCGGCCCAGAGCTTCTACGCCCAGATAAAGTCATTCGAAGTTCGCATGTTTGACGACGAGGTAGAAGCCAAACACTGGCTGCAAAAATGCTCCGGGGTGGCCCGGTAGGCTCTGACACCACCGACCGTCGGTTGGCACAGCTCTACTTTCTCTCTTTATTCCCACTTCTAACCCAACCCGTATGGATACGACCTATCTGAAAGAAAACCAGGACCGCTTCCTCACCGAGCTCATCGACTGGCTCCGCATTCCCTCGGTTTCGGCCGACCCCAAGTTTGCCGGCGACATCACCAAGGCCGCCGAGTACCTGAAGGCCCGCTTCGAGGAAGTTGGCCTCGATAACGTGGAGCTGTGCCCCACGGCCGGCAACCCCATCGTGTACGGCGAGAAGCTGGTGGATGCGAGCCTGCCCACCGTGCTCGTGTACGGCCACTACGACGTGCAGCCCGCCGACCCCTACGAGCTGTGGGACTCGCCGCCCTTCGAGCCCGTTATCAAAGACGAGAAGATTTACGCCCGCGGCGCCTGCGACGATAAGGGCCAGGTGTACATGCACGTAAAGGCGCTGGAAGTGATGAAGCAGGAAGGCGCGTTTCCCTGCAACATCAAAATCATGATTGAAGGCGAGGAGGAAGTCGGCTCCAACAACCTCGGCATTTTCGTGCGGGCCAACAAGGAGAAGCTCAAGGCCGACGTGATTCTGGTGTCGGATACCGGCATGCTGGCCAACGACGAGCCCAGCATCGAGGTGGGCCTGCGGGGCCTGAGCTACCACGAGGTGGAAGTAACCGGCCCCAACCGCGACCTGCACTCGGGCCTGTACGGCGGCGCGGTGGCCAACCCCATCAACGTGCTCTGTAAGATGATTGCCTCGCTGCACGATGAGAACAACCACATTACCATCCCCGGGTTCTACAACAACGTGGCCGTGCTCAGCGCCGCCGAGCGCGAGGAGCTCAACCGCGTGCCTCACTCCGACGAGGAGTTCAAAAAGAGCATCGGCCTGCCCGACGTGTACGGCGAGAAAGGCTACACCACCGTCGAGCGCGTGGGCATCCGGCCGACGCTGGACGTGAACGGCATCTGGGGCGGCTACACCGGCGAGGGTGCCAAAACGGTTATTGCCTCCAAGGCCTACGCCAAAATCTCGATGCGGCTGGTGCCCAACCAGACCTCCGAAGAAATTACGGCCCTGTTCCAGCAGCACTTCGAAAGCATTGCGCCCAGCGGTGTAACCGTAAAGGTGAAGCCCCACCACGGCGGCGAGCCCGTGGTAACGCCCACCGACTCGGTGGCCTACAAGGCGGCCGCCGATGCCATGGAAACCACCTTCGGCAAGCGCCCGATTCCGACCCGCGGCGGGGGCTCCATCCCCATCGTGGCCATGTTCAAGAGCGAGCTGGGCCTCGATACGGTGCTGCTCGGCTTCGGCCTCGACTCCGACGCCATTCACTCGCCCAACGAGCACTACGGCGTCTTCAACTTTATGAAAGGCATCGAAACCATCCCGCACTTCTACCGCAACTACGCGGCGGCCATGAAGTAAGCCGTCTGGAGTTCTCTCAGCTCCGGCACTAAAAAAGCCCGCCCAGCAACGTTGCTGGGCGGGCTTTTTTAGTGCCGGAGTTCTATTAAGCGCCCGGCGAACGGCTGCTTACCGGCTCGGCAGCAGGTAGCCCAGCGAAAGCTGGAACACCTGGTTGCGGGCATTGGTCAGGTCGCCGTTGTTGTAGCTGTCGTTCTTGGCGAAATCGGTGAGGGCGCCGTTGTAGCGCAGGCCCAGCATCAGGCCCATATCGGTCTGGAAGCCCAGGCCGGCCACGTAGCCGAACTCGTTGCGATTCACGTTCTTCAGGTCCTTTTCGGCCGCCGTGCGGGCGATGGCCGTTCCGTTGAGCGAGCGGGTCGATTCGTCTTTCACCTTGAGCAGGTAGCTGTACTGCGGGCCGGCTTCGAAGAACAGGTTGCCGGCTTTCACCTTCAGCAGCACCGGCACGTCGATGTAGTTGTAGGTGACGTCGCCCTGGCGGTTGTAGAGGCCGAAGGTTTGTTTGGTGTCGTACTTGTAACCCTTCTGCGAGTACAGCACTTCGGGCTGCAGCGAAAGGAAGCCGTCGTCAATCAGCCCGACGTTGAGCATCAGGCCGCCGTGGAAGCCAACCTTGTTGTCGTAGCCATCCTTATTGGCCAGGTCGCCGGCCAGGTTCGAGAGGTTGGCGCCGCCTTTCAGGCCGAGGCGGATGCCCTGGGCCTTGGAGTCGGTAACGGCGAAAGTAGCGAGCAGAGCGGCCGCAGCCAGCAGAGACTTTTTCATAGGAGAAACCCTTTTGATGAAAAAAAAGTGGGTATGAAAGCCTCAACGACGAAAAGCGTGCCAGAACAGCTTATTTGCCCGCTTATGGCAGGTTTGCCAAAGCGGCAGCACGGCATTAGTCGGGCTGTGCGGGTGGTGCCGGGGCGGCGGCGGGGGCCGGCCGCGGGGCCGCGGGACGCTTGCGCCCCACCTGGCGGGCGGCCCGGTACAGCGCCCCCGGTGCCCGACCCAGCAGCCGGGCCGCCCCAACTGCCCCGCGCCCGATGCCCCGGCCCGTGGCTACGGTCAGCTGGCCCATCTGCCGGGGCTCGAACACGAAATTCAGGTACAGCTCCAGGGAACTGTTGCGCAGCTGGCGCTGGCCGGTACCACTGATTTCGCCGGGCCGAAACACGTTGTTGAGCCCGCCCACGTAGCGCCAGCCCACCGACACGCCCGAGCTGTCCTGGAAACCCACACCGGCCACAAAGTTCAGGTCGCGCCGCGCAAAGCCCAGCTCGCCCAGCCGGAAAACGGGGGGCTCGTTGGGGCTGGTGCGCCAGAGGTAGCCGTACTGCGCGCCGCCCTCCACAAACAGCCCGTCGCGGTGGTACTGCAGCAGCAGCGGCAGGGCCAGGTAGTCGAGGCGGTGGCCCAGCGAGAAGCCGTAGGTGCTGCCGTTGTCGCCGCGCTGGGCGTACAGCCCTTCGGCCTGCAGGGCCAGGCCTGCGGGCAACTCCAGGCGCAGCAGCAGGCCCGCGGTGCCGCCCAGCCGCAGCCGGCTGGCGGTGGCATCGGCCCCGATGGCCTTACTGAAGGCGCCGCCGCCCTTCAGCCCCACCAGCACCCGCTGCCCCGAAGCGGCAACGCTCAGCAGCAGCAGCACGGGCAGCAACAGAGCAGGCAACGAAGCGGGTAGCCACCGGCTGACGAACACCATGAGCAAAGCAGAAAGACGGGCCACCGGTACTACCGGCCCTGAAACGAGAACGTCGCGTAGAGCTGGAACACGCTGTTGCGGCGCTGCTCCTGGTATTTGGTGCTGCCGACCGTAGTGGCCTCGCGCACGTTGGTGAAGCCGCCGTTGTAGCGCAGGCCGATGCCGGGCCCGGTTTTGCGCTGGTAGCCCAGCCCGAACAGGTAACCAAAATCGACGGCGTTATAAAAGTCTTTCACGTCGACGGTGGCGTTGCCGATTTTGTCTTTGGCCGACACCAGGAAGCCCACCTGCGGACCCGCCTCGAAGAACAGCCCGCCGGCGTTGGCGTGGAAAGCCAGCGGCACATCCACGTAGTCGAGCCGCGTGGTCAGGTCGGGCGTTTCGAGCTTTGCGCCCTTGCGCGAATAGATGATTTCGGGCTGGAAGGCGAACAGCTTGGTGAAGCCGATGTTGGCAAAGCCGCCGGCCTGAAACCCCACAATATCCTTGTAAGGCTTGGCATCTTTACCCACCAGATTGGAGAGCGAAGCCCCCGCCTTCAGGCCCAGCGACACATTGCGCTGGGCAAGGGCCGTACCCGACAGGCCCACGGTGGCCCCGGTGAAGAGCAGGGAGAAAAAAAGCTTGTGCATAAAGTAGCGGCTTCAGAATGGAAAGGCAAAATCAGGCGCGAAGCTACATGGAAAGTTGATAGCCCGAAGCTGCCTGCAAGCTGTCATGCCGTTGGTTCGGACCTTTGTTGGCCGCACGTTGGTAGCCAACGCCACTGAATCTCAGCCAACAAAAAAGGCCTTCCTCAGATGAGGAAGGCCTTTTTTTATTACAACCGGCCGGCAGTATCCGGCTGGTTCTTACTTGCCGCCGAACATGAAGCCGACGTAGAGCTGGAATACGCTGTTACGGGCCTTGCTGCCATCGAAGTCGATGCTGACGCCGGTACTGTCTTCCTTTTTTACGATGTCGCTGAGGCCGCCATTATAGCGCAGGCCAATCATCGGACCGTTGCTGAGTTCGTAACCCAAACCTGCTACATAGCCAAAATCCAGCGTTTTAAAGGCATCCTTCGAATCGATGGAAAGCTTATCAGCCTTAATTTTAGAACCTACCAACAGGCCAACTTGCGGACCTACTTCGAAAAACAGCCCGTCGGCCTTTATTTTCAACAGTACCGGTACATCAATGTAGCTTTGGTTGATGCGGAAGTCGCTGTCATCCTCGTCTTGGGCGCCTTTCATCGAGAAGAGTACCTCCGGCTGGATGGCGAAATTGTCGGTGATGCCCAACTCCGCTACGAAGCCAGCATGCGCCCCAAACTTATTGGTTGGCCCTTCGATATCTTTACCAACAATGTTGCTAAGGTTGGCACCAGCCTTTACCCCCAGACGAGCACCCTGCGCGTGGGCGGCTGAAGTAATGCCAGCCGAGGCCAGCAAAACGAGAAATATTTTTTTCATAAAAGCGTATGAAGATTGTGTGAAGCAACGAAGGTAGAGCAGTAATTCAGTTTGACAATACTGCCCAGTAACAGCTTGTAGCTTAACGGTTGGGCATTATTTGCAAATCTGCATATTAAGTAGACTTTCGGGGATTTTCGCCCTTTTTTTGCGCCAAAAATTTATTAAGTAGCCGCAAAAAAAAGTGGCTCCTCCGAAGAAGAGCCACTTTTTTGGCTTTAGTAAACCGGCAGTTTACCGGGTTGGCAGCAAGTAGCCTACCTGCACCATGAAGGCGCGGTTGAAGGCTTTAGGCTCGTTCTTGGCCGACACGTTTTTGGTGTCGAACAGCGTCTTCAGACCCTGGTTGTAGCGTACGCCGATGCTGATGCCGCCTTCGGTCTGGTAGCCCAGGCCAGCCACGCCGCCAATGTCGAAGCTAGCTAGGTCCTCTTTGGCTTTGTTGGAGGGCGACTTGGTCACCATGTCCGACTTGTTGCCGTCGTACTTCACGGTAAGCGTGGTTTCCTGCTTGGAAGCTACCATGTAGCCAACCTGCGGGCCAAGCTCGAAGTACAGGCCCGAACCGCCTGGGGCCGTGTTGATCCGCACTGGAATTGGCAGATCGATGTAGCTGAGCACGCGCTTGTCTTCGAAGCTCACCTTGTTTACATCGGCCGCGTAGCCGCTGTTGGTGAGGGTATTCCGGTCCGACAGCTTGTAGCTACGCTCGAAGCCTTTGCGGTTGTAGATTACCTCGGGAGCAATGGTCCAGAAACCGTCGGCGCTGAGCGGAATCTGCACCGAAACGCCGGCGTTGTAGCCCAGCTTGTAATCGTTGGAACCGGTGAAGCCACGTACCTGATCGGCGTCTTTACCACCGATAGTCGAGTACGTACCGCCGACGCGCAGGCCGAAACGGTAGCCGCTTTGCGCGTGGGCCACGGTGGCTGCCGAAGCAAGAACCAGCGTGAGTGCTGCAATTTTTTTCATAGAAGTAAGGAGTTGAAAACGCGGGTTATAAACCACTTCACCGACCATCATAGCCACGTCCCTCATGGTTTCAGGGCCTCATATCGTAAAAGCAGGGCCCAGGGTTGCCCCGGAGCCTATTACCAATACACCTGTAACTCAATGGTTTCCGCCTAATCTGCAGGTTTCTAACGGATTGCCGGAAGCAGAAATATCTTAGGTTTCCGGCCGGCGCTTCGGGCCTCTTTGCCTACTTTTGGCCTTTATGCCCGCACGCTTTTTATGACGAACTGGTACGTTTTGGGGCTGGCCGGTGGGCTGGCAGCGCTGGCTTCGGGTGGGGCCTACGCCCAGCAGCCGGGGCCACCGCCGGAGGGGCCGCTGGTAATCGGGGCCACCGGCCTGGGCAGCTTCATCATCCCGCACACCCCTTCCATCCGCCACCTGGCCGTGTCGCACCCGACGGGCATCGAGCTGAACGTGCAGCGCCAGACCAACGGCAGCGCCCCCTGGCACGCCTGGTACCGCTACCCCAAGGTTGGGCTGGCCCTCACCTACTACGACTACCACAACCCCAGGCTGGGGCGTTCCTACGCCGCCGGGGTGTACCTCAACAAGTCGTTCTGGCGCAGCCGGCGCACCGAGCTCAACTTTCGCATCGGTACCGGCGTGGGCTACTTCCCGGTGCAGTTCGACCAGGCCTCCAACCACAAGAACAACATCGTCAGCTCCCGGCTCAACGCCACCATTCAGGCGCGGCTGGAGTACGATGTGGCCCTCACGGAGCATGTGGGCCTGCTGCTGGGAGTGGGGCTGAACCACTATTCCAACGGAGCTACGACCAAGCCTAATTTCGGCATCAACCTGCCCACCGTGCTCGTGGGCCTCAACTACCACCAGCAACGCCCCTTCCGGCCCCTCGCCCAGCCGCCCGAGCCCGAACCCGCCGATATCGGCCGCAACTTCTTCAACATCAGCACTTCGGTGGGCTGGAAAGAATGGAGCGCCTCAGACCACCAGCGCTACCTGGTGAATTCGGTAACGCTGGCCGCGGGCCGGCGCATCAACCGCAAGTCCAACCTGGTGGCCGGCCTCGAAGGCTTCTACGACCGCAGCCTGAAGGCCCAGCAGCTCAGTTCGCCCCCCAGTGCAGACCCGCTGCCCGATGTGAAGAAGGCCGGCGCCTACGTGGGTCACGAGTTGCTGTTTGGTCGGCTGGCCTTCGTTTCGCACCTGGGCGTGTATCTGTACAATCCTTATAAGTCCAACAAGTTCTATTACGAGCGGCTGGGCCTCAAGTACCACCTCACGCCCCGCGTCTTCGGCGGCATCGACCTGAAAGTGCACCGCGGCGCGGCCGACGTAATTGAGTGGCGGCTGGGAGTGAAACTGTAAAGCAGGCGGTTGGCCAGGGCGGCAGCGCTTCAGCGGCCCGATCTGCGGCCCGGTATGGCTCTGCCGACGCTTCGGCAACAAATGCGCGCAACTGTGCGGCCAGATGCCGTGCTTTAGCTCCTCATCTGCCTAAGCCCCTTTGCCATGGAAACGTTTCTGCTCTTCAACCGCTGGCTGCACATTGCAGCGGGCTTTACGGGTTTTTTCGTGGCGCCGGTGGCGCTGGTAGTGCGCAAGGGCGGTGCCGCGCACCGGCTCTGGGGGCGCGTGTTTTTCTGGGCCATGCTGGTGGCCGGTAGCACGGCCCTGGTGTCGGCCAGCCTCAACGGCCTCACGTTCCTGCTCCTGACGGGCATTTTCAGCCTTTACCTGGCCCAGTTTGGCTACCGCTCACTGCGCCACAAAGGCATGGGCCAGAGCCGGCAGCCGGAACGCTACGATTGGGTAAGCGTAACGCTGGGGCTGCTGATTTTTGCCGGCACGCTGGGCTACGGACTGCTCAGCCGCCCTTTCAACCTGGCCATGGCCGTGTTCGGGGCTATTGGGGTAATGACGACGGTGCGGCAGCTGCGGGGTTTCCGGCGGCCGGGGCCCTGGCCCCAGGGGCAGTGGCTGCGCAACCATATTTCGGGCTTCGTGGGCGCCTACATTGCGGCGGTATCGGCCTTTTCGGCCACCAGCCTCAAGTTCATCTCCTTCCCGCTGAATTTCCTGTGGCCCACGCTGGTTTTTGTGCCGCTGCTCATCTGGCTGCAACGCCACTACGTGCCCAAAACCGGCGTCAATCGGCAGCTGGTATCCGTTGCTGAAAGCGAGTAGCCCGTTGTGCCGATGCAAAAAGCGCCATCCTGCGAACAGGATGGCGCTTTTCATTGGAGCCTAAACCGGACCGGGAGCGTGGCGGCGGCAAGGGCAGCCGGCGGGAACGGGAGCATAACCAGCTGGCAGAGTGCCGCGCGGCCCGGGTTAGTCTTTGTAAGAAACTTCGGGCTCCATGCTTTTGGCGTGGTTTACAATATCGGCCATGTGCAGCATATCGGGCACTTCATCCACCAGGTTGCGCTTCTGGTTGGTGGATACCATTTTGCTATGCAGGCTGAAGGGTGAGCGGCCGCGCAAATCCAGCATCGTGGTAATGCCTACCTCCTCGAGCAGCGTGGTCAGCTCCGGGTCCAGCCCGTCGATGCGGGTCAGGTCGGCGTAGTTCACCCACTTGAACAGCTTGATTTCTTCGATGCCCGTAGCCGAGGCCAGGGCCCGGCGGTCGGCCGGGGTGCGGGCGGCTTCCAGCAGCTCGTCGGCGGTTTTAATGCCCTGCTCCTGCAGCTTCTTTACCTGGTTGTTGGGAATACTCGTGATTTCATTGATTGCGTATTGCATTTAATATGGCTTATGTGAAAATTATATTTCGATATGATACAAATATAGGCAATTTTTAATTAAATAGCAAATCAAAACATACACCTGCCAAAATCAACCAACATTATTTATCCTGAATTTAAACTCTTATCAAACTGACCATCAACAACTAAACAACCGTCTACACTTTTATACAATTAGCGTAATTTATTTACAAAAAAATACACGCATGAATATTAATTCTACAGTCTGATGACTGAAATATAATAGCACCAAGGCAGTGATTCAACAACGCCGCCATTATTCTGAGGGGGAGAAAAGTATTGCCAATAGCCAGCTCAGAGAACCAGGCGCACAGACACTTCCGGCTCGCCCTGACTACGCTTTTTCCCAACGTTTGGCGGCAGCCAACGACTCATTTATCTGCCGCACCAGCCCCGGGCCCTCGTAAATGAAGCCCGAATACAGCTGCAGCAGGGTCGCGCCGGCCTCCAGCTTCTCCCGCGCATCGGCCGCCGAGTGGATGCCGCCGACCCCGATAATGGGCAGCTGCCCGCGGCTGTGGTGGCTGAGGTAGCGGATAACCTCGGTGGCGCGCTGCCGCAGCGGCCTTCCACTCAGCCCCCCGGCTCCCAGAGCTGCCACGTGGTCGGCCGGCGTGGTCAGGCCGGTGCGGGCGATGGTGGTATTGGTAGCCACGAGGCCGCTGAGGTTGGTTTCGCGGGCGATGAGCAGGATGTCGTCGAGCTGCGGGTCGGTGAGGTCGGGCGCAATTTTGAGCAGCAGCGGCCGCGGTACGGGCAGCGTTTGGTTGCGCTCCTGCACCTGATGGAGCAGCGCAATCAGCGGCTCGCGCTCCTGCAGCGCCCGCAGGTTGGGCGTGTTCGGCGACGATACGTTCACCACAAAATAGTCGACCACCTCATGCAGCGCCTCCATACAGGCCACATAATCGTGGGCGGCGTGCTCGTTGGGCGTGTCCTTGTTCTTACCGATGTTGCCCCCGATGATCAGGTCCTGGTTGCGGCGCTGGCGCAGGCGGGTCGCGGCGGCGGCGGCTCCCTCGTTGTTGAAACCCATACGGTTGAGCAGCGCCCCATCGGACGGCAGCCGAAACAGCCGGGGCAGGGGGTTGCCCGGCTGGGCCCCGGGCGTTACTGTGCCTATTTCCACGAACCCAAAGCCCAGCGCCCCCAGCTCGTCAGTCAGCTCAGCATTCTTATCGAAGCCCGCGGCCAGCCCCACCGGATTGCGGAATTGCAGCCCGAAAACTTCCTGCTCCAGGTTAGGATGCCGGAAGTCGTAGATGCCGCGCAGCAGTGCCCGCGCGCCCGGCAGCCGGTACGCCCGCTTCAGGTTATCGAACACCAGATGGTGCGCCTTCTCCGCATCGTGCTTAAAGAGCAGCGGCTTAACGAGGGCTTGGTACATGAGCGGTGAGATGGTGAGTTGATGTTTTGAGGGACCGGGGCCCAGGCGTTGTTAAGGTGAATTTGACTCCGGCGGCCCAGTCGCGCCAACCGGCTCGTGGAGCGTCAACTCACCATTTCACCACCCCACTACCTCACCATCTCACCGCTACCCCGCCCAGCCTTCGCGGTCGAGGCTGCGGTACTGGATGGCTTCGGCCAGATGGGGCAGTTCGATGTGTTCGGCGGCGGCCAGGTCGGCAATGGTGCGGGCTACTTTGAGGATGCGGTCGTAGGCGCGGGCCGAGAGGCCGAGGCGCTCCATGGCCGTTTTGAGCAGCGTGCGGCCGGCCTCGTCGATGCGGCAGATGTCCTTCACCATCTGCGAGGGCATGAGGGCGTTGGAGTGGATGTCGGGGAAATCCTGGAAGCGGGCGGCCTGGCGCTGGCGGGCCGCGGCTACGCGCTCCTGCACGGCCCGGCTGGTTTCAGCGGGGCGCGTTTCGGTCATCTGGTCGAACGTGACCGGGGTTACTTCCACGTGCAGGTCGATGCGGTCGAGTAGCGGGCCCGACACCTTATTAAGGTAGCGCTGCACCACGCCGGGGCCGCACATGTAAGTTTCCATAGGAATTGCGACATTATGGGGGAATGTGGGTGAGCATTTACGCTGGAAGATGAGACGAATACCTCTATCGGAGAGCACAATTCTTAATTTTTCACTACATCAGATGCGACAAGTTATGGAACCCCAACGAAATATTGGTCTCGGTCACTCAGGTTCCTTACGTGCCTCCCAACCCTCGCCCAAAGCGGGAGGGCGCGCCGTGAAGTTGGAATCGGCCCTGGAACGTGATTATTGCTGCCTACTGGAATTCGACTTGCAAGTGAGTTCCTACGTCGAACAACCTATAACGCTAGAAGTCGAAGCACTTACCGATACCGGCCGAGCCGGCCGGTACACGCCCGATTTCTTCGTGCAGTATGCGGCGAGCGCCAAACGGCGCCCCGCATTGATAGAGGTCAAGTATCGCTCCGACCTACGCAAAAAGTGGACGCAACTGAAGCCCAAATTCCGTTGTGCCGCCGCTTACGCCGCCCGGCAGGGGTGGGAATTCCGCCTTGTGACGGAGGTGGAAATCCAAACTCCTTACCTAAAAAACGTCAAATTTCTTTCTGGTTACCGCCCCCAAGCGTTGCCCGTCATCCGGGTCGAGTACGCACGGCTACTATTGGAGTGCATAGCCCAACTGGACGAAACGACCCCGCAAGAGGTACTCGTCGTGGCCTTCGCTGATTCGGACCGCCGTACTGAGTTGCTACCCGTGCTGTGGCAATTAGTTGCCACCGGACAGGTTGGATGCAACCTATTACTGCCGCTGACAATGAGCAGCGCCATATGGAGTATCGATGCCGACGACACATTAGAATTGTACAAATAAGTTATGGAAACTATTTCACTCGTATCGGGGTCCCGCCATCTTTACCGGAAGCAGATTATCAGGGTACACCGGGTACTGGATCTAAATCACATCGTTGGAGAATTTGAAGTCACCGGGATCATTGATCGGATACCCGTTTGTGACTTACTCCCCCTGAAAGCGGCTCCTGTGCCCCTACTCCTACCTGCATGGCAAGGGACCGACGGCTCGGAGGCGGATACCGCTACCGGAATGGTCGAGGATTTACTGCTTATTCCCGAGGTTGCCTGGCAAAAGGCGCGGCAGCGCCTGGACGTATTACGCCCCATACTGGAAGGCGGCGGCGGCCGTGCCCTGGTGGAAGAGGTCGCCGAGCAGCAGCAAGTCAGCGCCGCAACGCTCTACCGCTGGTTGCAGGCTTATCGGGAGACTGGGTCAGTACGCTCTCTAGTCGAACGGCCCCGTAGTGGGGGAAAAAAAGAGCGATTAGATGCCGTCCGGGATGCCATCGTTCGCCAAGCCATCGAGGAGCATTATCTCACCCAGCAACGCAAGCCGGCGTCGGCGGTGATATTGGAAGTAAGGGGCCAGTGCCTCAAGCAAGGACTAAAGCCCCCCGGGCCCAATACCATCCGCCGCCGCATTCGCCAACTGTCGGAGGAAGAGACTACCCGCCGCCGGTGGGGTCGCCGAATTGCCGCTGCGAAGTTCACCCCCCTTAAGGGCGAGTTCCCCGGTGCCGACTTTCCCTTGGCAGTCGTACAAATCGACCATACACTCGTCGACATAATTCTTGTCGACGAAGAGCACCGAAGACCCATCGGGCGGCCGAATATAACGGTAGCTACTGACGTGTTTTCCCGTATGGTCGTCGGCTTTTATCTCTCCTTCGACCCACCCGGAGCCGTCGGTACAGGGCTGTGCTTGGCCCACGCGGTGTTACCGAAAGAAATGTGGCTCAGCCGGATGGACGTACAGGGGGATTGGCCTTGCTGGGGTGTGCCGCGGGTGATCAATGCTGACAACGCCAAGGAGTTTCGTGGACATATGATACACCGGGCGGCCGAAGAGTACGGCATGCGCCTGGAATGGCGGCCCGTAAAAAAGCCACACTGGTCCGGCCATGTCGAGCGGCTCATCAAAACGTTCATGAAGAAAATCCACACGTTACGGGGAACGACTTTCTCCAACGTGCAGGAACGCAAGGAGTACGAATCCGAAAAAGAGGCCGTTCTCACCCTGCGCGAACTGGAAAAATGGCTGACCGTGTTCATCGTCAACGTGTACCATCGCCGGATGCACCATGCGCTGCACCAAAGTCCGTACGATCGCTACCACGAGGGAATCATGGGAAGCTTACGCTTCGTCGGTACCGGCCTGCCGGAGCGCATCTACAACGAGTCCCAGGTCCGGTTGGATTTCATGCCGGGGGAGTATCGC
Organism: Hymenobacter actinosclerus; assembly: GCF_900111515.1. Classification (GTDB taxonomy): domain Bacteria; phylum Bacteroidota; class Bacteroidia; order Cytophagales; family Hymenobacteraceae; genus Hymenobacter; species Hymenobacter actinosclerus. The sequence goes on from NZ_FOHS01000007.1 coordinate 73,956, forward strand.
ACCATCCAAGAATACGGGGTTGTCATGGACCATGTGCACTACGATGCCGACGTGTTGCGCCCGCACATCCACAGCCTGGAGCCCGGTCCGGGCAAAACCCGGTTGAAACGCAAATTTCTTTTCAAGCGCGACCCACGCAATATCAGCTGCCTGTATTTTCTCGAACCCGAAACCAAGCAGTACCATCGCATCCCTTACCGGGACACTTCGCTACCGGCCATCTCGGTCTGGGAGTTCCGGCAGGCGCTAGATTCCGTTAAAGCCGCCGGTCGCGAGAACATCGACGAGCAAGCCATTTTCGAAGCCTACGATAAGATGCGGGCAATAGAGATGGAGGCCCTTGCCCGCACGAGGAAGACGAATAAGCAACGTAACCGGATGGCACAAGGCGTACCGGACGGTACGACCGGCACCTATGGCCGACATGGCGCAACGGTTGGCAGCACCGCCGCGGTGATCAATCCTTCCTCTGATGAGAAACGGCCGACTCCCATCCCGCAGCAGAGCCCTGCCAAACCGCTCCCACGCCTCACTCCACTTCAACCATTCGACGGAATTTATGACGCCTCATTTGCACCCGAGCGTAGCGAAACTACTGACGCTCCCCGACCGCCAACGCCAACAGTCCCTGTTCACCTATAAGTGGATTCCGTACACGCGTGCCCAGCACGTCATCCGAAAGCTGGACGACCTGCTCACCTACCCGCCCACTCACCGGATGCCCAATATGCTGTTGGTGGGAGACACGAACAGCGGCAAGACGGTCATCCTACGTCACTACGCCGAAACGCACCCCTCATATGCCCACGAGGAGGATGGTCGCCTGGTGCGGCCGGTCGTCTTCATGCAGGCCCCGCCAGGCCCGGACGAAGGCAGGTTCTACAACATACTCTTAGACCAGGTATATGCGCCGTACCGCACGAACGACCGGGTGGATAAGAAACAGCGGCAGGTGATTCACACGTTACGCCATCTGGGCGTCCGAATGCTCATCATTGACGAGATTCAGCATGTACTGGCGGGCAGCCAGGCAAAGCAGCGCCTCTTCCTGAACGTACTCAAATACCTGTCCAACGAATTGATGATCCCGCTTGTGTGCGCCGGCATACGTACAGCCTTCAACGCCATCCAACACGACGAGCAACTTGCCAATCGTTTCGAGCCCGTAGCCCTGCAGAGCTGGTCAATGGGAGACGAGTACCGTCGCCTTTTGCTGAGCTTCGAACTGTTGTTGCCCCTACAGCACCCCTCGAACTTGGTGGACGACGTGCTGGCTTATAAATTATTAGACATGAGCGAAGGCAGGCTCGGTGAGTTGGCCAGGATTCTGCGACTGGCCGCCGTCCAGGCCATTGATGAGAAGTCCGAGTGCATCACGCTGAATGGATTGAGCCGACTGGACTATACGATCCCCTCCGAGCGGATGATCTATCACCGACTTTTCTCCGTCAAAGAGGGAGCGGAACCCGGCTACCTGACCGGCAACGACCACCCGCTACCGGACGGGCTGCTTTCCGGCGAAGTTCGTCTGGTTTCGTGAATGCCCCGGCCGACCTGCCGGGGAGGGGGATACTTCCCTGTACGTTTCACCCTGGCAAGGACGAGTTGCTGTCTAGTTGGTTGGTCCGGCTGGCCCGGTCCCACCGAGTCAAGGTGCAGTCGTTCTCTCGGTACCTCTGGCCCGAAATTGTCGTTTGGAAGCGGGACATAGACAAGCTCGCCTTACCCGCCATACTGGACACGCTGGCAGCACGAACGCTGACCGCCCCCCAGCTCATCGCCAGTACGACATTGGCATCGGTCGTCGAGCGCCTGACCGGGACCGTGGTGACTACTTCCCGGGAAGGACCGACCAGTTGGCTGATGCCCGTGGGCATCCAGCACCGCACGCGCCAAGGAAACGGGCTGGTGTACTGCCCAGGTTGCCTTCAACGGGACGGGGCCAACGCTTATTATCGGACCAGTTGGCGATTGGCCTTCCACGTAGCTTGCCCGACTTGCGAGGTCTACCTACGGGAAGAGTGCCCGGCTTGCGGAGCACCCGTCAATTTCTTCCGCCTCGACATAGGACTCGAGGATGGCTCTGATGCTCCCCTAACGACCTGCCATGCATGTGCTTTCGACCTAAGCCGTGCACCCGCCATACCCGTTCCCACCCGAGAGATGCGTCGTTACCGGTTCCTGTACCGCGTCAGTCGGGAGGGGTGGAACCGGGCCATACCCTATCCCCACCAGTATTTTCGGGTACTACGCCAACTGGTCAGAATCCTGTCTTGCCCTTTTGGGGAGGCATTACGATTACAAGTCGACGTGCGGCGGCGACTTCGGCTGGGACGGTCAACGGAGTGGCCCGCAGGCGGAGGGATGTTCGAGCAAATGCCCATTGCTAGGCGTATCTACTTACTAAAGCAAGCTATGTGGCTATTGGAGGAGTGGCCAGAACGATTCATTGCCATAATGCATGACAACCGGATCAGAAGCTATACTATACGGAGGGACATGGCCGAAGAGATGCCTTTTTGGTTCGGTACCGTTCTGGTCGAGCATCTATTTATCGCCAAAAGCAGGCATTTACGCTGATGGAGAGAAACCGAGCATAGATTCACAGATAGGGAACTCCAGTTGGTAAGAACCAATTACTGACTACTGCCTTCAACTCCCTTAACTGTTACAAACTGGAACCAATGGGCTGCATGCTGCTGACACAAACATAATTACACATATACTATATCCCCTGTTACCAGTCTATTTTCCTTATTAAATGCTCTCATTATAATATTTTCAATTGTTGCTTTATAATCCCCCAAATTGCTGTATAATACAACGTTGTTTCTTCCCAGAACTTGATGTATTGTAGTATTTTTAGCGCAAATTAAATAAACTTTTTTTTGAAGCGCCTGCAAATAACCAACTTCATAATAACAGCTTGGTCTCTCATAAGACAAATCAGCTATAGCAAAATCGCACTGTTGTAGTAAAATAGCTGTTTCTTCTGCATTTAAGCTCCTAGCTGATAGACTATCTTCAGCTCTGACAAATTCAATATTGTATTTTGTGCATAACTCCTCCATAATCCTCTTCTTCTTATTGTAGAGGGAGTCAATAGTGTAAGGAGCAACAATGAATACCTTTTTCATTACGCATGTATGTGTATTATTTTCAAAACACTAATCCATGTTGCAGAACCGTTAAAAAAGCACGAAAGGAATGAAATTGTTGCAATAGTTATAAACATTATTCTGAAAACAATAGGTATGTAAAATTCAAATCGCGAAGATTTCAAAACCACGGCATTTACATTCTTATTAAAATCAATTGCATCTTCACCCTTTAGCTTGATCCACTCTTTTTCAAAAGGTCTATATGATATAACTGATATATTGTCACTTGGAGATGGGAAATATATATTTTTGGCCATTTCATTAATCACAAAAAACTTTGCTTCATTTAGCTTTTTAAAGTCTTCAATTTGATCAATCCATAGAAAACAGAATAGGGCTGCAAAGACAGAGATAATACCCACTAGAAGAATCGCTCCAAAAAAATTATCGCTATTATCGCTTCCCCACTTCCACACAATAGCTATACCAACTAATATAGCAACACAGATGGTATAATTTTGTTTATTATTAGCAAGTCTCCTATCTACCACCTTCTCTGTCGATTCATATATCAACTTAAGCTCATCGAAAGAATATTTTTCATTTGTAATGGGGGCCTTATCACTTGAAAAGAATCGGCAAAGCATACTCGATGGCTTAATGGTGTGAATTAAAGGCTAACGAAAGGAGCAAATAGCTTCTCTAAGCGTTGCTCAGACGTCACTGATTCTAACAAACGAGCAGACCAAATCGCCTGTTTATACATAGAGTCTATCTCTCGCGGCTCAGGCTCCATCTGTAAGGCAGCGTCATAGCAATCCAATGCGTAGTCGAACTCTCCCAGATATAGTTGAGCTTCTCCTTCCGTCGCTAAACGCCACTTCTCCCTCGGCGCTAAGTTGCATTGCTCAAGCACATGCACTGCCATAGTGCGTGCGTTATAACGGTTGCGATGAAGAGCGAGTTCTAGGAAGGCTACGTTTATACCGTTATAGAAGGCTTGGTAATGGTCAAGCTGTTGTAAAGCCTGATCAAATCCCTGCTTGTATAACTCATATGCCCGCTCACCCTCCAGTGTCTTCTCCAGTGGATTGGCTAACCATTGACGTTTGAAGCGTCCAGCTAAGGTCCCGGTTAGTTCTGCACTCCCCGTATGCTGACTATCGAGTAAGGTGATAGCACGTTCTTGCTGCCCAACCATCTCTAAGGCCAGCACAAGTCGAACTAAGTCTTCTGTTGCCAGTTCCTCCTGGTCACCCAAAGTAGCTATTATTTCAAAATAGCCAGCCAGGTGAGATGAGCCTAGAACCGAATCTACTCCTTCACTAGCCGAAAGAGCGCCCTTGATAACAAAGACAATCTCTTCCTCAGCAGTAGCAGGTTTAACCATCTCTAAATGATTACCTGCAACGTAAGCACGGTGCTGTTCCCCAAAGATATTCACGGAGGACGAAACAGGCACGAACTCATCTCGGATACCCGCTATGACACGAAAATTAAATGGAAGCTGATCTGTATATTTATTTGTCCAATCCAGGCGCAGTTGCGTGATGAATGGACTACCCGAAGCCATGTCACGTACTTGACGCTTGAACAATCTCAATAAACCAGCCTTCTGCAATCCGTTACTAGGTGTGCCAAATAAAAAGACGTGGTTTATTCGCTGGGCTACAGTATCATTAAGTAAAGATCGTTGCGCTATGAGGCCACCCATACTATGCGCAATTATAGCAATCTCGGTATATTGATTGTACCGCGTACTTATTAGCGCGCTGGATAAATAGCCAGAGAGCACCGTTAAGTCAGGGTCAGCAGACCATACACCCGTGATATCAGGAAATAGACTTGTTGGGTAACCAAAACAGTGAATATCCCAGTCTACCAGCTCCCTATCCCCAGCTAGAAAAGCCGGAAGCATCCCGAAAGTGGTATGTGCCTCACCGCTAAATCCGTGAATAAATATAATTGCTTTGGTACTGTCTGTCTTTCTAACTGAAAAGGAAGTTTGTTGCTTCATGCTATTAGATGTAATTAATCCTGTGGCAAATTAGGGATTTCTTCTTTCAGAAAATCGATGCACCTTTTGAATATCTCATCTTCGGCTAACACATTGCTCATTAGCTGCAAACTATTCAAATGCGTTTCGGCTTGCCAAGCACTGGTACAATTGTATACACCTTCCTCTAGAGCATTAAAACAGGCGTCTTTTCTCCCAAGAAAAACATATATATCAGATAAGTCGAAGAAGCACCAGGGAATGTTTGAGGGGGGAGAGTCTTGCGTCTGTAACCTCACCATTTGTTCCGCCCTCTTAAGTTGCGACGTTTGTTTAGCCGTCAAGGACATACTCCCCCTTTGGCGAACTTGTAGCCTAATCGCATTCAGTAAAGGGTATGGGTGACCTCGGGATACATCAGTTGCTAATTGATACATTACATAAGCCTCTTCAAAACGCTGGAGTCGTTTTAGAATACCACCAAGCGAAGCGTACGCATCAAAATCCTGGTCATTTAACTCGATCGCTCTCTTTAGTGATTCCTCGCCAGTAGTCATTTCAAGGGAAGAACCCGGCTTGGAAAACAACTTGTTTTGAGCTATCCCAAGCTCACGGTGTGCTTCGCTGTAAGCAGGGATAAAACGAGTGGCTTTAGCAAATGCTTCTGCCGCTTTATTCCACTTGCCATCATCCTTATACAGTAAACCAACTTCCTGATATAGCGTCGCGTTGCCGTAATTTAGCTTAATGGCTTGTTCGTACTTCCTAATGGCCTGAGGTCTATCATGCCGGCGAATGGCATTCTCAGCATCTTTTAAGAGTCGGTCGATACTCAATCCCATCGCACGCTGGGCAGCAAGTGCTATCTGCACCGGGCTATCAAGTCGGTTGTTGAGCAACGATTCAGTTAACACCCTAGTTATTAAGGATTTTGATTCCTCAACCTGCGTTTCAGGCTCATATTCGTATGGGAATGCTTTGATATGATTTACATCAAACGGAATTGCCGCATCCACTTGGCGGAATATAACGGTACCAGATGAGCGCGCTCTATGACGAACGCCTAACTCATAGAACACATTAGGATTCAAGCCCGTTATATCCGTCAGGGATAAGCGAGAATATTCGATATACTGATACATCTCTATGTCAATATCAGCAGAGAAAAAGTCCTTATCTGTTCTTCTTGCTTCTAGGTATCCTCCTTCAGGGAGAGGAGTAGCAGCTATAGCAGGCACGAAGACCTCATCATAAATAAAGTCAAAGTTCACGTCCTTATCACCTACTCGTTTGATACCGAATGGCATCACGACAAAACATATACTTGAAAGGTCTACTTCAGGCATGATAGCTGGCTCTACAGTTGGCAGTACTATTGTGTTTTTCGGCACGAAGTGTAATTAAAAATTTTGTATTACACTTGTTATTTGCTATTTTTAATACCCTTGTTATTATAATCATTTGTTTAGTGATGCACCATACGCGGCTATCAGTTATATTGCATCACAAGTAAAATCCTCAATTCCCTTACTCACTTTTCTCTCACTACAATGGCCAAAAAGAAAGTATTCGTCAGTTACGATCACAGTGAAGATTTGCGCTACAAAGATATCCTTCGTGCATGGGATGCAAATGATAATTTTGACTTCGAATTTGATCAAAGGTCACCAAATGTCGCCATCGACAGTACACAGGCATCCGCTATCAAGTCAGCCTTAACCACCAAGATGAAGGAGGCTGATTACCTGCTGGTAATCGTTGGAGCAAAGTCTGCTTCCAGTAAATGGATGAATTGGGAAATATCCCGTGCAAAAGAAAGCGATACTAAGCTAAGGCTTGCGGCGGTGAAGATAGTTAGCACTAACACGCTGCCTTCCGGACTATCTGCCGTTGGCAGCGCAGCTATTGCTACGAGTTTTGAGCATGATAAAATCATCACTGCTTTGAACGCGGCTAATAACTCTTATTAGTACCTGATGAGGGGGTCTCTATACTGTTATAATCTCCACTGTGTGGAGACCCTCATTGCGGCTTAAGATGGCAAACTCCTCCGTTGCGTCATCATTACCTCTGCTTTGGCCCTCCCACACAACGATTGCAGAGGCTGGTTTACCATTTGCCAGCTTTTTTGCATGAGCAACAATGGCCTTCGTTGTTTTAGAAAAGGCCTCATCGTCATCCCTTGAATACCCCAGCAGATATAGATTATCGCTCTTTTCAGCGGCTATAATAAGTCGATCGTATAGTTGCTTCCAGCCACCAGGACGATCAGTAACAGATGCCAAGAGAAATTCTGACGGTTCAAAAGGCAAAATTATATGGCACTCTACATCTAAGTCTGTTGCCACATCCAATGCAAGCAAATCTGCTCCGCATGCTGCTGCGCAAACTAAATGAGTGAATCGTTGCTTAGAAAATAGTTGTTTTATCTGTTCTCTGACAGCAATAATATTATCCAAGGGAAAACGAACAACTTCTGCATTTATCTCATCGGGCCTACGCCCGGCTAATGCTGTTACCCGGTAATGATTATTTCCAATTGCTCTACTCATATCATATAATTGGCTCCTGTGAGTGTATTGTCAAACTTATTAAATTTCTTAGGCTTGTCGAAAAGACGGGTTTTTATAAGCTACGATCATAGCGAGGATGTTAGGTATCGAAACTTATTATCCGCATGGGACGCTAACTCTGCTTTTGAATTCGAGTTCAATCAATGTTCTCCTTCTGTTGCTATAAACAGCAAACGGGCCGCTGTTATTAAAAGGTCCTTAACAAGAATGATGAAGAAATCCGACTACCTTTTGGTTATAGTAGGGGAAAAGACCCACACCAGTAAATGGGTTAACTGGGAAATCAATCGAGCAAAGCGAAGTGATGTTGATCTGAAGCTTGTTGCGGTTAAGTTAGATAAATTATACAAAACACCTACTGGCTTGCTTAATGCTGGCACCTCTTTCGCTTATTCATTCACCGAAAAGGCAATCATTCAGGCGCTGAAGGACGCATAGGCTATGCCAGCCCGGCGGGCGGAGCTAGTATACTGACTGCCGCAATTGATATGAAAGTAACCGCTGTGCGGGTTACTACAGCGTTAGGGCATATTCGAGCACGAAGAGTAAAGTTCAGTAGGCATGTATGTAGCCAGGTGCTAGCTGGCATGCCCGCAATGAATGGGTGTGGCCATACGTGGCTTATAACACTAGCGCCTGCCCACCGGGGGCAAATAGGTGAGTTACCACACGTAGTCGGAAGCAGTGCGGGGCTTAGCACCCGCAGCCCTTTGCGGTGCAGTCATGTGCTGAGCACATAGCAGCTGCACGGCGTTAGCATCAATAGCCCAACCGCACTACTGAGGGCTAGAGTGCGCCGTCCGAATGTGTGATTGCGGGGTCGTCTACTAAATCACGCACCTCTAATCCTAGTGCTCTACTTAGAGAAATGAGCAAATCCAGCGTAGGGGCCAGTTGCACTCGCTCTATTCGCCGGATGGTAGACTGCTCAACGTTGGCAATGTCCGCCAGCTTTTGCTGGGAATAGCCCTGCTGTTTGCGCAGGTAGCGAAGTCGCTCGGAGAACGCATGTAGGCCGGCAGGATTTTTCACACGGCAATCTGCCGCGACCACTTAAACGAATTAAGGGCGTATGCGCCCTTAATTCGTTTTTATGCTATAAATTGCGGGGGTACGGCGAGCGAGGGCCTGTCGTGTTTATCCTCATTTTCTCCTCATGCGTTCATCAACCTTTTTTTCCCCACTGCCTGTATTGGCTCTGGTGGCGACTATGCTTTTAAGTAGTTGCTCCGATTCTACCTCAGAAGCCGGCAACGCAAATAATCGAGCGTCTGCGCTCGAATTTCCGTTCGGTGGTAAAGTCGATTCGATGAACGGTATTGCGGGCCATACGTTCGGTCAGCCCCTGAGCGCCTTCTCCGACCTGGAGCTAATGGACAAGAACCCCGGAGATGTAATGGACACGTATATCTACCGGGGAACAAAAGGCTGGTTCGGCAAACATAAGCAGGAAGTACCCAGCCAGTTCTACTATTTTCTAGATGGCAAGTTCTGCCAATTTTACGCTGTAGGTAACGCCGAGGCGCTACGGACCGAAGCTACTTACTTGTTCGGACCAGGACTTGAGCAAAGTCCAAATCGTTTCTGGGATGGTCCACGGGCACGCGCCATCTACTCTGAACAGGCTGTAGCTTTTGGCAGGGAGGGTAGGCTCACCGTATTAAGTAAGCCGGTGGAGGAGGAATTGAAAGTGCGTGAGCAGAATCGCCTCAAGGCGGAAAATGCCGAATAGCCAAGCGGAGTGAAAAAAGACAGTGGGGAAAAAGATTACGACTCCCTCTGCACAATCAACCCGCTCTGCATAAAAACAACTTTGGGGTAGCCCGACTAACCGGGCCGGTTTAGGACAATAAACTTCTTTACCATGCCTGACAACTTCACTGATAAGCGAGTGAAATACGACGCCGCCTTCCGCGCCGAGGCCTTACGCCTAGCAAACCAGAGCCGCTCATTTGCCGCTGCTGCCCGCGCTCTCAATATTCGGGTCAAGCTACTCTATAAGTGGCGAGATGCCGCGCAGATGCCGGTGGCCGTGTTTGAGTCTAGTATAGATTCGGCTGCCGAGTTACGCCAATTGCGGGCTACGTCACTACGGCAGGCTCAAGAGTTGGAAATTCTGAAAAAAGCTATTGGTATCGTCTCAAATCAATCGGCGCTGTGAGTAGTTATCACGCTAAGACAATTAACGACAGCATTTTTCGAACTTGTTGTGCTAGTCCCGCCCACTAGAACAGTCTGCCGCCTTCATTACGCTATAGTCGACTCTACGTTCTAGAGTAATGGTGTCTGGTGTAGTTAAACAGAGCAATAACGGCCTCCTATATATCATAGGAGGCCGTTATTATTGGAAACGATAGGATTCTTATTTACCGCTGTAGCGGTCAAATTGATTATTATCAAATTGTATAGGGTCATCCAACAGACCAACCTCTTGAGTACTGGTAAGCCAATCGACTAATCGCTGTCCTACTTCTACGTCAACTTTTTTGTGGCCTATACCTTCTTTGAATATTTCATCAAATTCTGAAGGAACAGTTGGTGCGGATTTGCCAAAGTAATAAAATTTTGTTCCAATCAAAACTCGATCAGCTTTTGTGTCCTTGGCTAGGTTAAGAGGGTTAATGGACCCATCATCATTACTATGATGCGAATTTTCCTGTATCCAGTTTTCCCCTGAGTGATGGTAGATATTGTCACCAAACATCTGAACTATGCTGCCATTCATTACTGGCTTTTTGTAAGCGAACCGTTCATCATTCCAATACTCATCGAATGTCAGCGCTTCACCGACTTGCATCGCAAAAACGAGTTTGCTTTCCATACTCAGCGTTTTAGAACCTGTACCCAGAACCCAGTCACCAATTGCAGCGGCAGAGCGTATTTTGGGTTTGCAAGTAGCTAATGTACAGTATTCTCCGAAAGGATTGGGGGCGAAACCGTAGTCGCGCGTAACAACGTAAGAGTGGAAGTTCATATGTTAGCAGGTGCTTCTTAGTATTCCTGAAAAATTTGGACGACTTGTTCCATCATCGTTGCACCACTTTGTATCACCTTCGATGGCGTTAATGAGATTATCACCAGTCCATTTAACCAGTGAGTGACCGTACTTATTGAGGTTTTCCGGCACGTCTGCATCACTTGCTCCATGAGCAAACACGCCCACGATATGCTTGCCCTGCAAATGGGCTTGCTTTATTTCCCAGTTGACCCACTCCCGAGTAGCGGTATCTTTGCCTATAATACACACAAAGGTTCCTGCCCAATTGATTAGAGGTCTCAGAATGCTCTTGATGTAGTCAGGGCTTGTGGCATTATTAGGCTTCGTGCTATCAATAGAACTGTTTCTTATTTCGTAACCCTTACGCCCTAGTAGAGCCTTCAGCTTTCCGATTTGGTGTTCATCAACACTGTGATGGCTTAAGAATACGTTTTTACGGTTTGCCATTTGAGAGGATAAAGGTAAAGATCATCGTGCAGTGAAGTAAAATCTACGCTAGATACCACTTTAAAATCAAGCTGGCAAAACCTCTAGCTTTTTTTCTCTATCATTCCACCATGAAAAGACATAACGTAGGCAAGTTGATTGTTTTTGAGGGGCCAGACGGTGTAGGTAAGACTACCTTGTCAAAGCTGGCAGTTGAACTGCTTATGGCAGATGGGCAACCTACAGAATGGCTTAGTTTTCCAGGCAGGGAAGTGGGTACGCTAGGCCATCTGATATATGAGGTTCACCACCAGCCTGATAAGTTCGCCATTAACTCTATCAGCAATGTAGCCAAACAAACGCTCCACATAGCGGCTCATTTGGATGTGATTGAAAGAAAGATACGCCCACTACTTGACAGTGGCAAGCATGTCATTCTAGACAGATATTGGTGGTCTACCTGGGTGTATGGATTGAGCGCTGGAATAAATCGCGAACTACTTCATTCACTGATTGAGGTAGAAAAGCTTGGCTGGGGCGCTACTAGACCATTCCGTATCCTGCTCGTCAAAGCAGCTGCTCCTCGTGATAGAGATAATGAGAACTTGGAACAGTGGCACAAGCTAGTTGAGGGTTACCAAATACTGGCAGATGAAGAAATGGATACTGCCACCAGACTAGTAGTGGATACGTTTGATAACAACATCTCATTGACCGCGGCAGAAGAGGCTCTTAAAGCAATACTGCCCTTAGAAACCCGGATATGAATCTCTCCACTTATAATGAAAGTCAATATTTGCTCTTCGATTCAAAGACGCTAGAATATAGCCGCCATCGCGCATCACGTCCTCTTCAAAACACGCTGTGTGTCGATGGCAAATTATTAACTACTTCTCCAGTGTATGATAGTTACTGGTACCTTGCGTGTGAACGACAAAATATATTTTTCAACAGGCTAAAAGGTCAGCCAGTACCTTGGACAAACGACCCCATTCTTTTAAAACATAAATTTACTAACGCCTATCGAGCAGCTGACCGCACAAGTCAGTATTTAATAAGAAATGTTATCTACCGGGAAGACCTGCCTTCTACTCCGAAAGAAGTAGTATTTCGAATATTGTTATTTAAGATATTCAATAAAATTGAAACTTGGAAATATTTAGAAGAAGCGTTTGGCAGTATTACTTATTCAGAGTATAACTTTGACGAATACGATAGCATTCTATCACAGCTGCTAAAGGAAGCTAAGCAGATATACTCTGCTGCATACATGATGCCTCCCGGAGGCCGGCAATTCGGATATATTCGTAAACATCAAAACCATCTACGTCTAATAGAGAAGATGATGGCCGAGAGCCTACCAGAGAAGTTGAATGAATCAAAATCAATGGCTAATGCTTTCAGCTTATTAAAATCTTATCCGACCATTGGAGATTTTTTAGCTTACCAATATGCAACGGATATAAATTACAGTGAAGTAACTAATTTTGATGAAAATGAATTTGTAATTGCTGGACCTGGTGCGAAGGACGGAATTGAAAAGTGTTTTGTAGACACAAAGAAAATCGACTATTCTACTATAATTAGGGCTGTGATGGAAAACCAGTCTATTGAGTTTGAGAAACGCAATTTGAATTTTCAGCCAATGTGGAGCCGCTCATTACAGCTCATTGACTGTCAGAATATGTTTTGTGAGGTGGGAAAGTATGCTCGTGCTCGTCACCCCGATATTGCAGGAATTTCAGGAAGGACTAGAATAAAACAGCTTTTCTCTGTTAATCCGAACCCAATGAGCTATTTCTTTCCCCCAAAGTGGGGAATAACTACTGTTTAAAATATTTGTCTCATGAACCTAAACGAATATCAGGAACAAGCTATTCTCACTGATTTGAATCCAGGGCGTGAGGGTATGATGATCTCACTACTTGGATTGGCTGGAGAAGTAGGCGAACTACTAAGCGAATACAAAAAATTTCTTCGCGATGGTGAAGCACACCAATTATTTGATGATAAAATCACAGAAGAGTTAGGGGATTTACTCTGGTATATTGCTAGTGTTAGTTATAAATTCGATATAGATTTAGCAGAAGTAGCTAGGCGAAACATAGAGAAAAATAGAAGCCGTTGGGGTGTTCGTACTGGACATGAAAGTTCAGTAATCCCTTTGTATGATGAGTCGTGTCAGGTTGAAGAACAGCTACCACGTATTTTTTTTGCTACGGTTGATTATTTAGATGAGACGAGTAGCAGCAAGGTGCAACTCCTTGTTAATGGCAAATCATTAGGTGATCCATTAAGTGATAATGCCTATGATGAAGATGGCTACAGATACCATGATATTTTCCATCTCGCATTTGCAGGCGTACTTGGTTGGTCTCCTGTAATGCGTAAGCTCATGGATGTAAAACGCAAGAGCAATGCAAGTGTCGATCAAATTGAAGACGGTGGGCGAGCAACCGCAATCGAAGAAGGAATTGCTGCTCTAATATTCTCCAATGCAAAGTCATATAATTTTTTTGAAGGTGTTAGAGAAGTTGATATAAATTTACTAAAAACAATAAAAGAGCTTACCTCTCATTTGGAAGTAAGTAGTCAATCGCTTGGGCAGTGGGAAAAAGCCATTCTATCTGGGTTTGATGTCTGGCGACAAGTCGTGAAACGACATACAGGAAGAATCGAAGTAGATTTGATACAGCGTTCAATATCATTTATATCTGAAGAAAATCTCCGTAAGATTTGATACTTCTTTAGGGAAATCAATGCGTTATGCATTCACCAAGCCACCTCACTAACCCGAGTTTGGTATATTGGGAAGAAGGGTATGTGGGGTGGTCCAGTAAAAACGGACAGTGAGAAGTCTTATCTTCCACTGCCCATGACCGAGAAACTGAATCCTGGCGGCTTGTCCGCCACACGCAAGAAGTATACGCCCGCTTTCAAAGCCGAGTGCGTGCGCCAGGTAGCGGCCGGAGCCCGCCAGACGGACGTGGCCCGTGCCCAAGGCATTTCGCCGGCTTTGCTCGGCCGCTGGCAACGCGAGGCCCTGGAAAAGGCGGTGCCCAGTAGTGCCGAGCGCGACGAAATCAAGCAGCTACGCGCCGAGTTGCGGCGCGTGGAAATGGAGCGCGATATTTTAAAAAAAGTCGTG
>NZ_FOHS01000003.1 GCF_900111515.1 Hymenobacter actinosclerus
TTTCGGCGGGCTATCCCCCAGTTCAGGGCAGGTTGGTTACGCGTTACGCACCCGTGCGCCACTAGTAGTATTGCTACTACCCGTTCGACTTGCATGTATTAGGCCTGCCGCTAGCGTTCATCCTGAGCCAGGATCAAACTCTCCATTGTAAGATTTCTCTACACCATAGCGAACTATGGCTGATGTCAAGTGCTGATCCGACCCTTAATATGTCACTCTCCTAAAAGAGCAACTGATTCGCGTCAATCATTTGCCTTCCACCTCGCGGTTTCAGGCCTTACCTATATTGTCTTTTCCAGTCATTCAAAGAACGTGTGCATCCCTCCGCGTTTGGAGTATGCCGTGCCCTTCACTAAGTGAAGTTGGTTTGTTGTGGGCCCCTTCCGATCGAAGCGGGCTGCAAAGGTAAGTAGCTTTTCGCTACTTGCAAGGGAAAGAAGAAAAACTTTTTTTTCGAAGCGTTTCTTTTCTCGACTTACTGTATCCCCTTCCGGTTGAAGCGGGCTGCAAAGGTACGCCGCTTTTCGGTTGGTGCAAGGCTTAGAGAGAAAAAGTTTTTCTCTTTTTCGGCCTTCCCGCTAGTGCCAGTCGCCTTTTCAGCGGACTTAGCGAAGGTGGGTAGCAGCGCCTCCGGTTGAAGCGGGGTGCAAAGGTAGCAAATCCTTTTTGACTTCCGCAACTGCCAGGGCAACCTTTTTTTCAGGAACCCTTCCGGGGAAGTGGCGGTCCCGACCGCGTTCCGGTTGGGGATGCAAAAGTGGGGCATTGCGCCGGATTACGCAAACCCGGGAGGAAACTTATTTCTGGCGCCCGATAACTGTTGAGGTTAGCAGGCTGGATGATAACCAATTGGGGCGGTGAGTTAGTTCAGGTAAGTGGTGATATTTCTTTGCTGTGCGGGGTTGTGGGACACAAAAAACCCGAATTGCTGGCGGCAATCCGGGTTTTGAGGGGCTGTTTTACTTTCGAAAATCAGTTCATATGCAGCGTGCTTACCCGGTCGGGGCCGACGCTGACGATGCTGATGGGCACTTCGAGGTGCTGCTCCAGGAACTGCACGTAGCTGATTAGCTCGGCTGGGAGGGCCTTGGGGTCGGAGATGGCCTGCAGGTTGGTGCGCCACCCGGGCATGCTTCTATATACAGGAGTCAGCTTTTCCAGGTCGCCGTGGTCGGGCAGGTGGTCGGTTTTTTCGCCGTTGGGCAGCTCGTAGTGCGTGCAGATGCGGATTTCGTCGAACTCATCGAGTACGTCGGCCTTCATGAGGTGGATTTCGGTGACGCCGTTGAGCATGATGCTGTAGCGCAGGGCGGGCAAATCAATCCAGCCGCAGCGGCGGGGGCGGCCGGTGGTGGCTCCGAACTCGCGGCCGGCGGCCCGAATCTGCTCCCCAACCTCGTCGTGCAACTCGGTAGGGAAAGGGCCGGCGCCTACGCGGGTGCAGTAGGCTTTGCTGATGCCATATACCTTATTGATGTGGCGCGGCGCAATACCGAGGCCGGTACAGGCGCCCGCCACGATGGTGCTGGACGACGTAACGTAAGGATAGGTGCCGAAATCGATATCGAGCATGGAGCCCTGGGCGCCTTCGGCCAGTACGTTCTTACCCTCTTTCAGCAGATCGTTGAGCAGGTACTCGGTGTCGGTGAGCTGCAGGGTGCGCAGGAACTCGACGGCGGAAAAGAAATCGGCCTCGAACTCTTCAATGTCGAGGCCGCGGCCGTGGAATTCAGCAATGGTGGCGTGCCGGGCAACGGCTTCGCGGTAACGCTGCTCAAAATCGGGGAGCAGAATGTCGCCGACGCGCAGGCCGGTGCGGCCAATTTTGTCCTGGTACGTAGGGCCGATGCCCTTGAGGGTGGAACCGATTTTGTCGCCGCCGCGGGATTCCTCGTTGATACGGTCGAGGGCGCGATGCGAGGGCAGAATCAGCTGAGCCTTGCGCGAGATGTAGAGGTTGCGGCTGTAATCGACGCCCCGGTCGGTGAGCTTCTGGAGCTCTTGGCGGAATACTACCGGGTCGAGCACTACGCCGTTGCCGACGACGTTTAGGATATGAGGGTGAAAAATACCCGACGGCACCTGGTGCAGCACGTGCTTGATGCCATCGAAGGTGAGCGTGTGGCCGGCGTTGGGGCCGCCCTGGAAACGGGCTACTACATCATAAGTGGGGGCGAGGACATCGA
Source organism: Hymenobacter actinosclerus (assembly GCF_900111515.1). GTDB lineage: Bacteria > Bacteroidota > Bacteroidia > Cytophagales > Hymenobacteraceae > Hymenobacter > Hymenobacter actinosclerus. Next base: position 2,187 of record NZ_FOHS01000003.1, read on the forward strand.
CAATCTTGCCTTTACCCTCATCACCCCACTGTAATCCTACCAGTACGTCAACAGGCATTAGTTTGCGGTTTTCAAAAGTTGAGCGGCCGCTGATTCATCATCGGCCACAGAAAAAATTGCGTTCAGCTTGGTCAGGGCCAGCATTTTGCGGGGGTGGTCGGCGGGGTTGATGAGCACCAGCTCGCCGCCGCGGCTGCGAAACTTGGTGAGCAGCGACACCAATACCCCGATGCCGGTGCTGTTGATGTAGCGAATGCCCGACAAATCGACGGCACAGTGCAGCAGGTCTTCGCCAAGGTGCTGGTCGACGCTTTGCAGCAGCTGCTGGGTGTCGGGGCTGCCGATTAGGTCGCCGGAAAGGCGCACAAACAGAATGCCGTCCTGGACGGCGGAATCAGTTTTCATGAGGTTTGGAGGGCGGCGGCCTGGGCGCGGCAGTCGCCGCACACGCCATAAAGGTTCAAAGAGTGGTGCAAGATATGGAAGTTGAGTAACTCCCCGACCATCGTCTGGATGCCGTGGATGCGCGGGTCGCAGAACTCGACCACTTTATGGCACTCGGTGCAGATGACGTGGTCGTGCTGGCGGTAACCGTAGCTCTTTTCGTACTGGGCGAGGTTGCGGCCGAACTGGTGGCGGCTCACGAGGCCGTGCTCGACCAGCAAATCGAGCGTGTTGTACACCGTGGCCCGGCTTACGCGCAGGCCCTGCTCCTTCATGCCGGCATACAACTGCTCGACGTCGAAGTGACCGGTGCGAGAGTATATTTCCTCCAGGATGGCGTAACGCTCCGACGTTTTGCGCAAACCCTTATTTTCGAGGTAAGCCGTGAAAATCTTCTTGACCTCCTCGTACTTTTCTTTATCGAGATGCTTCTCGGAAACTGCCATGCTTGGGGACCTTCTATTATAAGGAGTGAAACCAGTGAAAAAGGCTAACTCCGGAATGCGTTACAGTAACTACAGCCAGGTACGCAGCTCTTCTCTTATACCGTTTTATACTCTTCGTTTTGTGGAATACCTTTTAGAGCTACTGCAACAACTATTCTCTTCCAGACCTCCCTCCTACCGGGCTCCTATGCCTTTCAGGAGTCGAACCGCTCTACGGTCATCACGCCGTTTACCTTGTTCAAGCGCTGAATCAGGCGGTCGAGGTGAGCCGTGTCGTTGACAAAAACCATAATCTGGCCTTCGAAGATACCATCGTTCGAGTCCATGGTGATGGAGCGCATGTTCACCTTAAGGCTGGTGCTGATGATGCGCGTGACGTCGTTGACGAGGCCCACGCGGTCGGCGCCCTTGATGCGGATGCCCGCCAGGAAGGCCAGCTCCAGCTGCTCGGTCCATTTGGCGCGCACGATGCGGTTGCCGTAGTTGGACATCATCTGCACAGCTTGGGGGCAGGACGTACGGTGGATAACGATTCCCTCGTCGGTTTCGAAGCCAAACACGTCGTCGCCGGGGATGGGGTTGCAGCAGGGCGCAATGGTGTAGTCGAACTTGTCGGTCCGCTCGCCGATTACCAGCATGTTGGCATTCACGCCCCGCACTTTCTGCACCTCGTGGTCGAAAGAGCGCGGCTCCAAGCGCGAGGGCAGCCGGGGCGACTCGCCGCCCTCGAAAACGCCGCGAACGATTTCGCGGCCGTCGAGCTGACCGAGGGCGATGCGGTAGAACAGTTCGGGCAGGTTGCTGACGTTGAAGTAGGCCAGCAGGCGGTTCAGGTTTTCCGGATTCACCTCCACGCCGAGCAGTTCCAGCCGTTTTTCCACCAGAAAGCGGCCGTCTTCCGACTTGGCTTTGCGGTCGTCGCGGAGCCAGTCTTTGATGCGCGTGCGGGCCTTGGAGGTGGTTACGTACTGCAGCCACTCCTCGGTGGGGCGCTGCTTCTGGGACGTCAGGATTTCGACCTGGTCGCCGTTGTGGAGCTGGTAGCTCAGGGGCTGCAGCTTCTGGTTTACCTTGGCGCCGAGGCACTGCAGGCCAATCTGGGAGTGAATCTCAAAGGCGAAATCGAGGGCCGTGGCCTTATCGGGCAGGATGATGAGCTTGCCCTTGGGCGTAAAGGCGTACACCTCCTTCACGAACAGGTTCTGGCGGAACTCGTCCATGAATTCGAGGGCACTGGAATTGTTGGTTTCCAGCATCTCACGCACCTTATTGATCCAGCTTTCCAGCGTCGATTCGGGCTGGGGCACGCCGGTATCCTTGTATTTCCAGTGAGCGGCATAGCCTTTCTCAGCAATGTCGTCCATGCGGCGGCTGCGTACCTGCACTTCTACCCACTGCCCGGTGCGCGACATAACGGTGGTGTGCAGGCTCTCATAGCCGTTGGCCTTGGGCGTGCTCACCCAATCGCGCAGACGATCGGGGTTGGGCTGGTAGAAGTCGGTGACGATGCTGTAGACCTGCCAGCAGGCTGCTTTTTCCTGTTCCGGCGGCACGTCCAGAATAATTCGGATAGCAAACAAATCGTACACCTCATCAAAGGAGATGTTCTGCTTGCGCATCTTTTTAAGGATGGAATAGATGCTTTTGGGCCGGCCTTTTATTTCATACTTAAAGCCCTGGGCGGCCAGCTCGTCATCAATAGGCTGCACGAACTCCTTGATAAAGCGGTTGCGCGAGATGCGGCTCTGGCGCACCTGAGTTACCAGCTCCTCATACACCTCGGTGTCGGTGTACTTCAGGTAGAGGTCCTCGAGCTCGGTTTTGATGGTGTACAGCCCCAGGCGATGGGCCAGCGGGGCGTAGAGGTAAATGGTTTCCGACGAGATTTTGAGCTGCTTGTGCCGGGGCATCGACTCCAGCGTGCGCATGTTGTGCAGGCGGTCGGCGAGCTTGATGAGAATCACGCGCACGTCGTCGGAGAGCGTGAGCAGCATTTTGCGGAAGTTTTCGGCCTGCTCGGAGGTGCCGTAGTCGAACACGCCCGAAATTTTGGTGAGGCCATCGACGATGCGGGCCACCTTGGAGCCGAACTCGCGCTCCACGTCGGCTACCTCCCAGGGCGTGTCCTCCACCACGTCGTGCAGCAGGGCCGCCACGATGCTGGTGGTACCGAGGCCGATTTCCTCCACCACAATCTGGGCCACGGCCAGCGGGTGCAGAATGTAGGGCTCGCCCGACTTGCGGCGCATCTCCTTGTGGGCTTCCAGGGAAGTATTGAAGGCCTTTTTGATGAGCTTGGCGTCGCCGGGCTTGAGGTAGGGCTTGGCGGTACGGAGCAGGCGGCGGTACTGGCGCAGGATTTCCTGGCGCTCTACCTCGGGGTCGATAACGATAGACATGGCGGACGGGCGGCACCCCACGGTGCCGAAAAGAACGAGTAACGAAGATACGAGGCCCTAAGCTGGAAAGTAACAACCCCGGGCCGGACTTGGTGCGGCAGTACCCATAGCGCAAAGCGGCTGAACGGTTCGGGCAACGACAATGAACCGGAATGAGCGGTGAAATACCCCGCAAAGACGCAACTCCGCCTTACTTCCCTAACTCTTATTGGCTTTTCAACATTGCGCAGAAGGTTTTACCAAGCGTTTATCAGAAAATACATTGGTTTTGTAATAGCACTTGCGTAGTTTTGCGCCCCCGAGGCAGATGGCTTCGTACTGCGGATGTGGCGAAATTGGTAGACGCACCAGACTTAGGATCTGGCGCCGCAAGGTGTGTGGGTTCGAGTCCCTCCATCCGCACAAAGTGGGTTTCAGCTTGGCTGGAATCATTTTTAAACCCTCAACCCACCCGTTGGGGGTTTCTTTTTGGGGGTCGGTTCCATCCCGGCCCTTTTTACCCCAACGTAGCACCTTTAACCGACCAGCAGTGGATATCACCCTCGACAAGCAAGACGACCAGCTTCATGCCATCCTGACAGTAAACCTCACGGAGGCTGACTACGCCACCGCCGTGGAGAGCAAGCTGAAAGAGTACAGCAAAAAGGCCCAGATCAAGGGCTTCCGGCCCGGCAAGGTGCCCGTAACGCTGGTACGCAAGATGTACGGCAAGGGCATTCTGGTGGACGAAATCAACGAGCTGCTGGGCAAGTCGGTGGATGGCTACATCAAGGAGAACAACCTGCGCATTCTGGGCGAGCCCCTGCCGGTAGCTTCCGATATCGACTTCGACAACCAGAAGGACTTCTCGTTCCAGTTCGAGCTGGGCCTGCTGCCTGATTTCGAGCTGCCCGCCGATCAGGCTATTACTGTGGACCGCCACAAGGTGACGCTCGACGAGAACACCAAGAACGAAACCTACGAGCAGCTGGAGCGCCAGTTTGGCGAAACCACCGAGCCCGAGGCTGCCGAAGCCGGCGACTACTTGGTGGGTCGCCTGCGCAAGGACGGTGAGGAGGGCGAAGGCCGCCTGCTGATGCTGCCAACCAACAAAATGAAGAGCGAAGCCGATAAGTTCGTGGGCGCCAAGCCCGAGGACGTTATCAGCTTCGACCTCAAAAACGCTTTCGACGGCGACGCCAAGGCCATTGCCAACTTCACCGGCATGAGCCGCGAGGAAGCCGAAGCCGTGGAGGGTACCTACACCCTGACCGTGGAGAAGGTGCAGCGTACGGCCCCCGCCGAGTTCAACCAGGAGCTGTTCGATAAAGTATTCGGCAAGGACATCGTGACGTCGAAGGAGGATTTTGATGCCAAGGTGACCGAAACGGTGATGGAGAACTACGACCGCGAGTCGGACAACCTGATGAACCGTCAGATTATCGACAAGATGCTGGAGAACGTAAGCATCGACTTGCCCAAGGAGTTCTTCAAGAAGTGGCTGGTGCGCGCCAACGAAGGCAAGCTGACGCCCGAGCAGATTGAGGAGCACTACGACGACTACGCCAAGGAGCTGAAGTGGTCGATGATCCGCAACAAGGTGGTGGAAGCCAACGAGCTGAAGGTGGAAAACGAGGAAATCGTAGACCGCACGATGCAGAAAATCCTGGGCCAGTTCAACATGGAGATGACGCCCGAGCTCGAAGAGTCGGTGCGCGGTTTCGCCGACAACTTCCTGCGCCAGGAGAACGGCAAGAACTACGTACAGGAGTACGAGGCCATTCTGGCAGAGAAAGTGCTGGAAAACCTGCGCGGCAAAGTTGTTGTTAACGACAACGAGATTACGGCCGAGGACTTCCGCAATCAGAACGCCGGCTAAGCCCTGCCGTCGTTTCGGTTTTCAAAACCACCAAAAAGCCCTTACTTGTTTGTAGGGGCTTTTTTGTTGAGAAGCTAGGAGATAGAAGTTAGGAGCTAGAATCATTTTTGATTTCCGCTCCTTGACTACTCCAATTTCTGGTCTCTCAATTCTAGCTCCTAGCTTCTATCTACTAACTCCTTTTTTCCCCCCATGCTGAATAAACAAGAGTTCCGCAAGTTTGCCGTGAAGGGCCAGGGTCTGAATGGCCTGGGCGTTGACCAGTACATCCAGCACGTAGAAGGCCAGACCCGCGGCGGGCTGATTATGCCTTCCAACATGACTCGCTCGGTAATTGAGGAGCGCCCCACCCGCTTCGCCGAAATCGATGTATTCTCCCGCCTGATTATGGATCGGATTGTGTTCCTGGGCACGGCCGTGGACGATTACGTGGCCAACATCCTGACGGCCCAGATGCTGTTTCTGGAGTCGGTTGACGCCAAGAAGGACATTCTGCTCTACATCAACTCGCCCGGCGGCTCGGTGTACGCCGGCCTGGGTATCTACGACACCATGCAGTACGTGAACCCCGACGTGGCCACCATCTGCACCGGTCTGGCGGCCTCGATGGGCGCCGTGCTGCTGGCCGGCGGTGCCAAAGGCAAGCGTTCGGCCCTGCCCCACGCCCGCGTGATGATTCACCAGCCCTCGGGTGGCGCGCAAGGCCAGTCGTCGGATATCGAAATCACGGCCCGCGAGATTCTCAAGCTTAAAAAGGAGCTCTACGACATCCTGGCCGACCACACCGGCAAAACCTACCAGGAAATCCATGACAACTCCGACCGCGACTACTGGATGCGCGCCGATGAGGCCAAAGAGTACGGCCTGATTGACGAGGTGCTCGAAAAGAAGAAAGCTGACTAGTTGCACGGCTGAATAAACCGTCATGCTGAGCGAAGCGGAGCGTAACCGAAGCATCTCTACCGCCAAAGTAACTCTGACGTTTGATTAGCACTGCGGTAGAGATACTTCGACTACGCTCCGCTTCGCTCAGCATGACCCGCTCTTTAGCAGTCAGATACCAAAAAAGCCCGCGTTTGCGGGCTTTTTTGTTTACTTCACGTTCAGCGCCGGTGGCACGTTTTTACGGCTGCTTGGCGTTGGGCTTTTCGTACCTTTGAAGCCGGTTGGTACCAGCAACCCGCTTCCCTCCTATTTCAGCGAGTTCCTTTAGCAATGGCAGATATTACGTGCTCGTTCTGCGGCAAGAACAAGAAAGACGTTACGGTGATGATTTCGGGCATTAATGCTCACATCTGCGAGCGATGCGTGGGGCAGGCCCAGCAAATCCTGAACGAGGAAAATAAGATTCGGGCCAACTCGAAGACTCCGAAATTCAACCTCGTGAAGCCCCGCGAGATGAAGGACTACCTCGACCAGTACGTGGTGGGCCAGGATGAAGCCAAGAAGGTGATGTCGGTGGCGGTGTACAACCACTACAAGCGCCTGATGCAGACGCCGCAGAAAGACGATGTGGTGATTGAAAAGTCGAACATCATCATGGTGGGCGAAACCGGCACGGGCAAAACCTTTCTTACGCGCATGCTGGCCAACATCCTGCAGGTGCCCTTCTGCATCGCCGACGCCACCGTGCTCACGGAGGCCGGCTACGTGGGCGAGGACGTGGAAAGCATCCTCACGCGCCTGCTCCAGGCCGCCGACTACAACGTGGAAGCGGCCGAGCGCGGCATTGTGTACATCGACGAAATCGACAAGATTGCCCGCAAGAGCGACAACCCCAGCATCACGCGCGACGTGAGCGGCGAGGGCGTGCAGCAGGCCATGCTGAAGCTGCTGGAAGGCACGACGGTGAACGTGCCGCCCCACGGCGGCCGCAAGCACCCCGAGCAGAAGATGATTACGGTGAACACCGAGAACATCCTCTTCATCTGCGGCGGCGCCTTCGTGGGCATTGAGCGCATCATCAAAAACCGCCTCAACACCAAGCCCATTGGCTTCGCCAAAACCCAGCTCGAGGAGCAGCACGACACCAACAACTTCCTGCGCTACGTCACGGCCCAGGACCTCAAGTCGTTTGGCCTGATACCCGAGCTGATTGGCCGCCTGCCGGTGCTCACCCACCTCAACCCGCTCGACCACGCCACGCTGCGCAAAATCCTGACCGAGCCCAAAAACTCCATCGTCAAGCAGTACCAGCGCCTGTTCGACATGGAAGGCATTGAGTTGAGCTTCTCGGAAGGCGCCCTCGAATATATTGTGGTGAAAGCCGACGAGTACCGCCTCGGCGCCCGCGGTCTGCGCAGCATCTGCGAAGGCATTATGACCGACGCCATGTTCGATATGCCCTCCGAGGAAGGCGTGAAGGAACTAGTCATCGACGAGGACTACGCCCGGAGCAAGTTCGAGCAGACCGCTATGAAGCAGCTGCGGGCGGCGTAATAATTTCACAAGTGCTCTTTCAAATGGAAAGAGCGAAGAGCCTGAGTTTAAAGGTTGCTTTGACTATTGACTTTACGATGTCGTTAGTTGGGATTCTGACGTTCTCACCACTCCTATTTGTGTTGCTGACCCAAAACCTGACGAACATGCTGACAAAGTTCACAAGTGTAGTAGGTGGAGTAGCTCTCGTGGGGGAACGGTTTCCAGACTCCGTACTATCAGACATTGGAAGCATAGAAGAAGCATCCTGAATTCAGGACTGAGAGCGGGGGTTCGAGTCCCCCACCCCCACCAGACTCAAAAGAGCCTCACTAGAAACTTCTGGTGAGGCTCTTTTTCTATCAATTCTTAGAGCGTGCGGGCAAGCCAAACATTCACTTCCCGAAACTCACCGTTTTTTAAGGTAACAAATACTTGGCAGCACTTTTTGCCACCTGAACTGCACCTACAGCGGATTTCAGGTTGGTGTACCGGGTCGTTCTGGTGTCGCGCCTCACCCCCCGGCCCCCTCTCCGAAAAGGAGAGGGGGAGCCAGTCGAATGCAGGCTGTACACCAACCCGAAATTCGCTCTAACTACGGCAGTAGCAGTAGCAACTCGACCAGTTCGCCAATAGTGCTTCAAGTTGCCAAATCACTATTGGCGAGCTGGGGATGGGGCTATTTTGAAGGACTGCACTTTATTTCGCTCGTGGGCACCGCCGGGATGTTGTTAGTAGCTAACCTGATTATCCACCGGAGGGTCGCCCCGGGCTAGATAGGCCTCATCAACGCGCAACTGGGCCGCCCCGAGTGGCAGGGCGGCCCAGTTCTTATTGGTCAATGGCGCTCAGATGGCGGTTACACGCTCAGCGTGGCCGGACCGAACTCCTCGAAGTGAATGGCCTCGCGGGGTACGCCCAGCGCGGCCAGGTCCTGCACCTGCTTGCGGATGAAGGGCGCGGGGCCGCAGATGTAATAGTCGGCGTCGGCGGGCAGCAGCGTGCCGCCGTTCAGAGTATTCAGGTCCACGATGCCCTGGTAGTGGCCCTCCTGCTCGGGGCTGGTGGCCAGCTTGTCGTAGAAGATGTGCTGCTGTACCTGCTCATGGCGGGCGGCCAGCTCGGCTACCGGCTGGCGAAAAGCGTGCACCTGCGGATTGCGGCTGCCGTGCACCCACAAGACCTCGCGGGGGCTGTTGGTGGAAATCAGGTGTTCGAGCATGCTCAGCAGGGGCGTCTGGCCCACGCCGCCGCTCACCAATACCACGGGGGTCGGCTTGGCGGTGTCGAGCATGAAGTCGCCGGCCGGAGCGGCCAGCTCCACGATGCCGCCTTCCTCCACAAAGTCGTGCAGGCGGTTGCTGATCATGCCGTTGGGGTGCTGGGGGTTGCCAGCCTCCTTTTTCACCGAAATGCGGTAGTACTCGCCGTTGGGGGCGCTGGAGAGGCTGTACTGACGGGGCTGGAACAGGTTCAGCTCGGGCAGGAACAGCTTCAGGCTCACGTACTGGCCGGGCTGGAAATCGGCCACCCGGCCGCCGTCAGTCGGGTACAGGTAGAAGGAGGTAATTTCATCGGATTCGGCCACCTTACGCTTTACGGTGAAGGGGCGCCAGCCGGTCCAGCCGCCCTCCTGGTTGGCCGCCTTTTGGTAGAGGCCGCTTTCGAGGCCGCTCATCAGGCCGGCCAGCTCGTTGTAGGCGGTGGCCCAGGCGTCGAGCAGTTCGGGCGTGGCGGCGTCGCCCAGCACCTCCCCGATGGAGGCAATCAGGTGGCGGCCCACAATGGCGTAGTGCTCGGGCCGGATATCGAGGCTGACGTGCTTGTGGCCGATTTTGGTAACGGCATGCACGAGCACCGAGGGGTCCTCGATGTTTTCGGCGTAGGCCAGCACGGCCATGGCCAGCGCCATCTGCTGCTTGCCGTTCTGCTGATTGCCCATGTTGAAGACGTTCTTCAGCTCGGGGTTGTGCTCGAACATGCGGCGGTAGAAGTGCGTCGTGAGGGCCACGCCGTGCTCGCGCAGGGTATTTACGGTGGCCGTTACGAGGGCTTTCTGATCGGTATTCATAAAGAAGAGAACTAGGTTATTACCGGATGATTTTGTCCGGTATCTGGATAAAAAAAGGGTTCAACTGAATTGGCGCAGGAAGCCCAGGCCGTCGTGCACCTTGCCGGCCAGCTCGCCGATGGTGTGGGTGCGCAGTACTTCGTTGAGCTGGTCGCGGATGGGCAGGAACTGGTAGTGCAGCGGGCAGGGCTGCTTGGCCGAGCATTGCGTCAGCCCCAGCGCGCAGCCCTGCAGCATCTGGCCCCCATCAATGGCCAGCACCACCTGCCGGAGCGTAACGGTGCGCAGTTGCTCGGGCGTCAGGGTAAAGCCGCCGGTGGGGCCCTTCACCGAGGTTACCAGCCCGGCGCGAACCAGCTGCTGGAGCACCTTGGCGGTGAAGGCTTCCGGCGAACCAACTTCGGTGGCAATGTCGCGCAGGCCTACCCGGCGGCCACTATCGGCCGACTGCTGCCCGATGTAGATAGCAGCCCGGATACCGTACTCGCAGGCCTTGGAGAACATTGCCATGATGGGACAAAGGTACGGCCGGATTCAATACCGGACAAATACATCCGCTATAAAATCCATCCTTTTTGAGCCAATTAAGGCCCCTTCCCTCCTGCTTAGGCCGGAACCAGCCGGCTCGATTTCAGGTACACCACCGTGCGGTTGAGGTAGGGCAGCAGGCCCACCAGCAGCAGCGTGCCCACCAGCAGCCAGGCCATCAGCTCGTAGTAATCCATGGCGTAGCGGATCTGGCTCTGGCCGTTCACGGCGGCCACCAGCAGCTTGGCGGCGGCTTTGCCCGAGCGGTCGGGCGCGAGGCCGTGGGCCAGCAGCCGGCCGGCCTGGGCGTCGAGCGTGTGGCGGACTACGGGGTTGGTGCGGGTGAGCACGTCCTGGAAAGCGCTGTAGTGGCGGCCCTTCTCCAGCAGCTCGAAAAAATTGAGCAGCGCCACGCTGGCACAGTACCCCATATAGCGCACCGCCAGGCAAATGCCCGCCGCCGAGGGCCCCAGCGCCACCGGCACCGAGGCAATGGCGAACACGATGGTGGGCACCATCACGAGCCCGATGCCCAGGCCCTGCACGAACAGCGGCCCGTAGAACGTATCCTCGTTGGCCTGGGTATCAAACAGGAAAAACATGACCACGTGGAAGCCCAGCAGCAGCCCGAAGCCCGCCAGCCAGATAAAGCGGATGCGCACCTGTTGCAGCGTGAGGGCCGCGGCTACCACCACGCCCACCACCAGCCCGGCCAGGTTCAGCAGGTTGAGGTAGGAAACGTGCATCGGGTCGAGGCGGAGCACGGTGGCGAAAAACCCGTTGGTGATGCCGCCCGCAAACCGGCACAGGTACAGAATGAACAGCAGCAGCAGCCCGATTTTGTAGTTGCGAATCCGGAAGATGGCCAGCGCGGTGTAGGGCCGCTTGAGGCTGCGCTGCCGCAGCACGTACAGCCCCCCCAGGCCCAGAATGGCCAGCACGCTCCGCCGGATGCGCAGGTCGGCGAGCCAGTAGTACTCTTGGCCGTAGATGGCAATGTAGCCCAGCAGCACCAGCACGATGCTGTAGAGCGCGAAGCTCTGCCAGTCGAGCCGGCGCAGCGGGAAGTGCACGTCGAGCCGGATGTTGTTCATGCTTACCAGCAGCGCCAGCAGGCCGGGCACGTAGGAGAAGATGACGCCCTTGTACACGGCGTTGAAGTTGAACGAGTCGATAAGGTCGGCCGTGACCAGGTTGTTGAAGGGCAGCGCGCAAATCAGCATGCCAAAGAACACCGAGAAGCTGATCTCCCGGGCCCGCTCGCTCCGCAGACGCGTGAACATGAAGGCCAACGACAGGTTGACGGCGCTGGCAAACAGGATGCCCTGCACAAAGCGCAGCGGAAACAGCACGTACAGGTCCTGGGTCTGGTAGCAGCCGTAGGCCACCGCCAGTTGCAGTAGCGTGATGACGATGAAGTACTCCTTGGTGGCCAGATACTGGAAAAACCGCCGTTCCAGGGCGTAGAACCCCGCGTAGCCCGAGTAGAACAGGGCTACGGCAAACTGAATGTCGGCCGGCTCGCTGCCGTAGTAGCCGGCGGCGGCATTGGTGTTGGCCAGCGGCAGGAAGAACAGCACCAGCCCCGGCAGCAGCACACTGAACAGAACGACCTTCACGAGCCATTCGGGCATCCAGGGCCGGAACAGCGGCAGCAGCGGCAGGGGCTTATCCACGGCGCGGGCGCTGGGCGGCTACTGTTGCGCCGGTTGCGTGGGGCGGCTGCTCCTTGGTCACCGACACGTTCACGTTCATGCCCACCTTCAGCAAATCCAGTTCGGCCCGGGCGCCGGTTACCCGGATGCGCACGGGCACGCGCTGCACGATTTTGACGTAGTTGCCGGTGGAGTTGTCGGGCGGCAGCAGCGAGAAGCTGGAGCCCGTGGCCGGCGAAAACGAAATAATGGTACCCTTGAACAGGTGGTCGGGGTAGGCGTCGGCGGTGAAGGTGGCCGTGTCGCCGAGTTGCAGGCTGGCCAGCTGGGTTTCCTTGTAGTTGGCTACCACCCACTTGTCGGTTTCGTTGTTCACCACGTAGGCCAGCACCTCGCCGGCGTCTATCATCTGGCCCGCTTCCACGGTGCGGCGGCCCATGCGGCCGTCGTAGGGCGCCACAATGGTCGTGTAGCTCACATCGAGCTTGTGGCGGTCGAGCAGGGCCCGCAGGTTGGCAATCTGGGCTTTCACCACGCCTTTTTCCAGCTCGGTGTCGGCTATTTTCGAGCGGGCCGCCGCGTAGGTATCCTGGGCGGCCTGGTACTCGCTACGGCTCACATCGAGCGTGGCCTGCATGGCTTCGAGCTGCTGCTGGGTGGCCGATTCTTCGGCCGTAAGCTTCTGGTAGCGGTTGTAGTCGAGCTGCTGCTTCCAGAGGCGGGCCTTGGCGGCCGTTACCTGGGCGCTGGCCGCCCGGGCCGATTCGCCCAACGTCTGCACGTTGCTGGCCAGTACCCGCAGGTGGGCTTCTTCGCGCTCAATGGCGGCCTCGGTCTGGGCCTGCTGGATGGTGTACTCGCGCGGGTCGATGAGCAGCAGCGTATCGCCCTTGCGCACCACCTCATTTTCCTCAAATTTCACCGCCACAATAAAGCCGCCGGCCCGCGAAATAACCGGGTTTACGTACTCCTGCACCTGGGCGTCGTTGGTTTGCTCGGCCACGTGGAAATCCCACAGCGTGCGCACGCCCCACACGGCCAGCACCGCCACCGTGAGGCCCGCCAGCCAGCCCGTAATCCTGGTAATCAGCCGGTCGGTAACCGTGTATCTTCTTTTCATTTTAGGGTAAATTCGGGGTTGATGGTACTGTCGTACTGATTGACCGTCATGCTGAGCGGAGCCAAAGCATCTCTACCGCTTCGTTGAGAGTGAGTTGATTACTGTTGCGGTAGAGATGCTTCGACTTCGCTTCGCTCCGCTCAGCATGACGGGCTGAGGGCTGAGGGCTACCAGCTTTCAGCTAAAAGCTCATAGCGTGCCGACTACGTTTTGCAGCCGGTAGTATTTGTTCTGGGCCTGAATGCGGGCGGCGGCCAGCTCGAACTGGGTTTGCAGCACCTGCACGTCGGCGTCGAGCAGGTCGGTGATGAGGGCGGTTTGGTGGAAGTAGGTGTTTTTGACGATGCGGCCGTTTTCGCGGGCCTGGGCCACGTTCACCTCGGCCACCCCAATGCGCACCAGCGCCTCCTGGTAACGCAGGTAGCCCTCGTTCACCTGCTGGCGCACGCGGTCCTGGGTGTCGTGGTGCATTTCCTCTTCCTTGGCCAGCTCCAGGCGGGCCGCCTTTTCCTTGTGCACATTGTGGTAGAGCGCCGAAATCGGGAACGAGGCCCGGATGCCGGCAATGCCCAGTGAGTACCAGTAGGGGTTGTAGGGATAGAGGAAAATCTGGGGGTTGGCGTAGTAGAAGTCGCCGTACATGCCCACTTTGGGCCGCACGTTGGCCTGCACCTGCCGCACGTTCAGGCGGCTCAGCTCGGTTTGCTGCTCCGAAAGCTGGTTGAGGAAGGAGTGCTCCAGCGCCTCGGCCAGGTAGGCGGGGTAAGCGTGCAGTTCGTTGGAAGCCGGGTCGGCCAGCGGCGCAGGCTGGATGGTGCGCTCGTCGGGCTCGCCGATGAGCTGGTTGAGCTTCTGGCTGGCCAGGCGCAGGTCGTTTTCAATGGTTACCAGGGCCAGCTTGCGCCTTGACAGTTCCAGGCGCACCCGCAGCAGGTCGCTTTTCAGCACCACGCCGTTGCGGTGCAGCGCCTCAATTTCGAGCAGCTGCTTTTCCTGGTTGCGGATATCCTCGCGCAGCAGCCCCCGGAAAATAGCGGCCTGCTGCAACTCCAGGTAGCGGCTAGCGGCCAGGTAGCGGATATCGGACACGGCCTGGGCCTGCTCGACCCCGGCCAGCCGCAGCCGGATGCGCTCCTGCTCAATTTTGAGGTTGAGCTTGTTGCCGTTGTAAATATTGAGGTAGAAATCGGCCCCCACCCGGTAGAGCGTGTGGATGACTTCGTGCTGCTCGGGGGCGCTAAGCAGGCCGTTGGTGTAAATGGGAATGTTGGTGGCCTTCTCGGCGCTGCCCATCACGCCGATTTCCGGCAGGCGCTCGGTTATGGCGTCCCGCACTTCCTCCTGGCCCACGGCCACGGCCTGCTTTTTAATAGTCACAACCCGGCTGTGCTCATCGGCCCGCTGCCAGACTTCGGGCAGCGTCAGGCGGAGCGTATCGGTGGGGGGAGATTGGGTTAGGGAAGTGGGGTGATGCTGGGCTCGCAGAGCGCCGCCGGTGAGTGCTAGTGCCGCCGATAAAAGCAGCCGTCCCTGTCGCATAATGGGGTTGTCGTGGTTTCGAGGGGCAAAAGTACCGGGGCGAAAAGGCGCATACTTTTTATAAACGGCCAATTCGTTATTGATTCCGGCCCAGTGCCGACTTTTGCCTGAATTTGCGCCCGGCCCCTGCGTACTTCGTAAGGTTGCCGGCGCTTACGGCGCCACGCTGCCCGCCCTCCCCTACCCTGTTCAACCCTGCTACCCAATGGGACTTATTGCCGCCCTGCCCGAAATCGACCGGCACCCGGATTCCGTGTTCGTGATGCACGAGGCGTCGGAAAAGCTCATTCCGCTGCACGCCCACACCAAGGGGCAGCTGAGCTACGTGGAGGGCGGGGTGGCCCACATCACCATTGGGTTTCGTACCTACGTGGTGCCGGCGCGGCACTACTTCTGGGTGCCCAAAGGCCTGGAGCACGTGGTGCGCATCGGCCACTCGGGCACGGTGTTCCGCTCGCTTTATTTCTACGCCGAGCACGACGAAAACCATCCGTTCTACAGTCAGCTGGGCATTTATCCGGCCTCCGAGCTGCTTATCCAGATGATTGGCTACTCCAAATGCTGGGACGGCCGGCACGTGAGCCGCACCGACGAAAACTTCGAGTTTCTGATGGCCCTCAAGCAGCTGCTGCCCCAGCTGGGCCACAAGTCGCTGCCCATCGTGCTGCCCATCACCGACGATGCGCGCATGAACACCATCACGCGCTACCTCCGGCAAAACCTGGCCGAGCCCTTGAGCCTGCAAACGCTGAGCAAGGAGTTCAGCATGAGCGAGCGAAGCATGTCGCGCCTGTTTCAGGCCCTGCTGCACATCTCGTTTTTGCAGTATCTTAAAACCCTGCGCATGATTCAGGCCATCGAGCTGCTGCTTAAATCGAGGCAGAGCATCAGCGAAATTGCCTTTCAGGTGGGCTACCACAACATCGGCTCGTTCAGCAACGCCTTTTTCGAGTTCACCCAGGCCCGGCCGTCCGACTTCCGTAAGAACTGACACCGGCCGGCCCACCAGCCGCGCTACCTCACCCCACAAACCCCAGCGCCATGCCCTCCCGACCCGCCACCATTGCGCAACGGCAGCAGCTGGCGGCCCAGCGGCCGCCCGAATTACCCACGGTGCCGGAGCGCCCGCCCTACGCCGCCGACTTTGCCGAGGGGCTGGCCTATGAGCTCGCCCACGCCCGGCCGCCGCAGGTGCCGGCGCTGCTGCACGCCCACTTCCCGGCCCCCGACCAACCCGACTGCGACTACCTGGCCGGCGTGCTCCGGCAGATTGACGAGGCGCGGTACTGCGAGCGGGCAGTGGGCTGCGGCACCGATTTCGTGTTCTGGGGCATCGAGTACTCGGCGCCCAATATGGCCGCGGCCCGAAAGTGGCTGGCCGCGGCCGGCGCTACGTTGGTTGCCCAAAATAGCGCCGGCCGCGGCCAGCCTTAAGTCGGCAGTAGCTGCCGGCTTAGTCGAAGTTGGAGTCGCGCAGGTGCACGGGGCCGGCGGGCGACTTCTTGCGCAACCGGATGTTGAACAGCTCGACCAGCAGCGAGAAGGCCATGGCGAAGTACAGGTAGCCCTTCTCGATTTCCTGGTGGCCGGCTTCCATCACCAGCATCACGCCAATCATAATCAGAAACGACAGCGCCAGCACCTTGATGGTGGGGTTGTTGTTGACGAAACCAGCCACCGCGCCCGAGAAGGCCAGCATCAGGCCCATCGAAATAACCACGGCCACAATCATTACCAGCACGTTATCCACCAGGCCCACGGCCGTCAGAATGGAGTCGAAGCTGAACACGATATCGACCACGATAATCTGGAAGATGACGTTGGTCATGGTGGCCGAGCCGGCGCCGGGGGTTTCGGTTTCCTCTTCGCCCTGGAGCTTGGTGTGCAGCTCGGTGGTGCTCTTGTAAATCAGGAACAGGCCGCCGGCCAGCAGAATCAGGTCGCGGCCGCTCACGCCGAAGGGCTCGTCCTGCCAGGGCAAGTCGAGGGTGAACAGCGCCGCCCGCAGCCCGATAATCCAGCTGATACTCAGCAGCAGCCCCAGCCTGAACACCAGGGCCAGCATCAGCCCGATGGTGCGCCCGCGCGCCTGCTGGGCCGCCGGCAGCCGGCTGACGATGATGGAAATGAAAATGATGTTGTCGATGCCCAACACTATTTCCATCAGCGTGAGCGTGAGCAGGCTAACCCAGGTAGCGGGCTCGGCAAAAGCGGCAAAATCGTACATCGTTCAATTAAAAATCAGCAGTGAAAAAGTAAAAACCCGGGGTTCCGGGGCTTTCTTCCGGGCTATTTATGGCAGCTGCGCATCAGTCGTGTTTTTTGGCCGGGCATTGAGTGGCGCGGCGCTACAATTTGGTTTCGCTGTCAATCGGAGAAATTTTTAATTTTTCACGTTCGGTTTTTAATTCGGTCCACTCAGCCGGCTATGTCGCCGCTGGCTTCGGGCTGGTGCAGCACGGCCTCCACGAAATAGGTGGCCTCGCCCTTGGGCATGGGCCACACCACTTTGTCGCCGGGGCGGCAGCCGAGCACGGCGGTGGCTACGGGGGCCAGAATGGATATTTTGTTGGCTTTGATATCGGCGTGGCGCGGGTACACGAGCGTGATTTCGAGCATGCTGTTGTTGGTCGCGTTGCGCAGCCGCACGCGCGAGTTCATCGTCACCACGTCGGGCAGAATGTCGTACGAGTCTACCATTTCGGCCCGTTTCAGTTCCCGCTCCAGGCCTTCGACCACCCGGTTGCCGGTTACCTGACGTTCCTGGCGCACCAGATCAACCAGGTGCTGGTAGTCGACTTTAGTGATGTAGATGGGGCCGGAAGTGGACGGGATGTTTTTCATGAATGAAACGAGTAGAAAGTGAGAGGTTAGACGCTACCGGAGTGGTTTGGCTTGCTCAAGTTACCATAAAGGTATCGGGCTGGGCCGCGGCCAGGGCATGGGGCCGGCGAAAACAGGTGGGCCGGAGCAGCTGCGGTATGCTGCAGGGGCGTAGCAGGGTTGCTGAGGGGCCTAATCCAGCGTCTGCTCGCCCCCGCCGTTCACGAACAGCACCTGCCCGCTCACCCAGCCCGAAACCGGTGCCGCGAAATAGAGCACGGCCCCGGCAATGTCGTCCACTTCGCCCAAACGTTGCAGCGGCGTGTGGGCCAGCATACGCTGCTCGATTTCGGGCGTGAGCACGGTGGCCAGCGCCCCGGTGCGCACCGCCCCCGGCCCAATGGCATTCACCCGGATGATGGGGCCGTAATCGAAGGCCAAGTTGCGGGTCATGTGGTTGATGGCGGCCTTGGAGGAGGCGTAGGCGCTGATGGCCGGGCTGTGGTTGATGCTGGCCATCGACGACATGTTGATAATGGAACCGTAGCCGGCCTGCTGCATGTGCGGAGCGCACAGCTGGCACAGGCGCCACATGCTGAACACATTCAGCTCGAACACGCGCGCAAACTGCGCGACCGTAAGCTGGCTCGGACTTTCCTTGCCCGCGCCGCCGCCACCCACGTTGTTCACCAGAATATGAATGCCGCCAAACTCGGCCAGCGTCTTGTCTACCAGGTTGGTCAGGTCCTCGTCGTCGGTAACGTTGCAGGCCAGGCCCCGGGCCTGGCCGCCGCGGCTGGCAATGCTGGCGGCAGCGCGCTGGGCATCTTCCAGCTTGAGGTCGGCAATAACCACGTTGGCCCCGAAAGCGGCCAGCATCTGGCTGCTGGCCAACCCGATGCCATTGGCTCCACCGGTTACGATGGCCGTTTTACCGCTCAGGTCGAATAGTTCGGAAGGCTTCATGGCTCCAGCAGTTGGCCGCCGGCGGGCAGCAGGAATGAATGATGCCCGGCAGACAGGCTGGCCGGGTATTGGTGCATACGCACAACAAAACAGTGCAGAACCCTCCGGCCCATCGCGAAGCGAAACATGCAGCTCCCGCCTGACGACGGGCCGGAACAGGCCCCATCCTACTAACTACGCCGCTGAACGAATTTGGATGAGGCCGGGCAGCGCCGCCGGAATTGAAAGCTGCCCCGCCAAGAGCAGCAGAAGCGCCTGTCAGCGGAGGCCGGCACCTGGCCGAAGCGCGTTAGTACACCGCGTGGAAGACGGCCAGCGGGGCACGGCGGCCCACGTTCAGCATCAGCGTATCTCCTTGCAGGGTAAAGTTGTCGGCCTGGTTGAGCACTTCGAGGAAGCCGCGCTCATTCTCGGGGCCGGGGCAGGCCCGAAGCGTAGTGAGCAGGTTGCTGAAGCGCAGGCGCATCTGCTGCTCGTTCAGCTCGTACGAGCCGTTGAGGCTGTTGCAGCCGCCGTAGCCAACCACCCGGCTGCTGTCGGTGAGCATAAAGTAGGCGTCGCGCTCCTGGCCGGCGGCCATCTTCACGGGCTGGCCCTCCAGCATCACCAGCTGCCAGTGCTTGTTTTTGATGCCCTCGGTTTTCTGGCTCATGCCGGTCGAAGTATCAGGAGTGGTGATGGTATTCCTGGTCGATTCGCAGCCGGTGAGCAAAGCGGGCGTGAGCAGCAGCGCAAACAGGTACTTTTTCATAAGCAGTGGCAGTCAGGAGGGTGAGAGGAATCGGGCCGGGCAATCAGCTGCCCCGGTAGGTGGAGTAGCCGAACGCCGACAGCGTAATAGGTACGTGATAATGCGCCCCGTCGGTTAGCTCGAACACCACCTCGATGTAGGGGTAGAACGATTCCTGCTTTTTGGCCGCGAAGTAGGGCTTGGTCAGAAAGGTGAGCTTGAAAATGCCCTGCTGGGTGCCATCCTTGCCGGCTGTGGGCAGAAAGTCGCCAATGCGGCCAGCAGCGTCGGTTGTTTTTTCGGCCACGGCCATCCAGGTTTTTTTGGCCGGGTCGTACTTTTCGAGGCGCACCGTTACGCCCGCCGCGGGCAGGCCCTGGTTGATGTCGAGGATGTGGGTGCTGAGCTGGTAAGCGGGTGGGGTTTGCGGCTTTTGTTGGGCCAGGCCCAGCAGGGGAAGCAGGCTCAGCAGGGTAATAAGCAGGGTTTTCATAGGGAAATTCAACATGACAAACGGGTAAAAGAACTGACGGCCACCATGGGCCGCCACAGGTTAAGGCGTGGTAATGCCCGCTTCGGGCAGGCTGGCCGCGTGGCCGATGAGGTCGTCGTTTTCGGCGCCACCGCCGCCCGATATGCCCACCGCCCCAATCACCTGGCCCTGGTAGCGCAACGGCACGCCGCCGCCCAGCAGCAGCAATTCGGGCAGGTTGGCCAGGTTCTGGGTGTCGGGGTTGGTGCGGGCCTTGCGGCCCAGCAGCAGCGTGGGGGTTTTGGTAGATACAGCGGTGAAGGCCTTGCGGCGGGAGGCTTCCGTGTTGTGCGGTCCTACCCCGTCGCCCTGAGAAAGCAGAATCGTCTGGCCGCTGGCATCGACCACGGCCACCGATACCTGCTGGTTGAGGGCCGCGGCCTTGGCGCGGGCCCGCACGGCCAACTCCAGGGCCGCGGCCTGCGTCAGCCGGAAAGTGGGGGCCACGTAGGTAGCAGCGGCCGGGGTGGCAGGGCGGGCGGTTTGCGCCGAGGCCAGCACCGGCAGTAGCAGCAAAGCCAAACTCAGGCCCGCCAGTTGTTTCAAGTTATGCATCAAAGGCTGGTTTTAGGAATTGTAGTTGCCGCACTCAGCGCTGCTCGCGAAACAGATGCACCATTGCCTGGCCCGATTTTTTTCCGGCTTCGGTGGCAATGTACAGGTCGCCTTCGGGCGTGAAAGCCAGCCCTTCGGCCTGCGGAAACAGGTTGCCGGGCAACGGCGCGACGGCCAGCAGCTCGCCGGCCTCGTTCAGCTCCACCAGCGCGTTCTGGCGGGCCGACAGCACGAATACGTGGCCCGTGCGCGGATGGACGGCCACGGCCGAGGGCGCGAAGCCCTTCAGCCCGCCCGCCTGCTTGCTTTTCTTGCCTTTCTTGCCCTTTCTAGCTGTTTCCGGCGCGACATCTGCACCAGCAGGCTTGGGCACCGAGGCCACAATAGCGTCCACGTCGAGTACGTAGGCGGCGGGCGTCTGCACTTTGAACGTGGTGGGGTCGAGGCGGTAGATGGCGCGCTTGGTGGCAGTCAGGTTGCCGCCGGGCGAGCCTTTGCAGGCCACAAGCAGGGTTTTCGAGCGGGCATCGTAGGTAAGGCCCTCGGCGTTGTTTTCGATGGTGAGACCGGTCTGGTACTGCCGGGTGCCGCTGGCCGAGTGGCGGAACAGCGTGCCGTCGCTGCGCAGCACAAACCAGTCGTTGCCCACGCGGGCCAGGTCCTCGTAGTCGCCGGCCGGCCCGAAATCAACGGTGCGGGTGACGCGCTTATCGGTCAGGCTGTACTCGTAGAGTCGGCCGGTTTCGTCCTGTACGCCGGTTAGCTGCCCCTGGCCACTGAACACAATGCCCGACAGCTCGGCCAGCTCGGCGGGCATGGGGTAAGTGGCAGCCGGCTGGCTGAAATCGTAGGCCAGGCGGC
Organism: Hymenobacter actinosclerus; assembly: GCF_900111515.1. Taxonomy (GTDB): domain Bacteria; phylum Bacteroidota; class Bacteroidia; order Cytophagales; family Hymenobacteraceae; genus Hymenobacter; species Hymenobacter actinosclerus. The sequence continues at coordinate 23,132 of NZ_FOHS01000003.1, forward strand.
CGGAAACCGGCGCGCTCGGGCCGGAGCTGGCCGCGCTGCTGCGAGAGTCGGGGGCGGTTAAGGCTGACGCATCGGAAGTGGGCGCGCAGTAGTTGAGCAGCAGCGCCAGGGGCAAAAACAGGGGGTTAATCATACCAGTGCGGTTGAATTCAGGTTACCAGCAGAAAGTTGGGGTACCGACTTAGCGCAGGGCCAGCGTATCGGGGGCGGCAGCTTGGGCAGCGGCCCGGCTCTGGCAGGCCGCCAGGCGCTGCCGGGTCTGGCGCAGCTCTTCGTGCAGGGCCGTCCAGGCGCTGTCCTGCTCCTCATCGTCGTCGTCGCCATCGAAGAGACCCAGCGTGTTGGGCGCCCCGGCCCGGTTTTGCCGCACCGACTGGTAGTCGGGCGTGAGGCAGTACAGGTTTACGCCCACCGACAGCACCAGCGCCCCGGCCAGCAGCCAGGTAAGCAAAGAAGCAGGGGTAGACGAATGAACAGGAGCGGCCATAAACCGGGAGCTACATAAAGTACAACACAAAAGTATTTCAACGGTATTAACGCCGTCTGAGCGCCACATTAAAAGAACATTAAGCGGCCGGCAGCAACAGCTCGGCCTGCGTGCCCTCGCCCACCACCGATGTTATCCGCAGCTGCCCGCCGTGGGCCTGCACAATTTTCTGGGTGATGGGCAGCCCCAGGCCAAAGCCCGGCCGGTCGCGGCTGTTTTCGCCCCGGAACAGGGGCTCGGTGAGGCGGGCCAGTTCGGCCGCCGGCAGGCCCGTGCCGGTGTCGGCTACGCGCAGCCACAGCTGCCGGGCGGGGTTGTAGTTCAGCTGCACACTTACGCCGTCGGCCGAGTACTTGCAGGCGTTGTCGAGCAGGTTGAGCACGGCCGTGTGCAGCAGCTGCTCGTTGCCGCGGGTGCCGAAGGGCACCTCCACCGTGTCGGGCCAGGAGCCAAAATCGACCTGCACGGTGCGGCCCGGGTAGCGGGCGCGGCAGCTGGCCACGGCCCGCAGCACCACATCATCGAAGGGCACGAGCTCGGTTTCCGGCGCCGCTCCCTCGGCTTTGGCCAGCGCCAGCAGGCTGTTGGTCAGGTCGATGACCTTCTGGATTTCCTCCACCGCCGACTCCATACTGCGGCGGGCCGTGGGCAGGTCGGGGTCGTAGGCGGCGGCCGTTTCCAGCGTGCCCAGCACCGTGGCCAGGGGCGTGCGCAACTCGTGCGAGGCGTGGGCCACGAAGCTTTTGTGGGCCTCAAACGCCTGCTCCAGCCCGCGCAGCATCTGGTTGAAGGTGATGGCCAGCTGGGCAATTTCGTCGCGGCGGTTGCCCTCGTCCACGCGCTGGCGCAGGTTGCTGGCCGTAATGCCGCGCACTTCGGCCACCATGCGCGCCAGCGGCCGCAGCAGGCGGCCCGCAAAAAGCCAGGCCGCCCCAATAATGAGCACCAGCGCCCCCAGGTTGCCGCCCAGCAGAATGGCGCGCAGCGTGGCAAACTCACGCCGCCCAAATACGTCGCGCCCGGCCACAAAAATGAAGTAGCGCTGCCCGCGGTGCCGGTACTGCATGCCCAGCACCTCTACGGCACCCCGATGAAAGCGGGCCGGCTGGCTGCGCGTAATCTGGCCGAAATACACCGAATCGGCCTTGGATATGGCTTCTTTCTTTTTCTGGCTGATCTGGAAAACCAGCTTTCCATCGGGCGCATAAATGCTGATGCGCTCATTGTGCATGGTCAGCAAATCCTTTTTGCGCAGGCTGCTTAGCGCCTCGGGTTGCAAATCGAGGCGGCCGATGAGCAAGTGGGCCGTCTGCTCGGCCTTGCTTTCGAGGCGGTGGTAGAAGCGCAGCTCCCGTGCCCGCACGCTGTAGTAATAGATGAACCCCGTCAGGCACAGCTGAATGGTGAACACCAGCGCCATAAACCACAGCATCAACTGGTTCCGAAACAGCATTTTTTAGTGGTTAGTGATTAGCGGTTAGTGATTAGCGGTTAGTGAAGAACGTCATTCTGAGCGGAGCGAAGAATCTCGCGTGTTATCGTTGAACAATCGGTACAACGTCAGCACGCGAGATTCTTCGCGCTGCTCAGAATGACGTTCTTCACTAACCACTATTCACTATTCCCGCATTACGTAGCCCATGCCTACTACGGTGTGGATGAGCTTGGGGGAGAAGCCTTTGTCGAGCTTGCGGCGCAGGTGGCTGATGTAGACGTCGATGACGTTGGTGTTGGTGTCGAAGTCGAGCTCCCAGACTTTCTCGGTGATGTCGACCCGCGAGATAATGCGGCCGCGGTTGAGCAGCAGGTATTCGAGCAGGGTGTATTCGCGGGCCGTGAGCTCGATGCGCTGGCCGGCGCGGGTGACGGTTTTGCGCTCCAGGTTCAGCTCCAGGTCGGCCAGGCGCAGGGTGCGGGCCACGGCCGAGCGGCCGGCCTGGCGCTTGGTGAGGGCGCGGGCCCGCAGCAGCAGCTCCTGAAACTTGAAGGGCTTGGCCAGATAGTCGTCGGCGCCGGCCTCGAAGCCGCGCACTTTGTCGTCGAGGCTGTCGAGGGCCGTCAGGAACAGCACCGGCACGTCGGGGTTTTCCAGCCGGATCAGCCGGCACAGCTCAAAGCCGTTGTAGTGGGGCAGGTTCACGTCGAGGATGATGAGGTCGTACGCGTGCTGCCGAAAAAACGACAACCCCAGCTGTCCGTCGAAGGCCACATCAAGCTCGTAGCCTTCCCCCCGGAACCCTTTTTCGACAAACGACGCGAGCTTGGGCTCGTCTTCCACCAACAGTACTTTCATAAACCGGCCTTGCTGAGTCGCTGAGATGGTTCAAAGCTACGGCAAACCCGCCGGCTACGGCCCGGCCACCCGGTAATCGGCGCCTTTTTCGCAATTTGCCCGCATGCACACTCCCGGCTTCAGTTCCCCCGCCCTGGTTCCCGAGCTCCATACCGAGCGGCTGCTGCTGCGCGCCTTCCGGCTTGAGGACCTTTCCGAGTACAGCGCCCTGCACCAGGACCCCGATTTCTACCGTTATCTGACCAAAAAACCAACGCCTAAGGAAGACAACTGGCGGCGCATACTCACGCTCATGGGCCACTGGGCGCTGCTGGGCTACGGCTACTGGGCCCTGGAGGAGCGGGCCACCGGCCGCTTCTGCGGAACCGTGGGCCTGGCCGAGTACCAACGGGGCCTCACCCCTTCCATCGACAACGTGCCCGAAGCCGGCTGGGTGCTGGCCCCACGCCTGCACGGGCAGGGCTACGCCGCCGAAGCCGTAGCCGCCGCCCTGGCCTGGGCCGACGCCCACCTGGCCGCCCCGCGCACCGTCTGCATCATCAACCCCGAAAACGCCCCCTCCCTGCGCCTGGCCGCCCGCTTCGGCTACCGCGAAATCGCGCGCCCCCAGTACCACGACGAGCCCATCGTACTACTGGAGCGGCGAGGTCGGTGAATGAGTGAGTTGGTGAATGAGTGAATTGGTGAATGAGTGAGTTGGTGAATGAGTGAATTGGTGAATGAGTGAACTCGTCTGTCATTGCGAGCGAAGCGAGGCAATCTGCCCGGCCAAAGCAGTAAGCTGCGGAAAGCGCAAAGCCCCTAATGCCACGACGGACACTAGAGGCTTTGCGCTTATTCGGAGCTTGCCGTTTGGTTTCTACCGGATTGCTTCGCTCCGCTCGCAATGACAGACGAGTTCACTCATTCACCGAGTCACTCATTCACCGAGTCCCTCATTCACTTACTGAATGAAGTCCGGGCGAATCAGGTTTTCGAAGGTGAAGATTTCGTCCCACTTTTCCTGGGTGAGCAGCTGGCGCTCGGTTACGGCAATATCGTGGACGGATTTGCCGGTTTTGAGGGCCTCCTTGGCGATGTCGGCCGAGGCCTCGTAGCCGAGCAGCGGGTTGAGCTGCGTAACGATGCCCACGCTGCCGTACACCAGCTCGGCGGCGTGCTGGCGGTTGGCCGTAATACCCACCACGCACTTTTCGCGCAGCGTGCGGCAGGCGTTGCTCATGTAGCTGATGCTGGTAAACAGCGCAAAGCTGATAACCGGCTCCATCACGTTGAGCTGCAACTGCCCCGCCTCGGCGGCCATCGTTACGGTCAGGTCGGCGCCGATGACGTAATAGGCCGTTTGGTTGACTACCTCCGGGATAACCGGGTTCACCTTGCCAGGCATGATGCTGGAGCCGGGCTGCTGGGCGGGCAGGTTGATTTCGTTGATGCCGCAGCGCGGGCCCGAGGAGAGCAGGCGCAAGTCGTTGCAGATTTTGGAGAGCTTGACGGCCGTGCGCTTGAGCACGCCCGATAGCTGCACGTAGGCGCCGGTGTCGTAGGTGGCCTCGAACAGGTCGCCGGCCAGAATCAGGTCCAGTCCGGCAATGGTGCTCAGGTGGCGCGTAACCAGCTCGGCGTAGCCCTGGGGCGCATTTACGCCGGTGCCAATGGCCGTGGCGCCCATGTTGATTTCGCTGATAAGCCGGCGGCTGTCCTCGATGCGGGAAAGCTCCTCGCGCAGGTTGGTGGCGAAGGCGTTGAACTCGTCGCCCATGCTCATCGGCACGGCGTCCTGGAGCTGGGTGCGGCCCATTTTCAGCACGTCCTGGAACTCCACGCCCTTGGCGGCAAAGGCCCCGGCCAGCTCGCCCAGCCCCTCGCTGTAGCTCACCAGCTTGTGGCTGAGGGCAATGCGGAAGGCCGTGGGGTAGGCGTCGTTGGTGCTTTGCGAGCAGTTGACGTGGTTGTTGGGGTGGCAGAACTGGTACTCGCCCTTCTGGTGGCCCATAATTTCGAGGGCCACGTTGGCAATTACCTCGTTGGCGTTCATGTTCACCGAAGTGCCCGCCCCGCCCTGAATCATGTCGGTCGGAAACTGGTCGTTGAACTCACCGCTGGCCACCCGGTCGCAGGCGGCAGCAATGGCCCGGGCAATGCCTTCGGGCAGCACGCCCAGCTCGGCGTTGGCCAGCGCGGCGGCCTTTTTCACGTAGGCCAGCGCCCGCACAAACAGCGGCTCGGAGCTCAGCGGAATACCCGTGATGGCGAAGTTTTCGAGGGCCCGCAGCGTCTGGATGCCGTAGTAGGCGTTATTCGGAATCTCACGCTCACCCAGAAAATCGTGTTCGAGGCGGAAGTCGGCAGTTGTCATAAGCATAGGGCAGCGAATGGGGGGAAGTAGAACACGAAGGTAAGCCGCCCAACCGAAGCAGCCTCCCGGCCACGCCTGGCTGGCACGGCCGGGAGGCTGCTTGGGCTGAGTTGGCTGCCCCGGTTCGCCGCCTAGAAGTTGTAGGCCAGGCCGCCGGTCAGGGCCGTGGATTTGCCCACGTTGCGGCCCGCCACGTAGGTGCTGCCGCCCAGCACCAGCCCGAAGCCCTGGGCCAGCGGCCGGAAAGCACTGGCCCCCACCCGGATGAAGTTAACCCGGGTAGCCGGAAAAAAGCCATCGAAGCCCGGCTGCAGAATATCGGTGCCGGGGCCCGAGCGCTGCATGGTAGCCCAGCCATCGACGTAGATGGCTGGGCCGGCGTAACCGGTTTTCAGCTCGGCCAGGAAGGCGTTGGGCACCCGGCCCGAGCGCAGGCTGTAGCCCGCCTGGCCGGTTACGAACACGCCCGAAGCCGTTTGCAGGTGCGCAATGCCGGCCGTGGAAACCTTGGTGGCCCGGTTGCCGATGGCAATAATATACTCCAGGCCCTGCTCGCTTTTGTACTTGCTGGCCGGCGTGCCCACGCTCACGGCGCCCAGCAGGTTCAGCACGCTGCTGCCCAGCACCGTGGAGTAGGCCTTGAACTTGAGCAGCCCGGTTACGTCCTGCAGGCCCTGGCGCACATTGGTGTAGCCCAAATCGTTGAGTACCTGCTCGCCGGCGTGGCCCTCGGAACGCACGAAGGGCAGACTGACCACGGCCTCAATCTTATCGGTGAGGCCGTAGTTGGCAAACAGGTTGACCGACTGGATATGAATCCGCTCGAAAATCGGTACCCGGTCAACTTTCTCAGGCACCAGGTACACCTGCTGGTACCACTCCTGGGTGGTGGAAACGGACAGGGAGCCATGCTTGCGGCCCGACATAAAGCCGTTGCTCAGGCTCTGGGCCGAAGCGTGCACTCCGCTCAGCAGCAAAACGGCCACGATGGGCGAGAAGTAGCGTTGTTTCATCGAAAAAAAGAAGTTAACCGAGAAAGAAAGGTAAGCACACTTAACCGGAATAACACAATTCCCGAATCAGGAACAAAAGTAGTGTACGCAAGTTATTCCAGCGGCTCACCTACGCGAAATAATCGGCCAGCGGTTTGCATCTTCCCTAAATCCGGGGAACTTTTGTTCTCGTTAATAGAGCCTGAACCTGGCGACGAACGCCAGAAAAGCCAACTTTTGCCTTGCCAAAATATGCGTAACCTCTCCTCTCGTTGTTTTTACCTGGCAAGTGCCGCCGTCCTGCTATTAACGGGTTGCTCCGAGAAGCAGGATGTCACTCCCTCTATTGCCGCCGTTGCCGTTAATACGGCCGAGTTCCAGATTCTGGAAGACGCGGCCGTGCGCGGCGGAGTGGTTCCGCTGCTGTCCAATAAAAATCCTAACGACCCCAGCGGTAACTTCACGGTCTTCGCCCCCAACAATGCCGCCTTCGCCCGGCTGGGCCTCACTGCGGCCGCCGACCTGAACGGGCTGCAGAAGGACTTCCTGACCAACACACTTTATTACCACGTAGCCAACGGCAACCTGCCGGGCTCCGAACTAACGGCCGGCAGCGCTTCAGCTTCGGCCTTCAAGGAGGCTGGCCGGCGCATTATTGTGCGGGCCGATGGCGCCCGCTACGTTAATGGCTCGCGCCTCGTTGCTACCGACGTACCGGCCGCCAATGGCACCATTCACGTCATCGATAAAGTACTGCTGGCCACCAACCTCGACATCGTGCAGTCGGCCGTGGCATTGAGCCAGGCCGAAGTATTCGTGAAGCCGGAGCTGACGTTTCTGGTAGAAGCCGTGCTGTACGCCGACCTGGCCAGGGAGCTTTCGGTCACACCCGGCGGGCCCCAGCTAACCGTTTTTGCCCCCACCGACCAGGCCTTCCGGGAACTGGGCACTTTGCTGGGCGTACCACTGCTGGTGCCGAACGACATCCGCAAGCTGCCCAAAGAAACGGTGAAGGCTGTGCTGCTCAACCACGTAGTAGCCGGCGGCCGCTTCACCCCCGAGCTGCCCGAAAACGCCGCCCTACCCACGCTGGGCGGCGGTAGTCTGCGCCTGGGTCCCTTCGCGGCCGGCACGCTGTCGGTGCAGGGCGCCGGCAACGCTGCCCCGGCCGGCATGGTCATTCCCGACGTGCAGTGCCTCAATGGGGTAGTGCACGTGATTAACCGCGTACTGCTGCCCTAGCTGCCCTGGCAGCCTGCCCGGGCAGCTCAACAGTAGATTCAATACCTTGCAAACCCCGGGGTTCCGGTCGGCTTCAACTTCTATGACTGCTTACTTGTACTTCCGCCGTTTGCTGCGCACGCTGCCTTATCTGAGGTTGCCGGTGCTGCTGCTGGCCCTGCTGGCGGGGCTGCCATCGGCCCGCGCCCAGGGGCCGGGTAAGTATTCGCTCGAAGGCGAGTGGAAGGGGCCGCTGGCTGTGCCGGGCGGCAGCCTCCCGATTCAGCTTTTTGTGACGGAGCTGGCCAGCGGCAACCGCTTTGCCGTGCTGAACGTGGTGCCCCAGCGCATCAACCGCATTCCTACCTCGGTGGAGCAGCGGGGCGACACGGTGGTGTTTGTGGCCGAGCAGGTGGGCTGCCGGTTTAAAGGCGTGCGCACCGCCGAGGGCAACCGCCTGACGGGCATCTGGAGCCAGCCCGGCTATCAGGCCCCCCTCACGCTGGAGTTTGTGCCGCCCCCGGTGGCCGCCGCGCCCAAAACCTTCCGGTTTCCGCCGCCCTACCGGGTGCAGGAAGTGAAATTCGCCAACGAAGCCGACAAGATTGTTTTTGCCGGCACGCTCACCATCCCGGCCGGCGAGGGCCCTTTTCCGGCCGTAGCGCTGCTCTCCGACTGGGACGCCCAGGACCAGGACGGCCGCTACGGCGACTACAAGCTGCTGGGCGGACTGGCCGATTATCTGACCCGGCGCGGTATTGCCGTGCTGCGCTTTCCTGACCGGGGCGTGGGTGAAACCGGGGGCCGCACCGAGCTGGCCAGCCCCGAAGACCGCACCCGCGACGCCCAGGCCGCACTGCAGTTCATGCGCACCCAGCCCCTGCTCGATGGGGCGCACCTGGGGCTGCTGGGGCACGGCGAGGGCGGCAACGTAGCGCTGCTGGCGGCCGGCCGGCTGCTGCCCCCCGCCTTTGTTATCACGCTGGCCGCGGCCGGGCAGTCGGGCCTGGAGGTGCTCAGCACCCAGCCCGCCGTGGGCTGGCCCGCCGCGCTGGCCGATTCGCTGCTGGCCCGCACGACCCGCGAGCAGACGGCCAGCCGGGCCATCGGGCAGGCCCGGCTGGAGAAGATGCGCAGCAGCGGGGCCAACGCGGCCCAGCTGCAGGTGCAGCAGGAGCAGGTTTTTCTGCGGCAGCGGGCCGAGGAAAAAAAGCGCCTCGAAGCGCTGGATCGGGCGCAGCGGCCGCTGCTCGATATCGTGCGCCGCACCCCCGATGATGCCACCGCCCGCGGCCTGCTGCAGGCGCTGCGGGCACAACGGCCCAACCAGCCCGATTCGGCCTACGCCGCGGTGGCCGACCGCCTCACCACGCCCTGGGCCCGCTCGTACCTGCGCTTCTATCCTCAGCAGGAACTGGCGGCGGTGCAGTGCCCGGTGCTGCTGCTGCACGGCGCCGACGATTTACTGCTCAGCGCCGACACCAACCTCAGCCTGCTTACCAAAAACCTGAAGGCCAACAAAATGGTGGAAAGCCGGCAACTGAGCGGCGTCAATCACCTGTTCCAGGGTCCCGCCAGCGAGTGGCCGCTCATCGACGGGCGGCAGGCGCCGGCCGTTTCGACTGCCGCCCTCGATGCCATCCGTACCTGGATTCAGGCCCTGGCCCCGCCGGCAAAGTAGGGCGCTGCCTGCAAAGCGGAACCGTGCCCAGGGAAAGGAGTAGCCCCTTCCGGAGCCCTGGTTGCCGGAGGGGCGCCGGCAGGATTTTGAAACCGTACGTCTGCTTTTCTGCCGGACCCGTTTGGCCTTGGGGCCGTCTGGGCATTTTGCTATCTTGCCGCCTCCGGTCTGGTAGTTTAGGTCGGCTGGATACATTTTACTGATGGATTCTTACGCTCCCGGCCTGCATATTCTGGCTACGTTTACGGCCCCGGAGCCGGCTCTGCGCAACATGGCGGCCTGCCGCGCCTTCTTCGATGAGCAGATTACCGCGCGCGGCCTCACGCCGGTCGGCGCGGCCTACCACGCCTTCGACGAGGGCGGCTTCACGGCCGTGGTGGCCCTCACCGAGTCGCACCTGAGCATTCATACCTGGCCCGAGCACGGCCTGGCTACGTTCGATGTATTCCTGAGCAACTTCCGGCGCGACAACGCCGACCGGGCCCGGGCGCTGTACGCGGCCACGCTGGATTTTTTTGGGGCCACCGAGCAGCACAAAACCGAAGTCCGCCGATGAGCCAGCCCGCTCCTGCCTTTGCTCCGGCGGCCGTGCGCTGCCCCCACTGCGGCCGCGAGATACGTTATTTCGATGTGCAGCAGAGCACCTTTTTTGGCTGCCCCGAGTGCCATACTTTTTTCGAGCAGGCTGCCGGTGGGGCTTCTAAACAATTGCGTCGCTTCAAACAGTACCCAAAGCCCCCCCGGCCGCTGGCGCTGGGCAGCACCGGCCAGCTGGCGGGCGAAACTTACCGCGTTACGGGCTACCAATGGCGCTGCGAGGCCAAGGGGCCCGATTACCGCTGGGAGGAGTTTCAGCTCCGCCACGAAACCACCGGCGCCAGCCGGCAGCTGGCCGTGTACCAGGGCCACTGGCTGCTGATTGAACCCACCGCCGAGCAGTATAAGCCCGACAAAGAGGGCTCCATTACAACCACGGAACATAATTTCCAGCTTTACAACCGCTATTCGCCCCGGGTGCTGTACGCCGAGGGCGAATTCGACTGGAATATCCTGGCCGATGAAAGCCTGAAGATTTCCGAATACATCGATCCACCGCAGATGCTGGTGCGCGAGCGGAACGCCAGCAAGCACGATACCTGGTACCTGGCCCGGCACCTGGAGCCCGCCGAGGTGGCCGAAGCGTTTAGCGTGCCGCTCACGCAGCTGCCCGACCGCAATGGCGTGGGGGCCGCCCAGCCGGCCCCGGGCGGCACGGCCTGGCCCCAGCTGCGCACGGCCGCCCTGCTCATGGCCCTGCTCGTGGTGCTCACCCACGTTGCCCTGATGAAGTGGGGCAACGAAACGGTGTTCAACCAGGAGTTCGTCAGCCCAGCTCCCGCGCCGGGGGCCCTGGAGGTACCCGAGCGGCCGATGCAGGTGTCGCCCTCGTTCACGGTGCCCGGCACCGGCGCGCTCACCGTCGACCTTTGGGCCAGTGTGGACAACAGCTGGGTGGAAATCCCCTACGCGCTGGTAAATGAGCAGACCGGCCAGCAGTTTGCCGCCACCAGCAGCCTGGAGCATTACTCGGGCGTGGAAGGCGGCGAGAGCTGGCAGGAGGGCAACCGGGAAGCGGCCACGCTGCTCAACCAGGTGCCGGCCGGCCGCTACCACCTCAACTTCTACCCCCTGGCCGATCCGGTTAAGGCCGAGCAGGTGCAGTTTCGGGCCACAGTGCAGGCCCGGGCCACGGCCGGCTCCAACGCCGTGCTGGCCCTGGTGCTGCTGCTGCTCTATCCCGCCTACATGTACTTCCGCCGGGCTGCCCACGAAAACACCCGCTGGTCAAACAGTGACTTCGGCCCCTAACAAACCTGCTTTTTCACCCGCCGCATGGACTGGCTTCGCTCGCTCTGGAAAATCCGTTTTTACGCCCTGTTTGCCGTGTTGGTGTATAGCGGCTTCGTATGGGCCGGCCTCTCGGGCCTGCGCCTGCTCGGCGACGACAACGAGGCCGAGCCCAACCGCAACGGCACCGCCCGCACCGGCGGCTCCCGCGGCCGGGTCATGTATTTCCATAAGTGATTTTTTGAGAAGCCAGGAGATAGAAGCAAGGAGTTAGAATTTGTTCTTCTGGCCCAAAGGCCCTTCAAGAAACCCATCTGCATCCTTGCTTCTCAGTCCGGGTGCCGCGTCGGCTGCCTTCTGCTTCTCCCCTGATTCTAGCTCCTAGCTTCTAACTCCTAACTCCCCCCCAATGGAATATCTCAACTTCAAGCTCGTCATCTCGTCGGTGCTGTATTCGGTGCTGGGCATTATCATTTTGATGCTCAGCTTTTTCATTATTGATAAGCTGACACCCGGTACGCTCTGGAAAGAGATAATTGTGGAGCACAACGTGGCGTTAGCCATTATGGGCGCGGCCTTTATGATTGCCGTAGCCCTGATTATCAGCTCGGCTATTCATGGATAAAGTACCCGTGCGGCGGGTGAAGCGGCCGGCCCTCGGGGCCTCTACCGCCGCTGCCGTCGCCCCCACCGACTACCGCTCGACCCTGCTGCTGGGCTCGGTGTTCGTGATTGCCACCTGCGGGCTGATTTACGAGCTGATTGCCGGCACGCTGGCGTCGTATCTGCTCGGCGACTCGGTGTTGCAGTTCTCCACCATCATCGGGGCCTACCTCTTTGCGATGGGCATCGGCTCGTGGCTGTCGCGCTATTTGGGCGGCTCGCTGCTGCGCTGGTTTATTCAGCTCGAAATTCTGGTGGGCCTGGTGGGCGGCTTCTCGGCCCCGCTGCTGTTTCTGGTCTTCGAGCACGTCAGCTCCTTCCGCCTGATTCTGTACGCGCTGGTGGGCCTGACGGGCGTGCTGGTGGGCCTGGAAATTCCGCTGCTGATGCGGATTCTGGAGGGCCGCTTCGAGTTCAAGGACCTGGTGTCGCGGGTGTTTACCTTCGACTATATCGGGGCCCTGCTGGCTTCGCTGGTGTTTCCGCTGGTGCTGGTGCCGCAGCTCGGGCTTATCCGCACCTCGCTGCTGTGCGGGGCCCTGAACGTAGTGGTGGCCGGCATCGCGCTGTACCGCTTTCCCGAAACCCGGCCTTTTAGGCGCAGTATGGGTGGGGCGCTGGTGGCCTCGCTGCTGGCCCTGGCTGTGGCCTTCGGCTTTGCCGAGCGCCTGCAGGCTTATACCGAAGGACTGGCGTTTCAGGACCAGGTGATTTACACCAAAACCACGCCCTACCAGCGGCTGGTGCTTACCAAAAACCAGCGCGAGCTGCGCCTGTTTCTCAACGGCAACCTGCAGTTCAGCTCGGCCGACGAATACCGCTACCACGAGGCCCTGGTGCACCCCGTCATGCAGGCGTTGCCCCAGGCCCGCCGGGTGCTGGTGCTGGGCGGCGGCGACGGCCTGGCGGTGCGCGAGCTGCTCAAGTACCCCCAACTCCAACACATCGACTTAGTGGACCTCGACGCGGGCATGACCCAGCTGTTTCAGCACAACCAGATGCTGCTCGAACTCAACCACCGGTCCTTACTCAACCCCAAGGTGCGGGTCATCAACGCCGATGCCTACCAGTGGGTGCGCCAGGACAGCAGCCGTTACGACTGCATCATCGTCGATTTTCCCGACCCCGGCAACTACTCCATTGGCAAGCTCTACTCGGCCGCCTTCTACCGGGCCCTGGAGCAGCGGCTGGCCCCCGGCGGCTGGGCGGTGGTGCAGAGCACCTCGCCCTACGTGGCGCGCCGCTCGTTCTGGTGCGTGGCCCACACGCTGGAAGCCGCCGGCTTCACTGCCCTGCCCTACCACTGCTACGTGCCCTCGTTCGGCGAGTGGGGCTTCGTGCTGGCCGGCCGCAACCGCCACTGGCGCCCCGATGCCGGCCCCCTACCCCCCGGCCTGCGCTACGTTACGCCCGCCACCATCCGCGCCATGCGCTTCTTCCCGCCCGATATGAGCGAAGTGCCCACCGAAATCAACCAGCTCAACAACCAGGCGCTGGTGCGCTATTTCGAGGAAGACTGGGGGCCGTATGTGCATTAAGGGACTGGGGGACGTGGGAGATTGGTCGTCTGTCATCCTGAGCGGAGCGAAGGACCTTATCACGTGAAAACAACTCGTGCTGACATAATAAGGTCCTTCGCTCCGCTCAGGATGACATTATCTTTGCCCAGTCCCCCAGTCCCCACCTCATGCCCTCTTCCCGCCGCCATTTCCTGCAACGTGCTGCCCTGGGGGGCGCGGGGCTGCTGCTGGCCCCGCTGGCGGGGCTGCACTCCTGCGCGCCGGGCAGCAGCCGCAGCCATATCAGCGGCAGCCTGCACGGGGCCAACCGCGCTACCGGCCACCTGCTGCGCGACCCCGCCAGCCTGCCCGCCCCCACCCGCACCGAGGCGGTGGAAGTGCTGATTGTAGGCGGCGGCGTGGCCGGCCTAACGGCCCGGCGGGAGCTGGCGCGGCTGGGGCTGCGGCCCGAGCAGGTGCTGCTGGTGGAGCTGGATGAGCAGCCCGGCGGCAACTCCCGGGCCGGCCGCAACGCCGTGTCGGCCTACCCCTGGGGGGCCCACTACCTGCCCGTGCCCGACCCGCGCAACCACGAGTTGCTGGCGTTTCTGGCCGAAGCGGGCATCCTGACCGGCACCGATGCGGCCTCGGGCCTGCCCATCTACAACGAGTATTACCTCTGCCACGACCCCGAGGAGCGCCTGTTCATCAAGGGCCACTGGCAGAACGGGCTGGTGCCCGAGCTGGGCGTGCCCCCGGCCGAAAAGGCGCAGCTGGCCCGCTTTTTCGCCCTCATCGACGAGCTGCGCCAGACCGTGGGCACCGACGGCCGCGACGCCTTCCGGATTCCGGTGGACGAGTCGTCGTGCGACGAGCAGTTCCGCCACCTCGACGAGCAGCCGTTTGCCGCCTGGCTCGATGCCCAGGGATTTACCGGCTCGCACCTGCGCTGGTACCTCGACTACAGCTGCCGCGACGACTACGGGGCCCCCGCCGCCCAGGTGTCGGCCTGGGCGGGGCTGCACTACTTCGCCGCCCGCAAAGGCCGCGCCCACAACGCCAACGGCGCCGATGTGCTGACCTGGCCCGCCGGCAACGGCTTTCTGGTGGAGCAGCTGCGCGCCCAGGCCCCCTCCCCCATCCGCCCCAACACGGTGGCCTTCGCCCTGCACGCCACCCCCACCGGCCTGGCCGCCGACTGCTACAACGTAGCCACCCGCCAGACCGTCCGCGTAGCGGCCCGGCAGGTTATTATGGCTACGCCCAGCTTTATTACCGAGCGGCTGCTGGCCAGTCTGCCCGCCGCCGCCTACCGCCCGCTGCCCGTCCACCGCGCCCCCTGGGTGGTCGTCAACCTCACCGTGGAGGGGCTGCCCCAGGGCCCCGGCCAGCCCCTGAGCTGGGACAACGTGCTCTTCGGCACCGATTCGGTGGGCTACGTGGACGCCGGGCATCAGAGCCTGAGCCTCACCGACGCCGGCCCGCGGGTGGTTACCTGGTACCGCCCCCTGTCGGCCCCCAACCCCGAAGCCGCCCGCCGCCAGGCCTACCAAACCAGCTACGACGACTGGGTGCGCCAGGCGCTGGCCGAGCTCGAAACGGCCCACCACGGCCTCACGGCCCAGGTATTGCGGGCCGATGTGTGGGTTTGGGGCCACGGCATGGTGGCCCCCACGCCCGGCTTCGTATGGGGCCCGGCCCGCGCCGCCGCCGCCCGGCCCTGGCAAAACCAGCTCTTCTTCGCCCACACCGACCTGAGCGGCATTTCCATCTTCGAGGAAGGTTTTCACCAGGGCCAACGCGCCGCCCGGCAGGTGCTGGCGGCTCGCAGTACGGGCTTAGCGTAGCTTTTTGTAAAAACAGACCGTCATTCAGAGCAGCGCGAAGAATCTCGCGTGCCAAAGTAATTATGACGTCAGGTTAGCATGGCCCGCGAGATTATTCGCTGCGCTCAGCATGACGGTCTTTCGTATTTTCGGTTCCTATGATGCCAGTTGCTACCACTGCTCCTACTGCTCCGCCGCGCCTGCGCCCTACTGCCAGCCAGCCCTGGATTCGGTCGGCGTGGTTTGATGGGCTCTGGATTCTGGCCCCGCCGTTTCTGGCGCTGGTGGTAGTGGCCGCTTTGCCGGCGGCCGGGCGCACGGTTTCGGCGCTGCCGCTGTGGGCCTGGGTGCTGCTGGTAGTGCTCATTGATGTGGCCCACGTGTACAGCACCCTGTTTCGTACTTACTTCGACCGGGTGCGGCGGCAACGGTTCCGGACGCTGCTCTGGGCCGTGCCGCTGGGCTGCTACGTGGTTGGGGTGGGCCTGCACGCACTGGGCGGCAGCCTGTGGTTTTGGCGAATACTGGCCTACGCGGCCGTGTTCCACTTCGTGCGGCAGCAGTACGGCTTCCTACGCCTCTACAGCCGCCACGAACAACAAACAACCGCCGGCCGGCACCTCGATACCGGGCTGATTTACGCCGCCACGCTCTACCCGCTGCTCTGGTGGCACCTGTCGGCGCCGCGCAATTTCAACTGGTTTGTAGCGGGCGACTTCGTGCAGCATAACTGGCCCGCCGGGCGACTCGCGCTGGGCGTTTTATACGTCGGGCTGCTGGCCGCCTACCTGCTGAAAGAAGCGGGGCAGTGGCGCCGCACGGGCCACCTAAACTGGCCGCGCAATCTGCTGCTGCTGGGCACGACCGCCTCCTGGTACGTGGGCATCGTGCTGTTCAACGCCGATTTGGTCTTCACGCTGCTCAACGTAGTGGCCCACGGCATTCCGTACCTGGCCCTGGTCTGGACCAGCAGCCGGCCGCCGGCCGCCGCCGCGGCCCCAGGCAGCCGGGGCTGGTGGCAGGGGCGCTACGGGGTGCTGCTGTTTCTGGGCAGCCTGTTTGGGCTGGCACTGCTGGAGGAAGGCCTCTGGGACGGGCTGGTGTGGCGGGAGCACGCGGCCGTGTTCGGCTGGTTCCAGCAGCTGCCCGCCGTTTCCGACTCGACCCTGCTCACGCTGCTCGTGCCCCTGCTGACCCTGCCCCAGGCCACCCACTACGTCCTCGACGGCTTTATCTGGCGACGCGGCTCTTGACTTTTTGAGCTGTTAGCTCTCCGACCAGCATTGCATCAGTTCAAATGAAAACGCCCATCTTCCAAAGAAGACGGGCGTTTTAAATCGGGTATTTGGTGGCAGCATTTACGCGGCGCGGGCCAGCGGAGCCACTACCTCAATGTCGAGTATCTCCACCACGAAGCCCTGCTCGGGCGCGTAGCTTTTGCGGTACGACACCAACAGCGTCCGCCCCTTGGCCGACTCGGCCGTGGTGGTGCAGATTTCACCGTAGGCCTGCTCTTTTTCGAGAAAAGGCCTTAATTGCTCAATGGCCGGCAGAAACTCGGCGGGCAGCAGACCCTGCCGCTCCTGCAACTGCACAGCACTCACGGGATACAGAAAACGAGTGGGAAGAAGCAACATATAGTCGGGGAAGAAGTGGCTAAAAATCAACTCCCCCAAAACACCCCTAATCGCCCGATAATTCCCCCTTGCAGCAAGCTGACAGTCTTTAATTATCAGCCATTAACCACCATTACAGTTAGTTGATTTGCTAATACATACACTTCCCTTTTACCATTAAAAAAAACGGATGTATGCCTTTGATTTAGGACTGAAAAAGCTCCAGCAAAAAGCTGTCAGCCAACAGCTCAAACAACCAGCTCCGCTACTACCGCCGTCGAGCCGCCCGCGTCGTCGTCGGTTACCAGCAGCAGCTCGAAGCGGCCGGATGCCAGCTGCCGCCGCACGGCCACGCTTTCCACTTTACCCAGATAAGACCGGCCGTCGGGCCAGGCCAGGCGGGCCAGCGCCGCGGGGCCGCCGTCGAGCGGCAACACGCCCACGAACGAGCCCAGCACGGCCCCATCGAGCACCGCATCTGCCGTGTCCTCGACTGAGGCCGTTACGAAGAGTCGGTTCGCAAACCAGGCGGCGCCCGAGAAGCCGGCCGGCTTGCCGTCGATAACCGGCAGCCGAAAGCCTTGCACCCGCACCGGGGGCGGCAGCGGCTGGCGGCGGTGCAGAAAAGCCAGCGTAGCGGCCAGCGGCAGCCGAAACAGCAGGTTGCCAGCGGCCGCTCCTACGGTGCGCTGGAGCAGCAGCAGCTCGGTTTCGGTGGCGGCGGCGGCTTCCAGGTTGAGCGTGGCGCCGGCCGGCAAATGGGGCCGCAGCGCCGCGTATAGGCCCGCCAGACTCAGCGGGTACACGGTGCCGGGCAGGCGGTCGGCCCCGGCCAGGGGCACCCAGTAGCCCTGCTCGCGGGCCGGCGTGGCGCCCGAGCCCAGCGCCAGCAGCCCGGTCTCGCCGCTGCCGGCACGTAGCAGCGTCAGGCACTCCAGGTCGGGCTTGAGGTGCTTGGGAATGCGCCCCTGGCTGAAATGGGCCGTTTCGAACAGTGGCGTGGGCCGGCCGGCCGCCAGCGTGGCCGCATCGAGCCGGTAAAGCCAGGGCGAGTCGTCGCCGATAATGTAGAGCGCATCGCCAATCAGCTCAGCCCCCGAAGCCGAGGGCAGGTTGGGCAGGGCAACCTCACGGTGAACCAAGGCGTGCATAGTGGGAACTGTTAGCTGTTAGCTGAACTGACAAGCTAAATTGGTAGGCAGAACGTCATTCAGAGCGCAGCGAAGAATCTGGCGTGAACTCGTTCAACGGCTGTTCGAGCGAGATTCTTCGCTGCGCTCTGAATGACGTTCTATACACCAACTTAAACTGTCAGTTCTGTTATCTGTTTTACTGAGTTGTGCCTTTAGCAGTTGTTATGCGCAAGTTCCGCCTCTTGAGAGCAACTGACAGTGGCCTGGCTTCGGCTTGCCGTCGCCGCTACTTGACGATGGTGAACTCGACGCGGCGGTTGAGCTTGCGCGTGTTTTCCTGGGCGTTGGAGGCCCGGGGCCGGCTGCCGCCAAAACCAATGGTGCTGATGCGCCGCTCGGCCACGCCCCGGCTCACGAGGTAGCGCTTCACCTCATTCACGCGGTCTTCCGAGAGCTTCACATTCAGGTTGGCCGCGCCCTGGTTGTCGGTGTGGCCTTCGAGGCGGATGTTGACCATGGGGTTGTCTTCGAGGGTGCGGGCCAGGCGGTTGAGCTCGGTATAGGAAGCCGGCAGCAGCGTAAACTTGCCCTGGGCGAAAATCAGCGTGGGCAGCTCCAGACTGGAGCCCACGGCGGCCGGCACCAGCGTCAGCTCAATGCTGCGCGACCCCGTCATCGAGATGGTATCAGTGGCCGTGAGGTAGCCTACGCGGGTGGCCTGGATGCGGTAACGGCCGGGGGGCAGCGTCATCTGGAAGGCCCCCAGCGCCACGTCGGTGCGGGCCGTGGCATTGAACATCAGGTCGTTGCCCAGGCGGTTTACCTGCACCTGGGTAGCCAGGGCTTTGCTGGTTTTGGCATCGAGCGTGCGGCCCGTGAGCAGCGTGCGGGGCGTAGCGGGCGTGGGCGTAGCCACGGCTACCGGCGGAGCTGCCACCGTGTCGGGGGCCGCGGGTTTGGCGCCGGTAGCGGTCCGGAACAGGTCGGCCGGGCCATTGATGGAGGCCGTGGACGAAAAGAAGGCCTGCTTCTCATCACCCGACAAACTCAGGTAGGCGTTGAAGCCGGGCCCGTTGATGGGGAAGCCCAGGTTGCGCGGCTCGGTCCAGTTGGTCCAGGAATCGTCGAGGCGGGTGCTCACAAAAATATCGGAGCCGCCGTAGCCTGCATGGCCGTAGGAGCTGAAATACAGCGTTTTGCCGTCATTGGAAAGCCAGGGTGCGAAATCGAAGCCCGGCGAGTTGATGACGGCTCCCAGGTTGAGCGGCTGGGTCCAGAGGCCGCTGGGCGTGGGGCGGCTCACGTACAGGTCGTTGGCGCCTTCCGAGTCGCTGCGCTCCAGGCTCAGCAGCAGAATCTGCTCGTCGGGGCTCATAAAGAAACCCGTGGATGCACCGGCCGAGTAGTAATTGGCCACCTGCACTTCCTGGGGGCGGTTTTTCTTGGCCGATACGCTGCGCGGCACCTTGCTCAGGCCCACGTCCTGAAACGAGCCGTCGCGCCCGTAGGAGCCGCGTACTATCAGCGCCTTGCCCTCTTCCACCAGGCTCATCACGCCGTTGTGCTGGGGCGTGTTCAGCTCGTCGAAGCGGGTGGCGGGCTGCCAGGTGCGGCCGTTGTTACTGGAGTTGCTCACCCAGATGTCGCCCGACTCGGTGATGCCCTCGGTGTTGCCGGCGTAGCGGGTCCGGCTGAAATACAGCGTACTGCCATCAGGCGACACCACCGGCTGCAACTCGTTGCCGGCGGGCGTGTTCAGACTCAGCAGCGGCTCGGGCACCCCAAAACCGGGCAGCGAGGGGTCTATGTTCAGGCGCAGCTTAAACAGCTTCCACTGCTGCGAGGCGCGGTTCTGGGGTTTCTGGCCCACCAGGGGCGTACCGTTGAACTTGTCGGCCGCGGCCAGCGAAACGCACTTATCGTTGCCCCGGCTAATGAGCATAAAGCTGCCCAAAGGTCCCGAGGGCACCAGTTTCCACTGCTGGTAAAAGCTGCCATCCCAGGGGCGCTGCGTAAGGGGCGCGTTTTCGTCGGGACTGGTGAGAGTGAGGCACTGGCCGGTGTGGCGCACCACAATCCGGAAGAACTCGCTGCCCGCCGCGGCCGGCACAAAGCGCCATTGCTGGCTGTCGGCGTGGGTGAACTCCCACTGCACGGCGGCCGCACCAGCTTCGGCCGAGGCATTGGCAATGTCGAGCGAGCGGCCGCTGCTGCGGGCAATTACCCCATACCAGGCCGAGGCATCGGGCAGCACCGGACCCGATTGAGCCCGGGCGGCGGTGGCAGACAACAGGAAAAATACGGGGAGCAGCCAGATGGTCCGGCGGAACAGAAGCTGAATCATGCACACAAAACGATGAACGAGGGCGCAAGTTACCCCAATTGCCGGGCTACCTGCCGCCACCCCAACACCACGGCACCGCGCCTCCCAGCGGAAGCGCGGTGCCGGTTTGCCTGGCTGAACAACCCGGGAGAGAGTTGCCGGGCGAAGACAGGGGACTGATTAGTTGTTGTGCATGTACTTGAAGCGCACGAACCGCTCGTTTTCGTAGATGGCCGCAAAATGCCCGCCCGGCTTCGGGGTTTCCGTTTTGCGCGGCACGGATTTGCGGTTGGCAGGGGCCGAAGAAGTGGCAGCGGAACCAGTACTCATAGCAGGTACATGGCAGATAAAGGAGAGGATTTTCGATGACATGGCAGCTGACAGTTGGAATCAGTGAAAGGTTCGCATTGGGTTGTTTTCAGCGGCCCGGCAGTTCCTCCCGCCTGCAGGAAGCGGTTCCGGTGAGGACTACACGAACATGAAGATTACTTTATTCAATTGAATGATGCTAAGGTATATTTTTTATTGGCAAAATCTAAATCACCCCGCCATTATTGTAAAAAATACGTGCCAGTACGTAGGCCCGGCTCCGCCGTGGCACGTACTGCGGCCTACGAGCCGGCCTGCCGCAACTTTTGCGGGCACCTGCTCTCTTGTAATCCCGCACTCGATACCGCGCCGGCCGAGCGCGGGCAGCACGGCAAAAAACCCCGGGCCGCGCCACCCCTTAACCAAGGAGTGGCGCGGCCCGGGGCGCTTATAACAGGTGGCTGCGCTGCTACGCGAGCAGGTTGTGGCGGATGGCGTACTGAATCAGCCCGACTGCCGACTTGCACTTGGTTTTCGTCAGCAGGTTGCGGCGGTGGGTTTCCACGGTTCGCTCGCTGATAAACAGGGCTTCGGCAATTTCCAGGTTGGAGTGTTCGCGGGCGATGAGCTGCAGGATTTCCCGCTCGCGCCGGGTAATGGCCGGTGGGCCCGGCGTTTCGAGGCTGGCCGTAATCTGCAGGTTCTGGAGCAGCGTATCGGCCACGTCCTGGCTGAAATAGGTGCGGCCGGCGGCCACCTGCCGGATGGCGGTGCTCAACTCGGCGCGGCTGGCGGTTTTCAGCACGTAGCCGGCCCCGCCGGCCTCCAGCACTTCGGCCACGGTGGCGTGGTCGTGGAACATGCTCAGGGCCAGCACCCGCACCTCGGCCCAGCCGGCGCGGATGGCGCGGGCCAGCTCTACGCCGCTCATGCCGGGCATGCTCAGGTCGAGCAGTACTACCCGTACTTCCGGATGGGCGCTGAGCAGCTCCAGCGCCTGCTCGCCGCCGTTGGCCTGGGCCACCACCCGCAGGTCGGTTTCGGGCAGCAGCATCTGCCGGATGCCTTCCACGACCATCGGGTGGTCATCCACCAGCAGCAAGTCAATCACGGCTTCGGATGCAGATAAAGCAGACATGGAAACAAGATAAGCCCCGGCTCCGGCTCCACTACGGCGGTCCGGCCTTACACGAAAGATACGCAAATCCAGCCGGGCCCGCCGGCGCGGCGCGGCCCGGCGGCAACGCGCCACCCGAATTGGCAGTAAAACCTAGCCTCCCTGCTGCCCATTCTTTCTTCTCACCGATTTTCTTTTTGTCACTCATGCGCAAAGGCACCCAAGTAAGCTGGAAATACGGCACCGGCACGGCCACCGGCAAAATCGAGGAAACCCACAAGGAAACGGTCAGCCGCAAGCTCAAAGGCTCCGAAATAGTGCGCCACGGCACCCCCGACAACCCTGCCTACCTCATTGTGCAGGAAAACGGCGACCGGGTGCTCAAGCTGAAAAGCGAAGTGAAAGCGGCCGGCTGACTGCCCTGACTGCCCGCCACGCAAAAGCCCCGTCAGAAGGTTCTGACGGGGCTTTGCCTTGGGTTGAAGCCGGTGGGCTGTTGCCTAGAGGTTGTCTTTATCAGGCTTGATGAAGGCTTCTTCGTCCATCTCGGTGGGCACTACCACCACGCCTTTCTGGAGCATGGAGTTGCGCTTGCCGTAGAGGAAGTACACGATAAAGCCCAGCAGCATCCAGCCAGCGGCCACTTCCAGCGTAGCCGAGTCGAGGCCGATGATGAGGGCCGTGCATACCAGGGCGCCCATGATGGGCACCAGCGGGAAGCTGGCCGACGAGAGCGGCGCGCGGAACGGCCGCGGCTGGTCGGGGTCGGACTTGCGCATAATCCACACGCCCAGGCTTACCAGCACGAAGGCCAGCAGCGTACCGAACGAGGTCAGGTCGCCGGCCAGGTTGCCGGGCACGAAGGCCGCGAACAAGCCCACGAACAGCATGAGCATGAGGTTGGATTTGTACGGCGTGTTGAAGCGCGGGTGCAGTTCGGAGAAGGCCTTGGGCATCAGCCCGTCCTTGGCCATGGAGAAGAACACGCGGCTCTGGCCCATGAGCATCACCAGCATTACCGAGGTGAAACCCAGCAGAATACCAATGGTAACGGCCGTAGCCAGCCAGCCGTAGCCGGTCATGTGCGCGCTGATGGCGTAGCTTACCGAAGCCTCGCCCCCGATGGCCGGATCGGCAAATTCGCGCCAGTTGGCCACCCCCGTCAGCACGTGGCCGAACAGGATGTAGAGAACGGTACAGATGGCCAGCGAGCCTAGAATACCGATGGGCATGTCGCGCTTGGGATTGCGGGCTTCCTGTGCGGCCGTGCTCACGGCATCGAAACCAATGAAGGCAAAGAACACGATGCCTGCGCCCCCCAGAATGCCGCCCCAGCCGTGCTTGTTCCAGCCTTCGTAGGTGCGGACCACCTCGCCGGCGGCGTTTTTCACTACGGCATCGGCCGGAATGAGGTAGGGCGTGTGGTTGGCGGGGTTGATGAACTGCCAGCCCACGGCGATGAACACGATAACAATCAGCACCTTCAGCACCACGATGATGGCGTTGAACATGGCCGACTCCTGGGTGCCTTTTACCAGCAACAGGCTCAGGGCCACGATGATGAGCAGCGCCGGCAGGTTGATAACGCCCTGCTCAGCTACCCCGTTGATGATGGCTTTCTCGAAGGGCGAGTGGCTTAAACTATAGGGTATACTGGTCCCAAACGTCTCCAGCAGCTTGTTGAGGTATTCGCTCCAGGCGATGGACACGGTGGCCGCGCCCAGGGCGTATTCCATAATCAGAGCCCAGCCGATAATCCAGGCTACCAGCTCGCCCATGGTGGTGTAAGCGTAGGTGTAGGCCGAACCGGCGATGGGAATCATGGCGGCGAACTCGGCGTAGCACAGGCCCGCGAATACGCAGCCGAAAGCGGCCAGAACGAAGGCCAGCGTAACGCCCGGCCCCGAGGCCTGCGCGGCGGCGGCGGCGGTGCGCACAAACAGGCCCGCTCCGATGATGGCGCCTACGCCCAGGGCGACCAGGTTGCCCGCACCCAGCGTCCGTTGCAGGGTGCCATGCCCGGTGGAGTTGGCCTCGCCCAGGAGCACGGCCAGCGGTTTTTTGGCGAAAATATTTGCCATAAGGGAAAACGAGGAGTTTAAGGAAGTGAAAAGATGAGAAGCTGATGTAAGCGAAGTGGGCTGCCAGTTCTTTGGCAGGCCCAATATAGGGCCATAATCCGGTTTCTAAGGCCCTGTTTGCCGACGCGGATAAAAACCCACCCCGTTAAACCCCGGGGCCGCGCCGGCATCTATCGGCCGTAAACCAAGTCCACAGACCCCCCGACTATGAAAAAGTTGCTCATCCTGCTGGCCGCCGCGGCCCTGACTGCCGGCGCCGCTACCGCCCAAACCACCAACCCCACGCCCCGATCGGCCGGCGGCCGCATGGAACAGGCCACGCCCGAGCAGCAGGCCGACCGCCTCACCAAGCAGCTCAGCCTCTCGGCCGACCAGCGCACCCAGCTGGTAACGCTGGAGCAGGCCCGCCGCGCAGAAATGCAAACCATGCGCGGCCAGATGCCGGCCGGCGGCGACCGCACCGCCATGCGCCAGACCATGCAAACCATGCGCGACAAGTACGACACCCAGCTCAAGGGCATCCTCACCGCCGACCAGTACACCCGCTACAGCCAGCAGCGCGAGGAGCGCGCCGAAAACCGGGGCGGCCGGAAAATGAAGATGAAAACCAAAAGCTAGCCTCCCGGCGGCGGCCCCGCGCGCCCTGCCCGAAGCCCCGAACCACCTGGTTCGGGGCTTTTTTCAGGCCCCGGCCCGCCGGCTGCCCGGCCGGCCGGCGGGCCGGGGTGGGCAACTTTTGCGGCGCGGCGTGGTTGGCTTGCGTATATTTGAAAGTATGCCCTCTGCAATGGCGGCCCGGCCGCCGGGGCACCTCTCACCACACCCAACACCCCATGAGTCCTCTGCCCAGTAGTACCGGCTCGGTACAAATTCAGCAGTTCTACGATAAAGGCCTGGCCCACGCGAGCTACGCCATCCGCAGCGAAGGCCAGATTGCCCTCATCGACCCGGCCCGCGACCCGCAGCCTTACTACGATTTCGCCGACGAGCACGAGTCGCGCATCGTGGCCATCATCGAAACCCACCCCCACGCCGATTTCGTCAGCTCGCACCTCGAAATTTCGCAGGAAACCGGCGCCCCTATTTATGTCAGCCAGTTGGCGCACGTCAGCTACCCCCACCAGGGCTTCGACGACGGCCAGCGCGTTGTGGTGGGCACCGTCGAGCTGCACGCCCTGAACACCCCGGGCCACTCGCCCGATTCCATCAGCGTGCTGCTCATGGATGAGCTGGGCCAGACCCGGGCCGTATTTACCGGCGACACGCTATTTGTGGGCGACGTGGGCCGGCCCGACCTGCGCGAGTCCGACGCCGTGGGCGGGCACAGCCGCGAGTCGCTGGCGGCCCAGCTCTACCAGAGCACCCGCCAGAAGCTGATGACGCTGCCGGCCTCGACCAGGGTATACCCGGCCCACGGCCCCGGCTCGCTGTGCGGCAAAACCACCAGCCCCGACCTCGACAGCACCATCGGCAAGGAAATCAAGACCAACTACGCCCTGCAACCCATGAGCGAGGCCGATTTCGTGCAGGTGCTGCTCGAAGACCAGCCCTTCATGCCCAAGTATTTCGGGCACGATGTGCTGCTCAACAAGCACGGCGCCGCGCCCTTCGAAGACAGCATCCGGACGGTGCCGCGCCTGCGCTCGGAAGACGAGATAGAGCCCGGTTTCCTGCTGATTGACACCCGGCCGGCCGAGGAGTTCCGGGCCGGCCACCTGCCGGGCGCCATTAACCTGATGGACGGGGGCAAGTTTGAAACCTGGCTGGGCTCGATTGTGGGCCCCGACGAGCCGTTCTACCTGCTGGCCGACTCGCAGATTGCCCTCGACACCGTCATCCGCAAAGCCGCCAAAATCGGCTACGAAACCAACATCAGGGGTGCCCTGCTCACGCCCCGCGAGCTGCCCGCCGGCAGCCCCGCCCCCGACGTGGAGCAGGTGCGCCGACAGCCCGAAGACTTTACCATCGTGGATATCCGCAACCGCACCGAGGCCAAAGAGCGGCTGTTTGAAAACGCGCTGGTGATTCCGCTGCCCGAGCTGCGCGAGCGGGCCCAGGAGATTCCGACCGACAAGCCCGTACTGGTGCACTGCGCCGGCGGCTACCGCTCGGCGGCCGGCTCCAGCATTGTGCGGGCCGCTTTGCCGGGCGCGGCGGTGTACGACCTCTCGGACGCAGTAACGTCGTTCCAGCCTGTTCAGTAATCGTTTCTCGCAGCGGTTCGCGGAGGGATACCAGAGGTGAAAGGGAATCCTCTTTTCACCTCTGGTATCCCTCCGCGAACCGCTGCGAGAAAACCCATAGCCCAATGCGCATCCTTCATACCGCCGACTGGCACCTGGGCCAGCGGTTTATTCAGGGCCACGAGCGAACCGAGGAGCACCGCCACTTTCTGGACTGGCTCATTGCCACCATTCAGCAGGAAAAGGTTGAAGTGCTCATCATTGCCGGCGACGTTTTCGATACCGGCTCGCCTTCCAACCAGGCCCTGGAGCTGTACTACGATTTCCTGCTGAAACTGCGCCAGACCGGCTGCCGCGACGTGGTGGTGGTGGGCGGCAACCACGACTCGCCGGCTACCCTGAACGCGCCGGCGCGGCTGCTGCGCCACCTGCGGGTGCACGTGGTGGGCTGCGTGCCCGAGTGCTTCGAGGAGCAGGTGCTGGTGCTCGACGATGCCAACGGCCGGCCCGGGCTGGTAGTGTGCGCCGTGCCCTTTCTGCGCGACCGGGACGTGCGCCTCTCGGTGCCCGGCGAATCGGCCGAGGAGCGTGAGGCCCGCATCAAACAGGGCCTGGCCGACCACTACGCCCGCGTGGCCGACATCGAGCAGGTGTGGCAGCTGAAGGCGCTGGGCGTGCCGGTGCTGGCCACCGGCCACCTGTACGCCGCCGGGGCCGCCCCCTCCGATTCGGAGCGCACCATTCATGTGGGCAACCTGGGCCAGGTAACCGCCGACCACTTCCCGGCCGTTTTCGACTACGTGGCGCTGGGCCACCTGCACCGGCCCCAGCGGGTGGGCGGGCGGGAGCATATCCGCTACTCGGGCTCCCCCATCGCGCTGTCGTTTTCCGAAGTCGACCACGGCAAGGAAGTGCTGCTGGTGGAGTTTGCCGCCGGCAAGCTGGCGGAGCTGCGCAGCCGGCCGGTGCCGGGCGCGCGGCGGCTGGTGCGCTTCCACGGCACGCTGGAAGAAGTTGGGGCTGCCCTCGTAGCCTACGACAATGCTGGCTACGCGCTGCCCGCCTGGGCCGATGTGCAGGTGCATTCGGAGCTGAGCCAGCTGGAGGTAGCCGAGGCGCTGCTGAAAGTGATTGACGCCCTCGACCGGCATCAACTGGTAGTGCTGGCCCGCCGCCACCTGCGCCTGATTGCCCTGCGCCCCCTGGGCTCCGGCCCCGACGACGACGAGGCAGCCGCCAGCCTCACCCGCAGCCTGCACGATTTCACGGCCCGCGAGGTATTCGAGCAGCGCCTCGATGCCGAGCCCGCCGAGGCCCGCGCCGAGCTGCTGCGCACCTTCGACGAGTTGCTGGAGGGCCTGTAGCAGCAGCAGCGGCGGCCGGCTTTCGGGGCGGCCGGCTTCGGTCGGTGGTTGTACCTTTGGGCGAGAAGCGCGGGTTGGGCCGTCCTGGCCCGCCCTTCGTTGTGGGTGGGCGGCACATGTTCGCCGGCCGCTCCTGTTCTCCCCTGCCCCATTGCTTTTATGGCCGTATCCAAAATAGTTCGTCCGCTGGTGCGGCCGTTTGCCGAGTTTTTCCGCCGCGAAGCGGCCGGCGGCATTATGCTGATGGCAAGTGCCGTGCTGGCCCTGATTATGGCCAACAGCAACTGGGGGCCGGCGCACTTTTTCCCCGAACTCTGGGACAAGCACCTCAACCTCTCGCTCAACGGCTACGGCCTCGACCTGAGCTTGCTGCACTGGATCAATGACGGGCTGATGAGCATTTTCTTCCTCATCGTGGGCCTGGAAATCAAGCGCGAGGTGCTGGAGGGCGAGCTTTCGGAACGGCGGCAGGCCACGCTGCCCATTGCCGCCGCCATTGGCGGCATGGTGGTGCCGGCGCTGGTGTACTTCTTCATCAACCGGGGCCACCCCGCCGCCAACGCCTGGGGCATCCCGATGGCCACCGACATTGCCTTCGCGCTGGCAGTATTGCAGCTGCTGGGGCCGCGCGTGCCGCTGGGCCTCAAGGTGTTCCTCACGGCCCTGGCCATTGTCGACGATTTGGGCGCGGTGCTGGTAATTGCCGGCTACTACACCACCAACCTGCACCTCAACTACCTGTATCTGGCCCTGGGCACCTGGGTGCTGCTGATGAACCTGAACCTGCTGGGCGTGCGCAGCCTGGTGGTATTTATGCCGCTGGGGCTGCTGCTGTGGTTTTTCATGCACGAGTCGGGGGTGCACGCCACGCTGGCCGGCGTGATGCTCGCCCTCACCATTCCCTCGCGCATCGGCCAGGCCAAGCCCGAAATCCTGCTCATGCTCAACAGCCGCCTGAGCATGATTCAGGACGAAGTGCACGGCGCCGATGCCAACCCGCGCATCATCAGCGAGGAGTTGGAGTACCTTTCCGACGCCATCAGCTCGCCGGCCCAGAAGCTGGAGCAGCGCCTGCACTCGGTGGTGGCCTTCGTGATTATCCCGCTCTTCGCCTTCGCCAACACCAGCCTCGAAATAGATGCCTCGGTGTTCCGCGACCTGCTCACGCCGCTGGGCCTGGGCATCATTCTGGGCCTCACGGTGGGCAAGCCGCTGGGCATCGGGGCGATGAGCTGGCTGAGCATCCGCCTGGGCTGGGCCTCGCTGCCGGCCGGCGTCACATGGCGGCACATCTGGGGCGCGGGCCTGCTGGGCGGCATCGGCTTCACCATGTCGCTGTTTATCACGCTGCTGGCCCTGGGCGAGCACACGGCCGGCGAGCCGGTAGCCAAGCTGGCCATCCTCACCGCCTCGTTCATCTCCGGCACCCTCGGCTTCGTGCTGCTGCGCACCATGCCGTTGCCGGAGGAAGTAATAGGTAGTAACGCTACGCGGTAGCCCCGGCGAGGCGGCCTGGCCCGGTAGCCTAATAGTAGCAGCAGCTACCAGAACCCCAGCGGGGCAACGCAATTGGGTTGGGTTAGCAGATACCGTTTTGGATGGCTTTAGCCAGCACCTTAGCGGCTCCATTGCTGCCCTATAATGTGCAGCAGGTTTACGCTTTGGTATCTACAATGACATTCGCGCCGACGCCAGCACTTGCGCTGGCCTGAACTCATAGGTAGTTTGAGCCAGTTGAAACGGACTCACAAAGCTGTACTGATACTTTCGGATATCAAAAATATTGTCCCAGCGCAACTCCAGGTCAATTTTGCGTCCTTTGGTGGGCAGCGCGTAGCGGTAGAGCACATCGGCAAACAGGGCGCGTACCGTGGGGGCCGGGCCGTGGCTGTCGTAATAATCGATGCTGAGCGTGAGTTGGTGCCCGCCTACCGGAAACAGGCTGGCGCTGGCCTGATGCTCCTGCACCAGGGCCGGGGTGCTGGTCCGGGTGGTTATCTGGCTGCGTAGCGTGGTGAGGCTGGCCCGACCTTCTACGCTGCCCCATGCCAGGGCTAATATGCTGGCCTTAAGGCTGGCTGTGCCGCTTTGGGTACGGGTGTTGGTTATCCGGCCATTTAGCATCTGGGGCTGCTGGCGCAGGTTACCGAGTACCTGGAAGCTCAGGTTGGTTTTCCAGGGGCTGATAAACTGACTTAGGTTCGCGCTGAGCAGATGCGAATTGGCACGGTTGGCGCGGTCGAGGGCCATGGTCGTCAGCGCGCCGTCGGCATTTATCTGGCTGCTGTAAAGCCGGTTGCTTAGCGCGCTGCTGAAAGCATAGCTGGTGTAGAAAAATCGGGAACGGAGAGGGTCCTGAAAATAGATACTACCCGCGTAGCGTTGCGTTTGGGTCCGGGCCAGGGGCGCATCGTTGCGCTGCATTGTGCGGTAGTCGCGCAGCAGGTAGCCGTAACTCAGTTGGTTGATGTCGCCAAACATATTACTCAGGCTCCCATCGGCCGACACTTGCCAATGTCGCCCCAGAGGGCGGGTCAGGTTCAGGCTGGGTTCGGCCACTACCGCGCGCAGGCGCTGGCTGGCTTCAAGCGGCGCATCGGTGGCCCGGAAGCCATAGTAGCTCAGCGGCACGCGCAAACTCAGGCTCCAGCGGTCAGTATTACGGCTCAGTCCGGGCTCGATGTAGTAGCGGGCATGGTTCCAGTGCAGCCTATTGCGCCGCAACGGGCCAACAGTAGTAGGCTCCGGAGTAGTGGTAGTCAGTGCCGAAGACAGCCGCTGGACTTCCTGCGAAAAGCCCACCTGGCCCGACCAGTGCCAGTTGCCCCGCCTAAACGTCAGCCCCGCCGAGTTGGTGGTCGAAAACGCCGCGAGCTGGGCCTGCTGCCGGACGGAGTCGTAGGCTACGCCCCCCGCAAGCAGTGGCGCAAAAGGCCCCGGGCTCACGGCCAGTTCCTGCGGACTGTTACTGAATCGCGTAAGCGACGAGAGCTGCAACAGCGGCCCGCCGCCGAGGGGGCGTACCAGTCTCAGCCGGTTGGTCAGGGCCAGAAATGGATTGTGCGCCTCCTGAGCCAGGCGCAGGCCGGTTTCGGGGCGGTAGATATTGCCGGTTTGGGCATCCCAGCGGCCGTCGAGGCTCAGCGTGTTTTTTAGGTAATAGCGCCGCACGTTTTTGCTGAAAGCCAGATCGGCCAGCAGCTGGCGGAACGTAGCCTGGGTGGCCTTGGCTTCTGTTAGGGTCACGGTTCGGTTATCGGGCAAGAAGAACTGCGTTTGGCTGCCTCCCCGCGCCGTTTGCACATCGTGCAGATAGGAAGCGTTGACACGCAGCTGGTTTTCGGGGCCGACCGGAATGAGGTGGTTGGCACTCAGCAGATGTACCTGGTTGAACAAGTAGCGGCTGGCCCCTGCCGGCGGGCGGCCTAGACCCACTATGTGCGTCAGGTCGGGCTTCTGGCTACTGGACTCATTACCGGACGGAAAATCCGCCGCGGTTAAGGCCCGGAGCTGGGTCGATATGTCCTGGCCGGTGTTGTTGGTCTGGTAGGTATCGAGCAGTTGCTGGCGTCCCGCAAAGAGCATAGGCGCCAGATTGGCGCTCCACAGCGCGCCCAGCGGGGCAGGCCCCCAGCCAGCTCCCAATTGTACCTGACCGGTAGCCGTCACCTTACGCTTGAGCTGCAGGTTGAGGGCCGCGTTATCGGGCCGGTTCAGACTGTCGAGGGCCCGGATGGGCTGGTGGCGCTCCAGTACCTGCACACTCTGCACGGCCTCGGCAGGCAGGTTATTGCTGGCCAGTGAGTACCGCCCTTCCAGCAAATCCTGGCCATTAATATAGAACTTGTTGATGAGATTGCCCTGATAGGAAATCCGGCCATCGCCGTCCACTTCAATACCCGGCATCTTTTTCAGCACATCGGCAATTACGCGGTCCTGCTTGCCAGTAAAGGCACTCACGGTATAGCTGAGCGTATCGCGGTGCCGGGTAATGGGCGCACTTCGTACCGTTACTTCCCGAAGCTGCGTTGGGATGGCCTGCAGGACAAGCGGCACGGTTTGGCTGCGGTTGACCAGCCCGAGCCGTTGGGCGGCGTAGCCCAAGGCGCGGGCATGCAGATACATCGAGTCGGAGACAGGTGTAGCGGCCAGTTTCAGGGTGAAGCTGCCATCGGTAGCCGAAACGACGAAGGCCGTAGAGGGCGGCTGGGCCTTCGTTTCCGCTTCGAGCAGCACCCCGGCCAGCGGCTGGCCAGCAACGTCGCGCACGGTGCCGCTCAGAATGGTTTGGGCGCAAACGTGGGTGTTAGCCAAAAGCAGCAGGCCCACCAGTAACAGCCACGCCAGTTGAGTTTTTACAACCTGCACGGCCCTACTTATTTCCGTTCCAATGGATTGTTGCGGCGCTTTATCATTTGAACGTGATTTTGACGCATGCTTTCTGGAAACTGATTGCCAGCAGCTGCCATTCGGTCCAAGAACGTCAAATCATCATTGTATTTAGCCTGCAGAAATTTAGCTTTTGAAATAACGGGAGCCGACAGTTTAGGTGCGAAAGGCGATTGGTCGTCAGTGGGAAAATCGATGGGCTGTGGATTGGTATCAAGGCAGAGCAACGAGAACACGTAGTTATCATGCGTATCGCGTACCTGCAGAATCAAGCCAGGCAGGCCGCAAAATTTATAGGGGCCGTCGCTCACCGGAATGGCGCGGGTGAACCAGGCTTCCCACACCCGCCCACCAAACGCGCTGTAGGCCTGCTGACATTCGTAGCTAGCAATAGTTTTTTTAGCCGACGTTGTGCGCCAAGTAAATACGGCTGCTTTTTCCTGGTATTGGTACTGCTCAGAATTAATGTTATCGTAATACGCAATCATATTTTTAGCAGGTTCTTTGATAATCGAATAGTGGAATTCGTTCTTACCTCCACTGCGCGATGCATCAAATGCCTGTTGCATGCGGTCCTTATCGGGAAGAGCTTTCAGGCTGGCATAAACGCTGTCTACAATATGCTCGCTGGTACTTTCAAAGCGAGAAGCACCGTTACTCACACGCAAAATCATTTGCACCCGTTTGGGGGTTGTAACAGCCGAATCAAGCTTGTAGTCCAATTGATAAACCGCCCGTAGACTGGTGCTAGTTGCTGACTGAGCGCTAACATAAAACGGTAAAGGCACAAACAATAGTGCTATTATCAAATTATTAATATAATTTTTGTGACTTTTCATAGAAATCGAAAAAACATTTTTGAAAAGAATTACTTTTGCTTAATTAATGCTTTTTGGATACAGTAAAACCAACAAGCAGTAGCAATAATGCACAGCATTAGTATTTCCCAAGGGCTTACAAGGGCTTATCCAAGGCGGTATTATCGTTTGCTTTAAGGGCAGTAGCTTTGCTAGCAAAGCCTATACCGCAAAGCGCGGTGGCAATAGACAGGAATCTTTTCATGGGTTTTGAAATGGATGATAACTAAACATAGCGCCTATTTTATTTTCGGCATTTACGGGCTAGCGAGTGCAATAATGGATTTTTTTTACACAGCAAAATACAGATAAAATCAAAATAGCAATAATTTTGATTTTTAAAGCTAAATGCCTGGCCACCAAACCTAAGACTATTAGGCATTATTTTTCAATTCTTATAGCAAATCTAAGCTGCGGAAGGCAATGTAGGGCGGGGCTTGCCTCCGCCCGCCGTCGGACGATGCGTAGACTACCTGCGTTGAGCCCCTGCAACGCCCGTGCAAACGGCGGGGGCAAGCTTTGCCCCTACATCGCGCAAACACAGACATGCCGCAACTTGGTTTACACGACTTAGTAATCATAACACAAGCCTCGCGTCACCTGCCAGCTCCCTCCACGCAAGCACCATATCATCGAATTTCGGAACGCATTGGAGTCGTACTGGCCACTTTTCATGTGGCAAAAGCGGTGCAGATAGGATGAGCCGAAGAAGTGGCTGATGCATAGGAGTAACTGGCAGTTTTCAACTCGCCGGATAAACCGCGCCCGTCCGAACGGCTTACCTTTGTTGACCTCCCTTCCGGCTCCACTCACCCCGCATGAAAATCCTCCGCGTCCGCTTCCTCAACCTCAACTCTTTGCGCGGCGAGCATTTCGTGGATTTCAGCCAGGCCCCGCTGGCCGATGCGGGCCTGTTTGCCATTACCGGGGCCACCGGGGCGGGCAAAACCACCATTCTCGATGCCATTACGCTGGCCCTCTACGGCCAGGTGCCCCGCCACGAAACCACCGGGCCCGAGCACGTAATGAGCCACGGCACGGGCGAGAGCTGGGCCGAGGTAGAGTTTGAGGTGAATGGCCGGCAGTACCGCAGCAAGTGGGGCCAGTACCGCGCCCGCAAGCGCGCCGGGGCCAACCTGCAGGACCCCAAAATGGAGCTCAGCGAGCGGAAGCAGGCCGAAGACGGCACCGAAACCTGGGAGTTTCTGGAAACCTACAAGGCCAAGGTGCCCCGGCGGGTGGCCGATTTAAGCGGGCTCGAATACAAGCAGTTTCTGCGCTCGGTGCTGCTGGCCCAGGGCGACTTTACACGGTTTTTAAAGGCCCCGGCCGGCGAGCGGGCCCAGCTGCTGGAGAAAATCACCGACACCAAAAAGTACTCCGACATCTCGCGGGCCGCCTTCGAGCGGGCCAAGCACGAAACCCAGCAGGTGGAGCAGCTGCGCCAGGGCCTGCAGGGCGTTGCGCTGCTCTCGCCCGAAGAAGTGGCCTTTCTGGAAGCCGAAGCCCAGGACCTGACCCGCCAACTAAGCGAGGCCACTGCCGGCCAGGAGCAGCTGCGCGAAATGCAGCGCTGGCACCAGCGCCTGCACGAGCTGCAGCAGAAGCAGCTGGGCGCCGAGCAGCGCCGCCGGCAGCTGGCCACCCAGGCCGAAACCCTGGCCCCGCTGCGCCAGCGGCTGGCGCTGCACCAACAGGCCCTCCCCTTCGCCCCGGCGCTGGCCCTGCTGCGCCAGGACGCCGGGCAGCTGGCCCGGCTGCAGGCCGAAGCCGAACACCTGCGCCGCCAGCTCCCCCAGTTGCAGGAGCGCCTCGCCACCGCCGAAACCGCCCGCCAGCTGGCTCGCCAAACCCACGAGGCCGCCGCCCGGACCCGCGAAACCCGGGAGCCCGATTTGCGCGCCGCCGAGCAGCTCGACGTAGTTATTGCCCAGCAAACCCGCGAGCTGGACGGGCGTACGCAGGCTTATAAGAAGAAGCTGGCCGAGTGTAAAAGCCTGAGCGCCGAGCTGGCCGCCACCACCGCCCGCACCCAGCAGGCCCGCACCCAGCTAACCGCCGCCGCCGACTGGCTGCGCCTGCACGCGCACCGGGCCGACATGATGGAGGCGTTCGGCGTGTTCACGGGCCTGGTGCAGGACCACGACCGGCTGCACGGTGAGGATGGCCAGCTGAATCTGCGCATTACCACCCTCGACGCCCGCCTGCACGAGGCCCGGCAGCAGGAGCAGCAGGCCGCCGAAGCCGCCCGCCTCGCCCGCCGCAGCCTCGATGATTACGAGCAGCAGGCCGCAGTAGCCGCCGCCACCCGCGACGAGCAGCTGCGCCGGCTGCACCACCACGTACAAACCCTGCGCCACGAGCTGGCCACCACCGAAACCCACCGCGAAACCCAGCGCCAGCTGGTGCAGGCCCAGCAGCTGATTCTGAGCCACGAGCAGGCCCGCCAGCAGCTGCAGCCCCACGAGCCCTGCCCGCTGTGCGGGGCCCTGGAGCACCCCTACGCCGCCGGCGTACTGGGCCTGACCGATGCCGGCCTGGCCCAGCAGCAGGCCAAAGCCGAGAGCCTCACCCAGCAAGCCCACGCCCTCAACGCCCGCGTCAACCGCCTCAACACCTTTCTCAACCTGCTCGAAAACGCGGGCGGCGACGCCGGCCGGGTGGCCCCCGATGCGCCGCTGCAGTTCATCACGCCCGCCCGCGAGGAGGCCCTGCCCGCCGAAAGCCGCGCCCTAGTCCAGCAGCTCAAGGACCTGGAGCAGCTGCGCGCCGCCGCCGAAAAGCAACTCGCGCAGGCCCTCTCGGAGCAGCAGGGCGCCGGGCGCGCCCAGGTGGGCACCCAGCAGGATTTGCAGGAAGCCCGCCGGCAGCTCGCCGACGTGCGCGAGCAGCTGCCCACCATAAAAGCCCAGCTCGAAAGCCTGCTCAGCAACTTCGGGCTCACGTTTACGGGCGAAAACGGGGCTGCTATGCAAACGCAGCTCCGGGCGCTGGAAACCGAATTCAAGAACCGCCAGACCGAGTTCAACAAAGCCAGCCAGGAAACTGAAGTAGGCCAGGCGCTTATCGAGCGGCTTACCCGCGACGAGCAGGAGGCCAAGGCCTGGCTGCAGGAGCACAAGCAGGGCCTGGTTGAGCAGCACCAAGCCATTGAGCAGCAGAAAGCCGAGCGCCAGGCCCTGCTGCCCGAGCCCGATGTGGCCGCCGTGCGCCAGGCGCTGGAACAGGCCCTGAAGCAGGCGGAGCAACGCCGCGAGCAGGCCGAGGAGCAGTTCCGCCAGCACGATACGGCCCTGACCATTGCTGCCGACCAGCTCCGCCAGCGCGCGCACGACGCCACCACCCAGCAGCAGGCCCACGACCAGCGCCACGCGGCCCTGACCGCCGAACTAACTGCCGCCGGCCTCGCCCCCGACCCCGCCGCGCTGCCGCCGCTGCTGCTGCCCGAAACCGAAGCCGCCGCGCTGCAAACCCAGCTGCGCCGCCACGAAGACGATGCAGTGCTGGTTGAGCAGGTGCTGATTGAAACCGGCACCGAGCTGGAGCAGCAGGCTGCCCGCGCCCTCACCACCAACGCCCCCGAGCACACCGCCCAGCAGCTCGCGGCTGCCAACGAGCAGCTGGCCACGCTCAACCAGCAGCTCGGCCAGCGCCAGGAGCGCCTCGGGGCCCACCGCAACGGCCAGCAGCGCCACGCCGAACTAGCCGCCGCCCTCGAAAAGCAGCAGCAGCAGGCCCTGCGCTGGCGCCACCTGGCCGAGCTCATCGGCTCGGCCGACGGCAAAAAGTTCAGCGAATTTGCCCAGGGCCTCACCCTGGCCCGCCTCGTGGACCTGGCCAACCGCCACTTGCACCGCTTCACCGACCGCTACCGCATCCTGCGCCACGCCGAGCAGCACCTCGACCTGCTCATTCAGGACGAATACCAGGCCGGCGGCGTGCGCTCGATGAATTCGCTTTCGGGCGGCGAGAGTTTCCTGGTAAGCCTGGCGCTGGCCCTGGGCCTGTCGGAGCTGGCCGGCCGCCGCACTCAAATCGACACGCTCTTCATCGACGAAGGCTTCGGCACGCTCGACCCCGACACGCTCGACGTGGCCCTTTCGGCCCTCGAAATGCTGCAGGGCACTGGCAAAACCATCGGAATCATCTCGCACGTCGAAGCCCTCAAAGAACGCGTGAGCACTCAAATCAACGTCCGCAAAGGCACCGGCGGCGTCAGCTCGCTGCAGGTGCTGGGGTTTGGGGAGAAGTGAGAAGTGAGAAGTGAGAAGTGAGAAGTGAGAAGTGAGAAGTGAGAAGTGAGAAGTGAGAAACGGTACGGGAGACGGGCAGTAGAAGGGGTGTCATTCTGAGCGGAGCGAAGAATCTCGCGTGCCATGGCAACTCCTGACGATAGGGTTACCATGGCACGCGAGATTCTTCGCTCCGCTCAGAATGACACGTTCCTGATTTCCCCATCACCTATCACTCCATCGCCCCATCACCTCTCCCCTTACATCCCCATCGCCTTTATCTCCGGCCAGGTCCAGTACCGCTTCGGCTCGATGCCCGCGTAGCCAGCCTCGAAAAACGCTACTACTTCCTGCTCCAGCACGTCGGGCATAATGGACGACTCAAAAATCGGGCGCTGGTCGGGGTCGGCGTAGCGCTGGGGCTTGCTGAGGGTGCGGCCGCTGAGGCGCAGCAGCGGGCCGGTGTCGGTGATGCCTTCGTGGGTCCAGCGGCGGGGGGTGGTTTCGAGGGCGTTCAGGCGGTCGGTGAGGGGCGCGAGGGGCAGGCGGGGCAGCGTGGGGCGGCTTTCCAGGTCGATCCAGGTGGTGTACTTGTACTCGAATTCATAGCGCTGGCCGTCGTAGAGGCTCAGTACCATATCGGTGCCGATGCTGGGGCCGAACAGGGCATAGTAGGGCAGCGGCGCGGGCGTCTGCACCACCGTCAGGCCGATGGCGGGGTAGCGGCGCACGGTGGTAGCGGGGCTCTGCACCACGGCTACGGCCTGTTGCACGCGCCCAAATTCGGGCTCCCAGGCGGCGCGCCCGGCTTCGGGGTTTTCCAACAACTCCGCGAAGCGGGGCAGGAACCAGGCGAACTTCTCGGCCGAGGCCTCGTCTTCGCGGCGGCGGCGGGCGGGGGCGCCAAAGGGTTCGTAGAAGCGGGCCTTCTCTTCGGCGTTCAGCCAGCACACCAGCTGCAGCGCGTGGCTGGCGAGCGGGTGCTGCCAGTCGATTTCGCGGAAGTCGCCGAGCGTGGCCACGAGGCGCAGCAGGGTTTCGTAGCGCAGGGCCAGCACGGGGTTCAGCAGCGCCCACACGCCCACGAACCCGTCGATATCGAAGTGGTTGGCCGTTACGGCGCGGGCCTGCAGGCCGGGTGTTTCGGGCGCGTGCAGGGCGCGCAGGGCCGAGCCGGCGCTGGTATCGTCGCGCAGAGCCTCGGGCGTGGCCGCGCCGCGCCAGTGCGCCAGCGTGAGTGCCGCGCCCAGCCCCGTACTATCCACCACAATAGTCGGCTGCCGGCGCAGCTGCTGGAACGGAACAAAGTATCGGGACATGCTGGAGTGCTGAGATGATAGGGTGATGGGGTGATGCAGGGGCGGGGTAAAGGTACTGTCATCCTGAGCGGAGCGAAGGACCTATATAGATGGTGTTATCTTTTGAAATTACCTTCTGTATAGGTCCTTCGCTCCGCTCAGGATGACAACGGCTCCTCTCCCTATCACCGCTTTCCCCGGCGGTTACTGATGCGCTCTATTCGGCTGCGGCGAATCCAGTGCAGGTATTTCTGCAGCTCCGGGGCGTTGCGCAGCTGCTCGATGCCGGCATAACGACGGGCCAGGGTTTTGTTGTCGAGCAACAGATGGATGGTGCTGTGGCAGGGCTGGCAGAGGTCGGTGGTGGGGCCGTGGCGGCCGCCCTCTTCGCGGGGCACCAGGTGGTGGCGGGAGGTTCGCTGCACTTCCCGCTCGCACAGCGCGCACCGGCTGCCACCCGGCTCTCCGGCGGCTATAGCAGAAGCAGCAGCAGGCATACAAACGAAAATAACAGTTGGGGTAACAGACGAAAAAACAACCCGCAGACCGCCGCTGGGTTTTGGTGATTTTGCCGCCCCGCCCCCGCCCGCCAGCGCTGGAGCACCGCCCGATGAGCCAGGACCCTGGGAACGAAAATCGAGCCCGATGTTGGCCGTCAAATCCCCTAACCTAGTTTTTGCCACTCGTCATTCAAATAATAATACTATTCGGATAAATTAAATGCCATAATGTTGTAAAAGTGTTCTGAATATGATTTATATTTGAATACGCCTTGCCTATATTCTCAAATAGTACCTGATTGCCACGCGGTAGTTGGGAAGTGCAGGCTACCTTTTCACCGACACGCTTTTCACACTTTAACCGCTTTCTATGCGTCTTTCTACTTTTGATTTTGTTCTGCGTCGGCTGTTGCCGGCCGCTGCCATGGTGTTCGTGCTCACCCTGTTTGCCCCTTCCCAGGCGAAGGCGCAAACCTGGCTGGTATCCACCGAAAGCTTCGTCAAGCTGGGCGTGGTGGATAAGTTCGGGCAACTGGGCGCCTTCACGGCCAAGTTTGTGGTAATCAGCCAGCGCAATGGCAAGGAGTACACGCTGGTTAAGGAAATTGAGAAGGGCCAGAACGGCATCGACGTGGTGTACCCCTCGCTGGCCACCGAGGCCGATTACTTCAAGGCCAGCTCGGGTGAGGCCGGCACGGCGGCCCCCGGCTCCTACACCTGGGAGTGCCAGGTAAACGGCAAGAAAGTCGTGGGTGGCCGTTTCAGCTTCTCCGAAGTAGCCAACGACGTGAACCTGATAAGCAAACAATAGCCAGTGGTTTAGTCCGCTGCATTTGTCAGGCAATGAAAGCCCGGTGCCGCTGCACCGGGCTTTTTTGCGTGCAGGTGCCCCGGCCGCCTACTTTTACCGGGCAGCTTCGTACAGACAGGCACCACCCGTTAGTGGGTCGGCAGCACACCTCATACTTCGCTCATTATGCCTAAGAAATCCTTTTCCGAGCTCATCAACAGCCCCGGCATGCCGGTGCTGGTCGATTTTTATGCCGACTGGTGCGGGCCCTGCAAAACCATGGCCCCCATTCTGGAGCAGGTGGCCAGCCAGCACCAGGGCAAGCTCAAAGTCATCAAAATTGACGTTGATAAAAATCAGGCAGCGGCCCAGCAGTTCCGGGTCCAGAGTATTCCCACGCTCATCCTGTTTCACAAGGGCCAGCCGGTGTGGCGGCAGGCCGGCGTGGTGCCCGCCGCCCAAATCAGCCAGGCCATCCAGGGAGCAATGAAGTAGCCCAGCCGCGCCGGTTACGGTTCGGATCCGTCGGGCTGCGGGCAGTTGGTTGCAGGCTGTTTTACGGGGGGGGGCGGCACTGCCGGAAAGCAGCGGCAACATTCGACCCGGCGCCGGGTTTGCAGAACGCGGACTTACCTTTGTGCGCTACTGCTCGGTTAGGTTTGATGAATTTACGGTTCGCCTTCGGGCTCTTTCTGCTGGCCTGCCTGCTGCTGCCCGCGGCCGCCTTTGCTCAGGTCCGGTACACGCTTGGTGGGCTGGTGAAAGCGGCCGGCACCGGCGAAACACTGCCCGGCGCCACCGTGGCCGTGCCCGCCCTGGGCCTGGGCGCTACCGCCGACGAAACCGGGGCCTACCGCCTGGAGTTGCCCGCCGGCCGCTACCAGCTGGTGGTATCGTTTATCGGTTATCAGCCCCTGAGCCGCGACCTGAACCTGACCCGCGACCAGCGCCAGAGCTTCCAGCTGCTGGCGGCCGGCAACGAGCTGGGCGAGGTAATTGTGCAGGGCAGCGGCACGCTGCAGCAGAAGCTGCAGACCACCCAGATGAGCGTGGAGCGCCTCACGGCCAAGGAGGCCAAACTGCTGCCCGCGCTGTTTGGCGAGGTGGATATTCTGAAAACGCTGCAGCTCAAGCCCGGCGTGCAGAACGGCGGCGAGGGCACCAGCGGCCTGTTTGTGCGCGGCGGCTCGGCCGACCAGAACCTGGTGCTGCTCGACGATGCGCTGGTGTACAACCCCAGCCATTTATTCGGCCTGTTTTCGGTCTTCAACCCCGATGCCGTGCAGTCGGTGGATTTGTACAAGGGCGGGTTTCCGGCGCAGTACGGCGGCCGGCTCTCGTCGGTGGTCGATGTGAAGCTGCGGCCCGGCAACTCCGACAAGATTGGGGTAAGCGGCGGGCTGGGCCTGATTTCGTCGCGCCTGACGGTGGAAGGGCCGATTAAGAAGGGCAAGGGCGCGTTTCTGGTGGCCGGCCGTCGCACCTACTTCGACGTGTTTACGCGCCAGATCAACAACCTGAACAAAGACGACCCCGACTTCAACCCCATTCCCGACTACTACTTCTACGATTTCAACGCCAAGGCCAACTACAAGCTGGGCGCCAAGGACGAGCTGTTTCTGAGCGGCTACCTGGGCAACGACGCGTTCAGTTTCGGCTCGGGGCAGGGTTTCAATTTCGATTTCAACTGGGGCAACCGGGTGGCGGCGCTGCGCTGGAGCCACCAGTTCAATTCGCGGCTGTTTCTGAACACCACTGCCTCCTACACCGGCTACAAGTACGAAATCAGCAACAAGCTCGACCAGTTTTCCTTCAACCTGGCCTCCGACATCCAGGACCTGAACCTGCGCTCCGACCTCGACTACCGGCCCAATGAGCAGCACACTTTAAAGGTAGGCCTCACGGCCACGGCCCACCGCTTCGGCACCGGCCGGCTGCGGGCGGGCTCCGGCGACGGCCGCCTCAACCTGGGCTCCGACATCCGCTACTTGGGCCAGGAGGGCGCGGTGTACGTGTCGGACGTGTACAATCCGTCGGAGAAGTGGCAGTTTGAGGCCGGTTTGCGGGCCTCGGGGTTTCAGTCGGGTGGGCAGCGGTACGGCGGGCTGGAGCCGCGCGCGGCGGCCCGCTACGCGGTGTCGCCCACCGTGTCGGTGAAGGGCAGCTACGCGCTCATGTACCAGTACGTGCATTTGGTCACCAATTCGGGCGCCTCGCTGCCGACTGATATCTGGTATCCTTCGCGCGGGTCGGTGCGGCCCCAGCGCAGCCAGCAGGTGGCCGGCGGCGTCAGCTGGCTGCTCGGCGACGGGCGCTACCTCATCACCAACGAGGTGTATTATAAGTGGGCCCAGCGCCAGATTGACTTCAAGGACGGCGCCCAGCTGTTCGTGAATCCCGACCTCGATTCGGAGTTCCTGTTCGGCAAGGGTTGGGCCTACGGCAACGAAATCTACCTCGAAAAAAAGCAGGGCCGCACCACCGGCTGGCTGGGCTACACCCTGGCCTGGACCAAGCGCCGCTTCCCGCCCCAGCGCGGCACCTCGGGCATCAACAACGGCAACACGTTCTACCCCAGCTACGACCGGCGCCACAACCTGACGGCCGTGGTTATCCACAATCTTTCGGAGCGGGTGAAGCTCTCGGGCTCGTTCGTGTTCAGCTCGGGCCAGGCCACTACCCTGCCGCTGGGCCGCTTCGGGTTCCAGGATGTGTACGGCTCCGAAGCCTCAGCCGTGCCCATCTACCCCCAGCGCAACACCTACCGGCTGGCCCCCTACAACCGCCTCGATCTGGGCGTGGTGTGGCAGATGAAGCCCACGCGCTGGTTCCCGGAGTCGGACCTGACGTTCAGCATGTACAACGCCTACAACCGCCGCAACCCGTATTTCGTGTATTTCGATCAGGTGAAGGACGAGCAGACCGAGCAGGTGACCAGCTTCCGGGCCCGGCAGGTGTCGTTGTTTCCGGTGATTCCGTCGGTGACCTACAACTTTAAATTCTAAGCGCCGATGATGCCGATTTCGGGAATTTCGCGGGGGTTGATTCCGGTTCGGGCGCTGCGGGCCGGGGTGCTGGCGGGGCTGCTGGCGGGCGGCGCGGCGCTGGCGGGCTGCGGGCTGCAGAAGGATATCGACGTGGTGCTGCCCGCCTATCCGGCCCAACTGGTGGTGGAGGCCTACCTCGAAAATGGCGACGTTCCGCGCATCACCGTCACCGAATCGGTGGACTACCTGGCCGCGCCCACGCCCCAGGTCCCCACCGACGTAACGGCCACGCTCACACTGCCCGACGGCCGGCGCGAGGCACTCAAGTTCGCGCCCGGCGTAGACAGGCGCACCGGCAAGGCCTACACCCACATCGGCCTGCGCAGCCTGACAGCCCGGCCGGGCCAGACGTTCGGCCTGGAGCTGGCCGACACCAGGGGCCGCCGCGTAACCGGCACGGCCACCGCGCCCGTGCTCGTGCCCATCGATACAGTCGAGTGGGTGTTCAACGACAAGCCCGAAGCCGACCGCCGGGCCTACGTGCTCATGCGCTTCCACGACCCCGCCACGCCGCTCGACTACTACCGCTTCCAGATTCATCGGCGCCGCGTGAACCAGGAGCCGGAAACTGACTACGTTATTGAGGACCGCCTCAACAACGGTACTGAGTATTCGCTGGGCACGGGCTACGATTTCAAGCGCGACGACACGCTCGTTGTCAGCCTCTACCACCTCGACCGGCCCTACTACCAGTTTCTACAGTCGGTGCAGGATGCGCGCAATGCCAACGGCAACCCGTTTGGCCAGCCTTCAGCCATCAAAAGCACTATTGAGGGTGGCCTGGGCGTGTTCACGGTGCTCAGCTACCAGCGCCGCCAGGTTATCGTGCGCTGAAGCAAGGGGTGAGGATGCAACCATTGCCCGGGCGGGGGCGCTCCTATCGGCAGTTCTCCTCCCAAACGGCTAAGCTTATGAAGCGTTTTCTGCTCCCGGTCCTGGCCGCCCTGGCCCTCACGCTGGGCAGCTGCGAAAAAGAACCCATCGACTGCGGTTGCACGCCGCCACCCCGCGAGCCGGTAACGGCCGCCTCCCTCACCCGAACCAGCACCTGGTACCTGAGCGAGTACACTGCCGCCAACCAAACCACCAGGGCCGACGCCATCAAGGACCGGTTTGCCCTGCGCTTCGCCCCCGATGGCAGCTACCGCCGCATCCTGCTCAGCGACTACTCGGAAACGGCCGGCACCTGGAAGTTCACCGACCCCGATAACCGCCAGCTCCATCTCATCGACCACAAAGGCGACCCGCAGAATTTCACGGTGGAAGCAGCCAACGCAGAAACCCTGTTTCTCTACCGCCCCGACAAAACGGGCATGGATGAAATGTATCTGTTTAAAACGGTGCGCTAACATTGCCCCTGATGAAAAGCGGCTACATGGCCCGAGCTGACTTTCGTAAAAAGCCCAACTCAAATTAAGCGCCCCCCTGAGGCCGGTACCGGCTTCAGGGGGTTTGTGTTTTATTAACTCGGCGCCCGATACTGCCCGGCCGCGCGGCTGGTCACTGATACCCGAAAGCTATTACCCCCTTATTGCTGTCCTTCCAGGGTTTTGAGGAAGAAAATATATTTTCCATGAAACTATGTATGTACATTATATGTATATACATTTGTAAGCGTACCGTAGTTAAACGTATGCTCATAGCTACCCTACAAAGGTCGCTTCCTTTCACCTCACGCAACAACTCCTACTCTATGGAACCCCGCATCTTAGGTCTGCACCACATCACGGCCATCACCAACAGCGCCCAGCGCAACCTCGATTTCTACACCAAAGTCCTGGGTTTGCGCATGGTCAAGAAAACCGTCAACTTCGACGACCCCAGCACCTACCACCTATACTACGGCGACGAGTCGGGCTCGGCGGGCACCATCCTCACCTTCTTCCCCTGGGAAGGCATGATGGCCGGCCGCCGCGGTACGGCCCAGGCCACCGAAATCGGCTACTCAGTGCCCGAGGGCAGCCTGGATTTCTGGATGAAGCGCTTCGACGCCCACGGCATTACCTACAACAAGCCCAGCGAGAAGTTCGGCGAAAAGTACCTGACCGT
Source organism: Hymenobacter actinosclerus (assembly GCF_900111515.1). Taxonomy (GTDB): domain Bacteria; phylum Bacteroidota; class Bacteroidia; order Cytophagales; family Hymenobacteraceae; genus Hymenobacter; species Hymenobacter actinosclerus. Next base: position 67,265 of record NZ_FOHS01000003.1, read on the forward strand.
GCTCGACCCCGACGGCATGAAACTGGAGCTGGTGGTATCCAAGACGCCCGACCCGCGCACGCCCTGGACCACCGACGAGGTAGACGCCAGCGTGGCCACCCGCGGCTTCCACCACGTGACGCTCACGCTGGCCAGCATCAAGGGCACGGCCGATGTACTGACCGATATTTTCGGCTATAAGCTCATCGAGCAGCACGTGAACCGCTACCGCTACGCCACCGACACGGTGGAAGGCGCGGCCCTGGTGGAGCTGGTGGAAGTACCCAGCGAGAAACGCGGCCACGTAGCCGCCGGCTCGGTGCACCACGTGGCCTTCCGGGTGAAGGACGACGCGGCACACGCGCACTTTCGCCAGAAAATCGCGGCCAAGGGCTTCAATGTTACGCAGCAGATTGACCGCGACTACTTCCACGCCATCTATTTCCGCGAGCCGGGCGGGGTGCTGTTCGAAGTAGCCACCGACAACCCCGGCTTCACCGTGGATGAGCCGCTGGCCCAGCTCGGCACCGGCCTGATGCTGCCCAAGCAGCACGAGCGCCTGCGCCCTCAGCTCGAAGCCACGCTGCCCAAGCTCGATTACTAACGGAAACGCTGGCCCGCCGTAGGGGCGGGATTTGCCCCTACGGCGGGCTGGTAGCTCCGTAAACTGTCCTAACAAAAGCTACTAGCCATCCGCTAAAAGCTAACAGCTAACAGAATTGACAAGGTAAATTGGTAGGCAGAACGTCATTCAGAGCGCAGCGAAGAATCTGGCGTGAACTCGTTCAACGGCTGTTCGAGCGAGATTCTTCGCTCCGCTCTGAATGACGTTCTATACACCAACTTAACCTGTCAGTTCAGCTAACCACTGAATCCATGAACTATCAACCTTTGCAGTATATCTATCAGCCCGCCACCGCCGCGCCTACCGGCACCACGGTGCTGCTGCTGCACGGCACCGGCGGCGACGAGCGCGACTTGCTGCCGCTGGCCCGCAACTTCGGGCCCGGCGTGAACGTGCTGAGCGTGCGCGGCAACGTGTCGGAAGGCGGCATGCCGCGGTTTTTCCGCCGCCTGGGCATGGGCGTGTTCGATGAGGACGACGTGCGTTTCCGCACCCACGAGCTGGCTGCTTTTTTAAAGCAGGTCAGCGAGAAGGAAGGCTTTGAGGCCGACCAGGTGGTGGCCGTGGGCTACTCCAACGGGGCCAACATTGCCGGTAGCCTGCTGCTGCTCTACCCCGAGCTGCTGGCCGGCGCCCTGCTCTGGCGGCCCATGCAGCCGCTCACCCGCGAGGTGCCCGCAGTAACCACCACGCGCCGCGCGCCGGTATTCTTCAACCCCGGCAGCCACGACCCCATGGTGCAGCCGGCCGAATCCGACCGCTACGCGGCGCTGCTGGAAGGCGCCGGCTTCCAGCTCACCCGTCTCGACACGCCCGCCGGCCACAACCTCACCCCTACTGACGTAGACGCGGGTACCAAGTGGTTCCAGCAGCACTTCGACCGGCCGGTGGCCGACCAAGCCCGCTAGGCCGGAGCGCCCACCCGCAAGCCGCCGCCGGGCAACCGTTGCGCCCCCGCGCGTTCGTCGCTTTGGCGCCGGGGGCGGCCTGACAACCGGGGCCGGGAGGGCGACATCGTCTTCCCGGCCCCGGTCGTGTTGCTATCCTTATCTGCTCGTATGCCCCGCTTACTCGTTCTACCCGACAACCAGCAATTCGACAGCCGGCCCGGCGAAACCATTCTGGCGGCCGACCTGCGCCACGGCGTTGCCCACGTGCATGCCTGCGGAGGGCAGGCCCGCTGCTCGACCTGCCGGGTGCAGGTGCTCGACGGCCTCGAACACCTGCCGCCGCGCAACGCCCCCGAGCAGGCCCTGGCCCAGCGCCTGCGCCTGCCCGACAACATCCGCCTGGCCTGCCAGACCAGCGCAACAGCGGGCCCGGTACGCTTCCGCCGCCCCGTTATCGATGAGCTGGACGTGCGCCTGACCCGGCAGGAGCTGGCGCACCCCGACCAGCAGCTGGGCGAGGAGAAGCGGCTGGCCGTGCTCTTCTCCGACATTGAGGACTACACTGTTTTTGCCGAAACCCTGCCCGCCTACGATATCATCCATGTGCTCAACCGCTATTTCGAGCTGATGAGCGGGGTAGTCCGCGACCACCAGGGCCGCGTCAGCGACTTTATCGGCGACGGGCTGATGGCCGTTTTTGGCATGGACGACGAAGCGACGGCCGCCGCCGATGCGGTGGCCGCCGGCCGCGCCATGTTGCTGGCCGTCGAGCACCTCAACCCCTACCTGCGCACAATGTACGGGTGTGGCTTCCGCGTCCGCATCGGCATTCACTACGGCGACGTGGTGGTGGGCCACATCGGCGGCCCGGACACGCGCAAGCTGGCCACCATCGGCGACCCGGTGAACGTGGCGGCCCGCATCGAGGCCGCCAACAAGGAACTGGGCACGTCGCTGCTGGTTTCGCAGGCCGTGGTTGATGCGCTGGGCGACTCGCTAACCGTGCGCCGGGGCTTTCTGGCGCCCTTAAAGGGCAAGAAAGGCATGCACCGCCTGTACGAGGTTGCACCCGCCGACAGTGCCTGACGGCCCTGAATGACGCGGGCTTTTGGGCCCGCGCAACGGGTCTGGCAGGCATCTTTTGTCAACGGCCCGCCTTGCCTATTGCCCGCCTCCCCACGGCTGTTTCTCAACCAATTCACTACTTTCCTTACCCCCATGCAAACCAAGTTATTCCCCGCCGCTGAGCGCGGCATCAAAGACATTGGCTGGCTGAAAAGCAACTTCACGTTCAGCTTCAGCTCCTACGCCAACCCCACGCGCCCCGGCTTCGGCCTGCTGCGCGCCTTCAACGACGATTTCGTGGAAACCGGCAAGGGCTTCGGCATTCATCCGCACGCCAACATGGAAATTATTTCCGTGATGCTGGCCGGCAGCATGAACCACATCGACTCGCTGGGCTACAAGGAGGTGGTGCATAAGGACTGGGTGCAGATTATGAGCGCCGGCAGCGGCCTGCGCCACGAGGAGTACAACGTGGGCGACGACGAGGTGAACTTCCTGCAAATCTGGGTGGAGCCCAAGCAGCAGAACATCACTCCGCGCTACCAGCGGCGCCAGTTTCCGGAGGCCCAGCGCGTCAACCAGCTCACCACCATCGTGAGCGGTGAGGAAGGCGCGGCCCACTGCTGGATCAACCAGAACGCCAAGCTGATGCTGGGCTACTACGACGCCCCGCAAACCGTGGACTACCGCTTCAACCCCACCAACAAGTGCCTGTTTCTGTTCGTCATCAGCGGCAGCGTAACCGTGGCGGGGCAGGCGGTCGGCCCCCGCGACAGTATCGGCCTCTGGGAAACCGACCAGGTAAGCCTGGAGTGCGCCGCCGACACGCGCTTCGTGCTCATCGAGGCGCCCATCAACGGCTGATAGATGTTAAGTAGTCGCGCCTAACTAAACATGCGCTGGCCGTGCTGGCGTAGCTCCTCACCCTCCGGTATATTAACCTGAAAACTACTTTAAGATGAGCATTTCAAGCACAGGTAGCGCCTGTAATTCGTTTGTGAGCCCCGGCAGGGCGCTATGTTTATAGCCCAAGAATCCGGGAAACAAACCGAGCCCCGTGGGGGCGGCAACCATCGTTCAACGAGGTATGCCGCCCCCACGGGGCTCGGTTTGTTTAGGCAGACGGAAGGTCTCACCAAGGCTCAGAAGGCAGCGGATGCGCAGCCTTTACAGCTTGGCCAGCACGGCTTTAATGAGGGCGGTAAGGCGGGGTTCGGCGACGGCGGCGGTGCGCAGGATGTCGGCGATGTTCACTTTTTTAAGCTTGCCGGGGGCACACAGGTCGGTGATGACGGATACGGCCAGCACCGGCAGGCCCATGTGCACGGCGGCAATTACCTCGGGCACGGTACTCATGCCCACGGCATCGGCCCCGATGGTGCGCAGGTAGCGGTACTCGGCGGGCGTTTCGAGCATGGGGCCGGGCAGGCTGGCGTACACGCCGCGCCGCATATACTGGCTCAGGTCGAGGTCGCGGGCCGCCTCCTGGGCCAGGGCCAGCAGGCGCAGGTCGTAGGGCTCCAGCATGTCGGGGAAGCGCGGGCCCAGCTCGTCGAGGTTTTTGCCGACCAGCGGGTTGGTGGGTTGCAGGTTGATGTGGTCTTCGAGCAGCATCAGGTCGGCGTAGTCGTAGTCGGGGTGCAGGCCGCCGGCGGCGTTGCTCACCAGCAGGTTGCGGATGCCCAGCAGCTTCATCACGCGCACCGGAAACACCACCTGCGGCATGCTGTAGCCCTCGTAGAAGTGGAACCGGCCGTGCATCACCAGTACCCGCTTGCCGGCCAGCGTACCGGCCAGCAGCTCGCCGGCGTGGCTTTCCACCGTCGACACCGGGAAGTGCGGAATGTCGGCGTAGCTGAAGCGGTGCTGCACCTCGATTTCGTTGGCCAGCGCGCCCAAGCCGGTGCCCAGGATAATGCCCGCCTCGGGGCGGAAGTCTTGCAGGGTGTTCTGAAGGTAAGCGGTGGCTTCGCGGAGCTGCTGCATGATTAGTTGTCAGTTGTCGGTTAATAGTTGTCCGTTGAGAGGGGTTCCTTGATAGTTATCGGTCGTCAGTAAAACGGAAGTCAGCTGCCATTCCACAATCGGACTGACAACTGACAACCAACAACTGACAACTAAATTACTACCGCACGTTCAGCTCGAAGGGCAGGCGGGCCTGGGCGCCGCGCATCTCCGAGAGCTGCTTGTACTGCACGTACATGGGGTAGAACGGGCCCATTTCCTCCTTCACGGCCCGCTGGCGGGCTTCGGCCCCGAAGGAGCTGAAAATTTCCTCGGCGAAGGTTTTCTGGCGGGGCAGCTGCTGGATGCGGTAGTCGCCCTCTTTCAGCTTGGCGCGGCGGGCGGCAATGCGCAGGGCGTCATCCATCGAGCCCAGCACGTCGACGAGGCCGCGGGCCTTGGCATCGGTACCCGACCATACCCGGCCCGAGGCGAACCGGCGCAGACGCTCGACGGGCATGTTGCGGCCGGCGGCGGCTTTGGTGGTGAAGTCGGCGTAGATGCGGTTGATTTCCGCCTGAAACTGCTGCGTCTCGTAGGGCGTGAGGGCGCGCGTGACGGTCGGGAAATCGGAGAACTTGCCGGTGGTCACGCGGTCGGTGGTGATGCCGATTTTATCACTCAGGAAAGGCCCTAAGTTGGGCAGTACGCCGAACACGCCAATCGAGCCGGTGATGGTGGTGGGGTGGGCCACGATGGTGTCGCAGCCCATGGCGATGAAGTAGCCGCCCGAGGCCGCCACGTCCGACATACTGGCAATGACGGGCTTCACTTTCTTGGTCAGCATCACCTCGCGGTAGATGATGTCGGAGGCCAGCGAGGAGCCGCCGGGCGAGTTGATGCGCAGCACCACGGCCTTCACCTTATCATCCAAGCGGGCCTTGCGGATGGCCTCGGCGAAGCGGGTGCTGCCGATGCTGGAGTTGCCGCCCTTGCCGGTTACGATGTCGCCCTCGGCGTACACCACGGCAATTTTATCGGTGCCCGAGCCCAGGTCGTCCTCATTGTTTTTGGCGTAGTCGCCCAGGTCGAGCAAACTGAGCTTGGCGTCTTTTTTCAGACCCAGCTTGCCCTTCATGTAGTCGGTGGCCTGGTCGTAGTAGCCCAGGTCGGTTACCAGCTTGAGGCGCTTGGCGTCGTCGGCGTTGTGCACCAGCATCGAGTCGGAAATGACTTTGAGGCGGGCCGGGGCGATGCTGCGCGAGGCGGCCACGTCGGCGAGCAGGGCGTTGTTGAGCGAGTTGAGGAAGGTGGAGGTTTGCAGCCGGGCCGAGTCGGACATGCTGGTGCGGAAATAAGGCTCTACGGCGCTCTTATAGGTGCCAACCCGGAAAATCTGTACCTCCACGCCCAGCTTGTCGAACAGGTTCTTGAAGTAGGTCGGCTCAGAGCTCAGGCCGTTGAATTCGAGCGTACCCTGGGGGTTGAGGTAAAGCTTATCGGCCACCGAGGCCAGGTAGTAGCTTTTCTCCGACTGCGCATCGGCGTAGCTGACGATGAACTTGCCGCTTTTCTTGAATTCGAGCAGCTCGTGGCGGATTTCCTCCAGCGAGGCCATGCCGCCCTGCACCAGCTCCAGGTTCAGGAAAACGCCCTTGATATCGTCGTCTTTGGTGGCCCGGCGGATGGCCGTTTTCAGCTCGTGCAGCCCCAGCGTGCTGGCCTGCCCGCCCGTGAAACCGGCGAGCGGGTTCTCGAAGCCCCGCTCGCCAATCGGCTTATCGAGCTTGAGCTCCAGCACTGAGTTTTTGGCCACCGTCACGGTTTTGTCGGACGAGGCCAGCCCGGCAATAAGCGCTATCATCAGCAGCGTGCTGATAACGCCCAAAAGGAGCATGCCGGTGATGGTAGCCAGCACGTATTTAAAGAATTGTCGCATGGAAGTAGGGTAGACAAGTGAGGTCTGCTAACAAATGTAAGCAGTTAACGGCCCCGCCGCCGCCGATTCAACCAACGGGCCGTTTGGCGGGCGGAACAGCGTCGCTCAACCTTGAGCTACCCGTTTTCCACCCGGAAGCGGCGCATTTCAACCCCACAACACAAGCCGTTAATTTCAGGTTGCTGAACGGCCTGTAGAGCCGCGACCCATCGCGTCTCCTCGTTGCTGATGTTGCTGAGGTTGCGAAGGCCGCGCCGGGTGGGTCGTTCAACGCCGAGACGCGATGGGTCGCGTCTCTACAACCAATCCACAAATTCGAAAACCGCACTATAGCGCGGCCGTTTGAACTCGCAACGCGGCCGTTCAAGCCCGTAACGCGGCTAGTTGAACCCATAACGCGACAATTCGAACCTATAACGCGGCCGTTCGAACTCGTAACGCGGCTGATTGAACCTATAACGCGGCCATTCGAACCCATAACGCGGCCGTTCGAACTCGTAACGCGGCTGTTCAACGCCGAGACGCAAATAGGCGTCTCTACATGTCGTACTTCTGGCCCCACAGTTCGCGCAGCCGTTCCCGGGCTTTGGCTTCGGCGGGGTTGTCGGCGGGGTGGTAGAAGGTGGTGCCGCTGAGGGCTTCGGGCAGGAACTCCTGGTAGGCGAAGTGGCCGGGGTAGTCGTGCGAGTACTGGTACTGGCTGCCGTAATCCAGCTCCTTCATGAGCTTGGTGGGGGCGTTGCGCAAGGGCAGCGGCACGGGCTGCACGCCCTGCTGGCGCACCAGGGCCCGCGCCGCCCGGATGGCCTTGTAGCTGGCGTTGCTCTTGGGCGAGGTGGCCAGGTACACCACCGTCTGGCCCAGAATAATATCCGATTCGGGCAGGCCAATCACCGTGACGGCCTGAAAGCAGCTCTGGGCCAGAATCAGGGCGTTGGGGTTGGCCAGGCCCACGTCTTCGGAGGCCAGAATAAGCAGGCGGCGGGCAATGAACTTCACGTCCTCGCCGCCTTCGAGCATCACGGCAAGGTAGTAGAGGGCCGCGTTGGGGTCGGAGCCGCGGATGCTCTTGATGAAGGCCGAAATGACGTCGTAGTGCATTTCGCCGCCCTTGTCGTAGCGGGCCAGGTGCTGCTGGGCCAGCTGCTGCACGCCTTCGTCGGTGAGGATGATTTCGCCGGTTTTGGGGTCGGGGCGGGTGGCTTCCACTACGATATCGAGCAGGTTGAGGAGCTTGCGGGCGTCGCCGCCCGAGATGGTGAGCAGGGCCCCGTAGTCCTGCACCCGCACCTTTTTTTGCCGGAGCACCGCGTCTTCGGCCAAGGCTTTATCGACAAGGCTGGTGAGCACCTCCTTGCCCAGCGGCTCCAGCACGTACACCTGCGAGCGGCTGAGCACGGCCGGAATCACCTCGAACGAAGGGTTTTCCGTGGTGGCTCCAATCAGCGTCACCACGCCCTGCTCCACGGCCCCGAGCAGCGCGTCCTGCTGGCTTTTGCTGAAGCGGTGGATTTCATCAATGAACAGAATGGTGCCCGGCTTCTTGCGGGCCCGCTCGATTACCTCCCGCACGTCCTTCACGCCCGCATTCACGGCGCTCAGCGAGGCGAAAGGCTTGCCCAGCTCGGCGGCCAGCAGGTTGGCCAGCGTGGTTTTGCCCACGCCCGGCGGCCCCCACAGTATCAGCGAAGGCAGCCGCCCGGCGCTCAGGTAGCGCCGCAGCACCCCCTCGGGCCCAATGAGGTGCTGCTGCCCGGCGTACTCATCGAGCGTGCGGGGCCGCATGCGCTCAGCCAGCGGGGCATTGGCGGCCGGCGGGGCGGGTTTGGAAACAGGTGCGGGGTCGGAATCGAAAAGAGAACCAGTCATTTTTTTAAGCTGCAAGCTTCAGGCTGCAAGCTACAAGCTTTGGGCGGGAGGCTTTGTGAGCTGCAAGCTACAGGCTTCAAGCTTCAAGCTACAAGCTTCGGGCGGGAGGTGTCAGGGGCACCTTGTCATCCTGAGCGGAGCGAAGGACCCTATCACGTTTGAACGAACCTTTGACATGTGATAAGGTCCTTCGCTCCGCTCAGGATGACAGGCGGTCAGCTTGCAGCTTGTAGCTTGCAGCCTGAAGCTCAAAAGAAATGAAAACCTCCGTTAAGGTCCACGCGGCCCTGTTCGTGGTGGCCCTGATTTACGCGGCCAACTACAGTATCTCCAAAGACGTGATGCCGCGCTACATGGGCCCGTTTGGGCTGGTGCTGCTGCGGATTGTAGGCGCCACGCTGTTCTTTACCGTCGCTCACCGCCTGGCCGCGCCCCACGACCGCATAACGGGCCGCGCCGACAACCTGCGCTCCATTGCCTGCGGGGTGCTGGGCATCGGGCTCAACCAGCTGCTGTTCTTCTCGGGCCTCAACCTCACCTCGCCCATCAACGCCTCGCTGATTCAAACCATCGCGCCGGTGGTCACGGTGCTGGCCTCGGCGGTGCTGCTGAGCGAAAAGCTGACGCTGCGCCGGGTGCTGGGCGTGGGCATTGCCGGGCTGGGGGCGGCCAGCATCATCCTCAGCCGGGGCCCGGTGGTGGCCGGCGCCCCCAGCGAGCTGCTCGGCGACATCTATATCCTGCTCAATGCTATGTTTTTCGGCATTTACCTGGTGATTGTGATGCCCCTCATGCGCAAGTACCACCCGTTTACGGTGCTGAAGCGCATTTTTCTGGTGGGCGCGGTGCTGGCCGTGCCTACCGGCTGGCACCAGGCTACTACCGCCGACTACGCCAGCTTCCCGCCCGGTATCTGGGTGGCGGTGGCCTACATGGTTATCTGCGTAACGATTATGGCCTACCTGCTCAACAATTGGGCCCTCAAATACGCCTCGCCGTCGTTGCTGGGCGCCTACATCTACCTGCAACCCGCGCTGGCCGTGCTCATTGCCGTGAGCCTGGGCAAAGACCACCTCACCTGGGACCGGGCCGGCCAGGGCCTGCTGATTTTCCTGGGCGTGTTCCTGGTCAGCCGCAGGGCCAAGCCCGGCCAGCCAGCCAACCTGCCGCCGCTGGAGCCGGTGCAGGATTAAGGCTGGCGCATACCAGGCCCGTCCTTCAGCCGCTGATTAGCCCAGGGCTTCAGCCCTGGGATGCCGGGGAAGGCTTCGCGCCAGTGGTTACCTTTGCACCAGTGGACCCCGCCGCCGAAACCCGCAAAATTATTCACCTCGACATGGACGCGTTTTATGCCTCCGTGGAGCAGCGCGACCAGCCCGAGCTGCGGGGGCGGCCGGTGGCGGTGGGCGGCTCCCGGGAGCGGGGCGTGGTGGCGGCGGCCTCCTACGAGGCCCGGCAGTTCGGGGTGCGCTCGGCCATGTCGTCGGCGCTGGCGCGGCGGCGCTGCCCCGAACTGGTGTTTGTGAAGCCGCGCTTCGAGGTCTACAAGGAGGTGTCGCGGCAGATTCGGGCTATTTTTGCCGAGTACACCCCGCTGATTGAGCCGCTGAGCCTGGATGAGGCCTACCTCGACGTAACCGAGAACCTGAAGGGCGTGGCGCTGGCCAGCCAAGTGGCGCGCGAAATCCGGGCCGAAATCCTGCTAAAAACTCAGCTGACGGCCTCGGCGGGCATCAGCTACAATAAGTTTCTGGCCAAGCTGGCTTCTGATTACCGCAAGCCCAACGGCCAGTTCGTTATCCGGCCCGAGCAGGGGCTGGCTTTCGTGGAGCAGCTGCGGGTGGGCGAGTTTCACGGCATCGGGCCGGCCACGGCGGCGCGGCTCAACGCGCTCGGCATCTTCTCGGGCCTCGATTTGCGGCAGCAGTCGGAGGCGTTTCTGCGCCAGCACTTCGGCAAGGCCGGCGGGCACTACTACCTCATTGCCCGCGCCCAGGACCCGCGCCCCGTGCGCCCCGACCGGGTGCGTAAATCCATCGGCAACGAAACCACCTTCGAGCACGACCTGACCAGCTACGACGACCTCTGGGCCCGCCTCGTGCCCTGCCTGGAAAGCACTTGGGGCCACGCCGAGCGGCTGGGCGTGCGCGGCCGCACGCTCACACTCAAAGTCAAGTACGCCGACTTCCAGCAGATTACCCGCAGCCGCACGCTATTCGCCCCGCTCCAGCACCGCGAGCAGGCCGAGCGCCTAGCCCGCGAGCTGCTACAGGCGCTGCTGCCCGTGCCGCTGGGCGTGCGCCTGCTGGGCATCACCCTCTCCACCCTCGAAAGCCAGGACGACCAAATAGGCCAGCAGTTGGGCCTGGCTCTTTAGAGAGCTGCAATCTATTTGAGCTGCAAGCTGCAAGCACGTTCAAGCTTGTGGCTTATATTTTGTGGCTCAGATATTTTGCAGCTGGGCCAGGCTCTTTGATTGGACCACAAGCTTGAACGTACTTGCAGCTTGTGGCTTGTAGCTTGCAGCTCAAAAAAGCTCCTCAAACGACAAATCCAGCAGGTCGAACTCGGGCCAGCGGGGGTGGTCGAAGTGCCACCACTCGGCGGGGTAATTCTGGAAACCCTGCTGGCGCATGGCGGCCAGCAGCAGGCTGCGGTTGAAAAGCACGTGGGCCGGCAAATGGGGGTAGCGGGCGTGGGCGGCGGGCGTCAGCTCGTCGAAGGCGGTGGGCAGCGGCAGCGGCTGGCCGGTTTCGCGCAGCACCAGGCCCACATCGAGCGAGCAGCCGCGGTTGTGGCGCGAGCCGCGCCAGGGCGGAGCCGCGAAGTTCTCGTCGCCAATCAGCTCGTAGAATTCGCGCGTTACGTGGTAGGGGCGGTAGGCATCGTACACGCACAGGCCCGCGCCGTAGGGGGCCAGCGCGACCTGCACCCGCGCCAGGGCCGCCGCTACCGGCCGCCGGGCCAGGGCCCGGGCGCGGGGGTACAGGGGCCGGCCGGCCAGATTGTTGGGCGTGGCGTAGCGCAGATCCAGCACCAGGCCGGGCACTTCGGCCGCCAGCTCTACCAGCTGCTGGTCGGGGTCGGCGGCTACTTGCGCCCGGTACTCGTGCACGGAGCAAATCAGGGGCAGGTGGTAGGGGTTGCGCGACATGGCGGAGGGGCCGGTTCAGTAGCCGCCGATGCCCAGGCACTTAATGGTGCCTTGGTATTGGTTCTGAGGCCCTTTTCGGTCGATGTAATAGATGCCGCTTATCACGATTTTCTCCTCCTTCAGAGCACCCAAAACGTCCGGCCCCAACTCCCCTACCAAGGCGCTGAAGTCCAGGCCGATTTGGTCGGAGCTGTTGGGCCAGTTGCGGCGAATGGCCGCATTATCGGCGTTGTAAACGAAAACGCCGGGCACTTTTACTTTTTTCTGATCGAAGCCGGCGGGGTTTTGCAGGATATCGGCCATACTGCAAACCAGGAACCCGTCTTCCATTTTCGGCTCCGGCCGGGCTTCACAAGAGAGTAAGACGGAAACCAGCAGGCCTGCCAGAAGCAGCCTCGACAGAGCTGAAAGGATGTTCATGTGCAGGGCAATATAGCGGGCGGAAAGGTTATTTGCGGCGGCGGGTTTCGTGCTCGTACACCACTTCACCCAAGCGGCGCAGAAACGGGAAACCAACGGAATCGTAGTCGTAGGTGTCGTCGTTGAGCACGCCGTTGGAGTTCACGTAAACAACGGCACTAAGCAGGAATTCGACGCCCGTGGTGGGGTTGACAATGTAGGCGTTGTCGAGGAGGAAGCCGTAGGCCAGCCCGATTTTATTGTAGATACGCACGCCTTCCGGCAGCGGCCCGGCCGGGCCGCCGGCCAGCAGAAACTTGGCATAATTGTCGGGATACCCGGCCTCGGGGTAGCGCGGAAACCGGCTCTGGCGGGGCAGCTGGTACAGGCTGTTGAGCACCAGGCAGCGGTCGGCCGAATCGAGGCGCAGGCGCCGGGCCGGCGGCACGGTTTCGGGCAGCAGCACCAGCTGCAGGCTGCGCTGCAAATCGGCCAGGGTGGCGGCGTTTTTGTCGCTGAAATCGAGCGGGCCGCTGATGCGCTGGCCGCCCTGCAGGTACGCCCTGCCAATGCGGCGGCCCCGCCGTGGCCCGCGCGGCCAGCGCCCCCCGAAATAGGCCGCCGGCTGCAGGTACAGCGGCCGGCCGAGCGTGGTATCGGTGTACAGGGCCAGCGGGTTGGTGTGGCGGGCCGTGGAATCCTGGTCGCCGACCGAAAGGCGGTGGCGCAGCACGGTGCGGCGCAGGCCGTGGGCGCGCAGCCCCTGCTGCAGCCCGGCCGGCCCCACGAACTCATACAGGCGGTTGTAGGCATCATTATCACTCACGAGCAGCATTTTGTGCACGTAGTGGGCCAGGCTGGCGCGGCCGTCGGCGCTGGTGGTATCGCGCTCCACCGGCGTCTGGCCCCAGCCGGCAGCCCCGATGCGTAGCGGAGCGTCGCTGCGCAGCTCGGGCTGGGTCTGGCGCAGGTCGTGCAGCTTTTCGAGCGCCAGCAGGGCGGCGGGCAGCTTGATGGCGCTGGCCGGGTAGAAGTACTCGCGCGGCCGCAGCCGGTAGCTGTAGGAGCGCAAGTGCGGCCGCCCCTGCCGGTCGCGCCGGATTTGGGTGTACAGAATCTGCAGCCGATGCTCACCCGCCTGTTGGGCCACGGCCGCCAGCCCCGGATCGGTGCGCAGCAGCCGTGGCAGCGGGTTCTGGCCGTGGGCCGCACTGGCGGCAAGCAGCAGCAGGCAGAGAAGCAGGTTGCGCATGGGCCAGTTGTCTTTCGGTTTGCGTGGCTCGTTATTCGTTTGTTGACTTTCCAGATTCAGCAAGCGGCCCGCACTACCCGATTATCAGGTACTGCGGGCCGCCTGCTGAATAGCGAACTAAAGAACGAATAACAAATATGTTAGCCTTCCTTGCCGTTGGTCTGGTCACTGTCGCCGTAGCCGCCGCGGATACCCGCGCCGTCGCCCATGTCTTCCTGGGTGCTTTCGGGAATGGCGGCTTCGGGGTTGGAATCGGCTGTGGCCTGCGAATCGGTTTGCTGGGCGGCCGAGCCGGCGCCGTCGGCTACCATATCAGCGGCGTTGCCGGGCTGGTCTTTCTTAGCAGAGTCTTTCATCGGGTTGGAAAATTAAACGCTGTGGGAGTTGTGGTGGCGACCCGGTTTAGGCCGGATTGTTGGCGTCGCCCATTTTGCCGCCGTCGTTGGCCGAGCTGGGGGCCGAGCGGGCATTGGAGTACTCGGTGTTGTAGGCGGTAGTGTTCTTGGTCTGGTCGGCGTTTTCGTTGTCCGAGCCGCCACCGTCGTTTTTCTGGTCGGCGCCGGGCTGGCCGCCGCGGTTGCTGCTGCCCTGGGCGCTTTGGGCGCCGCCGTCGTGGCTACCGCCGCGGTTGCCCCCGTGGGTGCCCTCCGAGTCGGGCGAGGACGTAAGCGACTTGCCGCCCTGCTGCTGTACGCTGGTGCCCCCCACGTTTTCGGGGCGCGGGGCGTTGTTGCCGGTGTTGGCCACCTGCTGCTGGGTGCGGTTGTGTTCGTTCTGGAGGTCTTCGTTGGAATTATTCTGGTCAGTTGCCATGGATATGGGATAAAATGAGGAAATGAGAATAAGTGCGCCGACGGCCGACCGGATGCCGGTCAACCAGTTGGCGCCTGAAGGCTATACGGGCCGCGCGGCGGCGGCGTTGGCGGCGGCAGCTTGAAAAATCCGGGCTTTTTCTCAACTTGACGACCACTTTCAGCCCCGCTATCCGTTATGTCCGGCTTTCCTACCGCTCCTGATTCGTTTCAGCAAAAAACCACCGCCGAGCTGCAGTACCTCATCGAAAACCCGGGTTTCTACGATGCGGGCGTGGTGGCCCGCGCCCGCCAGGAGCTAAGGCAGCGTGGCGCGCTGGTGCCCGCCGCGCCCGCCTTTCCCGAAATTGCAACTCCGCCGGCTCCCACCGAATACGATGCCGCGCCGGCCGGCCGCGGAAGCAGATGGCTGCTGGCCGGGCTGGCGCTGGCAGTTGGCCTGGCCCTGGTCTGGTGGATAATGCGCCCCCAGGCCGTTAAACCCGCTATGGCCCCGCCCCGGCCCATTGTGCTCGAAGCCACCGTGGTGCGGCCGCTGCCCTCGTTCGAGTCCGAAGCCGCCGTGCAGGTAGCCCGCACCCGCAGCCTGCTGCCCGCCGCCGACCGCGCCGATACCACTGCCGCCGGCCGCTACGCCCGCATGGCCCGCCGCTACTGGCTGGCCGAAAATACGGCCGCCCACCTCACCGCCCAGGCCAGCACCGACTCCGTTACGGACGTATTCCCGGGGCAGGCCGGCATCGGGCTGGAGCGCATCGATTGGTTTATGGCAGCCAAGGGTTACAACCAGCACCTCACGCCCACCATGGAGGCCCGCCTTACGCTGATGCAGCAGGGCCTCACGCTGCGCCGCATTGCCCTCTCAAACTTTAAAACCCGCTACGAAATGTACGGCGAGCTGTTTACCGACCGCGACCAGAAACGGGCCGATGCCGAGGCCTCGGATATTGCCGGGCAGTTGCTGGGCCACTCCAGCAAGCAGGTAATGCAGGGCAATATTTCCGACCTCTAGGCTTACCCCCTACCGCTAAAGCCGCAACTCTGGCAGGCGCCGGGGGCTGGCAGGGTTTGTGAAGCCGGCCGCAGGAATGCGCCTTCAGCGGCGCGCTGCTTTTCCCGTGTCGCTCATGCCCGATTCTGCCGTTCCCGACCCTGCCCTGCTCCCCCCCGACCCGACCGACCCGCTGGTGGGCTACACCGAGGCCGAGCTGCTGTACCTGGCCCGCCACGCGGCCGAGTACCCGCCGGCAGTGGGCCAGGCCGCCGGCCGCGAGCTGCAGCGGCGCGGCCTCGTGCCCGACCTGACCGCGCCGCCGCGCCGGCCGGCCCCACCAGCCGGACCGGCCGAAAAGGGGGGGCTGGCAGCCACGCTACGGGGCATTTTCGGGTTCCGGCCGGGCTACCGCACCACCCCGGCGCTGTTCTGGCTGAACCTGGGGGCCTACCTGCTGCTGGGGCTGGCCGGCGCCAACCTGCTGCAGCCCGCCGGCGCCGACCTCATCCGCTGGGGCTCCAACTATTCGGCCCTTACGCTGCCCGGGCAGCCCTGGCGGCTGCTGACGAGCGTATTCCTGCACGGCGGCTTCGGGCATTTGCTGCTCAATATGCTCACGCTCGTTTTTCTGGGGCTGCTGGCCGAGCGCATGGTGGGCAGCAAACGCCTGCTGGGCGTGTACCTGCTGAGCGGAGTGGCCGGCAGCCTGGCCAGCCTGTGGTGGCACAGCCAGGGCGTGAACTCGGTGGGGGCTTCGGGAGCCATTTTCGGGCTCTACGGGCTGCTGCTGGCCACCCTAGCCCGCCGGCCGGCCTCGCTCAACCGCTCCGAGCGGGCGGCGCTGGGCGTGTTCGTGCTCTACTTTATGGTGAGCAGCCTGGTAGGCGGCCTCGAATCCCACACCACCGACAATGCCGCCCACGTGGGCGGGCTGCTGGCCGGCGCCGCCTTGGGCGCCGTGCTGCCGGCTCCGGCCGCTGGGGCAAACAACCCGCAAACCTGACGCGTTGTAGCTACGGCGCCTCTTCGGTTTAGCAGCTACCTTGTAAATTAGGTGTGCTGAAGTCCTTTTCGGGCAGTGATTGAGCGTTCAACCTTCAACAGCAGCGCAAGCACCGACGCCCGGCCGCTAACAACCGGCAACTGATTTTTCAATGAGCGAAGCTTCCGAGCCAATTCCTGAATCCGACGAGCACTTCGACTCCGAAGATGCCACTCCTGCGCCCCGGCGCCCGCGCTGGCGCCGGGTGGCTGCCGCCGTGGGCCGCGCCGCTCGTGCCCCCTTCGACGGGGCCGGCGCCCTCTACCGCATCGGCCAGGACAACCTGCACTTTACGCTGCCCGTGCTCAACGGGGCCTTCGGCGACCAGCTGGCCGCCCGCCACGACCGGCGCGCCATCCAGCTCAGCTTCCGCCGCTACGCCGCCGATGTGGCCGTGGCCGACCTCGACCTGCAGCCGGCACCCGGCGGCCGGCCGCGCACCACGGTGGTGTTTCTGCACGGGCTGATGGGCGACGAAGTTATCTGGCAGACCGGCCACGGCCCCGACGACCTGCGCTTCGGCCCGCGCCTGCAGCAGGATTTGCCCGACCTCTGTTGCCTGTACGTGCGCTACAACTCGGGCCTGCACATTTCTGAAAACGGCCGCCGCCTCCACGAGCTGCTCACGGAGCTGGTGGCCACTTACCCCGCAGCCGTGGGCGAACTGGTGCTGGTGGGCCACAGCATGGGCGGCCTGCTCATCCGCTCGGCCGGGTATTACGGGTCAGTTAAAAGTGAAATATTGGAAGTTGAGAAGGATGGGAATGGGCCTGCTGGGCAGGCTGCTGACGCGGCTCCCGAAACAGCTGGCCCCGCTGGCCCCGCGGCGGCTCTGGCCGAAGCTGATGGCCTGACCTCCTCCGAAAGTCAGCCAACGAAAAACGAACAGCGAACAGCGAATTACGCCCCCTGGCTGGAGCGGCTGCGCGACGTGTTTCTGCTGGGCGTACCCAACGACGGCTCGTTTCTGGAGCAGAACAGCCACCTGACCAGCCTGGTACTGCGCAAAATCAACCTCTGGCCCACCCGCGCCATCAGCGGCCTGCTCGACCAGCGCAGCAATGGCATCAAGGATTTGCGCCACGCCCTGCTCGTGGAGCAGGACTGGCAGAGCCCCCACGCCGACGACCTGTTTCCGCCCCGCACGGTGGTACCGCTGCTGCCGAAGGTGCGCTACCACGTGCTGGTGGGCTCGTTGCTGAAATCGGCCAGCTCGGCCCTGCACGACTACTTCGGCGACGGACTGGTGGGGGCCGGCAGCGCCGCCGGCCGCATTTTCCAGGACCCCGCCGCCCCGCCCGGCCGCCTCATCAGCACCCGCATTTATCCGCAGCTGCATCACGGCACGCTGCTCAGCAACCCCGAGGTATACCAGTATCTGCGGGAGCGAATTGGCGCGTGAGGAGTGAGGAGTGAGTGGACCGGCGGCTTGGCGGACGGTTTCTTGCGGGCGCTTCATGCCCGAATTTTGTATTGAAATCAGCTGCCATTAAGTAGCAAGCGAACAGGAATTCAGGCGCTCTTTTTAATGATTCCGATAAGGAGTTAGACCCAACCGCGGCCGGGCCCCGGAAGGCAGAATCAGGCGGGCATTAT
Source organism: Hymenobacter actinosclerus (assembly GCF_900111515.1). Lineage (GTDB taxonomy): Bacteria > Bacteroidota > Bacteroidia > Cytophagales > Hymenobacteraceae > Hymenobacter > Hymenobacter actinosclerus. The sequence continues at coordinate 84,825 of NZ_FOHS01000003.1, forward strand.
TACAGACAGTCAGGCGTTTGAGCCCCACGGCCGGTCGGGGCAGCTTGTCCTGGCAGTGCCGTTTCGTCCTCTGTCTGCCTGTATGCAACCAACCATTTCCTTGCTTCGGCCGCTGCTTTGCGGCCTGTTTTTCGCCGCCCTGGGCGGCCTACCAGCCCCGGCCGCGGCCCAGTCAACCTCCTCCGCCCCAAATGCAACGGCCGCCCAAACCTCGTCGCTTTGGGAGCCGGCCGCCGCGCCAGTGGCGGCCCGCGGCCCGGTGGCCGGAGCGCCCGCCCGCTGGTTCCGGCTCGATACCACCCAGCTGGCCGCCCGGCTGGCGCTGGCCCCAGCCGAAACCCAGCCCGCGGCCCCGGTTGTGCTGGAGCTGCCCCACCCCGACGGCACATTGCACCGCTATGCCTTCCGGCAGGCGCCCGTGATGGCCCCGGCCCTGGCTGCCCGCTATCCGCGCATCCGCACGTTTGCCGGCCGCGCCCTCGATGAGCCCGCCGCCACCGTGCGCCTGGAGTGGACGCCCACCGGCCTGCACGCCCAGCTGCTCGCCGCTGATGGCAGCATCAGCAGCATTTCGGGCGATGAGGCGGCGGCAGCACCCGCCCTCTATCAGAGCCGCGCCCAGGCGCCTGTCGTTTTCGACTGCCAGGCGCTGCTGCCACCCGGCACGCCCCCGCAGCGCCCCGGCGACACGCCCCCGGCCCCGCCCGCGCCCTACGGCGGGCAGCTGCGCACGTTGCGGCTGGCCGTGGCTACCACCAGCGAGTTTGTAAATAAGCTGGGCGGCGGCACTGTGGCCGGCACCATGGCCGAAGTGGTGAAGCTGGTTAACTCGCTCAACGGCGTGTACGAGCGGGAACTGGCCCTGCGCCTGCAGCTGGTGGCCAATAACGACAAGCTCATTTTTGCCAGTGCCGCCACCGACCTCTTCGGCACCAGCACTTCTCCCACTGCCTTGCTAGGTGCCAATGCAGGGATAGTCAACGACCTTATCGGCGCTGCCAACTACGACCTGGGCCACGTACTGGGCTACAATAGCGGCGGCTACTCGGGCGTGGCCTATGTAGGCGTGGTTTGTTCCGCTTCTCCGGGGCCCTCGGGCAAGGGCGGCGGGGCCTCCACGGCCAGCAGCGCCCGGTATCTGAACGAGGTAACCCTGCACGAAATCGGCCACCAGCTGGGCTCCAGTCACACCTTCAACGGCGACAAGGGCAACTGCAGCGGCGGCAACCGTGGCGCCAATCTGGCCTACGAGCCGGGGGCAGGCAACACCATCATGTCGTACGACTCGCGCTGCGACCCCGATAACGTGGGGCCGGGCATCAGGTATTTCCATGCGGCCAGCCTGAGCGCCATCGTACCCAAGCTTACCTGCGGAGTTACGGCGGCCAACAACGGCAACCGCCCACCGGCCGTGCAGGTGCCGGCCGGCACCTTCGTCATTCCTAAAGGCACGCCCTTCGCCCTCACCGGGGCGGGCTCCGACCCCGATAACGACCAGCTGAGCTACAGCTGGGAGCAGCTGGACCTGGGCGACGCCAGCGGCCTGGCCGGCGCCGCCACCGACCCCAGCGCCCCCCCGCTGTTCCGCAGCTTTACGCCCGTAGGCAACCCAACGCGCACTTTCCCGCAGCTGAGCGCCGTGCTGGCTAACGCAACCACTGCGGAAGGCGAGTTTCTGCCGCTGGTAGCCCGGCCGCTCAACTTCCGCCTCACCGTGCGCGACAACCGCGGCGGCGTGGCCGGCGCCAACCTGGCCCTGCGCGTGGCCGACGCCGGCCCGTTTCGGGTAACGGCCCCGGCGGCCGCGCTTGCCGCCGCCCCGGGCAGCGCCTACACCGTGGCCTGGGACGTGCTCGGCACCAACCAGGAGCCCGTAAACTGCAAAAGCGTGCGGATTCTGTTCTCCAGCGACGGCGGCCTGACCTTCCCGACGGTGCTGGCGGCCGAGGTGCCCAACAACGGCACGGCCTCGGTGCGCCTGCCCGGCCAGCCTACCACCCAGGGCCGCATCAGGGTAGAAGCGGTGGACAACGTGTTTTTTGCTCTGAGTCCGGCCACCATCACCCTGCGCGGCACGCCGGTTACGCTGCCCGTTACGCTGGCCGGCTTTACGGCTGAGGCCCGCGGGGCCGCGGCCCGGCTGCACTGGCGCACGGCCACCGAGCTCGGCAACGCGGGCTTCGCGGTAGAAGTGTCAACCGACGGCACGGCGTTCCGGCGCCGGGCCTGGGTGCCCGGCCGTGGTCAGGCCGCCACCTACGATTTCGACGACGACCAGCTGCCCACCTATGGCGCGCCGCTGGTGTACTACCGCCTGCGCCAGCTCGATTCCGACAGCACCGCCAGCCTGTCGGAAGTGCGGGCGGTGGCCGTGCCGGCCGGCAGCGCCACCTGGCAGCTCTGGCCCAACCCCACCCGCGAGGGCCGGGTAACGGTGGCCGGCCTGCCCCCCGGCCAGCCGGTGCAGCTGCTCGACCTGACGGGCCGCCTGCTGCTGACGACGACCACACCGCCGGCCGGCCCGCTGCTGCTGGCGCTGCCCACCCCGTTGCGCCCCGGCCTGTACCTGGTGCGCAGCGGCGGCCAGAGCCGGCGGCTGGTAGTGGAGTAGCGCAGCGTAGCGAGGGCAAAACCAGGGGTAAATGCGGCGTGGGGCCCGGGGGCCATTGCCTTTTTTTCTACCTTGCCGTACTCCTGGTATCTACCTCGACAGTTTGCCGCCCTATGTCCACTGCTTCTTCCCGCATATTGCTGCTTGGCTGGAATGAAGTGCTCCAGCCTCAGCCCGCCACCGCGCCGCCGCTCCGGGCGCTGGTGCAGCAGCTGGCCCCGCTCACGAACCTGGCGGTGCTGCTGCCCCACGAGCCGCAGCCCGCTTTTGCCGTGGCCGGGGGCACGGTGCGCACCACCGGGCTGGCCGAGCTGGACTTAGCTGCCATTCGGGCAGCAGCCCGCCCCAGCCCCAATCCGGCCGCCTGGCAGGCCCCGGCCGCCCCGTACCTGGGCAGCAGCAGCCCGGCCGCGCCTTACCTGGGCGCCACGCCCGCCGCTGCCACCGCACCCGCTGCCCCGGCATTGGCGGCGGCAGCGGCGGGCCAGCGGGCCGGGGAGCCGGCCGGGCCGGGGCCGGCTGCCGCCACCGCTTCGGCCAGAACCCCGGCCGACGGGGATTTTCCGGCCCTTGGTGCCCAGCCCAAGCGCGTCGAGCCAACCCAGGCCGACCCGTTACCGGTTTCGCGGGCCGCTGAACTGCCGCCGGCGAAAGACCAGTCTGGGCTAGCGGCCCCAGCTACTCCCGCTACTGCCCTGAGCCCGGCGCCGCCCACGCGGGTGCATGCCACGCTTGCGCAGGAGCTGGCGGCGCTGGGCCGTAACCCGCCCGACGCCACGGCCACCGACCTCAACTTTCAGGTAATTCAATACGCCCGTTTTGCCAGCAACTGGGCTTGCGGCAAGCAGTTTGCCGTAATTTATGCCGTAGATTGGCCAACCTGGCTGGCCGCCATGGAAATCCGGCAGCTCACGGGCTGGCCGCTTGTGCTGCACGTGCACAGCCTGGCCCAGGAACGGGCCTCCCCCGCCGAAACGGGCTGGGCCGTGGCCTTGGAACGCCTGGCCCTGCGCCGCGCCGACCTGGTGCTGGCCGCCTCGGCCGAAGTGGCCAGCCGCCTGACGGAGCGCTACCAGGTGCCCCCGGAGCGGCTGCGCACGGTTGCCATCAGCAACACGGCCGCCATCAACGAGCTGCTGTTTCACATCGAACACCACCGGCCGGGCCGTCCGGCCGTGGCCCCCATCACCCCTCCTTCCGCATGATTTCCTCCCCTTCCGCTACCCCCCGCCGCCACGAATTTGATGCCCCGCTCGAAATGGACGGAGCCGACAACGGCGTGTTCGTGATAGTGCCCTTCGATGTGCCGACCGAATACGGCGTTAAAGGCGCGCTGCCCGTGCAGGGCACCATCGACGGCTTCCCCATCCGCCTCAACCTGACGCCCATGGGCGGCGAGCACCACGGTTTCAGCGTGCGCAAGGAAGTGCGCAATGCCATCGACAAAACCTGGGCCGACACCGTGCACGTGGTGCTCTGGCACGACACCGACCCCAGCGGCCTGGAGCTGCCCGCCGAGCTGGCTCAGGCCCTCGACCGCACCGGCCTGCGGGCCAAGTTCGATGCCCTGCCCTTCACCCAGCGCAAGCAGCTGGCCCAGCACATCAGCCGCGCCAAAAAGCCCGACGCCCGCGACCAGCGAATCATAGAAGCCCTGGAACAGGCCGAATCGGGCCGCCGCACGAAAAATACATAGTAAGTAAGCTGCAAGCCGCCAGCCACAAGCGGCAAGCTGATGTTCGCATGTCAGCTTGCCGCTTGTGGCTGGCGGCTTGCAGCTCAAACCAACTCCAGTACCAGCGCGGTGCGGCTGGTGAGGTAGAGGCTGAGCTGGTGGCTGCCTTCGTGCTCCTGGGTTTCGTAGCGGTAGTCGTCGTCGATGCGGGCGAAACCGCCGAAGTCGGGCGCGTCGGAGTCGAGCACGATGCGGTAGCGGCCGGCGGCGGGCACCCGGAAGCGGTAGTCGGGGATGCTGCGGGTGGCGTGCAGGTTGAAGGCCAGCAGCAGCGGGCCGCGCTGGAAGATGAGCACCTGGTTTTCGGCATCGAGGTGGAGCTGGCGGGCCGGGCCGGCGGCCAGCAGGTGGCTGCGCCGGATCAGCTGAATCATGGCCCGGTCGAAGTTGAGCAGGTACTGAAACTTGAGGTCGGGGTTGTCGGCCAGGCTCCACTGGCGGCGGGCAAAATGATGGCTCCAGTTGTTGCCCTCGCGCGGGAAATCCACCCATTCGGGGTGGCCGAACTCGTTGCCGATGAAGTTGAGGTAGGCGTCGCCGCCCAGGCTGATGGTGAGCAGGCGGATGAGCTTGTGCAGGGCCACGCCCCGGGCCGCAATCGGGTCGGTATCGTGGCGGCCCATGTGCTGGTAAATGGCATCATCGAGCAGCCAGTGTGCCAGGGTTTTGTCGCCTACCAGGGCCTGGTCGTGGCTTTCGGCGTAAGCCACGGTTTTCTCGCCGTCGCGGCGGTTGCCCAGCACATACCACAGGTCGTAGATGTTCCAGTCTTCGTCGCGGGTATGCTTGAGCAGCTTGATCCAATAGTCGGGAATGCCCATGCCCAGCCGGTAATCGAACCCGACGCCGCCCTCGGCAATGGGCCGGCACAGGCCCGGCAGGCCGCTCATATCTTCGGCAATCAGCAGGGCGCTGCGCTTGATTTCGTGCACCAGCGTGGTGGCCAGCTGCAGGTAAAGCACCGCGTCCTCATCCACTTCGGGCCCGAAATACGACTCGTAACCGCCGAAGCTCACGCCCTCGCCGTGGTGGTGGTAGAGCATGCTGGTGATGCCATCGAAGCGGAAGCCGTCGACGTGGAACTCCTCCAGCCAGTAGCGCAGGTTGCTGAGCAGAAACTGCTGCACCTCGGGCTTGCCGTAATTGAAGAGGCGCGAATCCCAGCCCGGATGCTCGCCCCGGGCCCCGGCGTGGAAGTACTGGTGGCCCGAGCCATCGAAGTACGCCAGGCCCTCGGCCTCGTTTTTCACGGCGTGCGAGTGCACGATGTCGAGCAGCACGGCGATGCCCCGGCGGTGGGCTTCGTTGATGAGGTACTTGAGCTCCTCGGGCGTGCCGAAGCGCGACGATACGGCAAAGAAGTTGGCCACATGGTAGCCAAACGAGCCGTAATACGGGTGCTCCATGATGGCCATCAGCTGCACGCAGTTGTAACCGCCGGCCGCAATGCGCGGCAGCACCTGGTCGGCAAACTCCAGGTAGGAGCCCACCCGGCCTTCTTCCAGCGCCATGCCTACGTGGGCCTCGTAGATGAGCGGCTCGCGCACGGCATTGGCCACCCGAAACTTCTGGTCGGTCCAGGCAAATGGAGCGGCGGGCCGCCAGACCTGGCCGGCGAAGTCGTTGGTTTCGGCATCCTGCACGGCCCGGCGCAGCATGGCCGGCAGGCGGTCCTGGGCACCACGGGCCGATACTACGTGCACCTTGTAGTGCGAGTAGTGAGTGAGACGGCCCTGGTATTCTTTATCGGGCAGAAAAACCTCCCACACGCCATCCTCGGCCCGGGTCAGTGGGTTGGCCTGGCGGTTCCAGTCGTTGAAGTCGCCAATCAGGCTCAGGCTCTGAGCGGCGGGGGCCCACTCGCGGTACCAGTAGCCGCGGCGGCGGCCGTCGTAGTGCAGGCCCAGGCGCTGGTGGGCGGTGGCAAACTTGCTCAGCGAGCCGTACTGCTGGCTGATTTCGGCCAGCCGGGCCTGCAGCCGCTGCTGGCGGCGGCGCAGCACTGGCTCGTAGGGCGCCAGCCAGGGGTCGTGCTGCACGAGGGGCAGCGCGGAGGCGGGAGTGGCAGAATCGAGCGAAGTGGCAGGCGTGGTCATGGCGGAAGGGCAAGGGTGCAGGGTTGCTCCCAAAACTACGTGGAATCGGACAACGGGGGCTAACCCGACGCAAAGTTGGCGCCGCCGCCACTTATCCCCCAGCCACCGCAACACCACCTGGTGCGCCGCCGGCAATGCCGCGCATTGGCGCTGGAATAGTGCCTCCGTAGTACCCGGCCGGCTTATTTGCGGTGCTGAATGACGTTCTTACGGCTGAAATCGATTTATCTTCCCTCCATGAAGCACCTCTCCCACTACCTGCTGCTGGCGGCCGGGCTGGCGGCCTGCACCACGGCCCCGCCTGCTGCCGCTCCACCCACCGGCGCGGCCATGCTGGCCACGCCGGTGCCGGCCGCCACGCCCGTTGTTACGCGTAAGGCCATGGTGGTTTCGGCCCACCCCGAAGCCACCCGTATTGGGGTGGAGGTGCTGCAGCGCGGCGGCAACGCCTACGACGCGGCCGTGGCCGTGCAGTTTGCGCTGGCCGTGGCCCTGCCGGTGGCTGGCAACATCGGGGGCGGCGGCTTCGCGCTTTACCGCGGCGCCGACGGCCAGGAGGGCGCCCTCGATTTCCGCGAAACGGCTCCCGCCGCCGCCACCCGCGACATGTACCTCGATGCGGCCGGCAACGTGGTGCCTAACCTGAGCACCCGCGGCCACCGCGCGGCGGGCGTACCCGGCACCGTGGCCGGTATGTGGGCGCTGCACCGCAAGCTGGGCAAGCTGCCCTGGCGCGACGTGGTGGAGCCAGCCGTGCAGCTGGCCGCCCAGGGCCTGACGCTGACGGCCAGGGAAGCCGCCGGCCTCAACGGCCAGCAAAAAGATTTCGCGCAGTTCAACCCCGGCAGCGCCTACCTGAAAAACACCCCCTGGCAGGCCGGCGAAACTATCCGCTACCCCGAGCTGGCCCGCACGCTGGGCCGCATCCGCGACCAGGGCGCGGCCGGATTCTACGCGGGCGAAACCGCCGATTTGCTGGTGGCCGAAATGCGGCGCGGCGGCGGCCTCATCACCAAAACCGACCTGGCCGCCTACCAGCCCAAATGGCGCACGCCGTTGCGGGGCCGCTACCGGGGCTACGAGGTGCTCACGTTTCCGCCGCCCAGCTCGGGCGGGGTGGCGCTGCTGCAAATGCTGCAGATGCTGGAGCCCTATAACCTGGCCGCCGCCGGCTGGCACGCGCCCCAGGCCGTGCACTGGCTGACCGAGGCCCAGCGCCGGGTGTACGCCGACCGCGCCACCTACCTCGGCGACCCCGATTTCGGCCGCGTGCCGGTAACCCAGCTGCTCGATACGGCCTATAACCGCCGCCGCATGGCCACGCTGCAGCCGCGCCGGGCCACGCCCAGCGCCCAGGTAGCAGCCGGTGCGGGTTTGCCGGGCTACGAGTCGGACCAGACCACGCACTACAACATTGTGGATGCCCAGGGCAATGCCGTGAGCTGCACCACCACGCTCAACGGCGCCTACGGCAGCAAAGTGGTAGTGGCCGGGGCGGGCTTTCTGCTGAATAACGAGATGGACGATTTCAGCAGCAAGGCCGGCACGCCCAACCTCTACGGGCTGGTGGGCGGCGCGGCCAACGCCATTGCGCCCGGCAAGCGCATGCTCTCCTCCATGACGCCGGCCATCCTCACCAAAAACAGCAAGCTGGCCCTGGTGATTGGTACGCCCGGCGGCAGCACCATCATCACCAGCGTGCTGCAGGGCATTATCAATGTGGTTGATTACAGCCAGAATGCCCAACAGGCCGTGGCCGCCCCGCGCCTGCACCACCAGTGGCTGCCCGACCAGCTCGATGTGGAAGCCGGCGCCCTGCTGCCCGCCACCCAGGACACGCTCCGGGCCCGCGGCTACCAGCTCAACGCCCGCAGCCCCTGGGGCCGCATGGAAATCATCCGGGTGCTGCCCGACGGCCGCCTCGAAGGCGGCGCCGACCCCCGCGGCGACGACAATGCAGCGGGGTATTAGAGGGGAAATAGTAAGATAGTGAAATGGTGAGTTGATGTTTAAATGGTCCTGATGGCGCCACTTGCGCAGGTAGGGCCATTCGAACATCAACTCACCATTTCACTATCTCACTATTTCACCTCTAGCCCTGCAGCGACTTGGCGGCCTGGCTGAGGGTCTGGCCCAGCTCCTGGAGCTTGGCTTTCGCGTCGTCGGTGGCGGTGGCGGCGGCTTTGGTGGTGTGCTCGCCCAGTGTGCTCAGCGACTGGCCGATTTTAGCGCCGTCGCCGCTGCTGATGGCGGTTTTCAGGTTTTTCAGCTCGTCGGCAATGGCGCTGAGGCCCGCGTTGTTGGCCCCGTTGAGGGTGGAAATCCAGCCGTCGAGGTTGCCGGCGGCGGCAGGTGCGGCGGCGCTGAGGCCTCCTTTGAGCGCCTGCAGGGTAGCGTCGAGTTGGGCGGTTGGTTTGATGGCGGACGAATCCATAGTTACCGGGGGTTTGTGGTGGAAAGAAATGACTGCTATCTTTACCAAACCGCCGGCTGAAAGTTGATTGTCAACAGGTTAAACTTTCGGCGGCAAAACATATTGCGGCTTCGCCGGTAGCTCCGCCCACGAAGGCAGGCGACCCGCCAGGGGCCTCAGCACAACGGCCGGAGCCACCCCGCTAGGGGCCGCGCCGGCCGTAATCTTACACAATTAAAAAAAGCCCGAATAATGCACGGCGCCGGTTTTGAGCGCCAGTGGCCGGGCTACGACATTTTGAGGTTGCCCGAAGCCGTTACCAGCGTCTGGCCCAGGTGACGGAGCTGGTCGCCGGTACCGTCGGTGAAGCTGTGCATGTTGTGGGCGATGCGCGAGGTTTCTTCGCCCAGCAGCTGCAGGCTGGCGGCAATGGCGGGCCGGTCGTGGCGCTCAACGCAGGCGCGCAGGTTGCGCAATTCGTTCTGCAGCCCGGTCAGGGCCGAGCCACCCAGGCCGTCGAGGGCGTCAATCCAGCCATCGATGAAGCCCAGGCCGGCTTCTACGGGGTGCTCACTGGGTCGGTCGAAGGTGTCGTAAATGCCCCGGACGGTCTGGTCGATGCGGTCGGCGTGGTTCATAAGACGAAGGGTTTAAGGAAAACTGGTTGCGTAACGTGTACGCCGGCCGGCCGGCGGGTGTTGCCAACCGCTGGTTTCGCGGTGCGAAACCGAGCCCGCTGCAGATGCCCCAACGATTTGAATGGGCGCTGCTGTAATGGCGGGAGCCAGGACACTTTGGCGACGCTACATAAAAGTCAACGCGCCGGCATGCACCAATGCCCGGCGTGGCAGTAGCTTTATACCCGGCCTATTGCATTAACACCTCGTTGCCCGCTTCTTTTCTGTGTATGCCTGTTTCCGATAGGTTGCCTGCCGCTTCCACGCTCATTGCTGCTCCGGCGTCATCGGCCTACCTGCCTGTCCTCACTGGGATCCGGGTGGTGGCGGCCTATCTGGTGTATCTGCACCACTTTAATCCCTTTCAGGAAGGGCCCGGGCTTCAGGGGATTCCGGAGAGGGTGGTGCGCGAATTTCACGTGGGCGTACCGGTTTTCTTCGTACTCAGCGGGTTTCTCATCGCCCTGCGCTACGCGGGCACCGAGCAGATGACGGCGCAATGGTGGGGACGCTACCTGCGCAACCGGGTGGCCCGCATCTACCCCATGTATTTTCTGCTGACGGCCCTGGCTTTTGCAGGCATCTGGTACAACACCCGGGAGTTTTCGCCGACCCTATGGCTGCTGAACGTTACATTTCTGCGCAGCTTTTTCGAGGAGCACGTGTACTCGGGCGTGGCCCAGGGCTGGACCCTAACGGTAGAAGAATGCTTTTACCTGAGCGCCCCGCTCATCTTTCTGCTCGTCAGGTGGCGGCCGCGGCTGCTGTGGCTGCTGCCGCCCCTGCTGCTGGGCGCAGGGGCGCTGCTGGTGCTGGGGCTGGGGCCGCTGTTGTGGCACGGGCTGTTTGGCAACCTGCGCTTCATGCTCCTGTTCACTTTCTTTGGCCGGGCCACTGAGTTTTTCGTCGGGATTCAGCTGGCCCGCTGGTTTCGGCAGGGCCGGCTGCAGGCCAAAGCAGGCTGCTACCGCACCGTAGCCGGACTGCTGGCTATGGGATTCATTGTGCTGTTGCTGATGGTAGTTCGCGGTCCGTATACATTCGGGCAGGAGCATCCGGTGGGCATCGTTCTGAATAACGTGGTACTCCCCCTGGGCATTGCCCTCTGGTTTGCGGGGCTGCTCACCGAAGACACGCTTATGCGCCGGGTCCTCAGCACCCCGCTGGCGCAGGTGCTGGGGCGCAGCTCCTACGTGTTTTACCTGATTCATATGGGCGTGATGCACAGCCTTGTTACGCGGCTTATTACCACCCAGCCGCTGCTGGTTTTTCTGCTGCTGAACGTGGTGGCGGTCGGGCTGCATTACCTGCTGGAGGAGCCGCTCAATGGCTGGCTTCGGAAGGCCCGGCTCCCGCGGTGGCGGGCCGCCGCGTAGCCGCCACCGGGGCGCACCGCCAAAACTGCGTATGTTGGGCCATGCCTTTTCTGCCCCGCCTGCCTTTTCTGATGCTCCTGCTTGCCGCGGCCCTGCTGCCGGCCGCCTGCCAGACCAACTCCGTCGATACGCCGGCCGCCGACTGTGCGCCGCCGCCGGCCCCGTTTGCGGTGCGCCACCCGGCCTGGGCTGCCAACGCCAGCATCTACGAAGTCAATATCCGCCAGTACACGCCCGAGGGCACGTTTCGGGCCTTTGAGGCCCACCTGCCCCGCCTCGACAGCATGGGCGTGGGCATTCTGTGGCTGATGCCCGTTCAGCCCATCGGCCAGGAAAAGCGCAAGGGCACCCTGGGCAGTTACTACTCGGTGCGCGACTACCGGGCCGTAAACCCCGAAATGGGCACGCTGGAAGATTTGCGCCACCTCGTGGCCGCCGCCCACCAGCGCGGCATGCACGTTATTCTCGACTGGGTGGCCAACCATACCAGCTGGGACAGCAACCTGGCCCGCCAGCATCCCGACTGGTTCACGCGCGACTCGCTGGGCCGCTTCCAGCCCCCGGTGGCCGACTGGCAGGACGTCATCGACCTGGATTACAGCCAGCCCGCGCTGCGCCGCTACATGACCGCAAGCATGGCCTACTGGGTGCGGGCGGCCGATGTGGACGGGTTCCGCTGCGACGTGGCCGGGCTGGTGCCCACCGATTTCTGGAACGACACCCGCGCCGCCCTCGACAGCCTGAAGCCCGTGTTTATGCTGGCCGAATGGGACGAGCTGCACGCGCCGCCCTTCCTCAAACCCGGCCAATTCGACCCCAACACCCACCTGCTCGAAAAGGCCTTCGACGCCACCTACGCCCTGCGCCTGCGCTATCTGCTCGACAGCATTGGCCAGGGCCAGCAGCCCACCCGCGCCATCGATGCCTACCTGGCGGCCGAGCGGGCCCGGTACCCGGCCGGCGTGTACCTGATGAACTTTACGAGCAGCCACGACCTCAACAGCTGGAGCGGCACCGAGTACGAGCGGCTGGGGGCCAACGCCCTGCCCCAGGCCGTGCTGGCGGCCCTGCTGCCGGGCATCCCGATGGTGTACTCGGGCCAGGAGGCGGCCCTGAAAAAGCGGCTCAGCTTCTTCGAGAAGGACCCGATTGCGTGGAATGGCTACCCGCTGCAGGAGTTCTACACCACGCTGCTGCAGCTCAAGAAGCGCAACGCGGCCCTGGCCAACGGCGACGCCTGCGCCGAGTTTGCCGCCCTGCCCGCCAGCAGCAGTCCGGCAGTGTACTGCTTTGTGCGGCGCCGCCAGCAGCAGGCGGTGCTCACGGCCGTCAACTTCAGCCGGCAGCCCCGCGAGCTGACCCTGCACGACCTCGGGCCGGGCACCTACCGCGACATTTTCAGCGGGCAGATACAGCGGCTGGGCTCGGGCTCGAAGGTGGTGCTGCCGGCCCACGGCTACCGCGTGTACGAGCGGGTGCCCGGCCCCAATTAACCCAACGGGCAGGGCGCCGGAAAACCAATCAGACCGCTTAATACGTAGCCTATTCGCTATATAGACTTGCGTATTTTCAGGCGCCCGCCGGGCCATTGTGGCACGGACTTCGTGGCAGCCGCCGCTGATTCCCCTTGCCTGCCCTATGCCCAATCTTACCCCGCCCACCCACCCCGACGCCCAGCTTTTCCGGGTCCAGCATCCCGAGTGGGCTGCTTCGGCCACTATCTACGAAGTCAATATCCGCCAGTACACGCCCGAGGGTACGTTTCGGGCCTTTATGACGCACCTGCCCCGGCTGGCCGAAATGGGTATCAGCATCATCTGGCTGATGCCCATTCATCCGATTGGCGAGCAGCACCGCAAGGGCACGCTGGGCAGCCAGTACGCCGTGTGCGACTACCTGGGCGTAAACCCCGAGTTCGGCACGCTGGCCGATTTGCGGGCCCTGGTGGCCGAAGCCCACCGCCTGGGCCTGCGCGTGCTGCTCGATTGGGTGGCCAACCACACCAGCTGGGACAACCCTCTGGTGCACCAACACCCCCACTGGTACCAGCACGACGCCCAGGGCCGGCTGGTGCCGCCCGTGGCCGACTGGCACGACGTAGTGGCCCTCGACTACGGCCAGCCCGAGCTGCGCCGCTACATGATTGACGCCCTGTGCTACTGGGTGCGCGAAGTCGGCATCGACGGTTACCGCTGCGACGTGGCCGCGCTGGTGCCCACCGATTTCTGGGACGAGGCCCGGCCCGCCCTGGAGGCCCTCAAGCCCGTATTCATGCTGGCCGAGTGGGATGAGCTGTACCCTTCGGGCGGGCTGAGCTGGGAGGAATTCAACCCCGATACCCACCTGCTGGAGCGCGCCTTCGACATGACGTTTGGCCTGCGCCTGCACTACCTGCTCGACAGCATCGCGGCGGGTCGGGCCGAGTTGGCGGCCATCGACGAGTACCGCGCGGCCGTCCGGGCCAAGTACCCGCCGCGGGTATACCTGATGAATTTCACCAGCAACCACGACGTGAACAGCTGGGACGGCACCGAGTACGAGCGGCTGGGTCCGCTGGCGCTACCTTTCGCCGTGCTCACGGTGCTGCTGCCGGGTATGCCGCTGGTGTACTCGGGCCAGGAAGCCGCCCTAAGCAAGCGGCTGGCCTTTTTTGATAGGGACCCGATAGCCTGGCAGGATTTCCCCCTCCAGGACTTCTACACCCGCCTGCTCCAGCTCAAGCGCCGCCACCCGGCCCTGCTAAACGGCGACCCGGCCAGCCACTTCGGGCGCCTGCCCGGCGCGGCCAGCCTCTACGGCTTCATCCGCGAAAAGCAGGGCGCGGCCGTGCTCTGCGTTATCAATGCCAGTCCCGAGCCCGTTGTACTGCCGTTGCCCGAAACGGCTGCCGGCACCTGGCGTGACGTATTCAGCGAGGAGCAGCTCATGTTCCGGGCCGGCGATGAGTTGCTGGTGCCCGGCCATGGCTGGCGGGTGCTGGAGCGGGTAGTGGGATAAGACGGTGCCCTATCATGGCACGCTGTAGAGATGCATCTTTGCGCCAGGTCGTTGAACGGACCCGCCCGGTAGGCAACGTCAGCAACGACCGGACGCAAAGATGCGTCTCTACCTCCTTTACTCAACCCAACTATATGCAACAACGCGAACTGGGCCGCTCGGGTCTGCGCACCGCCCCCCTCGTGCTGGGCGGCAACGTATTCGGCTGGACCGCCGACGAAGCCACTTCCTTCCGGGTGCTCGACGCCTTTGTGGCCGGCGGCGGCAATGCCATCGACACGGCCAACGTGTACTCGACCTGGGGCGAGGGCCACCAGGGCGGCGAATCGGAAACGGTGCTGGGCAAGTGGCTACAGCGCCGCGGCCGCCGCGACGACGTGCTCATCTTCTCGAAGGTAGGCATGAAGATGGGCGACGGCCGCCAGGGCCTCGGCCGCGACTACATCCGCACGGCCGTCGAGGAGTCGCTCCAGCGCCTGAAAACCGATTACATCGACTTGTACCAGTCGCACCAGGACGATGAGGAGCGCACCGTAACCGAGCCGCTGGAAGCCTATGCCGAGCTCATAAAGGAGGGCAAGGTGCGCGCCATCGGGGCCAGCAACTTCGGGGCCGGGCGGCTGCGGGCGGCCTTGCGGGCCAGCGAAACCCAGGGCCTGCCGCGCTACGAAACCTTCCAGCCCGAGTACAACCTCTACCGCCGCGAAGGCCTGGAGCACGAGCTGCTGCCGCTCTGCCAGGAGTACGGCCTGGGCATCATCCCCTACTTCGGGCTGGCCTCGGGCTTCCTCACGGGCAAGTACCGCTCGGAGAAAGACCTGGCTAAGAGCATTCGTGGCAGCAGCATTGGCCCCAAATACCTCAACGAGCGGGGCCTGCAAATTCTGGCCGCGCTGGATGCCGTGGTGGCCCGCCACGCCGGCACTTCGCCCGCCCAGGTGGCCCTGGCCTGGATTATGGCCCGCCCCGGCCTCACCGCTCCCATTGCCTCGGCTACCAGTGTGGCCCAAGTAGAGGAGTTGCTGAAAGCCATGCAGCTGGAACTGACCGAAGCCGACATGCACCAGCTCAACGACGCCAGCGCGTAGCAACCGGCCTGGCGGCCCCGGCGGTTTATTTGCCGGGCGGGCGGGCATTGGGGTTGTTGGCGGCGGCCCGGGCATCAACCACGGTGTTATGGCCCGCCGTCAGCAGCCAGCGCCCGGCCTGCTTTACCAGCACCAGCGTGAGCAGGTCGTCGTTGTCGCCCTGCTTGTTGTGGCCGTGGTCGATGCCATCGGGTGGGTAGAACGCGCCTACGTGGGTGCGCAGGTTCACTAAGGCCACATCGGGCGTAACCGCCCGGATGGTCAGCTCGCCGGGGGTAAAGGTGTCGGGTTTGAACATGGCGTCGAAAATCTGCTGGTGGGCCGCCTGCACCGCCGGGCGGCCCCGCCACCACATGCCCACAATGTTCACCCAGCTCACATCGGGCGTGGTGTAGGCCGCCATATCCGCGAAGGCATGGTTGCGGAAGTTGGTCAGCAGTTGCTCAACACTGGCGCGGATAGCCTTGTCGTCGGCCGCCGAAAAAGCGGCCGGGCCGGCCGCTTGCTGCGCCCGGATGGTCGTTGTGGTGCTCAGGCTCAGGAGCAGGATGCAAAGCAGGGTTTTCATGGGAATGGGGTTGCGTGGAAACTGCCCCAAACGTACGCCCCCGCCGGGGTCGGCCGGAAGTAAAAATCCGACATTCTGCCCCGGGGTCGGCCTCCGGTTTCAGGCCCGACCTGGCTCCGGGAAACCGGCTACCGTGCGGGTATGGGCCGCTTCGGCGGCCAGCAGCCGGGGCGGCGTTACATGGGCAAACTCCTGGAAGTCGCGCACCAGATGGCGGTAGTCGTAGTAGCCGCACTGCACGGCCACGGCCAGCCAGTCGAGGTCGGGCCGGCGCTCCTTGAGCCGGAAGGCCCGGTCGAAGCGCACGATGCGGCCATAGAGCTTGGGCGACAGTCCCATTCGCTCCCGGAAGTTGCGCTCCAGCTGCCGCGGGCTCAGGCAGGCATCGTGGGCCAGCTGGTCGATGCTGTAGCCGGGGCCGGCGCTCAGCAGGCCGGGCAGCACGGCATCGAGGGGCCGGACCGGGCGGCGCACCTGCCGGGCCCGCCGGAGCAGATAGGTTTCCACCACGGCCCGCATGGCGGCGTAGTCGGGGGCGGGCAGGTGCGCCAGCCCGGCCAGCTGCTCGCTCAGCTCCTCCACGGCGGGGCCCAGCAACAGGCGGCTGTCGAGCGAAAAATCGAACAGCTCCTGCACCGGGGCATCGAGCAGCCGATGCAGCCCACCGGGCCAGAACGCCACGCAGAACACCAGGTGATCGGGCGGAAAATGCAGGTCGACCCGCGACACCTGGGGACCCACAATAATGCTGGCCGGCGACTCCAACCGGCGCTGCTGGCCGTAATGAAACGTGTGCAGTACGCCGCGCGGGTAGAAATACAGGCACTGCTGGGGCGCCGGGGGCATGGGTTTAATAGCCTGCTCGGCCGGGCAGTCGTAGCGGATATGCGCCAGCATATAGTGCTGCACGAACGGCCGCAGGGCCTCGGTGGGCGGGTAGAAGCAGGGCTGCATACGGGAGGTGCCCGGCGAACAGGACTGGCAGCAGGCGAACCGGAACGAAGGGTAATTTCCACTATTTAAGCGACAATCCGCTACTTTTCGGCCGTCTCTCCCGCCTGTTTCTTATGAACCCACCCCCCGTAATTCCCTTCGACTGGCACCGGATATTGTGGGCCGACGATACCACGTGGCCATTTCTGCTGGAAATAGCGGCCCGCTGCGGCGTGATGTACCTGCTGATTCTGGGGGCGCTGCGGGTGATGGGGCGGCGCGGGGTGCGGCAGCTGTCGATTTTCGAGCTGAGCATCATCCTGGGCCTGGGCTCGGCCGCCGGCGACGCCATGCTCTACGACGATACACCCCTGCTGCCCACACTGGTCGTGTTCGGGATGGTGACGGGCCTGTACGTGCTGTTCAACCGCCTCACCGAGCACTTTCCCCGCTTTTCCGACTGGCTGGAGGGCCAGCCGGTGCTGCTGCTAGAGGAAGGCGTCATCTATCAGCCGGGCTTCAGTTCTCAGAATATCACCCTGAAAGAGCTGTTCGGCGAGCTGCGCCAGCAGCAGGTGGAGCACCTGGGCCAGGTGCGCCGGGCCTACATCGAGTCCGATGGCGAAACCAGCATTTACTTTTTTACCGACGACGACGTGCGGCCCGGCCTGCCCATCTGGCCCGAGCGGCTGCGCGAGGCCCGGCCCACCGCCACCCAGGCCGGCCCCCACGCCTGCGCCAGCTGCGGCCACGTGCGCGAGCTGGCCCAGGCTGCCGCCGCCCGCTGCCCCGCCTGCCAGAACGACACGTGGCTGCCCGTCAGCACGGCCCGCCGGGTGGGCTGATTTGTTAGCTGTTAGCTTCTGCGTACCTCAGCGGGAAATTTGCCTGGCGTCATCCGGACAACCGGAAGGCCCCCTTAGCCCCGTTGCCCCACCGTGCCCTACCTTGCGGCCCGATATGCCCGACCAACTACCCGACTCCGCCGCGCCCCTGCCCTACCTCATCATCGACTTCGACAGCACCTTTACGCAAGTGGAAGGGCTGGACGAGCTGGCCGATATTGCCCTCGAAAACAGCCCGGAGCGCGAAAAAATCGTGGGCCAGATTCGGGCCCTGACCGACCGGGGCATGAGCGGGGAGCTGGGCTTTGCCGAGTCGTTGAAACAGCGGCTGGCGCTGCTGCCGGCCCGGCGCGCGCATATCGGGCGGCTGGTGGAGCGGCTGCGGGGCAAGGTGTCGGAGAGCATCCGGCGCAACCGGGGCTTTTTTGAGCAGTTTCCGGGCCGGGTGTACATCGTGAGCAGCGGCTTCCGCGAGTTTATTGAGCCGGTGGTGGGCGAGTTCGGCATCGGCCCCGAGTTCGTGCTGGCCAACACCTTTACATTTGCCGATGATGGCCGCATTACCGGCTTCGATGCCGACAACGTGCTGAGCCGCGACGGGGGCAAGATTGAGCAGCTGCGCCGCCTGCACCTAAGCGGCCCGGTGTACGTGCTCGGCGACGGCTACACCGACTACCAGATGCGTGAGGCCGGCCTGGCCGACCGCTTCTACGCCTTCACCGAAAACGTGGCCCGCCCCGCCGTGGTGGCCCAGGCCGATAAAGTGCTGCCTTCGTTTGACGAGTTTCTCTACCAGAACAAGCTACCCATGAGTTTGAGCTACCCCAAAAACCGCATCAAAGTGCTGCTGCTCGAAAACCCCGACCCGCGCGCCGCCGAGCTATTCAAGCAGGAAGGCTACCAGGTGGAGCTGGTGCCCGGCGGGCTGGACGAGGACGAGCTGGTAGAACGGATTGAGGGCGTGAGTATCCTGGGCATCCGCAGCAAAACCCAGGTAACGGGCCGGGTGCTCGAAGCCGCCAACCGCCTCATCGCCATCGGCGCGTTCTGCATCGGCACCAACCAGATAGCCCTGACCGAGTGTCTGCAAAAGGGCGTGGCCGTGTTCAACGCGCCCTTCAGCAACACCCGCTCGGTGGTGGAGCTGGCCCTGGGCGAAATCCTGCTGCTGGCCCGCCGGGTGCCCGAGAAAAACGCCCAGATGCACGCCGGGCGGTGGGACAAGTCGGCGGGCGGGGCGTTTGAGGTGCGGGGCAAGAAGCTGGGCATCGTGGGCTACGGTAACATCGGCTCGCAGCTGTCGGTGGTGGCCGAGGCCATCGGGATGCAGGTGCTCTACTACGATATTGCCGAGAAGCTCCAGCTGGGCAACGCCACCCGCTGCCGCACCCTGGCCGAGTTGCTAGCCCAGGCCGACATCGTGACGCTGCACGTCGACGGCCGCCCCGAAAACACCAACCTGTTCGGAGCCGAGGAATTCGCCCGCATGAAGCCGGGGGCCCTGTTTCTCAACAACGCCCGCGGCCCCGTGGTAAACGTGCCCGCTTTGGCCGCCGCCCTGCGCGCGGGCCAGCTGGGCGGGGCCGCCGTCGATGTGTTTCCCTACGAGCCCAAAACCAACGACGAGCCGTTTGAGAGCGAGCTGCGGGGCCTGCCCAACGTGCTGCTTACGCCCCACATCGGGGGCTCCACGGCCGAGGCCCAGCGCAACATCGGCGAATTCGTGCCCGAGCGGCTGATGCAGTACATCAACACCGGCAACACCCAGCAGAGCGTCAACTTCCCCAACATTCAGCTGCCCGAGCAGGCCGCCCACCGGCTCATGCACATCCACCACAACGTGCCCGGCGTGCTGGCCCAAATCAACCAGGTGCTGGCGGCGCATTCGGTCAACATCCTGGGCCAGTACCTGAAAACCAACGAGCACATCGGCTACGTGATTACCGACGTGGATAAGCAGTACGAGCCCGCCCTCATTCAGGAGCTGCGCGAGGTGGAGCACACCATTAAGTTTCGGGTGTTGTATTAAGAACCGACCCGGAATACTGTTTTCCTGCTCGAACTGCTACCTGCCATGCAACAACTGCCCACGCCAGCCGGCCAGCCGGCGCTTCAGCCCCTGTTGAACCGGCTGGACTGGTACTGGATGGCGGGCGTGGCGGCGCTTTATCTGGTGTACCTGCCGTTTTCGGGCTACACCCAACAGTACTTCGACGCCCAGAACTATTGGGAGCTGCCCGCGCGCTTCATCACGCCGGAGCGCAACTTTTCGCTGCTGCACTACAGCTCCCTCACGCGTGGCTACGCCTGGCCACTGGTATTGGCGCCGTGGCGGGCAGCCTGGAAGCTGCTGGGCGGCAACCCCATGCTCTATATTCAGGTGCTGGGCAGCCTGGTGGCTGCACTCTGCTACGGCTGGCTGGGGCCGCGGTGCTGGCAACTGCTGCGGGGCAACCTGCAGCCGCCTGGCCCGGTGGCACGGCTGGCTTTCGTGCTCACGGGCTTCGCCTTCTGGCGCGACTATTTCAACTTCGCCCTCACCGATTTCCCGGCCCTGGTGCTGCTGCTAAGCGCCCTGATGCTGGTGGCACGCGGGCTGCGGCCGGGCCCGGCGCCCACCTGGCCGGCCCTGCGGTGGTGGCTGCTGGCCGGCAGCCTGCTGGGCCTGGCGTGTAATTTTCGGGGTATCTATACTCTTAGCATCTATCCGGTGCTGCTGGCGGCGGCCTGGCCGACCCTGCCGGGCGCGGTGGGGCTACGGGGCGCCGGCGGACGGGTAGCCGCGCTGCTGCTGGGCGGGGTGCTGGTGCTGGCCCCCCAGTACCTGATAAGCCAACGGCACGGCCCCCCGGGCAGCTCCTGGCACCTGAGCGGGGTACTCAATCAGGACGAATTAGTGAAACGTCATTTGGGCCAGGGTATCCAGCACTTCCGCTACGAAGCCAACATCGGCACCGACTACCCCGAGGCGCGCGTCTGGCTGGTCGACCCCGTTGGGCGGGCACTGGCGCAACGGCATACCATTTCACCGGCTGGTATTACCCCGGCGGCGTACCTGGGGCTGGCTTTGCGCTATCCGCTGGAATTTGGCTCGCTGCTTACCCAGCGCCTGTTCAGCGGCCTTGACTTGCAGCAGCCCGGCCCTTATTACCGGCAGCTGTACACGGCCACCTGGCCGCTGGCGGCCGCCAACTACACGCTGCTCGGCTTAGGCCTGCTGGTGCTGGGCCGGCTGGTGTGGCGGGCCCGCCACCTGCCGCTGCGGCGGGCGCTACTGGCGGTTGCGCTACTGCTGCCGGCCTTGGGGGCGCTGCCCGTGGCGCTGGAGAGCCGCTTTTTGCTCCCGCTGCATGTGGGGCTGTGCATGGCGGCCACGCTGGGCTTTCCGGCGGCCTGGCAGCCGGCCCGGCTGGGGCGCACCCTGCGCCCGCTGCAGGGTGCCTTACTGCTGGGACTGTACGCAAGCTGGCTGGCTTTAAACTTCACCTTTTCGTCTTACACGCACATTCATCTGCAGTACGGCGGGCGCCTGTTAAGTGACTCGGAGCCGGTACTCTTGGATTCTTCGCAGCCATAATAGCCTGCTTCTCTACAGTGCCTCCCGCACTGCGGCTGGCAGGCATGTAAGTGTAGCGTGCAGAGTACCGGGGGGCACTACGCAGCTGTTTTGGAAGAAGAGGCCATCAGCCGGCCCGGGCGGGCGGGCAAGCAGCCAACGCAGGCACGGTCGGAAAAGGAAAATTCTGCTAACCTTGTGCACACTTTCTCCTTTCTACTCAGTACTTTCCGCCTTATGAAGAAGACCTTACTCGGCCTGCTGCTGGCCGCCCCGCTGCTGGCCCAGGCCCAGGCCCCCGCCCCGTTCACCATCAAAGGCCAACTCGGCAAACTACCCGCCAAGACCAAGGTATTCCTGCGCAACGAGAAGGGCATTATCGACTCGGCAGAAGTGAAAAACGGCGCGTTCGTGCTCAAGGGCACCGTGGCCGAGCCTACCCAGGTCCGGCTGATGCTGCTCAACAATGGCAACCGCTACCGCCTGCGCACGGGCCAGGCCGACCACACAATTTTCTACCTCGAAAAAGGCGCTATCAGCCTCGTGAGTCCCGATTCGCTGGGCCACGCCGCCATCACGGGCACGCCGCTGAATGCCGATTTTCAACAGCTACAGGCACTGCTCAAGCCCGGTCAGGACCAACTCAACGCTCTGTACGCCACTTACCGGGCCATGCCCAAGGAGCAGCGCACGCCCGAGTTCCAAGCGAAAAGCGATGCGCAGGAAGAGGCGCTCGATCAAATCATCAACCAGCAGTACGCGGCCTTTGTCCGCACCCATCCTGGTTCGGCGGTGAGCCTCGATGCCGTGAGGGACATGGGTGGGCCCGTGCCCAACTACGCCGAAGTGGCCCCGCTATTCGCCTTGCTGACGCCTGCCGTGCAAAGCAGCCCCTCCGGCCAGCGCTACGCCGCCGAGCTGGCCATCCTCAAAACCGTGTCGGTGGGGGCCGTGGCGCCCGACTTCACGCTGCCCACGCCCGAGGGCAAGGCCGTGGCCCTGAGCAGCCTGCGCGGCCAGTTTGTGCTCGTGGATTTCTGGGCCAACTGGTGCGGCCCCTGCCGCCAGGAAAACCCCAATGTGGTAAAGGCCTACAACGCCTTCAAGAGCCGCAACTTCACGGTGCTGGGCGTGTCGCTCGATGAGGCCAAGGACCGCGAAAAGTGGCTCAAAGCTATTGCCACCGACCAGCTGCCCTGGACCCAGGTGTCGGGGCTGGATGGCTGGAAGGGCGAGGCGGCCACCCGCTACCACATCCAGGCCATCCCCCAGAACTTCCTCATCGACCCCAGCGGCAAAATAGTGGCCGTAAACCTGCGCGGCACGGCCCTGCAAACCACCCTGGCCCAGCTGCTGAAGTAGCCAGGCATCGGTCCCGGCTGCTGCTGCTGCATATCCGCCACTTTCCATATCTATCTATGAAAAACTATCTGCTGGGAATGCTGCTGTTGCTGCCCGGGCTGGCCAAGGCGCAGGCGCCCGTGCCGTTCACTGTTAAAGGAACCATCGGTAAGTTGAATGCGCCGGCTAAAGTCTACCTGCTGCATGGGTCGGAACTGCTGGACTCCACCACGCTAAAAAACGGCGCCTTCGAGTTCAAGGGCACCACCGACCGACCCAAAACAGTAGATATTGTTGTGCAGCGCAACGGCCGGTTGCGCGATGTATACTCCATGTCGGCTAATCGCACCCAGATTTTTCTGGAGCCCGGCCCGGTGGTACTCACTACGCCCGATTCGCTGCCGAATGCCCGGCTTAAAGGCACCCAGCTCACCACCGATTACAACCGCCTGATAGCCTCTCAGCAGCCTATCTCCGACAAAATAGCTGCGGCCGGTACTGAATGGCAGAAGTCGACGCCACAGGAACAGGAGACCCCAGAATTCAAGAAGCGGATGCAGGCGGCGTTTGATGCTGTTGGCAAAGACTACCAGCGGAGCTACGCGGCGTTCATAAAAGCCAACCCGACCTCCTGGGTAAGTCTGGATGCCATGCAGAGCGCCGCGGGTATGGTGCCGCAGTATGCGGAGTTGGCCCCGCTTTACCAGGCCTTGTCGCCCACCCTGCAGAACAGTGCCGAGGGGCAACGTTACAGCCAGATGCTGACAGCACTCAAAGCCGTGGCCATCGGGGCTCCCGCTCCCGATTTTTCCCTGCCTACGCCCACGGGCAAATTGGTTTCTCTGGCCGACTACCGTGGCAAGTATGTACTTATCGACTTCTGGGCCAGCTGGTGCAAACCCTGCCGCCAGGAACACCCCAACATCACGAAAGCCTACAACGAATATCGGAGTCGAAATTTTGACGTGCTGGGTATATCGCTCGATATTGAAAAGAGCCGCGACAAATGGTTGAAGGCCATTGCCGACGACCAGTTACCCTGGACCCAGGTAGTAGAGCCGCACCTACTCGAAGGAGACGTTGCCCGGCGCTACAATGTGAAGGCCATCCCTCAGAACTTCCTGATAGACCCAACTGGCAAAATAGTGGCCGTGAACCTAAAAGGTGACGAGTTGCAAACCACGCTGGCCCAGTTGCTCAAGTAGTAGGGGCTTGGTTTATATGCCTCTCTCCCGAAGTGCATTGTGCGGGACGGATATTGAACTTCACCTCACCCTACCTTTTAACTACTATGACCAAATATCTGCTTGGATTGTTGCTGCTTGCTCCCGGGCTGGCCTGGGCCCAGGAGCCCGTACCATTTACTATCAAAGGCACTATCGGGAAGCTCAACGCGCCAGCCCGAATCTATCTGTTGCAGGGCGGCAGGTTCAGCAATTCCGCAGCCCTGACTAATGGCACATTCGAGCTAAAAGGCACGATGGATGCCCCTAATGGCGGGATGCTGGTACTGGCGCGTAATGGTAATCTGAACGACGCCCTCCGAAAAGTTGAACGGCTTGGATTGTTTGTAGAACCGGGGCCTGTTATCATCACCAGTGCCGACTCGCTGCAGAACGCCCGCGTTACGGGCAACTCCTTGAGTACTGAGCTTACTAGCATGTGGGGCGCTATAAAGCCGTTTGATGAGCAACTCAATAGCCTATATGCCCAACAGGAAGCAGCCGGCCAATCAGCAACGGCAACAGAACTTACCCGACGCCTAAAGGCCCAGGAAGCAGTCCTCAACCAGCAGCGCAGCCAGCAGCTTGCCGCGTATATCAGGGCACACCCTGATTCTTACCTCAGTCTGCACCTACTTATCCGAGTGATGAATAATGGGGAAACTCCGCGCTACACGGAGGCCGCCCCGCTTTACAACGCGCTTTCGCCGAGAGTACGCAATAGTGCAGGGGGCTACAAATACGGCGAGCTGCTGCAGGTTATCAAAACGGCTTCGGGCACTGCCACCACGCCCGATAGCCAGCAAGTAGCCGCGGCCGTGGAGGAGTACCAAGGGCAACAGAGCCGGATGACAACCGGCCAAGTTGATGAAAGCCTGAAAACCGACATGAGGACGCATCCCGACTCGTACACGCGGCTCTCGGCTATGCAACAGTACTACGGCCCCGCCCCCGACTATACGGAAGTGATGCCGCTGTTCAACGCCTTGTCGGCGGATGTGCGCAACAGTGCCGCGGGCCAGAAATACCGCGCTTTGCTGGAATCCCGCCGGGCGGTTACCATTGGCGCGTTGGCTCCCGCTTTCACCCAGCCGACACCCGAGGGCAAGCCGGTTTCACTGGCCGATTACCGCGGCAAGTATGTACTGGTCGATTTCTGGGCCAGCTGGTGCGGGCCCTGCCGGGGGCAGAACCCGTATTTATTGAAGGCATACGCGGCCTATAAGAACCGGAACTTTTCTATTCTGAGCATTTCTGTTGACACCGAAAAAACGCGCGCTCAGTGGCTAAAGGCTATTAAAGACGACCAGTTGCCCTGGACGCAGGTATGGGAGCCGGGCGCTTTTAAAAGTGAGCTTGCCAAGCATTACTTAGTCGAATCTATTCCCCAGAACTTCCTCATCGACCCCAGCGGCAAAATCGTGGCCGTAAACCTGAAGAACGAAGCTTTGGCAGCCACCCTGGCTCAGCTGCTGAAGTAGCTCGGGGGCGCGTCACTTCAGCCGCCTTCGGCCTGGCCAAGGTTGCCGGTATAGTGCTCGAAGCGCACCCGGCCGAAGTCGCGCACGGTTTCGACGTGGGTTTTTACCTTTTCCGGGTCGGCGGCATGGAAACTGTCGCCGCCGGCCCGGTGCAGGTACCAGTGCCGGTCGGCGGGGTCGTACCGGAAGGTGACGATGTGCGTCCAGCGCCAGCCCGAACCGCCGTAGTGCTCGACGGAGAAGTAGCCGTTTTTAATGACCAGCTGCTGAAACGGGTCGCCCATCATGCCGCCGCAGTTGCCGCACATAACGGCCTCATCGTTGCGGGCCGCCAGGCGGTAGCCTCCGCCGGGCTGCCCGGTCAGCACCAGCAGGGGTCGGCGGGCCTCGCTTTGTGGGCGCAGGCTGTCGGGCTGCAGCGTGTCGAGGGCCACGAGCCGGTCGGGGTAGGCGTCGCGGTTCAGGTCGCCGCTTAGCGTGGCCAGCACCTGGTAGCCGGCCGGCACAAACCGCCGCACGGCCGCCAGCGAATCGGCCGCGGCTGGCGCTGCTGCCGGCTTATCGGCGGTCGGGGCGGCAAGAACAGCGGCAGCAGCAGTAGTATCGGCCGCAACGGGAGTTTCCACGATTCCGGCAGCCGGCGTAGCAGGGCCCGATTGGCAGCCGGCTGAAATCAGCATACCGCCGGCCAGCAGGCAAATCAAGGGGTGTTGCATTGGAGTAAAATGGTGGGGTTGGCAGCATACTACTGTGCCGTTGTATGGCGGAAGCACTTGCCCGCCTGCCGGTAGCAACGGGCTTCTACAGCTCTTCTACAGCTCCTCCCGCACCCGCGTCAGCAGCCGCTCCATTTCGCGGCGCACGGCGGCAGTGGGCACCACGTAGTTGTTGTTGAAGAAGCTGAACGCCACCAGCCGGCCCGAGCGGGTGCGCAGGTAGCCGGCCAGGTTGTGGTTGTTGGTGAGCGTGCCGGTTTTGCCCCACAGCCAGGGCCCGGTTTTGCCAGTAGGCAGGTAGCCCCGCCGCAGCGTGCCCTGCCCCCCGCCGGCCGCCAAAAGGCTCAGCAGCCGCGGCTCGGGCACCTGCTGGTGCAGGCGCACGAGCAGGGCCGTGAGGAAGCGGGGCGTGAACAGGTTGAGGCGCGAGAGGCCCGAGCCATCCACCCACTGCGGGGCATCGGGCAGGGTGCGCAGGTAGTTCTGCTGCATGGTGCGGATAACCCGCGCCGGGCTCAGCGAGTCGGGGGCCAGGGTGGAAGAGCACAGCAGCAGCAGCTGCTCGGCCAGAAAGTTATCCGACACCCGCAGCATGCGGCGGTAGAGCGAGTCGGGCGGCAGCGTGCGCAGCACGCGTACCGAGTCGTGGGGGCGCAGGCGCAGCGGGCCGGCGGGCAGCAGCGGGCGCCGCAGCGTGTCCTGCAGCAGCTGCAGCAGCAGGGCGGGGCTGGTCCGGAAGGGCACCTCATCTACCCAGGCGCGGGCGGATGGAAACACGAAAAAGCGGTTTTCCTCGGCGGGCCGCTGCACGTGGTCGTTGGCCGGGTTGGGCCGGGTGCCGGGGGCGGGCCCTGCCAGGGGCCGGAAAAAGCGCGGCAGCACCCGCGGCGCGGCCGGGGCCGGGCGGCCATAGAAGCGCACGGTGTTGCCGTAAATGGGCATGGCGCTGCGCTCGGGCTGGAAATAGTAGCCGTAATCGTCCCAGCTCCAGCCAGGACCAAAGGCGGGCGGCATGGGCACCTGGGCATACAGCAGCACCTTTTCGGGGCGGCTGAGCAGGAACTCGTAGGCCCGGCGGGTGGGCACGTCGCCGTGCAGCAGCATAGGGTCGCCGGTGCCCCAGAACAGCAGCGTATCGGGCCCGCGCTGCACGTAGCGCAGGCCGGGCAGCGAGTCGGCGGCGCCCAGCAGGCTAAGGCCGGCGTAAAGCGTGAGCAGCTTGGTGGTGCTGGCCGGCGTGAAGTAGCGGCTGTCCTGGTAGCCGAACAGCGTCTGGCCGGTGTTGGCGTCGGCCAGGCTCAGGCCCACCTGGTGCTGGCGCAGCACCACCGATTCGCGCAGCTGCTGGCTTAGCCAGTTGAGGTCGGGAACCGGCGGGCCGGCGGGGCCGGGAACAGTTTGGGCGGCCAGCGCCAGGGGTAGCAGGATGCCGCCCAGCAGCAGGGCGAGGCGGCGAAACAGAACGAAAAGCATAGGCCCGCAAAACTAGGCAATAGGAAAGCGAAGTAGTCTAACAGCGGGCGGGGGACCAGCGCTGCCCCTACGGCGTTCCTGGTAACCTGCCAGCCACTACCTTACCCCCATATGCCCTCCCTTCCGGTTTCCCATGAAAACAACCTGCCTACTGCTGCTGCCCTTATTGACGCTACTGTCCCGACCCGCCGCTGCCCAAACCGTAAACGTGGATGCCGCCGAGCGCTACTGGGAGATGACTGACGCCCTACGCCGCGACCAGCCCCTGACCGACGCCATGTGGGCCGCTTTCGTGGCCGTGCCCGCCAACCGCCGCTACATTGCCAGCGTGTTCGATGAGCGCGGGCTGAAACGCTACCGCCACGCCATTGAGGTGGCCTACCGCCCCAGCCTCGACTCGGTGCGCCGGGCCCGCCTGAAGGCCGAAGACTGGTACTACGTGCTGGCCGACCAGTACCGGCAGCGCGAGCCCGAGTATCGCGCCTACCTCCGGCAAACAGTGCAGAAGCCCGCCTACTTCCACCTGATGTACCAGCTGGCCTACGAGTTTCTGCCGGCCCGCGCCCACACCCGCGTGGCCGACCTGCAGCTGGCCTACGTGGCTATTGGCAACGACGCTATTTCGGAGCAGCAGGGCCTTGTGTTCAGCCTCAAGGCCGCCGTCGATTCCGATAAGCCCAAGGTGGGCATCCTCGAAGCCCACGAAATCCACCACCAGCTGCGCCCCGGCCTCGATTTCAGTTTTGCGGATTCCGTCGACCGCCCCCTGCTGTACGCTTTGAACATGACCCTGAACGAGGGCGTGGCCGACCTGATTGACAAGAGCGTGCAGCTCCGCTCGCCCGCCGACTCGGCCGACATCCGGGAGTGGGCCCTGCGGCGCGCGCCCTCGGTGCTGCACCAGCTCGATTCGGTGATGCAGGCCCTGGCCGCCCGGCCCAGCGCGCCGCGGCCCGAGCTGCGCTACTACCGGCGCCTGTCCAACGGCTCCAACGGCCATTTGCCGGGCTTTTTTATGGCCCGCACCATCGAGCGCCAGGGCTTGCTGCCCCGGCTGCTGAGTGCCATCGACGACCCGATGGCCTTCTTTCTGCTCTACCAGCGGGCCGCCCGGCGCGATAAAACGCATCCGCCGGTATTCTCGGCTGCCTCGGTAGCCTACCTGAAAACGCTGCAAAAAAAATACGTGGCGCCGGCACGACGGGCGTCGGCGCGGGCGTTAGCGCCCTAGGGCCCGGGCGCGCAACCCTTGCCGTCCGCCCCGTATCTTTACGGCCTATGCTGCGCTCCTTTGTTACCTGGTTTTCGTTTTTGATTATGGCCACGGCCCTGGCCGCCTGCTGCGGCTCGACGGCCTGCGAGTGCGACGACCAGTATGCCGACGCCGTGGGCCTGCAGTTCAGCGCCGATACCACGGGCCCCAACCCTGTAGGCTTCCGGGCCCGGGAGGTGCAAAACGTGTACCTGGTGCGCGTGCCGCTCGATACCACCCAGCGGCCCGGCGCCGACACTGTGCTGCTGGTGCGCCCGGTAGCCCGGTACTCGCAGCCCGTGGTCATCAACAACACTACCCCCTTCGCCCAGGCCGGCAACCGCAAGCTCGACAGCTACTCCTACCTGCTCTACCTGGCCCCCAGCCGCACCAGCAAGGTGCATTCCTTCGATTTACGCATTGATAGTGTACAGTTGAACACCGTTTTCCGGGCCGAGGGCTGCTGCACCTGCTTCGACAACAACAACAAGCTGGTGTACATCAACGGCAACCCAACGCCCCAAAACCAAACCGCCCCGAAAGACAGCAAAGGCAGCGACGCACTGCGGCCAATTCTGGTCGAGCGCAAGCCTTAGGCGGCAGCCCGGGGCAAGGCTGCGCCACGCAGGCCGGCGGTTCGCCCCCGCTTGCAGCCCACCCGGCTTGCCGGCGCTGGCCCTCGCCGGTTGGGGTGGGCGCTTTCAGGTACATCGGCTATGGCGGCGCCGTTTTGCTGTTTCCCAACACCACCGGCCGTCCGGCGGCAACGTCCGGCGGGGCCGCGGGCTCGTATAGCTAACCGCAAGCCCGACTGTTGCCGCCGGGCGGCCCCGAACTCTATTTTTTTATGCCCCAGGAATCCGTTACCACCGCCGTTGCTTCGTTTCCGTTTCAGACCAGGCTGAGTCTGGAGCCGCTGATTGCCTACTGGAAAGCCGGCGAGGAATCGGCCAACGAGGGCATTGCCCTGTTTTCGCGGGCCGTAGGCGCCCAGGTGGAAGCCGCCGCATGGGTGCGCGGCCCCATCACCGACCTCGACCAGCTCGAATGCAACTGCGACCTGGTGGAAACGCTGATGCTGGCCGTGTTTCCGCCCGCTTCCTTCGAAACCGATATTGTGGGGGCTATAGCGCCCTTCCAGCGCCACAGCTTCTACCATACGCCCCACTTCGCCGAGGTGCTGCTCAACGCGCAGCACATCATCAAGCAGCCGCTCAACATCACCATGGACCAGCTGGAGGTGTACACCACCCGCATGGCCTACCAGCTTATTCTGGAAAAGGTGTACGGCGTGAAGCTGCCGCTGCAGAGCGGGGTGGTGTTCACGGTGCCCGACTACAAGGTGGGCCTGTACCGCCACTACAGCGTCGAGTTCAACTCGTCATTTCTGGATGTGCAGGTGGTGGGCGAGAAACCCGCGCTGAGCCCCGAGCAGCTGGAGTTTCTGAGCCGCAACCCCCACCGCCTCGAACTCTGGCTCGACCAGCTGCCGCCCGCCAGCTTCGTGCTCGAAGGCTTCAATATTCTGCACCTGGTAGATGTAACGGAGCAGGAAGTGCTGTCGGAGCTCAAGTACGACTTGCTGGAGCGCGACGTGCTGCAGGCCTCCGACCGGCTCGAACAGATTCAGGAAAAGCTGCGGGTGCTGTTTGGCAAGCCCACGCTGCAGCTCGGCATTGCCGCCTACGATGAAAAAAAGCGGGCCTTCGTGGATTTCGGCCGCAAAATCAACCACAGCTTCCTCACCAAGCAGCTCCACACCGCCGATGTCGGCTCGGGCTTCCGCCAGATTTACGGCCGCCTCTGGGCCGACCGCCGCCCGCTGGTGCTCGAGAACGTGGAGCAGGCCGACATTCCGGACGACTTGCGCGAGCAGATCCTGAGCCTGGGCATCCGCTCGGCCATTCTGGCGCTGCTGCCCTACGGTGATGATACGGTGGGCCTGCTGGAGCTGGGCTCGCCCACGGTGGGCGACTTAAACGAGTTCAGCCTGGAAAACGTGAACCAGTTTCTGCCCCTGTTCGCGGTGGCCGTGAAGCGCAACGCCGAGGATTTGCAGACGCGGGTGCAGGCCATTGTGAAGGAGAAATTCACGGCCATCCACCCCACCATGGAGTGGCGCTTCACCGATGCGGCCCAGAACCTGCTCCAGAAGCTGGAGGACGGCAACCGCCAGGCCGAAATGGAGGATATCGTGTTTCACGACGTGTACCCGCTGCACGGCGCCTGCGACATTCGGGGCAGCAGCACGGCCCGCAACGAGGCTATTCAGGGCGACCTGATTGAGCACCTCACGCTGGCCGGCAAGGTGCTCAAAAAGGCCTCCGACTTCCAGCACCTGCCCATTCTGGATGAGCTGAAGTTTTACGTGGGCAAAAACCTGCGCCGCCTGCGCCAGGGCATGGCCAGCGGCGACGAGGTCAGCATCTTCGACTCGCTGCGCACCGAAATGGAGCCGCTGTTCGAGTACCTGGGCAACAATACGCCCGAGCTGCGGCCCGTTATTGCCCAGTACTGGGCCCAGATCGACCCCGAGCTGGGCATCCTCTACAAGCGCCGCAAGGCCTTCGAGCAGAGCACCACCCAGCTCAACGACGCCATTGCCGCCTACCTCGACGAGCAGGACGCCGAGGCCCAGGCCATGTTCCCGCACTACTTCCAGCGCTTCAAAACCGATGGCGTGGAGTACAACATTTACGTGGGCGCCGCGCTGGTCGAAGACAAGCCCTTTGACCTGGTGTTTCTTAAAAACCTGCGCCTGTGGCAGCTCCTGGCAATGGTGGAGATAACGCGCCGCACGGCCGCCCTGCGCGACCAGCTGCCGCTGCCGCTCGAAACCACCCAGCTCATCCTCATCCACAGCCAGCCCCTGAGCATCCGTTTCCGGCAGGATGAGCGCCAGTTCGACGTCGACGGCGCCTACAACATCCGCTACGAAATCATCAAGAAGCGCATCGACAAAGCCACGGTGGCCGGCACCGGCGAGCGGCTCACCCAACCGGGCTGCCTGGCCCTGGTGTACAGCCAGCAGCGCGAGGCCGACGAGTATTTCGAGTACCTCGACTACCTGCAGGACCGCGGCCTGCTCGAAGAGGAAATCGAGGAGCTGGAGCTGGAAGAACTGCAGGGCACCAAAGGCCTGCTGGCTCTGCGGGTGAAGGTGAAGCTGGTTTAGAAGTGAGAAGTGAGAAGTGAGAAGTGAGAAACGGTACGTCATTTAGCCCGGGCGGATTGCCTCGCTCCGCCCGGGCTAAATGACAAGTATTATCAAGCGAAAAGCCCCCGACGCCAGCACGGACGTTAGGGGCTTTCTGCTTATTCAGGGCTTAGCACGCTACTCCCCCGGCTTGCTTCGACACTGGCTTGATGCGCCACAGGCTCGCCCTGACATTGCGTTTCTCACTTCTCTGTACTCACTTCTCATTTCTCATTAAAAACGCCCACCGCAGCAACATCAGCCACAGCACTGCCCCGGCGAAACCGGCCAGCACATCGGTGGGGTAGTGCACGTGCAAATACACCCGGGTGCCACCGATAAAGAGGGCGAAGAGCACCAGCAGAACTGCCCAGACGGGGTGGTGGCGGTGGCGCCACAGAATCCAGGCCAGGCAGCCGTAGAGAGCCAGCCCGATCATGGCGTGGCCGCTCGGAAAGCTCAGGCCGGGCTGAAAGAACAGGGCCGACGAGGGCCGGGGGCGCTGGAAATAGCCTTTGAGGAGTTGATTGAGCAGCGCCGAGCCGGCTACGGCCAGCAATACCTCCCAGCCCTCGCGCGGGTGGCCCCAGCGGTGCAGCAACACCGGAATACCGATGCCGGCCACCACCAGCCACGGCAGCGAGGCAAAGAAAGTCAACGACCGCACCACGGGCGTCAGCGCCGGCCAGGCGGCCCGCCCGGCGTCAAACTGCTCAAAAACCCAGTTATCGAACTGCACCGACTGGTCGACGAACACCACCCGCGTAATGAGGAAGAATAGCGCTGCCGATGCCACAAACACGCTTACCATCAGAATTGACCGCAGCGTAAGCCGCGGCAGGCAGGAAGCGGAACGAGACGAAGGCGTGCCCATAAATAACCGGTTTGCGCTAGGTGCTGCGCTGCGTACGCGGATACCAATACCACCGTTCCGAGGGCGCTGTTCAGGTAAGCAGCCGGGCCGGCCGGCAAAGTGCCCGAGCCGGGCCAGGCCGCAGCCCAACCCTAGGGCCGCGTAACCGGCGCAGAAAACAAAAAAGCCGGCCCATTGCTGGACCGGCTTTTCGTGCGCTCGGGGAGACTCGAACTCCCACACCTTGCGGAACTGCCGCCTGAAGACAGCGCGTCTACCAATTTCGCCACAAGCGCAGCTTTCTATCATCCGGCCTTCCGGGGAGGGCCTTTTGATGCTGCAAAGATAGGCGGTTTTTCGAACGCGCTGCAAGTATTCAGTTAAAAAAAGCTGAAAAACTACTGACTTAAATTTCGATTCCGGCCTATTGAGGCTGTTTTTCAGCCAATTGCGGGTCTTTACGAAAGCGGACGCTAACCCGCTTTTCCAGCTGCTGCAGCAGCGGAATGGCAATTATCAGCCAGGCCAGGCCCGCGGCAATGCCGGCCAGCACGTCGGTGGCGTAGTGCACCCGCAGGTACACCCGCGTCAGGCCGATGAGGATAATCAGGCCGGCCAGCACTGCCACCACGACGTAGCGCAGCAGCGGACGATGGCGCAACCGGCTCCATGCAAAGTAGATGAGCAACCCATAGAACGAGGCCGAAATCATGGCGTGCCCGCTCGGGAAGCTCAGGCCCGAGGCCGAAGTGAGGGGCAGCAGCGGGCGGGGCCGGTGGTAAATCTGCTTGAGCACCAGGTTGAGCGTGATGGAGCCCAGCGCCACCACCGGCACCAGCAGCGAGTACCAGTGCCGCCGCCGCACCAGCAGCAGCCAGGCTACCAGCGCCAGCCCCACCACGGTAACAAAGTTGCGCGAGGCCAGGAACGTAATGGCCTCCACCCACTGCTGCCGCTGCGGCCCCAGCAGCGCCTGCGTCCACTGGAAAGCCGCCGCGTCGAAGGTGGCGGCGTCCTGGTCGAACACTTCCCGGCTCAAAGCCAGGAAAGCCACCACGCCGGCCGTGCCCAGCAGCAGCGTCACGGCAAACTCGGTCAGAAACAGGGTAAAGCCGGCCAGCAGCCGGCGCAAATGCTTGGTCATAGTGCCTAAACATACGGCCCGGCGCGCAAAAGCCGGCGGCAGGCCGTAGCTTGGCGCCACCGCCGCTTCGCCCCTGCTCCCCTCATGCCCGCTTCCCTGCCCGATTCCGGTTTCGATTACGTGGCGGTCTTCTACGACCCGCTGGCCCGGCTCGTGTACGGGCGGGCGCTGCAGCGGGCCCAGCAGGCCGCCCTGGCAGCGGGGCTACCCACCACCGGCCGTCCCCGGGTGCTTGTTGCGGGCGGGGGCTCGGGCTGGGTGCTGGGCGAAGTGCTGAGCCGCTGCCCCGGCGCGCGCATCGTGTACCTGGAAGCCTCGCCCCGCATGCTGGCCCGCAGCCGCGCCTGGCTGGCCCGCCACTGGCCCCAGGCAGCAGGCCAGGTAGAATTCCGGCTGGGCACGGAGGCAGCGCTGCAGCCAACGGAGCAGTTCGAAGTGCTGATTACCTTTTTCCTGCTCGACCTGTTTGCGCCCCGGCGGCTGCGGCAGCTGGTGGCGCGGCTGGGCGCGGCGCGGGCACCCGGCGGCGCGTGGCTGCTGGCCGATTTCGGGCCGCCACGCCGCTGGTGGCACCGGCTGCTGCTGCGGCTCATGTACGGCTTTTTTGGGCTGACCACCGGCATCAGCGGGCGGCAGCGGCCCCCGATAGAGGCCGAGCTGGCCCGACTGGGGCTGCACCCCGCGCCGGCCGGGCAGTTTTTTGGGCAGATGGTGGAGGCCAGCGTGTGGCGGGAGTCGGGGGCTGAGCAGGCGGCGGGTTGAGCGGTCAGCTAGGCAATGATTTCGGCCTCTGCGGCCCACAGCCTGCGCAAATTGCTTAGGTTAGCGGTTCCATTCTTACTGCTGCTACCTTATGCTGATGCGCAAAACCGCGGCCCTGCTGCTGCTTAGCCTGCCCCTGGCCCTAACGCGCCCCGCCCGGGCCCAGGCGCCGGTGCACTACAACGTGGCCTTGCCCAACGCCGTCCACCACGAAGCCCGCGTCACGGTCACGTTCCGCGAGGTGCCCGCCGGGCCCCTGCAGGTGCGCATGGCCCGCTCGTCGCCCGGCCGCTACGCCCTGCACGAATTTGCCAAAAACGTGTACGACGTAACCGCCACCGACTCGCGGGGCCGCACGCTTACCATCACCAAACCCGACCCCTCGGGCTGGGACGTAAGCGGCCACGACGGCACCGTCACGTTCACCTACACCCTGTTCGGCGACCGGACCGACGGCACCTACGTGGGCATCGACGCCCGCCACGCCCACCTGAACACGCCCGCCACGCTGGCCTACGCCCAGAGCCTGGCGCAGCGCCCGGCCGAGGTGCAGTTCGCCGGCCTGCCGGCCGCCTGGAAAGTAGCCACCCAGCTGCAGCCCGACGCGGCCGGCACCACCTTCACCGCACCCCACCTGCAGTACCTGTTCGATTCGCCGATTTCCCTCGGCGAGCAGCAGATGCGCGTCTGGCAGGAAGGCGGGCGCACCATTGAAATCATGGCCCTGCACGACGGCACAAGCGCCGAGCTGGATACCTACACGGCCCAGACCAAGAAGATAGTGCGCGAGGCGGCCGCCGTATTCGGCGGAATGCCGACCTTCGACTTTGGCCGTTACACGTTCATTGCCAACTACCTGCCCCAGACCAATTCCGACGGCATGGAGCACCGCAACTCCACCTCCGTTACCAGCGCCCGGCCCTTGCGCGGCGCGGGGCTGCTAGACAACCTGGGCACGGTGTCGCACGAGTTTTTTCATGCCTGGAACGTGGAGCGCCTGCGCCCCCAGGATCTGGAGCCGTTTGATTTCAGCCGGGCCAACATGAGCAGCAACCTGTGGTTTGCCGAGGGCTTCACCCAGTACTACGGCGAGCTGCTGCAGCGCCGGGCCGGCGTGTACGCCACCGACTCGATGTACTGTGCCGAGGCCCTTTCGGGCTTAGTGGGGGCCATGACGCTGAGCCCCGGCGCGGCCCGCTTCTCGCCGGTGCACATGAGCCAGCAGGCCCCGTTCGTGGATGCGGCGGCCGCCATCGACCCCAACAACCGCGCAAACACTTACCTGAGCTACTACTACATCGGCGGGGCCAACGCCCTGGCTCTCGACCTGGAGCTGCGCCAGCGCTACAAAACCGACCTAGACACCTACATGCGGGCCCTGTGGCAGCAGTTTGGCAGCCAGCAGCAGAACTACGCCCCCACCCGGCCCTACACCATCCCCGATCTGCGGCGCGTGCTGGGCGAAGTAGCCCGCGACACGGCCTTCGCGGGCCGGTTTTTCCGCCAGCACATCCTCGGCCACCAGCGCCCCGATTACCCCAAACTACTGGCCCCGGCCGGCCTGCTGGTACGCCCGCTGCGCCCCGGCCAGGCCAGCCTGGCGGCCCGCCTGAGCTTCAACCCCACCGACAGCACCGCCACGCTGGGCGCCACCACCATCGGCTCGCCGCTCTACCAGGCCGGCCTCGACCGC
This sequence comes from Hymenobacter actinosclerus, assembly GCF_900111515.1. GTDB lineage: Bacteria > Bacteroidota > Bacteroidia > Cytophagales > Hymenobacteraceae > Hymenobacter > Hymenobacter actinosclerus. Next base: position 120,854 of record NZ_FOHS01000003.1, read on the forward strand.
GACGATGTGCTGCTGCGCCTTGACGGCCAGCGCCTGACCAGCGGCCGTAGCCTACCGGAGCTGCTTGGCAAGCACCGCCCCGGCGACGTGGTGCAGGCGGAGGTCCGGACCCGTACCGGCGTGCGCACGGTGCCCGTTACGCTTGCGGAGGAGCCGGGCCTGGAAGTGGTGACTTACGAGCAGGCCAAAATGCCCGTCAGCAAGGCCCAGCGCAAGTTTCGGGCCGCCTGGCTGGGCAGCCGGGCCCGCTAGCTTCGGCTCCGGTTCTTTCTATAACAAAGCCCCGTCGGCACGTGCCGGCGGGGCTTTCTTTGTGAACTGCTGGGTTTGGAAGCTGTTTGAGTTAGTTTTTGAAGAGTGGTGTAGAGACGCCTATTTGCGTCTCGTCGTTGCTGAGGTTGGCTGTTTCCACATGAGAGTTCAACGACCATTCAACGGCCGTTCAACGACGAGACGCAAATAGGCGTCTCTACACCGTGCCTAGACTGCGCCGGCAGCTTCTTAGCGGCGGCGGCCGAAAAAGCGCAGCAGGAACAGGAACAGGTTGATGAAGTCGAGGTAGAGCGTGAGGGCGCCGAGCAGCGAGGCTTTGTGGGTGGCATCTGCGTCGCCGAGGCCGGTGAAAGCCAGGGCCTTGAGCTTTTGGGTGTCGTAGGCAATCAGGGCCACAAACAGCAGCACGCCCACGCAGGAAGTGATGGTGTAGAGTAGCGAGTTAAGCCAGAACATATTCACGACCGAGGCAATGATGAGGCCGACGAGGGCCATCATCAGCACGTTGCCCCAGCGCGAGAGGTCGGTGCCGGTGAAGTAGCCGTAGAGGCTCATAACGGCAAAGGTGCCGGCCGCCACAAACAGCGTGGAGGCAATGGAGTCGGCGGTAAACACCAGGAAGATGACGCTGAGCGTGATGCCGTTCAGGGCCGCGTAGGCAATAAACGCGCCCGTCATGGTGCTGGCCGACATCTGGGCGGCGCGGCTGGAAATGTAGCCCACCACGAACAGCTCCAGCAGCAGCAGCCCGAAAAACACGAGCCGCTGGCCCGCTACCAGTTCCACCAGCTCGGGCGTGGAGCTGATGAGCAGGGCAATGCCACCCGTAAGGGCCAGCGCCCCGCCCATCCAGCCGTACACCTGCCGCATAAACGTGGCCTGAATCTGGCTGGCCTCTTCGGGGCTGAGGCGGATTACCGGCCGCTCGACCGATTCGTCGGAATGTAGTAGTTCGCTCATAAATACCGGTTGCTTAGATAGTAGGGAATGGTTGGTTGAACGGCGGAAAAGTAAAAGAATTCCATGTAATCAGCACCGAATATACCTGTGGCAAAGCAGGGTGCGGGCTGGCCAAGTGCCTGGCCCCGGCTAGCCCAGCTCGTCGTGAAAGCGCCACAGCAGCAACAGCCCGAAAACGACCACGCCCAGCACCAGGATGCGCAGACCGTGGGCGCGGTCGGCGGGCCGGAAGGCCGGCACCCGCTCGCCGGTGGGTAGCTGGCGCTGGTGCGCGTACAGGTGCCAGCCGATGAGCACGCCCAAAAACCCGCCCAGCAGCGCCAGTACGTAGCCGGCCAGCACACCGCCGGTCTGGCGGGGCTCGGGGCGGGCCAGCTCGTCCAGCCGCTGCCGGCGCATCTCGTCGAGCAGGGCGGGCGTTATCGGCTCGCCCCGCTGGGCCAGCAGTTGCCCGGCCAGGGCGACGTCGAGCGGGTTCCACTCATCGGGCCGCAGCAGAATGTCGTAGAGCTCGGAGCTGTTGAAGGTGAGCAGGTAGTGGTCGGCCGGCACTTCCGCGAGCTGGGCCTGGGCGGCCTGCTGCTCCAGAGCCTGGGCCCGGGCAAAATCGGCGGCGCGCAGCAGCACCAGGAAGTACCGGCTGGTTTCGTTGAAGGCGAAGGACGGGTCGATGGCGGGCTGGTCGAGCCGGGTCTGGGCCTCGAGGCCGTGGGCGTGCAGCAGTTCCAGCAGCGGCTGGGCCACCGTGGCATTGGGGAAGCGCTGGTAGGGCTGGAATTCGTGGTCGGACATAAAGGCGACTGGATAGGGCGTAAAGAAACAGCTTTGCCCCGATCAACCACCAAGCTACCACTCCCGATGCAACCAATTCGGCCGGCGCGGTCTTTGGTATGGGGCGCAGCGGTGCTTCGTCCTACTACGCGCTTTCGTATCTTTCGCCATGCCCCGATTCGTTTATCTGCTGCCCGCCGCTCTGCTGCTGGCCTGCGCCGCCCAGGCCCAGGACACCGCCGCCCCAACCGCCCCAAAACCGGGGCTGCGGCCCTCGTACAGCCTGCAGGCCGGTACCACTTTTGCCGGTCGCTACGGCTCAGCGGCCTACCTCAGCCCCACGGTTTCGCTGCCGCTGAGCAGGCGCTTTGCCGTGTTTGGCGGCCTGACTTACCTGCGCACTACGCCGGGCGCGGCCTACCTGCCGGCCGGCGACGCCACCGGCCGGCTGCCGCTGACGGGCGCCTACCTGGGCACCAACCACTACCTCATTCAGGGCGGCGGGCAGTACGCGCTGTCGGAGCGGGTTATGCTCACCGGCTCGGCCTGGAAAGACCTCACGCCGGCGGGCCAGTTCGGCCGGCTGGGCGTGAATCCGTACGCGGGTTTCGGCGGCAACCTGGGCCAGGGCGTCAACCTGCGGGCCGACTACCGTATTACCGAGAACTTCTCGGTGTCGGGCGGGGTACGCGTCAGCAACGGGGCCACCACCCAGCCGGGCGGCTACTATGGTTCGCCCTGGGGCTATTAGGACGATTTGGGCCGCATAAGACCTATCGGCCCGGCTTCCGCTTATTTCTCACTTCCTGATGCGCTGCCTTGGACTGCCTGCCGGGCCTGAGGCGGCGCATTACGCGGTTATTTTATCTTCTGCATGGCTTCCGTCCGCTACGTGCGCAACCCCGACCTGCCCACCATCAAGCCCAATTACCCCGGTAACAAAATGGTGGGCAACGAGTACTGCAACGGCCAGGAGTTGTACGAGCCCCAGCTCAGCACGGCCCTGAAGTGGCAGCTGACCAAGAACCCGCAGCGGGAAGAGAAGGCCGCCGACACCTGGACCCCGGACGTAGTGGACGGCACCGCTTTTTTACGGAGCCAAGAAGACGGGCTGCTGTGGCTGGGCCACTCCAGCTTCGTGCTGCGGGTGGCGGGCATCACGCTCATTACCGACCCGCTGCTGTTCTCGTCGGTGGGGTTGCGTCGCCGCCACGCCCTGCCCTGCCGCCCCGAAGACCTGGTGGGCATCGACCTGCTGCTGCTCAGCCACGGCCACCGCGACCACCTCGACGAGCAGTCCATTAAGCTGCTTTCCCGCCAGAACCCGCAGCTGCGGGCCTTCGGGCCGCTGGGGCTGCAGAAACTGCTGCGCGGCATGGCCCCCAAGCTGCCGGTGCAGGAAGCCGGCTGGTGGCAGCAGTTCGACCTGGGCCCCGCGGCGCCCTTCGAGCTGTTCGAGCTGCCGGCCTCGCACTGGTACCGCCGCGGCCTGCTCGACCTGAACGAGGTGCTCTGGGGCTCTTTGCTGCTGCGCCTGCCCGACGGCCGCACGCTCTACTTCGCCGGCGACACCAACATGAACGACCATTTCGAGGAGATTGAGCGGCAGTTCGGCCCCCTGGATATCGTGCTCATGCCCATTGGGGCCTACAAGCCGGCCTTCATGATGGCCGGCAGCCACACCAGCCCCCACGAATCGGCCAAGGCCACCAATCAGCTGCGCGCCGGCCATCTGGTGCCCATGCACCACGGCACCTTCGATTTGAGCGACGAGCCCGCCTCGGAGCCCCACCGCCTGATAACCGAAATTGCCGCCTCCGGTATGCTGCGCGCCGAGCTGCACCTGCCCGCCGTGGGCGAAGTGCTGCGCTGGCAGGACTGGGGTTGAGTTGTCAGTTGCTAGTTGTCAGTTGTCAGTGCCCGGCTCAGTAGTTGGCTGGTAATTGTAGCTTTGCTGATTCGCTTACTTTAGCTGCCTGATTGATTGTCGGCTCTTCTCGCCTGACAACTGGCAACTGACAACTGACAACTGACAACTAAATGTCCCCCACCCTTATTCTGAGTTTGATTGCGGGCTACTTTGTGGTTCTCATCATCATTGCCTACCTGACTTCCCGCGGGGCCACGAGCGAGTCGTTCTTTATTGCCAACCGCAACGCGCCCTGGTACATGGTGGCCTTTGCCATGATTGGCACCTCCCTGTCGGGCGTCACGTTCATCTCGATTCCGGGCATGGTGGCCGGGCAGGGCTGGAGCTACATGGCCGTGGTGCTGGGCTACACGGTGGGCTACCTCGTGATTGGCACCGTGCTTATGCCGCTGTATTACCGGCTGCGGCTGGTGAGCATTTACACCTACCTGGAGCAGCGGTTCGGCTTCTGGAGCTATAAAACGGGCGCGTTCTTCTTCCTGCTTTCGCGGGCCGTGGGGGCGGCATTCCGGGTATTTCTGGTGGCGGGCGTGCTGCAGCTGGCCGTGTTCGACAGCCTGGGCGTGCCGTTTGCCGCTACCGTCACCATCGCCATCTTCCTGATTTACCTCTACACGTTCAGCGGCGGCCTCAAAACCATCCTCTGGACTGATACTTTCCAGACCCTGGCCATGCTGATCTGCGTGGCCGTTAGCATCTACCTGATGGCCCACGAGCTGAACCTGGGCTTTGCCGGGCTGGTGAAAACGGTGAAGGAAAGCTCCATGTCGCAGATTTACTTCTCCGACCCCAAAGACGACAAGTTCTTCTGGAAGCAGTTTGCCTCGGGCGCCTTCATCACCATCGTGATGACCGGCCTCGACCAGGATCTGATGCAGAAAAACCTGAGCTGCCGCAACCTGGCCGACGCCCAGAAAAACATGTTCTGGTTCACCATCGCCATCGTGCTCGTGAACATCTTCTTCCTCTCGCTCGGGGTGCTGCTCTACCAGTACGCCGCCGCCAAGGGCATTGCCCTGCCCACCAACCCCGAAACCGGCGCCGTTATCGGCGACGCGGTGTTCCCGATGCTGGCCACCAACCACTTCACCCTGTTTGCGGGCATCGTGTTCATCCTGGGCATCATTGCCGTCACCTACGCCTCCGCCGACTCGGCCCTGACGGCCCTCACCACCTCGTTCTGCGTGGATATGCTCGGCATTGGCCAGTACGAGGAGAAGAAGCAGAAAAGCATCCGCCAGCTCACCCATTTCGGCTTCTCGGTAATTCTGATTGTGATTATCCTGATTTTCCGGGCCATCAACGACCAGAGCGTGATTACGGCCGTCTTCAAGGCCGCCGGCTACACCTACGGGCCGCTGCTGGGCCTGTACTCGTTCGGCATTTTCACCAGCCGCGGCCTGCGCGACAAGCTGGTGCTGCCCCTTTGCCTGTTCACGCCAATGCTCACGTACTTTATCAACCACAACTCCGAGGCCTGGTGGGGCTATAAGTTTGGCTTCGAAATCCTGATTCTCAACGGTCTGCTTACCTTCCTGGGGCTGTGGCTGATTTCGCGCCCCCGCAACCTCGAACTGAACCCCGTAGCTTAAAGGTTGTTCTTGGTTTAGAAGTGAGAAGGCGAGTAAACCAGCACGTCAGGCTTCGCTCCGCTCTGCCTGACGTGCTGGTTTACTGCCTGACCCTGTTCCACCCTCTCCAAGCCTCAGCCCAGCCCCCCGCCATGAAACATCTTTCCTTCATCCTGCTGCTCGTATCTTTGGGCCTTTGGGAAGCGCGGGCCCAGCAGCCGGCACCTTCCCGAAAGCCCATCGAGCTGAAGACCACGCAAATGCAGGCGCAGGCGAAGCCCGCCGCCAACCGTCCCGATGTGCCGCCCCAGTTTCCGGGGGGCGCCAAGGGGCTAAACCAGTTTTTCCAGCAGAACCTGAAATACCCGGAAGCGGCCCTCGCCCAGCAAATCAGCGGGCACGTGGTAATGACTTTTACGGTGGAAGCCGACGGCCACCTCACCAACCCCTCGGTGGCCCAGCCCCTGAGCCCCGAGTGCGACACGGAGGCGCTGCGGGTACTGGGCCAGATGCCGGCCTGGAAACCGGCCACCCGCAAAGGCCAGCCGGTGCCCATTCAGGTGCGCCTGCCCGTGCCGTTCGGCGTTTCCGAGGGCCTGCAGGTGGAGCAGGGCAAACCGAAATTTAATTAAATAAGGAGCTAGGAGTCAGGAGCTAGAAGATAGAATTGACTGATTTAAAAGAAGTATCATGTTCAGTGTGACCGTCCTTTTAAACGATTCTCCTACTTCTAACTTCTAGCTCCTAACTCCTAGCTTCTCAAGAAGAAATGGCCCGTAGTGGAATGAATACCAGCGGCAGCGACCCCGTAGCGGCCGAGCTGCCCAAACCGAAAGTAAACAAGGAGTCGCTCAAGCGCAGCCTGCGGATTTTCCGCTACATGCTGCCGTATAAGGGCAAGTTTATCGTGGGCATGCTGATGCTGTTGCTCAGCAGCAGCACGTTTATGGCCTTTCCGTGGCTGGCCGGCAAGCTCATCAACGCGGCCAACCACGAGCCGCTGGTGCTCAGCAACGGCTGGACCCTGGGCATCAACCAGATTGCGCTGCTGCTGTTCGCCATTATTGCGTTTCAGGGATTGTTCTCGTTCGGGCGCATCTGGTTTTTCACGCAGGTGAGCGAGTTTACGGTGCGCGACATCCGCCGGGCGCTCTACGGCAAGTTCGTGCAGCTGCCCATCCCCTACTTCGAGCAGAACCGCGTGGGCGCCATTACCTCGCGCATCACCTCCGACGTAGCCCAGATTCAGGACACGTTTTCGCTGACCCTGGCCGAGCTGTTCCGGCAGCTTTCCACCATGATTATCGGCATTACGGCCATCATGCTGGTGTCGGTGAAGCTCTCGTTGTTTATGCTGCTCACCTTCCCGCCCATTATTCTGGTGGCCGGGCTGTTCGGGCGCAAAATCCGGGTGCTGGCCCGCGAAACCCAGCTGGAGCTGGCCAACACCAATACCATCGTCGAGGAAACCCTGCAGGCCATCAACTCGGTGAAGGCCTTTACCAACGAGCGGTTTGAAACCCGCCGCTACGGCGCGGCCCTCGACCGGGTAGTGACGGTGGCGCTGCGCAGCAACCTGTTTCGCGGCGGCTTCGTGTCGTTCATCATCATCGGCCTGACCGGCGGCATCATTCTCATTCTGTGGCGGGCGGCCCAGCTGGTCTACAACCCTGGCCCCGACCACCTCGAAGTGGGTCAGCTGCTTACCTTCCTGCTCTACACGGCCTTCATCGGGGCCTCCATTGCGGGTTTGGGCGAGATGTACGGTAAGGTGCAGAGCACCCTGGGCGCCTCCGAGCGCATCCTCGAAATCCTGGACGAAGCGCCCGAGCCTACCCACCACGAGCCCGCCACCGGCCTGGTGCCCACTGCCATCGAGGGCGACATCCGCTACGAGCACGTGGCCTTCCGCTACCCCACCCGCCCCGACGTGCCCGTGCTCCAGGACATCGACTTCCACATCGGCGCGGGCGAGAAAATTGCCCTCGTGGGCCCCAGCGGCGCCGGCAAGAGCACCATTGCGGGCCTGCTGATGCAGTTCTACCCCTTAAGCGGCGGCCAGATTACCATCGACGGCCACCCGGTAGCCGACTACGACCTGACCGCCCTGCGCCGCCAGATTGGCATCGTACCCCAGGAAACGCTGCTGTTCGGTGGCTCCATCCGCGAGAACATCGCCTACGGCCGCCCCAACGCCACCGACGCCGAAATAGTGGAAGCCGCCGAGCGGGCCAATGCCTACCGCTTCATTCAGGGCTTCCCCGAGGGCCTCGATACGCTGGTCGGCGAACGGGGCATCAAGCTCTCGGGCGGGCAGCGCCAGCGCATCGCCATTGCCCGCGCCATCCTGAAAAACCCCGCCATCCTCATCCTCGACGAAGCCACCTCCTCGCTCGACTCGGAAAGCGAGCAGCTGGTGCAAAGCGCCATGGACGAGCTGATGCAGAACCGCACCAGCATCATCATCGCCCACCGCCTGAGCACCATCCGCAAAGTGGACAAAATCCTGGTTATCGACGGCGGCCGCATCGTGGAGCAGGGCACCCACGACGAGCTAAGCGACCGGGAAGGCGGCCTCTACGCCAACCTGCTGCGGCTGCAGTTCGAGCTGAGTTAGGCCTTCCTGAACTGGTACCGCAAGGGCAAAGCTTTGGCTTTGCCCTTTTTTATTTTCATGGGTTTCTGGAATACTTTTTTGTCGCTAGCTAGACACCAACCGGGATTCTGTGTTCTATAGAAATTGACTTATAACCTGTTACTTTCGGTCCTATGGAGCCTATTCTACTTACTAACGTGCATATCACCCAGGCTGATTATTTAGATATCAACTGGCCTATTGTCATGCGAAAGCGGGGTTGGATAAGCATACTGTTGACGAGTGCTCTCATCACTTATTTGTTTCGGAATGACGGCTTGTATGCATCAGAATCCTGGCTTTACCGGATAGGTATTACGCTGGCAATAGTTGCCATTATGACGGTCTTGTTAGGATTCGGCTATCGGCGGGCCATTAAAAAGCAGTACAACGGTACCCCCCTGATGCAACAGCTCGCCACATACCGGCTAACTGCAGCCGGCATCGAAAAAACTAGTGCCATGCAACACCTCGAATTGCCTTGGGCCAGCTGCCAGGGCGTGCGCCGACTGGGACGCTGGTACTTTTTGGTTACCGGACCTCAGCGGGGCGAATTTCTGGACCCAGCCTGCCTGGAAGCGCCCGCTACTGAAGTCGACTTGCGTGCATTATTGCAACAGCATGGCCTGGCTTTTATATAGCTTTATGATGGTCGTTTCTATTCCTGAGGTTCAGGTAAATTTCCGCCGTTACTTAGCGCTTAGCCTGCGTTACACCTTCCGCCGCAAACCGCTGACAACTATTCTGCTCGTGCCCTGGCTCCTATCGGTCTGGTTGGCCGGAACACTATTTACCGGTCCGGTTACCGTGCTCGATTTCCTGCAAAAGGAGCCTCTAGGCACGCTATTCATATTGTTTTTCCTGCTGTTGCCCCTACTTACAGTCTGGGGCACCCGACGGCAATACCAAGCGAGTAGCTTGCTACAACACGCCGCCGACTACATCTTGAGTGCCACCGGCGTAGGCATACGTGGGCCGGTTGTTAACGCTGATCTGGCGTGGCCTGCCTTTACACGGGCCGACCGGTTTGGCTCTTGGCTGCTGCTGCAAACGTCGGAGCAAAGCGCTTTTTTTCTCGACCTTGAGCAGGTGGCCGCACCCGCCAATTCGGCAGATGCTTTAGCCATGATACAGGCCAGTGGAGTTTCAATTCACTCGTGACAGGGTGCCGATGCTTATTCCCGCCACCCCGCCCACCTTCGCCGAGTACCAGCTGATTCATCAGACGCAAGAGCGGCAACGTACTCCTGCCCCGCAACAGGTTCGGCAGGTTTATACGCCGGTCACCTCCGACCCTTGGCCTAAGCTGCTGCACAGGTCACTGCAGTCCGCCTTCTTTCTGGCAGCTGGTTTTGTCGGGGCCTTATTTATACCAGGAGAGCTTAAAGGCAAAATCAGGGTTTTCGGGGTGATAGTAGTTATAGGACTGCTGGGAACTGCTTTTTCCCTACTTCACCAACGCTGGGAGTACTGGCGCGCCTTTAAGCAGCAACGGGCGCGGCCCCAGCCTGAGTCGTTGGAGTTTTCGGAAGCCGGCCTGCGGTTGCACTACCCCCTGGGCACCGTATTCCACCCCTGGGATTCCCTCTGCCGCATTCGTGAAATGGGCGACTGGCTGCTGCTTTACCCCGATATGGAGTTCTGCTACTACCTCAACCTGCAACGGCTGCCCGTGCCGCTGACCGCGGCTGACGTGCGGGCGCTGATTCAGTGGAGCGATATGCGGACCGGCAAGGCTATTTTTGCGGTTTAGTCCGGCCTCTTTTTGCGCATTTTTCGGTTGCGAAACGGTACCCTCCCCCCACCATGCCCAAACTGCCCTACCTGTTACCCGCCGTGCGTATGTCGGCCGACGAGTTTGTGGCCGTGAACTTCCGGCTGTGGCGGGCGCGGCCGGCTACGCGCCGCAACCACTGGCTGCTGGGCGCGGGCATCCTGCTGCTGGGTATCAGTATCGGGCTGGATGTGTGGCAGAACGGCCAGCCCGAACGCACGTCTACCTTCATATTTCTGAGCGTGGCGGTGCTTTACGGCCTGGCGCGGTTCGGGCTGGTGCGCTGGCAGCTGCGGCGCGGCTACGCCCGCAACGCCACGCTGCAGCGGCCCATCGACTTCCGGCTGACCAGTTCCGAAATCATTGGCCGGAGTACGCTGGGACAGTTTTCGGGCAAGTGGACCCGCATCCGGCGGGCCGTGTGGGTGGGCACCGACTGGCTGCTGCTCTACCCCACCGAAGCGGCCTGCTACTACCTCGACCTGCGCCGCCTGCAGGCCCCCGCCACCCCCGCCGATGTGGCCCAGCTGCTGACGCAGCACCAGATTCGGCAGCAGCGGGCGTAGTGGCGGCGGGAGCCTGCAGGCAACTTTGGTGCGGGTTGCGGGTTGCTGTTTCACCGAACCAAAAGCGAACTGTTAATGACTCGCCGCTGACTGCACCGGCGCGGCCGAGTTTGGTTTGCTTATTTTTACTCTGAATCAACTCTCACCTTCACCCAATTCCTGCTTCGTATGTCGTTTTCCACTTCCCGCCCTTCTACGGCCCGCATTCCCGGCGCTACCCTGGTGCTCACCGGCCTGCTGCTCGGCGGCGGCACGGCGGCCCAGGCCCAGATCAGCACGCCCCAGCCCAGCCCCAAAAGCACCCTGACGCAGCGCGTGGGCCTCACCGACGTTACCGTAACCTATTACCGGCCCAGCCTGCGCAGCCGCCTGGGCTTCGGCGAGGCCGGCGGCAAGAGCGTGGTAACGTATGGCCAGCGCTGGCGCACCGGAGCCAACAGCTCTACTACTATCAAATTTGCCGACGACATGATGGTGGAAGGCCAGAAAGTGGCCGCCGGCGAGTACGGCCTCTACACCATCCCCGGCAAAGCCGAGTGGACCGTAGTACTCAACAAGAACACCAAGGCCGGTGCCAACGTCGATGCCTTCAAGGACGACGAGAACGTGGCCAGCTTCAAGGTGAAGCCCATGATGCTCAAGGACAAGGTGGAAACCTTCACCATCGACCTCACCGACCTGACCCCCGCCACCGCCAACGTGGCCATGATGTGGGACCAGACGGCCGTTAAGTTCAAGCTCATGTCGGAAGTGGATGCCAAGGTGATGGCTCAGATCGACGAGAAGGTGGTGAAAAACGCCAGCCCCACCAGCGGAGACCTGGCCGCGGCCGCCGTTTACTACCTCGACAACAACAAGGACATGAAGCAGGCCCTGACCTGGATGCAGCAGGCCAACGCCAAGGACCCCAAGTTCTGGAACATGCTCACGGAGGCTAAAATCCGCATGAAAATGAAGGACTACAAGGGTGCCGTTACGGCCGCCGAAATGTCGAAGAAGCTCGCCACCGAAGCCAAGAACATGGACTACGTGAAGATGAACGACGAGCTGATTATGGAAGCCAAGAAAGCCAAGTAGATTTATCCTGAGCTGCCGGCTGAGAGCTGTTAGCTTTTCGTGCTGGAAAACTGAAAAGCCCCGTCTGAATCGTCAGACGGGGCTTTTTGCTGCCGGTTGGGCTCAGAGAAACAACGGGCCAGGCCCCGGAGGGGCAGCATATCGGTAGCAGCCAGGAGAAGAAGATTGTCAAAGCCCCGGAGGGGCGACATATCGGTAGTATTGAGGAGATATAGAGTGCTAAAGCCCCAACGGGGCGACACAGGCCGTTGGACGGTTTGTGCCGCCCCGCCGGGGCTTTAAAATCGGATGATTCCGGGTGGGCTACCGATATGTCGCCCCGCTGGGGCTTGAGGTAGCTAAGGCGGCACTTTACATCCGAACAGCAGGCTAACCGCTATCAGCTTTTAGCTAATAGCTCTACGAAAGGCGCAGCCCGCCACTACCACGGCGCAGCCGATGATGTTGAACCAGAGGTAGCCGATATCGGTGGCGAAAAACAGGGCGGCTACTACCGTTTGGGCCACCACGGCCGCCCAGAACACCGTGCGCCCCCCAATCGATTTCATGAAGAAGGCCACCATGAAAATGCCCAGAATGGTGCCGTAGAAGAACGAGCCCAGAATGTTGACGGCCTGGATCAGGTTTTCGAGGCGGGCGGCGAAGGTGGCAAAGGCAATGCCCAGCACGCCCCAGCCCACCGCCGCCCAGCGCGAGGCCGCCACGTAGTGCGCCTCGGTGCGGCCCGGCCGCCGCGGCCGGTACAAATCGACGACGGTGGTGGACGACAGAGCGTTGAGGCCGGCGGCGGCCGAACCCATGGCGGCGCTCAGCACCACGGCCACCAGCAGCCCCACCAGGCCCTGGGGCAGGTAGTTGAGCACGAAGGTCAGGAACACGTAATCGGTGTCTTTGGCCTCAACCGAGGGCACGGCCTGCTTCATCAGCTTCTGGGCCTGCTGGCGCAAACCCGCATTGGCGGCCTGTACGGTTTGCAGGTGGGTCTGGGCGGCGGCAATGGCCGATTCATCGTCGGTTTTAAGGGCCGTTACCAGCGCGCCGGTGGCCTGGGCGCGGGCCTTGAACAGGGTGGCGTGGGTGCGCTCCAGGCCCCGCAGCTGGGGGCCGTACTGCTCGGAGTGGGCCACCTCCAGGTACACCGGCCGGTTGAAGGTGAGCGGAGCCGGGTTGAACTGGTAGAACACGAACAGCAGCACGCCCAGCAGCAGAATCCCGAACTGCATCGGAATTTTGAGCAACCCGTTCATCAGCAACCCCAGGCGGCTTTCGGTCAGGTCGCGGCCGGCCAGGTAGCGCTGCACCTGGCTCTGGTCGGTGCCGAAGTACGAGAGGGCCAGAAACAGGCCGCCGGTGATGCCCGACCAGAAGTTGTAGCGGTCGTTGGGGTCGAAGTGGAAGTCAATCAGGTTGAGCTTGCCCTGGGAGCCGGCTACGCGCATGGCGTCGGTGAAGCCCACGTTTGCGGGCAGGTAGTGCACCAGCAGGTAGCCGGACACCACCATGCCGGTGAAAATAACGGCCACCTGAGCCTGCTGGGTTACGGCTACCGCCTTGGTGCCCCCGCTCACGGTGTAGGCAATCATGAGCCCGCCAATCAGCCAGACGGTTAGGTGAATGTTCCAGCCCAGAATGGCCGACAGCACCAGCGCTGGGGCGTAGAGCGAGAGGCCGTTGCTCAGGCCCCGCTGCACCAGAAACAGCAGCGCCGTGAAGGTGCGGGTGCGCCTGTCGAAACGGCCCTCCAGGTACTCGTAGGCGGTGTACACCTGCAGGCGGTGGTAGATGGGCACGGCAAACACGGCAATCAGCACCATGGCCACTGGTAGGCCCAGGTAGAACTGGATGAAGCGCATGCCGTCGTCGTAGGCCTGGCCGGGGGTGCTGATAAAGGTGATGGCCGAGGCCTGGGTGGCCATAATGCTCAGGCCCACTGCCCACCACGAAGCCGAGCGCCCGCCCAGCAGGTAATCGTCGAGCGAGGCCCCGGCGCGGCGGGTGCGCCAGGTGCCGTAGCCCACAATAAACAGCAGCGTGCCGCCCAGAATCAGCCAGTCGAGCGCACTCATGCAAACAGCCGGGTCAGGTACACGAACAAGCCGATTTCGGCCCCCAGCGCCCCCAGCACCAGCCAGTACCAGGCCCGCCACGACGGCAGCAGCGGCGGTTTATTGTCGGGGTTGGTGGGGGCAGCGGACACGGGCGGGGGGTTATAGGGCGAAAGATAGGCAGTAGGAGTTGATAGGGTAGAAAAAGCACGTCATGCTGAGCGAAGCGGAGCGTAGTCGAAGCATCTCTACCGCTTCGTTACAATCATCGGGATTACCACTGCGGTAGAGATGCTTCGACTACGCTCCGCTTCGCTCAGCATGACGTGCTATTCGTATTCCCGCAGTTTTGGCCGCAGCCACCACGTTGCCAGTTCAAACCCGCAGGTCAGCAGCAGGCCCAGCGCCGCACCGGCTACCACGTCGCTGAGCCAGTGGAGCTCCAGCACCACCCGGCCCAGGCACACCAGCCCCAGCCAGCTCAGCAGCCAGGGCCGCGCCTTCGGAAACCGCAGCGCCCAGGGCAGCAGCAGGCCCGCCGTACCGGCCGCGTGGCCCGAGGGAAACGCATCGAACTGGCCGCTAACCTGCCAGAAATTCGCGTTGGATGCCAATTGGTGGAACACATCAGATGGACGGGGACGGTCGAAATAGACCTTTAGCATACTACCAGCCACTGAACCACTTATCCACCCAAGCACCCCGACCAGCCAGATGGTGCTGCCGGGCCGCCGCCGCAGGCGCGTCCCGATGAACAACACCAGCAGCCCTGGCCACAGCCATACCGCCTGAGCATGCAACGTGTCTATTACGATATCATGCGCTTGCATCAGCCCCGCGAAGAACAGCCGTAGCGGGGCACCATGTGCGTGGAGCAAGTTGGCCAGCGGCTCATCCACGCAAACAATCAGCAGCAGCATAACCGGAACTGCCAGCAACGCGACGACTAACAGGCGTTGGTAGAAACGGATATTCATAGGGCCCCTTCAAAACGTACAGCGCAGGCCAGAACAGGGCTTACAGTGTGGCCCGGCAACTCCCACCGGGAGCCCCCCCTGCCCTACGGCCTGTTACCCGCCGCTGAAGGAGTGATTTTCCACAGCTCTCCGTTGCCCTCGTCCGTGACGACGTACAGCGCCCCGTCCGGCCCCTGCTTTACATCGCGCACGCGCTGCTTGCGGTCGGAAAGCAGGCGCTCCTCGCCCGTTACGCGGCCGTTTTCCAGTTGCAGCCGCACCAGATTCCTGTCTTTGAGCGAGCCCACGAACAGGTTGCCCTGCCAGGCCGGAAAGGCACTACCGGAGTAGAACTGGGCCCCCGACGGCGCAATTACCGGGTCCCAGTAGTAAACAGGGTCCACGTAGCCCGGCTTGGTCGTCACGGAATTGGGGATGGGCTCGCCCGAGTATTCCTCACCAAATGTCACCAGGGGCCAGCCGTAGTTTTTGCCTCCCTCAAGCCGGTTCAGCTCGTCGCCGCCCTGCGGGCCCATATCCACCGACCAGAGCTGGCCCTGCGCATCGAAGGCCGTAGCCTGCACGTTGCGCTGGCCCACCGTCCAGATTTCGGGCAGCGCTCCGGCCTGCTTGGCAAACGGGTTATCCGGAGCCGGCCGGCCCTCGGGAGTGAGACGAAGGATTTTGCCCATATGGCTGTTTAGCTGCTGGGCCTGGGGGCGGATTTGCAGGTCCGAACGCTCGCCGAGGCTCACGTACAGCATCCCATCGGGCCCAAATGCCAGCCGGGAGCCAAAGTGCTTGTCGCCGTTATAAGCCGGCAGTGCCTGAAAAATCACCTTCACCTGACTTACGCTCCGGCGGTCGGGCGAAAGCACGCCCCGGGCCACGCTCGTAGCGTTGCCGGCGGCCCCACGGGGCTCGGCAAACGACCAGTACAGCAGCTGGTCGGTGGCGAAGGTGGGGCTGAGGGCCACATCCAGCAGGCCGCCCTGGCCTGTAGCGTATACCGCCGGCAGGCCCTTAATGGGCTCCCCCGTCTGCCCCTGGGCCGATATGATGCGCAGCCGGCCCGGCCGCTCGGTCACCAGCAGGTCGCCGTTGGGCAGCGGCTCAACCGCCCAGGGGTGCTCCAGCCCTTTGGCCAGCACCGTTACCTCGTAAGCCGCCGCCGACGTGATGGCGCAGGCCCGGGTTTGGTCGGGGGTAGTGGGGCGCTGGCTGGGCACCTCGGCCTGCCGGGTTTCCAGGGGTGAGCAGCCGGCCGGCCCCGGATTCTGCGCGGAACTCTCCGTGCCGGAAGCCGGCGCGCTCGTCGGCGAGCCGGATTGTTGGCAGCCAGTTACCACGCCGGCCAGCAAAAGGGCAGTTATACTAACGAGTTGGCGGCTATCCATGAGCGGTTGGGTTAGCGTTGATAAGCTGGTGCCGTAACGGCCAGTCAGCTAAAGAATGAGAATAGTTGGCGCGAGAAGTTGCCGGTTCCCGGTATTGTGAGGTGCACGCCAGCACGAAGCTACTTCCCCAACGACACCATATTTGTCAATATCCGGTAGGCGCCGGGGACGCCGGCGGGCAGCTCGCGGAACAGCGAGAGGCCCGTGTAGATGTAGTGGCCCTTGCCGTAGTTGGCCACCAGAATAGCGCTTTCCTTAGGGGTTTCGCCGGGGTCGTGGCTGCTGATGACGGTTTGGTAGCGGGGGTCCCACTTCTCGGGGTAGTAGAGGCCCTGCTCCTGCACCCAACCGGTGAAATCCTGGGGGCTGATGCGGTTGGGGGCATTGAGCAGCGGCTGCTTGGGGTTGAGCAGCGTCACGGGCGCGCCTTCCACCGTCACCCGGTCGCGGCCCAGAGTCATCGGGTACGGGCCGATTTCGGGCAGCACCGTGCCGCGGTTCACCACGTACTGCACCACCACGTTGCCGCCGTTTTCTACGTACTTCAACAGGGCCGGCTGGCGGGTTTTCAGCTGCTCGACGGTGTTGTAGGCCCGGATGCCCAGCACCACGGCATCGAAGCGGCGCAGGTTGGTGTCGGTGAGCTCGTCGGGCTTGAGTAGCGTAACGGTGTAGCCAATCTGGCGCAGGGCCTCGGGCACCTCGTCGCCGGCCCCCATCAGGTAACCGATTTGCTGGCCCCGGCGCTTCAGGTCGAGCTTGACAAGCGGGGCGGTGGCTTCGGGAAACAGCGTTTGGGTCGGGATGTGCTCGTAGGCAATTACCTGGTAGCCACGCGAATACGCCTGGCCGTCCACGTTGGCTACGGCCCGCAGCTCGGCGCGGCCCTCCTTTGCCCCCGCCCCCGGCCGCACCTGGAACTGCACAGTTTGCTCGGCATCCTTGGCCGCCAAATCAAACGAAATGCTGGCCGGCTCCGACTGCCAGCCGGCCGGCAGCGTCAGGGCCACGTTGCCTTTCACGCCCGCCTTGCCGGCCCGCAAGGTTACGGGCACCGTTTTGGGCTGCTGGTCGGCAAACACGAAGGCCTGCCCGCCGAGGTTCACCATCACTGGCGGCACCACCGTCAGCGGCTCGTAGATTTCGCCCCGCACGGGGTCGGTGTGCTTGTATTGGACGGGGACGCTCATACGCCAACTCTCAACTCCTATCCTGAATAGCAGCGTCAAAGTTGCGGGATTTGGATTCTCTGGTACACCTATGAGGCTACTGCGAGAAATCCCAGTTCCGGTTTTGGCGGCCGAAGTTTCATCAATAACCTGAGAAACATCAACCCTTCCATTCCCTGCTGGCAAACTAGCTACTGGCAGGAATTTGGGAATAGCATACATGCCGACTGTCCCTTGCTCACGCAGCCAATAAGGTTGTGTGCTTTCCACAAATTCTGGCATCCGCCAGTTGCGGATAACTGAGCGAAATGGTTTATCAAGTGGATAAGGATTAGCAAATATAGAATCCTTCGCCTGCCCATTTACCTGACCGATTCCAACTAGCTGAATCGAAATATCAGTTCGTTTAAGCACATCTAAAGTAATCGTCATTAATTGTCCAGAGGCTACCGTCTTTTCACCGGAAATAGCTTCCGCGTACAACCCAAGTAAATATTGAATTAGCTCGTTGACCTCACCCAGCTTTTCATCCTTCCAATAATTCCCCCTTACAGGCTGAAGCTTCTGCAAGACCTCCCTCACCTTCAGCAGCCCTGCCACGCTCGCACTCGGATTGCTCGCGTCGTAGTTCCGAATCACCTCGTTCACCAGCTTGCCCACGGCCGCGCCGCCGGGTACGCGGTTCCAGGTCAGGTCTACGCCGTCGAACAGGTCGGTTTTGGCGGGCGCGCCTTTCAGCAGCTGGAAATACTCCGGGGCCTCACCGCGCTGAGCAGCCGAGCCGAAGCCCTGGCTTTTGTGCTTGGTGCGGCTTTCGGCGGCAATTTCGCCGTAGCTGCGGCCCAGCAGCGGGTTGTAGCCGCCGGCATCCACGCTCAGATACTGGCTCATGTCCTCGCCGGGCTTCACGAAGAAGCTGCCGGTGTTCCAGAGCAGGCGCCTGGCCTGCCAGGGCTGCACGGACTTGAGCTGTTCGGGGAAACGCTTGGGGTCGGCGGCGGCATCGAAGGCCTCGATGGCCAGCATGGCGCTGGCCGTGTGGTGGCCGTGGCCGGCGCGGGCGTCGGGCGGGAAGCGGGTTATCATGACGTCGGGCCGGCGCTGGCGAATCACCCAGACCATGTCGGCCAGCACCTGCTCTTTGTCCCAGATGGTGAAGGTTTCCTGCGCCGTTTTGCTGAAGCCGAAGTCGTTGGCGCGGGTGAAGAACTGCCGGCCTCCATCGACGCGGCGGGCCGCCAGCAGCTCCTGGGTGCGGATGACGCCCAGGCCCTCGCGCAGCTCGGGGCCGATGAGGTTCTGGCCGCCGTCGCCGCGGGTGCAGCTCAGGTAGCCGGTTTCCACGAGGCGGCCGTTGGCCAGGTAGGCCAGCAGGCGGGTGTTCTCATCATCGGGGTGGGCGGCAATATAAAGGGCCGAGCCCAGCACGTTCAGCTTCTTAAGCCCCAGCAGAATTTCGCCCGACGACCACGTTTTGGGGGCCTGAGCCTGCGCCGTGAATGCGTGAAGGAGTGAATGCGTGAGCAACACCAGCAGCAGGGCGGCGGCGCGGAGGGGGCAGCGAAGGGTCATTCGGAAAGCTGGAAACAAGCGCGGTAAAGATGCGGGCCGAAGCGGCGGGTTGCAGGTGTGGGAGTGTAGCGCGAAATTCCGTTTCGCGCTACGGCTTCCGTGCTACCTGGCGGCCGGAGCGGCGCCGGTGGGGTGCCAGCCGGGTTGGTCGCTGAGGTTGTATATTTCCTGGATGTCGTGCAGGATGTGCTCGAAATCGAGGTTCAAATCCTTCAGCAAGCCTGTTTTCAGGTCGAACACCCAGCCATGCACCGTCGGGAAACCGTCCTGCAGGTAGGCTTGTTGCACGATGGCCGTTTTTACCACGTTGATGCACTGCTCCTGCACGTTCAGCTCTACCAGCCGGTCGTAGCGCAGGGTGGTGTCGGCAATGGCGTCCAGTTCGCGGTGGTGCAGGCGGTACACGTCGCGGATGTTGCGCAGCCAGGGGTTGAGGATACCCAGGTCCTGGGCCTGCATGGCCGCTTTCACGCCGCCGCAGCCGTAGTGCCCGCACACCACAATGTGCTTGACGTGCAGGTGGCGCACGGCGTACTCAATCACCGACATGGCGTTGAGGTCGATGTTGATGACCAGGTTGGCGATGTTGCGGTGCACGAACACTTCGCCCGGCGTAAGGCCCATCAGCTCCTCGGCCGTTACGCGGCTGTCGCTGCAGCCGATATAGAGGTAGTCGGGCTGCTGGTCGGCGGCCAGTGAGGCGGGAAAATCGGGCCGGTTGGCGGTGCAGTCGGCCACCCATTGGCGGTTGCGCTCAAAAATTTCGGCGTACTGGGGCATTAGGAGGGGTAATAAGTGGGAAGAACGGGAGTGGGAGGCGAAATTTACGCACGGCGGGCCGGATTCGGTTGCCGGGCACGGGCGCGGTTATTGCACGCGGCCGGCCAAAAAACTACCGGCTCCGTACGTCGGCCGGGGCCAAATGCACGTTGGTAAGCCGCCGGCCGACGGGCCCCGTGCTATTTTTGCGTGGGCGACCCGCCGCTTGCCCCCGCTTTTTTTCTGCTGGTCCGCTTCCTTTACAGTATCCTTTTTTTGCGCATGTCCTTTCCTCTTATTGCCCGTTTGCGCCTCGGCGCGCTGGGCCTGGCCCTCAGCCTGCCCCTGCTGGCGTCGGCCCAAACCGCAGCCCCGGCCCTCCCCGCGCCGCCCACCCCCGAAGCCGCCGCCACCCTGCAATGGTACCTGCTCGACCCGACCGCCGACCGCGTGATGGGCGTGAGCGTGAACCGCACCTACCAGGAGCTGCTGGCCGGCCGCACCCCCACCCCGGTGGTGGTGGCCGTCATTGATGCCGGCATCGATACCACCCACGCCGATTTAAAGCGCATGCTCTGGCACAACGCCCGCGAAGTAGCCGGCAACGGCCTCGACGACGACAAGAACGGCCTCACCGACGACGTGTGGGGCTGGAACTACCTGGGCGGGCCCGACGGCCGCAACATCAACCTCGAGCAGCTCGAAGAAACCCGCCTGCTGGCCCAGCTGCAGCCCCGCTTCAAGGGCAAGAGCCGCGCCGGGGTGCCCGCCGCCGAGCGCGCCGACTTCGACCTGTACCTGAAGGTGAAGAAAAGCTACGACGCCAAGGTGAAGGAAAACACCGACCGCCTCAAGCAGTACAGCCAGGTGTACGCCGAGAACGTGGCCGTATCGGATATGCTGCGGCTGAAACTGGGCGTCGAGCGCATCGACACGGCCACGCTGCGCAACCCGCCCACCACCGACCCCAAGCTGCGCCAGCTGTCGGGCCAACTCTACGGACTGCTGCTCAACACCGGCTTCGGCTCGCTCGATGATATTCTGACCGAGATGAAAAACGGCCTGAAGGAAACCCAGGACCAGCTCGACTACGGCCTCAACCTGAGCTACAACCCCCGCCCCATCGTCGGCGACGACCCCTTCAACGTGAAGCAGCGCCTCTACGGCAACGCCGACGTGGCCGGGCCTGACCCGCTGCACGGCACCCACGTGGCCGGCATCATCGGGGCCGACCGCGTGAACAACCTCGGCATTATGGGCATTGCGCCGCCCGTGGTGCGCCTGATGGCCGTGCGCGCCGTGCCCGACGGCGACGAGCGCGACAAGGACGTGGCCAACGCCATCCGCTACGCCGCCGACCACGGCGCCAGCATTATCAACATGAGCTTTGGCAAGTACTACTCGCCCCAGCGCGCGGCCGTGGAGGAGGCTATCCGCTACGCCGACAGCAAGGGGGTGCTGCTGGTGCACTCGGCCGGCAACGAAAACGAGAACCTCGACCAGAAGCTGCAGTACCCGGCCCCGGTGTTCCTCAACGGCCAGCGCATCCCCAACCTGATTACGGTAGGCGCCTCCTCGCGCGACAACGACGCCGGCCTGGCCGCCGATTTCTCCAACTTCGGCAAAACCCAGGTCGATGTATTCGCGCCCGGCAACCAGATTTACTCGACTTTGCCCGGCGGCCGCTACGGCAACCTGAGCGGCACGAGCATGGCCGCCCCGGTGGTGTCGGGCATTGCCGCCACGCTCAAGAGCTACTTCCCCGAGCTTACCGCCGCCGACCTTAAGCGCCTGATCCTGGCCTCGGCCCAGCCCACCCACACCCAGGTGCGCCAGCCCGGCTCCGATAAGCTGGTTGATTTCGCCGACCTCTCCAGCACCGGCGGCATCGTCAACCTCTATCGCGCCGTGCAGCTGGCCCAGCAGGAGAAAGCCGTGAAGTGAGCTGAGCTAAGGGGGAAACAGCAAGAGCCGCCTCTTATCCTGAGCGCAGCGAAGGACCTTCTTCCGGCCGCCCACACACCACAACGCTTTATGCTGCCGGAGCAAGGTCCTTCGTTGCGTTCAGGATGGCCGTTATCTTTACACATCATCCTGCCTCATTTCCTGCTCGCCGCATTGCCTTATTACCTGCTCACCGCCCATGCTTATTCCGCAACTGATGCTCCTACGTAAGCGCCTGCGCGCCGCCGGCGACTCGCCGGCGCAACTGCCCGCGCCGCAGCGCAGCCGCCGCACGGGGCGGCGGGGGCGGCGCTGGTGGAAACTACAGATTACCAACGCCCTGTTTCTTACCCTGGGCGTGTTCTGCGCCGGTTTCGGGCTCGAAAGCTTTCTGCTGCCCGGCGGCTTCCTCGACGGGGGCGTAACGGGTGTGTCGCTGCTGCTGCGGCAGGTGTTCGGGCTGCCGCTTTCGGCCCTGATTGTCGTGCTCAACCTGCCCTTCATGATTATGGCCGGCCGGCAGCTGGGCAAGGGCGTGGCCATCCGCACGCTGCTGAGCGTGCTGGGCCTGGCCGTGGTGCTGGCCACCGTGCCGTTTCCGATAGTGACCGAAGACAAGCTGCTGATTTCGGTGTTCGGCGGCTTCTTTCTGGGAGCCGGCATCGGGCTGGCCATGCGCGGCGGCGGCGTGCTCGACGGCACCGAAATCATGGCCATCTACCTGAGCAAAACCAGCAGCCTCACGGTGGGCGACATCATCCTGTTTTTCAACATCGTCATCTTTGGCGTGGCGGCCTACGTGCTGTCCATCGAAACGGCGCTGTACTCGATTCTGGCTTACCTCTCGGCCGCCAAAACCGTCGATTTCGTGATTGACGGCGTGGAGGAGTACACCGGCGTCACCATCGTGTCGGGCCGCTCCGATGCCATCCGGCGCATGATTACCGAGAAGCTGGGCCGCGGCGCCACCATCTACAGCGGCAAGCGCGGCTACGGCTCGCACGGCCACCAGCCCAGCCCCATCGACATCGTGTTCACCGTCGTTACCCGCCTCGAACTCAGCCAGCTCAAGTCCGAAGTCGAGCAGATTGACCGCCAGGCGTTCATGGTATTCCACAGCGTGAAAGACACCAAAGGCGGCATGATCAAGAAGCGGCCGCTGCACTAAAAATTCGTTTCCCGTTATTTGTTGCTCGTTTTTCGGGCTTGATGAAGCCGGCCCATACCAGTACCCAGTTGATGACGAACACCGAACAGCAAAAAACGAAAGACGACATGGTGCTCACCGACCTCTACATCTACCCGGTGAAGTCGCTGGGCGGCATCCGCGTTACCGAGGCTGTAGTGGAGCCGCGCGGCCTGCGCCACGACCGCCGCTGGCTGATCGTGGACGCGCAGAACCGCTTCATGACCCAGCGGCAGACCACAGCCATGGCCAACCTCAAAGTGACCCCCGCCTACAACGGCTTCCTGCTCAGCCACCAGCAGCGCCCCGAGCTGCTGCCGCTCTACGTGCCATTCGAGGCCACGCCCGAAAAAACGCTGTTTGTAACCGTTTGGGACGATATGGTATTTGCCTGGCGGGCCCGGCCCGAGTGCGACGAGTGGCTTACCGAGGCGCTGGGCCAGCCCTGCAAGCTGGTATACATGTCGGATATGGTGCGCCGCGACACCGAGCCCGCCCTCAACCCCGAGGGTCAGCTGGTAAGCTTCGCCGATGCCTACCCGTTTCTGCTCATCGGGCAGGCCTCGCTGGCCGACCTCAACGGCCGCCTCGCCGAGCCCGTGGGCATGGAGCGGTTCCGGCCCAACCTCGTCTTCAGTGGCGGCGAGGCCTTCGCCGAAGACAACTGGGACCGGTTTCAGATTGGTGAGCTGGCTTTCCGGGCCGTGCGCGGCTGCGGCCGCTGCGTGCTCACCACCATCAACCCGGCCACGGCCCGGAAAAGCCCGCTGGGCGAGCCACTGCGCACGCTGGCCGCCTACCGCACCGAAGATGGCAGCGCCATGTTCGGCCAGAATGTAACCAGCGGCAGCCGGGGCCGGCTGCGCGTAGGCGAGTTGGTGGCCGTAGCCAGCCACAAGACGCCGGTAGCCTAAACAGCCCTGACAGCGCTTATGGAGCCGGTCGTTGCGTTTACCCTGGGCTTCCGGGCCGCGGGGAAAGCAACGGCACACTTTTGGCTGCTCAGGCTTTCCCGGCTTCTGCCTGCCGGCCGGCAATTCAGCCCGCACTTTTCGGAGTCGGCAGGGCTTTTTCCCAATTTGGGCGAATAATTCAATCTTTTGATTTGATTGCATTTTGCCAAGCAGGGAAAAACCTATACTTTTGATAAACCAATGGCATCCCGGATAAAACCTATTTCCTGGTCGCTTTCTGTCTGGCCCATGCGTCATGTACTATTGCCTTCGGGCCTGTTGCCCTTCCTGCTAAGTTTGTTGCTGCTGGCTTCCGTGAGCTTTGCCAGCCCGGTTACAACAGTTGACGATGCGCGGTTCGAGCAGCTGCAAAAACCCTGGACCAGCCTGCTGCGCCTGCACGTAACCCCCGACGGCCGCCTGGATTACGAGGGCCTGCTCAACGATGAAGAGCAGCTGCTGGGCTACCTGCAAAGCCTGCGCAAGGTGCGCCCATCGGCCGAGAACTGGACGCCCGACCAGACCAAGGCGTTCTGGCTGAACACCTACAATGCCGCCGCGGCCAACCTGGTGCTCGAAAACTACCCGCTGGCCAGCATCAACGACATTCGCGTTAAAGTCGTGGGTGGCTACGAGTCGCCCTGGGAAACGGTGGTCGTGAACGTGGGCGGGCAGAACTACTCGCTCAACCAGATCGAGCAGCAGCTGCGCCAGCAGTTCCGCGACCCGCGCATCCATTTCGCCCTCAACTATGGCGCCGCCTCGGCCGCTCCGATGCTGGCCGAGGCCTACACCCCCTCCGAGCTCAACCGCCAGCTCGACCAGCAGGCCAGCCGCTTCATCAACAACCCCGACTTCAACCAGCTGACCCCGCAGCAGGCCCGGCTCTCGGCCCTGTTTCACTCCTACGCCACCGAGTTCGGCGCCGGGCCGCAGCTGCTGGCCTTCATCAACCGCTACGCCCACACCCCGGTGCTGCCCACGGCCAGCGTCGAGTACCTTTCGTTCAGCTGGGCGCTCAACAACCGCGCGCCGCTCAGCGAAGGGCAGGCGCTGGGGCGCAAATAGGGCGGCTCCGCAGCGGCGGCGGCCAACTTCGGCCCGCACGGCCCCGTATCGCTTAGCGGTGCGGGGCTTTTTTACGCCCCGGCCGGTTTGCATAAATATCTATGGATTTAGCGCCTGTTCTCGACTTTCTGCGCGATTTAGCCGCCCACAACAACAAGGGCTGGATGGATGAGCACCGCGCCCGCTACCACGCCGCCCGCGCCGGGTATGCGGCCTTCGTTGAGGAGCTGCTCCGGCTGGCCTCGGCCGACCTGGAGCCCGACCTGCGCGGCCTGCGGGCCACCGACCTGATGTTCCGCATCAACAAGAACGACCGTTCGCAGCTCGACCCCGAACCCTACAAGCGCCACATGGGTGCGGGTTTCAAGCCGGGTGGCCGGCACGCCCCGCGGGCGGGCTACTTTGTGGCCGTGCAGCCCGGCGGCGGCACCTACGTGGGCGCCGGCCGCCGCCTGCCTGATGCCGCCGAGCTGGCCCGCATCCGGCAGGAAATCCACTACAACGCCCCCGCTTTCCACGCCCTGCGCCAGCAGCCGGAGTTGCTGCGCCACTTCCCGCAGGGCCTCGATATGGCCCAGGCCCTCAAAACCGCGCCCAAAGGCTACGACCGCACCGACCCCGACATTGAGTGGCTGCGGCTCAAAAGCTTCTTCGTGTTGCAGCACTTCCCCGACTCGGAAGTAGTGCGGCCCGACTTTCCGGACCGCGTGCTCGCAGCCTGGCAGGCCGCCCGCCCGCTGGTAGCCTTTCTGAACGAGGCGCTGGAGGGGTAAAATGAAGTCCAAGAGAAAAAGTAAAAGCCGTTGAACCTTGGCGCCTGGCCCGTTCAACGGCTTTTACTTTGTCTCTTGGACTTACCGCTAACCGGCTTTTACTTTTTACCCTTTCTCTTGGACTTCCCCTAAAAGAGTCCGAACAGGGTGCTGTTGATTTTGTCGATGACGATGCTCAGGTCTTCGGGGTTATTGACGTAGTCGAGGTTGTTGACATCGACGATGAGCAGCTTGCCCTGGCTGTAGCTGCTAATCCACTCCTCGTAGTGCTCGTTGAGGTGCTTGAGGTAGTCGATTTTGATGTTGTTCTCGTAGCCGCGGCCCCGGCGCTCAATCTGCTGCACCAGCTTGGGCAGGTCGGCGCGCAAATAAAGCAGCAGATCGGGCGGATCAACCATGCTGATCATGGAGTTGAACAGGCCCAGGTAGTTCTGGTAGTCGCGCTCCGTCATCAGGCCCGACTGGCTGAGGTTGGCCGCAAAAATATGGGCGTCCTCGTAAATCGTGCGGTCCTGGATGATGCCTTTGTTGGTTTGCTGCAGCTTTTTTATCTGCTGGGTCTGGCGGAAGCGGCTGTTGAGAAAATACACCTGCAGGTGGAACGCCCACCGGGGCATATCGTCGTAGAAATCCTTCAGGTAGGGGTTATCGTCCACATCTTCCAGAAATACCTCCCAGTTGAAATGGTGCGCTAACTTGTTTGACAGGGTGGTTTTGCCGGCCCCGATGTTGCCAACTATTGCAATGTGCATGAGCGAAAAACGAAAAGCAGAGCCGCAAAAATAGCGGTTCCCGCCGCACGGGCGGTCTACCGTTGGGCTGGCCGCCAATAATGCTATATTTACATGAAATCATCTTACGGTTTGCCGAAAGCTCTCTATGCCTGCGTTCGAGCTACAACTGCTGAGCACCATCACCGACGACAGTGGACAGCCGCTGGCGCGCATCGAGCACGATGCGCGCCAGCGGCTGCTGGCAGTGCACTGGTTCGGCAACCTGACGGGCCAGCAGGTGATTTCCGTAGCCCGCGCCACACAGCAGCTCAGCGCCACGCACCCGTACCACCTGTTGCTCAACGATAAAAGCCAGGCCACCGGCGACTGGAGCGAGGCGCTCGTCTGGCTGCAGTACGAGTGGCTGCCGCAGGTACTGGCGGGTGGCCTGCATGCGGTGGCCTACATTTTCACGCCTGACATGCACAATCAGCTGGCCAGCTACCGGTTCGTGGAGTATCTGGGGCCGTCTATGCGCATCGAAATTTTCCATGACCTGCCCAGCGCCTTGCAGTGGCTGGAACAGGAGGCCGCCCTGCCGGAGTCGGGCACCGTTTAGTCGCGCATGGAATCCTTTACGCCGCGGGCCTTTTCCAGCGTCCGGAATTCGCCCTGCAGCGTGCGGATGCGCAGGCGCTCTTCCAGCGGCAGTTGGGTGCGCACCTGCTCATAGCGGGCGTTCAGGCGGCCCAGCACCTCACTGGCTGTAGTCCAGTCGGTCTGCGACCAGCTTTTTTTCTCGGTCCGCATGGTTTCCACCAGCCGCTGGTAAAGGCCGGTCAGCTCGGTGGCACGCACCCGGCTGATGTTCACGTTCTCGTTCAGCAGGCGCGCCTGGGCCTGGGCGGGCGTGGCGGGCCGCTGGGCGGCGTCGAGGCTGTCCTGGCGGGTGGCCCATTGCTGATAGCGGGCTTTCTGGGCGGCGTACTCGCGCTTGCCTTCGGCCGAAAGGCTGTCGGCGGCCCGGTCGAGGCGGCGGCTACGGCGGTCGAACTCGGCCGTTACCCTGGGCATTTCGCGGCGGGTAGCGGCCTCGGCCCGGTCAACCTGCCGGCCTACCCAGTCGCCGAAGTCATAGAGGCTGCGCTCCAGATTGGAGCCGCTTTTGGCGGGCTGCTGGGCCTGGGCGGCCGGAGCCGTGAGCAGGCCGGCGCTCAGCAGCAGAGCGGTGAAAAGAGCAGTTTTGGGGGCAGAAGAAGTCATAGCAGTATGTTGGGAGTTGAAACCAATACCGGGCCGCCGCAGCGGACCAGCCGGGCAGCCGCGGGGCAATTTCCGGCCCAAAACTACCGAAAGCGCCCAAAGGGTTCGGTTTTGCGCCGGATTATCCCGTTTTTTGCCCCCTATGCCCGCTTCCTCCGCCGCTTCCACGCACATCCGGCCCGCCACCGCCGCCGACATCCCCACTATTCTGGCCCTGGCCGAAGCTACCTGGGAGCCCACCTACCGCTTCATCATCTCGCGCGAGCAGATTGAGTACATGTACCGCGTTATCTACACCGATGCCTCGCTACAGCGGCAGATGCACGAGCAGGGGCACCAGTTTCTGCTGGCTTACACCGAGGATCAGCCCACCGGCTATGCCTCGTTTTCGGCCCTGGATGAGGCCGGGCTCTTCAAGCTGCAAAAGATTTATGTGCTGCACTCGCACCAGGGCCGGGGCCTGGGCCAGCAGCTGGTGGAGGCCGTGGAGGCAGCCGTACGCGCCGCCGGCGGCCACACCCTCGACCTGAATGTAAACCGCCACAACCCCGCGCTGGCCTTCTACGAGCACCTGGGCTTTCAGCGCCACCGCGAGGAAGACATTGCCATTGGCCCCTACTGGATGAACGACTACGTTATGCGCAAGGAGCTTAGGGCTTAGGGCTTAGGGCTTAGGGCTTAGAAGGCTACTGCCTGCTGATGGCGGAGTTGCGCAAACGCTCGTATAGGTCAGCCTACATTACCAGTTCACTCATTTACTGCCTCACTCATTCACTGCCCATGTCAACCAAACTCACCGTCCTCAGCAATGGCTCGCTCCGCGTAGAGGGCACCGATATCGAAATCGTGGATGCCCAGGGCAACCCGTACGGCCTTGGTGGCCGGGAGCGAATCAGCATCTGCCGCTGCGGCCTCTCGGCCAATAAGCCGTTCTGCGACGGTTCGCACAAGGGCCACTTCGAGCACAACGCCGTGGCCTTCGACCTGCCCACGCCCGGCGCCCCGGCCAAGCCGGCAGTTTAAGCTACCAGCCTCAAGCTTCAAGCGGCAAGCTTTACGGCCTGTCATCCTGCGCAAAGCGAAGCATCTTACTACACCTGAACGGTAATCGTCACAACGACTCGTTCTCTCGTAATAAGGTCCTTCGCTTTGCGCAGGATGACAGGCCGTAAAGCTTGCCGCTTGCCGCTTGAGGCTTGTAGCGCTAGAAGAGCGAATTCACGAAATCGACGTACTCCTGGCGGGCATCGTCCTGGCTTTTGCCCTTCTGGCCGGCCCAGGCGTCGTACTTGGCAATGGCTTTAAAGTCGAAACCGCCCGGCCGGTCGCCCGATACGTCGCCCTCGCTGCCCTGCTTGTAGAGGGAGTACATCTTCAGGAGGGTCATGTTGTCGGGCTTGGCGGGCAGCTCTTTGCTGCGGACGGCGGCGGCTTCAAATTCTTCGGGAGTGGCCATAGTTGGGAATGGGCTGAAGGTGGAGAATGGGGAAAGTATGCGAAAATGATGGTGCTTTCTGCACCGGGCAGCCAAAGTGCTTTTGGCTGACCGCTGCCGGCGAAGGGCCAACAGCTCGTCCTAAAGTACGGATTGCCCCGGAAATAGTCGGCTTGCAGCGTTTATTTTCCGCTTATCTTCCGCAGCAACAAGCTTCTTTGTGGCTCATTTCCCTGCCTTTATGCTCAAACCCCTACTCGCTGGCCTGCTGCTCGGCGGCGCCCTGCTGGCCCCGGCTTCGGCCGCGCTGGCCCAGAAAACCTACCTGCACTGCGGCCGCCTGCTCGACATGCGCGCCGACCGCGCCCAAACGGCCATGACAGTGATTGTGGAAAACGGCCGGGTGCTGGCCGTGGAGAAAGGCTACTCCACCCCCACCGGCCCCAAAGACCAGGTTATCGACCTGAAAAACCGCACCGTGCTGCCCGGCCTCATCGACTGCCACGTGCACCTGGAGGGCGAAACCAGCAAGGACAATTTCCTGCGCGAGTTCACCGAAAATCCCGCCGATGTGGCCTTCGGCTCGCTGGAGCATGCCCGCAAAACGTTGCTGGCCGGCTTCACCACGGTGCGCGATTTGGGCGGCTCGGGCGTAAACATTGCGCTGCGCAATGCCATCAACCAGGGTAAAGTAGTGGGCCCGCGCATTTTCACGGCCCGCAAGGCCCTCTCGGGCACCGGTGGCCACATGGACCCCACCAACGGCTACCGCCTCGACTTGATGGGCGTACCCGGCCCGGTCGATGGCGTGATTAACAGCCCCGACGAGGCCCGGCAGGCTGTGCGCGAGCAGTACAAGCGCGGGGCCGACCTCATCAAGATTGCCAGCACCGGCGGCGTGCTCAGCGTAGCCAAAGACGGCTCGGCGGCCCAGATGACGGAGGCCGAAATTCGGGCCGTGGTGGAAACGGCGCGCGATTTGGGCCTGGCCGTGGCCTGCCACGCCCACGGCTCGGAGGGCATGAAGCGCGCCATTCGGGCGGGCGTAACGAGCATCGAGCACGGCACGCTCATGGACGATGAAACGATGAAGCTGATGGTTCAACGCGGCACCTGGTACGTGCCCACCATCACGGCCGGCAAGTCGGTGGCCGACTCGGCCAAAATTCCGAACTACTACCCGCCGCTCGTCACGCCCAAAGCCCTGGCCATCGGGCCCAAGTTGCAGGGCACCTTCGGGCGGGCCTATAAGATGGGCGTTAAAATTGCGTTCGGTACCGATGCGGCCGTGTTCCGGCACGGGGCCAACGCGCTGGAGTTCGGCTATATGGTGGAGGCCGGCATGCCGCCGCTGGCCGCATTGCGCACCGCCACCGTAGCGGCGGCCGAGCTGCTGGGCCAGTCGGCTAACCTGGGCACGCTGGAGGCCGGCAAGCTGGCCGACGTGGTAGCCGTGGAGGGCGACCCGCTACAGGATATCGGGGCCATGCAGCGGGTGCGCTTCGTGATGAAGCAGGGCGTGGTGTACCAGCCGTAGGGCCGCCGACGTTTCCGCATCAAGCTCGACCTAACCCTGCCCCCGGCGGGCTACGTACTTGCTAGTGATAGAAAACCCGACGACCCGCCCGGCCGCCGGGTTTTCGCTTGTAGCACCTCCCGCCGAGCCTTTCCTTTTCCAATGAAAAAAGACCTGCCGACCCAACTTGTCAAACTTTTCATTCAGCAGAAGCTGACGCTGGCCCTGGCCGAAAGCTGCACCTGCGGACTGGCTGCCGCCCAACTGGCCCCGGCCGAAGGCGTGAGCGAGGTGCTGCTCGGCTCGGTGGTTACCTACCACGCCGAGGCCAAGCAACAGCTGCTGGGCGTAAAGAAAGCTACGCTGGCCACCTACTCGGCCGAAAGCCAGCAGACCACCAACGAAATGGCCCTGGGCCTGCACCGCCAGCTGCCCACCGCCGATGTGTGCGTGGCCGTTACCGGCCTCTGCGGCCCCGGCCAGTCGGCCACGCCCGACAAGCCAGTGGGCACGGTGTTCGTAACCGTGCTGTTCCAGGACCGGGCCCACGAGTACCGCCAGCAGTTCAGCGGCGCGCCCGACGCTATCCGCCAACGGGCTGCCGAGTTCATCTACGAGAAATTGCTGGAGCTACTGGAACGCCAGCAGCAAGCCGCCGCCTGAGTCGGTTGCCAGTTGCCAGGGGCCGGTTGCCGGTTGCCAGGGGCAGGATAACAGCATCATGCCCTTTTGGGCGGAATCAGCATCAGCTTCAGGTTCAGGCGCACTATGTCGCCCATGCCGCGGCAGCGGCTGAACTGCTTGGTGCCGTGGTGGCGGTTGAGCTCCTGCTTGAGCTGGTTGACTTTCTCGCGGGGCGACACGGTATCGTGGCGCAGGCAGTCGATGAGGTCTTTGAGGCGGTGGCGCTCCGAGCGGGCCCGGCGGCCCATGAGGGTGCGCTCCTCGGCCTGGTACTGGCGGATGGTTTCGGGCTTGAGCAGGCGGCTGCACAGCTGCACAATGGCCCGGTTATCCTTGAAAAACTGCGGCAGGTACATGTTCTTCTTGCCCTCGTAGCACTGCTGGTCGAAGTCGATGGCCCGCACCCGGTACTGCTCGTCCTCGAAATCCAGGGTTACGTCGATGATGTAGTTGTAGGCCCGCATGTCGCCGAGCAGCCGCGCGAAGCACCGCTCGTTGAACTTGACGAACTCCTTGGCCATGCGCACCTGGTTGAGGTGGGGCCGCGGCAGGTGCAGCCGGATGAAGTCGTCGCCGGGGATGCCGGCAATGTGCTCCTCGATGAGCGTGTTGCCGTTGAGCAGGTAGTTGATGCTGTTGGGCGAGAGAATATGCTCCAGCTCCAGGCCGTACACCCGCGAGGCATCGGCCTTTTTCACGTAGAAATAGTCGTAGTTGTCGTTAAGCTGGTTGACGATGCGCACCCGGAAGGGCTGGCTGTTGCCGAAGCGGCAGTAGTCGACGCGGTCGGCAATCAGGTGCTGGGTGTACGAAAGGTCGCCGGCGGTTTTAAGCAGGGCGTACACTTCGGCCAGGCCCTCGCTTAATTCACGCAGGGCGTTGGGCTCGTAATACACCGTTTCCCAGAGCGTGTCGTTGCCCTGGCGGTTGAGCAGCGGGTAGGCTCCGGTAAAGCGGGCCAGATCGGCGTAGGTGACGGGCAGCGTGGTTTCGCGGTCGTACTCCACCAGGTAGCGCCGCAGCTGCTCGCCAACCGGATAGATGATTTTCTTTTTGGAAATAAGCGTCATGGGTAGGGTGGGGCGGGGCGCGGGGCTGGCTGAGGATAAAGGTGAAACGGCGCGGCCGTGGCCGGAGCCGCGTCGGCCGTTGGGACTAGTACGCCAGGGCGGGGGCAGGAGGCCGAAAATACGGCTTTCTGCCCCCGACTAGCGGCCAACTTGTATCTTCGTTGTCGTCAAGCTTTTGGTCGGAATCTGCTATGAAAAAACTCCTACTTACCCTGCTTATCGTGCTGCTGGGCCACAACCTGGCGCCGGCCTGGGGCACGTTTGCGCACCGCACCGTTACGCAGCTGGCCGTGTACTCGCTGCCGGCCACCATGCGCAACTACTACTTCCGCCACATGCCCGCGCTGGTAAACGGCAGCGCCGGCGGCAACGAGGCCCTCGACCGGGATATAACCGAGTCGCCCCGCCATTTTATTGCCATGGACCACTACGGCACCGACCCGTTTGGCATTATGCCCAAGGAGTGGGACAAGGCCGTGGCCAAGTACACGGCCGACACGCTGCGCAAGTACGGCACGCTGCCCTGGGCCATCATCGACACCAAAGCCAAGCTCACCACCGCCTTCCGCGACGCCGATACCACCGCCATCCTTACGCTCTCCTCGGAGCTGAGCCACTTGGTGGCCGACGCCTACGTGCCGCTGCGCACCACCGAAAACTACGACGGCCAGCTCAGCAAGCAGGATGGTTTGCTGGCCCTCTGGGAAAGCAAGCTGCCCGAGCGCCACATCGGCAAATACAAGCTCAAAAATGAGCCCGCCCGCCTCCTGAAAGACCCGCTGGCCGATATCTGGCAGGTAGTGCAGGAGTCGTACGGCTTCCTGGGGGCCACCTTCGACTACGAGGAAAAAACGACCCGCAAATTCACGCCCCAGACCAAGTACGTCTTCAGCCACAAGTACGGCCAAACCCAGCGCGCCTACTCCGATGCCTTCGCCGATGCCTACCACGCCGACCAGGTGGGCGGCATGATTGCCTTCCGGCTGAAGCTGGCCCCCACGCTGGTAGCCTCCATGTGGCTGACGGCCTGGAAGGATGCCGGCTCGCCCGACCTTAACAAGCTGCTCAAGCGCCCGGTGTCGAAAGACGAGAAAGACCAGCTCGACAACCAGCTCAGCGCCTGGAAGGAGAACGTGCTCGTCGACCAGAAAGACCTGCTGGCCCTGGAGCCCATGAAGCCCGAAGTTCGCCCCGACCTCATCAACGCGGCCCGCGACATGCCCACGCTTTCGCCCGACATGGAGGCCAGGCCCGCCGCCGCACCCGCCGCCACCCCGGCCACTGCCCCGGCCCCCACGGCGCCAATGACCAAAGTCAAAACCAAGGTGAAGCCCGCCGAGGGCCCCGCCGTGAAGGAAAAAGCCAAGGCTGCCCCCAAACCGGCCAAACCCAAAGCCAAGGCCAAGGCCGACGACGGCTGGGGTTCGCCCGCCGGCTCGGGCTGGTAACCGGGTTGGCCGAAGCCGCCTGGCCGGCCCGATACGGGTTTGGCATTACCTTTAAGGGTGGTTCCGCTTTCCGGCGGGCCACCCTTTTTTTGCGGCCCCACGGCCGGTTACTGTTCCTGTTGCTGCTATGATTCGCCCCCGCTCCTTCCTGCTCCCGCTGCTGGCGGCCGCGCCGCTGCTGCTGGCCGCCTGCAACCAGCGTCCGCCCGAAACGGCCGATTCGGCCACCCCACCCCCGCCGCCCCAGGTGCCCGGCCCCGACCTGATGGCGCTGGCCGATTCCAACGCCGCCCGGCTGCTGCTGGCCTACGGCCGCCAGTATCCCGGCCACGAAGTGCTGCTCCAGACCCGCCTGGGCAACATGCGCATCCGCCTCTACGACGACACCCCCATTCATACGGCCAATTTCCTGCTGCTCAGCCGCAAGGGCGTGTTCGATGAGTCGGTGTTCAACCGGGTGGTGCAGGGCTTTGCCATCCAGGGCGGCGGCTCGGAACGGCGCACCATTGCCATGCGCAGCTACCGGCTGCCGCCCGAAATCCGGCCCCAGCACATGCACAAGCGGGGCGCGCTGGCCATGGCCCGCTACGATGGCGAGGTGAACCCCGGCAAACTCTCCTCCAACAACGACTTCTACATTGTACAGGGCGAGAAGATGACGCCCGCCCAGGCGCAGGCCAGCGCCGCCCGCCCCCTCACGCCCGAGCAGCTGAAAACCTACGCCACGCAGGGCGGCACCCCCGGCCTCGACGGCCAGTACACGGTCTTCGGCGAAGTAGTTGAGGGCCTCGATGTCATCGATAAAATTGCCAACGAGCCGGTAGGCATGGACAAATGGCCCACAGAAGACGTGGGCATCAAGGTGAAGGTGCTGAAGTAATGGGGTGATGGATGGGGTGAGGAGGGGGGTGGAAAGAGGGTGATGGATGGGGTAATGGATGAGGAAAAGGGTGAGGAGGAAAAGGGGTGTCATTCTGAGCAGCGCGAAGAATCTCGCGTGCCATGCTAACCCTGTCGTCAGGAATTACTGTGGCACGCGAGATTCTTCGCGCCACTCAGAATGACACTCCTCACCTCCTCACCCCATCCCCTCTTCACCCCTTCACCGCCGCACCGCCACCAGCCGCGTGTGCTGCACGTCGCCGGGCTGCTCCTGCACCAGTTCCAGGGCTTCGGCGCGGGTGTAGGTCAGGGCTTTGTCGGTGAAAAAGCCGGCGGCGCTGACGTCGGCGGCCGGATCGGTGGACTCCTGGCGGGCGGGCAGCAGGTCTACGGTGGCGGGGCCGGCTTTACTCACGCGGTAGAAGAAGTAGCGCTCGGCCGTGCCACCGCCGGGCTGGTAGGCTACCACGTACACGTCGTTGAGTTGCGGGTGCTGAATGCGGCGCACCAGGCTGGTATCGGGCGGCGCCGCCAGCAGCCCCCGCGACGGAGTGGCAGCAGCAGTGGCCGGAATGGCAGCGGCCGGAACCGGGGCCGCCGGCGCAATGGGGGAAGTGGTTGCGGCGGCGGGCGCCGTGGGCTGCGACTGGCAGGCGGCGGCCGTCAGCAGCAACCCCAGCCCGGTAACGCGAAGAATAGTAAGCATACTTTCCTCTACGAAAAAGCGCGCCGGAAAAGTACAGCCAGCTTATTTTTGAATGATGGTTGCTGCCCTACAACCCCGATATAACAACCCGGAAACAGCCTTTTCGGCAATTAAAAAAGCAGCCCGCACAATCGTGCGGGCTGCTTTTTTAATTGCCGGGCTTCTCTGAAAGAAAAGCGAATAGCTACAGGCTAACAGCTCCCGAAAGGCTACCAGATTTTGGCGCGTTCGGCTTGGGCCCGCATCATTTTTGCGTTTTCCTTGCAGCCGAAGGCCTCGTAGAACTCGGGCATGTTCATGAGCGGCCCCACGGTGCGGTACTGGGCCGGCGAGTGCGGGTCGGTCATGACCTGCTGGCGCAGGTACTCGGGGCGGGCGTTGGTGCGCCACACCTGCGCCCAGGCCAGGAAGAAGCGCTGTTCGGGCGTGAAGCCATCGAACTTGGGCACGTCTTTGCCGGCGTTGGCTTTCTGCAGGGCCGAGTAAGCCAGGGCCAGCCCGCCGAAGTCGGCCAGGTTTTCGCCCATGGTCAGCTTGCCGTTTACGAACACCGAATCAAGCGGCGAGAAGGCCGAATACTGCTTATCCACCATGTCGGCGCGCACCTGGAACTTGTCGGCATCCTCCTTGGTCCACCAGTCGCGCAGGTTGCCCTGGGCGTCGTACTGGCGGCCCTGGTCGTCGAAGCCGTGGGTGATTTCGTGCCCGATGACCGCGCCCATGCCGCCGTAGTTCACGGCGTCGTCGGCGTTGGGGTCGAAGAAGGGGGGCTGCATGATGCCGGCCGGGAACACGATTTCGTTCATGCTCGGGTTGTAGTAGGCATTCACCGTGGGCGGGGTCATGCCCCACTCCTGCCGGTCAATCGGCTTGCCGAACTTGGTTACGTTGTCGGCGTAGCTCCACTCGCGGGCGGCCAGCACGTTTTTCAGGTACGACTCGCGCGAGATATTCAGGGCCGAGTAGTCCTTCCACTTGTCGGGGTAACCGATTTTTACGGTGAAGGCGGCCAGCTTCTTCAGGGCCTCGGTTTTGGTGGCGTCACTCATCCAGTCGAGCTTCTGGATATGCTCGCCCATGGCGGCTTTGATGTTGCCCACCATCACCAGGGCTTTCTGCTTGGTTTCGGGGGTGAAAGCCTTCTCCACGTACACCTGCCCGAAGGCCTCGCCCAGGGCGCCGTCGGTCGAGCGCAGCATGCGCTTCCAGCGCGGCTGCTGGCGCTTGGCGCCGGTCAGCACCTGCGAGAAGCGGAACTGCTCGTCGCCGTAGGCCTTGGGCAGCGCCGAGGCCAGCGACGACACCAGGTGCCAGCGCATGTACGTTTTGAGGTCGCCTACCGACTCCTGTTTCATGACATTGCTGAGCGCGGCAAAAAACTCGGGCTGGCCAACAATTACCTGCTGGGCGGCGCCCAGGCCCACTCCTTTGAGCGTGGCGGGCAGGGCCAGGTTGGGGAAGCGCTTGTTGGCCTCGGCCAGCGTCATCTTGTTGTAGTTGGCCTGCGGGTCGCGCAAAGCCACGCGGGTTTTGGAGGCCTTGGCCAGCTTGGTTTCGAGGGCCAGCACGGCGGCGGCGTTCTTGGCAGCCGTGGCCGGCGCGTCGCCCAGCATCTTAAACGTGTTGGTCAGATAGGTGGTGTAGGCCGCGCGGATGCCCTTGGAGCGGGCATCGTCCTTGAGGTAGTAGTCGCGGTCGGGCAGGCTCAGGCCGCCCTGGTACAGGTTCACGGCGTACTCGTCGCTCTTCTTCTCGTCCTGGCCCACATAGCCGCCGTAGAAGGCGCCGGTCTGCAGCTTCATTTCGTGGGGCAGCACGGCCTGCACGTCCTTTAGCGTCTTAATCTTGCTGATGCGGTCCAGCTCGGGCTGCAGGTACTTGAGGCCCGCCGCGTCGATGGCGGCCGAGTCCATGGCCGAGGCGTAGAAGTCGCCTACTTTCTGGGCGTTGGAGCCCTTGGCAGCCGAGGTGTTGGCCGCCGACTCGTCGAGAATCTGCCGCATCACGGCGTTGTTCTTGTCGGCCAGCTCGTTGAAAGAGCCCCAGCGCACTTCGGCGGCCGGAATGGGGTTGTTTTTGAGCCAGTTGCCCGAGGCGTACTCAAAGAAGTCGTCGCAGGGGTCGGCCGAGGTATTGATGTTGGCCACGTTCAGGCCCGTGCCCTTGGGGGCGGGAGCCGCCATCGGGGGCGTTTCGGGCGTGGCGGCGGGGGTGGTAGAAGCAACCGGCTGGCTGCTGGCGCAACCACCCAGCGCGAGGCCGGCCGCGGCCAGGGCCGCCAGGGTAAACGGATTCTTATGGTTCATAAAAAGGATGGGATGAGGAATTGTGGAGAAGTAAATCTAAGAAAAAGGATGGAATTAGGGGGCGGGGGGCTGACGGGACAGCGTGAGCATTGCAGAGAGATGTTTCCACTCCGCTCCGTCGCTGGCTCTGTGCGCCACATGCTCAGCACGACAGTTCTTTCCGCCCCATCCCCTCCAAACCCTGCCCCTGCGTAACTTGCGCCTGATGCCGCTTTACAACCGCCGCCCCGAACCGGGCCTCTCTTCTGCTGCCAGCGCCGGCCCGGCGCTGCCGCCCGCCGCTTTGCCGCTGGCCGAGCTGCTGGCCCGCGTGCGCCAGACGCTGAGCGAGCGGTTTGCCGACTCCTACTGGGTGGTGGCCGAAATTTCCGACCTCACGCTGCCCCGCACCGTGGGCGCGCACTGCTACCTCACCCTCACCGACCAGCACACCACTGCCCGCGGAGCCCAACTCAAGGCCCAGGCCCGCGCCACCATCTGGAGTCAGCGCTACCAGCAGCTGGCGGCCACCTTCGAGGAGCAAACCGGCCTGACGCTGCGGCCGGGCCTCAAAATCATGCTCCGGGTGCAGGTCAAGTTCCACGAGCAGTTCGGCCTGAGCCTCGACGTGCTGGCCCTCGACCCCACCTACACCGTGGGCGACCTGGCCCGGCTGCGGCTCGAAACCCTGCGGCGGCTGGAGGCCGAGGGCCTGCTGGCGCGGCAGCAGCGTCTGGCGCTGCCCATCGGGGTGCAGCGCGTGGCCGTGGTATCGTCGGCGACGGCGGCGGGCTGGCAGGATTTCGTGCAGCAGCTCCAGGAGGCGCCCTACGATTTCGCCCTGACGCTGTTTCCGGCCACCATGCAGGGCGAAGGCGCCCCGGCCAGCATCCGCGCCGCCCTAGATGCCATCCGTAACCGGCGGGGGCAGTTTGAGGCCGTGGTGATTATCCGCGGCGGGGGCTCGAAGGCCGATTTACTGGCCTTTGATGATTTTGGGCTGGTGGCGGCCGTGGGTGCGTTTCCGCTGCCCGTACTCACCGGCATCGGCCACGAGCGCGACGAAGCCGTGGTTGACCTGGCCGCCCATCTGGCCCTGAAAACGCCCACTGCCGTAGCCGCTTACCTCATCGAGCGGCTGGCCCGGCTGGAGGCGGCGCTGGAAGGCTACGGTGGCCGCATCCGCGAACTGGCCCAGCAGCAGGTGCGCCAGGCGGCCGAGCAGCTTAACCGGCGGCTCCGGCAGGCCCGGCGGGCGGTGCAGGGCCAGCTGCACGAGCAGCGCGAAATACTGCACCAGCGCATCCGGGCGGCGGCTACCGCACCCCGGGGCCAGCTGCGCCAGCAGGAGCAGCAACTGGGGCGGCGACGCCACCAGCTGCACCGGGCCGCCCGCCACACCCTCAGCCACCACCAGCAACTGCTGCGGCTGCGGGGCCGGGCCCTGGCCCAGCGTTTCCGGCGCCTGCACCGCCGCCGCCGCGAGCAGCTGTTGCGCCGCCGCTACGCCCTGCAGCTCACTGCCCTGCGCCTGCTGCACCGCCAGCAGCTCCGGCTGGCCGAGCTGCACGCGGCACCGGTGACAACCCGCCCTACCCCACCCGAACCCGGCACTGTGCGCCTGCTCACGCCCAAGGGCCGGCCGCTCACGGGCCCGCTACGGCCAGGCCAGGAGCTGCTGCTGCGCCTGCCCGACGCCTCGGTGGTACCGGCCCGCGTGGGCGGACAGCTGCCACTGCTACTTTAACAGAGGTATAAAGACTCCAATCGATGGCGTCTCTTCGGCTTCGCTAAAGCCCAAAAACAACTCCCTCATCTCCGCTTCCCCCTTTTACCATGCCCCCCAAGGAAAAAGAACTCACCTACCGCCAGGCCATCGAGGAACTCGAAACCATTCTGCGGGCCCTTGAAACCGATGCCGTGGACGTGGACGACCTCACGAGCCGGGTGCAGCGCTCGGCCGAGCTCATCCGCCTCTGTAAGCTCAAGCTCCGCTCGGCCGAACAGGCCATCGACCAGGTTTTCGAGAATCTGGAAGACGAGGAAGACACGGACGATTTCGCTTAGCCATAATCCAGGATGTTTAGAACTGAGCAGCTTACTAAGTCATACCCTTTCGCCTATATTTGGTGCTTCTAATCTGCCCTAAACGAGTAGTGCACCCATGACAAACAACGACCTGCAGCAGGCCAGCGCCTGGACCCGCAACTACCGCAACCAGAATCCGACCGGCATCAAAGCCCACTGCTTGTCGGCCGAAACCCTGCAAAGCATTCTGAGCCAGAAGGATTGCGTGGGCGTGCGCGCCTACTACGGCCTCGACGATGCCGGGCAGCCCCAACTGGTACTGGTCGGCTACGATGCCAACGACCACGACATGCTGCCCGCTTCGCCGATCATGGCATTGCAGAGTGTGGAGTCTAAGAGGTCGATCCAAGAGGCTGAACTTTCAGTGAGCGTGAGCACGAATCACCAGCCCTGTCCTCCATGCTGTAGTGAGGAGAATATCCTGAATAGTTAAAATATGCTGCTGCAAATTCTCCAGCAAACCCCCGACTGGTTTAGAACCTTATGTGATGGAGTAGAAGTAATTGCTTACACCAGCATGCTTGTACCGGCCACTTTGGCTTTTTATCGTAAGGGCGACTTGCACGGAGGCATGCGGACAATGGCTTATTTGCCGGCCTATCTATTCGGCATGTTTTTGCTGGCACGTGCTGGCGCCTACTTTTTTCGCTATAATCTACCTATCCTTCACCTTTCTACTATTGGCGAAACTCTATTATATAGCAAAATATATTACGACGAGTTTACAGATACACATATAAAGCAAAGAATTAAGGCCGTTCTTCTTTTTTTCGCGGCATTTTCCATAATAGATTCTCTATGGCTAGAAGGCTTACAGCGCATAAACTCTTACACTAATCTGGCAGAGAGCACCATAGTCATTAGCTTGGGTTTAGTGTTTCTTGATAAGAATGTAATTCAAAAGGAAAGAACGCACATTCACCTTATCCCGATGTTTGTAGCTACTGCGGGAATCATTATATATCTATCAGGAACCGTCTTACTATACCTTACTACAAACTATTACATCACCCTCAATGACGAGTACAATGCCAGACTGATGTACTTGCTTGGTTCGGCTCTGCTCTTACTATTGGCAATGTTGCTCAGCCGGGCTTTTTGGCTGGTAAGGCCAGCCAAAGCGCAACTCCTGTAGCTCTTGCTTTCTCCGATGAGTGTATTTGCGTGCTCATTTTGCGCATTCCTACAAATCATTACTCCATGAAGAACAACGACCCCATCCGTGACTTCAACCCCGATGCCGGCGCGCCTATCCCGATAGCCGAGGCGTCCGACTGGACCGCCAACTACCGCGCCGAGGCCCTTACTGAAGCAGAAGTAGCCGGTCGCAAGCGCATCAACGCCTACTACTTCGGCAATAAGCTGCTCGATACAATTCAAAGCCAGGAAGGCTGCGTGGGCCTGCGGTTTTATATGGGTCTAGAGAACTCGAAAGACGGAAAGGGCAAACGCGACGAATCACAACTGCTCGTAGTAGGTGTTGATAAGGACGGCCACGACATCGTACCGCGTCTGGGAGCTGATGGAGAGATGATGTACGATGACGGTATTGTGGGAGATAGTTCCATGAAATGCCCACCCGTTTGCGACCCTAACAGTCCTCTGTCTTAGCCCTCGCGCCATGGCCGACTGGCAAAGCACTATTAATCTACTCCTTAGAATAGGGGAAAGTGCCAGCCTTTTATTGTTAGGGGTCATATGGGGCCGGAAGACGAACCTTGGTTCAGCTTTCCGGCCCCTGCTTGGTTACTTAGCAAGCGATGCGTTAATTTACGTTATCGATTTTTTTGGCAGAAAAATACTTCATAATAATATTTTCATTTTCCAACTTTCCACTTTCTGTGATGTTACATGGCTGACTTTAATATTTATCAACTTAGCGTCTAACAAAACCAATAAATGGCTTATAACAGGCTGGCTAATATTTTTTTTTAGCACCGTTGTAAGTATCGTATGGGTAGATGGAATAACTACTAATATGAATACGCTTAGCCGAGCAGTAGGCAATACTTTCCTGGTCTTTATGGCATTTCGGCAGTTAAGCCAGATGATTCGCCACGAATATCTGTTTCCTCCGTTCAAAAGCCCACCGTTTGTTTTTTGTACCATCGTAGCTATTTATTATTCCTCCTCACTACCCATATTTCTTGGGCAGGATTTACCCCGCTATGGCTGGCTCATCAGTTCAGACATTGTCCTCAATACAAAGTATTTCATAAGAACAATTTCCTGGTTTTACCCCTTCCTGCGCGCCATCCAGTTTGGCCTGCTGCTGCACCTCATCACGCTTTTCCCG
Source organism: Hymenobacter actinosclerus (assembly GCF_900111515.1). Taxonomy (GTDB): domain Bacteria; phylum Bacteroidota; class Bacteroidia; order Cytophagales; family Hymenobacteraceae; genus Hymenobacter; species Hymenobacter actinosclerus. The sequence continues at coordinate 162,619 of NZ_FOHS01000003.1, forward strand.
ATGGGCGTAACGCCGCGCCACGCGCTGCCGCGGTGGCTGCGGTTCCGGCTGGGGTGGCGGCCGCCGACTAAAAACTGGCGCTACCGGGTGCTACCGCCGCATCTGGTCGGCTAAATCGGTATCTTGGCCCCGCTGACCCGGCCGGCCGGGCTGCTGGCCGCCCCTTTCCATGCCCGACGCGCTGCTTCCGCTTGTTCTCGTTACGCCCATCCTGCTGCTGCTGGCCCTGGGCGTGGTGGGCTTTGTGGTGCGCTACCAGCGCCGCCTCATTCAGCAGCAGCAGCAGATGCAGCAGCTGCACGAAGACGGCCAGCAGCAGGCCCTGGAAGCCGCTTTGCTGGCCCAGGAAGAAGAGCGCCGCCGCATTGCCGGCGACCTGCACGACGGCGTAGGCACCACGCTGGCTATTGTCAAGCTCCACCTCAACACGCTCAATCAACCGGCCCTCACCCACGAGGCCACGCTGCTGCTCGACCAGGCCATTAGTGAGGTGCGGCGCATTTCGCGCAACCTGCTGCCGGCGGCCCTCCAGAAATTCGGGCTGCCCTTCGCCCTCGAAGCCCTGGCCCGCACCATTCCGTCCGACGGCCCCACCCAGGTAAGTATCGAGCAGACCGGCACGCCCCGCCGCCTCGAAGCCCGTTACGAGCTGATTGTATACCGCATTGTGCAGGAGCTGGTGGGCAATGGCCTGCGCCACGCCCACGCAAGCAATATTCGGATGCAGGTGGAGTTTGGTAACGAGGAGCTCACGCTGCGCTACTCCGACGACGGCATCGGCTTCGACCCCACGCAGTCGGACCAGCCGCCGCTGCCCAGTACGCGCACCGGTCTGGGCCTCACCAATATGCGCAGCCGCGTGGGCGTGCTGCGCGGCACGCTGCAGCACCAATCGTCGCCGGGGCAGGGCACCACGGTGAAGATTTCGCTGCCACTGCCTTACCTTGCTTCTAACCCGCCCTCCATTTCCTCGCTGGTATGAGTACTACTTCCGTCCGCCTGGCCGTCGTCGACGACCACATTCTGTTTCGCAAGGGCCTGCGGGCCCTTATCAGCGGCTTTCCCGGCATGGAGGTGCTCTTCGAGGCCGGCGACGGCCAGGAGCTGCTCGAACGCCTCGACCAGGGCGTTATTCCGGATGTTATCCTGATGGACCTGCAGATGCCGGTGCTCGACGGGCTGCAAACCGTGCGGCTGCTGCGCAGCCAGTATCCGCAGGTGCGCTCCATCATCATTTCCATGCACGACGAACCCGAGCTGATTGACTCGCTCCGCACCGAGGGTGCCCACGGCTACCTGCTCAAGAATGCCAGCCCCGAAGAAGTGCTGGGTGCCATCCGCCAGGTAATGGCCGACACCCCGCACCCCACAATACCCGTGGTAAGCCGCTGATTAGGTGAACCAACCTACTCCAGCTCAGTGGCCGGGTCCCAGAACAGCTGCCTGAAATCCTGGACCTCATCATCGATTACCCGGATGCCTTCGGCTTCCAGGGCCTCCTGCATGGCGGTGGGCGTGGCAAAGTGCTGCCGGCCCGTGAGCTGCCCGTTGCGGTTGATAACGCGGTGGGCCGGCACGTACTCGTTGGCCGTGTGCGAGGCCATCATGGCCCAGCCTACCATGCGGGCCCCGCGCCGCGAGCCCAGGTAGTGCGCAATGGCGCCGTAGGTAGTTACCCGCCCAGGCGGCACCAGCCGCACCACTTCGTGAACTTCCTGAAAGAAATTGCGCTGCTCCATAAGGGGAGATGATGAATAGTGGGCGGATGAACCGGGAAGTTGCCCTTCGGCAGCCCCAACGGCCCCGAGGCGCAATTAGCGCAATCTGCGCGTCAACTCCCCGGCCGGCCAGCTTACTATTTCATCAGCTGCGCAACCCGGGGGCCGAATCGGTGTCTTACCCCCATTATGTATATCCGATGCCGGCAGGGTAAACCTGCGGCCGGGGCAGCGCGTTGTGGTAGGTGCGACGGGCAGCCCAGGTACGGCGGCACCGGTAAGCGCAACTGCTGTTCATGCAAACTCAGGATTATATCGAGGAGCCCCGGGTGGCCCCCGCCCGCACCAGCGGAGCCGGCCGCCGCATTCTGTGGCTGGTGCTGACTTTGGCCGTCGTGGCCGGGCTGGTGTTCGCCAAAATGAAGTACTTCCCGGCACCCGAAGCCAAAGGTGGCAAAGGTGCAGGCGGCAAAGGAGCCGCCGGGAAGGGTGGCGGCGCGCCCAAGGCCGGCCCTGCCCTGCCCGTAGAGGTGTATGTGGTAAAGGCCACCAACCTCTCCGACGCGGTGGCCGCCACCGGCTCGGTGCTGGCCGAGGAGGCCGTGGTCATCAAAAGCGAAGTGGCGGGCAAGATTACCAGCCTCAACCTGCGCGAGGGTCAGCCGGTGCGCAAGGGCCAGGTGCTGGTTACCATCAACGCCGACGACCTGCAGGCCGCCCTGCGCAAGCAGCAGTACAACATCAAGCTCTACCAGGACCAGGAAAAGCGCCAGCGCACGCTGCTGGACAAGGAGTACATCAGTGCCCAGGAGTACGAGCAGTCGAACAACCAGGTGCTCACGGCCCGCGCCGAGCTGGGCGCGCTACGGGCCACGCTGGCCAAATCCACCATTCGGTCGCCGTTTGATGGGGTGCTGGGTCTGACCACGGCCACCGTGGGCACCTACGTAAGCCCCGGCACCGAAATCACCACGCTTTCCAAGGTGAAGCCGGTGAAGATAGAGTTTGCCGTGCCCGGGCGCTTCGCCCGCCTCGTGAAACTCCAGGACCCCATCACCATCACCGATGAGGCTTCCAACAACAAGTACAAAGCCAAGGTATACGCCCTCGACCCGCAGATTGACCCGGTGAGCCGCACCCAGACGGTGCGCGCCCGCTACCCCAACACCAGCAACGAGCTGCGCCCGGGTGCCTTTGTGAAAGTAAACCTCGAACTCGGCCAGACCGAGGGCGCCCTGCAGGTGCCCACCGAAGCCGTGGTGCCGGAAGCGGCCGGCTACAGCGTGTACACCGTGAAAAACGGCAAAATGGAACCCCGCAAAATCAAAATCGGGATGCGTTCCGACAAGCTGATTCAGGTAACTGACGGGTTGAGCATCGGTGATTCGGTGATTCGGACCGGCATTTTACAAGTCAAACCAGGGGACTTGGTACGGGTTATCAAATAGCTACCACGCAGGCCCTGGCAGCGGCCAACCCGGAGCCCCGCCGCCCCGCCCGACCATGCCGCCGCGCCCCGCGCACCCCATCCCCAGCCACGACACTGCGCGCCATACCTCATGAGTCTATCCAGCACTAGCATAAACCGGCCGGTTCTCGCCCTTGTGATGAGCCTGGTGATTGTCATTTTCGGGGTGATTGGGTTTCGCTACCTGAGCATCCGCGAATACCCGAGCGTCGACCCGCCCATCATCAGCGTGTCGGCCAGCTACACCGGCGCCTCGGCCGACGTGATGCAGAGCCAGGTAACGGAGGTGCTCGAAGAAGCCATCAACGGCGTGCAGGGCATCAAAAACCTGACCTCCAACTCCCGCGACGGGCGGGCCAGCATCAAGGTGGAATTCGACCTCGATGCCGACCTGGAAACGGCCGCCAACGACGTGCGCGACAAGGTGTCGGGGGTGCAGGGCCGCCTGCCCCGCGACATGGACCCGGCCACCGTGAGCAAGGCCAACGCCGACTCGCAGCCCATTGTGCTCACTTACCTGAGCTCGAACCGCCGCACCCTGCTGGAGCTGACCGACTACGCCAACAACACGCTCAAGGAGCGCCTGCAAACCATTCCGGGCGTGTCGGAAATCCGGGTGTACGGCGAGCGAAAGTACTCCATGCACCTCTGGCTCGACCCCGTGAAGCTGTCGGCGCTGAGCGTGAGCCCGGTGGAGATTCAGCAGGCGCTGGCCCGCGAAAACGTGGAGCTGCCCAGCGGCTCGGTGCAGGGCCAGGCCACCCAGCTCACGCTGCGCACCATGGGCCGCCTCACCTCGGTCGAGGAATTCAACAACCTGATTATCCGCCGCGACGCGAACTCGCTGGTGCGCATGTCGGATATCGGCTACGCCGAGCTCTACCCCGAAAACGACCAGACGATTTTCCGGGTGAACGGGGTGCCGGGCGTGGCCCTGGCCGTTATTCCGCAGCCCGGCTCCAACCAGATTGACATTGCCGACGAGTTCAACAAGCGCATTGCCCAGTTCGGCAAAGACCTGCCCGACGACCTGGAGCTGCGCCAGGCCATCGACTACTCCATCTTCATCCGCAAATCCATCAGCGAGGTCGAGCACACGCTCATCGAGGCCTTCGTGCTGGTGGTCATCATCATCTTCCTGTTCCTGCGCGACTGGCGCTCCACCATCATCCCCATTGTGGCCATTCCGGTGTCGCTGATTGGCATTTTCTTCGTGATGTACCTGATGGATTTCTCCATCAACGTGCTCACGCTGCTGGGCGTGGTGCTGGCCATCGGCCTGGTAGTGGACGACGCCATTGTGGTGCTGGAAAACATCTACTCGCGCATCGAGGACGGCGAGGAGCCCCACGAGGCCGCCATCAAGGGCTCCGAGGAAATCCTGATGGCCGTGGTGAGTACCACCGTGGTGCTGGCCGCCGTGTTCCTGCCAGTGGTGTTCCTGACTGGCATTACGGGCCGCCTGTTCCGCGAATTCGGCATTGTGGTGGCCGGCTCGGTGCTGATTTCGGCCTTCGTTTCGCTCACGCTCACGCCCATGATGTGCTCGCGCCTGCTCAAGCGCCAGGAAAACCACAACTGGTTCTACCGCAAAACCGAGCCCTTCTTCCAGCGCGTCATCAACGGCTACCGGGGCAGCCTGGAAACCTTCCTGCGCAACCGCTGGATGGCCTGGCTGGTGGTGGCGGGCACGGGCGTAGGCATCTGGTTTTTCATGGGTGCCATTCCGTCGGAGCTGGCCCCGGTAGAAGACCGCAGCCGCATCAACCTGAACGCTACCGGGCCCGAGGGCGCTTCCTACGAGTTCATGGACCGCTACATGGGCCAGGTAACGCAGCTGGCCCGCGACTCGGCCGGCAGCGACCTGAGCAGCCTGTTCACGGTTACCTCGCCGGGCTGGTCGGGCAGCTCCAACTCGGGCATTGCCCGGGTACTGCTCAAGGACGCCGATGAACGCACCCGCACCCAAAGCCAGGTAGCCGACGCGCTGAGCGCCGGCGTCAAGGACCTGACTGCCGCCCGCACCTCCGTCAGCCAGGACCAGAGCATTGGCTCGGGCGGGGGCGGCGGCCTGCCGGTGCAGTTTGTTATCCAGACCCAGGACTTCGAGAAGCTGCGCACGGCCGTGCCCAAGTTTCTGGAGGCCGCCCGCCAGGACCCCACCTTCCAGTACGTGGATGTGGACCTGAAATTCAACAAGCCCGAGCTGCGCGTAAACATCAACCGCGACAAGGCCCAGAGTCTGGGCGTGTCGGTGCAGGATATTTCGCAGACGCTGCAGGCCGGCCTGAGCGGGCAGCGCTACGGCTATTTCATCAAGAACGGCAAGCAGTACCAGATTATCGGGCAGGTGGCCCGCGAAGACCGCAGCCAGCCGCTGGATGTGCGCCTGCTGTCGGTGAAAAGCCGGACCGGTGAAATCGTGCAGCTCGATAACGTGATTACGCTTACCGAAAGCAGTACCCCGCCGCAGCTCTACCGCTTCAACCGCTACAACGCGGCCACGTTCTCGGCCTCGCTGGCCCCTGGCCAAACGCTGGGCGACGGCATTGCCGCCATGCAGGCCATTGCCGACAAAAACCTCGACGACACCTACTCCACCGAGCTGGCCGGCGCCTCGCGCGACTTCCAGGAAAGCTCCTCCTCGCTGGTATTTGCCTTCGGGCTGGCGCTGGTGCTGATTTACCTGGTGCTGGCTGCCCAGTTCGAAAGCTTCCGCGACCCGGTCATCATCATGGCCACCGTGCCGCTGGCCCTGAGCGGCGCGCTGCTGAGCCTGTGGTACTTCAACCAGACGCTGAACCTGTTCTCCCAAATCGGCATCATCATGCTGATTGGGCTGGTGACGAAAAACGGTATTCTCATTGTCGAATTTGCCAACCAGAAAGTGGAGCAGGGCATGGACTACATGAGCGGGCTGGTAGAAGGCGCCACGGCCCGTTTCCGGCCGATTCTGATGACCAGCCTGTGCGCCATTCTGGGTATTCTGCCCATTGCCATGGCCACCGGCGCGGGCGCGCTCAGCCGCCGGGCCATGGGCATTGGCGTGGTGGGCGGCCTGTTTTTCGCTACTATTCTCACGCTGTACGTGGTGCCGGTGATGTACTCGTACTTTGCCACCGCCAAAAAGCACAAGTCGGCCGCCGAGCCCGAGCCTGAGAAAGTAGCAGCGTAGCGCCTCACCCCCTAGCCCCTTCTCCAGGGGGAGAAGAGGAACCAGATTCTAATTTTATATCCAGCATTCTAGCCTTTTATCCAGTTCTAAAAAATCTAAAAGCTAGTTCCCCTCTCCCCCTGGAGAGGGGGCTAGGGGGTGAGGCAACCCGCCTGCCCGGCAACATCTACTTTTCCTCTGAATGTCACTCCGTTCCTTTTCGCTGCTGCTATTGCTCACCGCCACCGGCCTGCCGGCCCTGGCCCAGCAGCCGGTGCTGCCTTCGCGGCGCGAAACCACCGGGAAGCCCCAGAGCAAGCCCCAGACCGAGAAGCCCGAAACCGTGGCCCCGGCTCCGCCCCTTGCGCTGGCCGAGGCCATCCGGCTGGGTGTGGAGAGCAACTACGCCATCCGGGTTTCGCAGCAGGATGTGCGGGTGGCCGAAAACAACGTGACGCGCGGCAACGCCGGCCAGCTGCCGGTAGTCAATGGCAACTTCGTCCGCACCTTCAACCGCAACAACCAGCGCCAGGAGTTCAGCCAGGGCGACCCGCGCATCACCAACAACGTTTCGTCGAAGCAGCTGCAGGCCAACGTGGCGGGCACCTGGACTATTTTCGATGGCCTGGGCATGTTCATCGCCTACGACCGGCTGCGGACCCTGGAGCAGGGCCAGCGCCAGCTGACGCGGGCGGTGGTGGAGGAAACCGTGGCCGCCATTTCCGATGCCTATTTTGTGGTGGTGCGCGAGTCGGGCAAGATTACTTCGCTCGAAGAAGCCCTTAAAATCGGCCAGGCCCGCATCGACCTGACCCAGGCCCGGGTAGACGTGGGCGTGAGTGCCAAGGTGGAAGTGCTGACGGCCCGCGTGGATTACAACGCCGACCGCTCGGCTCTGATTCAGCAGCAGGAAGCCCTGAAAACTGCTAAAATCAATCTCAACGCGCTGCTGGGCCGCCCCCCCGGCATCGATTTCCGGCCCCTGGACTCGATTGTGGTGGCCCGCGACCTGGAGCGCGACGCCGTGCTGACGGCCATTCGCCAGTACAACCCCCGCCTCGAACAGGCCCGCACCAGCATTGCCGTAGCCGACTACGACCGGCGGCTGGTCCGGGCCTCGCGCTTTCCGCGGGTGGGCCTCACCTCGGGCTACAGCCGCAACAGTAGCTTCAACGGGGCCTCGTTTCTGCCCGGCACCCGCGAGCTGGGCACGGCTACCTCGTACACCAACGGCTTCAACTACGGAGTGGTCGCCACCATTCCCATCTTCGACGGCTTCAACAAAAACCGGCTGGAGCAGAACGCCCGCATCGGCGAAGAGCAGGCCCGGCTGGAACTCGACCAGCTGCAGCTGCAGCTGGCGGCCGATGCCGAGCAGGCCTTTGCCCAGTACCAGAACCGGCTGGCGCTGCTCGAACTGGAAGAGTCCAACATTCTGCTGGCCCGCGAGAACGTGGCCATTGCCCTGGAGCGCTACCGCCTGGGGCTGCTTACGCCGCTGGCCCTGCGCGAGGCCCAGCGCACCCAGCTGCAGGCCGAAACCCGCCTGCTCGATATCCGCTACCAGGCCAAGCAGGCCGAAATTGTGCTGCGCCGCCTCAGCAGCGGGCTGGTACGGGAAGGCCAAGCGCAACCATAGGCTATTTCCGGGATACGTATAATTTTGCAGTCATGCTCCCTACCCTTCCGGCTACCTCCGACTATCTGAACCTATCGTACCGCCCCGATTTAGCCACGCTGGTGGTGCGGTGGCTGCGGGCAGTTTCTTTTGCCGAAGTGCAGGAGGGTTTCCGGGCCGCCCGCGAGATGAGCTACAGCTTTGGCGCGGCCCGCTGGCTGGTGGATGTGCGCCGCCGGACCGAGCTCGATGCCGCCTCCTCGGGCTGGGTGGCCACCACCCTGCTGCCATCAGTGGCCGCCGAAGCCGCCCCGGCCGTTTTGCACATTGCCTACCTGCTCTCGCCCGCCCGCGCCGATATGCTGGAACAGGACGGCGGCATGCGCGCCACCACGGCCACCGCCCGCGCCCACCCCAGCTATCAATTACAGCTGTTTCTGGACGAGGGCGAGGCCGTAAACTGGCTGATGGGTTAGCGCTGCGTGGAATCAACCGGTGTGGCGGCCCGTAGCGCCTGCAGGGCCTCCAGCAGCTGGGCGCGGTCCTTGGCTTCTTCCTTACCGCCCTTTTCTTCGCTCATGTCGCCGTCGTTGTCGTCGCCGGCCCCCACGGCCACTTTTTCGGGGTGCTGGAAAAAGGCGAGCAGGTTTTTCTTCTGATTGGCCGTCAGGTTCTCAAACTTCCTGGCGTCGAGCTTGCGTAGCCATTCGCCGTACGTTTTGTCGGTCAGCGCATATTCACCCGGCGCGGTGGCTTTGCCGGTATCGAAGTCGCGGTTGGGCAGCGGCGGCACGGCGGCCAGCGAGTCGTGGGGTTGCTTGCCCAGCAGGCCGCAGTAGTCTTTGAGCGCCTGCCGGAAGCTGTTTTTGAACAGCTCCTCGCCCTCGGGCGTGGGCACCGTGAAGGCAAACGGCTTGAGCGGGCCGATTTTGGGCAGCACCCGGATAAAATACGACAGCACCCGCGCCCCAAAGCCGGGGTGCTCGTAGGTGTTGCCGTAGCGCTTTTCGTAGGCGCGGCGGCTGTCCTTGTACACGTATTCGCGGCGGCGGGCCCGCGGGCTCAGCTCCCGGATTTTCTTTTTCTGGGTTTGCCAGGCCGCCCGGCTGGCCAGCGGAATCAGGTTGCGCACCGCAAACCGGAACGAGCCGATGGCTAAGTCCACGTTGAAAATCACCTGGCCCAGCTCCAGGCCGTAGGTTTTCAGAAAGGCCCGCTCCAGCAGCGGCTTGCTTACCTGAAAACCGATGTAGCGCTGGTAGTCGGCGGTGCGGTAGCGGCCCGAGGCCACCTGCACCACATCGAAGGCGAATTCGAGCTGGGTGTGCTGGTGCGGCGCCTGCTCGTAGGTGATGGGGGAGCCGAACTTGGCCTTGAGGTCGGGGTAGACTTTGGGCATGGCCAGGTTGGTGCCCTGCGGATGGCCGGCGAGGTCGGCGGTGTAGTGGGCCAGCGCCCCGAGGGCGAAGGCGTACTCGTTGCGGCTGCGGGCCTCGCCCAGCAGGTGGCGCACGAAGTCGCCCGAGCGCACGTAGTGGGTTAGATTAGTGAAAAACTCCGAGCCCATGGGGTAGTAACCCATGTCCTGCAGAATAGAGCCGCCGTAGGCGTAGCTTTTGGCCTCCAGCAGCTCGTCGTCGGTGGCGCCGGGGTAGCGTTGCTGCAATAGCGGCAGCAGGCAGGGCGTCCAGCTCGAATCAACCTGGGCCTGGTGGGTGAGCACGGAGTAGGCCGCGGCCGGCCGCGAAGCCAGCAGCCCGGCCAGCAGCAGCGCCGCGCAGAAATACCATTTCAACATAAAAAGCGCCGGGGCCGGGCATAGTGCGCAGCGGTTAGCTGCCTGCCTTACGCCGCTGCCAAGGCTGAGGTTGTGCCGCATCCCAGGTCGCTGGCAGTTTTCAGACCGATTCCAAATTTGCTTCAAAAAACGGCTTTCGCCAACAACCCGACGCCGGGCACGTTACCTTTGGCGTGATGAAGCCGGTTGTTGCCTTTCTGATGGGTTTTGTAATGTTGCTCGGCAGCCTGCTGCCCCAGCACGACCTCTCGGAGCTGGCCAAGCTGCCCGAGCTGGCCGAGCACTACCGTTACCACCGCGCCTTGGCCGGCGGCGACCTGTCGGTGGTGGCCTTCCTGGCCCTGCACTACGGCCCCCAGGGCGCCAGCCACCACCAGAATCCGGTTTCGCACCGCGACGCCCAGGACCACGAGAAGCTGCCCCTGGAGCAGCACCACCACAACTGCGTGCTGGTGAGCTTCGTGCTGCCCGCTGCCGCCCGCGTATCGGCCCCGGCCCCGCCCCTGGCCTGGCCCGCCGCTGCCTACCGGCCCGCGCCCGGCTCACTCTACGCTTTCAGCGTGAGCCGCACCCTGCTCCAGCCGCCCCGAGCGTAAGCCGCCGCGCCCCTGGGCGCAGTGTGTTCTTATCTTATTAGCTGTTAGCCTTAGCTGTCAGCGGTTAGCTTTTCGTTCGACGGATACTGACCGGCTGTTTGCTTATGGATGAATGCTCCGTTGAACGGAAGCTAACAGCTAATAGCTCAAAGCTAACAGCTGAATAAAATGATTTCTGCCATTATCCGGGCCAGCGTGCGGCATAAGCTGCTGGTGGTGCTGATGCTCGTGGGCCTAGTGGCCTGGGGCAGCTACTCGGCCCTGCACCTGCCCCTTGATGCCATTCCCGACGTTACCAACAACCAGGTCCAGGTTATCACCCAAAGCCCCGCGCTGGCCGCCCAGGAGGTCGAGCAGTTGCTCACTATTCCGCTGGAGCTGAGCTTGCGCACCATTCCGGGCGTCACGGGCGTGCGGTCCATTTCGCGCTTCGGGCTCTCGGCCATTACCGTGGTGTTCGACGACGACGTGCCCACGCTCGAAACCCGCCAACTCGTGGCCGAGAAGCTGCGCACCGCCGAGGCCGACCTGGGCGCGGGCCTGGGCCGCCCCGAAATGGCCCCCATCACCACCGGCCTGGGCGAAATCTACCAGTACACGCTGGGCGTGAAGCCGGGCTACGAAAAACAGTTTTCACTGGCCCGGCTGCGCGAGGTGCAGGACTGGGTGGTGAAGCGCCAGCTGGCCGGCGTGCCCGGTGTGGTCGACGTGAGCAGCTTCGGCGGCTTCGTGCGCCAGTACGAAGTGAGCATCAACCCCGAGCGGCTGAACGCGCTGGGCGTGAGCCTGGGGGAGCTGTACGGGGCCCTGGAAGCCGGCAACGGCAACACCGGCGGCTCGTACCTGGAGCGGGGCCGCAACGCCTACTTCATCCGGGGCGAGGGCCGGGCTACTTCGTTGCAGGACGTGGGCAGCATGGTGGTGAAGCAAACCAGCGCCGGGCTGCCGCTGCTGGTGCGCGACGTGGCCGACGTGCGCTTCGGCCACGCCGTGCGCTACGGGGCCCTGACGCGCAACGGCGAGGGCGAAACTGTGGGCGGCATCGTGCTCATGCTCAAGGGCGCGTCCTCGGAAAGCACAATTGCCGGCGTGAAGGCGCGGGTGGCCGACATCAACCAGCAGCTGCCCGAAGGCCTGTTCGTGCGCCCCTTCCTCGACCGCACCAAGCTGGTGGACACCGCCATTGCCACCGTGGCCAAAAACCTGCTCGAAGGCGGGGCCATCGTGCTGCTGGTACTGCTGCTGCTGCTGGGCAATTGGCGGGCCGCGCTGGTGGTGGCGTCCATGATTCCGCTGTGCATGTTGTTCGCGCTGGGCATGATGCGCGTGTTCGGCGTGTCGGCCAACCTCATGAGCCTGGGCGCTTTGGACTTCGGGCTGCTAGTGGACGGGGCCATCATCATCGTGGAAGCCATGATTTTCCACCTGGTACATTTCCGGGCGCGGGCCGCCAGTGAGACGCTGGACGAGGTGGCCGAAGCCTCGGCCAGCCGCATGATGCGCTCGGCCCTGTTCGGCCAGCTCATCATTCTCATCGTCTACCTGCCCATTCTGGCCCTCACCGGCATCGAGGGCAAGATGTTCCGGCCCATGGCCCTGACGGTGAGCTTCGCCATCGTGGGGGCCATGCTGCTGTGCCTGACCTACGTGCCGGCCGTGTCGGCCTGGGCCCTGCGCAAGGATATCCAGGAAGAAGGCACGCTGGCTTACCGCATTATGCGGCGGCTGTACCGGGGCTACGCGCCGCTGCTGGCCGGGGCCCTGCGCTGGCGCGGGGCGGTGCTGGCCGGGGCGCTGGCGCTGCTGGTGCTCACGGGCTGGGTGTTCAGCCGGCTCGGGGGCGAATTTATTCCGCAGCTTGATGAGGGCGACTTCGCCGTGAACATCACCGTGGCCCCCGGCTCGTCGCTGGCCCAGAGCGTGGCCACCACCACCGAAGTGCAGAAAATTCTGCTGGAGAAATTTCCGGAAGTGGAGCAGGTGGTGGGCAAAATCGGCACATCGGAAATTCCCACCGACCCCATGAGCCTGGAGGATTCCGACCAGATTGTGGTGCTCAAGCCCCAGGGCGAGTGGACTTCGGCTGGCTCGCGCGAGGAGCTGGCCAACAAAATGGCCGCGGCCCTGGCTGGGCTGCCGGGCGTGAGCATGGAGTTTCAGCAGCCCATTCAGATGCGCTTTAATGAGCTGATTTCGGGCGTGAAGTCCGACATCAGCATCAAGATTTACGGCGACGATTTGGGCTTGCTGTTCGAAAAAGCCAGCCAGGCCGCCGACCTCATCCGGCCCCTGCCCGGCGTGGGCGACCTGAAAGTGGAGCAGATTGCCGCCCTGCCCCAGCTGCGCGTTACTTACAACCGCGCCAAGCTGGCCCAGTACGGCCTGCGGGTAGCCGATTTGAACACGCTGCTGCGCACCTCCTTCGCCGGCGATGTGGCGGGCCAGGTGTACGAGGGCGAGCGGCGCTTCGACCTGGTGGTGCGCCTCGACACCCTGCACCGCCGCGGCATTCAGGATTTGCGGAGCCTGTACGTGGATTTGCCCGGCGGCCAGAAAGTACCCCTGGAAGAAGTGGCCGCCGTCAGCTTCCGTAACGCCCCCACCCAGGTCTCGCGCGACGACGGCCGCCGCCGCATCAACATCGGCGTGAACGTGCGCAACCGCGACGTGGAAAGCCTGGTGCAGGATATTGAAGCCAGGCTGAATACCGGCCTCAAGCTGCCGCCGGGATACTCGCTGGAGTACGGCGGCCAGTTCGAGAACCTGCAACAGGCCAAGTCGCGCCTGGCCGTGGCCGTGCCCGTGTCGCTGGCCCTCATTTTCCTGCTGCTCTACTTCTCCTTCGGCTCGCTCAAGCAGGCCGGCCTGATTTTCACCGGCATCCCGCTGGCCGCCATCGGGGGCGTGCTGGCGCTGTGGCTGCGCGATATGCCGTTCAGCATCTCGGCCGGCGTGGGCTTTATCGCCCTGTTTGGGGTAGCCGTGCTCAACGGCATCGTGCTGGTAGCCAGCCTCAACGAGCTGGCCCTGGCCGGCATCGGGCGCGTGCACGAACGGGTACGCCGGGCCACCGAAGAGCGGTTCCGGCCGGTGCTGCTCACGGCCGCCGTGGCCTCGCTGGGCTTCCTGCCGATGGCCCTGAGCACCTCCGGCGGGGCCGAGGTGCAGAAGCCGCTGGCCACGGTAGTCATCGGCGGCCTGCTCACGGCCACGCTGCTCACGCTGCTGGTGCTGCCGGTGCTCTACACCTTCTTCACCCAGGACGGCGAGCCCAGCCCCGGCGAAGCCACGCCGGAAGCCATTGCCCAGGCCAGGGAAAACCACGGGGTGGGGATGGAACAGGAGGATGCCGTTGAGCATGAGCAAGATGCTAAAGCTAGCAGCTAGCTCCCCTCCTTGGAAAGGAGGGGCTGGGGGTGGTTGATTCGTCAGAACGACCCATCAGTTTCTAAAGCCAGTCATCGTTCTATCATCCTCAACCACCCCCAGCCCCTCCTTTCCAAGGAGGGGAGCTAGCTGCTAGCTCTAACCTTAATTTACTATACCCTATCACATTAACCACCTTCCGCACATTCTCCACACTAGAAACATGCGCCTCCTCCTGCTCCTTCTGTTCTTGATTCCGGCCACCTTACGCGCCCAGAACACGCCCGGCACGCTGCCGCCCCCGGCCCCGCCCGGCCCTCCTGGCGGGCTCAGTCTCGGCCAGGCCCTGAGCACCGGTCTGCGCCAGAGTTTGCTTACCGAATCCAGCGGCCTGCTGGTGGAGCAGCAGCGGGTGCTCACACGCACCGGCTACGATTTGCCCCGCACCGTGGCCGACTACCAGTACGGGCAGATTTCGGGGCCGCTGCGCGACCACACGTTCAACATCGTGCAACAAACCTCCCTGCCGGGCGTGTACACGGCCCAGCGCCGGCTGCTGGAAAGCCAGGTAGGCACGGCCGAGCAGCGGGGCCGACAGCAGCGCCGCGAGTTGGCTTACTCCATCCGGAGCACCTACTACGAGCTGCTGCTCAGCTACCGCCGCGCCGCGCTGCTGCGCCGCCAGGACAGCCTCTACCAGCGCGCTGCCCGCGCCGCCCGCATCCGCTACCAGACCGGGGCCACCAACCGCCTGGAGCAGGTGTCGGCCGAGGCGCGGCTGCGGGAGCTGCAAAACCGCCAGGCCCTGCTGCTCACCGACCAGCAGGTGCTAACCCAGCAGCTGGCCGTACTGCTCAACCAGCCCCCGCCGGCCCTCATCGACACCACCGCCGACGCCCGCGTGCGCCTAGCGGCCGCTGATACAGCCGGACTCACGGCAGCCACCAACCCCACGCTGGGCCTGCTGGAACAGGAGCGGGAAGTGAGCCGCCGCCAGACCCGGGTCGAGGAGCTGCGCCGCCTGCCCGACCTGCGCCTGGGCTACTTCACCCAAACCATCAACCGCGAAACTGGCTTCCACGTGGCCCAGGCCGGGGTGGCGCTGCCGCTGCTGGGCGGGGCGCACCGGAGCCGCATTGCCGCCGCCCGCATCGGCGAGCAGGCCGCCGACGCCCAGCTGCGCTACGCCACGGCCCAGCTTGGCGGGCAGCTGGCGGGCCTACGCCAGCGCCTGCGCCGGGCCACGGCCTCACTCGGCTACTACGAGCAAACTGCCCTGCCCCAGGCCCGCCTCATCATTAACACGGCCGAAAAAAGCTTCCGCGCCGGCGACATCGACTACGTGGAATACGTGGTAAACACCGAGCCCGCCTGGCAAATCCGCGCCACCTACCTCGACCAGCTGCAACACTACAACGACCTGGCCCTGCAACTGCTGCTGCTCACGGGCCGGGATGAGTAACACCTATCATCCTGAGCGGAGCGAAGGACCTTACCACGGAACAACGAGTCGTTATTGCGTGATAAGGTCCTTCGCTCCGCTCAGGATGACAATAGCCAGAAATACCCCTCCTCATGAACTACGCCCCCCTTCTCCTGCTCTTGTTGCTGACCGCCTGCGGCCCCAACCAGCCTACCGAACCCGAAGCCGCTACCGAACAGCCCGCTCCGCCCGCCAGCCCCGACGAAGTGCGCCTCAGTCCGGCCCAGGCGAAGGCCGCCGGGCTTGAAACCGGGGTCTTCGCTTGGAAGAACATGACCTCCGACGTGCAGGCCAACGGTGTAATTGACGTGCCGCCTCAGAACATGGCCTCCATTTCGGCCATTATGGGCGGCTACGTCCAGCAAGTAGCCGTGCTGCCCGGCCAGCGCATCAGTAAAGGCGGCACCGTGGCCGTGCTCCGCCACCCCGACTACATCCAGCTGCAACAGCAGTACCTGCAAAGCAAGGCAAGGGTGCAGTTTTTAACCCAGGAGCTGGAACGCCAGAAAATCCTCGATGCCGAGGATGTGGGGGCCAAGCGCAAGCTCCAGCAGGCCCGCGCCGACTATGCTTCCGAGCAGGCTACCCTGCGCGCTACCACCGCTCAACTCAAGATGCTGGGTGTTCCACTGGGCCGCCTCAACCGGGGCGACATTACGCCCACCGTGGCCCTCACCTCCCCCATCGGCGGCTACGTGAAGGCTGTCAACGTGAACACCGGCCAGTACGTGAACCCACAGGACGTGTTGGTGGAGGTGGTCGACCGCTCCGACCTGCACCTGGAGTTGAAGGTATTCGAGCGCGACATCGTGCGGGTGAAAGTCGGCCAGCGCATCCTGTTCAAAATCCCCAGCCGGGGCTCCGACGAAGACCTGGTGGCGCGGGTGTTTCTGGTGGGCAAGGCCTTCAACGATGGCCCCCAGCGCACCGTGAGCGTGCACGCCCACCTCGAACCCGAGCGCGACGACGTGCTGCCCGGCCAGTACGTGTCGGCCCACATCCAGACCGCCGGTCGCTGCCAGCGCACCCTGCCCGAAGACGCCATCGTGCAGGCCGGCGAGTTCAGCTACATCTTCTCCCAAACCAAGCCCGGCGCCTACCGCCGCTACCGCGTGCAAACCGGCCCCTCCGAAAACGGCGACGTGGCCGTTACCCTGCTCGATGCTGGCGCCGATACCACCCGCCTCGTCCGCCACGGCGCGTATTTTCTGGACGCCGAGCTGAAAAAGGGCCAGGATGCCGAGTAATGGATAGTGGTTAGTGGTTACTGGTTACTGGTTACTGGTTAGTAGTAAAAGCACTGTCATTCAGAGCGGAGCGAAGAATCTCGCGTGCTACAGTAATTTCTGACGACAGAGTTACCGTTGCCCGCCAGATTCTTCACTCCGCTCTGAATGACAGTGCTTTTACTACTACCCATTCAGCTTCTGCCGCAACTCCTGCACTTCGCGCTCCAAATCCAGGGTGCGGAACATGATTTTGGCTTCGAGGTCAGAGTACGCGCGCTCTATCTGCTCCTGCAATTCCTTCTGCTCGGTGATGTCGGTGTTGGTGCCGCACCAGCGCAGCACGTTGCCGGCCTCGTTGCGCACGGGCAGCGCGCGGCTCAGAAACCAGCGGTATTCGCCATCGTGGCGGCGGAGCGGGAAAGTGGCTTCCCACGACTCCTGGCCCTCGAAAATGGCGCGGCGGAAGCCCGCCGTCACGGCTTCCACGTGGTCGGGATGATGCACAGTCTGCCAGTTCCAGCCCATCGTCTGCTCCTGGTGGTTTTCCGTGCCGGTGTACTCGAACCAGCGTTGGTTGTACCAGAAGATGGCGCCTTCGGCATCGGCCATCCAGGCCAGCTGGGGTATAGCGTTGGCCAGGGTTGTGAAATCCTGCTCGCGCTTGCGCAGGGCCAGCTCCTGCATTTTCTGGTCGTGAATATCGGTGCAGGTGCCGAACCATTTGGCAACGTTGCCGGCCTCGTCGCGCACGGGCACGGCCTGGCCCAGAAACCAGCGGTAGTCCCCGTCCTTGCTCCTGAACCGGTACTCGATTTCGTAGAACTCGCCGGTTGCAAGCGAGCGGCTCCAGCGTTTGCGGGCCCGCTCCCGGTCGTCAGGGTACAGCAGGTTGTTCCACATCTCGTCGCCGACGCTATCGGCCAGCGTGTAGCCGGTGTAATCGGTCCAGCGCTGGTTGAAGTAGGTGTGGTAGCCGGTAGGGTCGGTGGCCCATACCAGCTGCGGAATAAGCTCGGCCAGGAAGCTGAAATCGGCGGGTGTGGGACTAAGGGAAGCAGGAACCATGGGTAAACGAGCGAAAAGCAAACGAAAAACTTAGGCCTGGGTGAGCTGCATCTCCATGCCTGACTGAAAATAAAGATTCAGGTGGCTCTCCGAGCCGGTACGCGAACGGCGCAGCCGCGTTACCAGGGCGCGGGTCTGCTCCCGGCCCAGCTCCAGGGCCAGGTAAGGCCGGTTAAGCAGCTCGTCGCGCAGTACTTCCCAGCTGCCCTGGTCCTGCTGGTCGGGGCACTCCACCCGCACCCGGCCCGGCTCCAGCGCCAGCTGCTCGGCGCAGGCCATCAGGCTGGCGGGGTCGGTTTGGTTGAGTACCCGGCTGGCAACCCGCCACACGCCCGTCAGGAACTCGTCGGGCAGCTGCTGCAGGTTCACATCAAACAGGACTTGGGACATATAATGCAGAAAAAGTGCAGCGGGTATTCAGCAAAAAATAAGCCGCGCTGGGTTGCAGAAAGCCACTTAACACAAAGATAACCTTGGCCACCTGCCCGATCAACCTGAGCAGTAAGCGAGTAGGCTTACATAAAAAAAGCTCTTCGGCAGTAGCCGAAGAGCTTTTCTAAAAACCTGCCGCCGTAACCAGCGGCCAGGGCAGTAACTGCCTGCAGAGGAGGAGGGATTCGAACCCCCGGAGGTTTAACCCTCAACGGTTTTCAAGACCGCCGCAATCGACCACTCTGCCACTCCTCTTTAAAAAAATTAAAAGTGAAAAATTAAAAAGGTGGCTAAGAAATTGGCCAGGACGGCCAAACGCACCATTTCTAATTTTTCACTTTTAATCTTCAATTCAATCCGCAGAGAAGGGGGGATTCGAACCCCCGATACCGTTGCCGGTATAACGGTTTTCGAAACCGTCGCATTCGACCACTCTGCCACCTCTCTGGAAGGTCCCAATACCGTGGTTTGGGATGGCAAAATTAGCTATGATTCGGAAACGAACAAGGCATGGCGCGAAATTTTTCTTTCGGCCGGCCCTACCCTACTCACAATCAAGCCTTAATTGTTTTGGCATCCGGCCGGCGGCGGCGCGAAAAGAAACCAGGCCGGCTAAAGCCGCCCGTTACGGCGTCGATGCTCACGTTTACCTCAAAGCCCAGAATCAGGGTCATGCACACGAAATCGAGCCAGACCATAAAGCCCACGAGCGTGCCCACCGAGCCGTAGAAGTGGTTGTAGCTGTCGAAAATCTTGACGTAGAGAATAAACAGGAACGACACCAGAAAAATGAGCAGCGTGGCTATTATGGCCCCCACCGACACGAACGGCCATTTGTCGTGCACGGGCGGCACGTAGTAGTAAATCAGGCTGGTAGTGAGCAGGAACAGGAACACCACCGAGCCGTAGCGTAACGTGGTCGTTAGCTGATCGTTAAGGGCTTCGGGCACTATCTCCTTATACACCAGTGTATCAATGATATAAGTACCGAAGAAGATGCCGGTCACGGCAATCAGCAACACTACCGTCAGCACCACTGTGAGCAGCGTGGCAATCACGCGCTTGCGCAGGTAGGTGCGTTTTTTAAAGCTAGGGTACTTCTTCTCGAAGGCGTCGAGCAGGGCCATGATGCCGTTGGAGCTGAGCACCAGCGCCGTGGCGAAACCAAACGAGAGCAGCCCGCCGTGCTGAATGGTTACCACGTCCTCAATCGTGCCCGAAATAGCCTGGTACATCTCCTTCGGAATCAGGTCGGAGAGGAACTGCAGGATGTCTTCGTCGAGGTGCGGGACCGGAATCCAGGGGATGAGCGTGAACAGGAAGATGATGGTGGGAAAGATGGCAATAGTAAAGTTGAAGGCCATGTAGCTGGCCCGCTTGGCAATGCCGTCGAGCTTGATTTCCTGCATCAGCTGCACCACCACATCATACACCGAGGCGCGGCCGTGGGCAAACCGCAGCTTCTTCAGCCACACGATGAGTTGCCGGTACGAGCGGCGGCGCTGCACATCGGGCAAATGGTACCGGCGCACGGGAAACTTCATTGGCGGAACTGGGAAACTGGAAAGGTAGAAAGTTAAGGAAATCGCCTGTCATCCTGAGCCGAGCGAAGGCCCTGGACAGAAGCTATTCTCTTTTGGAGTCAGCTCCCGTATAGGTCCTTCGCTCGGCTCAGGATGACAGGCGGGCTCACCAACTGGCTAACTCAGAAATGCGGCGGGCGCCGGCGCATCGGTGGGGTTTTCGGGGGGTGTGAGGGGGCCGGCGGTTTCGTCGTCGGAGAAGTACGGGGCCAGCTTGGCGGCAATATCGGGCGGGATGGGCACGGGCCGGCCGGTGGCCATGCTCACGAACACCATCAGCGTGTGGCCCTCGGTGAGCAGCACCTGGGCCTCGTTGTAGATTTCGTACTCGAACAGAATGCGGGTACCCTCGGGCGGCTGGCGCAGCAGCAGGCGCACGGTCAGCAGGTCGTCGTAGCGGGCGGGGCGGCGGAAGCGGGTCCGGATTTCGCCCACCGGCATGCCCACGCCCTCGGCCTCCAGGGCCTTGTAGCTGATGCCCAGCTGCCGGAACGCCTCGGTGCGGCAGACTTCAAAATAGGCCGCGTAGTTGCCGTGGTACACGTAGCCCATCTGGTCGGTTTCGGCGTACCGCACGCGGATGTGGGTGTCGGATTGATACATTTTTCAGTTGACAGTTGATAGTTGTCAGTTGCTAGTTGTCAGTTGCCAGTTGCTAGTTGTCAGCTGCTAGTTGCCAGTTGCTAGTTGTCAGTTGCCAGCTGACAGTTTGATATTATAACGGCCTGACAACTGGCAACTAGCAACTAGCAACTGACAACTAACAACTCATTTCATAATCCCGGCCCGGCTGAGGGCGGCCTGGTAGCGGCGGGCATTGACGAGGTGCTCCTGCTCGTTGCGGGCAAAGGCGTGGTAGCCGCTGAAATCGTCCTTGGCGCAGAAGTAGAGGTACTGATGCTCCTCGGGGTTGAGCACGGCGTCGATGCTGGCAATGCTGGGCAGGTTGATGGGGCCGGGCGGCAGGCCGTTGTATTTGTAGGTGTTGTAGGGCGAATCCAGGGTCAGGTGCTTGTTGAGCACGCGCTTGATGGTGAAATCCTGGTTGGCGAATACCACCGTGGGGTCGGCCTGGAGCTTCATGCCGCGCCGGAGGCGGTTGAGGTACACGCCCGCCACCCGGGGCCGCTCGTCGGCGTGCTGCTGCTGCTCGGCTTCCACGATGCTGGCCAGTACGCTCACCTCGGCCCGGCTCAGGCCCAGCGCCTTGCGCTTGGCGTCGCGGGCGGGTGTCCAGAACTTCTCGTACTCCTTTTTCATGCGCTGCATGAGGTTGTCGGCCGAAGTGTTCCAGGCCAGGTCGTAGGTGTTCGGAATGAACATCGTCAGGATGCTCAGCGTGTCGAAGCCCAGGCTTTTGGTGTAGGTGGGCGAGCTCAGCAGCGAGTCGAATTTGGCCGCTGGCGCGTCGATGGCTTCGCCCAGGCGACGGGCCAGGTCCTGGCGCAGGCGCAGGCTCTGGAAGGTGAGGCGCAGGGGCAGGCGGTTGCGGCCGGTACGCAGGTCGCCGATGAGCTGGCGGTTGGTATAGCCGTCTTTCAGCTCGTAGCGGCCAGGCTTCACCAGTTGGTCGTACTTCATCAGGCGGGCCACAAAGTGCAGGCTGAGCCGGTCAACTACCACACCGCTGGCATCAATCGAGTCGAGCACCTGTTTGGCCGAGTAGCCGGGCCGGATGGTGACGTAGGTGGGCCGGCCCTTGGTTTCAATGTTGGCCTCGAAGAAAACCTGGTAGAAATAATAGGAGAACGTGATGAGCAGCAGGCCGAAAATGCCGGTCAGGTAAGCGAAACGCTTTCGGCGGCGGTCGGCGGCGGCCTTGTACTCTTCGATGCGGGAGGTAGCCATGAGGCGGAGCTGGGGTTAAAAAAACGGTAACATCGTTGGGGCCGCTTACGTGTTGCAACGTACGCCCGTAAACTGATATCTTTAGGGCTCAAAAGTACGTGTTCTGTTTCTTCACCCTTCAATTTCTTGTCCCATGCAACACGCTTACACTTCTTCCAACCGGTTCCGCTCGCTGCTGGGCCTGGCGCTGGGCCTCGCTGCCACCGCCGCTACCGCTCAAACGGTCACCCCCGTTAGCTTCAACGGCACGACCCCCTACACCCAGAACTTCGACGGCATGGGCACGGCTGGTATGGCTTACCCCGCTGGCTGGGGCGCTGTACGCCTTGGAGGTAGCGGGACTAATGGTGCCATCAATGCTCCACTTGACTTAAGTGTTACCGCTGGTGAAGCTAACTCGGGTGGTACGTACAACGTAGGTTCAACGAATGACCCCGACCGCGCATTGGGCTCCATTGGTTCGGGCAGTACGATACCTGCTTTCGGTGCAGCCTTCACCAATGGCAGCGCCGCCGCCGTTACCAGCCTCACTATTTCCTTCCGAACGGAGCAATGGAAGTCAGGTTCACGCGACGACCAGAATGAGATATTGGCTTTTGAGTACAGTCTCGATGCTACTAACCTGTACAGCGGGACTTGGACTGCCGTACCCGCGCTTGATGTTAAGGAAGTAGCTAACAGCAATACTGGTGGCACTCCTCTTGATGGTAACGCTGCTGCTAATTCGGCCAATGTAACCGGTAGCATCAGCGGCCTGAGCTGGGCTGCCGGCAAAACCATGTGGATCCGTTTCAAGGACGCCGATAATGCAGGCACCGACGCGCTGTTGGCCGTTGACGACTTCTCGCTGCGCGCTGGCACGGCTACCGGCGTGAAATCGGCCCTGAATGCCGGCAACGTGCTGGTGTACCCCAACCCTACCGCCGACCAGCTGACGATTCGCGTGGCCGGCCGCACGTCCAAGGCTGCCGTAACGGTAACCGACCTGCTGGGCCGCACCGTGCTGAAAGGCTCGTCGGACGCTGCCGGCAACTTCAGCCTGCGCACCCTGCCCGCCGGCAACTACGTGGTGCTGGTGCAGGATGGCGCTACCCTCACTTCGCACAAGATCAGCAAGCAGTAATTTTTGCTGCCGCTGTCGGCTAACCCCGTTACCCGACAACTCCCCCTCTGCAACGAGCTCCGGCCCCACGGCCGGGGCTCGTTGCGGTTTTTGAGCACCAATAAACGCGCTGGCCGACAACAAAACCCGCGCTTTTTTCGAAAACAGTAGCACCTTGCCACTTCGGCTATTACCTTGGCGAGTCCAGCCGGCCCGGTTAACCGGGTCTGCCGCCGTTCATTTTTCATTCCCTACTTCCCTGCCTATGTCCGCCACGCTGCTCCGCATTCACCCCGACAACCCGCCCCTCAACCGCATCCAGCAGGCCGTGGAAATTATTCGCAAAGGCGGCGTGATCATCTACCCCACCGACACGGTGTACGGCATTGGGTGCGACATTCACAATGCCAAAGCGGTGGAACGGGTGTGCCGCATCAAGGGGCTGAACCCCGAAAAAGCTAATCTTAGCTTTATCTGTCACGATTTATCGCACATCAGCGACTATGCCCACGGCATTACCACGCCCATTTATAAAGTGCTGAAGCGGGCCCTGCCGGGGCCATTCACGTTCCTGTTTGAGGCCAGCTCAAAAGCCCCCCGCCAGGGCGGCCGGCAGCGCAAAACAGTGGGAATCCGCGTACCCGACAGCCCCATTATTTTGCAGCTGGTGCGGGAGTTGGGCAACCCTATTATGAGTACTTCGGTGCGGGAGGACGAGAACACGTTGGACGAATACGTTACCGACCCCGACCTGATTTATGAAAAATACCGCTCCATGGTCGACCTGGTCATTGACGGTGGGTTTGGCAACAACGTCCCCAGCACCATCATCGACTGTACCAACGACGATTTCGAGCTGATTCGCCAGGGCGCCGGCGACATCGAGCAGTATCTGTAGGGAGGAGCTGCAAGCCGCAAGCTTCAAGCTTCAAGCTGATGTTGAACGTCAGCTTGAAGCTTGCGACTTGTGGCTGGTGGCTTCTCTTTTGTGTTTCCAGCGGCGGTGGCTCCAGAGGTAATCGGGGGGCGTGGCGCGCATGTCGCGCTCCAGCAGGCGGGCGAAGGCCTCGGTAAGCTGGTGCTCTTCGGGTGGCAGCGTGGTCTGGCCGTCGTGCAGCTCGGTGAGGGTGATGCGGTAGTAGCCGCGCCGGACGCGCCGGATGCCCACGAACACGGCCGCGCAGTGCAGCTGGGCGGCCAGCTTATCGGCCCCGGTGTAAAACGGCGTATCCTGGTGCAGGAAGTTGGTCCAGTACGGGTGGTCTTCGGGGCCGGCGGCCTGGTCGGAGAGCAGGCTGAGGACGCGGCCCCGGCCCCGGTTACGAATCAGGTTGCGCAGCGTACTGAGCATGGGCACCATTTCGGCCCCCATACGGCTGCGCAGCTTCAGCATAAACGCTTCGAAGAACGGATTGGTCAGCGGCTTATACACGCCCCCGGCCCGACCTGGAAAAACCAGCGCCCCGGTCGTGAGAATCCATTCCCAGTTGCCGGCGTGCGAACCCAGGGCGAGTACCTGCCGGTTTTCGGCCAGAAAACGCTCGATTACCTCGGGGTTTTCAATTACGGCCCGCCGCCGAATCTCGGCCGCCGAAATGGTGCGCAGCTTCAGAATCTCGACGACCACCTGGGCGAAGTGCCAGTAGAAGCCGCGGGCAATCTGGTCAATCTCGACGGCCGACTTTTCCGGAAACGAGTTGCGCAGGTTCTGCAGCACCACCCGCCGCCGGTAGCGCACCACGTAGGCCATCAGCCAGTACAGCAGCCGCGCCAGGCCATAAAGCACCGTCAGCGGCAGGGTCGAGATGCCCACCAGCAGCCAGTCGAGGGGCCGGAAATACCAGGGATAAGCGGGGGCAGCAGATTGGCTCATCAGTTTCTTAGCGGGGCATTACCGCCCCGGCCGGGGCGTAGTCGGTGGGGTTGCGCTGTACGGCGGCGGTTTGGGTGGCCAGCACCCGGTTTTTAGCGTCGCGCACTTCCAGCGTGAGGCTATAGCTGCCGGCCGGTACCTTGCTCAGGTCCAGCTCGCCGGTGAGTACCGTCGGGCGGCCCTCCGCGCCCTGGGCCAGGCCCTTGCCGCTGGCAGCACTGATTTTGCCGGCGGCGGGTTGCAGGCGGTAGAGAACCACCAGCGGCTGGGCTACGGTGGCGTTGTAGAATTCGGCGTAGAAAAACAGCTTGTCCTGGCCGCGGGCATAGAGGCCACCGGGCGCCCGCGTCAGGCTCAGGCCCTGGCGGATGAAGTTATTGGCCTCGATGCCCGAGCGGCTGGCCGGCTTGGCCAGCAGCACCATATCGCTCAGCTGGGGCTTGGCGAACCCGAACTCCACTACCAGCGGCTGCTCCACAATAACGGTCGAGGCGGCCCGGTTCTGGTCGCGCAGCTGACCGCGCAGGGTGTAGCGGCCGGCGGGCAGCAGCAGGCGCTTCTGGAAGCTGATGGGGTTTTTGATGGCCGCCGTCGTGTCGCGCAGCACCGGCGGCTTCAGGGTAATGGTTTCCTGGTAGGCGGCCGTGCCGTCGGGCCGGATGGCTTCAAGCGTAACCAGGGCCGCGGCCTGAAACACCTTTGGGGCCCGCCGCTTATACGTCAGGTGCTGGCCCGACACGGTGGCGTACACCTCCACCACGCCGCCCTTCACCGCCACATCGTCGTTGCGGAAACGGGCCGCGTCGAGCAGCAGCTGGGCGGCGGCCGGAGTGGCCGCCAGGGCCAGCAGCGGCAGCAGCAGTAGCAGGAAAAGGCGGAGGCGAACGGGCATTATGTCAGTTTGGCGGTACGGGCGGCGAAGTTGGCAGTGGCTTTGCAGCAGGCAAAATTGCGACTTTTCTGATTGGCAGCTAAGAGCATTGCTGACAACAGAACGATGCAGAGACGCATAGTTGCGTCTCGTCGTTGCTGACGTTGAACGACAGCACCCCACCTTCAACCTCAGCAACGACGAGACGCAACTATGCGTCTCTGCATCGTTCTTTCTATGCCCGACGTCCTCTTCGAAACCCAGTACCACCCGCCTATTGCCTTCTTCGCCGCGCTGGTCGGAGCCGAGGCGCTGTGGGTGGAGGCCCACGACCACTACCGCAAGCAGACCTACCGCAACCGCTGCCTCATCCTCACGGCCCAGGGCGTAAAACCGCTTACCGTGCCCGTTATCGACGGCAACCGCAGCGAGAAGGTGCTCAGCTCGCTTATCGAAATCGACTACCGCCAGAACTGGCGGCACCAGCACCTGCATACGCTGCAAACCGCCTACGGGGGCACGCCGTATTTTGAGTACTACATCGACTACCTGCGCGACATCTACCAGCAGAAACCCACCCGCCTCTTCGACCTGAACCTCCAGCTTCTGCACTTCTACTGCCGCTGCCTGCGCCTGCGCCTGCCCATCCACCTCACCACCGATTACCAGCCCGCCGGAACTATAGCCGCGCTACCCGATCCGGCCGGCCCACTGCTCGATCTGCGCGACTCGCTTTCGCCCAAACACCCCACGCGGCCGGCCCAACCTGACAGAGCGTCGGTACCGGCTTACGGGCAGCATTTTGGTAAAGATTTTGCACCCGGACTCAGCATCTTAGACCTGCTTTTTATGCAGGGTCCGGCCGCCGGCAGTTTTCTTGCGTAGTGCCTACCAGCGCCCGAACCAACGCCCGACTCAAGCTGTTTCAGTTTATATCGGCCACCTCTGCTCCGTGAACCATCTTTATTGGGCAGCAATCCGTTTTTCTTTTCTACCTTATCTGCATGGAAGCTAAATTCTCAAACAGAGTCAAGGAGGTCATCTCCCTGAGCCGGGAAGAGGCCATCCGGCTGGGGCACGACTATATCGGAACCGAACACCTGCTGCTGGGCATGATCCGCGAGGGTGAAGGTACCGCTTTGGGCTTGCTCAAAAAGCTGGGTGTCTCCGTCGAGGAGCTGAAATATGCTTTGGAGCAGGCCACCCGCAACACGGCCACCCAGGGCACCAGCATCACCGGCTCGATTCCCCTGACCAAACAGACCGAAAAGGTCCTCAAGATCACCTATCTGGAGGCCAAAATCTTCAAGAGCGAAATTATCGGTACTGAGCACCTGCTGCTTTCGATTCTGCGCGATGAAGACAACATTTCGTCCCAAATTCTGAGCAAATTCAACGTGAACTACGAATCTGTGCGCGACTCGCTCGACTACCACGGTAACACGGCGAACAACCCCACCTCCGGCCCCGAAGCCGACGACGACGACAACGACCGCCTCTTTGGGGGCGGCGGCGCCGGCCGCGGCGGCGCGGGTGCCACGCCCAAAAAGGGCAACGACAAGTCGCGTACCCCGGTGCTCGACAACTTCGGCCGCGACCTGACCAAGATGGCCGAGGACGACAAGCTCGACCCCATCGTGGGCCGCGAGAAGGAAATTGAGCGCGTGGCCCAGATCCTGAGCCGCCGCAAAAAGAACAACCCCATCCTCATCGGCGAGCCCGGCGTGGGCAAAACGGCCATTGCCGAGGGCCTGGCCCTGCGCATTGTGCAGAAAAAGGTGTCGCGGGTGCTGTTCGGCAAGCGCGTGGTTACGCTCGATTTGGCTTCGCTGGTGGCCGGCACCAAGTACCGGGGCCAGTTCGAGGAGCGCATGAAGGCTGTGATGAACGAGCTGGAGAAGTCGCCCGACGTGATTCTGTTCATCGATGAGCTGCACACGATTGTGGGCGCCGGCGGGGCTTCGGGCTCGCTTGATGCCAGCAACATGTTCAAGCCGGCTTTGTCGCGCGGCGAGATTCAGTGCATCGGTGCTACCACGCTCGACGAGTACCGCCAGTACATCGAGAAGGACGGCGCGCTGGCCCGGCGTTTCCAGATGGTGATGGTGGACCCCACCACGCCCGAGGAGACGGTGGAAATCCTCAACAACATCAAGGACAAGTACCAGGACCACCACCACGTAGTGTACACCGACAAGGCCATTGAGGCCTGCGTGAAGCTGTCGGACCGCTACATGAGCGACCGGTTCCTGCCCGACAAGGCCATCGACATTCTCGATGAGGCCGGTGCCCGCGTGCACATCAACAACATCGTGGTGCCCGAGGATATTCTCAAGCTCGAAGAGCAGATTGAGAACATCAAGGGCGAGAAAAACCGCGTGGTGAAAAGCCAAAAGTACGAGGAGGCCGCCAAGCTCCGCGACACGGAAAAGAAGCTCATCGACCAGCTCGACACTGCCAAGAAGGATTGGGAGGAAGAGACCAAGAAGAAGCGCTACACCGTGAAGGAGGAGAACGTGGCCGAGGTGATTGCCATGATGACCGGCATTCCCGTCTCGCGCGTGGCCCAGAAGGAAAGCGCCAAGCTGCTCAACATGGGCGAGGAGCTCAAGGGCAAGGTGATTGGCCAGGACAAGGCCATTCAGCAGCTCGTAAAAGCCATCCAGCGCACCCGCGTAGGCCTCAAGGACCCCAAGAAGCCCATCGGCTCCTTCGTGTTCCTCGGCCCGACCGGCGTGGGCAAGACGGAGCTGGCCAAGGTGCTGGCTACGTATCTCTTCGACAAGGAAGATTCGCTCGTGCGAATTGACATGTCGGAGTACATGGAGAAGTTTAGCATCTCGCGCCTGGTAGGCGCGCCTCCCGGCTACGTGGGCTACGAAGAGGGTGGCCAGCTGACGGAGAAAATCCGCCGCAAGCCCTACTCGGTGATTCTGCTCGACGAAATCGAGAAGGCCCACCCCGACGTGTACAACATCCTGCTCCAGGTGCTGGACGACGGCATTCTCACCGACGGCCTCGGCCGCAAGGTGGACTTCCGTAACACCATCATCATCATGACCTCCAACATCGGAGCCCGTGACTTGCAGGACTTCGGCGCCGGTATCGGCTTCGGCACCAAGTCGCGGCAGGACAACATGGACGAGCTGACCAAGGGCACCATCACCAACGCCCTGAAGAAGACCTTCTCGCCCGAGTTCCTGAACCGCTTGGATGATGTAGTGGTCTTCAACTCGCTGGAGAAGAAGGATATTCACAAGATTATCGACATCAGCCTCAGCAAGCTGCTCAGCCGTATCCAGACGCTGGGCTACAAAGTAGAGCTGACCGAGGCCGCCAAGGACTTCGTGGCCGAGAAGGGCTACGACCCCAAGTACGGCGCGCGGCCGCTCAACCGGGCCATCCAGAAGTACATCGAAGACCCGATTGCCGAGGAAATTCTGAAGGCCGAGGTTGCCCAGGGCGACGTTATCACCGCCGACTACACCGAAGGTGCGGAGGAACTCAGCTTCTCGACCAGCAAGGGCGACGGCGTAGCACTCCCCCAGGCCAGCGACGAGCGGCCCGAAGAAGCCCCCGAAGCCTCCGACGAGGAGCCCACCGACTCGAAGAGCAAGGGTGAGTAAGTAGATTCGGTTTATAAGTAGAACGGCCGGCTCCTACTGTGGGGGCCGGCCGTTTTTTGTGGCTATATTCAACGCAGCTTTAATTGAAGGTATACATGAGGCTAATTCTACTGCTGTTTATGTTACTGCCGCTTGCACTGTTTATTCAGTGCTCTACTCCGGAATATCCCTATGATCCTAAACTAATTACTACGCAAACTGAAATCAATTTTGCTCTTACTGCAAATAGAGGGATTTTGTCAACTGATGGAACTGTGTATTTTGTTTCTGATTCCGACCCATCTACAATTGTTGCTTACGGTAACGACACAGTATTGTGGCAAATAAACGTGTCCCGTGAATGTGGGCCCGATATTTTTAATCAGGCTGTGCGCTATATCAAGCTCACTCCTGGCAACTTAGAGGTTGTATTTAGCAAGCATAGCTTCTTAACTATTGCACGTAACACCGGACAGGTAACTTGCCAAGGGAGAGACTAATCTTTTTACGGGAGTATATACGCACCCGAATCCGGGGCCAGCCCTTTTGACCTCAAGCTGCCCCTATCGCATCACCAGCCACCAAAGCAGCCAGCTGTTACACAAGCTTCCGGTAGCGGCACTAAAAACGGCCGGCCCCCAAAATAGGGAGCCGGCCGTTTTTAGTGCCGCTACCGGAAGCCTCGCCCTAAACTGCCGGGCGGGGGTGGCTTAGGCTCTTGCAAACCGGTAGCCTCGCAGGCTGTTGCCGCGAATCATTTTGCGGAAGAACACGACCCGACGGTAGTTGAACTGGCCGTAGTGGTGGGTGAGCACGAAGAGGGCAATCGGGAAGAAGAGCAGGCACAGGCAGCCCAGCACCACTTTGCTCGACGCCATCAGCGCGTTTAGTTGCAGGGTTTGGTACAGGCCGCTGCCGGCCATGACGCCCGCATCGAGGGTGCCGGCCAGGTCGCTGAGGCTTTGCCACTGTCCGGCGTAGTTGGCCCAGCCGAACAGGGCGCTGGCCAGGGCGGTAGCGAAGAACGTGCGCACCATCAGCAGAATGGCCGTAATGCCCAGGCTCTGCTCGGGAGTCATGTTGACGGCGGCGTAGTACCAGACCACGATGAAAAGCAGGCCCATGCCCAGCCCTTTCAGGAACATGGGGAAGTAGAGGTACTCGATGTTTAGTTGCGGCTGAATGAGGAAGTACAGGCAGGCCGAATGCAGGAAGAAGGCGAAAAACCCGAGCAGGACGACGAATTTCAGGTTCAGGTTGTTCTTGAAGCCGAAGAAGGCCACGACGCCCGCCAGCAGAATACCCGGAATCATCCACAGGTTCAGCTGGGCGTTAATCAGGTTGCTGTAGCCCAGCACGCCCATCGAATACTGCACGTAGATGCCCGAGCTGGCCAGGTAGATGCCCACAAACAGCAGCAGCACCAGGCTGTGCCACACGTGCTCCCGCTTGAAAAACAGGTCGAACTGAATCAGCTTGCGCTTTAAAAACCGTTGCCGGATAACCGTGAGAGCCAGAAAAACCACGCCCGCCGCCAGGCTCAGCGGCACGTAGGCCGCCTGGAACCAACCCTGCTGCCGCATGAAGCTCAGGCCGTAGTTGAAAGCCATGGCCGAGGTGGCCAGTAGCAGCAGCGAAAGCCAGTCGACCTGGTAGAGGGGCATTTTGCGGGCGAACCGCTGGTTGTGCTGGAAAATGAGGCCCAGCGCGGCCACCCCGAGCATCAGGGCCGCCATGAGCAGGTAAGGGGCCTGGTAGCTGGTGTTGGCAATGAGGTCGGCGAACAGGTAGCCGGTTACCTGGCTGACGACGATGATGATGGGGTAAAACAACGAGTAGAACCGGCCCCGCTCGCCCTGGGGCGACAGAATGAACAGCACTGGCAGAATCATTTCCATCAGCCCGAACATCTTGAAGAAGCCAATGAGCAGGCTCCCGAAAATCAGCACGTGCGGGTTGTCGGTGGTGCCGTTCATGAGCAGCAGCAGCGCCACAATGATGGACGTGCCCACCAGGATTTCCTTGGAGCGGAACCGCACCTTCACCCGCATAATGATGCTCAGCGCCAGCCCCATGCCGATGGTGCCGGCGTTGTTGGCCGCCGCAATGTAGTCGGCATACACCCCCAGCGCGCCGGAAATATCGGTGATGTTGGTCGTGTATACGCCGCTGACCACGGCCAGCGGCGGGAGCATGAAGATGATGAGCAGCAACATCAGGGGCTTGGGCACCCAGGTTGCAAAAGGTCCTTGGTTGTACATGGTGGTTTATTGGAGCGTAACCTGCACGTTCATGCCGGCGCGGAGCAGTTCCAGGTCGGCGGGCTGGTTGCGGCCGGTGAATTCGATGCGCACCGGAATCCGCTGCTGCACCTTCACGAAGTTGCCGGTCGAGTTATCCACCGGAATGGCGGCGTACTTGGCGCCCGTCGCGCCCGAAATGGCGGTGATTTTGCCTTCGAACTCCTGGCCACCCAGCGCATCAACCCGGATAAGCGTGGGGCCGCCCAGCCGCACGTTGGCCAGCTGGTTTTCGCGGTAGTTGGCCGACACCCAGATGTTGCTGATATCCACGATAGTAGCCACCGGCTGGCTGGGGCTCAGCAGCTGGCCCACGTTCACCGTCCGGCGGCCCATAATGCCATCGTGCGGGGCCGTAACCACCGTGTAGCTCAGGTTGAGCCGGGCCATTTCCAGCGCGTTTTCGGTGCGCTTGATTTCGGCGTCGTTCAGGCCCAGCCGGGCCTGCACTTCGTTTACCGTCAATGAGCTGGAACTGCCGTTGTTGGCCACGGCCCGGAACTGGGCCTGGGCGGCCTCCAGCTGGGCTTTGCTGGCGTCGTACTCGGCCTTCACCTGGTCGAACTGCTGGTGGGTTACTGCCTCGTCGCGGAGCAGGTTCTGGTAGCGGCGGAAGTTCTGCTCGGTGTTCCAGAACCGGGCCTTGGCGGCGGCCATGCCGGCCTTGGCAGCGGCCGTGTTGGCCGAAGCCGTTGAGACGTTGTTGGAAACCGTGCGCACCGACTGGCGGGTGGCGTTTTTGGAAGCCAGCGCGGCCTGGTAGGCGGCTTCGGCCTGGCCCAGCTGGGTTTGCAGCTCCCGCCCATCCAGCACCAGCAGCGTGTCGCCTTTCTTCACCCGCTGGTGCTCAATAAACCGGATTTCCTTGATGTAGGCCGATACCCGGGTATTGATGGGGTTGATGTAGGACTCGACCTGGGCCGAGTTGGTGTACTTGTCGTTGCCCACGTTGTAGTAGGCGGTGGTTACCCAGTAGAGGCCGCCCAGCACCAGGGCCAGCACCAGCCAGTTCACCAGGTTCAGGCCCGATTTCTTCTTGGCTACAGTTTTTTTGGGCGGCTGCCGGGGCTCCGGCGACTGCACGGCGGCAGTTTCTTCGATAAGGTCGGTTTGGGTTTTTATGTCCGTTGCCATGGCAGGTAGGGGTAGCGTTGGTGGAGGGAGAGTAGCGCGGGCAATTATTACAGCTGCCCGCTGTCCTTCAGGAGTTTGTAGTAGGAGAAAACGATGTTGGCCTCGGCATTCGTGAATTGCAGCTCGGCGTCGAGCTTGGCGTTGCTGGCGTCGAGCAAATCCAGCAGAATGGCCAGCTGGTTGTTGTATTTGCTTTCCATGATGCGGTAGTTTTCGCCCGCCAGACTCTTCTGCACGCCGTAGGTATTGCGCTGCGAAACGGCCTCGTGGTACTTGATGTAGGAGGCATTGACGGCCACCTCAAGCTGCTGCTCGGTGTCGTTGGCCTGGGCCTGGGCTTTGTCCTGCTCGAAGCGGTTGAGCTGCACCTTGCGCGGCGTTTTGTAGAGCGCATCGAGGTTGATGTTGAGCGAGAGGCCGGTGCTCCAGCCGTTGCTGTACATATCCAGGGCCGGCACGCTGGTCGTCAGGGGCCGTTGCAGCTTGTTGCCGCTGAACAGCGACAACGACGGCGAGCGTTCGGCCCGGATTACCTTGTCGGCCACGTCGTACACTTCCACGCTGCGCCGGGCCAGCAGCAGCGAGGGGTGGCTTTTGCTCGCCAGCTGGTAGTCCTGCACCGCGCTTACCTCGGCCGTGGCCAGCAGCGCCTCTTCGGGCACCACCACCACCTCGTCGGGCAGACCCAGCGCCACGGTCAGCTGCTTGTTGAGGATGGCCCGGTTGTTCTGCACGACCTGCCGGGCCAGGTTGAGGTTGGAGAGTTGCAGCTCGGCCCGCACCACGTCGTTGCGCGTGACGATGCCTTCCTTGTGCAGGCGCTGGATGTTTTCCAGGCGCCGCTCGGCCAGGGCAATGTTTCTGGTATAGACTTTTTCCTGGTTGAGCAGCTTGTACACGTCGAGGTAGTGGCCCAGCACCAGCAGCTTGATATTCTGCTCGTTCGACTCGTAGTTGAGCTGCATCAGCCCTTCCTTCAGCGACTGAATCTGAATGGAGTTGCGCACGAGCCCGCCCTTCCACACCAGCCAGTTGGCTTCGGTCGAAAAGCTGGTGCCGTGGTGGGGCATGGCTACCTTCGTGGCATTCGAAAAGTCCTTGTCGAGCACCACCGAATTGCCCAGGTAGTAGCTCTGCAAGCCGGCCGACACCGAGGGCAGCTGGGCGTTCCTGGCTACTTCCGTGCTTTGGCGGGCAATATCAATATCGGCCTGGGCCACCTTCAGTTTGGGGTGGTTCTGCCGGGTCAGCTCAAACAGCTGGGCTACGGATACCCGTTGCTCGGTTTGCTGGGCCTGCACGGGCACCGCCAACAGCAGCAGAAGCATGGCCGTCAGCAGGTTAACAAAAACAGTGGGTTTCATTGCACTTACCTTTTGGTATAGTACAAAGGTCAGCACCCCGGCCCGCCCCCGGAAGGTTGGGAAAGCCTGAAAAAAGGTCTAAATGGTATCTACCCGCTGGTTCTGCTTGCGGAAGTTCAGGGGGCTGTGGCCGGTGTGCTTCTTGAAAAACTTGCCAAACGCGTACTGGTCTGAGAACTTCAGGGCCTCGGCCACCGCGTAAACCGGCTCCCGGGTGTTGAGCAGCTGCTCCTTGGCCTCGTTGACCAGCGCCTCGGCAATAAACCGGCTGGGCGGCTGCCGGGCCACTTCGCGCACGCAGTTGGAAAGGTATTTTATGGAAACGCAGAGCTTATCGGCGTAGAACTTCAGCTCCTTTTCCTCCTTGGCATACTGGCTCACCAGCTCGAAAAACTGCACCGTCAGCTGCTCCTTGCGCAGGTTGCGGTTTTCGGCCGGTTGCAGGCGCGAGAACATTTCGTCGGCTATCGTGAAGCCGATAACCGAGCTGAGGCCGGTGACGATTTCGTTGTTGAAGCCGTAGTCGCTGTGGTTGGCCAAATGGTATTCCAGCTGCCGGCACAGCTCCAGTAGATACCCGAACTTCTGCGCCGGCAGTTTCAGCACCTCGGTATTGGGGGCGCCACTGCCGCGCATAATCCGGAAAGAGCTATAGCCGTTGAAGCTGTAATTAATCCGCTGGCGCAGCTCTTTCCGATCAAAGGAAACGATGTAAAACCGCACGTCGGTGCTCAGCGCCGGAAACTGGTAGACGTTGCCAGGAGATAAAACGACCAAATCCTGGGCCAGCTGCCGCAACGGCTGCTGATTGATTTCCAGCTGCGCCGTGCCGCCATAAATCAAGATAAAGCCAACGCCGGCAGGCCGGAACGAACTGCTTGTATTCAGCTGATTTTGCAGGATTGTCTCGTTGTAGATTCTTATCATATAGCAGTTTCGCGAACCGTGTACCTGTTGCGTCTCTACATAACCATGGGTACACCGTTTGCAAAACCGCTATAGCTGGCAGGCGTTGCCGGATGGAGAGACGCACTCGTATCGCGCTTGTAATTAGCAACCCAAGGTAGCAGCCTTACTCTTTCCGTACGCACGTTGTCGGCAACTCCGAAGGCCAAAGAAGCCGCACTCGTATCCTGAACGCGGCTTCTTTGGCTTTATAAGGCTGCTTCAGCAACTGCTGCTGAAAGTGCTGGCAGGTTCGGGTAGTTCAATAAGCCAGGCTCTCCGACCGAAGAATGTCACCCAATACTCCTGTTACGGTCTACTTCCTCCTGGCGCCTTTTCAGGCTTTGCGAAGACTTGCGGCCAATTATAAAAGCAGCAACCACCAGGATACCCGTGAGAATTAAGCTTCCATGGGTAGCTGCCCAAAAAGCAATACCCAGCAACACCCCGATAAATGCAGCGGATGTGATTTTTTTGCGATTTTATTTTCTTCACTTCTGACGCTAGTTCTTCCGGCGTCATTTTCCCGTGGTTGTCGCTTGCATCCATCATCCTGTGGGGGGGGTAAGAAAATCACCTACACCATTGATTGCACCGCCCCGACTCAGCCGCGGCGGACAGCAGCACGTGAGCTACCAGGCTATCGTTACCGCCAGTAAGATAGCCAGACCTAACCGCCCGCGCAATTTTTAGCCGCCGCCGCCCCCCCAGCCACGCCTGAATCTGGGGCGCGGCTTTTCGGGCCTTGGGGCGCTTATGCAATGGCTGCTGCTGTGAGGATGTAGGACTTTAGATTTTCACTTATTATATTTCATCATGAAATTTATCACATCCTCCTTCGTCTTACTAACAGCCCTATTTCTTTCTACTGCCTCTTGGGCACAGGCTCCCGGCAAAGCGTTAGCCGCGGGTAGTTCTTATGATGTACGCTTGCTGATACGTGAGCCTGATCCGGCATTGGGCAACGCATCTTTTAAACCGTCGGCCCGGTTGCGCGGCCTGCAGGGCGACGATGGCGTGGTATACTGGCTCTCCGCGGACCGGCAAACCATCACCGCGTACCAGGGCAAAAAAACTCTTTGGGCAGCCAATGTAGCCTCGGCGCTGCCTAAGAACGCGCCCGGACCACTAACTGTTCGGCAGATGGCGTGGTGCTCTAATGCCCTGTTTTTCTCGGTTGGAGAATCCGGTTACGTTGAGTTGGACCGCCAGTCTGGCAAAGTAAACCAAGCTGGTATCGACTGACGCTCGGCCCAAACCCATTAGACTTTATAGAAAAGCCGCGCCCGAATCTTGGGCGCGGCTTTTCTGGCCTTGGGCCTTACCTTTGGCTTCCTGACGCTGATTACATCCTTTCGACTATTCCCACCCCGCAATGTCCGACCCGCACGCCGACGCCCAGCTGAGCCCGCTCGAAGTTCTCGCCCGCAAAAACCAGGAAGCCCTGCTCGGCGGCGGCCAGGCCCGCATCGATAGCCAGCATAAAAAGGGCAAGCTCACGGCCCGCGAGCGGATTGATTTGCTGTTCGATGAGGGTTCGTTCGAGGAAATCGGCAAGTTCGTGATGCACCGCTCCAAGGACTTTGGCCTCGATAAGGAGTACTACCTCGGCGACGGCGTGGTGACCGGCTACGGCACCGTGCAGGGCCGGCTGGTGTACGCCTTCTCCCAGGATTTCACGGTGTTCGGCGGCTCGCTAAGCGAAACCCACGCCGAAAAAATCGTAAAAATCATGGACCTGGCCATGAAGAACGGGGCCCCCGTTATCGGCCTCAACGATTCGGGCGGGGCCCGGATTCAGGAGGGCGTAGTGAGTTTGGGCGGCTACGCCGACATCTTCTACAAGAATACGCTGGCCTCAGGCGTAGTGCCCCAGCTCTCGGCCATTATGGGTCCCTGCGCGGGCGGCGCGGTGTACTCGCCCGCCATCACCGACTTCATCCTGATGGTGGAAGACACGAGCTACATGTTCGTGACCGGCCCCAACGTGGTGAAAACCGTGACCCACGAGGAGGTAACCAGCGAGGAGCTGGGCGGCGCCAGCACCCACTCGGCCAAGAGCGGCGTGACGCACTTCAGCTGCGCCAACGAAGTAGCCTGTATCACCCGCGTGAAGCAGCTGCTGAGCTACATGCCCCAGAACTGCGAGGAAACGGCCCCGATGCTGCCCTACGAGGCCGGCCAGGACGAAAGTCGCCCGGCCCTGGACAGCATCATCCCCGAAAACCCCAACCAACCCTACGACATGCGCGAGGTGATTGAGGGCCTGATTGATGCCGACTCGTTCCTGGAAGTGCACCAGAACTTCGCCGAGAACATCGTGGTAGGCTTTGCCCGGCTCGGGGGCCGGAGCATCGGCATCGTGGGCAATCAGCCGGCGGTGCTGGCCGGCGTGCTCGACATCAACGCCAGCACCAAGGCGGCCCGGTTCGTGCGCTTCTGCGACTCGTTCAACATTCCGCTGCTGGTGCTCCAAGACGTGCCCGGCTTTTTGCCCGGCACCGACCAGGAGTGGCGTGGCATCATCACCAACGGGGCCAAGCTACTCTACGCCTTCTGCGAGGCCACCGTACCGCGCATCACCGTCATCACCCGCAAAGCCTACGGCGGGGCCTACGACGTGATGAACTCCAAACACATCGGGGCCGATATGAACTACGCCTGGCCCACCGCCGAAATTGCGGTAATGGGCGCCAAAGGAGCCGCCGAAATCATCTTCAAGCGCGAAATTGCCGCCGCCGAAAACCCCGAAGCCAAGCTCCAGGAGAAAGTCGACGACTACCAGCAAAAGTTCGCCACGCCCTACCGCGCCGCCCACCGGGGCTTCGTGGATGAGGTGATTCTGCCCTCCCAGACCCGCCAAAAGCTCATCCGCGCCTTCAAGATGCTGGAGAACAAGGTGGACACGCTGCCCCGCAAGAAGCACGGCAACATTCCGCTGTAATTTTGTTTGCTGTGGATTGGCAATTAGTCAGCAAGGTATCGGCGCTGTCAGGGGCTGGTACTTTGTTTATCTGGGCTTGCCTAAGATTTCGGAAGTTGTTGATCTTCCGGGCATTCATCGGGTTTCTAACGCTGTTGCTGATTGTAGTGGTGATTATTGCTTCATTTGGAGGAGATGGTTCCGCTGAATTCGGCAATGGCTCGTGGTCTGAGGCGCAAAGCCGAACGCTTGCCAATTACCTCCTAATGATCAGCTTTGCGCTTTTCACGGTTTCTCTACTTGCTTTTGCTGTTCATTTGTTGGTGCAGTAGCCTTTTTATTTCTTCCAACCATGCGTCAAGAAAGCTTCGACTTCCTTCAGAAATACCTTAACAACCCCTCCCCCACTGGCTTCGAGAAAGAAGGTCAGCAACTGTGGCTGGAATACCTCAAGCCCTACATCGACGAGTATTTCGTGGATACCTACGGCACGGTAGTGGGCGTCATCAACCCCGAGGCTGAGTACAAGGTGGTGATTGAGGCCCACGCCGACGAAATCAGCTACTTCGTCAACTTTATCACCGAATCGGGCTTTCTGTACCTGCGCAAAAACGGCGGCTCCGACCCGCTCGTAGCCCCCAGCAAGCGCGTGAACATCCACACCAAAAAGGGCATCGTGAAGGCGGTGTTCGGCTGGCCCGCCATCCACACCCGCAAGCCCGACCAGGACAAGGCCCCGACGATGGAAACGGTGTTCCTCGACTGCGGCGCCTCCAGCAAGGAGGAAGTGGAGGAAATGGGCATCCATGTGGGCTCAGTCGTGACGTTCGAGGACGAGTTCATGGTGCTCAACGACAAATTCTACGTGGGCCGCGCGCTCGACAACCGCATCGGCGGCTTCATGATTGCCGAGGTGGCCCGCCGCCTGCACGAGGAAGGCAAGAAGCTGCCCTTCGGCCTCTACATCGTAAATGCCGTGCAGGAGGAAATAGGCCTGCGCGGGGCCGAAATGATTGCCCACCGCATCCAGCCCGACGTGGCCATCATCACCGACGTAACCCACGACACCCAGTCGCCGATGTACGAGAAGAAAACCTCGGGCGACCTGTTCTGCGGCAAGGGCCCGGTTATCACCTACGGCCCGGCCGTGCAGAACAATCTGCGCGACCTCATTATCGAAACCGCCCAAAACGCCGAAATTCCGTTCCAGCGCGCCGCCGCCACCCGCGCCACCGGCACCGACACCGATGCCTTCGCTTACTCCAACGCCGGCGTGGCCGCGGCCCTGATTTCGCTGCCCCTCAAATACATGCACACGACGGTTGAGACGGTCCACAAAGACGACGTGCAGCACGTCATCGACCTGATTTACGAAACCGTGCTCCGCATTGAGGACAAGCAGGATTTCCGCTATTTCACCTGATCACGGATTAGCGCGGATTTTAACGGATTTCACGGATTTTGTGAATGACTCAGCACCAGCGCCCCCGGAGGCGCTGGTGCTTTTTTTTAGGCCGTTCCGAAAGATTGCCAGAGCAGCCAGCAAACAGTGGCGGCAACAGCTTCAGCAAACTTTCTCCAGGCCGTGCAATAGCTGGCAGCGGGCTTTTTACCCTAAGCAACGTTCGGTACTCCTGTTGTCGGGCAGGGAACTGCCACTCCGCCTAGGTATTGCAGGCAGGCAATAATGGCCTGAATTCAACTAACGATTTTATAGCGTACCTGAATATTGTTCAGGTGTAGGCAGGCAACAATGGTCTAAATTCAACCTTAATCTTTTCACTATCAACCACCTGCATCGTATCCGGGGAAAATCTTTGAATCTTCACTTTGTAATTCAAAGTTCTTTATAGTACTTTCATGTAGAAATAACTGCTACTCGTAAATCCTGATGCCATGCCCCTGACCAAGAGCCTCACCCGGGTTTCCCTCGTAACCGGTGCCCTGTTGCTGATACCCCTGGTAGCCATGCAATTCACCCGGGAAGTCAACTGGACCCTGTCCGATTTTGTCATTATGGGCGCCTTGCTTTTTGGCACCGGATTCGTGCTGGAGCTGGTGGCCAGTCGGCCGAGCCCGCTGGTGTACCGGCTGGCGGCCGTTGGCGCTGTGCTTACCGGCCTGCTTCTGATTTGGGTGAACCTCGCCGTGGGCTTTATCGGGAGCGGTCCGAACCCGGCCAACCTGCTGTGCGGGGCGGTTCCGGTGAGTGGTTTGGTGGGGGCTTTTGCGGGGCATTTTAAGCCGCGGGGCCTGGCTTATGCCCTGACGGCCACGGCGCTGGCGCAACTGCTCGTACCGATGCTGGCGCTACTCGTTTGGCACATGCCGGTAAAGTCCCAGGAGTGGATAGCCAGCGCAGTATTTGCGCTGCTGTGGCTGGTTTCGGCTTGGCTGTTCCAGCGCGCCAGCTGGCATCAGGTACCTGCACAACGCGCTTAACAACCCCGAATATTTGTTTCGAGAGGCTCTGCGGGCAGAATGAAGATGTAACTTGCCGCCCTACTCTCCTGCCGCTTTGCAACTGCCGCCCGTTTTCCCGCCCCTTACCGTAACCGACCAGATGGGCCGGCAGGTAGCCGTGCCGTTTCCGCCCCGGCGCATTGTGTCGCTGGTTCCCTCACAAACCGAGCTGCTGTTTGATTTGGGGCTGGGTGCGCGGGTGGTGGGCCTGACCAAGTTCTGCGTGCATCCGGCCGAAGCCCGGCAGTCGGCCACGGTAGTTGGCGGCACTAAGAACTTCGATTTCGCGAAGATCGACGCGTTGCGGCCCGACCTCGTTATCGGCAACAAGGAGGAAAACTACCAGGAGGGCATCGAGCAGTTGGCGGCGCGCTATCCGGTCTGGATGAGCGACATTACGACCCTGCCCGAGTCGCTTGAGATGATCCGGCGCGTGGGCCTGCTCACGGGCCGCAAGGAAGCCGGCGATGCCCTGGCCGCCGACATTGCCGCTTCGTTTGCCGCGCTGGCCCCTGCTTTGGAACTGATTCCGGCCGCCTACTTCATCTGGCGCAAGCCCTACATGGTGGCGGCC
The DNA here is from genome assembly GCF_900111515.1 of Hymenobacter actinosclerus. Lineage (GTDB taxonomy): Bacteria > Bacteroidota > Bacteroidia > Cytophagales > Hymenobacteraceae > Hymenobacter > Hymenobacter actinosclerus. The sequence goes on from NZ_FOHS01000003.1 coordinate 203,131, forward strand.
ACGGGCACGTTTATCGACGAGATGCTGGCCCGCGCCGGCTTCCGCAACGTGTTCGGACACCTGAGCCGCTACCCCGAAATCAGTCCCGAGCAGCTGCAAGCCGCCGCGCCCCGGCAGATTCTACTGTCCTCCGAACCCTACCCCTTCGCCGAAAAGCACCTGGCCGAGTTTCAGCAGCTCTGCCCCTCGGCTCGCGTCCGCATTGTCGATGGCGAGTTGTTCAGCTGGTACGGCAGCCGGCTCCGGCTATCGCCCCCCTACCTTCAATCACTGATTTCCGCTGATTAATCGTGATTTCGCTGATTTTTGACGTGCGGCTGTAACAGGCTGTAGTCCGGACTTCAGTCCGTATCTTCCGGCATCTGAACAGTGCCGTTCAGGCCAACAGCAGGTTACGGACTGAAGTCTGTGCCACATCAACTTTCTTCAGCCAGAAACCCCACCTTTTTCAGCTCCTGCCAGAACTGTGGGTAGGACTTGCGCACTACCTGCGGGGCCTCGATGCGGATTTCGCCCAGCAACGCCAAGGGCGCGAAGGCCATGGCCATGCGGTGGTCGTGGTAGGTGGCTACCGTTTGGCCGGCTACCCGGAATTTTTCGGCCGTTACCTCAAACCGTCCTTCGCCCGCGTCGGTCAGGGCGGCGCCGAATTTGGCTAGCTCGGCTTGTAGGGCGGCTATACGGTCAGTTTCCTTGATGCGCAGGCTTTCGAGACCGGTGAGGGTGGCCGGTACGCCCAGGGCCGCGGCTACTACGGCCACGGTCTGCGCCAGGTCGGGGCAGTCGGTGAAGTCCTGGGTGAGGCGGGCGGCGGGGGCGGCTTTGGTGAGGCGCAGGGTTTCATCGGCCAGAAACTCAGTGTGCACGCCCAGCCAGGCCATAATGCCCGCAATGGCCTGGTCGCCCTGCCAGGAATAGCGGCGCAATGTGGGCAGCGTCAGGTACGAGCCCTCGGGGGCCAGCGCCAACAGCGCGTACCAGTAGCTGGCCGCCGACCAGTCGCCCTCCACGGTGTAATCGGTGGGCTGGTAAGCCTGGGGGCGTACCTCCAGCACCTTGCCCAGGTCGCGGCACACGGCCCCGAAGTGCTGCATGAGTGCCTGCGTCATCCGGATATAAGGCCGCGAGCCCACTTTGCCCGTGAGCCAGATGCGCAGGCCGGCCGGCAGCGTGGGCGCAATCATCAGCAAAGCCGAAATGTACTGGCTGCTGATGTCGCCGCGCACGGTCAGTTCCAGCGGTTCGGTTTCTTCGGCGGTGGCGGGCTGGGGCGTGCGGCCCAGCAGGCGCAGGGGCGGGTAGCCTTCCCGACCTATGTATTCGAGGCGGGCGCCCAGTTCACGTAGGGCATCCACGAGCACGGCAATGGGCCGCTCCTGCATGCGGGCCGTGCCCGTCAGCTCCGTCTGCCGGCCCGTCATGGCCAGGTAGGCCGTCAGGAAGCGCATCACGGTGCCGGCGTCTTCGGCATCAAACTCCGGGGCGGCGGGGTCCTGTAGCAGCCGCTGCATTAGCTGGGTGTCGTTGGCGTCGGAGAGGTTGTGGAGCTGACCGCCGCCGGCCAGCGCCTGAATAATGAGGGCACGGTTGCTTTCACTTTTAGAAGCCGGCACCTGGGCCGGGCCCCGAAGCGGGCCGCCCGGCCAGGTAAGCGTGAGGAAGGAGCTGATAGCAGTAGAAAGTTGCAGGCTGGAGCAGCACTCCGCCTTCGGTTCAGATAAAAAGTGCGCCAGCCGGCTGTTGCGGCCCTAGCCCGGCAGGCGGTGGTAGTAGCGCAGCGAATCGGCAATTTCGGCCAGCGTTACGGGCTGGTCGTACACGCCCCGGCCAATGGCTTCGAGCAGCGTGCAGTTGATGGTGCTGCCGGCGTTTTTCTTGTCCTGGCGGGCATAGTCGGCAATGGCCTCGGTTTCGAGCAGCACAAACTGCACCTTTTCAAAAATAGAGAACAGGAAGGTTTCGATTTTGTCCAGCTCGGCCGCGCTCAGCCGGCCCTTATGATGGCTGAGCCAAGCCTCGCACACCATGCCGGCCGCCACCGCCTCGCCGTGCAGAATCTCGCGGCCCGGCTGCTGCAACAGGTAGCTTTCCAGTGCGTGGCCCACGGTATGGCCGAAATTGAGCAGCTTGCGCAGCCCGGTTTCCAGCGGGTCCTGCTCCACGATGCGCTGCTTGAGCGCCACCGACTCCTCAATAACCGGCGTCCAGTCATCCACCATAATGCCCACGTAGCGGTTGCGCTCGAAGGCGTCGGCGTCGGCAATCAGCCAGTGCTTTACCACCTCGGCGTAGCCCGATTTGAGCTGGCGGGGGTCGAGCGTGCGCAGAAAGCGTGGCTCGATGAAGACGGCAGCAGCGGCCTGAAACACGCCCAGCTGGTTTTTGAAGCCCATAAAGTCGACCCCGGTTTTGCCGCCCACGCTGGCATCTACCTGGGCCAGCAGCGTAGTCGGTACCTGCACGAAGCGTACGCCACGCTTGTACACGGCCGCCGCGAAGCCGCCCAGGTCGGTCACTACTCCGCCGCCCAAGTTCACCACCACGGCGTAGCGGTCGGCGCGCAGTTCAGTTAGTTCGGCCCACAGCAGCTGGCAGGTTTCGAGCGTCTTGTACTCCTCACCGGCGGGCATTTCCACGAGCCGGTAACCGGCCGGCAACTGCGGCTGGAGCAGCGGCAGGCACTGGCGGACGGTGTTCTCGTCGGCCAATACTACCACTTGGCTCACGGCCGGGGTATGCAGCAGTTCAGCCAGCCGGGGTAGCGCAATTGCTCCGATATGTACGGTCTGATCCATATTTATATGATTTTTCTCATTTATTTCAAAAACAAAGCATTAATCCAAACAAATAATGCTTATTTCGATACAAAATTAATTCATCCGCATTTTCTCATGCGCCCGCAACTTACGTCCCATTTTTCCATACCCTCGCTGGCGCGCTTTATCTGTTGGTTGTTGCTGCTGACCGGCGGTGGGTTGCTGGCCTCCTGCAGTCGTGAACCGCTGCAACCAGCCGTTGCGGCAGAACTGGTAGGCAACTGGGAGTGGACCCAGACAACCACCGAGCAGCACGCCACCCTCACGCCGGCCAATACCGGCCACCGCATGAGCATTCACTTCGACCGCCGGGGCCGGGCGCGCTTCTACCAAGATGAAGTGCTGGTGAGTGCCGCCAACTTCAAGGTAAGTCGCGATGGCTCGGGCCTGTGGGGGCCAAAACGCTATACCATTATCTACCACGGCTACCAGCGCCGGCAGACGTACTCCTTAACCGGCAACCAGCTGCAGCTGCAGGATGTTGCCAGCCAGCCGGCCACGCACCGCTTCCAGCGCACCGATTTGCCCGTTATAACGTCATCGGTGCAGCTTATCCGCTGATATCGGGCTGCTATTTGTGCTTTCTTCACTCCTGCTACGGCGCTTGCTGCCGGCAGGCTTGCTCAAAAGGGCTTCACCATTCAGGGTGAAGCCCTTTTTTGGTGCGCCACGGGACGGTTCTGGCCCGCAGCTGCGGCCGGGCCGGGTTATGCGCCGGCCCGATGCGGAGAAACTAGGTTGTCGGCTTATCTTTACTTATTCTTATTGCTACGCGTCCGTTTTGCCCGGCCGCTACTACCCGCTGCTTCCTATGTCTCAACTCCAGGCTCCCCCCATTTCCTTCGACGACACGGCCGTTGCATTCGCCTCCCGCTCCAATGGCGAGCTACGGAAAATGTACGCCCTGTTTGCCTCGATGAACAACCCCACGCTGGTAAAAACCGGCAGCGGAATCATGAAAACGGCCCTTAAGTGGCATGTACCCGGCACGAAGTTTCTCATCAAGAACTCCATATTCGAGCAGTTCTGCGGGGGCGAAACCATTCAGGAGTGCCTGCCCGTAATTGAGGAGCTGGGCCGCTACGACATTGGCACCATCCTCGATTACTCGGTAGAAGGTGAGGGCAGCGACAAAAGCTTCGATGCCACAACCACCGAAATTCTGGCCACGCTCGATCTGGCCCACCGCTCCAAGCACATCCCCTTCTCGGTGTTCAAAGTAACCGGCGTAGGTGAGGCAGCTATTCTGGAAAAAATACAGGCCGGCAAAACGCTGAGCGCGGCCGAGCAGGCCAGCTACGATAAAACTGTGCTCCGGGTGAATGCCATCTGCGCCCGGGCCCATCAGTACGGAGTGCGCGTGTTCATCGACGCCGAGGAAAGCTGGTTCCAGGATACCATCGACCAGCTGGCTTACCAGATGATGCGGCGCTACAACCACGAGTCGGCCATCGTCTGGAACACCTACCAGCTCTACCGCCACGACCGGCTGGAGGCCCTCGAAGCGTCCGCCGCCGAGGCGGCCGCCGGCCACTACCACATCGGAGCCAAGCTGGTGCGCGGGGCCTACATGGAGAAGGAGGCCCGCACCGCCTCGGCCCAGAGCCGCCCCACGCCCATCAACCCCAGCAAGCAGGCCACCGATGCGTTATATGACGAGGCGCTCAGGTATTGCATCGACCACATCGACCATATCAGCGTGTGCGCCGGCACTCACAACGAAGCCAGCTCGCTGCTGCTCACCCAGCTGATCCAGCAGGCCGGCCTGCGTCCCAACGACCCGCGGGTGTGGTTTGCCCAGCTGTATGGCATGAGCGACAACCTGAGCTATAACCTGGCCAACGCGGGCTACAACACGGCCAAATACGTACCCTACGGCCCCGTGGAGGCCGTGATGCCCTACCTGTTGCGCCGCGCCGACGAAAACACGGCCATTGCGGGCCAGACCAGCCGCGAGTTTCGCCTGATTCAGAAGGAGATGAGCCGCCGCAAGCTCTAGTAACCCAACGCACTCAGGCCTACCGGAGCTAAACGGCATAGTTTTGGCACCGGTAGGCCTTTTGCCCTTTTACGGGGCCGCATTTATTCACTCCCCTCTTCTCCCGCCCATGATTGGCCGAGTACGCTCTCACCTCATCCGCTTTTCCCGCAACCAGATTGGCACCACCAGCTACCTGAACCTGATTCAGGAAGCCGAGTTGGGCCTGAACCTGGAAATCACGCACGAAAAGGCCCGGCTCAACGAAATCCTGACCGAAATTTCGGAGCACGAGTTTCAGGCCGGCCGGCCGATTCTCAGCTGCCTGGTGAAGGTGAAGGGCTCGAAGGGGCAGGGCGACAACTTCTTTAAAATGTGCGAGCGGCTGGGCATGGGCGAGTGGCGCACCCTCAAGCAGGACGAGGACTTCCTGAAGAACCTACGCCAGGAATGCCGTGCTTTTTGGCAGGATGATGCCAATTTTGAAAAATTTGCGAAGCCGAAGAGTTAAGTCAAAAAGCGGCTTATAGGGGCCTGAGATGGGATTTTGGGGAGAGCAGAAAGGTTGCGTACATCATTTTGGCGCAACCTCGTTTTGGGGGCTGCGTTAAGAGCCTCGAAACCTCCGTTACTCTCTTCCTTTCCATTGGAGCACGGAAATCACTGTTTTATTTCCATTCCCATCTTAATTCTCCCTTCCCATGAACAACGATTCGATGAACCGCGACAACAATCCTAATCACGATTTCAGTGCTACCCAGAAGGGTGCTGCTGCTGCCGGCTCGGTAGGTGCTGCCGTAGGTGCTGGCATTGATGCCACCCAGAATGCCGCCGGCGATGCCGCTCGTGCCGTAACTGGCAGCAACGAAACGTATGGCTCGGGCAACAGCTACACTGCTGGCTCGTTCCGCGACCGTGACAGCGCCGAGCGTGCTTACCAGTCGCTGGCCTCGCGTGGCTACCATAAGGATGATGTGAACCTCGTAATGTCGGAAGATGCCCGTAAGCAGCACTTCGGCGACAGCACGGTTGATACCGAACTTGGCGATAAGGCCATGGAAGGTGCCGGTGTAGGTTCGGCCATTGGTGGTACGGCTGGTGCCATTATCGGTGCCATTGCTGCCATCGGTACTTCGGTAGCTCTGCCCGGCCTGGGCCTCGTAATTGCCGGTCCTATTGCGGCTGCTCTGGCTGGTGCCGGTGCTGGTGGCCTGACGGGTGGCCTGGTAGGTGCCCTGGTAGGCTCGGGCATTCCCGAGGAGCACGCTGCCGAGTACGAAACCGACGTGAAGAACGGCAACATTGTGATGGGCGTACGTCCTCGCAACGAAGAAGATGCCCGTTACTTCGAAGAGGAGTTCCGTCGTCACAACGGCGATAAAGTACGTCGCTACTAAGCATCTACGCCCCTGGCGTAACTAAGTAAACAAAAAGGTTCTTCCTGTTAAGGGAAGAACCTTTTTTTGTGAGCCACCCGCCAAAAAATTAACTTTAAGCCAGTTTTGGGCTTCTATTTGCTCACCTGCTATATTCACCACCGGCAAACGTGCCCGGACCGCTGAGTCCGGACGCTTTAATAAGAACAGCCGGCGGTTAGCATCAGGCACTTATTTCCCTGCCCGGTACGTTACCTGATTGAACCGGCCTTTTTGGCCAGCGGCCGTTGGTGGCCTCATCTGCTCGTTTTTCATTTCATCTTCTCCTGACCCATGCCTGCTCCCCGCATTAAAATAGGCCTGTACGTTTCGGTCCTGCTGGCCGTCTTCGTGCTGGCTTCCTACAAGCTCTACCGGCGCAACGACACGCAGCCGCTCCAGAAAGACGAGGTGCTGATCAAGGCAATGGTGCAGGGCCTGTCGCAGGCGCACTACCAGCCCGAACGGCTCGACGACGCTTTTTCCAAGCGCGTGTTCGACCTCTACCTGAAGCGCCTCGACGGCAGCAAAAAGTTTCTGCTGGCCACCGATGTGCAGCAACTGCGCCAGTACCAGAACGACATCGACAACCAGATTATCCGCGGCACCCACGAGTACCTGGACCTGGGCACCAAGCTCATGGCCCAGCGCGTGAAGGATGTGCAGGGCATCTACCGGGACATCCTGGCCAAGCCCTTCGATTTTACGGCGCCTGAAACGTTCGAGACCGAGGCCGATAAAATCACTTTCGCCTCGACTCCGGCCGCGCAGCGCGAGGAGTGGCGCAAGTTCCTGAAATACCAGACCATGGTACGCCTCTCGGAGATAATGGACGAGCAGGCCAAAAAGAAGGACAAGCCCCTGGCCTCCACCAACGCCAAGCCCTCGGAAGCTACGGTATCGAGCCCGGTGCTAACGGCCGAGCAAATGGAAGCCGAGGCCCGTAAGCGGGTGCTCAAGTACTTCGATGACTACTTCCATGATCTGGAGCAGACGGAGGCAACCGACCGCCTGGCCATGTACGCCAACGTAATTGCCAACACCTACGACCCGCACACCGAGTACTTCGCCCCGCGCCAGAAAGACGACTTCGACATTGCCATGACCGGCCGCTTCGAGGGCATTGGCGCCACGTTGCAGGAGAAGGATGGCAACATCAAGGTTAACGACATTGTGCCGGGCTCGGCCTCGTACCGGCAGGGCGAGCTGAAGGCCGGCGACATTATTCTGCGGGTGGCGCAGGGTTCCGAGGAGCCGGTATCGGTAGAAGGCTGGCGCCTGGACAAAGCCATTACCCTTATCCGGGGCCGCAAGAACACGGAGGTGCGCCTGACGGTGCGCAAGCCCGACAACAGCACCAAAATCATTCCCATCATCCGCGATGTGGTAGTGATTGAGGAAACCTACGCGCAGTCGGCCACCATCAACGACAATGGCAACAAGCTGGGCTATATCAAGCTGCCTAACTTCTACGCCGACTTCAACGACAATGGGGGCCGCAGCTCGGCCGCCGATGTGAAGAAGGAGCTGGAAAAGCTGAAGGCTGAAAACGTGAAGGGCATTGTGCTCGATCTGCGCTTCAACGGCGGCGGCTCGCTCCAGGACGCGGTGGAAATGGCTGGCCTGTTCATCGACAGCGGCCCGATTGTACAGGTGCGCGGCGGCCAGGGTGCCGCCACCATCCTCAACGACCGTGACCCGCGCGTGCAGTACAGCGGTCCGCTGATTGTGCTGGTGAACAAGTACAGCGCCTCGGCTTCCGAGATTCTGGCCGCCGCCATCCAGGACTACAAGCGCGGCGTGATTATGGGTTCGGCCAGCACTTATGGCAAGGGCACGGTGCAGCGTATTATTGATCTGGACGACGCGCTGCCGGCCGAGTTCAACAGCATCAAGCCCTTCGGCTCGCTCAAGCTCACCATTCAGAAGTTCTACCGCATCAACGGCGGCTCAACGCAGTTCAAGGGCGTTGTACCCGACATCATCCTGCCCGATGCTTACAGCTACCTCGATCAGGGCGAAAAGAGCCAGGAGTACGCCCTGAAGTGGGACGAGATTACGCCCGCCCGCTACCGGGTATGGGCCGGTAACCCGCCCATCGACAAGCTGCGGCAGGCCAGCCTGGCCCGCGTGAACAGCAACGCCAGCTTCAAGCAGCTCTCCGATATGGTACAGCGCATGGTCAAGCGTAAGGACGACACCAAGGTATCGTTGCAGCTGGCCAGCTACCGGGCCGAGCAGCAGCAGGCCAAGGCAGAAGCGGATAAGTACGAGGCCATCCAGAACGCGGCCCAGCCCATGGCCATTACGCCCCTGGCGTTCGATCTGCGCCAGATTGGTGCCGATACGATCAAGGTGAATCGGGCCTCGCGCTTCGTGAAGCCGCTGACCAAGGACATTACGCTGCGCGAAGCTGTAGCCGTACTGCACGACGAAATGTAAAGCAGAAAGGCCATTTAAAAGCCGCTGTGAAAGCCTCCCGGACCAAGGTCCGGGAGGCTTTTTTGCATTTGCACTGCTACTCTGCGTATTCTTAGTAATCGACCATGCAAACACAGTCATCATCAGCATTTATTTTTCATGTTAAAACACTGATATTCAACATGATTATACACTAAATATATTACCCAATATTTTTAGCAAATTAGAACTTATATCTTTGCTAAACGGTTTACTAATCATGACGACGACAGACATGGAAACTCCGATTATCCCCCTCATCACGGAGGAGCAGAAACAAGCCGAGGAAACCTGGCGCAAATCGATTCCGGCCCAGGTGTTTCTCAACTACTTCTTCGCCATCAACTACCACATCCAGCAGGCCGACGACGCGCAGGGTGGCCTGCGCCACCTCCCCTACTTCCGCGCCCACCAGGCCGAGCTGACCGAAACCGACGTGCAGGCCGTAACCAAGCTGCTGCACGCCTCCTGGAGTACCGAGTACGCGTTGCGGGCTACGGCCGAGCTGGGCGACGAGGACTACCTGCGCAACGCCCTGCACTGGACGTTTCCGCAGGCCTACCACACCATCACGGCCGGGCTCCAGGCGTTTCTGTACACCACCGGCGTGCGCAGCAGCAACCCGGCGCTGGTACGGCGCGAAGTGGGCCGGCTGGTAGTGCGTAATGCTTACCCGCGCCCCATCTCGTTCTACGCCGCCGGCGCCTACGGCGACTTCAGCATCCACCGGTTGCCGCTGGCCGGCTACAAGGCGGGCTTGCAGATTGCGGGCAAGGAAATCGACGCTCAAGCTCAGATCGGGCAGTTCCTGCGTACCACCCGCACCATCAAGGCCAAGGCTACGCGCCAGCAGGTACAGGCCAACCCCAACACGGCCCTGCGCAGCCAGAAAACCGGCAAGGTGCTCGACAAATGGACGCCCGCGCACTGGCAGCAGATTACCTGGCGGCTGGGCTACACCACGCTCTTCGACCTGCTGGGCCGCCTGCGCATCTCGCAGACCAGCCGCGAGATTGACCGTTTCGTGGAAGCCGACATCGACTTCAGCCTGTTCCACGACTCGCTGCTCAACATTGTCAGCTACCTTAACGGCATCCACGAAACCTACGTGGCCAAGGCCATGGGGCTGGAGCGCTACGAGCAGCTGGTAGCCGAGCTGCCCCGCCATTTGCAGAACTCGTTCGTAGAGGAGCGCCTGCGCACGCGGGTAGCTCCGCAACTCACCGATACCGACGAAACTCCGGTGCTGCGCATGGCCGCGTAGCTTTTGTCGGGAGGTATTAACCACTGGCTGATAGCTATTAGCTTGCCTGATAGTCCTTATTCCGTTGCACTTGTCCTACTCCATATACACCAAAGCGCCGGCCCTGTGGGTCGGCGCTTTTTGCTATGTGCCGGGCCATTCCAGCAGAAAAAGCTGACGGCTATCAGCCAAAAGCTAATAGCCCCACCCGCAGTTAGGTTAGGCGGGCGGGCTGCGCTATTTTTGCGGCTTGACTTCGTCCCGCCTTCTGGCGGGGCCGCTACCCCCTCGCCCTATGCAGCACCTCAGCGAACAGGAGATTATCCGGCGCAACAAACTCACGGAGCTTCAGCAGCTCGGCATCGAGCCCTACCCTTCGGAGCTGTACGATGTAAATTTCTATGCCCAGGAGATTCTCGATAACTACCACGTCGAGCTCAACAACTTTCAGGAAGTAAGCCTGGCGGGCCGGCTGATGTCGATGCGGGTGAAGGGCAAGGCCTCGTTTGCCGAGTTGCAGGACGCCTCGGGCCGCATTCAGCTCTACATCAACCGCGACGAAATCTGCCCCGGCGAAGACAAAGAGCTTTACAACACGGTGTTCAAGAAGCTGCTCGATCTGGGCGACTTCATCGGCGTAACCGGCCGCGTGTTTAAAACCATGGTGGGCGAAACCTCCGTGCACGTAACGGGCCTGACGGTGCTCAGCAAGAGCCTGCGCCCACTGCCCGTGGTGAAGGAGCGCACCGATGAGGCGACGGGCGAGAAAATCACCTACGACGCCTTCACCGACCCCGAGCAGCGCTACCGCCAACGCTACGTGGATTTGGTGGTGAACCCGCACGTGCGCGAGGCTTTCATCAAGCGCACCCAGCTGGTGCAGGCCATGCGCAACTACCTCAACGACAAGGGCTACCTGGAGGTGGAAACGCCGATTTTGCAGCCTCTGTACGGTGGCGCGGCGGCGCGGCCCTTCAAAACGCACCACAACACGCTCGACATGACGCTGTATCTGCGCATTGCCAACGAGCTGTACCTCAAGCGCCTGATTGTGGGCGGCTTCGATGGCGTGTACGAGTTCAGCAAGGACTTCCGCAACGAGGGCATGTCGCGGTTCCACAACCCCGAGTTCACCCAGATGGAGCTGTACGTAGCCTACAAGGACTACTACTGGATGATGGATTTGGTGGAGGAAATGGTGGAGCGCGTGGCCCTGGCGCTGCACGGCAAAACCGAGGTGCAGGTGGGCGACAACCTCATCAACTTCCAGCGCCCCTGGAAGCGCTACACCATGGCCGAATCCATCGAGCATTTCACCGGCTTCAACATTGAGGGCAAGAGCGAGGACGAGTTGCGCGCCGCCGCCAAAGATCTGAAAGTAGGCCTTGACCCGAGCATGGGCAAAGCCAAAATCATCGACGAGATTTTCGGCGAGCACGTCGAGCCCAAGCTCATCCAGCCCACCTTCATCACCGATTATCCGGTGGAAATGTCGCCGCTGGCCAAAAAGCACCGCAGCAAGCCGGGCCTGGTAGAGCGGTTCGAGGCCATCTGCAACGGCAAGGAAATCTGCAACGCTTTCTCCGAACTCAACGACCCCATCGACCAGCGTGCCCGTTTTGAGGAGCAGCTGGAGCTGGGCAAGCGCGGCGACACCGAGGCCATGGTGCTCGACGAGGACTTCCTGCGGGCCCTCGAATACGGCATGCCGCCCACGGCCGGCCTGGGCATCGGCATCGACCGGCTGAGCATGATTATGACTAACTCCAACTCCATCCAGGACGTGCTCTTCTTCCCGCAGATGAAGCCTGAGTACACCAAATCGGAAAACGCCCCGCACCCGGAGGAGTAAAACCCGCCTGTCATCCTGAGCTTGCGAAGGATGACAGGAAAATAGCTAAGCACACAGCCACAGTAAAAGCAGAAAGCCTCCCGCCGATAAGGACGAGAGGCTTTCTTTTGGTACAAACCACCTACCATTCAGGGCAGGGCCGTAGCAGAAATGTGCGATGGGCAACGATTAATTTTACTGTCAGGCTGTTTAACCAGGTCCTGCCAGAAGCTTAAACGGCCGGCAATTTTACTGATAAGGCTTCTCTACCCCTCTTTCAGGTGGCTTGCAAATGAGTTTACGGCGCAGCGGCGCGCAGGGTTACAGGCAACCAAAAAAGTTTGGCTTAGATGCCGGCGCCGGGCCCGGCGGGCTGGTTCATGGAGCTAAGTAAATCGTCGGCGGCCGAGCGGTCGGATGCCTGTTGCTGCGAGGCGGCCGGTGCCTTCCCCGTGAACGAATCCAGGCGGGCTTTGCCTTCTTTCAGCAGCCGGGCCAAGTCCTTGTTGAGCTTGCCGGCCGATTCCTTGATATCGGCGCGGGCTTCGTCGCCGGTTTCGGGGGCCAGCAGCAGGCCGGCCACGATGCCGGCCGTGGCGCCGGCCAGCAGGGAGAAAATTACTTTGCCTTTCGTGTCTTGCATGGTTGGGAGGGTAGAGCGATTCATGGCGGCCACGGCGGCCGGCCTGCATTTATAACGCGCGAACCGCAGGCGGGTTTACGCAAAAAGCCCCTGCTTCCGAAAAAACAGGGGCTTTTGTTAGCGTGAAGCCCGACCTACAGGTCGTTGAGCATCTTTACTACTTCGGCTTTGGCTTTGCCAAGCTTGTTCTGAAGACGGCCAATCAGCTCGTCGCCTTTGCCTTCGGCGTAGGTCAGATCCTCGTCGGTGAGCTGCGCGTACTGCTGCTTCAGCTTGCCCTTGAGGTCGTCCCAGTTGCCTTTCAGCTTCAGGCTGCCGCCCGAGCCAGTCAGGCCCATGTCTTCGAGCTTCTCGATGTAGCCTTTGAACTTGGAGTCGAGGTCTTCGCCGTACTTGGAGAGCTGGTCGCCCAGCTGGCCGCTGTACTTGGTGGCGGCGCTGCCGATTTTATCGCGGGTAGCTTTGCCTTTATCGGGGGCCATCAGCAGACCGGCAATGATACCGGCGCCGGCACCGGCAATAGCAGCGAGGAGAATTTTACCCGAGTTATCTTCTTCGTAATGCGACATGATTTGGGAGAGAAAGGTTGGAAATAGAGTTTCGAAAGGAGCGGAGAACGGGGCCAAAAAACGGCCCTCAACCTCCGGGTATGGCTCCCTATACGAAGCTGGGCGGTCGGGGTTATGTACAGGCAGAAAAATCGGCCGGAAAAATACCAAAACACCTATACTGCCGTAGTACTCGTTCTACATCTGCCTCTCAACCCCTTATTTTCGCCTCATGCTTACCCGATTCTGCACCCTGCTGCTGCTCCCAGCCCTGCTGGCCTGCCAGCGCAACTCGCCCCCAGCTGCCGCCAGCCAGCCCTGCATCGACCCGGCCAAAATCAGGCCCGATGCCGCCTGCACCATGCAGTACGACCCGGTGTGCGGCTGCGACGGCAAAACTTACGGCAACGCCTGCCAGGCCACCAATGCCGGCGTCACCAGCTTCAAGCCCGGCGAGTGCGCCGGCAAAACCAACAACTGATTTCCTGCATTTACCGATGTCTGAAAAACGCTATTTCCGCCAGCAGAACCCCTTTATTGTACCCACCAGCGATGGCAAGCTCATCGAAGAGCACATTGGCCAGGCCAGCACCGGCACCAGCCAGTACAGCGTGGCCCACATGGTGGCTCCGCCCCAGTGGAGCGAGCCCCACCAGCGCCCTGAATTCGACGAGGTAACCATTGTAGTGCGCGGCCGCAAGCGGTTTGAAATCGACGGCGACGTAGTGGAGCTGGGCGCCGGCGAGTCGCTGCTGATAAAGGCCGGGGCGCGGGTGCGCTACTCCAACCCCTTCGAGGCTGAGTGCGAGTACTGGTCCATCTGCGTGCCTGCGTTTAGCCCGGCCACGGTGAACCGGGAAGAAGAATAACTGGGTCCGGCGCTACTTCAGGCCCACCCAGCGGCGCAGATCGGGCGTGCGGTGGGTGCTGGCCGTGAGGGCCACGGCGCCGGGCCCTTTCAGATGCACTATTAGCGTGTCGTTGAAGTAGGGCTCCAGCCGATCGATGGCACTGAACTGTACCATTTCGGTGCGGTTGAGCCGGAAGAACTGCGCCGGGTCGAGCTGGGTTTCGAGCTGGCTGAGGCTTTCGTTGAGCACGAAGCTTTTGCCCTGCCCACTGAAAGCGTGCGTAACGCCGTGGCGCAGCTGGAAGTAGTGTAGCTCGGCCACATCCAGCAGGTACAGGCCCTGGCGGGTTTTGCTCACGAGCCGTTGCTTGTAGGCTGGCCCCGCGGCGACCGGTGCGGCCGCGCCCAACGTGGCGGCCAGCTGCTGCAGCGCCGCCCCCTGAAACGACTGCCGCAGCCGCTCGAACTTCTGCATGGCCGCCGCAAACTGCGCGTACTGCACCGGCTTGAGCACGTAGGCAATGCCGTTCTGCTCGAAGGCCTGCACCAGAAACGAGTCGTAGGCCGTGATGAAGATAACGGGGCTGCTGACCGCTACCTGCCCGAACAGCTGGAACACGTTGCCGTCGAGTAGTTCAATATCCGACAGAATGAGGTTGGGGGCCGGGTGCTGGCGCAGAAAGTCGGCCGCCTCGCTCACCTGCTGGCACTCGCCCACAATGGTGGCATCGGGGGCGTAGCGCAGGGCGAAACGGCGGAGCTGGTCGAGAGCGGGTTCCTCGTCTTCGATAAGCAGCAGGCGGAGCATAGGCGGAAAGGGAAGTTACAGTGACGGAAGCGGCCGTTACGCCGGTGCAGCGGAAGCCAGCCGGCCCAGCGGCAGCGTTACGCTGAACCACTCGTCCGATTCCTCCACCCGCACCGGCACGTCGTGCAGCAACGCCAGCCGGGCACGCAGGCCGGCCAGGCCGCTGCCTTCGCCCGCCGCGGGCCCAGGCCGGGGCACGCGGGCGTTGCGAATTTCCAGGCTGGTAGCCGTAACAACAAGCTGCACCCGCAGCGGCCGGGCGCGGCTGCCCAGGTTGTGCTTGAGGGCGTTGGTGAGCAGCTCCTGCCCTACCCCCGGCGGAATCAGTAGCGTTGCCAGCTCGGCGGCCGGCACCCGGATATCTTCCTCGAACACGTAGGCCGCCCCGAATCGGCGCCGGAGCAGAAACTGGTAGTCGCGCAGGAAAGCCAGCTCTTCAGTCAGCGGCACGGCGTCGAGCTGACGGGTGCGCACCAGGTAGCGGTAGAGGCTGGCCAGGTGCGTCACGTAGTCGTGGGCGGCGGTGTTTTCCGGCTCGATGAGGGCGGCCAGGATGTTGAGGTTGTTGAACAAAAAATGCGGGTCGACGTGCTGTTGCAGGGCCCGCAGCCGGGCCTGGGTGGCTTCTTTTTCCAGCTGCTCCAGCTCCAGCCGCAGCCGGGCCGCGTGCTGCTGGTACAGGAACGGCAGGTAAACGCCGCCCACCAGCAAATAGAAGAACAAATCCAGAAACAGCCCCCGGCCCAGCCGGTACCAGTCCCAGGCAAAGGGCCGGCCCGCCGGCAGCCAGCTGAAACCGAAGCTCACGGCCAGGGTCAGTCCCTGCATCAGCAGCGCATACAGCAGTCCGCCGCCCAGCAGCAGCCGCAGATAGTAGCTGGCGCCCTCCACCGCCGGCTGGCGTTGCCGGGCCCGCTGGTCCAGCTTATCGAGCAGATAAACGATGAGCAGCGTTTGCAGAAACAGCCAGAACGGCGCGTCGGGATACAGGTGAAAGTCCTCGGCCCGGCCGGCCATGGTCAGGCGCGTGAACAGGGCCAGCAGCGTGGCCAGCCCCAGCAGGGCAACGTAAAACCAGATGGACTTGCGCATAACCGGCCGAAAAGATACACCCCGCGCCGCTATTTGACCGCCGGGGCCGGCTTCACCTCCTGGCCCTGCTCGTCGAGGAAGCGCAGCACCGGCTGGTTGTTTTTATCGACGCCGATGCTCAGGCGGGTGCGGCCCTGGCTGTCCTTGAAATCGAGCAGCGACTGGTCGGTGTTGGCCACCAGCATCAGCCGGGTTTCGCCGCGCTGGTCCGACATGATCATGGCGGAAGAGCGGCCCGCGGTGGTGCCCACGAACATGCGGGGCAGCAGGCCATATTTGCCTTCCCGGTAAGCCTGCTTCTGTACCTCGCGCGAGGCATTTTTGTACTTGGCATTCGTTACGGCCATCGACTCTTCGGGAGCATCGTTGAACGTGAGGCCGGCCTCGTAGCCGCTGCCCTGCTGCTGGTATTTGAGGGCAATTACCTGGTCCTGCCCAAACCGGTCGAGCGACAACTGACTGCCCGCCGACACCTTGCCGTCCTTGTCCTTCTTGCCACCGAAGATGAGGCCGCCGCATTCCTCGC
Organism: Hymenobacter actinosclerus; assembly: GCF_900111515.1. GTDB lineage: Bacteria > Bacteroidota > Bacteroidia > Cytophagales > Hymenobacteraceae > Hymenobacter > Hymenobacter actinosclerus. Next base: position 219,341 of record NZ_FOHS01000003.1, read on the forward strand.
CCTTTTCATTATAGAAGAGCATGCCGGGGTTGGTGCGGGCGTAGTCGATGTGCTGGCCGTCGATGGTCACGCCCTGCGGAAACCGCTCCTTATTGCTCAGCACCATCTTCACGGTACCGTCGCGCTCCACCAAGTTGATGCGCTCCACGTTAATCTCGCCGAAGCGTACGGGCTTGTCGGGCTTGCCAAATGCGCACAGCAGCGCCACTACCGGCAGCAGGGTGGCGCCCAGGGCGTAGGTCTTCAGGAATTTCACGTCGCGGGCCAGTTTCTGGGTATCCATAGTAAGTGGGGGTTGGGGTTGATGATGTTCCAAAGGTGCGGGCCGGCCACGCCGAAAGCAGGCCTTTTCGCGCGAGTGCCGGAAAAATCGGGCGAGTGCCGGAAATCCGGGCGCGAAGGCGCAGGGCCTTGCGGCCGATTTGGTACCTTCCCCTTTTCCACCCTGCCCCCGCTCCCATGGACCAGCGCATTATTTCCCTCTTCGACGAGTACACCCACGCCCCGCTCAGCCGCCGCGACTTTCTCGACCGCCTGCATAAGCTAACCGGCAGCGCAACCCTGGCGGCGGCAGCGCTGGCCGTATTGGAGCCCGGTTATATTCAGGCCGCTACCGTAGCCGCTCCCGACGGCAAGCTGCGGGAGGAAACCGTGACCTGGCCGGGCGCGGCCGGAGTTACGATGCAGGGCTACCTGGTACATCCCGAGGGCCGGAAGAAGCGCGGGGCCGTAGTCGTCATCCACGAAAACCGGGGCCTCACGCCCCACATCAAGGACGTCACCCGGCGCGTGGCGCAGGCCGGCTACCTGGCCCTGGGCGTCGATGGCCTCTCGGAGTTCGGGGGTACGCCCGCCGATGAGGACGAAGGCCGCACGCTCATCGGCAAGCTCGACAAGGACCAGACACTAACCAACTACCTGGCGGCCCTCACCTACCTGCGCCAGCGCCCCGACTGCAACGGCCGCACCGGCTGCGTGGGCTTCTGCTGGGGCGGCGCGCTGGCCAACCGCCTCGCCGCCCACGACCCGCAGTTGAATGCCGCCGTGGCCTACTACGGCATGCAGCCGCCCGCTCAGGAAGCCGCTACCATCAAAGCCCACCTGCTGCTGCACTACGCCGAGCTCGACGAGCGGGTAAATGCCGGGAAGGATGCCTGGGAAGCGGCTTTGAAAGCGGCCGGCACCAACTATGAGCAGTTCGTGTATGAAGGCGTCAACCACGCATTCAACAACGACACCTCTCCCGCCCGCTATAATGCCGGGGCTGCCAAGCTGGCCTGGAGCCGGACTCTGGCACTGTTTAAAAAGGAGTTGCGCGGGTAGAGGCGGGCAGCCATTTTCCCGCTACGGGCAGCCTCAGCACTCCAATAGCTCCCCAGGCTTCAGCGCATAGCTGTTGCCCTGTTTTCGGGTGCCCCAGCCAAAGGCGTTCGGCCGATCCAGTTAACAGGCAAGCGGTTGTCTGCCCGCCACCTGCCGCTGCCTTTGCCTTTTCCTGGCAAAACACGCCAGCCTATTAAGATTACAGGGCCGCTTTGGCTGGCCTATAGCCTACGATTTACAGAGGCTCAGACAACTGAACGCACTTTTTTTATGCCGCTAAAACAGCTGTTTACAGGGGTATTAGGTGCGTTCATCTAAATTCCGCAGTTTCCGGCTAGGAAAATAGCAAATCTGTTTTATCCGCCATATATTAGCATATTGTCAAAAAGGGATTTGTCTTTTTTCGACTTCATTCAACTTCTCTGCTCTTCTTCTACTAATTTTTCATTTTCATGAAAAAAATTCTATTCTCTGTCTTACCGCTAATGGCTTTCTCGGTCACGCAGGTAACAGCGCAGACCAGAACAGTCTCGGGCAGGGTCACTGACCGGGCCACCAGCCAAGGGCTACCAGGCGTTACGGTGCTGCTGAAAGGCACCACCAATGGGGTTTCTACTAATTCGGATGGCACATTCACGCTGAACGTGCCGGCCAGTGGTGGTACGCTTATTTTCAGCTCCGTCGGTTTTCTGCCGATTGAACAGGCAATCGGCGACCAAAGCCAGTTTAACGTGGGCTTGTCGGTGGATAGCCGCCAGTTGAGTGAGGTGGTCGTTACGGGCTATGGGCAGCAGCAGGAGCGTCGTGAAATCAGCGGAGCCATTGCCACCGTAAAGGCCAGCGAGTTCAAAGATCAGCCCGTAGTTGGCCTTGATCAGGCCCTGCAGGGCCGGGCAGCAGGCGTACAGGTGTTTCAAAGTTCCGGTACTCCGGGTGGTGGCATTTCAGTTCGGATCCGGGGAGCCGCCTCCATCGGAGCCAGCAACGAACCCTTGTACGTAGTCGATGGCCTGCCGATCAACACGGGCAACACTACCCAACTTGGCGCGGGCAACCAGCTGACCAACGGACTCAACGACCTTAACCCCAATGACATCGAAAGCATTGAGGTGCTGAAAGACGCTGCGGCTTCGGCAATTTATGGCTCAAGAGCGTCCAACGGGGTAGTAATCATTACCACCAAGCGGGGCAAAGCGGGCAAAGCGCGGGTTGACCTCGAGTACTATACCGGCTCCCAGTCCATCTGGAAGCGGCCTGATATCCTGAACGGGGAGCAGCAGACCCTGCTCTTCATCGACCAGGCCGTGAACCGCTACCCGGCCAATGCCAACGGAAATTATCCGTACTCCAGCACGCTTACCTTCCGCACCAAAGAAGATCTGGCGGCCTACCTATATGGCCCCGGCGATGCGCAGGTTTCCAACGGACTGGCTTCTTACGTGGATGCGGGGCCTATTCGTCCGTTAAGCCAGTTCCAGAACCCGAGCACCTCTACTTCCACCAACTGGATTGATGAGGTAGTGCGCACGGCACCCATCAGCAACTACGGCCTTACTTTTTCGGGCGGCTCGGCTCAGAGCACATACCGCATCAACGCCAACTACTTCGATCAGCAGGGCACCATCACTGGCTCCGGCTTCAAGCGTGCCAGCGTCCGCACGGCGCTTACCAACAACCTGTCGGAAAAGATCCGCATGGGGTTGACGCTGGGCCTGACCAGCAGCATCAACAACCGCATCAACAACGATAACAGTATCTACGGGGTGCTCACAACGGCTCGGTTGTATGCCACCGACCTGCCCGTTTACAATGCCAACGGCACGTACTATAAAGTAGGCTCGTTGGAAAATCCGGTTGCCGCGGCGAAAGAGCCTTTCATCAAAAGCGTCAACAACCGGGTTATCGGCACGCAGTTCACGGAGTTTGAGCTCATTAAAAACCTGAAGTATCGGGCCACATTCGGCCTCGACTACACGTATGGCCGGGATGACCGTTTCTACTCAACCCTGACCAACGCCGGGGCCAATACCCGCGGCGAGGCTACCGTAGCAACGTTGCAGGACATCAACTACAACCACATCAGTTCGCTGAACTACAACAAGATATTTGCGGCCGACCACTCGGTAAATGCCTTGTTTGTGGTTGAATACCAGCGCGATAATTATCAGGACACCTTTTCCCAGGCAACGGGCTTCCCAAGTAACTCCATCCGGCAGCTGTCGGCCGGAGCCACTAAAACATCGGCTACCAGCTCGGCTACGGGTAACGCCCTGTTTGGCGTGCTGGGTAAGTTAGATTACGGCTATAAGAACCGTTATCTGCTTACGCTTTCCGTGCGCCGCGACCGGTCGTCGCGCTTCGGAGCCGATAACCAGGTGGGTTACTTCCCCGCCGTTTCGGGAGCTTGGCGCCTTATCGAGGAAGGCTTCCTCAAGGACCAGACGGTGCTGAGCGAATTGAAACTACGGGGTAGCTACGGCGAAACCGGCAACCAGCCCACTGCCAACTTCGGCTCGCGTGGTCTGATTGGGGTAGGCTTCAACTACCTCGATCAGGGCGGTTTGGCCCCGACGCAGCTGGCAAACCCGCTGTTGCGCTGGGAGCGCACCAAGCAGACCAACGCGGGAATAGACTTGGGCTTTCTGGATAACCGCTTCTACGTCTCGGCCGATATCTATCAGCGCAAGACCGACGACCTGCTGCTTCAACAGCAACTGGTTTCCGATACGGGCTACCGCAGCTACAGCGCCAACGTAGGCAATATCGAGAACAAAGGCCTGGAGCTGGCCCTCACTACCCTGAACGTTCGTAACGAAGGAACCGGCTTCAACTGGGATACCAACTTCAATATCAGCTTCAACCGTAACAAAGTAACCAAGCTCTCGGAAGACAACCCGATTGGCCAGGCCCAGGGGTTTGCCAGCCGCCTGATAGTGGGCCAGCCCCTCGGCGCTTTCTACGGCTACAAAGTGGATCACATCATCCAGAGTCAAGCGGAGCTTGACGCCCTCAATGGAGGCTCGCCAACCGGCGTCTACCAGGCTCTGGGTACCCGCGCCGGTGATATTAAGTTCGTTGATCTGGACGGGGATGGCCGGGTTACCGGTGCTGACCAGGCTATCATCGGCAACGCTCAGCCTAAGTTCTACGGAGGCATCAACAACACTTTCCGTTACATGGGCGTCGACCTGACGATTTTCCTGCAGTACAATGTTGGCAACGACATTTACAACAACTCGCGCTCCAGCACCGAGGGCATGAGCACCACGTATGGTCAGGATGCGTCAGTACTCGACCGCTGGACTCCGACCAACACCAACACGAAGATTCCGCGGGCAGTAGCTGGCGACCCGAACAGCAACACCCGTACTTCGGATCGGTTCCTGGAAGATGGCTCGTATGCGCGCCTCAAAAACGTAGTAATCGGCTACACCCTCCCAACGGCCGTCGCCACCCGGCTGCACCTGCGGACGGTGCGGATTTATGCGCAGTCGCAGAACCTCGTGACGTTCACGAATTACTCGGGCCTCGACCCGGAAGTAAGCACGTTCAGCAACTCCAATACGTCCATCGGCACCGACTTCTTTACTTACCCGCAGGCCCGCACCATCACGGGGGGTATCACCCTTGGTTTGTAATCTGGCCCCCTCACTTCCTGACTTCTTTACCCCATGTATATACCATCGTTTCGCAAATTTGCCACCCGCTCAGCCCTGTTGCTGAGTCTGGGCTTGGGTACCGTCGCCTGCGACAAGGCCCTCGAGGTTGAGCCGCAGAACAGCATCAGCTCCGATGCCGGTTACTCAACCAAAGAAGACGCGGCCGCGGCATTGAATGGCGTGTACGACGCCCTCCAGCTCACAGACTACTACGGCGTAGCATTCCCAACCATCTCTGACCTTATTTCGGCTGATGAGCGCCACGTGGGCACGTACACGACTACGCTGGGCCAGATAGCGCAGAATCAGACGCTGCCAGAAAATATTCAGGTTCAAAACACCTGGGATGCCATCTACATCGCTATTAACCGCGCGAATTATTTACTGCAGGAAAGCGAGAAAATAACCGATCCTGCTTTCCCTAAACTCGTTACGCAGGCTCAGGTACGGGCCATCCGGGCCTTGTGCTACATGGACCTGCTAGGAATGTGGGGAGGAACGGATCAGGGCTATGGCTACAGCGACGGTCTGGGCGTTCCGTTGCGCCTTACGCCCACTGTTGCCATTGGCCCCAGCACCGAGCCCGTCCCTCGCTCCTCGGAAGCCGACGTAGCGGCTGCTATCCGCGCCGATCTTGACTTTGCTATTGCAAACCTGGCGGTTGGTACCGGCTCCCGGGTAGGTAAGAACGCGGCTCTGGCGCTACGGGCCCGGTTTGAGTTACGGATGCGCAATTATGCCGATGCCCTCAAATTCGCGAATCAGGTACCCGTCCTGGCGAGCTTTGCTGCTTCGGCTCCGAGTGGTGCAACAACCGATGCGCTTTGGCAGCTGACCTACAGCGCCACCGATACCAACCTGTACGCCTTCTGGTGGTTCACGAGCGGCGGCCGAAATGAACTCGACCCGGGCGCAAACCTCGCTGCCGCTCACCCAACCGGCGATAAGCGCTTGCCCATCAACGTAGCGGCTGGCGGGACAACACTCAAGTATACCCGCACGACTACCCGTGACGACCCGTTCAATTTAGTCCGTTACGCGGAGGTAGTGCTGACTATTGCGGAGGGCGCGGCCCGGACTGGTGATTTGACCACGGCAGCCAAACAGCTGGATATTGTTCGGACCCGTGCTGGCCTCGCACCTACCACGGCTGTTACGGCTGACGCACTCATCAAGGATATTCTGCTGCAGCGGCGGCTGGAACTAGCTTACGAAGGAAGGTACTGGTACGACCTGCGCCGCACTAATTCGGTACAGACAGCGCTTCCTACATACAAGGAAACCTATCGTAACCTGTTCCCCATTCCGATCCGTGAGGTTCGCTTAGGAAATCTTGTTCAGAATCCTAAGTTTTAAACACCCATAAGCGAAAAGGCCTTGCAATCATCTGATTGCAAGGCCTTTTCGCTTATGGGTGTTCCTGGTTTAACAGCCCCGTGCGTAACACCTTAAGTCCCGGATGCAGCTCACAATGAGGATCCAGCTCCCACGACGCAGCTGGGTGAGTATCGTAAGCTACGGCCCAACCTGCTGGCCCGACAAGCCACGCCATAACACGTCGGAACGTGTCCGCCAACGTGCTTTGGTCTTTACCCATGAGCGCAGCTTGGCCCTGGCTGTAAGCTCTTCTGTGCTTTTGAGCCAGCCGCGCCTCAGAAAGAACAAGTGAGCTGATTGCAATCAGGCAAAGTGAAAATTAGTGATATGTCAAATTAATAGCTATTTTGGCTGCTTCTAACATAGTAAAACCGCCAAATGATGACATCATTTGGTATTGCTTGCCTCCTCACCAATTCCCTTTTTATGAAGAAAATATTACTAGCCACACTTCCTCTGATAGCCTTCTCGGTTACTCAGGTGGCTGCACAGACCAGAGCTGTTTCGGGCCGGGTGACCGACCGTAGTACCGGGGATGGCTTACCGGGAGTTACAGTCTTGCTGAAAGGCACCAGCAACGGGGTTTCCACTAATGCTGATGGCACTTTTACACTTAACGTTCCAGCCACGGGTGGTTCACTGGTGTTCAGCTCAATCGGCTATAATACGGTAGAACGTGTTATTGGCACCGATAACCAAGTCAATATTGGCTTGGCTGCCGACTCCCGGCAGTTAAGTGAGGTAGTAGTAACTGGCTATGGTACGCAGGAACGCCGGGATGTAACCGGCTCTATTGCCTCGGTAAAGGGCGAAACGATTGCTCAGTTGGCAACCCCCAGCTTCGACCAGCAATTGGCTGGGCGTGCGGCGGGTGTGCAGGTAACTACCCCTTCAGGTATTCTGGGGCAGGCGCCTCGTATCCGGATTCGTGGTACCAACTCTATTTCTTCGGCGGGCGACCCACTCATTGTTGTTGATGGTGTGCCCGTTGTTACCGGCAACCAGAGCGGTGTAACACCTAACAACCCGCTGGGCGACATCAATCCCAACGATATTGAGTCGTACGAGATTCTTAAGGATGGCTCGGCCACCGCTATTTACGGTTCGCGGGCCGGCAATGGCGTCATCCTGATTACGACCAAAAAGGGCAAACTGGGTAAAGCGAAAGTCACCTACGACACGTGGCTGGGTGTGGCCGAAACGCTCAAGCGTTACGACGTGCTGAATGCTGACCAGTTCATTGAAATTTCGAACGAGAAGTACCGGAACTCGGTCCCCGAATCAGACTATACGCCCATCGCAAAAGCGGGCGACAATAATGTCAATACCGATTGGCAGGACCTTATTTTCCAGTCTGGCTTTCAGCAGAATCACGCGGTATCCGTATCCGGAGCCACTGATAAAACTCGCTACTTCTTCTCCGGCGGCTACACCAACCAGGAGGGTGTGATTAAATCCAACTCGCTGAAGCGGGCTACTTTCCGCGCCAACGTGGATCAGGAAGTGGTTAAATGGCTGCGGGTAGGTGCCAACTTAGGCCTGACCCGCACCCAGAACTTTGGTCTTAATACAAGTCGTAACGGCTTGTCGGGTAACGTTACGAACGCTCTCTCGCTGTTTCCTAACGTTCCGGCCCGTAACCCAGACGGCACTCCTTACATAAGCGCGACCAACCCGGCGGTAGTAGGCGAAGGCAACAATGCCTCGACCATTGACTTCAACTACACCAACATTCTTTTCCCGCTGGAAAACAACAAGTACGAGGCTACCAACTACCGGATTCTGGGCAACGTGTTTGCCGAAATTGAGCCCGTAGCCGGCCTGCGCCTTCGTACTCAGTACGGCACCGACTTCTTCCTCAACGAGGACTTCCAGTACCTGGACCCCCGGCACGGGGATGGTCGTGGTTCCAGTGGTTTGGTTTATCAGCAATACCTGCCAACCTTCCGCTGGAACTGGCAGAACACCGTGTCTTACAACAAGACACTGGCCGATATTCATAAGATTGCCTTCGTGGGTGGCGTAGAATACCAACAGACGACGACCCAGTCTTTCTATGCTCAAGCAACTGGTTTGTCTGATCGGTACTTTGGCCCTAATAACATTATCACCGGCACTTTTGCTACTCCCAACGTGGGCGGCAGTTATGCCCAGGAGGGGTTCGATTCATACTTCGGCCGGATCAACTATTCGTTGAAAGACCGGTACCTGATCAGCTTGTCGGCACGTAATGACGCCCTTTCGCGCCTGCCAGAAGCCAACCGGCGCGGCTGGTTCCCTGGTGGCTCTATCGGCTGGCGTGTATCGGAAGAATCTTTCCTGCGCGAGTCTTCCATCCGTGAGGTACTGTCTGAGCTGAAACTACGGGCCAGCTACGCGGCAGTGGGCAACACGGCCATTGGCAGCAGCTTCTTCCCGTATGCCAGCCTTTTCGGCGCTGGCAAATACGGTACGCAGAACGGTATTGCTTATAACCGCAATGGCCAGTTTGGCAACCAGAACCTGAAGTGGGAATCATCCAAGAAGTTCGACGTTGGAGCTGACCTCGGCTTCCTTGAAAACCGCTTTACGCTGGGAGTCGACTACTACCGGAATGATATTGATGACCTGGTTTTGTTTGTGCGGGTACCTGTTTCGCTAGGTATTCCCGGCAACGGCTACAATGCCAACATTGGCAAAATGCGCAACGAGGGCTTCGAGTTTAACTTCACCTCGCAAAACATCAACCGCCCCGATTTCACCTGGTCGACTAACTTGAACTTCTCGACCAACAAGAACCGGGTACTGGAGCTCAACCAGGGGGAGGATATCCTCAACACCTATAACATCACCCGTGTAGGAGAGTCAATCGGCTCTATCTATGGTTACGATTTTGTAGGCGTAAACCCCTCCTTCGGCTATCCGATCTACCGTAAAGGCGATGGTTCGCTGGTGCAGGCCAACGTAGACAACAACACCTACTACCCCTACGACCCGAACAACACCGGTGCGGTGCTGGGCCCTGCCTCCGGTGCAACCCCCGCCGGTCAGGTGGCCCGTACCACGCCGCTGCAGGCCGATGCCGACCGCAAAATTTTGGGCAACTCCAACCCGACCTGGTTTGGTGGCATCGACAACAACTTTACGTTTAAGGGCTTCGACCTGAATATTTTTGCCCGCTTCTCGGGAGGAAACAAAATCATGAACGTGTCGCGCCAGCAGCTGGTGCGCATGGATTTTGTAAACAACGGCACCGAAATTCTGGACCGCTGGACGCCATCCAACACCAACACGGATGTTCCAAAGCTCAAGTTCCGGAACTCCGACTTCATTAACCTGAATAACGCCTCTGTTTCCCGCTTTGTAGAGAAGGGTGATTTCTTCCGCCTGCAGAACGTAACACTCGGCTACACCCTGCCTTCTACCATAGGTGGAGGCTTACTGAGCCGGGTAAGAGTGTTTGCTCAGGCACAGAATATCTTTACCATCACGAAATACAAAGGGCTTGACCCAGAAGTGAACTCGAACGGCGAAACCAACCAGCAGTTTGGCGTTGACTTCAACAGCAACCCGCAGCAGCGGGTATTCACGGGTGGTCTAAACGTTGCTTTTTAATTTTTTCTCAGCATGAATACTCGTTTTATATTTACTCCTCGGCCGGCTCGTCGACTAGCTCTGCTGGCTCTGCTGTCGATGGGAATTGCGTCCTGTGATGTGACGGACGTTTCGCCTCAGGACGCCCTGCCGGAAAGCTCCGCCTTTGAAGATGCGGCCAAGGCCAACCTGTCGGTAGCCGGCATGTACGACGCCGCGCAGTCGGGCTTCTACGACCCACTCAACGGAACGGCTATTGCCGTGCGCGGCTATCCTTTTGGGGCGGCTGCCAACGAGCTGGGCGACGTGCGGGGCGAAGACGTTGCGGACTTGGCCGGCTTCTTCGGCATTGTGTACCAGAATAACATTACCGCCAGCAGCCCCAACATCGTTAACATCTGGTCCACCCTATACTCGCTCATCAACCAGGCCAACGTGGTGATTGAGGGCGTGCAGGGAGCAGGAAAGCGGGGCGCACTCACGGCGGCTGATGCGGCTGCTTTCGAAGGCGAAGCACGCTTCCTGCGTGCCCTGGCTTACCATGAGCTGTTGCAGCACTTTGCCCGGCCTTTCGCCGACGGTGCCGGCAGCAAGCCCGGGGTACCGTACCGTGACTTTGCCATTAATACCATTGAAACCGTTGATAAAGCGCGGGGCCAAGGGCGCAATACGGTAGCGGAGGTATACGCTAAAATGCTCGAGGATCTGAAGTTTTCGGAAGACAACCTCCCGGCATCCCGTACTGGTTCGGCAACCGTAACCCGCGCTACCAAAGCAGCCGCTATTGCCCTTAAGCAGCGCATCTACCTGCACATGGGCAACTGGGCCGCGGTAGTGACAGAGGGTAACAAGCTTATTTCTGCTGCTGCTCCCTTCACCAGCCCGATTGGTGGTCGCGCACTTGCCCCCTCTCCCGGAGCTGCCTTCCCCGGCGGAACCGCTGTTACGTCCGAGAATGTTTTCTCGATCGAAAACAGCTCCGACGACAACCCGGGTGTGAATGGTGCCCTGCCTTCTATCTACGGCTCGCCCAACACAACTGGCAACGCGCTTCCCGGAGTACAAGGGCGGGGTCTGATTGCCATCAGCCCGACCCTGTTTAATGCATCCTTCTGGACCTGCTCGGATCTACGGCGGACCCAGCTGCTGCAAAATACGACAGCGCGTTACTTCAGCTTTAAGTACAAGGACGCTCCGAACAACTCGGACTTCGCGCCTATCATCCGCTACGCCGAAGTATTGCTCAATCAGGCAGAAGCTGAATCGCGTCTGGGCAATTCGACCCGCGCCTTAGCCCTGCTGAATGCGGTGCGCAACCGGTCTGTTGTAAATGTGGCAGATCAGTTCTCGACTGCTAATGGCAACGTACCAGCCGGCAACGCGCTTACCCGTGCAATTCTTAACGAACGCCGGATTGAGTTTGTGGGCGAAGGATTCCGTTGGGATGATATTCACCGTTTGGCGCTGGACCCTGACTTTGGCACAAAAGGCATTCCGAGCAAGCTCACGGCTACTCAGGCAGTATTGGCCAACTACAAGTGCCCTACCCCCGGTAACCCGGCACCGGCTATTAATGGAGGATACGCGGCCATTGCGTACGATGACTTCCGCTTCCTGTGGCCTATCCCTTCCATTGAAGTAGCCAACAACCCAACTCTCCGGGCGCAGCAAAATCCTGGTTACTAGCCTAGTGGCAGCCGTGCTAATGAGCGCAGGCACGGCACTGGCTATTAGCCAGGCAACATAAAAAGAGAAGGCCCTGATCAGATTGGTCAGGGCCTTCTCTTTTTATGTAACCAACGGTTCTACGAGCGACTTTGAGGAGCTATGGAACCTACACACAAATCTGGTATATCCAATTGTCAGTCACCCAAGCCTCAAAGCAGTTATAACTAATCCTACCATCATTCCGATGCTTTATCCACTTTCGGAAATTTGCTTGCGACACCTGCTATTTCGGTTCTTTATAAGTACTCAATCATACTTTTGAGTGCAAGTCGTCAATCCGCAACACCACCTCCGGCCCCAGGTCCGGCCCATTTAGCCACGCCATTATTTGCTCCGCTACCTCAACAGGTTTACGCAGCTGGCCCTGCTGGTAGAATTCAGCAAATTTATCGGCTTCGCTGAAGTTGAGGGCGTCGGCCGAGCGGATATGCTCCTGCATGGGTGTGTCGAGGATGCCGGGCGAGAGGCTGCGGATGCGGACGCTGCTACCGCGTAGCTCCTGCTCTTTCTGGGCCGTGCGCGAAAGGGCATCGAGGGCGGCTTTGGAGGCCGAGTAGGCCCCCCAGCCATCGACAGCGCGCTGGGCGGCCCCGCTGCTGATGTTGAGGATGGTGCGCGGTATTTCGCGGCCCTGATAGGCGCTCAGGAAGGTGTTCATGAGCATGGCCGGGGCCAGCAGGTTTACGTCGAACACGAACTCGAAGTGCTCGTTGGGCTGCTCGCCCAGGTAGCCGATTTCGCCCAGCACGGCCGCGTTGTTGATGAGCGTGAGGCTGGTGGCATCGGGGAAGCGGGCGAATACCTTGTGCAGGTTGTGCTGCACGGCGGCCAGGTCTGAGAGGTCGAGGGGTTGGTGCTGGTAGCGCGCGTGCTGGATGGTGGCGTGGCGGCAAATGCCGATAACGGTGGTATCGGGTCGGGCCAGGGCGGCCTCGGCCAGTGCCCGGCCCAGGCCCCGGCTGGCCCCGGTAATGAGGTAGTAGTTCATTTTAGGTGATGAAGTGATGGAGTAATGAGGTGAAATGGTGAGTGCCGTTCAATGTCAGCCCAGCCACCGCAATACTTACGCGGGTGTTTGGGCTGACGTTGAACGGCACTCACCATTTCACCTCATCACCTCATCACTCCATCACCTCATTACAGAATGTACTGGCTCAGGTCGCGGTTACGGACCATGTCGGTGAGGCGCTCCTCGACCAGGGCGCGGTCGATGAGGATGCGGGCGTTGGCGCCGATTTTGTCGGGCACGTCGAAGAGGATGTCGTTGAGCAGGCGGCTCATGACGGTGTGCAGGCGACGGGCGCCGATGTTCTCCACTTCGCTGTTCACCTCGAAGGCGATTTCGGCCAGGCGCTCCAGGGCTTCGTCCTCGAAAGTCAGCTCCACGTTTTCGGCTTGGAGCAGGGCCTCGTACTGCTTGGTGAGGGCGTTCTTGGGGTCTTTGAGAATCTGGTAGAAGTCGTCCTTGGTCAGGCTTTGCAGCTCGACGCGGATGGGGAAGCGACCCTGCAACTCCGGGATGAGGTCGGAGGGCTTGGCGACGTGGAAGGCGCCGGCGGCGATGAACAGGATGTGGTCGGTGTGGACGATGCCGTACTTGGTGCTCACGGCTGAGCCCTCCACGATGGGCAGCAGGTCGCGCTGCACGCCTTCGCGGCTCACATCGGGGCCGCCGCCGCCCTTGCTGCTCTTGCTGGCTACCTTGTCGATTTCGTCGATGAAGATGATGCCCGAGTTTTCGGCGTGACGCACGGCCTCGTCCTTCACCTCGTCCATGTCGATGAGCTTGGCGGCTTCCTCATCGAGCAGGATTTTGCGGGCCTCGGCCACGGTTACCTTGCGCTTGCGGGTTTTCTTGGGCATCATCGAGCCCAGCATATCCTGGATGCCGGCCATGCTGGCCTCGTCCATGCCGCCGGGGGCGCCCATTACGCTGATGCCGCCACCGCCCTGCTGCACCTGAATCTCGATTTTGCGCTCGTCCATTTCCCCGTTGCGGATTTTCTCGCGGAACCGCTCCCGGGTGCGCTCGTTGAGCTCGTGGTCGGAGTCGGGCACCTCGCCGGGGCTGGTGGTGGGGAAGCCCAGGGCCGGCTTGGGGGCCGCGCCAGACGCTGCCGTGACGGGCGGAATCAGGATATCGAGGATGAGCTCCTCCACGATTTCGGCGGCTTTCACTTTCACTTCCTCCTTGCGGCGGGTTTTCACCATGTTCACCGACTGCTCCACCAGGTCGCGCACCATGCTTTCCACGTCGCGGCCCACGTAGCCCACTTCGGTGAACTTGGAGGCTTCCACCTTCACGAAGGGCGAGTCGGAAATACTGGCCAGACGACGGGCAATTTCGGTTTTGCCCACGCCGGTCGAGCCAATCATGAGGATGTTGTTGGGCACGATTTCGTCGCGCATTTCGGGGGCGGCGCGCAGGCGGCGCCAGCGGTTGCGCAGGGCAATGGCCACGTGGCGCTTGGCCTCGTGCTGGCCGATAATGTACTTATCGAGTTCGACCACGATTTGGGCCGGAGTCAGAAAATCTGCGGATTCAAGCATGTAGGGGTAATGTGATTTAATGTAATGGTGTAAAGCCACCTGTCATCCGTCATCTGGCATCCGCGAAGCGAAGGATCTTATCACGTAAGCACAGTTTACGCGGACGTAAGAAGGTCCTTCGCTTCGCGGACGCCAGATGACAGGCTAAACAACAGCCAACGGCTACTGCTGTTTCTTGAACAGCGAGTCGAGGTTGCGAGCGACGGTGAAGTAGTTGGCGCCGCCCGAGGCGTGGTAGCCGGCATGGGTGTAGTCGAGCTGGAACTGGCTCAGGCGCAGCATCACGCCGAACGAGAAACCGGCCCCGCCGGCCGCATTATCAAGGCGCAGCTCGCGGCGCTGGAGGTGGTTGTAGCCGACGCGCACGTTGAGGTTCTTGCTCAGCAGCAGCTCGCCACCTACCACGAAATGCCGGGCCAGCTTGTCGCCCAGGGTCTTCCTGGGTTTTACCTCCTCGCCATTCTCGTCAATCTGACCGCGCTGGCTGGGGTCGAGGTACACAATATCGAGCTGCTGGAGGTGGTGGGCGGCCAGCGAGAAGCGCAGCGGCAGGTGCTCGGGCTTGATGGACGCGCCCAGTTCCACATCGAAGGGCATGGGCTCCCGGTCGGCGCCGTCGTAGGCCTTGAGCTGCACGCCGGCGTTGCGCACCACCAGGCCCACCGTGAAATCCTGGGTGGGGTGCTTGAACAGGCCGCCCACGTCGACCAGGGCGGCGTAGGAGTGGTTACCGGCAATGCCCGAGCCGGCCAGCCTGAGCGTGCCACCCAGCGTGAACACGCCCGAGGTGTAGGAGTCGGAGAGGCTCAACGCGTACTCGTTCACCGAAAACCGGCCCAGCGAGTTGCCGGCCGGGTCGAACTGCTCGAAGTCGCCGTAGTTGAGGTAAGTCAGCCCCACGCCTATGCGGCCAGCCTTGGCCGTGTTAAACACGTACACCGCCGTGCTCTGCCTGATGTCGGCCAGATAATCCACGAATCCCAGCGCCAGCCGGCCGTCCATATCGGCGTTAAGCAAAGCCGGGTTGGCGTAGAGCATGGTGCCGTCGGCATCGCGCGACGACGTATTGACGCCGCCCAGCCCGGCCAGCTTGGCGCTGGTGGGCAGGTTCAGGAACGAGAAGGCCCGCTGCCCCCCAATCTGGGCCTGGGCTGCGCCCAACGTCAGGCCCGAAACGGCGAAAAGAGCGGCGGTGCAGCGTAGGAGTTGGTTCATCAACGACAAGATAAAGCAGTTCCCGGACAGGACGTTGCGAGAGGGGAAATTATTGTGCTGACGTTTACCCCACCCCCGGCCCCTCCCCGGTGGGGAGGGGTGCCAGACGCGAGAACTGTTCTACTAGAACGCACCCCCTCCCCACCGGGGAGGGGGCCGGGGGGTGGGGTACCCTACTGCACTTCCACGCTCGGCCCTAGCGGCGCGGGCGCTTCGTCGCGGACGACCAGCTTCATGGGGTGAGCCACTTTCTCATCCAGCAGGGCCACGCGTAGCACGTCGTCTACGCGGTCGGCATAGTGGATGGTGAGGCCCTGGAGGTAGTGGGGGGCTATTTCGTCGATGTCTTTGCGGTTTTTGGGGCAGAGGATGATGTCCTTGATGCCGGCGCGGCGGGCGGTCAGGATTTTCTCCTTGATGCCGCCAACGGGCAGCACCTTGCCGCGCAGGGTTATTTCGCCCGTCATGGCCAGGTGGCTCCGGATTTTGCGCTGAGTGAACACCGAGGCGATGCTGGTGAAGATGGCAATGCCGGCGCTGGGGCCGTCCTTGGGCACGGCGCCCTCCGGAAAGTGGATGTGCAGGTCGTACTGGTCGAAGAGGCGGTAGTCGATGCCCAGCTCGTCGGCGCGGCTGCGCAGGTAACTCAGCGCCGTTACGGCCGACTCTTTCATCACGTCGCCGAGCTGGCCCGAGAGCGTGAGCTTGCCCCGGCCGCGGCTCAGCAGGCTTTCAATGAACAGAATGTCGCCGCCCACGCTGGTCCAGGCCAGGCCGGTTACCACGCCGGCGGTTTCGTTGTCCTGGTACTGGTCGCGGTCGAAAATAGGCGCGCCCAGAATGCGCTGTACGTCGGCCGGTTGCAGGGTGGCGGGGTAGGTTTCATCCATGGCCTTGCTTTTGGCCACGTTGCGCACCAGCCCGCCGAGCTTGCGCTCCAGGCTCCGCACGCCGCTTTCGCGGGTGTAGTCGTCAATCACGCGCTGCATGGCCGCGGTGCTCACCGTGGTATCCTTGGGACCCAGGCCGTGCTCTTCGAGCAGCTTGGGCCAGAGGTGCTTTTTGGCAATCTGGGTTTTCTCTTCGAGCGTGTAGCCCGTCAAATCGATGATTTCCATCCGGTCGCGCAGGGCGGGCTGGATGGTGTCGAGCGAGTTGGCGGTGGCGATGAACAGCACCCGGCTCAGGTCGTACTCCACCTCCAGGTAGTTGTCGGTGAAGGTCGAGTTCTGCTCGGGGTCGAGCACTTCGAGCAGGGCCGAGCTGGGGTCGCCCCGGAAGTCGGAGGCCAGCTTGTCAATCTCATCGAGCACGATGACGGGGTTGGATGCCCCGGCTTTTTTAATCTGAGCGATGATGCGGCCGGGCATGGCCCCCACGTAGGTTTTGCGGTGGCCCCGGATTTCGGCCTCGTCGCGCACGCCACCTAAGCTCAGGCGGGCATACTTGCGCCCCAGGGCTTTGGCAATGGAGCGGCCGAGGCTGGTTTTGCCCACGCCGGGAGGGCCGTAGAGGCACAGAATCGGCGCTTTCAGGTCATTTTTCAGCTTGAGCACCGCGAGGTACTCGATGATGCGCGCCTTCACCTTTTCCATGCCGTAGTGGTCCTGGTCGAGGATGCGCTGGGTGCGCTTGAGGTTGAAGTTGTCCTTGGTGTACTCGCCCCAGGGCAAATCGAGCAGGTACTCGACGTAGTTGACGCTGATGGGGTACTCGGCGGCCTGGGGGTTGAGGCGGCCGAGCTTGTCGAGCTCCTTCTCGAAGTGCCTGGCCACGGCCTCGGGCCACTTTTTGCCCTTGGCCCGCTGCCTGAGCTTGTCGGCGTCCTGCTCGGGGCCGTCGAAGCCCAGCTCGTCCTGGAGCACCTTTATCTGCTGGCGCAGGAAGTAGTCGCGCTGCTGCTGGTCGATGTCGGTGTGGACCTTGGTGTGGATTTCGCGCTTGATTTCCAGGTGCTGAATTTCCTTGAGCATCAGCTCCAGCAGCTTGGTGCCGCGCTCCACGCCGTCGTTGGTTTCGAGCAGCTGCTGCTTCACGCTCACCTCCACGTTGAGGTTGGACGAGAGAAAGTGCGTCAGGAAGGCCGGCGACTCGATATTATCCAGCGCCACCTGGGCTTCCTGCGGAATTTCGGGATTGAGCTTGAGCATGCGCGAGGCCGCCTCCTTGAGCGACGACACCAGCGCCTTGAGGCTCTTGGAGCTTTTGCCCGGAAACGCCTCCGGCGCGTAGCTCACGCGGGCTGTGTGGTAGGGCGTGCTCTGCACTTCCTCTTCGATGCGGAAGCGCGACTGGCCCTGAATAATGATGGTCGTGTTGCCGTCGGGTAGCACCAGCATTTTGAGGATGCGGGCCAGCGTGCCCACCTGGTACATATCGGCCAGGGTCGGGTCGTCGGACTCGCCGTTTTTCTGGGCCACCACGCCAATCAGCTTGTTGCCCTTGTAGGCCTTGCGCACCAGCCGGATGCTTTTTTTGCGCGTTACCGTAACCGGCAGCACCACGCCCGGAAACAGCACCGTGTTGCGTACCGGCAGCAGTGCCAGCACCGCCGGCTGCTCGCCGGGCGCCATCGGCTGGTCGGGGTCGGCGGCCACAATGGACACCATTTCGGTGGAATCGTCGGTCATCAACAGCAGCGAGGAAAGCGAGGCGTTCGGGGGGGTATAGGAACTCATGCGGGTAGTAAGTCGGGCAAAAAAGGAAGTCCGGGTGCCACAATGACAGGGCATTGCCCGGACCAGGGCTCCTTTGCGGCGGAGCCGGGCCGAAGGTAGGGCTTCGACAAGCGCCGTGCCACGGCCGCCTTTTGCCACATCGGCAGAAGGGCGGGCGGTGCATGAGCGAGTGAGTTGGTGAGTGAGTGGATAGGGAAGCAGATTGGATGGCGGTCATGCTGAGCGAAGCGGAGCGTAGTCGAAGCATCTCTACCGCAATGCTAATCCTGACGTCAGATAGTTACCACTGCCCGCGAGATGCTTCAACTACGCTCCGCTTCGCTCAGCATGACCGTTCTTTTAATCCCGGGCCTGACACCCCACCAACCACATCAAAATTTTCCTATTTTTGACGCCGGCCCGCTGACCATTGCCGGGGCACGCGTTTATTATGTTCCGATTCGCCTTTTTATTTCTAGTCGGCGGGCTACTGCTGGCCCTTGGCCGGCCGGTGCCAGCAGCCGCGCAGCAGAAGCCGCCCACCTACGCCCAGCGGCCCCTGTCGGCCAAAGTTATCCGCCAGTTGCGGGCCCGGCCCGACGCTACGCCGGTGTTTCCGAACGTGAACCGGCTGGCGTACTTCCGCGACAAAAAGGCCCTGCGCGCCATTCAGCAGGCCGAAAAGCGCAAGAACTGGCCGGCGGCCCGCAACCTGCTCGAAACCTACGTGGGCCAGTTCGGCATCGAGAATTTCTACCGCGACACCCCGCTGCTGTGGCGGCTGGGCCAGCTCTGGGACAAGGCTGGCGACGAGCAGCGGGCCCGCGCCTACTTCCGCCTCGCCCTCAAGCACCGCCGCCAGAGCCTGACCAAGGTGCAGCAGTACTACGACTCGCTCGAACAGAAGGAAACGGAGTTGTACGTGCCCCTCCAAAAGTACTACGAGCTGGTGGAGTACCGCAAGAGCATCGCCACCTTCCGCCCCCCGAAAGGCGTGTACACCAGCATGGGCGAGGCCATCAACTCCGATAAGGAGGATTACGGCCCCACGCTCAACGCCGACGCCAACCTGCTCTATTTCACGTCGAAGCGCAAAACCCGCGGCCGCTTGCAGGAGGTTTCCGACGAGGATATTTACCAGTCGCGCTTCGAGAACGGGCTCTGGACCGAAGCCGAGGCCCTGCCCAAGCCCATCAACTCATCGTACAACGAAGGCTCGGCCTGCATTACCAAAGACGGCAAAACGCTCTACTTCGCCCGCTGCGAGTGCCCCACCTGCCAGGGCAACTGCGACCTGTACGAATCGACCCTGCGGGACGGCAAATGGACCATGCCCAAAAGCCTGGGGCCCAACGTAAACTCGCCGGCCTGGGACTCGCAACCCACCTTGTCGCCGGGCGAAGACACGCTGTACTTCGCCTCCGACCGGCTCGGCGGCTTCGGGCTCTCGGACATCTGGTTCACGGTGAAAAACAAGGCCGGGCAGTGGCTGCCGGCCCAGAACATGGGGCCCGTGGTAAACACCCGCGAGAGTGAGGTGAGCCCGTTTTACCACCCGCTTTACCACGTGCTGTACTTCAGCTCGCGAGGGCAGCTGCTGAACTTTGGCGACTTCGACATCTATAAAACCTACCGCACCCGGGGCCGCTGGCAGGAGCCCATCAACATCGGGCCGCTGGTGAACGGCAAGGGCTCGGAGTACTATTTCACCATCGACGCCGACTCGAAAAACCTGTACTATGCCCGCTCGGAGCAGGCCAACATGAAAAACCTGGACCTCTACTCCTTCCCGCTGCCGATGGAGGCCCAGCCCACCGCCACCACCCACGTCGAAGGCTCGCTCATCGACTCGGTCAGCCGCAAGCCCCTCAATGGCCTGGTCAGCATCATCGACACCGACAACGGCATCGAGGTGGCCAGCAAGTACCTGCGCGACGACGGCACCTTCGATTTCGACCTTATGGAAGGCTCGCACTACGTGATGCTGATTCAGAGCCCCGACTTTTTCAGCGTCGAGAAAAGCTTTGCGCTGAAGAACGATACGGTGTTTCAGCTGATGACCAACGCCATCGACTACCAGCTGCCGATGGTGTTCCAGAACATCGAGTTCGACCAGGACAAGGCCACCATCCGGGCGGCCATGCATCCCACCCTCGACCGGATTACCACTTTCCTCGTCGACCACCCCACGTTCCGGCTCAACATTGCGGGCCATACCGACAGCCGCGGCGACATTGATTTCAACCTGAAACTGTCGCAGGACCGGGCCGAGGCCATCCGCCGCTACATCGAGCAGAAGGGCAAGCTGCCGCCCAACCGCGTGGAAAGCATGGGCTACGGCAGCGAAAAGCCCCTTAAAGAGGAGAGAACCCGCGAAGATGCCCGCACCAACCGCCGCGTAGAGTTCCGCATCATCAAGCCCGCCGGCGACGAGCAGTTCAAGGCTGACCCCGCACCTACCGGCCAGCCCGCGCCCAAGCCCGCCGGCGGGGATGATGGGTGGTAGCGGTGAGGCGGGATGATTGACCGAATTAATTGGCTGTCATCCTGAGCGGAGCGAAGGACCTTATCACGTTGGAACGAATCGTTGTTGCGATGGTCGTTCCAACGTGATAAGGTCCTTCACTCCGCTCAGGATGACAGACGGTTCTTGCCAGACCTCACCAACCCGCTACCACTTCAATTCCTGCTCCTCGTTGCCGCTGCGGAACAGGAAGCTTTCCTTTTGCTTGCCGGCGGTAAGGTTAACCAGGTTCATCTGGTCGGGGAAGATGGTCAGCAGCAGGCCCTGGCGGAGCGTAACGCTGGTGGCTGTGGCCGGCAGTGGGGCCGTGAAGAACAGCCAGTGCGAATCGGTTTCCTTTTGCAACCCCACCAGCGTGAGCGGCAGCGGCCGGCCGGGCTGGGCGCTGAGCTGCACCTCGCGCCGCAACAGATTCAGCAGCAGCGGGTCGAGTTGGGCGCGGGAAAGCCGGTCGATTACGTGGGGGGCGGGCTGACCCTGGGAAAGCGCGTTTTCCAGGTCGTCGGTGAAAACTTTGAGCGCTATTTCGAGCCGCTGCTTGTCGGGGTTGACGCGCACCTCCATCAGGCTGGCGTGGTAGGTATGGGCCCAGGCCGCAAGGCTGAGCAGCAGAAGCAGCGGCAGGATTCGGAGGAGTTTGGGCATATGGTTTCGGGAATAATTTCCCGCAGAGGCGCGCGGAGGGTATCGCGGAGATTGGCAGAGCCGTTCCGGAATGACCGCCGCGGGTTTCTGCGAGAAAGATACACGGCAAGAAAAAGCCGTGCCACCTAAACAGGGAGCACGGCTTTTTTTAATTCACGGCAACCAATTAGTGCCCGAAGGCTTTGATGAGCGGGTTGATGATGAGCGTGAAGGCCATCAGGCCCAGAATAATCAGCATGCCCACTTTCTGGGCGTTTTCCATAAAAGCGTCGGAGGGCTTACGGCCGGCCACCATCTCGTAGAGCAGGAACACCACGTGGCCGCCGTCGAGGGCCGGGATGGGCAGCAGGTTCATGAAGGCCAGCACCATCGAGAGCAGGCCCGTAAGGGTCCAGAACCGGAGCCAGTCCCATTTGCCCCCGTACTGCTGGGCAATTTCAATGGGCCCGCCCACCGATTTACGGAACGAGGCCTCGCCCCGGAAGATTTTACCGAAAGCCTTCATCTGGGTCGTGACGACGCCAAATGCCTGCTTGGTGCCCACCGGAATGGCTTCCAGCAGCCCGTAGTTGCGGGTTTCGAACTTGAGCAGCGACTTGGGCAGGAAGCCGATTTTGCCGTCCTCGTCCACCTTCACGTTCAGGCTCACGGGCTGGCCGGCCCGCTCCACGCGCACGGCCACCGGCTTGCCGGCCTGCTCCTTAAGCGCCTTCTGCAGCTCCGGGAAAAAGCGGATGCTTTGCTGGCCCACCGTCAGAATACGGTCCTGGGGCAGCAGGCCGGCTTTGGAAGCGGGGCTGCCGGCCACTACCTGGTCCACCACGAAGGGGTCGAGGGGCTGCACGAAGCGCTGTTCGCCCTCATCGGCCAAGCGGTCCATGAAGTTTTCGGGCACCGGCACATCCACCAGCTGGCCGGCGCGCTCCACGGTGTAGTAGGCGCTGGAGCCCAGGATCACATCGGGGCTGTACACGTCGCTGAAATCGTCGAAGGGCCGGCCGTTGATTTTCACGATTTTGTCGCCCTCACGGAAGCCCATTTCCTGGCCCAGCTCGCTCGGCACAATGCCATAGCGCACCTCCGAGGCCGGCAGGTAGCTCTGGCCATAGTTGAAGGTGAGCAGCGTGAAGATGACGATGCCGGTAATCACGTTCATGATGATGCCGCCCAGCATGACAATGAGGCGCTGCCAGGCCGGCTTCGAGCGGAACTCGTCGGGGGCGGGCTCGGCGGCCAGGCTGGCGGCGTCCTGGGTTTCATCGACCATGCCGTGGATGGCCACGTAGCCGCCCAGCGGAAACCAGCCCAGGCCGTATTCCGTCTCGCCGATTTTCTTTTTGAACAGGGCAAAGTTCATCACCCCCGGCAGCGGAAACAGGAAGTCGAAGAAGATGTAAAACTTATCGACTCGGATTTTAAAGTATTTGGCGGCCGCGAAGTGTCCGAACTCGTGCAGGCCCACCAGGAGCGAAAGGCCCAGCAGCAAGTTGCCGGCCATGATTAATCCTTCCAAAGGGGGTATTTATTAGGTGATGAGGTGAAAGGTGACAGGGAGCGGGGAGCAGATAAAGCAACGGTCATGCTTCATCTTGCGTCCGCGAAGCGGAGCGAAGTCGAAGCATCTCTACCGCTTCGTTGCGATGGTAAGCAGTCGGCAAGGTTAGCATTGCGGTAGAGATGCTTCGACTTCGGCTCCGCCTCCGCTCAGCATGACGTTCTTTTTTCCCTTACCAACGCGCCACCGCCCATCAAACAACGCGCCGCGGCCCCGGGTTCGCCGGATTCCGGTCAGCCTGTCAGGCGCGCACCGCGCCGAGCAGGTCGGCGGCTACGCGGCGCGTTTCCTGGTCGGTGGCCACGTAGTCGGCGAGGGTTGGAGCGGCAAGGTACGAAACCCGCGCGAGGCTGGTTTCTACCAGGTCCGACATCTGCAGGAAGCCGATTTCGTCGCGCAAAAAGGCGGCCACGGCTATTTCGTTGGCCGCGTTGAGGATGCAGGGCGCGTTGCCGCCCCGGCGCATGGCTTCGAAAGCCAGTCCCAGATTGCGGAAAGCGCTGGTGTCGGCGGCCTCGAACGTCAGCTGCGGGTAATCGAGAAAATTGAAGCGCGGGAATTCGTTGGATAGCCGTTGCGGGTAGCCCAGTGCGTACTGAATGGGCAGCTTCATGTCGGGCAGACCGAGCTGGGCCTTCAGCGAGCCATCCTCGAACTGCACCAACGAATGCACGATGCTCTGCGGATGCACGATGACTTCTACCTGCTCGTCGCGGAGTCCGAACAGCCACTTGGCCTCAATCACCTCCAGGCCCTTGTTCATGAGCGAGGCCGAGTCGATGGTGATTTTGGCACCCATGTCCCAGTTGGGGTGCTTGAGGGCCTGGGCGCGGGTTACCTGGGCCAGCTGCGCGCGGCTGCGACCCCGGAACGGCCCACCCGAGGCCGTGAGGATGATTTTCTCAATCGGGTTCTGCTCCTCCCCCACCAGGCACTGGAAAATAGCCGAATGCTCCGAATCGACGGGCAGCAGCTTCACGCCGTGTTCGCGCACCAGCTCGGTTATCAGCTGGCCGGCCACTACCAGCGTCTCCTTGTTGGCCAGGGCAATATCGTGGCCGGCCTTGATGGCGGCCACCGTGGGCAGCAGCCCGGCGTAGCCCACCATGGCCGTCAGCACCACGTCGGTTTCGAGGCGGCCGGCCACCTCGGTCAAAGCCGCCGCGCCGGCCAGCACCTCGGTTTCGGGCTGACTGGCCAGGGCCTCACGCACCTGGGCATAGCGGCTTTCATCACCAATAACCACGGCAGCGGGCCGGAACTCGCGGGCCTGGGCCACCAGCAGCTCGGCATTCGACTGGGCCGAGAGGGCCGACACGACAAAGCGGCCCGGCTGGGCGCGGAGCACGTCGAGGGCCTGGGTGCCGATGGAACCGGTGGAGCCGAGCAGGGCGACGCGCTTGGGGGGTTGGGGGGGCATGGGGCGGGATTGTTAGTGCTGTTGTTCCGGCGTTGCGCCTCACGGGGGCCTCGCGTGCGCCTCACCCCTAGCCCCCTCTCCGAAAAAGGAGAGGGGGAACTAGCACTAGTTTTCTAGTCTAGTCGGGGTTGCTTTAGTTTTAAAAGCTAGAAACTAGCCCCCCCCTCTTCGTTGAGGAGAGGGGGCTAGGGGTGAGGCGCACGCGAGGTGCCCGCGAGGCGCAACGCCGGAACAACAGCAAAACTACGGCTTCCGGCGGCTTATCGGCTTCGGCTTAACCCCCACGGCCCAAAAGCGCGTACTTTGGGCTTCCACCAGCCTTCTTCCCGCCGTGAGCACCTCCGCCGCCCCCGATACTGCCGCCTTCGACAAAGCCCGCACCGGCCTCTGGGCCAGCCTGCAAAAGCACCTGGCTTCCATCTACGCCGCCGAAACCGACTACCGCGCCGCCACCCGCTTCACCGACACGTTTCCGTTCTCCAACTCGGCCGCCACGCCCCAGCAGCTGCTCGACTACCAGCACCAGCGGGCGGTATTGCGCGACCTGTTCGTGGACGAAACCACCCAACTCGACACGCTGGTGAAAGCCATCCGCACCAAGGACTACGCCGAAACCGACAAGAAACAGCTACTGCTCCTGATTCTGGGCTACCTCGACCTGGCCGAAACCGTATTCGCCCTGCTCGACACCCAGCGCCCCAGCCAGCTCGAACCCGATGAGGAGCTGGACGAGGCCCGCGGCCGCTTCGAGCGCATCCGCAATTTCGTGCGCCTCAATATCCGGGGCGTAGCAGGGCTGCTAAAGGGAGTGTAGCCTTACCCCACCCCCGGCCCCTCCCCTCCGGGAGAGGGGTGACAGACGCGAGTTCAACGATTTGGTAGAACGCACCCCTCTCCCGGAGGGGAGGGGTCGGGGGTGGGGTGCTTCGTTCAACTAACAGCTAAAATCCGCACCGACTTCCCATTAAATACCACCGCTTCGCCCGCCCGCTTGCCGGCTAACGCCACCGCTACCGGCGCGGCGGCTGATACGGCGAAGTAGTCGGTGCCGTCGAGCGGGAGCTTGCCGGCGCTGATGCCGAGGTAGAACCAGCCCATCGAGGTGTGCACCAGCGCGCCGGGGCGCACGGCGTCACAGGGCAGGTCGGGGCTGATGCGCTGGATTTCGGCTAGCAACTGGCGGGCCTGCTGGAACTGGACCAGATTTCGGTCGCGCTCATTCTGGGCCATGGCGCGGCCGGTTTCGTACTTGTCGCCGGCGCTGCTCTTGGTTTCGGAGTTAGCCGACTCCTGGGCCGCATTGATGGCCGCCTGGATGGCGGCCAGCCGCTCGTGCACGTAGGCCAGGCACAGGGCGTGCAGGCGGGGTTTTATAGAGCTCATACTATAATTCAGGAAAGACGTAGCAAGCAGCAGCGCTAGGTAAAGGGGCTTTACAGGGTTGTTTTGAACTGTTTAAAGTTAGATTGACCGGGACTGATTACTATTGGAGGATATCATTTAAACTTTATTAATACAGACTATCGGAAAGCTGAATGCTGTCCGGCATCTTTACACCCTACTGCGAATTACCTTTTTTGGCTTTTGGCTATCTGCATGAAACAACATTATTTCTTCTTATTTCTACTGGCTGTTTCACTTGGCAGCTGCGGCAAGGACAGAGAAGACATTCCTTTGGTATTGGAAGGTGAGTATCGGGCGGACAACGTGCTACTTGCCGCCAACCCCATCATCATGTACACCCGTAACGGGCGGGTCGATAATCCAGCCGCAATCGACGGATTCATGAAACGCAACCAGTGGGCTGGCGTTACCGGATTTTCCCGCACTAACGTCGATATTTCCTCCGAAGCCACGTTTACTCTTGCTATTCGCGCTGATAACCGGGCAACGCTTGTTTCCCGCTACCAGACCAGCTATGATACCATCAAGGCGGAAATAACCAGCAAGGCGGTCAATCACTTTGTGTTGGCCAACGCAGATTCCCTTGGCCCCTTGTTGCTACCCAACGTTTCTAACACCTGCGTTCAGTTTATCCAGAAAGTTAAGCTCATTTATCCAGGCGAACAATGCAAACTCCTTTCACCAGCTACTGGCTACGGAAAGTCCTGTAAAATACGCCCTGTAAGAATAATAGGCGTCAAAGACCGAAAGCTGTTTATTCCGCAGTTCAGCTGGCTGTTTAAGAGTTCAGGCCCTAACTCCTGCGGCTATTCGCAACTAAACGAATGGAACTTCTTCAACACTGCCGCGCCAGCTCAATTGAGCAGCGGCGACACGCTGGTGATACAGGAGCGTCAGATACCACTACTAAAACAGTAATAGGCTGCACAGACCGTCAGCAATTGCGCTCCTTATATCGACTCCCAGTCCACGTCGGCTTATTCTTCCGGTAAAACCGAAACCCGCTTATTAAAGAGGAAGTCTCACCTTCAGCAGTAGTTTGCTTTCAGACTCTCAACCAAAAAAGCCGACCCCAACGGGCCGGCTTTTTACATGGTCGCGGAAATACGATAGTCGGTTTAGCGGTTGTCGGTTTTGGCAACGGGCAACGCTTTGCGAGGCAGTTTCTGGTCGCGCATGGCGGCCTGGTACACGAACGAGGCTACTACCACGGCGGCCTGCTTGAGGTCGTCGGCGGGCAGGCGCTCGTAGGTGTCCATGTTGGTGTGGTGGGTGCGAGTGCCGTAGTCGAGCGGGTCCTGGATGAACTGGAAGCCCGGCAGGCCCACCGCGTCGAAGGCCAGGTGGTCGGTGCCGCCGGTGTTGCGCAGCGTTACGGTGGTGGCGCCCATATCGGCGAAGGGCTTCAGCCAGTCGGCGAAAATGGGGGCGGCGGCCTCGTTACCCTGGGCATAAATGCCGCGGATTTTGCCGGCGCCGTTGTCGAGGTTGAAGTAGGCGGCCAGCTTCTCGTGGTCGGGCAGCAGCTGCATGGTGGCGGGGTCGGCGAAGTGGTTTTTCACGTAGTTGCGCGAGCCGAACAGGCCCTGCTCCTCCTCCCCCCACAGCGCGATGCGGATGGTGCGGCGCGGCTGCACGCCGGCCGCTTTCAGCAGGCGCATGGCCTCCATCATCACGGCCACGCCGGCCGCGTTGTCGGTGGCCCCGGTGGCGGCATGCCACGAGTCGATGTGGGCGCCAATCATGACGACTTCGTTTTTGAGCTTGCGATCGGTGCCGGCAATTTCGGCCACCACGTTGTAGCCTTTCAGGTCCTTGTCCTGGAAGCGGGTGCGGGTTTCCATCTCCACTTCCACCGGCAGGCCGGCGTCGGACAGGCGGATGAGGCGGAGCAGGTCCTCGGGGGCCATTTCTATTTCGGGCAGCACGGGCTTGGCATCCACGGCGTAGGGGGCACCGTTGGAGGTGAAAAACGTGCCGTCGGAGCCACCGCGGGTGCTGAGGATGGCGGCGGCTCCTTCGGCCTGCACCATGTCGAGCAGCTTGCCGCGCAGGGCGAACATAGCGCGGCGGTTTTTCAGCTGCTCATCGGCCTTGGGGTCGGCGGGCTTGGGCGCGGCGTTGGGGGCGGGCAGCTGGTAGTCGGCCATTTTCTGCAGCTCCTCGGCGGTGTAGCGCTTGGCATCGGGCTCGAAGGAGGGCGTGGGCGGGTTGGCCACGTCGAGCAGCACGATTTTGTCGCGCAGCTGGCCCTTGTACTTCTCCAAGTCGGCTTCGGAAGCGGCCTTCACCACCATCACCCGCTTTTTGAGCGCGCCATTGGTGCCGGGCGTCCAGGCCTTGGGGGCCCCGATGAGGGCGTGGTAGTAGGGGGCCGTCATGGCCAGGTACGATTTATCGATGTTCCAGCCGCGGCCAAACGTGCCCCAGGGCTCGATGTTGGCCTTGGTCAGGCCCCAGTCGGCGAGCTGCTTGCGGCTCCACTCGTTGGCACGGGCCAGGCCGTCGGATCCGGCCAGGCGCGGGCCGCTCACGTCGGTCAGGTAGAAGGCCGTTTCCATCACGCGGGAGCGGTTGAGGCCTTCATCTTTGATTTTGGCAAGCATGGCCGGGTCGGCCTTAGTGGCGCCGGATTGGGCCAGCGCGGGGGCGGAAACAGCCAGCGAGCCGGCCAGCAGCAGGAAACGGAAAGTGTGCAGCATAGAAAATAAGGAGAGGAGGAACAATCGGCCACGGAGCCAGCCCAAATACCCGCGAACCCGAATCGGGTTGCATCAGCAGGGGCTGATGGCTGCTGCATTCGGCCTTCAGCTCCGGCATTTCGTCACTTGAAACCGGGGGGCGTTTCCCGCCAACCCAACCCCGCCCCCGTTGCGCCCGTCTAACCGCATGCACTCCCAACCCCGCCCGCATGAGCCTCTGGCAGATTATTCAACGTCTTTTCCCGTACGTGCGGCCCTATCGCGGGCTGGTGCTGGGCACGCTGCTGCTCACGCTGGTCGGCTCGCTGGCGGCCCAGGTCAACCCCTTCGTACTGCGCTACACCGTCGATACGGTGCAGGGGCTGCTCAACCAGAACAAGGGCCTGGCCCAGGGCATGGATTTGCTGCTGCTGGTGAGCGGGCTGCTGCTGGGCAAGGAAATCATCTACACCTTCATTCAGTTCGGGCAGCGGTATTTCGGCGAGAAAATCCGCATCAGCGTGTCGGGTAGCCTTATGCACGAGGCGGTGCAGCGCGTGGTGGGCTACCAGCTGGGCTTCTACGCCGACACCGGCAACCAGACCGGCAAACTCCAGACCCGCATCGACCGGGGCGTGGAGAGCCTGATGAAGCTGGTGCAGAATTTCTTTATCGACATTCTGCCGCTGTTTGCCAACTCGGTGGTGGCGCTGGTGGTGATGTTTGCGGCCAACCTGTACGTGGGGCTGGTGGCCGTGGCGGTGCTGCCGGTGTACTTCTGGCTGAGCTTCCGGCAGGCCGACCGCCTCAACGGGACCCGCCGGGCGCTGCGGGGCCTGCGCGAGGCCCGCAGCCAGGGCCTGGTCAACCTCATCGATTCGGCCATCGTCATCAAAAGCTTCGTGCGCGAAGACTACGAGGCCACCAAGCAGAACCAGCTCCAGGACGAGCTCCAGGCCGCCCAGCTCCAGACCCGCCGCATCAGCTTCCGCTACGACGGCCTGAAAACCTTCACCGAGCAGATTGGCGTGGTGCTCATCATCGTGCTGACGGCCTACCTGGTGCTCGACGGGCAAATCAGCATCGGGGCCATCATGTTCCACATTCTGCTGTTCAACAACGTGTCGGCGCCCATCCGGCAGCTGCACCGCATTTACGACGAGATGAACGACGCCCTCACCTACTCCGAGGGCTTCTTCGACATCCTCGACGCCCAGAACGCCGTGGAGCCCACCGGCCCGCTACAACCGCCCCACCTGCACGGCACCTTCGACATCTGCAACGTCGATTTCACCTACCCCAGCGGCACCCAGGCCCTGCACGACGTGTGTCTGACCATCAAAGCCGGCAAAACCACCGCCCTGGTGGGCCTGAGCGGGGCCGGCAAGAGCACCATCATCAACCTGCTCTGCAAGTTCTACGCCCCCGACCGCGGCCAGATGCTACTCGACGGCCAGCCCCTGGCCGACTACGACACGCACGCATTGCGCCGGCAAATCGGGCTGGTGCTCCAGAAAAACCACATTTTCAAAGGCACCATCGAAGAAAACATCCGCTACGGCGTAATGGACGCCACCTTCGACCAAATCAGGCAGGCGGCTCGCCAGGCCTACCTGCACGAGCAGATTATGGAGCTACCCAAGGGTTACCAGAGCGACGCCCAGCAGCTCTCGGGCGGGCAGCAGCAGCGCATCGCCATTGCCCGGCTGTTTCTCAAAGACCCGCCCATCATCTTCCTCGACGAGCCCACCGCCTCGCTCGACGCCATTGCCACCGAGCAGATCAAGAACTCGCTCGACGCCATCAAGCAGGGCCGCACGGTGGTCATCATCTCCCACAGCCTCGCCCAGATTGTGGATGCCGACTGCATCTACGTGATGAAGCAGGGCCGCATGGTGGAGCACGGCACCCACGAGCAGCTCTACGACCAGCGCGGCACCTACCGCGAAATCTTCGACGCCTCGGCCCGCAGCCTCAACATCGAAAAGCTGGCCCGCGTGCTGGTCGATGACGGCGACGAGCTGGGCGACACTGCGGGGTAGCCGGGCAGTAACGCGAACTTTGTAGTTCGCGCCCCAGAACGACAGGCACCGAGCTGCAAACGACCAGTACAGGGCCTAGAAGAAATATAGGCGTAACCAGCGCGGGGCCGCGAACTACAAAGTTCGCGTTACTAGTCCAACGCTTCCGGCCAGTATGTGTAGGGCCATTGTTCCCAGCTTTCAACTAAGCAGGCTTTCACCGGGTTATTCACCACGTAGGCAACCACGCGCTGCATCTCTTCACCGCTGCGCACGATATGGTCGTAGGTTTCGCGCTGCCAGAACTGCCCGGTTCGGTTCAGCAGCTTATTGGCTTGCAGCGCCGTGTAGCCCTTGAGGCGTTGCAGCGTATCAGCCAGCAAAGGCGCATCTTCTGCCAAGGAAACAACAGCATGCACATGGTTAGGCATGATGCAGAAACAAATAAGGTGGTATGCTTTTCCATGAAAATGGCGTAGCGAAGCAGCTACCAATTCGGCCACAGCCGGCTCGCGCAGCCAAACGGGCCCGTGCGCCGCGCCGTCCAATAGCGCATCGAAGCGGCCGAAATAGCGGCGCTGCTGGGCGTAAGTCAGCTCGGCGCTATCTGCTTCGCTGCTCCGAAACTGATTCTGCAACCGGGCTACTACACTGCTGGGCAGAGAGTCCGCCAGACGGAAAGTCAAAAACAGATCGGCGCCGGGTGGCAGACGGTGCGGGAGGTTGCGCTCATAATGCAGCAGCTGTCTCATGCAGTTAAGATAAGACAGCAGCGTGAACTTTGTAAGCGCCGACGAACGACTGACATCGGGCTAATAGAGCGATAGTAGCGCGAACTTTGTAGTTCGCGGCCCCGAACGACCGACAAAGGGCAAAACCGAATTCATGCTACCTGCTACCCGGTCGTTCAGGGCCGCGAACTACAAAGTTCGCGCTACTACCGCTCTATTAGTTCACCATGACCCTCGACCTCACCGGCATTACCAGCAAAACCGCCATTCACCAGCTGTTCAAGGAGCAGCTGGGCTTTGAAGATTGGTATGGCCCGAGTTGGGACGCCTTCTGGGATTCTATCATCGCCATCGTGGAAATGCCGCTGGTACTCACGCTCACCAACTGGCAGGAATTCGCCCAACATTGCCCCCGCGACATGCAGATTCTGCGGCAGGTGATGCAGGACTACGCCGAGGAAATGGCCCTTAAGCGCATCGAGTTGGCTTAATAGTAATAGCCGGAGCAGTAGCGCCGGGCCAGCACTCTGCCTGACTCTTCGGACGTTTTGAACCGCAAAACAACGGCCTCCGGTTACCTGGGTGTTTGCGAATGATTTTGAGCGCCTATTTTGCCAATGCCGCAGATATCATATTTTAGCCCTCGGCCAGCTTTTGCTTAGGTCTTCAGCCATCCAGAAAATGCGCCATC
Source organism: Hymenobacter actinosclerus (assembly GCF_900111515.1). Taxonomy (GTDB): domain Bacteria; phylum Bacteroidota; class Bacteroidia; order Cytophagales; family Hymenobacteraceae; genus Hymenobacter; species Hymenobacter actinosclerus. The sequence continues at coordinate 251,095 of NZ_FOHS01000003.1, forward strand.
GAACCTCGCGTACACTCTTTTTAGCCCGAATAATACTGGTGGCCCCTCTGGTGGCGGTGGCTGGCTGGGCTCAGGCCCAGACGACCGAGGAAGCCAGCGCCCTGTACCTGAGCGGCCAACTCGACCAGCTCATTGCGCAGGGCGAAACCTCGCTGCGGCAAAACGACGAGCAGCCGATTTTGCACCTGTTGGTCGGCCGCGCTTATGCCGACCAACACCGGTTTAATGAGGCGGTTCCGCATCTGGAGAAAAGCGGCCAGGTGCCGCCCGGCCCCGATGGCGTGCGCGCCTGGAGCCTGGGCTACCTGGGCCTGGCCTACTACTATACCAACCACCCCGATCAGGCCCGCACCGCCCTGGCAGTGTGCGTAGCCCTCAACAGCACCCCAAACGCTACCCGGTACGCGCAACGGCGGTTGCAGGCCTACCAACTCACTCCTTTTTTCGCCGAATGGAAAGTGGTGGAAACAGCCCACCTGCGGCTTCATTTCCAGTCGCCGGAACAGGTGCCGGCCCTGGCCCAGTATGCAGCCGACCGCGAGCGGGCCTACCAGAGTATTGAAGCTACCTTTCCGGTGCCCGCAGCCAAGAAACTCGACTTTTACGTCTGGAACAACACGGCCGATTCGAGGCCGGTTGTGCAGCGCAACCTGGGGTTTGCCGTGCCCGAATACCTGCTGGTGAATGCCCGCCAGAACCAGACCCGCGGCCACGAACTGGCCCATGTGCTGGTGCAGCACAGCCTGTCGCCCACGCACCGTAGCCAGCTCATCAACGAAGGTGTGGCAGTTTACCTGGACCAGACGGCCACCAACCGGATGCAGCGTGCCCGGCAACTCACGCGGGGCCGCACCGACGTCTGGCACCTCTGGGAACACCCCGAAGAAACCGACGAAGCAGTGCTCTACGCCGTGGGCGGGGCGCTGTTGGAGTACGTAGCCACCCACGTTCCGCCAGCCCAGTTCCGGGCCCTGCTGCAAGACCAACGGGCCGAAATGCACCGTTCCTGGCTTGCCCCGGTGGTGGCGGCTTTTGAGCACGAGCTGGCCCAACCCGAATAGCCCGCCCGGCAGCAGCCCATTTTACTTTCCGGCGGGCCGATTAGCGGCTCCGGCTGTTATAGCCCCTCCCGCCGCGGGTGCGGTGGGGCATCCCATCTGAATCTGAACCCCGGAAACATGAATAACGCCCTTGTAGTGGGTGCCAGCGGCATCATCGGCAGCAACCTGGCCCGCGAGCTGCTGGCCCATGACTGGCCCACCTACGGTCTGTCGCGCACGCCCCGCCCCGACGATGTGCCCGGCCTGCAGCCCGTCGCCGCCGATTTGCTCGACCCCGCCAGCCTGACCGCGGCTCTGGCCGGCCTCGCCCCCACCCACGTGTTCATTACCACCTGGATGCGCCAGGACACCGAGGCCGAAAACATCCGCGTCAATGCCCTGATGATTCGCAACCTGCTCGACGCGCTGGCCCCGCAACAATCGGTGCAGCACGTGGCGCTGGTTACCGGCCTCAAGCACTATTTGGGGCCGTTTGAGGCCTACGTGAACGGGGGCACGCCGCCACCCACGCCCCTGCGCGAGGAGCAGCCCCGCCTGCCGCTCGACAACTTTTACTACGCCCAGGAAGACGAGGTGTACGCCGCTGCCGCCCGCGACGGCTTCACCTGGAGCATCCACCGGCCCCACACCATCATCGGCAAGGCCGTGGGCAACCTCATGAACCTGGGCACCACACTGGCCGTGTACGCCAGCATCTGCCGCGAAACCGGCCGGCCCTTCCGCTGGCCCGGCTCGGAAGCCCAGTGGAATGGCCTCTCCGACGTAACCGACGCCCGCATTATCGCCCAACAATTGCGCTGGGCCGCCACTGCCGAAACTGCCCGCAACGAGGCCTTCAACATCGTGAATGGCGACGTGTTTCGCTGGAGCTGGCTCTGGCCCCGGCTGGCCGCCTGGTTCGGGGTGGAAGCTGTGGGGTTCGATGGCACCATTCACCCGCTGGAGGCCGAGATGAGCGCCGATGCCCCCGTGTGGCGCGATATGGCGGCCCGCTATCAGCTGGCCGAGGCCAACCTCAGCCGCCTGGCCTCGCCCTGGCACACCGACCTCGACCTGGGCCGCCCCATTGAGGTGATGACCGACATGAGCAAGAGCCGCCGCCACGGTTTCCTGGCCTACCAGACCACCGAGGACTCGTTCTTCGACCTGTTCGCCCAGCTCCGCACCGACCGCCTGATTCCGTAAGTGAAAGCTGAGAAGTGAGTACAGAGAAGTGAGCCGTGAGATATGGGGCAGTACCATGTATCACGGCTCACTTCTCTGTACTCACCTCGCACTTCTCACTACTCAAAAAACAACCTCTTAGCGCGGCTGCCAGGGCTGCGGGCCGCCGAAAACGCGCCGGGTGGTGTATTGCGCCGCTTCTTTGCGGCTGAGTTGCCGGCTCCAGGCCACGCGCCGGGCGGGTTGCGCACCGGGGCCGCGGCTCTGGTACTCGGCGTAGCGGGCGGTTTTCTCGTTGTCGGAGTTTTTCCAGTTGTCCCAGCCGGCGGGCCTGATATGCGGGCCCATTTCGCAGCGCAGGTAGGCCACGCTGGCCGCCGGCCGCCAGGGCCGCCCCAACGACACGTTGGTGGCCAGCGCCGAATCGGCCCTCAGCTGGCAGTTAAGAAACACGAAGCCGTAGGGCTGCTCCGGGGGCGTGGAGGCGGCTGTGATGTGGGAGTTCTTCTTGCTGACAATGGTGCATCGGTCGAATACAGCCGTGCTGGCCCCAAAAATAAAGTCGGTGGTGCCCTCGATGTGGCAGTTGAGAAAGTACTGCCGGGTGTGGCCGGCAGCCAGAAACAGCGTGTCCTGGTCGCCGACGATGCGGCAGTTGCGGAACACGGCGCGGTCGGCTTCCACGTGCAGGGCCACGGCCTGGCCGGCGGTGCGCCCGGCCGTATTGCGGAACGTCAGGTTTTCGGCCGTAAAGTTATTGCCCTGCACCAGCACCGAGTACGACGAGTAGGTATCAATGCCGTTGGCCCCGCTGTGGTCGTCGTAGGTGAGGATGGTCTGGTCGCGGTCTTCGCCAACGAGCGTGATGTGGGTTTTGAGCGTCGGCACCACCAGCTTTTCGCGATACACGCCCTTTCTGATGCGGATGACGGTGGTAGTGGCCCGCTGGTTGGGGACGGCATTTATAGCGGCCTGCACCGTGCGGTAATCGCCCGAGCCATCCGGGGCCACTACCAGCTCGGAGGCCGGGCGGGCCGCTGCCAGCAGGGCCAGTAGCAGCAGCAGACACACGGTCAGCAGGGTCGTTTTCATTGGGCTAGTCTTGGGTGGGGTCCCAGCCGCGGAGCACGGTGGTCAGGGTGTACTGGCGGGCTTCGGCGGCGCTCAGCTGGCGGCTCCAGGCTACGCGCCGGGCGGGTTGCGCACCAGGGCCGCGGCTCTGGTATTCGGCGTAGCGGGCGGTCTGCTGGTTGCTCTCCTTGTCCCAATGGTCCCAGCCGGTGGGCTTTATCTGGGGGCCCAGCTCGCAGCGCAGAAACACGGTTTTGGCGTAGGGCCGCCACGGCCGGCCCAGGTAAAAGCTGCCGGCGGGCGCGCTGCCGGTAATGATGCAGCGGTTGAACACGTAGCCGTAGCGGGTGCTGTCGGGGGTGGAAGCGGCCGTGAGGAAGCCGCTGGTTTTGCCGAAAATAGTGCACCCCTCAAACCACGCCGTGCTGCTGCCGAAGATAAAATCGACGGTGCCCTCGATGTAGCAGTTCTCGTAGTACTGGCGGCTGCCGTAGCCGTAGGTGTAGAGCGTATCCTGAAAGCCCAGGAAGCGGCAGTTCTTAAACCGGGCCCGGTCGCCGGCCACCCACAGGGCCACCGCCTGCCCCACCGGCCCCGAGGAGTTCTGAAACGTGAGGTTTTCGGCCGTGAAGTCGCCGCCGTAGATGTAGCAGCTGGCCGAGCCCGAGGTGCCCTTATCCTCCCCGAAAATGTTCTTTTTCTGGTTGTAATCGTCGTAGGTGAGGATGGTTTTGGCCGGGTCCTGCCCCACCAGCTTCACCAGGTTTTTGGAGCCGGCCAGCAGCAGCTTTTCCTTATAGATACCGTTTTTAATGAAGATGGTGGTGACTTTCTTGCGGAAGTCGGGCACGGCATCGAAGGCGGCCTGCACCGTCCGGAACTGCCCGCTGCCGTCCTGGGCCACCACAAAATCGTAGGCCGGCGGGGCTGTCGCCTGCACCCGGCCGGGCAAGCCGCCGGCCAGTAGCAGCAACAGCAGCAGCAAATGCCGGAGGCTGCAACGCCCGGGAAGCCGGGCCGGAAGGCGGAGGCGCATGGTTTTCGGGGGATGAGAAGGCATAACGGGCAGAACAGGCGCAACTAGCCTCCGGGGGCCAGCCCGGACCGGAGCCCCGGAGCACAGCAGCCGTTGCAGCAGCCCATAATACCGCTTCTGGCCGGCTTTTGACAGCAAGAGCCCGGCTATTTTCCCGCAAACGATGTCGGGAACGTTGCCGGCCCCGCCTTGGTTTCTGCGGCCCGTCGCCTTCCAGGAGAATAGCCTGGCCGTGGCCGGTTGCGGGCGCCGGGCCACCGCTCACGGCCTACCTTTGCGGGCGGCGCGGGGGGGGGGCAGTCGAAAGGCTGCGAACCTGTCTTTTTCCCGCGCGGTGTTGCTTATGAACTGGTTTCTCGTCTTTGTAATCCCGTTGCTGGCGCTGCTGCCCATCTCGCCCACCCATGCCCGGCCCACCCCGCCGCCGCTGACGCGCATCATCCGGCTACCTGCCGAGCTGGCCGAGCGCGAAAACCAGTTTTCGGGCCTCTGCACCTACCGCGGCCAGCTGCTGCTGCTCTCCGAAAGCCGCCTGCAGGAGCAGGCCGAAGCCAAAGTGTACGGCCTGGCTTTGGCTGACCTCGACCAGCAGTTGGCTGGCTCCACGGCGCCACTTCCTTTTCGCAAATACGCCATCCGGGGCCTGGCTGAGGCCCGCGCCCGCATCGATGGTACCGGCCCCATCTACGAGGGTCTGGAGGGCCTGACGATGCTGCGCGACACCGCCTATTTCTCCATCGAAACGGTTACGGCGGCCCCCAACTGCTACCTGGTACGCGGCGTGCTGGACCAGGCCCGGTCCGTCATCCAGCTCGACAGCAGTTATCTGGTAACGCTGCCCAAGCCCCGGCTGCCCGATGGCACCGTGGCCTACAACGCGGGCTTCGAGGCGCTGGCCACCTATCGCCACCGCGAGCTGCTGGCGCTGTTCGAGTACAACTACCTACCCCGCGGCAACGCGGCCCTGGCCCTGCGCAACGGCCGGCAGCGGCCCGTGGCCCTGCCGCCGCTGCCCTTCCGGGTAACCGACCTGGAGCCCGCCGGCCGCCGCCGCTTCACGGCCATCAACTACTTCTTCAACGGAGCTTCCGATGCCGTGTACCGCATGGCCCCGCCCGACCCCAACGCCCGCCTGATTCAGGACAGCACCGGCCGCTACCAGAGCTACAACCGCCTCATTAGCCTGCGCTACACCCGCCGCGGCATCAGCTGGAAGCCGCTGCTCACGCTGCCCGTCGAATATCAGACCTACAACTGGGAAGGCCTGGCGGCTTACAAGCGCGGCTATTTCCTCATCAACGACAAGTACGGCCCCTCGGGCCAATCAACGCTGCTGTACCTGCGGCGGCGGTAGGGAGTGGCTGGCCGTCGGCTGCTGCGCCTGCGACAAACTATTTTATTACCATTACCCGATATGCCCTCTCCATTATCCCGTTTTTTTCAGCAACATGCCTCCGCCCTCCCCGAGCCGAGCCAGCTTTCCTACCACCTCCCGGCCTGGGTCCGGTTCGACTTGCAGGGGGTTCTATCACCCGACGATACCGACTATTTTGCCCAGGTGCTGCATCGGGCTTCTACTTTGTTTGAGGCGTCATTCAGCCCTACTGATGAGGTGCTGCTGGTCTACCAGGAGCCCCGTTACAAACGAAGCCGCATCCGCAGCCGCAACTACCTGTTCCGGCAGCTGGGTATCGGCAAGTCTGACCTCACGTTCCGGAAAACCTGGGTTCCCAACAATCCCGAGGCCTACCACGAAGGACATTGGGTGCAGGCGTTCTTCTCCACTGCTGCCGCCCGCGTACCGCACCGGGCGCTGCTGGCCGCCATCAGCCACCTGGATTTTCCGGCTCCGGGCAGGCCCACCATCCGCGGCCTGCTTTACTTCTTCAACCAAACCCGGGGGCTGATTTTCTACATGTACGATGACCGCGGCCTGGTCATCAGCAGCGACTCACCCGAAACGATTCGGCCCTTCTACCAGCACTATAACGACTGGATTCTTGACTACGACCGGAAGCAGATAGATGCGTTGTTTGTCAACTCATAGCTTCCCCCCAAAACGCCACAACGCCCAGCCAAACCGGCCAGGCGTTGCTGTTTGCCAGAAAAAAAGCGAATTACGACTTCGCGCCCGTTACCAGCTCTACGATTTCCTCTGAGATGCCGGTGGTGCTGAAGCCGCCATCGTGCATGAGGTTCTGCATGGTCACATAGCGGGTCAGGTCGGAGAACAGGCTCACTACGTAGTCGGCGCAGGCTTCGGCGGGGGCGTTGCCCAGCGGCGAGAGGCGGTCGGCGTACTCGTAGAAGGCGTCGAAGCCGCTGATGCCGGTGCCGGCGGTGGTTTTGGTGGGCGACTGCGAGATGGTGTTCACGCGCACTTTCTTGAGCTTACCCAGGCGCTGGCCGTAGCTACGGGCAATGCTTTCGAGCATGGCTTTGGCCTGGCTCATATCGGTGTAGTCGAGGAAGGCGCGCTGGGCGGCAATGTAGCTCAGGGCCACGGCCGAACCCCACTCGTTGAAGGCGTCCTGCTTTTCGGCCACGGCCAGCATCTTATGGAAAGAAAGGGCCGACACGTCGAGCGTCTTCTGGTACCACTCGTAGTTCAGCTCGCCGTAGTGCTTGCCCTTGCGGATGTTGGCGCTCATGCCAATGCTGTGCAGCACGAAGTCGAGCTTGCCGCCGAGCTGCTCCTGGGCGCCCGAAAACAGGTTTTCCAGGTCCTCCATCGAGGTGGCATCGGCCGGAATGATGGGCGCGTTGCACTGCTCCGAGAGCTTGTTGATTTCGCCCATGCGCATGGCCAGCGGGGCGTTGGTGAGCACGAAGCGGGCGCCTTCGGCGTGGCACTTGAGCGCCACTTTCCAGGCAATGGATTCTTCATTGAGCGCGCCGGAAATGATACCGACTTTGCCCGCGAGTAGGTTACTGGCCATATGGGGAGGTGTGTAGAGTGTAGATTGGAACCACAAAAAAGGCGAAAAAATAGGGAATGGTCATGCAGAGCGGAGCGAAGCATCTCGCGTGCTAATGTTGCAGTGGCGACTTTTCGCGTTTGATCACCGCTGCAACATCAGCACGCGAGATGCTTCGCTCCGCTCTGCATGACGTTCTCTTATCCTCTCTCTACCCCGCCATTTCCACCCCGCGCAGGGCCAGCAGCTCGCGGGCGCTCTGTGTAGCGTGTAGCGTGGGGTTGGCGCCGGAAATCATCTGGGCAATTTCGTGGATGCGCTCCTCCTGATTAAGCTGGCGGATGCGGCTCACGGTGCGGTCGGCGCGGTCTTCCTTGTACACGAAGTAGTGGGCGTCGCCGGCGGCGGCCATCTGGGGCAGGTGGCTGATGGCAATGAGCTGGTGCTTTTTGGCCATCTGCTGCATCATGCGGCCCACTTTCAACGCAATTTCGCCACTGATACCGGTATCGATTTCGTCGAATACGATTGTCGGCAACGCGGTTTTATCGGCCAGCATGTACTTGATGCACAGCATGAGGCGCGAGAACTCGCCACCCGAGGCGGCCTTGCTCAGCGTCTGGGGCTCGGCGCCCTTGTTGGCCGTGAACAGAATGCTCACCACGTCGATGCCGCTGACGGCGGGGGCACCGGCCTCGTGGCTGACTACGATGCGGGCGTGGGGCATCCCGAGGTCGGTGAGCAACGCGGCCAGCTCCTTTTCAAACTTCGGGAAGGTCTTGCGGCGGGCTTCGGATAAGCGCAGGGCCTGCTTCTGCACGGTGGCCAGAGTGGTTTCCACGTCGCGGCGCAGGCGGCTGATTTGCTTGTCGAGGTTGAGCACCGAGCTGACCTTGTCGCGCAGGTCGGCGCGCACGGCCAGCAGGTCTACCACGTCGCGCACCTGGTGCTTGCGCTGGAGGCTGTAGAGCACGTTCAGGCGGCTCTGCACCTCATCGATGCGGGCCGGGTCGCCCTCGGTACGGCGCTCCACCTGCTCAATCTCGTCGGTGATGTCGCGCAGCTCAATCAGGCAGCTGTCGAGGCGGTGGCGCAGCTCCTGCACGGGCTCGGAGTAGGGCGCAATCTGGCCCAGCAGCACTACGGCATCCTTGAGGGCCCCGGTGGCGCAATACTCGCCTTCGCTCAGGCTTTGCAGGGCGTGGGTGAGCTTGTACTTGATTTCCTCGGCGTGCTCCAGCTCCTTCACTTCCTGCTCCAGCTCGTCCTGGCGCTCATTGTCGAGACTGGCTTCCTCCAACTCATTCAGCAGAAAGCTGTGGTAGTCGAGTTCCTTGTTGGCCTGGGCTACCTGGCTTTCGAGGGCCTGCAGGTCGGTTTCGAGCTTGCGGTACTGGCGGTAGGCGCTGCTGTATTGGGTGCGGGTGGGCACCAGATTGGCATACAAATCCAGCAGGTTCAGCTGAAACACGGCGTCGCCGAGCAGCAGCGTATCGTGCTGGGAGTGGATGTCCATGAGGTTGGCCCCGATGTGGCGCAGGGTTTCCAGCGTCACGGGCGTATCGTTCACGAAGGCCCGGCTCTTGCCATTCGGGCTCAGCTCGCGCCGCAGAATGCACTGCTGGTCGTAGTCCACGTCCTCGGCCTCGAAAATATCGCGTAGCTGGTAGCTGCTGATGTCGAAATGGCCCTCCAGCACGCACTTTTTGCTCGTATCGAAGAGCATGCGCGAATCGGCGCGGTTGCCGAGCAGCAGCCCGATGGCCCCGAGCATAATCGACTTGCCGGCCCCCGTTTCGCCGGTAATAATGTTGAGCAGGGCCGAGGGTTTCAGCTCCAGCTTCTCAATCAGGGCGTAATTCTGAATTCGCAAATCAACCAGCATACCGAACAACGTAAAGGCCGGAGCGCCGGCCGTGGCTACTAAAACGCAGCTACGGCCCCGTATCAAACGGCCGGGCCTAGCAGCATTAGCAAAGCTACTAGTTCGGTTAGTCAGATGCTAGTTATTTTCGCAGGAAAGGTTTTTTGAGCGGCAAGCTGCCAGCCACAAGCCGCAAGCCGACGTGCAAAGGCCTTTTTTAAGCGGCAAGCCACAAGCTTCAAGCGGCAAGCTGACGTTGAACATCAGCTTGCCGCTTGAAGCTTGTGGCTTGAAGCTCCTTAGGGCTGGCGCAGAATCGTTTCGTACTTGGCCGAGTTGGTGGGGTCGGTTTCGGAGAGCAGCGTGACGAGGCTGGTTTTCTGCTGCTGGTCGGGGCTGGTGCGGAAGACGTTGGAGATTTCGTCGGCTTTGGTCTGGAAGAAGGAGCGGGCGAACAGGGTGCCGGGGCGGCGCTGCACGGCCTTTTGCACGTCCTGCAGGGCCGTGAACATGTTGGTGCGGGCTTCTTCGGGCTTGGTAATGAAGATATCGAGGCCCTGGCGGTAGTAGGCGTACATGCCGCTGCGGAAGGCCTGCAGCTGCGGGTCCTGCAGGTTATTGAGCAGCCAGTAGCGGTTGCTGCTGTTCTCGTCCTTCCAGCCGGGGTCTGCCTCGTTGGTGATATTCTGCGAGGCGGCCGTGTTCAGAATCTGCCGGGCCCGGTCGTAATACGGGCCGCCGCTCAGGGGCGCGAAGCTGTCCTGGTCCAGCCCGATCATCAGGTAGGCGTAGAAGGAAAGCAGCGACGAGAGGTTGCCAACGAACGTGTTTTCGGAGTACTCCAGCGGGTTCTGGGGCGAGTAGTTGAAAATCCAGCCGCGGTCGGCGAAGCTCAGCACGTTGCTCTCGTAACCGGTGCCGTACACCGGCCGGGTGCTCACGATGCGCACCGTGGCGCGGTAGGTGCCGTTCTGCGGAATTTCGGTGATGCCCACAAACAGCCGGCAGCGGATGCGCTCCTCGGGGCGGTACGCCCGGTTGGTGAAGGCCCGGGTGTTGAGGAAGTTCTGCATGTCGTTGCGCAGATTCTGCACCAGCTGCGGGTCCGAAATGGTCACGTTTTCGGTCGAAACCGTGACTTCGGCCTGCAACTCCTGGGCCCGGACCGGGCGCAGCAGCACGAGCAGCGGCAGCAAAAACAGCAACGGGAACTTAGACATGGCGGGCGGCTAAACGGTCGAGCACGACGCCCACAATATCGAGGGCGACGCTGGTTTTGGATTTCAGCCCGAAGGCCGTGGCGCGGCCGTCGGCTTCGAGCAAAGTTACCTGGTTGGTGTCGTGGCGGAAGCCGGCACCGGCGTCGCGCAGCGAGTTAAGCACTATCAGATCAAACTTTTTGCGTTCGAGTTTGTCCAGCGCGTGGGCCTGCTCGTTCTCGGTTTCCAACGCAAAGCCCACCGAAAATTGTTCGGGGCGCTTGGTTTTTCCGAGCTCGAAGGCAATATCCACGTTTTTCACCAGCTCCAGCGTCAGCCGCTCGCCGCTTTTCTTGATCTTCTGGGCGGCCACCTCGGCGGGGCGGTAGTCGGCCACTGCGGCGGCAAACACCCACACATCGGCCAGCCGGGCCGCGTCGGCGGCGGCGGCGTACATCTCGGCAGCCGTCTGCACCCGCGTGGTCAGAATGTGCGGGCTGCTGGGGTCGGGCAGGTGGGTGGGGCCGCTGATGAGCGCCACTTCGGCCCCGGCCGCGGCAAAGGCTTCGGCCAGCGCGTAGCCCATTTTGCCGGTGCTGTGGTTGCCCAGAAACCGCACCGGGTCGAGCGGTTCGTACGTCGGGCCGGCCGTTATGAGTACGCGCATGCTTTTTGGAATTATGAATTATGGATTTTGAATTATGAATTCCGTTCAGCTAACCGAACGGCTCCTTCATATTTCTCAATTCAAATCCGGTGTTGAGGCAGGCTTTTACAGAACTAATTCATAATTCATAATTCATAATTCATAATTCATAATTCATAATTCATAATTCATAATTCATAATTCATAATTCATAATTCTTTCAACGATATCCTCGGGCTCCAGCATGCGGCCGGGGCCGCTCAGGCCACTGGCCAGTTCGCCGGTCGGCGACTCCCACACGGTGGTGCCGTAGCTGCGCAGGCGGGCCAGGTTGGCCTGGGTGGCGGGGTGCTGGTACATGTCGAGGTCCATGGCCGGGGCCACGAACACGGGGCAGCGGGCCGAGAGGTACACGGCGTCGAGCAGCGTGTCGCAGAGGCCCTGGGCCAGGTGGGCCAGCGTGTTGGCCGAGGCCGGAGCCACCACTAGCGCATCGGCCCACAAACCCAGCTCCACGTGATTGTGCCACTCGCCGGCCCGCTCATCCTTGAGAAAGCCCTGCAGCACCGGGTTCTTGGACAGTGTGGCCAGCGTGAGCGGCGTAACGAAAGCGGCGGCAGCGGGCGTCAGGATAACGCGTACTTCGGCGCCGGTCTTCACCAGCAGGCGCACCAGCGGCGCGGCTTTGTAGGCGGCAATGCTGCCACTGATGCCCAGCAGAATTTTTCGACCCGTTAGCGGCATAGCTGGCAGGTGGCGAAGCGCGGCTCCGCCTTCCGGTTAAAGGTAAACCCGGCCGGCGGCGGGGCGCTTTGCCCCACACGCCAAAGCCTCCCCGCCGGCCAGACGAATCCGGATGGCGGGGAGGCTGCGGCTGACCGGAGAGGCCAAATTACGCGTTCTTCTCGGCTTCCTGCTCGGGCGTGCTGTAGTACACCTTGCCTTCGAGGAACTCCTCGATAGCCAGGTTGGTCGGCTTGGGCAGGCGCTCGTAGTGCTTGGAAATCTCGATTTGCTCGCGGTTCTCAAACACCTCCTCCAGGTTGTCGACGGTGGTGGCAAACTCGGCCAGCTTGCCGTTGAGCTCCTCCTTCAGCTTGATGGACAGCTGGTTGGCGCGCTTCGAGATGATGGCGATGCTCTCGTACACGTTGCCGGTTTCGGGGGTGAAATCCGACATGTTGCGCGTAACGATGGAAGCGGAAGTGTTGGTGGGCGTCTTCATATGAGGAGTTTTCGGGGTTCTTAAATGGTAGCGGACGCAAAACGTCTTACTTGGCGGCGGCCGTTTCGGCCGCTTTCAGCTTGTCGGCCGCGGCGCGGGCGGTGTCGTACATCTTCTCAGCGTCTTTCAGCTGCTTGCTCTGCGGGAAGGTATCGATGAAGTTCTGGTAGAACGCCAGCGTCTCGTTGTAGCGTTCCAGCTGCTTTTCGGCTACCGACTCGGTGGCCAGATCGAACTGGGCGCTGAGCTTCAAAAAAGCCGCCTGCTCGCCGTAGGCCGAGGCCGGATACTGCTGCTGAAAGCCGGTCAGCGCCGTTACGGCCGACTGGTAGTAGCGCAAATCGTAGTAGAGCTTGGCCGACAGAAACGCCTTGTTTTCCAGCTTCTTCTGCAGCTCCTGCGACATGCCCTCTACCTCGGGCCGGAACTTGCTTTCGGGGTAGCGGTTGAGGAACTCCTGGATTACCTCCAGGGCCGTGTAGGTGTTGGTCTGGTCGAGCTGAAACTCGGGCGAGTCTTTGAACAGCGACTTGGCCTGCATGAAGTAGGCCTCCTGGGCGTACTCCGAGTTGGGGTAGGTGTCGTGGAAGGTCTTGAAATAATACGCGGCCAGCGTGTAGTTGCGCTGCCGGTAGTTGGTGTTGGCAAAGTAAAACTGCGCCTTTTCGGCCTCGGGGCGGCCTTTCAGCAGCGGAATCAGCTCCTCGAGCAGCGTACCGGCTTTAAAGAAATCCTCCTTCTCGTAGTACTGGATGGCAGCTTCATACTTTTTGTTCACATCGGTGCTCTTGAGCAGCTTCTGGTAGCCGGTACAGGAGCCGAAAAGCAGGGCGCTCAGCAGCAGAACAAAGAAAGCAGGACGGAATGACAGCATAAGGGCGCAAAGGTACGAATTAGTAGTTGGTAGTAGTTGGCCGGCCGCTCCAGGCTCCCAGGGCTGAAGCCCTGGGCTACGGAGCCGGGCCGAAACGCCGACTCGCCCGGGGATTCAGCCAAGGGAAACCCGAAACTTCGGGCTTATTTCCTGGCCGGCACTTTACCCCTGGATTTCACCGGCGGCTTTTTCGGGGCCGGTGCGGCTTTCTTCTTGGCCTTGGCCGGGGCCACGGCGAAGTGCTTGCCCAGGGTCTGAAGGCGGGTAGGCCGGTCGTCGGGCCGCCAGCGGAAATCCTTGAGCCGGGCTTCTTCGGGCTTCAGCTCGTTGGGCGGGATGAACTTGGCTTCGGGGTTGGTGATGAAACTGATGGTTTGCAGCTCGTCGTCGGCGAAGCGCAGGGCCATGGTGGCCGAAAGCGACTTGTTGACGCCCGAAACGGCCGTGTCGCCCTCAAGAGCATAGTAGAGGCTCTCGGCGTTGCCAACCACATTAATTTTTTTTATGGCCTTCTCCCCGAAGTACGCTACCATTGTGCGGCCCTTTACCTGGTTGTAGTTGCCCAGCGTGTCGATGCCAATGGTAAAGGCGTGGCCATAGAGCCGCATCTGGTCGACTTTGCCCCGGCGCTGGCGGATTTCCATCGAGTCGGCCGTGAGCTGGTTGTTCTTGTTCCACAGCACCGGGTCGTGGCTGAGGTAGATGATGGAATCCTGCCGGTCGTAGGTGAGCGAGTCGGCCCGGCCCTGCAGATCGGACCGGAAGATGCGGGCCTTTTTGTAGGCGTAAATCACGGCGCCCTTGTTGAGCGGCGGCTTGCCCTCGATGCTGACCAGCGTATCGGCCGTGAGGTAGAGCGTGTCTTTGCCCGAGATGTTGCGCATCACCGGCCGCGAGCCATACACCTTGGCGCGGCCCTGGGCCCGCCAGTAGCGCCCCACGTCGCCCCTTATTTCAAGGTTGTCTTTCTTGGAAATCATCGATACCCGGCCCGTAGCCACGCCGTAGGCGGTCAGCTCGTTGTAGAACAGCTGGTCGCCGCCGAGCAGGTAGGTGGGGGTTTCTATTTTGGCGTTGCGCCCGAAATTGGCCTCCTTGGTGACGGTGTTGTAGGTGCCGTTTTCGGCGTACAGGTTCTTGTCTTTGCCCGTGATGCGGGTGGGGCCGAAGAAGTAGGCCACCTTGCTGATGGTGTTGTACTGCAGCGTATCGGTGGTGATGACGTTTTCGGGCGTTACCAGCTTCACGTTGCGCTTGAAGCTGAACACTTTGCTGACGGTGTTGTAGTAGCCGAACTGGCTGTCGAGCGTGTTTTTGGGGTCCTGCAGGTGGCCGCCGGTGCTGTAGTAGGCAAGATTGTTGGCCAGGTCGTAGTCGAGCAGCTGGGTGGTCAGCGTCATGCGCGGGTCGCGCAGCGTTACATTGCCGGTCATCCGGGCCTTGCGGGTATCGCCGTCGTAGGTGCCCCGGTCGCCAGTGATGGTGATGGTGTCGTTCTGGATGATGCGCACGTTGCTGAAGGCCTCGATAGCGTTGCGGTTCAGATACTGGTACATCGAGTCAGCGTAGAGCAGCGTGGTGCCCTGGCGCAAACTCACGTTGCCCAGCAGCTTGCGGATTTCAACCCCATTAAAGGTGCCGCCCTCCAGCGACCCAGCAGTCAGCAGTTCAATGGGCTGGCCGCTGCCGGGCTTGGCCGCAGGCTTGCCTTGCGACCAAGCCAGCAGCGGCAGCACCAGCAGTAAAAGAAGAAAAACAGACTTAGACAACGACATTTCGGCGCAAAGGTAGGCAAGCAGGGTGGCTAACGTGTTTCTTTGTGGATTATTGAAAGGAGCTACTAGCTGATGGACTGCAATCCGTGGCTTCATGCTGTAGAGACGCAACATGTTGCGTCTCGTCGTTGCTGATGCTGGCTGTACGCGGCCGTTCAACAACGAGACGCAACATGTTATGTCTCTACACCGTGCTGGAAACTCAAACGCTCTACTCGTCCTCCTACTTACCGCTTAACGTCGCTATCAGCTACTAGCTAACAGCCCAAAACACATGCTCGACCAAGTCCAACAGTTCATTCAGGAGCACCAGCTCTTCTCCCCCACCGATACGCTGCTGCTGGCCGTCAGCGGCGGGCTCGATTCGGTGGTGCTGGCCGACGTGCTGCACCGGCTCGGGCAGCCGTTTGCCGTGGCCCACGGCCACTTCGGGCTGCGCGGCGAGGAAGCCGACGCCGACGAGGAGTTCGTGCGCAAGCTGGCCCAGCAGTACAAGGTGCCCTGCTTCGCCGAATTCTTCCAGACCAAAAAATTCGCCGAGCAGGAAGGAATTTCGACTCAAATGGCGGCCCGGGCCCTGCGCTACGAGTGGTTTGAGCGGGTGCGGGCCCAGCAGGGCTACGCCGCCATTGCCACCGCCCACCACCAGCGCGACACGGCCGAAACCATGCTGCTCAACCTCACCCACGGCACCGGCCTGGCGGGCCTGCACGGCATCCGGCCCAAAACCGGCCACCTCGTGCGCCCGCTGCTGGGCCTGAGCAAGCCCGATTTGTTTGATTACGTGGTGGAGCGCCGCCTCGTGTGGCGTGAGGATGCCAGCAACGACTCGCCGGTGTACCAGCGCAACCGCCTGCGGCTGGAGGTGCTGCCGGTGCTGCGCGACATCAACCCCAACCTCGACCAGACCATGAGCACCACGGCCGAGCGGGTGGGCGGGGCCGAGGAAATCGTGCGCCGCTACGTGGCCGATACCGCCGCCCAGGCCCAGCGCACCGAACCCGAAGCCACCTACCTCGACATCCGGCTGCTGCAAAACACGGCCGCCACGGCCCTGGTGCTGCACGAGCTGCTGCGCCCCTTCGGCTTCGCCTACCCGGTGGTGAAGGATATCGTGCGCAGCTTCGGGGCCGAGCCGGGCCGCCGCTTCGAGTCGCCGACGCATTTGCTGGTGAAGGACCGCGAGCAGCTGGTCATCACCCCGCGCCGGCTGACGCAGTTCGGCACCCACCAGCTGCAGGCGGGCCAGGAGGTGCTCAAAATTGATGGGCTGCACCTGCGCACCGAACTGCTCGAAGCACCCGAAGGCTACGAGCCGCCCCGCGGCAAAGCTCTGGCCGCGCTTGATGCCGACAAGCTGCGCTTCCCGCTCACGGTGCGCCCCTGGCAGGAGGGCGACTGGTTTATGCCCATCGGCATGAAGGGCAAAAAGCTGCTCTCCGACTTCCTCATCGACCAGAAAGTGCCCCTCAACCTGAAAGACAGCGTGTGGGTGCTGGCCACCGCCGACGGCAAAATAGCCTGGGTTATCGGTTATCGGCCCGACGAGCGGTTTAAGGTAACGGCCGAGACGGAACGGGTGCTGGTTGTAAGGAGGATGTAGGGTGAGCGAAGTGAGGCAACTTAACGTCATTCTTCGACTGCGGCTGCGGCTTCGCTCAGAATGACGTTTAGTTGTCTCACTTCTAAACTCTATGCCGTAGCTTTACGCCCGACCTAATAGTTCACCCCAAATTTCCCCGCTCAATGAAAGTTACCGTAGTTGGAGCCGGCAATGTAGGCGCGACCTGCGCCGATGTACTGGCCACCCGCGAAATTGCCAACGAGATTGTTCTGGTTGACATCAAGGAAGGTTTCGCCGAAGGCAAAGCCCTCGATATCTGGCAGAAAGCCCCCATTATCGGCTACGACTCGCGCACGGTGGGCGTAACCAACGACTACGCCCGCACCGCCGGTTCGGAGGTAGTGGTAATTACCTCGGGCCTGCCCCGCAAGCCCGGCATGAGCCGCGACGACCTGATTTCGACCAACGCCGGCATCGTGAAATCGGTGACCGAGCAGGTGGTGAAGCACTCGCCCAACGCCATCATCATCATCGTCAGCAACCCGCTCGACGTGATGACCTACCAGGCCCACCTGACCTCCGGCCTCGACCGCACCAAGGTATTCGGCATGGCCGGCATCCTCGACACTGCCCGCTACCGCGCCTTTCTGGCCGAAGCCCTCAACGTGAGCCCCAAAGACATTCAGGCCGTCCTGATGGGTGGCCACGGCGACACCATGGTGCCCCTGCCCCGCTACACCACCGTGGGCGGCATTCCCGTAACCGAGCTTATCGGCAAAGAGGAGCTGGACGCCATCGTGCAGCGCACGGCCGTCGGCGGCGGCGAGCTGGTGAAGCTGATGGGCACTTCGGCCTGGTACGCGCCCGGCGCGGCCGCGGCCCAGATGGTGGAAGCCATCGTGCGCGACCAGCGCCGCGTGTTCCCCGTCTGCGTAAAGCTCGAAGGCGAGTACGGCATGGACGGCGTATACCTCGGCGCCCCCGTTATCCTGGGCAAAAACGGCATCGAGAAAGTAATTGAGCTCCAGCTCAACGACGACGAGAAAGCCCTGCTCGAAACCTCCCGCGGTCACGTGAAAGAGGTAATGGACGCGCTGGACAAGATGAATAAGGCTAACGCTTAGATCTTAAAAGTATACCGGATTCCTGATTTTCAGTTGTGCTTTACGGCCGCCCTGCTTCTGCGGGGCGGCTGTTTGCATTGGTGGAGTGGGCGAAATGTGTACTTTTCAATCGTAAAGCACCCTATGCATTTTTACTTCACCGATACCAACCCCGACATTACGGCAGCCTGGGAACAGGTTTTCGCCGACGTACCCCAAGTGACCATCCGCCACGGCTCCATCTTCGAGGTGCCGGCTGATGTGCTGGTCAGCCCAGCCAACAGCTTCGGCTACATGAACGGCGGCATCGACTTCGCCATCTCCAAAACGCTGGGCTGGCACTTGGAGAAGGAATTGCAAGAAGTTATTCGTACCAAGCACTATGGCGAGTTGCTGGTGGGCCAAGCCGAAATACTACCCACTGGCCATGCGCAATTCCCCTACCTGGTAGCAGCCCCCACCATGCGCACGCCGATGACCATCACGCGCGGGCCCAACGTGTACCACAGCATGCGTGCCTTGCTTCTACTACTCGAACACGGCACCTTACCCGAGGGCCGTCTCATCCGCGACGTAGTGCGGACGGTAGCCGTGCCCGGCCTGGGCACCGGCGTAGGCCAGGTCCGGCCCCTGGTATGCGCACGCCAGATGCGCATCGCTTGGGAGGATGTGTACCGGCATAAATACGCCACCGTGGCCGGTTGGGAGGAAATGTGCGGCAACTACGCCTATTTCTACACCCACGAGCCGAAGGATATTCGGTATGACATCCCGTAATCTACTCAGCTACAATATCCCTTAATGAAGCCCCGCAGCCACCCCACATGAATGAGGTGGCCGTGGGGCTTTTGAAAACTTATCAAGAGCCAATAAGCAGGCATAAATCAGCGGCATCCAATCATCTGCAACATCTGTGATTTATTGTTGGCTGGCCTTGAAGAGCTTCTGCTTTTCCTCTTTGGAGAGGCTTTCGTAGCCGGAATGGGAGATTTTGTCGAGGATGAGGTCGATTTCGTCTTCGCCGGGGTGGGTGGCGCTGGCTTTGCGGCTGGCGGCGGGGGCGGTTGCGTTTTTGGCCGATGAAACCGCGGCCGGGGCTGGATTGCGGTGCGTAACGCGCAGGTTGGGGCGGCGCGAGAACACCCGGCCCAGCCAGTCGCCCACGGCCTGCACGGGGCGTCCCAGGTCGCGGCCGGCCCGCAGCTGCCGGATGAAGATATAGCCCAGCAGCGCCCCGCCAATGTGGGCGATGCCGCCGCCGGGGTTGCCCTGGTTGATGGCCAGCACCGACAGCACAATCACGACGGCGGCAATGTACTTGATGCGCACCGGCCCGAGCAGAATCAGGTTGAACTGGTACTCGGGCATGAGCGTGGCGGCAGCCATAATGATGGCCGTAACCCCCGCCGAAGCCCCCAGCAGCGGGATGCCCAACGATGGGCGCAGGGCCGGAATCAGGTTGTAGGAAAGCACGAAAAACAGCGCGCCGGCCAGCGCGCCCAGAATGTACACGCTCACCAGGCGCCGGTCGCCGAGGTACTCGCGCACCAGGGCCCCGAACCAGTACAGGTTGATGAGGTTGAAGAGGATGTGCAGAAAGCCCTCGTGGGTGAAGGCATAGGTGAGCACCGTCCAGGGGTGGCGCAGCAGGCCCGGCAGGTCGGAGGGCAGCTGAAACTGGCGGATGAGGTTGGGGTAATACTGCGCGTAGGTGCCCGTCAGCTTCATAATGGCTTCCGTGAACACCAGAAACACGAACACCAGCACGTTGATGAGCAGCAGCTGGTTCAGGGCATTATCGCGACGGTTGAAGGCGGTCCGGATGTCGTTGAAAACACTCATTTCGTTTCTCGTTTTTCGTTGCTCGTTATTCGCGGCCGGCTGCTCGTTGGCTGGTGCTGCTTTCCGCTGAATCCTTTAAACAACGAAAAGCAGAAAACGAGCACCGGAAAGCGAAATACTAGTAAAACTGCTTACGCCCCCGCTCCCAGAACATAACCAGCACGAAGCCCACCAGCAAACCGGCCACGTGGGCAAAGTGGGCCACATTGTCGCCGGGCGTTTGGTTGACACCGCTGTACAGCTCGTAGAGCCCGTAAAGCGGCACCAGGTACTTGGCTTTGATGGGCACGGGCAACGGGAATATAAAGAGCGTAGTGTTCGGGAACAGGTAGGCAAAGGCGAACAGCACCCCGAACAGCGCCCCCGAAGCCCCTACCATCGGCAGGTTGAGGCTAGCTTTATACGCTTTACCCATATCAGTAAGAATATCCTGAATCAGACGCTGGTCGTTAGGCGTTTCATGCAACTGATTTATGTTGGGTCTGTAAGCCTCAGTATAGGCTTTAAAATTGTTCTGCACGAAATCCATTAAATGCACATCTGAGGGGTCTTGTTGAAAGACCTCAATGTCATGGCGCATCTTATTCATCTCGTAGTAGCGCAGGCCCGAGTAGAGCATGCCCGAGCCGAGCCCGCAGACCAGCCAAAAAATCAGAAACCGCTGTCCGCCCCAGCGCTGCTCCAGCAGCGGCCCGAACACCATTAGGCCAAACATGTTGGAAAAAATATGTCCGATGCCGCCGTGCATGAACATATAGGTGAGGAACTGCCAGGGCTGAAAAAACTCGGAACCCACCGGATACAGCGCCAGCAAACCCAGCCCGCCCGGCAGATAATTGGCCAGCAGAAAAAATACCACGTTGGCGATGAGCAGGTTGCGGACCGTCGGCGTGAGTTGGAACATGTAAGAGGAGCTAGAAGCGGGAAATAAGGAACTGCAAGCGGCAAATGGAGAGCGAGCAGCAGAGAGTAAGAATACAAAGGAACGTCATGCTGAGCGAAGCGGAGCGGAGTCGAAGCATCTCTACCGCTTCGTTGCAGCCATTGGAGTTAGCATAGCACGCGAGATGCTTCGGCTCTGCTTTGCTTCGCTCAGCATGACGTTCCTTCAACCCCACCCCTACCCAAACAGCTCGCGCAGCTGGCCCAGCTCCAGTAGTACGATGGTGCGGCGGCCGTCGGGGGTGTAGTTGGGCACGGTGCAGGCGAAAAGCTTGTCGACGATGGTGGTCATTTCGCGCTCCGAGAGGCGGGCGCCGGCAGCGCTGGCTGCTACCCGGCGAGCCAGGGCACGGGCCATCTGCTCGCGCCGGTCGAGCCTGACCGGGCCGCCACCGCTGCGGAATTGCTCAATCAGGCCTTCCAGCAGCTCCTTTTCGTCGCGGGCCGGCACATCGGCCGGAATGCCCTCCACGGCAATGGTGTTCCGGCCGAAATCGGTGAAGCGGAAGCCCAGGGCCCGCAGCGCGTCCTCCACTTCGCGCAGAATAGCGAAATCCTGGGGCGTGAAGGTGATGGTGCGCGGGAACAGCAGCGTCTGGGAGGCACTCACGTCGCGCTCCAGGGCCTGGGCGTACTGCTCGAACAGAATCCGCTCGCGGGCCGCCACCTGGTCAATCAGCATCACGCCCGACTTCACCGGCACCAGTAGATACTGCTGGTGCAGTTGCAACACCTTGTTGCCCGGCCCGGTGCTCGACTCGCGCAAGGGCAGTTCGGGCGCGGCGGCCGTGCCCGGCAGCACCTCCAACGGCAGCGAGGCGGCCTCGGAGTTGGCCTGGGCGGCGGCAGCCGGGGCGGCGGGCAGCACTTCGCCCGTTTCGGGGTCCACGTTTTCGGGTGCGGGCGGCGGGGCCTGGGGCGGAGCGGCGGGGGCGGGCGGGGCCACGGGCACTTTGGGCACGGGTACGCCGGCGGCGGTGGCCTCGTGCTCCACGTCGGGCAGGCTTACGCGGCTCAGGCTGCGGTAGAAATCTTCCAGCTCCTGCTTGGCCTGCTCGGTGGGCCGGGGCGTGAGGGGCCGCTCGAAGGCGCTGGCGCCACTACTTCGGCCCGAAGTGCGCGGATTGGCTAAATGGTTGGCGGCGCTGGCGGCGGCGGCCAGCGCGTCGGGCCGGCTGCCGCTGCCGGTGCCGTCGTCGAAGGGGTTTTTCTCGGTGCCCGACAGCTGCAAGGGCCGGATGGCGCCGAAGTTCACGTCGCCCGCAAAATCGAGCGAGGGCGCCATGTTGTGCAAACCCAGGCTCTGCTTTACGGCCGAGCGCACGATGGCGTACACCGTTTTCTCGTCCTCGAACTTGATTTCCGTCTTGGTCGGGTGCACGTTGATGTCGATGCTCTTGGGGTCGAGCTCCAGAAACAGCACGTAGAACGGGTGCGTGTCTTTGGGTAGCAGGCCCTCGTAGGCCGTGAGCACGGCGTGGTTGAGGTAGGCCGAGCGGATAAAGCGGTTGTTGACGAAGAAGAACTGGTCGCCCCGGCTTTTCTTGGCCGACTCGGGCTTGCCGATGAAGCCGCGCACGGTCAGAAACGGCGTTTCCTCCTCTACCTGGGCCAGCTGCTCCTTGTAGCCGTTGCCCAGCAGGGCCACGATGCGCTGGCCCAGCTTGCCGGCCGGCAGGTTGAACACCTCCAAATCGTTCTGGAACAGCGAGAAGGCAATGCCGGGGTTAGCCAGCGCTACGTGCTGAAACTCGTCGAGGATGTGGCGCATCTCCACGGCGTTGCTCTTGAGGAAGTTGCGGCGGGCGGGCACGTTGAAAAACAGGTTCTTCATACTGATGCTCGTGCCGTCGGGGCAGGCCACGGGCTGCTGGCTCGTGATTTGGGAGCCTTCCACCAGCAGCAGCGTACCGGTGTCCTGGTCGCGGGTTTTGGTGCGCAGCTCCAGCTGGGCCACGGCGGCAATGGAGGCCAGCGCCTCGCCCCGGAAGCCCAGCGTGCGGATGCGGAATAGGTCGTCGGTGGTGCGGATTTTACTCGTGGCGTGGCGCTCCAGGCTCATGCGCGCGTCGGTCGGGCTCATGCCGGCCCCGTTGTCGACCACCTGTACCAGCTGCTTGCCGGCTTCCTTCACGATGAGCTGCACCTGCGTAGCGCCGGCGTCGACAGCATTTTCGAGCAGCTCCTTCACGGCCGAAGCCGGGCGCTGCACCACTTCGCCGGCCGCAATCTGGTTAGCCAGGTACTCGGGCAGCAGTTGAATGATATCGGGCATTTTATTTGGGGAGAGGCGAGGAGTTGGGAGTTAGCGGATAGAATAGGAGATGAAAGAACAAAGGCCGGCTGTCATGCTGAGCGCAGCACAGCGAAGTCGAAGCATCTCGCGTGCGATGATAACTCTAACGTTGAGCTAGCTTAGCAAAGTCAGCACGCGAGATGCTTCGACTCCGCTGTGCTGCGCTCAGCATGACAACCTTTTTACCCGCTTTTTTCCAACCGCTATTCACGAGTTATCCGCCTGATAACAACCGACGTCGGGAATTTCTCCGTAAGTTTGTAGCCAACTTTGGCCGGCCGTGCCGACACGAATCGGTTAGCTTCGGCGTTGGGCGAGGTGAGTGGCCGGGTTGGAAGGGCGGCAGCGCAACCCGCGGCCGACTTTTGCCCAGAACTTGATTGAAAGAGCAAAATTACTGTTTTTCGGCTCGTCATCCGCTAGTACCAATTTAGTCAGAATCACCGGGGCCGATGCGCAAAGAATTTAGGATTGGGCTTTTTTTGCTGGTCCTGGCCCTCACCGGCCTGTTTGTTTCCTCCTCCGCCCCCCCGGCGGCCGACATGGGCCGGCCCATGACCGCGGCCGAGCAGCAGTGGGTGGATAGCGTGTTTACGGGCCTGACGCCCGAGCAGCGCCTGGGCCAGCTGTTTATGGTGGCTGCCTACTCCAACAAAGACCGCAAGCACGTTCAGTACACCGAGTTTCTGGTCAAGAACTATGGCATCGGCGGGCTGATGTTCCTGCAGGGCGGCCCGCGTCGGCAGGCCAACCTCACCAACCGCTACCAGGCCGCCGCCAAGGTGCCGCTGCTCATTGCCATGGATGCCGAGTGGGGCCTCGATATGCGCCTCGATTCGAGCATGCACTTCGCCAAGGGCATGACCCTGGGCGCCATGAACGACGACGAGTACGTGTACCAGATGGGCCGCGAAATTGCGCTCAACCTCAAAACCCTGGGCGTGCACGTGAGCTTCTCGCCCGTCATCGACGTCAACTCCAACCCCAGCAATCCGGTTATCGGCAACCGCTCGTTTGGCGAAGACAAGGAGCAGGTGGCGGCCCGCGGCGTGCGCTACATTAGCGGCCTGCAGGACCACGGCGTGCTGGCCGTGGTCAAGCACTTCCCCGGCCACGGCGACACCGACGTCGACTCGCACGTGGCCCTGCCGGTCATCAACTCCGACCTGGCCCGGCTTACCAACATCGACCTCTACCCCTTCCGCAAGGCCATCGACCAGGGCGTGATGGGCGTGATGGTGGGCCACCTCTACGTGCCGCTGCTCGATACCAGCCGCACGCTGTCGGCCACCATTTCGCCCAACCTCGTTACCGGTTTGCTCAAGGAGAAAATGGGCTTCCGGGGCCTCGTGTTTACCGACGCGCTCAACATGAAGAGCGTGTCGAATCTCTACAAGGCCGGCGAGCTGGACGCGCTGGCGTTGCTGGCCGGCAACGATGTGCTGCTGTTTTCGGAGGATGTGCCCATGGCCATTCAGAAGATCAAGGAAGCCATTGCCAGCGGTAAAATTGCCCAGGCCGACGTGGATGCGCGGGTGCGCAAGATGCTGCGGGCCAAGTTCTGGGCCGGCCTCAACCGCTACCGCCCCATCGACGTGCCCAACCTGATGCAGAACCTGAACCGGCCCCTGAGCCGCATGGTGCAGCAGCAGATTTACGAGCACGCCGTGACGGTAGTTAAGAACGAGGACGATATTCTGCCCTTCCAGCGCCTCGACACGCTGCGCATTGCTTCCATCACCATTGGCTCGCAGGCCGACACCTACCGCGAGACTATGGGCAAGTACCAGAGCGGGCCGGTGTACGCCGTGCCCAACCGCTACGCCCCCGACTCCACCTTCAGCCGCATCAGCCGGCAGCTGGCGCCCTACAACGTGGTGGTGGTGAGCCTGCACAACATGAACAACACGCCCACCCACAACTACGGGCTGGGCGACGGGGCGCTGAAGTTTCTGAAGACGCTGCAGGCCAACCCGCGCCTGAAAACGGTGGTCGTGCTGTTCGGCAACGCCTACGCCCTCAAAAACGTGGAAACCAGCCGCAACCTGGTGTGCGGCTACGAAGACAACTTTGCCTCGCAGCTGGTGGTGCCGCAGGTGCTGTTCGGCGCTTTGCCGGCCAAGGGCCGCCTGCCGGTTACGGTGTCGGAAAACCTGAAGTACGGCCAGGGCCTGCCCACCCCCGATTTCCGGCGTCTGCGCTACGGCACGCCCGAAGAGGTCGGCCTCGACTCGCGCATTCTGGCCCAGATCGACAATGTGGCCCTGGAGGCCGTGGCCTACGCCGCGGCCCCCGGCTGCCAGGTGCTGGTAGCCAAGGATGGCATGGTGGTGTTCGACAAAAGCTACGGCTTCTACACCTACGACAAGGAGCAGGCCGTCAACAACGGCACGCTCTACGACCTGGCCTCCGTTACCAAAGTGGCCGGCACGCTCCAGGCCATTATGTGGCTCAAGGATGAGGGCCGCCTCAACCTCGATGAAAAGGTAGCCACCTACCTGCCCGAGCTGAAAACGACCAACAAAAAGGACATGACGGTGCGCGAGGTGCTCATGCACCACGCCGGCCTCAAGCCCGGCATTCCTACCTGGGAGCGAACCATTACCAGCAGCGGCCCCAAGCCCGAGTTCTACGCCAGCACCGAGTCGGCGCAGTTTTCGCGCGAGGTGACGCCCAACCTGTTCAGCGCCAGCTCCTCCGACGATACCGTGTGGAACTGGGTGCAGGAGTCGGCCCTGCTGCCCAAGGTGAAGGGCAAGTACCCCGTCGAGTACTCCGACCTCAGCTTTATTGTGATGAAGCGGCTGGCCGAAAAGCTACTCCAGCAGCCGCTGGAGCAGTTCCTGGCCAAGCAGTTCTACCAGCCGCTGGGCCTGGGCTCGATGACCTACAACCCGCTCGACAAATTCCCGAAGTCGTGCATCGCGCCCACCGAAAACGATAACTATTACCGCCACACCCTGCTACAAGGCAGCGTACACGACCAGACGGCGGCCCTGGTGGGCGGCGTAGGCGGCCACGCCGGCCTGTTTGCCAACGCCAACGACCTGGCCGTGCTCATGCAGATGAACCTGCAGAACGGTCGCTACGGCGGGCAGCGCTACTTCCAGACCCCGGTAGTAGCCGAGTTTGCCCGCGGCACCGAGGCCGGCAGCCGCCGCGGCCTGGGCTGGGACCGGGGCGACCCGAGCAAGCCCTCGGGCCCCACCAGCAACCTGTCGCCGGCCAGCACCTTCGGCCACACCGGCTTCACCGGCACCTGCGTGTGGATGGACCCGGAAAACAAAATCCTCTACATCTTTCTTTCTAACCGCGTCTACCCCGACGCCAACAACAAGAAGCTGGTGCAGTACAACATCCGCACCCGCATTCACGACGTGATTTACAAGGCCCTGCAGAAAACTTGATCACGGATTAGCACGGATTTCAGCGGATTTCACGGATTTTGTAGACGGCTCGACTTTTCTCACGCTATTCTTATCTGTTTTGCTGTCAGGTTCCCCGTGCTTATTTCTGCAACGAGTTTATCCATTCTGCTTAGCTACCACGTTTACTTCACTTCCTGCTCTGTCCCCACAGCACGGTTACGGTTACAAAATCCGTGAAATCCGTTAAAATCTGTGCTAATCCGTGATCCATGAACATCGGTATCGTTTGTTATCCCACTTTCGGCGGCTCGGGCGTCGTGGCCACCGAGTTGGGCAAGGCCCTGGCTCAGCGCGGGCACCGCGTCCATTTCATCACCTACAGCCAGCCGGTGCGCCTGGATTTCTTCAACGAGAACCTGTTCTACCACGAGGTCTACATTCCGCCCTATCCGCTGTTTCAGTTTCCGCCCTACGAGCTGGCGCTGGCCAGTAAGATGGTCGACATCACCCAGAACGAGAAGCTCGACGTGCTGCACGTGCACTACGCCATCCCGCACGCCTCGGCCGCCTACATGGCCAAGCAGATTCTGCTCACCCGCGGCATCCGTATTCCGGTGGTTACTACCCTGCACGGCACCGATATTACGCTCGTGGGCAAGGATGCCAGCTACGAGCCGGTGGTTACCTTCAGCATCAACCAGAGCGACGGCGTAACAGCCGTTTCGGCCGATTTGCGGCGCGAAACCTACGAGCACTTCGCCATCGAGAAGGAGATTGAGGTGATTCCCAACTTCATCAACCTGGAGCGCTTTCAGAAGCAGGCCAAAAACCATTTCAAGGCTGCCATTGCCCCCGAAGGCGAAAAGCTGCTGGTGCACACCAGCAACTTCCGCTCGGTGAAGCGGGTAGACGACGTGGTGAATATTTTTGCCGGCGTGCGCGCCCAGATGCCCGCCAAGCTGCTACTGGTCGGCGACGGCCCCGATCGGCCGCGCATCGAAAAGCTCTGCCGCGACATTGGCCTGTGCCAGGATGTACGCTTTTTGGGTAAGCTCGAAGCCGTGGAGGAAGTGCTCAGCATTGCCGATCTGTTCCTGATGCCTTCCGAGAAGGAAAGCTTCGGCCTGGCAGCTTTGGAGGCCATGGCCTGCGAGGTGCCGGTTATCAGCACCAACGCCGGCGGCATTCCCGAGCTCAACGAGCACGGCGTCACCGGCATGGTCAGCAACATTGGGGATGTAGAAGACATGGTGAAAAATGCCCTCTACATCCTCGACGACGAGAACCTGCCCCGCTTCAAGGCCGCCGCCCGCGCCCGCGCCGAAACCTTCGCCCTCGACAACATCGTGCCCCTCTACGAAGCCTGCTACCAGCGCGCCATCGATGTGGTGGCCGTGGGGGTTTGATGACCATCATTGCGAGCAAAGCACTTGAAGGAAGAACAACCGAACAAGTTGTGGCTTTTTGCAACTGATGGCAAAATGGATTTAGCTATCTGAAATAGCATTTAGACGATAGTGGACAAGAATAGGAGGCTAGAGGCTCCTCTTGAAATCGTCTCTTAGCATAAAAACGTTTCTCAGACTGAACTTGGAATAAGGACGGTTCTCTGCTTTCATCCGGAACGTGGCCGGCTCAGTACTTTAGCGGGGAATAGGCTCCATATTGGTCGTTTACGAAACTCATCTCCTTTGAGCATTTCGTAAACTTTGAATCGTAGACGAGTTTCTTAAACTCGCCCCGCCCTATTGGGGCCAACTAGCCACCAAGTACTGAGCAGCTGCGAGGTGTTCACGGAAAGGAGCCTTTAATCACTCCTAACCGTGGCTACCTTGGGCCTTTCGAATTGCCGTCCTTTCCATGCGTCGCTCCCTCTGGCTTCTTTTGCGCTTATTGCTCCTCGTGAGGTTGCCTGCGCTGCCAGTGGCGGCACAGCAACTTCCTCCGCCTCCCGATACCATCGCGGTGCCCTACCGCCTGCGCCAGGCAGATTGTGCCCTGTTTCCGGCAGCGGCCACCTTGCCGCCGGAACTGGCCAAGCTAGCGCCCTCACCCGGCCGCTTTACCCCGACCCGCCGGGACGTCCGGACCGCCGAAAAAGCCTTGCGCCGGGTCTCGCTAGCGCGGGTGAATGCCCAACTGCAACCGGCCTATTACGCGCAGTACCCCGCGCTCATCCAACAGCACTTGGCCGACTACCGGCGCCAATACTTTGGATTTGTCAATCCCGAAGGCCACCGCTGCCTCTTCCTCAATCTGTTTATTGAACAGCGAGAAGAGGTGCTGGGGAGCGTGCCGTTCTGGTTACGGCAAGCCGTCTGGACGTACGATGGGGGCAGTGCCTATTGGTCCATTTGTTACGATTTGACCACGCATTCATTCTATGATTTTCGTCACAACGACGAGGGATAAGACAGCTTGGCGGCGGAGGCCTGTGTTTGCGCAAACGGTGATTTGAGCAAACTAAATGTCCCATAAAACTTTACAAACGGTCATCTGGAAAACGTTATAAGCTCGCCCTACCTTAGAACGAGCAGTCTGAATCTCTGCCGGCTAAACGTGGTACGGCACCACTAAGGCGCAGTGCTTTGCAGGTCATTCTTGTGCTGTTCCGTCGCGCTTTAGCAAGGAGGAATTAACGCCGCTAACGGCTCTTAATATCGTACCTCCTCGTAATACCAACTCAATCCCCTTTAGAACATAGCCACCGCCTCGCGCTTTACGGCCAGGATGGCAGCGGCGGTGGGGTCGGGGAGCTCGTCGTTCATCATCGTTTCGAGGATGCGGCGGGCCAGCTCGGGGCCGCGGGTCTCGGCGGGGTTGGGCAGCTTCTGAAACTGGCTGCTGATGAGGTTGCTGATGCTGTTCTGGGCCTGCTGCACGGCGGCCCAGGTTTCGGGCTGCATATACAGTTGCTGACTGAGGTTGTGCTCCACTTCGGCCCTGATTTCCTGGAGCAGCAGCCGGTGGTAGTCGGCGGCCGGCAGGTTGGCGCTGCTCACCCGAATCAGCAGGTTCTGGGGGCTGAGGCGTTCGAGTAGCAGCGTGACGCGCTCCAGGGCTTGCAAACGAAGCGGCAGGGTGGTTTTGCTGGCTTCCAGGCGCATTTCCAGCAGGCGGCGCTGCTGCTCGCGCTCCAGAAACTGCTGAAACAGGAAGTAGATGGCGCCGGCTACAATCAGGGCGGGCAGAATGATTTTGAGCAGGTCGAAAATATACGCGGTAGTGTCCATGCGGGTAGATAGAGGAAAGAACGGGGCCCCGGAGCGGCGCTCCGGCAGCCGGCACGGCTTGGGGCCACCCGTTATGGGGCAAAGATAGGGCGTGAACCGGCGGGGCCAAGCCGTTGTTGTAGCCCCGAACGCCGGGCCTGCGCACCCTAGTGTGCCGGGCCGCCGTTGGCGGGGCCGTGCCCCGACTACCGCCGGCGTTGTATCTTTGCCTCCACTTCTCCTCAAAACGAAATCACTATGGCAACGGCCGTTTCCACCAAGCTTGCTCCGATTACCCTCACTCCCCGCGCCCTGGAGGAGGTTCGCAATATTCTCGTTGAAAAAGCGGTTCCCGGCGAATACGGCCTGCGCGTAGGCGTGCAGGGCGGCGGCTGTTCGGGCATGAGCTACCTGCTGGGCTTCGACAAGCCCAAGGAGCAGGACGAAACCTTCGACATCGACGGGGTGCTGCTCATCATGGATAAAAAGCACGCCATGTATGTGCTGGGCATGGAAGTCGACTTCCAGGACGGCCTCAACGCCCGCGGCTTCATCTTCAGCAACCCCCAGGCTAAAAGCACCTGCGGCTGCGGCTCCTCGTTCTCGGCCTAATCCCCGCTTTTTAGCTAGTTACTGGCTCTTTCCCTAAAGAGACTGATTGTAAAAAAGCAGGAGCCGCACCTGATTGGGTGTGGCTCCTGCTTTTTTACAATCAGTCTCTTCTTACTATCTATCTAGGCCACCTGAGGAACGCCGGGCAGCAGGGGTTTGGCCAGAAACGCGCGCACCTGGGCCAGGCGGTGGCGCACCTGGGCCTGCTCATAGGCGCGGGTGATGGTGGTGTCGGTGGCCTGCTCGATCAGGTCGCACTGCTTCAGCAGGCTCTGGCGGCGCGTGTAGGAGCCGGTGCGGCGGGCCACGGTTTCGAGGGCCGTGAGCTGGCGGACGAGGACGGCCACGTTATCGTCGCCGCAGCTGCGGATCTGGTCGAAGGCCAGGCGCACAAAGTCGCCGAAGTCGCGGGTGTGGGCAATAACGCGAACCTGGCCATCGGCGGCGCGCAGGGGCTGGTGCAGCGCCCGGCTGGCCAGAAACGCCAGCATGGCCCCCAGCCGGTCGATGCACATAATGGCCGTGGTAGTATCGTTGATGCCGG
This sequence comes from Hymenobacter actinosclerus, assembly GCF_900111515.1. Lineage (GTDB taxonomy): Bacteria > Bacteroidota > Bacteroidia > Cytophagales > Hymenobacteraceae > Hymenobacter > Hymenobacter actinosclerus. The sequence goes on from NZ_FOHS01000003.1 coordinate 281,411, forward strand.
GCGAGAGGGCCTTGAGGGCAATGTCGACAATCTGGCGGAAGCCGAATGCCACGTCCTGCTGGTCGATGCTGCGCTGGCTGTCGATGGTGAAGTAGCCGTTGAGGCGGCGCTGCTCCTGCTCGCCGGGCGGCCGGTCGGCGGCGTAGTAAGCCACCGACAGCAGCGGCGTATCCAGGGTCACGAAGTCGCCGGGGCGGTGTTCGAGGCGGACTACCGCGTTCTGCTCACCGGCGAAATCGAGCAGCTCCTTGCTGGCCACCCCCTGCAAGTAGCCCGAGCCGGCGGCGGCCACCGGGTGCCAGCGCAGGTCGGCGGTGCGCAGGTTGTCCTCGGCCTCGGGCCCGGCTTCCTCCCCCACCTGCTTGGGGAAGATGCGCGTCATGCTCCTGATGGTTTCCTGGCCCGCCTCGGCAATAATGTTGGCCGCCTGAATGGAAGTGGCAATGTGGTGAATAAAGAAAATCAGCATCCCGATGCTTACCACCGCCATTAAGAGGGCAAACGACACGGCCAGCGGCGGGATGAAGCCGCCCTCGTCGCCGCCCCGAATTGTGCGCAGCACAATCAGGCAGTACACGAAAATGCTCACGAAAAAGCCCATCACCACCTGGTTGGCCCGGTCGCGCATGAAGTTGCGCAGGATGCGCGAGGTGTACTGCCCCGACACGGTGGCCAGGGTGGAAAGCGTGAGCGAGAAGATGAGGGCCGCCACCGTAATGGCCGAGCTGGCAATGGCCGAGAGCATGCCCCGGGCGCCATCGGCGCCGGCCCCAAACAGCAGCGGGTAGTCGGCCGTCCACTTGTTGCTGGTGCCCGCGTCGATAATAACCAGCCCGTAGGCCAGCAGCAGCGCCGCCACTACCATCAGCGTGGGCACAAACCACAGGCTGGCATTGAGGCGCAGCCACCAGGTTTTAATTCGGTTCATAGAGGGCTAGGTTTGGCTGAGTCGTCGGGCTTGGTTGGTGGGGCACCCGGCACGTTGGCCAGGGCCGACTGCGCGCCGGAGCTGGTGCTTTTGAGGGCCGTGAGGGTACCATCGTTTTCGAGCACGACGGCGGCCGTTTGCTCCAGCGCCCCGATGCCGTTCTGCCGGAGCGCCCCCAGAATTTCGCCCTCCGTGATGCGCTGCTTTTTCATGGCCGCGCGTAGCATCCGGCCCTCATACACGAGCAGGGTGGGCTCGGCCTTCACCAGTTTATCAACCGCCGTAAAGCGCACCGACAGCCAGGTAATCACGAATTGCAGGCCGATGAGCAGGGCCAGGGCCAGCAGGCCGTCGAGCAGGGGAACAGTTTTGCTCAGCAGCGTCGATGCCAGCGTCGAGCCCAGCGCCACGGTCACAATCAGGTCGAAGGCGTTCATCTTCGAGAGAGTGCGCTTGCCCGAGGCGCGCAGCATCAGCACCAGCCCGGCGTAGGCCAGCACACCTACTATCAGGAGCCGGATGATGCTGTCCCAACCAGTGAAGAAGATTTTATCCATGATTCGGGATTTGGTGCTCGTTGCTTCGTTTTTAGTGCTTCGGCAGTGCGCCTTCCCAGCTGTTGGCAACTGTCTGAAGCCGTTCGAATTAGCCTAAAGGGATAACAGAAAGCGGCAGCGACGCAATCCTTTGCGACTCTACATGGTGCCTGGTTAACGCAAACCGCTTTCTAAGCAGCCACAGCCAAGCCCGAAGCACAAAAGCGAAGCCCTAAACTAGCGGGCAGGCGGCGCGACATTAGGCGGCGAAGGGACCGGCTTCTTGGGGTCGTCGGGCGGGTCGGCGAGGGTGCCGGGCTCGGCCATGGCTACCTGCACGGGCAGGGCGGGCATTTTGGTGGGCAGGCGCAGCTCCAGAATATCGGGCGGCAGGGCGTAGCCACCGGCCATCAGAGCAATTTTCACCCGGTTCATTACCCGGCTGCGCAGCTCCAGCGTACCGCGGCGGTAATCTTCGGTGTTGGTCCAGAAATACACCTTCAGATTCACGGTGCTGGTGGCCAGCTCATCGACCACGGCAAAGGGCTCGCGCTCGGTGAGCACCTCCGATTCCTGGCGCACCTGCTCCAGAATCAGGGCAATGGCGGCGGCCACATCGTCGTCGTAGTCCACGCCCACCACAAACTCCTGGCGGATAAAGCCGTCGCGCGTGAAATTGATGAGCGGCTGCTTGAGCACAATGGCATTGGGAATGGAAATGTCGCGGCCGTCGAAGGTGCCCATTTCGGTGGTGCGCAGGTTGAGCTTGGTAATCTGCCCGAACATGTCCTGAATCTGCACCGTGTCGTTGACCCCAAACGGCCGGTTGAAGGCCAGGATGATACCGGCCAGAAAGTTCTCGGCAATGTCCTTGAAAGCAAAGCCCACCACGAAGGCCGACAGGCCCGCCGCGCCCAGAATGCCGCCCACCACGCCCGAAAAGCCCAGCACATTGAGCGCCAGCACCAGCCCCAGCAGCACCAGCACCCAGCGGCCCACCTGGGTGAGAAAGTCGGTCAGCAGCGGGTCGTCGGAGCGGACGCTGAGCTTGGCCGCCAGCCAGCTGCGCAGGCGGCTGGCGCCTATCCAGACCACGCCCATGATGACGGCCGCAATCAGCAGCCGGGGCAGCATGTAGAGAAACTGGTCCCAATACGTATGGAGCACCTGGTTGAAATCGTCGAGCATACGGTGGAGTTGTGGGGCGGTGCAGGTTGTACGGGGTTATCAGTTGCCAGTTGCTAGTTGCCGGTTGCCGGTTGCCAGTTGCCAGTTGCCGGTTGCTAGTTGCCGGTTGCTAGTTGCCGGGGCTGAAGCCCTGGGCTGGTCGGCGGACATTGTTGAGCGTTGCGTGGCCCGGGGCTGCTGGCCTGGGCCACGCAACGCCGGCAGTGGGCCGCCGGCAACTGCTGGCTGACAACTATCTTGCGGCTATGCGCCTTCCCCTTCTCACGTCCTTCCTGCTGCTGAGCGCCTTCGGGGCGCGGGCCCAGGCTTTCACACCCGCCGAGCTGGCCCGCTGGCAGCGGCAGGCCCGGCAGGTCACCATCACGCGCGACACCTGGGGCGTGCCCCACGTAAGCGGCAAAACCGACGCCGATGCCGTGTTCGGGCTGCTGTACGCGCAGTGCGAAGACGACTTTGCGCGGGTGGAGGCCAACTACCTCGACGCGCTGGGCCGTCGGGCCGAGGTGGAAGGTGAAAGCGCCCTGTACTACGACCTGCGCGCCCGCCTGTTCATGGACAGCACCCGGGCCGTGGCCGAGTACGCCCGTAGCCCTGCCTGGCTGCAACAGTTATTGCAGGCCTTCGCCGACGGCACCAACTATTACCTCGCTACCCACCCGCAAACCAAGCCGCAGCTGCTGCGCCGCTTTCAGCCCTGGATGCCGCTGCTGTTCTCGGAGGGCAGCATCGGCGGCAACGTGAGCGTGGTGCCGGTGGAGCGACTGAAGGCCTTTTACAGCCGCCAGGTGGCGCCCGGCACCGGCTGGCAGCCCCCGCAGCGGCCGCACGCTCCGGCCCGCGAAGACTTGCTCGACCGCTCGTCGCTGGGCTCCAACGGCTTTGCCATCGGGCCGCAGCTGAGCGCCAGCGGCCACCCGCTGCTGCTCATCAACCCGCACACCTCGTTCTACTTCCGGCCCGAAGTGCAGATGACCAGCCAGTCCGGCCTGAACGCTTACGGGGCCGTTACCTGGGGGCAGTTTTTCATTTATCAGGGCTTCAACGAGCACTGCGGCTGGATGCACACTTCCAGCTACGCCGACTCGATGGACGAGTACCTCGAAACCGTGGCCCAGCAGCCCGACGGCCGCTACACCTACCGCTACGGCGCCGAGCAGCGGCCGGTGCGCCAGCAGCCCGTGCGCGTAGCCTACCGCGCCGCCGATGGCCGCACCAGGTTCCGCGAGTTCACCGCCTACCACACCCAGCACGGCCCGGTGGTGGGCGAACAGGACGGCAAATGGCTGACGGTGCGCATGATGGACGCGCCGGTGGCAGCCCTGGAGCAGTCGTACCTGCGCACCAAGGCCACCGACTACGCCAGTTTCCGGGAGGTGATGAAGCTCAACGGCAACGCTTCCAATAACACCGTGTTTGCCGACAGCAAGGGCACCATTGCCTACTGGCACGGCAACTTTATGCCGAAGCGCGACCCGCAATTCGACTGGAGCCGGCCCGTGGATGGCAGCAACCCGCGCACCGACTGGCAGGGCCTGCACCCGCTGGCGGACATCGTGCAGGTGAAGAACCCGGCCAGCGGCTGGCTGCAAAACTGCAACGCCACGCCCTTCACGGTGGCCGGCCCCGGCAGCTCGCCCGCCCCGGCGGCCTACCCCGCCTACATGGCCCCCGACGCCGAAAACTACCGCGGCCTGAACGCCGTGCGCGTGCTCAGCCAGAAGGCGAAGTCGAAATTCACCGTCGATACGCTGCTGGCCGCCGCCCGCGACCCGCACCTGACGGCCTTCGACGAGCTGCTGCCGGCCCTGGCTGAGGCCTACCAGACCGTGGCCGACGGCCCCGACGCGCCCCAGGGCGACATCCGGGAGGCCATGACGCTGCTGCGGGCCTGGAACCACAACTACGCCACTACTTCGGTGGCCCAGACAGTGGCCACCTACTGGGCCGAGCGGCTGCTGCGCCTGGCCCGCCCCCGCGCCCAACCCGGCCAGCCCCTCGACCAAATGGCGCTGATTCGCTTCGCCATCCAAAGCACCACGGCCCCCGAAAAAGTAAACGCCCTCCAGGAAACCCTCGATGAGCTGACAACTTCCTTCGGCAGCTGGCGGCAGCCCTGGGGCGACATCAACCGCTTCCAGCGCCTCACCGGCCGCATCGACGAGGTGTACGACGATAAGAAACCCAGCCTGCCGGTGGCCTTCACGTCGTCGGCCTGGGGCTCGTTGGCCGCTTTCGGTTCGCGCGCCCGGGCCGGTACCCAGAAGCGCTACGGCGACGTGGGCAACAGCTTTGTGGCCGTAGTCGAGTTTGGCCCCCGCGTGAAGGCCCGCTCGGTGCTGGCCGGCGGCGTCAGCGGCCACCCCGATTCGCCGCATTTCCGCGACCAGGCCGGCCGCTACACCCAGCAGCAGTTCAAGGACGTCTGGTTCTACCCCGAAGACATCAGGCAGCACGCCGAGCGCACCTACTCGCCGGGGCAGTAAGGGTGCGTTGTGAGGGTGAAGGGGAAAGGGGAAAAGAACGTGTCATGCTGAGCGCAGCCGGAGGCGAAGTCGAAGCATCTCGCGTGCCATGCTAACTCTGTCGACTGCAACGAAGCGGTAGAGATGCTTCGACTTCGCCTCCGGCTGCGCTCAGCATGACACGTTCTTTTCCCCTTTCCCCTCCCCTGCCACCCTCCTTTCCCCACCTTCCTATGTCCCCATTCCACCGCCCTACCCTGCTGGCCCGGCTCTCCAGTGAGCCCGAGTGGGATTTGCTCGTTATCGGAGGCGGGGCTACGGGGCTGGGCGTGGCGCTGGATGGGCTGAGCCGCGGCTACCGCACGCTGCTGCTGGAGCGCGACGATTTTGCCAAGGGCACCAGCAGCCGCAGCACCAAGCTCGTGCACGGGGGCGTGCGCTACCTGGCCCAGGGCGACGTGGCGCTGGTGCGCGAGGCCCTGCACGAGCGGGGCCTGCTGCTGCAAAACGCGCCGCACCTGGTCAGCAACCAGGAGTTCATCATCCCGAACTACAGCTGGTGGGGCGGCCCGTTTTACACCATCGGCCTGAAACTGTACGACTGGCTGGCCGGCCGCCGCAGCTTCGGCGACTCGCGGCACCTGGGCCGCGCCGAAACGCTGCGCCGCCTCGGCAACCTGCGCCCGCACGGCCTGCGCGGCGGCGTGCTCTACCACGACGGCCAGTTCGACGATGCCCGCCTGGCCATCAACCTGGCCCAGACGGCCCTCGAAGCCGGCGGCACCGTACTCAACCACTGCGCCGTAACGGCCCTGCGCAAAAACGCCGCCGGCCGCCTGAGCGGCGCCCGGGCCACCGACCAGGAAACCGGCCGCACCTACGAGTTGCGGGCCAAAGTGCTAGTGAATGCCACCGGCGTGTTCGTGGATGAGGTGCTGCGCCTCGACGAGCCTGCTGCCCGCCCGCTGGTGCAGCCCAGCCAGGGCGTGCACCTAGTCGTGAGCCAGGATTTCCTGCCCGGCCCCGGCGCGCTCATGCTACCGCAAACCGACGACGGCCGGGTGCTGTTTGCCGTACCCTGGCAGGGCCGCCTGCTGCTGGGAACTACCGATACGCCCCTGTCCGCCGCCAGCCCCGAGCCCCGGGCCCAGGTGGCCGAAATCGACTTCATCCTGCGCACCGCCGGCCGCTACCTGCGCCGCGCCCCCACCCGCGCCGACGTGCTGAGCGTGTTTGCCGGGCTGCGCCCCCTGGCCGCTCCCGCCAAGGGCTCCACCAGCACCAAGGAAATCTCGCGCAGCCACAAAATTATCGTGTCTGAAAGCGGCCTGCTCACGATTACGGGCGGCAAATGGACCACTTACCGCCGTATGGGCGAGGATGCCGTGAACCGGGCCGTAGCGCTCGGCTCGCTGCCGCCCGCCCCCAGCCGCACGGCCCAACAGCCCATCCACGGCGCCCAGCCCACCCCCGACCACCACGCGCCCCTGGCCGCCTACGGCACCGACGCGCCCGCCCTGCGCCAGCTCATGCGCGAGCAGCCCGAACTGGCCGAAAAACTCGTGCTGGAATTTGCCTTCACCCGGGCCGAGGTAGTGTGGGCCGCCCGCCACGAGCTGGCCCGCACCGTGGAAGACGTGCTGGCCCGCCGGGTGCGGCTGCTGTTTCTCGATGCCCACGCCGCCATACAAGCCGCCCCTACCGTAGCCGAGCTGCTGGCCCGCGAGTTGGGCCACGATGCCACCTGGCAGCAGCAACAGGTTGCCGAATTCACGGAACTGGCCCGGGGGTACGTGCTGTAGCCAGCCGGTTCAAGTCGGCTTTCGGTGTCAGAAGATTGGCGGATGGTGGGTTGTTGGCGGGTCGACTTCCTCTAAGCCAGTTACTGCCTCCCAAAGTAACTTTCGAGTCGATAGTATATACACCGCTGTACAGACGCGACCCTTCGCGTCTCGTCGTTGCTGACATTGTTCAGTTGAACGGTCAGCATTCGACTGGCTCCCCCTCTCCTTTTTCATTCCGCGCATCAAGCGGCGTAGGGGGCCGGGGGGTGAGGCGCAACGTCAGCAACGGTAAGACGCAATAGGTGGAACATCGCCATTGAACCAACCCACCAATGTCAGCAACGACAAGACGCAAAGGGTTGCGTCTCTACAGCGGTATAGCAACCGGAAACCCGCGCTAGCTCTTCAGCTCGTGCGGGTAGCCGATTTGCTCGGCGTCGGCGGCCAGCTGGGGCCAGTCGGTGAGGTCGGGGTTCAGGGCCTGGGCGGTGGCTTGCGTGAGGGGCTCGTGCTGGTAGAAGCGGGCGACGTCGGCGGTTTCGAGGGGCTCGCGCTCGGTTTCGTCGAGGTAGTAGCCGTTGGCCCAGTCGGCGTAGGTTTCGGGGTTCTGGTCGAAAATGGCCATCAGGTCTTCCGAGCCATCGTCCTCCGCCTCATCCACTACGCCCGTCTGCCAGCCGTGGGCGGGCGTGTACCACAGGCAGAAGCTGGTGCCGATGGACTCCACCGGCTCGCCGAACATAAACTCCTCAAAGGCCGCCGGCAGGCCGCGGGTAAGCTGCTTTTTATCGGCCGGCTCGTGGCCCGAGAGGGAGCCGTTGATGCAGCAGCCTTCGGGCCGGAACAACACCAGCAACTGGTCGCCTTCGCCGTCGTTCATTTCCAGCAGCTGCTCGTCGGCGTCCCAGTGCGGGTCGTAGGTGTAGTAGCGGTATTCGGGGTCGGGCGAGTTGATGGCGTCGAGCATGGCCAAGGCCTGGCCGAGGCGTTGCAGGTCGGCGGCCGGCGGCAGGCCGGCAGGGTGATGGGTGGAAAGCATGGCGGCAGGAATCAGGAAAAAGTGGACGGCAGCGGAATGAAGCGCCGAAGATAGACTGCCAGTTTCTATATTGGCTGCTTCCTCCCCGCCAATGCAGCTCTACTCCTACTGGGCCCGCGCCACCTCCACAACGCCCGATGCCGACGGAACTCCGCTGGAACTCGTCGCCTACGCCGGCAGCGACGACAGCCCGGCAACCGCCCGCGCCCACGCCGAAGTGCTGGCCAATGAGCGGGCCCACCGGCTGCTGGCCGGGGAGGAAATCGTTGGCCAACCCGAAGATTACCCAACCGAGGGAGTCCCAATCCGCGAGCACGTGGTGCGGCGCCTGCCCGACGGCCGGGGCGGGCAGCTGGCGGCCGTCACCCGCAACCACTACGGCTGCCTGGTGCTCAGTACTGCCCGCTTCATGGTTATCGACGTGGATGACAGCGGTTTGCAGCAGGGAGAGCCCGCGGTAGCGTGGCGGGGCTTCCTGGATTTCTTTCAAAGCCTGTTCCGGCCTACGCCGCCCGCCCCCCCGCCATTGCCGCCCCGGCAGCAGCTGGAAATGCGGCTGGCGGCCTGGTTACAGCTCTACCCGGCCTGGAATTTCCGGCTCTACCGCACCCGCATGGGTTTCCGCCTGCTCGTCACGCACGAGCTGCTGGCCCCCGATTCGGCCACCGCCGGGGAGGTATTCCAGGCCATGCGCGCCGACAGAACCTACGTGCGCATGTGCCGCCGGCAACAGTGCTACCGCGCCCGCCTCACGCCCAAGCCCTGGCGCATCGGCTGGCACCGCCCGCCCTACCCCTTCCCGTTCGACACGCCCGAGCAGCAGCAGGAGCAGCAAACCTGGCAACAGGAGTACGACGCCCGCCGCCCCGGTTTCTCGGTCTGCGAGTGGCTGGGCGAGTACGGCAGCGGCCAGGTCCTGCCGGAGCTAAAACCCCTCATCCAGCTCCACGACACCGCCTGCCTGGGCAATTTGAAGCTGGCGTAGGTGAGAAGTGAGAAGTGAGAAGTGAGAAACGGTACGTCATGGCGAGGCCGAAGGCCGAGGCAGTCCGTGCGAGCAAAATATGAAGCCTTGATAAGCAAAAAGCCCCTACGTCTGTGCTGACATACGGGGCTTTGGGGTTCTCAATGGTTCTCATTTTGTCCGGCCAGATTGCTTCGGCCTCCGGCCTCGCCATGACGTACCGTTTCTCATATCTCACCTCTCATATCTCATATCTCATATCTCAATACGTCTTCGTCATATCGGCCGGCACGACCAGTACGAAATCGGCTTTCTGCTGATTATCCTTCTCCAGCTTGCCCAACTGCTCCTGCGAAACGGTGCTGATGGTCAGCACCTTCAACTGCGGGTTTTGCTGGCGCAGGTAGGCCAGGATGCCGTCGTGGTTGTCGGAGTGGTAGCTGCCGTTGAGGTGCAGCAGCAGGTGGTTGGCGGGCCGGGCCTGGTTCAGGAAAAAGGCCATGGCGGCGTCCTTGAGGGCCTGGGCCTGAATGATGTTCTGCACCCCGGCGGCGTGGGCCGCGTCGCCGCCGAACATCTTCACCATGTTCTGGTAGCCGGGTAGATCGTAATCCACCGTCAGCGGCAGCGGGGGCAGCCAGGCTTTGGTGGTGGCGCTCAGCGTATCGAGGGCGGCGAGGCTGCCTTTGGCTACCAGCGAGGCGTAGCGGCGCGGCACATTGGTGCCCACCACCCGGAATTTCTGTTTTCGCGCCAGTTGCAGCAGCGGCTGGTAGTCGGTGCCGTAGTTGGGCCAGGGGCGGCTGCCCGCCTCAAAGGCCTGGTCATCCAGCTCGCCGGTGGTGTACTGGTCCACGAGCGGCTGCACGTCGCGCTCGAACATTTCGAGGCCCAGCACCAACTGGCCCTGCTTCAGGCGCAGCAAATCCTGGGTGAGTTGCAGTTGCAGCCAGTGCGCGATGGGGTCGTTGTGCTGCTCACCGAAAAATACCACGTCGGCGGCGGCCAGCTTTCGGAGCATGGCCTCGTACCCGGTGGGTTTGCCGGCGTCCGTGAACAGGCGGTAAGCCGGCCGGTCCTGGCCCGTTGCCAAGAGGGAGCTAATGAGCAGGAATAGAAAGAGAAGCGTGCGCATCTTCCAAAGATACAAGCTCTGCGGACCTCTGCGAAACCCACTGCGCCCCTCTGCGGGAAATACCGTTGCTACGACGGGTTCCCGCAGAGGGGCGCAGTGGGTTTCGCAGAGGTCCGCAGAGCTGTTCTAGCCCTTATAAAACAGCCACTTCGACAGTTCCTTGTACGTAACTTTCTTGCCGTACATAAGCACGCCCACGCGGTATATGCGGGCCGCAATCCAGACGGTGAACACAAAACCGGCAATCAGCAGCCCGATGGAGAGGGCCAGCTGCCACACCGGCACGCCAAACGGCAGCCGGATAACCATGGCAATGGGCGAGGTGAACGGAATCATCGACATCCAGAAAGCCACCGGCCCGTCGGGGTTGCGCAGGATCACGCTCACGCCAATAATGTAGCTCAGAATCAGCGGCATGGTTATCGGGAACATGAACTGCTGGGTGTCAGTCTGGTCGTCTACGGCCGCCCCAATGGCCCCGAACAGCGCCCCATACAGCAGGTAGCCGCCCAAAAAGTAAATCACGAAGCCGAAGGCAATCATGCCCAGCGGCAGCCCGCGCAGGGCTTTAAACACGCTGAACCGCTCCGATACGGCGGCGGCCGCGTCGGGGGTGGTGGCGTTGTCGGTGCCGGCTACTTCGGCCCCACCCATTACCTTGGCGGCCCGCTCGGCACCGCCGGGATTGGCGGCAGTTTCGGTGGAAGCAGTGGCGGCCAGCTTGTCGGCAAACACCGCCGTTACGGCCGAGGTAGCACCCACCGACAAAATGCCCCAGAGCAGAAACTGGGTGAGGCCCACGGCCGCAATGCCCACAATCTTGCCCATCATCAGATCAAACGGCTTTACCGATGAAAGCATCACCTCCATAATCCGGCTCGATTTCTCCTCGCCCACGCCGCGCATAATCTGCACGCCGTACATGAAAATGAACAGGTAAATCAGCAACGCCAACGCGTAGGCAATGCCCGAGGTGGCCAGCGCATTGCTGTTTTTCTCCTTGCCGGTTTCATCGAGGTTGATGCTGGCTACGTCGATGTTGGTTTTCAGCGCATCAAGCTTTTCCTGCGACAAACCCGAGGCCCGCATCTTGTCTTCCGAAAACAGCTTGTCGAGGGCCGTTTCCACGGCCTGCTGCTTGCGGATGCTCACGTTGCCCTTGGCATAGAGCTGCACCCCCTTGGGCGCCTCCAGGCTCAGGCCAGCCGGCAGGTACAGCAGCCCGTCGTCCTCCGATTTCAGGTAGTCCTTTTTCACCGTTTCCAGCGTCCCCTGCACGGGCTTGAACTGCATCTGCTTGGTGGAAACGAGCCGGGCGCCGAGGTTCTGGCCGCTGGTATCGAGCACCTGCACCACGTCCTGGGTGTCGTTGTCGGAAGTGGCAATCTTGACGATGAAGAAGCCGAACGCAGCCACAATCAGCGGCACGAGCAGCGTCATAATCAGGAAGCTGCGCTTTTTTACCCGGGTCAGGTACTCGCGCTGGGCAATGAGCCAGAAGTTGGAAGGCATGGCTTTGAGAACGTAAGGTCTGGGAGTCTGGGATGCAATTAAAAACGGACGTCATGCAGAGCGCAGCGAAGCATCTCGCGTGCTGGCGTTGCAGCACTAACTTAACGTCAGCACGCGAGATGCTTCGCTGCGCTCTGCATGACGTTCTTTTACCGCTTTGGAAGCTACGCTGCCGGCGCTTCTTCGAGCAGCGTTTCGGGCATGGTTTCGCGCACCCGCCGGATGAAGATTTCGTTGATGCTCGGAATCAGCTCGCGGAAGGCGTGCACCTCCACGTTGCCGATGAGGTAGCGCAGCAAATCGTTGGGCGTGGTGCCGGCGTGCAGCCGGATGATGTCGTGGAAGTGGCCGTTTTCCCGCTCGTTGTGCTCCAGCACCTCAAAATCGGGGTGCATCACCATCAGCCGACCCTGGCCCTCTACCGAGTAGGTCTGAGTCCGGAAGGTGTCCTTCACGGCGCTGACGGGCCCGTCGAGCACCTTGCGCGAGCGGTTGATGAGGGCAATGTTGTCGCACATCTCCTCCACCGATTCCATGCGGTGGGTGGCCAGGATGATGGTGGCACCCTTGTCGCGCAGGGCCAGAATTTCGTCCTTGATGAGGTTGGCGTTGATGGGGTCGAAGCCCGAGAACGGCTCGTCGAGGATGATAATGCTGGGCTCGTGGAGCACGGTGGCGATGAACTGCACCTTCTGCTGCATGCCCTTGCTCAGGTCTTCCACGTTTTTTTCCACCCAGGGCGCCAGATCGAAGCGCTGCACCCAGGCCTTGATGCGCTGGGTGGCGTCGGTGCGGCTCAGGCCCTTGAGGCGGGCCAGGTACAGCAGCTGCTCGCCCACTTTCATCTTCTTGTACAGCCCCCGCTCCTCGGGCAGGTAACCGATTTCGGCAATGTGCTTCGGGGCCAGCTTCTCGCCCCGGATGCGGATTTCGCCCGCGTCGGCGCCGGTTATCTGGGTGATGATGCGGATGAGCGAGGTTTTGCCGGCGCCGTTGGGCCCGAGCAGCCCGTAAATGCTCCGGTCCGGAATTGCCAGGCTCACATCATTCAGGGCGACGTGCTCGCCATAGACTTTGCGCACGTTCAGGGCTTCGAGGGCTGGTTGCATTGATATTGAGCTGTTGGCTAGTAGCTGTTAGCATTGTGTTCCGAAGACAGCAATTCCCGGCCACGTACTAAGGGCGTTGCCTTTGACCGGAAGCTTAAATGTAGCGTTTTCTGAATTCTTAGTTGGACGATTTTCAACCAACCGGCCGCCTCAGTCCCGCAACTCGCGCAGGGCCGCTTCCAGCTGGTCGAGGTGCTGGCCATAAAGGCGCTGCAAATACCAATGGGTAAATCTTCGCGTCAGGAAGTAGGCACACAGGCCAGTAAATGCAAAGACCAACAGCAAAATGCTCATGCTCAGCAGCAGCTTCTGACCCTCAAGTTTCTGGGCGATGCGTCCGCCAATAAATAGGAGTCCAATTCCCAGCGATATGGGCAACGACCACATAGTTGCCCGAAAGTAAAGAGCAACCAAGCCGCGCAGGCTGGTAAGGCGCTGCTGTACTATGTCGAGCAGGGCACCGCTGGCATCACTCAAACTATACAGCAACGCCAGCTTATACCGAAAGTATAAGCCACTAAGCAGGCACATAATGGCCATCCAAGCGGCCATAGTCAGGTAATAAGCATCGTTAGAGACTATTGCAGCCGCTATGCACCCGGCAAAAATCAACACGACCATTCCAATTTCCATCCAGGCATTACGCCGCATCCTACCAACCGGGTTAGCGGAGTTGCGCGCCAGTAATAGGGCTAAACCGGCAGCATCGTGCGCATCGGCGGTGTCGGAAGCAGTTTGCGCCTGCCACTTACCACGTAAGTCATCGAGTTCCATCAGGCGGGTTGGGTTAGAAGTTGGCGAAGCTTTTCCTGCACGCGGTGCATTTTCACGCGCACATTGTTTGGGGTGATGCCGAGGATGCCGGCCATTTCGGCATAAGTTTTCTCTTCGAGATAAAGCAGCACAAAGGCTTTTTCGACGTCGGAGAGACGGGCAATAGCCCGGTAGAGCTCGGCCAGGTCGTCGGGGTCAGGACCTTCGGGCGGGGGCGCGGGAACCTCGGGCAGGCCGTCGGCGGGGCCGGGCAGGCGGGCGGCGGCCGGGTGGCGGGTGCGGCGGCGCAGGTCGGAGATGGCCACGTTCAGGGCCACCCGGTAGAGCCAGGTGCCTACCTGCACCTCGGGCCGGGCCTCGTAGCGCGGCCACGCCCGCCACAGCTGCAGCACGATTTCCTGGTACAAGTCCTGGCGGTCGTCGGCGTCGGGGCAGTACAAGCGCGCCACCCGCCGCAGCCGGGGCTGGTGGACGTTGAGCATTTCCAGGAATTCCGGCGCAAGCGGGGCAGATGCCATCAGGATAACATTTGCAGCATATATCGGCCGTTTCCGGCAAGCATTACAGAAGCAGGATAATTTATTTCCCTGCCAGATAACGTACCGTCGTAGCAACCAAGCGGCCTGATCCGTCAAAAGTGGCAACCGGTCGGCAAAACAGGCCGAAATTCATATCAGCAGTATGGCAAACCAAAACAAGCTGAACTGAAAACGCCCGCCTCCCTTTTGGGAAGCGGGCGTTTTCAATTCAGCTTGTATCAGGTCCGCGCTAATCCGCGTTCCTACTGAAAATACTCCTTCACTTTTTCGAAGAAGCCTTTGTCGTTTTTGCCGGGGCTGGGCATGAAGTTGCGGGAGTCGCGCAGCTTTTCGAGCAACTCGCGCTCCTCGCCGCTCACGCTTTTAGGCGTCCAGACGTTGAGGTGAATAAGTTGGTCGCCGCGGCCGTAGCCGTTGATGTCCTTGATGCCCTTGCCGCGCAGACGCAGGATTTTGCCCGGCTGGGTGCCCGGCTCCACCTTTATTTTCACCTTGCCTTCGATGGTCGGCACCTCGATGTTGGAGCCCAGCGCGGCATCCACAAATGAGATGTACTGCTCGAACATGATGTTGTTGCCCTCGCGGCGCAGCAGCTCGTGTGGCTCCTCCTCAATCTGGATGAGCAGGTCGCCGGGCACGCCGCCGCGCTCGGGGAAGTTGCCCTTGCCGGTCATGCTCAGCTGCATGCCCTCGGCCACGCCGGCCGGAATGTTGATGGGAATGACCTCCTCATGCAGCTGGCGGCCGTCGCCCTTGCACACGTCGCAAGTGCTGGTGACTACCTTGCCCTCGCCCTCGCAGGTGGGGCAGGTGCTGGCGCTCACCATCTGGCCGAGCATGGTGTTCACCACGCGCTTCACCTGGCCCTGGCCCTGGCAGGTCTGGCAGGTTTTCAGGTCGGTGCCGTTTTTGGCGCCGGTGCCCGAGCAGGGCTCGCAGGCCACGTAGCGCTTCACTTTTATCTTTTTCTCGACGCCATTAGCGACTTCCTCCAGATCGAGCTTGAGCTTGATGCGCAGGTTGGAGCCCTTGCGCACGCGCCGTCCGCCCTGCTGGCCCCGGCCGCCGCCGAAGAAGCTCTCGAAGCCCCCGCCGCCGAAAATATCGCCGAACTGGCTGAAGATGTCCTCCATGTTCTGGGCGCCGCCCCCGCCGCCGCCCATGCCGGCGTGGCCGTGGCGGTCGTAGCGGGCGCGCTTCTGCTCGTCGCTGAGTACCTCGTAGGCCTCGGCGGCTTCCTTGAACTTGTCCTCGGCCGTGGGGTCGTCGGGGTTTTTATCGGGATGGTACTTGATGGCCACCTTGCGGTAGGCCTTCTTAATCTCGTCGCCCGCCGCGTTTTTGGCCACGCTCAGCACCTCGTAATAATCTCGCTTGGTTGCCATAGTTGTTAGGCTGTTAGCTGACAGCTACTAGCTGTTAGCTTTTGTTCTGCTTTTTGTCTTCGACTGATGATTAAATCGAAAGCGGCATGTAGTTGTCCGGAGCGACTACTCGCTCTTGTTGCGCTCAGGCGCGGTGTTTGGTCAAACGGCACGAAAGCTAACAGCTAAAAGCTGTCAGCTCAGCCCTTACTGCCCCAGCACCACTTTGGCGTGGCGCAGCACTTTGTCGCCGAGGTAGTAGCCCTTCTCCACCTCGTCCACCACCTTGCCCTTAAGGTCTTCCGACGGGGCCGGAACCTGGGCAATGGCCTCGTGCAACTCGGGGTCGAAGGCGGTGCCCACGGCGTTCATCGGGGTCAGGCCCTTCTGTTCCAGGGTTTTAATCAGCTTGTTCTGGATAATATCGACGGCCTCGCGCACGGTGCCGGCATCCTGAGTGTCCTGGGTATGGTGGCGGGCCCGATCGAAGTCGTCGAGCACGGGCAGCAGCACGGCCATCAGCTCCTGGTTGGCGCTCTTGAACAAATCGATGCGCTCCTTGCTTGTGCGCCGCTTGTAGTTCTCGAATTCGGCCGCCTGGCGCAGGTACTTATCCTTAAGGTCGGCCAGCTCGGAGCCGGCCGCCGGGGCGTCGGTTTCGGGCGTCGTCTCGTCGGTCATTTCGCCAGCGGCAGCGGTGGCGGGGTCGGTCATATTGTCGTCCTGGGGCAGGTTCTGCTCGTCAGCCATAGTCGTAAAATATCGGCGGAAAGGGTTTTTCACTGGATTAGCCATGTAGGCAAGGGGCCGGTTGCAAGCAATAGGCCAAAGGCTGTCTGGCTGCCAGGTTGGCACAAAAAGCGAGTAGGGTGCGGGGCCTGTTCCCGCTCGTTGTTGACCGATACCGCCTAATCAAGCGAATACTGTTCGGTTACAACAAGCGGGAACAGGCCCCGCACCCTACTCGTTCAATCGGCCCTTTACTCCGCGTGCAGCGCCGTCCAGATCAGGTCCTTCAGCGGCTGAATGTTCTTGTTGGTGAGGCTGGAAATGAAGATGGTGGGCAGTTCGGTGGGCAGCGTGGCCCGGATTTCGGCCTCCAGCTCCTCATCGAGCATATCCGACTTGCTGATGGCTAACAGGCGCTTTTTGTCCAGTAGTTCGGGGTTGAACTGCTCCAGCTCGCTGAGCAGTACCTGGTACTCGGCGTTGATGTCGGGCGAGTCGCAGCTGATCATAAACAGCAGAATCGAGTTGCGCTCGACGTGGCGCAGGAAGCGGTGGCCCAGGCCCTTACCTTCGGCCGCGCCCTCAATAATGCCCGGAATGTCGGCCATCACAAACGACTTGTAGTCGCGGTAGGCTACCACCCCGAGGTTGGGCGTGAGAGTGGTGAAGGCGTAATCGGCAATTTTGGGCGTGGCGGCCGACACCACCGAGAGCAGCGTGCTTTTGCCCGCGTTCGGGAAGCCCACCAGGCCCACGTCGGCCAGCAGCTTCAGCTCCAGAATCACCCACTCGTCGATGCCGTCCTCGCCGGGCTGGGCGTACTGGGGCGCCTGGTTGGTGGCCGACTTGAAGTGGTCGTTGCCCAAGCCGCCGCGGCCGCCGGGCGTCAGAATCAGGCGCTGGCCGTCCTCGGTAATTTCGAGCTTCTTCTCGCCCGTTTCGGCGTCGCGGGCCACGGTGCCCAGGGGCACCTGGATGATGATATCCTGGCCCTGCTTGCCGGAGCGCAGGTTTTCGCCGCCGCCTTCGCCGGCCTCGGCAATCAGGTGTTTTTTGTACTGCAGGTGCAGCAGCGTCCAGAGCTGGGAGCTGCCTTCCAGGATGATGTGGCCGCCGCGGCCGCCGTCGCCGCCATCGGGGCCGCCGTTGGGCAGGCCCTTGGCCCGGAAGAAGTGGTGCGAGCCCGCCCCGCCCCGACCCGAGCGGCAATTGATTTTAACGTAGTCGATGAAGTTATTGGAAGCCAAATCTGGAGGAGCTAGAAGGTAAAAGCCAGGAGAATAGAAGCGGAGGTGAAAAAACCTGTCATCCTGAGCATGTGGCGTATCAAGCCAGTGTCGAAGGACCTTGTTAAGGCAGCACGAATCGTTGTTGCGACAGTGCTACCGTAGTAAGGTCCTTCGACACTGGCTTGATGCGCCACATGCTCAGGATGACAGGGGGTTTGGAAGCTGCTCTATTTCAACAGCCGCAAAGTTACGCTTTTACTTCCTGGGTAGCCTGCTGGCTGCCTTCGGGGGCGGCGGGCTGGTGCTGGTCGAGAATGGCGCAGATCTGCCCGAAGATTTCGTCGATGCCACCAATGCCGTTCAGGGCGTGAAATTTGTTCTGGGCGGCGTAGTAGCCGGCTACCTGGGCCGTTTCGGTGTTGTACACCGTCACGCGGCGGCGGATTTTAGACTCGTCCTGGTCGTCGGGGCGGCCCGAGGTTTTGCCCCGCTCCAGCAGGCGCTTCACCAGCTCCTGCTCCTGCACCTCCAGGGCCACCATGCACGTTACCTTGGTATCGTGCTCGGCCAGCAGCCGGTCGAGGCTCTCGGCCTGGGGCACCGTGCGCGGGAAGCCATCAAAGATGAAGCCCGCGGCCTGCTCGTTCTCCTGCAGGGCCGAGCCAATCATGCCGATAACCACCTCGTCGGGCACCAGCAGGCCTTCGTCCATGAGCTTCTTGGCCTGCAGGCCCAGCTCGGTGCCACGGGTAATCTGGGCCCGCAGCAGGTCGCCGGTCGAGAGATGAACCAGGTTATAGCGGGCAATCAGCTTCTGACTTTGCGTGCCTTTACCGGCTCCGGGAGGGCCGAAGAGTACGAGATTGAGCATGAGCAGCGAGGAGTTACGCGGAAGGATAAAATGGGGGGGGGTTGGGAAATATAAGCACGAAACGGCAAACGCCCCGCGCAAAGCTACGGCCGGAATCCGGCATCGGCAGCGGCAGTCCGGCTTATACGGCCTGATAGACGTCGGGGTAATTGCGGCCCAAACCGTCGAAGTCGAGCCCATAGCCCACGATGAAGTCGTTGGGGATGGGCAGGCCCACGTAGCGCAGCGGTAGCTCGTGGAGCAGGCATTCGGGCTTGAGAAACAGCGTGGCGACTTCCAGCGAGGCCGGCTGCTGGGCACCCAGCGTATCGAGCAGCATGCGCATAGTGTGGCCCGTGTCTACGATGTCTTCTACCAGCACCACGTGGCGGCCTTGCAGCTCCTCGGTCAGGCCCAGCACTTCCTGGATTTCGCCGGTGCTGCTGGTGCCCTGGTACGAGGCCACCCGGATAAAGCAGACCTCGCAGGGCAGGCTGATGTGCTTGAGCAAATCGGCGGCGAACATGAACGAGCCGTTGAGCACCACTACAAACAGCAGCTGCCGGCCGGCATAATCCTGATTGATGCGGCCGGCCACTTCGGCAATGGCCGCCGTCAGCTCCCGGGCCGACAAATAAGGCTTAAACTCTTTGTCGTGCAGCGTAATATGGTCGGGGTTCATCCGCTTGAGGTTGGGCGCAAAGTCAATAGGCAGGTCAAAGGTAGGCTTTAGCGGTTAGTTGTTGCTGACTGGCACCCGGAAAGCCGCCTGTCCTCCTGAGCCCGCGAAGGACCTATACCGAAGCCAACAGCAAAGAGTTGTTGCTGATTTGGGTTCGCAAAGCCACCTGCCATCGTCCGCAAAGTCACTTGTCCTCCTGAGCCTGCGAAGGACCTGTACAGAAGCTATTACGAGGAATTACCTTCTGTACAGGTCCTTCGCAGGCTCAGGAGGACAGGCGTTTCTTTTTCCGGCCTCCTGCCCTACCGTACCACCACTACTGCACCAGTTGCCGCTGCCGGGGCCGCCATCCGTATGTGGCTGGCCGGCACTTCCGGGGCCTGCACTACGCCGCGCGAAGGAGCGGCAATGTGCGGAGCAATTACGAGCGAAACGATGCTCATCAGCTTGATGAGGATGTTCATGCTGGGTCCTGAGGTGTCCTTGAACGGGTCGCCCACCGTGTCGCCCGTAACGGAGGCCTTGTGGGCGTCGGAGCCTTTGTACTGCATCACGCCGTCAATCAGCACGCCCTTTTCAAACGACTTCTTGGCGTTGTCCCAGGCCCCGCCGGCGTTACTCTGGAAGATGGCCATCAGCACCCCGCTCACCGTGACGCCGGCCAGCGTGCCACCCAGCACCTCGGGCCCGAAGGTGAAGCCCACCAGCACCGGTACCACCAGGGCAATAGCACCCGGCAGCATCATCTCGCGGATAGCGGCCTGGGTGGAAATGGCCACGCACTTCTCGTACTCGGGCCGGCCGGTGCCCTCCATGATGCCCGGAATCTCGCGGAACTGCCGCCGCACTTCCTGCACCATGGCCATGGCCGCCCGCCCCACGGCCGAAATAGCCAGGCCCGAGAAGATAAACGGAATCATAGCCCCCACGAACAGCCCCGCCAGCACCCGCGCGTTGCTGATGTCGATGCTCGTGATGTTGGCCGTGCCCATAAAGGCCGCGAACAGGGCCAGCGACGTGAGGGCCGCCGAGGCAATGGCGAAGCCCTTTCCCGTGGCGGCGGTGGTGTTGCCCACGGCGTCCAGAATATCGGTTCGCTCGCGCACTTCCTTGGGCAGGTCGCTCATTTCGGCAATGCCGCCGGCGTTATCGGCAATGGGGCCGAAGGCGTCGATGGCCAGCTGCATGGCCGTGGTGGCCATCATACCGGCGGCGGCAATGGCCACGCCATAGAGGCCCGCAAACTCGTAGCTGAGGATGATGCCCGCCGCCAGCACCAGAATCGGCAGCACGGTGCTTTCCATGCCCACGGCCAGCCCGCCGATAACGGTGGTAGCGTGGCCCGTGGAGCTTTGCCGCACGATGCTCAGCACCGGCCGCCGGCCCATGGCCGTGTAGTACTCGGTGATGATGCTCATCAACGTGCCCACCACCAGGCCCACCACCACGGCCCAGAACACGCTCATGGCGTTAAACGTCACGCCCCGAATCACGAGGTCTTCGGCGGGCAGCATCCAGCGGATGATAAAGAACGAGGCTACCGCCGACACGGCCACCGACACGTAGTTGCCGAAGTTCAGGGCCGCCTGCACGTTGCCGCCCTCCTTCACCCGTACCAGCAGAATGCCAATCAACGAGGCCACGATGCCCATGCCGGCAATCACCATCGGCAGCAGGATGGGCGAGAGGCCCTGAAACTGGTCGCCGCGGGCAATAACCTCACGGCCCAGCACCATGGTCGCCAGAATGGTGGCCACGTAGGAGCCGAACAAGTCGGCGCCCATGCCGGCCACGTCGCCCACGTTGTCGCCCACGTTGTCGGCGATGGTGGCGGGGTTGCGGGGGTCGTCTTCCGGGATGCCGGCTTCCACCTTGCCCACCAGGTCAGCCCCCACGTCGGCGGCTTTGGTGTAGATGCCGCCGCCCACGCGGGCAAACAGGGCAATGCTTTCGGCCCCCAGCGAGAAGCCGGTGAGCACCTCCAGGGCCGTTTCCATCTCGATGCCGTTGGCCGTGCCGCCCTTACTCACCACAAACAGCTGGTAAAAGACGATGAAGAGCGAGCCCAGCCCCATCACGGCCAGTCCGGCCACGCCCATGCCCATCACCGAGCCCCCCGAAAACGACACGTTCAGGGCCTTGCTCAGGCTGGTGCGGGCCGCCTGGGCCGTGCGCACGTTGGCCTTGGTGGCAATCTTCATCCCGATGTAGCCCGCCAGCGCCGAAAGGAACGCGCCAATAATAAAGGCAATAACAATCACGGGACTCGATTTCTCGCCCGTGCTGCCCAGATAGAACAGAAAGGCCGAGGCAATCAGGCCGAAGATGACCATCACCCTATACTCCGCCTTCAGGAAGGCAATGGCGCCATCGGCAATGTAGCCGGCAATGGTGCGCATGCGCTCATCGCCGGCGTCCTGCCGGCTCACCCAGCCCGAGCGCACCCAGGTATATACAAGCGCAAAAAGGCCCAGTACGGGCACAGCGTAAAGAACAGGCATCATAAGCGGTGGGAAGTGGGTTTGGTTGAGGAAGCGTTTAGGTGGGGTAAAATAGAGTTTATTACCCAATACCCAATGGGTTAGCGGCAAGCTACAAGCCGCAAGCTTCAAGCTGACCGCCTACTAGTTCAGCAAAGCAAAGAGCCCTATCACACCAAGTAGCCCAAAAAACAGCTACTCTCGACGTGATGGGCTCTTCCTTGTCTGCCAGAAGGCAGTGTGGTCAGCCTGAAGCTTGCGGCTTGTAGCTTGCCGCTTTCCTACAACTCCTTTATCAGTACCTGATACAGTGCCAACATGCTCTCCACATCCCGCTTGTCCACAATTTCGTCGGGTGAATGCACATTGTCTTCGGGGGCGCCAATGAAGCACCAGTCCCAGGGCTGGGCGCCGTGCTGCAGTTCTTTAGCGTCGGAGCCGCCGCTGCCCTCCACTTCCAGCTGGTGCGGGATGCCCGAGGCCGCGGCAATCCGGCGGATGCGGTCCACGTAGGCGCGGCGCGGAATCAGCGAGTCGCGCAGGCTGATGGCCACGCCCTGGCCGGGCTGCACACCTTCGGTTACCCAGGTGATATCCGAAATTAGGGCCTGGCGTACACCGTAGGTTTCGTAGATGTACTTGGCCAGGTAGGCTACTGAGCCGCCGCCATGCTCCTCCCAGCATGAGAAGACCACGATGCCGTGCTCCAGCGTTTCGCACAGCCGCAACGCATTCCAGACGCCCAGTCGGTTATCGAGGTAGCAGCTCTGCACAGTGGTTTCGGTTTCGCGGAAGTCGCAGTAGAATGTCAGTTCCGTACCCCGGTCGAGGTCGCGGTGATAGTCGTAGCTCAGGGCGCCGGTATGGTCGTCCACGACCAGCAGGCAGTCGATAGCCCCCTGCGAATCCTCCCCCACCAGCCGGTAGCCGGTTTCGGCCACCGGCCCGCCGATGCGCACCAGTTGCCGGCCGTAGCGCACGGTGAAGCCGATGCTGTCGAGGTGGGCAAAAACGGCGGTCCGGGGTCTACCAAACACCAGAATAATGCAATCCTGAAATTCCGACCCGGCTAGTATCTTTGGGGCCGTGTGCCACTGGGCCTGATGCTGCTGCACGTAACGTAGCACAAATTCTGTGAGTTGGGTTTCGTGGCCGGCAGGGGCCGGAATCTGGCACATAGCGCGTAAAAGCTCCATTCGCTGTATTTTTTTTGTCCAAAATAGCGCTAAAAGTTCTACTTTAGCCTTTCCGTCGGGCAGCAGCGGGCCCGTTTTCACTTTAGCCTGCCGCCGCGACTTGCCGAGCGTATGCGTCAATTGTTACAATTATTCTTTTCCTTCCTGCTGTTACTGCTACCCTGGGTTGCCCGTGCCCAGCAGCCGGCGGTTACCCCGCCCCCGCCCTCTGAGGCTACCCGCTCGGAAAAGATGGGCCCCGACTCCACCCACTCCGATCTGCTGCCCGACTCGACCCGGCAGGTGAAGCTGGAAAATGTTGATGTGGCTCCGGCCGCCATCGATATTTCGGGCTGGCTGCTGCTCGACAAGGATATACAGACCGAGCTGGAGGGGGCCGTGTACAACCTCTACAACTTCAAGTACGACAAGGCCGAGCGGCAGTTCCGGAGCCTGCGCCGCCGTTACCCCAGCCACCCGTTGCCCTACTTCCTGCTCGGACTCAGCACCTGGTGGAAAATCGTGCCGACCGGCGTTCAAACCAAGATCTATGACCGGCAGTTTTTTGCCTACATGGATACCACGATAACCAAGGCCGAAGCGCTCTACAGGAAAGACAATAAGAACTACGAAGCCTGCTTTTTCCTGGCTGCCGGCTACGGCTTCGACGCCCGTCTGCACGCCGAGCGCCGCGACTGGCGCAAGGCTACCGTGAGTGCCAAACGCTGCCTGGACTACCTCGATAAAAGCAAGGAAGCCAACGGCCTAAGCCCGGAATTTCTGTTCGGGCAGGCGCTGTTCAACTATTATGCCGTCTGGATTCCGGAAAACTACCCGCTGCTCAAACCCGTGTTGCTCTTCTTTCCGAAGGGCAACAAGCAGTTGGGCTTACAGCAATTGCGCAACGTAGCCGAAAACGGTTTCTACGTGGGCCCCGAAGCCCGTACTTACCTCATGCGCATCCTGCTCATTGAGGAAGATAAGCACTCCGAAGCCCTGCCCGTAGCCCGCTACCTGGCCACCACCTACCCCGACAACGCCTTCTTCCAGCGCAACTACGCCAATGCCTGCTTCCGCGAGGGCCAGTTTCACGAGTGCGAGCGGGTAAGCCGCGACATGCTCGATAAGCTGGGCCGCGGCCTGCCCGGCTACGAAGCCAACGGTGGCCGCTATGCCACCTACTTCCTGGCTTACTTCATGCAGCACAAGTACAAGAACCTGGATAAGGCCCGCGACTACTACCAGCGCTGCATCGTATTTGCCGAGCAGAACGGTGAAACGAATTACGGCTTCTATCTGTTCGCCAACCTGGCTCTGGCCCGTCTCGCCGCTGATGCCAAGGATACCCGCTCGGCCCGTCGCTACTACACCGTCATCCTGGAGAAATCCGACCGGAAGTCGGAGCAGTACAAGGAAGCCCGGGAGTATCTGGCAGCGAAGTAGGGTCGCAGACTTAAGTGTTCATCAGCTTAACCGGAAGCTGGTTAAGCTGTCCTTGCCAAGCCCGCTTAGCGGAAGGCTTGAAATTGCCTGCAAGGCTCTTTGTGAATTTGGCATGACGTACTTTACGCTATTACTGCCAGCAGCGCCCTCTATTCGCTTCCATATATGGACTTAAAGGACCTCTTCCTGACGCCGTTTTATCTGGCCCTGTTCTACGGGCTGGCTTTCGCGGTGCGTAAGCGGTTTACAAACGCTTTAACCAAAAAGTATTTTATCCCGGCGCTGTCCGTCAAATTTCTGGGGGCTATTTCGCTGGGCCTGATTTACCAGTTTTATTATGGTGGCGGCGATACGTTCAATTATTACACGCACGTAAAAATAGTTTACCAGGCTTTCAGCGACTCTCCTGCACTAGGGCTCAAGTTAATCTTCGGACCGGCAGTTTACGATCCGTTGACAATAAAATACACCGGTCAGATGTACTGGTATGACTCTGCCACTGAATACTTTGTTGTTCGTGTGGCTGCATTTTTTGCTTTGTTATGCTTCAATACTTATTCGATTATCGGCCTGTTTTTCGCTGCGCTCAGTTTCTCGGGAATGTGGGCAATGTATCTTACATTTCTACGCATATATCCCCTGGCCTATAAGAAACTCGCTATTGCCGTATTCTTTTTACCCTCAGTATTTTTCTGGGGCTCCGGACTATTAAAGGACTCCTTGTGCATGGGGGCATTAGGATGGGTCTTTTACGGTTTCTATCATGCACTTATAGAGCGCAAAAGCATACCGACGGCCCTTACTCTGGGTGGGATTGGCATATATGTGCTGATTTCGGTGAAGGTGTATATCCTGCTTTCCTTTATGCCACCAGCTTTACTCTGGGTTTTCAACGAGAACAACCAGCGCATCAAAAGTGCTTCGGTGCGCTTATTTCTAAAACCTTTGTTTTTGTTGGTAGGCCTGGGCTCGGCTTATTTTGGTGCCACCAACCTGACCGCTGGCGATGAACGGTTTGATGTTGATAAAATAGGGGAACGCACTAAAATCACGCAGGAGTATTTGAGCACGTATGTCAGTAGCGGTTCATCTTACAATATTGGCCAACTTGATGGCTCTATCGGCTCTATCGTAAAAGTAGCCCCTCAGGCCATCATCGTCTCGCTATACCGTCCCTTTCTCTTCGAAGCAAATAACCCGGTTATGTTATTGTCAGCTCTGGAGGCTACGCTGTTCATTTATTTAACTATTTCTCTATTTTATCGCACAGGAATTTCGAAAGGCCTACGCTTAATTGCGGCACGCCCTATTCTCTTATTCAGCTTTTTATTCTGCCTCATATTTGCGGTAGGGGTAGGAGTAAACAGTGGCAATTTCGGCACATTGGTGCGCTACAAAATCCCGTTGATGCCGTTTTACTTAGCCGCCCTGTACATCATGCAGTCGATGGCTCAAACCAGGAGCCGGCCCAAAACAGGCACCACGGTTCAGCTGAACAAAGCCAGGAAATTTGGCTCGTTAGCCACTACCGAGTAGCGTTGCTCCACCGTCTGGCGGGCCGCCAGCCCCATCCGGGTGCGCAGATCGGGGTCAAGTAGCAAACGGCGCAGGGCAGCTTCCCACTCGTCCGGGGTCGTGCAGATATTGCCATTCGTGCCATCCGTTACCACTTCGGTATTCATACCAACCGGCGAAACCAGGGCCGGCTCGCCCAGGGACATGTACTGCAGGGCCTTGAACGCACACTTGCCCTGGGCCCACTTATCATCCTCCAGCGGCATCAGCCCCACGTGAAAGGCCAGTAGATCGGCAATTTCGGTTTCCTTGCGCCAGGGCTGGTACACTAAACTCTGCAGGGGCAATTCGGGCGGCTGGTTGGAAATTACCCGGAACTCGAAGTCGAATTCCTGTTCCAGTTTAGCCAACACCGGTACCACTTGGGCAATGTACTTAAGCGTGGAGTGCGTACCCGTCCACCCAATAACCAGCCGGCCCGGGGCAGTCTGGTCGCGGACCTGATTGTGCAGGTGTTCGGTGTCGATGGTAGTAGGATTGATGACGGCCCGTGGGTTAAACTGCCGGGCGTAGTCGCGCAAATAGGCATTGCCGCAGCTCACCTTGTAGGCCCAGCGGCAAATGCTTTCCACCTTGTGATGCCACTTGATGCCCGCCACGATTTTATTGGCCGCCGAGGTGTTGGGAATCCAGATGGCGTCGTCGAAATCGTAGATAATTTTCTTACCCCATACTTTCGCCAGTAGCCACTCAAATATGGGTGGCCCGATGGGCGAAGCCTCCCGATGAATGAAGACATAGTCGTACTTGCCCGCCGTAAGCAGTTGGGCAGTACGCCGCACAAAACCGCCAAGAATGCCCAGCGCCTTGCGCACCTGGTGGCCAGGCAGATACAGAATGCGCCAGGTAGCCTCCGAAATAAACGGCGCTACCCGGTACTTATAGCCAGCTTTATCAAGGGCGTCGAAGTATTGCTCGAACCGGAACCGCTGCGATGGGGCCTTACCGGTAGGATAAGGAACCAGAAAAAGAATCTGCATACGTAACTATAAACTCCGGGCGGAAGCGCAATCCGGTAGTAGGGAACAAAGGTAACGCGGTTGGCTTCGATAAGCTGCCCGGCCGCGCAGCCTATGCTTCGGCATCGACTGGTATCTTTGAGCTAGCCCCCTTACCCTCATGCTGCCCTCGCCCCTGCCCGCTGATTTTATTCCCTTCAACCGCCCGCATTTAGCAGGGCCGGAGCTCGAATATATCCGGCAGGCGGCCGCTGCCGGGAAGCTTTCGGGCAACGGTGAATTTACCCGGCGCTGCCAGCAGTTTTTCGAGCAGCAGTACGGCATTGCGAAGGCTTTGCTCACAACCAGTGGCACTGCGGCGCTGGAAATGGCGGCCCTGTTACTCGATATCCAGCCCGACGACGAGGTTATCGTGCCCAGCTACACGTTCACTTCCACGGCCAACGCTTTCGTGTTGCGCGGGGCCCGCATCGTGTTTGCCGACAGTTGCCCCGATCATCCCAATCTGGATGTTGCGCAGCTTGAAGCCCTCATCACGCCGCGCACCCGCGCTATTGTACCGGTGCACTATGGCGGCCAGGCCTGCGATATGGCAGCCCTGCTGGCACTGGCCGAGCGCCACAATTTGTGGGTGGTCGAAGACGCCGCTCAGGCCATTGAAGCCAGCTACCAGGGCCGCTCCCTGGGTACCTTTGGCCATCTGGCTGCTTTCTCCTTCCATGAAACCAAGAATCTGAGTGCCGGTGAAGGGGGCCTGCTGGCCGTCAACGACCCACGGCTGGCCGCCCGCGCTGAAATCATCTGGGAAAAGGGCACCAACCGCGCCGCCTTTGCCCGGGGCGAAGCAGCGCGCTACGAATGGGTCGACGTGGGGTCCTCCTTCCTGCCCTCCGAACTGAACGCCGCCTATCTATGGGCGCAGCTGGAGTCCCGTAAGATCATCCAGCAGCGGCGGCAGCAGCTCTGGGAGCGGTACGCCGCCGCACTCGGTCCGCTAGCTGCTGCCGGGACTTTCCAACTGTTGCCTGCCCCCCCCATTGGCACTCAGCCCAACTGGCACCTGTTCGCCCTGTGCTGCTCATCCAGAACCGAGCGCGACGCCCTGCTGGCCTACCTGCTGCGTCACCACATTCTGGCCGTGTTCCACTACCTCCCCCTGCACGCCAGCCCCTACTACGCCCCCCGGCACGATGGCCGTTTGCTTCCCAACGCCGACCGGTTCGGCCAGACGCTGATTCGCCTGCCGCTCTATCACGATTTGCAATTTGAGCAGCAGGACCGGATAATTAGATGTATCGAAAACTTTTATAAGCGGAAGTCACATCGCACGTTGTAGGGTGCGGGTCTTGCCCCCGCCCACCGTTTAACGAATCCAGCAACTGTCGCCCAACAACGGGCGGGGACAACCGAAGGACAGCGAAGCTAAGCTCCGCACCCTACACCGTGTCAGCAGCCCGCTTAACGACCGACCGGCATAACAGCAGGCACGTAGAGTCTGCCACCTGGCCGCTGGACGCCCCGCTCCCCTACTCCGCCAGCACCGCCGCGTACAGCTTCCCCAACTGCTCATACGTGGCCTCGGCCCGAAACTTATGGCGCACGAACTCCCGGCCCGCAGCGGCATACTTACGGCGCAGCTCCGGGTCGGCACCTAGTGCCAACAGCGCCTGGGTCATGGCCGGCACGTCCCGGTTAGGCACTAAAATCCCCGAACGGCCGGACTCGAATAACTCAGCCGGCCCTCCGCAGTCGGTAGCAATTAATGGGGTTCCGAAGTAGAGTGCGTCGAGGCAGGTTAGCGAAAAGGATTCCGATTCGGAAAAATTCAGCACGATATCGGCCTGTTTGATGGCCGCTTCTACATCCTGCACGAAGCTGCCGAAGGTCACGACCTGCGCTAAGCCGGCCGCCGACACCGCAGCTTCGAGCTGCCGCCGGTAGGCCCGGTTTTTCTCCAGCCCCATGTCGCCACCCGCGAAGTGCAGGCGCAGGCTGGGCTGCTGCGCATAAGCCGCTTTAAATGCTTCCACGGCGAAGTTCTGCCCCTTGCCCATAATGTAGTTGCCCAGAAACAAGGCTCGTACGGTACCATCAGGGCGGGCCGTCAGGTCAGTCGGTGGGTACTTCTCACCCTCCGGAACCGGATCGAAAACGACCTGCACCTGGGGCAGTGGCCGGAAATACGAGTATACGGCCTCCGATACGCAGACCACCCGCTGGGCCAGATGCTCAGCCACCCAGCGCCAGGTACGCGCCAGCGGCTGCATCTGCGTATGGGGCAGAAACCGCACGTGGGTTATCAGGGGCCGCCCGGTGAGGAGCCGCGCTACCACGCCCGTCAGGTTATAGAAGTCGTTCATGTGCACTGCGCCCGCCCGCTCCCGGCGCACCAGCGCCGCCAGCCGCCAGCCGTTGAGCAGCAGCATGGGTCCGTAGAGTAGCAAGCTGCGCACCCGCTTGCTGATTTCCACGAAGGGCAGTTGGTGCACCCGGTAACCGGCCGCTTCCAGCACCCCCCGCCCCTTGCTGCCGCTGGGCAGCACGTACACAAACTCGTATCGGTCGCGCAGCTGGTCGGTAGCGTTGCGCATAGCCATCAGGGCTCCGGTTATGGCCGTCGAATTGTCGACAATTATGATTTTGGCAGGCCGACGCATTAAGCTATCAGAACTTTCTGTACTAGATCAAGCCACTGTTGCGCCACTTTTTCTCTCGTGAAGTTCTGCATGCGCTTACTAGCAAGGTTTCCTAAACGCTGTCGCTCAACTTCATTTTCCAGGAGCGCACACAATGTATCTACCCAAATCTGCTGGTCACTTTGTAGAGAGTCTGTTTTATCCAATACGGGCATCAGAAAACCGAAATCAGCCTTCTCAGCCCGCCGAATGTTCCGGACAGCTACATCGGCAGCCGCGCTCAGTATTTCCCGGGGCCCCGTGGGGCAGTCTGCCGCTATAACCGGCCGCCCGCAAACCATCGCCTCACCCAAAGCCATAGGAAATCCTTCATTTAAAGAAGGCAGGACAAATAAAGTACTACGGGCAATAAATTTGTGCGGGTTGTCCTGAAAGCCGGCCAGTAGCACTGCTGCCTGTTCTGCCTGCCCTGGAGCATCCGTTGCCTCATAAACTGGTAACTCCAGCGCCTGGCAACGGGCAACAATAGCCTTGTACTGTTCACCCTGTCCGACGAGCAGCAACTTACAGGTCGGGTTTCTCTGCCTGACCCCGGCAAATACATCAAGCAAAGCAAGCAAGTTCTTCTCCGGTGCAAACCGACCAGCAGTAGCTATTACGGGGTAGGTCGCCATAATTCCGGCGTAGGGTTCCGGTAAGCTCTGGGCGGCCCGCTGACGAATCAGGCTATCATCAAAATAATTATTAATTACTCCGACTCGGTCTGCAGGTATACCTATCTCATCAACCAGTTCTGCCCGAATACCCTGGCTCACGGTTACTACGTACGAGGCCCGGCTATACAGAACCGGAATAAGCAGACGACGGCGTAGCCAGCCTAATGGACCGGTGATATTTCGGTCGTGCAGCTTTGAGCCGTGAACACACAGGATCTTTTTACCAGTATTCCCGCTCAGGATATTAACATAGTCTGCCCCCTCTAAATGACTGATAGTTACCGCTATGCTGCGTGCTTCTTTTATCTGCCGCAGCTTCTGGCAGCGCTGCCAGAAATGGCCCATCCGGGATAGTACGCCCCCACCACCAGCCACTGCCAGTGTCAGCAACTCCCCACTCGGAATATAGCCATCAGCCTGCTCCAGATTGAATACGCACTCGGTAAGCCGGTAGGTGGGCGCGAACAATTGCGCATGATCTGCAAATACCCGCTGTGCTCCTCCCATTCCCAGATTAGGAATCAGCAGCAGCAACGGCGGATTCTCCTGTAGCTTGGTCATGGCTTAGAAAAGGTGCTTGAGAGAGGCCAGAAAGCGCCGCCGCCACAGAACTGTCGGATCGGCCTGCACGGCTTTAGCCAGATAGCGTAGCGTGTCCAGGCGTCGGGTCTTGGTCAAGGCAAGCGTGAGCGTTATAAACGTGTAGCGGTTGGCCACAAAGTAATCCACCTGCTTCGGATACCGTCGGGCAAAGTTCTTATTGCCCGCCATGAGTTCAGCAAAAAACTCATCCCGCACCCGTATGGCATCGGGGGCGATGGTGTTGAGGCTGCGGCCATCGTGCTCGCGCAAACAAAAGGTGCACTCTTCTATACTATGGAATGTGTATTGGCTGGCAATGCGCAGCCACAGCTCCCAATCCTCCGCCGAAGCCAACCGACGATCCTCCACGAAGGGGTTGTCCAGTGCCACGTCGCGTCGTACGAATACGCTATTGCAGGCAAGGAAATTATCGTGCAACAGGGCTTCATTTGTCGTCTGCCGGCTGAAATCTTTGACCTGCGCCAACACCTGGCCGTCATCGGCAATTATCTCATACCCGACATGCACAACTTCTACCTGGTCATGTTGGCTGACGTATTCCCTCACTGCCCGCAAATGACGGGGATACATTTCGTCGTCGCAGTCAAAGTAGTTTACGTATTGCCCCTTGGCTTGCCGCAACCCGTGGTTGCGGGCGGCACCCCGCTCTGCGTTGGCTTGCGTGAACACCCGGATTCTGGCATCAGTTGTCGCTATTTCCCGGGCTACCGCCAGTGTCTGGTCGCGGCTGCCATCATCAATGAGCAACAGTTCGAAATCCGTTTCCTGCTGCTGTAAAATAGTTTCTACGGTAGCGGCGAGAATATCTGCCCGGTTGTAGCAGGGCATTACAATTGAAAAGAAAGGGGACGACGTCATCACTGCTATTATAAAAGGCCTTTATTTTGCAGCAAACGCTTGTACTGCCTGGCCAGTTCTACCTGGCTGCTATCTGGATTGCGCAGCAGCCGTAATCCCAGCCAGCGAGTGAGATAGTATGCCTTGGTGCGTACCGCTCCATACTCACGGCGCAGGAACACATCCTCGTTCTGCAGGATCATGCGCTGCTGATTCAGTTGCTTTTCGCGGCGCGTACTCTGGGAAAAATGGTGCAGTATGTGGGCGCTGGCAACGTAGCGGATACTGTAACCAAGTTTCCGGATGGCGTAGCTCCACTCCAGGTCTTCGGCGTACATGAAGAACTCATCGGGCAGCCGCTGTCCCGGCAGTTCGGTCAGTATCTGGCGGCGGAAGTGAAAGTAAGTCCCCCACACCCAATCGGGCTCACTATCCGACAGGTGGTGGAAAAAGCCTCCCTGAAGCAGCCGGCCCGCACGGGCCGGCCCCAGCAGTTTTTGCAGGCGCAGTAGTTCGACCAGCTGCAGGCGGGCCGAAGGGAAACGGCCGCATTGGTATTGCAGTTGGCCGGTAGGAAATTCCAGGCGGGCGGTAGCTATACCCAATTTCGGATCGGCTGCCAGGGCTTCGTACGTCAGCGTCAGGGCATCATTCAGGCAGGCCGCATCCGAGTTGAAGAGCAGAATTGTTTCGCCCGAAGCGTGCTGAATACCCAGGTTGTTGCCCTTGGCAAATCCGGAATTATCCGGATTCTGTACCAGCTTGATGGAGTTGCCGAAACGCTCGGTGAACAGCGCCGGGCTGCACTCGGTGGAAGCGTTATCTACGAGAATTATCTCGTAGCTGACTCCTTTGGTATGCTGCTGAATCGAGGCAATAGCTTCACTCGTGAGCTGAAAGGTGTTGTAATTGATTATAATAACAGAAACCTGAACCATAGCGGTAAGCATTAAGCAAGAATTTCAGTAAAAAGCTGCTGATATGCCTTTGCGCAGGTATCCATATCAAATTTGGTGCGAATGCGGCGCGCCCCCTGCCCGTGCGCTGCCAACGCTGCGGGAGCGTCGATGTACTGCTGCATGCAGCTGAGCAAACTCTCGGGCTGGGGAGTACCCTGGGGCTGCATAGCCACCAGCTGGCCACCCGGCGCTTCGTTGGCCGGAGTTATTATTTCCGGTATACCGCCTAAGTTGCTGGCAATAACCGGAATGCCGTGCTCGTAGAACTCGATGATGGACAGTGGCAATCCTTCGGAGAAGCACGAAGGCATAAGGCCGATATCGCACAGCGGCATGTATTGGTGAGGATTATCGACGTTGCCTACAAAGATAATTGCAGGCTGCTGCCCCCCCAGGCGGGTCCGGATGTCATCCAGGGCAGGGCCCTCACCCATGCACAGAAACTTCATTGCCCGATCAGGATTGTTTTCCAGCAGGCGCAGAAAAGCATCAACGGCGTAGTGCCACCCCTTTTGCTCGGTACCACGGCCTATCATGCCAAACACCAGGTCGGTGGGCTCTATGCCCAGCTCCCGCCGATCGGGCACTTGGCTCAGCACGGCAGCAGAGGCCGCCCGTACCCCGTTGTAAATCGTTACGACCGGCACTGTAAGTGGGGCTGTAACAGCGTTCTGGCCCTGCTGCACGGTGTTGTGCTCCGACTGGAAATCGGCCGCCATAATCCGGGCGCCAAGCACCCGCATCTCCTCTGAGAAGGCCGTGGCCCCGGAATGCCGGAGCAGCTGCGCCGCGTTGTTGGAAACCGCCACCACGGCCTTGCCCAGATTAGCGAAAGGTACGAACGACCAGTTGCCCATCTTGATGAGCATCGAGTAGCCGCCGTGGTCGGTAATCACGACCGGAACCGACAGCCAGCGGCACAGCGTAGTCAGTCGTGAGTTTTCTACCAGCACTTCGTGCCCATGCACTACCTCAATCCGGTAATAGATTACCGCAAACAGCAGAAGCAGGGTTTTGCATTTCTCATGAAAAGAGAATCGGGCACCCAGGCGGTAGAGCAGGGCATTTATTTTCCAGCATAGCTTATTAACCAGCGGATAGCGGTCCATGGCTATAACCGGCACTTTGGGGCTGAGGTATTGCGCCACCATGCCCTTATCGACCAACTGCTCACCCTGATTAAACAGGTAGACGGTATGGCCCTGCTCGGCCATGGCAGAAGCCAATGAAAGCGCCAACACATGAGAACCAGCCTTCTCCAAACACAGCGTAGTTGATAGTATTCTCATGTGGTTCTTTTCTTACTGTTTGGCGATGGTACGCTCGAACAACTCCTCGTACTGGTCGGTGCAGGAGCCCATCGTGTAGTGCTGCGAAGCCCGGCTGGCGTTGGCCGCGTGCTCGTTGTACACCGCGGGTTCGAGGTAGTAGCGCTCCAGAGCCTGAAACAGTTCATCCGGGCGGGGCTGCTGCGTAACGGGATCCAGCGAAATGAGTTGGCCGGTGGGCCCGACCGCAGAGGCCAGCAGCTCGGGAATACCGCCTACCCCGGTAGCTATCGACGGCAAGCCGTAGCTCATATACTCGATCAGTACCAGTGGCAGCGCCTCGGCCGGAAAGTAGGTGGGCAGCAGGCCCACATCGAAGCCGGCGATATAGAAGTCGGGGTTGGGCACCCGGCCGGCAAAGATAATATCCGGCTCGGCGGCGTACGTGTGGGCCAGCTCGTCGAGGTACTCGCTGCCGCCTACCAGCACCAGCCGCAACGGCCGGAGCCGGGGCTGCTGGCTCAGGCGGCGAAACGCATCAATGGCCTGCTGCCAGCCTTTGTCGGCCCGCCCCCGGGCCACCATTCCTACAACAAATGCATCGGCCGGTAGCCCCAGCTGCCCGCGCATGGCGGCGGCAGTGTACGTGGCGTTGGTGATTACGCCATTGTAGATAGTCTGCATCGACGGCAGCCCGGGAAAAGCCTGGGTCAGGTTAACCCGGCAGTAGTCGGATACGGCGACCACCTTCGCGGCCCCCCGCAGCACACCCACAAAGTCGCGGCGGCCCGTTGCCAGGAAGTGGTTGTACTCCCCGTGCTCGGTAATAACCAGGGGAATGCCGGCCTTTTGGGCAACTGGCAGGCTTAACGCATCAGAATAGGTTGCGTGGCTGCTCACCACATCGACACGGTAGCGGCGCAGACATGCCGCTAGATAGGCCTGTTGCTGCTGCTGGTAGAAGCCGGGAACCATACCCAGACGCTGCTGCAGCGCATTTATTTTGTACGACCAGAAGCTGCGCTGCGGCCGATCGAGCATGGACAGCACCTTCACCCCGGCAGGCAGCAGCCGCTTCACCAGGTCGTGGTCGATCAGTTCGGCCCGCTGGTTGAAAACGTACACCGCGTGGCCACGCCGGGCCAGCTCGGCCGCCAGATTCATGGCTAGTATTTCGCCGCCCCCAACCTGCAGCGACCACGTAGAAATAAGGATTCTCATACCGGATCAGGAGTTGCGAAAGCGCCTTAAAAACCAGTAAGTACCATTCACTAAAAAGAACTTGCAGTGTCTCCACTGGATCATTTTATTAGTAAGCCCTCTAGCGCCTGTTAGCCAACTGCCCTTGTATAAATTCAAAAAATCCTCTTGGCTAATCAGCAAAAAAAGCCGCTGCATGTTCAGTTCTCGGATAGGCTTACAGTAAGCAACAGCGGGTAGTTTACTAATTTTTACCCTCATCAAAATCCCCCAGTGAATCATCCTAGCATTGTCGTTCACAGCGCTAACTGGATGGACGCGCACTAGTGCATTGACATCATCATGGTGATCATAGAAAAACCGGGCATCTGATGCTGCACAGCGGATCCAATACTCCCAGTCCTCACATGCCATCAGTTCATTGTCGAACTCACCTACCCGCTGAACCAGTTGCTGGCGTAACATGGGGGCATGCACGACCATAATATTACCTTTTACTACTTCTTGTAATACTTCTGAGCCTTTGCCTGCAACCTGGGGCATCCACGCTTTATCCTGCATATCAATAGAGTCGCTAAACCGACTATTTGCACCATGCCGGAAATAGCGCACTTTCCCATATACCAAATCAACTTCTTGATGATTCTCTAAAAAGCGGACGTTACGTTCTAATTTACGTTCCGGCAATAAGTCGTCCGCATCAAGGAATTGTATATACTGACCTTTAGCAGCCCGTAAACCTGTATTCCGAGCCATAGATGGCCCTCCATTATCCTGATGAATATACCGGATGCGGGCATCCTGCGCGCACAGCTCGGCGCATACTTCTCTGGTATTATCCTTAGAGCCGTCATCAACTACAATACATTCCCAATGCGGGTATGTCTGCTGCTGCAGACTGGCAATAGTTTCGGGCAGAAAATGGCCGTAATTGTAGCAGGGTACAATTACGGACACCAATGGAGAAGACGGGTGACTCATTAGAAAGCTTGTTCGTACAAAAACCGCAGCTGCAAATACTGGCTATTATAAGTTATTGGCAATCAACTCATCATAGGTATGCACTGCGGCGATACGGCCGTCCTTCAATTCGTAGATCCGGTCGCACTGGCGCAGGGTGGTAATGCGGTGGGCGATGATAAGAATCGTTATATCGGTACCCGCGAGCTTATGAATGGCCTCATTCACTTCCCGCTCCGTCTGGTTGTCGAGGGCACTGGTGGCCTCGTCCATTACCAGCACCTGGGTTTGCTTGTAGAGTGCCCGGGCAATGCCGATGCGCTGGCGCTGGCCGCCCGAAAGCCGGGCGCCCCGCTCACCCGAAATAGTATCGAGCCCCTCGGGCAGCGTGCGCACAAACTCATCCAGCGAGGCCTGCTCCAGCGCATACTGCAGGCGCTGCTCGTCCGGGTGCTCTTCGCCCAGCGTAATGTTGTCGCGAATGGAAGCTTCCATCAGAAAGGTATCCTGCTTCACGTAGCCGACCAGCTCGTGCCAGGCCGTGGTGTACTCCCCGGTCAGGGCAGTACCATCTACCCTGATGCTGCCCTGCTGCTGCGTATAGAAGCGCAGCAACAGGTTCATGAGGGTGGTTTTGCCCGAGCCCGAGCTGCCAATAAACCCGATCTTCTCCCCTTTCTGCACCGTGAAGCTCACCTGCTTAAGCACTGGCTCGGGGGTGCCTGGGAAAGCGAACGTAACGTCGTCAAACTCAATCTGCCGCTTGAATTCAGGTAGGGGCAGCTGCAGCGGGGGCGTCGACTGCCACTCCTGCTCCCGGAACAGCGCCAGCGAATCGAAGGTATAGAGGTGCTGCTTTATGGTAACCAGCGAGGTGATGATGCGGTTGACGGAGGGCATCAGGCGGTAGGCCGCCGCCGCAAACAGCCCGACAATGGTTACCAGGCTGCCCGTGTCGTTGGAGAACAGCAGCGAGTAGAGAAAGATGGTAACCACGGCCAGAATGGCCACCATTTCGATAACCCGAACGGGCAGCAGGTTGTAGAGGTAGGCGCGGGCCTCCAGGTCCTGCAGGTACTCCTGGTTTTCATACACGCGCCGCCGGAAGCGCGAGAGTTTGTTGGCCAGCTTCAGCTCCACAAATCCCGCGAAGGTGTCAATTACCAGGGCGTAGGCCTTGGGCCGGTTGGCATCAATCTGCAGGCCCAGCGTTTGGGAACGGTTGCGCAGGGTGCGGTACGTAAGCAGCGCCGTGGGCACCAGCGTAACCATCAGAATAACGAACAACACCGGCTGGTAGAGCAGAATACCCAGCACCACCACAAACACAATAATTATCTCCGACAGAAAGATGAACAGCTGCCGGATAACCCCGTTGAGGTACGAGTTAGGCATTACCAGCGCATCGTTCACCATGCGGCCGGTACCCATTTCCTGAAACTTCCAGAAAGGCAGGCCGGTGTACTTGGCGAACTGACGGTCGATGATGCTCAGGGCAATATCGGCCGTGAAGCGCACCTGTTTGTAGTTGATCCAGCTCGTGAACAGGTTCTTGATCAGGAAGAAGACGAAGATGGCCAGAATGGCAAAAATCAGAAAAGACTTCTCCGACTGAAAGTTCAGCGCATCGTACAGCCAGGCCGACCAGCGGGTTGTCTGGACCGAACCCGGCGACGACGCCAGCATGACCACGGGCACCAAAGATGCCAGCCCGAAAACGTCGAGTAGGGAAGCAACCAGCAGCAGGATAAACATGCCTACTGCCCGCGTCTTGTCAGCGGGGGTAAGGTAGTGCAACAGGCTCCGCAACGCCTGCCCAATCAGGTTATTCTTCAACATCAACAGTATTTGGCCTTCGTAAGCAGAGCCGTAATCTATCTGAGCCGTGATGCTCAGGCAAAAAGCCAAGTGCTTTTAAGCCTGCAAAGGTAGCCAGCTCCGGATAAACTATTTGGCGTCATAGGCATATTACGTACGCAGAGTGCCCCGCAACAGGTCAAACGCTTTGTAGGGTAGCCCCAAAGAGGCCATGACGTACAACAACCCTGCCGTTAGGGAGCGTTGGTTCTGCCACCGCTTCTTCAGCCACTTCGAAGCAGACGCACCACCGGTCTTATAGATCAGTTCGGCCTGCTCGTTTACATGCTCGTTGATGATGGCATCACCCTCCGCGCTGTAGCCGAAATGCTTAACCAAAAGCTCAGCCGTTGATTCGTAGAATTTTGTGGAGCGAGAATGCCAGATAGAAGTAGGAATCAACCTATATTTTACAGAAATATAGTCCGAGTAGACG
Source organism: Hymenobacter actinosclerus (assembly GCF_900111515.1). Classification (GTDB taxonomy): domain Bacteria; phylum Bacteroidota; class Bacteroidia; order Cytophagales; family Hymenobacteraceae; genus Hymenobacter; species Hymenobacter actinosclerus. The sequence goes on from NZ_FOHS01000003.1 coordinate 319,339, forward strand.
AATTTGTATTTTCTAGCGAGCCTCAGCAGCATGTCCCAATCCTCGTAGAACAAGTTGCCATCAAATCCTCCCATTTCTTCAAGCAGTTGGGTCTTGAATAAGATACTCGGCGCTGGCACAAAGTCTCTCCTCAACAGATTTTCGAATACGTTTTTTTTTAACAGATCTTCGATATCTGCTTTAGACTTTTTTAACAAGGATTCACCTTGCATTTCGCCACGCTCATTCATTATATAAGCGTCGCTGAAAACAAAAGCAACATCATCTTCAGATGATTCCAGTATAGGGACTTGCACAGACAATTTATCCGGCATCATCATATCATCGGAAGCAATTATAGACATATACTTACCAGATGATTGTTTCAGCATCTCGTTAGCCACGGCACATACGCCTTTATTGAATTCGTGCTTAACGAACACATACTTTATGGCCTGTTTTTCAAGCCATTCATCAATCTTCGCAACTGAATCATCAGTCGAGTAATCGTCAATTATAATTAACTCTATATTGGAATAAGACTGGCTTTTGATACTTTCCAGAGTATGAATAAGGTATTTTGAGTTATTGTATGAAGACATACAAACGCTAACAAGCGGCACTTCGATTGATATCATTTCCTTATTCATGACTTGAAACAACTTGTGGATCTAATTTTTTCAAAAGTTTAGCTGGATTACCCCCAATGACAGAAAATGATTCAAATGATTGATTTACATAGCTATTTGCAGCAACAACACAAAAATCTCCCAAAACCACATTAGGCATGATTACGCTATTTGCTCCAATCCAACAATCGTTTCCGATTTTCACCTTTCCCACTATCAATGGAAAGTATTTCTGCATAGCTGTGCTTGCGTTAGGCCCAGAGCTAGACATTATGTTTACATTCTGAGCAATACTTACTCGCTCACCTATCTCAATATGGTCAGCATAACCTTGTATAAAACAATTAGGCCCTATATAAGCGGACACTCCGATATGCAAAACATTATTGCTTGAACCGAAAACAGTACAATATTTACTTATTTTTACATTATCGCGAATATCAACATTATTCAAAGAACTTGTGCCATCCACTTCGACATTTTTACCAAGTTTGATATTAGATAATATCATCGTTTTTTTTAGAAAAAAGTTTCAAACATTTATAAAAATATTCAATAGCAATATCATCTATATTTTGATGAACAGGAATGAAAAAACTGTGTTCACCATAGAAAACGCTACAATGAATACCACAAGACCACATAAATTCTTTTAGCTCAACTAAATTCCAGACTTCAGGGGCCTTAAACATGAACACCCCAGGCACTCCATCATTCTTAGAAATGAATTTAAATCTATCAACTATTCCAATATCCTTTAAAACAAGCGACAATTTTCGATGATTCTCTCTTCTCTTATCCGATATTAATTCAATATCATTGTGGAATACTGCCAAACTAGTGCGCAAATAGTGCAATGTCTCATCATCTACTAGATGTCCACCAGCCACTGAATTACCAGCTAGTACTCCGCCCATTTGCATAGGGAAATATTTAGCAAAACTGTATATTACAAAGTCCCCTATTTGACCAATTTTGTTATCAATAGTTGAAGAAGCGTATGAATAACAACAATCTTCTATAATAGGCAACCCGAATCTTTTTAATTCATCAACACCATGGTAAGGAACGCCGAATTCATGATTAACAAATATCGCTTTTGTATTGTTTTCAATAATACGAGACCAACTACAATGCATTGATATTTGATTAGTTACACAAGCACTAATATACTTGTTTCCTGTACTGGTTAATATAGTAACACAATCCGCCCGATCTAAATTTATTCTTTTTAATGCTTCATCTATTGCTTGCCTGCCATTCGCAGTATACACAAAAGGCTTCTTAGTTATATGCTCTGCTACACTATTATCTACATTTGATGTATTTACACGGACGCCCTCTTTGTATTTTACAAATCTATTATCAAAGGGATTCAACCTATATATTGGAAGAAGATCCGAATCTATATCAAATACAAATCCCTTATTCACAAATGGTTTACTCATAATTTCTAAGCGTTTTTTTATAAGAATCTATAACTTCTATAACAGAACCAAATCCCTCCTTTTGATTAAGAAGGCCAGAATTCAATATTCCTTTGCTAGTGGATATACCGAATGAAAATCTTGAATATTTACCCTTGATTTCTATCAATATGAAATTTAAAATTGCATCAACTGCACCATTTTTCTTGCCTATGTCATTAGCTGAGATATACTGGGTGTGAACAAAGCCATTGTTGCTATCTGAAAACACAACCACTCCGGCTATTATTTCACCCTCTATATTCGCTATATAAAGCTTAATATTATCGGGAAATCTTGATTTGAGCAGTATTATCTCATTTAATGAATGAACAGGGATGACTTTATGGCTGTTCCACAAATTGTCAGTTAATAAATCCCAAAAATCTTTAAACTCATTACTTTCACTAATTACAACATTATTTCTTTGCGCTTTTCTGATATTATCCTTCCTGCCTTTACTAAATGTCAGTTCATAAGAAAGATCGACTACCGAATTCAATTCTCTGCTATGTAATACAAATCCTTTATCAGAAAAATAGAACAGGTTTGCTTCGCTGTAACGCGAACAGAATACACTAGGCACTGGCTTGATTATGACTTCACTAAATCCCTGTTTAATAAAATTATGAATTAGCAGATCATATATGGATTCTATCAAATTATATTTTAGATTATTTACATAAACCAAACCTCCATAGGTAAGGCCAGGATGAGCAATCAGTACAGCACTATTTTCATCAGAGTGTTTTCTTCCAGCAACGAAAACAGCTATTAAATCCTTTTTATCAAATATCAAATACGAGAAATCTTCAAATACAGCAGCGTGATACTCCATGTATTCTCTTCTAAACAGGAACGTTCCATTGATAGATTTATCAATGAAGTCGTTCCAAGCTTTATTATAATAATCAGAATATCTGACAACCTGCAAATCGTTTCCCATTTTGTTACTTACTTTCAGTAATTTTATGCAGTGATTTCATATTCTCAAAGTCTGTATATGACCTAATATAATCCTCTTCAATATACTCCTGAGAGGTCAAACACATTAATACTGCTTGATGAGAGAACATAATTGTCCGCCAATACAGCTTAGGAATATACAGTCCGACATTTGGCGAATCCAGAATAAATTTTTGATTCTCCCCCCTTAAGTTTTCCAGGTCAAATTCTATCCGACCGCTTGTGGCGAAAATTATCTGCTCCAGATCGTGGTGGGCATGGTGGCCACGAACTACCGAGTCGGGCGTGTCGTAAGTCCAGTAAACCCGTTTAATCTCAAAAGGAAGTTCACTGTTCTGGGCAACTGTGATAAAGCCCAACTCTGCGGATCCGGTTTTTGCGAACTCGATTAGATGGGGCACAGACATGGCTCTACTTCCCCTCATAAAAATCATGTATGGCGCTGGCCACCGCTGTTACGTTTGCCTCGGTCATTCCGGGCCACATCGGCAGGCTCAGGCTGGTTGCTGCCAATTGCTCCGCTATTGGAAAGCTTCCCAGCGCGGGCTGCAGATGCGCGTATGCCTGCTGACGATGGGGCGGCACCGGGTAATGAATCAGCGTACCAACACCCGCTTCCGTCAGGTGCTGCTGCAAAGCATCTCGGCGGGCAGTGCGTACTACATACAGATGGTAAACGTGCGTGCAACCAGCGGCAGTAAGTGGCAGTAGCAACTCATCGTTTCCAAGTCCCGTTAGCTGTTCGTTGTACCAGCCGGCAATCTGCTGGCGCTGGCGCGTCCATTCGGGCAGGTAATTAAGTTTCACCCGCAGCGCTGCCGCCTGCAACTCATCAAGGCGCGAGTTGTAGCCGATTACTTCGTTGTAGTATTTCTGTCTGGAACCGTAGTTGCGCAACGTCCGCAGGGTCTGGGCAACTTCGTCGCTGCTGGTAGTTATAGCTCCGGCGTCGCCGAGTGCGCCTAAGTTTTTACCGGGGTAAAAGCTCGTTGCATTGGCGTGTCCGAAGCTACCGGTCAGGCGGGCATCAGCCGTAGCCCCCTGGGCCTGGGCATTATCTTCTATTACGGCCAGGCTGTGCCGGCGCGCAATCTCCATAATGGCCGTCATCTCACAGGCCTGGCCATACAGGTGCACGGGCATTATGGCCCTGGTGCGCGGGGTAATGGCTGCTTCGATCCGCTGGGGGTCGATATTGTACGTAACCGGGTTGGGCTCGACCGGCACAGGCACTGCGCCTACGTACGAAACTGCCAGCCAGGTAGCAATATAAGTGTTGGAAGGAACCAGTACTTCGTCGCCGGGACCAATACCCAATGCCAGCAACGACAGGTGCAGGGCATCCAAGCCGTTTGCTACCCCAATGCAGTGCGCACTCTGGTTGAAGGTGGCGTAAGCCGCTTCAAACTCACTCACCTCCTGCCCCAGTACGTACCAATGCGAGTCGTAAACCCGGCCCAATGCCTCCATTATCTCTCCACGGATAGGCTCGTGCTGAGCAGCAAAGGACAGAAAAGGGATTTTCATACAGGTGCAGGATGGTGATGGTGGGGCAAAATTAGGTAATGTTTCCCAGTGTTCTGCGGGTCTGTGTCTGACCGCAAACCTTTGCGCTCCGGTTTTCTGCCGGTCGGGCAGCCGGCTCCCTGCTCCCTGTCTGCTCCATCATTCCCTTCGCCGCAGCGTTTTACTGGAAGTAACCGGCTCTTTGCGAAGGGCTGCGCCGCACCGGCTTACCTTTGCCCTGGCTGATTGCTGTGCCGAGCCACCGGCGGCTGAATAGTATAACTTTTTCAATAGGCCACGGCACTCACAACGGTTGGTCGGGAAAAACCCACTAACCCGGCAATTTTATTGCCTTTTCACCGTTCGGGTAAATTGGTCAGCGTCCTTGCCCTATGCCACAAGCCTCTTTACCCTCCTCCCCCAAGCGCCAGTACGAGCTTGATCTGCTGCGCTTTGCAGCGGCTTTGGCAGTTGTACTCTTCCATTACACTTTCCGGGGCTACGCGGCCGATGGCTACAGCCCGATTGCCTACCCCGAACTGGCTCCTTACACGAAGTATGGGTACCTGGGGGTCGAGTTGTTCTTTATTATTTCCGGCTACGTCATTCTGCTTAGCACGTATGGCAAAACAGTCCGGCAATTCTTCGTTTCCAGGGTAACACGCCTCTATCCGGCCTTCTGGGTGGCATGTACGCTCACCTTCGTAGTGGAGCGACTCTGGGGCAAAGGGCCGGCTGATCCGGCTATGGCATCCAACCTGGAGGCCAGCTTCCGGCAATACGCCTACAACATGACGATGCTGCAGGATTTCTTTGGCGTAACGGCCATCGATGGCGCCTACTGGTCGCTCAGCATCGAAATCACCTTCTACTTTATTATTTCGCTGCTCATTGGCTACCGCCTGATACGGCACATCGACGTCATGCTGGTGCTGTGGCTCGGGTGCGTGTTTGTTACGGGCTCTTTGCCGGCTACCGCGCCTTTCGCGTATCTGCTGTTTCCGCAATACGCCCCGTATTTCATTGCCGGCATGGTGTTTCAGCTCCTTCAGCAACCTGCCCAGCGTACTTACCTGCGCTACCTTATACTTTTTACTTCCTACCACCTGGCCGTACAAAACAGCCTGGCGCAGGCCGAGCTGCTGGGCAGCACATACCACACGGTATTTTCCCCTTTAGTGGTCGTGAGCATCATTACGCTTTTCTACCTGTCTTTTATGCTTATCGCTCTGCGCATAGTAACCCTCAACCGCTTCGCTTGGCTGGCCTGGCTGGGAGTTGTTACTTACCCGTTGTATCTGCTACACAGCAATATTGCCTTCGTAGCCTTTCACCGCATCGGGCACCTGTTCAATAAATACCTGTTGCTGGGCCTGACTTTAATTGTCATGATTGGTGCAGCGTATCTGATTCACTTTTTCGTTGAACGGCCTTTCACCAAAAAATTGCGCTCCTATCTGCAACAGCTGCTGGTTCAGTTCGACACGTGGAACATCAGAGAACCCGTACTGGGCGACGCCTCGGCCCGCCGCGGGGGGGCATCCGGCGGCCATGGTGCGGCGGCGGATGAGGTATCATCGGCAAAGCACTAGTCAATACCTTTCTACAGCGGTTTTCGGGTTGCGGTACAGGCTGTAGCCCAGCCCCCTACACCGCATCAGGCTGCAGGGGGCTGGGCAGTCTCCTACTCAAACATATGCCTTCTGCTACGCGCCGGAGGGGCCTTTATGCGCACGCTGTCGAGGCCAAAATAAGCCGCGACGCCTTCATTGGCAATATCCTGCGGGAACGGCTCCAACTCATGCAGAAACAGAGTGGCCGGATATTGATATTCGTTTGGCAGAAGCGCCGGTACGCTCGCGCTGAGCTGGCCTGCCTGCCGCAACCGGCCGAGCAGCGCGTAACGCTGCAGCTGCGCCTTATGGTATTGTGGCGCTTTAAACGCAAGATCTACGTAGGCTACATGCACTGCACTGCTATAGCCCGCTACAAGAAATGCCAGCCATACCACCCGTGCCCCCCGACCGGCGCGGCGGCTTACCCGCCAGCTTACCGGCAGCGCCCATTGGCTGGCTGCAGCGGCTACCAGTGCAAACCAGCACAGCAGAAACAGGAAGTACACGACGTTCCATACCCGGGCCGGAACATCGTTGGTTGCCCAGAGCGTGGGTATTGTCAGCAATACCATTCCCACTGCGCCGGCAATGGCTGCACCAAGCCACCTGGAGGGCACCCCAACCCGCTGCCGCGGCTGCAGCCACCACAAAAACAAAATGGTTGCCGCTAATAAGGCGCCGTTGCTCACCCATGCTGCCAGGTGTGAGGCCGTCAGATAAAGGCTCTTGCCCCCTATTATACCTGCCCGATACACAAAAGGCAGGCCAGCCTGCACCTTATCGGCCCGCGCGAAGTTGCCTGGGGCAGCAATGGCCACTGCGGCCCCAAGGCCACTGGCAACCAGCACAACAACCGGCCAGATACTGTTCTTTTTCGTTTGGGCCAGCATCCATAAAATAACCCCGCCCAGGGCTACTGGTATCATCAGCTCGTTGGTTCCCACCAATAAAACCCCGCTTATGGCCGCTCCGATGCCCCAGCCGGCCTGCCTGATACGATGGGTGGTTTGTATACTCCGACCGATCAGGCCGATCAGTACCAGACCCAGTACCAGCCCAGAGGTGTAAACCGCGGCGCCATTATACCAGTACAGGGCCGAGGCGACCAGGGGCGTGCCACACAGGTATAGCAGTGTGCCATATAAAGATAAACGTCCTTTCAGGGAAGCTGAAAAAGTATATCCCAGCCCGCCAATGGCAAAATACAGCGCGCTTACCAAGGCAAGCAGCAGGGCTATCGGCGCCAGCCGTAGCGCCAGCAGCCAGCAATCCAGTGATGGGGCCTCATACACCAGCCCATACAAAAAGGAACTGGTGTAGCGCCCCGTCCAGTGCTGATAATAAAACTGTATACTTTGCCAGAAGCTATACCGGCGAGCTAGTACCGCCGCCTGAAAGTCGTCGTCGGTGGGGTGATTAAAGGCACTGATAAGCAGAAAGGGCAACAGGCACAAGCAGAGCATCAACCACTCCGCCGCGGGTGCGGTAATCAGGCGTATGAGCTGCCGACTGGCCAGTTCGAGCCGTTGCCTCAGGAAAGTGCGCGTCATGCCTTCCTGTCTTCCCGCCGACTCTTTATACATACACTTCCTTCACCACATACAGGGGCCGCTGCCGGGCCGCATCGAGCCCGCGCCATACGTATTCGCCGATAACGCCCAGAGCCGTCATTTGAAAGGCCGATACAAATAGCAGCACAACCATAAGTGCCGACCAGCCTTCCGGCTTCTGACTACCGAATAGATGAAGTCCGATGATGTACAGACCATAACCGAAAGCGGCCAGCCCCAGTACCAGGCCCATTACCGAAATGGCCCGGATGGGAAAAAAGGAAAAGGCAAGGATGGAATCAATGAAGAGCTTGGCTTTTTTCTTCAGCGTCCAGCGCGACTTGCCGATTTCGCGCTTGCGGCGCACGTACGGAATATTTACATAAGGGTAGCCCAGCCACACCATCAGGTAGAACAGGTTGCTGTTGCGCTCCTGCAGAGTGATAATGTGCTCGGCCACCTGCCGGTCGAAAAACACGAAGTCAAAGCCGCCATCCGGAATGTTGGGCAGGGCAATTTTCTTCATCAATACATGGAACGCGCGGGCAAATAGCTGTTGCAGACCGGTTTCTTCGCGGTCCTGGCGGTTGCCGATGATGAGTTTGAAGCCCTGCTGCCAGTAGGCATACATCTGCACCATCAGTGCCGGCGGGTCCTGCATATCGGCCGTGATAATAGCCATACAGTCGCCCGTAGCCTGAGCCATGCCGGCCACGATGGCGTTGTAGGAGCCTACGTTACCGGCCAGATCCACAATGCATATCCGATCCGGATACAGTGTGCGGGCCCGTTGCAGGGCTCCAAGCGTATCATCGCCCGAGCCATCATTCACGAACACGTATTCGAAGCTGACTTCAGGCGGGAAGTTGGCCTCGTTAGCTACCAGCTCGCGCACTGTTACCGGGATGTTATCCTCGTTGTAATAGCAGGGAATAATTATGGACAACTTGGGCATAGGGAGCTGCTGATACTATCGAACGTTAACTAGCACAAAAAGCTACGAATCCCCGTCGCCACGGCCCGTACGTGCTCCTCAGTCATGCCGGGGTACATAGGTAAGCTCAGGCAGGTGGCCGCCAATTCCTCGGCAATAGGAAAAGCCCCGGCTGGCAGCTGCATAGCCGCGTAAGCCTGCTGCCGGTGCGGCGGCACCGGGTAGTGAATCATTGTGCTGACGCCCTGGGTGGCCAGCTGCTGCTGCAGGGCATCGCGCTGCGGGGTGTGTACCACGTAGAGATGATAGACGTGCGTAGCCCCGGTGGCCACTACCGGCCGGCGCAGGCCGGCAATACCGGTCAGGTGCTGGTCATACCAGGCAGCCACCTGCTGGCGCTGGCGGGTCCATTCGGGCAGATGGCGAAGCTTCACTCCCAGCACGGCGGCCTGCAACTCATCGAGGCGCGAGTTGTAACCCACTACTTCGTTGTAATATTTCTGCTGCGAGCCATAATTACGCAGCACCCGCACCTTCTGGTCCAGCGCAGCATCGTTGGTGGTTATAGCCCCGGCGTCGCCCAGCGCCCCCAGGTTTTTGCCGGGGTAGAAGCTCGTACCGTTTACGTGGCCAAAGCTGCCGGTGAGCTGCCCGCCAAAAGCAGCACCCTGCGACTGGGCGTTATCTTCCACCACGTAGAGGCCATGCTTGTTGGCCAGTTCCATAATTGGACCCATCTCGCAGGCCTGCCCGTACAGATGGACCGGCATAATAGCACGAGTGCGGGGCGTTAAGGCAGCCGCAATACGGCCGGGGTCCAGGTTGCTGGTGGCGGGGTTAGGTTCTACCGGCACCGGGGTAGCCCCCACCTGGGTTACGGCCAGCCAGGTAGCGATGTAGGTATTAGAAGGCACTATTACTTCATCGCCGGCCCCGATGCCCAGTAACCGCAAAGCCAGCACCAGCGCGTCGAGGCCGTTGGCCACGCCCACTGTGTGGGCCACTTGGTTGAAGGCAGCATACGCCTGCTCAAACGCTTTTACCTCGTCACCCAGCACGTACCAGTACGAGTCGTATACGCGGCCCACAGCAGCCATAACTTCCTCCCGAATGGGCACATGCTGAGGCTGGAAGGAGAGAAACGGAACAGTCAACATGCTCATAGGACAGCGGAATTGTTGTTTTTTACAGGCAAGCGAGCTTTCAATAGCAAGCCGACCGACTTAAGTGCTTTTATTATTCAGGACTGGTTACCGTCGCACGCCAATACATGACTGGTGCTGCCCAACCGGAACCCCAGCTTCTCGCAGGTGCGAAACACGGCCCCGTTCGTAGCCTGTGTGGTCATCAGCACCTGGGGCAAAGATAGCACGGCAGCCCGGCGCACGGTTGCCGCTACCAGTTTTAGATGCCAGCCGCGGTTCTGAGGCCCTACGGCCGTGAGCAGCACCCGTGAGGCCCCGCTGCCGGGCACCCCGGTTTCAGCCGCCATATCGCCAATGGCCAGAAACGAGTCAACGGGCAGGCCGGCCTCATCAGGCACCAGCACGGCATGGGCGTAGCTGCCTTCAGTGGCGGCTTCAGCATAACGGGCCAATAGCGCATCGGCACAAGCCTCCCCAAACCAGGGGTCGGCATGAAATCGGTCGAAGAGGTTGCGGGCCGCGGCCGAAATCCGGCCGATGTGCGCCGCCTCTTCGGGCCGGGCCAAGCGTACCGGCGCGGGCGCGGGCAGGGTAGCCTCAGCTACCGGGCAATAGAAATTGAGCCGGGTCTCGATAAGCCGCCAGCCACCGCCCGTTAATGCTTGCAGCAGGGCCGTGTCTTCGGCTGGTATAACGCTGAAGGCGTAGTAGGGCCCGCGGGCCGCTAGTCTAACTCGCAGCTGAGTCGCCGCCGCCCTCAGTGCGGCCGGGGTAGCATCAGAGCCAAACAAGCCCGTGAAGAGCCGGTAGGTAGACGTACCAAAAAACTCAGAATCCCAGGGTAGATGCTGCAACAGCCATTGACTTTGTCCGTCGGCAGCCGTCAGCACCTCCTCCCCCACCTGCTTACCAAAGCGGGCGGCCGCGCCGGTACCATAGCGCACCTGTTGCGGTTCGGTGGGCAGGTGCCGCAGGAAATGTGTGGGTGAGTGCCGGAGCAGGATTTCGGCGCGCGACCTTACCCAATCAGCATTGGGAGTAGTTATGCCTGCGAGGTCCATATCCGCTTGAATTCATCGTGGTTGCGGATATAGTCGGCCTCCTGATACGGAACCGAAGCCAGCACCAACTGCACGGCCGAATGCGAGTATTGCATGGTGTGCCACGCCTGGGGTGGTACGTAAAGCCCCACGTGCGGATCTTCGAGCCGGAACAGCTCTATCGTGCCATCGGCCAGCTCCGTAGTTACCGTGATGCGGCCGGCGGCGGCAATAAGTACCTGCTCGGTGCGGTGATGAGCATGGCGGCCCCGCACAATACTTTCGGGTGTATAGTAGGTCCAGAAAATACGCTGCACCGCAAACGGCACCAGCTGGCTCTGCTCGGTAACAGAAATGTAGCCGATGCCCGGCTCTCCTAACTTCGGGAACTCAATCAGGTGCGGATTGGGAAATTGCGACATAAATTGATAAAGATGTGTAGCCTCATGCAGTCATGAAGCAAGACTTGGGTAAAGTTAATGTTTCGCCCCTATCCTACCACACCCTGACTACAGGCTTGTTACACAAAGCCCCTGCATTTGCGGCCCGCCGATACCCAACAGTAGCTTAAATCAAACCAGCGGGCCAGGCCTGTCGAACGGCAGTATAGGTCTTGCATCCTGTATACCCGGTGTTCTTAGGTAGCAACGACCCTGCAACAGAGTTTTATACACATCTACAGAAACCTGGCGTCCGCTCCACTCAATAGCATATTTCCCGGCTGCCTCCCTCAGCTCTGCACCATACCGAAGCTAGCCTCCGTACAGGCTGGCTATAGGCTTTTCGGCTCCACCAGCTTATCGATGGCTTACAAGCAGGATAGCACTATTTGAGGTCAACGATTTCTGTCGCCTCATTGCCCGGACGGTCGCGGGCCAGCACCTGCAGTTGCCGGGATACGCCGGCTGGATGCACTTGCTGGGTTTCGTAGTTCCACCAGCCGCCGCACTCCGGCATAGCAGCACCTTCCTCCAGCACTCTGCCGGCGGCATCCAGCACCCGCACACGTACTGCCGCAACTCCGCAGGGTTTATGCGCCTGTATCCGTAGATGCTTCCCCGCCTGGCCCTGATAATCGTCAGCCTCCACGGCCAGCAGCTGCGGGGGCTTGGCAAAGTCTGCCAGGGCCGTGCGGTACACGCTGCCAAAGCGGCCCGGCTGCACGAAAGGCTGGTAGTAGGACCGACCTTCAGCGCTGGCGGCCTGTTCCCGACCATACCTGGCAGCGTCCCCAAACTTACGCCGATGGGCCTGCTGCGCAGCCGAGCCCGGTTGCTTGCTGCTGGCCGGAGCCTGCTGCACGTACGTATCGCCGTCCGCACTCATCCGGAACACCAGATTACCCACCCGCCCACTTAAACCCGCAATGCCGGAGCCCGCTTCTATCTTCACCCGTGCCATATCTGTAGCCGTTTAACAGAATCCAATATACTATTTTGGTGGGCTGCGCCAGCAGAGCCGGGTGGCGCAAAAAAAGCACCCCGAAGCTCAGCTTCAGGGTGCTCGTTTACTCATTTCAATTCTTTATTTAGAAGCTGCGCGGGGTGTTATCCACCTTACCGGCCATTACCTCGCTCACGTGCTCCTTAAAGTACTCCAGCGTCCGGCGCAGGCCCTCGGCCCGGTCTACCTTCGGCTCCCAGCCCAGAATTTCGCGGGCCTTGGTGATGTCGGGCTTGCGCTTCATCGGGTCGTTCTGGGGCAGTTCCTGGTAGGTAGGCTGGAACTCCACGTTCATCAGGCGGGCAATTTCCTCGCCGAAATCCTTGATGCTGATTTCGTCGGGGTTGCCGATGTTGACGGGCAGCGCATAGTCGCTGAGTAGCAGCCGGTAGATGCCCTCTACCAGGTCGTCCACGTAGCAGAACGAGCGGGTCTGCGAGCCGTCGCCGAATACGGTCAGGTTTTCGCCGCGCAGGGCCTGGCTCAGGAAAGCCGGTAGCACCCGCCCGTCGTTGAGGCGCATGCGCGGGCCGTAGGTGTTGAAGATGCGCACGATGCGCGTTTCCAGGCCGTGGTGGTTGTGGTAGGCCATGGTAATGGCTTCCTGGAAACGCTTGGCCTCGTCGTAGCAGCCGCGCGGGCCCACCGGGTTCACGTTGCCGAAGTACTCCTCTACCTGCGGATGGATCTCGGGGTCGCCGTACACTTCCGAGGTGCTGGCAATCAGCATGCGGGCGCCCTTCACCCGGGCCAGGCCCAGCAGGTTGTGGGTGCCGAGCGAGCCGACTTTCAGAGTCTGAATCGGGATTTTGAGGTAGTCGATGGGTGAGGCCGGCGAGGCAAAGTGCAGGATGTAGTCCAGCTTGCCAGGCACGAACACGAACTTGCTCACATCGGCGTGGTGGAATTCAAAGTGTTCGTTGCCGAACAGATGCTCGATGTTGGCCAGGTCGCCGGTGATGAGGTTGTCCATGGCAATGACATGGTAACCCTCAGCCAGAAACCGGTCGCAGAGGTGGGAGCCCAAAAATCCGGCTCCGCCGGTGATGAGTACACGTTTTTTATCAGACATACAGAGAAGTTCTAAAGGAAGAGGATGTTGCCGAACAGGTTCCGCCAAGGAGCCTATACCGGCTCCTGATGGCCGGTCCGGACGCCGATGCAGTGGTAGGCAAACCCAGCCTGCTCCAGTTCCTGCTTGTCGTAGATGTTACGACCATCAAAGATGACCTTCTGCTTCATCAGCCGGCTCACAACGGTGAAGTTGGGCACCCGGAATTCGGGCCACTCGGTTACAATAAGCAGCGCGTCAGCGTCGATGAGCGCTTCCATCTGGTCTTCGGCGTAGGTAATCCGGTCGCCGAGCGAGTGCTTGGCTTCGGTTACGGCCACCGGGTCGTAGGCCGATACGGTGCAGCCTTCGGCCAGCAGCTTCTCAATAATCACCAGCGAAGGCGCCTCGCGCATGTCGTCGGTCTTGGGTTTGAACGACAGGCCCCATACGGCCATCTTCTTGCCCTTTAATTCGGCGCCAAAGTGCTTTTTCACTTTGTTGAAGAGCACTTCTTTCTGGCCCTCGTTCACGCTTTCCACCGCCTGCAGCACCTGCATCTGGTAGCCGTTTTCCTGGGCCGTTTTGATAAGCGCCTTCACATCCTTGGGAAAGCAGGACCCGCCGTAGCCGATACCGGGATAGATGAACTTAGGGCCGATACGGGCGTCGGAGCCGATGCCACGGCGCACCATGTTCACATCAGCCCCCATGATTTCGCAGAGGTTGGCAATGTCGTTCATGAACGAAATTTTGGTGGCCAGCATGGAGTTAGCCGCATATTTCGTCATCTCAGCCGATGGAATATCCATGAAGATAATCGGGTGGCCGTTGAGCAGGAAGGGCTTGTAGAGGCGGCTCATCACGTCCTCGGCCCGCTCAGAAGCTACGCCCACCACAATGCGGTCGGGCTTGAGGAAGTCGTCGATGGCGGCGCCTTCCTTCAGAAACTCAGGGTTGGAAGCAACATCGAAGTCAACTTGGGCGCCGCGTTTTTCCAGCGCCTGCTCAATTTCGCGGCGGACCTTAGCAGCCGTGCCCACCGGTACCGTGCTCTTGGTCACAATAACGCCGTAAGAATTCATGTGCTCGCCAATGCCGCGGGCCACGGCCAGCACATACTTCAGGTCGGCCGAGCCATCTTCGCCGGGGGGGGTGCCCACGGCAATGAAGGCTACGTCGCAATCCTTGATGGCCGCACCCAGATCGGTGCTGAAGTGCAGCCGTCCGGCATCCACGTTGCGGGTCACCATCTCCTCCAAGCCCGGCTCGTAAATGGGTAAAATACCCTGGCGCAGGTTGTCGATTTTACGCTGGTCGATATCAATGCACGTCACGTCGATGCCAACTTCGGCAAAGCAAGTGCCCGTTACCAGGCCCACGTAGCCGGTACCTACAACTGCAATTTTCATATAGTAAAGCTCAGTAGAACAAATTTTCTCTTTTGAAGCCGCAAAGTTACGCTATTGCAGCACGCCGTATTTTACGATGCAATAGATGGCCCTAAATCCGTCGCGCCAGCCGATTTTCTTGCCTTCGGCGTAGGTGCGGCCGTAGTAGCTGATGCCCACTTCGTAAATGCGTACGCCGGGTACGCGGGCCATTTTGAGCGTAACTTCGGGCTCGAAGCCGAAGCGCTTTTCCTGCAGCTGCAGGCCCTGCACCAGTTCACGGCGGAACAGTTTGTAGCAGGTTTCCATGTCGGTGAGGTTGAGATTGGAGAAGGCGTTGCACAGCGCAGTGAGCCACTTATTGCCGATGCTGTGCCAGAAGAACAGAATGCGGTGCGGCTTGCCCCCAATAAAGCGCGAGCCGTATACCACGTCGGCCACACCGCGCAGCACGGGAGCCAGCAGGATGTTGTACTCCTGGGGGTCGTATTCCAGGTCGGCATCCTGGATAATGACGAACTCGCCGGTGGCCGCCCGGATACCGGTGTGCAGCGCCGCGCCCTTGCCCTGGTTGATGGCGTGACGATGGTAGCTCAGCGCCAGCTCCGGATACTCGGCCGCGTAGCGCCGCACCACGGCGGCGGTGTCGTCGGTCGAGCAGTCGTCTACCACAATCACCTCCTTGCTAAAGCCACCAATCAGCTCCACGGCCCGAATCTGGTCCAGTATCCGCGCGATGGTCGCGCCTTCGTTGAAAGCCGGAATAATGATGGATAGCATGCTTTAGGCTAATAGCTATCAGCTGTTGACTGTTAGCTTTTCGTGTTTATTTCTCCCTTGCGTCGGCGGCCAAACGAAAGCTGACAGCCAAAGCGCTAGGCCATCCACTTCTTCCACCACCACTGGAACACGATGAGCGCCCAGATGCGGGCGTGCACGTCGCCGGGGCTGCTGGAAAACAGCTGCTTTTTGAGCTGCTGCACCGCGCCCACGTCGAAAATCCCCTGGGCCTCAATGAAACCGTCGGACAGAAGATCGTCCTCGATAAGCGGGCGCAGCTCGCCGCGGAACCACTTGAGCAGCGGCACCTCGAAGCCCTTTTTAGGACGCTTGTAGAGCTCTTCGGGCAGCATGGGCCGGAAGGCGTCCTGCACGATTTTCTTTTTCATGTTCGCGTCGATCTTGCTGCTTACGGGCAGCGAGAAGGCGAAGCGCACTACGTTGGGGTCGAGGAAGGGCGGGCGCACCTCCAGCGAGTTGGCCATGCTCATCATGTCTACCTTAGCCAGCATGTCGTAGGGCAGTACCATGCGGGTGTCGGTGAGCAGCACCTCGTTCAGGTCGCCGCCGGCGTGCAGGTCGCCCAGCAGGTCGCGGCGGCGGCGCTCGGCCAGCTTCTTACCGATTTTGCGGCGGGCAGCGGGGCTGAGCAGGGCGCGGGCATCCTTTTCGGAGGCAAACGAGGCCCAGTCCCAGTACCGGTCTTTGGGGCCGCTGAGCATGCCGCGCGAGAAGCGCTGAAACTGCCGCACCTTGTTGCCCAGAAACGAGTTGCGCGACTTGGGCAGCACGCTCCAGAGCATATCGAGGCCCGCTACGGCTTCGGCCTTGAAGCCGCCCTGCCGCACCTGAAACTCGCCCATGTGCTTGTTGTAGCCCGCGAACAGCTCGTCGGCGCCGTCGCCACTCAACGCCACGGTGGCCTTTTCGCGGGTGCGCTTGCTGAGAATGTACACGGCCAGGGCCGAGGAATCGGCAAACGGCTCGTCGAGGTAGTTGAGGACGTCGAAGATGTGGTCGTACAGGTCCTGGTTGCGGAGCGAGAAAACCGTGTGGTTGGTTTTGTAGCGCTCGGCCACCAGCTTAGCGTACTTGGTTTCGTCGAAAAAGGGCTCGTCGGCAAAACCAATGCTGAACGTGTTCAGGTGGGGCGTATGCCGGGTGGCCAGCGCCACCACCACCGATGAGTCGATGCCGCCGCTCAGGAAGGCGCCCACGGGCACGTCGGCCACGAGGCGGCGGGCCGTGGCCTCGTCGAGCAGCTCTACCAGTTTGGCCTGCTGCTGCTCGTAGGTGGTCTTGTTCTTCTCGACTTTCTTGGGGTCGTACGGAATCTTGTACCACTGCTTGCGCACCACCTTTTTGCCCTTGATGAACAGGTAGTGGCCGGGCAGCACTTTCTTCACGCCCTTGAAAATGGTAGCCGGACCGGGAATGTAGTTGAGCTGCAGATACTGGTTGAGCGAGGTGTAATCGAGCTTGCGCGGGATACCCAGCGCCAGCAGCGACTTCATCTCGGAGGCAAACAGCAGCTTGTCCTCGTCGCGGTACACGAGCAGGGGCTTTTCGCCCATCCGGTCGCGGGCCAGGAACAGCGAATCCTCCTCCTTGTCGTAAATGGCGAAGGCGAAAAAGCCGTTGAGCTTCTTGAGGAAGTTGCGCCCCTCGGCCATGTACAGGTGCAGGATAACTTCGGTGTCAGTCTGCGAGTGGAAAGTATGGCCTTTTTCAACCAGCTTCTGCCGCAGCTCCTGAAAGTTGAAGATTTCCCCGTTGAAGGCAATGGTGTAGCGCCCCGAGTCGTCGGTCATGGGCTGGTTGCCATCGGCCGACAAATCGAGGATGGCCAAGCGCCGGAAGCCCAGACCGCAACCGTCGTAGATAAAGTGTCCCTGCGAGTCGGGCCCGCGGCTGACAATGGCGTCGGTTGAGGCAGGCAGGGCGGCCAGCGCACTGCGGCCCGCGTCAGTAAAAGCGAATACTCCGGTGATTCCACACATATGGCTGGCAAAAGTACGAACTATTGCGACGTAGGTTGGCAAAAAACTGTACTCCATCGTCGTAACCAAAGCTGCGCCCGGCTAGTACAACCCTCACTGCCGGGCAGCCCTTCCCGGCTGGCGCCGGCCAACCGTCCGGCGGCCAGCCCCGGCCGCTGCCCGCTTCCCTCCCACTCCTTCACCTTTCTTCTCCCTTTCGATATGAGTCTCCAGCAAGATTTTGAAGCCGCCGCCATGAGTGTCGACCGCCTGCCCGGCGAAATGGCCGCCGCGCACATGACCGAACTCTATGGCCTCTACAAGCAGGCCACCGACGGCGACCACGACGCCAAGCGCGACGAAGTGGGCGACGACGAGCCCGATAACCCCGACGGCCCCAAGGGACTTTCGCAGGGCCAGTGGGATGCCTGGAGCAAGCTCAAGGGCATGCCCCAGGACGAAGCCAGGCAGCAGTACATCAGCCGTGCCAACGAGCTGGTGAAGCAAGCCGGCAAGGATCAGCCCCAATCAGCCGCCGCCGAAAAAATCGGTGCTCCCGGCACGGCCCAGGCCAGCCCCACTGCCCAGGCGCAACAGGAAGCCGGCCAGTCGCAGCAGGGCGGCCTGCGCGGCAACCTCAAGGAAGGCACGCCCTATGGCGGCGAGGACACGCTCAAGAACGCTCAATAAATCGCAGCAGTTGCCGATAAAAGGGATGACGCAGATTCGTTCATAAGGCCCAATAGCCGCCTGAACGAATCCGCGTCATCCCTTTTATCTACAACTGCTGCGATTTAGTCCGTGATCCAGATTTTGCCGGGGTTCATGATGCCGTGGGGGTCGAACACCTGCTTGATGCCGCGCATCAGGTTCAGGTTGGCTTCTTTTAGGGCAATGCCGATGTAGCCTTTCTGCACCAGCCCGATGCCGTGCTCGCCCGAGATGGTACCGCCCAGCTTCACGCAGAGTTCGAAGATTTCGGTGATGGGCTGGCGCAGGCCCACGTTCCACATCTCGTCGTCGAGGTCGCCGCGGATGATGTTGACGTGCAGGTTGCCGTCGCCGGCGTGGCCGTAGCAGACGCTTTTGAAGCCGTAGCGCCGGCCGATTTCCTTCACGCCCCTGAGCAGCGTAGGCAGCTCGGCCCGGGGCACTACGGTGTCTTCCTCCTTGTACACCGAGTTGTAGCGCACGGCGTTGCCAATGTTGCGGCGAATGCGCCAGAGCTCGTCTTTCTGGGTGGCGTTGTCGGCCAGCAGGATTTCGCCCACGTCATACGTTTCCAGCACGGCGTACACCTGCTCGGCTTCCTTGTAGAGCTGGTCGAGATCCTGGCCATCGAGCTCGATGAGCAGGTGGGCCGTAATGTCGGCGGGCAGCGTGAGCGGGATTTTCAGGTAGTCCGACGACCAGGCAATAGCCTCGCGCTCCATAAACTCCATGCCCGACGGGATGATGCCGGCCCGGAACACGGCCGCTACTGCCTCGGCCGCCTGGGCCTCCTGGCGGAAGGGTACCAGCATCAGAATATTGTGCTTAGGAAAGGGCAGCAGCCGGAACACGGCTTTGGTGATGATGCCCAGCGTGCCCTCGGAGCCCACCATCAGCTGGGTGAGGTTGTAGCCGGTGGAATTCTTGAGCGTGTTGGCCGCCGTCCAGATGATGTCGCCGGTGGGCAGCACCACCTCCAGGTTGAGTACGTAGTCGCGGGTGGTGCCGTATTTCACGGCTTTGGGGCCGCCGCTGCTGTGGGCCAGGTTGCCGCCCAGAAAGCAGCTGCCCTTGCTGGCCGGGTCGGGCGGGTAGAACAGCCCGACCTCCTGCACCGCCCGCTGGAACACCTCGTTGATAACACCCGGCTCGACGGTGGCCTGCAGGTTGCGCTCATCAATTTCAACAATGTTGTTTAGTCGCTCGGTGCTGAGCACCAGGCCCTGGTGCAGCGGCAGCGCCCCACCGCTCAGGCCCGTGCCGGCCCCGCGGGCCGTTACGGGAATATGGTTTTCGTGGCAGAGGCGCACAATTTGGCTGACCTCGCGGGCGTTAGCCGGCTTTACCACCACCTCGGGGGCGTAGTGCAGATCCTCGGTGTGGTCGCGGCCGTAGCCGGCGTACTCGGCGGCCTCGGTGCGCTGGGCCGTGAGCACGTGGGCCGGGCCGACAATTTCTTCAAACTGAGCCACTAAGGCCGGAGTCAGCACCTGGAAGTTCATGAGCGAGCGGGAGAAAGTGAGCGGGGCGCGTATCTTTGCACCAATGCAGGAATACAGTACGAAGGTAAGTTATTCGGCCTGGTGGCGGCAATGGGCGCTGCCGGTTTTAGTGCTCCTGGCCCTTAGTGCGCTGCCGGGCTGCAACGCCGGCAAGGTAAATTACCGCAACGGCCGCTACCACTCGGCCCGCGATGTGGCCCGCATGAAGGCGGCCGAGCGGGCCCGCGGCCGGGGCCGGGCGCCGGTTACGGTCAAAACCAAATCCAAAACCGCCGCCGGCCGCACCAAAATGGTGTCGCGCCGGCCCGGCGCCTCCCCCATCGCGGCCAACGTGCCGGCCCCCATTGCCGAGGTTATCGAAACGGCCCGCTCGTACCAGGGCACTCCTTATCGGTACGGCGGCACCACCCGCCTGGGCATGGACTGCTCGGGTTTGCTCTACGAATCGTTTGCCGCCATCAAGGTCAGCATTCCGCGCTCCAGCAACGAGCAGGCCCAGTGGGGCGAGCCCGTAAAGCCGCAGAATCTGCAGCCGGGCGATTTGGTATTTTTTGGAGCTTCACCTGGCAGCAGCACTATTACCCACGTAGGAATGGTGACGGTGGCCACGCCTGAGAGCGTGCAGTTTATCCATTCATCCAGCTCACTGGGCGTTATTGAGAATGCGCTGGAGACCGATTATTATCTGAGCCGATTTATTAAGGCAGTAAGGCCCAGGTTATAAAACCAACTCCTTACCTTTGCGCCCATTAAGCCGCCGGAACCATCTTCCCCAGATCCGGCACTGAGTATGAATTCAGCATAATCATCATACTGCCGTAATATGCGCCGGGTTTGCCGGCAGTATCTTTGCGGCAGTTTTTTCTTTTTCAAAAGCACACTTTTCCACCCATTTCCCTCTTCTATGAGACGCCACCTTTACGCTTCAGTAGCGCTGGTACCGATGGCACTCTTGTCTGCTCACATGAGCTGGGCACAGGTTTCCACTTCGGCTATGAGCGGTATCGTTACCGACAAAACCGGAGAGGGACTACCCGGCGCCACGGTAATTGCTGTGCATACGCCTACCAACACCCAGTACGTGGCCCCCACCAACTCGGACGGCCGCTTCAACATTCAGGGCATGCGCGTCGGCGGCCCGTATACCGTCCGGATTACGTTTGTGGGCTACCAGGACGTAACGCGCGAAAACCTGTTCCTGACCCTGGGCCAGAGCTTCCGCCTCGACGTTAATCTGAGCGAAACCAGCACCCAGCTGAAGGAAGTGGTAGTGAGCGGCAAGCGCAACTCGCTCATCAACTCCGACCAGCAGGGCTCGGTAACGGCCGTGCAGCGCGAGCAGATTGAGCGCCTGCCCTCCATTACCCGTAGCCTCAACGACTTCACCCGCCTCACGCCCCAGGCCGGACCCAACAACGCCATCGGCGGCGGCAACTCCCGCCAGAACAACTTCACCGTCGACGGTTCCGACTTCAACAACAACTTCGGCATCGGCGGCAACCTGCCCGCCGGGGGCTCGCCCCTCTCGCTCGACGCCATCGACCAGCTGGTAGTGAGCGTAACGCCTTACGACGTGCGCCAGGCAGGTTTCGTCGGCGCGGCCATCAACGCCGTTACGCGTTCGGGCACCAACGAGTTCACAGGCTCGGCTTACTCCTACTACCGCAACCAGAGCTTTATCGGCAACAACGTTGCCGGTGAGAAATTCGACCTGCAGGATTCGCGCTTCTACCAGTACGGCTTCCGCCTGGGTGGTCCCATCATCAAGGACAAAGTCTTCTTCTTCGCTAACGCCGAGATTGAGGAAAACCGCACCCCCGGCCAGACCCGCCGCGTTTCTTCGCCGGAAAACCCCTACGGCTCGGCCACTAACATTGTGCGGCCAACCGGCGCGGAGCTCGACAACATCAGCAACTACCTGAGCGAGCGGTTTGGTTACTCGACCGGCGGCTACCAGGGCTACGACTTTACCAGCCCCCGCACCAAGTACCTGGCGCGCGTCGACTGGAACATCAACCCCCGTAACCGCTTCAACATCCGCTATAGCCAGACGGAGGGCAAAACGCCTTCCTTCCCGAGCACTTCGTCAAGCCCCCTGACCAACTTCCCCACGGGCACGGGCCGTACCGACCTGAACGCGCTGCCCTTCCGCAACGCGGGTTACTTCCAGGAGTCGAACTTCTACTCCGGCGCCGCCGAACTCAACTCGACCATTGGTTCGAGCATGACCAACACGTTCCGCGCCACCTACACCAAGCAGAACGACCCGCGCAGCTCCGACAGCAAGATTTTCCCGTTCGTGGATATCCTGAAGGCCGACGGCACCAACGCCCCAACGCCGTTCACGTCTTTCGGCTACGAGCCCTTTACGCTGGGCAACCTGCGCGACGTGG
This sequence comes from Hymenobacter actinosclerus, assembly GCF_900111515.1. Lineage (GTDB taxonomy): Bacteria > Bacteroidota > Bacteroidia > Cytophagales > Hymenobacteraceae > Hymenobacter > Hymenobacter actinosclerus. The sequence continues at coordinate 341,420 of NZ_FOHS01000003.1, forward strand.
AAATCTACTCGGTGCGCGACGACTTCTCGTGGCTGCGTGGCCGCCACAACATCACGCTGGGCTTCCAGGGCGACTATAGCATCACCAAGAACGGCTTCCAGCGCTTTGCCGCCAGCTACTACCGCTTCAACTCGTTCGAGGATTTCCAGGTAGCCAGCAACCCCAACTCGACGCCGGCCCAGCTGTTCGCTTCCCGCCCAACCGACTTCGCTTACACGTACTCGCTCTCGCCTAACTTCGAGCAGGCTTTCCCTACCTTCAAGTTCGGGCAGTACTCGGCTTACGCCCAGGATGAGTATTCCTTCGCCGACAACTTCCGGGTACTTTTCGGCCTGCGGGCCGACTACGTAACTTACCCCGAGAAGCTGCAGTCGCACCCCCTCATCGCGCCGCTGACTTTCGCCGGTGGCGAAAAGGTGGATGTATCCAACCTGCCTAAGTCGAGCATCCTGCTCTCGCCCCGCATTGGTTTCAACTGGGACGTGCAGGGCGACCGTTCGGTGCAGCTGCGCGGTGGTACCGGCATCTTCACGGGCCGCGTACCCTATGTTTGGATCGTGAGCCAGGCCGGCGACGCCGGTTTGCTGCAGGTAACCCGCAATTTCTCGGGCGACGCCATCGTCGACAGCAAGGGCAACAGCCAGCTGCCCGGCGGCTACCGCGGCTTCAACGAGAATCCCGGTTTCTACCGTCCTGAAACCGTTCCGGTGGCCGGTACGGTTATCCCGAGCGTAATCTCGGCCGTAGCCCGCGACTTCCGCTTCCCCCAGACCTGGAAAACCAGCCTGGCTATGGACGTGCAGTTGCCCGGTGGCCTGGTTGGTTCGTTGGAAGGTATCTACAACAAGGACCTGAATACGGCTGTATTCCGCAACGTCAACCTGGTTGAAGGCGTTAACCTGAACACGCGCAACTACCCCGACAACCGCCTGATTTACCCCTCAGCCAACAACCTGAAGTTTATCAACCCCATCAACGGGGCTGGTCAGGCCGTAGCCAATGGCGCTGCCGGTGGTGGTGCGTTCAACACGATTGTGCTCGACAACGCCAGCAAAGGCTATTACTGGTCGGTAACGGCCAAGCTGGAGCGCCAGTTTGCCAGCGGTGTCTACGCCTCGGTGGGTTACACCCGCTCCGATGCGCGTAACCTTTACGACGGCGGTGGCGACCAGCCCCTGTCGGCCTGGCAGCAGACGCCGACCGTTAACGGTGCCAACAACCTCTCGCTCAGCTACGCCAGCTACGTAGTGCCCGACCGCCTGATTGCTTCGCTCTCTTACAAGAAGGAGTACATCGGCCACCTCGCTACGACGGTTTCGGTGTTCTACGAAGGCAGCCGCCAGGGCCGCTTCTCCTACCTGTACGCGGGCGACTTCAACCGCGACGGCGCCAACGCCGACCTGATTTACATCCCGCGCGACGCTTCTGAAATCACGTTCGTACCCCAGACAGTGGGTTCGGGCGCTACCGCGAAAACGTTCACGGCACAGGAGCAAAGCGACCTGTTCTTCCAGTATGTCGATCAGGACAAGTACCTGAGCAAGCACCGCGGGCAGTATGCCGAGCGCAACGGCGCCCTGCTCCCATGGCGCAACCAGTTCGACATCAAACTGCTCCAGGACCTGTTCACGGACCTGGGTGGCAAGCGCAACACGCTGCAGCTCAGCCTCGACGTAGTTAACCTGGGCAACCTGCTCAACAACGACTGGGGCATTGTCAAGCAGACCAATGCCAGCTCGGTATTGGTGCCTACCAACCAGAACGCCCTGGCCGCCAACGGCACGACCCAGCCAACCTTCCGCCTGCAGCTCGACCGCGGTGGCCTGGTGCGCGAAACGTTCCGCAACAATCTGGGCGTGACTTCTACCTACTACATGCAGGTGGGCCTACGCTACATCTTCAACTAAGCGAACTACTTAGCTTTCCAAAAACGGGCTGGCGGCATCGCCAGCCCGTTTTTTTTTGGTGTCTGCCTTGCAGAATCAAAAAGGTGGCGTACTTTTGCCTCACCAAAACGCAACCGGCGGCTTGGTGCAGTACACCACGAGGGGGATTAGCTCAGCTGGCTAGAGCGCTTGCATGGCATGCAAGAGGTCATCGGTTCGACTCCGATATTCTCCACTCCCGTTTCGCAACCGGCGAAGCGCGTACTACCCCGGGGGATTAGCTCAGCTGGCTAGAGCGCTTGCATGGCATGCAAGAGGTCATCGGTTCGACTCCGATATTCTCCACGGACCACAGAATGGCGCAGATTTTTTGCCGATCCTGTACATAACGAAAAAGGCCACCTAGCTGAGGTGGCCTTTTTGTTTCCAGGCTGAGCCGGTTTGCCGGACGGGCAGATTATTCTGACCGCCCGGCGTTTACGAAATCCGGGAAATCCGAAATCACCCCGTGCTGATCCGTGATCAGGAGAACAGGCCCTCGACCGACAGGTACCGCTCGCCGGTGTCGTAGCAGAAGGTGAGCACGCGGCTGTTCTGGGGCATGTCGGCCAGCTTCTGGGCCACGGCGGCCAGGGAGGCGCCGGAGGAGATGCCGACGAAGATGCCCTCCTCGCGGGCGGCGCGCCGGGTCATGTCGGCGGCATTCTGCTGGCTGACGAGGATGGTACCATCGAGCAGGTCGGTGTGCAGGTTTTCGGGGATGAAGCCCGCTCCTACTCCCTGGATGGGGTGCGGGCCGGGCGCGCCGCCGCTGATAACCGGTGACAGCTCGGGCTCGACGGCAAACACCTGCAGGTTCGGGAATTTGGGCTTCAGCACCTCGGCAACGCCCGTCAGGTGGCCGCCGGTGCCTACGCCCGTAATGTAGTAGTCGAAGCCTTCGGGGGCATCGGCCAGAATTTCGCGGGCCGTGTGCTCGACGTGCGTTTTGATGTTGGCGGGGTTGTCGAACTGCATGGGCATCCAGGCATTAGGGTCGGCCTGCACCAGCTCGTGGGCGCGGGCAATAGCCCCCTTCATGCCTTGCTCGCGGGGCGTGAGTTCGAGGTTGGCCCCGTAGGCGGCCATCAGGCGGCGGCGCTCTATGCTCATGCTTTCGGGCATCACGAGCGTAACCTTGTAGCCTTTCACGGCGCCCACCATGGCCAGGCCCACGCCGGTGTTGCCCGAGGTGGGCTCGATGATAACGCTGTCGGGCGTGAGGGTGCCGTTCTTCTCGGCTTCCTCAATCATGCCCAGCGCAATACGGTCTTTGATGCTGCCGCCGGGGTTGGCCCGCTCCAGCTTCATCCATACTTCCACATCGGGGCGGTCGGCGAACAAGCGGTTGAGGCGCAGCAGCGGCGTGTTGCCGATGGTATCGAGAATGGTGTTGGCTTTCATTGTTGAGAAGTTAAAAGTTAGGAGCAAAGAGTTAGAATCGAGAGTAGAAAAAACGGCAATTCTGGCTTTGAATTAATGACGTTCGATTCTAGCTCCTGGCTTCTAACTGCTGGCTCCTCAAATAGAAAACATGATATCCCCGGCCGGGTCTTCGGCGCGGGTGACGTGGATGTGAGCCTTGTGGTAGACGCGTGAGTGCGAGGGTACGCTTTCGGTGAGCCAGACGTTGCCGCCAATGATGCTGTAGCGGCCGATGGTGGTGTTGCCGCCCAGAATGGTAGCCCCTGCGTAGATAACTACGTCGTCTTCGATGGTGGGGTGGCGCTTAATGCCCTCCAGGTGCTTGCCCACGCTCAGGGCGCCGAGCGTAACGCCCTGGAAAATCTTCACCCGGGCCCCGATAACGCAGGTTTCGCCAATAACCAGGCCCGTACCGTGGTCGATGCAGAACGAGGGGCCGATGCTGGCGCCGGGGTGGATATCGATGCCGGTGCGCTGGTGAGCGTACTCGCTGAGCAGGCGCGGCACCCGCGGCACGCCCCGCCGGTGCAGGCCGTGGGCGAAGCGGTGCAGCGCCGTGGCATAAAAGCCGGGATACGTGGTGATGACTTCCGCCAGATCCTGGGCCGCCGGGTCGGCGGCCACGATGGCGGCGGCGTCGAGCAGCAGCGTGGCGCGCAGGGCGGGCAGCGCCTGCATCGAGGCGGCCGCGAGCCGGGCGGCCTCGCTGGGCGCGGCAACGGCCCGCAGCAGCTCGCCCAAATCGTCCTGGAGCAGGCGCAGGGTGGCGGCCAGCGCATCGGCGTCGCGCAGCGGGCGGGCCGACCGCTCGGGGAACAGCAGCTCCAGCAGCTGGTCGGCCAGCTGGCAGAAGCCGGCGGCGGGCAGCGGGGCGGCCGTAGTCTGGTGGGCGCGGGCCAGCTGGTCAAGAAAATCGGGGTCGTAGGAAAGAGCCATGCGCGGAGTTGGAAGCGGGCCACCGGCCGAGAGGTAGCGTTGGGGCCCGGGGGAAGTAACCGCCGGCCGGGGCCGAAGGTTTGGCCTGGCGCCCGCGCCGGCCGGCAGCAACCCCGGGTCGGCGGGCTGCGTTAGCGGGTAAGTAAGCGCAACTTTTCCACTTTTCTATTTACCCCCTATCATGGCCGATACCACCATCACCAAAGTAGACTCCCAACATTCGCCCAAAGGCCCCGAGGGCGAGAAGTACCTGGCCTCCGGCGTACACGTTTCCATGCGCATGTGGGAAAACGAGCAGCCCGGCGAGCCGAAACAGCCCTCAGCCAGCGCCTACGAAACCGTAGGCTACGTGCTGAAGGGTCGCGCCGAATTACACGTTGAAGGCCAAATGGTGCTCCTGGAGCCCGGCAACTCCTACGTAGTGCCCAAGGGCGCCTCGCACACCTACAAAATTCTGGAGGCCTTCTCGGCCGTAGAAGCCACCACGCCCCCCGCCCAGGCCCACGGCCGCGACGACAACAAATAGCTGTTAGCTGTTAGCTGTTAGCTGTTAGCTGTTAGCTGTTAGCTGAAAAAACGAAACCCCGCTCTGGCAGTTGCCGGAGCGGGGTTTTTGGTGGGTGGCGCGGGAACTGAGGTGGTCTAGCAAGATAAACGCGCTTCGTTTGGTGAAAGGAGCATGTATCTTTGTGAGCCTGACTTACTGACCCATCATGCACCAGATTCGGCTACGCCCGCGTTTCTACCGCTGACCAGACGCTGGAACTGCAACTCAACGTTCTGATCCAGACCCAGCTTACGCTTGCTGGCTGCGCTGGGGTAAAGGGTCCCAGGAAAACCTACTCACCGGGTCAGCAGGAAGTTTGTAGCGGGTGGATGAGCCACCATATGCCGGAGAAAGGTATCTTTGGGCAGAACTCAACTTCTTTTTATATGACGACCAAAACCACCAAGGCCGACACCACCCCGGCTGCTACGCCTCAGCAGACTAACCTCACCCGTGAGACCATCCACCGCCGCGTAAAGCAGGCTCAGGAGCGTCGCCGCCGGAAGCTCAAGCACGTGAACCCCTAGTTCCCGCTGGCTTTCGCCGCAAAAAAAGCCCCATCTACACGAGTAGGTGGGGCTTTTCTATAGCAGCCCTGGCCCCATCCCGCCAGTGCCGTCTCCCCAACCCTCGCGCTTGCTTCATTGCGCGCCTATCGTCCCAGCCGGTCCGTGAAATCGGATATCCGGTAGCCGCTCACGAATACTTAGTGGTGGGACGTGGGAATCAGTTCCAGCCTGAGGTCGACAGCCGAATAAGCCGGCACGGTGCGGATGGCGGCCGAATGCACCTACAGCAATTTTCAGGTTGCGGTTCAGAATGTATAGACGCAACATCTTGCGTCTCGTCGTTGCTGACGTTGTGCTACTGAGCTGTTCAACGACGAGACGCAAGATGTTGCGTCTATACATTCTGTTCAGGGACTCGAAATTTGCTTTAGTTTTCGTAGTTCACGTATTTTTCCAGCTTGTCATTGACGAAGAGCAGGTTCCATTCTTTACCCTGGAAGCGGGAGTAGTACCAGGTGGTGAAACGGCCCTCCTCTTCGAGGCTCTCGGAGCGGCTGCGGGGCTTGCCCATAATCTGCTCCACCTCCCGGGTGCTCATGCCTTTCACCAGCGTGCCCTGCTGAATGGCCTTCCAGTTGGAGTCTTTGCTCTGGCTGTTCTGGCTGCGCGGGTCGGTAAAGCTAAACGACTGCTCGAACGTATTGTCGAGGGGTTTGCCCCCCATGTAGGTCAGTTGGCTGTTCGTACCGCTCAGGATGTAGTCCTGCTCCTGCACCTGGCGCGGGTTCACGCCCACATACTCGAACGTGAGCCGCACGGGGGCCAGGCCGGCGCCCATCTCCACTTTGGTGAACTTCACGGGCACGAACTTGGGCAGGTACTGCACATCGTCGCGGGTGGAGGCCTGCCCGATATACGACTTGAGGACGTAGGCCGTGCGGCCCAGCAGCAGCTTGCGCGCCTTCTCGACCTCGGCGGTGTATACCAGGCAGGGGGCGCCCACAAAGTTGCCCCGGCTTTTCACCTCGGCCATGGTGTTGTTGATTATGTAGGCGTACTGCTTGCCATTGGCTGCTTTAAACACCACGGCCACCTTCTCGTAGCCGTTGCGCTGGTTGTCGTGGCCTTTATCCTGGAAGGGTTGCAGCCCCACGAACGTGAAGCTGGTGCCGGCCAGCTTTTTATCGTCCGATTGTTCGCCATACAGGTCGGTTCCCTTGAAAGTCGGCCCCTTGAGCGGCCGAAACTGGCATTCTGCATGGATGCTGGCTTCCTTAACGGGCATCTGAAAGCGCATACCCGGCTTCCAGTCCAGGAGTTTCTGCTGCGGAAACTCCCGCTTCATATCAATACTCTGGGCTCCGGCCGCAACCGTGAAGCCCAGCAGAGTGAGGGAAAGTAAAAGGGTTTTCAGCATAAAAAGAAGGTTGGAGAAGAAGAAAGGAGAAGTGGCAGATAAAGGCCGGCGGCTTACCGGATACGACCGGAGCCACCATATATCAACGGTCAGGCCGGTGCATTCCGCCCTACTTCACCAGCTCCACCTTATCAATCCGGTCCCCGATTTCCAGGCGGCTCACCACGTCCATGCCCTCAATAACCTGGGCGAAGATGGTGTAGCGGCCGTCGAGGTGGGGCGTGGGGCTGTGGGTGATGAACCACTGGCAGCTTTCGGTGTCCTTGCCGGCCGAGGCTAAGCCCACGGCCCCTTCGCCGTAGTGCAGGTCGGCAAATTCGGAGCGCAGGTTGTAGTCGGTGCTGCCCCAGCCGTCGCCGCGGGGGCAGCCGCCCTGAGCCACGAAGTTGGGCACCACCCGGTGGAAGTTCTTGCCATCATAGAATCCCTCACCAACGAGCTGCACGAAGCTGGCCACCGAGCCAGGCGCCTCGTTCAGGAGCAGGCGCAGCACCACGTTGCCCTTGCTGGTGCGCACCACCGCGTGCGGGGCGGCCGGCAGCGCCATCACCACGTCCCACGGAATGGGGTGGCTGGCGGCCCGCGCCACCGGCACCGGCGTAGGCTTGGCCCCGCGCAAGAAGTCAATGGTCTGCTGCAACGACTGCCAGGCCTCCAGGTCGCGGGGCAGCACGAGCTTGGCGCGGGCCGCCACCAGAAAATCGGTGTTGGGCAGCAGGCGGCGCAGGTTCAGCTTGGGGTCGCGGATAGCTTCGGCGGCCAGCCCCAGCTGGGCCACGTCGCCGCCGAGCACTGCCTGGCGCAATGTCAGCGCGAAATCGGGCTGACGGGCGGCCGGGAAATCAGCCAGCCGGCGCTGGGCAATGAGGGCCTCCATGCCGTAGGTGCCCACCACCAGCGCGTGGCCGGGGGCGAACGTGGCTTCGCGCACAAAGTCGAAGGCGGCCGGGTCTTCGCCCAGCGCCTTCAGCAGGTAGCTTTTCTCATAGGCATCGGTGGCAGCCGTGTAGCGCTCCTGCACGGCCCCACGGATGGCCTCGCGGCCGGCGCCGGGCTGGCGCAGGGCGGCGGCCAGCAGCGTGGCCCGCACCCGCCACTCGGGTAGGGCCTGGGCTTTTTCGAGCAGAGTCGGGCCGGGCTCGTTGGCGGCATTGGCCAGGAAAAACTCGGCCGCCGTGAGGGCCACCTGCGCATTTTCATCGGTCAGGGCTGCCCAGGCCGCCTCCTTCACCGGCGCAAACATGGGCCCCGACATAGCCCGCAACGCACTCAGGCGCACCCGGTAGTCGGGGTCGCGGCGGGCCAGGGCAGCCAGGGTGGCGGGCACGCTGGGGTCGGCGGCGGCTTTGGCCAGTGCCTGGGCCGCGCCCGCCCGCACGGCGTAGTGCCGGTCGTGGCGGGCGGCCGTGGTGAGGGCGGCGGTGTAGGGCGCCAGGTTGAGGCCGCGGGTACGGGCCAGGGCATTGGCGGCGGCCAGCCGGGCGCTGGTTGTGTTTGGGGCGGCCAGCAGCTGCACCAGTCGGGCCACGGCGGCTTCCGAGGTGAGGCCCCGCAGCCCGGCCCGGTACAGGCCCCAGGCCTGCCCGCTGAGCGCGGCCGTATCGGTGGCCAGGGCGGGCGGCAGTTTAGTGAGGCTGGGCAGGCCGGCGCGACTGGTGCAGCGGCCCAGCGCTTCGAGCACGTAGTGGCGGGTGGCCGCGTCGGTTTCGTGGGGCAGCTGCTGGTACAGCCCGGTTTCGGCCGTCGAGTCGGCCGACTGGCCCAGGGCGTAGGCGGCCAGCTGGCGGACCCGGGGCGCGTCGTCTTCCTGCAATAGCAGCAGCAGGCGGGGCGTGGCGGCTTTGTCCTGCACCGAGGCCAGGGCTTCGGCGGCGGCCTGGCGGTAGCGGGCTTCGGCGTGGCCCAGGTAGGGCAGCAAAGCAGAGGTGCGGCGCTCGTCCTGCAGGGTGGCAATGCGGCGCAGGGTGCTGTCGAGGGCGAACTGGTTGGCCGGGGCGGTGGCAGACGAAGCGGTGGCCGGGGCGGTGTTAGCCGGACGAGTTGCGCAGGCGGGCAGCAGCACGGCGGCCACGGCCACGGCCGCCGTGGCCCGGCAAAGAGCGGAGTAGGTCATGGTAGGCCCAAGATAGAAACTCCGGCCCCGAAGGCAACCCCGGCCGGCCGAAAAGCATCTGCCCTGGCACCTGCAGCCGGGTTCGGGCCTGGTTGAAATTTCGGTCAAACCAGCCGAACGGGTGCCGCGGCGGCGGGCAAAGCGGCGGCCCGGCCGGGGCGGTGGAGAATAAAACCGCGCCGGGGGCTGGTGAAACTTATTAATCCTCGCATATTTACAGCGTTATGCTATTGATCCTAATGGTTCGCCGCGTACCCCTGCTCCTGCTCGCGGGTATGCTCCTGGCCAGTCTAGCCGGTCGGGCGCAGCAAGCGTCCAGCCCCCGGGCACAGGCCCCTAAACCGGCCCTGCCCCCTCCTCGCCAGCAGCGGACGCTCACGGTGCATCTGCCACTGCCCACTCTGGTAGCCCGCCTGGGCGAGGCCACCGGTTTGCTCGAACGGCCGGCCGCCAAAAACCGCCGCGCCGGCGCCGCCGAACCTGTACCCGACGACCCGGTGCTGGTGTTCACGCTGCCGCTGCCCAAGCTGTTCAGCTCGCGGCCCGCCGCCGCGCCGACCACGGCCACTGCTCCCTGACGCTGTTTTTAAACCTGCTTCCTATGGCCCAGCCCACTGACACCATCCGCATCCGCAGCAAGTTTTACAGCAACGACATCGTCATCACCAAGCAGGACAGCAACAACGCAACGGTTTCGTTTGTGCCCACCGATTCAACCGAATCCAACTACCGGATCGGGCCCAGCGCGGGCAAGAAGGCTGTTCAGTCGGGCGGCAGTGTGTTTTTCCTGGTGGTGCTCAGCATCGTGGTGGTGCGGTCCGTCAGTCGCTTCGCCGATCTGCCCGCGCGGCTGCCGCGCTGGAGCTGGTTCTACGTCCGGCTCTGGATGCTGGGCGGCCTTTACTTTCTGGGCCTGCTGGCGCTGCGCATTCACGGCGGGCAGGTGGTCAACCTGTATCTGCTGCTGATGCTGGGCTCTACCGTGGCCGTGCTGGCGCTGGTGCGCGACTACCGCCCGGCCCGCACCCTGCTGGTGGCCTTCCTGCCCTGGACGCTGCACACGGCTGCCGAGCTGCTGATGTCTGCCCTGGTGCCCAACACGCTGCACTACTACCGCGACGAATTTGACTCGGCCCAGGGCTTTAGCGTGCTGTGGCTGATTGCCTTTGCCTTCGTGGCCCGCAGCCACAAGCGCCAGGCCGAGAAGGAACGGCTGGAACGCGAGGCCGCCGCCCTCGAAAAGCAGCGCATCGAGGCCCAGAACGCGGTTCTGGAGCAGATGGTGGCCGAGCGCACGGCCACGCTCACCCGGCAGGCCGAGGAGCTGCGCGAAACCCTGGAGGAGCTGCGCGTGACCCAGGACCAGCTTATCCAGAGCGAGAAGATGGCCAGCCTGGGCGAGCTGACGGCCGGCATTGCCCACGAAATCCAGAACCCGCTCAACTTCGTCACCAACTTCGCCGATGTGAGCACCGAGCTGCTGCACGAGCTGGAAGAAGAGCAGCAGCGCCCCACCCGCGACCTGGCGCTGGAAACCGAGCTGCTGACCGACCTGCGCCAGAACCTGACCAAGATAACCCACCACGGGCAGCGGGCGGCCAGCATCGTGCGCGGCATGCTGGAGCACTCGCGCGCCAGCACCGGCGAGCGGCTGCCCACCGACCTCAACCAGCTCGCCGACGAGTACCTGCGCCTGGCTTACCACGGCCTGCGCGCCAAAAACAAAAGCTTCAACGCCAAACTAACCACCTTCTTCGACCCACAGCTCAAGCAGGTAGAGGTAGTGCCCCAGGACCTGGGCCGGGTGCTGCTGAACCTGTTTACCAACGCCTTTTACGCCGTGCAGCAGCGCCAGCTGCTGGGCGAGCCCGGCTACGCGCCCACCGTGGAGGTAAACACGCTGCACCGCGCCTCGGGGGAGGTGGAAATCCGGGTGCGCGACAACGGCACGGGCATTCCGGAGGCCGTGCGCCAGAAAATCTTCCAGCCCTTTTTCACCACCAAGCCCGCCGGCCAGGGTACCGGCCTGGGCCTCTCGCTCAGCTACGACATCATCACCAAGAGCCACAATGGCACGCTCAGCCTCGAAACCGAGGAAGGCCAGGGCACCGAGTTCATTATCGAGCTGCCGGGCTGAGTGAGGCGCCCGGCGGGCCGTCATCAGCACGAGCCGGCTGGCTGTTTCAGGTCATCAGCATCCCTGCCTTCTTTCTCCCGTGCCTGCTCATGAAACTGATTATTTTTCCGCCCATCCCCAGCATTCTTGTTTCGCTGTTCGTGTTTCTGGCGCTGCGGCACTTTCTGGAGCTTCGCGAGCGGGCCCCGCGGCTCAACTGGCTGCTGAAGTATCTGTGGGTGCTGGCTTTGCCGCTGCTACTGGTGGTACGAATTACTGGCAGCCGCTGGGATACGGGCGTTTTTTGGCAGATTGATGCCGTTTACGTTGTGTTGATGGTAGCACTCGCCGGCGTGGTGCTGATCCGGCTGCGGGCCCTGCAGCCAGCCCGGACACTGCTGGTAGCCCTGGCCCCTTTCGCCCTCTATGCACTGGCGAAAGTGCCCGATGTGTTCCTCGACAATCTTATGGTTTTCAGCTTCGGAAATCCCGCCGATATCTACTGGCTTTTCAGCATCGCGTGGCTGGTAGGGGGCACGCTGGTGGCCTACAAACAGCAAACCCTTCTGCAGCAGCAACGGCTGGAGCACGAGCTTGAAGCCCGTATAAAGGCCCGCAACCAGGAGCTGGAGCAATTGGTAGAAGAGCGCACCGCCTCGCTCGTGCGGCAGGCCGGGGAGTTGCGCGAAACCCTGGAGGAGCTGCGCGTGACCCAGAACCAGCTCGTGCAGAGCGAGAAGATGGCCAGCCTGGGCGAGCTGACGGCCGGCATTGCCCACGAAATCCAGAACCCGCTCAACTTCGTCACCAACTTCGCCGACGTGAGCACCGAGCTGCTGGGGGAGCTGCGCGAGGAGCAGCAGAGGGGCCAGGAAGCGGACCCGGAGCTGGAAGCGGAGCTGCTGACCGATCTGGAGCAGAACCTGACCAAGATAACCCACCACGGCCACCGGGCAGCCAGCATCGTGCGCGGCATGCTGGAGCACTCGCGCGCCAGCACCGGCGAGCGGCTGCCCACCGACCTCAACCAGCTCGCCGATGAATACCTGCGCCTGGCTTACCACGGCCTGCGCGCCAAAAACAAAAGCTTCAACGCCACGCTCGACACCGACCTGGCCCCCGACCTGCCCCTGGTTGAGGCCGTGGGGCCTGATGTAGGCCGGGTGCTGCTCAACCTGTTCACCAACGCCTTCTACGCCGTGCAGCAACGCCGCGAGCAGCAGCCCGGCCCCGATTACACGCCCACCGTGCGGGTGCGCACCCGCCTGCTGCCCGGTGGCAGCGTGCAGATCAGCGTGCGCGACAACGGCACGGGCATTCCGGAGGCCGTGCGCCAGAAAATCTTCCAGCCCTTTTTCACCACCAAGCCCACCGGCCAGGGCACCGGCCTGGGCCTATCACTCAGCTACGACATCATCACCAAGGGCCACAACGGCACGCTCAGCTTCGTAACCGAGGAAGGCCAGGGCACCGAGTTCATCATCGAGCTGCCGCTGAGCGCCCGGAACAGTCCGGCGCCCACTCCGGGCGGGCCGGCGGTTAACCCGGCCCCCCAAACCGAACGGTCTTCGGGGTAAGCTGCTGCCTGCCTGGGGCGCGGCTGGCGCCGGGCGGCATGCTTTCTAGCCAACAACCCGATATATTTACTTGCATGAACATACTGGTAGTGGATGATGAGCTGGATGTGCGGGCGCTGTTCGAGCAGCGGTTCCGGCGCGAGATTCGGGGCGGGCAGCTGCGGTTTGCCTTTGCCCACTCGGGCGAGGAGGCGCTCGACTACCTGCACGAGCACGCCTCGGAAGTGGTGCTGATTCTGTCCGACATCAACATGCCCGGCATGAGCGGGCTGGAGCTGCTGGGCCACATCCGGCAGGAGTACGCCGCCCCGCCGCCCCCCGCCCCGCCCCAGGTGATGATGCTGACCGCTTACGGCGACGACGACAGCCGCCGGCAGGCGCTGGAGCTGGGCGCCAGCGACTTCCTGACTAAACCCGTCGATTTTGTCGCTCTCAAGCAGAAATTGCTGCAACTTGCCGCCCACGACGATGCCCCGCCCCTATGAAAACGAAGATTCTGGTAGTTGACGACGAGGCCGACCTGGAGCTGCTCATCAAGCAGAAGTTCCGGCGCAAAATCCGGGAAAACGTGTACGAGTTCGTGTTTGCCCACGATGGCCAGCAGGCCCTCGACCGCCTCGGCGAGCAGCCGGATTTCGACATTATTCTCTCCGACATCAATATGCCGGTGATGGACGGGCTGGAGCTGCTCAGCCGCCTGCCGGAGGTCAATCCGGTCATCAAAACCGTGATGGTGTCGGCCTACGGCGACATGCACAACATCCGCACGGCCATGAACCGCGGGGCCTTCGACTTCGTGACCAAGCCCGTCGATTTTCAGGATCTGGAGCTGACGGTTGATAAAACGGCCCAGCACGTGCAGCAGCTGCGCCAGACGCTGCGCGCCATCCAGGAAAACAACATCCTGCGCATGTACGTCGATGAAACCGTGCTCAACTTTGTGGGCCGGCCCGAGTTCAAAAACACGCTCATGGCCTCCGAAACGGTGCAGGCCACGGTGGTATTCATCGACATCTGCGGCTTTACCTCCCTCTCGGAAGTGCTGCCGCCCACCGACATCGTGACGATGCTCAACCGCTACTTCGACCAGATGGTGAAGGAAATTATTGCGCAGGGCGGCTACATCGACAAGTTTATGGGTGACGCCGTGATGGCCGTCTTCCGCAACGAGTACCACCTCGACCGGGCCGTGGATGCGGCCCTGGCGGCCCGCGCCGCCGTGCAGGCCAACCACGACACGCTGCCCGACGGCCGCCCCTACCAGCCCCAGGTGAGCATCGGCATCAACACCGGCGAAATGGTGTCGGGCAACATCGGCTCGGCCTCGCTCAAGCGCCTCGATTACACCGTTATCGGCGACAACGTGAACGTGAGCCAGCGCCTGCAGGCCGCCGCCCAGCCGGGCCAGATTGTGGTAACCGAATCCACCTACGAGCACCTGAAAGAGTCGTTCCAGTGCCGCCCGCTGCAGGAAGTAGCCCTCAAGAACAAGGCCGAGCCGGTGATGATTTACGAGGTGGTAGCTTGAGGTGAAATGGTGAAATAGTGAGATGGTGAGTTGATGTTCTGAGGCCCTGATTGCGCCACTTGCGCCGATAGGACCTCAGAACATCAACTCACCATTTCACCATCTCACTATTTCACCACTCCCGCCTCGTTCTGCCTTCTCAGGCGCTGGCAGAGCACGCGCAGGATGTTGCGGAGCACCTCGGGGCGCTCCTCCATCACGTCGTAGAAATCCTCTTGGTCGAGGCGGAAGGCCAGCGTGGGCGCCAGGGTGCGGGCGGTAGCCGAGCGGGGTTCGGCATCGAGCAGGGCCAGTTCGCCGAAGAAGTCGCCGGGGCCGAAAGTGGCCAGCTGACGGGCCCCGGTGAAGATGCCGACTTCGCCCTCATGCACAATGAAAAGCGAGGTCCCCAGGTCGCCTTGGGCAAAAATCTGCTTGTCGGCCGCCAGCGGCACTTCCTGCATAATGGGCACAATGGCGCTGAGCACATTGGGCGGCGTGGCGGCAAACAGGGCGGTGCGTTGCAGCACGGCCACTCGGTCGGCGGCAGAAACGTGGGCGGCGGCAGCGGCGTGGTCCATAAGCTGGTCGGCTAGGGCTGGAGTTTGGGTGAGGGCCGCCTGGTAGGCGGCGGGGCGGCTGGAGGCCCAGCGTATCAGCGCGTTCAGGGCACTTTCGCGCACCAGTTCGCTGGCCGAGGCCAGGTGGGGGCGTAGCAGTGCAAACCGGGCCTGCGTGGGCGGCAACTGGCGCAGCGCCAGGCTCACGGTCCAGTCGGTAAAGGTGGTTTCGCCGCGCTCCACCACGGCCATGGGCAGCGCCGTGGCCATTGTGGGGGCCGGGGGCAGCAGCCGGTCGAAACGGGCCGCTTTGGCCGCGGGCGAACCCACTTCGAGCAGGGTTTGCAGGGCCTGGTAAGTGGGGCGGTCGATGAGGTTATCGAGGATTTCGAGGGCGTTGGCCTGCCGCTCGCGGGCAGCGTGGGCCACGTGGCGCTGGGCGTCGCGGATGGGTTGGGGCGGATAGAGTTGCTGTAGCAGCCCGAACAGCCGCTCTTCCACCCGTTTGAGCTCGTAATCGAGCGCCAGATGCAATGGGCCGGCCGCCAGCCGGGCCTGGCCGTGCAGCAGCTCGCGGGCCAGCTGCAGCTCCTGCCCCAGTACCTGGCGCAGGGCGGGCTCGTCGGCCGGGTTGGGGGCATGGAAGCGCAGGGCGCGCAGAGCAGCTTCACGATACGCCAGGGTGGGCTCGCAGGCCAGCTGCACCAATGCCCGGCGGCTTTCGGGGCCCGTCAGCTGCCCGCAGATGTACGCCACGCGCCGCACAACCGCTTCTCCGGCCGCGCCGGCCTGCAGAACTTCATGCAGCACAGGCAGGGCCGTTTCGCCCAGGGCCAGCAGCTGAGTGGTGGCCGCGGCGCGGATCTTTTTGTCGGCCAGGGCCGCTACCAGCGCCGCTACTTCCGCTTCGGCAGCGGCGGCTTGGGCGGGGGGGCCGGCAGTGGCTGCCGTGAGCGGGCGGCCGGCCGCCAGCGGGTCGGGCAGGTCGGCGGCGCCGTCGCCGAACCGGCGGCCCACGGCGTGGTGCAGCTCGGCCAGGTAGTGGCCGTAGGTGCGGAAGAGCAGCAGGCCACCCCCCGCCGTGAGCAGCAGCATCCAGCCGATCTGCCAGCTCAGGCCGGCGGGCAGGCCCAGCAGCAGCAGGGCCCCGAGGCCCAGGCCCAGCGGCTCGTACACGCCCTTGGCCAGCGTGTGGGCCTGCAGCCGCTCGGCGGCGGGCAGCGGCTGAAACAGCACCAGAAACACCGGGTCGAAGAAGGCGCGGCGCAGCACTTCCTGCACCAGAAACAGCCCGCACAGGTACAGCAGCAGCCCCGAACTGCCTAACTCGTCGCGCAGCCCAAACAGGGCAAATCCGGCCAGCAGCACCAGCGGCAGCGCCAGCAGCACCGGCCGCGGCCCCAGCCGGTCGAGGGCCCGGCCGGTGGCCGCCAGCTTCAGCAGCATGGCCACCAGGTAGGTCAGGGCCAGTACGGTGCCCACGTAGCGCATCACCTGGGCCTGGTCGTGGAACTGCTCCTTCACGTTGATGAAAAAGACGTACTCGATGCCCGTGGTAACGGCCGCCAGCAGCAGCATGCTCAGGCACATTGCTCCCACCAGCCGGCTGCTGCCCAGCCAGCGCCGCAACGGCGCGGCCACGGCCTCGGCCCGCACGGCGCGGGCCGCCGAGCGCACCTCCACCAAATGGCTGCGGCCGGTGGCCTGCACGACCAGCAGCGCGCCCGCATAGGCCCCGAAGGCCAGCAGCAGCAGCCACAGCAGCTCGGTGTGGTGGTGCACCAGAATGGCCAGCACGGCGCCCAGGGCCTTGGCCGGCATATCGCCCGAGCTGATAACGCTGAACAGCCGCCGCCCCTGCCGCACATCGAACACCACCGCCGACACACCCCAGAATTCGAGGTTGGTGAGCAGATAGATAACGCGGTAGCCGGCCATAATAGCCACTGCCGCCGCCACCGAGCGGCCAAACGCCACCAGGAAGCCAATGACCACCATCAGCACCACCACCGCCAGCAGCACCCGCACCGCTACTTTCTGCAGGCCCAGGTGGTGCTCGTAGTGCGCGTACACCTGCCCCGCCCCCAGCATCGCCAGCGCCGAAGCCCCGTAGGCCAGCGGCAGGCTGGTTTCGGGGTGGTTTTCGAGCAGGATGACGTTGGCCGCCACGTACACCAGAATGGTGCCGATGCCGAGCAGGAAGTTGTGCAGGAAGAACAGCCCTACCGAGCGGCCTTCTTCCGGCCGAATCCCTAGTAGTTGCTGCCAGCGGGCAAGAAGAGTCATTTGGTTTTAGGAGCTGCAAGCTACAAGCCGCAAGCTACAAGCTTTGGGCTACATGCTGCAAGCCGTTCGCCGGAATCTTAGGCCACGGCAAACGGCAAGTACACGCTAATTTCGGCTGCTATCCTCGCTGTCAATTAGCCCGAAGACTTGTAGCTTGCGGCTTGTAGCTTGCAGCTCCCTAACTCATGGATTGCCTCCGCGCCGAAACCTACGTGCTCGACCTCCTGCGCCGTCACCTTGCTCCCACGCTGTTCTACCACGGCCCGCACCACACGCTCGATGTAGTGGAACAGGCCGGGTCGCTGGCCCGGGCCGAGGGCATTACCGATACGGAGGAGCTGGCCCTGCTGCGCACGGCGGCCTTCTACCACGACGCGGGCTTCCTGAGCGCCTACCAGGGTCACGAGGCCGCCGGCTGCGCGCTGGCCCGGCAGGTACTGCCCGGTTTCGGCTACTCCGCCGAGCAGATTGAGAAGATCTGCGGGCTCATCATGGCCACCCGGATGCCCCAGTGCCCCGGCGACTCCCACCTGGCCCAAATCCTGTGCGATGCCGACCTCGACTACCTCGGCCGCCCCGCCGACTTCTGGCCCATTAGCCAGACGCTGTTCGAGGAGCTGACCACCCGCGACCTGATGAGCGACGAAACCGCCTGGCTGGAGTTGCAGGTGCGCTTTCTGAGCAGCCACCGCTACTGGACGCCCACCGCCACCGCCCGCCGCGAAGCCGCCAAGCAGGAGCGGCTGGCGGAGGTACGGCAGCAGTTGGAACGTTTGTAAGCCGGGAATCCGCCTGTCATCCGGATTCACTTACTTATTCACCCCGGCCAACACCTCTTCCAGCGCCGCAAACAGCTCCTCGTTGCCACGCTGCTCATAGGTTTGCAGGGAAGCTTCGAAGCCCGATAAGTCGTAGAGGAAGGCCTTGAGGTTGTCGGGCGTGAGGCTGGCGAAGTGGCGGCCGTAGCCGAGCTTTTCGACCTGGGCGGCGTTGAGAAACTGCTCGAACTGGGCCGGAATGGGCACCGCGCAGATGGGCTTGCGCAGGTACACGGCCTCGCTGATGAGCGAGAAGCCGCCGTTGGTGACTACGGCCCGGGCGCTGGCCAGATCGGCCAGGAAGCCGCCTTCGCTGAAGGCCCGCAGCTGCACATTGCCGTGGCTTTCCTCGCGGTTGAAGCCGTACACCCGGAACTCCTGGCCCGGCAGCTGCTGCAGCTGGGCCACCAGGTTCTGCTGGGTGGTGGCCGACTGATACACCAGCACGTGCCCCCCGCGGGTGGGCTCCAACGCCAGCACTTCGGGCCGCAGGATAGGTGGCACCAGCGTGCTGCGCTCCTTGCAGAGCGGCAGCCGGAAAAACGTGCTGATGAGGTAATGGTGGCTGCGCGGCAGCTTGGCCTGCACAATGCGGCGGGCCAGCAGCAGGTTGCCCCGCTCGCTTGCCGGCACGGCTACGTCCAGCGTCGCCCGGCTGATTATCTGCATGTTATCGATGCTGACAACCGGCAGGCCCTTCCACTGGGCGTAGTAGTAGCTGAACGACTCGAAGTCGGAAATCACCACCTCGGGCTCGAAATCGCGCAGCAGTTCGCGGTACTTGCCGAAGTTGACGCGCAGGCTCTCCGGTGCCGAGCGCAGCGTCAGGGCTGCCGTGCGCGACTTCGATACCGTAATGTTCTTGTAGGCCAGGTGAAAGCCCCGGATTTCGTGCACCAGCCCGCCCGGGAAGGCGGCGGCCAGCAGCTGGTAGGCGCGGGAGCTGCTCACCACCTGCACCTCGTGGCCCTGCCCGAGCAAGTGCCCGATAACCACCTTGCTGCGGGTGGCGTGCCCCAGCCCCTCGCCGGGCACTCCGTAGAGAATTTTCATTGAGTGACGAATATATAGCTGTCATTCTGAGCAGAGCGAAGAATCTCGCGTGCCATGCTAACTTTAACGTCAGGGTTACTGTGGCACGCGAGATTCTTCGCTCTGCTCAGAATGACAGGCTTTTTTTGCGCGAAAGAACGGCCTCCGGTTACCGCGCCGAGGAACCCGGGATGCGGAACTGCAGGCCCAGGCTCGGAATGAACGTCATGCCGCTGAGCTTGGCGGTTTTGTTGTTGAGCAGCT
The DNA here is from genome assembly GCF_900111515.1 of Hymenobacter actinosclerus. Taxonomy (GTDB): domain Bacteria; phylum Bacteroidota; class Bacteroidia; order Cytophagales; family Hymenobacteraceae; genus Hymenobacter; species Hymenobacter actinosclerus. Next base: position 360,452 of record NZ_FOHS01000003.1, read on the forward strand.
GATACTCGCCGTAGTTCTGGTAGTAAACCGACAGCGCCGGAATCACATACACGTAGCGGTAGCCCAGCTTAGCATTGAAAAAGGCGCCGTACGAACCGAAACTATGGCGCACCGTGGGCAGGTCGGATACCGGCACCGTCCCGTTGAACAGGCTGCCCGGCGTCAGGCCGTAGCGCAGGAAGGTATGGGCGTACACCAGCCCGTAGGAAATGGCCCCGATTTCCTCCTCGGCCCCGAGCGACTGGCTGAACACCAGCGGCACTAGCAGGTCGTGGCGCGAGGCCCGGAAGCCAAGCAGCGTGTTCAGGTCGTCGAGGAAGGGGACGCTGGGCAGCTTGGTGCGCTGGGTGGCGTACTGCAGGCCGATGCTGGCGTAGGTGACGCCGGGCTGGCGGGTGCCGGGGTTCTCAACGGTGCCCACCGGCCCCAGAAACTGGTACATGGCATCGAAAACGTGCGAGCCGAACGCGTACTTGTACCCCACATCGAGCCGGTCGATAACGCCGTAGCGCAGGTACAAATCGGAGGAAGGCCGCACCGGGTCGAGGGCGTAGGCCAGGGCCGCCACCTGCAGCTTCTCGATGGTTCCGTTGTAGCGCACCGTGTCTTTGCGGGCCAGGTCGCGGGCGGCCGATTTGAGCGTGGAGCCGGCCTTGTCGATGGTTTCGGTGGGCACGTTGAAGGCCAGGTTGCCGCCCACCCGAAACTCGCCCCGGGGCGTTACTTTGCCGGTGCTCACAATGGCCCGCGGCGCGGTGCAGGAGGCCGTGGCCAGCAGGCCGGCAGTGCCCGCCAGCAGCCCGGCGACCCAGCGCCGGAAAAAAATCGTCTTCATAAAGGGGCGCAGAAAAAGTCCGTTGACCCGCGGGGCCAAAACCGGGCCGAAGGTACTTTTTATTGCGCAGAGCGAAAATTCAGCGGCCGCCCCTACCGCCGGCGGCCTGGCTACGCCGCCACCCGGGCCGGCCGGGACTCCCGGGCCGTGGCCCAGGCCCCTGCCCCCAGCCGCCGCAACACCCGGCGGTGCGACTGCAAGGCGCCCACAAACGTGGGGTTTTCCAGGTAAGGCAGGTCGAACTCGTGGGCCGTTTCGCGCACAATATGGGCCAGGGCGGGGTAATGGATGTGGCAGACCTTGGGAAACAGGTGGTGCTCAATCTGGCGGTTGAGGCCGCCGCACAGGAAGCTGGCCAGCCGGCTGTTGGGCGAAAAGTTGGCGGTGGTACGCATCTGATGCACGGCCCAGGCCTCGCGCATGTCGCCCTGCTCGTCGGGCAGCGGGAAATCGGTGCCCTCCACCACGTGGGCCAGCTGAAATACCAGTCCCATCGTCAGCCCCTTCACCAGGTGCAGCAGCAGAAAACCCAGCGCCCACTGCCACCACGTAATATCGAGCACCAGCAGCGGCAGCACAATAAACAGCGCGTAATAGATGGCTTTATAAAAGAACAGGTTGAAGTACTCGCGGCGCGGATGGTTGGCCACCTGCTGCCCGATTTTGGGCTGGAAGAACTTTATGTAGTCCTTGCGCAGCACCCACGAGAGGGAGGCCAGCCCGTACAGCAGAAAGGCGTACCAGTGCTGAAAACGCTGAATCCAGCGCACCGGCTCACTTTCGTCCAGCCGGATCAGGCCGGGAGCCACTTCAATGTCCTCGTCGTGGCCGGCAATGTTGGTGTAGGTGTGGTGCACCACGTTGTGGGTGATGTTCCACACGTAGGAGCTGGCCCCAATCAGGTTGAACAACCACCCCAGGCCCTTATTCACGTTTCGGTTGGCCGAAAACGAGCCGTGCAGCGCATCATGGCAGACATTAAACCCAATGAAGGCGCACAAGGCGCCCAGCAGCGCCGCCAGCCCGGCCATAACGGGCACGCTGAACTGATTGGAAATAATCAGCCCGTAGGTGAGCACGAAGGAGGCCAGGAAGAACACCGTTTTGGCCCACATGGCGCCGTTGGCGTGGCGCGAGAGGTGGTTGTCGCGGAAATAAGCGTCGGACCGCTCGCGCACCGTGGCAAAAAACGTGGAGCGCTGGATGTTGGTAAACTTCAGGGGCCGGGCCATGCAGGTGCATTGCTGCGGTATAGCAGCGGGGGCCACTCTGCCACAAGGGTGAGGTTAGGCGGCCGCCAATGGGCGGGCCGTTGCGAAGGTAGTGCTATTCCCCCGGCCCAATGGCCGGCGTACTGGGCGCCTTCTGGTATTCGGGCCCGGGCCGTATCCGGCCTCCAAGCTGAACCTTAAACCAGCAACCCGGGAGTTTAGTTCGCCGGCCGGAGTCGGGGCGCTAGTCTTCGTCGAGTCCGGCGGGACTCTGGCCACTCAGGTAACCGGCCGTAAACACGTGGTACTGGTCGAAGATGGAGCGCACCGAGCGGCGCAGCACCACCTCGCCCCGGGGGCCGGCCGGCACGCTCACGCCCGAGGCATAGCCGTTCCAAATGGCCCGGTGCGAGCGGTTGTCGATGAGCGTAACCAGCAGCGTACCTTCCGAAAGCAGCAGGCGCACCGGCTGGTAGCCTTTGCGGGCCTCCCTGGGCGTGTCCTCGTCTTCGGCCGAGCCGTTTGCTACCCACTTCGTAAAATCTTCCTGCTGATAGCCGCGGAAGCGCATGTCGCCCTCAAACAGATGAAAGTTCACCAGCAGATCGGGGCGGCGGCGGGCCAGGTGGTAGCCCTGCACCTTCAGGCGGGTGCGGATGGCGTCGCGCACGGCCGCGCCCAGCCGGCTGGTGTCGGAGTTGAGGCCCTCGCCGCGCACGAATTCGTAGCTGCGGTAGCGCCGGAACTGCCCGCTGTAGCTATAGTCAGATTCGACGCGGGCCTCCTGCGAGAGCAGGCAACCCGACAGCAGCAAAGTGCCGCCGGCCAACAGTGTACTGGTCCATTTCATAAGCGTAGAAAAAGTTGGTGAGTCGTACGTACTAAAATACGAAACCCAACCCGCTTATCGATTGACTGTCAGCCTAAAAAGCCGGTATTTTATCATCACCCTGCCGCTTCTCCGCCTGGGCAGCTACCGGCCCGCAGGCAGCCGGGTACCTACCGGCCGGAGCGGGCGTGGTAGCGCAGCTGCAGCGCCTTTATCTGCCCCAGCAGCTCGCCGCTACCGGGGCCGCGCACCTCCAGGCCGGCCACCAGTTCCTGCACCGGCAGAAACGTAATGGGCGCGGCCGGGGCGCCGGCTTCCTGCAGCCACTGCTGCAGCTGCCCAGCCGAGCTCAGGTACACAATGGGCCCCAGGCCCAGCCAGCCGTGGGCGGCCGCGCACATCGGGCAATGCTCGCCGCTGGTGTACAGGGTCGCCCGCCCCCGCTCCTCTTCCGACAGATTTTCGCCGGCCCAGCGCACCAGCTCAATTTCAGGATGGGCCAGGTTGTTCAGTTCATTCACGCGGTTACGGGCGGTGGCCAGCACCTCGCCGCTGCTACTCACCAGCACCGAGCCGAACGGCTCGTCGCCGGCTTCCAGCGCCTGTTCGGCCAGCGCAAGGCAGTGGCGCAGGTGGGGCAGGTCGGTTTCGGTGAGGGGCTGGGGAGTGGTAGGCATGACTGGTAGTAGATAGGTGCGCTATAGGGACTTACTGGGGCCGTGTGTGGGTGTTTTATGTGCAGCAGGCATAACGCACCTACCTCGTACTGTCGCCGCTAACGGGCAGGGCTTTGTGCAGGTGTGGAATTAGCATTCCGTCCGCCCGGAACCGCTGCCTGGCTTTTTGATAAAGTTAAATAGTTAGTACCAAAGCTGGGCTTTATTCGTCAAGCCACGAACTGAAGTACACGAAAGTTACTGCTGCTGATTGTTATTCCGTCAAGCCACACTTGCACAAAACCCAATGTAAGCTGCAGTTTTGGTCGCACAAACCGTCATGCTTTTTGTCGTACTTTTTCAATTAATGCCAATTGTCCTTCAAGTCTCTCTGTCGTTATATTTTTGTCCCAATAAGGTTTGTTAGAAATGAAATTAATCCAATTGTCTGTATGTTTAGAAACCAAATTGGTCTGATTTATTCTGTCAAGATAAGTCAAGGCTTCCATTGCTTCTCGTTGGTCGAACCATAAGTCTGGTTGTGATAAATAATATGTCAAATAGCGGTCTAAATAATCAATGCTTTTGTCCGTGTTGAAAGATGCAAAAGTGTAAGCATAGACTTGTCCAGCGTAACAAACCTCACTTTTTAGAAAATGAATTCCAATAATGTCGGTCAAGTCTGTGAAATTTTTTATAGCGGCAAAAAAAGCGCCTGCTTGTCGTGTCCGCCAATTAAAGTCGCCAAGTAATTTTACAATGACGTCTTTTGTTATTTTGTCATTTGCCTGTAATAGTTGGTTCGCCCAATTTTCGTCTGTGTCACCAATTCTCATGTAAAATGGAGCAGTCCAAGTGTCAATAAAATCCTGCGATAATTCGTCAACGTTTTTATAGGAAGGCAAATCTGCAAAAGTCGATTTGTGTCGAACTGTTGCACCTGCCGAATGAAGTCTTATCTGTTCGTTGAGGTCGTCCATAAAATTGCAGCTTACATTATAATACCCGCTACTCAGTGGGTCGTTAGTTGCGTAAAGCATACCACCGTTGGTACGCTTTACGCAACTTAGCCTCATTTCTCGGTTTCGCCAACCGGCTACTGATACCCGGCCGCCTGCAACTTAAACAGCTCGGCGTAGCGGCCGCCTTTGGCCGTATTACTCCCGCGGAATAAGCAGGTTGCGGTTCAGCTCCACGAAACTATACTCCGCGAAAAGGAGCAGGATAACAGGCAGCTGGTCGGACAGGAGTTGTAGTAGCTCGGAGTTGCTGATGTTGCCAGTGGTGATAAGCAGTAGTTGCCGAGGCTGCTTATTGGCCAGGTAGCTGTATAAAAAGTCGCTGTCCTTGGTGATGACGATGCGGTCAGTTTCCGTTGCCAGCCGGCGAATTTCCGTGTCAGTAGTTCGCTCGGCGTGCGGCAAATCGTCGGTATGCAGGCAATCGAGGCCCCGGTAGCGGAGCAGATGCGCTACCCGGATAGGTAGTTGAGCATCCACTAAGAACTTCACGAAGCAGCGTAGGGCAGCGTTTTCAGGTCGCTCAGGCGCGCTCCGTACACCAGACATGCCCGGATGTCGGCCTCTTCCAGCGCCGGATAATCGGCCAGAACTTCGGCGTGGCTCATGCCAGATGCCAGCAATTCCAGCACTAATGATACGGGGTAGCGCATACCCCGAATGCAGGGTTTACCGTGGCAGATATCAGCCTGAACTGTAATGCGGGGTGTTTCCATAGAGGTGCGGCTAATTGGATGAGGCTGGCTAAAATACGAAATGCCTACTGATACCCGGCGGCCTGCAACTTAAACAACTCGGCGTAGCGCCCGCCCTTGGCCAGCAGCTCCTCGTGGCTGCCGACTTCCACGAACTGGCCGTTTTCGATGACCAGGATGCGGTCGGCCATGCGCACGGTGCTGAAGCGGTGGCTGATGAGGACGGCGGTTTTGCCCAGGGTCAGGTCCTTGAAGCGCTGGAACACCTCGTACTCGGCGCGGGCGTCAAGGGCGGCGGTGGGCTCGTCCAGGATCAGCAGCTGGGCGTCGCGCATGTAGGCGCGGCCCAGGGCGATTTTCTGCCACTCGCCCCCGCTCAGGTCCACGCCGCCGTTGAAGCGGCGGCCAATCATCTGCTCGTAGCCGGCGGGCAGCTTGGCAATTACCGAGTCGGCCAGGCTTTGGGCGGCAGCCTGCTCGATGCGGGGGCGGTTGTGCTGCTGCTCGATGCGGCCCACGGCCAGGTTCTGGCCGGCCGGCAGCTGGAAGCGCACGAAATCCTGGAAAATGACCCCGATTTCCTGGCGCAGCTCCCGCGGGTCGTACTCGCGCAAATCGTAGCCGTCGAGCAGGATGCGGCCCTCGGTGGGGTCGTAGAGGCGCGAGAGCAGCTTGACCATCGTCGTTTTGCCGGCCCCGTTTTCGCCCACCAGCGCCAGTTTCTCGCCGGCCCGCAGCCGGAAATTGAGGTGGCGCAGGGCCCATTTCTCGGCGTTGCGGTACTGGAATCCCACGTTTTCAAACGTGAAGCCCTCCCGGATAGGATTCGGGAAGGGCCGCACCGGCTGGCTCTCGTCGCGGCGGATGCGGGGCTGGAGCTGGAAAAAGTCGAAGAAATCCTGCAGGTACAGCGCCCCCTCGGCCACGGCGCTGAAGCGGCTCAGGATGCCTTCAAGCAGGCCGCGCATGCGGGCAAACGAGCCGGCCAGAAACGTGAGCTGGCCAATACTGACCGCCCCGGCCACGGCCTGCATAATAATATACACGTAGGCCGCGTAGTAGCCGGCCGCGCCCACCGCCGCGAAGAACGTGCCCCAGCCGGCCCGCTTCACTACCAGGGCCTTGTTCTTGGCGTAAAAATCGTCGGAGAGTGTGCGGAACCGGTCGGTGAGAAAGGTCGAGAGGCCGAAGATTTTCACTTCCTTGGCCGTGTCGTCGGAGGCGCCGGTCTGGCGCAGGTAGTCCAGCTCGCGGCGCTCGGGCGTCCAGCCGTGCACCAGCGAGTAGCTGCGCTCGTTGAAGTGCGACTCGCCCAGAAACGCCGGCACCACGGCTACCAGCAGCAGCACCAGCAGCCAGGGGTTGAACGCCACCAGCCCCACGGCCAGAAAACCCATCGTAATGGCATCCTGGGCCTGGCTCAGCACCTGTGACATAAGCACGGTGCGCGAAAGCGTCTGGCGGCGGGCTCGCTCCAGCTTGTCGTAAAACGTGCTGTCCTCAAATTGGTCGAGGTCCAGCTCGGCGGCGTGCTCCATCAGCCGGATGGAGGTCTGGTTGGCGAACAGGTCGCCGAGCAGCGAGTCGAGCAGGGCCACGCCCCGGCCCAGGGCATCGGAAAGGATGGCCAGGCCGAACTCCAGGGCCACCAGCGTGAGGACGGGCGTCAGTTCGCGGGCTTCGGCCGGCTGGCGGCTCAGGCCGATAATGGCGTCGAGGATGAGTTGGGCCACGTAGAGCATGGCCACGGGCAGGGCCGCCCGCAGCAGGCGCAGCGCCACGTTGCCCAGCGTCAGGGCCGGACTGGTCTGCCAAATCAGGCGCAGAAAGGCGGGCAGGTTTTTAAGCGCCGAAAACCGCTCCCGCACCGAAAGAGCGGGCTTACCGTCGGCGCGGGGCTTTTTAGCAAAAAAAGAATCAGAAGGAGAAGCCATAGGCCCGGTGTACGGCACACTTCGGGCCGGGGTGCCGGGGCGGCCGTTTTGGCAGGCATGCGGGTCATCGTTTCGGGTTGTGGTTCGTACATTTCCGGCTCTGTTCGTCGTTTGCTTCTTTTTGGGCTGCAGCCACCGTTCCGGCCATTCGCCTTCCTGCCCCCTATGCTCCACCGCCTCACCTTCGCCCCCTTCCCCGATGCCGCCGCCGCTACCTGGTTCGCGGACCTGGGCGACGCGCTGGAAGCCGATGGCACCACGGGGCTGCTGCTGGCTAACCTCACGGTTTCTGAAGGCCAGGCGCTGGCCGCGGTGGCCGTGCTGCCGGGCCGGGTAGTGGTGCTGCAACCCGCCGCCCCGGCCGGCACCACGGCGCCAAAGCAGCAAACCACGGCGCTGGCCACCTGGCTGGGCACCTGGCCCGAACTGCCGCCGGTACCGGCCGCCGCCATTGCGGGCTTTGTCATCGGGGCCGATGCTGCTGGCACCGCTTGGCCCGCTACCACGCTCGATGCCCTGCCCCGGCAGCTCCGCGAGTTGCCGCAAACCCTGCCACTGCCCGCCGCCGCGCTGGAGAGCTGGGCCAGCAGCCTCATCGACGACGAGGAAGACCCCGAAACTTACCGCACGGGCTTTTGGGAGCAGAAGGCCCGGCAGCTCTGGAGCTGGCTCGGCGCCGCCGATGTGCCCGCCGACCCGCCCTACGGCGTGGCCCCGCCGGCCCCCGCTCCAGCTACCGACACGGCGGCCGAGCAGCGGCGCCTGGAGCAGCTGCGGCAGCAACTGTTTGCCGAGTTGGAGCAGCAGCGCCTCCAGATGGAAGCCCGCGAAGAGGCCCGCGAACAGAGCATCGCCCAGCTCCAGCAGCAGCTGGCCGCTACGCCCACCGCCGCCGCCGAGGTAGCCGCCCTGCAAGCCCGGCTGGCCGCCGAAACCCAGGAAAAGAACGCCCTGGCCGCCGCCATTACCGCCTCGCGCCAGGAAGCCGAGGCCCGCAACCGCGAGCTGGAAGCGCGCATGCAGCAGCTGGGCCGCCAAGTGGAGCAACTGCAAACCCGCCCGGCTACGGCTGGTCCGGCCGCTACCGTTCCGGCACCGACGCCGGGGGCGTCCCCTGCTTCGGCGGCTCCACCAATGCGCCAACGGCCTGCCGGCGGCACTCCGGCCAGGCCACGGGCGGCGGCGCCCTGGCGGCTGCAATGGCCCCGGGTGGCGCTGGTGTTGGGGCTGCTGGCCGGTATCGGGGCCGGCGGCTGGGCCGTGCAGCACTACGCGGGTTCAGCCGCCCGGCCAGCGCAGGCCCCGGCTCGCCAAGACCGCCCCACTGATAATGAAGTCGACGAAAATCTGGAAGCGGCCGCCCCTACCCTGTTTGATATTCAGCCCGACACAATTCGGGTGGAGGCGGATAAGGCCGATTCGGCCGCGGAAATTGCCCCGGAGCCGGCCGTGCCCGAGCCCGGCGAAACAATGGATTCGGTGACGGCCCCAGCCGAAGGCATCTAAAGGGTGTAGCAGGTTGTAGAGACGCGACCCATCGCGTCTCGGCGTTGCTGATGTTGAACGACCCATGCTATTGTTCAACGCTGAGACGCGAAGGGTCGCATCGCTACAACCGACCATTCCAAGCAAAAAGCCCGGCCACCTTACGCAGGTGGCCGGGCTTTTCAGGCTTCAATCAAGGGTGCAAAGCCCTAATATGGCTTGGCCTCGTGGGATATTTCTTCCGCTTCTTCTACAGCCTGCTCGTCCTTCATCATCATCTCCTTAGCATGAGCAATGCCTTCGCGCAGGCGCTGGCCCCAATCCGGGTCGCAGTTGGTGCACAGCTCCAGCATCTTGGTCTGGATGACCTCGGCCGCGCCGGCCAGCGCCCCCGACATGTTGTTGATGAGGTCGTCACGCTCCCAGTCTTCGTGCTGGCGGTACCGCTCGCCGGCCTGCTCGAAGTTGTTTTCGCGGTCGAGGGTCTGGCGCATCAGGCGGCCGTTGTACTCGGGCATGTGGTCGGGGCCGGCCGGTTTGGCTTCGGTCAGGCCGTTGAGCGAGGAGGGCTCGTAGTTGGTGTGCAGGTTCTGGCCGGGCGCGGCATCCACGTGGTAGGCCATCTGGCCGTCGCGCTGGTTGGTGGCCACCCGCACTTTGGGCGCGTTGATGGGCAGTTGCAGGTAGTTGGGGCCCACGCGGTAGCGCTGGGTGTCGGAGTACGAGAAGGTGCGGCCCTGCAACATCTTGTCGTCCGAGAAATCGAGGCCATCCACCAACACGCCCGTCCCGAAGGCCACCTGCTCCACCTCGGCGAAGTAGTTTTCGGGGTTGCGGTTGAGCGTCATCATGCCCACGGGCAGGTGCGGGAACTGGTCTTCGGGCCAGATTTTGGTGTCGTCGAGCGGGTCGAAGTTTAGCTCCGGGTGCTCGTCGTCGCTCATCAGCTGCACGCGCAGCTCCCACTTGGGGAAGTTGCCCTTCTTGATGTTCTCGTACAGGTCCTGGGTGGCGTGATTAAAGTTCTTGGCCTGAATCTTCTCGGCTTCGGCCTGGGTCAGGTTCTTCACGCCCTGCATGGGCTCCCAGTGGTACTTCACCAGCATAGCCTCGCCCTTATCGTTCACCCACTTGTAGGTGTTCACGCCCGAGCCCTGCATCTGGCGGTAGTTGGCCGGAATGCCCCAGGGCGAGAACAGAAACGACACCATGTGCATGGCCTCGGGCGTGTTGCTGATGAAGTCGAAAATCCGCTCGCCGGTCTGGCGGTTAAACACCGGGTCGGGCTTTTGGGAGTGAATCAGGTCCGGAAACTTCATGGCGTCGCGGATAAAGAACACCTTCAGGTTGTTGCCCACCAAGTCCCAGTTGCCGTCTTCGGTGTAGAATTTCACCGCGAAGCCGCGCGGGTCGCGCAGGGTTTCGGGCGAGTGGCCGCCGTGGCCCACCGTAGAAAAGCGCACGAACACGGGCGTTTCCTTGCCCTTGGTGTTGAACAGCTTGGCGCGGGTGTACTTGGCAATGTCCTCGTCGCCCACCTTGCCGTAGGCCTCGAAGGTGCCGTGGGCCCCGGCCCCGCGGGCGTGCACCACGCGCTCGGGAATCCGCTCCCGGTCGAAGTGGCTGATTTTTTCGATGAACTGGTAGTTCTCCAGCGTGGCCGGGCCGCGGTTGCCCAGCGTGCGCAGGTTCTGGTTGTCGCTGAGCGGATGGCCCTGGCGGGTGGTGAGGGTGCGGGCGTCCTCGCCGGCGGCCTTGTCGTGGCCATTATGGCCGTTGCGGCCATTCGGGGCGGAATGCTTCTCGTCGTGTGCCATGTGGTATGGATAAGTTGGTGGATTCCTGAAAGAGTAGTCGGCAGTAGACTACCGCTAAGGTAGGCAGATGTTCCGTCTAGTGGAGAATTATTCTCCACTAGAATTTTGGCTTTTGCCTTTCACCGCACTTCCGCCGGCGGCCGACCGTTGTTCTGATTACGCAAAAAGGGTGGCTTTTCCAACTTTCCTTTCCGGCCCGACGGTGGTAACTTTACTCTAGCCGAAGGCCGAATCAGAAAGCCCAGAATGCATCCCAGGCCAACAGCATTCTTAATTTCTAATTCTTAATTATTAATTAAAAATACATGCCCGTTTTCTCGCACCTGCACTCGCACACTCAGTATTCGCTGCTCGATGGCCAGGCCTCGATTTCGGGTCTGATGAAAAAGGCCCAGGCCGACGGCATGCCGGCGGTGGCCCTCACCGACCACGGCAACATGTTCGGGGCATTCAACTTCGTGGCCGAGGCCAACAAGTACAACGTGAAGCCCATTGTGGGCTGCGAGTTTTATATGGTGGCCGACCGCCACAAAAAGGCCTTCAGCCGCGAGAAGGGCGAGCGGGACAAGCGCTACCACCAGCTGCTGCTGGCCAAAGACCAGGACGGCTACCACAACCTGAGCAAGCTCTGCTCGATGAGCTTCATCGAGGGCGTGTACAGCAAGTTCCCGCGCATTGATAAGGAGCTGCTGCTCAAATACCACAAGGGCCTGATTGCCACCAGCTGCTGCATCGGGGCCGAGATTCCCCAGGCCATTCTGTTCGAGAGCGAGGCCCGGGCCGAGGAGCTGCTCAAGTGGTGGATTGACGTGTTCGAGGACGATTACTACATTGAGATTCAGCGCCACGGGCTGATGAACTTCGATGGCACCGGCAAAAGCCAGGAAGACGTGAACCAGGTGCTGCTCGGGCTGGCCCGCAAGTACAACGTCAAGGTTATCTGCACCAACGACTCGCACTACGTCGACCAGACCGACTTCGCGCCCCACGATATTCTGCTGTGCGTGAACACCGGCGAGGAGCACAGCATCCCGGTCGGTGACTTCCAGACCCAGTATTTCCGGCTGATTTCCCAGGACAACAAGGTCCTGTATGACCACCTCGACAACCTGCGGCCCCTGGCCGGCCAGGACGCCGCCGTGCGCCGCCAGCTCCAGCGCATCGACGAGGAGGCCCAGGCCCCGCGGCCCAAGTCGCGCTTCGGCTTCGCCAACGACCAGTTCTATTTCAAGAGCCAGGCCGAGATGAACGCCCTGTTTGCCGACGTGCCGGAGAGCGTGGACAACACGAACGAAATCGTGGACAAAATCACGCCGCCCAAGCTGCAGCGCGATATTCTGCTGCCCAACTTCCCCATTCCGGCCGAGCACGCCAACGCCGACGCCTTCCTGCGCCACCTTACATATAAGGGCGCGTTTGAGGGTGACAAGCGCCGATACTCCGACCGCACGCCCGAAATTGAGGAGCGCCTGGACTACGAGCTGCGCGTGATTGAGACGATGGGCTTTGCCGGCTACTTCCTCATCACCCAGGATTTCATCAACCACGGCCGCAACAATGGCGTGGCCATCGGGCCGGGCCGGGGCTCGGCCGCCGGCTCGGCCGTGGCCTACTGCGTGGGCATCACCAACATCGACCCCATCAAGTACTCACTGCTGTTCGAGCGTTTCCTGAACCCCGAGCGCGTGTCGATGCCCGATATTGATATCGACTTCGACGACGTGAACCGCCAGCGCGTGATTGACTACGTGGTGGACAAGTACGGCAAAACCCAGGTGGCCCAGATTATCACCTTCGGCACCATGGCCGCCAAAAGCAGCATCAAGGATGTGTCGCGGGTGATGGACTTGCCGCTGCCGGTGGCCAACGACCTCGTGAAAATGGTGCCCGACCAGGTGGGCACCACGCTCACCAAGGCCTTCGCCGAAAACCAGGAACTGGATATGATCCGGCGCGACGATTCGCCCGACAACCTGCGGGGCCACATTCTGCGCCTAGCCACCCAGCTCGAAGGCTCGGTGCGCAACACCGGCATCCACGCGGCCGGCGTCATCATCGCCCCCGACGATATCACCAAGTACATCCCGGTTTCGACGTCCAAGGATTCGGACCTGCTCATCACCCAGTTCGACGGCAAGGTGATTGAGAGTGCCGGGATGCTGAAAATGGACTTCCTGGGCCTGAAAACGCTCACCATTATCGTGGACGCCATCAACCTGATCGAGAAAAACCACGGCATCAAAATCGACATCGACGAGATTCCGATTGACGACCTGAAAACCTACGAGCTGTACCAGCGCGGCGACACCATCGGCACGTTCCAGTTCGAGAGCGAGGGCATGCGCATGTACCTCAAAGACCTCAAGCCCACCAACATCGAGGATTTGATTGCCATGAACGCCCTGTACCGGCCGGGCCCCATGCAGTTCATCCCCAACTTCATCAACCGCAAGCACGGCCGCGAAGTAGTCGACTACCCGCACGAGCTGCTGGAACCCATCCTGAACTACTCGCAGGGCATTATGGTGTATCAGGAGCAGATTATGCAGGCGGCCCAGATTCTGGCCGGCTACTCGCTCGGCGGCGCCGACCTCCTGCGCCGGGCCATGGGCAAGAAGGACATGAAGAAGATGGCCCAGGAGCGGGAGAAGTTCTGCGAGGGCGCCAAAACCCTGCACGGAATCGCGGCCAAAAAGGCCAACGAGGTGTTCGACGTGATGGAGAAGTTCGCCGCTTACGGCTTCAACCGCTCACATTCAGCAGCTTACAGCCTCGTGGCCTACCAGACCGGCTACCTCAAGGCCCACTACCCGGCCGAGTACATGGCGGCGGTGCTCACCAACAACATGGGCGATATTAAGAAGGTGACTTTCTTTATCGAGGAAGCCCGCAAGCAGAACGTGGCCGTGCTCGGGCCCGACGTGAACGAATCCATCCTCAAGTTCAACGTGAACAAGCAGGGTCAGATTCGCTTCGGCATGGCGGCCGTGAAGGGTGCGGGCGAGGCGGCCGTGGAGGAAATCGTGCAGGAGCGCGACCAGAACGGACCCTACGGCGACATTTTCGACTTCTCGCGCCGCGTGAACCTGCGGGCCGTGAACAAGAAAACCTTCGAGAGCCTGGCCCAGGCCGGGGCCTTCGACTCGTTCGACCGCTACCACCGCCGCCAGTTTATGGAAGCGCCCGGCAACGACCAGAGCCTGATTGAGAAGGCCATGAAAGTGGGCCAGCAGCACCAGGCGGCCAAGGAGTCGGCCCAGCAGAGTCTGTTTGGCGGCGGCGGCGGCGAAATGGCCATTCCGATGCCCAAAATCCAGGATATGGAGCCCTGGAGCCCCACCGAAAAGCTGCGCCGCGAAAAGGAGGTGGTGGGCTTCTACCTCTCGGGCCACCCGCTCGACGACTTCAAGCTGGAAATTGACTCGTACTGCACCTGCGGGCTCGATAAGATTGAGACCTATAAGAACCGCGACGTGACGGTGGCCGGGCTGATTTCCAACGTGCTGTTCAAAACCACCAAAACCGGCCAGCCCTTCGTCAGCTTCAACATCGAAGACTACGACGCCAGCCTCAACCTGGCGTTGTTCCGCGACGATTACTCCAAGTTTTCGGCCCTGATAAACCCGCGCAACTACGACAAGGAGCAGGTGCCGCCCATGTTCATCCGCGGCAAGTACGCCCAACGCTTCCGCGACTCCGACCAGTTCGAGTTCAAGATTATGACCATGGAGCCGCTGTTCAACGTGGCCGAGAAGCTTTCCAACGGCGTGCGCGTGCAGCTCGATCTGCGCACCATCACCGAGCCCTTCATGGACCGTTTCATGGAGGCCGTGGAAGGTGCCGCCGGCTCGAAAAAGCTCGAAATCAAGTTCGCCGAGCCCCACGAGCATCTGGCCGTCGACACCTACTCGCGCCGCTACCGCATCGAGCCCAAGGAGTTCATCCGCAAGATGCGCGAGATGGAAATCGACGCCTGCCAGCTCATTTGATAACAGATTGCGTTGGTTACGCTGATTCATTCATGGCCCGGTTCATAGCAACCAGATCAAGCCGCTAAACGCAACAGCCCCGCCCGGATAAACCGAACAGGGCTGTTGCGTTTGTAACTAAGCGGCAAAGTGTTGCTTAGCTATTTTTGCGGTCGTCGTTGCGCACGTCCTTGGCGCCGAGCTGCTCGACGTCCACTTCGGTTTTGCGCACCGTGTCGCGGATGGTTTCTTCGCGCTCGGTTACTTCTTTGCCCAGCGTTACTTCTTCCACCACGCGGGCTTCTTTGCTCACTACGGCCCGCTCGGCCCGCTCAGTTACTTCCACATCCCCTTCCTTGAAGGCGTTGAAGTCAGCCTCGGTAGCCGGACGGTTTACGGGTGTGCGCTCTACGTTTACGTGCTCCTCGCGCAGGCGCACATTGGCCTCTACCGGACGCTCCACGATGCGGCTGCGCAGGCGGGCACCGCCCGTTTGCTCCACACGCTTGCCCACTTGCAGGTTCTCCTCTATTACCTTGGCCGACACCTCGTTGTTGCCAGTCTGGTTTGTGTTGGCAGCAGCACCGGCGGCCATGTTGTTGGCCTTGTAGCCCGTCTGCTGGGCCTTTTCGTTTACATCAATAGCGCCGGCATTGTCCAGGATTTCGGCGGCCTTATGGGCGTGGTCGGCCGATTTGCAGTGCACAGTTACCATCGAGTGGCTGTTGCGGGCGGCGTGCGAGTAGCGGCTGGCATCGTCGGTATCGTCGCCGAACAGGTTGCTGAAGAAGTTGCTGATACCGTCGCCGGTGCGGCCGGCGGCGTCGCCAACGGCTTCGGTGGCAGTACCCGTGCTGTTGTAATAATTGCTGCTGTTCTCCGAGTCGCGGGAAATGGTATCTACGTCATCAAGCGAGAAGCCGGCAGCTTTCAGTTGCTGAGCAGCCATTTTAGCCTGGTCGGCATTATCGAAAATTCCTACTACGGTCTGATTCATCTGGTCCATGATAAGTAATTGAAAGGTTAGAAAAAGGAAAGGAAAAGAAAAGAGTAATCGGTAAGTCAGGGTTGATTGAAAGGGCATTACGGCTGGTCGGTAGCCGGGCCCGAAACTCCGGGGCCGGCTACATTCAGGCGCTCTACCTGAATCTGCTCCTGGCGCAGATTGACGGTACTGGTGTGCGTTTCTTCGACTACGCGCTTGCTGATGCGCAGCTCTTTCACTATCAGCACGCGGGTAACCACTACTTCGCGCAGCACCGGCACAATCAGCACATCGCCCTCCTGGCGGCTACCCGGCAGCGGCGCGTCGTCGGCCACAAACTGGTTGATGGCCACGTGCTCCACCTGCACTTCATCGTGCTGGAGCGTTACATTCACCGCCTGCTCGTGCTCCTGCACGGTTTTGCTGATGCGCAGCCGACCGGTTTCCACCACTTCCCGACCCACCACTGCCTGCTCTTCTATCACGGGCAGCACCATCGGCCGGCTGGCCGCAGTGGCTAACCGGGCGGGGGTATTTGGTTCGCCGTCGGGAGGAAAGATGCCGGGGTTCGGGTTCATCAGGAAGGGAAAGTCGCAGATTGAAAAACACTGGGTTTGCCTGCTTCTTTACGCCGTTTGCCCGTCTCTGTTATTAAAAACTGCCAACGCCTGGGCTCTGGCCCTGCTGAAGGAATAGTATTATTCACTAACGGACTATTTATATATAACATTCATATATAGCGCCTTATCCGGACGCGTTTACAGTATTCAAGTGCCAGCGCTGCGCCCACAGCAATCTGAGCTATTACACTCTAAGCAGTTTGCAATAAAATTTGGGCCAGTACTTTTCTATCCGGGCATTGTTCAATTTGTGTTGCTTTACTACTAGCCGGGCCGGGCGCATCTCGGGGGGCAATCCGGCAGCTACGGCCGCTTGCCCCTGTTGCCTCCTCGGCGTTCCACCATGGACGCCGGCTCGACATTGGTTACAGACGCGGTCGGGCAGTTTACGAGCCTTCGCCGTTCTACGCCCCCATTGCTCCCAGCCTTTCAGGTTGGCTGAGGCGGCCAAGGAACCGAGCCAGTGATTTGCAGAAAATAAACTTTCAATTTTTATTGAAAGTTTGAAATCTTCCTCTACATTTGAGGCATGCAACTCGACGAAGCTAAAAGCAGATTCATTGAAGGCTGGGGCACCCTGGGCTCGGCCTGGGGGGTGAGCCGGACAATGGCCCAGGTGCACGCCCTGCTGCTGGTGTCGGCGGGCGCGCTGAGTGCCGAGGATATCATGGAGCAACTTCAGATTTCGCGCGGCAACGCCAACCTCAACGTGCGCGCCCTCATGGACTGGGGCCTCGTGCGCAAGGAACTGCGGCCCGGGGAGCGGCGCGAGTTTTTCTCGGCCGAAAAGGATATTCACCGCGTGGCCACCCTCATTTTGCAGGAGCGCCACAAGCGCGAGCTGGCGCCCATTATGCGGGTGCTGGGCGAAATCCGGCAGGTGGAGCCCTCCCCCGCCGCCTCGCCCGAGGAAACCCAGGCCTTCACCCAGATGATTGGCAGCATCCAGAGCTTCGCCGAATTCGCCGACCGCGCCGCCGCCACGCTCATTAAAGCCGATGAGAACTGGTTCCTGAGCACGTTCATGAAGCTTATGCGGCCGCGTTCCTGAGGCCGGCTTATTTTTTTGCCTATATATTTCATTATTTATTGAAAGTTCGAAAATAAACAAAGCGTCTGCTACTCCCCCATCCTTTTCTCTTCCCCCAACCTCCTTTTACACTGCTTATGGAACGGCCCAAATTGGTTCTCGCGGGTGGCAGCGGCTTTCTGGGCCGGCATCTGGTCCGGCATTTCAGCCAGCTGGGCTACGCCGTAGTGGTGCTGGGGCGCAAGGCGCGGCCGGGCGTAGTGCAGTGGAACGGGCGCACCCCGGGCCCCTGGGCGGCCGAGCTGGAAGGCGCGGCGGTACTCATCAACCTGGCCGGCAAATCGGTGGATTGCCGCTACCACGCCGCCAACCGCCACGCCATCGTGCGCAGCCGCACCGATAGTACCCGGGTGCTGGGCGAAGCCGTAGCGGCCTGCCGCACTCCGCCGCCGGTGTGGCTGAACGCCTCTACCGCCACTGTTTACCAGGACACTCCCGGCCCGCAGCCGGCCAACACGGAAGCCGGCGGCCGGCTCGGGCGCAACTTCTCGGAGATGGTGGCCCAGCGCTGGGAAGCCGAGTTCAGCCTGGCGCCGGTGCCCGCCACGCGCCGGGTGGCGTTGCGCGCGGCCATTGTGCTGGGCGCCGATGGCGGGGCGCTGCCCGTAATGGCCCGCCTGGCCCGGTTCGGCCTCAGCACTCCGCAGGGCAACGGGCAGCAGTGGGTCAGCTGGCTGCACGTCGTCGATTTCTGCCGGGCCGTGGAGTTTCTGGTGGCTCATCCGCAACTGGAGGGCGCGTTCAACCTGTGCGCTCCCGAGCCGCTGCCCAACCAGGCCCTCATGGCCCTGCTCGACGCGCACTACCGGCCCCGCTGGCACCTGCCGCAGCCCCGGTGGCTGCTGGAAGTCGGCGCCTTCCTGCTGCGCACCGAAACCGAGCTGATTCTCAAGAGCCGCAAGGTAGTGCCCGACCGCCTGCTGGCCGCGGGCTTCCAGTTCCGCTACCCCCGCTGCCCCGCCGCCCTGGCCGACTTACTGCCGCAGCTTACCTGATGACGGCCGCCCCCGGCAGCTTCTACCGTCCACTGTTTTTCTTCACTTTTTTCCTTCATTTTTCACTTTTCAACCTTATTGCCATGAACTTCCACCTCCTCGTTTACGGCGTTTACCTCCCCGCCACGGTTGCGCTTACGGTCTGGGTCGCCCGCACGCTGTTCACCAACGGCCGCACGTTTCTGGTCGACATCTTCCACGGCAATGAGGCCCTGGCCGACTCCGTGAACAAGCTCCTGCTGACAGGCTTTTACCTCGTCAATATCGGCTACGCCATGCTCACGCTCCGCAGCACCGGCCCCATCAGCAGCTACCAGCAAACCGTGGAAATGCTCAGCGTGAAGGTGGGCACCATCATCCTGATTCTGGGCGCCATGCACTTCTTCAACCTCTACGTTTTCTACAAGCTGCGCAACCGCGCCCAGCAGTACGCCAAGGCCTACCACTCTTAACGTCGGCTGATTAGCCCGCGGTAATCTGAGCCGAATTCCGGCCCCGGTACCCGCACCCGGCGTAGGAAACGGCTACCGGGGCCTGGGCGGTATTGGGCGGCAAAACTGCCACTCTGGCCGAAGTGAACTTTCCGGCCTACTCCTTGTTGGAACGCAATCTGCTACCTTGCGGGCCGCTTGCCCGTATAGAAGCACCACACCTTTCAACCAAATCTGACTACCATGGCACATAAAGCAATCGAAATCACCGACGCCAACTTCGACGAAATCATCAACTCCGACAAGCCCGTCCTCGTGGACTTCTGGGCGGAGTGGTGCGGCCCCTGCCGCATGGTTGGGCCGGTGGTAGAAGAGCTGGCCGGCGAGTACGAAGGCAAAGCCATCATTGGCAAAGTCGACGTGGACGCCAACCCCCAGACTTCGGCCAAATTCGGCATCCGCAGCATTCCCACGCTGCTCGTGTTCAAGAACGGCGAGGTAGTGGACAAGCAGGTAGGCGCGGTGCCCAAGCACGTACTCGCCCAGAAGCTCGATGCCCAGGTAACGGCCTAGTCCGCTACCCAAGCAATAAACGCTGAAACCTCCGTTCTGCCGGCCTTATTGGCCCGGCAGAACGGAGGTTTCTTTGCGTAGCTATGCTACCCGGCAACGCTACCGCCGCGCCTGGCCCCGGTGGCTCAATCGGTGGCTTCGGGGGCGGCGGCGCGGGCTTCGGAGGGCGGCGTCTGGGTAGGCTTCAAGCCCGAGGCCAGCGAAAAGCCCGGCCCGAAGTAAATAGGGATGGTAAAGGTCATGGCCGTGGGCAGGTTGTATTCGCGGCCGGGCTCAAAGCGGGGCAGACTCGCTACCACGCGCTGCGCTTCGCGGTCGGCCTCGGCGGCCAGGCTCTGGGCCACCCGCACCTGGCTTACGCGGCCATCTTCGCCCACCGTGTACGTTATCAGTACGGTGCCTACAATGCCCTTGCGGCGCACCTCGCGCGGGTAAGTGGTGTTGCGGGCCACCAGACTGAGCAGCGCCGCCTCGCCGCCCGGAAAGCGCGGCAGCTTGCGCACCTGCACCGGCTGCATGTAAGGCGAGCCGTCTTTGTTGAAGAAAGCCAAGGCCAGCGGCCGGCCCTGGCGGTCGGGCATCTCGATGGCGCTCAGCTCGCCCGTATCGTAGTAGTAGCGCCACTCGCCCACCGGCCGGCCGGCGTTGTAGTGCCCCTCCGAGCGTTTCTGGCCGTTGCGGTGCACCGAAATCCAGCGCCCCACGCGTTGCCCATTCGCATAGTCGCCGCGCTGGCTGACGCGGCCGTCTTCGTACCAGCCCACGTACAGGCCGTTGGCTTCATCGTCGCGGTAGTGTACCTGGGCGGCGCGGCTGCCTTCGGGGTGGTACCAGGTTAGCAGGCCGTTGCGCACCGGCGGGTCGATGGACGAGAGGGTGCCTTTCAGCAGCAGCTCTCCCAGAAGCGAAAACTCGCGCATGGCATGGGTGCCCAGCAACTCATTGCGGCGCTCCACCACCCGGTAATGGGTGGCGCTGTCGGGCACCGTGGGCCGGTTCTGGTCGTTGAGATACACAGCGGGCAGGCTCTGGCCCTGGGCCAGGCGTACCGTACCCGCGGCCAGCAGGAGAAAAACGTAGCGAATTCGCATAAGCAGCCAGGGTAAAGCGCTAGTTACTGGCTACTAAATATAGATTAGCTACCATAAAACGGCAACCAATCGGTTGTTTTTCTTTTATAAATACCATTCCAGCTTACCCGCGGCCAATTGATTCGGCTGCGGGTAAGCTGGAAGGACGGTCTGGCGGCCGTTAGTCGTTGTCTTCCTTGATTTCCGGCAGTTGAATGGGCCGGTTAAACGCCTCCTCGAGCGAGATGAGCGTTTCGGTGCGCTCAATGCCGTCGATGAGCTGAATCTGCCCGTGGAGCACCTCGCGCAGGTGGTTGGTGTCGCGGCAGATCAGGCGGGCGAAAATGCCGTAGGCGCCCGTGGTGAAGTCGATGCTGACAACCTCCGGAATCTCGCGCAGGGCTTTCACTACGCCCTCGTACACCGAGCTTTTCTGCAGGTAAATCCCCAGAAAGGCCCGCACTCCGAAGCCCAGCTTCTGGTAATCGATTTTAAGCGTTGCGCCCTGCACAATGCCCAGCTCCTCGAGGCGGGCCATGCGTACGTGCACCGTCCCGCCCGATACGTGCACCTTGCGGGCTATCTCGGTATAAGGGGTTTTAGCGTCTTCGATAAGCAGCGCCAGAATTTTCCGGTCGGTGTCGTCAAGTTCGTAATTACGTGCCATTATTTTAAACTTTGATTATGTATATTCCAATCAAACGAGTTTTTGTTTAAAAATAGTGTAAATTTTTACCCAAAATATCTTAACTTATTTCATCATACTGATATGATTTCTACATTTGTCGCAATCCAACGCAACTGGCGGCGAGCTGTTTACTACTGCAGAACGATGAAATTGGTAGACTTGCCCTCCGCTTCCAGGAGTGAGGACAGGGTAAAAATTGGTCCGGTGGCCGGCTAACTACTTCGCGAAGGTTCGATTCCTTCTTCTACAGCAACAACGATTTGGTGGGACTAAGTGGGGAAGGGAATACCGGGACGTATCTGGGTGGGTACGTTCTGAATTGAGAGGCGGCATCTGGGTGGGTGCCGCCTTCTTTTTTGCCATTTTTCGGCTTCACGGGCTGCTTTTCAGCAAATCTGGCACCATAGTACCGAAACCGGCCGCAAAGGTCAGGTATTTTAATTGCAAATCCGCTGGGCCTTTCAAAATAAAAGCTCCCGACATACCGTCGGGAGCTTTTGGAATTTGCCGGGCGGCGCGGGGCCAGCAGCTAGCGGCCGGCAACGCGCTGGCGGTAGCGGGCCAGGCCGGCATCGAGGAAGCGCACGAAGGCGGCGGCATCGGGCTCGTAGCCCAGCGGCGGGGCCAGCACGCCGGCCTGGTTGGCGGGCACGTTGGGGTCGAGCAGCACGTAGTAGGGCTGGGCATTCACGTTGAAGCCCGTTACCTGCAAATCGGCGTTGCGCTTGCCAATGGTGGTTTTTGATTTACCGTCGTGGGCGGAGGTGTACACTTCACTAGCCGGCAGGTCGGTCTTGTCGTCGACGTACAGCGCCACTACCACAAAATCTTCGCGCAGGCGTTTGAGCACCTGCGGGTCGCTCCAGACGGTGGCCTCCATTTTGCGGCAATTTACGCAGGCGTGGCCGGTGAAATCGATGAACAGCGGCTTGTTCTGGGCCTGGGCGCAGCGCCGGGCCTGCTCCAGATCGAAGTAGCCGGGCAGGCCGTGGGGCAGTTCCAGAAACTCGCTGTAGCGGGGCGGCTCGCAGCCGGCCACGGGCACCACATCAACCGCGCTGGCCTGCGTGGTACCGGCAGTGGCCACCATAAAGTCGGTGCGGCTCTGGGGGGGCAGGTAGCCGGCCAGCAGCGGCAGCGGCGCCCCGAACAAACCCGGAATCAGATAGGTCATGAAGCTGAAGGCCAGCACGGCCATCAGCAGCCGGCCCACGCTCAGGTGGGGGAGGTCGGAATCGTGGGAGAGCTTGAAACGGCCCAGCAGGTACAGGCCCAGCAGGCCCGAAAGGGCAATCCAGAGCACCAGGTACAAGTCGCGCGGCAGCAGGTTCCAGTGGTAGGCCAGGTCGGCCATGCTCAGGAACTTGAGGGCCAGCATCAGCTCCACGAAGCCCAGCGTTACCTTCACCGTGTTCAGCCAGCCGCCCGAGCGGGGCAGGCTTTTCAGCCAGGTGGGGAAGATGGCAAACAGCGTGAAGGGCAGCGCGAAGGCCAGCGAGAAGCCCAGCATACCCACCACCGGCGCCACCCGCTCGCCCCGGGCCGCCAGGCCCAGAATGGTAGCCACAATGGGGCCGGTGCAGGAAAACGACACCAGCACCAGCGTGAGGGCCATGAAGAAGACGCCCGCCCAGCCGCCTTTGTCGGCCTGGGCATCAATCTTGTTTACCATGCTGTGGGGCAGCGTGATTTCAAACAGCCCCAGAAACGAGAGGCCGAACACCACGAACACGGCGAAGAAGATCAGGTTGGGCAGCCAGTGGGTGGCAATCAGGTTGGGGCCGTCTTCGCCCAGCAGCGCCGACACGACCACGCCAATGAGCACGTAGATGACGATAATGCTGAGCCCGTACACGGCGGCCTTGAGAATGCCGCGCTTCCGGCTGTCGGCGCCGCTGGTGAAAAACGAAACCGTCATCGGAATCAGCGGGAACACGCAGGGCGTGAGCAGCGCCCCGAGCCCGAACACGAAGGCCGCGAAGGCAAAGCCCCACAGCCCGCCCGCCGACTCGACGGCCGTGGCCGCTACGGCGGCCCCGCTGGTGGCCGGCGCCCCCGCCGTCGGTGCCACGATGGCAACGCTGTTATCAGCAGCCACCGCGAGGGGGGTGTCATGGCCAGCCACGCTGGTTGGCGCAACGGCAGGAGTCGGCTGAGTAGCTGAGCCGGGAGCGGGAGCGGCAGGAGTTGCCGACAGGGCTTCGGGGCTGGTGGGCTTGACGGCCGGCGGGGCCGTTGCGGGCGTTTGGGTGGCGGCCGGCGCGGCGGCCACGGTAGTACCGCTCACCTGCAACGGGCCGAAACTCAGGCTGGCGTCGCCCGGAATGCAGCGGCCGTCCACATCGGTGCAGCTCTGGAACTCGGCTTCGGCTTTGATGGTAAGCGGGCCGGGCTGCAGCACCCGGATGCGCTGGCGGATCTGGCCGGTTTTCTCGAAGTAGGTGACGTCGCCTTTAAATACGTCGTCGTAGTGCTTGGTTTCGCCCACCGATTTGGGTGGGCCGACCAGCTCGTAGGCGGGGCTTTTGGCAAACTGTAGGCTGAAGATGGTGGGGCCCAGGTCGGGGTCGAAGTTGGTGGCGTACAGGTGCCAGGTGGCATCGATGCGGGCATTGATAATCAGCTCCACCTGCTCGCCCACTTTAGCAGTGGGCTGGCTTAGGGTGGTAGTAAGCTTGGTGGGCTGCAACACCTGGGCCCGCAGGCCCAGGGGCAGCAGCAAGGCCAGCAGCAGCGGCAACAGTAAGAAACGACGGATCATGGGCAGATAAAAGCGGAGAGTGAGGCCGAACTGATAACAAAGGTCGGCAGAAACGGCAACAGGCAGGCGGCAGTCAGGTTTGAGCCGGCTTGCGGGGCCGGCTTGCGGGCGGTAGCGGCCGGGCCCGGGCCCGCCGCCGGCTCCTCTTGCCCCCCATTTGCCGGCTCATCCCAACCCCTTGGGGCGAATGTCGTACTTTCGCAGTACAAAGGATGGCCGGGCCGGTTGAGCCTGCCTCCGTACCTATGGGCTTAAACATTTTACTGACTATTCTGCTGGTAGCCGCCAACGGATTTTTTGTGGCTGCGGAATTCGCCTTCGTGAAGGTCCGTATTTCCCAGATCGAGTTAAAAGCGCAGAGCGGCAACCGCATCGCGCAGCTGCTGCTGGGCATGCTGCACGAGATGAACCACTACCTCTCGGCCTGCCAGCTCGGTATTACGCTGGCCTCCCTGGCCCTGGGTTGGATTGGCGAAAGTGTGGTGGCCGAAGTTATTCTGGCCATCATCGCCAAGCTGGGCATCGTGCTTTCCGATACACTGGTGCATCAGATATCGATTGTTACCTCGTTCTCGCTCATCACCATCCTGCACATTGTGCTTGGCGAGCAGGCGCCCAAGGTGCTGGCCATTCAGAAGCCGGAAACCACCAGCATGGCCATTGCCATTCCGCTGCGCGCCTTCGCCTTCATCACTTTCCCCTTCATTTGGGTGCTCGACCGGATGTCGAATGTTGTGCTGCGCCTGTTTGGGGTAGGCTCGCTGCACGAGGCCGAGGTGCATACCAGCGAAGAGCTGCGCATGCTGCTGGGCCAAAGCAAGCAAAGCGGCGAAATCCAGGAGTCGGAGCACGAGCTGCTGGAAAACGTGTTCGAGTTCAACGACCGGATGGTGAAGCAGATTATGGTGCCGCGCACCCGGATTTCAGCCATCGACGTGAATACGAACGAAGACACGGTGCTGGAAATGGTGTACAACGAGGGCTACTCGCGCATCCCGGTCTACGAAGGCAACATCGACAATATTGTGGGCGTGCTCTACGTGAAGGATTTGCTCCAGATTATCCGCCGGCACGAGCCGCTGGAGCTGGCCAAAACCATGCGCCCGGCCTACTTCGTCCCCGAAACCAAGAAAATCAACCGGCTGTTGCGCCAGTTCCAGCGCAAGCACATGCACATGGCCATCGTCTCCGACGAGTTTGGCGGCGTGTCGGGCATCGTCACGATTGAGGACATCATGGAGGAGCTGGTGGGCGAAATCCAGGACGAGTACGACAACGAGGTGCCGGTGGTCGAGAAGGTGTCGGAAACCGAGTACCGCGTGAACACCGCCACGCCCATCCCCGACGCCAACGAGCACCTGCCCTACCCCCTGCCCGAGGGCGACGACTACGAAACCGTAGGCGGCCTGCTCAACGTGCTTTACGGCAACATTCCCGAGGTAGGCGACGTGGCCACGCTCGACAATTACGAGTTCCGGGTGCTCAAACGCTCCCGCCGGGCCGTCGAGCTGGTGCAGCTGCGCCTGCTCGACGGGCAGGAGCAGGAAGCGGAAGCCGGCGAGATGCTGGATTTGTAGCGCCCCGCAGCATATCCCCACTACAAAAAAAGCGCTTCCCTGATCCGGGGAAGCGCTTTTGCTTTAGAACTCGGGTAGCTCTTCCTTATTCGGCCTATTTCTCGGGTGAGGTAGCGTCGGGCTGAAACCAGCTGGCATACAGCACATAGTTGTCGGCCGTCTGGCTGATGTTGGCGCGCTGCTGCTCCGTAACGGGCTTGATGCGGCGGGCCGGCACTCCGGCGTAGAGGTAGCCCGGCTCGCAGTGCATGTTTTCCAGCACCACCGCCCCCGCCGCAATAATG
This sequence comes from Hymenobacter actinosclerus, assembly GCF_900111515.1. GTDB lineage: Bacteria > Bacteroidota > Bacteroidia > Cytophagales > Hymenobacteraceae > Hymenobacter > Hymenobacter actinosclerus. The sequence continues at coordinate 385,975 of NZ_FOHS01000003.1, forward strand.
CAGCCGGCGCCCACCACGGCATGGTCCATCACAATGGCGCCCATGCCAATCAGCACGTCATCCTCCACGGTGCAGCCGTGCACGATGGCGCGGTGGCCGATGCTCACGCGGGCCCCAATGGTCAGGTCGGCCTTCTGGTAGGTGCAGTGCAGCACGGCCCCGTCCTGAATATTGGTCTGCTCGCCGATGCGGATGGCGTTGACGTCGCCGCGCACTACGGCCCCGAACCACACGGTGCAGGCGCGGCCCAGCGTCACGTCGCCCACAATGGTGGCGTTGTCGGCCACGAAACAGTCGGGGCCCAGCTGCGGGTGTTTTCCCTGAACGGGCAGGATGAGGGGCATAAGGTGAGATGGTGAGATGGTGAGTAGTGAGTAGTGAGTAGTGAGATGGTGAGTAGTGAGTAGTGAGTAGTGAGTAGTGAGTAAGGTACGCGGAGGGGCCTTATTTATAGATATCTATCCATATTATTTCGGCACGATAAGCGTTTGATGTACCAGCGCATGGAATTTAGAACGTCAACTCACCATTTCACTAGCTCACCATCTCACCTGGTCAGCATGCGTTTCCAGGTGCCTTTGTCCCAGTTGTATTTGAGGGTGCTGGGCAGGGCCTGCCAGAAGTATTTGCTGGTTTCGACGGCGAAGCTGGGCTGCATGTAGCAGTTGATGGTACAGCCTTCGCAGGCGGGCAGGCGGCCTTCGAGGGCGGCCAGCTGCTGCACTTCGGCCGAGTTGTAGAGGTCGAACAGCCGGCCTTCAATCGGAAATTTCTTTTCGCCCAAATGGTAGCAGGGCAGCACCAGCTCGTTGGACGGCGACACGACCAGCGTGGTGGAGGCTGCCCTACACACCGGGTCGGCCACGTGGTTGCCCCCATCGCGCCGCAGCTGAATGAAGGCCTCGTTGAGGTACACGCCCGGCCGCTTGCCGAAAGCGGAGAGGTAGTCGAGCTCCCCGGCCGTCAGCTGCTCGCCGGTTTCCACCTCGCCGTACTCAAAGGCCGGATTGAGGATGAGCACCAGCTTGTTGGGCCGCGTAATCTGCTCGTACACCCGTTCCAGGTCGGCCAGGTTCTGGCGGAACACGGTGAACAGCACGTCGGGCCGCTCGCCCAGCTCGCGCGCCACCCGGATGCTTTCGAGCACGAAATCGAAGCAGGCCACCCCCCGACCCCGGTCGTGCACCTCTTTCTCACTGGAATCGAGCGAGAAATGCAGCATATCTACCTTGCCCCGCAGCCGCTCGGCGTACTTAGGATACAGCAGGCAATTGGTAGTAAGCGTCGTGATGAAGCCCATGTCGTGGGCCAGCCCCACGAACTCATGAATCTGGCGGTGCAGCAGCGGCTCGCCCCCCGTAAAATCCACCACCGACACGCCCAGCCGCTTTAAGTCGCGCAGGTTGCTGGTTACGTCGTCGAGCGTGATGTAGGGCGAGGGTTTCTCCCAGATATCACAGAACGAGCATTTGGCGTTGCACCGGTAGGTAACGTAATAATTGCACAGAACCGGATGACGAACAAGGCGCATAGTTGGGGAGCTGCAAGCTTCAAGCTGCAAGCTACAAGCTTTTGTTCTGGAGCCCAGACCTACAAGTAACGGACTTTATGAACTTACTTGTAGCTTGAAGCCTATAGTTTGCGGCTTTTCAGTGTTGTAGCTCGCCCCAGGCCAGATCCCAGCGCTCGGGCGTGGCGGCCAGGGCCTCGGGGGTGGCGGGGCCGTAGTGTTCGAGGTAGTAGTTGCAGAAGCCCTTGAGCGGGCAGCGCGGGCAGTCGGGCTTGGCGTAGAAGCACACCTTCTGGCCGTGCCAGTAGTTGTGTTTGTGGAAGTTGAGCAGCACCAGCGCATCGGCCGGCAGTTGGGCCAGCAGCAGCTGGTGGGCCTTGTCGGCCGAGGCTTTGGGCGGAATCATGCCCACGCGCTGGGCAATGCGGTGCACGTGGGTATCGACGGGCAGTACAGGCTTATGAAAGTTGAAGAGCAGCACCAGCGAAGCCGTTTTCAGGCCGATGCCGGGCATCTCGTGCAGCCACTGCATGGCCTGCTCGGTAGGCCACTCGGCCAGAAAATCCAGCGCGAACTCGCCCCGCTCGGCTTTTATGCGGCGCAGAATTTCCTGAATCCGCGGCGCCTGGGTGTCGGGCCAGCGGGTGGTGCGGATGGCGTGGGCCAGCTCCGGCGTGGGGGCTGCTTCCACCCCGGCCCAGTCGCCAAAGGTTTCCAGCATCCGGTCGTAGGCCAGTTCCTCATCGGCATGGGTGGTGCGGTGCGACAGGACCGTGGAAATCAGCTCGCGCATGGGCGAGCGGCGGGGCTTGTCGAGGGTTAAGGGCGGGTAGAAGCGCTGGAGCGCCTCGTAGTTCTGGCGGGTTTTCTCGGCGGCGGCGGCAGTGTAGTTGGTAGGCATAGGCGGTTGTACCGCCGGGCCGGGCGGCGGGTTACGCCGGCCGGGCCACAAAAAAGCAGGAGCCTCCTTGAAAGGAAGCCCCTGCTTTTCGAAAGACAGAAAACCTGGTTTAGATGGTGCCTTTTTCGGCGGCCTTCTTCAGCTTTTCGTTGGCAAAAATGGCTACCTCTACCCGGCGGTTGGCCACCCGGCCGGCCTCGGTCGAGTTATCGGCTACCGGCTGTTTCGAGCCGTAGCCCGTTACCGTGAAGCGCGAGGCATCTACGCCCTGCTGCTGCGTGTAGTTGGCCACGGCCTGGGCCCGGCGCTGCGAAAGGGGGTTGTTGATGGCATCGGAGCCGCTGGTGTCGGTGTGGCCTTCCACAATTACGTTGGTGTCGCCGTACTTTACGAGCGTCTTGGCCAGTTCCTGGATGTTGTTCTGGGCGGCGGCCGTCAGGCTTGCCGAGTTCTTGGCAAACAGCAGGCCCGAGTCGAAGGTAATTTTGATGCCTTCGCCCACCCGCTCGACAGTGGCGCCCGCCATTTCGCGCTGCAGCTCGGCGGCCTGCTTGTCCATGCGGCGGCCAATCAGCGCGCCCCCGGCCCCCCCCACGGCGGCCCCGATAATGGCGCCCTTGGCCGTGCCCGACTTGCCGCCAATCACGCGGCCCAGAATGGCCCCGCCGGCGGCTCCGCCCAGGCCGCCGATTAGCCCGCCTTTAGCGGTTTTGCTCCAGGGCTTTTTCTCTTTGGTGGTTTGGGCTTCGGCAAAATTGCCGCCCAACAGCAGCACGGCCAGCAGCACCACGAATAAGGAGCGAAGATTGGTCATCGGGAAAACAGGAAAGATGAGGAAGTGAAGAAAAAACGGGCCCGCCAATTGGCCTTGGGCCGGCAAAGCTACCCGCCGGAGCGCGCTTTACAACCATCCTGCCAAAAACAGCCCGGGCCCATCCGCTGGTTGCGAATGGGCCCGGGAATCAGCACGAGCAGTTTTCAAGGCAGCCTCACTTTATTTGGGCTGGCTGTTGCGGCGCGCCTACAGGTTGGGGTTGTTGGCCTCGCGGGCCCGGCGGCGCTCATCTTTGCGCTTCTGCTTTTCGTTGCCGATAACGGCCCCGGCTCCAGCGCCCACGGCGCCCCCGATAATGGCCCCTTTGCCGCCACCAATCACGGCGCCGGCGGCCGCGCCGCTACCACCGCCGATAATGGCGCCCTTGCCCGTGTCGTTGGCATTACGGTAAGTGGAGCAGCTCATCATCAGGGCGGCAATCAGCAGCATAAAAGTCCATCGGAACATCTTCATGGTCGGTCGATTTTAGTGAAGGGAGAAATAAACAAGCGGGCTGTTCACCGGATCGGACGCCCCGGACAAGGGGCCGCGGCCAGCCGCTGATGAGCGTTTTAACGGTTGCCGGCAGCGGCAGGTTGGCAGTTTCCGGTAAGCCGGGCGGCAGCTATTGCACTTTTCGCCGGCCCGATTCTGTCCTCATCCGGCTCTCCCGAACACCGGCGCCGCGGCCGTTCGCGGAGGGGTAGCTACTTTCCGCCAATTTCAATCCTTACCCGAACTATCCCGGATAGGATATTTCAGGGCCATATTTTTCCGTTCGAACCCGGCGTACCTGGTCAGAGTTTCCGACCAGTGCTTTCGCTTAGCGCAGCAGGGCACAAAAAAAGCCCCCTCAACGAGGGGGCTTCTTCTGGTATGGCCGGCAGATTAAGCCGGGCTTTTACTTACAGCGTGCCGTTTTCAGCAGCTTTCTTCATCTTCTCGTTGGCGAAGATGGCTACTTCTACCCGGCGGTTGGCCTGCTTGCCAGCCTCGGTGGTGTTGTCGGCAATCGGCTGGCTCGAACCGTAACCTTTGGTGGTTACGCGGCCGGCATCAACGCCTTGGGCGATGGTGTAGTTGGCTACCGACTGAGCGCGGCGCTCCGACAGGGGGTTGTTGATGGCGTCCGTGCCCGAAGCGTCGGTGTGGCCTTCCACCAGAATGTTGGTGTCGGGGTACTTCTTGAGGGTTTCGGCCATCTTCTGGATTTCGGTCATCGAAGCGGCGCGCAGGTCGCTCTTGTTGGTGTCGAAGAGGATGCCCGAGTCGAAGGTGATTTTGATGCCTTCGCCTACGCGCTCTACCTTGGCGTTGGCCATGTCGCGCTGCAGTTCTTCGGCCTGCTTGTCCATTTTGCGACCGATCAGGGCGCCGCCCGTGCCACCGACAGCAGCGCCAATGATAGCACCAGCGGCCGTACCGCCTTTGCCACCAATAACGCGGCCGAGTACGCCGCCTACTACGGCACCACCGCCGGCGCCCAGCAGGCCACCTTTAGCAGTTTTGCTCATGCCCGTTTTGCGGGCGCCGGAACCATTGGCATCAGAAAGGCCGCCGCTCGGCTGCGTCGTAGCGCAGGAGGCCATGAACATAACCAGGGCCATGAGCAGCGAGTAAAGGGAGGTGCGAGAAGTCATAAAATTCAACAGCTTGGTGAGAGAAAGAGTCAGTTTACCTGGTCAGAGGTACTTACTAGGTTTGAGAAAAAAAGTTCGGCAAATATAGGCGCTTATCTATGCCTGCGCTTCGGAGCGGCTCCTCAAAACAGGCGGAAGCCCGCCGGAAGCGCCTGCAGCGCATCTGGCGGGCTTCTTTCCAAAAAGCTTGCCGAAAATTGGGCCCGATGGCCGGCGCAGTGGCTAGCCGGCCGTAGCCGACTCTGTCTCAGCGCCCTTACCAGCCTGCAGCATGGAGAGCAGCGCGTGCAGCCGCCCCTTCAGGTCCTTGCGGTCGACGATGAAATCGAGGAAGCCGTGCTCCAGCACAAACTCGGCGCTCTGGAAGCCTTTGGGCAGGTCTTTGCCAATGGTTTCCTTGATAACGCGCGGGCCGGCAAAGCCGATGAGCGCGCCGGGCTCGGCAATATTAAAGTCGCCGAGCATAGCGAACGAGGCCGTAACGCCGCCGGTTGTTGGGTCGGTGAGCAGCGAGATGTAGGGCAGGCCGGCTTCGGAGAGCAGCGCCAGCCGGGCCGAGGTTTTGGCCATCTGCATCAGGGAGAAGCCGGCTTCCATCATGCGGGCGCCGCCCGAGCGCGAAATCATGAGGAAGGGCAAACGGTGCTCGCGGGCGTAGTCGATGGCGCGGGCAATTTTCTCGCCCACCACCGAGCCCATCGAGCCGCCGATAAACTTGAAGTCCATGGCCGCCACGACCAGGCCCAGGCCGTTGAGCTGGCCGTGGGCCGTGCGCACGGCGTCGCGCAGGCCGGTGCTTTTTTCGGTGGCTACCAGGCGTTGCGGGTAGGCCTTGGTATCCACGAAGTGCAGCGGGTCGGCCGAGTGCATGTCGGCGTCGAGCTCCTCGAAGCGGCCGCCGTCGAAGAGGAAGCTGAAGTACTCGGCCGCCTCAATCCGGTCGTGGTAGCCGCAGTTGCCGCAGGTGGAGAGCAGGCGCCTGTGCTCGACCATGGTGGCCACCGTTTTGCACTCGGGACACTTGTACCAGAGGCCGTCGGGGGTTTCCTTTTTCTGGTCGGTGGGCGTTACGATGCCTTTTTCTTTGCGATTAAACCAGGACGACATAAGTAACAGAAAGGCGTGGGTTCAGAAGGAAGTACGGGCCCGCGCCGGCCACAGGGGCGCGGGTTGGGAGGTGCAAGTTACGGCGGAATCCAGAAGCGTGAAACGGTGGGCTAAAACGCGCCGGCCGGCCGGGCGGGGACCGAAGCGGGCGGCAGGGCGTATCTTGCCGGAAGCCGGCGGGGGGCCGCTGGTATTTTCCTTTGGCTTTCTACTCCTTTCTGCGGTGAAGAACTTCTCCCCTGCTGCCCTGGTTCTGGGCGCTTTTCTGGCCTCGGCGGCGCTGCCCGGCTGCGTGGCCTCGAAAAAGTACGACGACCTGCGGGCCCGCCAGTCGGCCACTGAGCAGGCCAAAACCGAGGCCGAGCGCCAGAACCGCCAGAACGTGGCCGAGCTGAAAAAAGCCGCCGACGAGCTGAGCCGCCTGCGCCTGCAGAACCGCCGCCTCACCGACGACTCGACCGAAACCGGCCGCAACCTGGCCCGCACCCGCCAGCTCTACGAGCAACTCACCGACAGCTACGACCGGCTGCTGAAGAACTCGGACCGGACGCTGGCCAACAAAACCACCGACTACAACAAGGTAGCCCAGGACCTGGCCCGCCGCGAGGCCGAGCTGGGCGAGCTGGACCAGAGCCTGAAAAAGAGCCGCGCCGACATCGACCGCCTCAACCAGGACCTGACGGCCCGCGAGGCCAAGCTGGGCGAGCTGCAGAAGGCGCTGGCCGAGAAAGACCGGGCCGTGGACGCGCTCCGGAACAGCGTGAGCAACGCCCTGCGCGGCTATAAGGGCACCGAGCTGCAGGTGGAAATGCGCAACGGCAAAGTGTACGTGTCGCTTTCCGAGCAGCTGCTGTTCAAAACCGGCTCGACCAAAGTCGACCCCAAGGGCCAGGAGGCTCTGCGCCAGCTGGCCACCGTGCTTCAGCAGCAGCCCGACGTGAACGTGGTGGTGGAAGGTCACACTGACAACGTGCCCTTCAGCCGGGCCGTGGGCTCGATGACCGACAACTGGGACTTGAGCGTGCTGCGGGCCACCGAAATTGCGCGCCTGCTCACCGGCGGCGGCGTGGCCCCCGAGCGCGTGACGGCCTCAGGCCGCTCGCAGTATGTGCCCGTGGCGCCCAACACCACGGCCGAAAGCAAGGCCCTCAACCGCCGCACCGAAATCATCCTCACGCCCAAGCTCAACGAGCTATTCAAAATCCTCGACTCCAATTCGACGGGAAAGTAGCAACAAGTAGAAAACGGGGTTGAGGCCTTGAGGAAAAGCCCTGGCTACGAAGCAAGCCAGGACTAGCGCTAAGCTTCGTTTCAGAAAGCGGGCAATAAAAAAGCCGTCCGCTCTTGATTGAGCAGACGGCTTTTTTGCGCTTGAAGGCGACTATTTTACCAGGGCATCCTTATTGCATCCTCCAGCCTGGTCAGCACGCCGAACCGGACTTTGGCGCGGCTGTAGCGGAGCGTACCGCGCGGTACGGCCCGGGCAACGTCTTCCAACGTTCGGAACGCCGTTTTATTCGGCGCGCTTTCCAACCCCAGGTACTGGGCCGGAAAGCCGGTAGCACTGTTTAAAGGGCCCTCAATGGTGTACAGCGCGGTCAGCCGCCACCCAGCGGGCGTTTGGCAGGCCCTGATTTTCATTTGCTGGGCCAACGTGCGCGCAGGTACGGCCACGGTGGTAGTCAGCAGGCCTTGCCCGGCATCTATGCTATCGAGTAAAAAGCCCCGCTCCGTTAGGTAGTGCCGCAGGATTCGCAGCACGGAATCAGACGGAGCAGTCGTCTGCACCAGCACCACATTGGCCCGCGAAAAAGGTGCCAGGGCAGTTTCCGGCTGTTGGGCTGCCGCCGTCAAAGCAGGCAGCAGCAGTGCCAGCAGGAAGCTTAGCCCGGCCCGCCACATTACCCGATGGCCTGCTTTAAATCGGCCAGCAGGTCCTCAATATCCTCGATGCCCACGCTCAGGCGGATAAGCGAGTCGGACAGGCCGGACTTGCGGCGCTGCTCGGCCGGGATGCTGGCGTGCGTCATGGTAGCGGGGTGGCCCGAGAGGCTTTCGACGCCGCCCAGGCTTTCGGCCAGCGTGAAGAGCTCGAACTTTTCGAGCACCGCAATGGCGTCGGCCTGCTGGTCGCCCTTGAGCACAAACGACACCATGCCGCCGAAGTCGCGCATCTGCCGGGCAGCTACGGCGCGGTTGGGGTGGCTTTCGAGGCCGGGCCAGTACACCTTGCCTACTTTGGGGTGCTGCTCCAGGTACTCGGCTACGCGGCGGCCGTTTTCGCAGTGGCGCTGCATGCGCACGTGCAGGGTTTTGAGGCCGCGCAGTACCAGGAAGCAGTCCTGGGGGCCGGGCGTGCCGCCGCAGGAGTTCTGGTAGAACGCCAGCTTCTCGTTCAGCTCGTCGTCGTTGACTACCAGCGCGCCCATTACCGTATCGGAGTGGCCGCCCATGTATTTGGTGAGCGAGTACACGACGATATCAGCGCCCAGATCGAGCGGATTCTGCAGGTAGGGCGTCGAGAAAGTGTTGTCGACGGCCAGCAGGGCCCCGGCCTTTTTGGCCACAGCGGCAGCGGCTTCGATGTCGATGATGTTGAGCAGCGGATTGCTGGGCGTTTCCACCCAGATTAGTTTGGTGCGCTCGGTTACGGCGGCCTCCACGGCGGCCATGTCGTGCATGGGCACGAAGTGGAAGTTGATGCCGTAGGGCGCGTACACCTTCGTGAAGAGCCGGTATGAGCCGCCGTACAGGTCGTCGGTGCAAATAACTTCGTCGCCGGGTTGCAACAGCTTTACCACGCAGTCGATGGCAGCCATGCCCGAGGCGAAGGCCAGGCCGTGCCGGCCGTTATCGAGGGCCGCCAGCGCGTCCTGGAGCTGGCTGCGGGTGGGGTTGTGGGTGCGCGAGTATTCGTAGCCCTTGTGCTGGCCGGGCGAAGTCTGAACGTAAGTAGAAGTCTGGTAGATGGGCGTCATGATGGCCCCGGTGGCGGGGTCAGGATGCACGCCGGCGTGGATAGCCTTGGTTCCGAATTTCATGCGTGAAGAGCAGTAAGCAGGTGGAAAATCAGTTACCCGTCAAAGGTACGAGCCTTTAGCGGAGTGCCTTTCGGGCCGAACCACCCGGGACAAATCAGCTGTTGGTACCTTTCTTACGTTCTTAGCGGCGGACCGGCCACCCAGCGCCGAGCCGCCGTCTGCTGCCCCTGCTTATGTCGTTTCTGAAAACCCTCTTTCGCCAGAACAAGTCCACGCTTACCGCCTTGGTCCTGCTCACGGTGCTGCCCATTATCGGCGACAGCGTGCTGACGTGGACCCTGCACGAGAACCAGCACTGGCTGCGCAATCCCAGCCTAGGTTTGATGGTGCTCTACTTTGTGGTAGTGGCCGCTACCATGACCCTCTCGCTTACCCACACCACGGTGGTGGTCCTGATTACGGCCTTTTTCTTCGGCTGGCCGGGCTTTCCGGGCATGCTGCTTACCTACATGCTGGCCGCCTACGGGGGCTACCTCATCGCCCACAGCCTCGACCAGGGCAAGCTCATTAAGCTGCTGGAGCAGTTTCCGAAGGCCCACGCCGTAATGGGCGAGATGCGCGCCGACAGCTGGCGGCTCGTCCTGCTCACGCGCCTCTCGCCGGTGCTGCCCTTCGCCATGATTACGTTTATCCTGACTGTGATGGGCGTGCCGAAGCGGCAGTTCCTGACGGCCTCGGTTATCGGCATGCTGCCCCGCACCCTGTTCTTCTACTGGCTCGGCACCAAGGCCCAGGACGTGCTGCTGCTCATTCAGAACCCCGATACCGGCACGGCGGGCAAGGTACTGGTGGTGGCGCTGCTGGCCATATCGGCCTTCGGGCTGTATTTCGTGTTCACGCGGGCCCTGAAACGGACTTTGCAGCGGGGCGAGGCAGCGGAATAAAAAAAATCGGGCTGTCATTCAGCCGTTTGCAGGCTGGCAGCACACTTTTTTTACCTGCCGGTTTGCGGGGCCCGGATTTTAGCTGCTATCTTTGCACAACCAAAACGGATAAACGCATCCGCACAACGGTAAAAAGGTTGCGTAGCTCAACTGGATAGAGCATCTGACTACGAATCAGAAGGTTTAAGGTTCGACTCCTTACGTGACCACATAAAACGCCCTCAGCAATGCGCTGAGGGCGTTTTTGCTTTTGAGTCAGTTGTGTCTGCCAAAGTAATCTGCGCAGCCCCGCTGCAACGCGTTCCTGTCCTGGAGTCCGCCCGCAACTTTAATGCCCTGCCGGCTATCAGGACGGGGACATCAGCCCCATGCTGGAGCGGAGCTGCCGGCTGCTGAGGGCAGAAACGTTCCTGTGGTTATTGCACGCAGCTGAGCTTTTCGGCTTTACCTCCCCGATGAGTGGCGGCGCGGCCAGGCTTCCCCCAAATATCCTCAGAATTAAGCCGGATTTTCGCGGTCTGCTTTTTTTACCTGGTGGTAGTAGTCGTAGCGCGTGTCGGATAACCGAACCGGTGGGCCGTTGCAGGGTCGTCATTGTTGGATGTAGCTTATGCCGTTGTTTACCCGCTCGTTTTGGTTGGTTTTATTTATTGGGTGGGGCAGCACTCTGGGCGTGCGGGCCCAAACAGGCACGGTGCGGGGCCGGCTGCTGGAAACCGGCACCGGTCAGCCCGTATCGTTTGCCAACGTAGTGCTCCTGCGCGGGCCTGATTCGGTGTTTGTGGCCGGCACCCAGGCCGACGCGATGGGGGCATTTGCAGTGGAGAAAATGGGTTTGGGCCAGTACGTGTTGCGGGCTACCGCCCTGGGCTATCGGCCGGGCCAGCGCACTATTACGCTCACGGCCGCCACGCCCGACCTCGACCTGGGCACGTTGCGCCTGCGCTCTGCCACCACCCAGCTGCGCGACGTGCTGGTAACGGCTGAGCGCCCGGTGGTAAGCGGCGGCCTCGATAAGCAGGTGATTGACATGAGCAAGGACCTGACGGTAACCGGAGGTACGGCCATCGACGCGCTGCAAAACGTGCCCTCGGTGGTGGTCGACCAGAACGGCGCAGTAAGCATCCGCGGGTCGAGTGGGGTTACCATCTTTATCGATGGCAAGCCCACCACTACCACGCTGGAGCAGATTCCGGCCAGCAGCATCCAGTTGGTGGAGGTCATCACCAACCCCTCGGCCCGCTATGATGCCAGCGGGGCCGGCGGAATTCTCAACATCATCCTCAAGAAAGAGCAGCGCGACGGCCTCAATGGCCAGGCCAGCGCCACAGCCGGCACCGGCGACAAGTACAACGCCGCCCTGAGCCTCAACTACCGCCGGGGCAGGCTGAACGTGTTTGGCAGCTACGATTTCCGCCAGGACCGGCGCCGCACCAACGCCACCCTCGACCAGACCACCAGCACCCGCGACACTACACTGCGGCTGCGCCAGACCCGAAGCGGCCTGAGCTCCCGCACCACGCAGGCCCTGCGCCTGGGCTTCGATTATGCCCTGACGCCCGAGCAAACCCTTACGCTGGCCGTGCAGCCCCGCCTGAACCCCGGCCGCGAAACCGAGTTTTTGGATTCGCGGCAGGTAAATGAAACCGATGGCGGCCAGCCGGTGCCAGCCGGTACCAGCCAGCGCACTAACGCCACCACCGGCACCTTCCGCACGGCCGACGTAACGCTGGATTACCGACGCACCTGGGCCGAGCGGCAGGGCCGGGAACTGACAGCCAGCGCCGTGTACACGCCCTTGTTTTTTGCCAGCGACGTGGCCTCGGTTATCCGCTACCCGCTGGAAAACACGCTGGCCACGCAGCAGCAGCGCACCGTAAACCGCACCACTCAGGGTACCGCCCAGCTCGACTACGTGCATCCGCTGGGGGAGCACCGCCGCTTCGAGGCGGGCTTGCGCAGTTCGGTGCGGCGCTACGATGTGGATTACCGCCTGAGCCGGCAGCCGGCCCTGGCCTTCGATCCGTCGAACCGCTTTATTTACCAGCAGTACGTGCAGGCCGCCCACGGCATTTATGCCGACCGCCGGGGCAAGCTCAGCTACCAGCTCGGGCTGCGGGGCGAGCAGACCAACCTGAACGGCAATCAGCAAGCCACCCAGGCCCGGTTTGCGCAGCATTACTTCAACCTGTTTCCGAGCGCCACGCTAGCCTACGAGCTGCCCCACGAGCAGCGGGTGCAGCTGAGCTACTCCAAGCGCATCGAGCGGCCCGACGCCGAAGACCTCAACCCGTTTACCGACCGCTCCGACCAGTTCAACCTCACCACGGGCAACCCCCAGCTGCTGCCCGAATATGTGCATGCCGTGGAGCTGGGCGGCGAACGGGATTTTGGGCAGGGCCGCAGCCTGAGCATCAATACTTTTTACCGGCTCGAAACCAACACGGCCCAGGCCTTCCGCCAGGTGCTCACCGACTCGCTCACCGGCAACCAGGTCACGAGCATTACTCGCCAGAACCTGGGCCGCGAAACATCGGTGGGCCTGGAGTTGGTGGGGGCGCTGCCGCTCACGGCTTTCTGGAAGCTGAACGCCAATGCCTCCACGTTCCGCCGCCTGATCCGGGGCTCGGCCGGCGGCGTGGCCATCAACACCAACAGCCAGGTGTACACAGCCCGAATCAACAATGTGTTCACGCTCAGCAAGCGGCTCGATGCGCAGCTGGCCTTCAACTACCGCTCCCCTGTCAACACGGCCCAGGGCCAGCGCGGCCCCCGCAACAATGTCGACGTAGCTACCCGCTACACCCTGTTCGGCGACCGGGCCACGCTCACGCTCCGGGTGGCCGACGTGTTCAACACGCTCCGCTACAACAACACCTCCTCCGGCCCCGATTTCAACACTAATTCGCGCTACAAGCGGGAATCGCGCATTGCCTACCTGGGGTTTGCCTACCGTTTCGGCAGCAACCAGCCCGGCCGCTCCAAAGACCGCAAAGAAGCGGATGATGCGGGCGGCAGCGGGTTCGAATAGCAACCCCAATCAGGCCCTAAAGCAAAACCACCAGCCAGGCTCCGGTGGGGTGTTTGTTCTGGCTGTGGCAAGCAGAACGGGCCGGTACCGGTGCTGGCAACAGGTTGCCGCATGGTAGTCCGGAGTTAAGAAAACAGCCGGCAAGACTCCGTAAAGCCGCCTTAACGCTGTGCTGAAGGTGCTTTTTTATTGTTGAGCCCAAATGTTCGTTTCCGCTTTCAGTAACGGGGCCTTTGGCTGATGCAGAGCAGGTGCCGGAGCAAGTGGTAGGCGATTGGCGGATACTTGCCTGTCATGGTAGGCTTTAGGCGAGCTGCCTGCGTATCTTTGCGGCCGCGTAGCGCCCGGCGCGGGCAGTTACCGGGCCTTTCGGCCAACGATTTGGCCGGTTTCGTTGTTGTGCGTACGGTCCCGTCGGGGCTGTATAGTTCGTCTTTAGCTTACTCCATGACCAATTCCATTTCGACCGATATCTGCATTATCGGGGCTGGCCCGGTGGGGCTGTTTGCCGTATTTGAGGCCGGGCTGCTTAAGCTGCGCTGCCACGTGGTGGATGCTTTGCCACAGGTGGGCGGGCAGCTGTCGGAAATCTACCCCAAGAAGCCGATTTACGACATTCCGGGTTTCCCCGAAATTCTGGCCGGCGACCTGGTAACCAACCTGATGCGCCAGATTGAGCCCTTCCACCCCACCTTTACGCTCGGCGAGCGGGTGGAGGAGTTCCGCAAGCTCGACGACGGCTCGTTTGAGCTCAAAACCACCGACGGCACCCAGATCAGCTGCAAGGCCGTGGCCATTGCCGGCGGCCTGGGTTCGTTCGAGCCCCGCAAGCCGGCCATCGACGACCTGACGACTTTCGAAAACGGCAAGGGCGTGCATTACATGGTGCGCGACCCCGAAACCTTCCGCGACCAGCGCCTGGTAATTGCCGGCGGCGGCGACTCGGCCCTCGACTGGACGATTTTCCTGGCTAACGTGGCCAAGGAAGTAACGCTGGTGCACCGCGGCACTACCTTCCGCGGCGCCGCCGACTCGGCCGAGAAGGTGCAGAAGCTCCACGAGGCCGGCAAGGTGAATCTGGTGCTCAGCAGCAACGTCACGCACGTGCACGGCAACGGCCGCCTCAACGCCGTCACCATCACGGCCAACGGCGGCGAGGCCAAGCAGGTGGAGGTCGACTCGTTTATTCCGCTCTTCGGCCTCACGCCCAAGCTCGGTCCGATTGGCGAGTGGGGCCTGGGCATCGACGAAAACGCGGTGGAAGTGAACACCGTCGACTACTCGACTTCCGTGCCCGGCATCTACGCCATCGGCGACATCAACACCTACCCCGGCAAGCTCAAGCTGATTCTGTGCGGCTTCCACGAGGCCGCCCTCATGTGCCAGGGCGCCTTCAAGTACATCTACCCCGACAAAAAATACACCCTCAAGTACACCACCGTAAACGGGGTACCTACTCTTTAAAATAGAGCTACAAGCCGCAAGCCGCAAGCTACAAGTATGTTCGACTTAGTCCGGATACCGGTAGCTTGCAGCTTGCGGCTTGTAGCCTGAAGCTTACGACATGACCGACGAAGTACGGGTGTACGTGGAGGAATCTCCCGGCCACCGCCACGAAATTGTAGGCCCTACCGACATGGGGCTGAGCCTGATGGAGCTCATGAAGGCCGATGGCTACGACATCCAGGCCACCTGCGGCGGCATGGCCCTCTGCGGCACCTGCCACGTAGAGGTGCTGGCCGGCCCCGAGCTGCCCGAACCTTCCGACGATGAGCTGGCCATGCTCGAAAGCCTGCCCGTGATGACGCAGGGCAGCCGCCTCTCCTGCCAGATTCGCCTCAATTCGCGCATTGACGGGCTGGTGGTGCGCCTGATGCCCCAGGAGGCTTAAAAAATCAGGGTAATAGTGAGAAAGCCGGCCTGTGGGTCGGCTTTTTTTATGGGCATTACACTGCGGGCGCGGCCGTGGCGTTTGGGAGGATACGCCCACTGCCGGGGCGGCTTTCCAGGTGATTTCCAACTGTCCTTACCGCTTTAACCCATGGCCCTGTACCTGTACCGAATAGCCGGCGGGGTGCTGGTAGGCCTGCTCCCGCTGGCCGGTGCCCGGGCCCAGGCGCGGCCCCAGCTTAGCTGGAGCGCCGGGCCGGCGTACTCGCTCACATCTATCAAACGTTCGGCGGGTACGCCCAGCGCGTTTCGGGCCGACGATGCGTTTGGACCCGGGGGCGAGCTGCGGCTGGCCTGGCCGCTCGCGCCGCAATGGGCCCTGGAAACGGCCCTAGGGCTTACCGAACTGCAACCCGGCATTGGGTACCGCACGCGCAACAGCAAAGCGAGCTCAGGGATTGGAACAGGCCCTGTCTGGCAAACGGGCCTGGCGCTGCGCCGCCTCGACCTGCTGACGCTCGGCGCCCGACTCAGCCTCGACGCGACCCTGGGCGCCGCCGCGGCCTGGCTGGCCCGCCCCTATCCTACCGGCGGGCCGCGCGAGTTCAACCCGGGCCAGCGCCAGCCCGCGCCGGGCCGGCCGCTGACGGTGTACACCAGCAGCCAGCGCAACCGCAGCACCTGGCTGCTGAACGGTGGGGTACGCCTGCGCTACGCCCTCGCCCCCGCGCATAGCCTGCTGCTCAGCCTGGATTACTGGCAGGGGCTGCGCCCACTGGTTGAGACGCGCACCCAGCGCCTAGCGTACCTGGCCGCCAACGGAACGCCGCAGGAAGGCGGCTTCGTGCTGCGCGACCGGGGCTCGCGGGCGGCCCTGCAACTGGGCTACGGCTGGTTTCTGGGCCGAAGCGGAGAGCGAGCCGCTGCGCGCACGCCCCGCTACGGCCGCTTAGCCACCCCGCCGGAAGACGAGGCCGCAGACGAAACGCCCACCCTCTCGGAGCCGCCCACCGAATAGGACTGCTACCCAGAGCAGGTTTTGAGTCGGTGTGCCGGCTGTAGCGCCGCAACCTGAAAACCACTATAGCAACTGACCTGCACCCTGCATACGCAACGCGCCGCCCGACAATAGCCGGGCGGCGCGTTGCATTTGGGACAAACCAACCTTAACCTAGCGGCGGCCGGTTTTGCGCTTGACAACCGTTTTGCGCTCCTCGGCCGGAGCGGGCAGCGGAGCCGGCGGGGCATTTTTTTCGGCTTCTATCTGGGCGGCTAGGCGGGCGGCTTTGGCGGTAGCTTCGGCAGCGGCTTCGGCGGCGCGGGCCTTCTCTTCTACGGCTTCGATGGCAGCGGCGCGCTTGCGGCGGGTGGGCATCAGAAAATCGCGCTCGGCGCGCTCCTGAGCCGACAGTTCTTCTTCGCCGGGCAGGCTGGTAGGCGTGATGGTGGCGGCGGCTTTGGCATCATCCTGCGCCCAGGCCGAGGCGCTGCCCAGCAGCAGCGCGGAGAGTAGCATTATGAGTTTACGCATCAACTTTTCCTTTCTTTTCCTTCAGTAAACGAGAGGACAAAGGTAGGGCTTCAGCCTGCCAAACTCAACCCTAAAGTTCGAATTCAGCCCCAAAACGGGCCTGCAAGCCTCTAGGCCGCCATAACAAGCCGCCGGCCACCAGCTGACCGCCAGCCCGGCCGGCATAACCGGCCGGGCCTGCGCCAGTTCCGGCTACCGCTACTTCTGCCCGGCAATGCTTACCCGCGTACCAACCGAATGAGTGGTGAACTCGGGAGCGTAGAGGCACTGCAGCTGCGAGAGGCCGCCGCTGAAATTGCCCGCCTGCGCCGCCCGCAGCCGGTACTCGAAGGTGTGCGTACCCTTAGGGAAATAGCTGATGAAAAAGTTGGTGGCCGCATCGCGGGGGCTCTCGTAGTAGCCCAGGCCGCTCTGGTAGCGGTAGCCGCTGGTCTGGCCGATGAGCTCCAGGCCGGCGGCGCGCTGGTCCTTGAGGTGCACGTATTCCAGGTCGCGGTCGGCGCGCAGCACCAGGCGCACCACCAGCACGTCGCCCACGCGCAGCGGGCTGGCGGGCCTGAGGGGCTCCAGCACGGGGCCGGCGGCGGTGCGCTGCTCGCGGTAGAGGCGGCGCTCCAGCTGCAGGCCGGTAGCGGCGGGCGTTATTTTATCGAGCTGCTCGAAATACTGCCAGTACAGGGCACCCCAAGCCACCCCGGCATCGGGCTTGCGCACCGTTACGCGGCCCTGCGCGGGCTTGATTTCGGTGGCGGGCCAGGTGATTTTGTAGTAGCCGGTGACGGCCTGCTGGCCCGTGGGTTGGGCAGGCTGGCCGCCCACCGTTACCACGAGCGGCTCGGCGGCGGGCTTCAGCCAGTCGGAGCCGCGCAGCAGCAGGGCGTAGCAGGCGTCGGCGGTGGCGCGGGTGCTGGCCCAGCTCTGCACCTGCTTCTGCTTGAGCAGCCAGAGCTTTAGTTCGTCCACGGCCCGCTGGTCGTTTTTGATTTCGTCGTAGGCTTCGATGAGCGTGGCCTGGGTTTCGGTGGGGGCCTCGCGCCAGTAGTAGCCGGGGCGCACGTCTTTCCAGTACATGCCCAGCTCGTCGCTGTGCAGGGCGTTTTCGCTGAGCGCGGTCATGATTTGCGCCGTGACGGTTGGCTGGATTTTGGCGCGGTGCAAAGCCAACGCCGTTTGCGCCTGCAGGTAGCGGGTGCGGCCGGACCAGTAGGTAGCGGCCTGCTGCCGGTAGTACGCCTGCGCCGGTTGGGCCGCCTTGGGCACGGCCGGAGCCGGCCAGAAGCTGCGGGCGTACAGGGCCTGAATCTGCAGGTCGTTCAGGTTATCGGCCTTTAAATCAACCTTGGGCTGCTTGCGCAGGCGGGCGTAATCCTGCTGCAGCTCGCCATCGAGGTAGGCCAGGGCGCTTTGCAGCAGCGGCCGGGCCTGCTCGTCGTTCAGGGCATCAAAGGCGCCCAGCTTCTGCAGCTTGCCGAAGCCGGCCACGATGAGCTGGGTGATGTAGCGGTCGGCGGGCATTTTTTCAAACCACGGGAAGGCGCCGTCGGGCAGCTGCTGCTGGCGCAGCTTGGCCAGAGCGCGGGCGGTTTCGGCCTTCAGGCGGGGCTCGTCGAACAGCTCGGTCAGGCGGCGCATGCGCTCGGTTTCGTTCTGGGCGTCGCGCACCCAGGGCGTTTCCTGCAGCAGCAGGCTTTTTAGCTCCGGATTCTGCTCCAGCTTGCTGCTCAACGCCGCCGGGTCGCCGGCCCGGGCGGCGCGCTGCCACTCGGCCAGGGTGGTTTTCAGGGCCGGACTGCTCTGCAGGATTTTGGCCGCCAGCAGGTTGGCGTAGAGGCGGCTGAATACCTGTTCGGAGCACTCGTAGGGGTACTCCATCAGGTAGGGCAGCGCCTGCACGGCGTACCAGGCCGGGTTGGGGGTCATTTCCAGCGTGAGCGAGTAGTTGCGCCGGGTGGCCGAGGTGGTGCTGGTCAGCTTCTTCAACTCGAACTCGCGGGTGGCCGGCCCCACGATGGGCAGCGGCAAACTCTCGGTTACCAGCAGCCGGTTGGGCAGCACCGGCAGCGTGTTCTGCTCGCCATCTTCGATAGTTGCTAGTTGTTGGTTATTAGTTGTCGGGCCGTTTTTGCGACGCTGGCGTTTCTGCTTACCTGACAACCGGGAACTGGCCACTGGCAACTGAGCCGAGGCTACCACCTTGTAGGTAACGGCCTCCAGAGGCAACTGGCCTTCGATATTTTCGGGCAGCATGATGCTCCAGCTGAGGGCCTGGCTTTGGTTGGCAGGCAGGTTGAAGGCGAGCTGGGCGGGGCTTTGCAGCAGGCGGGCCTCCAGGGGCTGCTGGGTGCGGGCGTCGAGCAGCAGCAGCTGGGCAGTGCCGGCCAGGGCCTCGTTGGTGAGGTTGCTGAGCTTGGCTTGGAAGATGAGCTGGTCGCCCTCGCGGAAGAAGCGCGGGGCGTTGGCCGTTACCTGCAGCTTTTTCTGGGTGACCAGCTCGCGGCGCAACTGGCCGGTGCGCAGCTGCCGGTCGTGGGCCAGGGCCAGCAGCTGCCAGCGCGTCACGGCCTCGGGCATCTGGAACTCCAGCACCGTTTCGCCCTGGGCGTTGGTGCGCAACGCGGGCAGCCAGAAGGCCGTTTCGCGGAAGTCGGTGCGGGCCTGCACTTGGCTTAGGTCGGCAGGCGGAGGAATTGTCCCGACACGTTGCATCTGAGTCTGCCGTGTCATGCTGCCCGCAACGACCACTTCGCTGAGTTGCGAATTGGCCATGGCCACCGGGGCAGCGGCCGCGCGGGCACCCCGAATCATAACCCGCGCTGGCGCTCCAGGGCGCATGGTAGCTGCATCAGCTACCACATAAGCCTTGGTCTCAATCACCGTTTCAACTGCCTCCATCCCATCACCTGAGCCAAAGCCCCATAGATTCAGCTCGGGATACAGAACGGGCAGGATGGATATTGTACCGGGGTGGTCAGTTAGCAAATAGCGGCCGTCCTCCGTCCCGAAGCTACCCTGCCAGGCCAGCATGGGCTGAAAATAGCGCTGCGGGAAGTTCAGGGGCTGGAAATCGTGGGGCCGGAACACGTCGAGCGACTGGTCATATAGCGTGGCCAGCAGCTCGGCATCGGCCGGTTTTCCACCGGTTTGCTTGATGGTGACGCGCCAGGTTTCCGGCTGGCCGGGCTGCAGCTTGTCGCGGAAGGTGGCAATATCGAGCAGCAGCGGGGCGGGCGGCGGGGCAATTTGAACGGGGGCCGTGTGGGTGTACAGGCGGTTGTCGCGCACCTGCGTGAGGTGCACGTAGAGCTGGCCTTCGCCGGGGGCAGCAGGCACGGGCACTTCCACCACGCGCTGCTCGCCGGCGCGTAGTGTCAGCCACTCGGCGGGGCGCAGGGGCTGGCCGTTGGCTTCGGCGGCCAGCAGCACGCGGGCGTCGGGTAGCGAGCTGCCCACCAGGAAGCGCGCCACGCCGCCGGGTGTCACGCTGCTTTGCAGGGGCACGAACCAATCGGTGGTAGGCACCGGCAGACGGGTGGCGGCCGGGTCGAAGAGGGTGAAAAACTGCCCGGTTTTGGCGGTTGGCTGGCCGGCTTTGGCGGGCGTGGCGCTGGCTTCGAGCAGGTAGCGGCCGGGCTCCTGGCGGGCCAGCTGAGCGGCCAGTTCGGGCAGGGCAGGTGCTTTTTCGGTGTTGAAGGGCAGCGTGGCTACCAACGTGCGGGCCCAGGTGCTGTCGTTGTCCTGCTGCCCGTAGGCATCAAGCGGAAACTGCCGGCCAAACTCCTCGGGGCTCAGGGCCTCGCGCTCGGGCCGCTCCCAGAGGCGGGGCCGGAAGGCGGTAGCGGGCGGCGTGAGGCGGTACAGGCGCAGCTCGCCCGTAGCGGGCAGGGCCTCGCCGGCGGCATTGGTGCTCAGCAGCTGCAGCCCGGTTTCTTCCGTTTTTTCAGCCTTGTCAGCCGTACCAGCCAGCGCGGCGCGGTTGAGCAGCGCGGGCAGCTGCAGGCGCAGCACCAGCGCCGCAGTGCCGAGGCTGACGCGCTGCTGGCCGGTGCGGGTTTCGCCCGCCGCGTCGGTTACGTCGGCCGTTACCTCGAACACGTAGCCGGGTCCGCCGGGCCCGCGCTTGCCGCCGGAGCCGGTTTCGCCGGGCTGGGCCACGAAGGTTACGGCAAAGCTGCCGGCCGAATCGGTACGGGCCGTGCCGCTGGCAATTTCCTGCTCGGCCGGGCCGCCGCCCCCGTAGTAGCCGCGCCCGAAGTAGGGCCAGAACGTGCGCCGCACCACCCGGTAGCTCACGGCCGCGCCATCGACGGGCTGGCCGGCGTAGGCCGTAGCCGTGCCGCGCACCGTTACTTCCTGCCCCAGCACGGGCGTGCCCTGTACCGGGGCCATGGTCACCTGGAAGGTAGGCCGCTTGTAGTCTTCAACGGCGAAGTCTACGCTGCCGTGGTCGGTTTGCAGCTGCATCTGGCCGTTCAGCAGGCCCGTAGGCAGCACCAGCGAGCTGTGGAAAGAGCCGAAGTCGTTGGTCGTAAAAGGCAGCGTCTGCACGGTTTGCCCGTTCACATCAATCAGCCGTACTGAAACCGGCGTGTTGGTCAGCAAGGTAGATTTGCCGGCCAGGGTTTCGGTCAGAATGCCTTTAAAGTAGAGTGTCTGGCCGGGCCGGTAAATGGCGCGGTCGGTGTACAGGAACGTTTGGCGCTGGGCGCGCTCTGCAGATTCATCGCGCGGATGGGACAAGTGGTACAGATAGTCGTTGATCAGCAATGAATCGGCGCCCTTCGAAAATAGCAGCGACCTGATTTGCGTAACGTCGCCGGGCAACTTCCCGACTATAGGGCTCACCTTACCCTTTTCATCGGTGTTCTGAGGCTCCTGGCGGACGTAGTTCGTTGCTCTGCGAATATTATCGAACTGATTGTATTTCTGCGCAGAAGCCACTACCCGCACGCCGGCCAGCGGTGCGCCTGTCTGGCGGTGCAGCACCAGCAGCTCGGGTCCGTTGGTGTTCGCGGCATTGCGGCGCAGGTAGCTCAGCTCGCTCACCTGCACCTGATTGTAAGTTGTAACAGTGCCGGGTTGCTCTTTAGTGGGGTTGGCGGGCGCGGTGCTGAGTACGATGAGGTACTGGCCCAGCGGCAGCGCCGGACCAGCCTGCTGCACGGTGTGGCTCCGGAAATCGGTGGGGCCGGCCTGCTCCAGCGTCCAGGCGGCGGCGGGCTTGGCGGCCAGGGCGCGGGCGTAGCGCTGCTGCAGGGTTTTATCCTGGTACTGTACCGGCTGTTCCAGCTGCCGCAGCACCTGGGCGCTGCTCAGGCGGTAGGCCGTGGCGTACAGGCGCGGGGCGTTGCGCACGGTCAGCTTCAGCAGCCAAGGCCGGCCGGGCAGCAGCACGTCCTCGGTCGTGAAACCGATTTCCACCCGCTCCAGCTGCCCGCGCAGGACAGCCGCCTGGCTGGCGCCACGCGACTTGGCGTACGCTTTTTCCACATCCAGCGCCAGGGCGTGGGCTTTGCCGGGGTCTTCCTCCTGCCAGCTGGCAGCTTCGGCGGCTCCAAACTCGGCGGCAATGGGCGAGGCCCGGTAGGTGTCGGCGGCCCGGCGCAGGGCGGCGCGGTACAGCTCGGTTTTGTTTGCCAGCTCGGCGTGTTGCTGCACGAACTCCAGCCGCTGCAAATCGGCGTCGGCCAGGGCCTCGGGGGCGGTGGTGGCACTTTGCAGCCGGAAGGCCAGCAGCTGCTGCACCACCTGTAGGGCATGGAACTGGCCGTTGAGCGAGTCGGGGGCCGGGGCCTGCAGCGGCAGGCGGGCAAACTCGGCGGCGGGGCCGAATAACTTAGGGTCAATCAGCCGGAACTGCTGGGCGGGCTTCGTGAGGTAGAGCTCGTCGTTGCCCAAACCCTCCACGGCCCGGAAGGCCAGCAAATCGAACAGCGTGGGGCGGCGGGCGCGGCCGGCGGCATCGGCCCCGCGGCTCAGGTAGCCCAGGTTGGATAGCAGGGTTTGCTGCTGACGCCGGGGCTCGTCGGTTACCGAGGCCTGGTAGTGCCCCACGATGGCCGCGGCCAGCTGGGCGGCGTCCCAGGTTTGCAGGTCGGCGCGGCTCGCGTCGGCCGTATCGGGGCGGGCGGCGTTGGTACGGTCGTAGAGCTGGTAGCGGTGTTGGTCGTAGTAGCGGGCGTAGAGCTGGGCCAGCAGGCTGTGCAGCACCGGCCGGGCCGGAAACTGGGCCGTCTTCAGGTCCTTCTCCAGCAGCTCAATGCCTTTCACATCGGCCTCTTCCTCCTTGTTTTCGAGCAGCCGCAGCTTATAAAGCAGGGTGCGCACGTATTCGGGTGCGGCCTGGGGCCGGCGGCGGGCCTGCTGGTACAGGGGCTCCAGCAGCCGGGCGGCCGAAGCCGTCTGGCCCTTGGCCAGCAGCTGGTCGATTTTGAGCCAGACAGCCGGGTTGGGCCCGGCGTCGGGGCGGTCGGCGGGGTTGGTTTGCGAGGAACCGGGAGTCAGCAGCATCAGCAGGGCCAACAGGCTAAGCAGGAATGGGCGCATAGGGCTAAAACGGAGGAAATGCGTGTTCAGATACCTGCCTGATGCCCGCCGCAGCCGGATTCCACACAGTCAACCAGTAAAAAAGACCAATACGGGGGTTGCCGCGCGCCTGTTCCGAACGCTCGGCAACCCCCGTATTGGTCTTCTTCGTCCTCGTTACTCGTTTCCGACCAGCCCGTCGAGCACGCGTTCGGCCTGCTGCAGGTGGCGCTTGATGTGCTCGACCAGCAGCTCGAAAACATCGGGCAGCGGGGGCAGCAGCAGCGGAATTATCGGGTTGGGAATGCGAACGGCGTTCATGTTGATGCGGCGGGCCTGGCTGAGCAGGTTGCTCAGCTCGTCGAGCTGGCGGGTGAACACCTCCACCACCGTGCGCGGCAGCCGCGAGCCGCTGGGCGCGTACTGCTGGGGCGACTTGAGCGGTTTTTCGGTGGCCGGTACGCGCATGGCGGCCGTTAGTTTCTGGCCGAAGTAGCCGTGCTTTACGGTATCAGCCGGGCGGGTGCCGCGCTGCTGGGCCGCCTGAATTTTGCGGCTCATCACCGGCAGATACAGCCCGCCAATGAGGTTGAGGTGCTCCAGGCACTGGCCCACGCTCCAGC
Organism: Hymenobacter actinosclerus; assembly: GCF_900111515.1. Classification (GTDB taxonomy): domain Bacteria; phylum Bacteroidota; class Bacteroidia; order Cytophagales; family Hymenobacteraceae; genus Hymenobacter; species Hymenobacter actinosclerus. The sequence continues at coordinate 409,469 of NZ_FOHS01000003.1, forward strand.
GGCCCGGGCCCGGCCCGCGGTTGAGCTGGTCGCTGTCGAGCGTTCGGAAACGGCGGTTGGCCACCTCGCGCACCCGCTCCACATCGGCAGTGAGGGCATCCAGAAATTCGGCAGTAGCAACGGGGTAAGCAGACATAGCAACGGGCAGCGGTGGGCGGATTTGCACCGTAATGATACGCCAAGCCGGCCGGTTCGGCAACGGCCGCCGGCCAATTTAGGCCCCAATTGCCGCGAAATTGCCGGCCGGGCGCTACTTTCGAACTATGCTTTCGTTCTTTCCGCGCTTCGTTCTGCTTTTTCTGCCGCTGCTGGGCGCGCTGCTGCTGCCTGCGGGCCGGGCCCGGGCTCAGGCTGCGCCCAACCCCGGCGAGAACATCCCCTTTCTGGTTACCTTCGGGGCCCAGGCCGACCCCAGCTGGGGCGACGACGACTTCAGCCAGACCTTCTTTTTCCTGGTGCCCAAGGAGCGGCGCCAGCCGGTGTACATCCGCGTGTTCGACCCCGACTGCGGCGGCCGCCACGACGAGGCCAAGGGCGGCTGGAACACCACTACCAGCTTCAGCCTCTACGGCGGCCCCGAGGCCCACTCGGCCCCCGAGGCCCGCGCCACCACGCCCAAGGGCAAGTACCGCGCCGGCACGCTGCTGGCCCAGAAAACCTTCGGCGCCGAGCCCACCTACGACAACCGCTGGTACACCTTCGGGCCCCTGAACCCGCTTGAAGGCGAGCTGACGCCCGAGTTCGACGGCTACGTGTTCAAGCTCATTGCCCAGGGCCTGCGCGGCGACGACGGCAACCTGTACCGCTATTTCCTGAGCTCCTCGCCCACCGAGAACATCCCCGTCGAGGGCGGCAACGCCTTCACCTACGAATACTCGTTCCGGCTCACGCCCGTAGTGGGGGCCAAAACCCACCTCTACCCCTTCGTCAACGACCGGGTGGTGAGCATCCGGCAAAGCAATTTCGATGTGGATGGCGGCGTGCAGCTGAAGATTTTCAGCGTGGCCAAAAACGGCCACCCGGCCTCTGTGAGCGGTAATAACGCTTGGGCCGCCAGCACCCACCCGGTAGTGGCCAAGGAGCACGGCCTCTCGCTCGACTTCCAGCTTACCACCCTCTCCAAAGCCCCCAACGACCTGGTTTTCTACGTCACCGACCAGTACGACGTGGCCCTGCCCTTCTTCGCCATTCCGCTCGGCGGTCCGCCCCGCTACCGCTACGAGGTGGAAGTGAAGATGAAGGAGTAGTGGCTGGTAGTTGCTAGTTGCTAGTTGTCAGATTGACGTGCTATTATCATGACAACTAACAACTAGTTTGACTTTGTGCGGAATTCCGGTTAAACTGAGCGACTTATGCCATGCTAAGTCGTATCCGTTATGCCTTCCGCCGCTCCTGGGCCCCAGCCGCCTGCCCGTGCCCGTCGTAGACGCCAGAATTCCAGCGGGCCGCTGACGGGCCTGCGCCGGGTGGTGCGGCGCTACTTCGGCTTCTCGCGGCGCGAAACCTCGGGCCTGCTGGTGTTGCTGCTGCTACTGGGGCTGCTGCTGGCCCTGCCCCCGCTGCTACGCCCCGCCCTGCCCACCTACGACCCGGCCCCCGACCAGCGCCGCCTCGATGCCTGGGCCGCCGAGCTGGCCGCCCGCCGCACGGCCCGGCCCGCCTACGAAAACCGCTACGCCAGCCGCTACCCCCGCCGCTCCTACCCCACCCGCGAGCGGGTACCCCAGGTGCCGCTGGCGCCCTTCGACCCCAACACGTTTTCGGCCCGCGACTGGCAGGCGCGGGGGCTGCCCGCCTGGCTGGCCGAGCGCCTGGTGAAGTACCGGACGGTAGTGGGTGGTTTCCGGGCCAAGGAGCAGCTGCGCAAAGCCTACGGCCTCTCCGACACCACCTATGCCCGCCTCGCGCCCTACATCCAGCTGCCCGAGCAGCTGCCGCCCCGCGAGAAGCGCACGTTTGCCAAAAACGACCGGTTCCCCGAGCGTAAGCCTTTCGAAGCCCGGCCCGGGTTCATACCCAAACCTCGCAACCTGGCAGCCTTCGATCTGAACGCGGCCGATACCACCCAGCTGATGCAGATCCGGGGCATCGGGCGCGGCTATGCGCGGCGGGTGGTGGAATACGGCCAGCGTCTGGGCGGCTTCCGGCACGAAGACCAGCTAGCCGAAATTTTTGCCCTGCGCGACGCGCCCGACCTCATCGACAGCCTGCGCAAGTACACCTTTGTGGCCCCCGGCTTCGCTCCCGCCCGCCTCGATGTCAACACGGCTTCTTTCGAAGTGCTGCAGGCCCACCCCTACCTGGGCAAGCGCTTGGCCCGCGTGCTGGTGGCCTACCGGCAGCAGCACGGCCCCTTTCAGCAGCCCGCCGACCTACGGCAAATCCGCATCCTTGACCAACCAACCCTCGACAAGCTGCTACCTTATATAGTGGTGAGGTGAGATGGTGAAATGGTGAGTTTGATGTTCCAGAGGCCTGATTGCGCTATTTGCATTTGCGCCGGTAGGACCCTGGAACATCAAACTCACCATTTCACCATCTCACCATTTCACCTTGAGCCATCTCACTGCCTCACCACCAGCACAGCGCCAATGGCGCCGCCGGGCGCGTAGGTGGGTAATAGCAGCAGTTTCTGGCCCAGATGGCCGGGCAGCCGGCGGGCCAGCACCGGGTAGAGCCGCCACACGGTTTCGGCCGACAGAAAGCCGATGCTGGCCCCGGCCACCACGTCGGTGAGCCAGTGCCGGTCGTTGAGCATGCGCATGGCCCCGGTGGCCGTGGCCACCGTGTAGCCAGCCACCGACAGCCAGGGACGCCCCCGCCCGAACTGCTCGTGCAGCAGCGTAGCCGTCAGGAAAGCGTCGGCGGTGTGGGCCGAGGGGAAGGAGCTGAAATCGGTGGCTATATCCGGCCGGCGGGTGTGGCTGATGCGCTTGAGGTTGCTGACTAGGCCCGAGCTCAGGGCGTGCGAGAGGCCGTAGCAAACTGTAAACGGCACGATGCCCCGCTCTCCCTTCATGCCCACGGCAAACAGCCCGTAGGCCGCCACCACCGGAATGCGCCGGCTGTAATCGTCGAGCGTGGTCCGGAAATGCGGAAAGGTCTCGCGGGTTTCCTCGCGCACCTCCTCCTTCATTTCATCCAGAAAATTCTCGTTACTACTCGCGTAGCCCGCCGCCACCAGCACCACCGGCACGGCCACGCGCAGCACGGCGGGCCGCGCCAGCCAAGGCCGCCCGGCTGGCGCGCAAACCACCGAATCGGGTTGGGCAGTGGGCTGGGCCTTGCCCGACCTAGCCACACCCGCCAGCAGTAGCAGCAGCAGCAGAAGAAGCAAGCTATTCGGGCGCAGGCCGGCAGTCTTCATCATAAGGGGAATTTCGTCCCCGGAAGATAACCTATTTGGCACCGGATTACCAGCTGTCGGCACCGCAAACTTTGGCCCTCATACTGGCGGGCCCGGCTGGCCACGCCAAGGCTGTCGGCTACTTTTCGGGTGGGCCGGGGGCGGCGCCGTAATCCGGCGAGTCGGGGGCGTTGGTGCGCTCGTCGGAGGCCTGGCCGTAGTTGCGGGCCGCCTGCTGCTTGTCGAAGTCGCCCTTGGCAGGCGAGCCATCGGTGGCAGCCGGTTCGGGGTTGGCGTACTCGTCGTTGTAAGAGCCGCCTTTCGAGCCGAAGCCCTGCGGCTCGCTGCCCTCCGAGTTGGCCGAACCGGCGGCCTCGTAGCCGCTCCGGTCGGCGCTGGTGGGCGGGGTGGCGTCGGCCTCGCCGCGGCCGTAGCCGGCGTTGCCCTGGGCCTGGCCGGTGCGCTGGCCATCGGGGCCGCCCTCGGGGTGGCCGGGGATGTAGTCTTCGCGCTGGTTGCGGTGCTGCTCGTTGGGTCCGGGCTCGGTGTTGGACTGGCCGCCGAGCGAGGAGGAGCCGTAGTTCGGGGCGTAGGCTGAGCCAACGCCTTTCGGTGCATCGTTGTCGTTGCCAAACAGGGGGCCTACCGCCGATTCGGGGGCATCGTGGCCGGCGCCTACCGCCACGGTGCCGAAGCTGCCGTTTTCGGTCGAAGGAATACCGTCCTTGGTCTGGGCCCGCTCGCCCACGTAGCCCGAAGTAGCCGGGGCCTGCACCGGCGGGCCGGCATAGGTATCAACGCCGCGGCTGGCCTCGTTGCCGTAGCCGCCCTGGGTAGCACCCTGGTCCGACTGGCGGCCGAATTCGCCCCGGCTGGCACCGGCCACCTCGTTCTGCTCGTGGTTGAACTCGTCGTTGGCCACGGGCTGCTCGGCGGGCGTATTGGCCGGGGTCTGCAGCGCGGGTGGCAGCGCGTTTTCGGGGGTGGCGGGTGGGGTAGCGGGCTTCTGGGTATCGTCGGACATGAGCAGGGAAAGCTTAGGTGGCACTGCTGCTACATACGCAGCCGTGGCGGGCACGTTCCGCAGCCGGGTTTTTTTGTTGATTTGAAAAACCATGTAGATTTACCGCGCTTAGTCGCTGCTCATTGGCTAAGCGCTTTTCCCCTCCTTCACTTCCCCAACCATTCACCCCTTCTATGAAAACAGGAACAGTAAAATTTTTCAACGAATCCAAGGGCTTCGGCTTCATCGTGCAGGACGAAGACGGCCAGGAAATTTTCGTTCACCAGAGTGGCCTCGTCCACGAAATCCGCGAAAATGACCGCGTCAGCTTCGATATCATCGACGGCCGTAAAGGTCAGAATGCAGTGAAAGTAGAGCGGATCTGAGCAGCCGTTCTAATTAGCTGTTAGCTGTTAGCTGAATCAACGCAATACGGCACCAATAGAAGGGCCTTACCACCTGAGAACGAGTTGTTCCAGCGTGGTAAGGCCCTTTTATTGGTCCGGATGCCTTTCGGAATCCGGCGCATCTGGCAGCTTATTTTCCGGCCTGATGCAGGGCGACGCGCACGCCTACGGCCATAATGCCCGGCAGCTGGTCCTGGCGCATATACTGCTCCAGCTGAATGCGGTAGGTGCCGGGCTGGCTGAACTCCTGGTTGGGCAGGGCCAGCAGGCGGTGGTCGAAGATGTCGCCGCTGCCATTACCCAGGGGCTCGCCGGTTTTGGGGTCCATCAGGTTCATATCGTGCAGCTTGCGCGATATAATCTTACCATCGGGGCCTGTGAGCGTAACGCGGGCGTAGAGGTTGTAGTAGCTGTAGTCGGCCGTGTTACGAACGTTGAGGAACACGTCGTACCGGGGGGCCGGGTCGGTAATGTCGAACTCGAAAGTGGGCTTGTTCTGAACGGCCCACACGTAGGGGTCGCCGGCGGGCGAGGTCAGGTCGATGTTTTTCTCATAGACCTCGGCCGGGTCGCAGGCCGTCAGCAACAGCCCGCCGGCCAGGGCCAGAAATCCGCGCAGAAAAGTGTGCATAAAATCAGAAACGCTAAATATCAGGAATCGGCGGGAGGCGGAGTGCTGCCTTCGGCGCTGCCCCCGCGGCCCGACGAGCGGCCCGTGCGGCGGCTGCCCGAGCGGCCCCGGCGCTCGGAGCCCCGGCCTTCGCCGCCCTCGGGCCGGCCGCCATCAGGCGCACCTTCAGCAGAGCCGGTATTTCGGGGCGGGCGGCCGCCTTCGCGGGCGGGGCGGGCGGCATCGGGCGCGCCGCCTTCGGGGGACGGCCGGCCGGCACCGCGCCGGTTTTCGCCGCGGCCTTCGCCACTGCGGCTTTCGCCACCCCGGCCACGGCCGGAGCGGCGGTTGAGGGGCTTGGCGGCAGCGCCACGGGGCCGGGTACGTTCCTCGGCGGCTTCGCCTGCTTCGGTAGGTCCGCCGGTTTTGGCTGGAGCCGGCGCATCGGTGCCATCATCGGGCGCGGCGGGCCGGGCGGGCCGCTCGGTGGGCCGGGCCGCCCGGGGCGGGCGGACCGCGGGCGGGGCCTCCTCGGTGGGCTTCCTTTTGCCGCGCTTGGGGCGCTTGGCTGATGAAGACGTGATTTTATCGTCCAGGCGTTCGAGCGAGCCTTCCACGATGGCCGTTACCTCGGGCGCGCGCTCCTCCTCCCGCACCGGCACGAGGATGGTATCGGGCTTTTCGCCGCGCTTGTTCATTTCCAGCACCTCGCGCACGCGCTCCACGGGCAGCACCACCCAGTTGTTGTCGCCGCGCACGGCAAACCACATTTTGCGGCGGAAGATGTCGGTTTTCTGCAGCGTGTACTCGCCCTTCTCGGTGAGCAGCGGGCGCTGCACCTGCGGAATGTCCTTGAGGGCATCAAGGTAGGTATCGAGCTCGTAGTTGAGGCAGCATTTGAGGCGGCCGCACTGGCCCGACAGCTTGGCCGGGTTCAGACTCAGGTTCTGGTAGCGGGCGGCGGTGGTGCTCACGCTCTTGAAATCGGAAAGCCAGGTGGAGCAGCACAGCTCGCGGCCGCAGCTGCCGATGCCCCCGAGGCGGCCGGCTTCGTGGCGCAGCGAAATCTGGCGCATTTCCACCCGCACCCGAAACTCATCGGCCAGCCGCCGGATCAGGTCGCGGAAGTCTACCCGGTCGTCGGCCGAGTAGAAGAACGTGGCGCGGGTGCGGTCGGCCTGGTACTCCACGTCGGAGAGCTTCATGCGCAGGCGCAGCTCCTCGACCACGGCGCGGGCCCGGAACATGGTGCCCGTTTCGAGGTCGCGCACGGCCTGCCAGCGCTCGGCATCGTCGTCGGTGGCCACCCGCAGAATGGGGCGGATGTCCTTGGAGTCGAGGGGCACTTTTTTCTTTTTCATCTGCAGCCGTACCAGCTCGCCCTTGAGCGAAACGTGGCCCAGGTGCCAGCCGCTGCCGGCCGCCTCCACCACAATGGCGTCGCCGGTGATGAGGGGCAGGCGGCTCTGGTTGCGGAAAAAGTCTTTGCGGCCACCCTTGAAGCGGACTTCGACGATGTCAAACTCTTTAAAGTCGCTGGGCATGTCCAGATCCTGGAGCCAGTCGAATACATTGAGGCGGGTACAGCCGCTGCTGCAGCTACCCTTCGAGCCGCAGCCCGAAGTGGTAGTGGAGCAGCCGCCGCCGCCGGAAGAACAGGAGGAACAAGCCACAGCTTGGAGAATCTATATAGGTAAGTCCGCGGCCAGTCAGCCAACGGCACGAAATGGGTTATCGACAAAGATAGCCAAATAGCCGGGGCGGCTCAACCCGGCCCTGGCGACCCGGCAGGTATTGGAAAAGTGAAGAACGGGTAACTTTCTTTTTCTTCATACAATCCACATAAAGCCCTTTAATTCTATTAGACGGGACGCTTAGCGCTGTTTATGCAATGTATATCAACATAGTCCAATGTATATAATTCTGACAATCAAAGACGCTTTATTTTGAAATATCATCAATAAAAAGCTACGTTTGTCACATTGTTCCACCATCCTACCCTTCTACAACCAAACACCATGAAGAAAAACAACCTACTTGCTTCGCTGGCGCTGCTAGCCGCTACCGGCCTTGGTCTCTCGTCGTGCCAGGAAAAAGACAATGTGACGGTCAAAGACCAGGTATCGGAGGCAACCATCAACCAGATTAAAACGCTGGGCTTCACTGCCGCCGGCGCCATGAAGACGGCTGAGGGCGTAGTTGTGGAAGGCGACATTCTGCTGACCAACGAGATGCTGGCCAGCCAGCCCGAGCAGAACCTGCTGCGCGTGGGCCAGGACGAGCAGTACCGCACCACCAACCTCGTAGGCCGCCTGCCGCGGGTGCTGACGGTGAGCGTGTCGAGCCAGTTTCCGAACGGCTACGTGCAGGCTGCCGATGAGGCCATTCGCCGCTACAATGCGCTGGGCCTGCGCATCACCCTGCGCCGCATCACCTCGGGCACGGCCGATCTGCCCATCACGTACTCGGCCAACCTGGGCCCCGGCGTACTGGGGCAGTCGGGCGGTTTCCCCTCCAACGGTAACCCTGCGCCCGGCTTTAAGCTGGCTCCGAGCGTAATCGGCGGCCGTAGCATCAACAACGTGGCCACCATCATGGCCCACGAAATCGGCCACTGCATCGGCTTCCGCCACACCGACTACTTCAACCGCGCCTACAGCTGCGGCGGGGCAGCCTCCAACGAAGGCGCCAGCGGCATCGGCGCTATCCTCATCCCCGGCACGCCTTCCGGCGCCGACCCCAACTCGTGGATGCTGGCCTGCATCGGTTCAACCGGCGACCGTCCCTTCACCGCCAACGACCGCACGGCCCTCAACTACGTGTACTAGTATCTGTTAGCTGTTAGCTGTTAGCTGTTAGCTGTTAGCTGTTAGCTGTTAGCTGTTAGCTCAGAAACGAACAAGGCCCCGTACTCGGTTGAGTACGGGGCCTTGTTTTGTATATACTGTCCATCTTTTTCTGAACGGAAGCTAACAGCCAGTAGCTCTCAGCTACCAGCTCACAAGTCAGAGCACTGTTACGCGGCGGGTTATTTCGGGGCCGGAGTGCAGGCGGATGCGCAACAGGTAGGTGCCGGGGCGGAGCGCATCGGTGGCAATGCGCTTGATGACGCCCACTTCGGCCACTTCGGTGCGTAGCAGCCGGCCCGTCAGGTCGAACAGGCGCACATCGGCGGCTTCGGTGGGGGGCAGCACAATGCGCAGGGGCTCACCGGCCGGCAAGGGCACCGGGTACACCACCACCTGCGGCGCCTCGCTCACGCGGAATACCCGCTCGGGCTGGCTGTACACGGCCGCGCCGCTGATGAGCGTGAGCCGGGCCCGGTACTGCGAATAGCCGGCCGGAGCGGCCGGGTCGGCCAGTTCCAGTGCCAAACCAGGCACCGGACTCAGGCTGCTGATTTCGAGGAAGCTGCCATCGGGCTGCTGCCGCTCCAGCGCCACGGCCCGCAGCCGGTAGATGGAACCCAGCGCCAGGTCGAAGCGCACCGAATCGGTGACCAGCAGGCGGGGCGCGAAGGAGCGCACGTAGCAGCCGTGGTCTTCCTGCAGCACATCTTCGGTGGCTCCGCGCGGGCCGGTGCGGCCGGCCACAACCGGGGCCACGGCGAAGTAGCGGGCGGCCGTTTCGGCCGTAGTCAGCAGCAGCGTTGTATCGGAGAGGCGGCGCAGGGGCTCCAGGTGGCTGGTGCCGAGGGCATACACCTGGTACTGGGTGGCACCCGGCACCCGTCGCCAGGTCAGCAATGCTTCCTGCGGGCAGCTGTAGGCCACGGTCAGGGCCAGCGGCCGGGCCACGAAAAACGTGTCGGACAGGGCCGTGGTGGCCCCGGCTACCAGCCGCAGCTGGCCGGGCCGGGTGGCATCGGGCGCCGTCCAGCGGTAGAGTTTATCGGCCAGATTCACGCTGGCACTCAGCACCGTCCAGGCGGTCTGGCCCGTGGGCTTGTATTCGAGCCGGGCCGTAGTGGCCGGGCCCGCCCACTGCCAGCGCAGCAGCTGGCCGGCCGCACCGGCCTCCAGGCCCCGCGCTTTGGTGGGCGCCACCCAGCTCAGGCCCGACTCGAACTCGTAGGCCACGCTGAACGCCTGCGGCCCCTGGGGCACGGCGAAGCCGCGCACCCGCAGCTCGTAGGTGCCGGCCACGGGCACATCGAGGGTTATTTGCTCGGCATTGTCGCGGTGGTTGGGGCGGCGGCGGGCGGGGCGGGCCAGCGAGTCGCGGTGCGGGTAGGCGCTCAGCGTCCAGGGCAGCCAGGTCTGGTTGGTGGCGGGGCGGCGCAGGGTCAGGTCGAGGTCGTTGACTAGGGCCGGGGCGGCATTGGCGGCGGCCTCGGGGTCGGTCCAGGCCAGCGTAATTTTCAGGCGGTGCACGCCGGCGGGCACCGTCAGCGGAAACACCCGCTCCTGGCCGGCAGTGGCCGTGCCTTCCACAAACCGCCCGTCGAGCACCGTCTGCACGGCGCCCAGCGCATCGGCCTGGCCGTAGCCGGCCACAAAATCGACCTGGGGCCGGCCCACATCGTCGGCCGAATTCAGCAGCGCGGCCCGCACCAGCGCGGCGGTGGGCAAGGTGCCGCGCCGCTGCTGGTGGGCCTGCTGCACCAGCAAACTGATGCCCGACACCAGCGCCGCCGCATCGGAGGAGCCGCCGGCCCCGTAGGCCACCAGCTCGGGCTTGAGGCGGCCGTCGGCGGCCGGGCCGCGGGAGCTGCGGGGGTTCACCAGGCCAAAGGCGTCGGTAACGCCCACGCTAAGGCTGTTTTTGGCGTTTTTGAACTCCCCGGTGAGGTTGGCCAGACTGTCGAGGCCGGCGTAGGGACCGGCCGGAGCCGGCAGCTGGCCCGAGTTGCCGCTCGAAAACACGTGCAGCAGCGTGGGGTACTGGCGGGCCTGCTGGTCGTAGGCGCGGGCTTCGAGGCCGTAGAAATTCTCCACCTCTACCCCATAGGAGTGGTTTTGGACCGACACGCTCCGGGCCGCGAGCTGCGCGCCGTCGTCGGGCAGCAGGTTGTCGTAGCTGGCCTGGGCGATGCGCGCCCGCCAGGCCACGCCGCGGCCGTCGGGCGAGGTATTGCCGGCCCCGGCGATGATGGTGGCCATGATGGTGGAGTGCGAGTTGAGCATCGGGCCCAGCGGGCCGGGCTCCAGCAGCCGTCCTTTAAAATCGAGGTCGGCCACATCCAGCGGGCTTTCCTTCACCGATACCGTGAGGCCCTGCCCCGTGAGCGTGGGGTAGCGCGCGTGCAGGGCCGTCACTTTGTTCACCCCGAAATCGAGCCCGCCCAGCTCCCGCTCGGGCCGGGCCAGGCGGTCGGCAACCTGCACAAACTTCACCAGCGGGCAGTCGGCCAGCACGGCCGGCCCAACGCCGCGCACCCGCAACAGGCCCTTCTGGCGCGGTTCGGCCTCGGCCTCGGCGCCGGGCCGGGTGCGGGCCAGCCACTGCCGGAACGCCGCTTCGTCGGTCACGCTCACCCGCAGCAGCCGGGCAGCTCCGGGGCCGGCCGTTTGCACCAGGCCGGGGGCCAGCCGGGCGGCGGGCGGGCCGGGCCGGGCCGGGGTCTGGGCATTAGCCTGAAAAGAAAAAGTAGCGCTCAGCAGCGTGAACAGCAAAAAGCCCCCGACGCGGCGGAGCGGAGTAGTTGGCATAGAAGCGTGGTTGTGGCGGGGCGGAGTAGGCGGCGAACGGGACGGCGGCCACCGAAGCAGCCACTTCCAAATATAGCCAGAAATACCATCGGCTTCCGCGCCCAATTATCTACCTCGCAGGAAAAAGCCGGCCGCCTGGCTACGCCCAAAGCGCTTACGCTCAAACTGTCAGTGCCGCCCCCGCGCAGCCGGCACCGGCCCGGGGCACTATCTGCCCGGTATTTTGTACACCTGCACGCCGGCCTCCGTCAGCAGGTAGGCGTACTGGTCGCTGACCAGCACCTGCTGCACCCCGGTTATGGGCAGCGGCCGGGCGCGCTCGGTGAGGTGGTAGAGATGAAAAAAGCGCAGCTCGCCGGCCGGCCCCAGGTAGTACAGCTCGTCGCCGCGGAAGCCCACGTAGCTCAGGCCCGGCAGCGGCAGCTTCTTGCGGAAGTTGCCCAGGTTGTCGAACACGTACACGCCCCCCACCCTATCCACGAGGTACAAGTTGTTCTGGTACTCGCGCAGAAACCGGAAATCGGGCCGCGAGCGGCCAATCAGGATATCGAGCGGCGTGGTGATGGTGAACCGCTTCTGGCCGGCATCAAACTGCCGCAGCGTCAGGTCCGACTCGTTAAACAGCCAGTACCGGTCGTCGGGGGCCAGCGTGACGACGCGGGCCTGCCCGTCGAGCAGCTGGGGCAGCGGCAGCTCGCTGATGGGCGACAGAAACCGGTCGAGCAGCAGCACCTGCTGGCGGTCGTCGTAGAAAACCAGGATTTTGGCCGTGTTCCAGGCTTCTACCTGCATCACGTGGCCGGGCAGCGGTGGGGCGTACACGTTCAGCGCCTGCCCATCGGGGCCGAACTGGCGCAGGTTGTTCTGGCGGTCGGTTACGTAGAAGTTGCCGCGCCGGTCGAGCGAGGCCGCGCCCGGCTGGGGCAGCGCCACGCTGCGCACCAGCTGCCAGCCGCGGGCCACGCCGGCCGTGTCGGGCGGCATGCTTACCACGGGCGCGGCCTGCCCCGCCGGCGCCACCGAGCCGGCCGGCGGGGCCGTGGTTTGGGCGTTTGCCGGAAGGGAGAGGTGAGAAGTGAGCAGTGAGAGGAGGAGGAGACGAATATTATTATAGAAAGGCACGTCATGCAGAGCGGCGCGAAGCATCTGGCGTGCTGACGCTGTAAGTGGTTTTGCAACGTCAGCACGCCAGATGCTTCGCGCCGCTCTGCATGACGTGCCTTTACCTTTCTGCCGCTCCATATTCCCGTAACGCCAGTTGCTGCCCATCATACACGCCGTAGGTGCAATAATTGACCCATTCGCCGAGGTTGACGTAGCGGCTGCCGGGGGCTACTGCTACGTCGAGGGGCAGGTGGCGGTGGCCGAACACGTAGTATTCGTGCGGAAACTGCTGCTGCATTTCGCGGCAGTAGGAAAGCAGCCACTCGTCGTCGCCCAGGAAGTGGTCGTCGGAGGGGCCGTTCTGCAGGCGGCTGTGGCGGCTCCAGCGGTTGGCCAGCCCGATGCCGAAGTTGGGATGCAGCCGCGCAAACAGCCACTGGGCCACGGGCGAGGCGAATACTTTCTTCAGCAACTTATAGGTGTGGTCGCCCGGCCCCAGCCCGTCGCCGTGGCCGATATGGAACTGGTGCCCGCCGATGCGCTGGCTGACGGGGTGGCGCAGAATCGGGATATTCAGCTCCTGAGTGAAGTAGTCGAACATCCACATATCGTGGTTGCCGGTGAAGAACGTGACGGGCAGGCCCGCATCGGTCAGCTCGGCCAGCTTGCCCTGCAGGCGCGTAAAGCCCCGCGGAATGGCGTGGCGGTACTCAAACCAGAAATCGAAGATGTCGCCCAGCAGGTAAATGGCCGCCGCGTCGCGGGCCACCTCGTCGAGCCAGCGCACAATGCGCTGCTCCCGCTCGCGCGAGCGGGCGGCGTCGGGGGCACCCAGGTGGAAATCGGAGGCGAAGTATACCCGGCGGCCGGGCGGCAGCGCCAAATCAGGCAGTTGGATCGGGCGCGTCATCCAGTAGAAAGAGTGCGAGGCGGCGCGGACCGTGGGCTCCGAGCACCAGTGTTTTTTCGATATCGGCCGTGCGGCTCGGTCCCGAGGTCAGCGAAACCATCGAGGGCAGCTTGCCGGGGCCGTATTTGGTCTGCATCAGCTGCAGCGCGTCGCCGATGTCGGCTACCACCTGCGAGGTGCGGGCCAGCACCAGGTGCTGGTCGGGGTAGATGCTCAGGCGCCGGCCGCTGCCCGTAGCCCCCGACACCAGGATGCTGCCGGTGCGGGCCACCAGGGCCTCGCAGCTCGTCAGGCCCGCGTCGGCATGCTCCCGAAAGCCCTCCTCGTCGCCCCGGAAAACCAGGTCGCCGGCGTGCAGCAGTTTCTTCAGCTCGGGCTCCCACACATACAAATGTTCCAGCTGCTGTTCCTTCTTATACAGAAACAACTGGTCGTAGAAGTGCTCCTCCGACTCGCAGTAGTAGAACGCGCCGCCCACCCGCACGAAGCTCTGGGCAAAGGCCACGGCTAGGTCGTCGCCCTGGGCGGGGCGCGGATGCAGCGGGGCCGCGAAGTCGGGCCGGGGCGCGGGGGCCGGACCGGGTGTGCGCAGGGCCTCGCGGATGCGGCTTAGGATGAGGTCACGGGAGCTTTCGGCCATGCGGCAAAGGTACGCGGGTTTTGGCAGGCTGAAAATCCGGGGGCTTCTCAAAATGAACCTACGACTGTCCTTTTTCCCAGCCTGGCAACCGGTGCTGCTTCCGGACCCTGCCCCCCCCGCCGCGGTTTATAAAATTCGGGCTTATACCCGCTGCCCGGCAGCGGCGAAGTGCCTTTGAAGGTCCGCAGGCCACATTGCCCGCAGGCAATAAGCTGAGCTGTAACTTCCTAGGTTGACAATGGCATCTTTTTGGTATTTCCGCCGCCAACCTTCCATCCTTAACTTCGCCATGCAACACTCGCCTGCCGTCAGCCATACTTCCCCGACTGCGCCGGCCTCCCAGCAACACCCGGTTACCGAAGCCGATTTTCACAGCTGGCTACAGGAGCTGCTGCCCGGCCTGCGGGCGGCACTTGCCCGCCAGGGCTTCGAAAAAGCCCGTAACCTGAGCGCGTTTCAGCACTTTTTGCGGGAGCGGGCGAACCACTGATATTGGCTGGCGTGTTACTGTTTGCTTACCTTTAGCACTTTCACTCTTACTATATAACACATGAAAAATCTATTGCCAGGTGTTGGCAGCCTACTGCTGGCGCTGGGTTGCGTAGCCCTCAGCAGCTGTGATGATTCGGAGCCGTCGATAGCGCCCGTTACCCCTGCGGTACCAGTGAGCCTCCAGCTAGGCATGAATGGCTACTCGGCCGAACCCGCTACCGCCGCTCGTTTCGGTATAGCGGCCACTCAGGAAGATGCCCAGAAAGGCCGTGGCACTCTGCTGACCGGCAAAATAAATTATGCCGATACCAAAGGAGGCAAGGAAACCAAACCCTTCTCACTGGCCGACCAGCCTAAAGGAACCAAGCGTTGGGTCTATATTTCGTCGGCCCACAAGCCCACCGGTAACCAGACAATAACCCTCAGCTGGAACATTAGCGACATGCTGACCCTAAATGCCAGCTCGGCCGATACCATTGTAGTAAAGGAATTGCTGGTACAGTAAAGCTTAGCCCGGCAACCGGATGCCCTTTTTCAGCCAGTTCTGCATAAAAAAAGCCCGCCATTTGGCGGGCTTTTTTTATGCAGAACTGGCTGGCAACTACACTGGCGTTACGGCTGAGCCGCTCGGCTCGGTAGGCGAGCTGCCGTTTCCTTCGTTGCCCTGGTCCATACCGGGCAGGTTCAGGTCGGGCAGGTCGTTGCCCAGGGGCAGCGGGTGCTCCTGCTTCCGCTCGCTCAGGGTTTCCGAGCGGTCGGTGCCGGCCATATGGGCCTGGTAGCTGGTTTGGGTGTCGTAGGGGCGCGGGCCCACCAGGCGCTGCAGGTCGTCCTGGAGCAACACTTCTTTCTCCAGCAACTCCTTGGCAATCACCTCCAGCTCGTGGCGGCGCTCAGTCAGCAGCTCTTTGGTGCGGGTGTAAGCCTGCGCGACTATAGTGCGCACTTCCTCGTCAATCATCTGCGAGGTAGACTCCGAATACGGCTTATTGAAGCCGTACTGATCCTGACCCTTCGAGTCGTAGAACGACACGTTGCCCAGCTTCTCGTTCATGCCGTACATCGTGACGATGCTGTAGGCCGTTTTGGTGATGCGCTCCAGGTCGCTCAGGGCACCGGTCGAAATCTTGCCGAACACCAGCTCTTCGGCGGCGCGGCCGCCCAGCGTCATGCACATTTCGTCCATGAGCTGCTCGGTGTTATAGAGGAACTGCTCGCGGGGCAGGTACTGCGCGTAGCCCAGCGCGGCCACGCCGCGGGGCACGATGCTCACCTTCACCAACGGGTCGGCGTGCTCCAGGAACCAGCCGGCTACGGCGTGGCCGGCTTCGTGGTAGGCCACAATGCGCTTCTCGCCGGGGCTGATGATTTTGTTTTTCTTTTCCAGGCCGCCAATCACGCGGTCAACGGCGTCGGTGAAGTCCTGCATGGTCACCATCTTCTTGTCGCGGCGGGCGGCAATGAGGGCAGCTTCATTGCAGACGTTGGCAATTTCGGCACCGGCAAAACCGGGCGTCATGGCCGCCAGCTTGCGGTCATCCACATCGGGACCCAGGGTGAGGGGCTTGAGGTGGACGCTGAAGATCTGGGTGCGACCGTTGATGTCGGGCTTGTCGATGCTGATCTGGCGGTCGAAGCGGCCGGGACGCAGCAGGGCCGAGTCGAGCGTATCGGGACGGTTGGTAGCCGCCAGGATAATAACGCCGGAGTCAGTACCGAAGCCGTCCATTTCCACCAGCAGCGAGTTGAGCGTGTTTTCGCGCTCGTCGTTGCCGCCGGGCGTATTGCCGCGGCTCCGGCTCCGGCCGATGGCGTCAATCTCATCAATGAAGATGATGCAGGGGGCCTTGAGCTTGGCCTGCTTGAACAGGTCGCGCACCCGGGCCGCGCCCACACCCACGAACATTTCGACGAAGTCGGAGCCCGAGAGCGAGAAGAACGGCACGTCGGCTTCGCCGGCTACGGCTTTGGCCAGCAAAGTCTTGCCCGTGCCGGGAGGACCGACCAGCAGCGCTCCTTTCGGAATTTTGCCGCCGAGTACGGTGAACTTCGAGGGATTCTTGAGGAACTCCACGATTTCCTCCACCTCTTCCTTGGCTTCTTCGAGGCCAGCCACATCTTTAAACGTGATTTTCACCTTGTCGCCGCCGTCAAAAAGGGCAGCGCGGCTCTTACCGATGTTGAAAATCTGGCCACCGGGCCCGCCGGCGCCACTCATGCGGCGCATCAGGAACCAGAAGCCCACGAAGAGCAGAATCATGAAGCCCCAGGTGCCGAGGAAGTCGCCAAAGCCACGCTCCTCCGATACCTTGAGACCAACCTGCCGGTCAGTCGGCAAATTGGCCTGCAGCTTGTCGAGGTCCTCTTTGAACACTTTGCCCTCTACCACCCGGAACGCGAATTGCGGGCCGTTGGCCGACACGCCGGCACCCGGCAGGGCCAGGGGGCTGCGCTGGGTAGTGAGGCGTTTACTGTATTCGGGCTTCTGCAGGGCCTCCTTTTTAAGGGTTACCTGCACCTCCCGGTCGTTAACCAGCGCCACATCCGACACGTCGCCGGCCGTGAGCATCTGCTCAAAATCGCGCTGCTTGATTTCTACCAACCGGCTACCGCCGGAGAAATAGACCATCCCGAGGATGAGCGCCACCAACCCGGAGAGTACCCACAACTGCATACCAGGCTTGGGACCGGGGGTAGGCAGGGGGGATTTTTTCTTTTTGGGCGTCGTATCAGACATGAATTGCTAAGTAAGTATTTGAGGGTTAGCAGTGAATAGCTTGCATTGCGCCGTAAGATGACGGACGCCGGGCACAAATACCAGCGGCCCTTATCCAGTCACGCAATGCCAGTCACCCAATGCCAGGCTAAGGACACCGATACCCACCGTTTAGTTTGCCGTGGCCGACGCTTCTTCTTCCACGTGGGTGATGTCGGCGTCGCCCCACAGCTCTTCGAGCGCGTAGAACTGGCGCCGGTCGCGCAGGAAAACGTGTACCACCACATCCACGTAGTCGAGCAGCACCCACTCACGGTTGGTGCGGCCCTCGGTCTGCCAGGGGTTCTGGCCGGTGAGTTTTTCCACTTCTTCTTCCACCGAACGGGCAATGGCCTCGATCTGGGTATCGGAAGAAGCCGAGCAGATAACGAAGTAATCCGCTACGGCATTTTTAAGTTCTTTGAGGTTGAGCACCACGATATCGGACGCCTTTTTCTCCTGCATGCCGCGAACGACAACTTCTGCCAACTTGTCCGAATCCTGTCGAACTGAGGTACTTTTCATAAGGTCTTGGTAGGTTTGACTAGCACAAAGTACGAAAAACAGATGGCGGCACTTTCCCCCCAAACGCTCTTCACGGGCCAACAGCTTGTCTGGCTGCCCGAATGCGCTTCCACGAACTCGGAGGCGCAGCTACTGGCAGGCCAAAACCGGGCCACGGATGGCTGCTGCGTGATTACCGACAAACAGACTGCCGGCCGGGGCCAGCGCGGCAACCAGTGGGAGGCCGCGCCCGGCGAAAACCTGACGCTGTCGGTGGTCTGGAAGCCCACGTTTCTGCCCGCCGCCGACCAGTTCCTGCTCAGCCAGGCCGTGGCCCTGGCCCTGCACGACTGGCTGAGCACCCTGCTGGGCCCCACGCCCGCGCTCCGGGTGAAGTGGCCCAACGACCTGTACTACGGCCAGCAGAAACTGGGCGGCATTCTCATCGAGAACACGCTGAGCGGCCCAAAAATTCAGCACAGCATCGTCGGAATCGGCCTCAACGTCAACCAGCAGCAGTTCGGACTGCCCACGGCCACCTCGCTTAGCTGCCTGACGGGCCGGGTTTACCAGCTGGCCCCGCTGGCCGAGCGCCTGCTCGAAAGCCTGGAGCGCCGCTACCTGCAGCTGCGCGCCGGCCGGGTACGCGAGCTGCGCACCGAGTACCTGGCCGTGCTTTACCGTTTTGAAGAAGTGCACGATTATGAAGCCGACGGCCAGCGCCTGCGCGGCCGCATTGTGGGGCTGGATGAGGCCGGCCGGCTGGCGCTGGAAACCGGCGGGCAGGTGCGCCATTTTGACCTGAAGCAAATCCGCTACCTGTAGCCCGGAGCTTTACCCGCTGGTCCGCTACGGCCCTCAAGCACCGCCGCCCGATTATTTTTGGGCAGTCAGCAGGCTACAAGTCAACTATTTACGTATCTTCGAATCTGAAACGTTAAACTGCGGGCAACCTCCTGCATCCAACGCGTATCTACTGCTCAACTGCCAGCCGGCCACCGGGTGGGCA
Source organism: Hymenobacter actinosclerus (assembly GCF_900111515.1). Taxonomy (GTDB): domain Bacteria; phylum Bacteroidota; class Bacteroidia; order Cytophagales; family Hymenobacteraceae; genus Hymenobacter; species Hymenobacter actinosclerus. The sequence goes on from NZ_FOHS01000003.1 coordinate 427,900, forward strand.
CGGTAGTTGCAAATTGCGGCTCTGGCTGCCCGAAACGTACTTTATCCGGCCGCAGCCAGCCGCCTCCTCCCCTACGCCTCCCCGAATGTCATGAAATTTACCCCCCGCTTTTTTACCTTTTTATTCCTGCTCCTGTGGCAGCTGCCGCTGCTGGCCGCCGTTGGCTATGCGCCGCCCGTTGTACCCTCGGGGCAGGCGCCGGCCGCCGGAGTGCCCACGCTGGCCGCCCGCATGCTGACGCCCACATTTTCGCTGGCTCCTAACCCCGCCCACGGGCTGGTTACGCTCTCGATGAGTCAGTTTGCAGTCGGCACCGAGTACCGCCTGCGCCTGAGCAACATCATCGGCCGAGAGGTGCGCACCGTGGCCCTGCGCCCCGAAGCTGCCGACCGTGGCATGGCCCTGAACCTAGCCGATCTGCCTTCCGGCATGTACTTCTACAGCCTGCTCCAGAACGATAAAGTGGTTTCTACCAAGCGGCTGGTGCTGCAGAATTAAACTTTTTAAGCGCTACAAGCCACAAGCTGCAGGCTACAAGTTGACCGGCGGCCATCCTGAGCAAAGCGAAGGACCTTATCATGTTAGAACGATAATCGTAGCAACGACTCGTTTCAACCTGGTAAGGTCCTTCGCTTTGCTCAGGATGGCCGCCGGTCAACTTGTAGCCTGCAGCTTGTGGCTTGTAGCTGTTAAAAGCGACGTTGGTTGATTTGAAGGTGCGGCTCGGCAGTTATTGGCTACTTTTGAACTTTCGCTGAAATGCTTTCCCGATTCCCCTGCCCTTTTGCAAGTGGCGGGCCTCTCTTACTCACTATATGCGGAGTTACAAAAGCCTGAATAACCTCGTGGGCTGGCTGGTATTTGCCCTGGCCACCGTCGTTTTCCTGATGACCCTGGAGCCCACGGCTTCGTTCTGGGACTGTGGCGAGTTCATTGCCTGCTCGTACAAGCTGCTGGTGCCGCACCCACCCGGCGCACCCACGTTCCTGCTGCTGGGCCGGCTGTTTTCCATGCTCAGCTTCGGCGACGTGACCAAGGTATCGGTGCTGGTAAATGCGCTGTCGGCGCTCAGCTCCTCTTTCACGGTGCTGTTCCTGTTCTGGATTATCACCATGCTGGCCAAGAAGCTGGTGCTGCATCGCCCCGGCATGCACGACGACCGGCAGCTGGAGCCCACGTTTGGGCAGACGCTGCTGATTATGGGCGCGGGCGCCGTGGGCGCGCTGGCCTATGCCTTCTCCGATTCTTTCTGGTTCAATGCCGAAGAAGCCGAAGTGTACGCCATGTCGTCGCTGTGCACGGCCGCCGTGGTGTGGCTGATGCTGAAGTGGGAAAACCGCGCCGACGAGTCCGATTCGGACCGCTGGCTGGTGCTCATTGCGTACGTTATCGGCCTGAGCATCGGGGTGCACTTGCTGAACCTGCTGGCTATTCCGGCCCTGGGCTTCATCTATTACTACCGCCGCACCCAGAACCCCACGCTATGGGGCGGGGTAGCTACGCTGGCCATCAGCAGCGTAATCGTAGGCCTGATTCTGGCCGGTATTATTCCGGGCCTGCCCACGCTGGCCGGCGCTTTCGAGGTGTTCTTTGTGAATACCGTGGGCCTGCCCTTCAACTGGGGCATCATCATCTTTCTGCTGATTTTCGTAGGCCTGATCTGGTTCGGATTCCGGCAGTCGTTCCAGCGCCGCAACCGGCTGCTGAACACGGTGATGCTGAGCTTCATGTTCATTTTGATTGGCTATTCGAGCTACCTGATTGTTCCCATCCGCAGCTCCTACCACCCCACCATCAACGAAAACAACCCCGAGGACGTGCTCTCGTTTGTGAGCTACCTCAAGCGCGAGCAGTACGGCGACCGGCCCTTGCTCTACGGGCCCCAGCTTAACGCCCAGCCCATCGCCCAGACCGAGGGCGCGCCGCGCTACGTGCGCCAGGGCGACAAGTACGTGGTGGCTGAGTACCGCCCGGTGCTCGAATACCGCCCCGAAGACAAGATGCTGATTCCGCGCATCTACAGCCCCGACCCGCTGCATGTGTACAACTACCAGAAGTGGGTAGACGTGCAGAAGGACGTGAAGCCGACCATGGGCCAGAACCTGGCTTTCCTGTTCCGCTACCAAATGGGCCATATGTTCTGGCGCTACTTTATGTGGAACTACGTGGGCCGCGAAGGCGACCTGCAGCAGTCGGGCATTCTGTGGGGCAGCGCCGACGGCAACGGCCTGCCGGAGCGCGTGGCCGACAGCCCCGCCCGCAACGCCTTCTTCGCCCTGCCGCTGATTCTGGGTTTGCTGGGCCTGTTTTTCCACATCCGCCGCGACGGGCGCAACGCCTTTGTGGTGGGCCTGCTGTTCCTGTTCACGGGTCTGGCCATTGTGTTCTACCTCAACCAGCCGCCCATCGAGCCCCGCGAGCGGGATTACACCTTCGCGGGCGCCACCTTCGCCTTCGCCATCTGGATTGGCCTGGGCGTGCTGGCGCTGGCCGAGCTGCTGCAATCCGTCATCAAGGCCGATACCACCCGCGCCGGCGTAGTAACGCTGGTGGGCCTGGTAGTACCGGGCATTATGGTCACGCAGGGCTGGGACGACCACGACCGTTCCGACCGCTACCTGTCGGTTGATTCGGCCAAGAACCTGCTCAACTCCTGCGCCCCGAATGCCATTCTGTTCACCAACGGCGACAACGACACTTTCCCGCTCTGGTACGCCCAGGAAGTGGAGGGCATCCGCACCGATGTGCGCGTAGCCGTGCTCAGCTACCTGAACACCGACTGGTACATCGACCAGATGAAGCGCCGCTCCTACAAGTCGGCCCCGCTGCCGATTTCGATGGAGAATAAAGACTACAAGCAGGGCACCAACGACTACCTCCCCTACGCCGAAAACCCGGCGGTGCCGGCCGTGGATGTACGCCAGTTCATGCAGCTCGTGGAGGCCAACAGCCCCCTGCTGCAGGTAAGCTACGGCGACGGCAAAAACATGCTGTCCTTCCCCTCGCGCAACTTTTATTTGCCGATTGACACGGCGGCCGTAGCTAAGTCGGGCATCGTTCCGGCCGACCGGCGCAAGCAGCTGGTGCCGCAGATGGAGTGGAACGTGGGCAAGAGCGCCATCGAAAAGAAGACCCTGCTCATCCTCGATATTCTGGCCACCAACAACTGGGAGCGGCCGGTGTACTTTTCGAGCACCGTCGACTCGCGCGACTTTATGGGCCTGCAGCCCTATTTCCAGCTCGAAGGCATGGCCTACCGCATTCTGCCCGCCCGCAACCCCGACTACGACGAAAAAACCGGCGCCAACGAAGGTTTTGTGGAAACGGGCCTGATGTACGAGAAGCTCATGAAGACCTTCGCCTACCGCGGCCTCGACAACCCCACCATTTTCTACGACGAAAACAACCTGCGCTTCCCGGCCAACTACCGCGACAAGTTCTCGCGCCTGGCCGACGCGCTGCTGATGCAGGGCGACAAGGCGCGGGCCAAGCAGGTGCTCAACAAGGCGTTCGAGGTGATGCCCGACAAGGCCATTCCGTACGACTACTACGTGCCGCAGTTCATTCCGGCCCTGGTAGCGGTGGGCGAGCAGCAGCGGGCCAACGAAATCATGGACACCATGACCAGCCGCGCCGAGCGCGGCCTGGCCTACTACAGCACCCACAACCAGGCCCTGTTCGACCAGGAGTTCCAGACTTATTTGGCTACGCTCAACGGTATCGGCCGCGCCGCCGAGGAAATCGGCGACCGGAAACGGGCCGAGCGAGCCATCCGGCTGTTGCAGCAGTACTATAATCCGCGCCAGTAGTGCACGGTTTTTGAGCGGTGAAGCCGGCCCCGGCAGCGGGGCCGGCTTTTTTGCGTAAAGTCGTTTGCCCCGGCGCGGGTCATGCGCAATTTATCTATCCACTCACTTCCATTCAGTAGTATGAAAAACCCGGCCGCTCTCCTGCTATTGTTACTGACGCTACTTATTGCGGCCCCGCTGCAGGCCGCGCCGCGCCGCGACTTTGCCAGCCAGTACCAGCCGGGGCGCGCTGTTGAGGTAGACACCCGCCGCGAGGGCGACAGTCTGCGCGTATACCTGCGGTTCCCGAACCGGAGCGCGCTGCGGCGCCAGGTGCCGCTGCATGTGATGGGCTGGGCCAATTTCGACGACCGTAAACCTATCTGGCAGGATACGGTGCGCGGCGCCGCCCGCCGCCTGCGGTCGGATGGCGACATGGACCGGCTGAGCTTTACGCTGCCCCTGAGCCGACTGCAGCCGGGGCAGGCGCTGAGCATGGCCTTCGGGCCGGCCGAAGAGGCCATGAACGGCGACGCGGCCTGGCTGCGGCTGATGCCGGACAACCTCAACCGTGGCTTTGTGCTGATAGATTCGCTGAGCCGCCCCCTGATGCGCCGCTACGTGCGGGCCCGGGAAGTATTTGGGGTGGAAGCCTACACGCCCGGCCAGGCCCTGCAGGCCTACCGCTACCCGCTCAGCTCGCTGGCCGCCGCCCCACCCATGGCTTCCAGCAGCCTGCTGGGCGAGCAGCCGCGCACGCTCGGCCTCCAGGATTCGGCCCGCTTCAACGCCGACCAGCTGCTGCGGCTGCCCGCCGGTTTGTACCTGCTGCGCGTGGGCAACCGGGGGCCGCGGCTGGGGCTGCTGGTCGAAGAAAACAAGTTTCCCAAAATCACCTCGGCCGATGAGTTGATTGCCCCGTTGATTTACGTTTCGACTTCGCAGGAGCGCAAGCAGCTGTTCGATGCGCCCGACCCCAAAAAAGCCGTCGACCAGTTCTGGCTCGGGGTGGCCGGCAACGACCAGGACCGGGCCCGCCTGCTGATTCGCCAGTTTTACGGGCGGGTGGTGGCCGCCAACGACCTGTTTTCGGCCCACAAGGCCGGCTGGCTTACCGATCGGGGCATGCTTTACCAGGTACTGGGGCCACCCGAAACCGTGTACCGCAGCGGCAACGAGGAGCGGTGGGTGTATCGGGGCTACCAGGCCCAGAACAGCACGTTCGTCTTCCGCGCCAAACCCAGTACCTTTGCGCCCGACAACTACGAACTGGTGCGCCGTCCTGAGCATGAATATCTCTGGTATGCCGCCGTGGAGCTATGGAGAAAAGGACTAATCGCCCAGGCCGGCCGGTAACTGAACGCCGCCAATATTTCGATTCGCAGAACCGGCCCGTGCCCAACCGCCGCACCCCGCGCGAGGACCAGGGCCGCGACGAAGCCCCCCGCTTCGAGCGCAGCCGCGCCGACGACAGTCGCGGCGACGAGCAGTTCAACGAGCCGCGCCGCCGCGACGAAGACCGCCCCGAAGGCCGCCGGGATGAGGGTGGCTTCCGTGAAGAAGGACGACGTGAAGGTGGCCACCGCGAGGAGGGCCGCCGCCCGGCCTCTTCGTCCGACAAGCCCCGCTACCCCCACCGCCCGGCCCAGGACCGCAGCATCGACATGATTTTCGGGCTCCGGCCGATTCTGGAAGCGTTGAGCGCGGGCCGCACGCTAGACAAGATATTCCTGCTGCGCGCCACCAAGAACTCCATGACCCAGGACATCAACGCCCTGGCCCGCGAGGCCAGTGTGCCCGTGTCGATGGTGCCGGTGGAGAAGCTCGACAACATCACCCGCAAAAACCACCAGGGCGCGGTGGCCTTCGTGTCGCCCATCGATTACATGCCGCTGGACAATATTCTGGCCGGGCTGTACGAGGAAGGCAAAACGCCCCTGCTGCTGGTGCTCGACCGGATTACCGACGTGCGCAACTTCGGCTCCATTGCCCGCAACGCCGAGTGCCTAGGCGTACACGCCATTGTGGTGCCCAGCCACGGCGCGGCCCAAATCAACGGCGACGCGCTCAAAACCTCGGCCGGCGCCCTCAACCTGATTCCGGTTTGCCGGGAGCACAACCTCAAGCAAACCCTCACGTTCCTGCGCGAATCGGGCGTGCAGGTCGTCGCCTGTACCGAAAAGTCGGACGCCAGCCTGGAGGCCGAAACGGTGGACCTGACCGGTCCGCTGGCCATTCTGATGGGCTCGGAGGAAGATGGTATCAGCCCCGAGTACCTGCGCCTGGCCGACCACAAGCTCCGCATCCCGATGGCCGGCCAGATCAGCTCGCTCAACGTGTCGGTAGCCAGCGGCATTATGCTGTACGAGGTGCTCCGGCAGCGGCTGGGAGCAGTTAAGTAATAAAGACTGAAAAAGTAACAGAACCTGTCATCCTTCGCTGCGCTCAGGATGACAGGTTCTGTTACTTTTTCAGTTAACCTAACTCAGCAGCCCGGCCTGCTTGGCGGCGGCCAGCAGTTGCGGGGCGTTTTTGAGCGTGGCAGCCACGAAGCGCTTGCCCGACTCCTTCACTTCGTCGCGGCTCACTTCGTGCACTTCTTCGCGCACGAATTCAGTCAGCAAATGAAAGGCCTCGCGCAACGCCTTATGCCGGGGTTGCTCGGCGCGGAGCTGCTGCTGCACCAGGGCCAGCTGCTCGCGGATTTTCTCGCGACGGGAAGTGAACACGGAATCATGGCCAACGTGGGGGCGGATGCGCTCGACCAGCTCCAGCAGTGGGCGCAGCCGCTGGCTGCCGGCCAGGGCGGCATCGATCAGGTGGTCGCGTTTGCGCAGGGGCGCGGAGTCGGGGGGCATAAGAACGACGGGGGAATGCAGCGGAGCAGGAGCTAAAATAAGCGAAAAGCAGGCGTTGAATGCGTCGGTGCGCCGGCCCTTCCGTATGCCGCTTAGAGGCCTGTGCCTATCTTATGGCCGCAAAGCGCGGCTGACCTGATTGGCCGGGCCTGTTTTTCATTCTTTCTTATCCTCACCCCATGACTAAAATCAAGGTAGCCAATCCGGTAGTTGAGCTCGACGGCGACGAGATGACCCGCATCATCTGGAAATTCATCAAAGACAAGCTCATCACCCCGTACCTCGACCTCGACATTAAATACTACGACCTCGGCCTGGAGCACCGCGACGAAACCAACGACCAGGTAACCGTCGACGCGGCCAACGCCATCAAGCAGTACGGCGTGGGCATCAAGTGCGCCACCATCACGCCCGACGAGCAGCGGGTGGAGGAGTTCGGCCTCAAGCAGATGTGGAAGTCGCCCAACGGCACCATCCGCAACATTCTGGACGGCACCGTGTTCCGCGAGCCGATTGTGATGAGCAACGTGCCCCGCCTGGTCCCCAACTGGACCGCCCCTATCTGCATCGGCCGCCACGCCTTCGGCGACCAGTACAAGGCCACCGACTTCGTGACCAAGGGCAAGGGCAAGCTCACTATCACCTTCACGCCCGAAGATGGCGGCGAGGAGCAGTCGTTTGAGGTCTACAACTTCAAGGGCGACGGCGTGGCGCTGGCCATGTACAACACCGACGAGAGCATTCGGGGCTTCGCCCACGCCTGCTTCAACCAGGCCCTGAGCAAGGGCTGGCCGCTGTATTTGAGCACCAAGAACACCATTCTGAAGAAGTACGACGGCCGTTTCAAGGACATCTTCCAGGAGATTTACGAGCAGGACTACCTCGCCAAGTTTGAGGCCGCTGGCATCACCTACGAGCACCGCCTGATCGACGACATGGTGGCCTCGGCCCTGAAATGGCATGGCAACTTCGTGTGGGCCTGCAAAAACTACGACGGCGACGTGCAGTCCGACACCGTGGCCCAGGGCTTCGGCTCGCTGGGCCTCATGACCTCGACGCTGGTAACGCCCGACGGCAACACTATGGAGGCCGAAGCCGCCCACGGCACCGTTACGCGCCACTACCGCGACCACCAGAAAGGCAAGCCCACCTCCACCAACCCCATCGCCAGCATTTTCGCCTGGACCCGGGGCCTGGAGTTCCGCGGCAAGCTCGACGGCAACCAGGAGCTCATCGACTTCTGCCAAGCGCTGGAGCAAGTCTGCATCGAAACCGTCGAAAGCGGCAAGATGACCAAGGATCTGGCCGTCAACATCCACGGCAATAAAGTCGAACACGGCCGCGACTACCTCTACACCGAGGAGTTCCTGGCCGCGCTGGACGAGAACCTGCAAGCGAAGCTGGCGAAGTAGGTTTTAGGGCTTAATGAATTAGGGCTTAGGGAGAAGGTTTATCATCCTCAACAAAGGGTGACAGACCTTCTTCCTAAGCCCTAATTCACTAAGCCCTAAAACCTACTCAATTATATCCGTTGCCCTTCTTCGACTTCACGTCGGCCACGAAATCCTTGACGCGCTGCTCCTCGGTGCGCTTGCAGATGAGCAGCACGTTGTCGTACTCGGCCACGATGTAGCCTTCCAGGCCCTGCACCACCACCAGGCGCTCGGGGGGCGTTTTGATTACGCACTCGCGCGTGTCGTAGAGCAAGGCGTTGCCGTCGACGACGTTTTCATCGGCGTCGTGCTGGCCCATGCGGTGCAGCGAGTCCCAGGTGCCCAGGTCGCTCCAGCCGAAGTCGGCGGGCAGTACGTACACGTTGTCGGCCTTTTCCATCACGCCGTAGTCGATGCTGATGTTGCGGCACAGGCTGTAGGCACGGGTGATGAACTCCTCCTCGGCGGGCGTACCAAGCTGCTCGCGGCCCTCGTCGAACACCTCGGCAATGTCGCTCAGGTACTGGTGGAAGGCCTGCACGATGGCATCGGCCCGCCACACGAACAGGCCCGAGTTCCAGAGGAACTCGCCGCTGCTCACAAACATCTGGGCCAGCTCGGCATTGGGCTTTTCGGTGAAGGTTTTCACCTTGCGCAGCTGCTTCGGGAAGGCACCGTCGGCGTGGCCCGGCAGCTGGCGCACATGCTGGGCGGGCACCTCGTCATCAATAAACTGAATGTAGCCGTAGCCGGTATCGGGGCGCGAGGGCTGGATGCCGAGCGTGATGAGCACGTTGTGGCTCCGGGCCCCGGCCAGCGCGGTGCGGATGGTGGCGCGGAAGTTCTCCTCGTGCATCACGGCGTGGTCGGCGGGCGTGACCACCATCACGGCCTCGGGGTCGAGGCGGGCGATGCGGTAGCTGGCGTAGGCGATGCAGGGGGCGGTGTTGCGGCCGATGGGCTCGCCCAGAATCTGATGGGCCGCCAGCTCGGGCAGGTGCTGCTGCACCAGCTCCACATAGTCGCGGTTGGTGACGACAAACACGTTTTCGGGCGGGCAGATACCGGCGAAACGGTCCACGGTGAGCTGGAGCATGGAGCGGCCCAGGCCCAGCACGTCGTGGAACTGCTTGGGGTGGTGGGTGCGGCTGAAGGGCCAGAAGCGGCTGCCAATGCCGCCGGCCATCACCACTAGGTAGGTATGTTGGTCCATGTCGTCAAGCTTGTTTTCCGGAAAGTTAGGGCTTTAATGCAGGTGGGGCGGCCCTTACCTGTCATCCTGAGCATGTGGCGCATCAAGCCAGCGACGAAGGACCTTGCCACGTAAGCACGAGCCGCTCAAACGTGCTAAGGTCCTTCGTCGCTGGCTTGATGCGCCACATGCTCAGGATGACAGGTACAGGTTCTACCGCCCCTATACTAGCCCTTCGCGCAGCAAGTCGTGCAGGTGGATGAAGCCGCTGAAGCGGCCCTGCTCGGTTACCAGCAGCTGGGTGATGTTGCGGGCCTGCATCCGGGCCAGGGCCTCCACGGCAAAATCGTCTACCTCCACCGTTACGGGGCCGGGCGTGAGGATGTCGCGGGCCCGCACCTCGTCGAGGCGGCCGGCGTGGGCCGTGAGCATGCGACGCAGGTCGCCGTCGGTGATGATGCCGACCAGTTCGCCGGCCTCGTTCAGCACGGCGGTGGCGCCCAGGCGTTTGCCCGATATTTCGAGGATAATGTCGCGCAGTGGGGCCGACTCCGACACTTGGGGCTGCTGGTTCTGGCGGCTCAGGTCGCCTACTTTCAAATACAGCTGCTTGCCCAGTGTGCCGCCGGGGTGCAGGCCGGCAAAATCCTGGCGCGAGAAGTCGCGGCTTTCGAGCAGGCACACGGCCAGCGCGTCGCCCAGGGCCAGCGCGGCGGTGGTGCTGGTGGTGGGCGCCAGGTTGTGGGGGCAGGCCTCGCGCGTTACCGGCGCGTGCAGGATGTAATCGGCCTGCTGGGCCAGGTACGAGTCGGCGTTGCTGACCAGCGCGGCCAGCGGCACGCCCTTGCGCTTGAGCAGCGGCACGAGCACCTTTATTTCGGGCGTGTCGCCCGATTTGCTGATGGCAATGACGAAATCATCGGCCTGAATCATCCCCAGGTCGCCGTGGATAGCGTCGGCGGCGTGCATGAACAGGGCGGGCGTGCCGGTAGAGTTGAAGGTGGCCACCATCTTGCCCGCAATGTGGGCGCTCTTGCCGATGCCCGTAACCACGACCCGACCGCGACGGGCCAGAATTGCTTCTACGCATTGTGCAAAATCGGGGCGTTCGTCGAGGGCCGCGGCCACGCCCTGGATGGCTTCCGCTTCGAGCTGAAGCACTTTTTTTGCGAGGCTATGAAGTTCGGTTGGCAGTTTCAATCTAAATTTGATAGTGCGGTTCGAAATCGGGGCCGAAGCGAGAGGGGATACTTGGCCGCGGCCGGCCCCGCCGTTTCGCCTGCCCGGCCTCAAATCCCGGTAAAATCCTTAGATTGAGGAAGCGGCCCGAAGTAGCCGCTTTATCAGTCTATCAACTAAATAAGCGTACGTGCGGATGTCGATGTCAGTGGTAACCCCCGAAATCCAGCAGCCAGCTGATTTGAAGGGCAAGTTAAAGGAAGTTTTCGGCTACGGACAGTTCCGCGGCGTGCAGGAGGATATCATCAACAACGTAATTGCGGGCCACAACACGTTCGTGATTATGCCCACCGGAGCCGGCAAAAGCCTGTGCTACCAGCTGCCGGCGCTGGTGCTGCCGGGCACGGCCATCGTCATCTCCCCGCTCATCGCCCTGATGAAAAACCAGGTCGACCAGCTCAACGCCTTCGGCGTGAATGCCCAGTTTCTGAACTCCACGCTGAGCAAATCGGAGATGAACCGGGTGAAGCGCGACGTCATCAGCGGCGAGGTGCGGCTGCTGTACGTGGCCCCCGAAAGCCTCACCAAGGACGAAACCATCGAGTTTCTCAACAAGGCCACCATCAGCTTTGTGGCCATTGATGAGGCCCACTGCATTTCGGAGTGGGGCCACGATTTCCGGCCCGAGTACCGCAAAATCCGCGGTATTATTGATAACCTCGGCGCCAACGTGCCCATTATTGCCCTCACGGCCACGGCCACGCCCAAGGTGCAGCAGGACATCCAGAAGAACCTGCAAATGGATGATGCCTCGGTGTTCAAGACCAGCTTCAACCGCACCAACCTGTACTACGAGGTGCGGCCCAAGCACAACACCAAAAAGCAGCTGATTCAGTACGTGAAGCAGCACAAGGACCAGGCGGGCATCGTGTACTGCCTGAGCCGCAAAAAGGTGGAGGAAATTGCCGAGCTGCTGCGCGTGAACGACGTGCGCGCCCGCCCCTACCACGCCGGCCTCGACCCGCACGTGCGCATGGCCAACCAGGACGCGTTTCTGCACGAGGAGTGCGACGTCATCGTGGCTACCATCGCCTTCGGGATGGGCATCGACAAGCCCGACGTGCGCTTCGTGATTCACTACGACACGCCCAAAAGCATCGAGGGCTACTACCAGGAAACCGGCCGCGGCGGCCGCGACGGCATGGACGGCGACTGCCTGATGTTCTACAGCTACGACGACATCATCAAGCTGGAGAAGTTCAACAAGGACAAGCCCGTAACCGAGCGCGACAACGGCAAGCAGCTGCTCCAGGAAATGGCCAACTATGCCGATTCGGCGGTGTGCCGGCGCAAGCAGCTGCTGCACTACTTCGGCGAGGTGTACGCCAAAGACTGCGGCTTCTGCGACAACTGCCGCCACCCCCGCGAGCGGTTCGAGGCCAGGGAAGAGGTGCTGCTGGCCCTGAAGGCGGTGGTGCAGACCGACGAGCGGTTCGGCCTCGACCACATCGGCACGGTGCTCATGGGCATGTCGAACCCGCACGTGATCAGCTACGCCCACAACCAACTGCCGATTTACGGCCAGGGCAAGGCCCACGACGCCCAGTTCTGGCACTCGCTCTTGCGCCAGACGATGCTTAGCGGGCTGCTGGCCAAGGATGTAGAAAATTTTGGCGTAATTCGGATCACCCAGAAAGGCCTGGATTTCATTGAGAACCCGCATTCTATGAAACTCACCAAAGACCACAACTACGACGAGGAGGTGAAAGAGGAGCAGCAGCAGGAAGACGTGCAGCTGGCCGCCGGCCACGACGAAGCGCTGTTCGACATGCTGAAGGCCCTGCGCAAGAAGGTGGCCAACCAGAAGAACCTGCCGCCCTACGTGCTGTTCCAGGACCCGTCGCTGAAGGAAATGGCCACTACCTTCCCCACCAAGCTGGAGGAGCTGGCCCACATTTCGGGCGTGGGCCAGGGCAAGGCCCAGAAGTTCGGCGCCCCCTTCCTGACGCTGATTCAGCAGTACGTGGAGGACAACGACATCACGACGGCCGCCGACGTGGTAGTAAAATCGGCCGTCAACAAGTCGAAAATCAAGATTTACATCATCCAGCAAATCGACAAGAAGATGGACCTGGAAGAAATAGCCTCCTCCAAGGGCCTCGATATGCGCGAGCTGATGGAGGAAATCGAGCACATCTGCTATTCGGGCACCAAGCTCAACCTGGGCTACTACATCAACGGTGTGCTCGACCAGGAGCGGCAGGAAGAAATCTACGACTACTTTATGTCGGCCAGCACCGACAACATTGCCGTGGCCCTGAAAGAACTCGGTACCGACGACTATACCGAGGAGGATTTGCGCCTGATGCGGATTAAGTTTTTGAGTGAAGTAGCGAATTAGAGCGGCAAGCTTTGAGCGGCAAGCTTTGAGCGGCAAGCTTTGAGCGGCAAGCTGCAAGCCACAAGCTGCAAGCCACAAGCTGCAAGTTTCTACCGGCCGTCGATTAACAATTGGCCGTTGGTAGAAACTTGCAGCTTGTGGCTTGTGGCTTGCCGCTTGTAGCTTGTGGCTTGCAGCTCGTGGCTCTACAAATCCTCCATCTTCCGCTTCATGAAATCGGGGCGGCGGGTGGTTTTCAGGTTAATGCGGTAGATGTACTCGCCCAGAATGCCCAGGCCCAGCATGATGAGGCCCACGCCGAAGCCGATGGAGATGATGAGCGAGGGAAAGCCCAGCAGGTAATTGTCGTAGACCAGCTTGCGCACCAGCACGTAGCCCGAGTAGCCGCTGGTGATGAGGAACACGAGCACCGAAAGCGCCGTGAGCAGGCGGATGGGCAGGTTGGAGAAGGTGACGAAGATGTTGAGCGACTGGGCCACTTTCTTGCCCAGCGTATAGCCACTTTCGCCCACTGCGCGCGGCTGATGCGTTATCGGGGTGCTGGCTACGTGGGTCGTCAGCCAGGTCAGGTAGCCGTCGAGGAAGGTGTGGGAGTTGTGCATGGCCAGGCAGGCCTGGGCCATATCGGTTTTCAGCAGGCGGAAGGGCGAGTAGTGCGGGTGCAGGTCGGGAATGCCGAACCGGAGCAGCCAGCGCATGGCCCGCGAGGTAAAGTTGCGGAAGGGCGTGTGCCGCAGTTGCCCGGGCATACCGTACACCACGTCGAAATTGCCCTGCTGCTGCCGCGCAATCAGCTGCTCGATGTCGGCGGGGCGGTGCTGCAGGTCCTCATCGAGCGTGACGATGAAGCGGCCCCGCGCCTCGCCGAAACCGCACAGCAGGGCATTATGCTGGCCGAAGTTGCGCGTCAGGTGCACGGCCCGCACCAGCTCCGGCCCGTACTGCGCCTGCAGGGCCCGGATAACGGCCCAGGAGTCGTCGGGCCCACAATCGTAGACGAAAATGATTTCGAACGGACGGTGGGTATCCGTAAAAAAAGCGTGGAGTTGCGCCGTGAGGGTCGCTAGCGTGTCCTGCCCCTTATAAACGGGCACCACCACCGAGTAGTCGAGCATGGGGCAAAGTTAGTTGTTGTCTGGCAGCCCACCGGCCGAAGGTGGGTCCGGGCGTTACTCGTAGCCCAAACCAGTCGGCATACCGGGCCGATATGAACTGAACCCCGGGCCGCAACCACCTGTGCTCTTCTGCTTCAGGCGCTGGCCCGCCTCCTTGTGGCACGGGGGCGCACAACGTTGGGGGCAGGGGCTGTACTTTTGCCGGGTCTTTTGCCGTGGCCCGACCGTTGCGGTTGAGGCGTTCAGCCAACTTTCCGCAAACCTATGCCCAGCCCGCCCCCCGCAACGCCCGTTATTCTGGGCCTTAACTGTAGCGGCTTTCATTCCTCGGCCTGCCTGCTTACGCCAACGGGGCAGGTGCGCGTAGCCATTGCCGAGGAGCGCCTGACGCGGGTAAAGCAGGATAAATCGTTTCCGCGCCGGGCTATTGCGTACTGCTGCGCGGCGGCCGGCATCAGCGTAAACGACCTAACAGACGTGTTTGTCGGCTGGAACCCGGCCCCTTACCTGCTACACCCCCGCCAGAACCTACCGGAGGCGCTGCTGGACCGGGGCAAGCTGGCCCAGCTTGCCCTCAACGAAATGGCGGCCCTGCAAGGCGACGTAGCGCGGATAGAACAGCAGCTAACCAGTCTGAGTGGCAGCCAATTGCGGATTCAGTACGTCAACCATCATCAGGCCCACCTGGCCAATGCGTGGCTGTCGTCGGGTTTTGAGGAGGCTGATTTTCTGGTAGCCGACGGCTTTGGCGAAACGACCACTGGGCTGCTGGGCACCATCACCCGCCAGGGCCGGCAGGAGCTGGCCGCCAACCGCACGCCCCACTCCCTGGGCCTGTTTTACGCCACCTTTACGCAGTACCTGGGCTTCCGGCCCAACAGCGACGAATGGAAGGTAATGGCCCTGGCGGCCCGGGGCAATCCGGCCGTCCACTACGATGCCATCCGGTCGCTTATTCAGGTAGAAAACCTGCACTACGAGCTGGATTTGCGCTATTTCGAGTTCTTCCTCAGCTTCACCCCGCTCTACTACTCGCCCAAGCTGCTGGCGCTGCTGGGCCCGGCCCGCCAGCCGGAAACGCCCCTCACCCAGCACCACTACGACGTAGTAGCGGCCGTGCAGCGCGTAACGGAAGAAGTAGTATTTGCGCTGTTGCGGGCACTGCACGCCCATACCGGCCAAACGCGGCTGGTATTGGGCGGGGGCGTGCTCATGAACTCGGTGCTCAACGGCAAACTCAGGCAGCACACGCCCTACCAGGAGCTGTTCATCGGGGGCACGCCCGACGATACGGGCATTAGTGTGGGCAGCGCCCTGCACGGCTACCGGTACGCTTTGGGCCTGCCTTTAGCAGCTTCCGTTCCGGCTCAGCACAACTTTTTTGGCCGCGAGTACGCCGTGGCCGAGCTGGAGGCGGAGTTGCGCCGCCGCAAAGTCTCGTACGAGCGCCCCGCTGATATTGCCGCCGCTACGGCGGCTTTGCTCCACAGCGGCCACATCGTGGGCTGGTTTCAGGGCGGCTC
Organism: Hymenobacter actinosclerus; assembly: GCF_900111515.1. Lineage (GTDB taxonomy): Bacteria > Bacteroidota > Bacteroidia > Cytophagales > Hymenobacteraceae > Hymenobacter > Hymenobacter actinosclerus. The sequence continues at coordinate 443,389 of NZ_FOHS01000003.1, forward strand.
GGAGCTAGGGCAGCGCGCTTTAGGGCACCGCAGTATTCTGGCCAACCCTACCCTGCCCGAGATGAAAGAGCGCGTGAATGCCAGCATCAAATACCGCGAAGCTTTCCGGCCCTTTGCCCCGGCCGTGCCCGAGGAGCGGCAGCACGAGTTTTTTGAGCTACCAGCGGGCGAAACGGCTTATTTCATGGAAAAGGTGTTTCCGTTGCGGCCCGCGGCCCGGCTTGCCCTGCCCGCCGTAGCCCACGACGACGGCACGGGGCGGCTGCAAAGCGTGCGGGCCGACCACAACGCCGGGTTCCACCGCCTGCTCCTGCAGTTCGAGCACCTCAGCGGCGTGCCTGTACTGCTCAACACGTCGTTCAACTTAAACGGCATGCCCCTGGTCGAGACGCCCGCCGATGCCCTGGACTGCTACTTCCAGTCGGGGCTGGACGCCTTGGCCCTGGGGCCTTTCCTGCTCCGCAAACAGTAGCGGCGCCTCTCGATTCTGGCCAACGAAAAAGCCGCCCGCAACATTTTGCTGCGGGCGGCTTCAGGCAAGAGTGTTCGAAAAGGGCTAGCAGTACTCCTCGAAGGCGCCCTGCAGGTTGTTGACGATGCGCATCAGGTCGTTGCCTTCGATGTGGTAGCGCTCAATCATGTGTACCAGCTCGCCGTCCTTAAACAGGGCGATGCAGGGGCTGCTGGGCGGGTAAGGCAGCATGTGCTGGCGGGCCTGGGCCACGGCCTCCGACTCCATGCCGGCAAACACCGTCACGAGTTTGGCGGGCTTCTTTTCGGAGCTGGAAACGGCCATTTTGAGAGCCGGGCGGGCTTTGGCGGCGGCGCAGCCACAAACCGAGTTTACGGCTACCAGCACGGTGCCGCTGTTGGCCGACAGGGCGTTATCAACTTCTTCGGGGGTCATGAGCTGCTCAAAGCCGGCCTCGGTGAGGTCCTGGCGGATGGGCGCAACCATGTATTCGGGATAGGTGGCCATAGGTGAAAGCTAGGCGTTGGAAAATGTACTGTTCGGCGGACACGTTGTCCGGCGGCGCCGTAAAATTACGCAACTGTTGCTGCCCGGCCGCCGCCAACCAGTAAAACCCCGGTTAGCCCTCATAAGTTTACTACCTGGCACATCCCGGTGCCACCCAACGCTGCCTCCATGACCTACCACGACTTCCTCGACTCCCAGACCCAGCACGAACCCCCCGCTGGCCTCTCGCCCCTGCTCGAAGCCCTGTGGTACGCCGGCCGCGACGAGTGGCACAAGGCCCACGCCCTTGCCCAGGAGCACGAAGACGCCCCGCTGTTCGACTGGCTGCACGCCTTTCTGCACCGCCAGCAGGGCGACCTGAATAATGCCGCCTACTGGTACCGTCGCGCCGCCCGCCCCGAATTCGACGGCTCGCTGCGCCACGAGTGGCAGGAACTGGTGAAGACCCAGCTACCTGATTAGCAGCCAGGTAAGCTATTAACTGACAGGTGTTAGGCATTGGCTTTCCGGCTTGGCATGGCCTTGGTTTGATTCTGCTGCCCGGTTAGCTAAGCGAGCCAGTATAGTCGGGATACTGCGGCTGATTTTTGATACTATTGAATCTTATTATAAAACAATAAACAGGCAATTAAACGACTTAATTAGCCATATTCAGCATTAAAAATTACATTTATCCCGCGCCTTTGAAATGGGCGGGATACGATGCGAAAAATTCCTGTTTTACTGCTGGGCCTGCTGCTGAGTGCGGCCGCAGCCCGGGCCCAGGTGGACAGCGTGCGGGCCTCTACCCTGCCGCCCGACCAGCAGGCCGAGCGCCTCTACAACAGCGGGCTGGCCAAGTTCAAGCAGCAGAGCTACCGGGCCGCCGTGCTCGATTTTGATAAGGCTCTGGCCGTGAAGCCCGATTTCGCCCGCGCCTACGCCAACCGCGCCGCCGCCCGCTACGAGCTGAAGGACTACCAGCCCGCCGTGCAGGACTACGACCAGGCCATCAAGCTGGAACCCAACGCCTTTGCAGCTTACTTCGGAAAGGCCCGGGCCGAGGAGGCGCTGCAGCAGCCCGCCGAGGCTGAGGCCGACTACGGCCGCGCCACCGAGCGGCAGGCCGACTACGCCCCGGCCTGGTACTACCGGGGCGCGCTGCGCTTCGAAAAGGCCGACTACGCCGCCGCCAAGGCCGATTTCGATGCCGCCATCAAGGCCGACCCGAGCTACGCCTACGCCTGGCACGACCGGGGCAGCGCCCAGCGCCGCCTTGGCAACCTGCCCGCCGCCATCCATGACTACAGCCAGGCCCTCACGCTGCAGCCCGAGCTGCTGCCGGCCCTGCTCAACCGCGCCGGCACCCGCCGCCGCGCCGCCGACCTGAAAGGCGCTTTGCAGGACTACGACGCGTATCTGGGCAAGAAGCAGGACAACGCCCTGGCTTACACCAACCGCGGCGCCACCCGCTACGAGCTGAAGGATTACAAAGGCGCCGTGGAGGACTTCGGGCGGGCCGTGGCCCTCGATGCCGGCTACGCCTTCGCCTGGAACAACCGCGCCGCGGCCTACCTCAAGCTCGAAGACTATAAAAAGGCCGAAGCCGATGCCAGCAAGGCCATCAGCCTGAACAAGGATTACGCCGAGGCCTACCTGAACCGGGGCCACGCCCGCGAAATGCTCCGCCAGCCCGACGCCGCCTGCCAGGACTGGCGCCGCGCCGCCGAGCTGGGCCTGGAAGTAGGCCTTACCCACGCCGCCAACTCGGGCTGCCCGTAGCGCGACCTGCCTGCGCCCTCCCGACAGCTGTCTGTAAGGCGGAATAAACCAGCCGACCGGAATCCAATTACCCGATACTCAGTACTCCCTACTGACTTATGCACAAGTACTTAATTGCCTGCTTATTGCTCACGGCTTCCGGGGCGGCTTCGGCCCAGAGCGTGGAGTTCAGCAAAGACCGGTTCGGCAACGACAAGGACGGGCTGAAAGCGGCCCAGAAGGATTTGAAGGCCGGCGACGCGTTCTACGAGTCGGACCCGCCGCGCTACGAGCAGGCGCTGGTGTTCTACCTGAAGGCCCAGCAGTTCAACCCCGGCAACGACCAGCTCAACCTCAAAATCGGCGACTGTTACCTGCATTCGGGCTTTAAGCCGCGGGCGCTGGAGTATCTGCAGCGGGCCTACCAGCTCAACCCCGATGTGAGCCCGCGCATCCATTACCTGCTGGGCCGGGGCCTGCACCTGAACGCGAAGTGGGACGCGGCCATTGCCGAGTACAAGCGCGCCATTCCGGCCAGCGGCACCAAAAACACGGCCGGGTTAGTGCTCGATATTCAGAAGAAGATAAAGGAGTGTGAAAACGGCCGCCGCCTGGCCGCTAAGCCCACCCGGGTGTTTATCGACAACGCCGGCCCGGGCGTGAACTCGCCCTACCCCGACTACGGCCCCGTTATTACGGCCGATGAGTCGGTTATCCTGTTCACCTCGCGCCGCGAAGGCTCGACGGGCGGCAAAACCGACCCCGAGCTGGGCGGCTATTTCGAGGATATTTACCAGAGCACCCGCGAGGGCAAAGACGGCTGGAGCGCGGCCCGCAACCTGGGCGAGAACATCAACACCGACGGCCACGACGCCACCGTGGGCCTCTCGCCCGACGGCCAGCGCCTGCTGGTGTACCTGGAAAACAACGGCGGCGACCTGCACCAGGCCGAATTGCGCGGCACCGAGTGGCGCAAGCCCCAGCAGCTGGGCTCACGCATCAACTCCAGGTACCACGAATCGTCGGCCTCCTACACGCCCGACGGCCGCCACCTGTTTTTCGTGAGCGACAAAGAGGGCGGCCTGGGCGCGCGCGACATTTACCGCATCGAAATCGAAGGCCGCGGGCCGGCTCAGAACCTGGGTCCGGTCATCAACACCCAATACGGCGAGGAGGGCGTGTTTCTGCACCCCGATGGCAAAACGATGTACTTCAGCTCGGAGGGCCACGACGCTATGGGCGGCTACGACATCTTCAAGTCGGTGTTTGAGAACGGCAAGTGGAGCAAGCCCGAAAATCTGGGCTGGCCCATAAATACGCCCGACGACGACGTGTTCTTCGTGATTTCGGCCTCGGGCCGGCGCGGTTACTATTCGTCGTTCCGCGAGGATGGGCTGGGCTCGAAAGACATTTATCAGATTACGTTTCTGGGGGCCGAAAAACCGCCCGTGCTCAGCCAGGAAGACCAATTGCTGGCCAGCAGGGTGCAGCCGGTGAAGGAAACCCTGCTGGCCCCGCCGGTGGCCATTGTGGCGGCGCAGGTAACCATTCTGAAGGGCGTGGTGAGCGAGGAAGCCAGCCGCCAGCCGCTGGAGGCGACTATCGACGTTATCGACAACTCGCTCAACCAGGTCATTGCCTCGTTCCAGTCGAACGCCAAGTCGGGCCGCTACCTCGTGTCGTTGCCGTCGGGCGTGAACTACGGCATTGTGGTGCGCAAGGAAGGCTACCTGTTCCACTCCGAAAACTTCGATTTGCCGGCCGGCGCGGCCTATTCGGAAGTCGTGAAGGACATTGCCCTTAAAAAGCTCGATGTGGGCGTGAAGGTGGTACTCAACAACATCTTCTTCGATTTCGACAAGGCCACGCTGCGCAAGGAAAGCACCGGCGAGTTGGAGCGCCTGCAGAAGCTGCTGACCGAAACGCCCGCCCTGCGCCTCGAAATTTCGGGCCACACCGACAACGTGGGCAACGACGCCTACAACAAGGACCTCTCGCAGCGTCGCGCCAAAGCTGTGGTTGATTACCTCGTGGGCAAGGGCATTGATAAGGGCCGCCTGACCTTCGCCGGCTACGGCGACACCCAGCCCGTGGCCCCCAACACCACCAAAGCCAACCGCCAGCTCAACCGCCGCACCGAGTTCAAGGTGACGGGCAAGTAAGTTTTAGTTAGCCCAAGCGGCGGGGTGAGCACCAGGGTTTCCCGGTGCTCACCCCGCCGCTTCATGTATGGACTAGACGCCCACGCAGACGGCTTCACCGAGGAAAGGCCCCGGCTGAACGCAGAAGCCGGCGGCGGTCCGCCACTGCGTGTATCTTGCCGGCCTGATGCGTCGCCTGCTCGTTTTTTTCTTTCTGCTCACGCAGTTTGCCGCTGCCCAGCCGCTGCCCGCGAAGCTGGCCCTGAAGCAATTCGGGCCGGCCGAGGGGCTGCCGCAGCCGTTCATCTACGCCCTGGCCCAGGACCGCGCCGGCTACCTCTGGCTGGGCACGGCCGAGGGCCTGGTACGCTTCGACGGCACCACGTTCCGCACCTTCACCACCCGCGAAGGGCTGGCCGAGGATTTCGTAACCCGACTGGTCCTGGACCCACGCACCGGCCGGCTGGCGGTGCGGCATTTCCAGGGCGGGCTTTCCATTGAACGGGGCCCCGGCTTCCGGCCGGCCACGCCCGCCGAAACCGGCCTGACCGCCGCCAGGGGCCTATCGGCTCCCGACACGGCCCGCCTCGGCCGGTTCCGCCGCCGCTACCGGCCGGCGCTGCCCGCGGGGCTGGTGCTGACCGATGTGCTGCGCGACGCCGAAGGCACCTACTGGCTGGCTACCGCCGGGCAGGGTCTGTGGCGCCTGCTCGACCCGCACGTTGCGCTGCTGCCCCTCCCCGACCTGGCTTCGCTGATCCGGCGCGGGCCCGCGCTGCTGGCGGCCACCCGCACCGGGCAGATACTACAGCTGACCGCCACGCCCACCGGCCACATCAGTCCGCAGCCGGTACCGCCCACCGCTACTGGCCCGATGGCGCCCGACGGCGCCGGCTGGGCCGTAGCCGGAGCCGAGGCCGCCGCCGTCTGGAAGTTGCGGCTGCCGTTGCTGCTGAATTCCGGAACTGCAGCCAGCCGATCCGCGCTGGCGCAGCTGCCGGCCGGCCTGTCTGTAAATGCCCTGGCCCAGGACGCGGCCGGCGGCCTGTGGGTGGGCACGGTGGGCCAGGGTGCCTTTTACCTGCACCAGGGCAGCCTGCGCCACTACACCACCGCCACCGGCCTGCTGCACAACGACATCTACGCCATCCTGCCCGACCGCCAGGGCCGCGTGTGGTTCGCCACCCACGGCACCGGGCTGGCGGTGCTCGAAGCGGGTAAATTCCGGGTGTATCGGGTGCTGGCCGGTGGCATAGAGGCTTCGGCTTTGAGCCAGGATGCAGCCGGTCGGGTGTGGATCGGCACCGAGGGCGACGGGCTGCTATGCTTTGAAAATGACCGGTTCCGGCAGTTCAGCACCCGCAACAGCGGGCTGGCCAGCAACTACTGCTACGGCCTGCTGCCCACGCCCGCCGGTTTGGTGGTGCAGCATGCCGAGGCGCTGAGCCTGGGCCGGGGCGCAGGTTTCAGCCCGCTCACCACGCCCGGCAACCCGCTGGTGCAACAGCTGCTGCCCAACGCCGCCGTGCTGCTGGCCGGCCCGGTGCCGGCCGTGCTGCTGGCCAGCCGGGCGGGTTTGCTGCGGGTAGGACTGCCCGCACTGCCCGCCGCGGCCCGGCCCCGGGTGGCGCTGGCGGGGGTGGAAGTAGACGGTACCCGCCACCGGCCCGACTCGCTGGCCGAGCTGCCGGCGGGTGCGCACCAGCTTACCTGGTTTTTCCGCACGGCCAGCCTGGCGCCGGCCGGCACCTGGCAGTACCAATACCGGCTGCGCGGCTACCAGCCCGCCTGGAGCCGTCCCGGCAGCCTCGACGAGGCCGATTTCCCCCGACTCGGACCCGGCCGCTACACGTTTGAGGTACGCGCCCGCCGTGGCGCCGAAAGCGCCTGGGGTCCGGCCACCACCGCTGGCTTCGGCATTGCCACGCCGTTCTGGCAAACCGGCTGGTTTGCGCTGCTGAGCGTGGCAGTGGCAGTGGGCGGCATCTGGGGGTTTCTGCGGGTGCGCACGGCCGCGTTGCGCCGCCAGAAGCTGCAGCTCGAAACCACGGTACGGGAACGCACCACCGAGCTGCGCCGCCAGAAGGAAGCCACCGAGCTGGTAAACGCCGATTTGCTGGTGGCCCGCGACGCGGCCGAGGCCTCGCGGCGGGCCAAGGCGCAGTTTCTGGCCAACATGAGCCACGAAATCCGCACGCCGCTCAACGCCGTTATCGGCCTAACGCACCTGCTGCGCGGCACCCGCATCGATGCCGGGCAGCAGGAGTACCTGGAGGCCATTCAGTCGTCGTCACAGAACCTGCTGGTTATTCTCAACGACATCCTCGACTCCTCGAAGATGGAAGCCGGCAAGCTCACGCTGGAGCGGGTGCCGTTCCGGCTGCCGGCGCTGCTGGCGCGCGTGCAGGCCATGTTCCGCTTTGCCCTCGATGCCAAAGGCCTGTACCTGCGCACCGAAATCGGCCCCGACGTGCCCGAGGCCATTACCGGCGACCCGGTGCGCCTGCAGCAGGTACTGGTGAACCTGGTGGGCAACGCCGTAAAGTTTACGGCCCACGGTGGCATCACGCTGCTGCTCGAATCCGGTCCGGCGGCCGATGGAGGGGACGAACAGATTCTGCGGTTTGGAGTGCGCGACACGGGCATTGGCATTGCCCCTGAGCAGCAGGAGGCGATTTTCGAGGATTTCTCGCAGGCCAACGCCAGCACTACCCGCCAGTACGGCGGCACCGGGCTGGGCCTGAGCATTGCCCGCAACCTGGTGCAGCTGCACGGCGGGCGGCTGTGGGTGGAAAGCGCCGAGGGCCAGGGCAGCACGTTCTGGTTTGACCTTCCGGCCCGGCCCGCCGACCCAGCTGCCATTCCGCCCGAAGCCAGCGCCAGCCTGCCGCCCTTCGAGCCGGCGCTGCGGGTGCTGGTGGCCGAAGACAACGTGCTCAACCAGCTGGTGGCCCGCCGTACCCTCGAAGCCTGGAACGTGCGCGTTACGGTGGCCGACAACGGCCGGCTGGCCGTAGAAGCCGCCCGGCGGCAGCCGTTTGATGCCGTGCTGCTCGACGTGCAGATGCCCGAAATGGACGGCTACGAGGCGGCCCGCCAGCTGCGGCAGCTTTTCCCCGACCCCCAGCGCCTGCCGCTCATCGGCCTCACGGCCTCGGCCCTGCCCGAAGACCGGGTGCTGGCCCTGGCCGCCGGCATGAACGACACGCTGGCCAAGCCCTTCGACCCGGCCGTGCTCTACGCCCGCCTCGCCCACTACACCGGCCGTACCCCCGCCAGCCCCACTACGCCCGCCGTAGGCGCCCCCACCGCTTCCAGCGAGCCTACCGGGGCCGCCGGGCTTATCGAGCCCGGCGGCCCCACCGCCGAGCAGCCCGACTGGACGCTGCTGGAGGAGCTGGCCGGCGGCAGCCCCGCTTTCGTGGGCCAGCTGGTAGGCACGTTTCTAAGCCAGGCCCCGCCGCTGGCGCAGAAGCTGCCGGGGCTGTCGGGGCCGGCGCTGGCCGAGGCCGCGCACAAGCTGCGGGGCCAGGTGGCTTATTTTGGCCTGCCGCAGCTTTGCCAGCTGCTGGAAAAAATGGAAGAAACTGCCCGTCAGCAGCCGCTGCACCCGGCCTTGCCCGCCCAACTCGCCGACGTTGCGCGCCGTTTGCAGGCCCTGTACCCGTTGCTGGAACTGCGGCTGGCAGCCGGTTAGCAGCGGCAGCTGCCAGTTGGTGCTGATAAGCAGTGGGGTTGATGGAATTCTGCCATGAAAGACTGTAGCTTTGCCACCATGGCCGAAACTCCCGCTTCCCTCCGCTGCCTGGTGGTCGACGACGACCCGCTGGCCGTGCAGATTGTTGAAAACTGCATTGCCAACACGCCCTTTCTGAGCCACGCCGGCAGCTGCACCAGTGCCCTGGCCGCCGCCGAGGTATTGCGCGAGCAGCCCATCGACCTGCTGTTTCTTGACGTGGAGATGCCCCTGATGTCGGGCCTCGATTTGCTGCGCAGCCTGCGCAACCCGCCGCTGGTCGTGCTTATCACCAGCAACAAAGGCTACGCCGTGGAAGCCTTCGAGCATGCCGTGCTCGACTACCTGGTGAAGCCCATCAGCTACGCCCGCTTTCTGCAGGCGGCCCAGCAGGCCCGCGAGGCGCTGGCGGGCCAGGTGCCGTCGGCCCCGGCCGAGGAGTCGGCCTTTACCTTCGTGAAGGTGGACAGCAAGCTGGTGAAGGTGCTGTTTGAGGAGGTGCTGTTCGTGGAGGCCCTGGGCGACTACGTGCACATCGTTACCAAGCGCAGCAAGCTGATCGTGTACAGCACGCTGCGGGCCATTGCCGAGAAGTTTCCGGCGGCGCTGTTTATGCGGGTGCACCGCTCGTTTATCGTCAACATCCGCCAGATTCAGACCATCGAAGACAACGCCATTCTGCTGGCCGACAAGCTCGTGCCCATCGGCCAGACTTACCAGAAAGAGGTTTTCCAGCGCCTTAACCGGTTTTAGCGGCCCCGGTTGGCCGCTTATTTCCCCAGTTCTTAACCTGTTCGTTCCTGTGCTGCTTCGCGTATTCTGCCCCGGGCGCCCGCTGCTGTTACTGTTGCTGGCGCCGCTGCTGCTGCTGCTGCTGCTAACCAGACCGGCGGCAGCCCAGCAGGCCGGCGACACCACCAGCGTAGCCTGCCCGCCGCCGCGCGTACCCCGGTTGTGCGTCGAGCTGGATGCGAGCCGGGCCGTAGACCCCGCCGCCGGGCCCCTCCTCTTCCGTTGGGATATGGGCGACGGCACCCAGCTGACCGGCGCTACCGTGGCCCACTGCTACGCCGAGCGCCGCCGCTACACCGTGCGCCTCGACGTGGTCGACGAGGCCAGCGGCGAAGTGCGCGAAGCCGAAAAGCTGCTCGATGTTGATTTCACCAAGCAAACCGTGGTCAACTTCCGGGCCGCCGACACGGTGCGGGTGGGCCAGCCGGTAGCCTTCGATGCCGCCGACTCGCAGCTGCCTGCCTGCCAGAATATGGTGGTCATCTGGGACTTTCGCGACGGGGCCACCGGCACCGGGCCGAAGACCGAGCACCGTTTCCGCCGGCCCGGCCGCTACGCCGTGCGCATGGCCCTGCGCGCCAACGGCCCCGGCGCCTGCCCCGACAGCCACTGCGTAAGCCGGACCGTAGTGGTGCTGCCCTAGCGCCGCTCAACGAGCTTTTCGGGTCCTTGGCCGCGGCGTTGCGGCTACTCGCCCGGCAGGGGTTGGTCGGGAAGCACGGGCGGTTTACTTTCGGTTGGCCTGCAATCCGTCGGCCATAGATCCTGCGTATAGGTGCAGGATTTTTCTCCGTTAAATCCCTTGTAATGAAAAACCTACTCTTGGCGCTGCTGAGCCTGGCCAGCCTGCTAGTGTTAGGGCCCACCGCCGCCCGTGCCCAGGAAGCTGCCCCGGCCCTGCGCGAGCAAGCCACCGCCGCCACGCGCACGCTGGCCGCCTTTATTTCGCTCGATGATGCCCGCCAGCTGCCCGTACGCCGCCTTGTGCACCTGCGCCTGAGCCAGGAAGCCGAGGCGCGCACGCAGTACGCCGACGACCCCGCCATGCTCCAGAACAAGCTGACGGCCATCGGCCACGAATACACCACGCAGCTGCGCGCCATCCTCAGCCCCGCCCAGTTCGAGCGGCTGCTGGCCGCGGCCCCCGAAGCACTGCCCGCCACGGTGGCCGCTGTCCGGCAGCCCGAACCAGTTCCGGCTCCGATAGTGATCCAGACACCAGCGCCGGCACCGGTGAAGGCCCCGGCAGTGCGGCGGCCGGTGGCAGCGCCGGCCCGGCCGTCAGCGGCCAGGCCCTTGTCAAAAAGAACCGTGCGCCCGGTGGCACCCACCAACAGCACGATTCGGCACTAGAAAGCTGGTGCAGAGGCCGCCTATTTCGCGGCTCTGCCCGTGCGCTGAAGTCCCGCGAAAGCAACTCATACAAGCTTTTAAGCATCCCGCTCGGCCTGTTTGGCCACTAAGGCAATGCCTTCGGCCAGCGTGTGGGGCCGGTAACCCAGCTCGCGCACCGCTTTATCAAGCACGAAGCCCGTGCGCAACGGGCGGCGGGCCGGCTGCGAAAACGTATCGGCATTTACCCGGCTGATGAGGTTGGCATTGAGTTGAAAATAGTCGGCGACCTGCAGCGCCAGCTGGTAGGGCGTGCGCAGCTCGGCCCCGCTGATGTGGTAAATGCCGATAGCATTCTGGCGGGCCACCAGCCAGCAGCCCTGGGCCAGGTCTTCGGCCAGCGTGGGGGTGCGCAGCTGGTCGTCGACTACTTTGATGGGCTGGGCCTTTCGGAGCGCATTGCGCACCCACAGCACCAGGTTGGTGCGGCTGTAGTCGTGGGCCACGCCGTACACGAGCACCGTGCGCACAATGGCCCAGGGGCCGCGACTCTGGCGCACCAGCTGCTCGGCGGCCAGCTTGCTTTCCCCGTAGAAATTCACCGGCCCCGGCGCGGCGTCCTCAGCCAGCGGCCCAATTTCTCCGCTGAAGATAAAATCGGTGCTCAGGTGCACTAAATGCACCTGATGCTGCTCGCAGGCGGCCACCAAGTGCGCCACGGCCGTCACGTTCTGGCTCCAGCAGCTGGCCTGGTGAAGCTCGCATTCGTCCACGTTGGTAAGCGCGGCCGTGTGGATGAGGTGCGTTGGTTTTTCAGCTTCGATTACCCGCATCACCTGGGCCGCATCGGTTACATCGAGCGGCACGAAGGGCACCTGCGGGTACAAGGCGGCCAGCTTGTTGGGCCCGCGTGAGGTAGCCACCAGCGCCACGCCCGTTTGCCGGCTCAGCAGAGCCACCAGCTTCTGCCCCAGCAGGCCATTGGAGCCGGTTATCAGGATTTTCATGCGTAGGGGCTGGCTATGTCGAGTAGTGGTGATGGGGTGAGCCGGCTGTCATTCTGAGCATGTGCCGCATAGAGCCAGTGACAAAGAATGACAGCCGGTTCACCCCATCACCATTTATTTCACATCTCCATACTGATAGCCGAATTGCTCAGTGATTTTCTTCTTTTTGAGCTTTTCCACTTTCACCGTCATTCGGATGTCGGTGAGGGGGCGGTTGGCGGGGCCGGTGGGCTGCTGGGCAATCTTATCCACCACTTCCTGGCCGCTGATAACCTGGCCGAACACGGTGTACTGGCCGTTGAGGTGGGGCGTGCCCTGGGGGTTCTGCACGATGTAGAACTGCGAGGCGCTGCTGCGGCGCTCGGGGTTCATGAAATCGCCGGTGCGGGCGGCCGCCACGGCCCCGCGCCGGTGGGTCAGTTCGGGGCGGATTTCGGCCGGCAGCGTCTGCTCGTCGGCCGGGCCCTGGCCGTCGTTGCCGGGGTCGGCGTCCTTGGAGTTCGGGTCGCCGCCCTGAATCATGAAGTTGAGAATGACGCGGTGAAACGTGGTGCCGTTGTAGAACCCGCTGCGGGCCAGCTTCAGGAAGTTGGCCCGGTGCACCGGCGTGAGCTCGGAAAGCACCAGCCGGATGTCGCCCAGCGAGGTGCTGATGGTTACCAGCTCGTCTTTTTTGGTTTTGCGGGGCTTTTTGGCCGCCTGCACAGCAGGGATGGCCAGCGTCAGCACCAGGCCCAGGAGCACGGTGCGGCGAAAGAAATGTTTCATGCGGCGGGGTAAGCGGGCAGAAATAAAAGCGGAGTACAACGCAAATTTACGCGGTTTCTCGCTGGGGCAGCGCGAAAAAGTCGGCCCGGATCATCCCGCTTACCACCGAGTCGACCAACTCTCCGTCGCCGACGCGGTAATTGTGGCGCAGCAGCCCCTCCGGCCGCAGGCCCAGCCGTTGCACGAGGGCCAGACTCCGCGTGTTCTGCGGCCCGATGTAGCAGTACAGCCGCTGCAGCCCGACCCGGCGAAACGCCCAGCGCACGGCCGCGTGGCCGGCTTCCGTCATCAGCCCCCGGCCCTCGTAGCCCGCCGCCACCAGGCCCACCAGCTCCGCCTTGGGCACCGACCAGTCGAGGTTGGTGAAGCTGATAAAGCCCAGGCAGTCCCCGTCGGCGGCCGGCTCCCAGATGCTAAGCTGAAAATTGGTTCGGGCGGCCCATTCGCGCAGCTTTTCCGCAATAAAGTCCGCCGCGGAGGCCAGATCCCGAATGGCGGCGGTGGTGGCAGGAAAGTCGGGTTGCAGGCGGGCGCGGTTGGTGTTCATGAGGGCCAGCAGGGCCGGCGCGTCGGTGGGTTGCCAGGGACGCAGGCGCAGGCGGGCCGTGGCAAGCTCGAATTCGGCAGGCAGCATACGGTTGGCGGCGGTTGAGCCCGAAAGATAGGCGCTGGCGGCCCGCGCGCGGTTCCGCCTGGTTTGCGTAGGTTGCCGCGTCTTTTCGTTTCTTTCTTCCCTTATGCTTGCTCCTTCGGCTTCGGCCCGGCCCTTCCACTGGTTTCCCGCCCTGCTGCTGGCGGCCTACCTCATCGAGTTTGTGGCCCTGGGCCTGCACCCCGCCGACCGGGCCACCTGGTGGGCCGAAAACATACCCATTCTGCTGCTGGCGGGTTTGCTGACGGTGCTGTATGGGCGAGGCGTACGGTTTTCCAACCTGGCCTACGCCCTCATGAGCGTGCTGATTTTCCTGCACACCGTGGGCGGGCACTACACCTTCGAGAAGGTGCCCTTCGACTGGTTCAACCACCTGTTTGGCTTCAAACGCAACATGTTCGACCGGGTGGCGCACTTTTCGGTGGGATTCTACGCCTACGCCCTCATCGAATACACCGATTCGCGCCAGCTCATCCGCAGCCGGGCCATCAGCTACCTCTACCCGCTGTGCGTCATCGGCACGGTGGCCATGAGCTACGAGCTGATTGAATGGGTGTACGCCGAGCTGGCCGGCGGCGACAGTGGCGCAGCCTTCCTGGGCAGCCAGGGCGACATCTGGGACGCCCAGAAGGATATGCTGGCCGATACCAGCGGCGCCATTTTCGCGCTGCTACTGTACGCGCTGTTCAGGCGGGGTAATAAGGTAAGGTAAGCGAGGGATAGGGATGGAGTATTTATAGGGCGGTGAGGTGAAGATAAAAGAATGGTCATTCAGAGCATGCTGCGCTTAGAGCAGGGACGAGGAATCTCGCGTGCCACAGTAATTCCTGACGTCAGGGGTTAGTTTGGCACGCGAGATTCTTCGTCCCTGCTCTAAGCGCAGCATGCTCTGAATGACCGTTCTTTTATTGCCCCATCGCATCGCTACCTCATTACCACCCAATTACTTACCGCTTCGGATTTCTTCCAGGATTTCGCGGCCGCCGCGGGCCAGGATGCTTTCGGCGATGGTGTGGCCGAGTTGGGCGGCATCGGCAACAGCAGCGGTTTGCGTTTCTTCGAGCAGCTGGGCGCCGTCGAGGCTAATGAGGCCGGCGTGTAGCTGCACCGTCTGGCCATCGGGGCTGAGGGTGGCCAGCGCGAAGCTGGGGATGCTGCAGCCGCCTTCCATGGTGCGCAGGTAGGCCCGTTCGGCCCGCAGGCACACGTGGGTGGCGGGGTGGTCGAGCAGGCGGTGCAGCTCGGCTTTAAGGGCCGGCTCCAGGTTGCGGGCGCACTCCACGGCCACGCTGCCCTGGCCGGTGGCGGGCACGTAGCGGGTTTCGGGCAGCACGTGCCGGATCAGGCCGTCGTACTCCATGCGGTGCACGCCGGCGTAGGCCAGCACCAGCCCGTGGAACTGGCCTTCCTCAAGCTTGCGCAGGCGGGTTTGCAGGTTGCCGCGCACATCGGCGGCGGTGGCGTGGGGCATAAAGCGGCGCAGCATAGCCCGGCGGCGGGTGCTGCTGGTACCCAGCACCAGGTCCGGCCGGTTCAGGTCGAGGTCGGCGTCGAAGCTCAGCACCACGTCGTTCACTTTTTCGCGCTCCATAAAGGCCAGCAGCTCCAGGTCGTCGGGAATGGTGCTTTGCACGTCTTTGGCGCTGTGCACGGCTATGTCTATGTGGCCGGTGCGCAGGCCATCTTCCAGCTCCTCGGTAAACACGCCCTTCGAGCCAATTTTATCCAGCGAGCGGTCGAGCACAATGTCGCCCTTGGTGGTAATGATGACGATTTCCGGCGCCAGCCCGGCAGCTTTCAGCCGGTCGGCTACGTGGTGGGCCTGCCACAGAGCCAGCTTGCTGCCCCGGGTGCCGATGCGAATATCTTTTTTCACTAGGAATTGACGTCAGAATACAGGAAAATCGAACTCCGGAACGGTGCGGCGAGTCCGTTTGCAAAGATAACCCCCGGGGTGAAGCGGCCGAGCCTATAGCAGTTTTAACAGCTGCTATAGCAATTTAGCAAAGTATATTTTCTGCTTTTCAGGTATCTGAGGCAGCATTTTCGCCAATTCTTTTCCCAAAGAAGTCCCAAACCTAACCACCCTCAGCCGTAAGCCAACCGCTCCTGAATCAGGGTCGCAGCAGTTCTGCCAGGCGGAGCGAGGCATCCACGAACACCATGCGCGGGTTGGCGTTGCGCTCGATGTGGTAGTGAGCCTCGTTGATTTCCTGGGTCAGGGCGTCGGCATTGCGGGGCGTCACGAAGGGGCTGAAGCTTTTGATGAAGCCCTGCTCCTGGGCCGGCAGGTGGGGCACTAGCTGCGGGTCGAGGCCGAAGAGCAGCACTTTGCGCAGCAGGGCCAGCGCGTACTGGAAAAACTCCTTCTGGTTTTCGCGGCCGAGCTTCTGGAATTCGTCGCTCTTGCTCAGCATGTCGGCTACTTTGTTGCCGTAGCAGGTGCGCATCCAGCCCACAAACAGCTCGTAGTAGTCGTGCTCGGCGCTGGCTCCGTCGGCGCTGGCGGCCAGCGCCGCCCCGATATTGCCATCGGTGAGCTGGGCCAGCTGCCGGGCTTTGGCTTCAGGCACATTTTGGGTGGTGTGCAGCCAGCTGGTCAACTCGTCTTCGGCGGGGGCGCGCACGACCACCGGCTGCACCCGACTGATGATGGTGGGCAGCAGCTGCTCGGGCGCGAAGCTCACCAGCAGGAACACGGTGGCCGGCGGCGGCTCTTCCAGCAGCTTGAGCACGGCATTAGCCGCCGCCGGGTGCATCAGCTCGGGCAGCCAGATGATGACCACCTTGAAGCGCGCCTCGAAGGCCTTGAGGCTCACCAGCCGCAGCAGCTGCACGCTTTCATCCTTGGAAATGCTGCCCTGCTTGTTCTCGGCCCCGATGTGCTGCATCCAGTCGTTGAGGCCCTGGTAGGGGCTGCTGAGCACGAACTCGCGCCACTCGGCCCCGAACTTGCTGCTCGTCGCGTCCTTGGCCACCGCCTTGGTGGTCGTAACGGGCACGATGAAGTTGAGGTCGGGGTGGATGAGCTTGTCGATTTTCTGGCAGCTCGGGCAGCTACCGCACGAGTCCTCGGCGTCGGGCGGGCGGTTTTCACAGTTCAGAAACGCCGCGTAGGCCAGCGCCAGGGCCAGCGCCGCCGAGCCCTCAGCCCCGCGCAGCAGCTGGGCGTGCGCCACGTGGTTGCGCCGCACGCCGCCCACCAGCAGCTGCTTCACCTTCTCAAGTCCCGGAATAGCCGAAAAACGCATTGCCTAGGGATTAGGGATTAGGGATTAGGGATTAGGGATTAGGGATTAGGGATTAGGGAAAAAACGAACGTCATGCTGAGCGTAGCGGAGCGCAGTCGAAGCATCTCTGTTGCAATAGTAAATTCAATGACAGGGCTGGTACTGCAGTAGAGATGCTTCGACTGCGCTCCGCTCAGCATGACGGTTATTGATTGCACCGCTACTGCGCCTGCAACTAATCACTAACCACTGCAAACTACTCTGCCTTATCCCACACCCGGTCTTTGGCGGTGGCTTCGTACACGTGGCGCATGATTTCCTGCTCGGCTTCGTCGTAGCTCAGGTGGCGGCGGGCCATCACGCGCTCGGCTACCTCGCCCGCTTTGGCCAGGCGGAAGGTTTCGAAGCCCGCCGGGCCACCCCAGGCAAAGCTCGGAATAAACGTGCGTGGGAAGCCGGCCCCGAAAATATTGGCCGCCACGCCCACCACCGTGCCCGTGTTGAACATGGTGTTGATGCCGCATTTGCTGTGGTCGCCCATCATCAGGCCGCAGAAGGTCTGGCCCGTGCTCACGAACCGGCCGGCCGCGTGGCTCCAGATTTTAACGGGGGCGTAGTTGTTTTTGAGGTTGCTCGTATTGGTATCAGCCCCCAGGTTGCACCACTCGCCCACCACCGAGTTGCCCAGGTACCCATCGTGGCCCTTGTTGGAGTAGCCCATGATAATGCTGTTGCCGACCTCGCCACCAACCTTGCAATAAGGGCCCACGGTATTGTCGCCGCGCATTTTGGCGCCGGGGTTGATGTGGCTGCCTTCGCCCAGGGCCAGCGGCCCGCTAATGATGGCGCCCTCGTGCACCTGGGAGTTGCGGCCCAGGTAAATCGGCCCGTTTTCGGCGTTCAGAATAGCGGCCCGGATTTTCACGCCGGGCTCGATGAAGATGTTTTCCGGGGCGTACACAATAGTATGCGGGTCGCCCACCGGGGCCGATTCGCGGCCGGCCGTGAGCAGGGCGAAATCGAGCCGGATTTCGTCTCCGTTGCGCAGAAACAGATGCCACAGCTCCCCGATTACGGTAACGGGCTCGGCCACTTCGTGGGTGTTCCGAAAGCCTTCCTGAATCAGCTCGGCCACCTGGGTGGCGTCGGCCAGGTGGGCGGCCACCAGCAGCTCGCCATCGTAGAGGGCGCTACCGGGCTCCAGGGCCTGTACCTGGCGCACCAGCAGCTCGTCGGGGCAGACGGCGCCGTTGATGACCAGGGCCGCACCGCGGGTGTCGCCGGCCGGAAACTTGGCCTGTAGGTAGCTTTCGGTCAGGTACCCGGCCTGGGCCACGCCGAGGCGGTGCTGCCACTTTTCAGCCAGCGTGAGAATGCCGCAGCGCAGGGCTGCCACGGGCCGGGTGAAAGTGAGGGGTAACAGCCGGGCCCGGATGGCCGGGTCGTCGAAGAGCAGAACGTGCATGTTTTTCTGTGCTGTTAGCTGTTAGCTAGTAGCTGACAGCCTCGTTTCAATGAGAGTGTCTTGGATGGTATTCTGCCTCAAAATTGGCAAATAAAAAACTCCCTCCGGGTTACGAAGGGAGTTTTAAACGAAATCTAATAGCTAACAGTTCTCAGCTAACAGCTTACTCGCTGTCGCTCTGCTGAGCTTTCTTGCTGTAACGGTTGCGGAATTTCTCCACGCGGCCGGCGGTGTCGATGAACACGTTTTTGCCGGTGTAGAAGGGGTGCGACGCCGAGCTAACTTCCACCTTGATAACGGGGTAAGTCTTGCCGTCTTCCATGGTGATGGTCTCGTTGGAGCTCATCGTGGAGCGGGTCACGAACTTGAAGTCGCTGGAAGTGTCCTGGAATACCACTTCGCGATACTCGGGATGAATGTCTTTTTTCATGGTCGTAGGGCCGTTTGTACCTGAGTGCCTGCCGATTTTGCGGAAGGGACTGCAAAAGTACATGTTAGGTCCGGATTTTAAAAACGCCGGGCGTTTTTTTCCTCCGGCCCGCCAGGCTTTTCACCGGGCCGGCACCCGAAGGCAGCTTGGGCCCAACACTATCCGACGGCTTTGAAAGGGGCTTTCCCCCTCTTTAAAACGGTCTGAACAGATCCAACCCGACCGTTCCTTTTCAAACGGAACCGATTATACTTGCATTTCCTTTCGCTCTATTATTACCTACGCTATGAATCGCTTACTTCCTTTGCTTCTGTTATTACTACTGTTTTCGGGGTTGGCTTCGGGCTCGGCATTGCTGCTTTTCCGTACCCAGGCCCTGCCGGGCGGGGTGCAGCTCGAATGGGCCGCCGCCAACGAACCCGGTATTCTCAGCTACGGCGTCGACCGGCAGGACGGCCCCAATGATGATTTCGACCACCTGACCAGCCTGACGGCCAGCGCCCGCCCCCGCTACTCGTACTTCGACCGTAATGCCCGGCCGGTAACCGCCGAGGGAGGCGCGGTTACCTACCGGCTCACGGTGCATACGGCCGCCGGAACCCGCTCCTACCTCAGCTCGCCCACCTCCGACGATCTGCTGGGCCGCTCCTGGGACCTCATCAAGCAGATGTTTCTTTAGGCAATGCGAAGCCGGCCCCGGGCCGGCTTTTTCGTGCCCGTACTTTGCCGCGTTTTTTCTTTCCTTCTGACTTCTTCTCCCATGCGCCTCTGTTTTGCCTCCAACAATGCTCATAAGCTCGATGAAATCCGGCCGCTGCTGCCCGCCACGGTGGAGCTGCTGAGCCTGGCCGACATTGGCTGCCGCGAGGAGCTGCCCGAAACCCAGGCTACGCTCGAAGGCAACGCCCGCCAGAAGGCCCGGTACGTGTGGGACCACTTCGGCGTGGCCTGCTTTGCCGATGATACGGGCCTGGAAGTAACCGCCCTGAACGGGGAGCCCGGCGTGTACTCGGCCCGCTACGCCGGCCCCCAGCGCCGGGACGAGGACAACGTGGCCAAGCTATTACACGAGCTACAGGGCCAGCCCGACCGCACCGCCCGGTTTCGGACCGTGGTGGCGCTGGTGCTGCCCGACGGCACGGTGCACGAGTTTACCGGGGCCGTGGAAGGCCGCATCAGTCCGGAGCTGCACGGGGCCGGCGGCTTCGGCTACGACCCGGTATTTGTGCCCACCGAGGGCGACGGCCGCACGTTTGCCGAAATGCCGCTGGCCGAAAAGAACAGCCTCAGCCACCGCAGCCGCGCCGTGGCCGGGCTGGTGGCGTTTTTGAGAAGTGAGAAGTGAGAAGTGAGAAGTGAGAAGTGAGAAGTGAGAAGTGAGAAGTGAGAAGTGAGAAACGGTACGGGAAACCAAGAACAAAAGGGTTGTCATTCTGAGCGGCGCGAAGAATCTCGCGTGCCACAGAAGAATCTCGGTGCCACAGTAATTCCTGACGACAGGGTTAGCATGGCACGCGAGATTCTTCGCGCCGCTCAGAATGACACCTCTATTATAATGACACCCCTTTCAGAATGACAGCCTTCCACTCCGCGTGAGGGGCCTTTTTCTCACTTCTCCCCTCTTCCTTCTCATTTCCCACCCCACTTCTGCCTACTTTTGCAGGGTTGGCCCTGCCGGTACGGGCCTCGCTTTTCCCTTATGCAACAACCTTTCATCGTCGGTATCACGGGTGGCAGCGCCTCGGGCAAAACCACTTTTCTGCGCCGGCTGCTGGCCTCGTTTCCCGAAGAAGATATCTGCCTGATTTCGCAGGACAACTACTACCACCCGCGCGAAAACCAGCTCGTCGATGCCCAGGGCGTCACCAACTTCGACCTGCCCACCTCCATCGACTCGGCCGCCTACGCTGCCGACGTGCTGCGCATCAGCCAAGGCAAGGAAGTGCGCCGGCCCGAGTACACCTTCAACAACCCCAACGTAGTACCGGCCGAGCTGGTGTTCCGGCCCGCCCCCATTGTGGTGGTCGAGGGCATTTTCGTGTTCTACTTTGAAGCCGTGGCCCGGCTGCTCGACCTGAAGGTGTTCATCGATGCCCAGGAGCACGTGAAGCTGCAGCGCCGCATCATCCGCGACCGGGACGAGCGGGGCTACGACCTCGAGGATGTGCTGTACCGCTATACCCACCACGTGGCCCCCACCTACGAGAAGTACATCAAGCCCTTCCAGCAGGATGCCGACCTGATTATCCCCAACAACCACCGCTTCGACAAGGGCCTCGACGTGCTGGTGGCCTACCTGCGCGGCAAGGTGGTGGAGAGCCGGGCCGAGTAGCCCCCTTCCTGACTTACGGCTAAGCCCCCGAAACTTTCGGGGGCTTTTTCGTGGATTTAAGCCGGCAGCGGGCCGGGGCGTTGCAGCCGCCGAGTCAAAAACCTATATTTGTAGTTCTTACACCTGTTCCGTGTTGCTGCTCACCGCCTTTTTACCGCGTCTGCGCCTGGCCCTGCTCACCTTAACGGTGCTGATGGTGCTGGGCCTCAACCACCAGTCGGTGGCGACGCTGCGGGTGCTGCCGGTTGGCACAGCGCCGGCCCGGGCAGCCGTATCGGGCCGCACGGCCGTGGTGAAGGAGCGCGTAAACCTGGAAGCCACGCCCGTTCTGGTAGCCGCCGCGCCCGCCGCCGCCGATGCCTGGCTGCCGGTTCCGCCGCTGCTGCTGCCCGGACCGCCCCAGTGGCCGGCTGCTGCTCCGGCGGCGCCCCGCCTCCACCCCGGACGACAGATTGCGGGCGTGTTTCGGGCCCGGCTGCTGCGCGTGGCCCTCTCGCCCCAGGCTCCTTAGCTCTACCAGGCAGGAGCCGCGCCGAATGCGCGCTGAAGCGAAAGAACGGCGAACTGCTTACAAGCTACTGCGTCTTCGCTGCTACTGGCTTCCTGCCCAACCCAACTGCCAACTGGTGCCCGCTTATTATCTGCCGGCCCAGGCCCTGGCTTTTCCCCTTGCTTTTCCAGAATGGCTGGCCGGCTGCTAACTGCTACCGGCTCACAGCTTAAACTTTCTTTTTTCAATGCGTAATAAAGGACTCATCATCGCGCTGACAGTTATTTTGTCGGCGCTGTGCATCTACTTCCTCTCGCTGACCCTCATTTCGCGAGGGGTGCAGCGCGATGCGGAGCGCTACGCCACGCGCGGTGGCCAGATTGTGGAAAAACAACGCCAGCACTACCTCGATTCGGTGTGGCGCGCGCCCGTGTTCGGGCCCCTTACTTACAAGGAAGTGCGGCAGTCGGAGCTGGGCCTGGGCCTGGACCTGAACGGCGGCATGCACCTGACGCTGGAAGTATCGCCGGTGGAAATCGTGCGGGCCATGAGCGGCAAGAGCAAGGACGCCAACTTCAACAAGGCCATGGCGCAGGCGCAGGAACTGCAGCGCACCAACCCCGGCACGCCCTTCACCACCCTGTTTGCCCAGTCGTTCCGGCAGGTGGCCCCCAACGATAAGCTGGCGCGCATCTTCGCCAACACCATCAACAAGGGCGCCATCGACATCAACTCGTCGGACCAGAAGGTTATCAGCGAAATCAACAAGCAGCTGGAGGACGCCATCGACCGCTCGTTCAACATCCTGCGCACCCGCATCGACAAGTTCGGCACCAGCCAGCCCAGCATTCAGCGGGTGAAAGGCACCGGCCGCATCCAGATTGAGCTGCCCGGCGTGGATAACCCCGACCGCGTGCGCAAGCTCGTGCAGGGCCAGGCCAAGCTGGAGTTCTGGGAAGTATGGCGCCAGGATGAGTTTGCGCCCTACCTCAACCAGCTCAACCAGGTGCTGAGCGCCAAGGAAGCCGCCGCTGCCCCGGCCGCCGCCGCTGCTACCACCGCCGGCGCCGCCACTGCCGCCGCCCCCGGCGACACCTCGGCCCTGGCCCGCCAGCTGGCCCAGAAAAACACCGCCGCGGCCAAAACCGACACCTCGGCCCTGGCCCAGAAAAACGTACTCGGCAGCCTGTTCACGATGCCCGGCACGCTGGGCGCCAACATCCGCGACACGGCCCGCGTGAATGCCATGCTGCGCAGCGCCGACACCCGCGCCGTACTGCCCTCCAACCTGAGCCTGATGTGGGGCGTGAAGCCCGACCTGATTGACGGCCAGGAATACCTGCAGCTCTACGCCATCCGCAAGAGCCGCGACGCCGAAGCCCCCATTGGCGGCGAAGTAGTAAGCGACGCCCGCGGCGACTTCAGCCAGCAGGGTGGCGGCGCCGAGGTGTCGATGCAGATGAACCCCAACGGTGCCCGCAAGTGGCAGCGCCTGACGGCGGCCAACATCGGCCGCCAGGTAGCCATCGTGCTCGACGATTACGTGTACTCGGCGCCCGTAGTGCAGGCCGAAATTGCCGGCGGCAACTCCAGCATCTCGGGCAACTTCACCATCGAGGAAGCCCAGGATCTGGCCAGCGTATTGAAAGCCGGTAAGCTGCCCGCTCCTACCCGCATCGTGGAAGAAGCCGTGGTAGGCCCCTCGCTGGGCCAGGAAGCCACCAACCAGGGCCTGTACTCCACCCTCGGCGGCCTGCTGATTATCATGGCCTTTATGGCGGCCTACTACGGCCGGGCCGGCATCGTGGCCGACGCCGTGCTGCTGTTCAACCTGTTCCTGATTATGGGCATTCTGGCCCAGTTCAGCTTCGCCCTCACGCTGCCCGGTATTGCCGGTCTGCTGCTCGTTATTGCGGCCTCCGTCGATGCTAACGTGCTTATTTTCGAGCGAATCCGCGAGGAAATGGACCACGGGCTGCAACCCAAAGACGCCATCAACAAGGGCTACTCACGGGCTTTCTCGGCTATCTTCGACGCCAACGTAACCACGCTTATTATTGCCACCATCCTGTTCATCTTCGGTACGGGTCCGGTGCAGAACTTCGCCATCACCCTGCTGATTGGCGTGTTCACCTCCTTCCTGTCGGCCGTGTACATTTCGCGCCTGATTATTGAGTGGATGGTGAAGGGCAAGGAAACGACTTCGCTGACCTTCAGCACTTTCCTGTCGCGCAACCTGTTCAAAAACGTCAACTTCGACATCGTGGGCAAGCGCAAGCTGGCCTACCTGTTCTCCACGGTCTTCATCCTCATTGGCTTCGGGCTGATGTACCTGCAGGGCGGCCCCAACCTGGGCGTCGACTTCCGTGGTGGCCGGGCCTACATCGTGAGCTTCGATAAGCCCGTCGTGGCTTCGGAGGCCCGCGACGTGCTCACCAACCAGTATTTCGGCGGCGCCGGCACCGAGGCCAAAACCTTCGGCGCCGATAATCGCCTGCGCATCACGACCGGCTACCTGGCCAACGACGAGAGCGTAGCCGCCGACGAGAAGGTAAAAGCCGCGCTGCTGGCCGGCCTCAACGCCAAATACGGCGCCTTCAAGCCCAACATCGAGAGCACCGCCAAAGTGGGCGCCACCATTGCCGACGACATCAAGCGGACTTCGGTGCTGAGCCTGGGCCTGACGCTGCTGGCCATTTTCGTGTACGTGCTCTTCCGCTTCGAGAAGTGGCAGTACTCGATGGCCGCCGTAGTGGCCCTGTTCCACGATGCACTCATCGTTATTGCCTCCTTCCCGATTGCGCGGGCCTTCGGCCTCAACTACGAGATGGACCAGGTGTTCGTGGCCGCCATCCTGACCACCATCGGCTTCTCGATGAACGACACCATCGTGATTTACGACCGAATCAGGGAGTACCTGCACGAAAACAAGCACCTCACCTTCGCCCAGGTGGTAAACCCGGCCCTGAACAGCACGTTCTCGCGTACCATGATTACGTTCACCACCGTGTTCCTAGTGATGCTCGTGCTCTACATCTTCGGCGGCGAAACCCTGCGTTCGTTCTCCTTCGCCATGCTACTCGGCGTGGTGTTCGGCACTTACTCGTCGCTGTTCATCGCGGCCGGCCTGATTGTCGATACCTACGGCGGCAAGGAAGCGGATGTGCTGAAAGATTCCGGCGAAGTGGGCATCCCCAAGCTGAACAGCTCGCACAGCTAATCACAGATGGTGCAGATGATTGGATACCGCAGATTCGTTCTGCTTGCTTCCAGCTTCTGAAACAGAAAGAGCCCGGCCAGCTGGTCGGGCTCTTTCTGTTTCAAGGAATAGCAACAAAGGAGTATCCTCGCCCTGCACCAAAGCAAAAGAGCCCGACCAATTGGCCGGGCTCTTTTGCTTGACGAATGAGAACGCCTGCATCGGCGACATCAGCGCAAAAATCAGCGACAATCTGTGATTAAATGGTGATGCCTTCGGCTACGACCGATTTCACCTCGGGTACCATGCGCTTGAGCAGGTTCTCGATGCCCGACTTGAGCGTGACGGTGGCCGAGGGGCAGCCGGAGCACGAGCCCTGCAGGTTCACGGTTACGATGCCGTCGTGGTAGCTTTTGAAGGTGATGTTGCCACCGTCCTGCTCCACGGCGGGGCGCACGTAGTTATCGAGCAGGTCGATGATTTTCTGGCTGGTAGCCTGATCGGCCTCCGAAGCGTTGGCGGGCGTGGCGGCTGCCTGCTGGGCTGCGGCCTGCTCGGCGGCGGGGTCGACGGTGAAGATGGGGCCGTTGGCCTCGATATACGACTTGAGGAAGGTGCGCAGCTCGGGAATCAGCTGGGCCCACTGGTGGTCGGTGGTTTTAGTGATGGTAACGAAGTTCTGGGCGATGAATACGCGGCCCACATAATCGAAATTGAACAGTTCCTGGGCCAGCGGCGAGTTGACGGCGGCTTCCAGGTTGGGATAATCCACGCTCACGCCATCAGCCAACAGCTGGGCGTTGAGCACGAATTTCATGGATTCGGGGTTGGGCGAGGCTTCGGCGTAAATAGAAACCGGGCCGGCGGGGGCGGTGAGTTGTTCAGCCATGTTTGAAAGACTTGGTGACAAGCGGAGAGAAATCGGGCCGTTGTGGTCGGCCCCAATACCATAAAACCGCACGAGGCGACAATAGTTGCAAAGGTAGCTTTATGTTAGCTGCAAGCCGCAAGCCACAAGCTGCAAGTACGTTCAAAAAGCTTGCGGCTTGCAGCTTGTGGCTTGTGGCTATACTCTATTTCCTCTGGCCCGCAGCAGCATATCGGCCAGCACGAGGCTGGTCATGGCATCGACGATGGGCACGGCGCGGGGCAGCACGCAGGGGTCGTGGCGGCCGCGGCCGGCCAGGGTTACGGCCTCGTTCTGGTCGTTGATGGTGCTCTGGGGCTGCAGAATGGTGGCCACGGGCTTGAAGGCGACCCGGAAATACACGTCCTGGCCGTTGCTGATGCCGCCCTGGATACCGCCCGAGTGGTTGGTGCGGGTGCGCACCCGGCCCGCCTCGTCGGTGTAAAATGCGTCGTTGTGCTCGGAGCCGAACAGCAGCGTGCCGGCGAAGCCCGAGCCGTACTCGAAGCCCTTCACGGCGTTGATGCCCAGCATGGCTCGGCCCAGCTCAGAATGCAGCTTGTCGAATACCGGCTCGCCGAGGCCGGCCGGCAGGCCCTGCACCACGCCCGTTACCAGGCCGCCTACCGTGTCGTGCCGGTCGCGGGTCTGGCGGATGAGGTCGGCCATGCGCTCGGCCGTTTCGGGGTGCGGGCAGCGCACTAGGTTGGTGTCGATGAGGCTAAGATCGAGCTGCTCGTAGCTCACTGGCACGGCCACTGCGCCCACCTGCGACACGTAGCTGTTCACCTTAATAGCCTGCTGATTGAGCAGCTGCTGGGCCACGGCCCCGGCCGCTACCCGGGCAGCCGTTTCGCGGGCCGAGCTACGGCCGCCGCCCCGGAAGTCGCGCCGGCCGTACTTTTGGTCGTAGGTGTAATCGGCGTGCGAGGGGCGGTAGGCGTGCTCGATGTGCGAGTAGTCGTGGCTGTGCTGGTCCTGGTTGCGGATGTAGAGGCTGATGGGCGTGCCGGTGGTTTCGCCCCGGAAAATGCCCGACTGCACCTCCACCCGGTCGGCCTCAGCGCGGGGCGTCGTCAGGTCCGACTGCCCCGGCCGCCGCCGGTCCAGCGCCGCCTGTATCTGCTCGTCGCTCACGGCCAGCCCGGCCGGGCAACCGTCAATCACCACCCCAATCCCCGGCCCGTGCGACTCGCCAAACGTGGTAATGCGAAACAGCGTGCCGAAAGTGTTCATAAGGTGAGATGGTGAGTGAGGGGGCGAAGGTAAGAACGTCATTCCGACGAAGGAGGAATCTCGCGTGCAATGGCAACTCCAACGAAAGGAATACTTCGGCACGCGAGATTCCTCCTTCGTCGGAATGACGTTCCTTTTTATCCCCTCATTCACCATTTCACCATCTCACTATCTCACCTTCTGGCCTGCCACCAGCCCCAGAGGGCGAAAACCAGCAGCGCTCCTATAAACAGGTTGGCGTAGCGGCGCACGTCGCGGTAGATGCCGCGGGGCTGGGGCGTAGCGTCGGCGGCGGCCAGGGCCTGGCGGTAGAACGGGTCGGCGGGCACGGCACGCAGCGTACTGGCCGTACTTCCCGGACCGGCCACCACGGGCCGCAGCTTCGGGCGCAGCGTGTCGTAGCGGGCCGTGGCGGGGTTGAAAACGATGAGCCGGAACAGCGTATCGAGGCGGACGGGGCCGGGCTGGCGGGCTACCAGCCGGAAGCGGAAGCTTTTGCGCCCCCCTACCCGACCGTTCTGGCGGGTCAGGCTCTGCTGCACTTCGGGGCCGTAGAGCTCCAGGCCAGTGGGCGGCACGGGCGCGGGCAGGTTCACGGTGGCCAGGTTGCCCTCGCCTTCGAGCCCGAAGGTGTAGGCAAACGTGCGGCCGGTGCGGAAAACGGTGCGGTCGAGAAACTCCTTCAGCTCGTAGTTGCCCACCGGCACCTGGTCGCGCAACGGGTGGGGTGGCAGCGGCACTACGGGCACCGTGAGCGGGGCCGAGCGGTAGGTTTTGTAGCCTTCGAGGCGGTTATCGAGGCCCTCAGCGGGCTTTTTGGCCACCTTGTACTTGCGCATCTTCAGCTCGATGGCCGGAAATGCGAGCGGCTGCGCATTGAGCGGGTACAGCTCGGCTTCCCAGAGCCGATAGCGCAGGAAGGGCTTGCCGCCCACCGTTACGTTCTCGGGCACCACTTCCTGCTCATCGAAGCTTTCTTCCCACACGGTGCGCAGGTGCAGCTGCCGGATAATGCCCGGCAGCTGGCCCCCAAAATCGTAGAAATCGAGCACGGCCTGGTCTTCGGGCCGCAGGTAGAAGTACAGGGCCACGTGCAGGCCCTCGCCCACAAACACGCGGGCCTTATCGGGCGTCAGCGTCAGAAAAGCCTGATCCTGGGGCTCCACGTAGTCCTGGGGCTTGGGCTTGCCGAACAGCTGGTCGAGCAGGCCCAGGCCCTGCAGCGGGGCCGTGCCGCCGGGTGCGGGGGCTGCCGGGGCCTGCTGCGGCCCCACTTTCAGCGTAGCCCCCGCCGACTCCAGCGTCAGCCCGTTCACCTTCATGCTGAAGGGCTTGACTTCGTACTCGCCCTCGGCAAAAGCGGCGTAGCGCTGCGTAATGGTTAGCTCGCTGAAGCGCTGCCCGCCCACAATGCGCGTGGTAGTGGTGCTCGACTTGCCGCTTTTCTTGAAGCCTTCGAGGTCGGGGAAGGCCGAGTAGCGTTCCAGCGGGGCGCCGCGCAGCCGGAAACTGATGGTGTAGTACTCGTTGACCGGAAAGGTCGTCGGGCCCAGCTCCAGGTCGGCGGTGCCCGCGGCCGGCACCGGCTGCGCGCGGGCCCCGGGGGCAGCCAGCAGCAGTATCCAGCAAAACACAACCAGTACTACACGCATGGGGCCCAACTTCAGCGGGTGGGTTTCAAAGCTACGAAAAACTGTTTTGGGGCCGGAGTGCCCGCTAAACGCCCCGTTGGCGGACGAGTGCTGGGGCAGCCGCCTGAATATCAACGGCCTTCGATCCGCTCGGCTTCGAGAAACTTATACCTGGTCGTGAAAAAAGGATATTCTAACTGTCAGCACATTACACTTAATATGTTATAGAATTCCGGCTTTTATCAATCCACGGCCGAGCTGGCGCCGTACCTCCACCCAACAACTACTCTTCAGCTCTTTCCGGCAGAAGTTCCTGACTTACAATTTACTGCCTTCGGGCGAGCGAGTTCCTATTGCCTTTTTTCACCCAAACTTTTTCTCTAATGTCCAACATCAAGCAAAATGCCAGCGAAGAGGCGGAATTCGCCAAGCCGCTGTACACGCCTATCAAGCGCCGCTCCTTTTTCATGTACGCCGGGGCTACGGCCGGTGCCACGGCCCTGCTGCTCTCGGGCTGCGACGACGACAACGACAACGTGAAGCCTGCCGACGGCACGATCAGCTTGGGTTCGGGCGACGTAGGCGTGCTCAACTACGCTTATGCTCTGGAGCAGCTCGAAGCCGCATTCTACGCTCAGGTAAAAGCTACGCCTGCCCTCGATTTTGCGGCCGTAGAGAAAGATTACTTCAGCCAGGTAGCTGCCCACGAAGCCATTCACCGCGAATTCTTCAAGGCCGCCATCACCCGCGACGCGCCCGGCCAGATTATCCCAACGCTGACCGCCGCCGACCTGAACTTCACCTCCATCGACTTCACCAAGCGGGCTTCGGTGCTGGCGGCTGCCAAAGCCTTCGAAGATTTGGGCGTGGCCGCCTATAACGGCGCCGGCAAATACATCAAGAAGTCGGATTACCTGGTAATTGCTGGCAAGATTGTGTCGGTAGAAGCCCGCCATGCCGCTTATGTGCGCGACCTGATTTCCAACGGCTCGTTTGCCAATGAGGAAGTTGTTGATGCCTCGGGCCTCGATAAGGCCATGGAGCCGGTCGACGTTATCGCGGCCGCATCGAGCTACCTTAAAGTAAAGCTCGACGCTTCGAAAGTCGGCAAGTAATCTCCCTTCCCTTTTAACGAGACTCCATCATGAACATACTTCGCATTATCGAGCAACTGTCGGAAGTAGACGCCGACGTCCTGGGCCGCTTCGACTCCCGTCGGGCAGTATTCAAGAGCCTGGGCGGCACGGCCCAGAAAGGCATGCTGGCCGCGGCTCCGGTTTTTGTCGCCTCCCTGTTTTCGAAAGCCTACGGCCAGACCACCGGCACGGGGGTTATCGACGTCCTCAACTACGCGCTTACCCTGGAGTTGCTGGAGCAGGACTTCTACAAAAAGATGAAGGACGCCGGTAAAGTACCCGCCGGCGCTCCGGCTGGTGCCATCGACACCATCTACAAGCACGAAACGGCCCACGTTAAACTGCTTACCGACACCATCACGGCTCTGAAAGGCACGCCGGTGACGAACAAGAAGTTCAAGGCCTCGGTATTCCCGACCAATGACTACACCACGCAACTGGCATACGCCCAGGCGCTGGAAGACACCGGCGTACGGGCCTACAAAGGCCAGGCCGGCGCCCTGATGGGCCAGATGGCCGGCGCGACCAGCCTGCTGCAGGTGGCCCTCCAGATTCACTCGGTGGAAGCCCGCCACGCGGCCCACATCCGCACCATGCGCATGCAGGCCCCCTGGATTCCGGCTTCCGACTCCAACCTGCCCGCTCCGCTGGGCCCGGTATACACCGGCGCTACCCGCGAGGACAACACGATGCAGGCCGGAGTTGATATCACCAAGCTCGGCTCGGGTTTCACGGCCACTGAGGCGGCTGCTTCGTTCGACGAAATCCTGACCATGGCCGAAGTGCTCGACGCTTCGCGCGCCGGCGGTTTGGTAGAATAAGCTGCTGTAGCTTTTTCGCTTCCCTGCTAATTGAAACAGGCTGCTCCGTAAGGGGTAGCCTGTTTTTGTTGCGCCTGTATGGCGGCAGCACCTTGCTCCGCAGTTCAGCCGTACGAGTGCCGCGCAACCACGCGCTGCAAGTGGGCACGCGGGCGGGCCATGCACTACGCCTGCGGGCCGCTGATCTGGGTTGGGTACGAAGCCGGTGGCCCGGTGGCAGCGGCTGGCCCGGTGAGCCAGATGCCGACAACGCAACCTTCCGGCCGGTATCGGTATCCTGGCGGTAGAGCATCCGGGTTCAAAGAAGTACCTTTGGCCTCCGGGAGTTGGCAACCTACGTTGGGTTGTTGCTTGTCGGGTTTATTTTCGCGTATGGCTGATTTGGCAGACACTTCTTTTTCGGGCCGGGCCCTGCGCCGGCGCACTTTTTTACGGGTAGCCAGCGCTACGGCAGCCTCTTCGGCGCTCATCCTGGCCGGCTGCGGCAAAGACGACAACCCCAACCCCAACCCAGGGGTAACCTCCGGGCAGTCGGTTTTTGCCGGCAACGATACGGGCATTCTCAACCTGACGTACCTGCTGGCCCAGATCCAGGCGGCCTTCTACCAAAAGGTGCTTACTACGCCGCCGGCTGATTTCACTGCCGACGATAAGGCGGCTTTCGTGGACATGCGCGACCACGAAGTTATCTACCGCGAGTTTTACAAATCGGCGCTGGGCACTAGCGCCGACATCAACCTGGCGCAGGGGCTGGAGTTCAACTTCACGCCCTACACCCTCACCACGCGCAAGGGCGTGTACGAGGCGGCCCGCACGCTCGAAGACCTTGCGGTGGGTGCCTACAACGGGGTGGGCCGGCGGTTGCGCAACTTCAGCTACCTGCGCCTGCAGCTCAAAATCACTTCCGTGAAAGCCCGGCACGCGGCCTTTGTGCGCGACCAGGTCGAGCCCAACTCCTTCGCCGGCGCCGACGTGATAACGCCCACCGGCGGCCAGGCCGGACTCGATACCATAAAAACGCCCGTTGAAGTAGCCAAGCTGCTGGCCCCGCTGGTACCCGTGGTGCTGGTGGCCGACAACCTGATGCTGCTTTAAGCTCCGCTTTACCTATCTCATGGACTTTCTGAATTTGCTGGCCCGGTTGGCCGACCTCGATTCGACTTCTGCCGCGCCCCACACGGCGGCGCCGCGCCGCGCTGCCCTAGGCCGGCTGGGCCAGGCCGGCACCGCTTTGCTGCCGGGTCTGCTGCTGAGCGCCCTCAGCCAGCCAGCTACTGCCGGCACGCTCGATACCCGTACCCGCCTCGATGTGCTGCTATTGACGCGCCAGTTGGCCGCCCTGGGCAACGAGCTGTACTCGCGGGCCCTGGGCCTGGTGCCCGGCTACGCGGCCCTGCCCCTTACGGCCACCGAAAAAGCCGGCCTCCAGGTTATTCAGCAGCAGGAAACGCAGCGCATTACGTTGTTTTCGCAGCTGATTACCGACGGCGGAGCCACGCTGCCAGCCGCGCCGCGCTACGATTTCACGGGCAGTAAAAACGGCACCAAGCCCGCCCTCTACCCCGATATCCAGACCAACCCCGACACCTTCCTGCTAGTGGCCCAGGTGCTTAAGGACCTGGCCGTGCGGGTGTATAAAAGCCAGGTCGAGTTTGTGGGCTCCGATGCTTACCTGATCGAGACGCTGCTGCGCAGCCACTCGGCCGAGGCCCGCCACGCCGCGCACCTGCGTACGCTACGGCGGCAGCGCGGCGCAGTGGTGAAAAGCTGGATCAGCCCCGACGACGCCCCCCTGGCCACGCCCCCCGCGGCCGTGGCGCGCGTTTACGAGGGCGAGTCGAACATCATCCAGACCTACAACACCAGCGCCGCCAACGGAGACCTGGGCCCGCTGGTTTCGGTGCCCTTCGATTCGACGCTGCCCATCAACGTAGCAACTCCGCCCCTGAGCCCGGAGGCCATTCTGCGCAAGGTGGCCGAGGCGTTTGATGAGCCCGCCGATGCAGTTGTGGCCATTAATGTGGTAGCATTGTTCACGTATTAAATTTGGGGCTGGCGGCCAGACCGTAACCGCAATTTTTGCAGCAGGAGCGTGGGTTTCACGCTCCTGCTGTGCGTTTTAGCCCAGCCGGCCGCCGCAGTTTCCAGTCAGGCGACTTGCATCCGGCGGGCATTTTTTTGTATCTTTCAAGAAAGGCGGCACACTGGTCCCAGGCAGTGTTCAGCCTTTTTTTACAGCTTCCGTACAAGGGGCTGCCCACCTGGTCAAATTCATTCTTCCACCATCTTATTCCC
Source organism: Hymenobacter actinosclerus (assembly GCF_900111515.1). Lineage (GTDB taxonomy): Bacteria > Bacteroidota > Bacteroidia > Cytophagales > Hymenobacteraceae > Hymenobacter > Hymenobacter actinosclerus. Next base: position 475,708 of record NZ_FOHS01000003.1, read on the forward strand.
CGTTCTTTCCCACCCTTCCCACCTAAAATTATTCAACGCCATGTTGGAGTATGCCAAAACCATTCTGCTGAAAGTCAGCTTCGACAAAATCCTTTTTGAGAAGGAACTGCGCAAAGCCCTGCGGAACCTGGTACCCGCCGATCTGCTGGAACTCAAAGCCTGGTGCTACCAGCAGTTTTCCAGGATTTACCACCGTCTCCTGAACCGCGTATTCGGTAAGCCGACCTTAGGCTAACCACCCATCCCGCAAGCTTACGTTAAGCAACCGGCAACACAAGGGCCGGGCACCGCACCAACAGGTAGCGCTGCCCGGCCCTTGTGTTGCCGGCTGTCTGGTTTTTGGCTCTATGCCTCCTGCTGCTTTCCGCTACTCCCCGCCGGTTACGAACCGGATGTTGCGCTGCAATCCCGCGTAGCCGGTACGTTTCACGGCCGACTGCCGGAAGAGCTCCGAAAACAGCTCGTGGGTAATTTCCTGCCAGTCGCCCCGCGTCAGGTCTTTCAGGGCGGGGTGCGGATTGAACTGCGGTTCCTGGTGGGGCTTGGCGAAACGGTTCCAGGGGCACACATCCTGGCAGATGTCGCAGCCGAACACCCAGTTGCCGAACTGGCCCGCTACCTCCCGCGGAATCTGGTCTTTGAGCTCGATGGTGAAGTAGCTGATGCACTTGCTGCCATCTACTACGTAGGGCTCGGTGATGGCCTGGGTGGGGCAGGCATCCACGCACTTGGTGCAGGTGCCGCAGTAGTCCTTGATGGGGCCGTCGTAGTCGAGCGGTACGTCCACAATCAGCTCGGCAATGAAGTAGAACGAGCCGGTGCCGGGCGTAATCAGGTTGGCGTTTTTGCCCACCCAGCCCAGGCCGCTCTTTTTGGCCCAGGCCTTATCCATCACCGGAGCCGAATCGACGAAGCAGCGGCCGCCCACCTCCCCTATTTCCTGCTGCATATCGTGCAGCAGTTCCTTGAGCTTATCCTTGATGACGAAGTGGTAGTCGCGCCCGTAGGCGTACTTGCTGACTTTGAGCGTGTCGTCGGGCTGCTGGGTTTCCTCGGGCGGGTAGTAATTGAGCAGCAGCGAAATCACCGATTTGGCCCCATCCACGAGCAGGCGGGGGTCGAGGCGCTTGTCGAAGTGGTTGGCCATGTAGGCCATCTGGCCGTGCATGTTCTTATTGAGCCAGTTTTCGAGCCGGGGCGCTTCTTCTTCGAGAAAACCCGCTTCCGAAATGCCGCAGTACATAAAGCCAAGCTCCGCCGCCCGGCGTTTGATAAAAGCAGTGTAATGGGCAGTGGGCAGCATGGCTATCGGGCTTAGAGAACCGCAAAAATACGTCATCCTGAGCGGCGCGAAAGACCTGACCAGACTGGAACTGCTACTACAGTTGCCCCAGCATGGTAAAGTCCTTCACTCCGCTCAGGATGACGGTTTTTCTTTGCCGTTTCAGCTAAACAACTCGCCCGTGGCCGAGTTGCCGCGCAGGTGCTGGGGCATGGGGCGGCCCAGGTGCTCGTAGGCAGCTTCGGTGGCCTCGCGGCCCCGGCTGGTGCGCTTGAGGTAGCCCTCCTGAATCAGGAAGGGCTCGTACACCTCCTCGATGGTTTCGCCTTCCTCGCCGCAGGCCGTGGCAATGGTGCTGATGCCCACGGGGCCGCCCTTGAACTTATCGATTATGGTCGTTAAGATGCGCTTGTCCATGTCGTCGAGGCCGCGGGCATCCACGTCGAGGGCCGCCAGGGCAAACTGGGCAATGTCCTGAGTAATGGTGCCGTTGCCCTTAATCTGGGCAAAGTCGCGGGTGCGGCGCAGCAGGTTGTTGGCAATACGCGGGGTGCCGCGCGAGCGGCGGGCAATTTCGTAGGCTGCCTCATCATCAATGGGCGTGGCCAGAATTTCGGCCGAGCGGCCCACGATGCTGGTCAGCAGCTTGGCATCGTAGTACTCGAGGCGCGAGCTGATGCCGAAGCGGGCCCGCAGCGGCGCCGTGAGCATGCCCGAGCGCGTGGTGGCCCCGATGAGGGTGAAGGGCGAGAGCGAAATCTGGACCGAGCGGGCGTTGGGGCCAGAATCGAGCATGATGTCGATGCGGTAATCTTCCATCGCCGAGTACAGGTACTCCTCCACTACCGGGTTGAGGCGGTGGATTTCATCGATGAAGAGCACATCGTGGGGCTCCAGGTTGGTGAGCAGGCCGGCCAGGTCGGAAGGCTTGTCGAGCACCGGGCCCGAGGTCATTTTGATGCCCGATTCCAGCTCGTTGGCGATGATGTGCGAGAGCGTGGTTTTACCCAGGCCGGGAGGGCCGTGGAGCAATACGTGGTCGAGGGCGTCGCCGCGGCGCTTGGCGGCGGCCACGAACACCTTCAGGTTTTCTACTACTTTTTCCTGGCCAGCGAAATCGTCGAAGGAAAGCGGCCGCAGGGCCTTGTCAATGTCTTTGTCGGTGGCGTCGTAGTGGTCGGTGTCACCCGTCAGGAGCGGTTCGCGCATAGGTCTGGCAGTAATTCGTCGTGTCGAAAGGTAACACTTTGCCGCCGGCCTTGGTGCCTTCTTTAGCAAAAAATACCTTGTTATCTGAATACAACTAATTTTATTAGCAATTGCAGCTTGCGTACGCACTCAGTAGCGCGCTTCGGCGTTCCGCGGGGCCCAACCAACAACCCCAGACCGTAACTTGCCGCCTCAATTCGCCCCGTCGTTTATGCCTGCTTCCGATTCCTGGCTCGCTGCTCTACCAACCGATTTCTACGAGCAACTCACCCACACGCTAAACCTGCACGGTATGGCCGCGCTGGAGCTGCTGAGCCGCCCCGCTACGCCCGCCACTATCCGCCTGCGCCAACTCACCAGCCTCGACGCGGCCATCGTGCAGCGGCTCAACGGCATAGCCAGCCACAACCAGCTGCTGGCCGCATTGCAGCAGGAGCCGCTGGCCGTGTACCACCTGCTGCTGCTGGGCGGCCTGACGCTGGAAACCAGCCTGGCCGCGCCGGTGCTAACCTACGTGCAACGGGCTATGGGCATCAGCGAGGAGCAGCTGGAAGAGCTAGTTACTTATTGCCAGCAGCTGAGCGGCGCTTTTCTGGGGCAGCTGGAAGAAAACCTGCCCACTCCGGCGGGCGTGGCCTCGCTGGGCCTGCATCGGCTGGCAGTAGAGGAAGCGTTTGCCGGGCTGCTGGCCGCGCATTCGGCGGCGCGGCCCGTGGCCGAGCTGAAGCCGTTGCCGCCGCAGCTGCACATTATGCGCCTGGCGCTGCTGCTGGCCGTGAGTCTGCCCCAGGACACCGACCACCCGTTTGCGCGGGCTGTGCGGGCGCTGCCTCACTTGCAGCCCGCCGCCCTGGAGCCCCTTATTGCCCGGCTCGGCCACGCCCAGGCCCACGAGCCACTGGCGCTCAGCATGCCCGAAGTGGTGCAGCTCTACCAGGCCCTACAGGTGTGCGGCATGGTGTTCGTGTCGGATTTGATGAGCCAGATTGGGCTGGAAGACGCTTTCCCGACCCTATCCGACGAGGAGCGCCGGGCCAGCGAGCCGGCGCCGGCCAGCAACCGCGAGGCCGTGGGCAGCATCGTGAGCGGCTTTACGCAGTGGGTGCAGCAGCACTTCCCCGACCACCCCGAAATCGAGCAGGCCCGGCAGCAGGTGCTGGCCCTGGCTGATTTGCTGTAGGTGTTGAACTGTTGGCGTTGGGCTGTATAAGAACGGTCATTCAGAGCGCAGCGAAGAATCTCGCGTGCAATGGTAACCTTGCCGTAAGGAATTACTTTAGCACGCGAGATTCTTCGCTGCGCTCTGAATGACCGGCGTTTTATGTACTCAAAATACGCTTCTTATCGCTCCAGCAGCACTTCAATTTCCAGGTGCAGCCATTCGTCTTCCCAGGCTTTGTGGGTGAGGCGGGCCGAAAGCGGATAGCCGGCGTCGAGCAGGCGGGCGACGGTTTCGTTGCGGCCTTCGGGCAGGTAGCCCAGCCAGAACTCCTCGCCGGGGCCGGTAGTGAGCACCTTAACGGCCCAGTCGTCGTAGGAGCTGTCGGCTTCGCGGGTCAGGGCCAGGGGTTGGCCGGGCTTGAGTTTCGGCTCGAACTCGCGCAGGCCGGGACGGTGGGTGGTGCCAGCCACGAGACATTCTAATAGCACCAAAGAAGTAGCGGGGGCAGAAGTGGGCATGGAGCAGGAAAGCGTAGTGAGGCCCTAAACTACGCAGCAAAACTAGTTTCCGCCACTGCGGGTCGCGCAACCTGCCGCCACGAGCCGCGTTTCCACTGCTTCGGCCGGCCCCTTTGCCAGCCTCCCGACTCTACTCCCCTATGTATAGCAAGACCGAAGCCACCCAGCTCCGCCAGGCCTTCTGGACCACGCTGGGCCAGTACATGCAGCCCGTACCCTCGGCCGACGGCGGGCCGGTGAACTGGATGAACTACAAAACCGGCCTCAAGCACGTGTACTTCCGCCTGCACGCCGACAACCGCCACGCCACCATAGCCATCGAAATCACCCACCCCGATGAAGGCCTGCGGGAGCTGTTCTTCGAGCAGTTTCGGGAGCTACGGCCGATGCTGGAAGAAGCCACCGGCGAAACCTGGACCTGGGAGCCGGCCGCCGTCAACGAAAGTGGCCAGCCGCTGGCCCGCATCTACCAGGAGCTGCGCCCCGCCAACCTGTTCTCCCGCGACGACTGGCCCCGGCTCATTCCCTTCTTCAAGCCCCGGCTGATGGCGTTGGACGAGTTCTGGAGTACGGGCCAGTATGCATTTGACGAGTTGCGGTAAGGCAACGCGTTTTCTCACTTTAAAAGGCACTCACAACACTGAAATGGCCTTTCTACTCAACCATCGAGTAGATAGCGACTTTCTTGCGCCATTGGCCCTTTATCTTCTCATATATCCACACATCCATACTAGTCCCGTATCCAACTTCGACCATTGCCCGCTTGCCATCCTCAGAAAATAGCATTCCGGAAATACTGAATAGTTGCCAGTTACCATAGTGCGTTGAAAGATAGTCTCCTCTAGGATCTAATGATACTATTTGCCCCTTCTTTGACGTCCTACCATCAATAGCTCGGATCGTATCCTGGTTTATGACATGCACCCAATCATACTTTATATAAGCCTGATCAAACATGAAGCTATGGGCCGCCGGTAGTTGCTGCCGAAATGAGGCAATGTCTCTTTCTGAAAAATATTTACGCAGTATCGAGTATTCTTCAGTGCCCTGCTTAGCCGATATGAATCCCTCAGAAACATGGCTATCACTGTATGCGTGGTTTAGCAGCAGAAGGCGTACGGTTGAAATATCTGTAGGAGCATTACGCCAATGGTAATAGCCATCATCGCCTTTCTCCAACCGAGAAACTGCCTGTGACTGTAAACCACCTAATATTCCATCGGCAAGTTCGTAGAATTGCTTGCTGGGTGCTTGAGCAGCTGCAACAAAAGAACTGGTTAGCATTATTAAAACAGATAACACTCTAAGCATAATCAAGCAGCATTAAAAAACGGCCGCCCTGTTTCCAGAACGGCCGTTTGAATTTACGCAACTTCTGCGCTTACTTGAACGCCTGAATGCCCGTAATATCGGCGCCCGTAATCAGCAGGTGGATGTCGTGGGTGCCTTCGTAGGTGAGGACCGATTCGAGGTTCATCATGTGGCGCATGATGGGGTACTCGCCCGTGATGCCCATGCCGCCGTGAATCTGGCGGGCTTCGCGGGCGATGTGCAGGGCAATTTCTACCGAGTTGCGCTTGGCCATCGAAATCTGGGCGCTGGTGGCTTTGCCTTCGTTTTTGAGCACGCCCAGGCGCCATACCATCAGTTGGGCCTTAGTGATTTCAGTAATCATTTCGGCCAGCTTTTTCTGCTGGAGCTGGAAAGCGGCAATCGGCTTGCCGAACTGCTCGCGCTCCAGGCTGTATTTCAGGGCCGACTCGTAGCAGTCAATGGCCACGCCGATGGCGCCCCAGGCAATGCCGAAGCGGGCCGAGTCGAGGCAGCCCAGGGGGCCTTTGAGGCCGTCGATGTTGGGCAGCAGGTTTTCCTTGGGCACCTTCACGTTGTCGAATACCAGCTCGCCGGTGGTGCTGGCGCGCAGGCTCCACTTGTTGTGGATTTCGGGCGTCGTGAAGCCTTCCATGCCGCGCTCCACGATAAGGCCCTTGATACGGCCCTCCTCGTTTTTGGCCCACACTACGGCCACCTGACACTCGGGCGAGTTGGAAATCCAGAGCTTGGCGCCGTTGAGCAGGTAGTAGTCGCCCTTGTCTTCGATGCGCGTAACCATGCCGCCGGGGTTCGAGCCGTGGTCGGGCTCGGTCAGGCCGAAGCAGCCGAGCCACTCGCCGCTGGCCAGTTTGGGCAGGAACTTGCGGCGCTGCTCCTCCGAGCCGTAGGCGTAGATGGGGAACATCACCAACGACCCCTGCACCGAGGCCGTGGAGCGCATACCGGAGTCGCCGCGCTCAATTTCCTGCATAATCAGGCCGTAGCTGATGTAGTCGAGGCCGCCGCCGCCGTACTCGGTGGGGATGGTGGGGCCGAACGCGCCCACGTCGCCGAACTTGCGCACGATTTCGCTGGGAAAGTGCGCCTGCTGGGCCCACTTCTCGATGTTGGGGCTGATTTCCTTTTTCACGAAATCACGAATGCTCTGGCGGATGAGCTTGTGCTCCTCGGTCAGCAGGCCGTCGAGGTCGAAGTAATCGGTGAAACCGGCCGCGTTGGTAGAACCGCGCTGGGCGGAATGGGCTTTGGCCTGGGGCGAGAGTACGTCAGCTTCAGAAGACATGGCGGATGATATGGGGTGGGCTATAAAGTGGGAATCAGCTTCAAAGATAAGGCTTTCCGAATGTAGAACCGTGCGGTCGACCCGATGGTTTGGCACCGGCCTGCGGGCTGGCCAGGGCCAAAAAGCCGTACCTTAAATCGCCCGTTCGTCGGACGGGCCTTTTTTTCCGTACCAGTTCCCATCTTCATTCCTACCATCGCCTGGCCTACCCTTACCTTATATGAGTGAGCACAAAAAACTAACCGAGCTGGAAGCCACCGCCATTTGCGGCAACGATATTTCCTCGTCCTGCCTCTATGTGTCGGCCCTGGCCATTGCCTACGCCGGGCAGTACGCCTTCGTGGCCCTGCTGATGGTGGCGGCAGTGCTGTTCCTGTTCCGTAAAATTTACGGTGAGGTGGTGGGCGCGCTGCCCCTCAACGGCGGCGCCTACAACGTGCTGCTCAACACCACCAGCAAGCGCAACGCCGCCCTGGCCGCCTGTCTCACCATCCTCTCGTACATGGCCACCGCCGTTATTTCGGCCGCCGAAGCCATGCACTACCTGCACACGCTCTGGGACGGGTTCAACATCAATTTTGCCACCCTGGCGCTGCTGGGCCTGTTTCTGGCCCTCACTATCCTGGGCATCTCGGAGTCGGCGAAGGTGGCCGTGGCTATTTTCCTGACTCACCTGGCTACGCTCACGGTGCTGGTGGTTACGGCCGTGTGGTTTTTGCTGACCCACGACATGAGCACGTTCTCGCTGAACTTCTCGGCTCCCATTCCCGGCGGCAGCCTGGTTACGGCCCTGTTTTTTGGCTTCAGCGCGGCTATGCTGGGCATTTCGGGTTTTGAAAGCTCGGCCAACTTCGTGGAGGAGCAGGCTGCCGGCGTGTTTCCCAAAACGCTGCGCAATATGTGGGTGGTGGTCAGTTTCTTCAACCCGATTATTGCCTTTCTGGCCATTGCCGCGCTACCGATAGTTAGCGTGGGCGAGCATTCCGAAACGGTGCTCGCCTACCTGGGCGAGGTTACCGGCGGCCCGTGGCTGGGTACGCTCATCTCGATTGATGCCGTGGCCGTGCTCAGCGGGGCCGTGCTCACGAGTTTCGTGGGCGTAAGCGGCCTGATGAAACGCATGGCCCTGGACCGCATCCTGCCCCAGTTCTTCCTCAAGGAAAACGCCCGCCAGAGCAACTACATCATCCTGATTACCTTTTTCCTGCTCTGTTCTTCGGTGCTCTTCATCACCAACGGCGACATCAAGCCGCTGGCGGGCGTGTACACCATCTCGTTTCTGTCGGTGATGGCCTTGTTTGCCATCGGCAACTTCCTGCTCAAGAGCAAGCGGCCCAACCTGCCGCGCCCCATATACGCCGGTATTCTCACGGTTACGGTGGCCCTTATCAGCGTGTTGATAGCGCTATACGGCAACGTGCAGCTGAACCCCAAGTTCCTGATTGTCTTCCTGCAGTACTTCCTGCCCTCGATGGCCATCGTGTACATCATGCTCAACCGGGCGTCTATTCTGGAGCTGATTCTGGCTGCCGCTACCTCGTTTGCCCACAAATACCCCGGCGTGTCGCGCTTCAGCCGCCTGCAGGTGCAAAAGGCCACCCGCGAGCTGCACCAGCAGGAATTCGTGTTCTTCACCAAGGGCGACAACGTGTCGAACCTGAACAAGGTGATGGCCTACGTGGTAGAAAACGAGTTTACCAACCGCCTCAAAATCGTGACGCTGCTGCGCGAGGGCGAAACCTATTCGCCCGAGCTGCTCAAGGATATAGAGGTGCTCGACCGCGCCTATGACCAGATTCGGGTGGATTTCGTGGCCATGCCCGGCCACTTCGGCCCCGAGCTTATCGACCGCCTCTCCCGCGAGTGGAACATACCCAAAAACTTCATGTTCATCGGCTCCCCCGGCGACCGGTTCCCCTACCAGATTTCCGAGTTGGGCGGCGTGCGCCTGATCATCTGATCACTGATTGGCACGGATTTTAGCGGATTTCACGGATTTTGTAGTCGATTAAAGAAGGCCACCTCGGTTGAGGTGGCCTTCTTTGTTTTGCTGAGCAACGGATTCAAAATTGACAATCGGGCCGGCTACAAAATCCGTGAAATCTGCTAAAATCCGTGCTCATCCGTGATCAGAGCTTCGCGCCTACCGACACCAGGAAGTTACGGGTGGCCTGGGGGAAGTACCAGTTGAAGGTTTGCGGGCGGCCATCGGCGCCGGGGTAGCCGTAGGTGTAGCCGTTGGCGGCGTAGCGGCGGTCGAGCACGTTGTTGACCAGCAGGCCCAGCTCGATTTCCTTCATGAACGCGGGCCGGATGGTGTAGCGCAGCCGGAAATCGAGCACCTGGTAGGGCTGGATACGGCGGTCCTGGCTCGTGGAGTTGTCGAGGTACTGGCGGCTGACGGTTTTGTAGAGCAGCGCCGCCCGCAGGCCCGGCACGGCGGCCAGCGGCTGGGCTTCGAGGGTGTGCGCCGACACCACGCTGGGCGAGTAGGAAATAGTGGTGGTGCGGGCCTCGGCGGCGGTTATGGGGTTGTAGTCGGCATCGTAGGTAACGGCGCGGTAGTCGAGGATGCGGTTACGGCTGAGCGTGAGGGTGCTGCTGAGGCTCAGGCGGTTCTGCAGGGCCGCGGCTGCGCCGGTCAGCTCCAGGCCGGTACGGTAGCTGCGCGGGGCGTTGGTGCGCAGGGCCGTGCCCACGTCGTTGAGCTGGCCGGTGGCTACCAGCTGGTTGCGGTAGTTCATGTAGAAGTAGTTGGCCTCGAAGCTCACCGAGCCACCGGGGCCCAGTAGGTTCACATCGGCCTGGCGCAGGCGGTAGCCGGCCTCCAGGTCGTGCAGGCGCTCGGCTTTGGCCCCCTGGTCGCCGGCCGGGCGGTCAGTGAAATCGGAACGCACCGGCTCGCGCTGGCCCACCGCGAAGCTGGCGTACAGCTGCTGGCCCTCGGAAAGCGCGAACGTGGCGCCGGCTTTGGGGTTGAAAAAGGTGTAGCGGGCGCGGGTGCGCACGTCATTCTGGTCGTCTTCGAGCCCATCAATGTTGTATTCAATGTGGCGCAGCTGCACGTCGGCGTACACGCCCAGCTTGGGCAGCAGCTGCCAGGTGGCGCGGGCGTAGGCGTTGTAGTCGGTTTTGGTGGCGTCGTTGAAGTAGTAGCGGTGGCGGATGTTGCCCGTGGAGGCAAACCGGGCCCAGATGACCTCGCCGTAGTGGTCATTGATAAAGCGGTTCCAGGCGCCGCCCACGGTGGCCTGCAGCCGGTCGTTGCTTTTAGGCTGGTAGTTAAGCGCGAAGGTGCCACCGTAGAAGTAGTTATCGAGGTACTTGCGGTCAATCAGGTCGGTGCGCTTGATGGTGGTGTCGCCGAGCGTGATATTGGGTAGCTGGTAGTTGGCCAGCTTGCGGTTGGCCCGGAAGCTCTCGTAGTAGCCCAGGCCGCGGGTCAGGTGCAGGGCCGCGCCCAGGCTCCAGTCGTCGCCCAAGCCCTGCGAGAGGTGCAGCTGGTAGTGGTTCTGCTGGTAGTTGTCGGTCTGGTTGTCGTAGGTGTAGGAGCTGTAGCGGCGGCCTTCGCGGCGCAGCCGGTCGGCATCATCCGGGCTCAGCTCGCCGTTGTCGATGAACTGCTGGAGCAGAGCTGCGTCGCCGGTAATGCCCGGTTCAGGCACGCCGTTCCAGGCCTGGTAGCTTTTCTCGCGGCCCGAAAAGGTGATGAACTTCACCAGCGTATTCTTCGCCTGGTAGCCCGCGGCCAGGTAGTACGACTTCAAATCTGAAGCCGCCCGGTTCATGTAGCCGTCGGTGTTGATGCGCGAGAGGCGGCCATCTACCATAAAATGCTGGCCCAGCAGGCCGGTGCCGAACTGCACAGTGTTTTTCCAGGTGTTAAAGGAGCCGAATGAGTTGCTGGTTTCGCCGTAGGCCTCGCGGCGGTTGTCGAGGGTAGAGATGTTGAGGCTGGCTCCGAAGGCCGCCCCGCCGTTCTGGCTCGTGCCCACCCCGCGCTGCACCTGCAGGCTGCTGATAGACGAAGCCAGATCGGGCAGGTTCACCAGAAACGAGCCGTGCGACTCAGCGTCATTCAACGGGATACCGTTGACGGTCATGTTGATGCCCGTGTTGCTGGTGCCCCGGATGCGGATATCGGTGTAGCCCACCCCCGCCCCGGCATCCGACGTCACTACCACCGAGGGCGTCTGGTCGAGCAGGTAGGGCAAATCCTGGCCGAAATTACGCTTGGCCAGCTCCTGCTTGCCGAGGTTGGTGTAGGCTGTGGCCGTGCGGTCGGAGGCGCGCTGGGCCGTTACCAGCGCGTCGCCGGTGAGCACGCCGCCGGGCTGCAGCCGGGCCGCTAGGCGCTGGGCCCCGGCCTGGCCCTGCAGGGTCTGCGCGAAGGGTTCGTAGCCGACAAACGTGATGCGCAGCTCGTGCGAACCAGCCGGTACGGCGGGCAGGCTAAAGCCGCCGGCCGCGTCGGTGGCGCCGCTGGGCGTGCCGTCGAGCAGCACGGTGGCACCGGGCAGCGGCTGGCCGGTACGGGCATCGGTAAGGGTGCCGGCCACGGGCCCCTGGGCCCAGGCCACGCCAGACGATAGCCCCAACAGGGCCAGTCCGGTGGTCAATACAGTTTTCAAGTGTGAAAAATGAAAAAGTGGAACGGGCCCGGGGCCAGGGGTCGGCCCCACGGGCTTTTCGCTCGCGGATCGTTTGTTCCCTTCGCCGGCATTACCCGGATCAGGTTCAATGGGTATGATCTCAGCCTTATTGCCGCCCGATTATTCGTCGCGCAGCCTGGGGCACCCCTAAACTCTGCGGCGAAGGTACACCGCGAAATCTGGTTTCAGCCAGCCAGGCGCTGCCAGCCGGCGCAAAAAAGCCTGGCGGCTTCGTTTTCTACTGGCAATCAGCTATCTTAGAAATACGCCCCGCCTGCTGCGGCGTCGCGGCCCCCAAGCCGGCGCCGGCAGAAACCAGGTGGGGCGGCTGCCCGTTGCAGTAAATAGCCCGTCCGGTTCCGGAGCCCTTCCCGCCCCTCTTCAGCCTCCCGCGCCATGTCCGTTCCCAGCCTCCTGTATATGCTCGTCGCGCTTATTTTCGCCGCCTTTGTCCTGCTGATGCCCGGCCGCCGCGTCCGCCGCCCGCCGGCTCCCGGCAACGACGACGACAGCGGCGGCGGCGAACCGCTCGACGACGGCCTGCCCGATTTCGACCTGCCCCCCGGCATCTCCCGCCCCATCAACGACTGGGAACCCGACTACAACCGCCGCCGAGTGGATAGCTTTTAGGGATTAGGGACTTAGGACTTAGGGCTTAGGACTTAGAAAAAGAACGGTCATTCTGAGCGGAGCGAAGAATCTCGCGTGCAATGGTAACTCTTTAGTAAGGGGTTACCATTGCACGCGAGATTCTTCGCTCCGCTCAGAATGACCGTTCTTTTTCTAAGTCCTAAGCCCTGACGACTACAAATCCCTGGCCATCAGAATGTATGGCTCGGTGCCGCGGTAAAGGCGGTTGCCTTCGGGCTCCAGCTTGAAGGCGCGGTAGAAAGCCTCATTTACGGCGCGGGCGTCGCACCAGAGGCGGCGGGCGCCGTGGCGGCGGGCCTCGTTGATGACGTGGCGCAGCAGCTGCGAGCCGATGCCCTGGCCCTGGCAGTCGGGGCGGGTGGCGAACTTGCGAAACCGGGCCACGCTGCCATCAATAAACAGCGAAATAACCGACACAAGCTTGCCGTTGCGGAATGCGCCGAAGTGCAATCCGGCCTCGTCGTTGCCGAGCTTGATGTAGGCTACCGGCTCGCCCGGCCACAGCACCTGATGGCGCAGCTCGTAGGTATCGGCCGCCGCAATGGCCCGGATGGTGATGTCGGAAGTGGTGGTATCAGGCAACGGTGAGGCTGTAAGAAGTGATAAACTGCTGGCCGGCTTCCAGACGGAGGATGCCCTGCTTGTCGGCCAGCTCGACGGGGCCGCCCACGTGGCCGGCCAGGCCCTGCCAGGGCTCAATGCAGACGAACTCGGCACCCGCCCCCGCCGTCCAGAGGCCCAGGTAGGGGAAGCCGTCGAAACGGGCCCGCACGCTGTGGCCCGAGCGGCGGCTGCGCAGCGTGAGGCTGGTAAAATCGAAGTGCTGAAACACCAGCGCATCCTGGGAAAACAGCTCGTAGCTGAGCGGCAGCACTGTTTCGTGGCGCAGCAGCGGCGCGGTTTCGCCACTGAACAGGCCGTTTTGCAGCAGGTGCCGGTCGAGGCTGACCGGATGGTCGAATACGAATTCGTAGTCTTCGAACGTCTCATCGGGCAGCAGCGGGCAGCGGAAGGCCGGGTGCGCCCCGATGCTGAACAGCAGCTCGTCGGAGCCGGGGTTTTCGACCTCCCAGCCTACCGTGAGCGTGGTGCCGGCCAGCCGGTAGCTGATGCGCAGCGCGAACCCAAACGGGTAAACTGCCCGGCTGGCGGCATCGTCGCGCAGCTCAAACGTCAGCTCGAAGGCGCTACGGTGCAGCAGGGCAAACTCCTGGTCGCGGGCGAAACCGTGCTGCCCCATTTCGTACGTCTGCCCCTGATGATGATACTGGTTGTCGGGCAAGCGGCCGACAATGGGGAACAAAACCGGTGCGTGCCGCCCCCAATGCGCCGGATCAGCCTGCCAGATGTATTCCAGCTCGCCGGCAGCATCGAGGTAGACAAAGCTGGTTAGCTCGGCCCCTAGGGTATTTATCTGAACGCGACACTGCTCGTTTTCGAGGGTATACATCATTGGCAATCAACCAATTTTTTATTTGATTATCAATAACTTATGCAGGACATTAACCTAGAGCGTGCGGACAATTAGCAAGCTGTAACGCGAAGCGCTGCTTCGCGACCGTCTACACGGGCTTTAAGAGCGGTTTTCGTTCATGCCTTTCGCTCGGCTGCGAAGCAGCGCTTCGCGTTACTGGCTTTTGGCCGCTTTCCTCGCTAATTGTCCGCGCGCTCTAGTCATAAGTCGACACGTTACCGGGCAAAAAACGGTAGCGGCTCCAGAAAGTTTCCTGAGCCATTCATTGGGTCTGGGGCTGTTGGCGGAGTAGCTCATTAACATGCGAGCAGGCCTGTTCGAAGCGCTGGACGGGCGGGCCGCTTATTTCCACAAAGTTCGACAACTGGTGGCGGAGTTCGCGCTGGTAGAGGGCGAAAAAGTGGGCCCGGTGCTCAGGCTGTGGGTGCTCGCGCAACGGATCGGCCTCCCAGGGCAGGTCCACAGCGAGTAGCAGTACCAGGTCGTAATGTTGTTGCGCGATGCGGCGCAGAATCCAGTCGGGGCAAGTGCCAAAAGCATGCTCGGCCCAGATTTTTATCACCAGCAAATCCGTGTCGCAGAATACCAGCGGCCGGCCCAGGCGCCGGGCTTCTGCTTCTGCCCGCACCTCGGCTCGCAGTTGGCCCCGGGCAATTTCCTCCAGATCGGCCAGGGTATAGGCCGAGCCGTGCGCCGTGAGGTAGTCGCGGGCGTACTCGGGGGCCCAGGCGGTGCGAAAGTGTTCGGCCAGCAGCCGGCTAAGGGTGGTTTTGCCCGTCGATTCGGGTCCGGTAAGAGCCACGCGCAGCATCAGCGGGCGGTTTCGGAAATCGAAAAATCAGATAACATGAGGCGGAAAGGTTGTGTCATAGCAGGTCAGGCAGGAAGAGGTAGGGAGCGGGCGGCATTTTTTCGCAGGGCCCGGCGCCACTCCACGTAGCCGTACACGGCCAGGGCCAGGTAGAGGGCATAGAGGGCGCTGACTGCGTATAAGTGTTTATACCACAGGATAGGCACGAAAATAATATCGACGACTATCCACACAAACCAATTTTCCAGGCGCTTACGAATCAGCAGAAACTGGCCTGCCAGGCTGCCGGCCGTGGTGAAGGCGTCCCAGTGCGGCAGCGTAGCGTCGGTGTGGTGCAGCAGGTAGTAACCCACGGCCAGCGTGTAGGCCGCCACGAAAGCCGCGCAGCCAGCCCACTCGCGGACAGGCGTGTGCGTTACAGGTAGCTCAGCTGCGTTGCGGCCCCTATAAAGCCACTGGTACCAACCCACGGCGGCCAGCACGATAAACACCACCTGCAAAAAAACATCGGAGTACAGCGTAGCCTTCGTGTACACTACCACAAACAGCCCGCAGCTGACGATGGCCACTGGGAAATTCCAAAGCGACTCGCGGGCCGCCAGCCACACGCAGGCGAAGCCCGTAAGCACGGCCACCCATTCGAGCGGACCGTTGCCGGCCGCCGCGGTCCAGAATCTGTAGAGCTCTTCCACTTCCGTTTCAGCTGGTGAATTGCGCCGGCACCTTTTGGGGCCGGTTGGCCAAAGCTAACCAGCGGCGGGGTAATTTTACGGCTGATTCCGCTTTTCCCCTGCCTATCGATGCTGCCCGAACTCACGCCCGAAGCCCTGCACGCCCGCCTGCAAAGCGGCGAAAACCTCCAGCTCATCGACGTGCGCCAGCCCGAAGAGTTCGACTTCTGCCGCATAGCGGGCAGCCTTTTGATTCCGCTGGGCGAGCTGGCCTCCCGCGCCAACGAGGTGCCCGACGACCGGCCCGTGGTGCTCATCTGCCACCACGGCGTGCGCTCGATGCAGGCGTTGGCCTACCTGCAGCACCGCCACGAATACACTAACCTGCTGAACCTGCGCGGCGGCATTGATGCCTGGAGCCGGCGCGTGGACAGCTCGGTGGCGCTGTATTAGGGTTTGCGGCCGGTTGCTATAAGAGGGTCATGCTGAGCGCAGTCGAAGCATCTCTACCGCTTCGTTGTACCGATTGGATGAGTGTTGCGGTAGAGATGCTTCGACTGCGCTTAGCATGACCCTCTTTTTTTGAACCCTCAGCCTATGCGCCTCCCCGACCTGCCCATCACCGCCGCCCTGCCCGAGCTGCTTGCTACGCTCGAAACCCATACGATAGCGGTGCTCCAGGCCCCGCCCGGCGCGGGCAAAACCACGCTCGTGCCGCTGGCGCTGCTGGAGGCCGGCTGGCGGGCGGGCGGTAAAATAATCGTGCTGGAACCCCGGCGGCTGGCGGCGCGGGCGGCGGCCACGCGCATGGCTCAGCTGCTGGGCGAGCCCGTGGGCCAGACCGTGGGCTACCGCATGCGGCTGGAAAGCAAGGTGTCGGCCCAGACGCGCATCGAAGTCGTGACTGAAATCATCCTCACCCGCCAGCTCCAGGACGACCCCGCGCTGGAAGGCGTGGCGGCCGTGCTCTTCGACGAGTTCCACGAGCGCAGCCTGCACGCCGACCTCGGGCTGGCCCTGGCCCTCGATGCCCAGCAAGTGCTGCGGCCCGATTTGCGCCTGCTGGTGATGTCGGCCACCCTGGATGCCGAGCGGCTGGGCGGCTGGCTGGGCGCGCCGGTCGTGAGCAGCTTGGGCCGCATGTTTCCGGTGGAAACTCACTACCTGAGTTCCCGGCGGACCGCCAGCGCCTCCAAGCGCCCCCACGAAAAGCTCCAGGACCTGGTACCGGTACTCGTGCGCGAGGCCCTGGCGGCCCACCCCAGCGGCGACGTGCTGGTGTTTCTGCCCGGCCTGGCCGACCAGCGCCGGGTGGCGGCCAAGCTGGCCTCGCGGCCCGAGCATATCGACCTGCACACGCTGCACGGCGAGCTGCCTGCCGAGCAGCAGGACGCGGCCCTGCGCCCCGCCCCGGCCGGCCGCCGCAAGGTGGTGCTGGCCACCAGCATCGCCGAAACCAGCCTGACTATTGAGGGCGTGAGCATCGTGGTGGATGGCGGCTTTGCCCGGATTCCGCGCTTCGAGCCGCGCACCGGCCTGACCACGCTGGGCACCGAGCCCGCCAGCCAGGCCGCCGCCGACCAGCGCCGGGGCCGCGCCGGCCGCCTGGGCCCCGGCACCTGCTACCGCCTCTGGACCGAAGCCGAATTCCGGGAGCTGCCCGCCCATCTGCCGCCCGAAATCCTGACCGCCGACCTGAGTCCGCTGGCCCTGGAGCTGGCGTTGTGGGGCGCGCACGAGGCGGGTAGTCTGCGCTGGCTCGATGCGCCGCCGGCCCCGGCCCTGGCCCAGGCCCGCGAGCTGCTGGTACGTCTGGAAGCCGTTACGCCGGCCGGGCCGCCCACCGCCCACGGCCGCGCCCTGGCCCGGCTGGGGCTGGCCCCGCGCCTGGCCCACCTGGTGGCGCGGGGCCAGCAAATCGGCCACGGGGCCACGGCCTGCGCGCTGGCCGCGTTGCTCACCGAGCGCGACATCCTGCGCCCCGCCGATGGCTCGTTCGGCCCGCCCGATTTACGCCTGCGCCTGGAGGCCCTGCACACCGGCCGCGCCCCGCTGCCCGGCCTGTTGCCCGACGCCGCCGGTCTGCGCCGGGTGCGCGAGGCGGCGGCCGTGCTGCGGCAGCGGGCCGGGGCGAAGGGTGAAATCGAGCCCGATACAGCCGGACTGCTGGCCGCCCTGGCCTACCCCGACCGCTTGGCCCAGCGCGAAACGCCTGAGCGCGTACGGCTGCTAAGTGGCCAGCGGGCTACGCTACCGGCCGAGCATTTTGGACAGCAGGACCAGTTCTTTGCCGTGGCCGCCCTCGATGGCTACGCCGCCCAGCCCCGCGCCAGTCTGGCCGCGCCCCTGAGCCGGGCCGAGTTGGAAGAGCACTTCGCCGCGCAAATTGAAACCCGCGATGAAGTGCGCTGGGACGAAGCCGCCGGCCGCGTAACCGCCCGCCGCCTGCGTCGTTTGGGGGCTTTGCTTTTGTCGGATGTGCATTTGCCCAACCCCGACCCGACGCTGGTAGCCGCAGCCCTGCTGGGCGCCGTGCGGGCCGGCGGCATTGCCGGGCTGCCCTGGAACGAAGCCGCCACGCAGCTGCGGCAGCGGCTGGCCTTCGCGCACCATCACCTCCCCGAAAACTGGCCCGACGTATCGGATGAGACGCTGCTGGCAGAGTTGGACGATTGGCTGGGGCCGTACCTGACGGGCGTGAAATCGATGGCCGAGCTGGGCCGGATTGACTTCGCAGAGGCCCTGCTGGGGCGTTTGCCGGGCGGCTGGAGCCAGCGCCAGGAGCTGGACCACCTCGCCCCTACCCACCTCGAAGTGCCCACCGGCTCGCGCATCCGCCTCGATTATTCTGTACCGGCAGCCCCGGTGCTGGCCGTGCGCCTACAGGAAGTGTTCGGCCTGCTCGACACGCCCACCGTGGGCGGGGGCCGGGTGCCGCTCACGCTGCACCTGCTCTCGCCGGGCTACCGCCCCGCCCAGGTCACGCGCGATTTGCGCAGCTTCTGGACCAGCTCCTACTTCGAGGTGCGCAAAGACCTGCGCGGCCGCTACCCCAAGCACTACTGGCCCGAAAACCCGCTCGAAGCCCAGGCCGTGCGCGGCACCAAAAAGCAGAACGGGCTTTCTTGAGCTGCAAGCTACAAGCCGCAAGCCGCAAGCTTCAAGCGGCAAGCTTTACGGCCTGTCATCCTGACGAAGGAAGGAACTTATCACGCTGGAACGACCGTAACAACGACTCGTCTTCACGTAATAAGGTCCTTCGCTTCGCTCAGGATGACAGCCGGTCAGCTTGTAGCTTGCGGCTTGAAGCTTGCAGCTCAGACAGGAAAATCCGCCGAGTTGCCGGTTTCCTCTACTTCGGCCAGTTCTTTTACCAGGGCAGTGAATTTTTCGCGTGCTCCTTTGACGGCGGCTTTGCCCAGCGGCAGGTGCAACGGGGCGTCGCCGTCGGCGTGCACGAGGTCGTACATGATTTGGGCGGCGCGGTCGGGGTCGCCGGGCTGGCTGCCGCTGTAGCTCTGGATGCCTTTTAGGTTCTCGCCTACGGTGCTGCGGTAATCATCGATGGCCGTATCCACATAAGTGGCCGAGGCGCCGGCCCACTCGGTGCGGAAGCCGCTGGGCTCGATGTTGGTTACCTTGATGCCGAGCGGCTTCACCTGCTGGGCCAGGCTTTCGCCGATGGCTTCGAGGGCAAATTTGCTGGCGTTGTACACGCCCACGCCCGGGAAGGTTTTCAGGCCCCCAATGCTGGTGATGTTGAGCACGTGGCCGCTTTTCCGCTCGCGCAAATGCGGCAGCACGGCCCGCAGCACGTGCAGCGGCCCGAACACGTTCACATCAAACTGCCGGCGCACTTCCTCGGCCTCAATTTCCTCGATGCTGCCCAGCGAGCCGTAGCCGGCGTTGTTGACGATGACGTCGAGGTGGCCGAGCTTGTCGATAGCGTCGGCCACGGCTTTTTTTACCTGGGCCTCGTCGGTTACTTCCATCACGAAGCCGTAGCCCTGGCCCTTGGCTTTTTTCGTGAACTCGTCGGCCTGAGCCTGCTGGCGGAAGGTGGCGGCTATTTTGTCGCCTTTTTCGAGTAGCAGATCGGCCAGCGAGGCCCCGAACCCGGAGCTGACGCCGGTAATAAACCAGTTTTTAGTAGTTGCCATGAGATGTCAGAAGAATGAAACGGGCCGCATCGGAGTGGCGCGGCTGGGCCCTATAACTGCCGGAGCGGGCCGTAGGTTTTGCTGCCTGCCTGTTTAGAGCTGGGGCGGCTTATTTCGGGCGCTTGCGGAAAACACCACGCCTTCGTAACCCGAAAGCCAACTTTACGCCTTAACTTTGACCCGCAACAAGCCACCTTCTAACTCTCTTGTTGCCATGGCCGACCACGCCGCCAAAATTGCCTTCGAGGCCCTTACCTACGACGATGTGCTGCTGCTGCCCGGCTACTCCGAGGTGCTGCCCCGCGACGTTGCCACCGGCAGCCAACTTACCCGCCGCATCCGCCTGCAACTGCCCTTCGTGTCGGCGGCCATGGACACGGTAACCGAGGCCGAAATGGCCATTGCCCTGGCCCAGGAAGGCGGCATCGGCATCATCCACAAGAACATGAGCATCCGGGCCCAGGCCGAGCTGGTGCGCCGCGTGAAGCGCTCGGAGAGCGGCATGATCCTCGACCCGTTCACGCTCACCGAAACCGCCACGCTGGCCGAAGCCAAGCAGCTGATGCGCGAGCACAACATCGGCGGCATCCCCATCATCGACGAGCAGCGCCACCTCAAGGGTATCCTTACCAACCGCGACCTGCGCTTTGAAAAGGACATGAGCCGGCCGGTAAGTGAGGTGATGACGGCCCTGCCGCTCGTAACGGCCAAGGCCGGCACCGAACTGGCCGCTGCCGAAGACATTCTGCAGGACTCCAAGGTCGAGAAGCTGCCCGTTATCGACATGGAAGGCCGGCTGGTGGGCCTCATCACCTACAAAGACATTCGCAAGCGCCGCCGCACGCCCAACGCCAGCAAAGACGAGCAGGGCCGCCTCATGGTAGGCGCCGCCCTGGGCGTTACGGCCGACCTGCTGGAGCGCGTAACCGCCCTGCTCGAAGCGGGAGTGGACGTAGTGAGCCTGGATACGGCCCACGGCCACAGCAAGGGCGTGCTCGACGCCGTGCGCACCCTGCGCCAGCAGTTCCCCGACCTCCAGATTATTGCCGGCAACGTGGCCACCGCCGAGGGCGCCCGCGCCCTGGCCGATGCCGGCGCCGACGCCGTGAAGGTGGGTGTGGGCCCTGGCTCCATCTGCACCACCCGCATTGTGGCCGGTATTGGCGTGCCCCAGCTTTCGGCGGTGCTCGAAGCCGCCCGCGGCCTCGAGGGCACCGGCGTACCGGTTATTGCCGACGGCGGCATTAAATATTCGGGCGACGTGGTAAAGGCCCTGGCGGCCGGCGCCAGTACCGTGATGATTGGCTCGCTGCTGGCCGGCACCGATGAAGCCCCCGGCGAAATGACGCTGTTTGAGGGCCGCAAGTACAAGGGCTACCGCGGCATGGGCTCGGTGGAAGCCATGGAAGAAGGCAGCAAAGACCGCTACTTCCAGGACGCCGAAGACGACGTGAAGAAGCTCGTGCCCGAGGGCATTGTGGGCCGCGTGCCCTATAAGGGCCTGGCCGCCGAAGTGCTCTACCAGCTCGCGGGCGGCCTGCGCGCCGGCATGGGCTACTGCGGTGCCGCCACCATCGAGGAGCTGCAAACTGCCCGCTTCGTGCGCATTACCGGGGCCGGCCTGCGCGAGTCGCACCCCCACGACGTGCAGATTACCCGCGAATCGCCCAACTACAGCAGCCGCTAAAAGGGCCCGCCAACCGATTACGCGAGTACCCCGGGGGCCTGCTTCCGGGGTATTTGCTTGTCCAACTGGTTGATTCTAGCGCCCTAACGTCGGGCCTCAACGGTGGAATTGTCCTAATAACGGTGGGCCGCGTATCTTGTCCTTCCGTTTCCTTCCGCCGGGCTCCTTTGCCCGGGCTGCCTTTCCCTTACCTTGTCTGCATGGCTGTTCTTCGGAAGCCTTTTTCCTTGCTGTCGGTTGCCGTGCTGCTAAGCTGGCTGGCGCTGCTGGCCGCCGCGCTGCTCTACGCCCATCCGGGCCTGGGCGGGGTAACGCTTTCTCCGCCGGCCGGCCTGGTGCTGGTTCTGCAGGCCTTGTTTACGGCCGTCGTGTTTCTGTACGAGCGGAAAGAACCCGAGCGCCTGCAGGGCGTCAATTTTATCGGGCTGCTGCAACGGCTGCTGCTGGGCCCGGCGCTGCTGGCGGTAGTGAGCGTGGGGGTGCACCAGCTGCTGCAGGTGCTGTGGCCCGGTTCTATGGCTGGCTCGGTGCTGCACACGGCTTTCTACACCTTCAATGTGGGCTTGTTTGTGCTGCTGCTGGCCCGCACCAACTATGCCTGGCGGGCGCTGGTACTGTTTCGGGGCACCGAGCGGCTGCGGCGGCAATGGGTGGCCTTTGAGATGATGCTGGGCGCCACGCTGCTGCTGCGCCTGCTGCCCTACGCGCCCCCCGTTGGCCTGTCGGCGGCGGTGCTGGGCGTGCTGGCGGCCTTTGGGGCCTACCTGAGCGGCCGCCAGAAATGGGTGGCCTACCTCAGCCGCCGCCAGAAGCTGGAGGCCGTACTGCTGCAGCTGGCCGTTATCGGGGTAATGGGCGTGTTTGTGGCCTACTTCCTGTACACCCGGCCCGCTTTCCGGCTGGTGGGGCCGGCTCCGCAGAACGCCTTTCTGCTGCTTAATGCCTTCTTCGCCGGTTTCTACGCGCTCATGGGCCTGCTCGTAACGCTCTTCAACCTGCCCACGGCGGGCGTGTTCGAGCAGAAGCGCGAGGAGATTCTGAGCATGCAGCGCCTCACCCAGCTCATCCAGCGGGGCCAGACGACCGACGAAGTGTACCAGATGTTCTTCGACTCGGCCATCCAGACCACCCGCGCCGATGCGGCCTGGCTGCACATTGAGGGCACTGCCGAAGAGGACCACTTCGACCTGTACCACCAGCTGCCCGGCGAGCAGGCCTACGCAATTCGAGGGCTACTGAGCGAGTTCAACCTCAGCAACCTGGAATACTTCAACAACGACCTGACCGGCAGCAGCTTCCGTCGGCTGAAGCTGCCGTTCGGTTCGCTCATGGTGATGCCGCTCAGCTCCAGCAAGCGGCAGTACGGCAACATTTACCTGCTCCAGGAACCCGTGCAGGCCTTCGACCGCGAAAGCCTGAGCATCCTGCAGACCTTCGCCAGCCAGACGGTGCTCAGCATCGAAAACCTGCAGCTCATTCAGGCCTCCCTGCGCACCCAGCGCGTGCAGGACGAGCTTAAAATTGCCTCGGCCGTGCAGGACAGCCTGATTCCGAAGGACCTGCCCATCGATAACTGGTTTGAAATCAGCTCTTACGCGGTGGCCGCTACCGAAGTGGGCGGCGACTTCTACGACTTCCTGCACCTGCCCGGCCGGCGCCTGGCCGTGCTTATCGGCGACGTGAGCGGCAAGGGCGTGACGGCCGCTTTCCACGTGGCCCAGATGAAAGGCATTTTCCATGCGCTGATGCAGGAAAACCCGCTGGCTCGCAACGAGCGAGAAAAGTACCCGGTACCCAGCCAGTTCATGACCCAGGCCAACGACGCGCTGGGCCGCTGCCTCGAAAAATCGGCCTTCATTACGGCTTCGCTCTATATCATTGATTATGAGCACGGCGGCTTCGTTTTCGCCCGCGCCGGCCACTGCCACACGCTCTATTATCACTCCATCAAGGAGGAAGTGTCTTACTTCCAGACGCCCGGCCTGGGGCTGGGCATCATCCGGCACGAGGGCTACGAAAAGCACATCAAGAACCAGTTCTACGACTACAACCCCGGCGACGTGATGGTGATTTACACCGACGGCATCGTGGAAGCCCGCGATGCGGCCCAGAACGAGTACGGCGAGGAACGCCTGCAGCTGATGCTGGAGCAGTCGTATTACCTCAATGCCGACCAGATCAAGGCCCACATCCTGGCCGATTTACACGAATTCACCAAGGGCCAGCCCATGCACGACGACCAGACGCTGCTCGTGATTAAATTCCGGTCGACCCAACCCGAAGCCGGCCTTTAACGTAGCTTCAAGCCATGAAAATAACGCAACACGCCACCGATACCACGCTCACGCTGGCCCTCAATGGGGAGCTGGACGCCAGCTCTTCCGTTCTGCTCGATACCGAGCTGAGCAAGCCCGAAATCCTGCGCACCCAAAAAGTGCTCATCGACTGCCAGCAGCTCAACTATATCTCGTCGGCAGGGCTTGGCGTGTTCATCTCGCACCTGCAAACCTTCCAGGATGCCAACGTGAAGCTGGTGTTCTTCAACATGCAGGAGAAAGTGCGCAACGTCTTCGAGATTCTGGGCCTCGATTCGCTGATGACCATTGTGCCCTCGGAAGCCGACGCGGCGGCCGTTTAAGTTCTTATTCTTAAAAAAGCTCGGCCCGCATCCTTTAGGCATGAAACAAGCCATTCGTATTAGCTGCAGTCGTCGCAACCTGAAGGTGGTGCGCGACTTTGTGGGCGCATACCTGGCCGGGCAGCAGCTATCGGAAGTAGTTGTCAACCAATTAATTCTGGCCGTTGATGAAGTAGTAGCCAACTTCATCATTCATGCCAACGCCGAAGACGAAAAGCAGTTTCTGGACGTGCGGGTGGATGTGCGCGACCACGAGTTTGGTTTCGAGATTGAGGACGGCGCTATTTCGGGCTATTCGCCCGGCTCGTACCAGGAGCCCGATTTGCGGGAGTTTGTGCGCGTGGGCAAGAAGGGCGGCATGGGCATGATGCTCGTTAACCGCATCATGGACCGGGTGGAGTACAGCACCACGGGCGAGCACACCATCTGCCGCCTTTATAAGACGCTGACCTGAGCCGCTGAGGCGGCGCGGGCCGCCGGTTCAGGCCGCCGGGAAAAAATCCGTAAAATTGTAGTCATCCTCCTGCGGGCCGTTGGTCCGGCTTGGAACTACGCCCGCTGATTTCCTTCATTCGCAAGTATGCACCATCGTTTTTTGTTTGCCGGCACCGCTGCGGCTGCCCTACTGGCCGGGTGCCAGGCTACCAAACCCGCCACGACTGCCGCTACCGCCACCGTCGAAACCCTGGGCACTACGGCCGTTCCGGCCTCGGAATTTGCCTATGTGTACCGCAAAAACAACAGCTCCGACCCCGCTTTCGGCACCAAAGCCAGTGTGCAGGAGTACCTCGACCTCTACACTAATTTCAAGCTGAAGGTGCTGGCCGCCGAGCAACGCGGCCTCGACACCACCCAGGCCTTCCGGCAGGAGCTGGATGGCTACAAGCAGCAGCTGGCCCAGCCCTACCTCACCGAAAAAAGCGTAACCGACCAGCTGGTGCGCGAGGCCTACGACCGCCTGAGCAAGGAAATCAGCGCCTCACACCTGCTGGTGGCCGTAGCCCGCGACGCCTCACCCAAAGACACACTGGCGGCTTACGAGAAGGCCCTGAGCCTGCGCCGCCGCATAACGGAGGGCGGGGAGAACTTCAACACTGTGGCCCGCGAGAATTCCGACGACCCCTCGGCCCGCGGCAGCAACGGCAATGGCGGCAAGCTGGGCTACTTCACGGCCATGCAGATGGTGTACCCCTTCGAGTCGGCGGCCTACGCTACCACGCCCGGGCAGGTATCGATGCCGGTGCGCACCAGCTTTGGCTACCATCTGATTAAGGTAGACAATGTGCGGCCCGCGCAGGGCGAAATCAAGGTGGCCCACCTCATGATCCGGGCCACGCCCGGCATGCCCGCCGCCGACTCGGCCACGGCCAAAAAGAAAGTGGACGAGCTGTACACCCGCCTGACCCGCCGCAACGAGAACTGGGAAAAGCTGGTGGGCCAGTTTTCGGAGGATGCCGGCTCGGCGCCCAACGGCGGCGAGCTGCCGGCCTTCAGCACCGGCCGTATGATTCCAAGCTTCGAGGAGGCCGCTTTCAAGCTCCAGAAGCCCGGCGACATTGCCCCGCCCGTGCAGACGCCCTACGGCTGGCACATTATCAAGCTGATAGAGAAGCAGCCGGTGCCTTCGTTTGAGGCCATGGAGCCCACGCTCAAAAGCAAGGTTTCCAAAGATTCGCGCTCCGAGCTCAACCGGGCCGCCTTCCTTAAGCGCGTGCGCCGCGAAAACAACTTCGTGGAGCTGCCTGCGGTGAAGGAGTACGTGCTGGCCAAAGCCGATACGGCGCTGGTGCAGGGCCGTTTTGCCTACTCGGCCCCGGCCGCCGCCACCGGCAAAGCCGGCAAGAACATCACCGACAATTCGGCGCTGTTCACCATCCAGGGCCAGCCTTATCTGGTGAAGGATTTCCTGACCTACGCCCAGCAGAGCCAGCGCCCCCGCGCCGCCGGAACCGAGCCGCGCTTCGCCATGCAGCAGCTCTACGACCAGTACGTGGACCAGCGCCTGACCGAGTACGAGAAATCCAACCTCGAGAACAAGTACGAGGACTACCGCATGCTGGTAAAAGAGTACCGCGACGGTATTCTGCTGTTCCAGCTGATGGACGAGAAAGTATGGAGCAAGGCCATCGAGGACACCACGGGCCTGCAGCAGTTCTTCGCCGCCAACCAGGCCAATTACCAGTGGGGCCCGCGGGTGCAGGCCACCGTCATCAGCGCGGCCACGCCCGAGCTGCGGGCTAAAGCCCAGGGTTACTTCCCCGACCCGGCCAGTCGGCCCGGGCCGGAGGGTGCCGGCGAATTCTACCTGCCTACCACTGAGAGCATTCCGGCGGCGCTGAAGTTCCAGCCCCGCACCGCCACGCTGCTGCCTGCCAGCAAAGCAGCCCTCGAAGAGCTGGCCGGCCACATGCTGGAGGCCGACACCACGCTGATCCTGAAGGTGGAAAACCCGGCCAAAGCCAAAACCACTTCCACGCTGATCAGCCAGCGCCAGAAAGCGGTGCTCGACTATCTGACCAGCCAGGGCATCGGTGCTGGCCGGGTGCTGGCCGTTCGGTTTGTACCCCTGAAGAACGGCCGGCCGCAGCCCAAAGAATACGCCGCCTCTCCCGACGCCCTGCTGCTGAGCGGTATCACCCGCAACCCGGCCCAGATTGAGCAGCGCCTCAACGAGAAAAACCCGCTGGCCGTCCAGATTCAGCAGCGCAGCTTTGCCAAGGGCGAAAACAAGGCCGCCGACCAGTTTATAGATAAGGCCCCCGGCCGCTACCAGACCGAGCTGGACGGCCGCTATTACACCGTCATCATCACCAAGCAGCTGCCCGCCGGCCCCAAGGCCCTGAACGAAGCCCGCGGCCAGGCCACCTCGGATTACCAGAACTACCTGGAAAAGGAGTGGCTGGAGCAGCTTAAGGCTCAGAATCCGGTGAAAATAAATCAGCGTGAAGTAGACAAGCTCATAACCAGGTAAAGCACGATCATTCCGACAATCTGCGTATGGAGCGACGAGAGGAATCCGGGTCACATCGTTGCAAAAACGTGACTCAGATTCCTCTCGTCGCCATAACAGCGCCTCTGCCCGATGCAACGTCCGGGCCCAAATCCGACTCCCGTAGCCAGAGCAATCCGCGGTTTTTGCCGGTGCAAGGATTTATAACGAAATTTACGGGCGGTTTTGAGCGTTGAACTCTTTGCCAAACCCTTTCCGGGCATATTGCCGGGACGGGCATTAGAACCAGATTCATGCGTATTTTTTTGCGAGTACCAGCCTTTAAGGCCCTGCTGAGCCTGACGTTGCTGGTTGTTTCGGCCTCGGCCGGTCATGCCCAGCTGGGCGTTGGACGCCCGGTGGGCCGCACCATGGTCGATGGCATCATTGCCAAGGTCGACAACCAGATTGTGCTCAAGTCGGACCTAGAGGGCATTTACGGCCAGGAGTTGGAGCGCGCCGCGGGTAAGCCGCTGCCGCCCGACACCAAGTGCAAGATTCTGCAGAGCCTGGCCCTGAACAAGCTGCTGCTGGCCAAAGCCGAAACCGACTCGGTGGTGGTGGAAGACACGCAGGTGAAAAGCGAGCTGGAACGCCGCATGGGCTACTTCGTGCAGCAGATTGGCTCGGAGAAGAAGCTGGAGGAGTACTACGGCAAGCCGCTCAAGCAAATCAAGGACGAGCTGCGCACGCAGGTGAAGGAGCAGCTGGTGCAGCAGAAAATGCAGGACCAGATTGCCGGCAAGGTGTCGGTAACGCCCCGCGAGGTGCGCCAGTACTTCAGCCGCATGCCCAAAGACAGCCTGCCCTACTACTCCTCGGAAGTGGAAGTGGGCCAGATTGTGAAAGTGGCGCAGGTAAACAACAAGGTGAAGCAGGCCACCCAGGCCAAGCTCAACGAGCTGCGGGCCCGGATTCTGGCCGGCGAAGATTTTGCCACCCTGGCCAAGCAGTACTCGCAGGACCCCGGTTCGGCGGTGGAAGGCGGTTACCTGGGCTTCTTTAAGCGCCGCGAGCTGGTGCCCGAGTACGAGGCCGCCGCGTTGCGCCTCGAGCCGGGCGGCATTTCGCCGGTTGTAGAGTCGCAGTTCGGGTTCCACCTCATTCAGCTCATCGAGCGCAAGGGCGACTCGTACAGCTCGCGCCACATCCTGCTCAAGCCCGAAACCGGCACCGCCGACACCGGCGAGGCCTCTCAGCAGCTGGCCCGGCTGCGCCTGAAAATACTGGGTGATACCCTCACCTTCGCCAAGGCTGCCAAGGACAACTCCGACGACAAACTGACCAGCGGCAACGGTGGCCTGATCCAGAACCGCCGCGACGCCAGCACCTACCTGCCCCTCGACCAGCTCGACCCGGCCATCTTCTTCACCATCGACACGATGAAGGTGGGCAGCATCAGCCCGCCCCTGCCCTACCGCACCGAGGACGGCAAGGACGCCGTGCGGATTCTGTACCTGAAATCGAACAGCCCGCCCCACCAGGCCAACCTCGACGACGACTACCAGAAAATTGCCGCTGCCGCCCTCAACCAGAAGAAAAACAAAGCCCTCGACGCCTGGTTTGCCCTCAACCGCGGCACCGTGTACCTCGAAGTCGACCCCGAGTACGCCGGCTGCCAGCTGCTGAATTCGCTTAATTAGTTGTCAGTTGCTGGTTGTCAGTTGTTAGCTCTTGAAAAACAACAACTGACAACCAGCAACTGACAACTAGCAACTGACAACTAACAACCCCAGAATGCCCTTCGCCTCCGATAAAGAAGCCGCCGACGCGCTGGCCGCCGCTTACCAGAAGCTGCGCCGCGAAATCGGCAAAGTCATTATTGGGCAGGAAGACGTGGTGGAGCTGGTGCTGACGGCCGTTTTCTCGCAGGGCCACTGCCTGCTGGTGGGCGTGCCCGGGCTGGCCAAAACGCTGCTCATCCAAACGGTGGCCGATGCGCTGGACCTGTCGTTCAACCGCGTGCAGTTCACGCCCGACCTGATGCCCTCCGACATTGTGGGCTCGGAAACGCTCAACAAGGAGCGCGACTTCCACTTTGTGCCGGGCCCGATTTTCGCCAACATTGTGCTGGCCGACGAAATCAACCGCACGCCGCCCAAAACCCAGGCCGCCCTGCTCGAAAGCATGCAGGAATACGCCGTAACCGTGGCCGGCAAGCGCTACAACCTGCCCCGCCCCTTCTTCGTGCTGGCCACCCAGAACCCCATCGAGCAGGAGGGCACCTACCCGCTGCCCGAGGCCCAGCTCGACCGGTTTATGTTCAACATCGAGCTGGGCTACCCCAGCTACGAGGCCGAGCTGCAGATCGTGAAGAACACCACTTCCAACCACCGCGTGCAGGTGGAAAAGGTGCTGCACGCCGACGAAATCCAGGCGTTCCAGCAGCTTGTGCGCCGCGTGCCGGTGGCCGACAACGTGGTGGAGTACGCCGTGAATCTGGTGCACAAAACCCGCCCCAACACCGGCCGCGCCGCCGCCCGCGCCACCCAGTTGCTGGAGTGGGGCGCCGGCCCGCGGGCCTCGCAGCACCTCATCGTGGGGGCCAAGTGCCACGCCCTCATCCACGGCAAATACTCGCCCGACATCGAGGACGTACAGGCCGTAGCCCTGCCCATCCTGCGTCACCGCCTCGTGCGCAACTTCAAGGCCGAGGCCGAGGGCATCACGGTGGATCAGCTGGTGAAAGAATTACTTTGAATAGGGCTTAGGTGTTAGGGACTCAGGGCTTAGATGATGTGCCGTTATTATGTCCCATATTATCTCCTGACACCTTGCCTAAGCCCTAACCCCCTAATACCTAAGACCTGATTATGGAAGCAGCCGGTTACTACGAGCAGTTTGAGCGCAACCTCGTCATCATCCTCAGCGCCCTCGACGCGGGCCTGAACATCAGCACAACGGCCCTGAACGTGTCGTTGCCGCTGGAAGTGTACGTACTGAGCGAGGTGCTCAACGCGGGCGGCGGCCAGTTCCGGCTTTCGGCCGACCTGACGCCCCGCGAGCAGGTGCGCGAGTTTCTGGCCCAGTTCCAGGGCAACGAGGCCCACAACGAAGCCCTGATGCAGCGCATTCTGGCCGACAAAAAGAGCCTGATGCGCACGCCCGAGGGCCGCGTGCTCACCAAAGAAATGCTCATCCGCCGCCTCGAATACTTCAACGAAGCCGCCCGCCAGGTGAACGTGATGCGCAACCAGCATTCCCTGGGCAGCCCGCCCCAGTCGCGCTCCGGCGTGGGCCTGCAGATCACGACTTAGGGTCACGGATTAGCCCATTGAAGCCGCAGCGTCCTGGCGCACTTTGGTGTTGCCTTCTTTGCTGTGCTCCAGCTTGAGGTGCTGCGGGGGCTGCTGCTTGAGGTGCGAGGGTACCTCCTCGCCCGACAGGCTCTTGGAAATCGTAACGCCGCCATCTACGAAGTACGTGGCGCCGGTGACGTAACTGGCTTCGTCGGAGGCCAGAAACAGGTACACGTTGGCTACCTCCTCGGGCGTGCCGCGGCGGCCCAGCGGGGCCCCATTCACGGTATTTTTCTCCATTTTGGAATCCATCGGGCCAGTCTCCTTGTGGGTCCAGGCCGTGTCGATGGGGCCGGGGCCGACGCAGTTGACGCGCACGCCGTGCTTGGCCTGCTCGACGGCTAGGCCCTTGCTGAAGGTCATCACCCAGGCCTTGGTGCCGCCGTAAGGGGTAATCATGGGCGAGCCCATGTGCCCGGCCTCCGAACCGGCCGATACGATGTTGCCTTTCGTCTTCTGCAGTTCGGGCAGCGCCGCCCGGCTCATCATAAACACCGAGTAGATGTTGTTTTTAATCATGTACTCGAAGGCGTCGACCGGGTACTTATCCAGCTCGGCGGTAGCCGGAAACACGCCGGCGTTGTTGATGAGGATATCGAGCCGGCCAAATTCCTTGACGGCCGCTTTCACGCAGGCCTTGGCCGTATCCTGCCGCGAAATGTCGCCGAGGTAGCCGATGGCGCGGCCGCCGCGGCTCAGAATCTCGTCTACTACCTCGCGCACCGGGTCCGAGTCGAGGCCCACGACCACCACGGCCGCGCCTTCGCGGGCGAATCGTTTGCTGATTGCTTCGCCGATGCCCGAGCCGCCGCCCGTTACAATGGCTACTTTATCCTGAAGTCTGCCAGCCATAACCTGAGTTTAAGGGTTGAAAAACGTCCCGGTATATGCGCTACCGCGTAGGCGGCGGCGCATATACCGGATTAAAAACGTTTTTTGAACGTTGGACAACCCTGCGGGTTTCCAGTGCGGAGCTTAGGGCTGATTAAGGCGCCGGATTTTCCGGCTTCCTGCTGTCCTTGTGCCCCTTTTCAGTCCCTAAAATATACACGTCGCCTTGCCCGCTCCTGCCGCCGCCCCCGACTCTGCCCCGCGCCTGACGGCCCGCCTGCTGCTGCGGCCCTACGCGCCCGACGATGCTGAGGCGTTTTTCACCCTGATTGCCGCCAACCGGCCCCGGCTCCGCCCTTCCTTCCCGGCCCGCGAGGCGGCGGCCAGCTCAGTCGAAGCCAGCGGCCGGCTGCTGGCGCAGTTTGGCCGCGACTGGCGCAGCGGCCGGCTCTACGTGCTCGGCATCTGGCACTGCCCCGGCGGCCGCTACCTCGGCGACATCAGCCTGAAACCCAACTGGACCGCCCCCGTCACCCTCGAAATTGGCTACTACCTGGCCGCCGAGGCCGAGGGCCAGGGCTTTGCCCGTGAGGCACTGGCGGCGGCCGTTGCTTTCGGCTTCGATACACTCGGGGCGGCGCGTCTGCTTATCCGTTGCCGGCCCGATAACCCGCGCAGCGTGGCCGTGGCCGAAGCACTGGGCTTTCAGCTGCTGCCCGTTCGTCCCCGCCCTTCCTGGCTGCAGCGCATGCTGGGCAGCGGCCCGCCGGTGCTATACTATATGCTGAAGCGGTGAAATAGTGAGCTGGTGAAATGGTGAGTTAATGTTGTGGGGGCCTGATTGCGCTACTTGCGCCGGTAGGCCCCCCCAACATCAAACTCACCATTTCACCAGCTCACTATTTCACCTTCCCCAGCAGCCATTCCTGCCGGAAGTTGAGGTAGACGCCGAACGAGAAATCGGTGGTTTTCTGCTTGAAATCATACACCGGCTCGGCGCGCACCGTGAGGGCCGCGGCGTCGCCGAGCGAGAAGTCGCGCAGCAGCCGCAGCAGCAGCAGTTGGCGGTGCGGCTCTACGTAGCCAGGGTTGGAAACGGTGCGCGAGGCAGCCTGGTATAGGTCGCCGCCCAGGGGGGAGAGGAACCGCTGGCCCTGCCAGTAGCTGAGCATCACGTTGAGGTAGCGGGTTTCGGCGGTGGCGTTGAGGTAAAGCCCGGCCCCGCGCCTGTAGGGCAGCTCGTAGGTGAACGACTTGTCGTAGAAGCCCACACCATAGGCCTGCAGGCGCAGGGCCGTTTGGCGGCCGGGCAGCTGGTAGCGCGCTTCGAGGCCGGTGGCGCCGTTGAACAGCGTCTGCAGCGGCCGGTCGACGGTGTCAATCTGGCCGCCGCGGTGGGTGGCCGTGAACTGCACGGGCAGCGTGAGCAACAGCGGGCTGCCCTCGGGCGTGAGGCGCAAAGTGGCGCTCAGGCCGCCGGCAATTTCCTCCTGAAAGTTACTGTAGCGGTATTGCTGCCGCTGCCAGTCCACCCACACATCGAGCAGGGCCAGCCGGGAACCGCGGTAGCGGTACTGCAGCCCCTCCTCCAATGGCCGCAACATTACCCGCTCGAAGTTGACCAGCGGCTCGATGTAGCCGTGGTTCAGGTGCGGCCGGATGTTGCCCAGCGTGATTTCGTGCGGTCCTTTGGTGTAGGTGGCCCGGAACGTGGGGCGCACCTGCCGCAGCCGCGCCGTGCCAAAATCTTTCCAGAGCAGCACGCCGCCTTCGAGCCGCAGGTTGGCCGTGGGGTTGTAGGCAAGCTGGGGGTTGAGCTGGGTGCCAAACAGCGTGTAGCCGTCGGCAATGGAGTTGAAATACTCGTTGTCCTTGAAAAACGTGAAGGCCCGCACCGACAGGCGCAGCTCCCCCGCGGCCGGGGTGCCGGAGTCGGCCGGTACCTGCGCAGGGCCCAACAGGCTGGCCGTGGGGCGCGGAGCACCCGGCGCAGCGGCCGTAAACGCCCGGTTATCGAGCTGGGCCTGCGCCGTGGCGGCGGTGCCCAGCGCCGCTAGCAGCGTCAGTATCAGGGGCCTGCAGGCAGGTCGGTTTTCTAAAAATTTTAGCACGAAAAAAACCTGCTGAATTCAACGAATTTCTTTAGCATTGCGGGCACAAAATATAGTTGGCCGGCGTTACCAGATGCCAGCCCCTCCGGCAGCCTGTGCAGGCTTGCAGAGGCTGGCAAAAAGCCTTACATTCACCAAACCTAAGCAAATCTCCTTACCCCTTTTCCGATGGCCTTAAACTCCAACAAAGCCGAAAAGGCTGATAAAGCCGAAAAAGCTGACAAAGCCGATAGCAAAGACCTGACCCCGCAGCAACAGAAGCTGAAGGCGCTGGCCCTGACCCTCGAAAAGCTCGACAAGAACTACGGCAAGGGCACCGTAATGAAGCTCGACGACAGCAAGGTGCAGGACGTGGAAGTTATCAGCACCGGTTCGCTCGGCCTCGATATTGCCCTCGGCGTGGGCGGTTTGCCCAAGGGCCGCGTAGTGGAAATCTACGGCCCCGAGTCGTCGGGTAAAACCACGCTCACCATGCACTGCATTGCCGAAGCCCAGAAGAAGGGTGGCATTGCGGCCTTCATCGACGCCGAACACGCCTTCGACCCGGTGTACGCCCGCAAGCTCGGTATCAATACGGCCGATTTGCTCATCGCCCAGCCCGACAACGGCGAGCAGGCCCTCGAAATTGCCGACCAGCTGATTTCCAGCGGCGCCATCGACATTATCGTAATTGACTCGGTGGCCGCCCTCGTGCCAAAAGGCGAGCTGGAAGGCGACATGGGCGACTCGAAAGTGGGTTTGCACGCCCGCCTCATGAGCCAGGCCCTGCGCAAGCTCACCGGCACCATCAACAAAACCGGCTGCTGCTGCATTTTCATCAACCAGCTGCGCGAGAAAATCGGCGTGATGTTCGGCTCGCCCGAAACCACTACCGGTGGTAACGCGCTCAAGTTCTACGCCTCGGTACGCCTCGACATCCGTCGGATTGGCCAGATCAAGGAGGACAAGGACAACATCACCGGTAACCGCACCAAGGTGAAGGTGGCCAAGAACAAGGTGGCCCCACCCTTCAAGGTGATTGAGTTCGACATCATCTACGGCGAGGGCATTTCCAAAGTGGGTGAAATTCTCGATCTGGGCGTTGACATGGGCATTATTGCCAAGTCGGGCTCGTGGTTCAGCTACGACGGCAACCGCCTCGGCCAGGGCCGCGAGGGAGTAAAAACCATTCTGCAGGACAACCCCGAGCTGGCCGACAAAATCGAAGCCCAGATTCGGGCCAAGGTGAAGGGCAACCCCGAGGAGGCCCTGGCCGCTCTCGATGAGGACCGCACCGTGGACGCCGAAGAGACCCTGGAGCCCGTAGAGGCCGAAGACGAAGCGTAAGCGCGTCTGCCTTTTGTAAGAAAGCTTCCCCGGCTACCGGGGGAGCTTTTTTTATGCCTGGTGCCAGAACTTAGGCCGTCGGCAAATCCGGAAGCGGCGCGCGGCTGTTTAACAAGTCCGGGTTTTGCTCCGGCTAAAACCGAGTACCTTTACTGGCACCGCATTTGAGATGAATCAGCCGATTCACTGTTTCTTACTTGCTTATGTTTATCCGCCGCTGGCTTCTGCTTCCCGTTTTCCTGTGCGTCCTGTTTGTCGGCCTGGCTGCTTTCGGCCCCGCGGATACCGCCTCCCGCTTGCAGGGCAACATGAGCTTCGAGCGGGGTGAAACCCTGCACTACAAAGTTCACTACGGCCTCATCAACGCAGCGGAGGCCGTTATCGAGCTCGACAACAACGTGCACCGCATCAACGACCGGCCCACCTACCGGGCCACCGTCACGGGCCGCACCACGGGCTCGTTCGACTACTTCCTGCGCATCCGCGACACCTGGCGCTCCTACATCGACACGGCCAGCATCCAGCCCCAGCGGTTCTACCGCAACATCGAGGAAAACAACTACCGCAAGCGCGAAACCGTCGATTTCGACCACCAGCGCGGCGTGGCAATCACCGAGAGCTATAAGAAGGACAAGAACGACGTGAAGCGCGGCACCTTCAAGGTGCCGGCCAACGTGCAGGACATCGTCAGCGGCTTCTACTACCTGCGCACCCTCAACTACGATTTGCGCCGGCCCGGCGAGGTGATTCGGGTGCAGGGTTTCTTTGATGAAGAAAACCTGCCCATGGACGTGATTTACAAAGGCCGCGAAACGGTAAGTACCAAGGCCGGCACCATTCGCGCTATCCGGCTGGTGCCCAAAATGCCCAAGAACAAGCTTTTCAAGGGTGAAAACGCGGTATCCGTTTACCTCTCCGACGACCAGAACAAAGTGCCGGTGCTTATTCAGGCCGATATGCTGGTCGGCGCCGTGAAGGTCGACCTCTACAAGTATAAGGGCCTGCGAAACCGGCTCAATATGGTGGCTCAGAACTAACGCACATGACAAGGCGGCTCCTAATTGGGGCCGCCTTTTTTTTGTTCCTCCGGGCTGCTCAGCCCGCTATACTTCGCTCCTTCCCCACTTGCCGATGCTGCTAACTGCTGCTGCCCGCTGCCGCCCGGTGCTGATGATGACCGCTCCTGCCGCTGCTTCGGGCCGGCCGGCCGGGCTGGCCGATTTCGTGTGGCCCATTCCGAATCCGGTGCCGGCCAAGCTGCCCCGGCCGGCGCTGGTGGGCTGGCGCCGCAGTGCGGGTAACGAAACGATAACACGCCGGTCACGCCGGCCAGCCGTACTTTTATCGGCCCGCCTGCTGTTCTACCCTAAACCGCCCCTGCCCGTGCAACCCGCCCCAACCGCCAACCCCAACGCCTACAAGATTCTGGTTGTCGATGACGACCCCGACATTGTGGAGCTGCTCGAATACAACCTGCGCAAGGAAGGCTATGCGGTGGCCAGCGCCGCCGACGGCCGCCAGGCCCTCGACGTGGCGCAGCAGTTCGGGCCCGACATTGTGCTGCTCGACGTGATGATGCCGAAACTGGATGGCATTGCTGCCTGCCGCCAGCTGCGCGAGCTACCCCGGTTCAAGGACACCTACATCATTTTTCTGACGGCCCGGGCCGA
Source organism: Hymenobacter actinosclerus (assembly GCF_900111515.1). Classification (GTDB taxonomy): domain Bacteria; phylum Bacteroidota; class Bacteroidia; order Cytophagales; family Hymenobacteraceae; genus Hymenobacter; species Hymenobacter actinosclerus. Next base: position 511,466 of record NZ_FOHS01000003.1, read on the forward strand.
GGAGTTTTCGGAAGTAGCTGCCTTCGACGCCGGCGCCGATGACTTCATTGCCAAGCCCATCAAGCCCCGGGCCCTGCTCAGCCGCCTGGCCGCCTACGTGCGCCGCGACAAGGAGCCCCAGCACGTGTCCGACACGATAGAAATCAACGGCCTCACCATCGACCGCACGGGCTTCGCCGTGTACCAGGACGGCCGCAAAATCACGCTGCCCAAAAAAGAGTTTGAGCTGCTGGCTTTCCTGGCCGCCTCGCCCCACAAGGTATTCGGCCGCGAAGAGCTGCTGCAGAATATCTGGGGCAACGACGTGTTCGTGCTGGCCCGCACCGTGGATGTACACGTGCGCAAAGTGCGCGAAAAGGTGGGCGACCACCACATCCAGACCATCAAGGGCGTGGGCTACAAGTTCAATTCGGATTAAGTATGGGTTTTGAATTATAAATTTTAGCGCAAATTTCGAGTTCCTGAACAGGATGTAGAGACGCAACAGTTTGCGTCTCATCGTCGCTGACATTGTGCTACTGAGCTGTTCAACGACGAGACGCCAACTATTGCGTCTCTACACCCTGTACCGCAACCTGAAAATTGCTGTAAATTCCCCATATGGCCATATCAGCAGCCACATCCCACTGCTTGTCATATCGTTAGCCTTCAATTTAAACTAATTCATAATTCATAATTCATAATTCATAATTCATAATTCATAATTCATAATTCATAATTCATAATTCATAATTCATAATTCATAATTCATAATTCATAAATGCGCCTGGATTTATCTTCCCGCAGCATTGCCCTGCTGCTGTCGGGGCTGGTGGCGGCGGTGCTGACGGCCCTGGTGCTGGTGGTGCCTACCATGTCGCGGCAGCAGGCGGTGCTGGCGGCGGGCATTACAGTGGCGGCGTGCTTTCTGCTGCTGTATCTGCTGTTTGAGGCGCTTATCTTCCGCGAGGTCAACAACATTTACCAGGAGCTGGAGCACATCAAGCGCAAGGATTTCCGGCGCCTTTCCAACAAGCTGCTGTTCCGGCCCGAACCACTCAAGCGCATGCGCGAGGAAATCCTGGATCTGGCCCAGCGCAAGCAGCAGGAAATCGACGAGCTCAAACGCCTGCAGGAGCTGCGGCGCGAGTTTCTGGCCGACGTATCGCACGAGTTGAAAACGCCCATTTTCGCCGCTCAGGGTTTCGTGCACACCGTGCTCGACGAGGAGGAAGAAAGCCCCGACGGCAGCATGGACGCGGCCACGCGGCGCAAGTTTCTGCGCAAAGCCGCCGCCAGCCTCGATGCCCTCGACCAGCTGGTACAGGACCTGCTCACCATCTCCCAGCTCGAAAAAGGCGTGCTGCGCATGCGCCGCCAGCCCTTCGACCTGGCCCAGCTGGTGCGCGACATTTTTGAGCAGCTGGAGCTCCAGGCCGCCCGCCACCAGGTGCGGCTGGAGCTTCAGTTGCTACCGGCAATGCTGCCCGAAACCGACCCCGTGTCCGTACTGGCCGACCGCAGCCGCATCCGGCAGGTGCTCATCAACCTGATCGACAACGCCATCAAGTACGGCCGCCAGCCGGGCCACGTGGTAGTGTGCCTCGAAGCCAGCGCCAAAAAGGTGCGGGTACAGGTGCGCGACGATGGCGAAGGCATTGCCAAGCAGCACCAGCAGCGCATTTTCGAGCGCTTCTACCGCATCGACAAAAGCCGCAGCCGCGACTCGCGGGCGGCGGGCGGCTCGGGGCTGGGGCTGGCCATCAGCAAGCATTTGGTGGAGGCGCACAAGTCTACCATTCGGGTGCACAGCGAACCGGGCGAGGGCACTACGCTGGAGTTCAAACTGAGCCGACCGAGGTGAGAAGTGAGTAGTGAGTAGTGAGTAGTGAGTAGTGAGAAAGGGTACGGAAACCGGGGATAAACAGAACGGTCATTCTGCTGCCCGTCTCCTGTACCGTTTCTCACTTCTCACTTCTCATATCTCACTTCCCACCTCTCTGTACTCACTTCTCCCCTCCCACTTCTCCACCTCTTACCTTTGCGGCTGTATATGAAGCTGCCTAATTTCCAAGACCTGATTCTGTTTGAAGACGACGATTTCATCGTCATCAACAAGCCGCCCTTTTTGGCCACGCTCGACGAGCGGTTCGGCGGGGCCCCCAATATTCTGCGCCTGGCCCGCGAGCAGCACGACGACGTGCAGGCCTGCCACCGCCTCGACAAGGAAACGAGCGGGGCGCTGGCGCTGGCTAAAAACCCAGCTGCCTACCGCCATCTGGCCATGCAGTTCGAAGACCGGCAGGTAAGCAAGATCTACCACGCCGTGGCCTGGGGCGTGCACCACTACGACGGCCTGCGCGTCGACCGGAGCATCGAAACCACCACCAAGGGCAAGGCGCGGCTGGCCTACAAGGGCAAGCCGGCCGTTACGCTGGTGCGCACCCTGGAGCCCTACGCCCGCCACACGCTGCTCGAATGCCAGCCCATCACGGGCCGCATGCACCAGATCCGGCTGCACCTGGCTTACCTGCAAGCCCCCATCGTGGGCGACACCATGTACGGCGGCGAGGATTTCTACCTGTCGACGCTCAAGAAGAAATTCAACGTCAAGCAGGGTGAGCAGGAGCAGCCCTTCATCAAGCGTTTTGCCCTGCACGCTGCCCAGCTCACCTTTGCCAAGCTCGATGGCGAGCCGGTGACCATTGAGGCCCCCTACCCCAAGGATTTCCGGGTGTTGGTGGAAAACCTGCGGCAGTATCAGTGAAATAGTGAGGTGGTGAAATGGTGAGTTTGCTGTTCAAAAGACCTAGCGGCGCAAGTGGCGCAATCTGGTCCTTAGCACGTCAGACTCACCATTTCACCGCCTCACTATTTCACTGCTTGCCAGACAATTATTAAGCGCCCGGCTTGAATATTTGCCGAAAGGCGGTAACTTTGTGTCCGTTTTGCCCCCACGGGCAGCGGCTTCTTCTTCATTTTCAAACGTTTATCCTCCTCCCCAATGGATCATCTGAGCTTCAAGACGGTTGCCGTCAACAAAGCCAACGCCAACAAGGGCTGGGTTGTGGTTGACGCCGCCGACGCCACTTTGGGTCGGTTGTGCAGCCAGGTTGCCAACATGCTGCGTGGCAAGCACAAGCCCTCCTTCACGCCCAACTCGGATTGTGGCGACAATGTCATCGTCATCAATGCCGACAACCTGCGGGTGACGGGCAAGAAGCTGACCGACAAAATCTACATCACCCACTCGGGCTACCCCGGCGGCCAGAAGCGCATCAACCTGCGCGACAAGAAGGCCAAGGACTCGACCCGGGTGATTGAGCACGCTGTGCGCGGCATGTTGCAGGGCAACAAGCTGGGCGCCGAGCAGTTCCGCAACCTGTTTGTGTACGCCGGCACCGAGCACCCCCACGAGGCTCAGCAGCCCAAAGCTCTTTCTTTCTCGCATCTGTAAGCCGAAACGGCTCCTTTTTTTCTAATTCTCCACCTAATGGAAATCCTCAATACCTCTGGTAGAAGAAAAACCTCGGTGGCCCGCATTTACATGCAGGCCGGGCAAGGGAATATCACTATCAACGGCCGGGAAATGAAAGCCTATTTTGGCAACGAACTCCTGGAAAACATCGTGAACCAGCCTTTGGCGACGGTCGAGCAAGTCGGCCAGTACGACATCAAGGTGAACGTGCGCGGTGGTGGCATCTCGGCCCAGGCCGAAGCCATCCGTCTGGCCATCTCGAAAGCCCTCGTGGGCGACAACGCGGAGGTTCGCCCCGCCCTGAAGAAGGAAGGCTTCCTGACCCGCGACCCGCGCATGGTGGAACGCAAGAAATTCGGCAAGCGTAAGGCCCGCCGTTCGTTCCAGTTCTCGAAACGCTAATCTTCCAGAGGAACCCTATCATGGCCCAGACTACCACCTATAAAGAATTGCTGGACGCCGGTTCGCATTTTGGTCACCTCACCCGCAAGTGGGACCCCAAAATGGCTCCGTACATCTTCATGGAGAAGAACGGCATCCACATCATCGACCTCAACAAAACGCTTGCCTCGCTCGAGCACGCGACCAGCGCCATTCGCAACATCGCGAAGAGCGGCCGCAAGATCATGTTCGTAGCGACCAAGAAGCAGGCCCAGGAAATTGTGACCGAAGAGGCCAAGCGCCTGCACATGCCCTACGTTACCGACCGTTGGTTGGGCGGCCTGCTCACCAACTTCGCTACTGTTCGCAAGTCGCTGAAGAAGATGAGCACCATCGACAAGATGGTGAAGGAAAACACGGCGTACGCCGCCCTGGCTAAGCGCGAGCGGCTGATGCTGTCGCGCGAGCGGGAGAAGCTCGACCGGGTACTCGGTGGCATTGCCGACCTGAGCCGCCTGCCCTCGGCCCTGTTCGTAGTCGACGTGAAGCGCGAGCACATTGCCGTGAAGGAGGCCCAGAAGCTGGGTATCCCGGTATTCGCCATCTGCGATACGAACTCGAACCCCGAGTCGGTGCAGTTCCCGATTCCCGCCAACGACGACGCCTCGAAGTCTATCCAGCTCATCGTGGGCATCATGGGTAAGGCTATTGAGGAAGGTCTGTCGGAGCGTAAGGTCGACAAGGAAGACGCTGATAAGAAGCAAGCCGAAGAAGAAGGCATCAAGGAAAAGCAGGACGCCGACGAATAAGGTTGGCAGAAGCTAGAAGTTAGGAGCTAGGAGATAGAATCAGAGGGAAACCGACTGGCCAATTCTAGCTCTTAGCTCCTGACTTTTTTGCATCCAGCCAGACGGCTTTCTGGCCCTCTTTTCCCTCCTCTCATTCAATTCTACCCATCCGTTTTTAGCTTCCGGCTTTGTCCTTTGTGATTCTGGCTGCTAGCTACTAACTCCTAACTCCTACCAAATGGCCGCTATTACCGCCGCTGATGTAAATAAGCTCCGCACCATGACCGGTGCCGGCATGATGGATTGCAAAAAAGCCCTTGTAGAGGCCGACGGCGACTTCGAAGCCGCCCGCGACCTGCTGCGTAAGCAGGGCCAGAAGATTGCCGACAAGCGCTCGGAAAACGAAACGTCGGAAGGCGTGGTGCTGGCCGCCGTGAGCGAAGATGGCACCAACGGCAAGCTGGTGTCGCTGGCCTGCGAAACCGAGCCGGTTTCGAAGGTTCCCGATTTCAAGGAGTTGGCCCAGCGCATTCTGGATACGGCCGTTAAAACCGACGCCGCCACCAAGGAAGAGCTGCTGGCTGCCAAGCAGGAAGACGACCGTCCGTTGCAGGACCACATCACCGACCTGATGGGCAAAATCGGCGAGAAGCTGGTGGTAACGGCTTACGAGAACATCACGGCCGAGAAAGTAGCTTCCTACATCCACTCCGACAACAAGAAGGGTGTGCTCGTAGCCATGAAGAACGTGGGCGGTGCCGACGTTTCGACCGTGGGCCGCGACGTTGCCATGCAGATTGTAGCCATGAAGCCCCTCGCCCTCGATAAGGACGGGGTGGATGCCGCTACCATCGAGCGTGAAATCGAGATTGGCAAAGAGCAGGCCCGCGCCGACGGCAAGCCCGAAGCCATGCTGGAGAAGATTGCCCAGGGCAAGCTCAACAAGTTCTACAAGGAGAACACCCTGCTCAACCAGGAGTTCGTGAAGGACAACTCGATGACCATCGCCCAGTTGCTCGACAAGACCAACAAAGGCCTGACGGTTTCCGACTTCAAGCGCGTAGCTATTGTAGGCTAATTGAGCGGCAAGCTGTCAGCCACAAGCTGCAAGCTTTTTGTTCTGATTTAATAGAAGAGCCCCGCTGGCAACTTGCCGGCGGGGCTTTTCTTTGTACGCACACTTTATTTTCGGCTGATATGACTTACGAGCGCAAAAAACTATATCGGGAGCTACTGTATTGGGCAATGATTGATGTAAGAATGCAGTGTCACCCAGGAAGTCGCTTATCCGGTTTGTGGCACGTATTCAACCATCGGAGAAAGGTCCGTTTTGCGCAGACAGTTGCCAATTGGCTTCACAACCTTGTCCTTTATTCCGCTCTTGATTTTAAAGGCTTCCAGGAAGACTGGTTTTGGATGGAGTACGCTGAATTTCGGCAGGAATTTCCGGCTGACCGATGGCCACTTATGACGCAGAGAACCATCGAAGAATTGCGAAAACCACAGTAACTCTCCGCTACTTCGCCCGTGCCTGCCAGGCCCGCACCCGCGCCACGGCGTTCTGGCGGATGTTGGCGTAGAACAGGCCGTAGTCGGCAATGTGGAAGGAGTGCCAGAGCTGGGGCTGGCCGGGCAGCAGGAAGCGCGGGTAGCCCGAGGGCTTAGGCGGGTGCACCCACAGCAGCCCCTGGTGCACCTTGGCATCGACTACGCCCACATCGAGCCGGTCGAAATTCTGAGGGACGCCGCCGCGGTTGAGGGTGGCGGGGGCAGCCAGCGTGTCGAGCGTCCAGGTGAGCGGGTTGACGGCCACGCCGTTTTCGAAGGGCGGGTAGGCATTGCCCCAGGCCACGGTGTTCCAGGCCACGTAGCAGCCGGTCTGGGTCGAGTCGGCGCAGGGGCGCAGGGTCTGGTACTCGTCGGGCTTCACTTTGAAGCCGATGAGGTAGGCCGCCACCAGCCGCTGGCGCAGGGCGGGGTCGGTATCGAAGAACTCGCGCAGCAGGCGGGTGGCGTGCACGGTGCCCTGGCTATGGCCGGCAATGATGATGGGCCGGCCCTGGTTGTAGTGGGCGAGGTAATACTGGAAGGACGCTTTTACGTCGGAGTATGCCAGATCCAGCGCCTTCTGGCCGTTGGTGCTCTGGTCATCCACGAAGAAACTGTACAGCGTGGCCTGGCGGTAGCGGGGCGCGTACACCCGGGCCGCCGCGTTGAAGGCCGAGGCCTGGCCCCGAATCACGTCGTCGTCGGTGAACTGGTTGACCCGGTCGTTGCTGAGGCTGGCGTTCCACTGCTTGCGCCAGTAATAGGTGGTGGGGTGCACGTAAAACACGTCGGCCGCGGCCGTGGCCTGCTGGTCCTTGAAGGGCGTGTTGCGCGGCACCGCATCGGCCGAGTCGCGGCGGGTGGGCAGGGCGGCCCAGCTGGCCGGCTGGGCGTAGTCGGGCGCGGCGGGGTTTTCGTACTGGTCGAAATCCTTGCTCGGCTTGATGACTTTCAGGCAGGAGCCGAGGCTGAGCAGGGCAGCGGCGGATAACAGAACGGGACGGATACGCATAATAGATTTAGGAAGGATTGGCAGGCCTGGCATGACATCGTTTTGCCAGGCCTGCCGTCCCGGACGGAGAAAGTTTAGTCTCCAAACTCATTTTTCAGCAGCTTTTCCTGCCGCAGGTACACGATTTTAAAGTCCTTATCGAAGCGCACCCGCATCTGGGCACTGGTCCGCTGGCGCTCCTGCCGCGACTGGCGGAAAGCTTCGCTGTCCTCCACAAACGTGACCACCCGCGAGCCGTCGGCCACCGGGGCGCCGACCTGCAAGGTGCCGGCCTGGATGCTGCTCTGGCCCTCCAGGAACTCGGGGAAATGGGTTTTGGCCAGCTCGGCGTTGATGGCGGCCGGCGTCGTGCTTTGCATGGTGTAAAACCGCTCGACCTGGGGCGCAAAGTAAGCCGATGCCGTAAACGGCGCGGCCTGCAAATCGGCGTAGTAGCGCTGCATAATGGCTTCTACCCGGGCCTTGGCAGCACTTTCCGACAGCCCGGCCGGGGCTTCGACCGGCGCCGCGGTAGCCGCTACGGCCACTTCAGTGGCCACTGTATCGGCGGGCATCGGGGCCACGACGGGCGGGGCCACGGGCGCCGCCACCCGGATGGTTTCGGGCGCGGCGACGGGCGGCAGGTCAATCTGCTCGGTCTGGGGCCCGATTTCGGGCTGCACGGCCACCGAATCGGCGTCGGTGCGGGAGGTGCTGGTCAGGCGCTCCGAGCCGCGGCCGTCCATCAGCAGATACGCCACCAGCCCCAGCAACGCCAGCACGGCGGCCACCACCACAATGGTCATCAGGGGGCTTTTGCGCGGAGCCGTGTAGGCGTCCGGCTCCACGTACTCTTCCTCGTTGCTGAAGTCGGTAGCCGTGGTGTGGGTGATGGGCGGCAGCATGGGGGCCATTTCCACCGGGGCCACCGTAGTCGGCTCCAGGACAGGCTCCGGCCTGGGTTCCGGCGTAGGCGGCAGCGCCTCGGGCACCACGCTCACCGGGGCCGTAATGGGCGGCAGTAGCGGTGGCACCGGTGGCGTGGGCGGTACCGGCGGCACGGGAGGCACGGCAGCAGTTGGCGGAATCTCAGCGGGCACTTCGGCCGCAATGATTTCGGGCACCACTACGGGCGGCTCGGGGGCGGCCGGCGCGGGTGCGGCGGCGGGTTCGGCGGGCGGCGAAGTGGGCGCGGCGGGTTCGGGGAACAGCAGCTTCTGCTTCAGGGCCTTGAATTCGTCGGGCGTGATGGCCCCGGCGTCGAGCCATTCTTTGAGCTGGCGCAGGGTGTCGAGGGGCGAAGGATCTTGGTCCATAGGAAGGCGCGGCGGGGAGAACGTTACTTACGGTCGAGGTTGAGCAGGCGGGCGCGGTGGCGCTCCAGCTGGGCCTGGTGCAGCTCCAGCAGCCGGGCGTTGTCGAGCAACTTCACCGAATCGTCGGCCGATTTACGCTTATTGTCGATGTTTTGCTGCTTGAGCTGCTCGATTTTTTCGAGGTTGGACTTGGTGTTGCTGGCCAGGTTAGCGCGGCTTTTTTCCAGCTTGTCCTTGTCTTTGGTGGTGGCGGCGAGGGCCTTTTCGGCCATTTCCACCTGCTCGCGGTAGGCGCGCTGCCGGGCGGCCGTGCCGAAGCTCTGCACGATGGTGCGTAACGCGGCAAACTCACTGCTCGAAGCGGCCAGGAAGGTGTCGGGGCCCGTGGCGGCCCACACTGACAGCTCGGCCACCGTATCGGCCGGGGCGGTTACGGTCGAGAACAGGTCGACGAGCTGGCCGCTGATGCTCGACATGGGCACCTGCTTGGCCGTAAGGTTGTCGCGCTTGCCCACGCCGAACACGCCCTCGCCCTTGAGCTTGATGTTGTAGGTATCCTTGAGCCAGCGCTGCCAGAAGTCGCGGGTCCAGTCGGCCGAGGCCTCCACCTCCACTTTCACAGCGTCGCGGCTGCGCTTATCGAAGTTGACGCTGCTCGTGCGGGCCTCATACAGCTGGGCCTGGGCCGTAAGCGTGGCCAGCAGCAGGGCCGGCAGTAGCAGAAGTTTCATCAATGGAAATATGCGAAATGTGGAAATGGGCAGAATGTGAAAAATGGATTGACGAGCAGGATGAACGGCGTTAGTGCGTTTTTACATTTTCCGCAGCAGCACATTCTACCCGTTTCCACATGCTGTCCATGGGCTAAATATCGTGGCGGTCGAAGGCGGCCTGCAAGTCGGTTTGCATAGCGGCAAAGCGGGCCACGGCGGCCTGCACGAATTCGGCGTCGAGCAGCCGGTGGATGTCCTCCTCGCCCGTCAGGTCCAGCTCGCTCACCTTGTAGGTTTGCTCAAACGAGCCCTTTTCGAGCTTGATGAGGTACTTGCCATTCCAGCTGAAGAGCGTGATTTTGGCGTGCGGGTTGGGGATGATGGCGAGCTGGCGCATAGCAGGACAGGGCAACGAAGCGGAACGGCGCGAAGATACGCAGTCCGGGCCGGCCCCGGACCAAGCTCAACTAAACACCAGGCTGCCGTGCTTCGTAAAAACAGCGTTTGAATGTTTCACCCTAAAACCTTCATTACCATGCCCCAGGGAGATAAATCGGCGTACACCGACAAGCAGAAGCGGCAGGCCGAACACATCGAAGAAAGCTACGAGAAGCAGGGCGTATCGGAAGAAGAAGCCGAAAAGCGCGCCTGGGCCACCGTCAACAAGCAGGACGGCGGCGGCAAGAAAAGCGGCTCGGGCCGCAAAAAGAGTGACTGAGTGAGTCGGTGAATGCGTGAACCCGGCTGTCATTCTGAGCACAGCGGAGGACCTTGTACCATCTGTAAGTCAGGTGATAAAAAGTCCTTCGCTTCGCTCAGGATGACAGCCGGGTTCACGCATTCACCGAGTCACTCAGTCACCGAGTCACAGAGCGACAATCACGTACAGCGAGGCCGCCGAAATCACCAGCCACAGCAGTACGCCGAGCGCGAACGGGCGCGGGCCAACCGACCTGATGGTTTTGAACGACAGGCCCGCCCCGATGAAAAACAGCGTCACGACCAAGCCCAGGTGGGCCAGCTTCACCAGCCAGGGCCCCACGGCGTGGGTGGCGGGCACGTAGGTGTTGAGCAGCATGGCCCCGATGAAGCCCAGAATAAACCAGGGCAGCTTCACCTTCACGTCCTGCTGCTTGAAAAAGTAGGCCGTACCCAGCGCCACCGGAATAATCCAGAGCGCCCGCGCCAGCTTCACGGTAGTAGCCACGCCCAGCGCCTCGGAGCCATACGCCGCCGCCGCCCCCACCACCGACGAGGTATCGTGAATGGCAATGGCGCACCACAAGCCGAACTGCTGTTGCGTGAGGGCCAGCGCGTGGCCGATGGGCGGGAAGGCGAATAAGGCCACCGCATTCAGCACGAACACCGTGCCCAGCGCCACCGACATTTCCTCATCCCTGGCTCCCACCACCGGCCCCACCGCGGCAATGGCCGAGCCGCCGCAGATGGCAGTACCGCAGGAAATCAGGTGCGTGACCACCCGGCCCAGCTTCAGCCAGCGGCCCGCAAAGTAGCCCAGCACCAGCGTGCCGAAAATGGAGGCGACAGTGAACAGGATTCCCTCGCGGCCGGCCTGCACCGCCGCGTGGGCGTTCAGGCCGAAGCCCAGCCCGATAACCGAGAACTGCAACAGCCTGGCGGTGTACTTTTTGGTGAAGGCCGGGAAGGGGTTGCCCAGCGTTTGGGCCAGCACCAAACCCAACGCCAGCGCCACCGGCGGCGAGGCCCAGGGCGTAAGGCAAAACGCCAGTAGCAGCCCAAACGCCACTTTCGGCAGCCAGCCGGCCGCGGCGGGGGGCTTTTGAGGCCCAAGGGTTGGAGCGGCGGGAACGACGGAGGCGGTGGCGGGCATGAACAAGGGGGCAAAAAGCAGTACTCAAAAGTACGGCTACCCAACCTCGTTCGATAATCTAAAATAGTTATGGGTTATTCCTTCAGGTTATACTGCTGCCGCACAAAGCGCAGGAACCGGTCGGCGGGGCGGGTCAGGGGCTGGCCCTGCACCCAGAGGGCCTCGAACTGCCGGGGCAGGCGCAAACCCGCCACCGGCACTTCCTCCAGCAGCCCCGCGGCCAGCTCCCGCGTCAGGGCCCGGCGCGAGACGAAGCCCAAGGCGTCGGGGGCGGCTTCGAGGTAGGTTTTGATGGCTTCGGTATTGTCGAAATAAAAGGCGACCCGCAAGTTGGTTAGCTTAATTTTCTGCTCGCGCAGGGCGAATTCCAGCACTTCGAGGGTGCCCGAGCCCCGCTCGCGCAGCACCAGCGGGTGGGCCAGCACCTCGGCCAGCGGCAGGGGCTGGCGGGGCGCACCGGCGGCCGTGGCCCGGCGGACGGCCACCAGCTCGTCGGCCAGCAGGGGCTCGTAGTGCAGGTCGCGGCTTTTGGCCCGGCCTTCCACGAAGCCGAGGTCGAGCTGGCCCTGGAGGAGGGCTTCGGCAATCTGCTCGGAGTTGGCGTTGAGCAGGGTGAGCTCCAGGGCCGGGTAGCGGCGCTGGAAGCCGGGCAGCAGCGCCGGCAGCTCGTACTGGGCCAGGGTGGTGCTGGCCCCCAGGCGCAGGCGGCCGGTGGCTTCGCCGTGCAGTTCCTGAAGCTGGTCGGTGAGTTGCGCATGCAACTGGGCAACTTCGTCGGCGTGGGCGAGTAGCAGGCGGCCGGCCTCAGTAAGGCTCACGCGGTTGCCGCGCCGCTCAAACAGCCGCTGGCCGTAGGTCGTTTCCAGCTCCCGCACATGCTTGGTAACGGCGGGCTGGGTGATATACAGCTCCTGGGCAGCCTTGGTAAAGCTCAGGTGCCGGGCCACGGCCTGAAAAACGCGCAGTCGGAAATCGGGCATGGCGGCAAGGTAGGACGATTGTAGAGACGCGACCCATCGCGTCTCGGCGTTGCTGACGTTGCCTATCAGGCGTCACCGTTCAACGACGAGACGCGATGGGTCGCGTCTCTACATTTCATCGGCGTATCAATAAACTAACGCAAACCGCTTCTTGGTTATCTTGCCCGAAGTTCCACCTTCCACCCTGATGATGCACAAACCGCTCATAACTGCCCTGCTCCTGCTGCCCTTCGCGGCAGCGGCCCAGACGACGTACACGCCCGAGCTGCTGATGAAACTCGGCCGCCTGGGCGAAATGCAGGTGTCGCCGGACCAGAAAACGGTGGCCTACACCGTGACGCGCTACTCGCTGGCCGACAACAAGGGCCAGTCGGATATCTGGCTGGTGCCCACCGCCGGCGGCGCGGCCCGGCAGCTTACCAACACGCCCACGACTTCGGAAAACACGCTCAACTGGCGCCCCGACGGCCGGCTGACATTTATGAGCGCCGAAAGCGGCTCTGACCAGCTCTACGTGATGAATTCTGACGGCTCGGGCAAGCAGCTGCTCAGCAGCTTCCCGGCCGACGAGGGCGTGGCCAACCTGAAATACGCGCCCAAGGGCAATTTCATTCTGTACACCCAGGACGTGAAAACCGGCAAATCGGTGCAGGACTGGTACCCCGACCTGCCCAAGGCCGACGCCAAAATCATCGACGACCTCAACTACCGCCACTGGAGCAGCTGGGACGACTACAAGGTGTCGCACGTGTTCTTCCAGCCCGTGGGCGCCGACGGCAAGCCCGTGGGCAACGGCGGCAAGGACATCATGGCCGGCGAGAAGTTCGACGCGCCGTTGCAACCCTTCGGCGGCAACGAGCAACTGGCCTTTTCGCCCGATGGCTACTCCCTGGCCTACACCTCGCGCAAGCTTACGGGCAAGGCCGAGGCCGAAAGCACCAACTCCGACATCTACCTCTACGACATCCGCACGGGCCAGACCCGGAACCTGAGCGAGGGCCTGGGCGGCTACGACACCGAGCCGGTTTTCTCGCCCGACGGCTCCCAGGTGGCCTGGCTGAGCATGGCCACGCCCGGCTTCGAGTCGGACCGCAACGGTATTGTGGTGTATGATTTCAAAACTCAAAAGCGTCAGGACGTAACGGCCGGCTCGGAGCAGGCCGCCAGCAACATCCGCTGGAGCCCCGACGGCAAAACCATCTACTTCGCCAGCGCCCTGGCCGGCACCCAGCAGCTGTTTTCGGTGCCCGCGAAAGGCGGCAAGCTCAAGCAGCTGACCAAGGGCGCCTTCAACTACAACGGCTTCGAGCTGGCGGGTAAGGATGCAGTTATCGTGAACAAAACCACCCAGGCCACGCCCGCCGACCTCGTGCGCGTGGACCTGAAAACGGGCCGCGAAACGGTGCTCACCAACATCAACCAGACCGAGCTGGCGGGCGTGAAAACCGGCCGGCTGGAGTCGCGGATGGTGACGACCACCGACGGCAAGCAGATGCAGGTATACGTGACGTTCCCGCCCGATTTCGACCCGGCCAAGAAGTACCCCACCCTGCTGTATTGCCAGGGCGGCCCCCAGAGCCCCATTTCGCAAAGCTTCTCGTTTCGCTGGAATTTCCAGCTGATGGCGGCCCAGGGCTACATTGTGGTGGCGCCCAACCGCCGCGGCCTGCCCGGCTTCGGCACCGAGTGGAACAACAGCATCTCGGGCGACTGGGGCGGCCAGCCCATCCGCGACTACCTCTCGGCCATTGACGCGGTAAGCCAGGAGCCGTACGTGGACAAGGACCGGCGCGGCTGCGTGGGGGCCAGCTACGGCGGCTACTCGGTGTACCAGCTGGCCGGCAAGCACGAGGGCCGCTTTAAAACGTTCATTGCCCACGCCGGCCTCTACAACCTCGTCAGCTGGTACCCCACCACCGAGGAAATGTTCTTCGCCAAGCACGACATTGGCGGTGCGCCCTGGGAAACCCCGCTCCACAAGAGCTACACCGAATTCAACCCCCAGCAGTTCGCCCAGAACTGGGATACGCCCATCCTCGTCATTCACGGGGCCAAGGATTTCCGGGTGCCCGAGGACCAGGGCATGGAGGCCTTCGGCACGGCCCAGCTGCGCGGCATCCCGAGCCGCTTTCTGTACTTCCCCAACGAGGGCCACTGGATTCAGAAGCCCCAGAACGCGGTGCTCTGGAACCGGGTGTTTTTTGAGTGGCTGGGCCGCACGCTGAAGCCGGAAGGACAGGCGAAGCAGTAACCAGCTTACAGTACTTCCCGCTGAGATGCGCCGAGAGTTTTGTAGAATAGCACAGTGGACGGCCTCCACGAACTTCTGCAAAGCTCTCAACGCATCTCGGCGGGATTTTTATTTGACGTGCATACTTCTCAACGAACCCGCGTTTATGACTCCACGCTTACCCACTTTGCTAGTTGCGGGCCTGCTGCTGGCTGCCACTGCCGCACCAGCTCAGAAACGCCGCCCGGCCCCGGCCAGCCCGGCTAAAAACGCCGAGGCGGCCATCAAGGAAGCCGACCTGAGGCGCGACCTGTTCGCGCTGGCCGGCGACAAGTACCGGGGGCGCGAGGCGGGCACGCTCGACGAGCTGCGGGCCTCCAGCTGGCTGGCCGAGCAGATGCGGGCCATTGGTATGCAGCCGGCCGGCGACGACGGCACGTACTTCCAGTGGTTTCAGCTGCGACGTACCCGCCTCACGCCCGCCAGCACCCTCAGCATCGGGGGCCGGGCGTTGCGGCCGGGGCACGAGGCCGTGGTGGTGGCGCCCGTGGATGCCCAGGTGAAGGCCAAGCTGGTATGGGTGGGCACGGGCACGCCGGCGGAGGTGGCCAAGGCCAAAATAAAGGGCAAGGCGGTGGCCGTGCAGCTTTCGGGCGAGCCCACCAACGGCATCAGCTACCGGCGCTACCTGTTTGGCAAGCTGCGCGAGCAGGCCGCCGAGCTGGCCAAAGCCGGAGCCGTGGCCGTGGTGTTCGTGTCCGACGACAAGGCCCAGGCGATTTACGAGCACTGGAGCCACATTTTTGAGCGCGGCCGCTACGGCCTGCCCGCCGATGAGTCGTTGAAAATCGTGGCCGGGCAAGTGCCGGTGGTGTGGCTGCCAAAGACGGAAGCCGAGGCCCTGAGCAAGTCGGGCCAGGAGTTTACGGCCGATTTGCGGGCCGAAACGTTTCTCTATCCTTCGGTGAATATCGTGGCCAGGCAGCCCGGCACCGACGCCCAGCTCAAAAGCCAGTACGTGCTTTTCAGCACTCACCAGGACCACGACGGCGTGCGCGCCCCGGTGGCGGGCGACTCGATTTACAACGGCGCCGACGACAACGCCACCGGCTGCGCGGCCCTGCTGGCCATTATGCGCGCCTTCCGGCAGCAGCCGGCCCGGCGCTCGGCGTTGTTCGTGTACCACGGGGCCGAGGAGCGGGGCCTGCTGGGCTCGCGCTACTTTTCCAATAAGCCCACCGTGCCCGCGGGCAGCATTGTAGCCGTGCTCAACGCCGAAATGATGGGCCGCAATGCCCCCGACTCGGCTGCGCTGCTGGGCTCTACCCCGCCCCACCTGAACTCGTCGGATCTGGTGAAAACCGCCCTCACCGCCAACCAGGCCGGGCCCCGCTTCAAGCTCGATACCGAGTGGGACAAGGCCAGCCACCCCGAGGGCTGGTATTTCCGCTCCGACCACCTGCCCTACGCCCGCCTGGGCATCCCGGCCGTCATGTACACCTCGCTGCTGCACGCCGACTACCACACGCCCCAGGATGAGCCCGCCCGCATCGACTACGCCAAGCTGCTGGGCATGACCCGCTGGATGTACCTGACCGGGTGGGCCGTAGCCAACCGCGTTGCGCCCCCCGCCCGCGAGCCAGGCTTCCGGCTGGAACGGTAAGGAGAATGAGTGAATGAGTGACTCGGTGGATGAGTGAGCAAGGAAAGGAGCGCTGTTCACTCATTCACCGAGTCACTCATTCACTTATTCCCCGCCACCGTTTCTGTGAGCCGGTTGATGTCGCCGCTGAGCTTCTGGATGAACTCCAGTTGCTCGCCGAGCTGGGCGTCGTCGGCTTCGGCAGTGGGAGCCGGGGCGGCGGCGCTAGCAGGCTCTTCGGGCGTGTCGGGCTCGCCGAGGCGGACCAGGCCGCGGCGGAGCTGCTGCTGGGCCTGGCGGAGCGTTTTCAGGCCCGCGGCAGATACGCCGGGGCGGATTTCGCCGGCCAGCATGGCCGAGGTAATGGCCGCCACGTTGGCCGCCAGAATGTGGTTGAGCACCACGAACTCGTGCACTTCGGCCGGGTGGCGCTGCTTGGCCTGGGGCTCGGAGAGCATGCGCTGGAAGGCCGCGCCCAGGTTGGCCGAGCTCACGTACACTTCCTTGCGGGCCAGCTTGTAGTCGAGCAGCGCCACGGGCGAGCCCAGCAGCGCCTCCTGGAGCGTGCGCAGGTAGGCCAGGTTGGCTTGCAGCACCGGCCGCAGGTAGCCCTGCAGCAGCTCCGACTCCCAGCGCGGAAACAGCAGGTAGCCCACGGCAAAGGCAATGCTACAGCCCAGCACCGTATCAAAAATGCGCTCCTGCACCACCCGCACGTAGCCGTGGCCCAGCAAGCTGAACAGGATAAGCACGAAGGGCGTCATGAAAATGACGGTAATCAGATAGTTGAGGCGGGCGAAGCTGAAGGAAACCACCATAAAGCCCACCATCAGCGCCAGCAGCAGCAGCCGGTCGGAAATCAGCCAGAGCATCACGGCCCCGAGCACGCCGCCGAGCAGCGTGCCCAGCACCCGCTGCTGGTTGCGCTGCTTGGTGAGGCTGAAGGCCGGCTTGAGCATGTAGGTAATCGTCATGAGCACCCAGTAGCCGTGGTGGCCGGCCAGCATTTCGGTGATGAGAAACCCGATGAGCGAGGCCACCAGCATGCGCAGCGCGTGCCGGAAAATGCCCGAGCGCATGGTGAGCTGGCCCGTGAGCTGGCGCCAGGTGAACTGCTGGTGGGCCACAAACCGGTCGAGCTCCTGCCCGGTGGTGCCGTTGGCCTGCAGCGTGAGCAGGGGCGCGGCGGCCTCGGCAAAGTAGCCCTGCATGCCCTGGAGGCGACCCACGAGGTTGCGCAGGTTCACCAGAATTTTGCGCAGCGGCAGCACCGAGCCGGGCTGGGCGGGGTCGGCTTCGCGGGCGTCGAGGCGGGCCTTGAGCTGGTTGAGGCCGGCCAGCAGGTCGGGGTTGGCGGGGCGGTAGCGGTAGTTGCCCTGGATGGCAAAGCCCATGCGTTCGAGCTCGGCGGCCAGCGCCTCAATTTCACTGGCAAAGGCACCGAGCAAACCGTCGGCCCCGAAGCGGCGGTGCAGCTCGGCGTAGTCGTAGCTCGTGATGGTGACCTGCTCGTAGAGGTCGACCAGATTGACGAACGTGAGCACCAGCCGGCGGCCGATGGCCGACGATTCGCTCACCAGCTGCCGGGTTTTAAACAGCAGCTCGCGCACCCCATCCTGCTTTTCGCTCACGCTTACCTGCTGGGCCACCAGGCGGCGGTAGGCCTCCTCCAGGTCGGTGCCGGGGCGGTAAAATTCGGCCTTGAGGCGCAGAAAGCTCGCCACGGCCAGCACGGCCTCGCCCAGGGCCTGCTGGGTCTCGCGGTAGGGCCGCAGCCGGTTCAGGGCCAGCGCCAGGGCCAGGTACCAGAGTCCGCCCGTCACAATCAGGCCGGCGTAGCTGAGCACGTGGCCCTGGGGCAGGGGCTTGTCGAGCATCAGAATCATCACCAGCAGGCCGGCCGTGCCCACGGCCCCGGCCCGGTTGCCGTACACCAGCAGCATGGTAAACCAGAAGCTCACCGCTACTACCAGCGCCCCCAGCAGCCACGGATATGGTTGCGCCAGGCCCGTGAGCAGCGCCATCAGGCCCGTGAGCACCACGGCCGCCAGCCCGCCGTTGCGCTTGTGCAGCGGCGGGCCGGGCGTGTCGGTAAAACTCACGCACAGCGCCCCCACCGACATGGTAACCCCGGCTTCCAGCTGCCCCAGCGCCCCCAGCACCAGCCCCGGCACCAGGATGGCCAGCGTGGTGCGCAGGCCGTCGGAAAACTCCTGGCTCGAAAAAAAGTAGCGCAGCTGGCGGGCGTGGTCGGCGAACATAAGCGGCGGCAAACGGGGTGCGGAGGGCGGGCGGCAACGGGCGGTGCGGGGGCCCGCGTGCAAGTTGCAACGGCCGGCTTAAATTCCGGCCCGGCCGCTGCGGTAATGTGGCCGGTGGCGGGTATCTTCGGCCCCTCACTTTTTGTTTGGTTTGATTTCAGCCCAACTTATGCCAAACCAGATGCGGCCGAAACTACCGGCCGATGCGCCGCCGGCCGATGAGCTCCTGAACACGCTGCTCGAAGTATCGCAAACGGGCCTGATGTTGCTACGGCCGGTTTTCAACTCCGAAGACGTCATCGTCGACTTTCTGCTTGAGTACCTTAACCCGGCCGCCCAGCGGCTGCTCGGGCAGCCCGAGTGCCCCACCCTAAGCCTGCTCGGGCTTTACCCGCACGCGGGCTCCTCGACGGGCGTTTTCACCTTTTACCGCAACGCGTTCGAGTCGGGCACCAGCCAGCAGGAGCACTTCAACTACCAGTACGACGGCATCGACGGCTACTTCCGGGTGGTGGCCCGTGCCCGGGGGCCGCTGCTGGTCGTGAGCATCGCCGACGACAACGACACGCCCCGCACGGCCATGCAGGAGGCGCTGCGCCAGAGCCAGCTGGCCGAGCAGCAGGCGCGGGCGGTGGCCGAAACCGAGCGCAACCTGCTCCAGGCCCTGCTCACCCAGGCCCCCGTGGCCATTTGCCTGTTTCAGGGCGACGAGTGCCGGATTGCTTCCGCCAACGACCAGATGAGCAACATCTGGAGCTCGACGGTTGCCCAGGTGCTGGGCCGCCCGCTGCTGGAAGCCGTGCCCGAGCTGGAAGGCCAGGGCTTCGACGACCAGATTCGGGAAGTGGCCCGCACCCGCCAGCCTTTCGTGGGCCGGGAGGTGCCCGCGCTGCTGCGCCAGCCCGATGGCCGCATGGAAACCTATTACTTCAACTTTGTTTTCCAGCCCCTGTATGGCCCCGGCGGCGCCACCGATATGCTGGGCGTAGTCGATATTGCCGTTGATGTAACCGAGCAGGTGCTGGCCCGCCGGCAGGTGCAGGAGCTCAACGAGGAGCTGGCCGCCATCAACGAGGAGCTGCGGGCCGGCAACGACGAGTTTCAGCTGGCCAACACCCAGCTGCTGATGGCCCAGCAGCAGCTGCGCCAGTTGAACGAGGAACTGGAGGGCCGGGTGGAGCGGCGCACCGGCGAGGTGCAGCAGGCCCTGGCCGAGGCCGAGCACCAGCGCGGCCAGGCCCGGCTGCAACAGGAGCTGCTAAGCCAGATTCTGGGGCAGGTGCCGGCCATTATCGTCACCTTCAGCGGCCCTGAGCACCGCTTCACCTTCTTCAACGAGCACTTTAGGGCCCTGGCGGGCGAGCGGGCCACGCTGGGCGGCGTGGCGGCCGAGCAGCTGTCGGAAATGGAAAGCCAGGGCCTGCTGCCCCTGCTGGAGGGCGTGTACGCCAGCGGCCGGCCGCTGCTGACCCGCGAAACGCCGGTTGAGCTGGAGTACGAGCCGGGCCGGCTACGCTACTTCGACATCACGGCCCAGCCCCTGTTTGATGCCCGGCAGCAGGTGCGGGGCGTGCAGGTGTTTGCCATGGAAGTAACCGAGCGGGTACTGGCCCGCCGCGAGCGGGAAACCCGCCAGCGCGAGTTGCAGGCCATTTTCGAGCAGGTGCCGGTGCCCATTGCCATTACCCGGGGCCCCGAGCTGCTGGTAGAGTCGGCCAACCACGCCATCAGCGAGCTGTGGGGCCGCCCGGCCACTCAGCTGCTGGGGCGACCCTACTTCGAGGGGGTGCCCGATGCGGCCGGCCAGGGCCTGGAAGAAATTCTGGCGGGCGTGATGCAAACGGGCGGCACGGCCTTTATCAACGAACGACCCGTGCAGTTCGACCGGACCCACACCGGCCAGCCGGCCCTGGGCTACTTCAACTTCGCTTTCCAGGCACTGCGCGACGAAACGGGTACCGTGAGCGGGCTGGTAGCCATCGGCACCGAGGTAACCGACCAGGTGCTGGCCCGCCAGCAGGTGCAGGAGCTCAACAACCAGCTGGCCGCCATCAACGAGGAAATGCGGGCTACCAACCAGCAGCTGGCCGACACCAACCACCGCCTCAGCCGCACCAACGCCGACCTCGACACGTTCGTGTATTCGGCCTCCCACGACTTAAAATCGCCCATAACCAACGTGGAGGGGCTGCTGCTGGCCCTGCGCGAGCATCTGCCGGCGCAGGCCTACGAACACCAGCCCGTACCCCAGCTGCTGGCCATGATGGATGACGCCGTGCGCCGCTTCCAGCAAACCCTGGTGCATCTCACCGACGTGTCGCGCCTCCAGCAAACTACCGCCGACCAGCTGCCCGAAGCCGTGGACCTGCCGGCGCTGGTGGAGGCCGTGCGCCTGGATATAGCCCCCGAACTGGCGGCGTCGGGCGCCACGCTCGACGTGGAGCTCCAGGGTTGTCCGACGGTGAAATTCTCGGCCAAAAACCTGCGCTCCGTCGTTTATAACCTGCTCAGCAACGCCATTAAGTACCGCACGCCCGAGCGCCCGCCGCACGTGCGGCTGCACTGCCGGCACGTGGGCCGGCACGTGGTACTGGAGGTGCACGACAACGGCCTGGGCCTGAGCGAAACCCAGCGTCGCGACCTGTTTCAGCTGTTTCGGCGGCTGCACAACCACGTGCCGGGCTCGGGCGTGGGCCTGTACATGGTGAAGAAGATTGTGGAAAACGCCGGCGGCCGCATCGAGGTGAGCAGCGAGCCGGGCGTGGGCACCACCTTCACCGTATTTTTACCTGCCACCGAGTAGCTTCGCGGCTCGCCTTTCGTTGTTCGTTGCTCGTTTTTCGGCTCGATGCATCCTCTTTAGAAGAGCCCGCTGAACAACGCAAAAGCAAACAACAAAAAACGAGCAACGAAAAACGAAAAAACGATATGCAAAAATTACCGAGTGTTCTGTTGATTGACGATGACCAGACCAATAACTTCCTCAACGAGCTGCTGATAAAGAAGCTGGATGTGGCCGAGCGCGTGCTTATAGCCGAAAACGGCACTGAGGCCCTCGACCTGCTGGCCCGCCAGGCCCCCGATGCGCCGGCCCTTATTCTGCTCGATGTAAACATGCCCGGCATGAGCGGCATCCAGTTTCTGGAGGCCTACCAGCAGCTGCCCGCCGACCAGCGCGGCGCCACGGTGGTCGTGATGCTCACGACCACCATGGACGCCCGCGACCTGGGCCGCCTCGACGAACTGTCCATTGCCGGCCTCGTCAGCAAGCCCCTCACCAAGGAGAAGGTCGACAATCTGCTCCAGCTGCACTTCCAGCGGCAGCTGGGCGGAGAATAACGCGCCACCGCCGTCATTGCGAGGAGGCACGACGAAGCAATGACGGGGGGCCTACTCCTCCCCCACGTCAATACCCATCAGGCGCATGAGCTGGCTGGCGTTGAAGGAGCGGCAGACGCCGGGCGTGAGGTGGTAGTCGAAGCGCAGGGTACCGTCGGGGTTGAGGTAGGAGTTGAAGCTGACGTTGCGCACGTGGGCGGGCAGGTCAGTTTCGAGGGCGGCCAGCTCCAAATCGTGGGTGCTGATGAGGCCGCTGGCGGCCCGCTCGCGCAGCTGGAACACCAGCGCCCGCGCCCCCCGGTGCCGGTCGGCCGAGTTGGTACCCTTCAGAATCTCATCGAGCAGGTAGAAAACGGGGAGGTTATCAGTTGTCAGTTGTGAGTTGCCAGTTGCCAGGCTGTTGGGTGATGAGGCGGGGGCTGTTTCAGCGTCGTCAGCGTCGTCAGCGGCCACCGAAACGACTCCGCCTGCAATTTTTAATGTTGAATTTTTAATTTTCAATTCCTCGCCAGCGGTCAGGTCCAGCAGCAGGCGCAGGCGCTTGAGCTCGGCGTAGAACGAGGACGTGCTTTCGGCCAGGTTGTCGTGGCTGCGCATGGCGGTGAACACCTGGGCGGGGCCGCTGCGGAAAGTGGCGGCGGCCACCACCGCGCCGGCCTGGGCCAGCACCAGATTCAGGCCCACGGTGCGCAGAAACGTGCTTTTGCCGGCCATGTTCGAGCCGGTTACGATAACAGTCTGGCCCGCGCCGGCCGTCTGAAAATCGTTGCGCACGCCCTCGCCGCCGAACAGCAGCGGGTGGCCCAGGCCGGTGGCTTCCACCGTGAGGGCCGCCGCCGAGAGGTCGGGCGTGGCAAACGTTGGGTTGGCGGCCTGGAACGCGCCCAGACTTACCAGCGCATCCAGTTCGGCCGCCGCTTCGAGCAGTGGCTCCAGGCCGCCCGTCACGCGCCGTTTCCAGCGTTCCAGCTGCCAGATGCCCCACAAATCCCAGAGCAGCAGCGTGTTCAGCAGGCCCGCCACGGCCGGGTTCTGGCGGGCCGAAAACCAGCCGGCAATATTGCCCAGGCGCTTCAGCAGCCGGGCGGCCGCCGTGTTGCCGGTGGCGTGCAGGGTACGGTGCAGCCGCTGCAACGCCGCGCTTTGCCAGGTGCCGGCCTCGAAGTGCGCCAGCTGGTCGTGGGCGGCCCGCAGCGCGTCGCGCATGGTGGTGGCGTGCTCGTAGTAGCGGGCCCGCACCTGGCCGAACGCCCCGTTGAGGGCTACCGCCGGCAGCAACAGCAGCAGCCACTGCGCGCCCTGGCCGGTGAGCATCAGGGCCACGCCCGCCAAACCCAGCAGCGGCAGCAACCCCAGCAGCGGCAGCACCCAGCCGCGGCCGGCAAAGAAATCGGGCGCGCGCAACCAGCCGGCAAACTGGCGTGGGTCGGTTTCCTGGCGCGGGTAGTGCCGGGCGCGGGCCTGCCACTCCTGCTGCCAGGCCACGTTGGGGGCCAGCTCGGCGGCGGCCTGCTGGCGCTCCAGCACCGCTGCGGGCAGCGCCGGGGTCAGCAGCCAGCCGGCCAGCCAGTCCTGCCCCAGCCGCGAGGTGCTGCGGTTGAGCAGCTGAAACAGCGAGTGGTCGCCGAACACGTCGAGGTCGGCGGCGTAGGGGTGCTGGGCATCGAGGTAGCGGCGGCCGGGGTCGAAGCCGGCCAGCTCGCCGGCCAGCCGGGCCAGCTCGTCGCGGTTGAGCTGGGCCAGCAGCCGGTGATGCTCGCGGCGGTAGCCCACGGCATCGTGCCAGCGCACCAGCCCGATAAACACCAGGTAGGCGCCGAAGCCCAGGCCCAGCGCGGCGGCCGTCTGGCCGGCGCTCAGCAACGCCCAGATGCCCGCGCCCGCCGCCACAAACACAGCCAGCCGCACGAGTGCCACCGCCCGGTGCCGCCCGGCAAAATGGGTTTCCTGCGCCGTATGGTGGGTTAGGTTCTGCTGAAAAAGGTCGGCGGGGGTACTTGTGAGCGGGTGAAAATCGGACACGTTCGGGTGGTGAGGTGATAGGGAAAGCAGGCAACAAAGAACGTCATTCAGAGCGAAGCGAAGAATCTGGCGTACTGACGTTGAATTACTATTGCAACGACTTCACGCCAGATTCTTCGCTTCGCTCTGAATGACGTTTTTGCAAATGCACTTCCAACCACTATCGCCCCACTTCCACCCAAATTTCCGAACTTGAAGGGCGGCGGGTACGGTTGTTGTGTCGGGCCGGCCGCATTTCGTCCTGCTTTATTTCTATGAAACAGTCTTTTCGTCAGGTTCTGCTCACCGCCCTGCTCGGCACTGCCGCCCTGGCCCCGGCCGCGGCCCAGCAGAAACTCAAGTACCCCAAAGCGCCGGCCGCCAACGCCATTTACGACGCCGTGGAGAAACCCGCGCTGCCCGCCGGCGGCGTCGAGGCCTTCGCCCAGTACCTGGCCGACCACCAGCAATACCCCACGGCGGCGTTGCAGGCCGGGGCCCAGGGCACAGTAACCGTCAATTTCGTGGTCGAGAAAACCGGTTCGCTCGCCGAAGTGGCCGTGGCCCAGCCCGGCAACGCCCTGCTCGATGCCGAAGCCGTGCGCCTCATCAAGGCCGCTCCGCGCTGGACGCCCGCCCGCCACCGCGGCGGCGTAGTCCGCCAGCGCCAGACGGTGCCCATCACGTTCCAGATTCCGGGCGAAACGGCGGCGGCCACGGCACCGGCAGCTTCGGGGGCAACGGCCGGCAGCGGCACCGAGGTGGTAACGGCCGACCGCCCGGCCCGGCCGGTGGGTGGCACGGAGGCCTTTTTCGAGTGGATTCAAACCAACCAGAAATACCCCGCCCTCGCCCTCCAGCGCAAAGTAGATGGCAAGGTAATGATGGAGTTTCTGGTGGAAAAAGACGGCTCGCTCACCGATATCAAAGTGATTAAGCGGCTGGGCTCGGGCCTCGATGAAGAAGCCCTGCGGCTGCTGAAAGCGGCGCCCAAATGGGAGCCCGCCTTATATAAAGGTCAGCCGGTAAAGCAAAAGATGGTGTTGCCGGTTGTATTCTCGCTGTAAGCCCGACAGTTGCTGCCGGGCTTGTGTAAAACCCTGTTCCCGCCCGTTGGCCTGAACTCCGGGCCACCTGCTTTTTGCTCTCTTCCTTCCGCTATGTTGTCGCCCTTGCCGCTGCTTTCTGCCCCGCCCGTTGCCTTTGGCACCCCGCTGCCCCTGCCCACCAGCCACCCCATCTGGCCCTACCAGGCGCGGTTTCGGCAGGCGGCCCAAACGGTGGCCAACGGCCTGTTCAATGCCCTCGACGAAGACCTCGAACCCTACGTGTACCTGCTGGCGCTGCCCGTAACCGCGGCCGGCCGCAGCCACAACGACCTGTACCCCGTGGCCGAGTTCGAGCCCGCCCAGGAAGCACTGCCGGCCCATCATTTTGCGCGGGTGCTGGAGCGGGGCCAGGCCCTGCAACAAGCCCACAACTGGCAGCTCTCCGACCCCGACATCGAGAGTGAGGACATGCAGCGCCGCAAGCAGTTTGGACGGGGCGTGCGTCTGGCCGTGCAGGAGGTTCTCGACGAGCTCGATGCCACCGATAAGCGGCTGTCGTTTGCCGGCTGGCCCGCCCAGATTGGCCATTTCGCGGTGATGCCCGTGCTCCGGCTCAACCGCAAGGTGTACAACAGCTACCCCTCGCTGCAACCCAACCGCTTCTACACCGACGGCCGCCAGTTGCCCCACTCCCTCATTCAGGCGGCCATTCTGCGCTTCAACGAAGACTGCATCAAGTCGCTGACCGAGCCCGAACCCGGCTCCGGCCTGCTCATCCGCCCCCGCGACACCGAGGAGATTATCCGCTCGGCGGGCAAGCTGTTCATGGACACGCCGGCCCAGGACATGGGCATGAACCCGGTGGTTACCAAGCTGTTCGCTACCTGCAACACCATTTCGTCGTTGCGCTACGAAGGGGCCGAGGGGGTAGGCAAGCTGCTGCTGGCCCGCCGGGGCCACCCCAACCTGGCCGAGGTGTTCGCCCTCACCTGCCCCACCCCGCTCACCGACTACCGGGCCGTGCGCAAGCTGCTCGAAATGACGACCTCCGACGTGAGCCTGCTGGCCGATGGCGAGAACGTGTACGCCCTGGGCCGGCAAATCGGCCAGTACGATGCCGCCCGCGAAGATTTGTTTGTCATCAGCTTCATCACCCACTATGCCTGGGAGTTTCAGCACGGCGGGCAGGTGCTCATGCGGGCCCACTACGGCCACCCCAGCCTGCCCCGGGCGCGCCTCAACCGCACCAAGTTCCGCCGCGACCTGCGCCGCACGTTCGAGCTCACCGATTCGGCCAAAGTCGAAAAGCTCTGGGACGTGGTGCTCGAAGCCAGCCGCCAGAAGCATGGCACGCTGCTCGTCATCACCACCGAGGCGCTGGCCGAAGCCGACCGCCTCAAGCTGCAATGCACCCTCATCGAGCCCGTGCCGCTCACCCCGCTCATCACCCGCCTCGTTACGGCCATCGACGGCGCCGTGCTCCTCGACCCGGACGCGTACTGCTATTCCATCGGCGTGATTCTGGACGGCAAGGCCACTGGCCGCGGCACCAGCACCCGTGGCGCCCGCTACAACTCGGCCATCCGCTACGTCGAAAGCAGCCCCTACCCCTGCCTGGCCATCGTGGTAAGCGAAGACGGCCTGATGGACGTGATTACCAAGGAAAGCATGCGGGAAGAGTAGCGGTGAGATGGCTCAAGGTGAGATGGTGAAATGGTGATATGGTGATATGGTGATATGGTGAGTTTGACGTTCTGGGGGCCTCATGGCGCCAATTGTGCCGGTAGGCCCCCAGGCCCCCAGAACCCCAGAACGTCAAACTCACCATTTCACCATCTCACCATCTCACCTTGAGCCATCTCACCGTTTCGCCCGAAACGACCAAGTAATCCGGAACACGGCTACCGGGTCGCCGGATTCATCGACGCCGGTGCTGGTGGCCAGCACGGTGCGGCCCTCGCCGGTGGCGCGGCTCTCGGCAATGGCCTGGCCGATAGCGGCGCCGTCGGGGCAGGTGAAGCGGATGAGGCCCACGGCTTTCTTGGTGAAGTCGGCCTCCAGGCCTACCACCAGCATAGACACCGGGCTGCCACTCTGCACGTGCATCATGGCCAGCAGGCCGCTGGCCATTTCGGCGGCCATACTCAGGCAGGCGAAATAGATGCTACGAAACGGGTTCTGGGTCAGGTATTTATAAGGAATCGTGATGGTGCAGCGCTCCGGCTGCACCTCGGCCACGCGCAACCCGGCCAGGTAGGCCATCGGCAGCTTGCGCAGCATGAACAGCTTTAGCTTCAGCGGGTTGCTGATGGCACGGCGGAATTTCTCCAGGCGGGCGGTATCGGGCGGGGCAACGGCAGCAGATTGGTCGGACATGACGAGCGGGTTTCCTACAAGAAACGAAATTTACTCGGCATGCCGAGTAATGTGGCCCGGACTTAAGTGCTTAGCCCGGCTGCCGGGCCGTTCCAACCAGCGGGCCACGGACTGAAGTCCGGGCCACATTTCACGTGTACGGTCTACTTTTTACGCGCTGCCGGGCTTTTCCTGGGCGGGCTAACCGGGACGGCGGGCCACACGACCAGCTCTTGGTAGCCAAAGGTGGGGTCGGTTTCGCGCCGGAAATCCAGGGCCGGCAGCTCACCAATAACCAGCTCAGCGGTGGTGTAGATGAGGTTGCCATCGAGCAGGTGCCCGCCCAGGGTGCGGCCCGTCGAGTCGGCCACCGAAAGGTGCAGGTGGCTGCCATTTACCGAAAGCGTACCGACGAGCGACACGATTTCAAAATGGCCCTGGTAGACGGTGGGGCCCTCCTGGTTGGCCAGCCGGAGCGTGGCCGTCGTCAGGCTGCCCACGCCCGTGAGCACGCAGGCGGCGCGCAGCCCGTGCGCCTGGGCAAAGGCCAGTAGCTCGCGCCGCAAGTCCTGCCCCGGCTTCAGGCGCAGGGCGTAGGTACGCAGGGGCGACGAAGCGGTAGCAGCGTCAGAAGCAGGGCTAGGGTCAACCAATGGAACGTCAGGCACAGGCTTAACGGCAGTTTGCGCAACTCCTGGAGCTGCCAAGAGGAGCAGGTATACCAGCAGAAGCCGGGACATGAGGTAGCAACCGTATGAATAAGAGCTTACGCGAGTCAACTGCCAGGTCTGTGCGATTCTGGATAAATGCCGCGGCGGGCTTTTCCTGGAGAAATGTTACAAAATAATACTCACCCCGAAATAGTTTGCGAAAAGCAGGCGGCTGGTTTTGAACAAAATAGCTTAGCAGGACTCCCGCGAGCCGTTCAACCACGAAGCGCAACGAGTCGCCTCGCTACAACATCCGCCCGATTCACTTCCCGGTGAGTGTCACTAACCCGTTTTTCAACTACGCTTCATCCTTGTCAACCCCTTACTTATTGAAGCTCACGTTGCCGTAGCGGACTTTGATGTTTACGTTGCCGCCGTTGCGGGCCGAGGCCGCCCCAAACGTGCCCTGCGTGTCGCTGGAATTGGGGCTGGTTTCCTCCGAGGCCACTTTCACGAGGCGCTTGTCTACCAGCAGCTGGCCGTGCTCGGTATTCACATCGAAGCCGAAGGCGGCGCCGTCGGGGAAGTTGAGCAGGATGGTGCTGTAACCGCCGTCGAGGGTGATCTGGCGGAAGTTGGGGCCGGTGTTGCGCACTTCGAAGCTGGGGCTGTACTGCACCTTCATATCAAGGGCGCTGTTAAGCTTATCGACGCTGAAGCGCGAGTAGCCCGAGCTGCCGCGCAGGTTCTGGACCGTACCCAGGGCCACGTCGCCGTACTTGCTGTGCACGGTCAGGTCGCTTACCAGCCCGATGTCGATGTCGGAGTAGTTGCTGCGCAGCTCCACGCTGCCGCCTTCGGTGAGGCGCACTTTGGCGTAGGAAGCCTCGATGACGGCCCGGCAGGCGAAGGGCACGGCGGCGCGGGCATTGTTGAGCTTGAGGCTGTTGCGCGGACCTTCCAAGCGGGCCGTGCGCAGGTGCCCGTACTCCACGGCCAGCTCGGTGGCCCCGGTCAGGTTGCCGGTCAGGCTGATTTCGCCGAAGGCCGTGTGCAGGGCCAGCGGGTTGTTGGCGGGCACCCACACGGTGTAGTTTACCTCGTAGAGCTTCACCTGGCTGCGGCACTCGCGGGGCAGCTCGCCAAAGCGCGAGCGGGCCGAAACGCCCCCCGTGGCGGGGTCGCGGGCCAGCAGCTCCACCTCAATCATGGCCTGCAACTCCTGCGCCTTTTCGTCGGTGTCGGCTCGGGTAATGATGGTAACGTCGGTGCGGATTTCGGGCCGGTTCCACACGTTTACCTGCACCCGGCCGTAGCGGGTATCGAGGGTGTAGAGCCTGGTGGGGCTGGTGGCAAACGTGCGGCTGAGCCGGCGCACCTTCTCCACGGCCGGCGCGGGGGCGGCATCGTTCTGGGCTGGTCCCTGCTCAGTGCTTTGGGCGGGGCCCTGGGCGGCGCTGCTCATACGGGGCGCGGCCGGGCCCGACTGGCCGGGCAGCGGCGCGGCGGCCGGCTCGCAGAAATGGGCATCGGTAGGGCCACCCGGCGCCACCACCTGGGCTCGGGCCGCGCCCAGAGTCAGGCTCAGCAGCGCTGCCAACGCCAGCCGCAGATGGCTGGCCCCGTTGCTTTTCATCCGGAACCAAGGCATGGCTTAGGGCAAGCGGCGGCTATCGGCCACCATGTAGGGTTGGTTGTGGTACTCGCGGATTTGCTCGCGGGTGCGCAGCTGCTGGCCCAGCAGGTCGAGCCGGATCTGCATGTTGCGGTTCATGGCCTCCAGCACCATTTCGGGCTCGGGGTTCTGGTAAAGCTCGGTTTTGAGCTGCTCGTACGCCTCATCCAGCGAAGCCAGTTCCTGCTGCCAGTCGGCCCGCGGCGCATTGGCCGCAACGCCCTCATCGGCCTGGCGCAGCTCCTGCTGGCGCTCGGCCAGCTGCACGGCGTAGTAGGTTTCCATGCGCTGCACAGCACTGGCCAGCCGCTGCTCGGGACCAATAGAGGCCGGCGAAGCCAGTCCGGGCACGGTGTAAGGCGGCAGTTCGGGCGCTACCTCGGCCGGCAGCGCCGTAGTGGCTCCGGCTTGGGTCCAGCTGGCGGCCTGCGGCTGTTGCCAGGCCCAGGTGCCCAGCAGCAACAGCGTAGCCACAGCGGCGGCAATGCCGTAGGGCCGGGCCGAGCGAACGGCGGCCGTAGTCGTATCGGTGGCGAGGCCAGCGGCCCCAACCAGGGCGGCCGGCGCCGCGGGCGGGAACAGGGGCAGCACCCGGGAGGGCGCTGGTTCGGTGGGCAACGCGGGGGCGGCGGGAGCCGCGTCCAGGTCCTGGGCAATGGCTTCCCACAGGTCCGGGCGCGGCTCAAACGCGTCGAAATCGGCGCGGTTATGGTCCACGAAGGTTTCCAGTCCGGGGTTGATAATGTTCATGGCAAAAGTAGGGGCGGAACCGGGCGGCTGGTCGGGCAAGGGGTGGGCCAGCGCCGCGCGGTATTGAATAGGCTGATTATGAAGAGTGAGAGAACGAAGTAGCCTTGCGGCATAACCGGCAGACTTACAGAAAAAACAACAGCGGTTGAATGGACCCGTGGGGTGGCGGTAGTGGCTGGGTTGAGCAGCTTTTCCCGGTCAGACTCTCTGCTGGCAGTGTATCATAGGCCGTGCTGCCGGGCCAGTTCGAGGAGCTTCTTACGGGCCCGGCTGTATTGAGATTTAGAAGTGGATTCGCTGATGTTGAGAATACCGGCAATTTCGGCGTGGTCGTAGCCTTCGAGCAGATACAGCGTGAGCACCACGCGGTAGCCGTCGGGCAGGTCCTGTACGCAGCGGCGCACCACATCGGCCCGCCAGCTGGTTATTTCGGGTTCGGGGCCGTGGTCGGGCGCCTCGGCGGCGGCATCGTGCTGCTCGCCCAGCGGCACCAGGCTCAGGCGCCGGTTGCGCAGGCAGTTGATGCTTTTGTTGATGACGATGCGCTTGAGCCAGGAGCCGAACGACGAGTCGCCCTTGTAGCTGTGCAGCTCGCGGAAGGCGCTCAGAAACGCCTCCTGCAACACGTCCTCGGCCTCGGCGAAGTCGCCGGTGATGCGCAACGAGGCGTTGAACATGGCCTTGGAGTAGCGCTTGTAGATTTCGGCCTGGGCGCGCCGGTCGCCTAAGCGGCACCGCTCGACCAGCGGCGCGTTAATGTCGGTGTAAGCAAAAGCCTCCATAGGATGTGGCAGTAGCGGAACGAAAGAGTGGGGAAAGGTAAATATCCCACTTTCCGGGCAAACCGGCCCCGGGCCGGCGGGTAAGCAGCACAAAGACCAGCCGCCCGGCCGGTAGTTGCACCTGCGGCCCGCCATGGGTTCAGGCTGCAACCAGCCGCTGCTTACCTTGCTGCTCCTTAAAGCCTTTCCTGCACTATGAAGTTTCTTCCGGCGCTACTTATTGTCGGCATCAACCTGACTGCCTGCCATAAAAAGGACGCCACGCCCACCATCGACTTCGGCCCCAACGGCGGAATTACAGCACGCGATAATACGGGCTACCTACAGGGTTCTGCCGACCCGACCGACTGGACGCTGGATGAGACCTGGAATCAGCAGGAGCAGGACCTGTTTAAAGACCTGGGATTCAACCTGAATACGCCAGCAGTTAGTGGGGCGGCTCAGGCCTCCAGAATATTGGCTTGGCCTAATCCGGTTGGGGCGGGTCAGGTGAGCGTGAACTTTGAAAGCAACAGCCCCGTGGCGTTGAGTTTTGTCGTAGTAGATGCCAGGTACCAGGTAGTTCTGCCGCTGCAAACGTCCCCCAATCTCAGCCCTTACCACCAATATTCACTTGATGTAAGCGGCAATGGCTTCCGGCAGGGCAAGCTTTATCGTCTTTACTATGTGCTATACGATGGCAAAATCCTTCATTACAAAGGCCACGGTGACATCAAAATCGGCCTTTAACCATCCGCAGTAAAACGCCAAACGGCCCGCCCGGTAAAACCGGGCGGGCCGTTGTTTTAACCTCAAAGCACGGCGGTTACACGTCGAACTTGATGCCCTGGGCCAGCGGCAGCGTGGTGCTGTAGTTGATGGTGTTGGTCTGGCGGCGCATGTACACTTTCCAGGCGTCGGAGCCGGATTCGCGGCCGCCGCCGGTTTCTTTCTCGCCACCAAACGCGCCCCCGATTTCGGCCCCGCTCGTGCCGATGTTCACGTTGGCAATGCCGCAGTCGGAGCCGGCCTGGCTGAGGAAGGCCTCGGCCTCGCGCATGTTGAGCGTGAAGATGCTCGACGACAACCCCTGGCGCACCCCGTTTTGCAGGTCGATGGCGTTGGTTACGTCGCCGCTGTACTTGATGAGGTACAGAATGGGCGCGAAGGTTTCGTCCTGCACCGTGGCGTACTCGTTCTTGGCCTCCACGATGGCCGGCGTTACGTAGGTGCCGGTTTCGTAGCCTTCGCTTTCCAGCAGCTCGCCGCCAATGAGCAGCGTACCGCCTTCGCTCTGTACAGCCTTCAGCGCCTTCTGGAAGCCAACCACCGAATCCTTGTCAATCAGCGGGCCGACCAGCGTGCCCTCCTGCAGCGGGTGGCCGATGGGCAGGTTGGGGTAGATTTTGAGCAGGCGGGCCTTCACGTCGTCGTAAATCGAGTCGTGGATGATGAGGCGGCGGGTGCTGGTGCAGCGCTGGCCGCAGGTACCCACGGCCCCGAACACGATGCCCGGCATGGCAATGCTCAGGTCGGCGTGCTCGGTGAGGATGATGGCGTTGTTGCCGCCCAGCTCCAGCAGCGACTTGCCCAGGCGGGCGCCCACGGCCTCCCCTACTTTCTTGCCCATGCGGGTGCTGCCGGTGGCCGACACCAGTGGCAGGCGCCCATCAGCGGCCATTTTAGCCCCGATTTCGGCATCGCCAATGATGAGGTTGAAGATGCCCTCGGGCAGCTCGTTTTCTTCGAGCACGCTCTTGATGATGTGCTGCACGGCCACGCCCGTGAGCGGGGTTTTCTCGGAGGGCTTCCAGATGCAGGTGTCGCCGCAGACGGCGGCCAGCATGGCGTTCCAGCTCCACACGGCCACCGGAAAATTAAAGGCCGAAATGATGCCCACCACGCCCAGCGGGTGGTACTGCTCGTACATGCGGTGGGCGGGGCGCTCCGAGTGCATGGTCAGGCCGTGCAGCTGGCGCGAGAGGCCCACGGCGAAGTCGCAGATGTCAATCATTTCCTGCACTTCGCCCAGGCCTTCCTGCAGGATTTTGCCCATCTCGTAGCTCACCAGCTTGCCCAGGTCGTCCTTGTGGTCGCGGAGCTTGTTGCCAATCTGGCGCACGATTTCGCCGCGCTTGGGCGCCGGCACCAGCCGCCAGGTTTTAAACGCTTCCTGGGCCTTGGTTACCACGTGCTCGTAGTCGGCGGCCGTGGCCATGGCTACCGTGCCGATAACCTTGCCATCGGCGGGCGAATGGATGGTGCGGGTGTTCTGGCTGTCGGTGTTGCCCCACTCCAGGCCGGTGCTCCAGGCGGCGTTGTGGGCCTGTACGCCCAAATCGCGCAGCACCTGCCGGATGCCGTGGTGGTCGTGGTCCTGAACGTCGGTGCCGGTGGCAACTGCTTCTTCGAGTGCTTGCTTCATGGAAAGGAAAATATGGGTGGGATTACGATTGCGGAAGAAAGAGGCAGCCGAAGCAGCCTGTTACAAAGCTAACAAAAGCTTTCGGGGTGAGTTTTTGGTGCTCAGCCCCAAAGCCAGGCCAACACAAAAAACCCTGCCGCAGCAGCCGCCACGGCAGGGTTTTGAGATTTTCAAGCGACAATCCGTATTTCAGGGCTCACTCGGAATCCGGACAACTTACTGGGCTTGTCCGATAGGATAGTAGGCTTTGCGGCCGTCGGGGTACACGCCTTCTACCAGCGCGCCGTCGGTTTCTTTGGCGGCTTCGAGCAGGCGCTGCACGTCCTGAGGCTTTTCCACGCGGTTCTTGTCGATGCGGGTGATGATGAAGCCGTCGGCAATGCCGGTTTCGCGGAAGTTCGAGTCGCGGATACCGCTGATTTTGGCGCCACCCTCAATGCCCAGCTTGCCCTGCTCCTGGCGCGTTACCGGGCTCAGACTGGCGCCTTCGTACTTGATAGTGGTGGCGGCTACTTCCCGAATTACATCGGTGGTGCCGGTGGCATTGCGCAGGGTGGCCGTAGCCGTACGGCTGGAGCCTTCGCGCAGGTAGCTCACCTTTATTTTGTCGCCGGGGCGGAAGCGGGCCACCTGCTCCTGCAGCTGCGAGGCCGTGTTCACTTTCGCGCCGTTGATGGACGTAATCACGTCGCCTTCGCGCAGGCCAGCCTCGGCGGCACTGCTGCCTTTGCCGGCCCCTATCACGTACACCCCGTTCAGGGTGCTGAGCTTCTTTTCGGCGGCCAGCGTGGCGTCAATCTCGCGGATCTGCACACCCAGCAGGGCCCGCTGCACCACTTTATACTTCAGCAAATCGTCAATCACCTTGCTCACAATGGAACTGGGCACGGCGAACGAGTAACCCACGAACGAGCCGGTTTGCGAGGCAATGGCCGAGTTGATGCCAATCAGGTCGCCGTTGAGGTTGACCAGCGCGCCGCCCGAGTTGCCGGGGTTCACCACGGCATCGGTCTGCAGAAACGACTCGATACCCATGCCATCCTCGCGGCGCAGGATGTTGATGTTGCGGCCCTTGGCCGAGATGATGCCGGCCGTTACGGTCGAGTTCAGGTTGAAGGGGTTGCCCACGGCCAGCACCCACTCGCCCACTTTGATGTCGTCGGAGTTGCCGTAGCGGATGAAGGGCAGGTTTTCGGCTTTCACCTTGAGCAGGGCCAGGTCGGTGTTGGGGTCTTTGCCCACCAGCTCGGCCTCGAACTTGCGCTTGTCGTCCATCACCACCTCAATCTTGCTGGCTTTGTCGATAACGTGGTTGTTGGTAACGATGTAGCCGTTGGCGGCAATGATAACGCCCGAGCCCGAGCCCTGCTGCGGACCCTGCTGGCGGCCACGGCCGCGGTACTGGTCGAAATCATCCCCAAAGAACTGGCGCAGGAAGGGGTCCATGCGCATGGCGGCGTCGTTCTGGCCCGACTGGGGCGAGTATTCCGTCATCACGTGCACCACGGCCGGCGTAACGGTGGCGGCGGCGGCCGTGAAGTTCAGGCCGTCGGGGATGGAGTAAGTGCTGCTTTTGAGGGCGCTGGTGTAGCGGACGTTGGGGTCGGCGGCCAGGGCCTGGGGCGAATTGTCGCGCTCCGGCTCGAGCAGCTTATAGCCGCCCACGGCCACGCCTCCGCCCAGAATGGCGGAGCCCAGCAGGCCGAGCATCATTTGTTTTGCTTGCATGGGTATTGAGGACTTAAGGGTAAAATAGCAAGAGTTGAATTTACGATGAAAAAGGCAAATAGACCAGTAAATGGTGCGGCGAGTCCTTTCTCCGGTGCTTCTACAACGTCAGATGCCCGGCCAATGGTGTCCGGTTGCACGGGCGTTCAGGGAATAAAACAGCCCGTTGGTAGATTGTTTCAGCCGAGCGGCACTCGCTGAGGACGTTAGCCGCTCAGTTAAGCAAAAAGGGCGCCCCGGTTGAGCGCCCTTTTTGGTGAAGATTTAGCGAACCTCGATTTGCAGCTTGCTCACCTTCTTGCTGTCGAAGGGCAGCGTCAGGTGCAGGATGCCGTTGGTAAGCTCGGCGCTGATGGCCGTTACGTCCACGGTATCAGGCAGACGGAAGGTGCGCGCGAACTTACCGTAGCCCGACTCGACGCGGCGGAATCTGGGGGCCTCTTCGGTGGCTTCCGGAGCCTTCCGCTCGCCGCTGACGGTGAGGCGGCCCTCCTGGAAGTCGATTTTCACGTCTTCCTTGGCCACGCCGGGCAGCACGAGCTGCAGCTGGAAGCCTTCGGGACCCTCCAGCACGTCGGCGGCGGGGTTGAACGATTCGGCGGGCTGGTTCTGGGCTGGCAGCGTATCGCGCAGCATTTCGTTGAGCGCCGAGTTGAAGGAAGTGCGGGCCGGACGGTTGTTATACAGCAAAGTTGCCATAGTAGTACAGAAAGTAAGGTTGAGGTTGAATAGCCGATTCACTAACCGGCGACACCTCTACTCTCTAAATTCTGTACCAACCAAATTCCAATGCCATATTGACATCAAACAGTAACTACCACCCACCCAAGCAATCTAAAAAGGCTCTTAAATGCCTGAAACCGACATTACCCATGCGTCAATATGACACTACCGCCAGCTAGTGCTGAGTGGGCAGCGGCTGGCGGTCGGCAGCGAGGGCGGCGCGGCCCAGCGTAAAGCGCACGTCGAGGCCCACAGTGGGCGTGCGCAGATTGACGCTGCCGCCCGATACGGGGTTGCCGTTCTTGTCGAACTGCTGCAGGGCGTTAATGTACTGGGTTTGCGAGGCCACCCAGAGCGTGAAGTCGAAGCGCGGCGAGAGGCGGACCCCCACTTCGCCCCGCAGGTTGCCGAAATCCACGAACCGCTCCTTCAATTGGTCCTCATCCCGCTGGAAGCGCAGGTAGGCCAGCGCTTCGTAGGCCACGCGGGGGCGCAGCTTCACGACAGAGCCTACTGCAAACTCGCGGTCGAGGCCCAGGCGCAGGCGGGCATGGGCGCGGCTCTTGCTGTCGAGCGTGTTGCCGGTGCGGGCGGCGTACTCCACGGCCAGGCGCTGGGAAAAGTTTAGCGGGCCCAGCGGGGCGCGGTGCCGCAGCAGCAGCCCGGGAATGATGTTGCCGGCCAATCCCAAGTACTCGCCGTTGCCATTGCTTTCATTTCTTTCGGGCACCGCCCGCAGGGTAGCGCCCCAGCTCCAGCTTGGGTTCCAGAAGTGCTCGTAGCCCAGCCGCAGCTGCCCGTTGCTATAAGCGCCGCCGCCGTTCCTGGCCTGCCGCGCCCAGCTGACTCCCAGCAGCAGATAGTCGTTGCCGCTAAGGGTATATTCGGCCTGCACCTCGGGCAACACCAGCCAGTTGCCGGTATAGCGGGTCTGGGCGGCGGCGGGTCGGGCGGCTAATGCCAGCAGCGAAGTAGCTGCAACAGCAGAAAATAGGTGAATACGCATACGTAAGGAGCAGCTATACAAAGACCCAGGGCCCATACTTCACTGGTGTTGAAAAAAGCTGAAACGCCTTCAGCCCAGGCAAACTACAACCGGCTATTTCTCCGCCAGCTCGCACAGTGTTAACCAGGCCATCAGGCCGGGGCCAACTTCCAATGCGTGCGGGTCAACGTCGAAGGTGGGCGTGTGCACGGAAGCCGTGAGGCGGCCGCTGCCATCGGCGGCGGCGGTGCCAAGGCGGTAGAAGCAGGCGTTGGCAGCCTGGCTGAAGTAGGCAAAGTCTTCGGCGGCCATCCACTGGTCGAGCTCTACCACATTGTCCGCACCCAAGTACTCGATGGCGGCTTGCCCGGTGCGGGCCGTGAGGGCGGGCTCGTTTTCGAGGTAGGGGTAGCCGCGGCGGATTTCCAGCTCGCAGCGCGCGCCCATGCTCTCGGCCAGGCCCTCGCAGAGGCGGCGCAGGTGCTCGTGGGCCTCGTTGCGCCACTCCTCATTTAGCGTCCGGAAGGTGCCTTCCAGGTACACCTCGTTGGGAATGACGTTGGTGGCGCCCTGGGCCAGCACTTTGCCGAACGACAGCACCGAGGGCAGCTTGGGGTTGGCCCGGCGGCTCACAATCTGCTGAGCCGCCACAATGATATGAGCCGCTACCAGCACCGGGTCCACGTTCTGCTCAGGCATGGCGCCGTGGCCGCCCTTGCCGCGCACGGTCAGGTACAGCTCGTCGGTGCTGGCCATGTAGCGGCCGGCCCGCAGGCCCACCTTGCCGGCCGGCAGCATCGGAAAAACGTGCTGGCCCAGCACGCTGGCCGGCTTCGGATTCTCCAGCACGCCTTCGGCAATCATCAGCGAAGCACCGCCCGGCAGCCGCTCCTCACCCGGCTGAAACATGAGTTTTACGCTGCCCTCGAACTCGTCTTTCAGCGCCACCAGAATCCGGGCCGCGCCCAGCAGCGAGGCCGTGTGCACGTCGTGGCCGCAGGCGTGCATCACGCCCGGGTTCTGCGACTTGTAGGGCACCTCGTTCTGCTCCGTAATGGGCAGCGCGTCCATGTCGGCCCGCAGCGCCACTGTGCGGCTGCCGGGGTTGCGGCCCTCGATAACGGCCACCACGCCGGTGTTGGCAATGGGCTGGGGCTGCAACCCCAGCTGCCGCAGCTGCTCCGTGACAAAAGCCACCGTTTTATGCTCCTCAAACGACAGCTCGGGGTGCATGTGCAGGTGCTGGCGCAGCGCCACGGTGTCGGTGGCGGCTTCGGCCGCCAGCTGCTTCACGCGGGAGAGTAAGTCCATTTCTTAAGCTGATAGCTGTTAGCTGAGAATCCTGCCATGCTGAGCAGCGCGAAGCATGACATCGTTCCGTCGTATCAGGAGTTAATACCCTGTCTTGTTGATAATCACCTGCATGGCTTCCAGTTCGGCGCGGGGGGCCAGGGGGCGCAGGCGCAACAGGGCCTGGGCGGCTTCGAGGCGGGTGAGGTAGTCGCCGATTTGCAGGCGGAAGATGGGGTTCTTGTAGGTCAGGTAGTCGGTTTCCTCGGGGTAGCGGCTGATGATGGCCCGGCGCACGCTCATGGCCTTGTCCTTTTCCAGCCCCACGTACGCCAGAATCCGGTAACCCTGAGCATACTTCACGTTGCGGTTGCTGTACGACAAGTCGCGCAGCCGCTGCTCAATTTGCGCGTTTACCTGGTTGGTAGGCGGCACCGGCCGGGCGCGGGGAGCCGGCACGGCGGCCGTCGCTTTCGGCGCCGGAAACACCGGCCGGAACTGGCTCAGGTCCTCGGCCGGCAGCTGGCTGCTGCGGCGGGTAGTGTCGGCCGATGGCGCGGCCGGGCCCGAGGCGGCACAGGCGCCCAACGACAGCAGGCCACATAACAGCAGCACGTTACGAGACAGGGTCAGAGTCGTGGTCGGAGTCATAGGCGGCGGGTTTGGAAGCGGATTCAGCGGCGGGTTCGGCCAGCAAAGCTACGCCATCGGAGGCACCCAGCCGGTCGGCGCCGGCTGCCACCAGCGCCAAAGCGGCCGCACGGGTCCGGATGCCGCCGGAGGCTTTCAGGCGGATGTGGGTGGGCAGCGAGGCGCGCATCAGCTCGATGTCGGCCACCGAGGCGCCGCGGCTGGCAAAGCCGGTGCTGGTTTTCACGAAGTTGGCCCCCGCCTCGGCGCAGAGCTGGCAGGCCGTCACGATTTCGTCGTCGGTGAGCAAAGCGGTTTCGATAATGACCTTGAGCAGGGCCCCGCGCAGGCGGCACAGTTCGGCCAGCTGCCCGATTTCTTCCTCCACTTCCTCGTGCCGGCCGGCCTTCAGGGCCCCAATGTTGAGCACCATGTCCAGCTCGGTAGCCCCGTCGGTCAGGGCCAGGTGGCCCTCGAAAAACTTCACCTTGGCCAGCGAGTAGCCCAATGGAAATCCGATAACCGTGCATACGGCCACGCCCGAACCTTGCAGCGCCTCGACGGCCTGGCGCACGTAGCAGGGCGGCACGCACACGCTGGCAAAGCGGTGGGTGGCCGCCTCGGCGCAAAGCCGCGCAATCTGCTCCGGCGTGGCGTCAGGCTTGAGCAGGGTAAGGTCGATGTAGGGGGCGAGGTTCATAACGATTGAGTTGGAGGGCTTAGGGCGAAGATGTAGTTTAACTGCCTGGTTCGGCTGCCGGTAAAGCAGCCGGCTAACGAACGGGCCGCCCTCTCAAAAACCTTTCCAGCAAAAGCCCCGGCCCGCGGCCAGAGGGCAACGAACCGGGGCTTACACTAAAAAACAGGGTTCTACGCGAACTGGCGCAGCTTTCAGAAGGCCAGAGCCAAAATCCTGAACATTACGCAGGACTCAAGCGCCCAACGTTTCCCGTGGTCCGCTAGTCAATCAGCACGGCGCGGTCATTCAGCAGGTCGTCTTCCACCTGCTTGAACTTCACGTCGCGCACGATGCGGCCGTCCATGTACTGCACGCTCACCTTTTCGTTGCGGTTGGCCACTTTCTGGGAGCGGATGGGCTGCTGCTTTTCCAGCACCTGGGGCATGGCGCCGTCCTGCTCCAGGTCCTCGGGGCCGGCGCCGAGCGAGACGGACGACGTTTCCTTCTCCATCGTGAGCTTGGGCTGGGGCGGGGCGACGGGCAGTTCGTCCTCGGTGAAGTACTCGAACTCCTCCTCGCCATCCTGGCCGGCCTGCATGGGCACGTCGGCGCGGAACAGGAACTGGATGGTGTCCTCGTTGACCTTGCTGATCATCTGCTTGAACAGCTCGAACGACTCGAACTTGTACACCAGCAGCGGGTCCTTCTGCTCGTACACGGCGTTCTGCACCACCTGCTTGAGGTCGTCCATGGCGCGCAGGTGCTTGGTCCAAGCCTCGTCGATAACCGACAGCACCACGACTTTCTCCATGCCCCGGATAACCTCCTGGCCCTGGGTGGCCTGGGCGCGGCGCAGGTTGGCCACGGCCTGAATCTGCTTGCGGCCGTCGGTGAAGGGCACGGCAATGTTTTCGTAGGGCGCGTTCTGGCTCAGCAAATCGTTGATGAGCGGCATGGCATTGTTGCCGATGAACTCGTTCTTGCTGTGGTAGTAGCCCAGGGCTTCGTCGTAGAGCAGCTGGGTGAGCTGGGCGGCCGTCATGCCGGTCAGCTGCTGGGCGGTCAGGTGGGTGTCGTAGCCGAAGATGCGGATGATGGCCAGCTGGAAGTCGCCGAAGTCGTTGCTGCCTTTGTGGCCCACCACGATGTCTTCGCAGACGTCGTAAATCATGTTCCAGATGTCGAGCTCCAGCCGCTCGCCGTGCAGGGCGTTGCGGCGGCGCTTGTACACCACCTCGCGCTGGGCGTTCATCACGTCATCGTACTCGAGCAGGCGCTTGCGGATGCCGAAGTTGTTCTCCTCCACCTTCTTCTGGGCCCGCTCAATCGAGGAGGTAATCATCGAGTGCTGAATCACTTCGCCCTCTTCCAGCCCCATACGGTCCATGAGCTTGGCAATACGGTCGGAGCCGAACAGGCGCATCAGGTTGTCTTCCAGGCTCACGAAGAACTGGCTGGAGCCCGGGTCGCCCTGGCGGCCGGCGCGGCCCCGCAACTGGCGGTCGACGCGGCGGCTTTCGTGGCGCTCGGTGCCGATGATGGCCAAACCGCCCGACTCTTTGCTGGTTTCGCGCAGCTTGATGTCGGTACCGCGGCCGGCCATGTTGGTGGCGATGGTTACGGTGCCGGGGTAGCCGGCGGCGGCCACGATTTCAGCTTCGCGCTGGTTTTGCTTGGCGTTGAGCACCTGGTGGGCAATGCCCTTGAACTTGAGCATGCGGCTCACCAGCTCCGAAATCTCGACGCTCGTGGTACCTACCAGCACCGGGCGCCCGGCCTGCACCAGCTCCTGGATTTCGTCGGCCACGGCGTTGTACTTCTCGCGCACCGTTTTGTACACCTTGTCGTGCTCGTCCTTGCGGGCAATGCCGCGGTTGGTCGGAATCACGACTACGTCGAGCTTGTAGATTTCCCAGAACTCGCCGGCCTCGGTTTCGGCCGTACCCGTCATGCCGCCCAGCTTGTGGTACATGCGGAAGAAGTTCTGGAGCGTTACGGTAGCGTAGGTCTGGGTCAGCTCCTCGACGCGCACGTTTTCCTTGGCCTCCAGGGCCTGGTGCAGGCCGTCGGAGTAGCGGCGGCCTTCCATCACGCGGCCGGTCTGCTCGTCCACAATCTTCACCTTGCCGTCCTCGGTGAGGATGTACTGGTCGTCGCGCTCGAACAGCGTGTAGGCCTTCAACAGCTGGTTGATGGTGTGCACCCGCTCCGACTGCTGCTGGAAGTTGTCCATCAGCTGCTCCTTGGCGTGCAGCTTTTCCTCGCCAGTGAGGGCAGCGTTCTTCTCAATATCGGCCAGCTCGGAGCCGATGTCGGGCATGATGAACAGGCGCGGGTCCTCGCCCTCGCCGGTAATCAGGTCGAGGCCCTTTTCGGTCAGCTCAATCTGGTTGTTTTTCTCGTCGATGGTGAAGTACAGGGGCGAATCGGCCTGGGGCATCTGGCGCGAGTTGTCCTGGAGGTAGAAGTTCTCCACCTTCTGCAACGCGGCGCGCATGCCGGTTTCGCTCAGGAATTTGATGAGCGGCTTGCTCTTGGGCAGGCCGCGGTAGGCGCGGAACAGCGCCAGGCCACCTTCGCCCTCCTTGGGGCCAAAATCACCTTCCTTGATGGCTTTGCGGGCCTCCACGAGGTAATTCTGCACCAGCTTTTTCTGGGCTTCCACCACCTTCTGAATCCGGGGCTTGAGCTGGTGGAACTCGTGCACGTCGCCGCGCGGAATGGGGCCCGAGATGATGAGCGGGGTCCGGGCGTCGTCAATCAGCACCGAGTCCACTTCGTCAATCATGGCGTAGTGGTGCTTGCGCTGCACCAGCTCCTGCGGGTCGCGGGCCATGTTGTCGCGCAGGTAATCGAAGCCGAACTCGTTGTTGGTGCCGTAGGTGATGTCGGCCAGGTAGGCCTTGCGGCGGGCGTCGGTGTTGGGCTGGTGCTTGTCGATGCAGTCCACGGTAATGCCGTGGAACTCGAACAGCGGCGCGTTCCACTCCGAGTCGCGCTTGGCCAGGTAGTCGTTCACCGTAACCAGGTGCACGCCGCGCTTGGCCAGCGCGTTCAGGAACGAGGGCAGCGTCGAAACCAGCGTTTTGCCTTCGCCGGTGGCCATTTCCGAAATCTTGCCCTGGTGCAGCACCACGCCGCCAATCAGCTGCACATCGTAGTGCACCATGTCCCAGGTAACCTCGGCGCCGGCGGCCAGCCACTTGTTGCTCCAGATGGCCTTGTCGCCCTCAATCGTGACGTTGGGCTTGCGGCTGGCGTACTCGCGGTCGTAGTCGGTGGCCGTTACCACGAGCTGCTTGTTTTCGGCGTAGCGGCGGGCGGTTTCCTTGGTGATGGCGAAGGACAGGGGCAGCACTTCCAGCAGCACCACTTCCAGCTCCTTGTTGCGCTGCTTCTCGAGGGCATCAATCTGGTCGAACAGCTCCTCCTTCTGGATGGCGTCGAGGCCGTCGGCATTCACGCGCTCGTGCAGGCCGGCCAGCTGGTCGTCGGTCGTTTTCAGGTGGGCGTTGATGCGGGCGCGCACTTCATCGGTGCGGGCGCGCAGCTCGTCGTCGCTGATGGCTGCCAGTTTGGCATATTCGGCGTTGATGAGCGCCACGTACGGGACAATCTCCTTCAGGTCCTTATCGGCCTTGGACCCAAATAATTTGGCGACGGTCTTCCCTAAAAAATCAAGCATGTGGTAGTTACCTTGGATTGAAACGCCGGGGCGCAGGTCAAATTTACGGCGTTTTTCGGGAATCCTCCCGGCTCTTTTTAAGCTGCCGCGCCGCTCCGCCCCCCGAAACGACCTGGCCCGTCCTTCAAAGATTGTGCGCATTGCGGCCGCCCCGCCGGCTTGTCAGGGCAGCTGGCTGGCTGCTAGGCGGCAGCTAGTAGCTGATAGCTTCCGTTTATCCGGTCAAACTCATAAAAAAACGTCATTCCGAGCGAAGCGAAGAATCTCGTGTGCTATCGTTGAATCAATTGACAACGATAATACGCGGGATTCTTCGCTTCGCTCGGAATGACGTTTCTTCAGCTACCAGCTAACCAGGCTACGGCTTGGCCGGGTCGCGCGACACCAGCTTATCGACCAGCTCGGTGGAGCCGGCAATGGCGGGCTTGCGCACGGCCTCGTCCGATTTCTCGGTGAGCTTCTTATAAAGCGTGAGGGCCTGGGCCACCACCTGGTCCATGTTATAGTACTTATAGGTGGCCAGGCGGCCCACGAAATGCACGTTCGGGGTCTGGTCGGCCAGCTTCTTGTACTTGGAGTACAACTCGGCGTTTTCGAGGCGCGGCACGGGGTAGTAAGGGTCGCCCTCGGCCTTGGGGTACTCGTACACGATGGCCGTTTTGGGGTGCTGCTGGCCGGTGAGGGCCTTGAACTCGGTGATGCGGGTATACAGGTTGTCGTTGGGGTAGTTGACAACCGGCGCGGCCAGGTAGTTCTCGGTGTTCAGCGTTTCGTGCTTGAATTCGAGCGAGCGGTAGGGCAGCTTGCCGTACTGAAAATCAAAGAACTCATCGACCGGCCCCGTGAAAATCATCTCCTTGAAGGGAATAAAGTCGATGATGTCGTGGTAGTCGGTGTTGAGCATCACCTTGATGTTGGGGTGGTCCAGCAACCGCTCGAACATGCGGGTGTAGCCGTGCAGGGGCATGGCCTGGTAGGTGTCGGTGAAGTAGCGGTCGTCGCGGTTGGTGCGGGTGGGCACGCGGCTGGTCACCGACTTATCGAGCTCCGAGGGGTCCATGCCCCACTGCTTGCGCGTGTAGTTGCGGAAGAACTTCTCGTACAGCTCCCGGCCCACCTTGCTCACCACCACGTCTTCCGACGTTTTGATGACCGGCACTTTCTCGGCTACCGATTCGAAGAACTCCTCCACTTCGAAGCTGTTCAGCTTCAGGCCGTAGAGTTTGTTGATAGTATCGAGGTTGATGGGCATGGGCACCATCTGGCCATCCACCGAAGCCAGCACGCGGTGCTCGTAGGGGCGCCAGTCGGTGAAGTTCGACAGGTACTCGAATACGTCCTTGGAGTTGGTGTGGAAGATGTGCGGACCGTATTTGTGCACCAGAATCCCGTCCTCGTTATAGTGGTCGTAGGCGTTGCCGGCAATGTGGTTGCGCTTGTCGACAACCAGTACTTTCTTGTTGGAGCGCGTAGCCAGCCGCTCGGCTAGCACGCTACCGGCAAACCCGGCCCCGACGATTAGATAATCAAACATAAAGTGGTGTTTGGAGGAGGTTTGGGAGAGGCTGAAACGCAACGCTTCAGCCTTGGATGGAGGAAGGCAGAACCAGGAAACAGAACCTGCGTCTTGGAACAAACCAATCAGTATTTTGATGCAACTTTTTAGCAAATTCAGCCAAAATAATTGGCCATCCTGCTTAAGCTGAACACTACTATAACCTGCTAATCAATTACTGCACCTTGGTT
Source organism: Hymenobacter actinosclerus (assembly GCF_900111515.1). Taxonomy (GTDB): domain Bacteria; phylum Bacteroidota; class Bacteroidia; order Cytophagales; family Hymenobacteraceae; genus Hymenobacter; species Hymenobacter actinosclerus. The sequence goes on from NZ_FOHS01000003.1 coordinate 556,096, forward strand.
TTGGCCTGCATCAACTCCACCATCTGCTGCCAGGTGAGGTCCCAGCTGATGGTGGCCAGGTAGTCGTCGGTGCGCCGACGCCAGTCGGCGTCCTGGGTCTGGGTGAGGGCCGTTGCTATGGCCTGGCCGAACTCGTCGGCGGTGGCGGCAATCTGCACCAGGTTCAACTCACCATAGGGCCGTACCACGTCGCGGATGGGCGTGCTGACCACGGGCCGGCCGGCGGCCAGGTACTCGGGCGTTTTGGTGGGCGAAATGAACTTGGTGCTCTCGTTATCGGCGAACAGCAGCGTGGCCACATCCCAGCCCGCCAGGTAGGTGGGCAGCTCCTGGTAATCTTTGCCGCCGAGGTAGTGGATGTTGGGGTTTTGGGGCAGCGTGGCGGGGTCGATTTTAACGACTGGGCCGATGATGACGAACTGCCATTCGGGGTGCGCTTCGGCCAGCTGGCCCAGCAGCGCAATGTCGAGCCGCTCATCTACTACGCCGAAGAAACCGATGCGCGGGTGCGCAATGCCGGCCTGGTCGGCGGGCTCGGGCAGGGGCTGGCGGGCCTGGCCGAAGTGGTCTTTGTCGATGCTGCTGGGGAAGGGGTGGGCATCGGGGTGTTGCTGGCGCTTGGCCTCGTAGAGTGTGTGGCCGCCGGTGAACACGAGGTCGGCTTTACGGAACAGCTGCTGCTCCCGCTCGCGCAGCTCGGGCGGCGCGAACTTGAAGTTGGCCAGCTCATCCATGCAGTCGTACACCGTGAGGGCGGGAGCAAAGCCGCCCGACTTGCCCAGGGCCATCGGGGTGTAGTACCAGAACAGGTAGTTGGTCAGGTTTTGCTCTTGGAAAAACGCGTGCAGCAGCGTATTCTGGGCGGCATCGGCCGCCGGGGCATCGTGGCGGAGGCGGTTGGGCAGGTGGGCCACTACCACTTGCAGGCCGTGCTGCCGCTCCTTCAGTTCGAGGTGGGGCTGCACTTCGTCGTTGTCATGAAAGAAGGCATCTTCTACGTAAAACACCCGCCCCTGCTGGGCAAAGCGCGACATCAGGTGCTGGGGCCGCTGCCACACGAAATCCCAGTGCAGGTGCGCAAAACACACAACGTCGGGCAATGAGTAAGCGGTAGGCTGGCCAGCAGTAGTGGCAAGGGCGGAGCGCACGGGCGCTTCCGCCGGTGGGGCAGATGACATAAAGAACGGGCTAAGTAATTGGGTGAAGCCAGGCAACCACACGGTTCTTTCCGCCGCGCTTCCTTGGCCTATACGCCCGTCTTTTTAAAAGGATATTGTTGAGCTACGGCTATTTTAACTGGCCGCGCCGGCTAAGAAATTCAGGTTCTTGTCGAGCTAAACCTTTCCGCGCTGCCTCCGGTTATGCGGCCTTTTGTTTCGCCTGGGCCTTCTGCTAAAGCAGGCATTGCAGTTCCACGGCGTCCTGCCAGCCTTCGGCGGTGCGCAGCCACTCGCGCCGCACGCCCACCCGCGAAAAACCCGCCGCGGCAAATAGCTGCAAACTGGCCTCGTTATCGGCCCCAATCGTGCAGAAAAGCTGGTGCAGGCGCAGCACCTGCCGGGCGTAGGGTTGCAGCAACTCCAGCGCGGCCCGGGCGTAGCCGTGCCGCCGGTGCCCGGCCAGCACCGTAATGCCCACGCCGGCCCGCTGGTGCAACGGCTCGAAGCCGAACAAATCCAGCGTGCCCACGGCCGCCCCGCTGGCCGCATCCTCCAGCACCAGCCGCAGCTGCCGCACCTCAAAAAAATCGGCCGCCGCGTTATCCAGGTACTGCCGCAGTACGTGCCGCGACACGGGCGCCAGCGTATCCGACACGCCCCACACGGCCGGGTCGTTTTCCAGCTGGTACAGGAAATCGAGGTCGTCGGCTTCGAGGGTGCGCAGGCGGATGAGGTCGGATTGGAGCATGGGCGTTAGATAGTAGGTCGAAAAATATAAGTGAGCGGCGATATACCGGCGCTATATTGCTAACCGTTAGCTTGTCTGGCATTCCACCGCGACACTATTCTTTTTATCTTATGCTCAAGTTTTTCTGTTTGTTCTTCATTCTACTGCTGCTTGGCACGTCTGTTAGCTATGCTCAAAGCAAGCTCTACCTGGACCTCCGTCTGGGCGTCAATCACAATCAAGCCGAAGGAGCTTACTTCGGCAAAGGTACGCGACCTTTCAAGCCTTACAGCACGCTCAGAGACATGAGCTTTGATGAACAGGGCGTTGTGATGTTACGCCTTCAGGTGCAGGAAAAGCTTGGTATAGCGGCCGGCTACAGCGGCAGTTCTTTGGCCTGGGCCTATAGCCTTCAAATGCCCCAAAAATATACTGTAAATCCATTTCACGGCGAATGGAAGGGACATGGCACCGGCGTATACATGCACCAGTTACCAGTGCTGCTCAGCAAAACATTCCGCGAAATAAATATCCGCGAAATCGACACCATCCGCCACACGTATCTGGCTAGCTTCCGTCTGGATGCGGTGCTGGGTGGTGGGCTGAATCGGCTTGGCAACAACTGTTTGGATTGTGGAGGAGTGAGTGCTGGTGGCTTGTTATACGATACTATCGACTTCCGCCAAACCATTATCGTGCGTCGCAAGTGGGGCGGATTCCTGATGGGCGGCGTTACAGCCCGATTTTACCGCTTGGGCAAGGAGCGGCTGAACCTGAGCATTTACTACACGCAGGGCCTCACCGATATGCTGCTGGTACCAGTACAGTATCAATACAATTCGCAGCGCGGGGCCACTACGCTGCATATCCGTGGCTCTGGGGTTAGCGCCACGCTGGGAGTGCCCATCCGGCTGAAAACCTTCGGCAAAAACCCACCCGGTTGAATGGTATAACCTACGCCGTTAAATCAATAAACGAAACCGGCGCGCCTTCCGCCAGCTGCACTACCACCGCCTCACCTGCCACTACCGATGCGGCCGGCAGGCGCACTCGTAGCAACGTGGCGGGTAGCTGCACTTCGGCTTCGTAGTAGCTACCCAGGAAACGCACGGCCCGCACGGTGCCGGCCGCGCCGGGGCTGCCGGCGGGGGCCAGTTGCAGGTTTTCGGGGCGCACGAGCAGCACCGGGCCGGGCAGGCGGCGGCGCGGGGCGGCGGCCAGCAGGGCGCGCAGGTCGGGGCCTGCGAGGTGGTTATAGTCGCCGAACAGGGCGGCCGCGTACTCGCTTACCGGCTGGCGATACACCTGCTCGGGAGGGCCCTGCTGCACCAGCCGGCCGCGGTGCAGTACCAGAATCTCATCGGCCCAGGGCAGCGTGTCGGTGGGGTCGTGCGAGACGAGCAGGCAGGTGATGCCCAGCTCCTCCCCCACTTCGCGGATGACCTGCTGGAGTTGCTGCTTGTGGGTGCGGTCGAGGTTGGAGAAGGGCTCGTCGAGCAACAGCAGGCGCGGGGCCGAAAGCAGCAGCCGCGCCAGCGCCACCCGCTGCTGCTCGCCACCCGAAAGCTGGTTGGTGCGCCGGGCCATGAGCGGGCTGATGCGGCAGACCTCGTACACCGCCTGAGCTTCGGCCGCGGGCCGCTTGCTGGCGTAGCGCAGCACCTGCTCCACCCGCAGCGACTTGGGCAAGTCCGACTTCTGCGACAAATACACGATGCCCGGATGCCCAGGCACCAGCACCTCCTGGGGCCCGCGCACCCGGCGGCCGGCAAAGCGCACCTCCCCCGCCGTGGGCTGCACCAGCCCGGCAATTACCTGCAACAACGTACTCTTGCCGGCCCCTGATTCGCCTGCCAGCGCCAGCTTGCGGCCCGCGGGCTGCTCGAAGCTGATACCGCTCAGCATGGCCTGGCCGTGCTCTTCCAGGCTGATGTTGCGGACGGTGAGAAAGTCAGTTTGGGGCACGGGTTGGTGTTTTGGATATTTCGCGGCCGGTATGGGATTGTAGAGACGCATCTTTGCGTCTCTACAATCCCATACCGGCCGCACAATTAGCAAGCCTTACACCTCTCCTTCGAACACAAACGTAGCGGGGCCGCTGAGGTAGATGTGGGTGAACGAGCCGTCGGGCTGGGCCTCGAAGGCCACCTGTAGCTCGCCGCCGGGCGTGCGCAACTGCACGGGGCTGGCGGCGCCGTGGCGCGAGGCGGCCAGCGCCACGGCCGTTACGCCGGTTCCGCAGCTCAGGGTTTCGTCCTCCACGCCCCGCTCGTAGGTGCGCACCTGCCAGGGCTGGCCGGGCGCGACGGGCGCCTCCACGAAGTTGACGTTGGTACCTTTCTGGCGGAACAACTCGCCGTTGCGCAGGGCCCGGCCTTCGGCAAACACGTCGAGCCCGGCCAGGATGCCGGTTGGCTCGAAGCGCACCAAGTGGGGCGAGCCGGTGTCGAGGAACACGCCGTAATCGTCGATTTCCTGCTGGCCGCGCACGTCCTGCATGCGCAGGTGCACGAGGCCGTCGGCCTCTATGCGGGCCTCGTGGGGGCCGTCGGTGGCCAGGAAGCGGGTGTCGGTTTCGATGACGCCCAGCCGCCGGGCGAAGGCGACGGTGCAGCGGCCGCCGTTGCCGCACATCGAGCCCAAATGGCCGTCGGCGTTGAAATACACCATCTCGAAATCGTACTCCGGATGCTGGCGCAGCAGAATCAGCCCATCGGCCCCGATGCCGCGGCGCCGGTCGCAGAGGTGGCGCACGCGTTGATGGTCGGCGGCATCGAACTGATTGGCCCGGTCGTCGACCATGACGAAGTCGTTGCCGGTGCCCTGGTATTTGCAGAAGTGCAGCGTGGTACTCATAGGGCAAAGGTAGCGGGTGAGGAGGTGATGGAGGTGAGGAGGTGATGGAGGTGATGGAGGTGATGGGGGTGAGGAGGTGATGGAGGTGAGGAGGTGAGGGAGGTGATGGAGGTGAGGAGGTGATGGAGGTGATGGAGGTGATGGAGGTGATGGAGGTGATGGGGGTGATGGGGGTGATGGGGGAGCGGTCATTCTGAGCATGTGGCGAATTGCGCCAGGGTGCGCAGCCGTAGTCGAAGAATCTCGCGGGCAATGCTAACCTGTCGTCAGGAATTACTGTGGCACGCGAGATTCTTCGTCCCTGCTCTAAGCGCAGCATGCTCAGAATGACCGTTCCTCCATCACCTACTCACCTCCATCACCTCCTCACCCGCTACCTTTGCCCGCAGCATGTATACTTTCCTTACCACGAGCCCCTGGGCCGATTACGAGTTGCTCGACGCGGGCAACTTCGAGAAGCTGGAGCGTTTCGGCCAGCACATTCTGGCCCGGCCCGAGCCGCAGGCCATCTGGGACCCGCACCTGCCGGCCTCGGAGTGGCAGCGCGCCAACGCCATTTTCACCCGCGAAAAAGGCAGCCAGGAGCGCGGGCAGTGGAAAATAAAGCCCGGCACGCCCGAGCAGTGGCACATTGGCTACGAGCGACCCGACGGCCTGAAATTGCGCTTCCGGTTAGGCATGTCGTCGTTCAAGCACGTGGGCCTGTTTCCGGAGCAGGACCCCAACTGGCAATTTATCTACAACGAAACGCGCCGCCGCAAAGCGGCCCAGCCCCGGGTGCTCAACCTGTTTGCCTACACGGGTGCCGCCACGCTGGCCGCCCGCGCCGCCGGCGCCGACGTTACGCACCTCGACTCGGTGAAACAGGTCAATTTCTGGGCCCGCGACAACATGGAAGCCTCGGGCCTCGATGGGGTGCGCTGGCTGGTCGAGGACGCCATGAAGTACGTGAAGCGCGAGGTGAAGCGCGGCAGCAAGTACCAGGGCCTCATCCTCGACCCGCCCGCCTACGGCCGCGGCCCCAACGGCGAAAAGTGGCAGCTCGAAGACGAGCTCAACGAAATGCTCAAGCTCTGCCAGCAGCTGCTCGACCCCGAAGACCACTTCTTCCTCGTCAACCTCTACTCGCTGGGCTTCTCGGCCCTGATTCTGGATAATCTGGTAAGCGAAATCTTCCCCACGATGCGCGAGCGGCGCGAAATCGGGGAAATCTACCTGCACGACGCCGGGGCCCGCAAGCTGCCGCTGGGCACCTTCTGCCGGTTTGCCACCTGATTTTCTCGTTTTTCGTCTCTCGTTTTTCGTTTTTCGTCTTCTTGCGTAATTCGGGAAGCCGGTTGCTGCCATAGCGCCAGCAGGGCTGATTCGGCCAGCAAGAACCCGCGAGGCAACGGCCCACGACGAGCCGAAAAACGAATAACAAAAAACGAACAACGCTTATGCCCCACCGCCGCCTCGCCCTCATCGATATGGGCACCAACACGTTTCACCTGCTGATTGTGGAGCTGCCCGACGACGGCCAGGCCGCGCCGCGCCCATTGTTGCGCACCAAGGTGGGCGTGCGGCTGGGCGAGGGTGGCATCAGCGCGGGCCGCATTGCCGAGCCGGCCTACGAGCGGGCCCTACACGCGCTGCTGGGCTTCCGCGAAGAAATTGAGCTGCACCAGGTAACTGACGTGCGGGCCACGGCCACCAGCGCCATGCGCGTGACGGAAAACGGCCCCGAGCTGGTTAAGGACATCTTTGAGCAGACCGGCATCCGGGTGGAAGTGATTGGCGGCGACCGGGAGGCCGAGCTGATTTGCGCCGGCGTGCGGCAGGCTGTGCCGCTGGGCCCCGAGCGCCACCTTATCATGGACATTGGCGGCGGCTCAGTCGAATTCATCATCGCCAACGACACCACCATTTTCTGGAAGCGCAGCTTCGAAATCGGGGCCCAGCGCCTGCTCGACCGGTTTTTCCCGGAGCCCAGCGGCATCATGCCCGCCGAAGCCATTGTGGCCGAGCAGCACTACCTGGCCGAAGTGCTGGCCCAGCTGACGGCCGCCCTGGCCGAATATCCGCCGGTGAGCCTGGTAGGCGCGTCGGGCAGCTTCGACAGCCTGGCCGACATGCAGCTGGGCCAGCTGCGCCCCGAGGCCGAGCTGCCGCCCAGCACCGAACTGGCGCTGAGCAGCTTCCGCCACAGCTACCAGCAGCTACTCAGCCTCAACCACGAGCAGCGCCAGGCTCTGCCCGGCATCCTGCCCATGCGCGCCGATATGCTGGTAGTAGCGGCTATTCTGATTGACTATGTGCTGAACCTGACCGGCCTGACCCGCATCCGCACCTCGGCCTACGCGCTCAAGGAGGGCCTGCTGGCCGAAATGCTGTAACGCGAAGCTCCAGCTTCGCGAATCGTTGAACGATGTGAGGAGTGGAAAAACCGGGGTCATGCTGAGTGAAGCGGAGCGCAGCCGAAGCATCTCTACCGCGGTAGTAAAATCAACGACAGGATTAGCGTTGCGGTAGAGATGCTTCGACTCCGCTCCGTTGCGCTCAACATGACCCCGTTCTTTTATCTCGCACTCACTCCAAACGCCCTCTCCCCTACCGCCCATGACTACCACGCTTCCCTACTCTCAGCTTTTCGCCTTTTCCGAATCTGTGTTCCGCGCCATCGGCTGCCCCGACGAGGACGCCACGCTGGCCACCGAAACGCTGCTGTCGGCCGATTTGCGGGGGGTGGACTCGCACGGCGTGGCCCGGTTGATTGGCTACGTGCGCCTCTGGGAAGCCGGCCGCATCAACGCCCGCCCGCGGGTGGGCGTCACGTACGAAACGCCGAGCACGGCCGTGGTGGACGGCGACGGGGGCCTGGGGCTGGTGGTGGGGCCGCGGGCCATGCGCGTGGCCATGGAAAAGGCCCGGCAGGTGGGCACCGGCTGGGTTTCGGTGAAGAATTCCAATCACTTCGGCATTGCCGGCTACCACGCCATGCTGCCGCTGGCCCACGACATGATTGGCGTGGCCATGACCAACGCCTCGCCCCTGGTGGCCCCCACCCACTCGCTGGAGCGGCTGCTGGGCACCAACCCCATTGCCGTGGCCGTGCCCGCCGCCGAGCAGCCCGATTTCGTGCTCGATATGGCCACCACCACCGCCGCCAACGGCAAGCTCGAAATTGCCCAGCGCAAGCAGCAACCCATCCCCGAAGGCTGGGCCCAGGACGCGGCCGGCGTGGGCTCGACCGACCCCAACGCCGTGAAAAACGGTGGGGCTTTGCTGCCGCTGGGCGGGGCCACCGGCTCGCACAAGGGCTACGGGCTGGGCGCGGTGGTCGATATTTTTTCGGCGGTGCTCAGCGGGGCCAATTATGGCCCTTGGGTACCGCCCTTCGTGGCCTTTTTGCAGCCGGCCGCCAACCCCGTGGGGCAGGGCCTGGGCCATTTTTTCGGGGCCATGCGGGTTGATGCCTTCCGCCCCGCCGCCGAGTTCAAGGCCGATATGGACAACTGGATTGCCACCTTCCGGGCCGCCCGCGCCACGGAGGGCCAGCGCGTGCTTATCCCCGGCGACCCGGAGCGCGAAACCGCCGCCGTGCGCCTGCTCGAAGGTATTCCGCTGCTGGAGCCGGTGCTGCGCGACCTGGAAAGCCTGGGCCAGAAGTTCGGGGTGCGGTTGTAATGGCAGGCGGGTGTAGAGACGCAAATATGCGTCTCTACATCGTGCAGCAAACAGTTTTTCCGTAGCTTCTGAGCTGATTCTTGTTCCTGCCGCTGCCATGAAACGCTTTCTTCCGCTGTTGCTGCTGCCGCTGCTGGGGGCCGCCCCCGCTGCTCCTACCGCCCCCCCAGCCCCGCTTACCCGTCACCTCACGCTGCGCATCGATGGCAAGAATGTGCCCACCGATACGCTCAGCTCCCGCTTCTTTCTCAGCGAAGACCGGGCCCTGCGCCTCAACATCGTGCGCGCCGACGACCCCGACGGCCAGGGCCTCAACGTCATCATCGACCGGTTTCCCATCAAAGTCGATACCTACAAGTTCCAGGAAATCCTGAGTGGCCGCAACCGCGACGCCTCCTACCGCTACAACGCCATATCGGCCTATTCCAAATCGTGCTCCGACAACCCCGGCCAGGTGGTGATTACGGGCGTGAATGCCGAGCGGCACTGGCTGCGCGGCACCTACCGCTGCCAGGTGTGCGAAGTCGGCCGCGGGGCCCGCCGCTTCACGCTGGAAGGCGAGTTTGAGTTTCCGGTAGAGAAGGAATAGGTCGGGATGAATACAAGCACGTCATGCAGAGCGGAGCGAAGCATATCGTCCGCTTCGTTGCAGTAATAAACCAATTGTCAGGGGTTACTTTTACAACGAAGCGGGCGAGATGCTTCGCTCCGCTCTGCATGACGTGCCTTTCCATTCAAGATTCCTTTATGCCCTCTCCCACCCTCCGCCGACTAACGGCCGCTGCCCTGCTGCTGGGCGTTGCCAGCGCCGCACAGGCCCAAACCACGGCCCCGACGACGCCCAACCGTTTTCTTACCGACAGCCTCGACAGCTACGTGCAGCGCGGCATGCGGCTCTGGAATATTCCGGGACTGGCCGTGGTGGTGGTGAAGGACGGACAGACGCTGGTGCAGAAGGGCTACGGCGTGCGCGAGGTGGGCCGCCCGGCTCTCGTCGATGACCAGACGCTGTTCATGATTGCCTCCAACACCAAGCTGTTTACCGGCACGGCCCTGGCCAAGCTCGATGGCGAGCATCAACTCAGCCTCGACGACCGCGTAACCAAGTACCTGCCCGATTTCCGGCTCTACGATTCCACCAGCACCCGCCTCGTCACGGTGCGCGACCTGCTGAGCCACCACCTGGGCTTCAAAACGTTTCAGGGCGACTTCACCTTCTTCAAATCCAACCTCGAGCGGGCCGACATTGTGCGCCGGATGCGGCTGATGCAGCCCACCCGCGAGTTCCGCAAGGATTACGGCTACTGCAACTCGGGCTTCGTAGCGGCCGGTGAGGTGATTCCGGCCGTAACCGGGGGCAAGAGCTGGGAAGACTATGTGCGCCAGAACCTGCTGCAACCGCTGGGCATGAAAAGCACCTTCGTCTCGTCGCTCGAATTCGCCAAGCAGCCCAACATCGCCACGGCGTACTCCAACACCTTCGGGCCACTGGCGAAAGTTCAGTTCGACAACTGGGACAACATGGGCCCCTGCGCCAGCATGGCCTCCAACGTGAGCGACCTAAGCCACTGGCTGCGGTTCCAGCTCGATAGTGGCCGCTACGAGGGCCGGCAGGTGCTGCCCTGGGCCGCCCTGCGCAAAACCCGCGACGCCAACACCATCATCAGCAGCCGCAAGTCGCCGCTGTTCCCCACGCACTTCGTAACCTACGGGCTGGGCGTGGAGTCGGCCGACTACAACGGGCGGCAGGTGTACTGGCACACGGGCGGCGCCTCGGGGCAGGTGAGCAACGTGTGCTTCGTGCCCGAGGCCGGCCTGGGCCTGGCCGTGCTCACCAACAACGATAACCAGAGCTTCTTCGAGGCCCTGCGCTACCAGCTACTCGACGCCTACCTGGGCGTGCCCTACATCGATAGGAGCGCCCAGCTGCTGGCCCGCCGCCGCGCCGGCGAGTTGGCCGCCGGCCCCGACCCCACGCTGGCCCTGGCCGCCCGCGTGGCCAAGAAAGCCAAAAACCCACTGCCCCTCAAAGCCTACGTCGGCGAGTTCGACAATCCGCTGTTCGGCCGCATCCAGGTAACCCAGAAAGGTAAGCAGCTGCTCGTGACGCTGCCCACCCACCCCGGTCTCACCGCCACGCTCGACTACATGGACGGCCAGGAGTTCCGCGCCACCTACTCCGACCTGGTGTTTGGCGTGCTGCCCGCCAAGTTTGAGGTAGAGAACGGCCGGGTAAAATCCCTGGAAATGCGCGCCAACGACTACGTAGAAGCCGATTCGTACGTGTTCGGGAAGCTGTAGAGCTGCCAGCTTTTAAGCTGCAAGCTACAAGCTTCAAGCGGCAAGCTGACCGCCTGTCATCCTGACGAAGGAAGGACCTTATCACGTGAAGACGAGTCGTTATTACGGTCGTTCCAGCGTGATAAGGTCCTTCCTTCGTCAGGATGACAGGCGGTCAGCTTGCCGCTTGAAGCTTGTAGCTTGCAGCTCTAAAACTATCCTTTCAAACTCTCCATATCAATCACGAAGCGGTACTTCACGTCCGACTGCATCATGCGCTCGTAGGCTTCGTTGATGTAGTCGATGTTGATGACTTCCACGTCGCTCATCACGTTGTGCTCGGCGCAGAAATCGAGCATATCCTGAGTTTCCTGGATGCCGCCGATAAGCGAGCCGGCAATGCGGCGGCGCTTGCTGATGAGGTTGAAGGCGTGCAGCTGGGCCGGCTCGGGCGGGACGCCGAGCAGCACCATCGTGCCGTCGAGGCGCAGGCTGGCCACGTAGGGCATCAGGTCGATAGGGGCCGATACGGTGTTGATAATCAGGTCGAAGTAGTTGCTGATGCCTTTCATCGCGCCTTCTTCTTTGGTGACCACGAATTTGTGGGCCCCGAGGGCTTTGGCGTCGGCCTCTTTGTCGGGCGAGGTGCTGAGCACGGTTACCTCGCAGCCCATGGCGGCGGCGAATTTCACGGCCATGTGGCCCAGGCCGCCGAGGCCGATAACGGCTACCCGGTCGCCGGCCTTGGCCTTCCACTCGCGCAGCGGCGACCAGGTGGTGATGCCGGCGCACAGCAGCGGGGCCACCCGGGCCAGATCGAGCTTTTCGGACACGTGGAGCACGAATTTCTCGGTGACCACGATGGTGTTGGAGTAGCCGCCCTGGGTGATGGAGCCATCCTTGTCCTTGGCGCTGTAGGTGCCCACGAAGCCATTGTCGCAGTATTGCTCCAGGCCCTCGTTGCACTCGGCGCAGTGCTGGCACGAGTCGACCATGCAGCCGACACCGGCCAAATCGCCCACGTTAAAGCTCTTTACGTGGGAGCCGACTTCGGTTACGCGGCCCACGATTTCGTGGCCGGGCACCATCGGGAACAGCGAACTGCCCCACTCGTTGCGGGCCTGGTGAATATCGGAGTGGCAAACGCCGCAGAACAGAATTTCGATGCGCACGTCGTGGGGGCCCACGTCGCGGCGCTCGAAGCTGAAGGGGGCGAGGGGTTCGTTGGCGGCGGGGGCCGCGTAGCCTTGGGCTGCAATCATAACAAGAGGAGTAAACGCCGGAACAGAGCGTGCCGGGCGTGGGGTGTAGAACTACGGCCGGGCCCGAATTGTTGCGTCGCGGCCGGTTTGCGCGACTTCTCACCCGAAATTTGCCGGCCCCGACGTACCTTCCGCAACCAAATACTTTTTTACTTCTCCTGCCTACCTTATGGCCGCTCCTCAGCCCGTTTCCGCCACCTCAGCTACCCGTACCGGCCTCAGGCACAACTCGCGGGGCCTCCGCATCTGGCACTGGCTCAACTCGGGCCTGGTGCTGTTTCAGCTGATGACGATTCTGTTTCTGTTCGTCATTGTGAAAGTAAAAACGCTGGCGCCCGAGTTCAGCCAAGTGCTGGCCGACAAAGGCGTGAACCTGCCCGCTGCCGAGCTGCGCGGCCTCACCCGCATCGTGTCGCACCGCATCTGGGACTGGCACATCTGGAGCGGCATCACCATTGCCTGCCTGCTGGCTTTCCGCGTTATCGTGAGTTTCCGCCAGCGCGGCAGCCAGCGCACAGCAGCTAAAATCGACGCCATCAAAGCCCGCGGCACCGGCGCGACCAAGGCGCTGTGGGTGCGCTACAGCTACCGCGCCTTCTATATCATTCTGGCCGTGATGGTGCTCACGGGCCTGATTCTGGTGTTCGAGGATTATTTCCCCAGCATCGAGCACCTGATGAAGGAAATCCATGAGTACACGATGTACGCCGTCATTGCCTTCGTGGTAGCCCACATTCTGGGCGTCTTCCGCGCCGAAGTAACCGATGAGCCCGGCATTGTATCGGCTATGATTAACGGCGGCGAGCCGGCGGAAGAGGTTTAGCTGGTAGCTGAGGTCTTTGTCATTCTGAGCGAAGCCGGAGGCGGAGCCGAAGAATCTCGCGTGCCAAAGTAACTCCTGACGACAGGATTAGCATTGCACGCGAGATTCTTCGACTCCGCTCCGCTTCGCTCAGAACGACGTTCTTTCCCAAATACCTCAGCGGTTTTTCTCCAGTTGCTCCTGCGCGCTGTCGTGGGCCGAAATGGACTGCACCGTTGGGCCAGCCGTTGCCGGGGCCTGCCAGCCTTCCCGCAGCATCTGGTTCACCTGTGCCTTCAGCCGCTGCAACGACTGGCGGGAAAAGCGCACTTGCAACCGGCGTCCAAACAGCTTAAAGCCCAGCCAGTAGAATGGGTTGCGGATGCGGCCTGTTTGCGACACGGCGTGGATGTGGCACCACACGCGGCCCGTAGTCAGGTTTTTATGCACCAGGAACTCAATCTGGCCCCGTTCGAAATGGCCTTCGAGGGTGCGGTAGTTATAGCCCCATACCTGCTCCTGCCCCCCGCCGGGCAGCGGCCGGGTTTCGTCGGTAACGCCGCCGATGCGCACGCCAAACCAGAACGAGAAGCCCAGGAACCCGGCCCGGAGCACCATTACGCGCTGCTCCAGGGGCTGGTCGGGCAGGAAGATGCCGGTGATAAGGCCGGGCGGCGGAAACGAATAGCGGCGCAGCACCTCGCAGGCGGCGGCCCAAGCGCCCCGCTCGGCAGGCGGACCGGGCGCTTCGGCCGGCAGCTCGGTTTCGTAGTCGTCTACCCGCCAGCCGGTGGCGGCGGTGTAGTCGGCCAGTTGGTTGGGGTCAAAGTTATAGCCCGCGTTGGTGAAAGCATCGAGGCGGGCTTGCTGGCGGGTAGTAAGGGAAGCGCGGGCGGGCATTGCTTTTTAATATGCAGAATGGGTGAAGAATGTGCGGAATACAGAAGACAGACGGGGAGCGGATGTAAACCGGATGACAGCCGGTTTACATTCCCCACATTCACTCCACATTAATCCCCTGCTTTATCGTTTCCACCTGCACCGGCCCCAGCAGCAGGCCGCCGCTGAAATCGGCTACCCGCTGGCAGAAGGTTTCCCAGGTCTGCTGCTGCACCCGCCGGCCCAGGCCCAGCGTGTCGTAGGTGAAGGCCACCAGCCCGTCGCGCGAGCGGGCCCAGGAGTGGATTTCGAAGCGTAGCGTTTCGGGCAGCGTGGCGTGGGCGCGCAACGAGAAGCGGATGCGGCCGGCCTCGGGGTGGTTTTTCAGCGTGGCCAGCTCGAAGAAGTCCTCTCCCATCTCAGCTACGCGCACGTCGCCGTTCCAGGGCCCCAGAATCTTAATGCTATACTCGTCGCCCACCGTCAGGCAGCCTTCCGTGCCCTTAGATTTCTCGAAGTCAGCCAGCAAATCGGGGGAGAAATCGGGCAGGTGGCATTCGATATGGTGCAACAGCTCCGCGGCCGACTGGCGCGGGCGCTGCACGTCCACCCAGTAGCGGCGCTCGAAAAGCGGGCCGCTACCGGCGCTGGCGGGTTGTTCGGGCTTGGGCATGGTCATTTACGCAAGGGTACCCTCCAATAAACGGCCCCGGCGGTGGCGGGTTCTTGGAAAAAGCCGCGCCCTGCCTGGCGGGCGGGCAAGCGGCGGGCATTTCCAGCTCGGCCTGGGCAACCCCGGGCCCGCGCTGGCAGTACACCCGGTTCACCCCGCCCTTCCCTGCTCATGGCTTACTTTCGCCCTCCCGGCCCCGCCCCCGACCCGCAAGTAGTACGCGAGTTCACCCAGCTGCAGGAGCAGCTGCGCAACCAGGTTCGGCTGGAGCCGCCCACCGGCGAGCTGCGCTACATTGCCGGCTGCGACTCCTCATTTCCCACGCCCGACACGGTGCTGTCGGTGTTCGTGGTGCTGGAGCTGCCCTCGTTGGGCTTCATCGAGAAAGTGTACCACGTGGGCCCTGTGCCGCTGCCCTACATTCCGGGACTGCTCTCGTTCCGCGAAGCACCCAACCTGCTGCGAGCCTACGAGAAGCTGCGCCGCCAGCCCGACATTATTATGGTGGATGGCCACGGCATTGCCCACCCGCGCCGCATGGGCATTGCGGCCCACCTGGGCGTCGAGCTCGACGTGCCCACGTTCGGCGTGGCCAAGCAGCGCCTGACCGGCGTTTATGAGGAGCCGGCCCTCACCAAAGGCAGCATCACCCCACTCACCGACAAAAGCGGCGAGCTGCTAGGCCAGGTTATCCGCAGCAAGGACAAGGTGAAGCCGCTGTTCGTGAGCCCCGGCCACCGCTGCGACCAGGCCACTGCTACGCGCCTCACGTTGGCCTGCCTGCGCGGCTACAAGCTTCCCGAGCCCACCCGCCTTGCCGACTATTGGGCCGAGGAGTTCAAGAAAGAGTTATAAGCCCAACGTAGGCGCGGGGCTTGCCCCCAACCGCCTTATACCCCTCGGAACGAAATCGTCGTAACGGCGCAAATGGCGGACGGGAGCAAGCCCCGCCCCTACCTCGGGCTATACTCAGCTAATAGCTCAGCTAACGACATGCCCGTTCCGGCCGGCAGCCCCAGCAGCGCGGCTACGGCGCGGTACACCACCTGGGGCGAGGTGGCTTCGGCCAGAATACCGCGCTGCTGGCTGGTTTGGGTTGATTTGGATAGCTTCTGACCGGCCGCGTCGAGTAGCAGGCCGTGGTGCAGAAACCGGGTGTGGGTGAAGCCGGCCTGGCCCGGTAAGGACTCGGCCAGCCAGAGCTGGGCTGCCGTACTGGTCCTTAGGTCCTGGCCCCGCACGATGAAGTTTACGCCCAGCCGCTGGTCGTCGAGCACCGAGGCCACCTGGTAGGCCGGTGCGCCATCCTTTTTGCGTACTACAAAGTCGCCCAGTTCCTCGGTCAGAGCCACCGTTTGCGGGCCCTGTGCCAAATCGGGCCACGCTACGGTGGTGGCGGGCGGCACGCGGGTGCGCCAGGCCAGGTCGGGGGCGTCGAAGGGCAACGCCAGTGCCGCGCAGGTGCCGGGGTAGTGGCCGTTGGGCGCGGCGGCGCGGGCCAGCGTGGTGCGCGAGCAGCGGCAGGCGTAAAACAGGCTGGGGTGGGCGGCGCGGGCGGCTTGCAGGGCCTGCTCGTATTCGGCTAGGCGGTGCTGCTGCGAGTAGTGGCGCTCGAACTCGTCGGGGCCGCTGGGGCCGTGGTCGTAGTCGAGGCCCAGCCAGGCCAGGGTTTCAAAGATGTTGGCCAGGTAGGCGGGCCGGCACCGGGCGCGGTCCAAATCGTCGATGCGCAGGTGCAGCGTGCCGCCCGCCCGTCGCGTGAGCAGCCAGGTAAGCGTGAAGTTGACGGCGTTGCCCAGGTGCAGAAACCCGCTGGGCGTGGGCGCCAGCCGCGAAACAACGGGCGCAGATGGAAACTCAAGCATCGGGCAAAGAAACTGGCTCCGGCAAAATACGCAAACCGGCCGCTGGCGGGTACGCGCACCGCCCCAGTCAGTAGCAATGGCACGACTGCGAAACTATTTTTGGCACAATCAATGTATGTACATATATTCGTATCACGAACTCATTTTCCTTCTGCCTTATGAAAACCGTTCTGCACCCGGCCGACTCGCGGGGCCACGCCAACCACGGCTGGCTCGATTCCCACCATACCTTCAGCTTCGCCGGCTACCATAACCCCGACCGCATGCACTTCGGGATGCTGCGCGTGCTCAACGACGACACCGTGGCCGGTGGCCGCGGCTTCGGGGCCCACGCCCACGACAACATGGAAATCATCAGCATCCCGCTCGAAGGCACCCTGGAGCACCAGGATGATGCCGGCAACCACGGCCTCATCCGGCCCGGCGACGTGCAGGTGATGAGTGCCGGCTCGGGCATCAGGCACAGCGAGAAAAACCACAGCGCCACCCAGGAAGTACGGTTTCTGCAGATCTGGCTTTTCCCCGACCAGCGCAACGTAACGCCTCGTTACGACCAGCAGCACTTTGCCGCCGCGGGCCGCCACAACCAGTTTCAGCAGGTAATATCGCCTTCGGCGGATGATGCCGGCGTGTGGATACACCAGCAGGCCTGGTTTCATCTGGCCGATTTCGAGGCCGGCCACGCGGCCGACTATCAGCTGAAAAAGCCCGGCAACGGCCTCTACGTATTCGTGCTCGAAGGCACGGCCACCGTGGCCGGCCAGCCCCTGCAGCGCCGCGACGGGCTGGGCCTATGGGAAACCGATTCGGTAACTATTCAGGCCGACTCCGCCACCCGGCTGCTGCTGATGGAAATTCCCATGCAGTAGCCGCCGGTTAGCCCCGCTTATCCGTTATTGCGCTGCTTTGCCCGCCTGCTTTCGTTGGCGGGAAGCAGAAGCGCCCGCCCACCCTGGGCTTCCAACAACGAAATCATTCATCAGTACCCCACAAATCCATGAGCAACCAGACCGCCGCAGACCGGCTTGCCGCCACCACTTTTCCCGTGCTCGACGTTATCCGGAACCGCTGGAGCCCGCGCGCTTTTGCCGACCGGCCCGTATCCGAAGAAACGCTGCAACAGGTATTCGAAGCCGCGGCCTGGGCCCCCAGCGCCATGAACGAGCAGCCCTGGCGCTACATTTACGCCCACCGCACCGACGAGGCGGCTTTCCAGCAGCTGTTCGATTGCCTGGTGCCCGGCAACCAGCTCTGGGCCCGCCACGCGCCGGTGCTGGTGCTGGCTCTCATGAAAACCGAGTATGCCAACGGCAAGCCCAACACAACGGCCATGCACGACTTGGGCATGGCCAACAGCCACCTGATTCTGGAAGCAACGGCCTTGGGCGTGCACGGCCACTTCATGGGCGGCTTCGACGCCGATAAAGCCCGGGCCACGTTTGGGCTACCCACCAACCTGGAGCCCGTTGTGATGCTGTCGTTGGGCTACCTGGGCCGCGCCGAGCAGCTGGAGGAGCCCTTCCTGAGCCGCGAACAGGCCCCGCGCCAACGCCATCCGGTTGCCGCCTTCGCCTTCTCCGGCCAGTTGCCCAACTGATTACCGGCATTGGCGGCTGGCCGGGCCAGCCTGGCCCTTTATTAGATAAATGCCATTACTTGTTGTCTTCCTGCAAGCCCTGCCAGCCTGGTGGGGCTTGCTGCGTTTCAATAAAAACGCTTTCAGCAGAATATAATAGCGTGAAAGCTAGATATTTATTTTACTTATTAGCGAATCCGGCGAAATCTGCCGTTTTTTGTGGGCATATTTTGGTGAGTGGTTTTTGCGATGAGAGTACATATTTTGACCCTGGCGCTGAGCGCCCTGATGGTAAGCCCGAGCCTGGCTCAATTGCTACCTTACCAACTACCGTCGCGCCCCCTGCTGGCCCTGGCCGATGCTCCCCCCATGCCCCGGGCGAGCTTCTCGAACGACGGCCAATGGCTGCTGCAGCTCGATATGCAGGAGCGCCCCACGGTGTTCGACCAGAGCCAGTCGGAGCTGCGCCTGGCCGGGCTGCGCATCAACACGGCCGTTAGCAGCGCCAGCCGCACGGCCTACGTGCGGGCGTTGCGGCTGCGGCGGCTGCCCAAAGGCCTGGAGCTGCTGGTGCAGGGGCTGCCGGCCAACGCCCGCATCAGCAACCTGCAATGGTCGCCCGACAACACCAAGATAGCCTTCACCCACAGCACCCGCGACCATCTGGAGCTCTGGATTGTCGATGTGGTTTCGGCCTCGGCCCGGCTGGTGCCCAATATTTTTCTGAACGGAACGCTGGGCATGCCCTACGAGTGGGTATCGGACAGCAAAAACGTGGTGGTAAGGGCCGTTGTGGGCGGCCGCGGGGCGGCCCCGGTGGCCGCGCCAACCGAGGCAGGCCGCCGCTACGAATACCCCGTCAAAACCCAGCTCGATGAGCAGATGCTCGGCTACTATGGCCTGAGCCAGGTAGTGCGGGTGAGCCTGGATGGCCGCATGGCCCCGCTGGGCCAGCCGGGCCTCATTGCCCAGGCCTCACCCTCGCCCGATGGGCGCTTTGTGCTGGTGCGCAGCTACCGGCGCCCCTACCCCACCACGCTCCCGCTCGACCGTTTTCCGCAGCGCGTGCAGGTGCTGGCTATGGACGGGCTGCTGGATAAGCAGCTGGCCGAGCTGCCAGCCATCGACTCGCTGCCCGCGGGCCTGGGGGCTGCCCCCGTCGGGCCCCGCGAGTTTGCCTGGCGCGAAGACGCGCCCAGCACCCTGTTCTGGGTGGAAGCCCGCGACGGGGGCAACCCCGCCACGGTTGCCCCGGTGCGCGACCAGCTGATGCTGCAGGTTGCCCCCTTCGAGGAGCCGGCCCGCGAGCTGGTGGCCCTGCCGGCCCGCTTTAAGCGCATGTACTGGAGCAGCGACCAGCTGGCGCTGGTAGAAGCCACGCGCCTCACTGATCAGAAGCAAGTCATCTGGCCGCTCGATGTGGCCACCAAAACGCTGCCCAAGCCCCTGCTGCAGTATTCGGCCCGGGATGCCTACGCCCACCCCGGTACGCCGGTGCTGCAGCCCAACGCCCTGGGCCGGCCGGTGCTGCTCACCGACCGGACTGGCACGGGGGTGTATCTTTTCGGAGCTGGCGCATCGCCCGAGGGCGACCGGCCGTTCGTGGACGAGCTGAACGTGCGCACCCGCGCTACGCTGCGCTGGTGGCGCTCCGAAGCCCCGTACTACGAGCAGCCCGTGGCCATTATCGACCCGATGCGGCGCGTGTTCATTACCCGGCGCGAATCGGATCAGCAGGCCCCCAACTACTACCTGCGCACCGGCCCGAAACTGGTAGCCCTCACCCAGTTCACCGACGCGAGCGGAGCCGCTCTGCCCAAGCCGCAGCCCCTGCGCTACCAGCGCCCCGATGGGCGGCCGCTTACGGCTACGCTTTACCTGCCGGCCGGCTACCAGGCCAGCGAAGGGCCGCTGCCCACCATTCTGGAGGCAAGCCCCACCGTGTTTTACGACAGCACCGCGACCGGCCAAGTGCGCGGCTCCCGGTACCTGTTTGCCCGCTATGGCTGGGGTTCGCCCCTCTACTGGACGGCCCAGGGCTACGCCGTTCTGCAGGACGTAGCCATGCCGGTGCCGCCGGCCGACATTGCCGCCAACCCGGCCGCCTACGCGCAGCAGCTCACGCAGGCGGCCGGCGCCGCCCTGGCCGAAGGCCGCCGCATGGGCCTCATCGATACGGCCCGGGTGGTAGTAATGGGCCAGGGGCCGGGAGCATTTCTGGCTACCACGCTGCTGACCGGCTCGCGCCAGTTCAAGGCGGGTATTGCCCTGCCCGGCCTGCACAACCAGCCCCTGCCCAACCGGCTGCCCGGCGTAGAGCAGCTGGTATCGCTTGAGCCGGTTATGCGCTACGCCGATGCCCCGGCCGTACCCTTCAGCCTGTCCGACACGCTGCGCCGGCCCATGCTGGTGCTGCCCGCCGGCTTCGATGGTCTGCCGGCCAGCCTAGCCACCCGCACCGAGCAGTTCTATGCCGATCTGCAACGCCTGGGCGGCACCAACGTGAGCTACGCCACGCTGCCCGGCGAAACCCACGGCTACACGGCCCGCGAGTCGTTGATGCAGCTGCTGGCCCAGATAGACACTTGGCTCGGCACCTACATCAAACCTACTGCCGCCGCGCAGCCGGCTACCGCGCTGCCTTCCACATCTAAAGCCGATTAAGCCGCGGTCGGTGCAACCTCACGGCGGCGGCGGGTAGTATAGGGGCCTATGCACCTGTTTGTTTATTCTGACCTCTCGGCCGCCGCCCGCACCGAGCTAAGCCGGCAGCTGCCGGCAGGCATCGAAGTTCATTTTGCCGACGACCGCCACAGCACCCGGCCGCCGGTAGCGCTGCAAAGCGCCGAGCTGCTGCTGGGCAACCCACCCGCCGCCTGGCTTACGCCGCTGCCGCCCCACCTCCGCTTCTGGCAGATCGACTCAGCTGGTATCGACCAGTACCAGGAGCTGCGGCCGGATTTTGCGGTGGCCAACATGGGCGACCTGTTTGCCTGGCCCTGCGCCGAAACCATGGTGGCCGGGCTGCTGGCCCTGCTGCGCGGGGTGCCCCAGCTGGCCGTGTGGCAACACCAGCGGCACTGGGAGGGCGGCGCGTTCCGGCGGCGGCTGGGGCTGCTGCGGGGCCAGCGGGTGCTGGTGCTGGGCCGCGGCAGCATTGGGTTGGCGGTGGCCGAGCAGCTTGGCGGCTTCGGCTGCCAGGTGCAGTTCCTGGCCCGCACCGATCCGCAGGCCCAGCTGCACACCCGCACCCAGGTGCTGGCTGCCCTGCCCGACACCGACATCGTGGTGAACTGCCTGCCGGGCAGCGCCACCGGCTACGTATCGGCCGATTTTTTGGCGGCCCTGCCGGCCCACGCCCTGTACGCCAGCGTAGGCCGGGGCTCCACCACCGACGAGCCGGCCCTGATTGCCGCCCTACAGGCCGGCCGCCTCGCCGGAGCCGTGCTCGACGTAACGGCCCGCGAGCCGCTGCCGACCGATAACCCGCTCTGGGGCCTGCCGCAGGTGCTGCTCACCCAGCATACCGGCGGCGGCTACCCCGAAGAAGAGGCTGACCGCATCAGGGTGTTTCTGCGCAACCTGGGCCACTGGCAGCAGGGCGAGCCGCCGGAGAATGAGGTAGCCCTGGGCCGCGGCTACTAGCGGGCGGCCGCGCGGGGCTGGCGCACCCACACAACCCCGGAACGGGCTGCGGAGTACGAGGAACTGGGCTCTTGCATTGCCCGCCAAACTTCTGCTTATGGATACCAACCGAACCTTTACCGCCGACTCCGAGCCGGCGCTGTGGGCGCAGGTAGCGGCCGACATGGCCCGCCAGCCCGACCTGTTCGACTACCGTGCCGACCTCTGCCAGCCGCCCTACTGCGTGCATCTGGTGCTGGACATTGACCTGGGGGGCGGCTTCGAGGGTGGCTACGAGCTGACGACGCTCCGGGCCGTGGTGCCCGGCCAGCCGGCTCTGCGCTTCGCCCTGCACGAGCAGGACTGGGTGCACGAAATCGGCAAGCTGCTGGGCCTGCAGGATGTGGAGCTGGGCTACGCCGAACTGGACCGCACGTTCATCATCAGCACCAACGACGCCAACGCCCTGCGCCAGCTGCTG
Source organism: Hymenobacter actinosclerus (assembly GCF_900111515.1). Taxonomy (GTDB): domain Bacteria; phylum Bacteroidota; class Bacteroidia; order Cytophagales; family Hymenobacteraceae; genus Hymenobacter; species Hymenobacter actinosclerus. Next base: position 577,947 of record NZ_FOHS01000003.1, read on the forward strand.
GCCGACCCCGCCGTGCACCAGGCGCTGCTGCGCTACCCCGCCGCCCGCTTCACGCTGGCCCCCGACTCGGAGGCACCCGAGGCGCCGCTGCTGCTCAGCTTCAGCCTGGAACGGGCCGTAGTGGAGCCCGAGCAGTTGCGGGAGTTGTACCAGCTACTGCTGCGCGTACTCCAGCAGCTGGCCCCGCAACCCTTGTCGCCGCCCGCCGTCTGAAGCAGGTCCAGCCCCTATTGAGTCCGCTGCCTTCGACCCTGCCCCCTAGCAAGTGCCCGGCCCCGCCGCTTCCAGTATCGGATAGCGACGGGGCCGGGCACTTGCTAGGGGAGGGCTGGGGTTACTTACCCGGAATCACGCCCACCAGATAGAGAATCCAGGCGAGGCAGAATACGCCGGGAATGAAGAGCGCATACGCCCACCAGGGCAGCCGTCCGGAACCACGCTCGGCGGGCCAATAGGTTTTTACTTTCATTGGTCGAGGCATTTTAGATGACTTGATTGCTTCAATATAATAATTTCTGTATGAAATTCAAAATCAAAGCACTAGCTGGCGGTAAAGCTGTTCAAGCGTGGCGGCCGGGTCGAGGCAGAGGCCGGGGTGTACGGGCGAGGTTTGGACGATGGTGCTGCGCGTGGCCGTAAGCCAGCGGAAGCGGGAGGCCACCGCCAGCTGGCCGATGGGGCCACCCGTGCGCCGGCCCGCGCAAATCCGCTCGAAGGCCTGCAACCGGGCCCGCAGGTCGTCGAAATCCAGCTGATGCGTGGGGCCGGCAAAGGCCTGCAGGCGCGCTTCGGGCAGCTGGCAGCGGGTTTGCAGGAAACCCTGGGAGGCACAGTACAGGATTACCCCCACGTTCAGAAATTCTTCGCGCTCCACGCGGGGCACCACCCGCAGCACGGCATACTCAAACAAGTGCATGGCGGGCGGCTTCAGCTTCGGCAACGAAGGTGGCGGAATCGGCCAGGCGGGCCGTGAGGAACTGCACGTACTGGGCCCGCTGCCCGGCGGGCGATACGTCGGGCTCCTGGAGCCAGTCGTCGGGCACCAGGGCCACTACGGCCTCGATGACGGCGGGCGTGAGGCGGGCGTGGCCCTCGGCATCGGCCCAGGGCAGCGCCGTGGCCTGGGGCAGCAGCACGTGGTCTTTCACCTGCGGAAACGGGCGCGGCCTGGGTGCCGCCCAGCCGGCCCCGGCGTGGTGCACGTACAGGGCCGCGCCATGGTCGATGAGCCACAGCTCGCGGTGCCACATGAGCAGGTTGGTGTTGCGGGCGGTGCGGTCGACGTTCAGCGTCAGGCAGTCGAGCCACACGATAAGCGAGGCCAGCCGGGGCTCCACATCGAGCAACAGCGGGTCGAAGGTGCCGGCCCCGGCCAGAAAGTGCAGTCCCAGATTCAGGCCCGTGCTAAAGCGCAGCAGGTCCTGGATTTCCTCGTCGGGCTCGGTGCGGCCAAAGGCTTCATCCAAGTTGATAAACACCAGCTCGGGCATGCGCAAACCCAGCTGCCGGGCCAGCTCGCCCACCACCAGCTCGGCAATCAGTGCCTTCAGCCCCTGCCCCGCCCCGCGGAACTTGAGCACGTATAGAAAGCCGTCGTCGGCCTCCACCAGCGCGGGCAGCGAGCCGCCTTCGCGCAGCGGAATAATGTAGCGCGTCACCTCCACGGTGCGCAAAGCAAGCTCGGGCATACTTATCAAGAAGCTAGAAGTTGGGCGCTAGGAGTTAGAAGCAGGTCTGGATTGGTAATAACCGGTGTAGAGATGCATCTTGGCGTCTCCTCGTTGCTGAAGTTGACCATCTCGTAGCACCGTTCAACGAGGAGACGCAAAGATGCGTCTCTACGCCGGTTATTATCCTTACTCCGCCGCTTTCACCAACTGCCGGTACAGCGTTTGGCCTTTTACTTCGGCCCGCAGCCAGTAGCTGCCGGCGGCCCAGCCGGCCATGGAGAGCAGCAGGCTGCCATCGGGCCCGCGCCGGAAGCTGGCGGGCACCACGCGGCCCGCCGCGTCGGAAACGCGCACCCGGCCGGGCTCCAGCGGCCCCAGCGTCGAGCGGATGCTGACCTGACTGCGGGCGGGGTTGGGGGCCAGCAGCAGTTCGGCCGAATTGCGCAGGGCCGCCGCCGACGTGGCCGTAATCAGCCCGCTGAGCTGGTAGCGGCGCAGAAACTGCCACACGACCTGGCTGGCGTTGATGTCGCGGTTGGTAACGCCGATGTTGACGGGCGCGCCCGGCCAGGTGTGGCCCCCGCCGATGATGCGGTAGTGCTCGACCACGCTGCCGTTGCGCCCGCCGCCAAACACCTGCCGCTCGGCCGTGCTGCCGTCGGTGGTGTTGGTGTTGGGCACTGGCGTGATGATGGTCGTGGGGTTGCAGCCGTTGCGCCGGGCCCAGGCCGCCACCAGCTCCGGAATGGGCACGAAGGTGCCGTTGCCCTCGTAAGGCACGGTGCCGTCGGCGGTGCCGTGGATTTCCAGCACCGGCACCGGCCGGGTGGGCGCGCAGTCGGCCAGGTGGCTGGTGATCATGCTGCCGGTTACCGAAGCAATGGCGGCCATGCGGCTGTTGAGCCGGCAGGCCAGCTCGTAGCTCATGAAGCCGCCGTTGCTCATGCCGGTGCTGTACAGGCGCTGCGGATTGACGCGGTATTTGGCGCTGATAGAGTCGATAAGCGCGCTCAGGAAACCTACGTCGTCGGGGCCGCCGGCGGCGTAGGGCAGAAAGGTGTTCCAGAAGCGCTGGCCGGTGGGGCCCACCGTGCCGTTGGGGTGCACGATGAGAAAGTTGGCCGTGTCGGCAATGGCGCGGAAGTCGCCGTACTGCTCCTGCTCGGCGGCGTTGGAGCCGAAGCCGTGCAGGTTGAGCAGCAGCGGCACGGGCCGGGTGCCATCGTAGGCTTTGGGCACGTAGAGGCGGTAGTCGCGCACCGCGCCGCCGAAGCGGATGGAGCCGGTAAGGGTTTGCTGGGCGCGGGCCGATGGCGCAAACGTGAGCAGCAAGCCGGCCAGCAGGAGTAGTGGGCGCATCATAGGGAAACTGAAAAGCAGCAGGTGCCGAAGCGGCGGGGCAGTGCCTTCGGCGCGACGATACTATGCTAGACGCGAAAACTCGTGCTATGTTTAGCCGTTGGTATCAACGCTGCTCAAAATGCACGACGTAGGGGCGGGGCTGGTCCCCCCCACCGTTAAACGATTACCGTTGGAGCGGCGGGCGGGCACAAGCCCCGCCCCTACGTCGTGCTCCTGTTTCTATTACTTCTCTTCGCTTATGGCCCGCATCGTCACGCTCACGCTCAACCCCACTATCGACAAGAGCACCACGGCCGACCGGATTGTGGCCGACCACAAAATCCGGTGCGGCGCCCCCAAGTTTGAGCCGGGCGGTGGCGGCCTCAACGTATCACGGGCGCTACGGCGGCTGGGTTCCAACTCGGTGGCCGTGTTTCCGGTAGGCGGCCCCAGCGGCCAGTTGCTGTGCCAGCTGCTGAGCGAGGAGCACATTGAGCAGCGGCCAATTGCCATCGAAGGCTGGACCCGGGAGAATTTCATTGTAACGGATGCGTCTACCGGCCAGCAGTACCGTTTCGGCATGCCCGGACCCACGTTGCGGGCCGAGGAGCAGCAGCAGGTGTTGCAGGTGCTCCGCGAGTTCACGGAGCTGCCCGAGTTTCTGGTTATCAGCGGCAGCCTGCCGCCCGGCGTCGAGCCCGAGCTGCTGACCCGCATTGCCCGCGCCGCCCACGAAATGGGCGTAAAAGTAGTGGCCGACACCTCGGGCCCGGCCCTGGAGGCCCTGCTGGAAACAGGCGTGTACCTGGCCAAGCCCAACGTGGGCGAGCTGAGCAAAATGCAGGGCGTGGAGGAGCTCGACAGCCAGGCCGTAGCCGGGGCTGCCCAGCAGCTGGTGCAGGCCGGCAAGTGCGAAATCGTGGTGGTGTCGATGGGCCCGCAGGGTGCCTGCGTAGTATCGGCTGAAGGTGCCGATTACGTGCCCGCGCCCTCGGTAAAAAAGCGCAGCACCGTAGGCGCCGGCGACAGTATGGTGGCCGGCCTGCTGCACGGGCTGAGCGAGGGCCGCAGCCTGCGCGAAACGGCCCGTCTGGGCGTGGCCTGCGGCACGGCCGCCACCATGAACCCCGGCACCGAGCTATTCCGCCAGGCCGACGTGGAACGGCTCTACCAATGGCTGCTGAAAACCATGCCGGCGGCTGAGATATAAATCTAAAAAGGACGCCATGAGCAAAACAGAGACAGATCTGCTATGCTCCTATCGTATCTTGAGCCATATTTTATTTCCTGTCGATGCTTCGTTCGCGCTCCATTCTCACGCTGTTTTCGCTGATAACCCTGGCTTCCTGTAGTTCTGATAAAACCACTCCGACGCCCGTTTTATTGGAAGGGCGTTGGAATCAGGCGAGCCACACCGAGTTCTATTATGATGCGCAGGGCAATTTGCTGCGCCAGATAGCTATTCCTAAACCGACCGATACGCCCTTTCTTATTATCACCAGCACCCAGATTGAGGAGCACGCCAATAACACCGTTTCAGTCGTCCCTCGATACACGTATACCCGACAACAGAATAGGTTGAGATACTCCGATGGCACTATTCTCGAAATTACAGAGCTTACTGCCAATGCACTGACCTTACGCGGCCCGGCAACAACACTTGCCACTGGTCCTCTCAGTGACCCACAGGGCAAAGTCGTTACCGAAAAATACTACTCACGATAAGTTAGGCACGCCGTCACTACTCTGGCAGTCACCAAGCTAAACCACAAAACCTACTATGCCCTACCCTCCCAAAAAACCCGAACTGCCGGCCTGGGTGTTTCTGGCGCTGCGCTTCGGCTCGGTGGCGCTGGTGGCCGTGGTGGCCTACTTCGTGGTGCGCTGCCAGTAACCCACCGCCATGCCCCTCATCGATAAAATAGCCTGGCTGCACCTGCACGAGGGCCGCATACTGAGCACCCGCAGCCGGGGCAAAGACCGTTACTACCTGCCCGGCGGCAAGCGCGAGCCCGGCGAAACCGACGCCCAGACGCTGCTGCGCGAAATCCGCGAGGAGCTGACCGTAGCGCTGGACCCGGCCAGCCTGCAGCCGCGCGGCGTGTTCACGGCCCCCGCCCACGGCCACGCCCCCGAGGTGCTGGTGCAGATGACGCTCTACGCCGCCACCTACACCGGCACCTTGCAGCCCGCCGCCGAAATCGAGGAGGTAGTCTGGCTCAGCTACCGCCACCGCCCCCAAGTGTCGGCCGTCGACCAGTTGATATTCGACTGGCTGCACGAGCGGGGTGAGCTGGTAGAATAGCCGCCGCCCGGAAACCACCTATAGTAATGCGGCCTAACAAGCTGAACTACTTGAACTGAACCGCTCAACTAGTATCTTCGTTACCTACTCGCTACCTAACCACTAACTCTATGGCAACCCAGAAGAAACAACAGCAACTCTCCGCCGCAGGATTGAAGCGGGTGCTCAAAAATGCTTCAGGGCGAGTGGTAACTGAGAACCTTGGACGCGGAGTATCTATTACGGTGCTGGAGCAGGGCCAAATCGTGCAGATTCATCCGGACAACACGCGCCGGGTCGTCCGTCGGCAGATAGCTAGCCACCCCGTGCGCATCACCGAAACGGAGTTGTACCTTGACTGACCAGCTTCCGCGCCTACGAATGCTTGCCGGGCCTAATGGGTCCGGCAAGTCTTTTTTAGTGCCTTCGCTGGCGTAGGAAGTCAACCTGGGCGTTATCATTAACGCCGATGACATTGAGCCACGGCTCAAAGCGCAGTTCCGCCACCGCAATCTGCGGGTACTCAACCTACACGACTGGAACCTATACCTTACGCAGGCCGACCTAGAAGCTTTCTGGAATGTCGAGGACCAGCAGGCAACACCCAAGCCCGGCCAGCACGCATCCCGCCACCTGCACATCGAACAAAACGTGCTGTTGTTCAGCCGCACCAAAATTGATTCTTATCTATCGGCCCGTGTAGCGGAATTTTTGCGTTACTCCCTGCTCCGGGCCCAGCAAACCTTCACGTTTGAAACGGTTATGTCACACCCGTCCAAGCTGGAGTTCCTGCGGGAGGCCCGCGCCGCCGGTTTCCGGACCTACTTGTATTTCGTAGCAACAGAAGACCCTGAAATTAACGTGGGTCGGGTACGGGCTCGGGTGCTGAAAAACGGCCACGACGTAGCCCGCGACAAAATCATCTCCCGCTACGGCCGTTCCCTCGATTCCCTTTTCGATGCCGTGCGCCTCGTAGACCGCGCATTTCTGTTCGACAACTCCGCCGCCGCTCCTAGACTCATTGCCGAAATAGAAGAAGGGCGGAAGGTCACGTTTACCACGGACTTACTGCCTGCCTGGGTTAACACCTATTTCCGGCAGAAGGCCTTGCGGAAATAACGAATAGAATAGGCAACTTGCTTCTATATCTCCTGCTCATACAGACTCGCTGCTGCTTCAGGTACTACGCATGGGGTTTCTTGGATGCCTTACCGTTCCGTCTCCCACGCCACCATGCACAAACCCGCCGACCGCAAGTCCAGGTACCGCCGCCCCGCCCGCTACCCCCGCCGCTTGCCCGAATCAGTTGCTTCTGCGCCACTTTCGCTACCACCGCTGCCCGCCGTACCCGCGGCCCTAGCGAAACTTATGATTCTGCGCTACTTTGGTATCTGTACTCCCCCAGCCCCCCCGCAACCCCCGCCATTTGAAGGAGCTGAGGCGGCTTGAAGTTTCTAACCAAGCCCCAATTACTTTTTCAGGCTTAGCAGCTACTTATGATGTTATATCATGAATTTTCCTACGATACTATCGAAGCTCTATATTTTATAATTTGGCAAAATCGAACAAAATCAGTTATAGCGTCATAGTATTTGTTCGATGTTTATATCAGAACTGAAATTTTTCAATTATTTGTCTTTTTTTTATAAAACCATGAATGGCCACTACCCTATAGTCAAATTACCTGGGCGTTATACTGCCATATCCGACACTATGCCCCCAGACCCACCTGCACCTATACTGGCATCACCGCCAGCTCAGGAATATGTGGACAAACCTGATTCTTTATCTTTTAATATTTTAATTATTTTTTCCATCTTATTTATTGCAGCAATATACATGTCGTTTATTTATTTTGAATTCGTATATACACTACCTATACTCCTTATTTTTGCTTTTCTAATGATTCCATCGTCATGGGAAGACGGTATAAAGTATATTTCCTTAAAGAGGGAATATAAAATAAATTTAGCCTTGTCAATTGAAAAACACAAAAGAGAGTTATCAACTTATAAACATTTTACGATGGTTATCCATAACGAGTTGGTTGCAAAGTATCCTGACATTGTGCAAAAATCAAAGTCATTGGAATCTGTCAAGATTCACAGAGAGCAGCTATACAAAAAGTTTTTCAATGAGTCAAGACCGCCTTTGATACATCCCTCATATGAAAGTATTAAAAAAGGCTATTATGAAAATAATGTATACGGCATTTTAATCGAAAGATTCAATGACTTGACACTAGTAAATTATTCTGCTCAGTCAGAAGAAAACGAAGTGCATTTATATGCACCTCTACCAGATTTTGTCATACATGATTCTCACTATAATTATAGCATAGTTATTGAAATAGATGAGCCTTATGAATTGAATATGGGATATCCTATCCATTGTATAGGTTACGATGATGATAGAGATAAGTATTTTTTGGAGAGAAACTGGTTTATCATAAGATTTTCAGAGAGCCAGTTTGTTAACTACCCTCAAGAATGTTGCGATGTAATAAAACATTTTATAGATTACATTACAGCTAATTCAGAAGCCCAAGAAATATATCAACCAAATTATTCTAATATTCAAGAGAAGGCATGGAGCTATGAAGATGCCATTCATATGGAATCTGTAGATTATAGGGAAACTTACCTACCTGAACTCAATTTATATAGGAATCATCCATTCCCACGGCTTGCGCCAAAAAGTGCTTCAAGAAGAAAACACAAAAGAGTCAATTTAGAAAATCTCAAGAATTCAAAAAATTATTCATCCGGATTAAAAAATGATTATAAATCAAGCATAGATATTGACAATATTCAAAATGATTTACCTTTCTAAAGTATCATCAATATAACACACCATTGCCTTACAGGCACCTGCTGAACCTTTTATAGTCCCTTCACGGTAGTAAGAGCAATCCTACCATTATCACACAAACCGGAATCATGGGCACTACTGATAAAGACAAACCGACAGCGGCCACTGCTCCTAAACTGACCAAAGAAGAGCGGTTGGCGCAGGCCCGCGAGTATGCCAAGCAGTTCAAGTTTGAAACACTGTCGGAGGAAGACCTGATTCGCTTGCGGCGCAATGCTTACAAGTATGCTATCTGAACGCGAGTTAGGCGAGGGCTACCCGTTTCACTATCGCAAAGGGCCGTCTCACAAGGACGGCCCTTTGGTTTGTACGCACTACTACACCTTTCGCACCCGCAAGAACCGGCGCTACGTGGTAGAGGCCGAGCAGTACCAGCACCATGTGTACGTGCTCAAGTATTACCCACTGGCGCTTAAAGCCTCACCTAATCGGTTTAAGTTGCTGGTGAATGACGGCGACGCCTTCCGCATCCTGACGACTTGCACCCAGATTTTCCTGGATATCTGCCGCCGCGACCCACTCGCCTCGGCCGGATTCGTGGGGGAAGCGCTGCCGGGAGAAAGTTGGGTGGCTACCAAGCGGTTTCGGGTGTACCTAAAAATGGTTACCGCGTTTGTTGGGCCAACGCGGTTCCTGCACCACCCGCTGCCCGCCATCAGCGCATATTTTCTGGAGTGCCGGGTTAACCCGGAGCCGAACCTCAAGGGGAAAGTAGAGCAGCTGTTTCGGGAGCTGTACATCGTGCCGCAAGCACTGGAATCACCTAAGCCCGATGAGTTGGGTGCGGATGGTGGGAACTGAAATTTTGTCTTACCGAATCCCCCGAAAATTCAATTTTACCGCCAAAAAGTCCGGAAAACCACCTTCGCACCCCGTTTGCTATCTGTTGCGTAGAACTTCTCACACCCTGAAGTTCTCACCTAACACGACAACAGCAAGCCATGAACTTTAATAACTATACCATTAAGGCCCAGGAGACCGTGCAGAAGGCCACCGAGTTGGCCGGCGGCAACCAGCAGCAGGCCATCGAAACCGGGCACCTGCTCAAGGGCCTGTTCCAGAGCGACGAGAACGTGCTGTCGTTTCTGGCCAAGAAGCTGGGCGTGAACCTGAACATTCTCGGGCCCCGGCTCGATGACATCGTGGCCGCCTACCCGCGCGTGAGCGGCGGCTCGCCCTACCTGTCGAACGACGCCAACGCGGCCTTGCAGCGCGCGACCGGCTACCTCAAGGAGTTCGGCGACGAGTACGTGTCGGTGGAGCACTTGCTGCTGGGGCTGCTCGGCGGCAAGGACAGCGTGGCGACGCTGATGAAGGACGCCGGCTTCAACGAGAAGGATTTGAAAGCCGCCATTCAGGAGCTGCGCGGGGGCCGCAAGGTTACCAGCCAGTCGGCCGAAGACCAGTACCAAAGCCTTAACCGCTACGCCATCAACCTCAACGAGCGAGTGCGCACCGGCAACATGGACCCCGTAATTGGCCGCGACGAGGAAATCCGGCGGGTGCTCCAGATTCTGAGCCGGCGCACCAAGAACAACCCCGTGCTGCTGGGCGAGCCCGGCGTGGGCAAAACGGCCATTGTGGAGGGCCTGGCCCAGCGCATCGTGGCCGGCGACGTGCCCGAAAACCTGGCCGACAAAATCGTGATGTCGCTTGACTTGGGCCTGCTCATTGCCGGCGCCAAGTACAAGGGCGAGTTCGAGGAGCGCCTCAAGGCCGTTATCAAGGAGGTAACCGACGCCGACGGGCAGATTATCCTGTTCATCGACGAGATTCATACCCTGATTGGGGCCGGCGCGGGCGGCGAGTCGGCCATGGACGCGGCCAACCTGCTTAAGCCCGCCCTGGCGCGGGGCGAGCTGCACGCCATCGGGGCCACCACGCTCAAGGAGTACCAGAAGTACATCGAGAAAGACAAGGCCCTGGAGCGCCGCTTCCAGGCCGTGATGGTGGACGAGCCCAGCGTGCCCGACGCCATCAGCATCATGCGCGGCATCAAGGAAAAGTACGAGCTGCACCACGGCGTGCGCATCACCGACGACGCCGTAATTGCCGCCGTGGAGTTGAGCAACCGCTACATCACCGACCGTTTCCTGCCCGACAAGGCCATCGACCTGATGGACGAGGCGGCAGCCAAGCTGCGCATCGAGCTGAACTCCATGCCCGTGGAGCTGGACGAGGTGCAGCGCCGCATTATGCAGCTCGAAATTGAGCGCGAGGCCATCCGGCGCGAGGAAAACCACGACCGCGAGGCCGTGCTCAACCGCGAGCTGGCCGACCTGAGCGAGCAGCGCGACTCGCTGCGGGCCCGCTGGGAGTCGGAGAAGTCAGTGCTGACCAATATCCAGACCGAGAAGGAAAACATTGAGCGCTTCAAGCTGGAAGCCGACCAGGCCGAGCGCCAGGGCGACTACGGCCGGGTGGCCGAGCTGCGCTACGGCAAAATTCAGGAAGCCGAAGCCCGCCTGAAAACTCTCCAGGACGAAGCCGCCGCCAACAAGGACGGCGGGGCCATGCTGCAAGAGGTGGTAACCAGCGAGGACATTGCCGAGGTAGTGGCCAAGTGGACCGGCATTCCGGTAAGCAAAATGCTGCAATCGGACCGCGAGAAGCTGCTGAACCTGGAGGCCGAGCTGGGCCGCCGGGTGGCGGGCCAGAAGGAAGCCATTGCCGCCATTTCCGATGCCGTGCGCCGCTCCCGCGCCGGCCTTCAGGACCCCAAGCGGCCAATAGGATCCTTCATCTTCCTGGGCACCACCGGCGTGGGTAAAACCGAGCTGGCCAAGGCCCTGGCCGAGTACTTGTTCAACGACGACAACGCCCTGGTGCGCATCGACATGAGCGAGTACCAGGAGCGCCACGCCGTCTCGCGCCTCATCGGGGCACCTCCCGGCTACGTGGGCTACGACGAGGGCGGCCAGCTCACGGAAGCCGTGCGCCGCAAGCCCTATTCGGTGATTCTGCTCGACGAAATCGAGAAGGCCCACCCCGACGTGTTCAACATCCTGCTGCAAGTTCTCGATGACGGCCGCCTCACCGACAACAAGGGCCGGGTGGCTAACTTTAAGAACACCATCATCATCATGACCTCCAACACCGGGGCCGACATCATCCAGCGCAACTTCAAGAACCTGGACGAGCAAGACCCAGAGGAAGTAGAAGCCATCATCGACCGCACCCGCGACGCGGTGGTGGAGCGCCTGCGCGAGCATATGCGCCCCGAGTTCCTTAACCGCATCGACGAAATCGTGATGTTCCAGCCCCTGAGCCGCCGCGAAATCCGCCAGATCGTGAACATCCAGTTCAAGCAGATTCAGCAGCGCCTCGACGAAGCCGGCATCCGCCTCGAAGCCACCGACGAGGTGCTCGACTACCTGGGCGAGGCCGGTTTCGACCCCCAGTTCGGGGCCCGGCCGCTCAAGCGCGTGTTGCAACGGCAGGTGCTCAACGAGCTGAGCAAGGAAATCCTGAGCGGTCAGGTGTCCAAGGACGCCGTGGTGGAAGCCGTACTCGAGGATGGCGGCATCCGCTTCGTGAACGTGGAACTGCCGGCCGTGGAGTAGGTTAGGGTTGGTTGCAAATGGGAAGCCCCGCTGGCGTTGTGCCGGCGGGGCTTTTTTGCTCTGAAATCTGACTATTGAAAGAAACTCAGAAAATCCTGCAAGCTGACGACTGCCATTCGTGGGAACTCCAGTTGCTTGAGAATTTCGAAGTGCCGGTCGTTGGTGACCAAGTAGTCAGCTCCGGCTGCCAGGGCAACGTCCACGAATTTATTGTCGTCCGGGTCAGCTTCGATGAGTTGCCACTTGAAACAGGCTTCCTGAAAAGACGTGTTGGGAGCGTTCAGCAGAATTTCGGTTACTCGTTGGGCAACAATGGTGGAGTAGTGAGCCGCCAGAATTTCCTCGTATTCGGTGAGTATTTCATTGCTGAGCACCCACTCAAATACCTCGCTGGCGAACAACTCGTAGAGGCGATGAAAAGGACTGTTGCGATTGAGCGACGCGAGCAGGCAGTTGGTGTCAACGACTACCCGACGCATCAGGAAGGTGCGTTAAGCATCCGTTCGTAGTCTTCGGCCGTGTAGTCTCGCTCGGCATCAATACGCTCCACTTCGGCCAGCATCTTCTGCGACAGGTGCGCCACGATTACGCGCTGTAGCTCAAGCGTATCCTCCTCGCTCATGCCCCGCTCAAATAAGCGAAGCAGACTGATCTGCACCCTGTTTAGTTTGGTCGGCTGATTAGTAGCAGGAGTCATAGCGGTACGGGGGCTGATACGGTAACAAGATAACAAGGACTTCTTGAAAATTGGTGCCCCGTTGCGGGACATAGCATCCAGTTTCGCCAGCTTCCGCCGCGCCGCCACCGACGAAGTGCTCGACTACCTGGGCGAGGCCGGTTTCGACCCGCAGTTCGGCGCCCGCCCACTCTGGGCGCGTACTGCAACGGCAGGTGCTTGGGCGAGCTAAGCAAGGAAATCCTGAGCGGCCACGTGTCCAAGGACGCCGTGGTGGAAGCCGTGCTCGAAGACGGCGGCATCCGCTTCGTGAATGTAGAGCTGCCGGCCGTGGAGTAGGTTAGGGTTGGTTGCAAATGGGAAGCCCCGTCGGCGTTGTGCCGGCGGGGCTTTCTCATTCTGAAATAAGACTGCCTAAAACTACCCCAAGACCCTACAGGCTAACCGCCGACACCCGCAGAAACGCCAGTTGCTGGAGGACCTCGAAGTGCCGGTCGCTGGTGGGCAGGTAGTCGGCCTCGGCGGCAAGGGCGACGTTGGCGGGGTTGTCGTTGGCTGGGCTGGTTCAGAGGAGCTTCAACCGGGATTAGAATAGAAATCAGGATACCCGCCAGGAGGCTACAGATGACACCTTTGTTAGAAAGCCCGCAATGCCGCGTAAAAAATCCAGGCGTTCACCAGCATAAACAGGAACGACGGCAGCGAGGCCCGGAACCCGTCCTTTATTTTCAGCCGGACGCCAAACCCGAGCAGCATCAGCAGGGTCAGGCCCGCGGAGGCAACCAGCAGAATCAGTGGAGCGGCGAGGCCCACCAGGAGCCCGACGGCGCCCAGGATTTCCAGCGCGCCCGTTAGCGGGCCGAACCTGGCCAGGCCGAAACGCTGGAATTCTTCCTGCAGCTTGGGCGAAACGAAGTAGCCTATGCCGTAACCCAGGAAGGAAAAGCCGGAAAGCCAGATGAGCAACAGCGTAAGTGCACTCATGCGCCAACCAGACCGGCGTGCGCCGCGGCTACGAAAAGTGACAGCAGCAGCAGCACAAACGACGGCACGTACTTGATGAATGGGTTGCGCACTTTGATGTGGGCCAGCTGGGCGCCCACCATCAGTGCGGCCATCAGCAGGGCCGGCACCAGCACCAGCTGCGGGTACCAGATGCCCGCGACCAGCAGCGTGGCCAGGGCTATTTTGGTGGCCCCCACCACGTTGCGCACCAAATCGGGCAGGCCGTATTGTTTGAACTCCCGCACGATGTTATCGAAGCGGAAAACCCACACGATAACGATGGAGGCAGCAATGATGAGTTGCGCCAGAATAACCAAGCTGTCCATGAGCGTTGCCTTAGATACTGCCGGATAGCAGAGCCCGGTAGGTTAGCAACTCAAAAGCAGGCCATTAGTTATACCAGACGCCGCTCCAACTGCTCAGGAGCCTTGCTGCGGCGTAAAGTGCCTGCTCTTCAGGCGGCGGCGAATATCGCGGGGAATGGGCTTGCCGGCGCTGTAGCCAGCCACTATTTCAGCTTCGCGGGTTTTGCTGAATCGGACCGTCTTCCCGATGCCGACTCCGAGCGGCACACCGCCCAGTGCCAGCGCGCTGACAATGGCGCCGCCGGCATTGCCCCCCGAGTCGCCGCTGCTCGCGCCCCGGATGATAGCGCCCGTGGCTCCGACACCGATGGCCGTAAACACGGCCCCACCCGTGCGGCGCTGCTTGAACAGGTTTTGCACGGCCTGGGCACTGTCGGCGGCCGGGGTCTGGGCGTGTACGGCGGCGCTGCTTAGCATCAGCAGCGCGGAGAGTAGAATTTTATGCACGTAGGGGAAGTGAGCGATGAAAAGCTGTTATTGGTCTGCTTGCGGTCCAGCGCAGGTCTGCGGCCTCGTTGGCGCGGCTACCTGCTTTTGCGGGCCTGTTTGCGGGCAGCCTTTTCGCGCCAATAGTCGGCCTTGGCGAAGTGCCTGGGCCGAAGCAGCGCCGCGTAGGCCGGAGGCAGGGGCGCACCCGCCGCGTAAGTCCGCTGGAACTCGTTGAGCTTGGCCATGCTGTAGGTGGAGTTGCGGGCCAGCATGAACCCCAGGCCCGCGCCCATCAGCCCCAGGCCGGCCGCTACGGCCCCGCCCGAGGCCGGCGTATCTACCCACTGGCCATTGTATATATCGTACTCGCGTTGGCTGCTGGCCATCAGGCGCAGGCCGGGCAGCGCCAGGGCCAACGGCCAGTAGGCGGCATTACGCTTGGTGATAAACAGGGCCGTAACGGCATCGAGCGTGTCGGTGCGGGTGAATGGGGTGGCTGCCGGCACTACGGGTTGCTGGGCCGCGGCGGGCAGGCAGCTCAGGCGCAGCAAGAGCCCTAAGCTAAGTAACCGAAATAGCATGGATAGAGAAGGGCAGACAGAAATCGGCGCAATATATCATTAATCCGCGGATGCCCTGCCCTCTAAATGTCCTATTGCGGGCAGTATTTTCCGGCACCTGCCATTCGCGCTTACCCAGCCCTGGCGCGTAGCTACCCCGCCCCTGTTTTCGCCTGCTGTAAACGGGGGCGTTAAAGAACCAGCCGGGGCCGGCATTGCCCTATGATTGGCATAGTCTGCCGTTGGCAAACCGATAGACAAAGAGGACCTAAGCGCCCCTACAGGCAGTTTCAGCAGTATGGCAGCGGCCTTGGTGAAAGGAATTTCTGTAAGGCCCAAAAAAATATCTATTCAATCCGAAAACAATGGTTGTCTAATACATAATAATCCGGATATTGGGCGGCACTACGCTACGATCTACCTTATTGACTGCCGATTGACTTAGTACAATTCAGCCGTGCTTGGCTGCTCAACCTTTCCCAATCAGCTCAACCCATCAGCACTCCGCTAATAAAGGCCCGCTAGCGGCCGGCCGGCGCCGCGTGGGTGGCCATTAGTTTACCGGCGGCCGGTTGGTCGCCGGCTGTTTTCCTTTTTTCCCACTTGTCTGCATGACAAAAACCTTACTTTCTTCGCCGGCAACCGCGCCCGGGCAACTGCTGGCGGGCTGGCGTCCGGCCCTGCTGCTGACGCTGGGCCTGCTGCCGACGCTGCCGGCCGCCGCTCAGCAGCGCCCCTTGCTGAAACCCGCCGACACGGCGACCCGCATAACGCTGCCTAAGCCGGCCCCGGCACGGCCAGCCGCAGTAGTGGCAGTGCCCCGCGCCGCAAAGCGCGGCACATTAGCGGCTATTGCTTCCACTGCCACGGGCGGTAACTGGAGCGACCCGGCCTCCTGGGTGGGTGGCGCCGTGCCAACGGCCGCCGACGAGGTGACCATTGTGGCTGGTGCCACCGTAACGCTCGACGTGGCGGCCAGCGCGGCCTCGCTCACGGTGGCGGCCGGTGGCTCCCTGCTCAACTCCGCTACCACGGGCTACAGCCTGGCGGTGGCGGGCAGCGTAACCAACAACGGCACCCTCGACCTGAGTGCCACGCCGGCCATCGGCTCCGACCTGCGCTTCACCGGCGCGGGCAACGCCAGCTTCGGCGGCAGCGGCACCACCGACCTGCAGAGCCTGACGCTGGCCAAAGCAGCGCAGGCCGATGTAGTAGAAATGAACCTGCCCACGCTGTCGGTGAAGGGCAACGCGGGTAGCGAAGACGGCTTCCTGCTGACCCGCACCACGGGCGCCACGCCGGCCGACGACATGACCGGCACGCTAAAGATTTCGGGCACGGCCCCTATCAGCAGCAAAGTATTCGGCAACGCGGCAGCTTACGTTATTCCCGCTACCGGCGGCTTCTGGCTGAACAACCCCAACTTCACGGTGGTGGCTCAAACGGGCTCCGCTACTGCCAGAGGCCTGCTCCGCCTCTCGGCGGGCACCTACAACGTGGGCACCGCGGCGGGCAACTCGCTGGTGCTGGGCGCCGGATCGGCCCTAACGGTAGAAGGCGGTACACTAACTTCGGCCGGGCGGCTGGGTTCGTTTACCTCGTCCTCAGTCTCGGTTGCCACGGTTTTCACCCTCAGCGGTGGCACCGTCAATGTGTCGAACGTAGGTAACACGTCGGGTACCCCCTCGTTTGGCATCAATGGCGTTACCAACATTTCGGGCGGCACCATTAACCTGGTGCAGCGCAGCACGGCGGCCACGCCGCTCGACTACGCGGTGATAGGCACCTATAACTTCACCGGTGGCACGCTAAACATAGGCACGGCGGCCACGGCTACTAACTTCAACTTCCGTATCAGCGGCTACACGCCCAGCATCGTTGTCGACAATGCCGGTACCGCCAAGTCGGTAACGCTGGGGGGCGATACGTTCAACTTCGGCGCGCTCACGATTACCCCCGGGGCAACGTTCAACGTAGGCGCAGCCACTTTGCTGCAGATAGGGGCCTCTATCGTTAACAACGGCACGTTCACGGCAAATACGGCGGCCACCACTACTACGGCCGGCAGCACGCTGTACTTCGCAGGCAGCGTTCCGCAGACGCTGAGCGGCTCGGGCACTTTCACCAGCCCCATTCAGCAAATTGCTTTTGATAACGACGGCGGAGGCGTGTCCATCGACGTACCCGTGACGGCGCGCACCGTGAGCATGTTTACGGGCAATGTCAGCAAAGCCAACAACCTCACGATTCAAAGCACCGCCACAACGCTGGCCATACTCCGTTTTGGCTACACCAACCCCACCACCTCGGCTGGTCGCTTCGATGTAGCTCCCACCTTCGACCTGGCAACCAGCGGCTTATACTTGCTCTACAACCCGGAAACAACTTCCCGCACTACCGGGGTCGAGATTCCGGCTGCTCGTAGCGTATACTACCTCGACATAAAAAATCCGAAGGGGATTACGCTAACTGGCGGCAACTTAACGGTTACCGGCACTGCCGATTCGTTTACCCTGCAAGCAGGGGTCCTGACTACTTCAGCGGGCAATGCCCTTATTATTGGTAAAAGGGGTACCACCATTCCAACCGGCTCGGCCACGAGCTACGTGAATGGCCCGCTGGGCATTACGGTAAACAGTGCCACGGCTGTAAACCGCACCTTTGCCGTGGGCGACGCCGCCGGCTGGCGGCCGGTGGTAGTAACCGGCATCACGGCCGCTACCGACCAGATTTTTACGGCAACAGTTGTAAAGGCTGCTACGGGTGGTACCGTGTCGGGCGGGCTTTCGGGCCTGAATCCCACGCGCTACGTACGCCTCGAAAACTCGGCGGCCCTGCCGGCTACGGCCCGCGTGCAGCTGAGCTACGGCGCCGATGATGTGCCTGGTGCCCCGGCTACCGCCACAGTAGCCCAGGCGGCTACGGCCGGCGGCAGCTACGCCAGCCTCGGCGGCGCGGCGGCGACGGTGCCTACTACCGGCATCGTTTCAACCCAGGACCTGACGCCCGGCAACGACTTCTTCGCGCTGGCTAACACCGAAGGCGGCACGCTGACCTCGTCGGTAGCGGCCGTATGCGCCGGCACCAACACGGGCACCATCACGCTGACCGGCAATACCGGCACCGTGACGGGCTACGAGGCGGACTCGGGCAGCGGTTTTGCGGCCGTAGCCGGCACCAACACGGGCGCCACTTACACCTTCACCGACCTGGCAGCTACGACTATCTTCCGGGCCGTGCTCACGACGGCCGATGGCCGCACGGTGTACTCGGCGCCGGTAACGGTAACCGTGAACCCGGCCACTACGGCCACGTTCACCTACGCCAGCGCCACCTTCTGCCAGAGCGGCACCAACCCTACGCCCACCATCACGGGCACGGCGGGCGGCACGTTCAGCAGCACCAGCGGCCTCAGCCTCGATGCCGCCAGCGGCGCCATCAACCTGACGGCCAGCACGGCCGGCACGTATGTAGTTACTTACAACGTAGCGGGCACCTGCCCTTCGTCGGCCACCTTCAGCGTAACGATTACCGCGCCAGCCATGGCCGGCTTCAGCTACGCGGCCGCCAGCTTCTGCACCTCGAATACCGGCACGGCTACCCCGACGCTGGCCTCGGGCGCTACGGCCGGCACGTACTCGAGCACCGCAGGCCTGAGCCTTGACGCCGCAACCGGCGCCATTACGCCCGGCACCAGCACGCCCGGCACGTATGTGGTAACCAACACCGTGGCTGCCAGCGGCGCCTGCGCCCTAGCGACGGCTACGTTCAGCGTAACGATTACGGCTCCGGCCACGGCCGGCTTCAGCTACGCCAGTGCCAGCTACTGCGCAGGCGCCACCAATCCCAGCCCGGTGCTGGCTACGGGGGCCACGGCCGGTACGTTCAGCAGCACGACGGGCCTGGTTATCAGCGCCACCGGCGTTATCAACCTGACTACCAGCACGGCCGGCACCTACGTGGTAACCAACACGGTGGCTGCCAGCGGCGCCTGCGCGGCGGCTACGGCCACGTTCAGCGTAACCATCAACGCCCGTCCGGCTCAGCCAACGGTAACGGTGCAGTATAATGGCCCGGTTACCACGCTCACCAGCAGCGCGGCTACCGGCAACCAGTGGCTGCTGAACGGCACGGCCATTGCCGGCGCCACCAACCCGACCTACGTGGTGAACTCGGCCGCTCAGCTGGGCTCCTACACCGTAACCGCGACCAGCGCGGCCGGCTGCACCTCGCTGCCCTCGGCGCCGCTCGTAGTTACCTCGGGCACCAAGGCACTGGCCGGTTCTTCGCTGCAGCTCTACCCCAACCCCACCATCGATGGCAAGCTGCTGGTGAAGCTGGGCGGTTACACCAAGGCCGTGGAGCTGACCGTGTACAATGCCGTCGGCCAATCGGTACGCACCCTCCTGGTGCCGGCCGGCCGCCTGGAGCAGCCGCTCGATCTGAGCCAGCTGCCCAGCGGCGTGTACGTGCTGAAAGCCCGCACCGAAGGCGGCCTCGATGTTCGTCGCATTGTGAAGCAATAGCCTGAACTGCTTTCCTGCCTGATTTAAAGGGCCTGCCGACGTTTGTCGGCAGGCCCTTTTTTTGAGCCGTGCCCGGTCGGGCCGGGTTTCGGATATTTGCCGGCTCTTTGCCATTCGCATCCGCATGTCCGTTTTCACCACCTACCTCCAGCTCGGCTTCTTTCACATCTTCAACCTGCAGGCCTACGACCACCTGGTGTTCCTGCTGGCCCTGTGCGCGCCCTACGTGCTGCGCGACTGGCGGCGGGTGGTGCTGTTAGTAACCAGCTTCACGGTGGGCCACTCGCTTACGCTGGCCCTGGCTACGCTCGATATCGTGGGCTATTCGCCCCAGCTGATTGAAACACTGATTCCGGTGACTATTATCCTTACTGCGTTGCTCAACCTGGTCCGCGCTGGTCGGGCCACGCTGCGGCCGGCCGAACCAACCGCTACCCCGGCCGGCGGGCCGCTGGTACTGGCGCTGCCCAACCTGCTGGCCGTGGGCTTCGGGCTGATTCATGGGCTGGGCTTTTCGAGCTATTTGCGCGAGCTGCTGGGCCGCCAAAGCCGGCCGGTGCTGGAGTTGCTGAGCTTCAATGTGGGCGTCGAGCTGGGCCAGCTGCTGATTGTGGGGCTGATTCTGGCCCTGGGCTACGGCCTCATCAGGGGGCTGGGCGTGGCCCGCCGCGACTGGCTGCTGGTGAGCAGCGGCGCGGCGCTGGGCATTGCGCTGGTGCTGCTGCTGGGGTAAGGCGTGAGTACAGGAGCCTCATTCTGAGTGCATGGCGCCAGGGCCCGGAGGCGAAGGCGGAGGCGAAGAATCTCTGCCACAGCAGTACGCTCAACGCCTGCATAGAAGCGGTAGAGATACTTCGACAAGCTCAGTATGACGTTCTATTTTTAGTCTTTGCTGCAACTATTGGGAACATGTTGCCACTTTCCGACGCAAAAAGTCCCTAACTTTCTAGCTTAAACCCCCACCTGCCTTTTATGCTGAAAATCACTCTGCTGGCCACCGGGCTGGCGGCACTGCTGGCCCTGCCCTCGGCCGCGCAGAACACCAACTCCGGTACCGATAAATTCGCCCAGCTCGAAACGCTGCTGCCCACGCCCAACTCCTACCGCACGGCCTCCGGGGCGCCCGGCAACGACTACTGGCAACAGCGCGCCGACTACAACATCCGCGTGCGGCTCGACGACGAGAAGCAATCCATCAGCGGCGACGAGGACATCACCTACACCAACCTCTCGCCCGATGTGCTGACTTACCTGTGGGTGCAGCTCGACCAGAACATTCTCGACAAGAACTCCATCACCACTGCTACCCAGGTGGGCGAAATCCAGCCCCGGATGCCCTTCCAGGCGATGGACTACATGCAGCGCGACGGGTTTGATGGCGGCTTCAAGATTGGCGAGGTGAAGCTGAAGGGCGGCAAGGCCCTGCCCTACGTCATCAACCACACCATGATGCGGATTGACTTGCCTACGCCCCTGCGGCCCAAGCAAGCGGTTACGTTCAGCATCAGCTGGCGCTACAACATCAACGACCAGCTCAAAATCAACCAGCGCAGCGGCTACGAGTTCTTCCCCGACGACAAGAACTACCTCTACGAAATTGCCCAGTTCTACCCCCGCATGGCGGTGTACTCCGACAACCAGGGCTGGCAGCACAAGCAGTTTCTGGGCAACGGCGAGTTTGCCCTGCCCTTCGGCGACTACCGGGTAAGCATCACGGCCCCCGCCGACCACGTGGTGGGCGCTACCGGGGTGCTCCAGAACCCCAACGACGTACTCAGCAGCGCCCAGCGTCAGCGCCTGGCGCAGGCCCAGGGAGCCAAAAGCCCGGTGCTGATTGTGTCGCCGCAGGAAGCTGAGCGGGCCGAGCAGAGCCGCGCCAAAGGCACCAAAACCTGGACCTACGCCGCCAAGGACGTGCGCGACTTCGCCTGGGCCTCCTCGCGCAAGTTTATCTGGGATGCCATGGGCATCAAGCAGGGCGGCAAAAACGTGCTGTGCATGAGCTACTACCCCAAGGAGGGTAACCCGCTCTGGGGCAAGTACTCGACCGAGGTAATTGCCCACACCATCAAGGTATACTCCAAGTACACCATTCCCTACGAGTACCCGGTGGCCATTTCGGTGCACGGCCCGGTAGGCGGCATGGAGTACCCGATGCTGAGCTTCAACGGTGGCCGCCCCGAGAAGGACGGCACCTACTCGGCCGACCGCAAATACGGGATGATTTCGGTGATTATCCACGAGGTGGGCCACAACTTCTTCCCGATGATTGTGAACTCGGATGAGCGGCAGTGGACCTGGATGGATGAGGGCCTGAACTCGTTTGTGCAGTACCTGGCCGAGCAGGAGTGGGAGCGGGATTACCCCTCGCGCCGCGGCGACCCGGCCCAGATTGTGCCCTACATGCGCACTGACAAGAGCCTGCAGACCCCGATTATGACCAACTCGGAGTCGGTGCTGCAGTTTGGCAACAACGCCTACGGCAAGCCCGCCATCGGCCTCAACATCCTGCGCGAGACCATTATGGGCCGCGAGCTGTTCGACTACGCCTTCAAGGAGTATGCCCGCCGCTGGGCCTACAAGCACCCCACGCCCGCCGACTTCTTCCGCACGATGGAAGATGCCTCGGCCGTGGACCTGGACTGGTTCTGGCGCGGCTGGTTCTATACCACCGACCGCACCGACCTGGCCATTGCCGGCGTGAAGCAGTACAACATCAACTCGCAGAACCCGACCGTAGAAAAGGCTCGCCAGCGCGAGCTGCAGGAAAAAGCCCCGCGCACCATTTCGCAGCAGCGCAACCAAACGGCCATCCCGCGCACGCTGGTCGATGAGAAGCCCGAGCTGAAGGACTTCTACAATCAGTACGACCCGCTGGCCACCACCCCCGCCGACCAGCAGCGCTACCAGCAGCTGCTTAAAACCCTCACGCCCGAGCAGCAGCAGCGCCTGGGCAGTGGCCTGAACGTGTACGAGGTGAGCCTCAAGAACCTGGGCGGCCTCACGATGCCCGTTATCATGCAGCTAACCTACGCCGACGGCCAGCAGGAAATCCAGCATATTCCGGCCGAAATCTGGCGCAAGAACAACGCCGAGGTCAGCAAGGTGTTCGTGACCGAAAAGCCGGTGGCGAGCTTCGTTATCGACCCCTACCAGCAGACGGCCGACACTGACCTGAGCAACAACGCCTGGCCCCAGCAGGCCGCGCCGTCGCGCTTCGAGCTGTTCGAGTACCAGCAGCGGGCCCAGCCCAACCCCATGCAGCAGCAGTCGGCGTTGCAGCAGAAGGAGCAGAAGCCACTGAACACGCCGACCTCGTCGGGCGGCACCAACTAGCCAACCAATAGCTACAAAAAAGCCGCCGGACCCATTGGGTTCGGCGGCTTTTTTATGGCTATTGGTTGGCTACTGACTGTATTATACCTGCTTTCGGTTTCGATAAGTAAGCCAGTTAACAGCCCGTTTAGGTAGCTTTCCAGGCGCAACACACATCAGCATATCTCTCCGGACAATGTGCTCCATTATCCGGCATACCGCCGATGCTGCCAGCCATTGCGGAACTACACGGAGGCGCGTTTACCAAAAACCGCAGTCTTCCGCTCATACTTATTTTATCCTAACCCTGGCCGCCGTAGCGCCTCGCAGCGGCAACTGCGGCACCTGATTCAGAGGCTTACAGGAGCAGATGCAGAGTCGAAAACGGCCCTCTGCCTTCAGGTATAAAAAAAGCGGGCGGCAAAATTGCCGCCCGCTTTTTTGCGGAGTACTGTTGCTGAACGACGCTTAGTTGAAGATGTAGCGCACGCCCAACTGTCCCTGCCAGCGCGAGGCCAGCGACACGGCATCCCAGGCGTTGGCCCGGGCGGCAATGGTACGGGGCAGCGAGAAGGTCGGCTGCACGTTGTTGCCGGTGGACTCTACCCGGAGCAGTTCGGTTGCGTTGTTCTGCACCGAATACTGGCGGCCCCAGTCGTTGTTGAGCAGGTTGCCCACGTTGATGATGTCGAACGTCAGCTGCACGGTGTTTTTCTTGCCGCCGGCCTGGAAGTTGAAGTCCTGGGCCACGCGTACATCTATCTGGTGAGTCCAGGGCATCCGGGCGCCGAAACGCTCGGCGTACTGGCCGCGGTGGCTGCGCAGGTAGGGGTCGTTATTGATAAAGGCGTCGAGTTGGTCCTGCACCTGGGCCAGCGTGCGGCTGTCGGTGCTTACCAGCTTGATTTCGGCCTGGTCCCGGACATCACGCGGGATGTAAAGCAGGTCGTTGCCGCTGTTGCCGTCGCTGTTCAGGTCGGTGCTGTTGCCATACACGTAGGTGAGCGGCTGGCCCGAGAGGCCTTCGTACACGGCCGAGATGGTGGTAGCCAGTTTGTCGCCGGCGTAGCGGAAGGTGTAGCCCGCGGTGGCCAGCAAACGGTGCCGGCGGTCGTTGAGCGAGTAGCTCAGCTCCGGGTTGTTGGGGTCGGTGATAATTTGGTTGAAGGCGAAATTCGAGGTTGCGGTGGTGTTAAAGCCGCTGTTCACGTCTTTCGACTTGCCGTAGGTGTAGGCCACCATCGTGCTCAGGCCCTCCGAGAAGTTCTTCTGCAGCTGGCCCGTCAGGTTGTAGCGGAAGCCGCGGCTGGTGTTTTTCAGCACGTACACGTTCGTGAAGTTGGCATCGACGCGGCGGGCCGCCGTGCTGCTGGCGTACACCGGGCGCTGGTCGGGGCCGGCCAGCTTACCAACGGGGGCTGCCAGGTTGGCATCCTGGTAGTAAATGTCGTTCACCGTTTTCGAGTACACGCCTTCCAGCGTAGCCAGCACGTCGCCGGGCAGGCGGAAATCTACGGCCAGGTTGGAGCGCCACACCTGGGGCAGCTTGAAGTCGTTGGCCAGGGTGTTGATCTGCGCCGTTTTGGAAGCACCCGCGCTGTAAGTTGTCGGGATTTTGCTGATGTCCGTCTCGATGGTGGACAGGTAGCGCGGCGTAGCAGGGTTGGCCGCGTTGTACGAGGCGTTGTTGATGTCCAAGTTGCCCTGAATCATGCCGCTGTTGGTGTAGCTGTTGGCAATCCAGACGTAGGGCACGCGGCCGGTGAAGATACCCGTGCCACCCCGCACCTGTAGCTGCTGGTCGTTGTTCACGTCGTAGTTGAACCCCAGACGCGGGGCCCACAGCAGCTGGCCGTTGGGCACATTGCGGGTGTTCACGTCGCCGTACTTGGCGAAGGCGGGCTGGTTGGCCACCAGCGGGTTGTACGCCGGCTTATCCACAAACACAGGAATGTCCAGGCGCAGACCGGCCGTCAGGCGCAGGTTTTCGATGGGCGAATACTGGTCCTGCACGTAAAAGCCCAGCTGCATGGCCTTGAAGGCCGCGGCCCCGTCGCCGGAAGTTGCGTAGGCCGCCTGCACGCGCGTGGCCTTGTCGTTGTAGAAGTTCTGTAGCGAGGAGAACGTGTACGCCCCGTTGCCATCCGAAATGAACAGGTTCCGGAACTTGAAACCCTCGTTGTGCGTGCCCAGCGTGATGGTGTGCTGGCCGAAAGCAGCCGTCAGGTTGTCGGTAACTTCGATGATGTCCTGGTTCAGGCTGTTGAGGGCCGAGTTGCGCTCCGTGCCGAACAAGTAGGTATTGCCGTTGTCGGAGATGCTGAAAGCCGGCAGCGACGTGCCGCGGGTTTCGCGATTGTCGCGGATGCGGCTGTAGCTCAGCAGCAGCTTGTTGGAGAAACGGCCCAGGCGGCTGTTGAGTTCGGCCACCGAACTGTTGGTGGTGTTGCTGAAACGGTAGCCGTTGTTGCTGAAACGGAAGTTGATGGAGCTCCGGGTGAGGTTGTCGGAGAAGGCCTCCACGTAGTTGTGGCGCAGGGTGAGCTGGTGGTTGTCCGACAAGTTGAAGTCCAGCCGGCCAAACACCTTGTTGCTTTCCGTGCGGTTGGTAACCTTGTCGGCGCTGCCTACCTCGTAGCCATAGCGCTGGCGGGCGTAGTCGGCAATACCGGCCAGGGTGGCCGGATTAACGCTGGAGGCGGAGCTGCCGGGCAGGAAGCCCAGCGGCGTGCTGGCCCGGGTGATTTCGCCATTCACGAAGAAGAAAACCTTGTCGCGGACAATGGCGCCGCCCACGCGGGCCCCCGTCTGGTAGTTGTAGAACTCATCGGCCTTCACGCGCGGTTCGGTTACGCTCTTGCCAATGGTATTCTCATTCCGGCCGAATCCGTAGATGGAGGCCGACAGGTCGTTGGAGCCCGAGCGGGTGATGGCGTTGATGCCGCCGCCGGTGAAGTTGCCCAGCGTTACGTCGTAGGGCGCCACCACTACCTGGATTTCCTGGATGGCGTCGAGGGCAATGGGCTGGGTGCCCGCCTGCCCGCCGGGCGTGGCGCTGGGGGCCAGGCCAAACACGTCGTTGTTTACCGCGCCGTCGATGGTGATGTTGTTGTAGCGGTTGTTGGCGCCCCCAATCGAGCTGCTGGTGCCGCCGTTGGCCTGGGGCGTCAGGCGGGTGAAATCGCCCAATGAGCGGTTCAGGGTAGGCAGCAACTGGAGCTGCTCGCGCGAAATGCGGGTTTCCGCGCCGGTCCGGCTGGCGTTTATAACGCCATCACGACGGCCGCTTACCACTACCTCGTTCAGGGTTTCGGTGGCCTGGCTCATGTTGATGTCGAGGCGCAGGTTCTGGCCCAGGCTCAGGAAAACTCCCTCCCGAACCACATCCTGGTAGCCAATGTAGGTTACCCGCACGGTGTAGGGGCCGCCTACGCGCATGTTCTGGATGTTGAAACGGCCCTCCGAGTTGGTGGGCGCAATGTATTGCGTGTTGGTCGGACCGTGTACCGTGATGACGGTAGCGCCCGGAAGCTCCGCGCCGTCTTTGTCGGTAATGGCGCCGCTCATGGCGGCCGTGGTATTCTGGGCCACCCCTAGCTGCGCTGATAACAGCAGCAGCAACAGCAACACCAAGTGGTGTAGGCGTATGTTACTCATATAGAAAGGTTTGTTGAAAAAGCGCAGTTTTGTAAAAGGGCTGCAAAGCTATAGCCGTTTTTCATAAATTGAATTATAACGTTAAAATATAATTTACCATATCACATTACGTCGTTATAAATCAGCCGTTAAGCGCTTATAAAAAGACGTTAAAGCGGCTTTTTTCACGCCTATCAGCTTGTCACGGATCAAGGCCGATTTATAAAAAATTATCTTTTTCAAATAAACATGGTTCTTGCTGCCAGTATTCACAGCAAAACCGGCATTCCGTTAAAATTCAATTTGAAGTTTCCATGATATTCCGTTCATCCCGCTTTTTCCGGCTTACCTGACTGCTTCCTTTGGCCGAGTGGCCACTGCCTGAAAACTGGTAGCGCCACGGCCGCCGACAGCCCCGCCAAAGCCCGGCTTGCTGGCGGGCATAGCACCACAGGACGCGTCGCGGTCGGGTGCTACTCGCAACGCCGGGCACTCGAACGAAAAGCGCCGGCCTATCTTTAAGCCAGCGCTTTTCGTTTAGCAACTACTCCTTTCTCACGAACCTAACCACCTTAGTATGGGACTCCTCGACGGCCTGCTGGGCAACGCTTCCGAAACCGACACCCACGCCATTCAACTGGAGCTGAGCCAGTTGCTGGCTCCGGGCGAAGAGGTATGCAAATCCTACGTCGTTATCCGCGACCTGCTGGTGTTCACCACCAAACGCCTGCTGCTGATTGACAAGCAGGGCGTAACGGGCAAAAAGCGCGAGTACCACAGCATCCCCTACCGCAGCATTGAGCGCTACAGCACCGAAACCACCGGCCACTTCGAGCTCGATGCGGACCTGAAAATTTGGGTGCGCGGCATGGCCGAGCCCATCAGCCGGAGCTTCCGGGGCGACAAGCTCATCTACGAAGTCAGCCGCACCCT
Source organism: Hymenobacter actinosclerus (assembly GCF_900111515.1). Taxonomy (GTDB): domain Bacteria; phylum Bacteroidota; class Bacteroidia; order Cytophagales; family Hymenobacteraceae; genus Hymenobacter; species Hymenobacter actinosclerus. The sequence continues at coordinate 605,121 of NZ_FOHS01000003.1, forward strand.
GAGCGAGTACACGCTCTAGCGGTGAGATGGTGAGCGGTGAAATGGTGAAATGGTGAGATGGTGAGTTGATGTTCTGCGGGCCCGTTTGCGCCGCTTGTGCCACCTGGACGTAAACTCACCACTCACCATCTCACCACTCACCACTCACCATCTCACTACTCACCATCTCACCTCAAGCTCACCGCTTATGCCTTCGTTCTCTTCGGCGCACATGCTGGCCCGGGCCCGGCAGCACCCGCTGATTCCGGTTTTCTATCACGCCTCCGAGAAGTATGCCCGCACGGTGCTGGCGGCGGGGTATGCGGCGGGGGTGCGGCTGTTCGAGTTTACCAACCGCGGCCCCGAAGCCCCGGCCATTTTCGCCCGGCTTCAGCGTTTCGTGGAAGCCGAGTACCCCGATTTGCTGCTGGGCGCCGGCACCATCTACACCGCCGAGGAGGCCGGGCGCTTCATCGAGGCCGGGGCCGATTTCCTCATTCAGCCCATCACCAGCCCCGAGGTGGCCGCCATCTGCCGCAGCCACGATCTGGCCTGGCTGCCCGGGGCCCAGACGCTGAACGAAGTATACGCGGCCCATCAGCTGGGTGCCACGGTGGTCAAGCTGTTCCCCTCGGCCTACCTCACGCCCGCTTACCTCGGCATTCTGCGCGGCCCGCTCCCCCACGTACCCCTCATGGCCACCGGCGGCATCCAGCCAACCGTTGAAACGATGGCCGCGTGGCATAGCGCCGGGGCCACCTGCGTGGGCCTCGATGCGCGCCTGCTCGATACTACCGAGCCGGCCCGGCTAACCGCCCAGCTAACGGAACTGCTGGCGGCGCTACAGCCAGCGCCATAGTAGCGGGCACATCATACCCCTTAAAGCAGCAGGCCCCCACCTTTCCAGATGGGGGCCTGCTGCTTTGGTGGGCACCATTACGAAACTCAGCCACCCACCACCGGGGCTTCGGGGGCCGCAACCGATGGAATGTATTCGGCTGTAGCTGCTTTTTGCTCGGCGGCTTTGGTCTGGAGCTGATGCTCGTTGAAATCGTGGCGGTTGAAGGGGCGGATGATAAGGCGCAGGGCCTTGTCGGAGCTGAAGTAGCTGATGGCCCAGCCCACGAGCGTAACTGCCTTGTTGCGGAAACCCACCAGCGTCATCAAATGCACAAACAGCCAGGTAAGCCACCCCAGGAAACCGCCAAAGTGCAGGTCGCCGGGCAGATCGACCACGGCGCGGTTGCGGCCCACAATGGCCATACTGCCCTTGTTGGTGTACTGGAATGGCTGCATCTCTTCGCCTTTGAGCAGTCGTCCGAGGTTCTCAGCCAGCTGCTCGGCCTGCTGAATGGCCACCGGGGCCAGCATGGGGTAGCCGCGGGGCATTTCCTCGGTTATCATGTTGGCCACGTCGCCGATGGCGTACACGTTGCGCAAACCAAGGATGCGGTTCCGGGTGTCCACGTTTACGCGCTTGTTGCGGGCCACCACCTCTTCGGGCAGGCCGTCGAGGGCGGCACCGTTCACGCCGGCCGCCCAAATCAGGTTCTGGGTGCGGATAAACTCGGTTTCAGAGTAGTATAAGCGGCCGTCTTCGTAGCGCTGGGCGTGGGTGTTGAGGCGGATATGGATGCCCTTCTCTTCGAGGTACTTTTTACCTTTCTCCTGGGCAAACTTGCTCATCGGCCCCAGCACTTCGGCCCCCGATTCAACCAGGTAGATTTCCATCTGCTTGAGGTCGAGCTCGGGGTAGTCTTTGGGCAGCACGTCCTTGCGCATTTCGGCCAGCGAGCCGCAGATTTCGACCCCCGTGGGGCCGCCGCCCACCACTACCACGTTCATCAGGGCCTGGCGCTGGGTGGGGTCTTCGGTGAGGATGGCCTTCTCGAAGTTCTGGAACAGGTAGCTGCGCAGATTCAGGGCGTTGGGCACGCTCTTGATCTGCATGGCGTTCTGCTCGATGCTGTCGAGCCCGAAAAAGTTGGTGAGCGAGCCGGTGGCCAGCACCAGGTGGTCGTAGTGAATGTCGCCGATGTTGGTTTTCACCAGGTTCTGCGCCGGCTCCACCCGCTCCACATCGGTCATGCGGTAGTAGAAGTTGTGCTGGCCGGCGAAGATTTTACGAATCGGGTAGGCGATGCTATCGGCTTCGAGGCCGCCGGTAGCCACCTGATACAGCAGGGGCTGGAAGTTGTGGTAGTTGTTGCGGTCGATGACTACCACCTGCACCGGCAGCTTAGCCAGGTCTTTGGCCAGCCGGAGCCCGGCAAAGCCGCATCCGACGATGACGATGCGGGGCTGAGAGGTTTTCGGCAGATTGGTATCCATAAGCAGGAAGATGCGTGGGGTCAAACACTTCCTTTACCCCGAAAGCGCCGGCAGGGTTGTAGTTTGAGGAAGGCGGAAAAAAGGAATGTCATTCTGAGCGCAGCGGAGCGCAGTCGAAGCATCTCGCGGGCAATGCTAACTCCTGGATAGCAGGATTACTGTGGCACGCGAGATTCTTCGCTCTGCTCAGAATGACACCCTTTTTACTGAACGTCCCCGCACTATTCTCAATAGTCCACGCCCTCTTTCTTCTTGAACTCGCCGGATTTCACCTGCTTGATGAGCTGGAGCCAGCTGAAGGGGTTGAGCAGCGGGTTGTTGGTGGCCGGCGTGGCACCGAAGCCCATGCGGCGCTGCTGGTCGTACTCCTGGTTCTGCATGGTCTGGCGGTAGTTGCCCATGCTGGTAACGGGCAGCGTATTGAACATGCGGCGCATGGTCTTCTCGTTGAGGCGCTCGGCGGCCGAGCGGTCGTTTTCCGAGGGCACTTTCATGGCCAGAAACGCCTCCTTGAAGGCCCGCTCGGTGGCGTAGGGAAAGATGCGGACCTCGGGCAGAATGGTAGCGTCTTCCTGCAACTGCACAATCACCGAGTAGCTCTGGCGCGGATACGTTTCGGGCACGATGACGTACTGGTTGCGGTAGCCCAGGCTGCGAATCACGATACTGTCGCCGGCCAGCACGGGCAGCGAGAAGTAGCCGTACTCGTTGCTGGTGGTGCCGCGGCCGGCCTTGGGCACAAAAATGGCCGCGCCGGGTACGCCCAGCAGCGAGTCGCCGGAGGCCACAATGCCGGTAAACTGCACTACTGGCCGCTGGCCCTGGGCCCGGGCCGCGCCGGGCGTCAGCAGCAAGCCCAGGGCAAGCAGCAGCGCTGTCAGCAGAAAAGAAACTCGAACCGGAATCAAAACGGGCAGATAAGTCATTAGCGGATACCAAAGATACGGCACTTTCGGGGGCTGTTGGCGGGTTTGGCTTAAATTCGGGCCGGCGCCGGGCCGCAACCGCCGCCCTGCTCCCCCGCTTTCGCCTAAAGATGCGCCTCAAACACTTTACCGTTGCATTTGGCCAGCAAGTATTCCGGGCCCTGGCTGACGAAAGCCGGGTGCGCATCCTGCATTTGCTGTGGCGCAACCAGGAAATGTGCATCTCCGACCTGGAACAGGTGCTCGACTTCACCCAGACCAAAACCTCGCGCCAGCTGGCCCACCTGCGCAGCGCCGGCCTCGTCAGCTTCCGCCGCCTCGACAACTGGGTGTTCTACTTCATCAAAGATGAGGCCCAGGATTTATTGCGCCAGCAACTGGGTTACATGGAGCGCGACGCCCAGCTGACGCAGGACCAGAAAATCTACCAAACGCTGTGGTCGAACCGCGAGCTGGCCGCGTACAAGCTGCAAAACCGCCGCTGGCAGGGCACTAACTGACTCACGCCGATTTTTTCACTGATGAAATTGTTCCTAGCGGCGCCTGTTTTCTCATCCTATTAGTCGTCACAAGCTTAGCATATCGTGAAATCAGGTGATAATGTGGCCCGCCTGTTCGTGTGCGCGGCTCAGAAGGACGAAATCGGCCGCGACGTGGCCAAGGCGCTCAAGCTGGAGCTGAAGAAGCAGGGCCTGAAAAACCGACTCCTTGACGGGGAGAAGCACAAGGTGCGGGTGCAGACCTGTAACTGCCTCGACCTCTGCAAGCACTGCAAAAAAGGCCCCGGTGCGGCCCTCATCATCTATCCCGAGGGCGTAGCCTACGGCGACGTGCGCCCCCGCGACGCGGCCGAAATCGTGCACGAACATCTGGGCGAGGGCCGGGTTGTAAAGCGGTTACAGCTTGACTGATTGCCAGTTATAAATCCGGCCGCACCAGCGTTCTTAGTTCTTTCTTACCTTTCCCCTCAGCGCCACCCAAAGTGAAATACCGTCACCTTTTCTTCGACCTCGACCACACGCTTTGGGATTTCGAAACCAACGCCGACCAGACGTTGCGCCACCTCTACGAGCAGCACGAGCTGAGCCGCTACGGCACGTTCACGGTCGAGGAGTTTATTCGGGTGTACTCGGATATCAACCACGGGCTGTGGCGGCTGTACCAGAACGGTAAAATCGGGCAGCAGCAGCTGCGGGCCACCCGGTTTCCGCGCACGTTTACCAAGCTAGGCCTGGCCGAGGCCGATTCGCCGGCCGATATGTCGGAGCAGTTCACCGATATTCTGCCCCTGAAATCGGCCGTGTTTCCTTACACCCACGAGGTGCTCGACTACCTGCAAGGCCAGGGCTACGCACTGCACCTGATTACCAACGGCTTCCGCGACACGCAGCGCGTGAAGCTCAAGTCCGCTAACCTGACCGATTACTTTCAGGAAATCGTTACTTCCGAGTGCTGCGGCCACCTCAAGCCCGACACCCGTATTTTCGAGCACGCCCTCCAGCGCAGCGGGGCCACCGCCGCCGAGAGCCTGATGGTGGGCGACAACCTGGAGTGCGACGTGCTGGGGGCCTACAACGCCGGCCTCGACCAGGTATACTTCAACCCTGCCAAGCGCCGCCACTTCAACCAGGTAACCTACGAAATCAGCTGCCTGAGCGAGTTGAAGGACTTTTTGTAGCCACTACTCCAGCGCTACCGTGGTTTGCACCCGGCCGCCGAAGGTCATCAGCTCGGGGGTGAGGCGGAAGCTGCGGCCGCCCATGCTTTTGCCGTAGAGCTCCATATCCAGCTCGCCCCCGCCCCAGTCGGAGCCCGAGCGCCGGTCCGCTTCGGCCTCTATTACCTGCAACACCGCGCCGCGCTTGCGGCTCAGCTCCGCGCAGAGCTTATCGGCGGCTTTCAGCGAGTTGCGCAGGGCAATCAGGTTGGCCTGCTGCTGGAGGCTGTCGGTTTGGCTGTGCGAGTAGGTGAGGCGTTTAATCCGGCTGATGCGGGTGGCCAGCAGCTTCTCCATAAACGCTTCGAGCCGCGTGAGGTCCTGCAACTTTACCGTGAGCGACTGGGTAGCCTGAAAACCATCGAAAACCTGCTTGTTGTTACGGTAGGTGTACTCTTTGTTGGTCGAAACGAAGCTGGTGCGGATGTCCGGGCTGCGGCGCACGAAGGGCTGGATGGTGGTCGTTACGTCGTTGATAACCGCCTGCACTTCGGCCACCGACTCCTTGAGGCGGGGCCTGGTGAAGGAGACTTCCACCGTTACTTCGGCCTGATTGGGGTAGGACGTAACCTCGCCCATGCCCGTCACCTCCAGATGCGGCCGCTGGTCGTTGGGAACCGAAGAGGAAGGAGCCGCACAACCGGCCAGCAGCAGGGCACTCAGCACAAGAAAAGACCGCATAAACTGATTAAGAAGGGTAACCGCGGAAGAGCCCGGCGGCAGCTGCTAACGTAGTCAAATACGCCAATAGTATACCTTCGCCCCATGATTAAACTGATTGGTTTTTCGGGCCGCCGGGGCAGCGGCAAAGACACCATTGCGCGGCTGATGCAGCAATTGCAGCCCGAGCGCAGGTGGCATATACGCTCGGTGGGCGAGCCCATTAAGGCCGTGTGCGCGGCGCTGGCCGGCGAGGGCACGGCGCCTTACTTTTCGCAGCCCGGCAAGGCCGAGGTCCTGCCTGCCTTCGGCCGTACCCGGGGCGAAATGCTCCAGCAGGTGGGCCTGGCGCTGCGCCTCTGGGAGCCCGATATCTGGGTGCAGGCCTTCTTCTCGCAGCTGCCCACCGACCAGCACACGCTCATTCCCGACGTGCGCTTTCCCAACGAGGCCGACCTTATCCGCCGCCGCGGCGGCCTGATGCTGCGCGTGGAAGGCGACCCGCTGCACCAGCGCGGCGACGGCACCCGCGACGACGACCACCCCAGCGAAACCGCCCTCGACGACTACCCGCACTTCGACGCCGTGCTGCACAACGCCGGCTCGCTGCCCGACCTGGAGCAGCAGGTGCGCGAGCTGCTAACGCGGGTGTAGCGCAGGATTGAGCCGCAGGTAGTTAGTCTGCCCCCTGCCATCGGCTAAAGTTCGTTGCCACTCGGTGGCGCGGCGGCTACGGATAGTTGCGTGGGCACATAGAAGTAGAAATCCTGGGTGCTACCTTGGCCTTCAACTACATCGCACCTGCAAAACCGTTTTGTATGTCTCTCTACTCCTCTTGCTGGCTGTTTGCCACGGCCGCACTGCTGACTCTTACCGCCGCGCCGGCGTGGGCTCAGACGCCCTCCGCCCCGGCTCCGGCCGCTGCGCCGGTTGCTGAGCCAGCGCCGGTGCTGGGAGAGCCCAATGCCGCAGTGGCAGCTCGGGCCCTGGTGTTTAAAGGCGCTCCGGCCCGCAAGGCCCACTACCGCGCCATCTATCAGCTCAACAGCAACGACCCCAAGGTAATAGCCAAAACGCTCCAGGCGATGAAGGCGGCCCTGGATGATCCGCGTCTGAAAGGCAAGCTCGCGCTGGAGCTGGTGGTATTCAGCGGGGGCACAACCGCACTGCGCAAAAACCAGCCTTACGAAGCCGATGTGCTGGCGTTGCAGAAAGCGGGCGTCATCCTGTCGCAGTGCGAAAACTCGATGAAAGCCCAGCAGCTCACCCGCGACGATATGCTGCCCTACATTTCCTACGTACCCACGGCCAACGGGGAGCTTATCATCCGTCAGGCGGATGGCTGGGCCCTGTTTCATTTGTAGCACCAACGGGCTACCGGCCTCCTGATTGCCGGAACGCCGCACTCCAGCATGCACGCAGGGGCGTTGCTTAGGACTGGAGGCCAGCCGTCCGGACCAATTGCCAGCGCACATACCGGCAACGAGCGGCTTGGCTACTCATGAACACCCTGCCGGCCCGGTGCGTAAGATGAACCCTCACATCTTACCTCCCTTTGATTATGTGCGGACGCTATTCCCTGATTTCCCCGCCCGGCCTTATAAAAGAACGATTTGGGGCCGATATAGCCGAGGATTTCGCCCCGACTTACAACGCCGCGCCCTCGCAGCACCTGCCCGTGATTACCAATGCCGCGCCCGGGCAGGTGCGGCTGATGCAGTGGGGCCTGGTGCCGGCCTGGGTGAAAGACCGCACCAGCGGCCCCCAGCCCATCAACGCCCGCGCCGAGACGCTGGCCGAAAAGCCCTCGTTCCGGCAGCTGCTCCAGCGCCGCCGTTGCCTGGTGCTGGCCGATAGCTTTTATGAGTGGCAACAGAAGGAAGCCCACGGTCTGCCGCCCAAAACGCCCCACCGCATCCTGCTCACCTCCGGGCAGCCCTACGCCTTCGCCGGCCTCTGGGACGAGTGGCTGGACCGCGCCACCGGCGAAATCCTGCCCACCTTCACCATCGTCACCACCGAGCCCAACGCCCTGATGCAGCCCCTGCACCACCGGATGCCCGTTATCCTGGAAGACCCCGAAGCCGAGCAGGCCTGGCTGAGCGACGCCATTTCGCCCGCCGGCCACCAGGCCCTGCTCCGCCCCTACCCGGCTGAGTTGATGCGCGAGTACGTTATCAGCAAGCTGGTAAACTCGCCCGCCCACAACGAGCCGGCCGTGCTGGAGCCGGTTTAGATTGAGTTGTCAGTTGTCAGTTGTCAGTTGTCAGTTGTCAGTTGTCAGTAAAAGAACGTCATGCAGAGCGGAGCGAAGCAGCTCGCGTGCTGACGTTGTAATAGTAATCCAACGTCAGCACGCGAGCTGCTTCGCTCCGCTCTGCATGACGTTCTTATGCCTCTAACCCCGAAGCCTTACCTTTGTACTCTATCCACCCAGCCACCTAAAAACACCCGTTTTATGGCCAACGCCTTTTTCAACGTTCCGCTGCCGATTAATGAGCCCGTGAAGGGCTACGCACCCGATTCGCCCGAGCGGATTGAGTTGCTTAAGACCCTCAAGGAGTTCAAGCAGCAGGAGCGCGATATTCCCATGCACATTGGCGGGCAGGAAGTGCGCACGGGCAACACCAAGCGCATGAGCCCGCCCCACGACCACCAGCATACGCTGGGCCACTTCCACCGCGGCGACGCCTCGCACGTGCAGCAGGCTATTGATGCCGCCCTGGCCGCCCGCACCGAGTGGGCCGAACTGCCCTGGGAGCAGCGGGCCGCCATCTTTCTGAAAGCCGCCGACCTGCTGGCTGGCCCTTACCGGGCCCGCCTCAACGCGGCCACTATGCTGGGCCAGAGCAAAAACGCTTTCCAGGCCGAAATTGACGCCGCCTGCGAGTTTATCGACTTCCTGCGCTTCAACGTGTACTACATGAGCGAGCTGTACAAGCAGCAGCCCGCCTCGTCGCCCGGCATGTGGAACCGCCTGGAGCACCGGCCCCTGGAGGGCTTCATCTTCGCCCTCACGCCCTTCAACTTCACGGCCATTGCCGGCAACCTGCCCACTTCGGCGGCCATGCTCGGCAACGTCATCGTCTGGAAGCCCGCCGACACCCAGATTTACTCGGCCCAGGTGCTGATGGAGCTGTTTGAAGAAGCCGGCGTACCCGCGGGCGTCATCAACCTGGTGTACGTGGACGGTCCCACGGCCGGCAACGTCATCTTCCAGCACCCCGACTTCGCGGGCATCCACTTCACGGGCTCGACCGGCGTATTCCAGCACATCTGGAAGACCATCGGCGAGAATATCAGCAAGTACAAAACCTACCCGCGCATCGTGGGCGAAACCGGCGGCAAGGACTTCATCGTGGCGCACAAATCGGCCAAGGCGAAGGCCGTAGCCGTGGGCATTTCGCGCGGTGCGTTTGAGTATCAGGGTCAGAAGTGCTCGGCCGCCTCGCGGGTGTACCTGCCTTCCAACCTGGCCGACGAAATTCTGGGCTACGTGAAGGAGGACATTGCTTCGTTCAAGATGGGCGACGTGGAGGACTTCTCCAACTTCATCAACGCCGTGATTGACGAGAAGTCGTTCGATAAGCTGGCCAAATACCTCGACGCCGCCAAGGCTGACAGCAGCGTGGAAATCATTGCCGGCGGCGGTTACGACAAGAGCAAAGGCTACTTCATCGAGCCCACCGTCATCGTCACCAAGGACCCCAAGTACGTAACCATGTGCGAGGAGCTCTTCGGGCCCGTCGTGACGGTGTATGTGTATGAGGCCGACAAGTATGAGGAGACGCTGGAGGTAGTCGACCAGACGTCGCCTTACGCCCTCACCGGCGCCGTTTTCGCCCAGGACCGCTACGCCATCGACCTGGCCACGCGCAAGCTGGTGCAGGCGGCCGGCAACTTCTACATCAACGACAAGCCCACCGGGGCCGTGGTGGGCCAGCAGCCCTTCGGCGGCGCCCGCGCCTCCGGCACCAACGACAAGGCCGGCTCCATCCTCAACCTGCTCCGCTGGGTGTCGCCGCGCACCATCAAGGAAACCTTTGTGCCCGTGATGGACTACCGCTACCCCTTTCTGGGCGCCGCCCCGGCCGAGGATTTGAACCGGGACAAGGGCATCTAATAGGAAGCGTTGCTTCTTCTTGCCTGAATTGAAACGGCCGCCCTGCTTATTGGGGTGGCCGTTTTTGTTTGTCAGAACGGTGTCATGCTGAGCGAAGGCGGAGCGTAGCCGAAGCATCTCACGTGCAACAGTAATCAGACGACAGGGTTACCATTGCACGCGAGATGCTTCGGCTACGCTCCGCTTCGCTCAGCATGACACTGTTTTTTTTCTTTGCAATCAGCAACCTCCCTTACTACCGAATCAGCTGGTACAGCTGCTCGCGGTAGGTTTCGCTGACGGGAATTTCCTTGTCGCCGATGTAAATCGTGTTGCCATCGACCATGCGGATTTTGCTTAGCGACACGATGTAAGACTTGTGGACCCGCATAAACGGCGGCTGGGGCAGCAGGTCGGTCAGGTCTTTGAGGGTGTGGTAGGTAACCAGCCGCAGGCCGGGCAAATGGATGGCCACATAGTTGCTCAGGCCCTCGATGTAGAGGATGTCGGCGTACTCCACCCGCAGAAACTTGTTCTTGCTCTCGCCCTTTACGAACATGTGGTCGGCGGGGGGCGCTGGGGTCAGCACCGGGGCCGGTGGCGGGGCCAGGGGCGCGGCAGGGGCCGCAGGGGGCGGGCCGGGCAGCAGGGTCAGCGCCTTTTGGGCCGCTTTGAAGAACCGCTCGAACGAGACGGGCTTGAGCAGGTAATCGACCACGTCGTTTTCGTAGCCTTCGAGGGCGTACTCGGGGTAGGCGGTGGTGAGGATGACCCGGCATTTGTTGCCCGCCAGCTTGAGGAATTGCAGGCCCGTGAGCCGGGGCATCTGAATGTCGAGGAACACCAAATCTACCCCGCCCTGCTGCACCAGCGTGAGGGCCTCGATGGGCTTGGTGGTCGTGCCCACCAGCGTCAGGAAGGGCACCTGGCTGATGTAATCGGCCAGAATAGCCAAGGCCGGCGCTTCGTCGTCAACAACCAGGCAACGAATCATAGGAGTGTTTAGCTATTAGCTTTCAGCTGCTAGCTGTTAGCTCTTGTTCTGACAGACTAGGGACGGCAACGAAATTTGGGGTCTTCACTTCCGATTTATTCTTCGGCAAGTTGCAAGGAAGTAACGAATTGCTCCGCCTCCGTTGCCACGCGCAAAGAATGGCGGCCGGGATACAGCAGTTCCAGCCGGCGCCGCAGGTTGGGCAGGCCCACGCCGGTGGTGGCGTCCTTGTGGTCGGCCGGGTCGAGGGGGCGGTTGCGGACTTCAAACTGGATTTCGTCGGGGCTCAGTGCCAACCGGATGCTAACGGGGTGGGCGGGGTCGTCGAGGGTGCCGTGCTTGAGGGCGTTTTCCACGAACGGGATGAGCAGCAGCGGCGCGATGCGGTGGCCGGTGGGGTCGCCAGTGAGTTGGAAATCCACGAAAAACTGGTCGGCGAACCGGAGGCGGTACAGGTCGAGGTAGTTGTGGAGGTAGTCGATTTCGTCGGTTAGCGGCACCTGGCCATCGGGCGTGTCGTGGAGCATATAGCGCATCAGGTCGGCCAGTTTGAGGATGGCGCCGGCCAGTGGCTTGGCTACGGGGTAGGCCAGGCCGTAGAGCATGTTGAGCGTGTTGTAGAGGAAGTGGGGGTTTATTTGAGTTTTGAGAAAGGCTACCTCGGCCGCCCGCTTCTCGCCCCTTAGCAGCTGGTTTTCCCGCTCCCGCAGCAGCGTGGCCCGTCCGGCCCACAGCGCGGCGCTGATAACGAGCATGGGCGTGGCGAAGTAGGTATTATCGAGGATGTAATACCAGACTTTGGTGTCGGGATGGTAATTGCCAAAGCCCAGCACGGCCGGGAACAGAACTTCCTCGATAAGCGCCCGCAGGCCGATGTATACGGCTACCACGCCCAGCAGCGCCCCCACTAGCCGCCAGCCCCGACCGGGCCGCAGCAGCCGCGGATACACTACTAGGTAGCACAGATAAAACTCTAGCATGCGAATAAACAGCACAGAGTTCGTGAGCCAGACAGCCTGCGGAGCCGGCGAATTGCGGCCGATAAAGAGTCCCAGCGACTCGTAGCTGCCATAGAGCAGCCAGCCCAGTAGGTGCCAGTAAACCGCGGGAATAGTCGGGAGCCGGAAAGAAGCCATAGATGCAGCAGGTTAGGCTTCAAAACTACGCTGCCCCAACTGGCAGGCCTATTTTTTTATGCCACCTCCCCGGTTTGGGATGCGAAACCGAAAGCCGGGCTTTTAGCGCATTGACAACGGGTTTTCGGGCAGTGGAATAATCTTTTTTCGGGGGCCGGACGGGTAGCTAACCTTTGGCTTACTCTTTCACCCAACCCGCTTCCCGATGCGCTCCGCTCCCCTACTCCTGCCCCTGCTGCTGCTCGCCGGCCTTGCCGCCGCCCAAACCACCGCCCCCGTTACGGGCCGCGTAACCGATGCCCAGGCCCGGCCGCTGAGCTTTACCACCGCCGTGCTGCTGCACCTGCCCGACTCGACCGTAGCGGCCTCGCTGGCCACCACTGAGCAGGGCAGCTACACCTTCGCAAGTGTGCAGCCGGGCACCTATTGCGTAAAGGCGCTGCTAATCAGCTACCGACCCGCCCGCAGTGCTGCCTTCGTGGTGGCCGCTGGCCGGCCCGTAACGGTGCCCACGCTGCGGTTGGCGGCGGCCTCCACCGCGCTACGCGAAGTAATGGTAACCGGCCTGCCGCCCCGGCTGGAGCAGCACGCCGACCGCACCGTTATCAATGTGGCCCGCCTGAACACGGCCGGCACCAACGCGCTGGAAGTGCTGCAGCAGGCCCCCGGCATCCGGCTCGACAAGGACGAAAACATCGTGTACCGGGGCAGCACGGGCATCAACGTGCTCATCGACGGCAAGCTCACCTACATGTCGGGCGAGGTGCTGAAGAACTACCTCAAGTCGCTGCCGGCCTCGGCCATCAGCCAGATTGAGCTACTGCCCAACCCACCCGCCTCCATGGACGCGGCCGGCACGGCCGGGGTGCTTAATATCCGGCTCAAGCGCAACCAGCTGCCGGGCCTAAGCGGCACGTTCAACGTGGGCGGTGGCTATGGCCGCTTCGAGAAAAGCTGGGCCGGCACCAACCTGGCCTACAACGCGGGCAAAGTGCGCCTGTTCGCCCGCCTCGACGGGGGTCGCTACAACTCGTTCAACCGCCTCACCATGCGCCGCATCATCCGCGACACCGTGTTCAACCAGGAAAACTACTGGCGGCCCCTCACCTACACCGGCAACTACGCCGCCGGGGCCGATGTGGCCCTGAACGCCCGCCACAGCCTGAGCCTGGGGCTGCGCGGGTCCGGCGACCAGACCACCGCCCTGAGCACCGCCAACTCGGTTACCACCGACGCGGCCGGCCGCTTCGTGGAGCGCCGCCAGCTTTTCAACCCCCAGGACGAGCACGGCGCGCCGCGGGCTCTCAACCTCAACTACCGCTGGACCATCGACAGCACCGGCCGCGAGCTGAGCGCCGACGCCGACTACGTGCGCTACACCAGCGCCAAGGAGCAGCAGTTCCGCAACCTGGCCTTTGCGTGGGAAAACGCGGGTCCGGGCCAGGATGTCGGGCAGCTGCGGAGCGCCAACTCGTCGGGCACCACCATCCGGGCCGCCAAAATCGACTACGTGCATCCTTTCGCGGGCACCCAGTGGCGGGCCGAAACCGGGGCCAAAACCAGCCGGGTCAGTTCGCGCAGCGCCATTCAGTTCGACCAGCTGGCCGGCTCGCGGTGGCGGCTCGATACGCTGCGCACCAACTCGTTTCAGTACGACGAGCACATCAGCGCCGGCTACGTTTCGCTGAGCACGACGCTGGGCAAGCTGGAGCTGAAAGGGGGGCTGCGGGGCGAGCTGACCCAATCGAAGGGTAACTCGCCCACCACCGGCCAGCGCGTGGAACGGCGCTACTTCCAGCTGTTTCCGAGTGCTTTCGCCGCGTATAAAATCAACGACAACAACCAGCTCAGCGCTTCCGTCAGCCGCCGCATCACCCGGCCCTCGTACCAGGACCTCAACCCCTTCCTGCACTACACCGACTTCTACACGGCGCACCAGGGCAACCCCTTCTTGGCCCCTTCGCTTTCGCAATCATTGGTAGCCAGCTATATCCACAAAGATTTTCAGGTACTGAGCCTGAGCTACCTGCGCGAAACCAACGCGGTAAACGAGGTGGTAACCCAGGATGACCAGACCAAGGTATCCACCACCATGCCCCGCAACCTGGGCCGGGCCACCACGCTCACGCTCAGTTCGGGCGGCCACACCACCCTTACCAAATGGTGGGGCATGGACAACGAAATCAGCGGCAGCTACAACGTGGTTACTACGGAACTGGAAGACCGGCACGTGCGCCTGGCCCGCTTCGGTGGGTCGGCCAGCTCCAACCACACCTTCACGCTGCCCCGGCAGTACCAGTTGCTGGTGGGCGGCTACTATAACTCGCCCTCAGTGCAGGGACTGTTCTACACTCGCTCAGCAGGACTACTTAATCTGGGCTTGAAAAAGCAGTTGTGGGCCGAAAAAGCCAGCCTGAGCCTGCGCCTGAGCGACGTATTCGCCACCAACCGCTTCCGTAGCGACCTGCGCTACAACAACGTTAACCAGACCTGTACCAACCAGTGGGAAAGCCGCCGGCTGACGCTGACGTTTGCCTGCAAGCTGGGCAGCGGCAAAACCCGTAACCAGCGCAACGCCGGCAGCCAGGAAGAGGAAGGCCGGGTAGGTCGGTAGGCGGATTGGAGTTACCGTACGCACCAAAACGGCCGCCCTACTCGGGGCGGTCGTTTTGCTTTTCCATGCCGGCGTTGTCGTCCGTTACCAGCGGCACGCCCAGGTCGGCGTAGATGTCGGCCAACAGCAACCGAGTGGCTAGCTCCGGAATTTCGGCGGCTTCGTCGGGCATCGTCAGCACCTGGTGCTGCCAGTCGGCGGTGTCGGAGGCGCGGTGGTACCAGTCGACGGCCTGGTATTGCTGCGACACGAGCAGGTAATGCCGCAACGAGGGCAACTGCTGATAGCGGAACCGTTTCCAGACCCGGTCGTAGTCGGCGGTCGAGGGCGACAGCACTTCAATCAGTAGCACCGGATTGCGCATGGTACGCTCGGCCAGCACGTCCTCGTCGTGGCAGGTGGCCATCACGTCGGGGTAAGTGTAGAACCGGCCGTCGGCTACGGCTAGCTGCACGTTCTCTGAGAAGACTTTGCAGCCCTGTTTCCGCGCAGCACCTTTGAGGGCAGCAGTGCAGCTATAGCACAATTCATTGTGCAGGGCTGTTGCGCCGGCCATTGCCCACACTTCGCCCTGGTAGAATTCGTGGCGGTGTTCGGCCGTTTCTTCCAGCGCCATATACTCTTCGACGGTGTAGCGAGCGGGTAACCTGCGTTGCGGAGAAGCCATTTTGGGCGGGGTTTGGTTGAATCAAAGATACGCCTTTGCGCCCTGGCCCGCTTTCACCTTTGTTCCCAACCGCGAAGGGCCTACCTTTGCCTCCCATGCCGTCTCAACCCGGCCTTTTACCCCGTTGCTGCCATGCTGCTCGCCGTTCCCGTTCAATACCAGCCCCAGGATTTTCTCCCCATTATCGTCCAGTTCGTGCTGGCTATAGCCTTTGTGGCTTTTGCCATGATTGTCTCGCACCTGGTGGGGCCGCGCCGCAAAAGCGTGGTGAAGGATGAAGCCTTCGAGTGCGGCATCGAGTCGGTGGGCAACGCCCGCACCCCGATTTCGGTGAAATACTTCCTCACGGCCATTCTGTTCGTGCTCTTCGACGTCGAGGTCATTTTCATGTACCCCTGGGCCGTGAATTTCCGGGAACTGGGCACCACCGGCTTTTTGCAGATGCTCGTGTTCCTGACGCTGCTGATGGCCGGCTTCGTGTACGTCATCAAGAAGGGCGTTCTGAACTGGAACGAAAGCCGTTAGGCCAAACTTTTGCCCGCCGGCCCGTGTTGGCCTAGAGTGGAATTAATCCACTTTTTCTTCCCTGACTTTCTGCTTTATGGATACCCGAGTTCCCGAAATCAAGATGGTGGACGCCCCCGACGGCCTCGAAGGCGCGGGCTTCTTCGCCACCTCGCTGGAGAAGGTGGTGGGCATGGCCCGCGCCAACTCGCTCTGGCCCCTGCCCTTCGCCACCTCCTGCTGCGGCATCGAGTTCATGGCCACTATGGGCGCCCGCTACGACATCTCGCGCTTTGGCTCCGAGCGGCCCTCGTTCTCGCCCCGGCAGGCCGATCTGCTGATGGTGATGGGCACAATTGCCAAGAAGATGGCCCCCATCGTGAAGCAGGTGTACGAGCAGATGGCCGAGCCCCGCTGGGTGCTGGCCATGGGCGCCTGCGCCTCCTCGGGCGGCATTTTCGATACGTACTCGGTGCTCCAGGGCATCGACCGCATCATCCCGGTTGATGTGTACGTGCCCGGCTGCCCGCCCCGCCCCGAGCAGGTGCTCGACGGCCTGATGCGCGTGCAGGATCTGGCCCGCAACGAATCCATCCGCCGCCGCAACTCGCCCGAATACCAGGCCCTGCTGGCATCGTACAACATTAAGTAGCTAGGAGATAGGAGCTAGGAGTTAGAATTCGTTCTGAGCTGCTGGTTTCGCCCCTTGACATTCTAGCTTCTAACTTCTAGCTCCTAGCTTCTCAAAAAGAATGGCTGACCAGAACGAATCCATCCCGGCTCAGGAAGAAGCCGCTGCCCAGGACCCGGCCGCGCAACAGAATGCGGAGCTGCTGGCTCTGCTGCACCGACTTTTCGGTGCCGACGCCTTTACTGATGTGGAGGAGCCCTACGGCTTGCTCACGGTTACCACGACCCGGGAGCAGATTCACGGCATCATCGCCGGGTTACAGAAGGACCAGGAGTTGCAGCTGAACTTCCTGACGACCATGTGCGGCATGCACTGGCCCGACCGGGCAGGCCAGGAGCTGGGTATGGTCTACCACCTGCACAGCCTCACGCGCAACATCCGGCTGCGGCTGAAAATCTTCTTCCCCATCGCCGACCCGGTAGCCCCTACCCTGACGGACCTGTACTCGGCCGCCAACTGGATGGAGCGTGAGGCCTTCGATTTCTACGGCATCATCTTCCCCGGCCACCCCAATCTCATGCGCATCCTCAACGTGGAGGACATGGACTACCACCCCATGCGCAAGGAGTACGCCCTCGAAGACGGCACCCGCGAAGACAAAACCGACCTGTTCTTTGGTCGATAGAGTGTTTTAGTAGGGAGTAATTGGTACTGAGTAGTGAGATTTTTGTTCTTACGGCAACTCAAAACACCGATACTCAATACTCAATACTAACTACTCAATACTAGCAACATGGCAGTAAACGACACGCTGGAAGGCACCCATAAGATAATCGAGTCGGCGCGGGAGCAGCAGGCGCACCTGAACCCGCTGGCCCCCACCGTCAACGACTTCAACCAGGAGCTCACGACCCTCAACCTGGGCCCCACGCACCCGGCCACGCACGGCATTTTCCAGAACATCCTGCAAATGGACGGCGAGCGGATTATCTCCGGCGTGCCCACCATCGGCTACATTCACCGCGCCTTCGAGAAGATTGCCGAGCGCCGGCCCTTCTACCAGATTACCACCCTGACGGACCGGATGAACTACTGTTCGTCGCCCATCAACAACTTCGGCTGGCACCTGACGGTGGAGAAGCTGCTGGGCGTAGAAGTGCCCAAGCGCGCCCAGTACATCCGGGTGATTCTCATGGAGCTGGCCCGCATCACCGACCACCTCATCTGCAACGGCATTCTGGGCGTGGATACCGGTGCCTTCACCGGCTTCCTGTATCTGATGGATGAGCGGGAGAAGGTATACGAGATTTACGAGGAAGTAAGCGGCGCGCGCCTCACCACCAACATGGGCCGGGTGGGCGGCATGGAGCGCGACTTCTCCGACATTGCCATTGCCAAGCTCCGGGCCTGGCTGAAGACTTTCCCGGCCGTGATGCGCGAGTTTGAGGCCATGTTCAACCGCAACCGCATCTTCATGGACCGGATTGTGGGTGTAGGGGCCATTTCGGCCGAGCGTGCCCTCAACTACGGTTTCACCGGCCCCAACCTGCGGGCCGCCGGCGTCGATTACGATGTGCGGGTGATGAACCCCTACTCCAGCTACCAGGATTTCGATTTCGAGATTCCCGTGGGCACCAAGGGCGACACCTACGACCGGTTTATGGTGCGCAACGAGGAAATCTGGCAGAGCCTGCGCATCATCGAGCAGGCCCTCGAAAACCTGCCCGCCGGCCCCTACCACGCCGATGCGCCGCACTTCTACCTGCCGCCCAAGCAGGCCGTGTACCAGAACATGGAGGCCCTCATCTACCACTTCAAAATCGTGATGGGCGAGATTGACGCGCCCGTGGGTGAGGTGTACCACTCGGTGGAAGGCGGCAACGGCGAGCTGGGATTCTACCTGGTGTCCGACGGCGGCCGCACGCCCTACCGCCTGCATTTCCGCCGGCCCTGCTTTATCTACTACCAGGCCTACACCGAAATGGTGGTGGGCCAGACCCTCTCCGACGCCATCGTGACGCTGAGCTCGATGAACGTCATTGCCGGGGAGCTCGACGCGTAGTTTTTCTGAATACAACTGATATGGAATCGACCGCCCTCAAACCGCAATTTTCCGAAGCCGCCAAGGCCGAGATTGAGCGCATCTGCCAGCAGTACCCCGAGGAGCGCCGCAAGTCGGCCATGCTGCCGGTGCTGCACATTGCCCAGGCCGAATTTGGCGGCTGGGTGAGCCCCGAAGTGCAGGATCTGGTGGCCGAAGTACTGGGCGTGAAGCCGATTGAGGTCTACGAGGTGTCGTCGTTCTACACCATGTTCAACCTCAAGCCGGTAGGCAAGCACGTGCTGGAAATCTGCCGCACCGGCCCCTGCATGCTGCGCGGCTCCGAGGAGCTGACGGCCCACCTGGAGCGCATCACCGGCGCCAAAGTAGGCGGCCCGGCTTCCGAAGACGGCTTATTTACCCTCAAGGAAGTGGAGTGCCTGGCCGCCTGCGGCTTCGCCCCCATCGTGCAGGTGCGCGAGCAGTACTACGAGCAGCTCGATACACCCGAAGCCGTGGACGCCATGCTCACGGAGCTGCGCAACCAGGTGCACCGCCCCGCCCTGCCCTGGGAGGAAAACGGCCTGCCCAACGCGCTGGCGCGGAATTAAGCGGTTGGCTATTAGCTGTTAGCTGTTAGCCGACCTGAAAGAAAACATTGTTCATCAGAAAATTTCTGATTGCCTACATACCTAGCTAACAGCCAACAGCTAGCAGCTAATAGCTTAGAACAAGATGGGACGCAAACTGCTGACCGAACATATCAACGTTGAAGGCATCGAGACATTCGACGTGTACCGCAAGCACGGCGGCTACCGCTCGGTGGAGAAGGCCCTCAAAACCATGACCCCCGATGAGGTGGTGGAGGAAGTCAAGAAGTCGGGCCTGCGCGGCCGCGGCGGCGCGGGCTTCCCGACGGGCCTGAAGTGGAGCTTCTTGGCTAAGCCTGAGGGCGTGCCGCGCTACCTCGTCTGCAACGCCGACGAATCGGAGCCGGGCACCTTCAAGGACCGGCAGTTGATGTCGAAACTGCCCCACCTGCTGATTGAGGGCATGATTACGGGCTCGTACGCGCTGGGTGCGAACACCTCGTACATTTACATTCGGGGCGAGTTGTTGTACGTGCTGCGCATCCTCGAAAAAGCTATTGCCGAAGCCTACGCGGCCGGCTTCCTGGGCAAGAACATCCTGGGCTCGGGCTACGACCTCGACCTGTTCGTGCATCCCGGTGGCGGCGCTTACATCTGCGGCGAGGAAACTGCCCTGCTCGAAAGCCTGGAGGGCAAGCGTGGCAACCCGCGCAATAAGCCGCCATTCCCGGCTGTGCAGGGCCTGTACGCCCGCCCTACCGTAGTCAACAACGTGGAATCCATTGCCGCGGTGCCGGTGATTGTGAACGAGGGCGGCGACGAGTACGCCAAAATCGGGGTGGGTAAAAGCACCGGCACCAAGCTGTTCTCGGCCTGCGGCCACCTCAACAAGCCCGGCATCTACGAAATCGAGCTGGGCCTGCCCGTCGAGGAGTTTATCTACTCCGACGAGTACTGCGGCGGCATCTGGAAGGGCCGCGACCTGAAGGCCGTGGTAGCTGGCGGCTCCTCGGTGCCGATTCTGCCCAAGGAGCTCATCCTCAAAACTGCCGCCGGCGAAGACCGCCTGATGACCTACGAGTCGCTCTCAGACGGGGGCTTCGTAACGGGTACCATGCTCGGCTCGGGTGGCTTCATTGCCATGGACGAGACGACCAGCATCGTGCGCAACACCTGGAGCTTCGCCCGTTTCTACCACCACGAGTCGTGCGGGCAATGCTCGCCCTGCCGCGAGGGTACCGGCTGGCTCGAAAAGGTGTTGCACCGCCTCGTGCACGGCCACGGCCAGATGCACGACATCGACCTGCTGGTGAGCGTGGCCAAGCAGATTGAGGGCAACACCATCTGCCCGCTTGGCGAGGCTGCCGCCTGGCCCGTCGCCGCCGCCGTGCGCCACTTCCGCGACGAGTTTGAGTGGTACGTAACCCACCCCCAGGAGGCCACCAAGCCCGGTGCAGTGTATCCCGGTAAGCTGGTGACTGCTTAGTAATGAGGTGATGAGGTAAAACGTGATGAGGCTATGTATCTCCTCCGTCTGGCTCTCCTAACTTCATATATTTCCCAAATCGACTGACAAAAAGTAATGTCGGTGAACGGACCTCTTCCCTTTCACCTCATTACTTCATCACCTCAGATAATGGCTAAAATAACCTTCGACGGCATTGAGATAGAAGTTCCGGACGGGACGACTATTATGAATGCGGCCCGCCAGATTGGCGGCAGCATCGTGCCCCCGGCCATGTGCTACTACACCCCGCTGAAAGGCTCGGGCGGCAAGTGCCGCGCCTGCCTGGTGAAGGTGGCGGCCGGCTCGGCCAAGGACCCGCGCCCCATGCCCAAGCTGGTGGCCTCGTGCATCACGCCCGTGCAGGACGGCATGGTGGTGGAAAACACGACCAACGACAGCGTGCTCGACGTGCGCAAGGGTATCGTGGAGATGCTGCTCATCAACCACCCGCTCGACTGCCCCGTCTGCGACCAGGCCGGCGAGTGCGATTTGCAGAACTTCGCCTTCGAGCACGGCCTGAGCACGACCCGCTACGAGGAAGAACGCCGCACGTTCGAGAAAATCGACATTGGCCCGCTGATTCAGCTGCACATGACGCGCTGCATCCTGTGCTACCGCTGCGTGTACACCGCCGACCAGATTGCCCAGGGCGACCGGGTGCACGGGGTGCTGGGCCGCGGCGACGCCGCCGAAATCGGCACCTACATCGAGAACATTATCGATAACGACTTCTCCGGCAACGTCATCGACGTGTGCCCGGTGGGTGCGCTGACCGACAAAACCTGGCGCTTCAAGTCGCGGGTGTGGTTTACGAAGCCCGTAGACGCCCACCGCGACTGCCCGAAATGCTCGGGCAACGTGGTGCTCTGGTACAAGGGCAACGAGGTGCTGCGCACTACCGCCCGCAAGGACCAGTATGGCGAGGTGAAGGAGTGGATTTGCAACGAGTGCCGCTTCGAAAAGAAGGAAACATCTGACTGGACCATCGAAGGACCGGCGCACATCGACCGTTCTTCCGTAATTTCGGCCAACCACTACGAACTGCCCGTGCTCAATCAGTCGGTTATTGCCGACCTGCCTGCCAGCACCCAGCGCGAGTTGGAAAAGAACCCGCCGCTTAAATTAGGCAATTAGTTGTTGGTTGTTAGTTGTCGGTTGTCAGTCATTTGACAGCATAACCTGCACTAACAACTGACAACCAACAACTGACAACTAATCCAAATGATTGAACTACCCGCTCTCGGCTGGCAATCCATCGTCATCTTCGTCGTTTTCGCGCTTTCGCTGCTGATTGCAACCTACTGCACCTATGCGGAGCGCGTAATTGCGGCTTTTTTGCAGGACCGTGTGGGCCCCGACCGCGCCGGCCCTTACGGCCTGCTGCAGCCGCTGGCCGATGCCGTGAAGATGTTCACCAAGGAAGAGTTCTTCCCCGGCGGCGCCAACAAGGTGCTGTTCGTGGTGGGCCCCTGCCTGGCCATGATTACGGCCCTGATGTCGTCGGCGGTTATTCCGTTCGGCAACACCATGAGCTTCGGCAACAACGCCTTCTTTTTGCAGGGCATTGAGGTGAACATCGGCATGCTCTGGATTTTTGGGGTCGTGTCGCTGGGCGTTTATGGGGTGATGATTGGCGGCTGGGCCTCCAACAACAAGTTCTCGCTGCTTGGCGCCGTGCGGGCCGCTTCCCAGAACATCAGCTACGAGCTGGCCAT
Organism: Hymenobacter actinosclerus; assembly: GCF_900111515.1. Classification (GTDB taxonomy): domain Bacteria; phylum Bacteroidota; class Bacteroidia; order Cytophagales; family Hymenobacteraceae; genus Hymenobacter; species Hymenobacter actinosclerus. The sequence continues at coordinate 627,235 of NZ_FOHS01000003.1, forward strand.
GGGCATGTCGCTGATTGCGGTGCTCATGATTTCGGGCACGCTGAGCCTGCGCGAAATCACCTTGCAGCAGTCGGTAGCCGGCGAGTGGCAGATGTGGAACATCGTGAAGCAGCCCATCGGCTTCCTCATTTTCCTGGTTTGCGCCTTCGCCGAAACCAACCGCACCCCCTTCGATTTGCCCGAGTGCGAAACCGAGCTGGTGGGCGGCTACCACACCGAGTATTCGTCGATGAAGCTGGGCTTGTACCTGTTTTCGGAGTACGTGAACATCTTCGTGGTATCGGCCGTGATGAGCGTGCTGTACTTCGGCGGCTTCAACTTCCCCTTCCAGTACGAATTGCGCGACTGGTTCGTGAACAGCCAGGGCTGGGAGCTGAACTCGGCCCAGAACCTGATTACGCTGCTGGGCACGGTGGGCATCTTCCTGAAGATTTTTGCCTTTATCTTCTTCTTCATGTGGGTGCGCTGGACCCTGCCGCGCTTCCGCTACGACCAGCTGATGCGCCTGGGCTGGACCATTCTCATCCCGCTGGCCGTGTTCAACATCGTGCTCACCGGCGCCCTCATCCTGTTCGGGGTGATTTAACAACTCCACTCACTTTGCCGGTCTGAGCGCGCTCAGACCGGCAGAAGGACTCCATAGCATGCAACTCACCAACCGAGCCAAGGTATTAGAAAAGAAGCCGATGACGCTGGCCGAGCGGGCCTACCTGCCGGCCATCTTCCAGGGCCTGAGCATCACGATGCGCCACTTCTTCATGAAGAAGGCCACCGTGCGCTACCCCGAAGAGGTGCGGCCATTCTCGGGCTTCTTCCGGGGCCTGCACGTGCTCAAGCGCGACGAGCTGGGCCGCGAGCGGTGCACCGCCTGCGGCCTGTGCGCCGTATCGTGCCCCGCCGAAGCCATTACCATGGTGGCCGGCGAGCGGAAAAAGGGCGAAGAGGGCCTCTACCGCGAGGAGAAGTACGCCATCAGCTACGAAATCAACATGCTGCGGTGCATCTTCTGCGGCCTGTGCGAGGAAGCCTGCCCCAAAGCCGCCATCTACCTCCAGCCCGACAAAATGGCGCCGCCGCGCTACGAGCGCGACGAGTTCGTGTACGGCAAGGACCGCCTTGTCGAGCCCGTGTCGCCCGACGAGCGAAGTGTAAAGGGCATCCAGCTCACGCCCGAGCAAGCCGATAAGCTGCGGGCGCGCATTGTATAGTTGTTCGTTTTTAGTTGTCAGTTGCTAGCCCTAACGGACTACTCTTGACTGCTAAATCATCACTAACAACTGCCAACCAAAAACTGACAACCACCAATGCATCCCTTATTCCTCTTCCTTTCGTTCGTGGCGCTGCTGAGCGCGCTGGGCGTGGTTTTCGCCAAGAACCCGGTGCACAGCGTGCTGTTCCTGATTCTGACATTCTTCTCGCTCTCGGGCCACTACCTGCTGCTGAATGCGCAGTTTCTGGCGGCCGTCAACATCATCGTGTACGCCGGCGCTATTATGGTGCTGTTCCTGTTCGTGATTATGTTCCTGAACCTGAACGTGGATACGGAACCCCACAAGCCGGCCCTGGCCAGGATTGCCGCCGCCGTGGCTGGCGGCTCGCTGCTGCTCATTCTGGTGGCTGCCCTCAAGGATATCGTGCCCACCGGCGTTGCCACTGGCACGCCCTTCAACTCGCAAATCGGCATGGTCGACCAACTCGGCCTCAAGCTCTACACCGACTTCCTGCTGCCCTTTGAGCTGGCCTCGGTGCTGTTCCTGATAGCGATGGTAGGCGCCGTGATGCTCGGCAAGCGCGAAACCGGCGAACGAAACTTCTAGCGTTTCTCTGCTGAGTTCAGCAAATAAAAAACGCGGCGGCTGATTCTTCAGCCGCCGCGTTTTTTATGTCTAACAAGTAAGAAAGTACGATGCATACTATAACCACCGATTTGGGCCGAATCAGTTTTCACGACTCATCTATCGAGAATACAAGTCGCAATTCTAATGAACTGACATTACACTTCGACTGGGCTAAGATTCAGGACTACGAGAAAGATTTCTACCCTATAGACATAGTTGTTGGCGAGTGCTACCTACTTCTGTCTGGAGTAACATCCGAGGTATTCCTAAAACACCAAGATACGCTTGGTCCGGGCCAAGCCGTAGGCCCGCCACAACTGCACGTTCCCACAGATGTTGAAACAGCCTTCAGCCTGATAAGCCTCAATAAGTTCAGTACAACTTACTCTGGCCAAATACTATCATTGGGTGGTGTATATGAAGGTATAGAGGGCGTATATTGGCTGGAGCAAATAATTCACTTTCAGACCGGTTACTTCTATTGGAACAATCATGTTACAGTTGCGGAGTGGCGGCAAGGCACCATCCCAGAATAAAGGCAGCAGCGGCACCTGATTTCTCAGATGCCGCTGCTGCCTTTATTCTGGCTCAACTGACAATGACCAGCCGCCCCTACTCGAAGTGGTAGAGGAAGGTGATAACGCCGGTATAGGCGGGCTTCTTGTTGCCTTCGATTTCCATTTTCACGCCGATGTTGGCCTTGGCAATGCCGCGCAGGTCCTTTACGGCCAGCAGCGTGGCGTGCAGGCGCACGGGTGTGTTCACGAGCACGGCCTGGTTGAAGCGGAATTCACTGATTTCGTAGTTCACCTGCATCTTCAGGTTTTCTACCTGCACCAGCTGGTTCCAGAAGTAGGGCAAGAGCGACAGCGTGAGGTAGCCGTGGGCAATGGTGCCGCCGAACGGCGACTCGGCCGCGGCCCGCTCGGGGTCGGTGTGAATCCACTGGAAGTCGAGGGTGGCGGCGGCGAACTGGTTGATTTGCTCCTGGGTGATGGTGTGCCAGGGCGTGATGCCCAGCTCCTGGCCCTCGTGCTGCTGAAGCTCGGCCAGGCTGCCAATGGTAATGCTCATAGGAAAAGGTAAACGGGGAAGAGAGGCCCGAAGATACAGTTTCGGGCCCGAAGCGCCAGTGCCTCCGGCTCCCCGGCGCGGGCCGGCGCCCCGCAGCACGGCTGTTACGCCGGCGCTTCGGGGCGGCTCGTTGCGGCCGCACCGCATAACAAAGAGTAACACGGCCCAAAGAACCCGCCTAAACAGTGGCCTTTTCCGATTTTCAGGATACCTTTGCCCTCCATTGCCCCGGTTGGCTCGCCGCCGGGGCCTTTGCTTGCCGTTAGCCCCTCCGCATGGACCAGAACATACCGCAGGTTATCCAGACGGTTCCCCTCCAGTACTACGTCTTCTTCGCCACCGCCCTCTTCAGCATCGGCGTGCTGGGCGTGCTTACCCGGCGCAACGCCATCATCATCTTCATGAGTGTCGAGCTGATGCTCAACGCCGTGAACGTGCTGCTGACGGCCTTTTCGGCCTTCCGCGCCGACCCCAACGGGCAGGTGTTCGTGTTCTTCATCATGGCCGTGGCCGCTGCCGAAGTGGCTGTGGGCCTGGCCATCATCGTGATGATTTACCGCAACATCCAGAGCACCGACGTAAATCTTTTGAGTCGCCTTAAGTTCTAGTCCCACCCCAACCCCTCCCCTGCGGGGGAGGGGCTTTAACTTTTAGCTTCTAGAATAACTAGAAAACTAGAAATTAAAGCTCCTCCCCCGCAGGGGAGGGGTTGGGGTGGGGCTCAGCCACCACACCATGCAAGAAACCGTTCTACCCGCCGCCGGCGCCCCGTACCCGACGCTGCTGTACGTGCTGATTCCGCTGCTGCCGTTTCTGGGCTTCCTGCTTAACGGCCTGCTCAACCGCCGGCTCTCGGCTACGGTGGCGGGCCTGATTGGCTCGGCCGCCGTGCTGGGCTCGTTCGCCATTTCGGTGTTTCTGTTCCTGAATTTTCAGTACCAGTACACCGTGCCGCTGTTCGACTGGATTTCGGTGGGCACCATGCAGATTCCGTTCAGCTACCAGATTGACCAGCTGAGCTTGATTATGCTGCTGCTGGTTACGGGCGTGGGCTTCCTGATTCACGTGTACAGCATCGGCTACATGGCTCACGACGAGAACGTGGGCAAGTTTTTCAGCTTCCTGAACCTGTTCGTGTTTTCGATGCTGGTGCTGGTGCTCGGCTCCAACTTCCTGATTCTGTTCATCGGCTGGGAAGGCGTGGGGCTGTGCTCCTACCTGCTCATCGGCTTCTGGAACAAGAACACCGCCTACAACAACGCCGCCAAAAAGGCCTTCATCATCAACCGCGTCGGCGACCTGGGCTTTCTGCTCGGCATCTTCCTGATATACCTCACCTTCAACTCGGTGCAGTTCGGCGAGGTGTTCCAGAAGGCCGCCCTGGGCCAGTTCGGCACCTACGGGCCGGGCGTGGTTACCGTCATTACGCTGCTGCTGTTCGTGGGCGCCACCGGCAAGTCGGCGCAGCTGCCGCTCTACACTTGGCTGCCTGATGCCATGGCCGGTCCCACCCCCGTTTCGGCCCTGATTCACGCCGCCACGATGGTTACGGCGGGCATCTACATGATTCTCCGGGCCAACGTGCTCTTCACCCTGGCCCCCGATACGCTCGAAGTTATTGCCATTATCGGCGCGGCTACGGCGTTGTTTGCGGCCACCATCGGACTGGCGCAGAACGACATCAAGAAGGTGCTGGCCTACTCCACCGTCTCGCAGCTGGGCTATATGTTTCTGGCGCTGGGCGTGCTGGGCTACAGCACTTCGCTGTTCCACGTGCTCACCCACGCCTTCTTCAAGGCTCTGATGTTCCTGGGCGCGGGCTCCGTGATTCATGCCATGAGCAACGAGCAGGACATGCGCCGCATGGGCGGCTTGCGCAAGACCCTGCCCATCACGTTCATCACCTTTCTGGTGGGCTGCCTGGCCATTGCCGGCATCCCGCCCTTCGCGGGCTTCTTCTCCAAGGATGAAATCCTGCTCCACGCCTTTCAGCATAGCAAAGTGCTCTACGGCGTGGGCTTGTTCACGGCGTTCCTGACGGCCTTCTACATGTTCCGGCTGCTGTTTCTCACGTTCTTCGGCGAGTTCCGGGGCACCGAGCAGCAGCGCCAGCACCTGCACGAGTCGCCCGCCTCTATGACGCTGCCGCTCATCGTGCTGGCCATCCTGGCGGCCGTGGGGGGCTTTATGAACGCGCCCTTCTTCCTGGGCGAGGACAACGCCTACCTCTCCAACTACCTCGCGCCGCTGTTCACCTACTCGCAGAAGATTAACCCGGCCGCTTTCGAGTTGGCCGTTGACCACGGCACCGAACTAATGCTCATCGGCCTCTCGGTGGGTGCGGGTGTGCTGGGCATCGTCTTCGCCTACGTGATGTACGTGAGCCGCGGCGTGCGCCCGGCCGAGGAAGATGCGCCCCGCGGCTTCCTCGACAACCTGGTGTACCACAAGTACTACATCGACGAGTTGTACAACGCCTTGCTGGTGCGCCCCGTCATGTGGCTCTCGCGCGGCCTCTACCGCTTCGTCGAAAACGGCGTCATCGACCCCATCGTCAACGGTTTCGGCCGCGTAACGCTCGGCGGCGGGCAGCTGCTCCGCGCCGTGCAAACCGGCTCCGTAGAAGTCTACCTCCTGCTGATGGTCGTAGCCATCGTGCTGGTCATGGCGCTGAACTTCGGGAAGTTTTAGATTATGTATTCCCTTAACAAACTATCATTTGCGGCATTTTTCATCCTACTCATTTCTTCTTGTTCTAATAAGGAAAAATATATTGGAGCGTGGAAAAAGGATAATATTATTGGCTCAGATAGCAAGATGACAATAGTTGAAGGGGATGATAATTATATAATTAACTACCCTGGAATGAATCTTATGCCTGCTTTTTTTGACGAGAAGTGTAATTGCTTATTGGTAGAATCACAGACCGAAAGAAACATGCATATTATGTATATAAGAAATGAAGACAAGTTATTAGTTACTCCAATGGGTACAACATTTATCCGAATAAAATAGGCAGACCTTTCGCCTTTGACATTCTTTAGGGAAACTCTCATTTACTGATGCTGACTGTCCTTCTTCTACTCTGGCCCGTAACGGCTGCCCTGCTGCTGCACTTCTTCAAGGGGAAGTCGGCGCGGGTGGCGGCGCTGGGCGCGGCCCTTCTCGAATTTGCGCTGGCCCTGTACGCCGCCGGCCTCTCCGGTGCCAACCTGACCCAAGGCGGCGACATCAGTCCCAAGTTCGAGGCCAACTACAGCTGGATTCCCTCGGCCGGCATCAGCTTCCACGTGGGCATGGATGGGCTCAGTTTGCTGCTGGTGCTGCTCACCACGCTGCTGGTGCCCATCATTCTGCTCAGCGCCTTCCGCCGCAATTTTGAGAACGAGTCGGTGTTTTACGCGCTGGTGCTGTTCATGCAGACCGGCCTGATTGGCGTGTTCACGGCCCAGGATGCCTTCCTGTTCTACTTTATGTGGGAGGTGGCCCTGATTCCGATTTACTTCCTGGCCGGCGTGTGGGGCGGGGTCGAGCGGGCGCGCATCACCTTCAAGTTTTTCCTCTACACCATCATCGGCTCGCTGTTTATGCTGGCCGGCTTCGTGTACCTGTACTTCCAGACCGGCCCCACGGTCGATGGCCTGTCGGCCCACAACGCCTCGCTCAGCGCCTTCTACAACCTCAACCTGCCCGCCGAAACCCAGCTGTGGGTGTTCTGGCTGATTTTCGCGGCCTTCGCCGTGAAGATGCCCCTCTTCCCCTTCCACACCTGGCAGCCCGATACCTACACCGATGCCCCCGCCCCGGCTACCATGCTGCTGGCCGGCATCATGCTGAAAATGGGCATCTACGGCTGCATGCGCTGGCTGCTGCCCGTCGTGCCCCTGGGGGTAGATTACTGGCAGAACCTGATTCTGATTCTGGCCGTCATCGGCATCATCTACGGGGCCATCATCGCCATCCGCCAGCCCGACATGAAGCGGCTCATCGCCTTCTCCTCGCTCTCGCACGTGGGTTTGATGATTGCCGGCGTGTTCTCGCTCACCCAGCTCGGCCTCCAGGGTGCCAGCATCCAGATGCTGGCCCACGGCATCAACGTAGTCGGCTTGTTCTTCATTGCCGACGCCATTGAGCGCCGCACCGGCACCCGTAATATTGCTGATTTGGGGGGGCTTACCCGCCAGGCCCCGGTGCTCACGGTGTGCTTTCTGGTGCTGCTGCTGGGTACGGTGGCGCTGCCGCTCACCAACGGTTTCGTGGGCGAGTTTCTGCTGCTGGCCGGCGTCTACCAGCACAACGCCTGGCTGGGCGCGGTGGCCGGCCTCACCATCATTCTGAGCGCCGTGTACCTGCTCCGCATGTTCCAGCGCGTCATGCTCGGCCCCGATTCGGCCCACTCGGCCACCTTCACCGACCTGAGCGGGGCCGAGCTGGCCGTGCTCGTGCCGCTCATCGTGCTCGTGTTCTGGATTGGCGTGTTCCCTAATATGTTCCTGCACCTGTCGGAAGGCAGCGTGCTGGGGATTCTGGGGGAAGTGGTGAAACGCTGACCCCACCCCAACCCCTCCCCTCCGGGGGAGGGGCTCTAGTTTTTAGTTTTCTAGCTTATAGTATCGGTTTGCCGGTTGAGAGCTTAAAACCCGTAGCTTCAAAAAAGAGCCCCGTTCGCCTTCGTCTGGCTCCCCCTCCCCACCGGGGAGGGGGCCGGGGGGTGGGGTCCCGATGATATGAATTCAATCATTCTGCTTTCTGCTTTGGGCCTGGGCAACCTGTTTCTGGGTTTCCGCCGCTCCAACCGGCTGCTGCTGCCCGTGATGATGCTCATCCTGGGCCTGGTGCTGACGGTGAACTTCCTCGACTGGAACCAGGGCCCGCAGTCGTTTTTCAGCGGCATGCTCACCATCGACAACTTCTCGGTGGCCTTCACCGGCATCGTGCTCCTGACGGCGCTGGTGCTCGTGCCCTTCTCGCAGAAGTACGTGCTCGACGAGGAGGCTAACCTGGCCGAGTACTACTCGCTGCTGCTGTTTTCGATGGTGGGCGCCATCATGCTGGTGAGCTACAACCACCTGCTGATGCTGTTTCTGGGCATTGAAATCCTGAGCGTGGCCATGTACGTGCTGGCGGGGTCCGACAAGCGCAACGTGCGCTCGAACGAGGCGGCCCTGAAGTACTTCCTGATGGGTGCTTTCTTCACCGGCATCCTGCTCTTCGGCATGGCCCTGGTGTACGGCGCCACCGGCACCTTCGAGCTGAGCAGCATCAGCTTCGCGGCCCAGAACCCCGTTAATGCCACCCTGCGGCCCATGCTCTACATCGGCATGCTGCTGATGCTGCTGGGCATGGCCTTCAAAGTCGGTGCCGCGCCGTTCCACTTCTGGACGCCCGACGTGTACGAGGGCACGCCGACGTTCTTCACGGCCTTCATGAGCACTGTCGTGAAGGTGGCCGGTTTTGCCGCCTGGCTGAAGCTGCTGGTGCAGGCCTTCCCGGCTGCTTCGGCCCAGGGCGTGTGGCTGCCTACGCTCACGGCTATGTGCGTACTCACGCTGCTGGTGGGCAACGTGGGCGCCGTGGCCCAGACCAGCGTCAAGCGCATGCTGGCCTACTCCAGCATCTCGCACGCCGGCTACCTGCTGGTGGCCCTGGTGGCCTTCAATGGCGCGCTCGAAGGTCCTACGGCTAATGGCATTATGTTCTACTTATTGGCCTACTCGGTGGCCACGGTAACCGCTTTTGCGGTGCTGAAGCTGGTAGCCGATGCCCGCCACCGCGAGGATTACGCCGGCTTCAACGGCCTGGCCAAAACCAATCCGCTGCTGGCCTTCTGCCTTACGATTTCCATGCTGAGCCTGGCCGGCATTCCGCTCACGGGCGGCTTCTTCGGCAAGTTCTTCGTGTTCATGGCCGCCGTCGAAAACGGCTACATCGGCCTCGTAGTCTTCGCCGTCGTTATGTCGATGGTGAGCATCTACTACTACCTGCGCCCCATCATCGCGATGTACATGCGCGACGCCGACGAAGAAACTGCCGTGCCCGTGCCGGTGACCACCTTCCAGTCGGGCGCGCTGCTGGTGCTGGCGCTGCTGACGGTGCTGCTGGGCGTGCTGCCGGGCCTGCTGGCCGGGGTACTGTAGCACGAGGTATCACGTTGGTTTTGAAGCGCCCCTGCCAGTTGGTAGGGGCGTTTCGCTTTACGGCTGTAGAGACGCATATTTGCGTCTCGGCGTTGAACGAACGGAACCGCATATCACAAGCGGCGCCGTTCAACGCCGAGACGCGAATATGCGTCTCTACAGCTTCTGCCAATGAAACTACCTGCTATACTGACGGCCACGCTGCTGAGCCTCTCGCTGGCCGGCAACGCCCAAACACCGGCTCCGCTCAGTTTGCCCGAGCAAAGCTTTGAGCTTTTCTGGCAGGCTTTCCGCGACAACTACGCTTTCTTTCCCCTCAAAAAAGTAGACTGGGATTCCACCTACCGCGTGTTTCGCCCGCAGGTAACGGCCCAGACACCGCCGGATTCGTTGGTAGCCGTGTTTGGCCGCATGGTGGCGCCGCTGCGCGATGGACACATTTCCATCTCCCGCGGAGAAACCATTCTGTTCAAGGGCGAGAGTGCCCGCAACTCGTTCAAGCAGCACTTTCGGGCGGTGCAGCCGGCGTTCTGGCAGGTGGCCTACGCACAGCTGCGGGCGGCCAGCTTCTCCCCTATTAAAGCCAGCGGCCCGCAGATCAAAGACAAGCAGTTGCTCTACGTCAGCCGTAATGGCCCCATCGGCTACCTGCACCTCAGCCGCAGCTTCGCCGATATTACCGGTGCCATTGGCACCGAGGAGCAGGAGCAAGCCGACCACCAGAAGCTGGAGAGGCTGTTCGCCAAAGCCCTCGGGCAGCTGGCCGGCTGCCAGGTGCTGCTGCTGGATTTGCGCGACAACGGCGGCGGCCACAGTGGCGTGGCGCTGGCCGGTCATTTTGCCCCGGCACGCTACCTGGCTAACTACAAAGCGCTACGCCAGCCCGGCGGCTACCAGCAGTTCACGGCCTCCGAACCCATCTACGTAACTCCTTCTGAAGGCCCGCGCTTTCTCGGCTCACTGGTACTCCTGACCTCCGACCAGACGGCCAGCGCCGCCGAGGACCTGACGCTTTCCCTGGCCCAACGGCCGGCAGTAACCCTGGTGGGCACTGCCACCAAGGGCATGCTCTCCGATATGTACGCCGTGCATCTGCCCAACGGCCTCGACGTTACGCTTTCCAACCAGCGCTACACCACGCCCCCCGGGCAGCTATTGGAAGATGTAGGCGTACAGCCGAACATAGCCGTAGAAAACACCCCCGCCGCCCTGAGCCAGGGCCACGACCCGGTGTTAAGCAGGGCGCTGGAAATAGCCCGCCAGCAAATCCGGCGGTGAGTAACCTGGAGCAAATTTCGAGTTCATAAGCAGGATGTAGAGACGCAACCTCTTGCGTCTCTACATCCTATACCGCAACCTGACAATTGCTGTAGAGCCGTTTTCAGGTAGTTGTACATGTAGCGCGAACTTGGTAGTTCGCGTCCTTGCACCGGTAGGGCTGCCCGAACAGCGCAGGGGCACGAACGACCAAGTTCGCGCTACTGCCGGCCGGCCCCACCAGCTGTATAATGACCTGAAAACCGGTGTCCAGGCAGTCGGGTAGTCTTCTTCCTGTTGATTGGGACGGGCTACCCGGTCGATAACCACAGAAAAGAAGCGCCGACCCAATGACTGGGTCGGCACTTCTTTTTACTGAGGAGCAGATTACTTCTTGGTTACCCGCACATCGACCCGGCGGTTCTGGGCCCGGCCTTCGGGGGTGTCGTTGGTGGTGAGCGGGTGCTCCTGGCCGTAGCCCTCGGCGGCCACGCGGCCGGCATCTACGCCATTGTCCATGAGCATTTTGCGGGCGGCATTGGCCCGGTCGGCGCTGAGGGTGAGGTTCGTATCAGCCTTGCCTACGTTGTCGGTGTAACCGCCAAACTTGATGGCCGAACCGGGGAAGGCTTTCATAATGGCGGCGATGTTGCGCAGCTGGGCCTGCGACTCGGCCGTGAGGTTGGCTTTGCCGGTTTCAAAATACACCCGGTCGAGGCTCATCCAGCCCTGGGTTTTGTCGTCGCTGACCGTGGCGTTGGCATCGTTGAGGAAGTTGAACAGGCGGCTTTCCACCGAGTTGGCTCCTACGTTGATGCTGGTGCCGTCGGGCAGGCTAATGTCGCTCAGCGCGCCCACATCGTACACGTAGTTGCCGGTGGCGTCGTCGTAGCGGCCGGTAGCGGCCATCGGTGCCGGGGCAGCGGCCACGTTGTTGTCGGCGGCGGGCATTTCGGTGGTCGTTGGCATAGCCGCGTCGGGCGTTTTGTCGCAGCTGCGCATAAAGTACCACACCGCCGCCAGGGCCGCTACCAGCAGCAGCAGCCAGGGCCAGCGGCTGGGCGCGGCAGCCACTGGCGCGGTGGCGCGGGCCGCCGTAGTGCCGGCCGACGCTGCCGTTTCGGCCACCTGGGCCTTGGCGTTGCTGATGGTGCTGCCCAGGCCGGTGGCGCCCAGGCCCGACAGGATGGCACCCAGGCCGCTTGGCAGGTTGCCCATGGCGCTCATCACGTTGCTGCGCTGGCCGCTCAGGTAGCTACCGAAGCCGTTGGCGTCAAGGTTGTTGGTGGCGGCGTGCTTGCCCAGCAGGCCCAGCACCACGGGCACGGCCATGCGCATCAGGTTGCCCACCAGCGACGAGCTGACGTTGGCCTGCTGGCTCACGCCCTCCACGGCCGGGGTATATTGGTTGCCGAAGATGGATTGCAGCAGGTCGGAACCCTTGCTGAGCAGGCTTTGGTCGGCGCCCGGAGTGGCGGTGCTGGCCCCCGTCAGGCCACCGAGCAGGCCGCCCAGGTTGCTCAGGATGCCGCTGCTGTGGGCCTGCTGAGCCATGCCGAACAGTTCGGAAGTGCCGCCCGGCTGCTGCGCCCGGCTGAACAGGCCGCCCAGCACCAGGGGCACCACGCTGCGCAGGGCGCTGCTAACGTTGCTTTCACTTTCGCCCAGCGACTCGCTGGTCTGGCGCATGGTGTCGCCGCCGAAAAAGTCCTGGACGTTCTCAAAGATATTCTGGCTCATGGGATTAGGGAGTTGGGTGAGAGATGAAAACGCTTACGGCATATTTTTACCGGCGTATAGCCAAACCGCTATTTATTTTCCCTACATATCCCCAAACTCTCTCGGCAGTCCGCCAAGCGGCCGCAACACCGGCTGCAACTGCCATAACATCTACTGCTAAACTACCACGGCGGCCCCTGATTCCTCAGAGGCCGCCGTGGTGGTTTTCGAAAACCGGGCTTGCTTATTTTCCAGCCGTTACGTCCGTCCTGATGCTCAGCTCCTTCAACTGCGCCTCCGAAATCGGCGAGGGCGAGTCAATCATCACATCACGCCCCGAGTTGTTTTTGGGGAAGGCAATGAAGTCGCGGATGGAGTCGGCGCCGCCGAAGAGGCTACAGAGGCGGTCGAAGCCGAAGGCGATGCCGCCGTGGGGCGGGGCGCCGTACTCGAAGGCATCGAGCAGGAAGCCGAACTGGGCCTGGGCTTCCGCATCCGAGAAACCGAGCAGGTTGAACATGCGGGCCTGCACGGCGCGGTCGTGGATGCGGATGGAGCCGCCCCCTACTTCCACGCCGTTTATCACCATATCGTAGGCGTTGGCGCGGGCCTGGCCGATGGTTTCGGGGTTGTCGAGCAGGGCCATGTCCTCGGGCTTGGGCGAGGTGAAGGGGTGGTGCATGGCGAAGTAACGGCCTTCCTCCTCCAGGTATTCGAGCAGCGGGAAATCGACCACCCACAGCGCCGAAAACGTGTCTTTGTCGCGCAGGCCGAGGCGCTGGCCCATTTCGAGGCGCAGTTCCGAGAGAGCCTTGCGTGTTTTGTCAGCCGGGCCGGCCAGCAGCAGCAGCAGGTCGCCGGGCTGGGCGTTGAAGGCGGCTTTCCACCGTTGCAGCGCCTCCTGGTCGTAGAACTTATCGACCGACGACTTCACGTTGCCATCAGCTTCGACGCGGGCGTACACGAGGCCGGTGGCCCCAATCTGGGGGCGCTTGACGTACTCGGTCAGCTCGTCGAGCTGCTTGCGGGTGTAGCTGGCGGCCCCGGTGGCGCAGATGCCTACCACCAGCTCGGCGGCCTCGAACACCGGGAAGTTGTGGCCCTTGGCCACGTCGTTCAACTCCACGAACTTCATTTCGAAGCGCGTGTCGGGCTTGTCGTTGCCGTAGAAGCGCATGGCGTCGGCGTAGGTCATGCGGGGCAGCCGGCCGATTTCCAGGTTTTTCACCTCTTTAAACAGGTACTGCACCAGGCCCTCGAAGGTGCTCAGGATGTCCTCCTGCTCCACGAACGACATTTCGCAGTCGATCTGGGTGAATTCGGGCTGGCGGTCGGCGCGCAGGTCTTCGTCGCGGAAGCACTTCACAATCTGGAAATACCTATCGAAGCCCGATACCATGAGCAGCTGCTTGAAGGTCTGGGGGCTCTGGGGCAGGGCGTAGAACTCGCCGGGGTTCATGCGCGAGGGCACCACGAAGTCGCGCGCGCCTTCGGGCGTGCTTTTGATGAGCACGGGCGTTTCCACTTCGATAAAGTCCTGACCGTCGAGGAAGCGGCGGGTAGCCTGGGCCACGCGGTGGCGCAGCATCAGGTTCTGGCGAACGGGGTTGCGGCGCAAATCCAAGTAGCGGTACTTCAGGCGCAGGTCGTCGCCGCCGTCGGTGTCGTCCTCAATCAGGAAGGGCGGCAGCTTGGCCGGGTTGAGCACTTCGAGGCTTTCCACCCGGATTTCGATGCCGCCGGTGGGCATTTTGTCGTTTTTGGAGTGGCGCTCGGCTACGGTGCCGGTCACGCAGAGCACGAACTCGCGGCCCAGCTGGCGGGCCTGTTCGCGCACTTCGGCGGTTTCCACGCCTTCTTCAAGGGCCAGCTGGGTCAGGCCGTACCGGTCGCGCAAATCCACCCACAAAATGCCGCCTTTGTCGCGGGTGCGCTGTACCCAGCCGCAGAGCGTAACCGTTTGGCCAATGTGTTCGGGGCGCAATTCGCCGCAGGTGTGGGTCCGGAGCATAAATCTAATTTTTGGCGAAGATACGACTTGGAAGGCGTCGTTTCCCGCAGAGGCGCGCAGAGAATGACGCAGAGGCACGCAGAGAACGACCTCCGCGAACCTCTGCGTCATCCTCTGCGCGCCTCTGCGGGAAATGCTACTTGCCCGACCCGTTAACCGCCACCAAGGCCCGGTTCGTTGAAAAGCCGCTCCCAATCACGCGGGTTTCTCTATGTTTGCTAAAACCCCTATCCCTATGGAATTACGCATCGAGCACCTTTCGAAAACCTACGCCAACGGCACCCAGGCCCTGCGCGACGTCAACCTCACCATCCCGACCGGCATGTTCGGGCTGCTGGGCCCCAACGGGGCGGGCAAATCGAGTTTGATGCGCACGATTTCTACGCTGCAGGAGGCCGACAGTGGCAGCATCAGGCTGGGCGATTTGGACGTGCTGCACGACAAGGATGCCGTGCGGCGGGTGCTGGGCTACCTGCCCCAGGAGTTCGGGGTGTACCCCAAGATTTCGGCCGAGCAGCTGCTCGACCATTTCGCGGTGCTCAAGGGCATCTCCGACAGCCGGCAGCGGCGCGAGGTGGTGGCGGGCCTCTTGCAGCGCACCAACCTCTACGAAGTGCGCAAGAAGAACCTGGGCGGCTACTCGGGCGGCATGAAACAGCGCTTCGGCATTGCCCAGGCCCTTTTGGGCAACCCCCGCCTGATTATCGTGGACGAGCCCACCGCCGGCCTCGACCCGGCCGAGCGCAACCGGTTCCACAACCTGCTGGCTGAAATCGGCGAGAACATCATCGTGATTCTGAGTACCCACATCGTGGGCGACGTGAGTGATTTGTGCCGCAACATGGCCATCATAAACAAGGGCCAGGTGCTGCTCACCGGCGACCCGCTGGTGGTGATGCAGGAGCTGCGCGGCCAGGTGTGGAGGCGCGAAGTCGACAAGGAGCAACTGCCCGCGCTGCTGCAGGAGCAGCAGGTGATTTCGACCCGCCTGTTCGCCGGCCGCACCATTGTGCACGTGGTGGCCCCCACCCAGCCCGGCTCCGACTACGACGCCGTGGAACCGACGCTGGAAGACGTGTATTTCGCCCGCATCGCCCAGGCCGAGCAGGCGGTGGGGGTAGAGGGCTAGCAACTAGCTCCCCTCCTTGGAAAGGAGGGGTTGGGGGTGGTTGAATACGCCGACACGATTGCTAAATCTAAAACCAGCTTCTAGTTGCTGTTCAACAATTGTCAACCACCCCCAGCCCCTTCTTTCCAAGGAGGGGAGCTAGTTGCTAGTTTCTCAAACCCCTCCCGCCTTCTAACTCCTAGCTTCCTCAGCTCCTAGCTCCTAGCTCCTCAAAAAATGTTTCTACAGATATTCAAGTTTGAAATCTGGTACCGGCTGCGGCGGCCGGCTACCTACATTTACTTCGGCATTCTTCTGGCGCTTTCGTTGCTGATTACCCTCATGACGGGCGGCTTTTTCGAGAGCCTGACGGCCGTGGTGGGCGTCGGCAAGGTGCATCTGAACTCGCCTTACACCATTAACAGCCTCACCAACGCCCTGGTGCTGCTGCCAGGCATTCTGCTGGTGTCGGCCATGTTCGGGCCGGCGGTACTGCGCGACTTCGATTCGCAGATGCACCCGCTGCTCTATACCTCGCCCATCAGCAAGTGGGGCTACCTGGGCGGGCGGTTTTTTGGTACGCTGGTCGTTACGCTGCTGCTGATGAGCGGCATTGCGCTGGGCCAAATCATCGGGGCCCTGTTTCCGGGCATTCCGGCCGACCGGCTGGGGCCGTTTCAGCTCAGTTACTACCTGGTTCCCTACCTGACGTTTGTGCTGCCCAACGTGCTGCTGACGGGCGCTATTTTCTTTGCGCTGGCCACCCTTACGCGGCAGGCGCTGAGCACTTACGTGGGCAGCATCGTGTTTCTGGTGCTCTACATAATGGCCCAGAGCCAGCTCTCCGACCTCGATAACCAGACCGTGGCGTCGCTGCTCGACCCGCTGGGCAGCGGCGCAACCCAGCTGCTGACCAAGTACTGGACGCCCGTGGAGAAAAACGTGCGCCTCATCTGGCCTACCGGGCTGCTGGGCCTCAACCGGCTGCTTTGGCTGGGCGTGGGTTTGCTGCTGGTGGGCTTCTGCTACGTGCGCTTCCGCTTCGAGCAGGGCGCTACGGGCAGCGCGGCCCCGCGGCGGGCCAGGCCGGGCGGGGCGGCGCTGGGCGTAGTGGCCCCGGCCCCGGTGGCCGTGGCCCTGCCGGCCGTCGACCAGCACTTTGGCTTCGCCCAGTATTTCAACCAGTACCTGCGCCTGACCTGGCTGAGTTTGCGCGACGTGCTGCGGAGCCCCTACTTTATTGCCATTGTAGTGGCCGGACTGGCGTTTTTGCTGGCGGCGGCGCTGCAAATCGGCAAGATCTTCGACACCACCACGTTCCCGATTACGGCCCAGGTAATTGAGATTCTGTCGGGCTCGTTCTCGCTGTTCGTGCTGGCCATCGTTACGTTTTACGCCGGCGAGCTGGTGTGGAAAGAGCGCGATGCCCGCCTCAATCAGATGCACGACGCGCTGCCCATTCCGAACTGGGTGCCGTTTTCCAGCAAGCTCACGGCCCTGCTGCTGGTGCCGGTGGTGCTGCTGCTGGTGGTGATGATGTTTGGCATCATCACCCAGCTTTCCAGCGGCTATACCAACCTCGAAATCGGGCTGTACGTGCGCTGGCTGTTTGGGCTGAAGCTCATCGACTATTGGCTGCTGGTGGTGCTGGCCGTGGTGGTGCAGGTCGTGGTGAACAACAAGTACCTGGGCCATTTCGTGATGGTGCTTTACTACGTGTTCAGCCTGTTTGCCGGGCAGCTGGGGCTGGAGCACAACCTGCTCATTTACGGCGGCGACTCCGGCATCCGCTACTCCGACATGAACGGCTTCGGCCATTTCGTGGGGCCTTACCTGTGGTTTAAACTGTACTGGGCGCTGCTGGCCGTGGCGTTGGCCGTAGGGGCCAACCTGCTGTGGGTGCGTGGCACCGAAACCGACTGGCGCACCCGGCAGCACCTGGCGGGCCGCCGCTTTTCGGGTCCGGCCCGCGCGGCGCTGGCTCTGGCGCTGCTGGGCTTCGTGGCTGTGGGCGGCTGGATTTTCTACAACACCAACGTGCTCAACCACTACCGCGGCAGCAAGGCCCGGCAGCAGCTCACCGTCGATTACGAAAAGAACTACGGCCGCTTCCGCCATACGCCCCAGCCCCGCATTGTGGCCGTAGATGTGAACGTGGATTTGTACCCGACCCGGCAGGAAGCCCGGGTGCGGGGCCAGTACTGGCTGCGCAACAAAACGGGCCAGCCGCTCGACACCATAATTCTCAACCTGCCCTCCAACGAGGACGTGCGCATCCGCAAGATGCAGCTCGGCCCGGGCGGCGCCACCACCGTGCTGGCCGACTCGCTCATGGGCTTCTACGTGCAGCGCCTGCCCCGGCCCCTGGCCCCCGGCGATTCGCTGCCGCTGGCGTTTGATATGTACTACGCCGCGCCCGGCTTCGAGCAAAGCACCGGCCGCACCAGCATTGTGGCCAACGGCACGTTCATCAACAACGGCAACCTGCCCCACCTCGGCTACAGCGAAAATGCCGAACTGAGTGAGCCCAGCGCCCGCAAGAAGTTTGGCCTCAAGCCCAAGCCCCGCGTGGCCCGCCTCGAAGACACTACCGCCCGCGCCAACACCTACATTGCCTCCGATGCCGACTGGGTCCGCTTTGCCGCCACCGTAAGCACCGTGCCCGACCAGATTGCCCTGGCGCCCGGCTACCTGCAAAAGGAGTGGACCGAAAACGGCCGCCGCTACTTCCGCTACGCCATGGACGCCCCGATTCTGGATTTCTACTCGTTCCAGTCGGCGCGCTACGCCGAGCGCCACGCCAAGTGGAACGATGTGGACATTACGATTTACTACCAGCCGGGCCACGAGTACAACCTGGGCCGCATGGTGCGCGGCGTGCAGGATGCCCTCAGCTACTACACCAAGAACTTCGGGCCCTACCAGCACCGGCAGGTGCGCATCGTGGAGTTTCCGGGCTACTCGGCTTTTGCCCAGGCCTTTCCGAACACCATTCCGTTCTCCGAAAACATCGGTTTCATTGCCAAAGTCGACACCACCGACCCCAAGGACGTGGACTACCCCTACTACGTGACGGCCCACGAGGTGGCGCACCAGTGGTGGGCCCACCAGGTAATCGGGGCGGCGGCCCAGGGCGGCACGCTGCTTTCCGAAACCCTGTCGCAATACTCGGCCCTGATGGTGATGAAGCAGAAATATGGCCCCGAGCGCATGCGCAAGTTCCTCAAGTACGAGCTGGATGCCTACCTGCGCGGCCGGGCCACCGAGCGCATTGCCGAGCAGCCGCTCTACCGCGTCGAGAACCAGCAGTACATCCACTACCGCAAGGGTTCGGTGGTGATGTACGCGCTGGCCAACTACCTGGGCGAAGACAAGGTGAACCAAGCACTGAGCCAGTATCTGCAGGAAGTGAAGTTCCAGCAGCCGCCCTACACCACCTCGCTCGACCTGCTGCGCGACCTGCGCCAGGCCACACCCGACTCGCTGCAATACTTGCTCACGGATATGTTTGAGCGCATCACGCTGTATGAGAACAAGGCCGATTCGGTAACGGCCCGCAAGCTGCCCGACGGCCGCTACCGGGTGGATATGGTGCTGAGCGCGAAGAAGGTGTACGCCGACAGCGCCGGCAACGAAACGCCGGCCAAGCGTATGAACGACCTGATTGACGTGGCCGTACTCGGCCAGCAGAAAATCAACGGCAACTGGCAGGACGTGCCCCTGTACCGCCAGAAACGCCGCTTCCGCGCCGGTACCACCCGCCTAAGCGTCATCGTGCCTTCCAAACCCGCCAAAGCCGGCATCGACCCCTACAACCTGCTCATCGACCGCACCCCGGATGACAACGTAAAGGCGGTAGTGGTGAAATGATATTTTGAGCTGCAAGCCACAAGCCGCAAGCTACAAGCTGACGTTCAATGTTAGCTTGTAGCTTGCGGCTTGTGGCTTGCAGCTCAAACTTGGCCTGACTTCTGTATTAGGCCCGTCAGTCCAATTCCTGACTCCGATTTTCTCTGCCATGCACCGCCCTCTCCTCCTCGCCTTCGCGGCCTCCCTGCTCACCTTCGCTACCGCCCAGGCCCAGACAGCCACCAAAATCAAGACCAAAACCAAGGAGGCCAACGGCACCGAGGTAAAGACCAAAACCGACGTGGAGCCGCTCGTGCTCGACGGGCCGATCCGGCGGGTGGAAACCTTGTCGGGCATTGATATTTTCCCGGGCACGGGCGGCAAGAGCATCATGCTCAGCTTCACCCAGCAGTTCACCCAGCCCGGCACGCTCACGGTCACCAACTATAAGAAGCAGGCCATCTACTCCACGGCGCTCGACCCGCAAAGCAACACCGGCGCGCCCGTCGATTTGGGTCGGATTCCGGCCGGCAGCTATTTGGTGGAGGCCAAAACCGGCAATTACGTGTACTGGAAAAAGGTGATGGTAAAGTACCCTGCCGCACCCGTGGCCCGCAAAAAGCGGCGCTAATGGCCTATGCGTCCCGGCCTTTTCGGCGAGACGGGCAACTGTTTAAGGCTCCGAAGTCGTTTGGGCTTCGGAGCTTTGCGTTTCTGGTGGGCCCGGTCGGGCCGGCCTTCTTCTTTCTTCTGCTATGAATTCTGTTTCGCGTTTTTTCCGCCTGCTGCCGCTGCTGGGGCTTATGCTCGGGTTGCTGGCCTTTGCCGGGCCCGGCCTCAAAAAGACCACTATTGCCAAGAACCTGACCATGGGCGTACCCGACGGCTTTACACCCCTGCCCGACGACGGTATTGCCGCCAAATACCCGGCCCAGCGCCGCCCGCTGGCCGTTTTCACCAGTCCCAACGGCCAGGTGGGCCTGAGCGTGACCCAGAAACCCACCAACTTCACGAGCCGCGACTACGCCCTGCTGCTCAAGGTGTACAAGGCCAGCGTGCAGAACATGTACGGCAAGGTGCAGTTTCTGCGCGAAGACATCCACACCATCAACAAGCGCGACTTCGTGGTGCTGGAGTTCGTCTCGACCGTGGCCGACAACCGCCGCGGGGGCGGCAACCTGGCCCCCATCCGCAAGTACCAGCTGGTGCAGTACGCCATCGAGGCTGATCAGCTGTACGTGTTCACCTTCGATGCGCCCGCCAGCGAGCAGGCCAAGTGGCAGCCCGTCGCCCAGGCCGCCATGGAGAGTGTGGTGATGAAGTAGTTTGGCTTTTGAGAGCTTAAAAACCAAGTGTCATCCTCTCAATCCTTAATCCCCCTAGCTCCCAGAAATGCCCCTTTCCCTGTATTCCGACGAGCAGTATATGCGGGAGGCGCTCAAGCAGGCGCGCTACGCGCTGGCCGAGGACGAAATTCCGATTGGCGCCGTGGTGGTGCTCGACAAGCGCATTATTGCCCGCGCCTACAACCAGACCGAGCGGCTCCAGGACGTAACGGCCCACGCCGAAATGCTGGCCCTGACGGCGGCGGCCAATCATTTGGGTAACAAGTATTTGCAGGAATGCATGCTGTACGTAACCGTGGAGCCCTGCGTGATGTGCGCCGGGGCCAGTGCCTGGGCCCAGGTGCGGCGGGTGGTGTTCGGGGCCCCCGAGCCCAAGTTTGGCTACCGCCGCCACGGCCGGCTGCTGCACCCCAAAGCCGAAGTGGTGAGCGGCGTGCTGGCCGCTGAGAGCGAGGAGCTGATGCGGGAGTTTTTCGCCCAGAAGCGGAAATAGGCTACTTTTAGCCCGATGCCGTAACCCTGGCCCCCGCGCCGGGGTTGTATATGGTAGGATAACTGATGGAAGGATAAGGAGTGGAAGACCAGGAGAAGCTCGACGCGCTTTTGGTATCCCTCTCTCGTCCTTCCTGATTTACCTTTTCACCCCTCATCTCTTTCCCTAACCCTTAACCACCTTTACTATGGCTTTCGAACTGCCCGCCCTTCCGTACGCTTTCGATGCACTGGAGCCGCACATTGATGCGCAAACCATGCAGATTCACCACGACAAGCACCACCAGGCCTACGTCACCAACCTCAACAATGCCATTGCCGGCACTGATATGGAAGGCAAGAGCCTCGATGAGCTGATGCACAACATTGCGGCCGCTCCTGTGGCCGTGCGCAACAACGGCGGTGGCCACTGGAACCACTCCATGTTCTGGCAGGTGCTGAGCCCCAAGGGCGGCGGCGAGCCTACCGGCGCCGTAGCTGAGGCCATCAATAAGTCGTTTGGCTCGTACGAGAAGTTCAAAGAGGAATTCACCAAGGCGGCCGGTACGCGCTTCGGCTCGGGCTGGGCCTGGCTCTGCAAGCAAACCGACGGCTCGCTAAGCATCTGCTCGACGCCCAACCAGGACAACCCGCTCATGCCCGACGCCGGCTGCAAAGGCACTCCGGTGCTGGGCCTGGATGTGTGGGAGCACGCCTACTACCTTAAGTACCAGAACAAGCGCCCCGACTACGTGGCCGCCTTCTATAACCTCATCAACTGGGATGAGGTAAATAAGCGCTTTCAAGCCGCTTAATAGCGTTTTTCGTTCCTGGTTTTTCGTTTTTCGGCTGAGGTATACCGACCGTTAAAACAGCCCGGCCGGCAACGCCATTCGGAAAGCCTCCGCTCCTGTTTGGGGCGGAGGCTTTTTTGTGACCAACTTTTTAAGGCGGATTAAGAAACCTTTTCGGCTTGGCAGACTTTAAAGCAATCCAATGTATCTACATCATTTTAACTCCAATGTCTGACCTTCTCTTTTCACCCGCTCAGCTCGGGTCGCTCACCCTTCGCAACAAAGTAGTAATGGCTCCCATGACGCGGAGCCGCGCGCTGGGCAATGTGCCTGGCCCACTGATAGCCGAGTACTACGCTCAGCGCGCCTCGGCCGGCCTTATCATTACCGAGGGCACTGCCCCGGCCGCCAGCGGTTTGGGCTACGCCCGTATTCCGGGGCTGTTTAATGCCGAGCAGGTGGCGGGCTGGAAGCTGGTCACCGACGCCGTGCATGCCCGCGAGGGCCGCATTTTCGTGCAGTTTATGCACACCGGCCGCATCAGCCACGACCTGAACCTGCCCGAGGGCGAGGAAACGGTGGCTCCTTCGGCCGTAGCCGCCGCCGGCCAGATGTGGACCGACCAGCAGCAGATGCAGCCCCACCCCACACCCCGCGCCCTGACTACGGCCGAGGTAAAACAGTTGGTGCAGGACTTCGCCAAGGCCGCTAAACTGGCTATCGAAGCCGGTTTCGACGGTGTGGAGCTCCACGCGGCCAACGGCTACCTGCTCGAACAGTTCCTCAACCCCCATACCAACCAGCGCACCGACGAGTACGGCGGCTCGGCCGAAAACCGCGCCCGTTTTGTGCTGGAAGTAGCCGATGCCACGGTGGCGGCCATCGGGGCCGGGCGTACCGGCATCCGCATCTCGCCCTGGGGCACGTTCAACGATATGGGCACCTACGAGGGCGTGAGCGACTTTTATGAGTACCTCGCCACCGAGCTGCAACGCCGTAACCTGGTGTACCTGCACCTCATCAACCCCGAAACCACCGGAGCTCCGGCTGCCTCGGCCGATACCGTACCGCGCATCCGCCGCGCGTTCACCAACACGCTCATCCTGAGCGCCGACTACGACGCAGCCAAGGCCGAAGCTGAACTCCAGAGCGGCCGCGCCGACCTCGTGGCTTTCGGCCGCCCCTTCATCAGCAACCCCGACCTGGTAGAGCGCATGCAGGCTGGCGCCGGGTTGGCCAAGGGCGACCCGGCCACTTTCTACGCCCCCGCTCCCGAGGGTTTCCACGTAGGCTATACCGACTATCCGGCTCTGGCCGAATCGCAGCTAGCGTAGCTGTTAGCTGTTAGCTGTTAGCTGTTAGCTGAAAAACGTCATCCTGAGCAGCGCGAAGGACCTTACCACGTTAAAACGACAATCGTTACAACGACTCGTTTTAACGTGGTAAGGTCCTTCGCGCTGTTCAGGATGACGTTTTATTTGAGTGGCCGCTTTACTTGGGGCAGGCGCCGCGCAGGTCGATGAACACGATGCGCCAGCGGCCACCCGCCCCGGCCGATTTAGAGAAGTGGAACTGGTAGCCGGTGCTGGTTTGCAGCACACCGCGCACGCAGCGGCCCACCGCGGCCTGGGCCTGGTTGCGGGTGGCCTGGCGCAGGGTGGCCGTCTGCCAGAAATCCTGGGCCCGGAACTGGGTGGACGGGCCGTTGAAGCAGCCTTGCCGGGCGAAGGTGCCGGCCGGACAGTTAGGTGCGGGCAGGCGCTCCACCACCTGGGGCTTGGGGCAGTCCATCAGCTTTTTATCGAGGCTGAACAGGGGCTGCTCCTTTTGGGTGAGCAGGTTTTTCACGTCGGCTACCCGCGTAATTACGGGCTTGCCATCGGCCTGCTCCAGCAGCCAGAGGCCGTACTCGGGGTCGATGAGCTGGTTGAAGGTAGCCGCGTCGTGGCCGCGCAGGCTGCCTTCCAGAATAACCCAGGCGCCGGCCAGGCTGGTATCGGCGGGCATTATGGCTTTTTCGGTGCCGGCGATGGCCGGGTCGGGGTTGGGCACGTCGGCCGAGGTCAGCACCTGGGCTTCCTGGCCCGAGGCACGGGGCTGATCGGGCATGCCGTTGGGGTTTTTCACGTCGCCGCAGGCAGCGAGAAGCAGGGCAGCCAGCGCCGGGAAGAGCAGAGGAAAGCGCATAGATAATGGTTGAGAGGTCGAAGGGAATGAAGAAGGGTAATGACGGAACAAAAAGAACGGTCATGCTGAGCATAGCAGTTCTTTTTCATCCACTTAAGCACTAACAACTAAGAACTAAAACCTCGACTACGCCCACTCTACCCCCTGGCGCAGCCAGGCCTGGGTGGCGGCTTCGGGCGAGTTGGGGGCGGGCTGGAAATCGTAGTGCCACTCGCACTGGGGCGGCAGGCTCATGAGGATGCTTTCGGTGCGGCCGCCGGTTTCGAGGCCGAAGCGGGTGCCGCGGTCGATGGCCAGGTTGAACTCGGCGTAGCGGCCGCGGCGCACCAGCTGCCACTGCTTCTGGGCTTCGGTGTGGGGCTGGTCGCGGTTGCGGCGCATGAGCTCGGCATAGGTGCGGCCGTACACCTCGCCCACGTCCTGCACGAAGGCAAACAGCTCCTCGAACGAGCCGTCGCGGCCGACAGTGAGGCGGTCGAAGAAGATACCGCCCACGCCGCGGGTTTCCTGGCGGTGGGGCAGGTAGAAATACTCGTCGGCCCACTGCTTGAAGCGCGGATAGTAGCTGGCATCGTGCCGGTCGCAGCTGATTTTGATTTGCTCGTGAAACCAGCGGGCCTGGGCCTCATCCACGTAAATCGGGGTCAAATCGAGCCCGCCGCCGAACCAAGCTTCGCCGTTGCCGGCCTCGAAGTAGCGCACGTTCATGTGCGAGATGGGCACCAGCGGGCTGCGCGGGTGTTGCACCACGCTCACGCCGGTGGCGAAGTAGCCGGGGTCGGGCATGAGCAGCTGCCGGGCGGCAGCCTCGCTCATGCGGCCCGATACGGCCGAGAAGTTCACGCCGCCCTTTTCCAGCACGTCGCCGTTGCCGATAACGTGGGTCAGGCCGCCCCCGCCGCCTGCGTGCTCCCAGGCGTCCTGCCGGAAAGTAGCGCCCCCATCGGCCGTTTCAAGCTGCCGGCACAGCCAGTTCTGGAATTCGCGCATCCAGCTTTCCACCGTAGTACGGGCCGGAATAAGTTCGTGGGCGGGAGTGGTGACGATTGACATAACGCACTGTTTTTTTTGGGTGATAGAATATTCAGGCCGGTGTAGAGACGCATATTTGCGTCTCGTCGTTGAACGACAGGCAGCGGAACGACTGGCCCTGGAATGGCTGAAGTCAGCAACGACGAGACGCGAATACGCGTCTCTACAACCCAGCTATCTTGGCCAGCGTGCGCGGCGTTTGGGCCTCCGTCTGGCCGAGGCGCTCGGCACACTTGTCGCAGCAGGTGACGCTGGCGGCGGGCGCGGTAGAGGGTAGCACCAGCACCGGAATGCGGGTGTGGTAGGCGCGGGTGGCCGTGTAGCAGGCATCGAAGTAGCGCAGCAGCTCGGCTTGATTGGTGGGCGCGATGAGCAGCAGCTGGGCCTTGGTGCGGGCGCAGAAGTCGCCGGTGCCTTCCAGCGGGGCGTCGTCTTCGAGCAGGTGGGTAGCTACTTCGGGCCAGGTGAGCTGGGCGGCGGCCCGGCCCAGGGCCAGCTTCAGGGCCCGGCGGCGGCTCCGCTCCTGAGGGGCGTAAAACTGCACCAGCTCCAATGGGGCCGGAAACGCTTCGGCCAGGGCCGAGGCCCGCGGCAGCACGGCCAGCGGCAGGGTGCTGAAATCGGCCGAGAACACCAGGTGGTTGGGCAGCGACCGGCGACCGGGCGGCACTAGCAGCACCGGGCAATCGACCAGCGCGCGGATAGCGGCGGCGTGGTTGCCGGGGGCTTCGGCGCGGCCGCAGTCTACGTGTTCGAGGCTCATAACCAGCATATCGGCCCCGCAGCGGGCGGCTTCGGCGCGTACGTGGTCGTGCAGGCAACCGGTGTGCAGGCGGTAGCTGTAGCGGATGCGGCGGCCATCCTGGCGAGTAAGCTGCTGGTAGCGCAGGCGCTCGACCAGGCCCCGCAGGCGCTGCTCCTCGGTGGCCAGCACCGCCGCCGTGGCAGCATCCGACAGCGGCTCGGCAGGCGTAGGGTGGCAGTAGAGCAGCACGATTTCGGCCGGCCAGCGCACGGCCAGCTTGTTGGCGTAGGCCAGGGTGTGCTCGGTGGCGGCAGTGTGATCAAGGGAAACGAGCAGGGTTTTCATGGGCTGGCGGGAAAGGATGTTCGGGAGGGAGAAACGGGTAGCGTTGGACGGAGTGCGGCCACCAGCGGCCGGAACTATATCAGTGGCAGAGCGTGACGGTAGTAGCGGGTCGTTCGGCCGGGGCAGTCGTGGCGGTGGGCAGTTGCGGGCTCAGGTAGGGGATGCCCAGGCCCAGGCCGCGCACGATAAACAGCGCGGCCAGGCCCAGGGCCAGCACCGGCACAGCCCGCCGCAGCCGGCCGCGCCACACCAGCGGCACGAGTTGCCCGGTGAGCGAGAGGGCCAGCATCAGCGGCAGCGTACCCAGCCCGAACAGGGCCATGTAGGCCGCGCCGCCCGCCAGGCCAGGCGCACTCAGGGCCCCGGCCAGCGCCAGGTACACCAGTCCGCAGGGCAGCAGGCCGTTGAGCAGGCCGGTGGTGTACAGCGCGCCCAGCGTGGGCTTCTGGTAGAAATAGGCCAGTCGGTTTTTCACCTTCGCCAGCACCGGCGCGAGGCCCAGCGCCCCGGCGGCGCGGCCCAACTGCCGTTCGGGCGTGGCCACCAGTACCAGAATCAGCAGGCCCGAGAGCAGCGAGAGGCTTTGCTGCCAGCCGGCCAGTTGCAGCCCCTGCCCCACCCCGCCGGCCACCGCCCCGAGCGTGGCATAAGTAGTTACCCGGCCCAGGTTGTAGAGCACCCGCCCCAGCACGTAACGCCCGCGCGGCTGCCCCGCGCCCGGCAACGCCAGCGCAATGGCCCCGCACATGCCCACGCAGTGGAAGCTGCCAATCAACCCGAATAGAAAACCGGCCCAGAGCATGCGGTGAGTTGGTGATTTGGTGAGGTGGTGAGTGATGTTCCAGGGTAAGGAGAACGGTCATGCTGAGCGCAGGCAAAGCATCTCTACCGCCATGCTAATCCTGTCGTCTGCCCACCATTGCAACGAAGCGGTAGAGATGCTTCGGCTTCGCTCAGCATGACCGTTCTTTTTGGCAAGCACCTCCCGCTCCTACTCTTCAATCGACAGCACTTCTTCCAGGAAATAGGGCTGGTTGCTGGCGGTGAACTCGATGCGGAGGCGCCAGAGGCCGGGAGCTAGGCGGCTGGTGTTGAGCTGCTGGCGGGCCGGCTCGCTGGTGGGCTGGAAGGGCAGCTTGAAATCGAGCTCCTGGTTGGAAGGGCGGAAGAAGAGCAGCGTACCCTGCACGGCCTGGCCACGCAGGGCAGCGGGCAGCTCCAGCGTGAGACGGTGAGCGGCCGCATCAAGCGTCACCTGCACGGGGGCGGGCAGGGCGTTGGTGCGGGCCACGGCGGCCATGCGCTGACCGTGGCGCAGCTCCTGCTGGTAATAGTCGGCACTCACCAGATCCACGCTGGTGCGCATGGCCTGCTGCACCATGTAGCCGATGTAGCCGGCAAACAGCACGAACGTGGCAATGATGTAGTAAGGCCAGTAGGAAGTTTTTTGCTGAGCCATGAGGCTGGGGGAAGTGGGATGTTGGGACATGGGATAGGGAGATAGAGTAATGTGTAGTTAAAGAAGGCGGGTCATGCTGAGCGAAGCCGAAGCACCTCTACCGCTTCGTTGCAATGGTGGGCAATCGACAGGGTTAGCATGGCGGTAGAGATGCTTCGACTCCGCTCCGCTTCACTCAGCATGACACGTTCTTTTCACCGCATCACCACCTCACCAAATCACCGCATCACCGGGCCCAGGAACTTGGTGCTGGTTTCGGCGATGAGCTCGTCGCCGCTGTAGATGCCGATGCGCAGGGGCTGGTTGGTTTCGTGCAGGGCGGCGCGGGGCAGCTCCACGAAGAACACGCTTTCGGTGAGGCCCTGGGCGGGCAGGCGCAGGCCGGTTTCGGGGGCCCCGATGACCGTGAGCGTGCCGCCGGCCGGCTCCAGCACCCGCAGCGAAATCGGGTAGGGCTGGTTGGTTTTGTTGATGACGGAGATGTTGTAGAGGTTGCGGATGGCGCCCTGCTCGGTTTTCTGGTAGAGCTGGCCCGGCGTGCGCAGCACGGTGGCCGCCACGTTGGAGCGCGACGTGAGCAGCAAAGCCAGCGCAATCGTGAGCACACCCAGCACCCCCGACAGCGCCTTCATGCGGCCGGTGAGGCGGAACTTGCTGCCGCGGGCAATATCGTTTTCCGAGGCGTGGCGGATGAGGTTGGGCGGCAGGTTCACCAGTTCCATGATGTTGTTGCAGGCGTCGATGCAGGCCGTGCAGTTGGTGCATTCGAGCTGCTGGGCGCCGTTGCGGATGTCGATGCCGGTGGGGCACACCTGCACGCACTGGTGGCAGTCGATGCAGTCGCCGGCGAGGCGCTCCTCGTTTTTGCGCAGCTTGGCGCGGGGCTCGCCGCGCTGGTAATCATACGCTACCACGAGGCTGTCCTTATCGAGCAAAACGCCCTGGAGGCGGCCGTAGGGGCAGGCAATGGTGCACACCTGCTCGCGGAACCGGGCAAACACCGCGTAGAACACCCCCGTGAACAGCACCATCGACGACAGGCCGCCCACGTGGGCCGTTATGGGGTCGGTAACGATTTTGATGAGCTCTTCGGTGCCGATGATGTAGGCCAGGAACGTGTTGGCAATCAGGAAGGAAATAACCAGGAAGATGACGTGCTTGGCCGTTTTGCGCCAGAGCTTGTCCCAGTCCAGCGCCCGGCGGTCCAGGGCCTTTTGCTGGGGCGCGTCGCCTTCAATCCAGTACTCGATGCGCCGGAACACCATCTCCATGAAGATGGTCTGGGGGCACACCCAGCCGCAGAACACCCTGCCGTACACGATGGTGAACAGGTAGATGAACAGGATAAAGGCCATGGCCGCAATCAGCAGGATAAAGAAATCCTGGGGCCAGAAGATTTGGCCGAAGATGATGAACTTCCGGTCGGGGAAGTTGAGCATCAGCACCGGCAGGCCCTTGATGCGCAGCCAAGGACCGGCAAAGAGCAGCGCCAGCAGGCCGTAGCTTATCCATTTGCGGGCTTCGTAGAGACGGCCGCTGGGCTTTTTGGGGTACAGCCACACACGCTTGCCCTCGGCATCCACCGTCGAGATGGTGTCGCGGAACGAGTCGTCGGGCTGATAAGGAGCGGTGGACATGGTTTTTTGGGATTAAGAGGCAAGCGGGGACTTGCGTGCCGGGGACAAGAACTGTCATGCTGAGCATGTGGCGCATCAAGCCAGGGTGCGGAGCCGAACCTGGCGTCTGGTCTACTTTGGCAGAGTCAGCACGCGAGATGCTTCGACTCCGCTCCGCTTCGCTCAGCATGACCGTTCTTGAGTATCGTTCTACTTAGCGGCCAGCGGGGGGCCGGAGGGGGCTTCTTTCTCGCCCTGGGGCTCTTTGGCGTTGGGCGGGTTGGTGCCGTGCAACGACTCGATGTAGGAGGCTACTTGCAGTATTTGCTTGCCCGAGAGCTTGCCTTTCCAGGCCACCATGCCCTTGCTGGTGACGCCGAACTTGATGGTTTTGTAGACGTGGTTGACGTCGCCGCCGTGCAGCCAGTAGTCGTCCGTCAGGTTGGGGCCGACTTTGCCCTCGCCCTCAGTGCCGTGGCAGGCCGCGCAGTTAGTGATGAACAGGGCCTTACCGGCTTCCAGGTCGGGGCCCGCGGTGAGGGCCGTGTAGGTGGTCAGCTTGTTGGGGTCGTCGTCGTCGGCCGACACGAGCAGGGCGGCCTGCTGCATTTCGGTTTCGTACTCGGCCAGTTGCAGGTCGCCGGTGTAGGTGACGTGGTAGAAGACCATGTAGCCGATGGCAAAGACGATGGTGAAGTAGAAGCCGTACTTCCACCACGGCGGCAGGTCGTTGTCGAATTCCGTGATACCGTCGTAGTCGTGGCCCATGAGCTCGTCCTTGTCCTTGCCGGTAATCAGGGCGGCGTCGCCCACCAGCAGGCCCAGCACCTTGCCGCTCCAGGTGTCGTGCACCGTGGGCAGCTCGTAGAGGGCGCGCAACTGGGGCTTCATCTTGATGACCAGCAGCACGAAGAGCAGCCCGAACACGAGCAGCACCAGCGCCAGCGTGGCCAGCAGAAACCAGAACATGAACATCTGGGCGCCCGTGTCGGCGGCCGGCGCGGCCGCGGCGGCGGCGGCATCAGCGGCCGGCGCGGCCGCGTCCTGGGCCACGGCCGCCAGGGCCGGGGCCAGCAGGGCAACCGGCAGCAGCGCCCGGCGGATAGATAGAAGCGTTAGCATAAAACAGGTTCCTCGACAGATGAATAAACGGGCACGGCGGCCGGAGCCGGCCAGGCAGCCACCGGAGCGACTGGGGCAACCGGCGCAACTACCGGTGCGGCCTCGGCGGCAATGGGGGCAGCTTCGGCAGCTACCGGGGCAGCTACTTCAGCGGCCGGGGCGGCTTCGGCAGCGGCGGCGGCCTGCTCGGCCGACCAGCGCATGGCCGAGGCAGCCGAGGCAACCGTCATGATGAGCATCAGGCCGATGATGCCCAGGCCGGCCAGCAGCAGCCAGAGCAGCGGGTTGGGTTGGTTGGCGGCAGCGGTAGCGGGGGCCGACTGGGCGGCGGCACCGAGGCTGGCCAGCAGCCCGGCCGCCAGCAGCAGGGCGCGGCGGGGGCGAATGGCGGAGGTGAGGGTAGTGGCTACCATAGCTTGGAGTCGGAAAGGGCGGTGGCCTCGTCGGCCGTGTCGGGCTGGAGGGGTATCTCGCTCATTTCGCGCAGGTGCTGGCGGTTGGCCACGAACACGTACACAATCAAACCCAGGAAAAACAGGAAGAAAATGCCAAACGAGATGAGCGGATATATCTCGATGCCGGCAATCGAACGCAACACTTCTTTGTGCATGACGAAGGGGGCTAAAGGTCTGGAGGGAGGATGGGAAGGAACGTCATTCAGAGCATGTGGCGCATCAAGCCAGGGACGAAGCATCTCGCGTGGCGTCGTTGCAATGGCTTCGAGCGAGATTCTTCGCTACGCTCTGAATGACGTTCTTTTGTTCTCATAAGTCCCGGCCCGCAGGCCGGGACTACCGGTTACTGGCCGGCCGTTTCGGCTTCGGGCTTCACCTTGATGTCGGTGCCGAGGCGTTGCAGGTAGGCAATCAGGGCCACAATTTCCCGGTCCGATTTCACGTCGATGTCTTCCTTTTTCAGGTCGGCCGCAATCTGGTCGGCCTGGCGGCGGGCATCGGCTTCGGCCTGCTTGTCGTAGCCGGCGCGGTAGGGCGTTCCCAGCGTTTGCAGCGCCCGGATTTTGGCCGGCAGCGCGGCGTAGTCCGTCACGTTATCATACAGCCACGGGTAGGGCGGCATGATGGAGCCCGGCGACATGCTGGTGGGGTCGAGCATGTGGTTGTAGTGCCAGGAGTGCGGGTACTTGCCGCCGAGGCGGTGCAAATCGGGCCCGGTGCGCTTGCTGCCCCACAGGAAGGGCCGGTCGTACACGAACTCGCCCGCCTTGGAGTACTCGCCGTAGCGCTCGGTTTCGGAGCGGAACGGGCGCACCATCTGGGTGTGGCAGTTCGAGCAGCCCTCCTTGATGTACAGGTCGCGGCCCTGCAATTCGAGCGCCGAATACGGCTTCACGGCGTCAATAGTGGGCACGTTGCTCTTGATGAGGAAGGTGGGCACCATCTCCACGGCCCCGCCGATGGCAATGGCCACGGTGGCCCAGATGGCCAGCTGGAAGGGGCGACGCTCAATCCAGCGGTGCCAGTGGCCCTCGTTGGCGTGGGGGTCCTGGTCGGCGGGCAGCAGCGGGGCGGCCGTGGCCTTCTCCTCGGCCAGCAGCGTGCCGGCTTTGGCGGTTTTCACCAGGTTGAACACCATCAGGAAAACACCGCTCAGGTACATGATGCCGCCGATACCGCGCAGGTAGTACATAGGCACGATTTGCAGCACGGTTTCGAGGAAGTTGGGGTATTGCAGCATCCCCTCGGCGTTGAACTGCTTCCACATCAGGCCCTGGGTGAAGCCGGCCCAGTACATCGGGATGGCGTAGAACAGGATGCCCAGCGTGCCAATCAGGAAGTGGGCGTTGGCCAGCTTCTTGGAGTAGAGCGGGGTGCGGTACAGGCGCGGCCACAGCCAGTATAGCATGGCAAACGTGAGGAAGCCGTTCCAGCCCAGCGCGCCCACGTGCACGTGCGCTACAATCCAGTCGGTAAAGTGGGCAATGGCGTTTACGTTCTTCAAACTCAGCATTGGCCCCTCGAAAGTGGCCATGCCGTAGGTGGTAATGGCCACTACCATAAACTTGAGCACCGGCTCCTCGCGCACCCGGTCCCAGGCGCCGCGCAGCGTCAGCAGACCGTTAATCATGCCGCCCCAGCTGGGCGCAATCAGCATCACGGAGAAGGCCACGCCCAGGCTTTGCGCCCAGTCGGGCAGCGAGGTGTAGAGCAGGTGGTGCGGTCCGGCCCAGATGTAGATGAAAATCAGAGACCAGAAGTGAATGATACTCAGGCGGTACGAGTACACCGGCCGGCCGGCAGCCTTGGGCAGGAAGTAGTACATCAGGCCCAGGTAGGGCGTGGTCAGGAAGAAGGCCACGGCGTTGTGGCCGTACCACCACTGCACCAGCGCATCCTGCACCCCGGCGTAGGCCGAGTAGCTCTTCATAAAGCTCACGGGCAGGGCCGCCGAGTTGACGATGTGCAGCACCGCCACCGTCAGGAACGTGGCGATGTAGAACCAGATGCCCACGTACAGGTGCCGCTCGCGCCGCTTGGCAATGGTGCCGAACATGTTCCAGCCGAACACCACCCAGATAACGGTAATCAGGATGTCGATGGGCCACTCCAGCTCGGCGTATTCCTTGCTGGTGGTGAAGCCCATGGGCAGGGAAATAAGCGCGCTCAGAATAACCAGCTGCCAGCCCCAGAAATGGATTTTACTTAGAGCCTTGGAGTACATGGGCGTTTTGCACAGGCGTTGCAGCGAGTAGTAAACGCCCATGAAAATGCCGTTGCCCACGAAGGCGAAAATCACGGCGTTGGTGTGCAGCGGCCGAATCCGCCCGAAGGTGGTAAACGAGGTGTGCAGGTTGGCATCGGGCATGGCCAGCTGGAAAGCGGCCAGAATGCCAACTAGCATGCCCGCAACGCCCCAGAAAACCGTGGCCATGCCAAAGTTGCGGACGATGCGGTTGTCGTAGAAGAAGGTATCCAGGGCCCGTCCCTGGTCGGGGTGAACCAGGACGGAGTCGGGCGCGGCCGGCGGTAGCGGAGTTGCGGCTTGCATGGAGGACATGTGACTAATTAGAGATGTCTCAAAGGTCCCCCACGCGCCTTTCCGGCGGCATGACGCCGGTTAGCCGCCCGCTTGATTTGTGTCAGGAAAGGCCCCCGACGTCTTCGCTAGCTGTGCAAGGCTGCTTCCACTAATTCAACAACGCGCGGCCACCCAATGCCCTGCTTTTGCTCCAGGACCAACGGGTGGTTTTCATCCATAATTTCAACCCTGGGGATGAGGCCTACCGCTTGCGTATGGACTGCTGTTTTGAGATTAAGGGTTTCCGGATAGCCCGGCAAGGAAGTTTGC
The DNA here is from genome assembly GCF_900111515.1 of Hymenobacter actinosclerus. Taxonomy (GTDB): domain Bacteria; phylum Bacteroidota; class Bacteroidia; order Cytophagales; family Hymenobacteraceae; genus Hymenobacter; species Hymenobacter actinosclerus. The sequence continues at coordinate 660,651 of NZ_FOHS01000003.1, forward strand.
AGCCACCCGAAGTACGCGGGTTCATTCACCCGCTCGGGGTCGTTCCAAACCGTGTTGGTTTGAATGAAATTGTCCTTGCTGAGTGTCGTCCAGACGTTCCAGCAAAAGATTTCCTCCGAGTTCAGAACGGGTAACTCAATCCGCCCCCGCACAAAAAAGTGCTCCTCATCTATAACACACAGACTTTCGGCTATTTCAACGCGCCTTGCCCGTTCATTTATCGGGATGCTGAAATAGTAATCGGGAAATTCCGCCCCGAAGCACATTGGCAGTTCCGCATGAAACTCGCCGCAGCGGGAGCAAACAAAGCCATCAGGCACATCAGTAGCCATAAAGCATATTTTTAGGCCGCCAAGATACTTTGCGGAGGCTTGTTGCTACTGAAGCTGTTTAAAAAGTCGTCAACTGCCCCCTAAACGTCATGCAGAGCGGAGCGAAGCATCTCGCTCGCATCATAAAGGCTACTCAACAGCGCAGAGCGAGATGCTTCGCTCCGCTCTGCATGACGTCCTTTTGACTTTCTAAACAGCTTCACTCTTTCATTTTGATGCCGGTTAAGTGAGCAAACATCGAAACGGCTTCTATTTGATGTCTGTCCGAAACGGTCCTAGCGCAACGGCGGCTCCTCATCCTCGAACAACATCCGTACGGAAGGCGTGTATGTGTCGTCGTACTGGCCCGAGCGCACCGACCACAGAAAGGCCCCCAGGAAGAGCAGCGCCACCAGCAGGCTGATACCGATAAGCAAATAGATGATAGTCATGGCAGAAGCGGGAAAGAGTGTAGAGACGCGACCCATCGCGTCTCATCGTTGCTGATGTTGCTCGTCAGGCGTCGCCGTTCAACGCCGAGACGCGATGGGTCGCGTCTCTACAGCGGGCGGAATAGCGTCAGCTCATAAAGACAGTTTCGCCGCCGCCCGGCGCACCAGCAGGGTGGCCACCAGCATCACGCTCAGCGAGCTGATGGGCATGAGGATGGCCGAGACGATGGGCGTAAACAAGCCCTGCACGGCCAGTGCCAGCCCGATGCCGTTGTAGCAGAACGAGAGCACGAAGGTGGCCAGCACGGCCCGCAGGCAGGTTCGCGAGAAGCGCATAAACGTGGCCAGCCGGCCGAACTCGGCCGCGTCGAGGATGGCGTCGCAGGCGGGCGAGAAGTTGGTGAGCGTGTCGGTGAGGGCCAGGCCGGCGTCGGCGGCGTGCAGGGCGCCGGCGTCGTTGAGGCCGTCGCCCACCATCACCACGGTGTGGCCCTGGGCGCGCTCGGCGGCAATGTAGGCCAGCTTATCGGCCGGCGACTGGCGGAAGTGCAGCGCGGCGGCTGGCCCGAGCATTTCGCGCAGGCGCGTTTCCTCGGCGGCCGTATCGCCCGAAAGCACGGCCAAGCGGTAATGCCCGCCCAGGCCGGAGAGCACCTTCGGCAGGTCGGGCCGGTACACGTTGGGGAAGGTGTAGTAGCCCGCCGGCTCGCCCTCAAACGCCACGTACACGCGGGTTTCGGGCGCGTCGAAGTAGCGCGAAGCTTCTGCTTCGCGCCCGTCAGGCGCCGTGTCGCTCAACAAGTCGCGAAGCGGAAGCTTCGCGCTACTATCGTTCAACGAGTCGCGAAGCGGGAGCTTCGCGGTACTGCCGGTGAACCCGGCCGCCCCCAGGCGCACCGTTTCGCCCGTTTCGGCGGTGGCTTCGAGGCCCTGGCCGGGGGTTTCGTGGCAGTGGCGCAGGGGCCGGGCCGGGCCGCTGGCCTCGCGGGCCAGCCGCTGGCTCAGCGGGTGGGTTGACTGGGCGGCGGCCGTGGTGAGCAGGCTCAGCTCGGGGGCCGTGAGGGGGCGGCCGTGGTACTGCACGGCGGCTTGGTGGGGGTCGGTGAGGGTGCCGGTTTTGTCGAAGACCAGCGTATCGGCGCGGGCCAGGGTTTCCACCACGGCCGAGTTTTTCAGGTAGAACTTGTGGCGGCCCAGCACCCGCACGGCCGCGCCCAGGGCAAACGGGGTGGCCAGCGAAAGGGCGCAGGGGCAGGCAATAATCAATACCGAGGTAAAGGCCCGCCACATCATAGCCTGGTCGCGCGGACCCCAGTAGAGCAGCGTGCCCAGGGCCAGGGCCAGCGTGATGGCCACGAAGTAGCGGCCCACCCGGTTGGCGTAGGTTTCCAGGCCCCGGTGGCGGCTTTCCTTAGCGAAGGCCGGGTTGTTCCAGAGCTGGGTCAGGTAGCCCTGGCTGACTTCGCGCACCACCTCCAGCTCCACGGCCTCGCCCAGCTGCCGGCCGCCGGCGTACACCAGCTCGCCCGAGGCCCGCGCCACCGGCGTACTCTCGCCCGACACGAACGAGTAGTCCAGCTGCCCGTCGCCGCGCAGCAGCACCGCGTCGGCCGGCACCACCTCCTGGTGGCGCACCCGAATCCGGTGGCCCACCCGCAGCTCGCGCACCGAGATGGACTTGTCGCCTTCGGGCGTAAGCTGGGTGACGGCCACCGGGAAGTAGGACGTAAAGTCGCGGTCGAAGCGCAGCGCGTCGTAGGTGCGCTGCTGCACCCAGCGGCCAATCAGCATGAAGAACACGAGGCCCGTAAACGAGTCGAAGTAGCCCGGCCCCTGGCCGCTCAGCGCCTCCCAGGCACTCACCCCAAACAGGGAAAGCAGCCCCAGGCTAATCGGGAAATCGAGGTTGATATACCGCTGCCGCAGCCCCTGCCAGGCCGAGCGGAAAAAGTCGCGGGCACTGTACAGCAGCACCGGCAGCGCCAAGGCCAGACTCAAAAGCCCAAAGAATCCCCCGAACCCGGCCTGCAAATCCTCCACGAACGAGAAGTAGTCGGGCAGGGCCAGCAGCATCACGTTGCCGAAGGCGAAGGCCGCCAGCCCGAGCTGGTAGTACAGGGTGCGGCTGGCACGGTGGGGCTGGGCGCCCAGCTCGGCCAGCGTAATCTGGGGCTCGTAGCCCACCGACGCCAGCAGGGCCACCACGTCCTTGAGGCTGGTGTGGGCGGTGAGGTAGGTGATGGTGATTTCCTTGCGCAGGAACTGCACCCGCGCCTCAGCTATGCCGGCATTCAGCTTGGGCAGATGCTCCAGCAGCCAGATGCAGGAGGTGCAGTGCATCTGGGGCACGCTGAGCGTGAGGCGGGCGCGCTGCTCGGAGCGGAAGCTGAGCAGCTGGGCCTGCACGGTTTCCGAGTCGAGGTAGTCGAAGCGGCCGGGCAGCTCTACTTCCTTTACTTTGAGGCCGGGGCGCTCGTCGAGGTTGTAGTAGGTGCACAGGTTATTGGCCGCCAGCAGCTCGTACACCGTGCGGCAGCCGGCGCAGCAGAAGGGCAGCCCCGCCAGCGCCAAGGGCTCGGGTGGGCAGGCGTCGCCGCAGTGGGCGCAGGCAACGTCGGTAACAGTAGCTTCTTCGAGGACGGTGGGCATATAGTGAACGGTTAGCTGATAGCTTTTAGCGGTTGGCTTTTTTTCTATCGGCTGAGGCGAACAAGCGGGCGGCGGTACAACTGACAGGTTGCCCGCTCGTGCTTTCTACAAAGCTCGCCCCGCCCCCGCCGCCCTCCGATGACCAACCTCATATCGGGGCTTGATTTGCATCAGGGCACCCGCACCGTTTGGCCGACACCTTTGTTTGGCTGGTGTAGCGACGCGACCCATCGCGTCTCATCGTTGAACGGGCTACCCAGACGACAGCGGCAATGGCCTGAATCAACCACATCAGCAACGTAGAGACGCGATGGGTCGCGTCGCTACGCCGTTCAACCCACCCATCCGTACCCCTTCCCCCATGTTCTCTCGTCATTCCTGGTCGTTTCTGCTGGTGGCCGCGCTGTTGTTCTGGGCGGGGCTGGTGGCGGGCATTTCGTTTCTGGAAGCGCCCTTGAAGTTCACCGCCCCGGGCATCACCATCCCGCTGGGGCTGGGCATCGGCCGGCTGGTGTTCCAGGCCCTCAACAAGGTCGAAATCGGGCTGGCAGTGCTGGCCCTGGTGGCCGCCTTCCGCCTGAAGGTGCCGCAGAATCTGGTGCTGCCGCTGGGGCTGCTGGCCGCCGTACTGGCCGCCCAGACGCTCTGGTTGCTGCCAGCCCTGGATGTGCGGGCCCTGGCGCTGCTGGCCGGCCGCACCCCGCCCGCCAGCAATCTGCACTACGTTTATATCGGCGCCGAGGTGTTCAAGCTGCTCCTGCTGCTGGGCACCGCCAACCGCGCTTTCGCGTTGCTAAGCCGGCCGGCGCTACCCCACCCCCAGCCCACGCCGCTTGATGCGCGGAATCCTCCGGGGGAGGGGTGCGTTCTTCTATATCTGTTAGCTAATAGCCCTCAACTAACGGCTCACGACAGAACGCACCCCTCCCCCGGAGGATTCCGCGCATCAAGCGGCGTGGGCCGGGGGTGGGGTAGCGCCTACCAAACTTTCAACTTCTCTCTTCCCGCTCATGCCCTCTAACAACACGCTGCCCGATATCCAGACCGAAGCCGACATCAAGGTGCTGGTTGATAGTTTTTACGACCGCGTGAATGCCGACCCGCTGCTGGGGCCCGTTTTCAATGAGGTGGCCCAGGTGAACTGGGCGGCCCACCTGCCGCGCATGTACGATTTCTGGAGTGGCCTGCTGCTGCACACCAACCGCTACCAGGGCCAGCCCTTTGCCAAGCACATTCCGCTACCCATCGGCAGCGGCCATTTCCAGCAGTGGCTGCACCTGTTCTGCCGCACCGTCGACTCATTGTTTGCCGGCCCGGTGGCCAACGAGGCCCGGCTCCGCGCCGGCAGCATCGCCCACGTGTTCGAGAGCCGCATGCGAATCGTGAACACCCCGCTTTCTACCCGCTAAGCCGTTACCGGTGGCCCGTTTTAAGTGGGTGGGCAGCGCCCCGTTGATAGAACGAACTATCAACGGGGCGCTGCCCACCCGCGCAAAACGGGCCACTGAATTTACCCGATGCGTAGCCGGGCCTCGATGGCGTCGGCCTGGGGCAGGCCGGGCTGGCGCCAGAGCTCCACGCCCTGGCGTACGAGCACGCAGGCGGGCAGCGCGGCGGGCTGGCCGCTGAAGCTGTGCACCACCGTGGGGTGGCTGGCCTCATCTACCCGCAGCACCCGTACGTTTGGCCCCAGGCGGGCTTGCAGCGCCCGCAACGCCCCCAGGCTCAGGGCCGGCGCCTGGCCCGCCACTGCCGGGGGCAGCAGCACCAGCAGCACGGTGGCCTCGGGCGACAGCGTAGTAGGAGAAGCAACGACCGGCATAAGTCAGAACGGGTAGCGTAGGAGTTGTAAAAGTACCGGCCCGCCCCCCTCCCACTCCATGAGGTTGGTCAGCCCTGCGCTTGACCTTCCTCAGAAAGCCCGCCGCCGCCGCTTATTTTTGCCGAACTTCGCCCTGCACCTCTTTATAAGGTGTCCGCCCCGCCGGGCCGGCTGGCTGCTCAGCTGCCGGGGCGGGCGGCTACTCTGCCTTACCCGCCCTACCTGCCCCGCCGCCATGTTCTCTCACGCCCTGGCCGACCTGCTGCTCACCCAAACCCCCGACTTCGCGGGGCTGGCCGACCCGGTCAGTGGCCGGCTGCTGCGCGTAAACCAGGCGGGCGTGCAGCTGCTGGGCTACAGCTCCGAAGCCGAACTACTGGCGCTGCCCGCCTCGCCCCTGCCGCCCGAGTGGCCCACGTTGCTGGCCGAAGCCCGCGGCAAGGGTACCGCCGAGGCCACCGTGCAGCTCGGGCGGGCCGGCGCCCCCAGCTTTGCGGCCCGCCTCACGCTGCTGCCCCTGGCCCCCGCCGACCCCACCGCGCCGCTGCTGCTGCGGCTGCAACCCCTCCCCACCGGCGGCTGCCCCATGATGCCCCAGGGCCTGCGCCTGCAACGCGCCGAGCAGGCCCTGGCCCACAGCCACGGCCGTTTCGAGGCCGTGGTGTCGCACGCCACCATCGGCATTATCGTCTGCGACCGGGCGGGCATCATCGTGTCGGCCAACCACATGGCCCACCAGCAGTTCGGCTACCCGCCCGAGGGCCTGCCGGGTGTTAATATTGATGCGCTGGTGCCGCCGGCGCCCGGCCGCAACCACCAGCAGCTGCGCGAGTCGTTCAACGCCGACCCCCAGGTGCACGCCCTCAACTCGCACCGCGGCGACCTGGAGGCCCAGCGGGCCGACAACTCGGTTTTTCCGGTGGAAGTGAGTTTGAGCTACTTCTACCAGGACGACGAGCTGTACGTGGTGTCCTACGTCATCGACATAACCGAGAAGCAGCAGGCCCGGGAGGCGCTGGTGGCCGAGCGCCGGCGCGTCGAGCTGCTCAACGCCGACCTGGAGCAGAAAGTAGCCGACCGCACCCACGCCCTGCTGAGCACCCTGGAGCAGCTGGAGCAGCGCAAAGACGAGCTGGCCAGAGCCTTGCAGGCCGAGCAGGAGCTGGGCGAGCTCAAGTCGCGCTTCGTGAGCATGGCCTCGCACGAGTTCCGCACCCCCCTCACGGCCGTGCTTACGTCGGCCTCGCTCATCGAGCAGTACCCGGCCGGCGAGCAGCAGCCCAAGCGCCTGCGCCACCTCGAACGCATCCGCCAGTCGGTCAACCACCTCAACGATATTCTGGAGGAGTTCCTGTCGGTGGGCCGCATTGAGGAGGGCAAGGTGGCCGCCCACGCCGCCCGCCTGCACCTGCCCACGCTGGTACAGGAAACCATCCTCGATGTGCAGGGCCTGCACAAGCCCGGCCAGCGCATCGCCGCCGACCTGAGCGCCTGCTCCCACGACATCTGGCTCGACGCCTCGCTGCTGCGCAAAATTCTGGTCAACCTGCTTTCCAACGCCCTCAAATACTCGCACGACGGGGCCCTGGTGCGCCTGCACGCGGCCTGCGCCGGCGGCTGGCTCACGCTGCGCATCGAGGACGAAGGCGTGGGCATTTCCGAAGAAGACCAGCAGCATTTGTTCGAGCGGTTTTTCCGGGCCCGCAACGTCAGCAACCTGCCCGGCACCGGCCTGGGCCTGTATATTGTGGGCCGCTACGCCGAGCTGATGGGCGGCACCATCGACCTGCGAAGCGCACTGGACCAGGGCACCACCGTCACGCTAACCATTCCCTATGAAAGTCATTCTGCTGATTGAGGACCACGATTTTATCCGGGAAAACACGGCCGAGCTGCTGGAGCTGGCCGGCTACGAGGTGCTCACGGCGGCCAACGGCAAGCTGGGCGTGGAGCAGGCCCTGGCCACCCGCCCCGACCTGGTTATCTGCGACATTATGATGCCCGTGCTCGACGGCTACGGGGTGCTGCACATCTTCAACCAGAACGAGGAGCTGCGCGGCATCCCGTTCATCTTCCTCACCGCCAAAACCGAGCGCCAGGACCTGCGCCGCGGCATGGAGCTGGGTGCCGACGACTACCTGACCAAGCCCTTCGACAGCAACGAGCTGCTGAACGCCGTGGCCGGCCGGCTGGCCCGCTTCCGGCAGCTGCGCCCCGAGTACGAGGCCACACCTGCGGGCCTCGATGCCTTTCTGCACGACGCCCAGGCCGTGGGCCACCTCGATACGCTCGAAAGCCTGGCCGCCGACCGCCGCACCCACGAGCTGCCCCGCAAGCAGATTATTTACGCCGAGGGCGACGAGGCCAACCGGCTGTATTTCGTGGAGGCGGGCCGGGTGAAAACCACCAAAACCACCGCCGCCGGCAAGGAGCTCATCACCGGCCTCTACGGCCCGGGCGACTTCTTCGGCTACCAGCCCCTGCTCGAACAAACCGCCCACCACGACGCGGCCGTAACCCTCGACGACACCGTGCTGCGCTACATTCCGGCCGCCGATTTTGCCCAGCTGCTCACCCGCAACCCCGAAGTGGGCCGGCAGTTTGTGCGGCTGCTGGCCGGCCGGGTGCGCGAGCAGGAAGAGCTGCTGCTCGACATGGCCTACAATTCGCTGCGCAAGCGCGTGGCCGACACCCTGCTGCGCCTGCACGAGCAGCAAGCCGCCGCCCACCCCCAAGCCGACCCGCTTATCCAGCTCTCCCGCGAAGACATGGCCGCCCTCATCGGCACCGCCCCCGAGTCGCTGAGCCGCATCCTGAGCGAGCTGCGCCAGGATGGCACCCTCGAACTCACCAACCGTGACATTCGCGTGCTCCAGCCCGAGAAGCTGCGCCGCGCCAACTGGTAGGCTGGTTAGGGATTAGGGATTAGGGAAAGAACGTCATTCAGAGCGAAGCGAAGAATCTTGCGTGCTACTGTTGAACGACAACCGTTAGAACGACTCCGAGCGAGATTCTTCGCTTCGCTCTGAATGACGTTCTTTTCTGAATGACGTTCTTTTCGGCTCCTGCTGACATTACCGGCCAACCGCTCTCAACTTTACTTATATTTGAAGCCCTGAGCCGGACCCACCCGGCTCAGGCAGCCGACCGGCTTTTTTTAACGTCTTCGGCGCCCCCTCCCACTTTTCAAACTGCCCCCACCGCATGAGTACCAAGCTGCGTCTCATTATTCTGAGTTTCCTTCAGTTTTTTATCTGGGGCTCGTGGCTGATTACCATCGGGGCCTACTGGTTCCAGACCAAGCAGTGGTCGGGCTCGGAGTTCGGGGCCATTTTCTCCACGATGGGCATTGCCTCCATCTTCATGCCCTCGCTCATGGGCATCGTGGCCGATAAGTACATCAACGCCGAAAAACTCTACGGCGTGCTGCACCTGCTGGGCGGCGTGGTGCTGTGCACGATTCCGCTGGTAACCGACCCGAGCACCTTTTTCTGGGTGATTCTGCTGAACATGGTGTTCTACATGCCCACGCTGGCCCTCTCCATTGCCGTGTCGTACTCGGTGCTCAAGCGCGAGGGGCTCGATGTGGTGAAGGACTACCCCCCCATCCGCGTCTGGGGCACCATTGGCTTCATCGTGGCCATGTGGACGGTGAGTTTGCTGGGCTTCGAGAAGTCGGCCAGCCAGTTCTACGTGGCGGCCGGCGCGGCCTTCCTGCTGGGCTTCTACTCGTTCACGCTGCCCAAGTGCCCGCCGCTGGCCAAAGACACGCCCGGCCGCTCGGTGGTCGATGCGCTGGGCCTCAAGTCGTTTGCCCTGCTGCGCGACTCCAAGATGCTGGTGTTCTTCCTGTTCGCGCTGCTGCTGGGCGCCGCCTTGCAGCTCACCAACGCCTACGGCGACACCTTCCTGCACGATTTCGACCAGAACCCGGCCTATAAAGACACGCTGGCCGTAAAGTACCCGGCCATTATCATGTCGATTTCCCAGATTTCGGAAACGCTGTTCATTCTGGCCATTCCGTTTTTTCTGCGGCGCTTCGGCATCAAGCAGGTCATGTTTTTCAGCATGATTGCCTGGGTTTTGCGCTTCGGCCTCTTCGCCTACGGCGACCCCGGCTCGGGCCTCTGGATGATTATCCTCTCCTGCATCGTGTACGGCATGGCCTTCGACTTCTTCAACATCTCCGGCTCGCTGTTCGTCGAAACCCAGACTACGCCCTCCATCCGGGCCAGCGCCCAGGGCCTGTTCATGATGATGACCAACGGCTTCGGCGCGGTGCTGGGCAGTTCGGTCAGCGGCGTGGTGATTGAGCGTTACTTCACCGACGCCAACGGCGTGAAGGACTGGCACAACATCTGGCTGACTTTCGCGGCCTACGCGCTGGTGATTGCCGTGCTGTTCATCTTCCTCTTCAAGCACAAGCACAACCCCAACCTGGTAGCCGACAACGTGGATGAAGTAGAACCCCTGCTCAGCATCGAGCAGGCGTAACCCAGCGGCTCTATGCGCCCTTTCCAGTTTGCACTGATTGCGGCGGGCCTGGGCCTATTGCTCCCCTTCATGCTTGTTGTGGGGAAGAAAATCCAGCTGTGGGGCGGCTCGGAGGCGGCCGTGGCGACGGTCGTACGCTACGAAGCGGAAGGCGGCCAGAACCGGCGCAACAGCAAGCCGGCCCTGTTTCCGGTAGTACGCTTCACTACCGTCCGGGGCGAAATCGTCGTCGTCAAAAGCCCCACCGGAACGAATCCGCCCGCTTATCAGGTGGGCGAGCAGGTCCGGCTGCGCTACGACCCTGCCAGCCCGCAAACAGTAGAGTTGCCCGACTTTTCCAGCCAATGGCTCGGCACACTGGGCACCGGCCTTTTTGCCCTGCTGGGCGGCTGGCTGCTACGGGCCGCGCTCCGCCAGGACCCGCGAGAACATAAGAAGCAGGCTCAACGGGGATACAATGCGCGCTAACTCCCTGGTATTCGCGGTTATTGGCCTGGGCCTGCTGGCGGCGGCAGCCTACGTGCTGGGCCAGAAAGCTCTGTTTTGGTATCAGGTCGAGGTAGTTACAGCTTCCGTAGTTGGCCACCGGATGGAATCGTCTGATTCCGAAAATGGCTATAGCACACTGGTTAAGCATCCGGTGCTGGCCTTTACCGCGCCCGGGGGCCAGGTAATAGAAGTGCTGGGGCCGGGCGGTAGTGCCGTGCCGGACTACGAAATTGGCAAGCAGGTCCGATTAAGGTTTAACCCCAACAAGCCGAACCAGGTAGAACTGCCCGACTTTTTCAGCCGCTGGGGCGCCCTGCTGCTTTCCGCGGTACTGGCCCTGATGGGCACGCTCACGCTGTGGGTAGTGGCGGTATTCGACAGAAGCAGCCGGCAGTAATGGCCGCCGCCCCGCAAATGAAGCAAAGCGCCAACGGCGGTTTCCACTTAGCATGCAATACAAAAGCCCCGTTTGGCAATATGCCAAACGGGGCTTTTTACGAAAAACGATTCTGCTGCCGCCTCCGCTATGAGCACTGAAAAATCAGCGCAATCAGTGCAGAAATCAGCGCGAATCCGTGATTAACCGAAGTAGAACTCGCCTTCAATCTGGGCGTTTTCGTCGGAGTCGGAGCCATGCACGGCATTGGCTTCGATGCTCTTGGCGTACTTCTTCCGGATGGTGCCCTCCTCGGCGTTGGCCGGGTTGGTGGCGCCAATCAGGGTGCGGAAATCGGCCACGGCGTTGTCCTTTTCGAGGATGGCGGCCACGATGGGGCCCGACGACATGTACTTCACGAGGTCCTGGTAGAAGGGGCGCTCCTTGTGCACTTCGTAGAACTGGCCGGCCCGCTCGGGGGTCAGCTGCACTTTCTGGAGCTCCACGATGCGGAAACCGGCGGCCTCAATCATGCCGAGGATACCACCGATGTGGTTGTCCTGCACGGCATCAGGCTTAATCATGGTGAAGGTGCGGTTGGTAGCCATAGGGCGAGGTATTTTAGTTGAAAACGATGGTGCGTATTTGCGGCCGCAAAAGTAGCAGGAAATAGTGAGTTGGCTGTTGCTGGTACCCACCCGGGATTGCCAGGGCTGAAGCCCTGGGCTATGGAGCGGATAGCTGAAGCTCTGATTAGCCCAGGGCTTCAGCCCTGGGAACCCTAGCACCCCTGGCACCCCTGGCAACCGGACACTGGCAACTGATATCCCCTACCTTTGCGCACCTTTCCGGAAGGCGGTTTGTTGGAGAGCGGAATATTTCCGAATTTTGCCGCCTTTGTATTTGGCCTAACTGGCCCACTTTCAGTTACCTGCCCCGTAGGAAATGTCGCAAATTGCTGAGTTAAAGGAACTGCTGGCTCAACCCCGGCAGGTATTCATTACCACCCACCACAAACCCGATGCCGATGCGCTGGGCTCGTCGCTGGGCCTGGCTGGCTACCTGCGCAAGAAAGGCCATCAGGTGACCGTCGTGACTCCTTCCGATTATCCCGATTTTCTGGCCTGGATGCCCGGCAACGACGAGGTAGTGGTCTACGACCCGCGCCGCAACGATGCCCGGGTGCGCCAGCTGATTGCCGAAGCCGAGGTGCTGTTCTGCCTTGATTTCTCCTGCCTGAGCCGCATCAACGAGCTGGGCGAGTACGTGCGGGCCGCCCAGGGCACCAAGGTGCTCATCGACCACCACCAGGAGCCCGAGGACTTTGCCCAGCTGGATTTCTCCAATCCTAAAGCGGCGGCCGCATCCGAGTTGGTGTTTGAGGTCATTCGCGACCTGGGCGACCAGGACCTGATTGACGCTGGCATCGGTGAGTGCCTGTACGCGGGCATCATGACCGATACGGGGTCGTTCCGCCACCCCAGCACCTCGCGCAACGTGCACCTCATTATTGCCGAGCTGCTCAGCGCCGGCATCAACACCTCGGAGGTACACCGCCGCATCTACGACTCGCACTCGGAGGAGCGGCTGCGCTTTCTGGGCTTCGTGCTGAAGGATAAGCTAACCGTGCTGCGCGAGTACAACACGGCCTACATTGCCATTACCGCCGCCGAGCTGCGCCAGTACCACTCCAAAACCGGCGACACCGAAGGGCTGGTCAACTTCGCGCTCAGCATCGAAGGCATCGTGTTTGCCGCCATCTTCATCGACCGCACCCAGGCCGTGAAAATCTCCTTCCGCTCGGTGGGCGACTTCTCGGCCAGCGAGTTTTCGCGCCGCCACTTCAGCGGCGGCGGCCACCACAACGCCGCCGGTGGCATCAGCCACGAGCCGCTGCCCGCTACGCTCGACCGTTTCCTGGAGCTGCTGCCCGACTACCAGGTGCAGCTGCTGGGGGCGCCACTGGCCAGCCCGGCCCCGGTGGCGTAATTCGCCGTAACTTCGCCGCTGTTTTTGCACCCTCACTCCTCTCAAACCCCTTCATGTTTTTTCAACGCAACTTTCTGAGCCTGGCCCTGGCGGCCGGCATCCTGGGCCTGGCTTCCTGCAACAAAAGCGGAGATTTCAGCAAGACGCCTTCGGGGATTGAGTACAAGGTTTTCAAGAGCACCGGCGCCGGCAAGTACGAAGCCAAGGACGTAAGCAAAGACGGCGACGCAACCTACAAGGACCGCATCGGCAAAATAATTGCCCTGCACGTGGAGTACCGCACGGCCAAAGACTCCATCCTGTTCAACTCGCGCAAGCAGCAGATGGGCTTCCCGGTGCGCGTGCCGCTCGATTCCGTACGCAAAGCCCAGCGCGGTGGCCTCGAGGAAGCCATCAGTATGCTGGAGCCCGGCGACTCGGCCGTGTTCCGCTTCAACGTGGACACTATTTTTGCCAAGTCGTTCCGCCAGCCCGTGCCGCCGTTCATGAGCAAGGCCGGCAAAACCATGACCATGTACGTGAAGGTGGACAAGGTGCAGGCCCAGGCCGAAGCCATGGCCGACGTGCAGAAAATGCAGGTGGAGCAGCAGGCTAAAATGGCCGCGCACGCCGAGGAGCAGCTTAAAAAGGACGACGTAGCGCTGCAGGCCTACGCCAAAAAGAACAACCTCACCGTTCAGAAAGACCCGTCGGGCGTGTACTACGCCATCACGACGGCCGGCTCGGGCCCCAAGCCCAAAGCGGGTCAGGTAGTGTCGGTACTCTACAAGGGCTCGTTGCTCGAAAACGGTAAAGTGTTCGACTCGTCGGAGAAAATGGGCAACAAGCCCTTCGACTTTGCTATCGGCCAGGGCCAGGTGATTCCGGGATGGGACGCGGGCATTGCCCAGTTCCCGAAAGGCTCGAAAGGCGTGCTGCTGGTACCCTCGTCGCTGGCCTACGGGCAGCGCGGCGCCGGCGCCGACATCCCGGCCGATGCCATCCTGCGCTTCGACGTAGAGCTGGTCGACATCAAGAATGCCCCCGCGCAGCCGGCCGCTGGTCCGCAGATGGATGAGGCGGAGCTCCGCCGCCAGATTGAAGCCATGCAGCAGCAGCAGCAGGGCAAATAATAGCGGGCAGCCGCTCGTTTACCTTACGCCCCCGGCCCTGTGTTGCAACCCGGCCGGGGGTTTTTGTATCCTGCCGTTACGGCCCGAACCCTCATTTCCTCTTTTACCCATGTCTTTTTCCTTTCATTCCCGGCTGCGCAGCGCCGGCCAGCGGCTGGCTTTGCTGCTGCCCCTGTTGCTGCTGTTGGCGGCCTGCCAGTCGAACGAGCCCGCCCCGGACAACACCGACTACCCCGCCCGCGACGAAAAGCTCATCACCGACTACATCAAGGCCAATAGCCTGACGGGCTTCGTGCGGCAGCCTTCGGGCCTGTATGTGGCCGTAACCCAGCCCGGCACCGGCGACCCGGCCCGCGCCGGCCAGCTGCTGACGGCCCTTTACACCGGCCTCACCCTCGACGGCCGGATTTTTGACTCGACGGCCAGCCGCAACAACCAACCGATTACCTTTACAGTGGGCCAGGGTCAGGTTATTCAGGGCTGGGATGAGGGCTTCATTGGCCTGCGCCCCGGCAGCAAGGCCATCCTGCTCATTCCATCGGATTTGGCCTACGGCGCCCGCGCCAACGGGCCCATTTCGGCCCACGCAGTGCTGCGCTTCGATGTGGAACTGCTGGGGGCTCAATAATTTCTTTTCACACGTAAATTCCAGTATATGAAACTCCGGCTTTCCCTGCTTCCTGCTTTTCTGGTGATGCTGCTTTTCGCCTTCGGAGCCTGCAAAAAAGGGACTGATGCTGAACCTGCCACCAACTACATCGCCCGCGACGAAACCCTGATTACCGATTACATCAAGGCCAATAACCTGACGGGTTTCGTGCGCGATTCGGTGGTTTATGTGGGTATCACGAAGCCCGGCACCGGACCGCTGGCCAAAATAGGTCAGACGCTCGTTGTTAAGTATACGGGTACTACGCTCGATGGCAAAGTGTTCGACCAGACCAAGGAAACCACCATCGGATTCCCGTTTGTATTGCGCGACGTGTTGGATCCGCAGCTGGATGTTATCAAGGGCTGGGCTATTGGTTTCCGCAACCTCAACAAGGGCAGCCAGGCCACGCTTCTTATTCCGTCGGAGCTGGCTTACGGGGGCACTGCCACGGGCAGCATACCGGCCCACGCGGTGCTGCGTTTCGATGTGGAGGTAATTAATATCAAGTAAGCTGACCGGCCCCCTATGGGCGGCGGTTACTCTTTTGCTGTATGATGATGAAAAAACTGACCTTACTTCTGTCGCTGCTTACGCTGCTGGTGGGTGGCGCGCTTGTAGGTGGCTGCAAGCAACCAACGAACCCCTACACCATCGACCCCAAGCTCATCGAGGCCCAGAAAAAAGCCGACGATGATACCATTCAGGCCTACCTGACCCGCCACGCCATCAAGACCTACCGGCGGCTCGATTCGGGTATCTACCTGGTGCCCGTCACCGATGGCCCAGCCGCCAACCCGCTGATTAAGGCCGGCCAGAAAGTGACCGTCAACTACGTTGGCAAGTTTATCAATAAGCGCAAAGAGTCGCAGGTATTCGAAGCTTCCAGCGCCAACCGCACCGACTGCGGCTGTTATACTTTCTACGTAGGCCAGGCAAGTCAGCAAGCTCCTACCGGAGTTCAACAGGCCATTACTGAAATGCGGCAGGGTGATAGAAAGCAGATGCTGATTCCATCGTACTTGGCATACGACTTTAGTGGGGCAGGTGCCGTACCCGCCAGCACACCGGTGCTGTTTGATGAAGAAATCCTGAGCGTAGAATAACTGACAGCGCAATGTGGCAGGTGATACGCTGGGCTACTTTGTTGCTGCTGGGCGGCGTGCCCCTGGCAGGCCACGCCCAGCGTACCCTCTCGGCCAGCGCCGCCCCGCCGGCCCCCGCCGACAGCCTGCTGGCGCGGGCTACCACTACGGCCTCGGGCCTGCGCTACGCCCTGCGGCTGCCGGGCGCCGGCCCGTTGCCCACACCCGGCAGCCGCGTTACGGTTCACTACACCGGTTTTCTGGCCGCCGACGGCGCTATTTTCGATACGTCGGTGCAGCAGGGCGGGCCGCTGAAGGTGCGGGTGGGCCAGCGCGAGGTTATCAAGGGCTTCGACGAGGCGCTGCTGCTACTGCCCGCCGGCAGCCGGGCCCGCATCTGGATACCGGCCCGGCTGGCCTACGGCGCCAAAGGCCGCCCCGACCCCGACGATGATACCGGCCGCCGCTACCTCATCCCACCCAACGCCGACCTTATTTTCGAGCTGGAAGTGTTGAAGGTGAAGTGAGAAGTGAGAAGTGAGAAGTGAGTAACGGTACGACGGTCATTCGGCTTTGGCAGAATGACCGTCTTTTTTCTTCCTTTCTTTGTAGCAGTGCTTTTGCGGCGCGCTTTTTTTTCTGCAGTTGATTTTGAGTATGGCTTATTCTGTTCGGATGCGCGTGCTGGGGTTGGTGAGTGCCGGGCTGCTGGCCACGGTGGGGCTGGTTTCGTTTCAGGGCAAGCCCGTGCCGTTCAATAAGTTGAAATCGGGGCTGGAGTACCGCATTTACCGGCTCGAAAAGGGCCGTTACGTGCTGCGGCCCGCCCTGCCCGCCACCGGCGACCCCACCTATGCCAGCCGGGTGGGCCGCATCCTGAGCCTGCACCTGCAGTTCCGCACGGCCAAGGACTCGGTGCTCATGCACTCGCGCCGCCAAAACGAGAACCAGCCCGTGCGCGTCCCGCTCGACACCATCCGGCCTAGCCAGGGCGGCAGCGTCGAGCAGGCGCTGGCCCTGCTGCAGCCCGGCGACTCGGGCGTGTTCCGGCTCAACCTCGATACGGTGTTTCGCAAGTCGTTTCAGCAGCCCGTGCCCGGCTTTATCCGCCGCGCCGGCCCTACCATGCTGGTATTTGCCAAGGCCGTGAGCGTGCAGACCCCGGCCGAAGTGGAGGCGCAGATGCGCCAGGAGGAAGCCAGCCAGCAGGCAACGGCCAGTGCTAAAGCCGCCGAGCAGGCCCGCCGCGACGAGGCCCTGATTCTGGCCTACGCCAAGGAGCACCAGCTGCAGCCCCAAAAAACACCCCGGGGCGTGTACTACGTGGTTACCCGCCCCGGCAGCGGCCCGCTGGCCCAGCCCGGCCAGACGGTTTCGGTGCTCTACCGGGGCCAGCTGCTGAGCGGCCAGGAGTTTGATGCCTCGGCCAACCACGGCAACAAGCCCATCGAGTTTCCGCTGGGCGCCGGCCGCGTGATTCCGGGCTGGGACGAGGGCCTGGCCCAGCTTTCCAAGGGCGCCAAAGCCACGCTGCTCATCCCCTCGGCCCTGGCCTACGGCCCCCGCAGCCCCGGCGAGTCCATCCCCGCCAACAGCGTATTGCTCTTCGACGTGGAGCTGGTGGATGTGAAGTGAGAGGTGAGCCGTTTGTCATTCTGAGCAGAGCGAAGAATCTCGCATGCCAAAGTAATTCCTGATGCCAGGGTTACCACTGCACGCGAGATTCTTCGACTGCGGCTGCGCACCCTGGCTCAATTCGCCACATGCTCAGAATGACAATCGGCTCACTTCTCACCTCTCTGTACTCACTTCTCTTCTCTCCCTACAACTCCGCCAGCACTTCCGACAGCACGGCCAGGGAGCGGATGTCGCCGAGGCGCTCAACGTGGAGCTGGTAGTAGCGGATGAGCACGCCCAGCAGCTCGCGCCGGACGCGGCCGTTGGGAATGGAGACGGAGGCCGGCGTTTTAATCAGCTCGTCGAGGTACTGGTCGAACTCGCGGCGCAGGGCGGTGGGGCCGCGGTTGGTACCGGCGGCGGCATCGGTGGCGAAGGCCACCTGGGTGGTAACCTCCTCGCCCGTTTCGGGCCCGAAGCCCAGGTAGTGGCTCAGTTGCAGCAGGAACACCAGCGCAAAGTTCTCGAAGCCCGTTTCCTGCCGGTCGAAGGCCAGCACCGAATCGTGCAGAAACGTGAACATGGGCTCGTTCTCCTCCTCTTCCAGCAGCACCCGGCTCACAATTTCCGACAGCAGCAGCGCGATGCTGCTCTTGCGCACATCGTAGGGCAGCGTGCGGAAGGGCTCGGCGCAGCGGAACTCGGAGAGGCGCGTGAGGCCACCGTTGCGCGAGGTGTAAGCTACCAGCTCCAGCAGCGTGAGGGGCTGAAACAGGGCAATGCGGCCGGGTGGCTTGGCCTTGCGCACCCCGTTCACCAGGTAGCTCTGCAGGCCCAGCCGCTCAGTATAAATGCGGGCAATAATGCTGGTTTCGCGGTAGCGAATGTGGCTCAGCACGATACCCCGGGTTTTGATGAGCATTTCTTTGGAGAAGCTAGGAGATAGAAATTAGGAGTTAGGAGCCAGGAGTTAGAAGAACGTCATTCAGAGCGCAGCGAAGAATCTCGCGTGCTGATGTTGTAACAAGTAACCCGACATCAGCACGCGAGATTCTTCGCTGCGCTCTGAATGACGTTCTTCTAGCTTCCAGCTCCTACTTACTCACTACGGCAATCTTGCTCACGCAGCCGTTCTTGCCGTCGGCATCGGCCGAGAGCACCAGGTACACGCCCGAGCGCACACGCTGACCGTTATAGTCGGCCAGGTTCCAGCTCACGGTGCCGCCGTTGGCGCGGGTCTGGTACACGAGCCGGCCCGCCACATCGGTAATTTTCACGCTGGCGTTGTTGGCCAGGCCCGAAATGCTCACCGGCCCGGCGTACTCGGGGCGCACCGGGTTGGGGAACACGCTGGCGCAGCTGGGCTTGCCCTCGGTGATGGTAGCGTCGCCGCGGTAGCTGACCACGCCGGCATCCGTCACGGCGAATACCTGGCCGGTTTTGTCGTTCACGGCCACATCCACGATGGTATTGGAGGGCAGCGGACTGTTGGCGGTGGTGAAGTGCAGCAGCACCTCGTTGGCATCGGCCGTGAACAGCCACAGGCCGTTGTCGGTGGCAAACCATTTGCGGTTGGCCCCATCAATGGCAATAGCACTGATTTTCTGTTTGTCCAGCGTCGGGAAGCCTTGCTCGTTCTTGCCGCCTCTATCGATATACGGCAACTGGAAACCTACGTCCTGCTGCAGGTCGAAAGCGCCGCCGGGGTTGGGAAAGTAGGCCGGGCCTTTGTTGGTGCCAATCCAGATGTCGCCCGCGCGGTCTTTTACCACGTCGTAGATGTCGTTGATGTCGCGCACTGTGGTATTACCGCCCTCGTCCTTTCGGCCCACAGCCTGGATGTAGTAGCGGGTTTCGCGGGTTTCGGGGTTGTGGGCCACCAGGCCCAGGCCGCTGTTGGGGGCCCGGGCCCGCGACACCCACGCTGCGCCGGCGTCGTCGAGGGCAATGCGGTCGAGGTTTTCGCTGCCCGCGAAGTAGTCGATAATGCGCCAGCTGCTGGCCACCGGATCGAACACGAACAGGCCCGACTGCCCGGCTATCTGGTGGCGGTTCACCACCCACACGTGGTTTTCTGCATCCGTCGTTACGTCGGTAACGCGGGTGTAGATGGGTTCGGCAATGGCGCTGCGCAGGGGGTTGGGCTGGTTGCTGGTGGGGTTGAAAAGCCGGAACTCGCCCGGAGCCTTCCATTCCAGCAGGCCGTCGCCGTAGCTGCCCACGTAAAGCGTGCCATCGGCGGTGCGCGTGCCCCGGGTAAGGTCGCGGGGGTTGGGGTACTGAGCCGGGTCGGGCAGGGTAATGGGCGTGATGTTGGTCCACTGCCCCTGCTGGAATTCATAAAAGCCGCGGAAGAAGCCGCGCTGCAGATAACGGTCGGTGTGCCCCCCCGTGAAAACGTCCACGGTGTTGGTGCGCGCGTCGGCCAGCACGCTGAAGGCCTGGGCCCCGGCGGGCGCATTGGTCAGAAACTGCTCGGCCTGCTGGCCATCGGCGGCCACGCGCAGCAGCCCGTTCTCAAAATCGGCCACGTAAAAGCTTCCCTCCCGGCTACGCAGGCTGGCCTGCGGATTGCGCAGCAGGGCCGGCCGCAGGGTTGCCCGCCGGGCACCGGTAGCCACATCGAGCACCGATACCTGGGCTTGCTCGGTTACCAGCAGCCCGGCCGAAGAGGGCATCAGCTGCCGGAAAGCAACGCCCACCGGCGAGCCGGCCAGCGGCTGCCAGCTGCCGGGCCCGGCGTAGGCATACAGCCGGTCGCCGCTGACGCCGGCCACCACCCGGCCCTGCTGCACGGCCAGCGTACGGTAGGGGTCGCCGCCGCGGGCGGGCAGGTCGGTGGTCCAGGTGCGGTAGTCGATTGGGTTGCCCGCCAGGCTCGTGCGCATCAGCCCGTTGGAGGTGGCGGCGAACAGCGTGCCGCCCGCCACGGCCGTAGCGTACACCCGCACCACCGCGCCACCGGGGCCGATGTTGGTGTACGAGTCGCGGATTTCGCGCTTGTCGAGGTCGAGCACCACAATGCCGAAGCTGGCCGCCAGGTACGCCCGCCGGCCGGTAATCTGCACCTGGTACACGGTTTTTCCGCCGCTGATATCCTTGCGAAAAATGTCGTTGAGGTTGCTGATTTTGCCGTCCTGCAGGCGCAGCAGGTCGAGGTTGCCGTTCTGGTAAGCTACCAGCAGCTGCTGGCCCACCGAGTCGTAGGCCAGCGTGCTTACGCCCACATCGTTGAGGCCGTCGCGGCGGGAAAGCAGCGTGGTGGTGCCCAGCTCCTTATCGAAGTAGAAAAAAGCGTCCTGGGCGGCTACGTACACCCGGTTACCGGCCTCGGCCAGGGCCAGGGCGCGGTTGGTGGGCAGGTGTAGCTGCCACTCGCCATAGCCCGCCGCCGATGCGGCCTGCGCCCGAACCGGGCCGGCCGGCAGCAGGCTTATAAGCGGCAACAGAAAAACCAGCAGCCGCGCCGGGCTCAGGCGTAATATTCGCATCATCGACGGAGAGGTAAAGCACAACGGATTGACTGGCAAGATAACGACCCCGGAGGTGAAATGGGGAAGCAACCAGCTGCGGAGTTTAACGTGCGAGGAGCCTTATCATTGCAGCACGCCCACCCATCATCTCACCCGCTCACTATTTCACCTTGTCGCGCATGCCCTCCTGAAAACAAACGCGGCAGCGGGCTTCGTAGGCGTCGGTTTCGCCGAGCAGAATCTTGTCTTCGGCGGCCGTTACGCGAAACGAGTACGAGGCCAGCTCGCCGCAGCACACGCAGATGGCGTGCACTTTGGTTACGAACTCGGCCACGGCCATCAGCGCGGGCATGGGGCCGAAGGGTTGGCCCTGGAAGTCCATGTCGAGGCCGGCCACAATCACGCGGGTACCCCTGTTGGCCAGCTGCACGCACACCTCCACCAGCGACTCGTCGAAAAACTGCGCCTCATCAATGCCCACCACGTCGCAGTTGGTGGCCAGCAGCAGGATTTCCTGGGCCACCGGCACGGGCGTGCTCCGGATGCTGTTCTGGTTGTGCGACACGACGTCCTCGGCGTGGTAGCGCGTATCGAGGGCGGGTTTGAAGATTTCCACGCGCTGCCGGGCAATTTCGGCCCGTTTCAGCCGCCGGATAAGCTCCTCGGTTTTGCCCGAGAACATGGAGCCGCAGACAACTTCAATCCAGCCCCGGCGGGCATTGCTGCCGAGGCGCGTACCAACGCGGGGTTCAATAAACACGGGCGAATAAGTGAATGAGTGACTCGGTGAATGAGTGAAGGAGGCAAAGGTAGTGTCAATAACGAACGTCATTCTGAGCGGAGCGAAGAATCTCGCGTGAAGTCGTTCAACGGCTGTTAGGAGCGAAATTCTTCGCTTCGCTCCTAATGACGCCCTGTTTCACTCATTCCCCAAGTCACTCATTCACCGAGTCACTCATTCACTCAGTATAGAAAACGTGCGGGAGCTGGGTGGCGCGGGGCACGCGGGCGCTTACCTGGCCGGCGGGCAGGCGGGCCTGGCAGCTCAGGCGCTCGTCGGGGCGGAGGCGGCCGGCGGCGCGGTAGCGCAGCTCGGGGGCGGTGGGTTCGGTGAGCAGTTCGGCCCCGCTGGTGATGCGCAGCCGGCACGTTACGCAGCGGCCCCGCGCCCCGCAGGCGTGCTGCCAGTCGTGGCCTGCCGCCTGAATGGCGGCCAGCAGCGTGGCCCCGGCGGGCACCGGAATGGCCACGCCGGCCAGATTTTCGACAATCAGAGTGGGCATCTTTCTGTAAATTGCTCGCTGAACCAGGCTTTCGAATGAATACCAAATATAGCCACGCTCAGCGTGAACAATACGGCCGGCTGCTGGCAGCGCGGCTCTGCGACCAACATTTCGGGGCCCGCCCCACGGCCACGCTCGACGGTCCGGCAGTGCTGCGCTTCACCCCCATCCGGCAGGTAAACCTGTTTGTGGTGCAGGAGCTGCTGGGCAAGTGGACCGCCGAAATGGCCCAGCTGCGCAGCGCGTATTTCGACTTCGAAGATGCCGACGTGCGCCAGGCCCTCACCCAGTTCATGAACGTACTTTCGCGGCGCATTCGCCTGAGCCGGCCCACCTACGAGCCCCTGCTGGCCCAGGCCGTGGCCGACACGCTGGCCGGCGCCCTCAGCCCGGCCGATACGCTGGCCACCAAGCTGCTGCCCGCCGAGGCCGGCCCGCGCACGCCCGAGCAGCTGCGCGAGGGCCTGCGCTACCTCGACACCAACAAGACGCTGTTTGAGCGCTTCGTTGATGCGCTGCCCGCCGGCCAGGAGCAGCCCCGCGACTACCTCATCAGCCATTTCCGCCAGCACCTGGAAAACCACCCGGACCAGGTTGCGCCCGTCACGGCGCTGGTGGCCCAGTTCAACGAGCTGCTGCCACTCACCGAGGCCGACCTGCGCGAAGCCTCCCCGGCCGCCGCTGCCGCCACCCCGGCTCAGCCGGCCCCCGTTGCCACCACGCCTGCCCCCCCGGCCCCCCCCGTAGCGGTTGCCGCGGCTCCGGCTGCGCCAACCCCGGCTGCGCCAGTGGCTCCGGTAGCACCGGTGGCCAAAGCGCCGGCCGCCGAACCGGAAACCACGGCCGCTGTGCCGCTGTACGCCAAGCTGAAGGCCGAAAACGCGGGCGCGCCGTCGCTGAGCGACACGCTGCGCGCCGCCGACCGCAGCACCTCGCTGGCCGAAAAGCCCCAGCACGTCGAGTCGTTGCGCGAGGCTATATCCATCAACCAGCGCTTCAGCTTCATCAACGAGCTGTTCGGGGGCGAGAATATGCGCTACCACGCCGCCATCCAGCACCTCGACACGCTGCCCGACGCCGATGCGGCCAAGCGCTACGTAACCGACAACCTGGCCGCCGAACAGCAGTGGGTGCGCAAAGACGAGCACGTAAACAAGCTGTTGCGCCTGATTGACCGCAAGTTCAGCGCCTGATTTCCCCAGCCAGTGCCCCGGCGCAACCCGGCGTCCCGTCAGCATCCGCCAGGGCGGGGCCAGCGGGGCCTGCGTTGCGCCGGGGTATCGGTTTTACCCGTCTGCCCGCCGCCCATGTCCTCACTCGCCCTTCCTTCTTTGCGCTGGCCGCACTGGCTGCTGGTGTATCTGCTGGGCCTGGGCCTGGTGGCTGGGCCGGCCTACCCCATGTACCGGCACTACGATTTCTCGCACTCGCTCGACACGCGCAGCTACCTGAGCGTGGCCCGGGGCGAGTTTGCGGGCGTGAGCCTGACGCGGCGCTACCGGCCCCTGGTGCCGGCCCTGGCCGCCGCCGTAGCCTGGCCCATCGAGCAGGTGTACGCCCGCATCTGGCCCGAGCGCCCCGGCTCCGAGTGGCCGCTGCGGCTGGCTTTTTACGTAGTAAACTGCCTGCTGTTGGCCGGCGCGGGGCTGGTTATGTTCCGTACCTGCCAGCGCTGCGGGGCCTCGCCGCTGGCGGCGGCCCTGGCGCTGGCGGCCGTGTTCACGAGCCGCTGGACGGTGTACATGGCCGGCCTGCCCCTCGTGGATAGCCTGTATCTGCTGGTATTTGCGCTGGCCTTTTATGCCGTGCGCGCGGGCTCGGCGGGGGCCGTGGTAGCCGTGCTGCTGCTGGCGCTGCCGGCCAAAGAATCGGGCCTGATGCTGGTGCCCTGGCTGCTGTGGTACGGCCGCCACGCGCTGCGCTGGCCCTGGCAGCTGGTCTGGCTGACGCTGGGCGGGGCCGCCTGGCTGGCCCTGCGCATCTGGATTGACCAGCAGGCCGGCACCCCGCCGTCGGCCAGCGTGAGCAACGCCCTGGGCCACCTCGAAAACCTCACCTATTCGCTCGGGCGGCTGTTTTCGGTGAAGGGGGCGGGCGAAATCTTCAGCATCTTTGGCTTCTTCAGCCTCGCCGTGCTGGTGGGTTTGCGCAACCGGGCTGCCCGCCAGCATTGGCTGCCCGCCGTGGGCTGGTCGGGCGCGTGGCTGCTGGTTATCGTAGCCGCCCACATGCTGCTTTCCGGCGACTTGGGCCGCATGGGATATCTGGCCGCCCCGGTTTTCGCGGTGGCTTTTTCGTTGATTGTTAGTGCCTATTCGCTACTTGGATCAAAAGCTAGAAGTCAATCGATTTGAAGACGATATTTCCTTTTTTGTATACGCTCACCTTATCAGGAGAATTTATAGTCATCCCTAATTCAACTATTTGATTTTTTTTGGAATAGACACAATGCATCGGACGCCATATGCCTGACATATGGCTCAGTGGAGTGAATTTATAAAAATACAAGCTATCAGATATTTTTTGAGAATACTTTCTATCGTATAATTCTACTTTCAGCCTTGTAAAATTATCCCACATAATAAATTCGCTACTATATTTTTCTTTAAAACAGAACAACGTCTGTATATCTGAATTTTTTTCATTTTTTGTCAATACACACTGTTTTTCAGATAAGTAGCTTTTGAAAGGAAAAACAAATGGCGGGTACCCTCCTAAATCTCCAATGAAACGGGATTTGATACGCTGCTCTTTACGCACAGCATCTGACTCCCTCAGCAATTTCACTATAAGCACGTTAGCGCCATGATCATCCTGATAAATTATTTTTTTTGTAGCACATGAGGCGAGGGCTACAGATAATATAAAAAGCGCAAATTTGAGATTACATCCCTTCATAAAATTATTTAAATATAACCCAAAAACTTCTATTCCTAATATCGCTCCAGATCCTGCTTGCGGGCGGCATCAATGGCCAGCAGAATAAAGAGCAGCGTGGTGAATGACCATAGCGAGGAGCCCCCGTAGCTGAAGAACGGCAGCGGGATGCCCACCACCGGGGCCAGCCCGATGGTCATGCCGATGTTGATGCAGAAGTGAAAGAAGATGATACTGGCCACGCAGTAGCCGTAGGTGCGGCCGAACACCGATTTCTGCCGCTCGGCTACGAACACCACGCGCCCGAGCAGGGCCATAAACAGCACAATGGTCGTCATTGTGCCGGCCCAGCCCCACTCCTCGCCCACGGTGCAGAAAATGAAGTCGGTGCTCTGTTCGGGCACGAAATCGAACTTGGTTTGGGTGCCCTGCAGGAAACCCTTGCCGGCCAGTCCGCCTGAGCCAATAGCAATTTTCGACTGCGTGACGTTCCAGCCTACGCCCAGCGGGTCGGCCGAAGGATTTATCAGGATTTCGATGCGCTTGCGCTGGTGGTCCTGCAGCACGTTGTTGAAGAAGAAATCCACCCCGAACACCATGCCAATCACCACCGCCCACACGCCCGCACTCAGGGGCAGGTGGTGGCGCAGACTTCGCCAGTTGGCCGCCAGCACCACCGCCAGCAGCACCGTGAAGCCCACGACCAACCAGACCTTGGGCACGAGCAGCGCCAGAATGAGAATAACGGCGCCGGCGGCCAGAATCAGCAGAATGATCGGCGACATTCCCTCGCGGAAGTAAGCCAGCAGGAAGGCGGCAAACACCAGTGCCTGGCCCGTTTCGTTGGCCGCGATGATGAGCACCGGCGGCAGCAGCGTGAGGCCAACCAGCACCAGCTGGTCGCGGAAGCTTTGCTGGCGCAGGTTGATGCCGGCCAGGTAGCGCGATACGGCCAGGGCCGTGATGAACTTGGCAAACTCGGCGGGCTGCACCCGCACCGGCCCCAGCTCCAGCCAGGAGCGCGAGCCGGCAATCGGCCGGGCAATAAAGGGCGTAACAATGAGCAGCAGAATCATCAGCCCGTAGAGGCCGTAGGCAAACGTGTCGTAGGCCTTGGGGTCGATGACGAGCAGCACCACAATGAGTACCAGGGCCGTGCCAATCCAGACAATCTGCTTGAACCAGTTGAAGTCCATGAGCTGGCCGAAATTCAGCGAGCCAAACGGGTTACTGGGCGCATCGGGCGAGTAGCTGGCCGCGTACACGTTCAGCCAGCCCACGCCCACCATCAGCAGGTAGAGCAGAACCGTGACCCAGTCGATGCTGCGGTTGTAGCGGGCGGGGAGGGAATTCAATTGTGAATTTTGAATTAGAAGCTGGTGTAGCGCGAACTTTGTAGTTCGCGTCCTTGTGCCGTTAGGATGGCTTCGAACGGCGCGGCGACGCGAACTACAAAGTTCGCGCTACACTATTAATATTTCCGGCGTTTGATGAAGCGGTCGGCGGGGCCGGGCAGCCACTCTTCCCAGCGGTGGCGCCAGGGGGCTACCTGGCCACGCAGGTATTTCTCCATCACGAGGGCGGCCAGCGGCGCGGCCGAGCTGCCGCCGAAACCGGCATTTTCGATGAACACCACGATGGCAATTTTGGGGTCCTGGGCCGGGGCAAAGGCGGCGAAGGTGGCGTGGTCGTCGCCGTGGGGGTTTTGCACGGTGCCGGTTTTGCCAGCTACCGAAATACCCACATCGGCCAGGCTGGCGTTGTTGCCGGTACCGCCGTTGCCATCCACCACACTCACCATGCCCGGAATGATGGCCTCGAAGTGGCGGGCATCAACGCCCACCGTGTGCTTTACCTGGTACTCGGGCAGCGGGCCGCCGCTGCCAATGCCGCGCACGAAATGGGGCGTGTAGTACCAGCCGCGGTTGGCAATGGTGGCCATCACATTGGCCATCTGCAGGCCCGTAATGCCAATTTCGCCCTGGCCAATGCTTAGCGAATACACCGTGCGGAAGGTCCAGCGGTGGTAGCCATTGCGCTTGTCGTAGAACTCGGGCGACGGAATCAGGCCCTTTTTCTCCTGCCCCATATCCACGCCCAGCTTCTCGCCCAGCCCGAACTGCATCACCTTGCGCCGCCACTCGCCCAGGCCAAGGCGGGCATCCTCGAAGCGGTTGCTGGAGCGCCCACGCAGCACCGTGGCCCGCATTACCTGGTAGAAATAGGGGTTACAGCTCTGCTTGATGGCAATGCCCACGTTGCTCGGATACTCGTGGCGGTGGGTGCAGCGCACCAGCTTGAAGTTGCACGGAAACGGCGTGTTGGGCGACACCACCCCGGCCTGCAGCGCCACCAGCTCGTTTACCAGCTTAAAGGTAGAACCCGGCGGATACGTGGCCATGAGGGGCCGGTTGAACAGCGGCTGCTCGGGGTTGTTGAGCAGCTCCATGTAGCGGTTGCCCATGCCCTTGCCCGACAGCATTTCGGGATCGAACATCGGGGCCGACACGAAGGCCAGGATTTCGCCCGTTTTGGGGTCGATGGCCACTACCGAGCCCCGCTTGCCGGCCATCAGCTTCTCGGTGTAGCCCTGCAGCTCCGAGTCGAGGCTCAGGTGCAGGTCCTGGCCGGCCACCGAGAGCGTGTCGTATTCGCCGTCGCGGAAGGCGCCCTTCTCGATGCCGCGCACGTTCACCATGCGGTACTGCACGCCGCGCCGGCCCATGAGCTGCTTTTCGTAGAACGACTCCAGGCCCGTAATGCCCAGGAACTCGCCCGGCTGGTACTTGCTGTATTGGGGCCGCTCCAGCAGCTTGGGCGTAATCGAGCCCACGTAGCCCAGGGCGTGGGCCATGGTGTGGGTGTTGTACGAGCGGGCCATGCGGGCCTTCACGCTAAAGCCGGGGAAGTCAATCAGGTTGTCCTGAATGGCGGCCAGTTCCTGGGTGCTCAGATTCTGCACCAGCGGCGAGGCCTTTACGCGGCTGAACTTGCGGGCCTGCTGCAGGCCCTCGCGCACTTCCTCCAGCGGCAGCTGCAGCAGCTGGCTGAAGCGGAGCGTATCGAGCTGCTTGACTTCGCGCGGCACTACCATCAGGTCGTACACGGGCGTATTCTGGACCAGAATCTGGCCCTTACGGTCGTAAATCAGGCCCCGGTAGGGCGACTGCACGATGCGCTGGAGCGTGTTGCGGTCGGCGGCCAGCTTATAGCTGCCGTCCAGAACCTGGATGTAGAACAGGCGCGTCGCAAAAACCAGCGCGACGGCCAGGAAAATTGCCTGGACGACGTATTTGCGGCCTTCGAGGTATTGCAAGGCAGAAGAATCTGAAAGGAAAGGGGTTCGGCCACCAACGGCCGGAAGACAAAGATAACCCCGACCCTGCGGAAAAGGTGCGGGAGCAGTGAATGAGTCACTCATTCACCGAGTCACTTATTCACCGCTTGCGGCGCTTGGTGGGGTAGAACACCAGCTGGATGATGAGCAGGGCCAGGGCCGTGTAGAGCGTGCTGAGCACGATTTTGGCCAGCGTGAGTCCCACAAACCGGAACGAGCCCAGTTCGAGCAGGAAAAAAGCGGCGTGGTGAATAGCCGTGAGCAGCACCAGGTACACCACCATCCACTGCCAGCCCATCTGGTGGATGTTCACCGAATCCTGGGCATCGTAGCCGTCGCGGGGCGTGAGCAGGCGCAGCACCCAGGGCCGCAGGTACATGAGCAGCACGGCGGCGGCGGCGTGCACCCCGCCGGTATCAAACACCATATCGAGCGAAATGCCCGCCACGAAGCCCAGCACCAGCTGCAGCACCAGCGGCGTACCCAGAGGCAGAAACAGCAGAAACCCCAGGTAGATGAAGCACCAGGCAAGGTTGAACAGCACGAAATCGTTGCCGCTGATCAGCAGCACGTACAGGGCCAGGTAGAACACGCCGCGCAGGCCCTGCCACAGAATAGTGAGAATTCCTCCGCTCATCGGCGCTGGGTTTCGGGTTTGATGCCGGCGCGCAGCTCCAGCGTGTCGCGCTCGGCCTGGGGCCTGCTCGTCACCAGGTACACGTAGGTGAGGCGCGAAAAATCGGTGGCCAGCCGCACGCGCACCGTCCAGAAGTTCTTGTCGGGCTCCTTCACAAACGAATCGACGGTGCCCACCAGCACGCCCTCCGGATACACGGCGTTGTAGCCCGAGGTCACCACCGTATCGCCGCGCACGAGCTTGTTCTGGCGCGGAATGTTGTCGAGCAGCACGTGGGTGGGGTCGTCGCCCAGCCAGCGCACGGTGCCAATGGTACCGTCGCGCTGGATGCGGGCCGAGGTGCGGCTCTGCGAGTGCAGCACCGACGTGATGGTGGCGTAATGTTCCGAAAACACCTTCACCCGCCCCACAATGCCTTCGGCCGACACCACGCCCATGCCCTCGCGGACGCCATCGACACGGCCCACGTTCAGGGTCAGGTAGTTGTCTACGAGGCGCTGGGTGCTGCTCACTACCCGGGCCGGAATGAGGGGGTAGTCGGGGTCGCGGGTGGCCAGGGCGCGCAGGCCCAGCAGCAGCGAATCGGGGCGGCCCAGGATGGCCAGCCGGGCGCGGGTGGTGCTGTCCTGGCGCACGGGCAGCGAGTCGGCAGTGCGGCCGCCCAGATCGGGCGGGTAGAACTGCTGGCGCAGCCGGGCGTTTTCGCGCATCAGCTCCTGGTTCACATCGGCCAGCCGGAAATAATCCTGCACCTGGTTGCGCCAGCCCAGCACCTGCCCCACGTAGGTATTAGACGAGTTGAAGAACGCGGCCCGCTGGTACGTGCTGTTGCGCACTAATAAAAACAGGCTCAGCACTTCCAGCACCGCAAATACCAGGACCCCCCGGTAGCGAAACAGAAAGGCGAACAGGTTATTCATTTTGAGAAGCCAGGAGTTAGGAGCTAGAAGCCGATGAAGTTTTACGAGCAGAAACTGTTAAGCAGAACGTCATTCAAAGCGCAGCATACTTTGAATGACGTCCGACTCTAACTTCTAGCTTCTATCTTCTAAGTCAGCAGCACCCCCCGGAAGGCCTGGATATCCTTGATGGCCTTGCCGGTGCCGCGCACTACGGCGCGCAACGGGTCTTCGGCAATATGAATGGGCAGCTTGGTTTTCACGGCCAGGCGCTTGTCGAGGCCGCGCAGCAGGGCGCCGCCGCCGGTCAGGTGAATACCGTTTTCGTAAATGTCGGCCGACAGCTCGGGCGGGCTGATTTCGAGGGCCTTGAGCACGGCTTCCTCAATTTTGGCTACCGACTTATCGAGGGCAATGGCAATTTCCGACGACGTGACTTTAATGACTTTCGGAATGCCGGTCATCAGGTCACGGCCGCGCACCTCGTAGTCGGGAGGCGTTACCTCCAGCTCGGTGAGGGCTGCGCCTACTTCAATTTTGATGCGTTCGGCGCTTCGCTCGCCAATCAGCAGGTTGTGCTGGCGGCGCATGTAGTCGAGAATGTCCTGGTTGAAGACGTCGCCGGCCGTTTTGATGCTCTGGTCGCAAACGATACCCGAGAGGGCAATGACGGCTATTTCGGTGCTGCCGCCCCCAATGTCAATAATCATCGAGCCTACCGGCTGCTCCACATCAATGCCGATGCCGATGGCGGCGGCCATGGGCTCCTGAATCATCCAGACTTCCTTGGCGCCGGCGTGCTCGGCCGAGTCGCGCACGGCCCGCTTCTCCACCTCGGTAATGCCCGAGGGAATGCAGATCACCATGCGGTGCGAAGGCTGAAACAGGCGGTTGCGGGTATCAATCATCTTGATGAGCCCCTTAATCATCTCCTCGGCGGCGTGGAAATCGGCAATTACGCCGTCTTTCAGGGGCCGGATGGTTTTGATGTTGTCGTGGGTTTTCTCGTGCATCTGCTGCGCCTGCCGGCCCACGGCAATTACTTTATTGGTGGTGCGGTCTTTGGCGATGATGCTCGGTTCGTCCACCACGATAACGTCGTTGTGAATGATGAGCGTATTGGCCGTGCCCAGGTCAATGGCAATGTCGCTGGTAAAGAAATTGAAGAAACCCATTTCGTAACGGCAAGTAAATGAGAGCGGACAGCATGGCCCGTCAAAAGAAGGGCAAAAGTACGCAGGAATTTATAGGGATGAAGAATGGCCGAGCCAGCTGCTGAACGCACAATGTGCCGAAACAGTACCGGCGCCGGCTACAATGCAAGCTCAAGCATATCGGCCACCATTGCCTGCAACGCAATAGGGTGCGAAGCTACGCCCCGCACCCAATTGCGTTACTTAAAAGTACTGTTGCCGGCTGTTGCCCGGGCTAGTGCTTGAAGTGGCGCACGCCCGTCAGCACCATGGCCATGCCCCGCTGGTTGCAGGCGGCAATGCTGTCCTGGTCTTTGATGGAGCCGCCGGGCTGCACCACGGCCCGGATACCCGCGGCACCCGCAATTTCCACGCAGTCGGGGAAGGGGAAGAAGGCATCGGAGGCCATAACGGCCCCGTTCAGATCGAAGCCGAACGCGGCGGCCTTCTCGATGGCCTGGCGCAGGGCATCCACCCGCGAAGTCTGGCCGACGCCCGAGGCCAGCAGCTGGCCGGCGCGGGCCAGCACAATGGTGTTGCTCTTGGTGTGCTTGCAGATTTTGAGGGAAAATTCCAGCGCCGCCACCTCCTCAGCCGTCGGGGCCGACTCGGTGACGGTTTTGAACTCGGCCGCGCCTTCCATGGCCTGGTCGAAATCCTGCTCGATGGTGCCGTTGAGCAGCGTTTTGATTTGCTTAGCCGGAAACTGAACGGGCTTCTGGCGCAGCAGAATGCGGTTTTTCTTGCTCTGCAGCAGCGGCAACGACTCGGCCTCAAACCCGGGCGCAATCAGTACCTCGAAAAACAGCTTGTTCAGCTCCTCGGCCGTGGCCGCATCCACCGGCTTGTTCACGATGATAACGCCACCGAAAGCCGACACCGGGTCGCAGCTCAGCGCGTTCAGGTAGGCCTGGTGCAACGTATCGGCCTGGGCCACGCCGCAGGCGTTGGTATGCTTGAGAATGGCGCAGGCGGCGGGGCCGGCCGCGTCGAACTCGCGCATCAGCAGCACGGCCGCGTCCACATCTACCAGGTTGTTGTAGCTGAGCTGCTTGCCGTGGAGCTGGTCGAAGAGCGCGCCTAGGTCGCCGTAGAAGGTACCGGCCTGGTGGGGGTTCTCGCCGTAGCGCAGGGGCGTTTCGTTGTTCGTTGTTGGTTTTTCGTTGTTCGTCTGTTCTTCAGCAGGCAGGTTCTGGCTTTTTACTTTTTCACCCTGGCTTTCCACGAAGTAGCGGCCGATTTCGGTGTCGTAGTGGGCGGTGGTGGCGAAGGCGGCGGCGGCGTAGCGCTGGCGGTCCTCCAGGTCGGTGGCGCAATTTTTCTGGGCCAGCAGTTCGGTAACGGCCGCGTACTGGTCGCGGCTGCTGACCACGAGCACGTCGCGGAAGTTTTTGGCCGCCGCCCGCAGCAGCGAGATGCCGCCGATGTCAATCTTCTCAATCACGTCGGCCTCCGCGGCGCCCGAGGCCACGGTTTCCTCGAACGGATACAGGTCTACGACCACCAAATCGATGGGCGGAATCTGGTGCTGCCGGGCTTCGGCCAGGTCGGAGGCTTCGTGGCGGCGGTACAGAATGCCGCCGAACACGGTGGGGTGCAGGGTTTTCACGCGCCCGCCAAACACGGCCGGAAAGCCGGTCAGCGTTTCCACGGCCGTTACCGCCGCGCCGTGCTCCTCAATAAACTGCTGGGTGCCACCGGTCGAGTACAGCGTGACGCCGTGCTGACTCAGCAGGTCTACGAGCGGGCCGAGGCGGTCCTTGTAATACACGGAAATGAGGGCGGAACGAATGGGCTGCGACATGGCGGAAAAGGGCTGAAAGGGTTCGTGAAATGCTCCGCGAAGGTAGGCAGCCCGGCGCGGCCCGTTGTTACCAAATTGTTAAGGAGAGCAGGTAACAGCCCCTGCGGCACCACCAGGCCGGCTTCCGGCAGGCAGCGGGTGCAGTGGCCGCCGCGCCGGCCCAGGCCTGCCGCCGCAGCTCAACCGTGGCAGCCGAAGCGGGCCGCCCTGCGTAGAGGAAGTAGTTGTTATCCGGCCCCTGTTTTTTATGCCCGAACTGATTAGCTCACCCACTTCTGCCGCGGCTACGGCGGCGCCCGCCGCCACTCCGGCCCTGGCCGCCGCCGTAGCCGCGGCCCTGGCCCCGCGCCTGTTTGCGCAGGCCGCCCACTCCGATATCGAAGGCAACTTCCCGAGCGAGGAATTCGACTGGCTGCGCGAGGCCGGCCTGCTCACGGCCCCGCTGCCCGCCGCGCTGGGCGGCAGCGGCCTCAACGAAACCGCTCACACCTACGAGCTGCTCAGCACCCTGCGCCACATCGGGCGGGGCAACCTGGCCGTGGGCCGGATATACGAGGGCCACGCCAACGCGCTGCAGCTCATCGGGCGCTTCGGGCGGCCGGCGCAGGTGCAGGCCTGGGCCGCCGACGCCCGCGCCGGCCACCTGTTCGGCGTCTGGAACACCGAAGCCCACGACGGGGTGCAGCTGGAGCCGCTGCCCGACGGCCGCTTCCGGCTCAGTGGCAGCAAAACCTTCGGCTCGGGCGCCGGCCACCTCAGCCGCCCCCTGCTTACGGCCGCCCTGCCCGAGGGCGGCGGCTGGCAGATGCTGGTGCTGCCCGCCGACACCCAGGTGCCCGAGTACGACGCCCGGTTCTGGCGGCCGCTGGGCATGCGGGCCTCGGCCAGCTTCCGGGTCGATTTTACGGGGTTGGAAGTGGAGCCCGAACAGCTGCTGGGCGCACCCGGCGACTACTACCGCCAGCCCTGGTTCAGCGGCGGGGCCATCCGGTTTGCGGCTGTGCAGCTGGGTGGAGCCGAGGCCATGTTCGACGAAACCCGCCGCTTCCTGCGCGCCCTGGGCCGCACCGACGACCCCTACCAGCGCCAGCGCCTGGGCCAGCTGAGCATTCTGATAGCCAGCGGCCAGCACTGGCTGCAGGCCGCCGCCGAGCTGGCCGCCCGTCCCGGCCCCGACGCCGAAACGGTGGTAGCCCACGCCAACCTCGTGCGCTCGGCCATCGAGGATATTTGCCTGCGGGTGCTGCCGCTGGCCGAGCGGTGCGTGGGCGCCCGGGGCCTGCTGCGGCCCGAGCCCTTCGAGCGCCTGCACCGCGACCTGACCCACTACCTGCGCCAGCCCGCCCCCGACGCCGCCCTGGCCGACGCCGGCCGCTACGCCCTGACTCACCCCCGCCCCGCCCACCGTCTCTGGCACGAGTAAGCGGGTTTGGCTGCGGGCTTTCAGCTGCTGGCTGCCAGGTTTATAGCTGGCTAACCTGGATGTTCTTTGAGACTGGATTTTACAGATACGCTTTAACATGACGCTTGATTTCAACGCCCTGCCACTGCGCCCCGCTGGCTTTGCCGCCACGCTGGGACCAACCGTGGTAATTGCCCCGCACCCCGACGATGAGAGCCTGGGCTGCGGCGGGCTGCTGGCGCTGCTGGCCCGTGCCAACGTGCCCGTGTGGTGCGTGCTGATAAGCGACGGCACCATGTCGCACCCCAACTCGGCCAGGTTTCCGGCCCCGGCCCGCCAGGCCCTGCGCGAAACCGAGCTGCGCCTCGCGCTGGCCGAGCTGGGCCTGTGCCCCACCCACCTGCTGCCGCTAGGCCTGCCCGACGGCCAGGTGCCCGGTCCCGACGCGCCCGCCGGGGCGGCAGCCGTAGCCCGGCTGGTTGACTTCCTGAGCGAAAAGCAGCCGGCTACCGTGCTGTGCCCCTGGCGGCGCGACCCCCACCCCGACCACCAAGCCAGCAGCCAGCTGGTGCGGGCAGCCCTGGCCCAGCTGCCCCGGCCCCCGCGCCTGCTCGAATACCTCGTCTGGGCCTGGGAGCGGGCCGACCCCGCCGACCTGCCCCAATCGGGCGAAACAAGCGGCTGGCAGCTCGATATCGGGCCGGTGCTGGCCGAAAAGCAGCGCGCCATTGCCGCGCACGCCTCGCAGCTACCCGGCTCCTGCATCGACGACGACCCGGCGGGCTTTACGCTGGCTCCCACCATGCTCGCGCATTTCGCACGCCCCACGGAAGTGTATCTGGAAGCGGTTGTTTAGCCGGCCAGCCCAGCCCAGCCGGTTTTTTACGTTGACGACGATATTTCGCGACCGAAGACCGCGGCCCAACCCGAAATACGACCACTTCACGTCTCATCTTTATGGAACCGAATCCCAACCAGCCCCACACCCTGCCGGCCGATTACTTCGATAAGGTGTACGAGGCCAACCAGGACCCCTGGAACTTCACTTCCAGCCCCTACGAGCAGGAGAAGTACGCTGCCACGCTGGCCGCGCTGCCCCGCCCCCACTACGCGCGGGCCTTTGAAATCGGCTGCTCGCTGGGCATTCTCACGGCCCGGCTGGCCCCGCGCTGCGACTACCTGCTGGCCGTAGATGTGGCCGAGGCCGCCCTTGAGCAGGCCCGCCAACGCTGCGCCCACCTGCCGCAGGTCGAGCTACAGCTGCTGCGCGTACCCGCCGAATTCCCCCAGGGCCAGTTCGACCTGATTCTGGTATCGGAGGTAGGCTACTACTGGAGCCCGGCCGACCTGGCCCGCGCCGCCGACCAGATAGTGGCCGCGCTGCCGGCCGGCGGCCAGCTCGTGCTGGTCCACTGGACGCCCCCCGTGCACGACTACCCGCTCACTGGCGACGCCGTGCACGAGTTCTTCCTGGCAAAAGCCACTCCTGATGGCCCCCTGCGCCACCTGCACGGCCAGCGCCACGAAAAGTACCGCCTCGACGTGCTGGAGAAGACGTAAGGATTGGTGAAGGCCTGTCATTCTGAGCGCGCGAAGAATCTCGCGTGCCACAGTAATCCTGTCGTCAGGAATTGCCACTGCACGCGAGATTCTTTGCACTACTCAGAATGAGAACCCTCCACCAACGCCTACCGCAGCCTGCGCCAGCTCGGTACGTAGCGCGGCAATGCCCAGCGCCAGTGGCACTTGGGGCACCGGGTCGGGCAGCAGCAGCGGCCGCGCCCACTCCCAGTAGGCGCCGAAGGTGGCATAGCTGGGTAGCGCCGTCAGCACTTGGGCCGGCACCTGTTCCAGACCCAAAGCTGCCTGACTGACGGAGCCACCGCTTTGCGCCAGCTGCCACTGCGCCCGCAGCCGGCGGCGCAGGCGCAGCTCGTGCACCAGGGCCGCGGGGTCGGGCACCAGCAGTTGCTGCTGGCCCAGGCGGGCCCACTCGCGCAGTTGCCACGAGAGGCCCACTGCCACCCGCCCCTGCTGCCGGCCCGAGGTAAACACGCGCACGGCCGGACTATGGCGCACTCGCAAATCGTGGCGCAGCAGGGCCTGGTACAGGGCCTCATCTTCCAGAAACGGCACTACCGGCAGCCCGCCCACCTGCCGGTAGGCGGCCACCGTAACGGCCAGGCTGGCCCCGAAATGCTGGTGATGCCGGGGCCAGGGGTCGTGGGGCTGGGGGTCGAGCTGGGTTTCGAGCCGGGCCCGCAGCAACTGGTAAGTGGCATCCTGCAGCTGGCAGCGGCGCACGGGGCAGGCGCGGCTGGTTTCTTCCATCAGAATGCGGCCGGCCACGGCATCGGTGCCCCGCGCCAGCTCGCGCAGCGTGGCGGCCAGCCAGTCGGGAGCTACGCGGGTGTCGGCATCGGTGCTGATGATGGCGGCGCCGGACTGGCCGGCCTGCTCCAGGCGGTGGGCAGCCTCGTCCATGAGCAGGCGCCGGGCCCGGCCGACGTGGGCCTCGGCGGGTGGCAGCGTGAGCTCGGCTACGTACAGGGCCAGGGCCGGGTGGGTGGCGGCAAAGGCCCGCACGGCGGCGGCGGTGCCATCGGTGCAGTTGTTGGCCAGCACCAGCACCTCGAAGCAGCCGGTCGGCAATGGCTGGCCCTGCTCGTTGGTTTGGGCGGCCAGCGCAGCCAGCGTGGCGGGCAGCGCCTCCGCCTCATCCTTGGCCGGGATAATAATGCTGGCCCGCAGCGCCGGGGCCGGCGGCGGCAGGTGGTTCCAGGGCGAAGCGGGCAGTGCCGCGTTGTTGGGATGGGCCGAATGAAACCGGCGCGGAGTGGCGTAATCCATGCGCTGCTTTCTACGCACCAAACAGGGCACAGTTGACGCAAAAACCAACAAAAAACCATACTGCTGAGCTTCAAAGACAGAAAAAGCAAAAGCCGCAGGCCGCTCCTTTACGGTGCGGGCCTGCGGCTTGCGGCTGGTAGCTTATGGCTGGTCGCTTGACTTAGAATGCTTCGCCCACGGCGAAGATGATGCCCGAGTTGCCGCCCGAGCCCACACCGTAATCGAGGCGAATGTTGAGCCGGTCGCGGCGGTTGAAGCGGAAGCGGGCACCCACGCCCCCAGCGTAGCGCATGGCGTCGAACTTGTAGTCGTCGATGTTGGGCGCCACCTGACCCACCGAGCCGAAAACGACGCCATCGATGCGCCAGAATAGTTTCTGGCGGATTTCGGCCTGAGCCGTGGTGAACTGCCGGTCGCGGTAGCGGGCCTCGTAGATGCCGCGCATCAGGTAGGCATTGTTGTAGAGCGAGCCACCGAGCGTGGCGCCCATGCCGCCCCACTCGCGGAACGGCACGTCGCCGGTGTGGTACTGGCCCAGAAACTGCAGCGCCAGAATGGTGTTGTTGGAGCCGAACAGCGGGTTGAAGTGGCGCGCATCGACCATGTAGCGCGTAAAGTTGTAGTCGCTGCCCAGGGCTTTGCCGGCGAACAGCACGTGGGCATCCACGAAATTGCCTTGGTAGGTGGCCAGCAGGTTGTCGCGGCTGTCGTAGAGCAGCGCCGGTCCCACGCCCGAGGTGGTGTAGCCGCCCCGTTGCTCGGCCGGAATGGTGTAGTAAGAACCGGGAGTGGCGTCGTCGTCGCCATGTTCCTTGAGCTTAACGGTGCCCAGATCGGTGAGGCGGTAGCGCAGGCCCACGAACAGATTGGGCTTCACTTTCATGAGCGCCTTCTCATCGAATACAATCAGCGGATACTGGATATTGGAGTACACATCCTTGTCGGTATCGTTGCCGCGGCCGTAGTACTTGAACGCCAGGTCGTAGTAGCTCAGCTCGCCCGAGAAGAAGAACTTTTCTTCCTTCGTGAAAATGGTGTGCGTGAGCTGCAGAGTGGTTTGCTTTTTCTGCGAAATCCAGGCAATCAGGCGGGCATTCGACTTGCGCACCGTGGTGTCGGAGCCAAAACGCCACACCGGCAGAATGGCCACGCCGCCGGCAAAGCCGGTTTCCTGCTGATAAAAAGCGATGGGCACCGGGATAAAGCTCGGCTTATCGGGGTCGGAGGGCGTGAGCCTGATTTTGGTGGTGGCGGCCGGCGCCAGCGCCCGGTTCAGGCCCACCGGCGCGCCGGCTGGCTCGTTAACCAACTCAGCCGAGGTAGTTAGCTCGGCCGGCGCGGGAGCCAGAGCTGCCGAGGCCAGCAGCGGGGTAGTCGAATCGGGGGCAACTGACTGCGCAAGGGCAGCCGGGGTGGCCAGCGCGCTTAGCGCCAGCAACGGATAAAGTAAGCGCATACAAAGATGGCCGGGGTCAGAAAAGTGGATGGAGCAGGCGCCGGCGGCGGCCTTCAGGCGGGCAGCACGGCCGGGGCCCTGGCCTGTGCTAACGCAACTGTAGCGGCCGCGGTTGCCCACATGCTCAGACCAACCCCAGCATCGACAGCACCCCGGCCAGCATGATGGCCTTGCACCAGGTGCTGAGCCGGGCAAAATGCCGCCGCTGGTCGGCGCGGCGCAGGGCGGCGGCCAGGGCCAGCAGCGGAGCCAGCACCAGCGCCAGCAGCCACAGGCCCAGTGCGTAGCGGTGGCTCATCAGCAGGGCATTGAACACGGCCCCGGCCACCAGCAGCGCCAGGCAGGCCAGAAAAAACCCGGCCACCCACTTGGTGCGCGGCACGCCCCACACCAGCGGCAGCGTGCGGCATTCGTGCTGGGCGTCGCCGCGCATGTCCTCCACGTCCTTCACAATTTCGCGCACCAGCGTGAGTAGGAAAGCGGCCAGCGCGTAGCCCCACACGGCCGAGCGGCCGGTATGCAGCTGCAGCTCGGGCAGCAGCACCAGCGCCGCCGTGAGGGTGGCAATGCTCACGTTGCCCACCAGCGCCACCCGCTTAAAACGGGCCGAGTACCCCCACAGCAGCAGCGCCGAACCCAGATTGACAAGGCCCAGCAGCGGCGAAAGCAGCATCCCCAGCCCCACGCCCAGCCCCGAAAGCACCAGGTGGGCCAGCATGGCGTGGCGCCGGTTGATGCCGCGCCCCACCACCAGCCGCCCGGGCCGGTTGATGGCGTCAATCTTGACGTCGTAGTAGTCGTTGATGATGTAGCCGGCCGCCCCGATGCACAGCGCCGACAGCAGCAGCAGCCCAAACCCGGGGGCCAGCACCTGCCGCCAGGGCGCCTCGGGCAGCAGCAGGCAGGCACGCACCAGCAGCAGGCACAGGGCCATAATCAGCAGGTTGGGCAGGCGCACCAGCCGGGCCAGCTGCCGCCCGCCGCTACCGGAGCCCAGGCTGCCGGCGCCGGCGGCACCCGCAGTGGCATCGGCGGCAAACAGGGGCGGGCGAAAGGGCATAGCGGGGGCCGCAAGGGCAAAAGGAACTACAAAGATGCGCCAGCCGCAGCAAAAGGCGCTAAAAAAAGCCTCTCCCGAAATCGGAAGAGGCTTTTGCCGCTGGCTTTCGGGTGGCTACAGGCGCTTTACATTTACGGCGTTGATGCCCTTGCGGCCCTGCTCGGTATCAAACTCCACCCGGTCGCTCTGCTGCACCTGCCCGCCATTGAGGCCGGTAACATGCACGAAAAAGTCTTCGTTGGTTTCGTCTTCGGTGATAAAGCCGTAGCCTTTGTCTTCGTTGTAAAATTTAACGGTGCCGGTTTTCATAGCAGGGAAAGGGGGTTGTGGTGGAAGGGTTGGAATTGGCTTTGCTGGGCTGAAGGTAAGGCGGCGCAAGGGTATCTGCGCTGCTCAAGCCGGCCGCTGCCCCTCACTGTTCTAGCTGGCTGGCCGGCACGTTGCCGCCGAGGTAGGTCAGCAGCACGACAATAGTACGCTTTGCGCGGCAATAACCCGTGCGCTACTGTCGAGCCCGGTGCGTGCCCCGGCGCGTGCCAGCAGCTGCAGGCCAGCGTAACACCGCCCGATTCCGAAAACCGTTGCCGCCGCTTGGCGCCTTACCAACCACCAATATCAAGCTTTAGCCGCTTGCGGGCAGCCTTTTACCAGGTACCCTGCGCTTTCATCACGGCTTCCATCAGCTCGCGCACGGCGCCGTGGCCGCCGGGCAGCTGGGCCACGTAGTTGCTGATGGCCCGCACATCGGTGGCGGCATCGGCGGGGCAGGCGGCCAGGGCGCAGCGGCGCATCACCTCCAGGTCGGGCATATCGTCGCCCATGTAGGCTATGCTGGCCGTTTCGAGGTGGTAGGTGTTGAGGTAGTTGTTGAAGATTTTCATCTTGTCATCCACCCCCAGGTAAATGTCGCGCACATCGAGCGACTCCAGCCGCTTGCGCACGCCCTCCTCCTCGCGGCCCGAAATAACGGCCACCCGGTAGCCCTGGCGCAGGGCGTGGCGGATGGCGTAACCGTCGCGGATGTGGAAGGAACGCACCTGCTCGCCCGAGTTGAAGGCCAGCAGCGTGCCATCGGTCAGCACGCCGTCCACGTCCAAAATAAACACCTTAATTGCCTTCAAATCAATTACTGCCGACATATTACTATAGCACAGGAGTGCGCCGGCCGGGTTGCCGGGCACCGTTATAAAAGAAAGCGGCCAGCACAACGGGCCGGGGCGGCCTATTGGTTATCGCGCCACTCGTACACCCACTTGGCCTGAATCTGCTCCAGGTGGCCTTCGTTGGCCTCCTCGCGGGTACCTTCGAAGTTGGGCAGGCTCAGCACCCAATCCAGGAGCTCGGTAAACCGGATGCGGTAGATTTTAGCCTCGCCGAATTCGTTGCCGAATTTCTCATACAGGGCAATGGCCACATCCTCGTGGTCGCTCCACTTAATCGGGGGCTCGAAATGATTCATATTAATAAAATGTGCTGAAGGTGGAAAGTGCGGCAGCTGCGGAAATGGCAATAACACCGCTGTTGCGGCCCATTACCCAATTTCTCACATTCCGCGCCTTAAAATCTAGTGCCCCAAAAAGTGCTGGGGCGGAATGCGCACTACCAGGTCGGAGGTGCCGCCCTGCACCACGCACTGGCAGGCCAGGCGCGAGTTGATGCGCGGGTTCTCGGCCCGGTCGATGAAGTCTTCCTCGGCGTCGGAAATTTCGGGCAGGTCGTTCTCGCCCTGCTCAATATACACGTGGCAGGTGCTGCACCCGCACACGCCGCCGCAGTTGTGCTGCAACTGAATGTTGTTGTTGAGGGCCACATCCAGCACCGATTCGCCCTCGGCGGCCACGTGCGTCTGGTCGGGCTGGCCGTCCTGGAAGGTAAACGTAATATTGATGGCTTTCACGGCGAAAGGCTAGGTACACAAGGCAAAAACGAAGGGGCAAAGGTACGGACGTACCCCCCCGAATCAAAGCCGCAAACCACTCCCATTGTTTGCCGGCGCCGGGGCCGCCCCGGCCGTGGCCCGAATACTGGCCGTAAGCTGCTGGTAAAGCTGCTGCCAGCGCGGCCGGTCGGCCAGCGCGGCTTCGTGGCGGGCGAGCGTGGCGGCATCGTGGCGCACGGCCGGGCCGGTCTGGGCCGCGAAGGGCGGCTGGGCCAGAGCCTTGTCGAGGGTTTCGCGGATGAGCGGGTGCAGCAGCTCCCAGGGCAGCCCGGCTCCTTCGAGCAGCTCGCGCCCAATGCCCAGCAGGTGGTTGGGGAAGTTGCTGACCCACACGGCCGCTACGTGCAGCTGCAGCCGCCGGGCCGAGTCCAGCTCGCGCACATCGGCGCTCAGCGAGGCGGCCAGCTGGTGCAGCGTAACCAGGGCCGTGGCATCGGTGGCTTCCAGGCACAGCGGCACGGTACCCCAATCAATAGCGCGACCTGGCCCGAAGGTCTGGAGCGGGTAGAACACGCCGCCGCGCAGCTGCTCTTTGTAGGGGGCAAACACCGACAGCGGCAGCGCCCCGGCCGTGTGTGCCACCAGCGCTCCGGCCGGAAAGCGGGCCGCCGCCAGCACCTCGGGCACCACCGCGTCGGGCAGCGTGAGCAGGTATACGTCGGCCGCGGGCAGCTGCTGCAGGCCGGGGGCCACGGCAACCGGGGCCGGCAGCCGGGCCGCCAGCGCCGCCCCCGATTCGGGGCTGCGGCTCCAGAGGCCTACCACCTGGTGGCCGGCGGCGGCCAGGGCCGGAGCCAGGTGCGCGGCCACCCGGCCGGCACCAAGCAGCACTATACGCAGAGGGTTGAAGGACATTGAATTCATCGGCTCAAAACCGCCTGTTTATTAGCGCCAATCATGATTAATTGAAATGTTCGCATAAAAATGATATAAAAATTAGCAGTTTATTCGGCATATTGCCGTCGCAAATACCATCTGTTCTACGGACAGGGTAATTGCTTACTTTCTGCTTACTTCACTCTTTCACACTTTTTCGTCTCTTTCCATGACAAAAATCTACACTACGGGTCGTACAACCAAGGCCTGGCGCAAGCTGGCCCTGTTGGGCCTGCTGGGGCTGGCTACCGGAGCCGCCCACGCCCAGAACCTGAACTATAATACGTTCGGGGCAAGCAATACGCCCGGCACTTATACTGACCTCGGAGCCTCGGCCACTGTTATTGCCACGCCCAACACCGATGACGCTAACTCGGCCGCAACGCCCATTGGCTTCTCCTTTAACTTTAACGGGCAGGCATTCA
The DNA here is from genome assembly GCF_900111515.1 of Hymenobacter actinosclerus. Classification (GTDB taxonomy): domain Bacteria; phylum Bacteroidota; class Bacteroidia; order Cytophagales; family Hymenobacteraceae; genus Hymenobacter; species Hymenobacter actinosclerus. Next base: position 703,207 of record NZ_FOHS01000003.1, read on the forward strand.
CCGATTTCGTGCTGAACACCAACGGCTACCTGGCCCTGGGCACCACGGCTCCGTCGGCACCTTACTTCCCAACCTCCTCGACTACTACCACCAGCGGACCGCTGAACGATGCGGCGCAGACAAACCTGCTGCTGCCGTTCAACACCGACCTGGAAAGTGCCGCGGCCGGCCCGGCCGTTTACAGCTACCAGCTCAGCGGTACGGCTCCCAACCGCATCTGCACCATTCAGTGGAAAGGTGTAAGCGACAAATCGGCGGCCACGCCGGCCAAGCAGTACGCTTCGCTCGATTTCCAAGTGAAGCTGTACGAAACCAGCAACCGCGTTGAGTTCGTGTACAACACGGCCACTGCTTCCGCCAACGCCGACGCCTTCAAGTCGGCGGTGGTGGGATTGAAGGGCGTGGGGGCGGCCGCCAACCAGGTGCTGCTGGCCTCCAAGGGCTCAACGGCGGCCTGGGCTACTACCACCTTTATTTCCACTACCTACTTAGCAGGAAGCGCGACGGGCGTAAATGCGCACAACTTCCGCCAGAGCGTTGGCCCCGATGCCGGCCGCACCTACCGCTTTAATGCCATTCAGGAAAAGGACATTGCCGTGCAGCAGGTATACGCGCTCAGCAAGTTGCCTATTCCTTACGGAACGCCGGAAACCATTAGAGCTTATGTCCGAAATACGGGTACTACCGCCCAGAACAACGTCACTTTTACTCTGAAGGTAACTGGTGCCAACACCTTTACCACCGCAGTTACAATTGCTAGTATCCCGGTTGATATAGCGGGCATTGTAAGCTTTGCCCCTTTTACACCTACGAATGAGGGCACTAATACCATGACGGTTACGGTCACCGAAGACGGTAACAATTTCAACAATTCTGCCTCTACCACCCAGTTGGTAAATAAGACCACCTATGCCTACGCTCAGCCCGATGCTACAACCACGGGAAGCCTTGGCGTTAATGCAGGCGGAATTATGGGCAACAAATACACCACTTCCGCTCCGCGGACAGTTACGGGCGTAACAGTTCGCCTCTCTGATGTTAAGTCGGTGGGCAATACAGTGTATGGGGTAGTACTCGATGGCAATGGAAGCATTATTGCCCGCTCACCCGATTACAAGGTTTTAGCCGCTGATATTGATAAGGACAAGACTTTTGTTGTGAATGGTCCAGTTGCGCCGGGCAGCTTTATCGTCGGCTTGGCTCAGACTCCTGGCGCCGCTAACTACTTCCCGGTTGGTCTTCAAGGCTCCGAGAAACCAACTCGCACAGAGGCTTACTACGTCATCAGCTCGCTGACGGGAGGCACTCCAGCGGACGTGTCTGAGAGCAATTACGGTGCGTTCATGATTGATGCCATTACGGATGTTCCGCCAACCTGCCTTCCTCCAACCGACATCACCATCACTAACCTGCAACCGAATTCGGCTGTGATTACGCTCACGGGCGGCTCGGCTAACGGTACAGGTTACACCATCATTTATGGCCCGAAAGGTTTCGATCCAGCCGTTTCGGGCACCACGGTAACTGTTACGGCTTCACCCTATACACTTAGCAATCTGCTACCCAGCACTAACTATGAGTTCTACATCCGGACAATTTGCTCGGCCTCGGACCAAAGCTCGCTGGTAGGTCCGCGTAGCTTCTTTACTCCCTGCGTACCGCCTATTGTTAGCACGTTCCCCTACACTGAGAACTTCGATGGGGTAGCTGCCGGGGCCCTGCCCTGCGGCGTGGCCGTAGCGGATATCAATGCGGACGCCAAGACCTGGAGTGTTGTAACGACCGGCACGCCGGCTTCGGCTCCGAACCACATGCGCTACGCCTACAGCGCTGATAATGCTGCCGACGACTGGTTCTTCACGCCGGCGCTGTTCCTGCGGGCCGGCACCTCGTATCAGCTTACATTCAAGTACAAGGCTGCAGGAGCGACCTTTGCCGAGGGCCTGGAGGTGAAGTACGGTAACGCTACCACGCCGGCAGCTCAATCCAACCTGTTGTGGCGCAACATTGCTATCGTCAATACTGCTTACGCCACTACGGCGGCTGGCAACGACGATGGGCAGGTGAAAGCTATTACGCCAACCACCAGCGGCAACTACTACATCGGCTTCCACGCTATCAGCGCGAAAAACAAATTCAACCTCTACGTCGATGATATCAGCGTGACGGCCACGGCCATCACCGCCTCTTCGTCGGCGCTGCAGCAGGCCATCAACCTCTACCCCAACCCTACGGCCGGCAACCTCACGGTTGATGTGCGTGGTGCCAACGCCAAGAACGGTCTGCAGGTAGAAGTAACCAACATGCTGGGTCAGCGCGTGCACACCGAAACCGTGCGCGACAACGCCACCAAAACCATCGACCTCTCGAAGCTGGCCAACGGCATGTACACCGTGAAGGTGCGCAACGGCGCCGAGTACATGGTTCGTACCATCTCGGTGCAGAAGTAATTCGGCCCGGAAATAGTACCCGAAAAGGGGCAGCCAGCTGGCTGCCCCTTTTTTTGTGCCCTCTACCCCATCCGGCTATCCGGGCGCCTGCCGGGCTTGGGCTCCATAAAGTCAACCCTGACTTCTCAGCAGGTCAGGCTTCGGTTTCAGGGGCAGCATGCAGGCGCCCAGAAGTCGCTTTGGCTTTCTAACGCTACCTATACCAACTGGCTAAACCCTGGCTGGCACAACATGCAGTGCACTTCGTACCGGTTCCGGCAGGTAACTGCTGTTGGATACCCTTCAGCCGACGGCAGACTGGCCGGGACTTTCGCACGCAAGGCATTATGCAAAACGCCCCCGACGCAGCAGCATCGGGGGCGTTTTATATGTAACCTCAGGCCGGATTTAGGCTACTGCCTGGGGTTTGGGCTGCGGGATTACCGGGCGGGGCTTGGTGCCGGCTTCGGGAGCAGGTACGGCCGGGGCCTCGGTTTCGCGGCGGCGCTTGTAGATGGCCATGCCAAAGCCGACGGCCATGAGCAGCGTACCGCTCCAGAGCAGGTTAATGAAAGGCTTCTCCACGGCTTTCAGGATGATGTAGTCCTTCTGGGTCGTGCTCACGCCGAACGTGAACTTACCCTGCTGCGGATCTACGTTGAGGAAGCTCAGGCGCAGGCCCAGGTCCTCCACCTCGTCGGGCATACGGCCGATGAGGCGGTTGCGCACCGCAAACACGGGGTGCACGTGGTACTGCTTCTTCTCGCCCGACACCAGGAAGTCGCCCTGAATGGCCAGGTCGTCCTTGGTCAGGCCCAGGCCGGCCGTCTGCTTGGCCGGCTCGACGCCGCGGAACACGGCGAAGTAGTCGTTGAGGAAAATGGTGTCGCCGATGCTGAGCACGTGCTCCTTCACCTCACTCCAGTCCTTCTCCTTATCAATGGGCGGCACGGCGCTGATGTGCGAGTAGATGTCGTGGTCGAGGAACACCTTGATGTCGGGCGAGGCCAGCAGGCCGCCCATCTGCTCGTTTACCTGCGCGCGGGGGTAGAGCGTGAATTTGTCCTTGGTCTCGCGGTTCTCGTACTCGACGCGGTAGTAGGTGTTTTCGGGCAGGATTTCGAGCGTATCGCCGGCCTTGTAGTACACCTTGTCGCCACGCTTGATGTCAGCGCGGGCCAGGGCCTTGTACTCGTCGTCGGTGCGGTAGAGCTGCTGCTTATCCACGTAGCCGGGCACGCCGGGCACGTCGAAGTACTGGCCGGTGTAGCGCACGTCATAGGGCCCCATGCGCGAGGGGTCGTTGCGCCACAGCAGTACGTTGTCCTGGTTGGTGGTCTGGTCGAACTCGCGCGAGTAGAGCAGGCCCGAGGTGTTCTGGCTGATGATGTTGGAGTAGCCCGACGAGGCCAGAATACCCAGCAGCATCAGGGCAATGCCCATGTGGGCTACGCCGCCACCCGAGAGGCTCACCTTGCGCCGCAGCAGCGTGAACACCATGCTCAGGTTGGCCAGCACCCCAAACAGGGCCGTGGTCAGGAGCACGATGTAGGTCAACTCCATCTTCTTGCCGTTGTACTGCACCAGCAGAATAACGAGGGCCGAGCCGAGCAGCGCCAGCATGGCGGGCACCGTGAGGGTGCTGCTGAGCGAGGCCCGGTCGTTTTTCTGCCACCACATGATCTGGGCCAGGCCCGAGCAGAACGCCACGCCCACACCCAGCCAAAGCTGGAACTTGGTGTAGTGCGCAATCTGGTCGGCGGGCAGGGCCAGGTTGGATTTGATGCCGATGAAGCCCAAAAAGGCGTTGTATACCGGAATGCTGGTGGTAAACAGCACCTGGAACGCGCCCAGGCACAGCACTGTAGCGCCCACAAACACCCACAGCTCGGCGTTATACGTGGTCAGCTCTTTCTCCGAAATCGGAATCTTTTTCCAGCGCCACACCAGCAGCGCCACGCTCAGCACCACGAAGGCCGCCAGGTAGATAATCAGCTGGCCCGAAAGGCCCAGGTCGGTGAACGAGTGGACCGAGGCGTTGCCCAGCACGCCCGAGCGGGTGAGGAAGGTAGCGTAGAGAATGAGCAGGAAGGTGGCAATAACCAGCACAAACGAGGTGCGCAAAGCCATTTTGCTGCGCTGCCACAGTACCAGCCCATGCAGCGAGGCCACCAGCACCAGCCACGGAATGTACACGGCATTTTCCACCGGGTCCCAGTTCCAGTAGCCGCCGAAGTTGAGGGTTTCGTAGGCCCAGTAGGCGCCCATCATTATGCCCACGCCCAGAATCAAACCGCCCCACAGGCTCCAGCGAATGGCCGGACGTACCCAGCGGGTGAACTCGCCCTTCCAGAGGCCGGCTACGGCGTAGGCGAAGGGTACCAGCGTGAGGGCAAAGCCCAGGAACAGCGTGGGCGGGTGAATCACCATCCAGTAGTTCTGCAGCAGGGCGTTCAGGCCGGTGCCGTCGGTAGGCACGAAGTTGGGGTTGGTCTGCCACACGGGTAGGTCGGGCATGAAGTCGCGCAGCAGGATAAACGGCGAGGAGCCGATTTTGAGGTCGCCCAGCACCACGCCCAGAATCATGGAGGTGAGGAAGAGCTGCACACCGGCGAAAATGGCCATCACCGGGGCTTCCCAGCGCTTGGCCGAACGCAGCAGAATCAGGCCCAGGCATACGTGCCAGAAGATCCAGAGCAGGAAACTACCCTCCTGCCCTTCCCAGAAACAGGAAATCATGTAGTACACCGGCAGGTGGTTGCTGCTGTGGCTCCAGGCGTAGTAATACTCGTAGCGGTGGCCGTGAATGATGCCGAACAGGCACACAATCACGGAAATCACGGCGACCGAGTGCACGATAAACGCGCCGCGGCCCAGCTTCATCCAGCCGGCGTCGGTGTCGCCGAGGGTGCGGCCCCGGGCGGCCATGTAGTAGGAATACGCCGCCACCGTGGCCGCCACAAACGCCAGAATAACACTTAAGTGCCCGACGTCGCCGATGAGAGTGTTCAGCATGTTTACTGCGTTGAAAAAGCGAAAATCAGTCTGTTAGAATAGCTACCAGTCTGACTGAAAGTTGTTTTTGAGGAAGCTGCCAAGCGAAAAGCAACGGCGGGCAACGGGTTATCTGGTGAGGCTGAAAAGGTTACCGGACCGGGTGTTGGCGGCGCATCTTGCGGGCCCGCTTCTCCCACTGCAACTGCTGCCGGACTTCCGGGCGCGGGCCCTGGCGGGTTGGCGGCGAGGTAGCCGTAGCGAGCTGGCTGAAGCTGTACCACTGCTGCTGCACCAGCACCGGCGGACCCGTTGTGGCTTCGGCTACTACCTGGTACAGGTAGCGGCCGGGCGCGGCCAGCGTGTCGGTAAATGCATAGTTGAAAGCGGCCCCGCCGTAGGTGGTGCGGGCTACCGGTACCGCAGCGCGGCGGGCAGCGCGGGTTTCGGCGGCCTCGCGGCGCCACACCTGGAACTGCGGCACCGAACCCAGCGAATCGTCGAGCTGCCAGTGCAACGTAACCAGGCGGCTGGTTTGCGGCTCGGCAGGCGGCGGCAGGTTCAGGGCCGGTAGTCCCTGGGGGCTGGTGCTCACCGTGAGGTTGAACTGGCAGAAGTCGCGCAGGTAACCATCGACGTTGAGCAGGTAGGGCTGGCCCGCCTGCAACGAATCCAGGGTCACGAACACGTCGTCCTGCGAGCCGAGAGAAGTGCAGGAGAGCACCCGGTAGGTAGCAGGCTGGCAGGGCGTTCCGGTTAGCACCACCAGCTGCACCCCGCGCACGTCGCGGCACTGCTGCCCGCCGATGTTTACGAAGTAGCGGCCGGCCGTGCGGGGCGTGAACTCAAACCATTGGTCGTTGTGGTATTGAATGCACTTGCCGGTCAGGGTTTCATCTACGCAGCTCCACTGCACGGTGCAGCCGGTCGTACTGGAGTTGGCCGTTTCCTCGACCCGCAGTATCCGGCGCTGGGAAATATCGTCGTTGGCTACCTGGGCTTTGCCAGTCAGCCACTGGCAATTAATGAAGCAGAAGGACAGCACCAGCTTAAGCACACGGGGGCGGAAGCGGGAATCCACCGCATCGGAGCGCCCTGCCGTGTCTGCTTCCTGTTGCATCCGCAATCAACTACTACTTAATAGATGCCGTAGCGCCCTGCACCTCGTTTTCCACGTACTTGGAAGGGCACTTGAGCAGGATTTTGTCGGCCACGAACACGTCGTTGCGCATGGCGCCGGTAATTACCACCTGCTCCGACTTGTCAAAATCCTGGGGCTGGGGGTTGAAATACACGACCCGCTGGGCAATGCGGTTGGTATCCACCAGCGTGAAGGCGAAGTAGTTGGGGTCGAGGGTAGGATTGTACTCCAGGCCCATGATGTTCTTCTGGCCGTCGCGGGGCAGGCGGCCCACCACATGCACCTTGGTCAGGTTGCCATCGGCGGCCCGCTCGCGGGCCTCCTTGAACGAGACGTACACGCTGGCGTCGCCGGCGGTGCTGGTGATAATGGCAATAGCCACGGCAATGATGGCCATGACGAAAATGTGGGCTTTTTTCATGTCGATTAAAACAAGAGGCGGCTCCGGATGGAGTCAGAAGTCAGCTCGGAACAATGATTCGGGCCACAAAGGTCCGCAAAAAGCAATGAAAGTAAGGTGATGCTGAATCCCCTACCGCTCGTCCGCCACTTCCTTTTCCAGACGGCTGAGCTTGCGGTCGAGCGAAATCAGAAACAGCAGCAACCCGGCCAGTACCACCGTGATGACGGCCACCACGACGTAGATTTTACCGCTCTGGCGCAACACCTCGGCCATTTCGGGCTGGTTGCCCGGTGCCTGGGCTACGGCCTGCAGCACCGGCAGCACCAGGGCCAGCAGCAACAGCAGCCCTTTCCGGCCACTCCAATCAGGCGATTTGCTTTTCATATACTTTCAGTTTGAGCACGGAAATGCGGGTGGCTAGCTGGGCCACCCAAAAAGCCAGCAGCGTCCAGCCAATGACGGCCGGATAAAACACAAGACGCATGTCGCTATCCAAGTCGTAGCGGGCAAAGGCGGGGTTGCCACCCGCACCGGGGTGCAGCGAGTCGGTGAGGCGCGGCAGAATGTAGAACAGCGGCATGGCCACGGCGAAGGCAAACACGTTGTAAATGGCCGACACGCGGGCGCGCTGCTGCTCGTCGGTGAACGAGGAGCGCAGCACCAGGTAGGCGCCGTAGATGAGCATGGCCACGGCCGCCCCGTTCAGCTTGGGGTCGTTGGTCCACCACGCGCCCCAGGTAAAGCGCGCCCAGATGCTGCCCGTCATCAGCCCCACGCAGCCCATCAGAATGCCCGTGCGGGCCGCTTCGTGGGCCTTGATATCGAGCTCGGGCGTGGGCGCGCGCAGGTAGCGCACCGAATAGTACACCGAGGCCACCAGAATGGCCGTCATGCCGAACCACATGGGCACGTGGAAGTACAGGTTGCGGATGCTCTCGTTGAGAATGGCCAGCCGCGGCACCGGCATAAGCAGGCCCGCCACCGCCACGTACAGCAACAGCACCACCGTCAGGGCTTTCCACCAGTTTTTCATTGGAGAAGCTAGGAGTTAGAAGCTAGGAGTTAGAAGCTGGGAAAAGCGCTTAAGTCCTGCTCTTGCGTGAGGTAGATACATAACAATTTCAGTTCTCAAAAGTCGACGTAGTTCGGAAAATACAGAGGCCATTCCAGCTCCTACCTTCTCAAAATCAGCTTCGCCACAGAAAGGGAAACAGCAGGTACGACACGGCCCCGACGATGAGGTTGAGGGCCAGCAGGGTAAGCAGGGAGTTGCGACTGGCTTCGAATTCGAGGCCATCGAGGGCGTTTTTGGATACTTTGATGAGCAGCAGCAGCATGGGCACCATGAGCGGGAAGCCCAGCACGGCCATCAGGGTGCTGCTGTTGGTGGCCTTGGCGGCAATGCCAGCCACCAGCGTAAGGGTGCCGGCAAAGCCCACGGCCCCCAGCAGCACGTTGCCCACAAACAGCGGCACGTTCTGCACCGGGTTACCCAGCACCACCGAGTAAAGCGTGAAGGCCACCAGCGCTAGGCCCACGAGCAGCAGAGCGTTGTAGGCAATTTTGGCCAGAATCACGGCCTGGGGCCGTACTACGGTGTAGTAGTAAAGCATGCGGCCCCGGCTTTCCTGCAGAAAGCCCTTGGCTACGGCGTTGATGGCGGAGAACAGGAGCACAATCCAGAACAGCGCGTTCCAGGCCGGGGCGGGCAGCTGGCCGCCGCGCGATGAGAAGCTGAGGTAGCACACGAACACCGTGCTGCTCACGTAGAGCAGCATACCGTTCAGCGCTGCCCGCTGCCGCCATTCCAGGCGGAAGTCTTTCTGCATCAACACCCAGATTTCACTTAGCAGCGCCACGGCAACTCGGCTGGTTCAACGGACCACAAAGATACAACCCAACCCCCGGACTATCGGCCTTCGCCCCCCGATTCCGTCCCGATTGCCCGGCTAAACGCCGAAGGGCCGGTTTATCCCGGAGGAAAACCGACCCTTTAGTGCTCTTTCCGGGCGGCAGCCCTTAAAAATCGTAGCCCAGGGTAACGTAGAGCTTCGGACCGTTGGTGGTGTACTGCTCGCGGCCCCAGGCCACGTCGCCCTTCACGTAGAAGCCCAGCATGGTAGTGCGCAGGCCCGCGCCGTAACCGTAGAGCAGCGGGTTGGTGAAGTTGATAACCGTGGCCGAAAAGCCGCCCTGGTCTTTGGTGCGCGTGTTGTTGGAGTTGTTTACGCTGAACGGGTTGGAGCCCGAGTACGTGGTGCCCATGTCGCCGAAGGCCGTGAGCTGCAGGTTGCGGAAGAAGCCCGACTCGATGGGCCGCCGCGAGAAATACTGCACGATGGGCAGGCGCAGCTCGGTGTTGAAGAGCACGTATTTGCGGCCCACGCGCTTGCTGAAGTTGTAGCCCCGCAGGTTGGTAACGAACTGCTGGTTGAACATCTGGCTGGGGTCGAGCTGGCTGGCCTCCACTGCCGGCTTCCCGTCCTCGGTGATGTAGCGCTGATCGGCGTAATCGTAATTCAGCCAGTTATCCATGCCGCCCAGGCGGAAAAAGGGCGTGGCCTTATCCCCGATATACTGCCCGAAGCTGGCGCGGTTGGCCCAGATGAGCTGGCGGTGCAGCTTCTGGTAGTGGCGCAAATCCACCGTGAGCTTGGTGAAGCCCGTATTGCGGCCGCTCAGGTCGTGCAGCTGGTTGATACCAGCCTTCATGCGCGTACCCTGCAGCATATTGATGCCGGTAATCACCGAGTTATCAAACACCAGCTCGGCCTCGCCGCCCAGGTAATTGGTGTTTACGTCTTCGGCGTTGGCCAGGTCGCTGTAGAGGCGGCGGCTCACGTTCACGAAGCGCGGGCCCAGCCGCAAGCTCAGGTTGTGGGTGAACGGGTAGGCCAGGGTGGGCGCAATTTCGTGGCGGCCGTAGCGCACCCGGCTGTTGTTAGGCGCCAGCTCGGCATCGGGGAAGTAGGCCTGCTTCTGGTATCGGATGCTCCAGTCGTAGCGGTGCTTGAGGTTGGTGTACTCGGCAAAGATGTTGCTCGTGCGCAGGTCGGTCAGGGCGAAGATGCCGGCCTGAATCCGGTGGTCCTCCATCAGGTCCGACATGTTTACCTGCGCCGAAAGGCCCAGGCCCAGCAGCGGGTCGGCCGTAAGCGTCGATACCACATTGTCGATGCTGAACGGGGTGCCGTAGCGGAATGGGCCGGCCAGCGCGGTAGCAGCGGCGGGGGCGGCCTTGGGCAGGGCTACCACCGTCGCGCTCCGCCGCCTGGCCGGCGCCGTAGCCCGCGAGGCCGGAATGTCCTCGTCGAACTCGTAGTCGTTGGGGTTCACGCGGGTATCCGCCGTTTTGTCGGCTGGCTTCGGGGCCGGCGCCGGGGGCGCGGTAGCCGAGTCGGGGGCGGCGGGGGCCATGCCCTGGGCCCGGGCCACGGTGGGGCCGGGCCGGTTGGGAGCCGCTGCTTTGGCCGGCCGCGAGCGGTCTTCCAGAATTTCCTGGCGGGCCGTTTTGTGCAGCTTCAGGCCAGCGGGCAGCGCGTAGCTGGGGTAGAGATAGGCGTTGCTGCGGCCATCGGCCGTGGCGGTGAGGCCCAGCGCGCCGGTGGCGGCGCTGTAGTCGAAATCGTGCACGCCGGCCAGAAAGCTGGTAACGGGCTGGTAGTCGCGGGCGCTGAACGAGTAGCGGTAGATGCTGCGCACCCCGCTTTCCTCGCTCACAAACAGCACCTCGTCGTTGCTCAGGGCCCGGGGGCGGGTTTCATTGGAAATTGTGCTCACTATCACTTCCACCGGCTGCGGGCGGCCGTCGAGGTGGTAGCGGTACAGGTCGTAGTTGTTTACCACCGCGGCAAAGGAGCCGCGGGCCGTACCAGCCGAATCGAGCCAGCGGTTTGAGCTGAACACCAGGCTCTGGCCATCGGGCATGAACACCGGCTCCACGTCGTCGAAAATGTCGTTGGTGAGTCGCTCGGGCACGCGGCTGCCGGCCCGCAGCAGGTACAGGTCGCTCTGGCCCTTATACACCCCGCTAAATACCACCGATTTGCCATCGGCCGAGTAGTTGAGGGCCGTTATCTGCGAGAAGGGCGTGAACATGGAGGTGCGGCGGCCGAAGTGCGGCAGCAGCCCCTTGAGGCGGGCGGCCATGTTGCCCAGGCCGCCGTCGGCTTCGCGCAACTGCAGCACCAGCTGGCCGCGCTGCTCCTCCACCAGGGCCACCTGGCCGTTGCCGCGCCAGGCCAGCAGCGGCAGGCGGGTTTCCACGCGCTGGTCGGGCGTTTTATAGCCGCCACGATGGATAACGTCGCGGCCACGGCCGTTCTGGTTTACCACCAGCACGCGGTAGCGGCCCCGGTCGTTCTGCACGTAGGCCAGGCGCTGGCCGTTGGGGCTGAGCACGGGCTGGCTATAGAGCACATTGCGGCGGTTGCGGCCGGCCAGGCTGTTTTTCTCGTCGAGCTCCTGAAATGGCGTGAGCGGCTGGGCATTCAGCTGGCGGTAGTAAGCCAGCCAGTCTTTCAGAAACACCTTGTAGGGCACATTCAGCGAGGAGCTGATGCCCACTTCCACGTCGCGGGTGATGCGCGTCAGGTTGAGAATGTTCTGGACGCTGGTGTAGCCGTAGCGCTCGGCAATGTAGTTCCACACGCTCTGGCCGGCCAGCTCGGGGTTGCGCAGAAAGAAGGGCGCCGTGCGGTTGCCCTCGTGCTCCTGCACCATGGTGCGCATGTAGTCGTCCATTTCCACGCTCCAGCCCTGGGCCGCGTAGGCCGAGGCCCCGTCGATAAACCAGTCGGGCAACTGCAGCAGGTAGCTGCTCTGGATGACTTCCTTGAGCGAGCCGCCGTACATCATGTCGTTGAGCAGCACCTCGGTAACGCGGCGGCTCAGCTCCTGCTTGAATTCCGTCTGGGTGCCCTGGAAGGCAATCTGCACCTTGGTAGAGCGGGCCAGCGCGGTTTCGCCGCCGCTGGTGTACTTCTCGGGGGCCAGGCCCACGTTGCTCTGCCGCAGGTCGCCCACCGAGTTGAAGAGCATGAGGGTGGTTTTTGAGTACGGATAGTACCCAATCAGCCCCGTGATGCGCTGCAGCTCTTTTTCGGCGTACTCGGCCGCGTGGCGGGCGTTGGCCTCGCCGCCGGCGTAGTAGTACACCGTAAAATTCTGGGTGCTGAACTGCAGCCAGTCGAAGTCTTTATACTGCAGCCGGACCCGTCCGAAGGGCTCCTGGGCGGTTTGGGCCCAGGCGGCGGGGGCGGCCAGCAGCCCGGCCAGCAGCAGCAGCGAACCGGTGGGCCGCGCCAGCCCCGGCCGGAAAAATAAGGAGACGTGCTTCATATCAAAAACCGAGAGCGAGGGACGGGTGGGTCGTAGTGAGCGTATAATATGAGAATGTAATGCTGAGCGGAGCGGAGCCGAAGCACCTTTCCCGCTTGGTTGCCACGCCGGCTTCTGCACCGGGGTTAATGGTACAGCAGCGCTGCTTCTATTCTGCTCAGCATTACACGTTAACAGACTGCTCTTTCACAAAATCAAATTACTTAAATCCGGCTACTTCGCGGCCGGGCCGGCCGGGTACAACGAAAGATACCGCCGGATATTGACTTCGGGCCAGGGCTCTACGTCATTTTCCAGCCACTCGGCCATTACCTGCGCCAGCCGGGGTGCCAGCATCACGCCCTTCGAGCCCATACCATTGAACACGTGCAGCCCCGGTAGGTTGGGGTGCGTGCCCAGCAGCGGTTTCCGGTCGCGCACCGCCGGCCGCACGCCGGCCCGCTGGTCCACCACCCGGAAGGGCAGCGCCGTCAGCTCGGCCAGGCGCTGGCCAAGCTCCTCGCGGGCCTCGGCCGTGATGCCCGCTGCGAAGGGTGGCCAGCGGTAGGTGGCGCCCACTCGCAGCCGGTTGGCCCCCAGGGGCACCACGTAGGCGCCTTTGTTGAGCACCGTATCGGCCGGCAGGCCGGGGCACTCCACCGTCAGCACCTCGCCCTGGTTGGGGGTGAGGGGCAGCCAGCCGAAATACGGGTTCTGAATGGTGGCGGCGCCTTCGCAGCTGATGACGTGCCGGGCCTGCACCCGGCCTGCGTAGGCAAAGCCGCCGGCCGGCCCGGCAACAAGCGCGGCCCAGTCAAAAGTTTCGTGCTGCAGCCAGCCCTGCGCCAGCCCTTCGGCGGTCAGGGCCGTGAGCAGCTCCTCGACCAGCACGAAGCCCCCGCGCCGCACCAGCAGCCCCCCAAACTGGGGGCTCACACCGGGCAGCGGCGGCAGCGCACCGGTCGAAATATCGTCCACGAAATCCAACCAGGGCCGGTCGGCGCTGCGGGCCAGCAGCGCGTTCTGCTCCTGCACCGAGGAAAAGAACTTGGCAATGGGCAGGGCCTGAAAAAACGGCCGGCCCAGCCGCTGCTCCTGGACCTGGTAGAAAGCGGCGGCGGCCGTCAGCAGCTCATCGGCGCGCCAGGCCAGGGCGAAGCGCTTGCCGGCCACGGGGTTCATCAGGCCCGCGGCCACCCGCGAGGCCGAGTCGGGCTGGGGCGTGTCGAGCACGAGCACCGTGCGGCCCCGCCCGCGCAGTTCGGCCGCCAGCGTGGCCCCGGCAATGCCGTAGCCGATAATCAGGTAGTCAACGTGTCGCATTGGGGGCAAGGTACGGGTAAAGTCAAAGAGAAAAGGGCCAAAGTCAAAGTCGCTGTTATAGCAGTACGCCGCTGGTAGCGGGCTTTGGGGCGCTGGCGGCGGCTTTTGGCGGTTTGCGGGCCGGCGTTGGCGTTGGCCCTTTTGCGTTTGACTTTACCGCACCTTTTCTCTTTGACTTTAACTGTAACTTGCCCTTTCAAACCACCCCTCCCCTGCCATGACCGTTGCCGGCTTCACTTTCAACCCGTTTGCCGAAAACACCTACCTGCTCTCCGACGAAACCGGCGAGGCCATTATTGTAGACCCCGGCTGCTACGAGCCGGCCGAGCAACAGGCCCTGCGCCAGTACATCGACGACCACCAGCTGCGGGTAGTGCTGCTGGTGAACACCCACGCCCACATCGACCATGTGCTGGGCAATCAGTTCGTCATCGACACCTATAAGGTGCCCTACCTGCTGCACGAGGCCGATTTTGCCACGCTGCGGGCCGTGCCGAGCTACGCCGCCAACTATGGTTTCCCCGGCTACCAGCCGGCCGAGCCCACCGGCCAGCTGCGGGCCGGCGAAGCCGTACGCTTCGGTAATACCGAGCTGCAGGTGCGCTTCGTACCCGGCCACGCCCCCGGCCACGTGGTGCTGTACCACGCGCCCACCAGCACGGTTATCGGCGGCGACGTGCTGTTTCAGAACAGCATCGGCCGCACCGATTTACCCGGCGGCGACCATGCCACGCTCATTGCCAGCATCAAAAGCCAGCTGCTGCCCCTGCCCGACGACACGGTGGTGTACCCCGGCCACGGCCCCGCCACCACCATTGGCGAGGAGCGCCGCCACAACCCGTTTCTGCAGTAGGGCGCGTTTCCTGCCATCCCGAGCCCGAGCCCAAGCCTAAGCCCCCACGTCTGCCTTGAAAAAGTCAATTCCCAACGCCGTTACCTGCCTGAACCTGTTTTCGGGCTGCCTGGCGCTCTGTTCCATTTTTGCCGGCAACCTCGTAGCCGGGGCTTATTTCGTGGCCCTGGCCGCCCTGTTCGATTTTTTCGACGGGCTGCTGGCCCGGGCTCTGCACGTGTCGTCGCCGATTGGTAAAGACCTGGATTCGCTGGCCGACATGGTGTCGTTTGGCGTGGTGCCGGGCGCGTTTCTATTCGCGCTGCTCACCCAGGCCGGCACCGACCTGCCCGACTGGCTGCCCTACGCGGGCTTTATCGTGACGGTGTTTTCGGCCCTGCGCCTGGCCAAGTTCAACAACGACACCCGCCAGTCCGACTCGTTTATCGGGCTGCCCACGCCGGCTTGCACGCTGGTGGTGGCCTCGCTGCCGCTCATCCTCGAAAACGACCACTTCGCCCTCACGCCCTTCCTGCTCAGCCCCTGGCTGCTGCTGGGCCTGACGGTGCTGCTGTCGGGCCTGCTGGTGGCCGAGTTGCCGCTGTTCGCCCTCAAGTTCAAGACCCTGCGCTGGCAGGACAACAAGGTGCGCTTTATTTTTGCGCTCCTGAGCATCGCGCTGCTGGCCAGCCTGTGGGCCGTGGCCGTGCCGCTGATTGTGCTGCTCTACGTGCTGCTGTCGGTGTTCAGCACCGATAAGGAACCGGTGGCCGCCGCCTGAGCCGGCCCCGGGCAATCCGGGCCCGGAGTTGTTTCGTTTACCAGACAGCAACATTCGCGGCTTACCCGCCGCCCCGGGCGCAATAATTCGCGGCCGGAGCTGTTATCTTTTGGGCTGAACTGTATTACCGGCTGCCCTGTTGGCGCTTCTGGTTCATTTCCCCGACTTTTCTTGCGTTGTGCGTATGCGTTATTCTACGGTCTGGCTGCTGATTACGCTGCTCTTGCTGGGCGCTGCGGCCCCGCGGGCCCGGGCCCAGGCGGGCGAGCAGACGTATCGCGCAAACATCACCTGGACCGGCACCGTGCCCGTGGGCCTGAAGGGCCAGAAACGGCTGGTGCCTTCCTTCCGGGGCGCTGCTTTTGGTACCGAGGAGCAGGTGGGCACGCTGCTGGTGCGGCTGCCCGGCACCGTAGTAGCGGGTCAGCTCAGCGAAGCGCAGTATGAGCCCCTGCTGCCCGCCCAGGCCGGCCAGCTCGATTTAGCGGCCTTGCCGCCCTCGCCGCTCGTGCAGCTGGTGGCCGGCACCGAAGCCCGCCAGCCGGTTACGCTGCTGCGCCTGCAGCCGCTGCGCCGCAACCCCCAAACCGGCCAGGCCGAGCGCCTGGTGCGCTTCGGCTACACGTATAGCCCCGTCGGCAGCCGCCCCGAGGCCATCCGTAGCTACGTCCGCACTTCGGTGCTCAGCCAGGGCGAGTGGTTTAAGATTGGCGTGCCCACGAGCGGTATTTTCAAGCTCGATAAAGCCACGCTCAAAACTATCGGGCTCGAAAACTTCGATCCGGCCCGCCTGCGGCTGTTCGGCAATGCCATGGGCACGCTGCCCCAGCCCAACAGCGCCTACCGCCCCGACGATCTGGTGGAAAATGACATCCAGTTTGTGGGTAACGGCAACGCCACCTTCGACAACGACGAGTACTTCCTGTTTTATGCCCGCGGCCCGCACACCTGGAGCCGCGAGGACCTTACTACCCGCTTCCGCCACCAGCTTAATCCCTACACCGATACGGCCTACTACTTCCTGACGGTGGGCGCCCCGGCCGGCCGCCGCGTGGCTTCTGCCCCGGCCGTAACTGGCACGCCCGGCGCCCGCATCAGCACGTTCACCGACCGGCAGTTCTACGAGCGCGACCTGCTCAACATCCGCAAATCGGGTCGGACCTGGGTGGGTGAGACCTTTGCGATCAACGCTGAACTAAGCTTCACGCTGCCCGTCGCCGACCTGGTGCCGGGCTCCACGGCCCAGATTACCTCGGCCGTGGTGGCCTCGTCGGTCGTGCCGACCGTGTTTCAGCCCAGCATCAACGGGCAGCCGCTGGTCGCCCAGGTGGTGCCGGGCTACAGCTGCACCAGCGGCGAATACTGCTTTGCCGAGGTGGCCAACACCAACCGCAGCATTCTGGCGTACAAGGTGCCGGCCACCTCGCCCGTCGAGCTGAAAGTCACGCTCAGCTACAACAGCAACTACAACGGCAACTTCGACCCCGGCGCGCAGGGCTACCTCGATTACCTCGAAGTGAATGCCCTCCGCCAGCTGCGCCTGACCGGCGGCCTGCTGCAGTTTCGCAGCCTGGAAAACATCCGGCCCGGCGCCATCAGCCAGTTTGAGGTGGGCAACGCCGCCGCCGCCACCATCTGGGACGTGAGCAACCCGCGCCGCCCGGTGGCGGTGCCCGCAGCTGCGGGCACTTTCCTGGCCCGCACCGATACCGTGCGCGAGTTTGTGGCCTTCACGGGGGCCGAGTTTCCGGCGCCCCGCAGCTTCGGTAAAGTGCCCAACCAGAACCTGCACACCCTCAACCTCGATGGCAAGCTGGAACTGCTGATTGTGGCCCACCCCCGCTTTCTGGCCGAAGCCAACAAGCTGGCGGCCCACCGCGCCAGCCACGACGGCCTGAATGTGCAGGTGGTAAACGTGCTGCAGGTGTACAACGAATTCGGCTCGGGCGGCCAGGACGTAACGGCCATCCGCGACCTGATGAAGATGGTGTACGACCGCAACACCAGCGGCCGCCGCCAGTACCTGCTGCTGTTCGGCGATGCCTCCTACGATTACAAGGCCGACCCCACCAACGACCCCAGCAAGCTGCCCGACTGGTGGCGCAGCCGCCAGCCCAGCAACTCCAACCAGACCAACCAGAACTTCGTGCCGGTGTACGAGTCGGAAGAAAGCTTCGACCCGGTGATGGGCAACCGCCCCAATGGCCAGGGCCTCACGTATTCGTCCGATGACTACTATGGCCTGCTCGACGACTCGGAAGGGGCCTGGCTGCCGGGTTCCAGCAACGAGCTGCTCGACGTGGGCGTGGGCCGCCTGCCGGTAAGCACCAGCGAACAGGCCGCGCGCGTAATCCAGAAGCTGATTGACTACGACAGCCCGGCCGGCTACGGCAAGTGGCGCAACCGCCTCACGTTCGTGTCTGACGACGGCGACAACAACCTGTTCGTGTACTATAGCGAGCTGCTGGCTAACCCGCTCGATACACTGGCCGCCACCCGCGCCTACAACGTCTATAAGCTCTATCTGGATCTGTTTCCGCAGGTGCAGCTGGCGTCGGGCGAACGGTCGCCGGCCGCCGAGAAGGCCATCGACGAGGCCTTCGAGCAAGGCTCGCTCCTCATCAACTATATCGGCCACGGCGGCCCCCTCAGTCTGTCTCAGGAGCAGATTATCAGCAAAACGTCCATCAACAACCTGAAGAACGATGACCGGCCCACGTTCATGTTCACCGGCACCTGCGACTTCAGCACCTACGACGACCCCAATCTTACCTCGGCCGGCGAACAGGCGCTGATTGATGTGAAGGGTGGCGCCATCGGCCTGCTCACGACCACCCGCGTGGTGTACGCCGACCGCAACCAGGCCCTGGCCTTCCAGTTTTTCCAGGACTTGTTTCAGCGCCGGCCCGATGGCACCATGCCCCGCATCGGCGACGTCTGCCGCACAGCCAAAAATTTGGCTGTCATCGGCGACAACAACCGCAACTATGCCCTGCTCGGCGACCCCTCGATGCGCCTGGCCTACCCCGAGCAAACCGTGGCCCTCACCGAAATCGATGGCAAGCCGGTAAACGAAACGATGCCCGACACGCTGAAAGCTTTGCAGCAGGTTACGCTGAAAGGGGAAATCCGGCGGGGCGGGCAGCTGAATCCGGCCTTTGCGGGTACGGCCAACGTGCAGGTGTTTGAAAAGCAGGCTACCGTGAAAACGCTTGGCAACGAAGATGTGCCCCAGGATATTCGGCTGCGTGAGAATATCCTCTACGACGGCCCGGCCAGCGTGCAGGACGGAAAATTCAGCCTGCAGTTTGTAGTGCCCAAAGACATCAACTACAGCGTGGGCCTGGGCAAAATCAGCCTGTACGCCGCCGACCCCACCAACCGTACCGATGCCCAGGGCCAGCGCCTGCTGCCCATCGGCGACGTGGCGCCACTGACTTCGCGTGACACTATTGCGCCCCGCATCCGCCTGTTCATGGACAACGAGCAGTTTGTGTCGGGGGGCCTGACGGGGCTCAGCCCCACGCTGCTGGCCGTGCTGCGCGACGCCAGCGGCATCAACACGGCCGGCACCGGCATCGGCCACGACCTCACGCTCACGCTCGACGGCGACGCCAGCAAGGTACTGGTCCTTAATTCGTCGTACACGGCCAAGACCGACAGCTTCCAGGTGGGTCGGGTGCGCTACGAGCTCAAGGACCTCACGCCCGGCCCCCACGAGTTGCGCCTCAAGGCCTGGGACACCTGGAACAACTCGGCCGAGCAGCGCCTCGAATTCATTGCCGCGCCCACCGATAAGCTCGCGCTGCAGCACGTGCTCAACTATCCCAACCCGTTCGCGCAAAGCACCACCTTCCATTTCGACCACAACCGCAGCGGCCAGGACCTCGACGTTCAGGTGCAGATTTTTTCGGTGGCCGGCCGACTGGTGCGCACCCTGCAGGGTACGGCGCTGGGCAGCGGCTCGCACGTGGCCGCCCTCAGCTGGGATGGGCGCGACGAGTACCAGGACCAGCTGGCCCGCGGCGTGTACGTGTACCGCGTAACCGTACGCACCCGCGGGGCCAACGGCACCGATGTTTCCACGGCTTCCAAATACGAGAAGCTGGTACTGCTCAACTAACTTGCTTTCCCGGCTTTTCTCTACTTTTCGCCTTCGCCTCTTTACTCCCCCCTCCTCTATGACCCTGCCCCACTTGTCCCTGCGTTCGGTATTGTTGCCCGGGCTACTGAGCCTGGCCGCCGCCACTGCGCACGCCCAAGACCAGCATACCATCACCACGGCCATTCCCATTCTTACCGTCAGCCCCGATTCGCGCTCCTCGGCGCTGGGCGAAGCGGGCGTGGCCATCAGCCCCGACGCCAACGCCGGCTATTATAACCCCGGCAAGCTGGGCTTTGTGCGCTATCAGCACAGCGCCTCGCTTTCCTACACGCCCTGGTTGGGTACTATCACCAACGACATGGGCTTAGGGTATCTGAGCGGCACTACCAAGCTCAGCGACCGAAGCACACTGTCGGCCAACCTGATGTATTTTGACCTGGGTCAGATTCAGTACCGCAATAATACGGGCGGCCTTCTTAGTGACTTCAACCCTAAGGAATATGCCCTGGCGGTGGGTTACGGCCAGAAGCTGAGCGACAATTTTGGCGTAGGCCTTAATGTGCGCTACATCCGCTCCAACCTCACCGGCAACAGCATTCCCGACTCGCAGCCGGCCAACGCCGTGGCCGTCGATCTGGGTGCTTACTACACCACCGACCTGACCATCGGCGCCGGCGACTACAACCTGTCGTTTGGCGGCGCGGTATCCAACATCGGCAACAAAATCACGTACACCGACCCCAAAAATGCCGACTTTCTGCCTACCAACCTGAAGCTCGGCACGGCCATTACCAAGGAACTCGACCCGTTCAACAAGCTCACCTTTACCTTCGACGCCAACAAGCTGCTCGTGCCCTCGCCTTACTATGAAGACGGCGTGGCATCGAACAATCCGGCAGTAGTTGCCGAGAACGACAAGCGTCGGCGCTATGGTATCGTAAAGGGCATCACCAGCTCGTTCAGCGACGCGCCGGGCGGCTTCAGCGAGGAGCTCAAGGAAATCAACCTCTCGACCGGCCTCGAATACACCTATAACGACTTGCTGATGGTGCGGGCCGGCTACTTCTACGAAAACCCTACCAAGGGCAACCGGCAGTACTTGAGCTTCGGCGCCGGTGTGCGCTACCAGGTTTTCGGGGTTGATGGCACGTACTTAGTACCTAACTCCAAGGCCAACCCGCTGTCGCAAACATTGCGGGTGTCGTTGCACTTTAACTTCAACGAGCTCAGCGAAGCCTTCGGCCCAGCCGACAGCCCGGTTAACTAATTCTTTTCCTTCTTTGTAAAGTTGTCATTCCGAGCCGAGCGAGGAATCCAGCCGAACGCCCTCGAACGTTTCCGTTCGGCGTTTCAGCCCGGATTTCCCGCCCGGCTCGGAATGACAGTTTTCCAGCCCTTCTAATTCATTCAATTTTGATACTTGACCGAACCGTTGCTCCCCCTGTTCAGCCGCTGGCCCGCGTAACGCTGCCCGCGGCTGATGTGCTTTCGCTGCCCAACGGCGCCCGCCTGCACGTGCTTCGCAACGATGCCCAGCCCGTCGTGCGCCTACAGGTGGTTTTCCCGGCCGGTAAGTGGTACGACCCCTCGGCGGGCGTATCGCTGCTGGCGGCGCGCCTGCTGCTCGATGGCACCCGCACCCGCACGGCCCGCCAGATTGCCGATGAAGTAGCCTTCTTCGGGGCCTCGCTGGATTGCGAGCAGGGCTTCGACCGGGCCACGCTCACGCTATACTGCCTCAGCCGTCACCTGCCGCAACTGCTGCCGCTGGTGCAGGACGTGCTCACCAACCCCACCTTCCCCGAAACAGAGCTAGCCCTGGTGAAGACGCGCACCATTCAGAACGTGCGCGTAGAGCGGCAGAAAACCAGCTACCTCGCCTCCGAAAGTTTCTCGCGCCACCTCTTCGGCCCCGGCTACCCCTACGGCGTCACCTTCGATGAAACCGTTTTTCAGGACATCACCTCCGAACAGGTCCGGAGCTTCTACCAGCAACACTACAATTTTGCGGAGGCCGAAATATTCCTGTGCGGTGATGTAGTGGACGAGCAGGTAGCCTTACTAACTGAAATGCTGGGTGCCCCGGCCGGAACCCAGGCGGCTACCGCGGCGTCTACTCCTGCCCCCACTGTTCTGGCCCCTCGCGACTACGTAACAGTAGAGGGAAGTTTGCAGGCTTCGCTACGCATCGGCCGGCTGTGGCCGGCCCTCAGCCATCCGCAAGCCCACGCCCTCCAGGTGCTGGTGAAGGTGCTGGGTGGCTATTTCGGCTCGCGCCTGATGAAGAACATCCGCGAAGACAAAGGCTTTACTTACGGCATCTATTCCAGCGTGCATCCCCGTGAACACGCCACCAGTTTCATGATTGGCTCCGATGTAAACGCTACCAATGCCCCCGCCGCCATCGAGCAGGTGCAACTGGAACTGCGCCGTCTGCAAGAAGAACCGATACCTCTGACGGAGCTGCAAACCGTGAAGAACTACATGAGCGGTAAATTCGCCAATGAGCTCAGCACCGTCTTTGAACAGTGCGACAAATACAAGAATCTGGTGTTCTTCAACCTTCCCGCAAGCTACTATTCCGATTTTGTAGAACAGGTGCAGGCCACCGATGCAGCCACCCTCCAGGAATTAGCACAGGAATACCTTTCACCCGAGAGCATGGTCGAAGTAGTTTCCGGCCCGAAGCAGTAACGGCTCCTTTCCTTAAATGCAATAAGGCCCGCTTCCTCATGGGAGGAAGCGGGCCTTGTGGCGCAGGACCAGCCAGAGCCGGTAGCCCGGTGCCGGTTGGCGCCCCTGCTACCGTTGGCCTGGCCATAAACGCGAGCTGCCCCGCGCATCCTTCTGCCTTGGAAGGCACAGGACGCTGCGGGGCAGCAGGCTTGATAAGGTTGGCGGCGACCGACTCTCCCACCGATGAAGGCAGTACCATAGGCGCTCCGGGGCTTAACGACTCTGTTCGGAATGGGAAGAGGTGAACACCCGGGCTAAAGCCACCATTATCAATTCAGCGTGTTATGCGTGTTCGCACACAACAGCTGTGAAATTCGACATAGAGGCAGAGTGAAAGAAAAAGCAAGCGGTGAGCTTATTTGCTACAGAAGTGTTCGAGCCCTTAGTACCCCTCGGCTATGCCATTTCTGACTGTACACCTGGGGCCTATCAACGTCCTAGTCTCGAACGGCTCTTCAATCGG
>NZ_FOHS01000005.1 GCF_900111515.1 Hymenobacter actinosclerus
ATTTTAAGTAGAGGCCCTGCGCTTGGCCGGCGAGAGCCGCAGCACGCAGGCGGCCAAGCGCCAGCTGGGTATTAGCCCCAGGCTGCTTTACCGCTGGCAGCGGCCCACTTCCTCACTGCCCACATCGGCCAGCGAGCCGGCCTGGCAAGTGGCCGTGCGCGAAGCTTTGCCCACCACAGCCAGTGCTACGGCACTCGCCGGCTGCGGGCCCAAGTGCAGGACCAGGGCCATGCCGTGGGCCGCTGGCGCATTCGCCGCGTGCTCAAAGCCCGCGGGCTGCGGGCCCAACAGCCCCGCTCGTTTGTCCCCCGCACGACCGACTCGGACCCGGCCGTGCGTGCTGCGCCCAATCGCTTGCTGGGCCTGCCGGTGCCCACGGCCCCCAACCAAGTCTGGATCGGCAACATTACGTACCTGCCCCGCCAAGGCGGCGGCTGGCTTTATCTGGCCGTCTGGCTCGACCGCTGCCCGCGCAAAATTGTGGGCCGGGACGTGCGCTCTGGCCATGCCCGAAAAGCTGGTCAG
Organism: Hymenobacter actinosclerus; assembly: GCF_900111515.1. Lineage (GTDB taxonomy): Bacteria > Bacteroidota > Bacteroidia > Cytophagales > Hymenobacteraceae > Hymenobacter > Hymenobacter actinosclerus. The sequence goes on from NZ_FOHS01000005.1 coordinate 526, forward strand.
CGAAGCGCTCCACCGAGCCCTCGTGGTGCGCTAGCCTGCGGCTGGGCTCATCGTCCATTCCGATCAGGGTAGCCAGTACACGGCCACTCGCTTTAAAGAACTGGTCGCCAAACACGAGGCGCTACAAAGCATGGGCCGACGCGGCAACTGTTATGAGAACGCGCACGCCGAATCGTTTTGGAGCGGCTTCAAAGCCGAACTGCTCGACGGTGGCTCCTGCCCCAGCTTAGCCGAAGCCGAGCTTGAAATCAGCGATCACATTGCCTATTACAACGCTGAACGCCGGCATTCTGCCCTCGATTATCAATCGCCTAACCACTTCGAAACTCAACTCCAAACCACGTCCCAATTCTGTCCGGCTTAGCTAGACCACCTCATTGCGGTCGCCGGACGCTTTAAAGCAGCAATCTCCAGTGGTGCCTGGTTCAGGTAGCTGGCCCCCGCTTTCCGCTTCTAACTGCCATGGTCAACTCTCGACTAAATAATAGTCAGTCGCCTTGCAGCAGGGCGGCGGATCTCTGCGGGGGGGCGTACCGGGCTGGTTTATCCCGATAAACCCCGAGTTGGTGTAATAAAATTTACAACGGGTATTTCAGCTCTAATCTTTCAGGAGTGAAGGGTACCCGGACTCGCCGGCCAGCTTGCAACTCCGCAGCTAGGCCCGGGCCGCGAGTGTGCAACTGCTCTGCCGTCGCGAAAATGGGTCTTCCCGCCATTCTGGGTTCAGCCCAGTGATTCCCCGCAACCTGCTAACTGCTCCCGCAAAAGTCTATGTCGACCCCGATTTACCAACCAGCCCCGCTAACTGCGTTAACCGCCAGCGAAGAAGAGTTGCTGCTTACTGCATTCAACGATACCGCTTCGGCTTACTCGCGCGATGAAACAATGGTCAGCCTCTTCGAGGAGCAGGTGAGGCGAACGCCAGACCACCCGGCGTTACTCTATCAGGAAGAATGCCTGACCTATCGGCATCTGCTCGCGCGCGTCAATCAAATGGCCAACTACCTGCGTCGCCGTGGCGTGGGCGCCCAGGTACTCGTGGGGGTATGTCTGCCGCGCACTACGGACCTAATAGTGAGCCTGCTGGCGATTCTGAAGGCTGGTGGTGCTTATGTGCCTATTGACCCAGCTTATCCGCGCGAACGGATTCAGTACATGGTCGAAGACAGTCGGGCAGCGTTGGTGCTAACTACTACCCGCGAGCAAGCCCTGCTGCAGGGTAGTGGCCACACCCAGATTATCTGCCTCGACCAACTGGCAATCGAACTGTCAGCCGAAAGCGAGGAATTGGAGGTGAGCAGCGAGGGACGCTGGGAAGAGTTGGCCTACGTCATCTATACCTCTGGCTCAACAGGTAAGCCCAAGGGCGTCATGATCGAGCACGGCAACGCTACGGCCTTCGTGCGCTGGTGTCAGGACGAGTTCATCCACAGCCCGTTCGAAGTAGTGTACGCGGCCACCTCTATCTGCTTCGACCTTTCGATATACGAGCTGTTTTACACCTTGAGCATCGGTCGCACCATCCGTTTGCTCGATAGCGGTCTGCACATTGCTGATGCCCTAGCTCGGGAAGCTTCCCGCGCAGTGCTGCTCAACACCGTTCCGAGCATCATTCGCCACTTGCTTAACGAGGGGGCCGACTGGGCACCGGTGACGGTTATTAATATGGCTGGAGAGCCAATTCCTGTGGATGTGCACCAGCGGGTGGACTTGGTCCGAATTGAAGTGCGCAATCTGTATGGTCCCTCGGAAGATACCACTTATAGCACTTGCCAGCGCCTGCTGCCGAACGAGCCCGTGCTCATTGGCCGGCCAATTTCGAACACACAGGTTTACATTGTCGATGAGCAGTTGCAACTCCTGCCACTCGGGGCCACTGGGGAGCTGTGCATCAGCGGTGATGGATTGTCGCGCGGATACCTGAACAAGCCTGAGTTAACGGCCGAGAAGTTTATTGCCAACCCCTTTCCAGGAGGTGGTTCCCGGCTTTACCGTACGGGCGACTTAGCCCGCTGGCGCCCCGACGGCGTCATTGACTACGTAGGACGCCTTGACACCCAAGTCAAAATCCGGGGCTACCGCATTGAGCTTGGCGAGGTGGAAACGCGGCTGCAGCAGGTGCCCGGTGTGGCTCAAGCCGTGGTGCTAGCCCGGCCCGATGCCAGTGGGGCCCTCCAACTGGTTGGTTACATTGTAGCCGAAGAAGGCAGCGGCTTTGAGCCGGCCACCGCGACCACGCACTTACGCGTGAACCTGCCTGAATACATGGTGCCCAGTACCTGGGTAGAAATGCCCTCGCTGCCGCTGACGCCCAACGGTAAAGTCGACAAGCAGGCGCTGCCCGACCCACAACCCGGCCAGTTCCGGGCGCAGGACTACCTGGCGCCGCGCACCGAAACGGAACAGCAGCTGGTGGCTATCTGGCAGCGCCTGTTGCAGGTGGAACATGTCGGCATACAGGATGACTTCTTCGCCCTAGGGGGGCACTCGTTGCTGGCAGCCCAGCTCATGGTAGCCATTGAGAGAGAAACTGGCACCCGCCTACCACTGGCCACTGTACTGACTAATCCCACCGTGGAGCAGCAGGCTCAGTGTTTAGCACAACCCCTGCCAACCGGAACCGAACTCGGCCGGCAAGAACGCCCGGCAGCTATTCCGCTGGCGTTCATGCAGGAGGGCCTGTGGTTGGTCGACCAGTTGGAGGGCGGCAGTGTCCACTACAACGTTCCACTATTGCTGCGCCTACGCGGCGTGCTCAACGAGGCCGCCCTGCGCCTGGCACTGTGGCAGCTGGTCGAGCGGCATGAGTCCCTGCGTACCGTCATCGTCAGCGACGGCCTCGCCCCGCAGCAGCGCGTGCTGCCCGCTACGGGCTGGAAACCTGATCTTAGTACAACAGCGGACTGCAGCGACGATGCCAAGCAGGTGCGCGCCTGGCTGGCCCGCTCCTTTGATCTGGCCCGTGACTACCCCATCCGCGCCCGGCTCTGGCGCGGCCCCGACGACAATGAGAACCTGCTGACGCTGGCCGTGCACCACATCGCCTGCGACGGCTGGTCGCTGGGCATCCTGGTGCGCGAGCTGGCCCAGGCCTACGAAGCGGCACTGGCTGGATCCCCTCCCCAGTGGCCGGCACTACCCGTGCAGTACGCCGACTATGCGATCTGGCAGCGCCGCCAGCTCACGGACGAGGTGCTGGCCCCGAGCCTGGCCTACTGGCAAGAGCAGCTGGCCGGCCTCAGCCCGCTGCCGCTACCCACCGACTTTGAACGCCCCCCCGTCCCTTCACAAAACGGGAACCTGATCCACAAAAACCTGCCTGCGGAGCTGCAGCAGGGGCTGGAGCAAGTCAGCCGCCGCGAAGGGGCGACCCTGTTTATGGGCCTGCTGGCCGGTTTTCAGGTGCTGCTGGCCCGCTACAGCGGACAGAACGACATCTGCGTGGGCACGCCAGTTGCCGGCCGCACCCAGGCGGCCGAAGAGCCACTCGTGGGCCTGCTGGTCAACACCGTGGCCCTGCGCGGCAACGTGGCCGAGGCCGCCTGCTTTACTGAGTTGCTGCGCCAGGTCAAGCACACCACGCTGGTGGCTTACGCCCACCAGCACGTGCCCTTCGAACGCGTGGTGGAGGCCGTCGCCCCCCAGCGGGACCTGAGCCGCAATCCCCTCTTTCAAGTCATGTTCAGCCTCTATAATGCCCCGGCCGTAGCGAGTGAACAGGCATGGGGCGGACTAGCGGTCAATTCTGAGGCTTTCGATTGGAGTACCAGCAAATTTGATCTAGCCTTCGATATTGACCACACCCCCGAGGGGCTGCTCCTAAACGTGGAGTACAACTGCGACCTGTTCGAAGAAAGTACCGTCCGCCGCATGATGGACCACTATGAGCTTCTGCTTACCGGCTTGGCGGCCAGGCCTGACGCACCCTTAGCTCAGGTCAAGATGCTGTCGGCAGGCGAGGAACAGCAGCTTATCCATGAGTTCAACGCTACGGCCAAGCCTGCGCAGATGGAGCTAACTACGGACCAGCTCATCGACCAGATAGCCGAGCGCAGCCCTGAACGCGTGGCTATCGTCCACGACAAGGAACGCATCACTTACGGGGCTCTGCGGAAGCTGGCCGAGCGCACCGCCACCTTCCTGACCAGGCATGTAGAGTTGGCTGAGGAGGCCATCGTGGGCGTCCTCACCGACCGTTCTATCAGTATGTTGGCCGGCATCTATGGCGTGTGGAAAGCTGGCGGGGCTTACGTGCCCCTGCACCCTGAACTACCCGCCGACCGGTTGCAAATTGTTCTCGAAGATGCCGAGGTAGGCGTACTACTCTACCAGCACAAGTATGCCTCTCTGGCCCTGGAGGTGCAGCGCCGCTGCCCTGGCCTGCGCCACCTCATCTGTCTCGATGCCACTGTCCCGGTAGCGGCCGCTGTAGCGCCGCAGTTCAACCATGCGCTGCCCCCGGCAGCGCCCACACCCTTCATCCGTCCGCCCGGCCGGGGCAATGCCGGCTTGGCCTACGTGCTCTATACTTCTGGTTCAACTGGCCGGCCCAAGGGGGCAATGGTTGAGCACCAGGGCATGCTTAACCACCTCTTCGGCATGGTTGAGGAGCTCGCCATGGACCAGGACAGCCGCATGGCCCAGAACGCTTCCCAAAGCTTCGATGTGTCGGTGTGGCAGATGTTTGTAGCCCTGATTATTGGCGGGCAGACGGTCATTCTCGACCCCGAAGTGGTACTGCAACCCGCTGAATTCGTGGGCCAGGCCACCGAGCAGGGGGTAACCGTACTGGAAGTGGTACCGAGCTACCTGTCAGTACTGCTTGAAGAAACCAGTAATTACTGTTCGAGCCGGCCTTTGGCTAGCTTACGGCAATTATTGGTAACTGGCGAAACAGTGACGCGCCAGCTACTGGCCCGCTGGTTCCAGCAGTTCCCCAACGTGCCAGTAGTTAATGCATACGGCCCGACTGAGGCCGCTGACGACGTAACTCTGCATCACCTGCGGGAAGTACCGGCCCGAACGATAGTACCCATCGGCCGGCCTATCCGCAATACTCGTATCTACCTCGTCAGCGCTAACGGACAGTTGTGTCCTGTCGGCGTGAAGGGCGAAATATGGGTATCGGGTCTCGGGGTGGGGCGTGGTTACGTGAATGACCCGGCCAAAACGGCCGCCGCTTTCAGCACCGACCCTTTCTGCGGCGAACCCGGCGTGCGGCTCTACAAGACCGGCGACCTGGGCCGCCGCCTCTCGGATGGTACCATCGAGTTCTTCGGCCGCCAGGATTACCAGGTCAAAATTCGCGGGCATCGTATCGAGCTGGGCGAAATCGAGCAGCACTTAGCAGAGGTAGCTGGGGTGCGCGAAGCCGTGGTGGTTGATCGGCAGGATGCGGCAGGGCAACCATTTATCTGCGCCTACTTTACCGCTGACGAACCGACCCTGGATACGGACGCTATCAAGCAGGCACTGGCTAGGCGTTTGCCGGCCTACATGCTGCCTGCTTTCCTGCTGCAGCTGCCTATGCTGCCGCTCACACCCAACGGCAAGGTTGACCGAAAAGCACTGCCCGAGCCGACCGGCCACGCCCTGGGCTCCGTGCCCGAGCGCACAGCGCCGCGCACGGCTACTGAGCAGCATGTGCTGCTTATCTGGCAGGAACTGCTGGGCCGGGTCAACATCAGCGTGACGGATAATTTCTTCACCCTGGGCGGCCATTCGCTTAAAGTGACGCAGCTCACTTCCCGACTCTACCGCGAGTTCGGCGTGAAGCTCCCCCTGCGCGAAGTATTCGTGCGCCCCACGCTTGAAGCCATTGCCACTTTCGTCGATGTAAACCGCCAAGCTGCCTACACCCCTATTCCCCTGGTAGCTAAGCAACCGTTTTACGAGACTTCTAACGCTCAGAAGCGCCTCTGGATCATTGATCAGCTGGAGGATAACTTGGCGGCCTACAATTCCTACATGGCATACTGTCTGCGGGGCACCTTGAATGTAGCTGCTTTGCAGGCGGCCGTCGACCTCGTAGTAGCCCGGCACGAAACGCTCCGCACCACTTTCCTGGAAGTAGGTGGGGAGCCCAAGCAACGTATCCACGCCCCTGGTGATCTGCCTACCAGCCTTGATGTGGTAGACTACCGCCACGGGGGCAAAACGCCCGCCGCCGTTGAGGCTGAACTGGCTGAGCGCGGTCAGGCCCCCATAAACCTGCAAACCGGCCCCCTATTCCAGTTAGCGCTGTACTTGCTGCCCAACGACACCTACTACCTGTTCTGCGTGATGCACCACATCATCTGCGACGGGTGGTCAAACAACCTGCTCATTGAGGAACTGCTAACTAGCTACCAGGCCCTGGCCGACGACAGCCCGATAACGCTGCCGCCGCTACCTATTCAGTATAAAGACTACGCTGCCTGGCAAACCACCCAGCTGACTTCCCCCGAAATGGAGCAGCACCGCCACTTCTGGCTGGAGCAATTGGCCGGCGACTTGCCCGTCCTCAATTTCCCCAACTACCGCCCCCGCCCGCCCGTGCAGACGTTTAATGGCCGCACCCTCGAGCACCGCTTTAACTTCGAGAGCCTGCGCCACCTGCGCCAGCTCAGCGCGCAGGGCAACGCCAGCTTGTTCGTTACGCTGACAGCGCTGCTCAACGTTTTGCTCTACCGCTATACCGGGCAGCGTGACATTATTCTGGGGGCGGCTACGGCCGGCCGCAATCACCCCGACTTGGAGCGTCAACTGGGCTATTACCTCAATACCATCTTGCTGCGCAATACAGTGGAGCCCGCGGAAAACTTCCTGCAGCTGCTGGAGCGGGTCAAGCAGAGTAGCATATCGGCATTTGAGCACCAGGATTATCCCTTTGACCTGCTCATCAACCAACTCGAAAGCCCGCGCGACCTGAGCCGCAACCCCGTATTCGATGTGCTCATCATTCTGCAAAATTTCGATGAGGATGAGACCAGTCTGCTGCATAAGCATTTGGGCGAGCTTCACGTCGAGCCGGTCGATTTGGCCAGCCGCACAACTGTGTTTGACCTGGACTTCGACTTCACCGAAAGCCGCACGGGTCTGGAATTACACCTTTCCTATAACACCGACCTCTACGATCAGGAGCAGATGCACGCCCTGTTGCGTCACTTGGAGGTCCTCATTACTCAGGCCGCTACTACAATTAAGCCCGTCGCGAAGCTGGATTTGTTAGGCGAAGCGGATTTACTGCAGCTGGCCGCCTTCAACGACACGGCCGCTGACCTGCCGGTGGAAATTACCTACCACCAGTACGTGGAGCAGTTTGCTCAGCAGACGCCCGACCAAACAGCTGTCATTTGCAACGAGCGGCGCCTGAGCTATCACGAGCTGAACGCCGGTGTCAACAAGCTAGCCCGCGCTATTGCCCGCCATGTCACGCTCGGCGAAGACGACTTGGTGGCTGTGTATATGGACCGTTCGGAGCATATGATTCAGTGTATTCTGGCACTGTGGAAGAGCGGCGCGGCCTATATTCCGGTCGAGACCAGGCTCCCGCTCAACCGGGTAGAAGGGATTGTGCAGGATGCAGGCACCAAGCTGGTTATTGCCCAGCGCAGCGGCGATGCAGCCGAACTGCGCCAGCGGATTCAGGCCCAATGCCCGGTCCTCTACCTCGAAGATCTGCTGGCTGAGGCTGAGCAGCTGGACGACTCCAACCTGAACCGAGTGGTTAACCCCGATTCGCTGGCCTTCGTCATCTTCACCTCGGGCTCGACTGGCAAACCCAAAGGAGCAATGATTGAACACCGGGGACGCATGAATCACTCGCACTCCACGGCTGAGCTGCTGGGGATGAATAAAGATACGGTGCTGGTGCAGAATGCCTCGCACAGCTTCGATATCTCGGTGTGGCAGTCTTTCAACGCTTTCGTTCGAGGGGGAACCACGCTCATCTACGACGACGAGCTGGTGGCGCAGCCGGAACGGTTGCTGCGCGATATGGTAACCAACAGGGCGACCCATCTACAGGTAGTTCCCTCCTACTTGGCTGTTTTGTTGGACCTTATCGAAAAAGATCCGGCCGCCTACAACTTCTCGCTGGTACGGCTGCTGAGTTGTGGTGAGCGCCTGCCACCGGCTCTGGCCGAGCGGTGGCTGACCAGCTACCCCCATATCCGTATGGTCAATGACTTCGGGCCGGCCGAAGCGGCGGATGGAACCTCATTGTACCAGTTCGATCAGGTGCCAGCAGGGATGACCAACATTCCCATCGGCCGCTCCGTGCATAACATGGCCAACTACATAGCCGATGAGCACCTGAACCTGTGCCCGGTGGGCGTAATGGGCGAGCTCTGCGTAGCCGGTGTAGGGGTGGGCCGCGGCTATATCAATGACCCGGAGCGTACTGGTCAGGCCTTTATGGTGGACCCCTTTGCCCCGGAAAAAAACCAGCGCCTTTACCGTACCGGTGACTTGGCCCGCTACCTGCCCAGCGGCCTGCTAGAGTTTCACGGCCGCAAGGATTATCAGGTAAAAGTGAATGGCCAGCGTATTGAGCTGGGCGAAATTGAAACCAAGCTAACTCAGCTGGCCGGAGTCAAAGACGCGGTAGTCCTTGCCAAGGAAGAGGCGAACGGCCGCAAATATCTGCTGGGATTCGTTGTGCCAAGCACTGAGGACAGCACTGCTGATAGCATCCGTAAAGCCCTCGCTGCCGAGCTCCCACCTTATATGCTGCCGCGGCAGCTGCACCTGCTCGCGACATTGCCAATGACCAATAATGGCAAAGTCGACCGCCGGAAGCTGGACCAATGGGAAAGCGAGGAGCCGGTTGAGAAGGCCCACTACCACGCCCCGTCCACTGAAGTCGAAGCCTTGCTGGCTGAAGCGTGGGCCTCCGTCCTCAAGCGCGAGCGAATGAGCGTAACTGACAACTTCTACGATGCTGGCGGCGACTCTATCAGTGCTATCCAGGTAGCCTCGCGTCTTTACAAGGAGGGATATAAAGTAGACATCCGCGATGTAATGCGCCAGCCTACCATCCGCGAACTGGCCCCACTTGTCCGGCCGCTGCAACGCGTGGCCGATCAGGCCCCGGTAGTAGGAAAAGTGCCGCTAACTCCCATTCAGGCGGACTTCTTCGCTACTGCCAAAGCCAACGCTAACCACTATCACCAGTCGCTGCTGCTGGCCGCTGCCTCCCCGTTGGAGCCTGTGGCCTTGCAGGCTGCCCTTGACCAGTTGCTGCGCACCCATGACGCGCTGCGCATGAGCTACCACCGCAAAGCTGCGGGCCAGGTAATTCAGCTCAGCCCGGCCCCGGGCGCGGGCGCGGAGCTACGCGTATACGATATGCGGGATTCAGCCAACCCCGGCCCCCGGATGCAGCAGCATGCCCAGGAGTTGCAGGCGGCCTTTGACCTGAGTGTCAGCCCGCTGCTGAAAGGGGCCATATTCCAGACTGAAGAGCAGGACTTCCTGCTCTTGGTTGGCCACCACTTAGTCATCGACGGCGTATCATGGCGCATTCTGCTGGAAGACCTGACGGCAGGCTATCAGGCTGCTGCGCAGGGCCAGGCGCAACCAATTCCGCTCAAAACAGATTCTTTCCGCACCTGGGCCCAGCAGCTGGCGGCTTACGCTACTTCGCCCGCCTTCACCAGCGAAAAGCTCTACTGGCAACGCGTGGCCGACTTCCCTACCCAAACCATCCCGCGCGACCTGCCCGCGGCCGGGCCCGGCCGAGTGGGCGACCGTGCTGAAGTAGCAGTGGAGCTGAACGTCGACTATACGACGGCCTTGCTCACCCAGGCACACCGCGCCTTTGGCACAAACACCGATGATTTGCTGCTGACGGCCTTGGCCCTAGCGACCCATCAGGTATTCGGCCTGCAGAAGCTAGCCGTTATGCTCGAAAGCCACGGCCGTAGCCAGCAACTCCCCGAAATGAACCTGACCCGCACAGTGGGTTGGTTTACCAGCGAGTATCCTGTGTGCCTCGACCTCGCCCCCGACCACGACCTGGCTCAGCGGCTTAAGGTGGTGAAGGAAACTTTGCGGCGGGTCCCGCACCTGGGCACTGGGTACGGCTTGCTGCACCAGCACGGAATTGCACCCGTCCAGCCCCGGCCTCAACTAGTGCTCAACTATCTCGGCCAGCTGGGCAACGATGACGAGGCGGATTTCTTCCAGTTGCAGCCCTACAGTCTGGGCTGTGATGAAGCTCCCGATAACCAGTGCGATTACGAATTGGAACTCATTGGCAGCGTCCAGCAAGATCGCCTCTCACTTACCCTGCACTACCCCGACACCCACTTCCTGCCGCACACGATGCAGCAGTGGATGCAGGCCTACCAGCAGCACCTGGAAATGCTCATCGACTTCTGCGCTCAGCGTCAGACGCACGAGGTGACGCCCAGTGACTTCGAGTATCAGGACTTCTCGCTTGATGACCTGGATACGCTCCAATTGCTATTTGATTAATTCTCCCTTTTTTTCTAAAAACAGCCCTTTTGTCATGACTGATTTCTCCCAATACCACCTCGGCGAAGATGCCCAGATCATCACTGAATCTATTCCTGGGCCTCGCTCCCAAGCCCTACTGCAGGAGCAGCTGGAGCTGGAAGGCAGCGTGGTGTCTTACCCGCGCAGCATCCCAATTGCCTTCAAGCGAGCTAAGGGAGCCATCGTTGAAGATGCCGACGGTAACCGCTTCATTGATTTCTTTGCCGGGGCTGGGGTGCTCAACCTAGGGCATTCCAACGCAGATGTGCTGGCCTACACGGCTGCCCAGCAGCAGGAACTAGTTCACTGTCTTGATTTTCCGACCGAGAATAAACTCTCAGCGATTCGTAAAATTCTTGGCAACCTGCCCGAGCATCTGCGTGACCAGTACAAAGTGAGTTTTGGCGGCCCCACCGGCTCCGACGCGGTGGAAGCGGCCATCAAGCTGGCTAAAATCAAAACCGGACGCGATACTATTATTGCCTTTACCGGCGGCTACCACGGCATGACCTCCGGTGCGCTGGCCCTGACCTCCAACGTAGGCTTCCGTAACAAGCTGCCCTCGCTCATTTCCAATGTGCATTACGTGCCCTATAGCTACTGCTATCGCTGCGTATTCAAGCAAGAGCCTGGCACCTGTAATAACCAGTGTGTAGATTACCTGCGGACGGTTTTAGAAGACAGCCACTCCGGTGTGCCAAAACCCGCCGCCATCATTCTGGAACCAATTCAAGGCGAAGGTGGCAATATCGTTCCGCCTGATGGCTATTTGGAAGACATTGTACGGCTGGCCCATAAGCACGATGTGCTGGTCATCTTTGATGAAATCCAGAGCGGTTTCTTCCGCTCGGGCGAGTTTCTCTCCTGCATGCACACGGATGCCGTACCCGATATTATCACCATCTCTAAAGGCCTGGGCGGCGTCGGTTTTCCTATTTCGGCGCTAGTGTACCGCAAAGATGTGGAAGCCTGGGGCCCAGGCCAGCATATTGGCACCTTCCGCGGCAACCAAGTAAGCCTGGCTGCCAGCAACGGGGCCTTCGACTTTGTCGCAAAACACGGCGTTGCCGAGCATGCCACTCGCATGGGCGAGTATTTAACGTCCCGCCTTGAAGAGCTCAAGCAGGACTGTCCTTACTTGGGCCAAGTACGCGGCCGTGGCCTGATGATCGGGATGGAGTTTGTGCAGGACCAGAGTAGCAAGGAGCCATTTGCCGAGTTTGTGCAGGCTTTTCGCCACGCCTGCGTGCATCGTGGTCTGCTGTTCGAAGTAGGAGGCCACTATAACAACGTCGTGCGCTTGGTGCCCCCACTCATCATCACTCCTACAATTATCGACAATGCCGTGGCCATCATGCGAAGCGCCTTGGAAGCTATAGCCGTGGATTTCCCAGGTGCTATTGTCCAAGAAGAGGCTATGGTTGAGGCCTAATCATCAATCCGCCGCCAGCTCAATCAGACGGCATGTTTGAGCGTGGTCACCGGCCTTCTCCCCCCCCCTAAACCTTTCTGACGACGATGCAAAAGATCCAAATAGTTGACACCATTTCGGGCCCGGATTTTCACGAGCGGTTCGTAAAAACCAACACGCCGGTACTCATCCGCAACATGGCCCAGCAGTGGCGTGCCCTGCATGCCTGGAACGAGGCGGAGTATTTTGAAGGCATCGAAAACGGCGTGAAGCTGGCTACTAAGGTTGGTGACGTATCCAAAGGCCAGCGCGAAATGGTGCTGCTCAGCAACTACGTGCGCCAACTACAGGACTACGAAGCCTGCATTGCTCGCGGCGAAGAGGCCCGCCGGCCCGCCTACCTGCATGATGTGCCCATCTTCAACCTTATTCCGGGCCTCATCAAGGACATCATGCCCTTTCCTACCGAACTGCTACCAGAGTGGTACCATGAGCAGTGGTACAATTACATCCAGTTCTTCATGGGCGCCACGGGCAGCCTCACGCCTTTGCACTTCGACACGCTCTGTACCCATAATCTGTTTTTTCAAGTAGCCGGTCGTAAGCGGTTTCTGCTTATTCCACCCAATCAGAAGGAAAAATGCTACGTGGAAGGCTGGCGTTGGGCCCGCTTTGACCCGAACCAACCTGATTACGAGAAGTTTCCTTTGGCCCAGGGTGTTAATGTGATGGAGGTTGAGCTGGACGCCGGCGATATTCTGTTTATGCCCTCCGGCACCCTGCATCAGGTCCACGGCTTAAGCTATTCGGTATCATTTAATATCGACTGGCACACCACCAAATCGGCGCGTAAAGGCGTCATGTCGGTATTTCGCGGCGCACCTCGGCAGAATGGCTATTACAACATGCTCATTCTGGCGGGTTTGTCCCTGAAGGTGCCCCCTCGCTACATCTTTCCCCGCTACAAATCCTATCTGAACTACGTGAGCTAAATCAGGAAAGTAGCAGCGCTGAAATCCTTCCGCGAAGCGGTCTGCGCTAAGAGATGGTACTAGTCTGCGCTAAGGGATGGTACTATGCATAATCGTGAGCTTGCTTTCAGCTGGTGGAAAAGCCCTAACTCAGCGCGAGCTGCTGATTAGCAGCCGTTGCCCATTGACGCGCAGAGCTGCTGCTGCCCGATACGAAAAGCCTCGAATGCCCTGTGCATCCGGGGCTTTTTTGCGCCCTAAGGCCGGATGGGGGAGCAGGTTTATCCCGGTAAACCCAGGGTTGGTGTAATAAAATTTATTCGGCCGGGGGGGGTGATGACCTTGCGATGGTCAAGAAGTCGGCACTCGCTGCTCGCTGCTAACTAGCCTCCCTATGAACAACAAGGACAACATCCAACAGATTTATCCGCTGACCCCGATGCAGGAAGGCATGCTCTTCCACACGCTACGCGATGAATCCCGAGCTTACTTCTCTCAAACCACTTATACGGCCCATGGTGAGCTAGATGTTGATGTGCTGGCCCGTAGCCTAGCTGAACTAGGCCGGCGCCACGACATCCTGCGCACCTCCTTTGTCTACGACAAAGTAGAGCAGCCGCTTCAGGTAGTGCTGCGCAACCGTTGCATAGGCCTAAGTATAGAAGACTTAACCGAGTTGAGCGCTGCCGAGGCCCAAGCCCGTGTGGTCACCTGCCGGCAGCAGGCGGTAGCCCAGGGCTTCGACTTAACCCGCGATCCGCTCATCCGCCTAGCGGTGTTGCGCACGGCAGCTACCGTCCACGAGTTTGTGTGGAGCTACCACCATATCCTTATGGACGGCTGGTGCCTTTCTGTGCTGCTCACCGAGCTGCGCGAAATTTACCGCGCCACTCAGGCCGGGCTACCGGTGCCGCTTCCGCCACCCGTACCGTTCGGCCGCTACGTAAAGTGGCTGGCTCAGCAGGATAAAGCCGCCGCCGCCACCTACTGGCAAAACTACCTGCGGGGCTATGAAACCCTGGCCGCCCTGCCGCCTGACCAGGAGCCACAGCCCGGTGCTCCGCTAGTTGCTCCCGAAGTAGCCACGCTGCACCTGTCTGCCACCGATACGGCCCGCCTCACTGCCTGGGCCCGGCAGCAGCAAACTACTTTAAATACCGTCTTTCAAGCTTTATGGGGGATTCTGCTGGCCCGCTACAACAACACTACCGATGTAGTGTACGGCAATGTTGTGTCCGGCCGCCCAACCGATCTACCCGACGCCGACCAGATAATTGGGCTTTTCATCAATACCGTCCCGTTGCGCGTTAGCTACACCGGCCACACCCGCTTTGATGAGTTGGTGCGCCAACTGCACCAGGACGCGGTGGAGGCCGTGCCCCACCACCATCAACCGCTGGTGGAAATTCAGTCCGCCACCGAACTGCGTAGCCAGCTGATTCAGCACGTTATAGCTTTCGAAAACTACCCGGTTCAGGATGACCTGCTGGAGGGAGACTCCGTTGGTAACGACCCGTTCAGCCTCGATAATGTCGGCGGTTATGAGCATACCCACTACCACCTCGATGTGGATGTGGAAATAGGCCAGGAGTTGGCCGTGACCATCAGCTTCAATCCCCAACACTATTCAGCGACCTATGTGCACCGCCTGACCGGGCACTTGGGGCGACTGTTTGCGCAGGTACTAGCCGAGCCCACCGCTCTAGTGGCCGAACTGGAACTGCTAACCCCGGCTGAGCGCGCCGAGCAGCTACACATGTTGAATCGCGGCGCAATTGAGCTGGGCAACGACCTGCCTATCAACCTGTGCTTCGAGCAGCAGGTCGCCTGCTTTCCCGAAGCCCTTGCCGTCGTCCACAACGACGTTACCTGGACTTACGCCCAACTCAACACCGAAGCCAACCGCATCGGGCACCAGTTGCAGAAGCTGGGCGTAGGGGCCGAAGATTTTGTGGGAGTGAATGTGGAGCGCGGTCCCGGGCTGGTAGCGGCCATGCTGGGCATTCTGAAGTTAGGCGCCCGCTACGTCCCCCTTGACGTACAAAACCCGGCCTCCCGTAACTGCGAGCTAATGGCCAGCAGTACTATGCAAGGCCTTATAAGCGATGCCGCCGGCCTAGCCATCCTGCTGGGGACGGAAGTCGCCAGCTGGCCCCTGGTACTGAGCCTGGATCCGCTGCCGGCCAATACTGCGCGGCAAATCACCAACCTGGGTATTGGCTGGGCAGATGCCGATACTGCTCCCGATCAGGGGGCGGCAGAAAACCTGCCGAACCGCAATCGGATGGATTCCTGGGCTTATATGCTCTACACTTCTGGCTCGACAGGCCAGCCCAAAGGAGCTATCACCCGCCATGATGGGGCGATGAATCACATTCTGGCTGAAATCAATGAGCTGGACCTGCCCCAAGGCTTCCGCTTTCTACAGAGCGCCAGTATTTCGTCCGATATATCAGTGTGGCAGATTCTGGGGCCACTCATGCATGGCGGGACCACCGTTATTATTGATAAGGACGACCTGCTCAACTACGAAGCCTTACTCCGAGTGCTGGTCCGTCATGATGTTACCATCATCGAATTTGTCCCTTCGTTCCTGCTGGGTCTCACCGACTACATCGACAACTACTACTCCGAAACGAACCCGCTCCCATCCCTGCGCTGGCTGATGATGGTAGGCGAAGTAGTGTCCGTGGACCTCGTGAACCAGTGGCTGCGGGTAGTGCCTGGCTGCCGCATAGTAAACGGCTACGGTCCCTGCGAGGCATCTGATGACATTGCCCAGTACCTCATTGAGCAGCCGCTTGGGCCCGAAGTGCGCAAGGTGGCAATCGGCCGGCCCATTGCCAACATGAATATATTCGTAGTGGACCGTTTTGGCCGGCTACTGCCCCGTGGCATAGTGGGCGAGCTAGCCGTATCCGGGGTGGGCGTGGGCGCGGGTTACTGGCAGGAGCCGGCCAAAACCGCCATCAGCTTTGTCCCAAACCACTTCGAAGGTACGCTGGGCGACACGATTTACCGCACGGGCGACTTAACGCGCTGGTTGCCTGATGGCAACCTGGAATTTTTGGGGCGCGTCGACCACCAAGTGAAAATCCGGGGCTATCGAGTGGAGCTGGGTGAAATCGAAAGCCGCCTTCACACCTGTCCGGCCGTAGAGGCTGCCGCCGTAGTTATTCGCCCCTACCAAGGCGAGCAGCAGATTATTGCCTACCTCGTGCCACGCCAGTCTAAAGCCCTAACTGATGCCGACTTGCAGCAGCAGGTACGGCGACAGGTGCAGGAGTTTGTAAAGGCCCAGCTGGCAACTTACATGCACCCGGCGGAGTACGTTTTGCTGGCCGCCTTCCCGCTCAACCTCAGCGATAAAGTCGACCGCAAGGCCCTGCCTGAGCCCGGCGGCACCCTCCGCAAAACGGTACTGGTCCCCGTCAATGACACTGAAATCCGTTTGCTGGAACTCTGGCAAAAGATTCTAACCCGCGAGGTCATTGGCACCGATGAAAACTTTTTCGACGTGGGGGGGCACTCCCTGAAGGCGACGCGCCTGGCAGCCCACATCAACAAAGCCTTCGATACCAACATCTCAGTACGCACGATTTTCACTGCGCCCACCATCCAGCAGCTTGCTCGTGCCGTGCAAGGCAATGAGGCGGCTTACCAGTCCATCACCCTGGCACCCGCGCAAGCTGACTACCCGCTCTCGCACGCCCAGCGCCGCCTTTGGCTGGTCAACCAGCTAAATCCCGAAGAGCAGTTCAGCTATAATATGACGGTCGCCTACCGGCTCACGGGGCCACTGCAACCCGAAGCGCTGGCTAAGGCCCTGCAGCAGCTGGTGACACGCCATGAAATTCTGCGCACAGTATTCGTGACCGAGGCTGGGGAACCGCGCCAGCGCGTGGGGACGGCTAATGCCTCGCATACCTTGCGCTACAACGATTGGCGCGGGCAGCCTGAGGCGGAAGCCGCAGCCATGGTGCAGGCGCAAGAAGATTTTCACACCGTATTCAATCTGGCCGAGGGACCTCTTTTTCAAGCCCGGTTGATGCAGCTGGCCGATGAGGACTTCGTTTTTGTACTGGTTCTGCACCATATCGTGGCTGATGGCTGGTCGAGCGACATTCTGCTCAGCGACCTGCTGACCCTGTACCAGGCTGCCCGCACCGAAACGGTGGCGGTGCTGCCCACACTACCTATCCAGTACAAGGACTTTGCCGTGTGGCACAACGCGCAGTTGGCCAGCCCGGCTGCCGAAGCGCACCGCGCCTACTGGCGGGCGCAGTTTGCCGGTGAAGTCCCGGTGCTGGAGATGCCCACTGATTTCCCCCGGCCCGCCCACCGCACGCAGCGGGGCGCGGTGCTGGAACTGCGCATCGACGCGGCCACCACGTCCGGTCTGCGGCAGCTGAGCTCCCGCCGCGGCGCTACGCTCTTTATGGGGCTAGTGGCTTCGGTAAAAGCCTTGCTTTATCGCTACACCGGCCAGACTGATCTGGTAGTCGGGACTGTGGCCTCGGGCCGGGAGCACAGCGACCTTGAGCATCAGATTGGCTTTTACGTCAATACGCTCCCGCTGCGCACTCGCTTGGCCGGCACGGCTTCTTTCGAAGTGCTGCTCGACCAGGTCAAGCAAGTCGCCCTGGGCGCTTTTGAGCACCAGAGCTACCCCTTTGATCAGCTGGTGGACGACTTGCAAGTCCCCCGTGAGCTGAGCCGCTCCCCGCTGTTTGACGTGCTGGTAGTGCTGCAAAGCAATAGTGCTGAGGCTGAGGCGGCCAACCCTGCTTCGGAGCTGACCTTCAACGCGGTGGAGTTATCGCAGGGGTACAGCAAATTCGACCTGACGGTGGAAGCCTGGGAAGAAGCAGAGGGCTTAACCGTAGCGCTGGAATACAGCACTGATTTATTCATGCCGGCCCGGATCGAACGAATGGCGGGCCATTATGCCCAGTTGCTGCGTGCCATTGTCGCCGGCGCCCACATCGCCCTCGATGCGCTAGACTACCTGCCTACTACTGAGCAGACGGAGTTACTAGGGTTTGCCGGAACTAGCGTGCCGGTACTGCCTGAGCAAACGGTATCGGCCCAATTTGAGCAGATGGCCGCCCGCTACCCCAATCAAGTGGCCGTTGCCGATAATGAGCGCACTCTGACCTATGCCCAGCTGAACGCCGAAGCCAACCAACTGGCGCGCTACCTGCGCGAGCAGTACGAGGTCGGAGCGGAAAGCATTGTGGCCGTGGCCCTCACGCGGCGAGTGGAATTTGTTACCGTAGCGCTGGCCGTGCTCAAAGCGGGTGGGGCTTACCTGCCGCTGGAAGTAAACCTGCCCGCCGAGCGGGTGGCCGAGCTGCTGACCGACACCAATGCCCGGGTACTGCTCACTGATGCGGAGGCTCTGCCGCGGGCGCTGGGCGGCGCTTATGCATGCCTGCACCCGGGGCTAGTGGATTGCTCTGCCTTTGCCGCCACCAATTTGGCTCATGGCGGCCCGCAAAGCAATTCGCTGGCTTACGTGATGTATACCTCCGGCTCGACAGGCAAGCCCAAAGGGGTAATGGTTGAGCATCGCGGCATCATCCGGCTAGTACTGGATGCAGACTACATCCACTTTGGGCCGGGCCAGCGGATGCTGCAAACCGGCTCGCTGGCCTTTGATGCGGCTACCTTCGAAATCTGGGGGCCGTTGCTCCACGGTGGACAGGTACATATTCTGGCTCTCGACCACCTGCTCGATACCGATAAACTGCGGCACACTATCCAGCAAAAAGCCATTACGGATGTTTTCTTCACCACATCCTGGTTCAATCAGCTGGCTGACGAAGCTCCAGACCTGTTCCATGGTCTGAGACGGGTCCTAACCGGAGGCGAGAAGATATCGGTTGCCCACGTGCGACGGGTGCAGGAACACTGCCCCAACGTGGAACTGGTGAACCTATACGGCCCAACAGAAAATACCACCTTATCTACTTACTACCGTATTCCCCGGCCGGCACCCGCCACCATTCCTCTCGGCGGGCCCATCGCTAACAGCACGGTATACGTGGTGGATGGGCAGGGCAGGTTAGTGCCCAAGGGCATACCCGGTGAACTGTGGCTGGGCGGCGAGGGGCTGGCCCGCGGTTACTGGCAGGATGCGGACCGCACCCGGCAGCAATTTGTGCCCAACCCCTTCGGCCAAGGCCTGCTTTACTGCTCCGGCGACCGGGCTTGCTGGCGCGAAGACGGCCAGCTGGATTTTCTGGGAAGAGTTGACAACCAAGTAAAAATCAGGGGTTTTCGCATCGAGCCCGATGAAATAGCCAGCCTGCTCAAAACCCATCCCGGCGTGGCTGAAGCGTTCGTGCTGGTCCAAGCTGATGCGGCCACAGACAAGCTGCTGGTGGCCTACTACACCTTGAGCGAACCCCTGCTGGCCGAGTCGTTACGGAAGTTTCTACAAAACCAGTTGCCTGCTTACATGGTGCCGTCACTGCTGGTACCCTTAGCCACCGTGCCACTCCATCCTAACGGCAAGCTGAACCGCTACGCTTTACCCGAGATCGGCCCGCTCCTGGCGCAGCAAAGTGCTGCCAACAGTCAACCCGACACACCTACCGAAGCTGCCCTGCTTGCTATCTGGGCCGATGTGCTGGGTCGCGAAAGCATAAGCGTCGAAGATGACTTTTTCTCCATCGGCGGTAATTCGCTCAAAGCCGTCCGGGTCCTGGCCAGTGTGCAACAACAGTTCGACCGTAAAATCGGACTGGCCATCTTTTTCCAGCACCCTAGCGTGCGCACCTTGGCCTGCGTTATCGAGTCGCGGTCAGCTGAGCGGCCCACCACTATCCCGACCGTAACTCCGGCCCCCCGCTACGACGTTTCGCGGGCTCAGCGACGCATCTGGGTTATGGATCAGCTCGAAACTGACCGCGCCGCTTACAATATTACCGGTACTTATGCGCTGCCCAGCGACCTTGACGCGGTAACCCTGGCGCAAGCCGTGCGCCGCTTGGCAGACCGTCACGAAATCCTGCGGACCACCTTCGTGGCCGAAGATGGGCAGCCTTACCAGCACGTGCTCCCGGGCCCGCAGCCCGCACTCGCGCTGGTAATACGAACGGTGGCCACTGCCGATTTTGAAGCCACCGTGGCGCGGGCCGCCCAAGCGGAGCAGCAGCACGTGTTCGACCTGGAAGCTCTCCCCCTCTTGCGGCTGCACTTGCTCACCGACGCCGCCAGCCGGCACGTTCTGATTGTCAACCTGCACCACATCATCGGCGACGGGTGGTCGCTGCTGCTGCTGCTCAGTGAATTATCCGCTCACTACCACGCTATTCGCACTGCCGAACTGCCGCTGCCCGAGCTGCCCATGCAGTACAAAGATTACGCCGCCTGGCACAATCAGCAGTTGCAAGAAGCGCCGTCCCGACACTCCGAGCAGTACTGGCTTGACCAACTCAGCGGTCTGGATGCCCGTCCCGATTTACCCCTGGATCACGATCGCGCCGCCGTGCGCAGTTATGCCAGTGCCGTGCTACCCTTCGAGTTGAATGCACCTTTGGCCGACGCGCTACGCAGCCTATGTGAGCAGCAGGGCGCCAGCCTGTTTATGGGCCTGCAGGCCGTGGTGAAGGTGTGGCTGGCTCGCCTGCTGCCTACTGAGATGGTAACGGTGGGCACTACCGCCGCAGGCCGCGAGCAGCCGGGGCTAGCCAAACAGCTCGGCTGTTACGTGAACGTGTTGCCCCTGCGCACCCAACTATATGGGCTCAACAGCTTTGATGAGGTGCTGGCGGCCGTGCGAAAAACCACGTTGGCAGCCTTCGAGCATCAGAGCTATCCCTTTGATCTGCTGGTGGAAAAGCTGGGCTTGCGCCGCGATTTGAGCCGCAACCTGCTCTTTGACGTGATGCTGAATTTCCTCGACGGCTTGGACCTCGCCGATGATGAAGCACCGGGTACGCTCCGCTTTGCCGATTGGCAGTCGGATGCGCAGGATGCTACCAACAAGTACGATCTGACGCTCTGCTTTCAGAGCTTACCCAACGGGGCCATTGCCGGCGAGCTGATTTACAACACCAGTCTGTTCCTGCCGTCTCGCGCGGCCGGCTTCCGCGACCAACTGCTAGCACTAAGTGCCGAACTGCTGGCCGATCCTACCGCGCCGCTACGGCTGCAGCCCGTTGCTCGCCCCACCCTGGCCCCGATAAGCGTCAGCCTGGAAGACGATTTCGCTTAGCCTGCGTCCCTTTTTCGCCCCCTTTCTCCCGAAGCTATTTACCCCGACCATGTACGAAGTGCTCATTTCGCCGGACGAGAACCTGACCTACTGGGTCGATAAGCTTACTGCCAGCAGCAGCAGTGGCTTCTATGAATTGGCCGAATCCGCCGCAGATAGCACTACCCCACGGGGCCGTCTGCTTCTGCCCGTGCCCGCCTCACTGACTGCGCAGCTCTTGGCCTGCGCTAAGGGCAAGGACCTGAACGTGTACAAGCTGGGCTTGGCTGCGCTTGCCATCCTGCTGCATAAGTACACACTGCACGAGGAGTTGCTGCTTACCACGACCGACCTGAGCCTGCAAGCTGGTAAGCCGGCCGGCCCCGGCCTACAGTTCGTATGCCTGACAGTAAAGGAGGACGATTCGCCCAAGAGCCTTTTGGCTCGCCTGCATCAGGAACTGGAGCAGAATCTGGCCCGCCAGCAGTTCGATTACGCCGCCCTGGTGGCCGAGCAGTTCAGCCAGCCTGCATTGGCCCGGCTCGCCTTTGCCACCGGTTTTCATTACGCCCCGCTCAATCCCTGGCAGTCTGATCTGGACAAAGTGCAGTTGCTCTGCAAGCTAGACCGCGACGAGGAGATCCTACGCCTGGAAATCGACTACGACACGGCCTGTTATTCGGCCCGGGCCGTGGAGTTGCTCGCCCAGCAACTCCTGCGCACGCTCGAGTTACTCACGGCCGACCTGGCCCAGCCCGTGGCTGCACTCAACCCCCTAACGGCCTTGGACCAGGAGTTGATTTTAGGACCTTTCAACAACACGGAACGGGTTTTCCCCACGGCTTCAGTTATCGAACAGTTTGAGTGGCAGGCGGCCGCTACGCCCGACGCGGTCGCCGTTAAAAGCAATGGCCTCACGCTGACGTACCGCGAACTGAATGAGCGCGGCAACCAAGTGGCTCATTACCTGCGCAATGAGTGCGGCCTGCAGCATCAGGAAAAGGTGGCCGTAATGGTCCACCGTTCCGAGCGAATCATCATTGGCATCATTGGCATCCTGAAGGCTGGCGGCTGGTATATTCCTATAGACCTGAGTTCCCCGCCCGAGCGCATTCAGTTCTTTATCAGCGACAGCGAGTGCCGCCTGGTGCTGACGGAGGCCGAGTTGCTGACCGCCGGCCTAACGGGAGCAGGCAGTCAGTTGTTTTGCGTGGAAGACTGTCTGGACCAGCCCATCGATACGCCCGCCCGCCATTTGGCCGATTTTGACTTGGCGTACATGATTTACACCTCGGGCACCACTGGCAAGCCCAAGGGGGCCCTGGTCTACCACCTTTCGCTGGCCAACCATGTGAACTGGTTCCGCCGCCAGTTTGCCCTGACCCCGAGCGACAGCACCATGCTGATTAACTCGTACAGCTTTGACGGGTGCTACAGCTACATCTGGGCCACGCTCACGGCGGGCGGCACGCTGCACGTACCTACCGATACCTTCTTTGACCCCGATCAAACGCTGGCCTATATCAAGCAGCAGGGGGTAACATTCCTCAAAGTGGTGCCCTCTACTTTCGGCGTGCTCGTTAACTCGCGCACTTTCAACGAAGACCCCACCGCCTGCCGTACGGTGCGCGTCATCAAGCAGGGGGGGGAAACTATCAACGTCAAGAACCTGCGCAAGTATTTAGGACACTACCCGCACGTGGTGCTTGGCAACCATTATGGGGCGACGGAAGCGACGATCGGATCGGTGGCCCACTGGCTTACACGTGAATCGATGGATGAGTTTGCGGCCCGGCCAGTGCTCGGTTCCCCCTTTGACAACCAGCAAATTTACGTGCTGGACCCCCAGAATCAGCTGCTGCCCGTGGGCGTGTCAGGGCAAATCTGCATTGGCGGCATTGGCGTGGGCAACGGTTATTATAACCGCCCGGAGTTGACGGCCGCTAAGTTTATAGCCAATCCTTTCGGCGAAGGCCGCCTCTATAAAACCGGTGACCAGGGCCGCTGGCTGCCCGACGGTACGCTGGCCTTTTCAGGCCGCATTGACAACCAAGTAAAGATCCGGGGCTTCCGGATAGAGCTGGATGAAATCGCCGAAACGCTGAAGCTCTACGGCCCAGTGCGTGACGCCGTGGCCCTGGTTCACGAGGTCGATGGACAACCCCAACTGGCCGTGTACTTCGCTGCCGAGGCCGCGCTGGCCCTGGCTGAATTGCAGGAGCACCTGCGCAGCCAGCTGCCCGATTACATGCTGCCCGCCTATTATGTGCCAGTCGCCACCATTCCGCTCACGCCCAACGGTAAGCTCGACAAGCATGCCCTGCCTGACGCGGAAGCGCACCGGCTGCACTCTGAGCAGGCCCGTGTGGCCCCGGCTACCGAAACCGAGGCTCAGCTGCTGTCCATGTGGCAGGAAATACTCAACCTGCAACACCTTGGCACCACCGATAACTTCTTTGAAATCGGGGGACATTCGCTGAAAGCCACTCAGTTGGTAGCTCAGATTCACCGTGCTTTCAACGTGCGCCTGCCGCTGCGCACCATCTTTCTGCGGCCCACCATTCAGCAGTTAGCTACTGCTTTAGCTGAAGCCGATACCGAGCAGTATCATGCCCTGCGCCCGGTACCCCCGCAGCCGCATTATGAACTCTCGCATGCCCAGATGCGGCTCTGGGTTATCACGGGGCTTGAACCCGGTCAGATTGCCTATAATATTCCGCACGCCGTGGAGCTACGCGGGGAGCTCAACGTGGCCGCCATGGCGCAGGCCTTTACTGCCCTTATTGATCGGCATGAGGTGCTACGCACGGTCTTCCCGATTATCGACGGGGTACCGCGCCAGCGCGTGGTAAAGGTGGAGGAGTTTGGTTTTGCGCTGCAGATCGATGACTTGCGCGGCCATATGGAGGCCGACGCTGAAGCATCTCGTCTTGCCCGCAACGAAGCCCAAACCGTGTTTGACCTGGCCGCCGGTCCGCTAGTGAAGGCCCGTCTGTTGCAGCTTACCGCAACCCGTACCGTGCTGCTATTCACCCTGCACCATATCGTGTCGGATGGCTGGTCAACCCAGGTACTGTTCCGCGACATCCTGACCTTGTACCGCGATTTTCAACGTGCCGAGCCTTGCTCGTTGCGGCCGTTGCCCGTACAATACAAGGATGTAACAGCTTGGCAAAATCAGCAGTTGCGCTCCGAGCAGATGCAGGTGCACCGCGCCTACTGGCTAAAGCAGTTTGAGGGGGAGCTGCCGGTGCTGGAGCTGCCCACTGACTTTGCCCGACCTAAAGCGGCCTGCTATGAGGGGGACTACCGCACACTTACCCTGGACGGGGCTTTAAGCCAGCAACTCACGCATTTCGCTGCCGCTCGCGGAGTAAGCATGTTTATGTTGCTGCTGGCTGGTGTAAAGACGTTGCTATACCGCTACACCGGCCAGAAGGACATTATCGTGGGCAGTCCAATTGCCGGGCGCGAACACGCCGATTTGGCCGATCAGGTGGGCTTCTACGTCAACACTTTACCCATCCGGTCGCAGCTCAGCGGCGAAGCAACCTTCGGACAGTATCTGACCCAGATACAGGAGCATCTGCTGCGGGCCTATCAGCACCAGGCCCACCCCTTCGATGAGCTGATCGACCAGCTGAATCTGCCACGCGATAACGGCCACTCTCCGCTATTCGATGTGCTGGTAGTCATGCAAAATAACGGTTCGGAGCGCGATGACCTGTTTGCGCAAAGTGAATTTGAAGCTGTACCATATAACAACGATAACCCCACTAGCAAATTCGATCTCACTATTGACTGCGCCGAGGAAACTGAGGGACTGGTAATCGGTATTGAATATCGCACGGCCATATTCACGGCTGCTCGCGTTGAGCGGATGCTACTGCACCTGGCCGCGCTGCTACGGCATGTGATGCAGCAGCCCGATACAGCGCTCGATGCCATCCCTTACCTAGCGGTAGCCGAGCGTGCAGAACTGCTTGATTTGGCTGGTAGCACCGCGCCGGTGCCGGTAACGCACACCGTCTCGACCCTGTTTGCAGCCCAAGCTGCCCGTACGCCCAACGCCCTGGCCATTGCTGATGAACGCCGCCAACTCAGCTATAATCAACTCAATGACCGGACCACTCGACTGGCAAATTATCTGCGCCAAGAGCATGGTATAAGGCATGAGGATGTGGTTGCCACCGTGATGCAGCGCGGCACCGACTTCGTAGTAAGTATGCTGGCCACTCTTAAGGCTGATGCTGCCTATCTGCCGCTGGAAGCTCATACTCCAGTGGAGCGCATCCGCGAGTTGCTGGCTTACACCCAGGCCCGCGTAGTTGTTACCGATAACCCTGCGATGTCGGCGGCTCTTGCTCCCACACCAGTTGTGTGCTTACCGATGCTGGATCTCAGCACCGAAAGCTGGGCCGCGCCGCTGCCCGCCTCGCAGGCCACGACCAATTCCCTGGCCTATGTGATGTTTACTTCAGGTTCAACCGGCCGGCCTAAGGGAGTGATGATTGAGCACCGCAGCATCATACGGCTGGTGCGCGACACGGATTACACCCGTTTTGATGAGCGGCTACGAGTTTTGCAGACTGGCTCTTTAGCTTTCGACGCGGCTACGTTTGAAATCTGGGGGCCGCTGCTCCACGGCGGGCAGCTACACCTGCTCAGTCTCGAGAGTCTGCTTGATACCGAGCACTTGCGGCGTTCTATCCGGGAGAAGGGGATCACGCAAATGTGGTTCACCAGCTCGTGGTTCAACCAACTAGCCGACGAACAGCCGGATGTATTCAGTGGGTTGGAGCAGGTGCTGGTAGGCGGCGAGGCCCTATCGGCAAGGCACTTAGCGCGGGTACAGCAGTACTGCCCGCAGCTACAGATCATCAATGGCTACGGACCAACAGAAAATACCACATTTTCAGTTTGTGGGGCAGTGGCCACTCCGGCAACTGCCCCAGTTCCACTGGGCCGGCCCATCGCTAACAGCATTGCCTACGTAGTAGATGGGCGGGGCAACTTAGTACCCAAGGGCGTGCCCGGCGAGTTGTGGCTGGGTGGCGAGGGGCTGGCCCGCGGTTACTGGCAGGATGCGGAGCGGACTCGGCAGCAATTTGTGCCCAACCCCTTCGGCGCCGGCCGCCTCTACCGCTCCGGCGACCTGGCCCGGTGGGGCGAAGACGGCCAGCTGGAATTTCTAGGCCGGGTAGACAACCAAATAAAAATCAGAGGCTTTCGCATCGAGCCCGACGAAATAGCCGAAGTACTGCGCGGCCATTCCCTGGTGAAAGATGCTGTGGTGACTGTGCACCTTACAGCTACCGGCGAAAAGTTTCTGGCCGGCTACTTCTCAGCCGAGGATGATCTTAGCGCCGAAGCCGTACGTCGTTATCTGCAGGAGCTGCTACCCGCCTATATGGTGCCCGCCGCCCTGCTGGCCCTGCCCGAATTGCCCCTGAATGCCAACGGCAAAATCGACCGCAAAGCGCTGCCTGCACCCACGTTTACCACCCCTGATTACGTGCCCCCGACCACCGGCGACGAGCAGGTACTCGCCCAACTCTGGGCGGAAGTGCTGGGGCTGGACGCGGAGGCCATCTCCGCCGAAGCTAACTTCTTCGAGCTGGGCGGTCACTCGCTCAAGGCCATTAAACTGGTCGGCCTGGTACATCGCCGCCTCGGCGTAGCTCTGTCGCTAGCGCAGGTTTTCGAATTGCCCACCATCCGCCTGCAGGCTGCCTGTTTGGCGGCCTCCGACCACACCGCCTACCAAGCCATCGAGCCGGCCCCGGTACAGCAGACGTACTCGCTCTCGTCGGCCCAGAGCCGGCTCTACTTCCTGCAACGCTTCGAGCCTACCAGCACGGCTTACAACGTGCCCGGTATTCTGGCCCTGCCTGCTGGTGCGGATTCTCCTGCTCACCTGCAAGCGGCTCTGCAAGCCCTGGTGGCCCGCCACGACAGCTTGCGCACCAGTTTTGAGGACCAGCAGGGCACGGTAGTGCAGCGCGTGCAGGCCGAAGTGGATATATCGGTAGCCGAATTGCCGGTTGGGAGCGATGCTTCAACTGCGCTGGCAGATTTTGTGCGGCCTTTCGACCTAGGCCAGGCCCCGCTACTGCGCGCTGCCTACCTGCCCGCCTTCGCCGGCCAGCCCGCCCAATTGCTGTTCGATGTGCACCACATCGTTACCGATGGTCTTTCGCAGGCCATCCTACAGGCTGAACTGCTGACCCTACTCCAAGGAAAACCATTGTCTGGGGCCGTGCTGCAGTACAAGGATTACCTGGGCTGGCAAGCCAGCCCAGCCCGCAGCACCCAACTTCAGGCTCAGCAGAGTTACTGGCAGGCCGCGTTCGCCGATGAGCGCCCCATTCTGCAATTGCCCACCGACTTTGCCCGGCCCGAACAGTATAGTTCTGCTGGGGCCGAGGTAAGCCTAACGCTTAGCTCCGAAGAAACCGCCGGCCTGCACGCGCTCTGCCGCCGCCACGACGTGACGCCTTACATGGCCATGCTGGCCGTCTGGTCGGTACTGCTGACCAAGCTCAGTGGACAGGCAGACGTGACTGTCGGAACCCCCGTGGCAGGCCGGGTGCACCCCGACGCCAAGCAAATTGTGGGCCTGTTCGTCAATACGCTCCCGCTGCGCAGCCTGCCAAGTGGTGACAAACTCATTGCCGACTATCTGCGTGAAGTCAAGCTTACGGCCCTCGGCGCGTTTGAGCACCAGGAGTACCCTTTTGAGGAGCTGGTGGAATATGTGGGGGGCGGGCGTGATATGAGCCGCAACCCGCTGTTCGACACTGCTTTCGGCCTGCTGAGTGAAGGTGAATTTGCCCACGACGTGGATGCGTTGAGTAGCACTCCCAGCTTTGACCCGCACACCACCGTATCGAAGTTCGACTTGAATCTGCGCGCCCTGGAAGTAGCTGACCGCCTCTACCTCAGCCTTACTTATGCTACCAGCTTATTCCGGCCCGCGACCATCCTGCGCCTGGTAGCACAATTGCGCCAGTTGCTGGGCCAATTGGCCGCCGACAGTACGGGATACCTGGCCGATCTGAGTCTGCTGTCAGATGCTGAGCAGGAGCAGGTGCTTCGGAAGTTTAACCAGACTGAAGCCAGTTTCGCAACCGCCGGAAGGACCTATAATGAGCTATTCACGTTCCAGGTGGAGCTGACACCCAAGTCCGTCGCCGTAGTGGACGAAACCGGGTCGCTGACCTACCGCGAGCTGAACGCGGCCGCTAACCGCCTGGCCGCCGCACTTCGCCGTCGGGGCGTGGGCCGCAACAGCTTAGTGGGCATTCTGCTACCGCCCTCGGTGCAGACGATAGTTGCCATCCTGGCAGTTTACAAAGCCGGCGCAGCCTATGTGCCGCTTGACCAGGCCCTGCCTTCTGAGCGCATCGGCCACATCTTAGAAGACAGCCAGGTTCGCCTGCTGCTAGCCGACCAAACCAGCCTGGCTCGCCTGGGTGCGGCCCCCGTGGAGGTGCTTGATGTGGACGATCCGGGTCTGGCCGACGAATCCAGCGACGAGCAGCCCTTGCGCAATACCCCCGAAGATCTAGCCTATGTCATTTACACCTCCGGCTCGACGGGCAAACCGAAGGGCGTAATGGTGCGTCAGCGCAACCTGGTGAACTACGTGAGTTGGTACGTAGCCTATACCGGGTGCCACGCTGCCGACCGCACTGTGCTGACTGGCTCCTACTCCTTCGACTTCGCCATGACGCTCATCTTCCCCATCCTGACGGTGGGCGGACAGTTGCACTTGGTACCTAAAGAAACATTCCTCTCGCCCATCGAATTGGGGACCTATATTCAGCACCACGGCATCAGCTTTCTAAAGCTTACGCCCACGCTGTTTTCCGTGCTGCTGAAAAGCCCAGCCTTTCGGCCCGAGTGGCTGGCTGGCATACGCCACCTCATGCTCGGCGGCGAATTGCTGAACGTGGCGGACCTGCGGAGCTTCTTCCGGCTATACCCCGACAAGTACGTCATCAACCATTACGGCCCTACCGAGACAACTGTGGGCAGCGTGTGCCGCACTTTCACGGCCGCCGACATGGCCAGCCTCGGGGCGGAGGTTGCGATCGGACAACCGATTAACAATTTAAGGGCCTACGTTCTCGATGCCTGGCAGCAGCCGGTGCCGGTGGGCGTTATCGGGCAGCTCTATATGGGAGGCGCGGGCGTGGCCGCGGGCTACCTGCACCGCCCGGAGTTGACGGCTGAACGGTTCATCGCGAGCCCCTTCGTCGTCGGCGACACGCTCTATGCCACCGGCGACCTGGTGAAATGGCTGCCCGACGGTACGCTCGTGTGTCTGGGCCGAGCCGATCACCAAGTCAAGATCCGGGGCCACCGGGTAGAACTGGGGGAAATTGAGCGGGTACTGACTAGCCATACTCTGGTGGGTGAAGCCTGCGTGAGCCTGCGACGTGACGCCGACGGCGACTTGCTGCTGGCGGCCTTTGTAACTGCGCCAACTGCCGGGTTGAGTTCGGAGCAACTGCGACGCTATGCCCAGAGCACCCTGCCCGAGTACATGGTGCCGGCTTATATTGGCCTGCTCGACGTGCTGCCCATGACGCCTAACGGCAAGCTAGACCGGCAGTGCTTGGATCAGCTGCCCTTAGAGATGCAGCACCACAGTACAGCGGCCGACTATGAACCGCCCGTTACCATCACCGAGCAGCAGGTGCAGGCCGTGTGGGAAACTGTCCTCAATCAGCGGCCCGTAAGCGTGACGGCCAATTTCTTCGAAATGGGGGGGCACTCGCTTAAAGCGCTGAAAACCACCATGCTAATCCATCGTGAAACCGGGGTAGAGGTGCCGCTGCGACAGTTTTTCCAGCAGCCTACTATTCGGCAGCTGGCCACTTGGCTCGATGGGCAGGCGCGCGGCACCTATGATGATATTCCACTGGCGCCACTCCTGCCCTACTACCCTCTCTCGCATGCTCAAATGCGATTATGGGTACTTCAGCAGCTCGATGAGCAGCAGACTTCCTACAACACTCCAGCGTCGTGGCTGCTACGCGGCCCGCTCGATGTGGCGCTACTACGGTCTTGCTTCCAGGCTTTAGTTAACCGCCATGAAATACTGCGCACAGTGTTTCGTATTGTCGATGGGGAGCCGCGGCAGGTGGTGCTCGCCCTGGATGAATTACCCGTCTTCTTCCGGGTGCAGGACCTTAGCGATCAACCCGAACCCTGGCAGCAGGTGCAGCCGCTGCTGCGCGAGCTGGCCAACCGAGTATTCGACTTGGCCCAGGGACCACTGCTGCATGTAACCCTGTTGCGCCTATCTGCTGCAGAAACGGTATTGTCGCTCAATCTCCACCACATTGTTTCCGATGGCTGGTCAGTTCCAATCCTTCACCAGGAGTTGCTGACGCGCTACCGTACCGGCCTTGCGGGTGAAGCACTGGACTTACCTGCCCTACCCATTCAGTATAAGGATTACGCTTACTGGCAGCACCAGAATCTGGTTAATGGCCGTGACGCGGCGCACTTGGATTACTGGCGCACCAAGCTCAGCGGTGAGTTGCCGGTGTTGGCTTTACCCGAGGATTTTCCGCGTCCCGCCGTCAAAACATTCAACGGCGACTATTTTCAGTATGTAGTGAGCCACACCCTGGCCGACCGGCTTGATAGTCTGGCCCACGCCCAGCAGGCCAGCCCCTTACTGCTGCTGCTGGCAGCCTTGAAAACCCTGTTCTTCCGCTATACCGGCCAGCCAGACATCATCCTGGGCACTCCCGTAGCCGGCCGTGAAAAGATCGGGTTGAGCCAGCAACTGGGTTTGTACGTCAACACGCTGGCGTTGCGCACCCAACTCGACGGGGAGCGCAGCTTTACGGAGACACTGCGCCAGGAGCGCGATAATGCTCTTGAGGCCTTCGAGCACCGCCATTTCCCTTTTGACCAGGTGATAAGCGAGCTGCGCACCCAGTTCGACCCCAGCCGATCGGCTCTGTTCGACGTGATGGTCGTCTACCAAAATGCCGGCGAGCGGCAAGGCGTGGGCCTGGCGCTGGAAGGGCTGGAGCTTGAGGAATTAAGCGAAGAGTTTAATGGCAGTAAGTTCGACATGACCCTGGTCGCCCGCCGGGTCGAGGAAGGGCTGCAGTTTCATATTGAGTACAATACCGACATCTATGCCGAAACCTCGTTGCGCCGGCTACTGGCTCACTTCGAGCAATTGCTTACCAGCATTGCCGCTAACGCTGACACCCCGCTCACTGAACTAAACTACTTGGACCCTGAGGAACGGGAACAGGTGCTGAGTGGCTTCAACCAGACCCACCACGACGGCGCGCTGCTCAATTCTATCCATGCCTACGTCGAGCAGCAAGTGGCGCTACGGCCCGAGCAACCGGCCCTGCTATTTCCCACCGGACAACTCAGCTACCGCCAACTCAACGAGCAGGCTAACCAACTGGCCAACTGGCTGCGGCAGGAGCACGGTGTGGGCGCCAATCAGACGGTGGCTTTCGTGTTGCCGCGCTCCGAGTGGCAGGTCATTACCGTGCTGGGCATCCTCAAAGCCGGGGCTGCATTCCTGCCCATCGACCCGAGCTACCCGGCCGAGCGCGTGCACTTTATCCTCAACGATGCCCGCCCCGTGCTGACGCTGGTGGACGCCACCGCCCAGGTGCCCGCCGGCTACACCGGGCTCGTCCAGGTGCTGTCTGAACTGCGCCTGAGTCTGGCAAAGCAGCCCACCCACAACCCGGTCAGCACGACCCGGCCCACGGATCTGGCCTACATTATTTACACCTCCGGCTCCACGGGCACGCCCAAAGGCGTCATGATCGAGCATCGTGGCAACATGAACATGGTGAGTGACCAGGTGCGTCGGTTTGAAATAGCACCGTCGGACCGCTGCTTGCAGTTTGCATCCATTTCCTTCGATGCTTCGGTTTACGAAATGTTTATGTCCCTCTATACCGGTGCCGGGCTGGTCTTACTAACTCCCGAGCTGATAGCCAATCCCGCACACTGCCTGGATTATTTGCAGCAGCAGCAGGTAACAGTGGCCACTCTGCCCCCGGTATATCTGGCCAGCCTCGACCGGGAACGAGTGGGGCAGCTATTGCGAGTACTCATCACTGCCGGTGAAGCCCCTAACCCCGCTGACGCTCGCTACCTAGGCCAGCGCCTGAGCTACTACAATGCCTACGGCCCCACCGAGTACAGCGTGTGCGCCACTACTTATCGCGTTACGGGCGCAGAATCGGTTGTGCCCATCGGCCAGCCCATTGCCAACACCCAGGCACTAGTCCTGGATGCCCAGCAGCAGCCCCTACCGGTGGGCGTATGGGGTGAATTGTATCTATCCGGGGTGGGCTGCGCCCGTGGCTACGTGGGTCAACCCGAGCTGACGGCCCAGCGATTCCTGCCCAATCCTTCTCAGCCCGGCCAAACCATGTACCGCACCGGCGATGTGGCCCGCTGGCGCGTTGATGGCCAACTGGAGTTTCGTGGCCGCGTCGACCATCAGGTGAAAATTCGCGGCTATCGAGTGGAACTAAGCGAGATAGAGCAGCTGCTGCTGACCCACCCCGCCGTAGCGCAGGCCGTGGTAACCTATGCCAAGGGTGATGCCGGGACTGACCAGCTCCGTGCCTACGTGGTGGCGAGCGGCGGCGTGGGACAACCAGAGCTCAAATTCTGGCTGGCCGAGCGCCTACCGCACTACATGGTGCCGACTTATTACTGCCTGCTGGTCGAACTGCCCGTGACATCCAACGGAAAAGTAGACCTACGCGCGCTCCCTCAGCCGACTGTTGGGTCGGGCCGCCGCGCTGAAGCCGTCGCCCCCGCCACCAATACCGAGCGGGTAATGGCCAGCCTCTGGGAGCAGGTACTGCAGTTACCCCAGGTGGGGGTAACCGACAACTTCTATGATCTGGGCGGCCAGTCCATCCTGGCCATGCGGCTAATTGGGCGCATCTGGAAAACTTTCGGGGTTAATGTGAGCATCCGCGATATAATGCACCATGCCACCATCCGCGAGCAGGCCGCCCTGCTTACTGGTAACACGCCTACCAAGGGCTTACTGCTGCCCCTCAGCCGGGGCTTGCCGGGGCAGCCAGTCCTGTTCATGTTACCCCCAGTAGTGGGTACGGCCGCCATGTACCAACCCCTGGCCCGCCTGGTAGGCCAAGCCGGCATTAATTGCTACGGCCTGCAACACCGTGGCTTTGATGACCCTAACGAGGCCTTCGATGCAAATATCGAGCAGATGGCACAGTCTTTCGCCCAAGAAATCACTTCGGTTGTCGCCGGTGGGCAACTAGTGTTTCTATTAGGCTACTCGATGGGGGCGTTGCTGGCCGCTGAAACTGCCCGCGTGCTGGAAGCTGCTCTCTTTGAAGTGGAACTAATCCTGATCGACAACGAGCCGCTGGCTGCCAGCCGCCAGCTGGAAGCGGCCGAAACCGACGGCCACTCGGCTGATGACGAACTGCTGAGCGAATTGCTCCAAGCCCACATGCCGGCTGAAACTCAAGCCGGCCTGGTGGGCGAGCGAATGCGCCAGTTGCTCCGCCACAACCTGCAACTGCTGCATGCTTACCGTCCCAGTATGCGGCTGGCCGCGCCGCTGCTGCTGCTCGAAGCCGCCGACTCCGAACGTTCGGCGGGGCGCATGCTCCGCTGGCAGGATTTCACCAGCGGGCCGGTAAGGCACCAAGCCATCGCCGGTCACCACTTCAGTCTGTTCGAAGCGCCCCATCTGCCTGCCCTGGCCGATCACATTCTGCGGAGCACGGCTCTGCATAGTGTCCACATACCGAGCACGCTCGCTTAATCCTCTCTTTCATCCTGGTCTGGACGATTTGTCGCCCACCTATCCCCCGCTAAATACCCATGGAACTGTTTCAAATTCTTCAGAAGAAGTCGAAGTACTTCTACGCCCTATTGCTGCTGCTCGGGCTCATCAACAGTGTATGGGCTAGCTCGCTGCTAATCCTGATCAACCATAAGATCAACGGCGAACCGCTGCCCTTCTTCAATGACTACGATTGGGTTGCCTACGTCGTCCTCATTGTAGCCGCCTTCAGCATGGCCCGCTTCTTTCAGGGTTACATGATCACGCTCACCTACGACTTGGGCAACGAGCTAAACCTCTCCATTTTTAACCGCCTGCGCTTTACCAATTTCGAGGACTATCAGGAGTTGGGCGAGGAGCGCGTACGCACGGCGATGAGCGACGTGACCACTCTGCAGCGTTTCCCCCAGGCCTTCATTGAGAGCTTTAACGCCGCCGTGATGGTACTCATCGGCATCAGCTACCTGCTCTACATTAACTCGGCCGGCGCGCTGGCCATAATGGCCGTCCTGGCCGTGCTGATCGTGTTCTATAACCTGCGCAGCAAGGCCATTCAGCGCGACTTGAATGCGGCCCGCGACCTGGCTACGGTGTACCAGCGCAACGTCAATGACTTCCTGCGCGGCTTTAAGGAGGTGAAGATGAGCACTGATCGAAGCGACGTACTCTACCACGACTACCTTACCCACAACCGGAACAAAGTTAAAACCCTGACCGTGCGCACGCTGGTGCGTCACATGATGAACGAGTTGCTGGGCGCCTATTCCTGGTATCTGGGCATCGGGCTGGTACTTTTCCTGCTACCCGTGCTGCTGCATACCGACGCCCGCGTGAGCAGCAGCTTCGTAATAACGCTGCTTTACCTGATGGGGCCTACCAATGTGGTCATCAGCGAAATGCATGAGTTTTTCCAAATGCGGATCGCGCTGGAGCGCCTGCAGGAATTCAATGAGGTTATCGATGGCTATGCGGCCGTACGCACCGGCCACGGCACGCTACCAGCCCCCGGCCAGGCTCAAGAGTTTGAGAGCCTGCGCTTTGAAAATGTCACCTTTGAATATTACGATGACAAGCGTGACCAGACCTTCCGCCTGCTGCCGCTAAACCTGGAAATTAAGCGCGGGGAGAGCATTTTCGTGACTGGTGGGAACGGGTCGGGAAAAAGCACTTTCATCAACTTGCTGACCGGCCTCTACCTGCCACTGTCGGGCAACATCTACCTGAACGGCCACCGCATCGATGCGAATCAGTATCCGCACTATCGCAACCAGATCTGCGCCATTTTCACCGACTGTCACTTGTTCGGAGAAAACTACAACCGTTTGGATCTGACGACCGGTAACCACCGTCTGGTGGCCCTGCTCAAGAAGATGCAGTTGACCGAAGTCGTCCCACTAAGCGCCACAGAAACCAAGTTAAAGGTAAATCTCTCGAAAGGCCAGCAGAAGCGCCTAGCCCTTATCAATGCGCTGCTCGAAGACCGCGACATTCTGGTACTCGACGAATGGGCCGCGGAGCAGGACCCCATGTTTCGGGCCTTCTTCTACACCAAAATCATTCCTGAACTCCGCTTGGCGGGCAAGACTGTCATTGCCGTCACCCACGACGATGCCTATTTCGACTGCGCTCGTCGCGTGCTCAAATTCGATTACGGCCGTATCGCCGCCGACACCCGCATGGAGCCGCTGGCTGGGGTAACCGAGGTCGCTGAGGCATACTAAGGACGGCCATTTATTGCCCCCTTCAACCAAAAACACCTATTTTGCTATGCGAGCAAGTCCAGCCTACTTTCACGAATTCGTTACCCGCTGTGCCCGGCAGGGGAAGCTAGTTGTCCAGCCACGCATGGGCTTCAGCGATGCAGCTCGGATGCGCCAGGGGCTGCAGGCGGTGGCGCATGCTCCCGTACCCAGCATCGGTACCATTACCCTTGACAGCTTCACTCGCACCGGCGATTTTACCAGTGCCCGTCACGCCGTAGCGAATGGCAAGACCCTCAACGGCTATCCCATCGTTACTTACTCCGACGACGATAACCGCGCCTTACTGGCTGGTATTCGCGGGCCGGAATTTCCGGTCCAGGTTCGTCACGGCAGCTCCCTGCCCGAAGAAATCTTCAAAGCGACCATTCGTGCCGGCCTTGATGCTACTGAGGGCGGGCCCATTTCCTACTGCCTGCCCTATGGCCGGGTACCGCTAGAGTTGAGCATTGAATCCTGGGCCCGCTGTACCCGCCTTTTTGTCGATGCTGGCGAAACCTATCACATCGAGAGTTTCGGCGGCTGCATGATGGGGCAGCTCTGCCCCCCCTCCATACTCGTTGCCATTACGCTGGCAGAAGCGCTTTTTTTTCGTCAGAACGGGTTGAAGCTGCTCTCCTTGAGTCTGGCCCAGGGCACCCACGGGCAGCAAGACATTGCCGCCCTGCGCGTGCTGCGCCAACTCGGGGAGGAACTACTCGGCCGTGACGAGAGCTGGCACATCGTCTTCTACACCTTCATGGGCAAGTTCCCGGAAACTTACCACGGTGCTCGAAGCCTGATTGAGGAAAGTGCCAAAATTGCCCGCTTGGGTGGGGCTGAGCGCCTTATTGTCAAGACGGTGAAAGAGGCCCATCAGATTCCTTTGGTAGAGGATAACCTCAATGCCTTGGAGTGGTCTTATTACTCGGCCTGTCAGAGCGCTGATTTCTTTGTCGACGAAGCGCAGGTGCAGCAGGCTGCTGCCGTCATTATGGCCGAGGCCCGCTTTCTGCTCGATACGTTGCTCAACTTGAGCGCCGATATCGGCCAGGCTATGCAGCGCGCCTTTGCCAAAGGCTATTGGGACCTGCCCTTCTGCCTGCACCCCAACAATTACGGCCGCTCCTATGCCCGAATTCAGGCTAATGGATACACGGGCTGGGCCTCTACGGGAAATATTCCCTTCCCCCGCCAACTGGTGGACACTACCAGAGCTGCCAGCGGCCGCCTTAGCTCGGGCGATTTGTTCAAAATGCTGTCCTACAATCAATTGCGATTCGACGCCAAAGTGCCCGCATTGGCCTGATACGGGGCCGGCGACTACCCATGTTTTATCCCCCTCCACCATTTGCATTTTACTTATGAAAGCTCTTGCTCTGCTGACTACAGTGCCCTCCGATGCGCATAACTGGAATCTTATCTTCATGCAGCTGCTGCTCGAGGAGAACGGTTTCACAGTCATAAACCTCGGCCCCTGCGTGCCTTACGACCTGCTGGCCAGCGCCTGTTTGAAGCACAACCCCGATGTAGTCGTAGTGTCCACAATCAATGGTCACGGCTTCATCGAAGGCAAAGCACTCATCACCGAAACCCGGAAAGTACCTGGCTTAGCCGATACGCCCTTCTTCATTGGCGGCAAACTGAGCACCGACGCCACGCTCTCGCATCTCTACGCCGTTGAGCTGGAGCTGGCTGGCTACCGCAAAGCGTTTAATGGCGGCGACGGGCTCCCCGATTTCCTCCAGCAGCTGGAGCAGATCAAAAGCCGCAAAACTACCCTGAGCGTCCTGCCGCCGCCGCGCTAACCATTAGCCGGCCCGGGCCACTTGCAGCAGCTGGTTCGCTCTACCCATACTCAACCGTCTTTCTCGGCTCTACAGCCATGTTTCTCATGAAAAAGATCCAACTCTTTAGTATTCCGTACGCCGGCGGTGGCCGGTATTCCTATCAGGGCATAAAGCGCTTTATGCCCGCCAATATCGAGCATGTGGCCTTGGAGTTACCCGGTCGGGGCCAACGCGTAACCGAGGATTTGCTCGTTGACCTGGACCGTATGGTGGACGATCTGGCGCAGCAGTTGCAGGTCCAGCGTAACGGTGCCCCGTTCGTGTTGTACGGGCATTCCATGGGCGGTGTTTTAGGGCACCAACTGCTGCGCCATCTGGCCCGAGTTGGGGCCGAGCTACCCATGCACTTTCTGATTAGCGGGTGTGCCGCTCCCTGCCAGGAGCGTTATCAGAAAAACCGCCACCGCCTCAGCGACGGCTTACTGACCCAGGAGTTGATGAAACTCGGCGGTTTACCGCCGGAGGTGCTGGCCAGCGAGGAGCTGATGAGTTTCTGCTTGCCAATTATTCGGGCTGACATTCAGGCCTTAGAATTGCACGCCTACCGCCCCGCTACGCCTTATTCCGTCCCCCTGACGATTGTGTCTGGTACCGCCGAAGGACTCGCTGAAAGCGACCTGGATGAGTGGAGCCGTGAAACCATGGAGCCAATCGGTAAGCTACGCTTACCGGGCAATCACTTCTTTATTGAGCAGCAGTTTCACGTACTGGCTGGCTTGATTCAGCAAGTGGTTACAGCGGCCCAGCCCGCGCTGTCATGATGCTTTACGCCAGCCTCCATTTCCCAGAACGGCTGGCTGGGCCCGTCTTTGCTGCCCTGCTGCAGGCATTGCCGCCGCCTCTGCGGCAGGAGGCCCTACGCTTCCACCGGTGGCAGGATCAACATGCAGCGCTACTAGGCAAGCTGCTGGTGAAACATCTGCTTTTACGCTGTGGCTATCCCGCTGACACACTGCAATCTCTCTACCGTGACGCGCTGGGCAAACCCCGTTTACCCCTGCCAGTGGACTTCAGCATTTCCCATGCGGGTACGCTCGTGGCCTGCGCACTGTCTACGAGTCACCGCGTGGGGCTTGATGTAGAACAGGTACAGTCCTATGCACTGGAGGACTTCCAACACTTCCTGCGCCCAGATGAGCAACAGTTGCTGGCTAAAGCTGGTATGGGTTGGGCCTTCTGCGAGCTGTGGACGCAAAAGGAAAGTTTTTTAAAGGCCAAAGGTGTAGGCTTGGTCTCGGCCCTGCGTCTGCAAGACGTGTACGTGCAAGCCAAGGGCTGCCGCTATCAGCCCGCGACAGGCCCATCTGAGCAATGGTACTACTTCCCGCTGCCAACCCCGGCTGGCTACGTAGCCAGCCTCTGTACCCAGGTCCCCGGCCTACGCATCGAATCGGTACTGACTACCGTGACCACGCTGCTCCAAGAAGCTGAACATAACCACCTCAGCACAATCACCTCAACACGGGTGTCGACGCAATGTCCGGACGCCATTCCTTCCAACTGTTAACCTCACACTCATGAAATCATTATTTATTGTCGTCTGGCTGTTATGCGGCCTATTACTGCTTCCCAGCGCTGGTTGGGCGCAGCAGGCCAGCGGAACCGTTGTTGGAACAGTAATCGACAAAAATCAAAAGCCTGTACCCTACGCTACGGTAGTATTGCGGAAAGTAGGGGACCTGAACGTCGCCAAAATTGCTCTCACTGACACAGAGGGGGGGTATGAGCTGGCCGACATC
Source organism: Hymenobacter actinosclerus (assembly GCF_900111515.1). GTDB lineage: Bacteria > Bacteroidota > Bacteroidia > Cytophagales > Hymenobacteraceae > Hymenobacter > Hymenobacter actinosclerus. Next base: position 39,765 of record NZ_FOHS01000005.1, read on the forward strand.
GGCTATGGCCACTACGCCTTGCTGGTCACGAGCATCGGTTACCAGGAAGCGACTTCCGAGCCGTTTGACCTAAACCAGGAACAGCAAAAAGGCCCAACGGTGCTCATGGTCGAAATCGATCATATGCTCGGGGAGGTAAGGGTAACGGCTCAAAAGCCCTTGGTGGAACGGCAGCTTGATCGTACCATCATCAACGTGGACGCTTCCATAACCAATGCGGGGAGCAACGTGCTGGAAGTACTGGCAAAGTCGCCGGGAGTAGCAGTGGACAAGGACGGCAACATCGCTCTTCGCGGTAAGGAGGGCGTAACTGTATACATCGACGGGCGGCCAACTTACTTATCGGGTACCGATTTGGCTGCCATGCTGCGCAGTATGCAGTCCAACCAGCTCAGCCAGGTAGAAATCATGACCAACCCCTCGGCGAAATATGATGCGGCCGGCAATGGCGTCATCAACATAAAAACGGTTCGTAGCCAGGTCAAAGGCTTCAGCGGCACTACCTCAGTGGCTTACACGCAGGGTCGCTACTACGGAGTGGTGCCCACTGCCAACCTAAACTACCGCAAGGATGCCCTTACCCTCTATGGTTCGCTTGGAGCGGGAGTACGCAAAGGCTACCAGGATTTTTATAGCCGGCGCCGCTTGCAGGGCTTGAGTGGCGTGGCCGATACTGCTCTCTACGAGCAGAACACTTACATGCGCACTTCCAACCAGACGTTCAATGCCAAGTTAGGTCTTGATTATGCACTAGGCCGCAATACGCTACTGGGCGTGAGTGTCAATGGCTATCATAACCCCAATCGCTCCTCTACCGATAATCATAGTGGGTTGTTGAACTCTAATAATCAGTTGCTCTCAGCGATCGAGTCGCCGGCTCAGGCCAAGGGCCGATGGCAGAACCTGGGGGGCTCACTGAACCTACAGCATACGTTCGACACGACCGGCCGTGAACTGTCAGCCGATTTGGCCTATGTGCAGTATCATTCGGCGCTAACGCAGAATTTCACTAATCTGCTGACCAACCCCGAAGACGGGCGCGTGCTGAGTACGGGGCGGTTCCGGCAGGGAATTGACCGTAGCATTGCCATTTACACGGCCCGTACTGATTATGTGCAGCCGCTCGGGAGCGCCCGTAAGCTGGAGTTAGGCTTGAAAGCCAGCTACGTCTCCACCGATAACGATGCCCCTTACGCCAGCTGGAACACCGGCGTCTGGACTGACGCAGAAGGGCGCAGCAACCGCTTCTTGTACAAGGAGAATATCAATGCGGCCTACGCCGCCTATAACCAAGAAACGGGGGCCTGGACTTTGCAATTGGGCCTACGACTGGAGCAAACCCATGCCCGGGGCGAGCAGCGCCGTACCGGCCAGGCATTCACCCGCAACTATACCCAGCTGTTTCCCTCTACTCTGGTCGGCTATAAGCTCAACGACAACAACCAGTTGGGCCTGAGCTACGGGCGACGGATCGAACGTCCGGAATATGGGGATCTTAACCCTTTCCGGGTCTATTTGGACCAATACACTTATGAGGAAGGCAACCCGCTATTACAGCCCCAATTTAGCCATAATGCGGAGTTAACCCACACCCTAAAAGAAGGGCTGTTGACTACCACCCTGCTCTACAGCCGCACGGCCGATATTATTCAGGACGTATTTCGCCAGGAAGGCAAACAAGCTTTTGAACGGCCCGAAAACCTAAGCAGTCGCCTAGTACGCGGCATTAGCGTGAGCACCGAGTTACCAATAGGTGAAGTGTTGACTTCAACCCTAGACGCCCAATTGACCAATACTCAGTTTCGCGGGCGGATTAATGATCAGCCTTTCGCGATCGGAGCCACCACCTTCAAAGGTAATGTGCTCAACCAAGTAAAACTTGACAATGGCTGGGGCTTTGAACTAGCGGGCTGGTACACCTCCCGTTCAGTGGCCGGCACTTTCATTCAGCGGCCTTTCGGAATGGTAGCAGTTGGCATCTCCAAGGCCATACTCGAGAAGCGCGGTACCCTGCGCCTGAGCGCTACTGACCTGTTCGCCACGAACCGGTTTGAGGGCGTAAGCCAATATCAGGGGGTTGACGTGTATCTGCGCAATACCTGGCAGTCGCGCGCTGTGAAACTCAACTTCACTTATCGCTTCAACCGCGGGGAGAAAGTAAAAATTAAGGAGCGCCGTTCGGCCAGTGAAGAAGAAAACAATCGCGTCAGCCCTGACTAGCTGACTCTTTATTTACCCTTGACTCAGCCTCTTTTCCATGATGAAAGTTCTGAAATTTGGTGGTACCTCCGTTGGCACAGCTGAGCGGATGCGGATGCTGCCGGCGCTACTGCCCACCGACGGCCCGCATATCGTCGTGCTATCGGCTATGTCCGGCACCACCAACGTGCTGGCAACTATCGTACAGCAACTCTACGCGGGCCACCGCCCCGCCGCGGCCGCGCAGTTGGACAGGTTGCGCGTCCACTACCATGGCGTCGCCCGCGAGCTACTGCCCGATGCGGCCGTGCTGGCTAATGCCCTGCTCGCTGTCGATACCTGCTTTGACGCTATCGACGCGCTACTGCCTTTACTGCCCACTCTGACTAGCGAACGAATTATACTTGCCCAGGGGGAATTGCTGAGCACGTTACTATTTCACCGCTATCTAACTGGTATTCTCGGCCAAACAGTGGTGCTGCTGCCAGCACTGGAATTCATGCGTCTGCGGCCTGACCACGAACCAGATGCCAGCTTTATTGAAAATCAGCTGACTGATATGCTCAGCAACTACCCTGAATGTCAGTGTTTTATCACCCAAGGATACATCTGTCGGGATGCCAAAAAATGTGTCGACAATCTCAAACGCGGGGGCTCCGATTACTCAGCTACTCTGATTGGGGCAGCTGTCCGGGCCTCTGAAATTCAGATCTGGACCGATATCGATGGGCTGCATAACAACGACCCACGGGTGGTTAAAGGGACCTACCCCATCCGGGAGTTATCGTTTGACGAAGCGGCGGAGTTGGCGTACTTCGGGGCTAAAATTTTGCATCCTTGCTCGGTTTTACCAGCCTGGGAGCATGGCATTCCGCTACGCCTGCTCAATACCATGCAACCCGAAGCTCCCGGTACGCTGATCTCCTCACGTGGCCATGCTGGGGGCATTAAGGCCGTATCAGTTAAAGATGGGCTGCTCGTGCTTAAAGTCTGCTCCAACCGCCGCATCGTGGCATATGATTTCCTGCATGCGGTATTTGACATCTTTAAGCGCCACCATACAACCATTGACTTAGTTGCCACTGCCGAGACTGCCGTTTCGCTCGCCGTAGAGGAGGTGGATGCTATGCCGCTCATCGTGGCCGATCTTCAGAAACTCGGCCACGTAACTGTTGTTCGCGATGTGAGCGTGGTATGCGTAGTAGGGCAGCAGCTGGTGCGTAGCAGCTACGATGGACCGCAACTGGTGTTTAATGCGCTACGCAATATCGACTTGCACATGATTTCATATGGCGGGTCCGTCAACAGCCTCTGCCTGCTGATCAACGCCAGCAATAAAGTCAGTGTTTTACAAATTCTCAACGATCGGGTCTTTAATGCCGGCATAGGTCCCTTACTACATGTTAGCGATGATCAAGAAGTAACCGAGCTAGTAGCCTAAAATGCTTTCCAAAGCATTGTTTATGCACCCGCCAAGCAGTACGGGCATTTGCGAAGCCCAAGAGTGCGCAAATGATAAGCGTTGCCTAGTTCCTTTCTGAGCCCAGCGCCAGTTGCGTTTACGCAGCGTGTCGTGCTTGCCAAAGTGGGCGGGCAGCGCTTTGGCAAGCACAAACAGGGCATGCGAGCCATAAGAAGGCGTTGAGCAAGAGTCGTTTGTCGACGTCTGTTCGGCCTATAGCGGTTTCGCGAACCGTTTATCCTTTCATGAGGCCTTCTGTAGAGTAAGATGTGAAACCCTATTCCTTGGGTTTGCGCACTCGTGTCGCGGCCGCGTGTGCGCAGCCCGGCTCCCGCCAGCAACGGCCCGGCGCGGGCCATTTCGCCCGCCGAGCAGGCGTGGCTCGTGGCTCACGTGGGCTAACACGCCGATGCTACGCTGGCCAAGTTGAACGCCGCCTGGCAAGCCGAATTTGGCCGCCCGGTGGGCCCGACCAGCATCTGGACCGTGCTCCAGGAACAGGGGTTGCGCCGAAAAAAAAGTAATCACGCCACTGCGCGCGCCACTGCGCGCGTGCGCCAAGCCCGGGCCGCGCATGTGCAGACCGTTTGCACGCGGGCCAATGTGGCCCGCTTTCATTTTCTCGACGAGACGGGCCTGCGCCTAGACTACTGCCGCCGCTATGCTCGGGCCAAAGGCGAGCGGCGGGTGGGCCGAGTGGTGCCGCTGACGCGTGGCCGCTCGCTGACGCTGATTGGGGAGCGGTCGGTCCGGGGCTTGGGGGCAGTGCAGTTGCTGGAGGGGAGCCTGAATTACGTGAATTTTGCCTGGTACGTCACTGAATGTCTGGCCCCCACGTTGCGACGGAGCGATGTACTGGTGCGGGATAATATCTCGGTGCATAAACTGCCGGGCGTGGTTGGCTGGCTGGCCGAGCGGGGTGTGGAAGTGCTCTTTCTGCCGCCCTACTCCCCCGACTTCAGCCCCGTGGAGCAGGCCCGGTAAGAGGTCATCAGCTGGATTACCAGCCAAGATGCGCACAACTGGTTTGACCATTGCGGCTATCATATCCAATCCGCGCAATAGCGGGGTAAACCGTTCTCGAAACCGCTATAAAGGGCGAGGTAATTAGCAGTCGACTGCTAATTACCTCGCCCTTTAACGTAGTCTGTTAAAACTATTTACTATTTACCATATATCATTCCCATTCACAGTATATTTATTCGCTATATCCTGCGTAGGGTATCCAGTAATTGAGCCATTAATAGTAAAGGTCCAAGTTACATCGTTAGGGAATGTATCAACGATACCAGTAGCTAATCCAACTACGTACGATCTCCCTAAAACTATATCCTTAAGTCCGTTAGAATACGTCTCACTTTGATTTTGGTAGCCTAGGGGCATACCGGAACTGCCACCTGGGGCCGGATACGGGACGGAAGGACCTCCAGAGGCCGTGAAGTTTACTGCCCAAGTGAAAGGTTCATTTTGCTGTGGATACCATTTATTTTTTCTGCCACTGAGATATTCATATTTAATTCTTAAAATTAACGCAGTATTGAACGACCGCTGAATTATCGGACCAGGATTATACCCTAAGTCTTCCGTATATACACTTATACCATATATAATTCTTCTTTTACTACCTGAATCCCCCTTATAAAAGAAAGTTGGTGTGACATATTTATCATCACAATACGGGTTGTTATTCGCATATGTCAAGTCATAATTTTGAGTTTGTGCTTTCGTGTTTTTGTTATTTAATTCAACAAATTTTGACCCAGCTTGGTATTTAATATTTGCTAAACTAGGATCAGCCTTAATCAATACTAACTCCTCATCAGAGGATACTTCATACTTAAATCCATTATCAAACCAATAAATTTTGCTTCCTATTTGGTATTCACCCTTTGGGTTAATTATAGTTGCATAATCAGTTGGAAAGCCAAACTTGCTCATCAGCTCATAAGATGGCGCTTCTCTGCCCTGTAAATCTAATTCTTCTAAGTGACTAGATTCTTTTAAAGAAGACTTTCTTAGTGACACAAAATTCAAATTGCTTTCCCAAGCATCGAGTTTCTCGGCACTGGATTTTCCTGCTAATATTCCTTCTAAATTACTAATGGTACGCTCGAAGGCCTTCTGGTCTGCAAAAACGAGTCGACCATTAACTACTTGATGATCGGATTTGCTTTCCATTACTTGCGTAGATGGCTGCATATCTTGCTTTTCGGAGCAGCTACTGATAGCGAATGACGACGCTATGCCTAGTAATACTATCAAATTGCTTTTTCTGGCTTTCATAAGGGTTGGGAAAATGAAGGGTTGGAAGAATGAAGGGTTGGGAAAATGAAGGGTTGGAAGATCCAAATGTGTATTATTTCAGCGGCACGTCATGCTTCTAAAATTATTATTTTTAATCAACGATACTTATAGCGATTTCGTGAACGGTGTATAGTAGTTCCATGAACGGTTTACCCTGTCGTAAAGACGCAAATTTTGCGTCTCTTTGTTGCTAATATTACCCGGCGCCTACTGTCGGTCAACGACGAAATGCAAAATATTACGTCTCATCTCCAGCACGATACATACTGTTCGCAAAACCGCTATAGCGGACGCGTAGCTAATTATAGATCCGTATCCTGCGCGGCGGTTAGGTTGCCAACGAAAATGGAGTTACAATACTTTTTTGGGCTGATTTTCTTGTCATGATTCAGGTCGGTATCACGGAATTTAGAAAATACTGAAAAGCCGCTTGCTTGGCTGGGTGATTAAGTAGAGTAAACTTAGGCCGCGAATACAGACCACTCTTACTTAATACACCAACACAGTTATTCTAGGGACGAACGTTGATTTTAGCGCCGATTGAAGTAACTGCCTTTAGTTAGTGATGGGGGGGCACGGGAGGCTAGTTAGGTGGGGACTTATAGGATTTTCGTGAACGGTTTGAGGTGGTCTAGTCAACCAAGACAGAATTGGGTGGTATATTTTCTTTGCCATGCCGAAGAGTCCAACCGAATAAATCGACAAGCGGGTCAAGTACGAGGCCGTCTTCCGTGCTGAGGCCTTGCGCCAGGCCAGTCAAAGCCGCTCGGCGCCCGCCGCTGCCCGCGCCCTCAATATCAGCGTCAAACTGATTTACGACTGGTAAAAAGCGGCACAAACGCCCGCTTCCGCCGCCGCGGGAGCGCATCTGGGCCCGGCCACGGCGGCCGAATTGCGCCAATTGCGGGCTGATAACCGGCAGCAGGCGCAGGAGCTGACCATTTTAAAAAAAGCCACTGCCATCTTCTCCGTGACCCCGCTGACACCATGAGCCGTTACCGCTTTATCGCCGCCGAGCGCGCCTAGCATCCGGTGGGCCAACGCTGCCAGGTGTTGAGCATGTCGACCAGCGGCTATTACGCCCGGCTGGCCCGATAACAGCCGGCCACAGGGCCGGCAACACCCGCCTGGGAACGGCCTTGGTGAAGGTCTTTGGGCACCATAAACGCCGCTACGCCGCCGCGCGCCGCTTACAAGTCGCGCTGCGCCACAAAGGACATCAGGTGGGCCGCCAGCGCCTGCGCACGGCCATGCGCCGCCGGGGCCTGCACGCGCTGCAACCCAAGGCCTACACCCCGCGCACGACCGACTCAACCTACGGGCTGCGGTGCTCGCCCAACCGGCTGCTCGACCAGCCCACCCCCACCCAGGCCAACCGGGTATGGGTGTCGGACACTACCTATTTACCGCTGGCTAGCGGCGACTGGGCCTATTTGTGCGCCTTCCAGGACATGGCCAGCAAGCAGGTAGTGGGCTAGCACGTGCTGGCCACCATGCCCGAAGAGCTCGTTACCACGGCCTTACAGCGAGCTTTTTTCTCCCAACCGCCCAATCCGCAGTTGCTCATGCACTCCGACCGCGGCGGCCAGTGCTGCGCCAATGCTTACCGTGCCCTACTGGCTTGGCACGGGGCGGTGCGCTCACAAAGCCGCCAGGGCGAGTGCTACAATAATTCCCAGGCCGGGAGCCTGTGGTCGCGGCTCAAAACAGAGGTGCTCGAACTCCGGCAGTGGCCCGTTTTAGCTGATCTGGCCGACGCCCAGACTAGCGTGGCCGACTGTTTTGACTACTATAATCACGAAAGGCTGCACTCGGCCATCGACTATCAGACCCGCTATCACGCCCACCAACAACTTCTTCCAACTACCGCCCTAAACTGTCCAGCCTAACAGGACCACCTCATTCTTGTCGGCATTTCCCATGGCCTCCGTACGCTGCTGCCCTTCCTGCTGAACCCGTTTGAGCTAGTTGGTCACGGTCGAACGGGTGCGCACCTAGTACTTACTCATGACCGATGCGATGGTGTGGCGACCAAAGCTGATTTCTTCGACCATCTGGCAGATTTTCAGCTCTTGGGCCTGCTGGCGAAGGAGAAATAAGTGTTCCACCTACTGGGGATTGATGGTCAACCTATTTTAGGAGAAAGACAAGCACCGATGCGCTCGGCTGGTTCAAGCACTGCGGCCACCATGCAGGATAGGCATAAACGTGGGCTAATAGTTTGCAAAATCGTTATATGGCCTTACTTAACCTGCACGCGACGAACCACATGCATGTTCTCGGCTGTTAAATGAAGCAAATAAAGTCCTGACGGCAGGTAGGCTGTTTCGATAATTGTTTCCGTCTGGCCAGGGGGTAGTATTTGCTGCCTTATTGAGCGGCCCAATGGATCTAACAGCAGTAATTTCACGGGCTTACTAGTTGCCCCTTCTAATCGGAGCGTCAAGTTAGCGCCTTGGCTAATGGGGTTGGGGTATAATTGGACTGCCTCAACCGGGGTAGCTGCAGCGGCGGCCAACACGTTACCAGTTACTGTCAGCGGCAGCGCCCGCGTATTATTGTTCTCATTTGATTCGGCTATCAGATTGCGGGGGTCTGCCACTAGTAGCAGGTAATAGTTGCTCGGGGACGTACCTCTTGGCACGGGAAGCAAAGGAGCCGAAAAGAACGTACCATCACCAGTTGACCCATTACTGGTGCCATTGAGACTTCCACCCGTGATCTGCCCTATAAATATATCCGTGTTAGCTGAGAAGAGACTATCTGTTGACAGGTAAAAACCCACTTCATAGACGCTTACGGCACTAGCCCCGCGATTAAAGATAAAACCAAAAGCACCAGTGACGCCCCCTACCGGCACCCTATTAAAGGAGATGGATGGCCGCCACAATTCCAAATCCGGTAACGATACTCCACCTGAAATTACCTCTACTGGAAAACTGACGACATTGTTGGTTTCGTCTTGCTCCTGCTCGGCGTTGAGCGGGTCAGCTACTAATACTATGTAATAGCTTCCAGCAGTTGTCAGAGTCGGAATTGTGGCTACAATGGAAGTCGGCCCAGACTGTCCAGCATTCAACAGTCCCTGACAGCTAATTCCCAAATAAGTATCAGTAGCATCCCACCTGGCATCCGACGACAAATAGTAGCCGATACAATTAAACTGAGCACCCGCTCCTGGACTACCATTCACGCGAATACTTGCCGACATTGGGTATGTTTCGCCGGCGGTGACTATTGTGGGCAAAGAAAACGGCGCTACTAGCACTAAATCCGGATAGTTTTGGCCGCGTAGTTGTAGTGGCATAGTTAGCAGTAACAGTGCGCATAAGGTGAGTAATAGTATTTTCATAGGTATAAAAGGTTTGTTGATTTTGCCGGAGCATATTTAATAGTAAAGATAATCGAAAATGTGAGGTGGTCTAGCTGAGCCGAACAGAGTTGGGACGCTGTTTGAAGGTGCATTTCGAAGTGGTTGAGAGTAAGATAGCCGAGCGAAGAATATCGCCGCTCGGTGTTGTAGTAGGCGGTGTGGTGGCTGATTTCGAGTTTGGCTTCGGTCGGTCCAGAGAAAGCAGCCGCCGTCGAGTAATTCGGCTTTGAAGCGGCTCCAAAACGATTCGGCGTGGGCACTGTCGTAGCAGTTGCCGCGCCGGCTCAGGCTTTGCCGCGCGCCGTGTTTGCCGCATGATTGAGGCGGTTGGGATAACGCGGCTAAAGCATTCCGATGGTCACGACTTTTTTTAACATATCACGCTCCATTTCCACGCGCTTGAGCGCGGCGCGTAACTGCCTGATTTCGTCGCGCTCGGCGCTGCCAGCGGCCCAGCAAGGCCGGTGAAGTACTCTGGCGCGGGCCTCGTCCGTCTGGCGGGCACCGGCCGCTACTTGGCGCACGCACCCGGTTTTGAAAGCCGGCGCATATTTCTTGCGCGTAGCGGGCAAGCCGCCAGGATTCAGTTTCTCGGTCATGGGCAGTGGAAGGCAAGACTTCTCACTGGCCGTTTTGGCTAGACCACCTCAGTAGCTAGACCATCTAATATCCTGACGACGTATCACGAAAGCTGAAAACCAAACCGCTAATTGTCCTGATGCCCAATTTATGCTAAGTAATCATCCTCATAATCTAAAGTTTAATTATTGTTATTTCACCATTATTTTTATGAATAAGCACCTGTGAAAAATTGTTAGAATATTCAATGCATTTTACATCTAAGGATGAATATATTATATTAGATTTATCCTTAGACAAATCTATTTTAACAACATCATATTTTTTCTTTGAAAGATAGCCGTCGGTTACACTTATAAAAATAATTTCATCAGAGGGTGAAGAAATAAAGCATTCGGACACGTTGCTTACGTTTCCACATATTCTTGGGCTATAAGTGGCTTTAATAATTGCGGTCCTTTCATTTAATAAAGACTTATATATTTGCCCACAACCTCCTATTCCAATAATATAATTATTAATATAAACCAAAGTGGAAGGGATTGATTTAGTATTCTCTACTTGTATGGTATCTAAATATAGACACCTGTCTTTTGTATCAATGGTTATATAGCCTTTTTTTAATGCTAATCTATTTTCATTGCCTTGCGCACTACTTGAGGAAGTGCACAAAGCAATGAAAAATAGAATTAGTATGGGGTGCTTTAGATATTTCATTTTTTGAGTAATGAAGATACTACGGGGCTATACTGGCGTAAAAACATTTGAAAACTCAAAACACCAGGTACTCCAAAAGGTATATTAAATACCCCAGCATGTAAAAATGCTGCTGAAGATGCTGCTGAACAGTTTCTTGAACCAATTGGTACTATCCCCGCCAGACTATATGCATTTCGTCCTTCTGTTGCATATTTGTATGTAGCTAATTTGGTTAAATTGACTCCTCTAACGGACTGATGGCGACCAGTTGCTACTAAACCATCCGTCAGATTTGCTTCTTTGCCTGTCAAGAAATAGTCATTGGTGCTACTTGCCTTTTTGAATGCATCACCAAGCTGTTTTCCGTCACCTAAAATACTCTCCCAGCCTTTGAGATCTGTTCCAAAGTCATACAAAAAATTTCCGTCTTTCATTATTTTGCTATGCCCGGAAGAGACTAGATCAACAGTTTCCGTTCCGCCAAAAACAAATCCATATGTGTCAGAAATATTAGTGAAGGCCCCTAACCCATAACCAATATTTTCTATAGTAGAATTTCCTTTTTTTCCTAGAAAGCCAAATTCACCCCTGTCAAAGTTATAAGATGCCGCACCAAACCCGACAGATAATGGAGTACTACCTCCACTAAGTATCTTCATTCCCATACTAGCGGAGTATGAGCTAAAGACGATACTGCCAGTATTCGCAAAAGCTGCGCCAGAGCCAGCAATAAGTCCCCCAAAACCGCCGGTAAGGGCCCCAATTCCAGCACCTGCTGCTGTGTAGCCAAAGAGTGACCAACCAGAAGCACCTTTTGCTTGTCCAATTTTATATCCTGAATAGGCACCGACGACAGCTCCAATTACTACATTCCAGAATCGTCCGTCGGGATCTGTTCCAACAATAGGATTGTTTCCTAAACCTATGTATGGAGAGGTAAATTGATCAGCTGGGTCAGGAGTGTGCCACCGGCCCAACTGCGAATCATAATAGCGGGTGCCATAATCTGCCCAGCCTATTTCGTTAACACGCTCTTTGTCGCTGTACTGCCACTGCTCATTTGGAGTACCTTCATATTCAATGTTTACCAGATTTTGGCCCCACGGATCATAGTGATTCTCCTGTACGATCATGTCTGACGTCGTGCGCAATTCCGCATCGTCAAACCATACATCCTCAGCAGTGGCGTTCTGCAGTGAGATAAGCACATACCCATTTTCCTTCGCCTTAAAGCCAACTTCCAGCCGCTGCCACTCATTGGCGGCACTGTGGTCGAGGTACCGTGTCTCGGAAGCGACGAAGTTGCTATCTTGGTCGTAAAGGTCGTATTTGATGCTGGCTCTGGGCGTTTCTTGGCGGCGCTCGAATAAGTGTGGCAGCGCCGTCCAAGCCAGTGTGATGCCGGTCGCCAGCTTGGGTAGCAGACCACGCCGAGTGGTAGAGCGACTATCATTGGTTGCGGTGATGGTTGGCGTGTTGGCTGCGGCCGCAATTGGTAAAATGGCTGGCCATAGGCTTGCCTTATAGCGAATATCATATCGCCCGTACACCTCAAAGTTCACACTGTCGCCGGCGTTAACCTTTACGGAAGCACTGGGGCCAAACATGCGCTGGTTCTGACCCGCGTTAAGACGGGCCGCGTAGCTGCCGGTGCGGGAATGATCAGAGTCGAGCTGGCGCGTAGCAGTAAGATTATCGAAATGCTTTTCTTCCTCTGCGGCATTGACCTGCTCCATGGTAGCAACTAGGCGCTGAACGTTACGGCCCTCGTCGCGGAAAGCCAACCGCAGGTTACCAAGATGGTCACGGATATGATACTCCTGCATCCAGCGCTGGGTGCTATTATCCGGCGTAGAACCGTAAAGAGCCCGCCCAACTGGCGTCGCTATCGTCAACAAGGGCCCTTGACCGTATACAAACCCTCCTACATAGTTGACTGCATAGTCATATGTAGCGTTACTATATGCCTGAGTTAATTTCTCACCGGCCGCTGTGTAAGTAAAAGAGATACTATTGCCATTGTTGAATTGAATTAATCGAGGTAAGTCCAGTTCATTATAGTCTACAGTTATCCCCTTGTTACTATCTTGGGTCATATTCGCGTTCCAATCATAGGAATACTCATCACCCGAGGAGGCAGTGTCCTCAAAATCATTGGGTGCGCTGGAGTGCCCTGCCTTATCTACTACGCTCCGCAACTGGTTACCGCCTGCTGTACCGTAACTATAATGCAGTTGATCAATAGGACCATATATGGCCTGATTTGAAACGGTCGACTTATGCCCTACCCGGTTCATCCGGGTGATATTGCCGTTCATGTCATACTCGATGTCACTCGTAGTGAACCGGCCCATACCTGCCGCGTCATCTTTCTCGCCATTCCAGCCCCAAGCACTACCAGTATAGTAGTAAGCTGAGTAATTGGCGCCTGTGATACGGTTAGCATTATCGTAATGGTAACCATAGCCACGCATCTTTAGATTTCGTCTACTTTGCCATAAACTTTCAGCAATATTACCGTTATAATGGGCAGTTGTAGAATTAGTTTGTAAGTCGGTATCATACTTCAACTCGAAGCCAAATAAATCCCCTTCAGCATCGCTATCTTCATTGGTAGCCACTCCCGATTGTAAATCACGGTTGTTAATGTGCGTCAACCAACCACGAATGTTATAGCGGTAATCGACAGATTGCAAATAAGTAGGGCTAGGTGAATTTTTACGACCTAGCTTGTCATCCACTAGTTGCCCTAGCTCATTATATTCCTTTTTAGATAGCAATAATTCACTTCCGCCAGCATTTTTATTAAACTGCACAAATAGCTCATTAGGGCTGTCGTTGCTGTAATAAGTATAGCGGTAAAGGATAGTATGAGTCGGCGTATTATTCCTGAGGTTATGGGCAGTATACTTTTTGAGCACTTTCCCAGCGTAATCGTATTCAGTGGAAAGCCGCTCTACTCCCCCAAGTTGGTTTTCACTTTTGATCTGAATGGTACGGGCCTTATCGTCGTAATAGATAACAGAGGTTAGCCAAGCAGTAGAGCCAAGAATACGGGTTTGGCTGATTGTGGGAAGGCCTATCGTCAATGTAGAAGCTAGAGCTGGTATACTCAGGTCGCCAGCTGACTCCTGATAATAGCGAAGCTTATCCTGGCTGCCGTTGAGAAAGCTATAATCATCGTAATAACTGATTGTAAGCAGTTCGTTACTCGGAGGGTTGATTGGAAAACTACGATCCCGGCTGTAACCAATCCGAATTGTACTCGTGGCCGTGTTAGCTTTAAGCTCATACCGGGAAAAGGTGCCAGCATTAATGCCTGCCTCAAGGGCATCACTTAGCGCTTGTTGACTGCGCGAATCAGTTATTTGCCCTGTAATGATGGGGCGATTTAATTCGTCATATTTAGTATAAGCCCATTTCCCTTGCTGGCGTTGATTACCACTCTGGGAAGCCACAGCCCGATTCCAACGATCATATATTGTATATTCCCACTCTTTGCCAGGGACCTTTTTAGCAATTGCTCGACCGAGCGCATCAAAACGATAAAGAAAGGCCCAACGCGCCAGAAACTCAGTACTTAGTGCTTCCCCGCTGTTGACGGCCCGCTTGACGCCCTCCGGGGACATGGTCATCACGATACGGCCGGCCTCGTCGTAGGCCGTAGCAGTGGTCAAATAGTTTCTAGGGCTTGCCAGTGTCTCCGTTGCTACAATTTGCCCGAGAGAATTTGTGTATTTCCAGCTCTGCTTACCATCCTCATCTGTAAGTTGAGTAACGCTAATGGAGCCAGGCGCGTCGAATGTGAAAGAGGCTGTACCAATCAACCCCTCTGCCCCGGGGGTATATGACCAGATTGCCACTTCTCCTCCTGTTGAGCCCCGGGCGAGCATTCGCTTTGTATGGCCTTGAAATGTTGATTTGCCATTCGCATCCTTAACTACCTGCCACGAGGTGCCAGCCCCGCCCTGCTCAATTGCACTACCGCCAGGTGTGTCTTCGAACACTGTTTCGGCGTAAGTCAAGTTATTCGTTACTCGAGCAGTCTTTGCCGGACCGGAGTTCGAGTAGAATGCTCTCTGTTCAGCTAAGGCATTGGACTTGAAAGACCCATCGCTGCCTCCTACGTAGGGTAGATATGAACGAGGCTGCTGGTCAATGGCATCGTATTCATAGAACTGCACCATATCGAGTCCGTTTGGCGCACTAGATGTTTCCGCAGTGGCCCTGACAACGATTTGTTGCGTAGGACGCATTAGCCCGTCCAGGTAGGTGAGTGTGCGCCCCCTTTTAGTTTGCGCTAGGTCAATATCGGCCTCTGAGAGAATCCCTTCTTGCAACACAACATCTTCCTGAGAATAGCTTTTGTCGGCACTGCCAGTTCCGGGGCGGACGGTTATCCTAACGGGACTCGATACCTGCCATATACCCCCATTGGATACTTCAACCCGATAATAACCAGGAGTGCCGGTAATAATGGATGACTGCGTACTCACTACATCGACGTTATTGCGCGTCCAGCGGTATTGGGTGAAGCCCAAAATCGATAGCGTAACGGAGCTAGTAGGGGCGAGCTCCAGGGGGCCGTTAGCGATGATTGTAGGCTGGACCTGGCAGTAGATAGGTGTTACCAGCACCAACAGGATTAGCAGAAACAATACAATTGATTTCATTACTCTACTTATTTGAAGATTCAAGCAAATCGATAACTGTCTCGCAGTTGTTAGTGCTGCTGGCATACGTATCAAAGTAGTCTTCGTACTCGATCGTGTTGCCGCAGACATCGGTCACTGTACATCGAACCTGGATACGCCTGACCTGGTAATGATCGTAGCGGAATATAGGACTGTTATTGCCCGCGTCGTTCCATTCTCCCCATGTTCCATTTGGCCGGTTATACTCTTTAATTTCCCAGCGGTATGTATACCCTGAGCAGCCATTCTGCGGATTTACGGTGACACTTACATTACGCTGCCCACTATTGCCGTCTCCACGAGGATTACACAAATCCATGTAGGCGCTACCATCACGTGATATGTTTATATTAAGCGCATTCGATACAACTACTGCTAAGGTTTTTTCGACGGGGTTCATATCCGGTGCGTCAGCTACGACAGTGAGCGAATACGTACCTGTTTGAGCGTAAGTATGCGATTGTACATTAGAACCTTTGGTGGTACTACCATCGCCAAAATTCCAGCTGTAATTAATCTTGGAGTCGCAGGCTTCAGCAGTTGCCGTGAATACTACCGCTGAACCTGGGAAAGCATTACCACCCGTACGGGCTACGGCAGCTTCAATTTCCCGAGAGGTAGCAATTGAGTTAGTTTTCGTTCGCTTGAGAATATTGCCATCAGCATCTTTTACTAACCACGGCTGATTTTCAGCGTCGTACAGGTAATAGGTGGTTACATTATTCTCATCAGTTTCTGATGTTTTCCCCACCATCGGATGATAAGTGGCAGTTTTCATGCGAGCGTTTTCATGGTGAAATCGCAATTCATCAACCAGCACTGGTTGGTTTCCCGAAGGCATCCATGTGCTACATAGTAACCTCACGTCTTGGCCTGCAGGAATAGCTGCTCGCACGGCAGGATCATCAAAGTTGACTGTCGTTGTATACAGGTTCCACTTTTGCCGATCAGTAACCGTATAGCCAACCCCATACCAAGCAGGTCGATTGGTAGCCGTTGAAATAAGCCAATCACCGTTAGCATTCTTTAAGCCGATTATAACTGTCAGATTAGCCGCATTGGCCCCAGCCGGTAATTTTGCCCAGCAAGTAAACTTATACTTGCCCTTCTGCTGAGCGGGGGAAAGCACAAATAATCTTTCCGGACCATACTGACGTTGTGGTGAAAGCCGGATGCTACGCTTGCCGGTTTTGGCCTCATCTGAGTATTCGACGTTAGTGGTCCATGAATCAGGATTGTCATCGTCCTCAAAACTGGTATGCCCCGCTGTGGCCGCTAACGCACCGCTGCTGAATTTTCCATTTGCTACGGATGCAATAGGTAACATTCCCCTGTGTGCAAGCAGGTTGCCAGTCCATAAACCGGCTGATGTGAGTGTATTGACAGCATTACCGTAGCTATCCATCTCAACAGCTTTTTCCTGGTACTGACGTTGCGTAATACCTGAAGCGGCCTCAACTGTCCCAATGCGTAATGGCCATACGTAATTACCACCGTTGGGCTGGAATTCGTAATAAGTAGAGAAGGAGCCCTTCTTGTTACTATTAACATCCAGCCGATATGCTTCTTTCTTGAGCACGGTAGCATAGCTCTTGGCATTGATGAGCTCAGTAGGAGCATTGCCATCACTTACCCGAGTGTACTCAACAACGTAAGTGCTTTTATCACCTGCCTTTGATGTCTTTACCTTCGAAAGGAATTTATTCCGGTATTCATACGAAATGTACTGCGTCTGAGTGGCTATAGCACCTGCGTTGCCCCGGCGTTGGTCATAACGGGTAATAACTTGTTGCGTTATTGGTATCCAATCACGCTCTTGTTTGTATACTTTGACATTGTAGTAATAATTATACATGTCGTAGCCAAAAGCATACCTTTCTCTTGCTACAACAACTGATTTCAAAGCGGAATTGTCGTAATTATAGAAGCCATAAGTATTAGTTGTTTCGCTGATCAATCGTCCTTGCGAATCTACTTCTACTTGCTGTAGAACATGTCCCCTCTTGTTAGCCGAGCTACTTAATATACCGTAAGGGCGCTGATCTTCTGGAAGATTCAAGTAATTGCCAGCCAGACGCGGCGACATAGGATCACCGTCACACCAGGTTAACAAGCCTCCCCGCTCTTTGGGTAGCCCACCAGTCTCAGTATAGCAACCCGTGTCTTTATTATAGGGGTCTGCCGTTACTTTTACTGATCCGACATAATAATAATCAGCATAGTCCGACGCAGTTGAAAACTTATAGGCACTGCGTGATCCATTGGCGTGCTGTATAGTCACCCATTGATAATGAATAAAATCGACTGGAACTGGCTCTATGGGTTCACTGCTACGGTAAAGGAATTTATCGATTAAGTCGTCTTCCAATCTGCAAATATCTAATGCCCTGCCGTAGCCTCCCCATCCTCCGGGATACGCCGTTGACCAGCGTACCTTCTGCCAATCGTGAAATCGGGGGACTTTTACAGCTGGCGCAGATGAAGTAGTGGAGAGATTCCCCGTAACGGGATTAAACGAGTTATAATTTACGCTAACCGTTTGCGCCGGAATCGGCTGGTTTACATCGTAAATACGTACTTGCTCCAAGCGAACTCCACCAACCCGTGTACCGGTTACATCAATTTGGGGGCCGTAGGTTAATTCAGTATAGGCACCAGTTCCTTGTTGTATTTTATATAAGATGCAATTTTGAGCCGTTAAACCAGCGGAAGGTGTTCTGTCGCCTGATGGAAAGCGGGATTCTATGAAAGGCAACAATTCATTGCTAGCATTATCGTTAAAGTATCCCCAGTAATCACGGTTAGTGGCTCGACGAGAAACTGTTGAACCATACTCGCGATATAGAAAAGCAGTACTTGTTGATAAACAACCACTGCTTTTAGCGGAAATTCGATCCAGACGCAGACGTACATCATCTGAGTTGGTTGTATTGCTCGGGCCAAAGTGACTATAGTTAAAGGAAAAACTATTCATCACCTTTTCATCCCAGTCATATATTACAATCCGGTCCAACGCTTTTTCGCCCGGAGCATCACGCCGGCTAAATCGCTCACGGTAAAAACGTGCTGTGCAAACCGATGTAGATATATAGGATAAGTTCGCCTTCGATATTGATTGGGTAGTCGTTGTAGTTTCGTAACGGTTATTCATATGGCTAGCCTCAGTAGTGGTAGCCTCTTTACAGTTCTGCTCTTGGTAATTACATTCCTGATAGGCAAGTGCTATATGTGAAAAACCCTTATATACTACTGGAGTTCCGACAGAATATTGGTAGCCAAAATTTACCACATCTCCTCGGGCATCCTCCATTTTGGTTAGTTGCCAAGATGAAGTATATCTGTAATCTTCTTTGCTAGAGAAACGGCCTGTGCGTAACTGCTTGGTTTCAGTCTGCACGCGCGTAATATCTGAATGACTGAACGTGTAGCGTGTTCCCGTGGCATCAGTAGCGGTTATAGAATATATTCTTTTCGTACCAGTTGAGTAGATTATTCCAATTGAAAGGGTCGGCTCATTTAATACCCGTACATCGTTCGGTCCAGCAATCACGAAGTCAGCTTGCATCCCTGGTGCGGAGAGATGATATACATCATATTCGGAGTCCTTTCCTTGGCACAGCATTGGAGCCGGATAGGTACCACTGGTGCGGTCGATGATTCCAGCAACCCATGATTTGGCATCCGTATCCAACTCATCCGGGCGCCCTTTTACTTCACACTGCACGCTCCCGCCGGCCGCTAGTGCCCATCCGGTGCCTACTTCAGAAGCAACGCTGGTTACCTGCACTCCATTACCAGCGGTGTAGTACAATGCAAGAGGAATACTCAGGCTGCGGCTTGGTAACTGATATAATGGAACTGAAGGGCTAGCGGCGCCAGTGAAGAGATTGATAGGAATACCACCAACAATCGCAGTGCCCAGGCCTTTACCAGATGGTGGTGCTGCCACACTCTTGTCTCGCTCGGCAATGTTTTGCCCCACTGTTGTAGCAGGTAGAGCGTGAAAAAGATAGAAGCACAATAAAAAAAGCCTACAACAGAAAGGTAAGGTTAGCTTCATATAAGTGAGTTTGTGTTTTTACGTGAGTATATGCTGCATCCCAGCAGTGGGGAGCAAACAAGTAGTCCATGAATCAGCCCAGATGCCCTAGGTGAATCAAAGAAAAATTAAAAAATGAGGAGTAAGAGCGCGCAACAATCCACTACCCCATAAAGGTGATAGATGATGATAACCCACAAGGTGCGATACAAGTAAGAGCCAGTACAGAAGCTGCTTATAGCCGTTTCATGAACGGTTTACCCTGTCGTAAAGACGCAATATTTTGCGTCTCTTTGTTGCTAATATTACCCGGCGCCTACTGTCGGTCAACGACGAAATGCAAAATATTACGTCTCGTCTCCAACACGATATGCACTGTTCGCAAAACCGCTATAGCGGACGCGTAGCTAATTATAGGTCCGTATCCTGCGCGGCGGTTAGGTTGCCAACGAAAATGGCGTTACAATACTTTTTTGGGCTGATTTTCTTGTCATGATTCAGGTTGGTATCACGGAATTTAGAAAATACTGAAAAGCCGCTTGCTTGGCTGGGTGATTAAGTAGAGTAAACTTAGGCCGCGAATACAGACCACTCTTACTTAATACACCAACACAGTTATTCTGGGGACAAAAGTTGATTTTAGCATTGTGAGGTGGTCCAGCTGTATAGTCCCAGTGTGAGGTGGGTGTGTAGGCTTCCCTGAGGTGGTCTAGCTAAACCGGACAGCATTGGGACGTGGTTTGAAGTTGGGTTTCGAAGTGGTTGGGTGATTGATAATCGAGGGCGGAATGCCGGCGTTTGGCGTTGTAATAGGCGATGTGGTGGCTGATTTCGAACTTGGCTTCGGCGAGGCAGGGGAAGGAGCCACCGTCGAGCAACTCCGTTTTGAAGCGGCTCCAAAACGATTCGGCGTGGGCGTTGTCGTAGCAGTTGCCGCGCCGACTCATGCTTTGTAGGGCGCCATGTTGCGCAACCAAATCCTTAAAGCGGGAGGCAGTATACCGGCTGCCTTGATCAGAGTGGACAATGAGCCCGGCGCACGGCCAATGCCCGCCGCAGCGCTTCGCTGACCAAGTCCTCGGGCATGGCCAGAGCGCACGTCCCAGCCGACGACTTTGCGCGGGCAGCGGTCCAGCCATACGGCCAGATAAAGCCAGCCACCGCCCTGGCGGGGCAAGTACGTGATATCGCCCACCCAGACCTGATTGCGGGCTGTTGGGCCCGCAGCCCGCGGGCTTTGAGCACGCGGCGAATGCGCCAGCGGCCCACGGCGTGGCCCTGGTCCTGCACTTGGGCCCGCAGCCGGTGGGTGCCGTAGCACTGGCTGTGGTGGGCAAAGCTTCGCGCACGGCCACTTGCCAGGCGGGCTCGACCGTCGGCCCCTGCTGGCGGCGCTGCCAGGCGTAGTAGGCGTAGTAGGTGGCCGGGCCCTGCGCGCAGCACTTGGCAGAGCTGGCGCACGGGCATTTGGCCAGCTCGCTGGCCGATGTGCTGGTAGGTGCTCACCGCGCCTCAAGCGGGCCGAAGATGGCCAAGGCTTTTTTTGACATGTCGAGTTCCTGCGCCAGCCGCCTATTGGCTGCGCGCAGGGCCCGTCCTTCCGGGTCGCGGCCCACTTCCACACTGCCCACTTCCACACTGCCCACTTCCACACTGCCCACTTCGGCCACGAGTTGGGCCTGTTGCCAGCGGTAGAGCAGCTTGGGGCTGATGCCCAGTTGCCGGGCCGCGGCTTGCGTGCTGCAGCTCTCGCTGGCCAGGCGCAGGGCCTCGGCCTTAAACACTTCGCCGCATTTACGCCGTTTGTCGGGCGACGTCCCGCTGGGTTTTGCTGCCATAACAGCAGAAATATACGTCCTTCTTCTGTCCGGCTTACCTAGACCAACTCATACGGCCGGCTGACTGAGTAAGGACTCAAGCAGACGTAAAGCCAGAGCCGCCCCTATTGAAACGTGCGGGCTTTGAGCAGGTCCGAATTTGACAGGCGGAGCTTGATGTTGCGCCCTCCCCCCTTCTCATAGACTTCGACAATGAGCTGCTTCTGCTCGGGGATGGTAAACTTCTTAAACACGTACACCTGCTCGAGCTGGCCCTGGGCATCGATCTTCCGCTGGCGCCCATTGTAGACGTAGATGGGCCCAATCTCAATGGCCTGCTCGGCCGTGCGCTTCGCCACTTTCTTGTCCTGGATATAAAACTTGACAAAGTCCACGTCATAGGTCACGTTCGACTTGTTGGCCAGGTGCAGAGGAATGAAGAGCGTTTCCTGCCGGTAGCCAACGGCCCCGGCGCGCACCGTAAGCTGGTTGGCGCTCTCGCTGGCCGCCGAACCACCCCAGGCCAGGGCCTGCGTAGAATAGGCATCCAGGCTGCCCTGCGCAATGGGCGAGTTTGAAAGGATGGCCTCCCCGGATTCACCGGCGGTAAGCGGTGGGCTGGCCGCGCCCATATCCAGGCTGAGCACTTTGGGATCATGCTGGTAGCTGACGGTGAACAGGTAGAGCCGGCCGTTGGAGGTAAGCACCGTCATGTTGGTTTCGGCAAAGGACTTGCCCGCTGCCTTCACCCGGACAATGTTCTCGGCGCCCGTTGCCTTGGACGCCATGATGCCCGGGCTGCCCAAATCAACATAGGTCACCGGGTAAGGAAACACGAGGTGGGTGGTCTTCTGCTCGCTCACCTGCAGGGCCGTAGTGGGCAGCCGGCCCGCATCGGGGCGGCCATCAGCCGCCCCCAAGTCAAGGCCTACCAGGCGCGGGTTGCGCTGGTAATTCACCACGAACGAGTAGAGCTGGCCGCCCGCCAAAACGGTCATGTTGGTTTCATCAAAGCCCGCCGCCGCCGCTTTCACGCGCACGATGTTTTCCGAGCCGGTGGCCTTGGCGGCAATCAGCCCGGAGCTGCCTAAATCAACATAGGTGACGGGGCTGGGAAAAATCAGGTGGGTGGTCTTGTAATCACTCACTAGCAGCGGCATAGTTTTAAGCTTACTGGCCTGCTGAGCAGCGTCCGGCCGATTTTGGGCCAGCACCGTGTTTTGGGCCACTGCGGGCTGCGACTTGGCAGTGAGCAGCACCACTAGCAGTAGGGCTGAGGAGAGAGGGGTTTTCATAGGGTCTACTCTTTATCTACCTTGAGCATGATGTTGTAGCCGGCCTTGAGGCGGACTTTAACCAGGCGGATCTTGTTTTTGCCCAGATTCTTGGCCGCGCTTACCGCTACTCCGGCGGCCGCCATGGCCGGGTCGGTGCTCAGGCTCATCATATCGGCCGCATCCAGGCTGCTGGCGCCCGCCTGCTTGGCGGCATCGCGCGTGATGGCACCCGGGATGTGCAGCCCCTGCAGGCCGTCGACGTCGTAGACTTCCAGCGCGGCGGGGAACACGCTGTTGCCGGACTTAAGCGTCTCGATAGCGATGCTGAGCCGCTCACCGGCCAGGCGGCACTTGCCGTAGATGAACGTGTTGGCCGGCAACCGGTGCCCATTGATGAGCGCAGGCTCGGTGAGGCGCATTTTCACTAGCGAGCCCGTTACCACCTCCTGCGACTCGTGAATGACGGCCGGCAGCGTATTGGAATCGCCGCCCGACGAGCTGCCATTGTCCAGCCCCTGAAAGGAGGCTGTGCGCCGGCGGCCCGCCCCGTTCGAGCCCAGCCGTGATACGATCGCATCCTCGTCAATGGCCCGCAGCCGGGTGGCGGTCTTTTTCTTTGCCGGCGTCGCCGCCACTGCCCGCGGGGCCGCCGCCGCCCCTCCCCCACCGGCGGCATTTGACTGGGCCAGCAGGGCGGCTATCTGCGCCTGAGCCCGTGCGTCGGCCAGCTCCCGTTGGTGCTCGCTGCGCATGAGCTCCATCCGTTCCTGCGGACTCAGCGCGCCCGGCGGCGTTTCCGCTACCGCAGAGCCCTTACCCGCCGCGGTCCCGTTAAGCTGGGCCTGCTGGGCGGCAATGAGTTGGGCCTGGGCCGCGGCCACTGACTTGTCCACCGAGCCATTAGGACCGGCCGAGCCGTCGGCCTGAATGCCGTAGGACAGGCCCCCACCCGCGCTGGTATCGAGCTGGGGGTTGACCAGGCCGCGGTTGCGCATGGAGTCGACCGGGCTGGCGTAGGCTTCGAGCTTGCTGGCGACAATAGTGGCCTGCTCGGCCTGCGGCAAATTCGTGTTAAAGCCAGATTCGACATCCTGCGCGGCCACCCGCGTGCCCTGCCCGCCCCCACCTAGAAAGAACATCACGGCCATAAAAGGTACACCCACAACCGGCAGGAAGGTCGCCATCTTACGGGTTCGGAGAAATTGCGCGTCGTGCACTTTAGCAACCGTTGTCATAGCAGTGGAATAGGGGTAGCGAATCAGCAGGCAAGGCTTAGCGGGCAAGCTTAGCGGGGCAGGGTACTCAGGTCGTTGTTCTGCACCACCCGCCAGTTTTCCATCAGAAAGCCGTGGGGGTTGTTTGCTGAGCGCGTCACATCGCGCAGTGAGCACTCGGAAATGAAGTTGCGGGTGGTGACTGACGTGGCCCGGATAACGCGCTGCCGTCCGAAGCAGCGGGCCGTCAGCGGCCGGGAGTCGCCAATGATGACGCTGTCGACACTCATTTCCAGGCTGATGTTGGCCGCAATCAAATCGTTGTAGAAGCCTTTCTCCTTGAAGTTCTCATACTGCTTCTTGGCTGAGTTATCCGCCAGATACAGTGCCTTGTTCACGTTGAGATCAATGGCCTTCTGGTCGGGGTCGAGCGTGAAGAAAAGCTCATGAAACCGGGTGACGTGGCTGCGGGCTTCCACTGGCCGGTTGGCCCGCGCATCCTGCGCGCCGGCTGTGAGCAGCTGCCCTCCTTCCAAAACATAGATGCGGTTGGCCGCCGCGGTGGTTGACTCGAAGGCAAACCAGGCGATGGTGCCGGCCAGCACCAGCACTGCCACAATGAAAATGACGGCCAGAGTCTTGACCTGCTGGAAAGCGGAATCAATGGTTTTAAGCGAAGCGAACATGCCTGGTTGGATTTGCAGTGAGGGATTGCGGTGAAGCCCTTAGCCTTTGCGACTGAAGCGCTCGCGTAAGGCCGCGCCGGCCCGGTGACCAAACTCCTCGCCCCGGCTCATGCTTTGGGAGGCTGCCCAGCCGGCGGCGCCCTGGGCCACTCCCGAGCCGGTGCGCAGACTGGCCCCGGCAGCTGCGCCGGCAAACGCGGCTGGCGCGGCCACGGTGGTCGTAATAAACGAGGCCGCCGCGCTGCCCACGCCCGAGCCGTCAATGAGCATGTCCGCGGCTTTGGGAACGAAGATGTAGCCCACGATTGCCAGCACGAGCATACACAGGTAGGCGATATCGGCCGATTCCACGCTGCCCCCGGCACTGAGCTGCCGAATGTTTTCGTTGAGCATCGTAACCTGCACGTGGGCCAGGACCGCGGCGTAGATGTTGGCTACCGGCACCCACAGCGAAATGGTAAGAAAGTAGCCAAACCACTTCAGGAGCCCACCCCCAAAGCCGGGAAGAATGGCAATGCCAAAAGCCAGCGGGCCGGCCACACTCAGCAGCACCAGCAGGAAGGTAGAGATGAGGCTGATGGCCAGCTTGGCAGCCAAGGCACCCAGCTCCAGAATAGATTTAGTCCACTCCCGGAAGTTCTGCCCAACGGAGTACTGCACCTGATTCATCGCTAGACTGGCTTTGCGGCTCATATCTAATGCCCCAAGCTTGCCCAGTTCCTCTTCATATTTTTGATTGATTGCCATATCCGACTTAGCCTTGGCATCGGCTGCCAGTCGGTCCCGTTCGGTTGTGAGCCGATTTACTTCCGCCAGCTGGCCTATCCGGATGGAATCGGTGCCGTGCGCGACGGCCATGGTAATGCCCCGCAGCGCCCCGCACAGCGGCACAAACAGCAGAATAGCCAGGCCAATGGCAAAGGGCCGGAGCAGGGGAAACAGGTCGATGGGTTCTGCTCGAGCAATGTTGCCCCATACCTTGCTGCTGATGTAGAGCAGGGCCCCGATTCCCCCGATTGCCCTTCCCAAATTGATGAAGAGGGACGTGAAGGTGAGCATCTCCGTGTAAATGGCTTCGAGCTTTTGCTCATACACAGCCATGTTCAAATCAATAGCGGTTGGGTCCATCGTAAAGGAAGGGAATCAGGTTGTCGTTAATGCGGGTGGATTGAATCTATTGGGGTAGATAATGCTCGTTGTGAATACCAGCCAGCTTCTTTTTTGCCAGGTTTAGGTAGTGTGCCTGCTTGGTAGCTATCTCCCCGACCAAGGCGATTTGTGCCGGGTCCTGGTATTTAGATCCATCCAGTAAGCCCAATGCGGTTAGGTTGGCTTCACTCTGTTCAATTAGCCAAGCGAAATACTCTGTAGACTCTTTTGCGCGCGCCGGGCTCAGCTTCTCGTAACCCTGAAGCTGGCCGAGTTGCTCCAGATACTGCTTTTGGGTGGCCAGCAGCTGCTCGTGCTGTTGGCGGATGGTGGCTGCGCGTGGGTCCGGGTTAACACTTTCCCTGGGCGTAGCGGCGCTCGTTTCGGTGGTCGCGCCCGGGCCAGTAGCGTTCGGGCGGGTAGCAGCGTCCGAGCCGCAGCCGGCCAGTAGTGTTGCCAGCAGTGTTGCCAGCGCAGGCAGGAGGTAGTGTTTCATAACTCAGGGGAAATAGCGTGGTGGGTGGAGGCAAACCCTTAGCGTGCCGTCATGAAGGCGGGCACGGCGCCCACCGGCAGCCCGAAGGGTTTAGCAGGCAAACCCTTAGCGTGCCGTCATGAAGGCCTGCATGGCCGCGCGATCCTGCCGCTGCTGGGCCTGGAGTTGGGCGATAGCGCGGCACTTGTTGCCGAAGTAGTCCATCAGCTCGTGCTGCCCGGCAATGCGGTCGGCGATGTTGTCGATGAACTCGATGCGCTCGGGATCCGTCATCTTGGCTTTGCTGCTGCTCAGCACCCCAGCCAGCTCCCCGAGCAGGGCCACGTTCTCCTGCAAGAGCGCCTGGTACACGCTGGCCGCCTCGCTGAGCTGCGTGGGCGTGAGCTGCCGGGTCCGCAGATCTGGGATGGCGCTGGCGAACTGGCTGATCATTTCGCCCTGGTGGGTGTAGATCTCCTTAACCCGGCGGTAATTGCGGACCCCAGCGCTGATTTGCAGCAGGCTGCTATACCACTGCTCATGCAGGGCCTGGGTCTTGTCGATAACGCCTTTGATCTGGCCGCTTACCCGCTTCACATCCGCGGCCAGCCCCTTGCCCTGCCCCAGCAGCGTTGCTGAAACGCCCTGGTGGACAATCTGCTTGCGGGAGCTTTTCTCCGCAATGGGCGCCGAGATGATCGGCAGCTGGGCAAAAGACGGGCTGGCAAGCAGGGCCAGGCCCAGGGTGAGCAGCGAGAGTAGCGTGGTGCTGGTTTTCATGGCGGAGCAGCTTGTACAGTGGGCGATTGAATTAGCGGGCCCCCATCAGGGCATTGAGCGCCTGCGCGTCGCGCGCCTTTTGCTCGGCCAGGTGCATCTGCACGTAGTTGCGCTGGGTGTAGTAGGTGATCAGGCTTAGCTGGTCGGAGATCTTCACGTCTAGCTTATCAATAAAGCGCATGCGCTCGGCATCCGTCATTTTGAGCATGGTCGGGCTCACGACGGTTTGCAGATCGGAAAGCGTGTTGGCACTCTGCGTGAGCATTTTGGTGTAAACGCTGGTCATCAGCGAGAGCTGCTCGGGCTGGACGAAGGGGGACTGGCGCAGCGTTTCAATCGCGGTGGAATAGGTCTGGATGATTTTGCCCTGCTTCTCAAACACGGACTGCACCCGGCGGTAGGAACGCACGGCCGAGCTGACCTGCAGCAGCCCATCATACCAGGTCCTGGCCAGTTTGAGGTTCTTTTCCGAGAAGACCTTGGTCAGCTCCTGCTCTTTCACGCCGGCTTTGACCAGGATGTTGGCCGCCTTGGAAAGACCCTTCATCGTTTTTTGCAAGCCGGTCTGAATGCCCGACTGCACTTCCAGCACGGGGGCCGAAACCACGGCCTGCGCCCTGGCATTACCGCCGCTCAGGCCCAGCACGGCTAGGCTTAAAATGGTGAGTTTCATTCGCATGATTTCTTCCCTACTGGTGAAAATTAAGTCGTTCCCTCCCGCAGCTCGGCGGCCAGCAGCTTGATGGCCGTGGGCATATCCCCGGTCTGCTTGAGCTTGTCGAACAGCCTAAGCTTTTCGGTCTCCTCCGTGGTGTAGGTCGCGTACTCCTCCTTGGAGACCTCGAGGGCATATACCTTGGACACGACCCCGCCCAGGCTGATGAACACTTCAGTGTAGCGGCCCCGGCTCGCCTTGTTGTCGCGGTTGATGCTGAGCACCAAATCCTTTTCCTTGGGCGTGAGCGAGAGCAGGGCCTGAATCTCATCGAAGCGGTTGATGAACTTGCGCTGGTCAAGCAGAATCTTGCAGTCCGAGTTGTTGATGATGGCATCCTTAACAATCTCGTTGCCGATGATGTCGTCGATTTCCTGGGTGACGACGATGGCCTCGCCAAAGAACTTGCGCACCGTCTTGAAGAGGTACTTGATGTAGGCCGCCATGCCCGGCGTGGTGAGCGCCTTCCAGGCTTCCTCAATCAGAATCATCTTGCGCACCCCCTTGAGCTTGCGCATCTTGGAGATGAAGGTTTCCATGATGATGAGCGTGACGACCGGAAACAGGATGGGGTGGTCTTTGATGTTGTCGAGCTCAAAGACGATGAAGGGCGCCTGCACCAAATCCAGCGCCTGCTCCGAGTTGAGTAGGTAGTCATACTCGCCACCCCGGTAATAGGGCCCCAGCACGTAGACGAAGTTGTCGAGGTCGAAGTCTTTCTCGCGCACCTTTTCCTGCTCCAGAATCTGGCGGTAGGGCCCCTTAACAAACTCGTAGAACGTGTTGAAGCTGGGCTTGATTTGGGCGTTGGCTTCGAGCATCACGTAATACAGGCTCACGGCCGTGGAAAGCGACACGTACTCGGACTGGCTCACCGCCTCGTCATCCTTTTTCCAGAGCGCCTGCAGCAGCGTCTTGATGGATTCCTTCTTTTCCACGTCCAGCTGGCCCGAAATCAGGAAGGGGTTGAAGGCAATCGGCGCATCCTGCTCGTAGGTGAAATACACCCCGCCCACCAGTTCACAAAGCCCTTTATAAGAGTTGCCGGTATCAACCAGCAGCACGTGCGCGCCCTGCTCATAGTACTGGCGGACCATGTGGTTGGTGAAAAACGACTTGCCCGAACCCGAGGGCCCGAGCACGAACTTGTTGCGGTTGAAGATGATCTGCTTCTTCATCGGCTCATCGGAGATGTCGACCAGCACGGGCTTGCCGGTGAGCCGGTCGGAGAGCTTGAGGCCCTTGGTGGCTCCGGTAGAGCGGTAATTGGTTTCGCTGGCCCAGAAGCAGACGGCCTGCTCAATGAAGGTGTAGAAGGTCTCCTCGCTGGGAAAGTCGCCGGCATTGCCCGGAATGCCGCCCCAGTAGAGGGCCCCGATGTCGACCGTGTTCTGCCGGGGCTTGCAGTTCATGGCATTGAAGGCGGCGTTGACCAGCTTGCGCACCTCACTCAACTCCTGCTCCTGCCGGGCCCAGGTAAGCACGTTGCAGTGCACGCGCACTGGGCGGCGCTTGTGGGCAATCAGCTCGTTGAGAAAGTCGTTGTAGTACTCGAAGTTGATGGCGTTCTGGCGCGAGTAGAGCGAGAGCGAGTTGAGCCGGTCCTTCTTGCGCTCGAAGGTCTTCACCGTTTTGGCGGTCTCGTCCAGAAACACATACTGGTTGAGGATGTGATTGGTGCCCAGCAGCAGCCCCAGGGGTGCCGCGAACGAAATGGGAAAGTCTGAGTACTCGGTGCTGTAGGGCTCGTAGCGAATGTCGGTTTCCACGGTCGTGGGCAGATCATCGAGGTTGGCCACTGAAAACAGCTGGCAGAACTCGGCTCCTACTTTCAGCCCGGCGCTCAAATCCAGGTCCACCTGCTGGGCCTGGTCGGACAGATCCAGCGAGAGGTACTTTTCCAGCAGCCCGGCTTTGTCGGCTGTGCCAGCCAGCTCGGCCGAAGTAAGCCGGTGGGCGCGGATGTAGGGCGCGCTGGTCGGGCCCACGTTTTCGAGCGTGCGCACGAACTGACCCACACTGTCAAAAAAGCTCTCCAGCACCCTGGCGTCGAGCAGGTCTTTGGGCACGATGTTGCGCCGGGCCAGCAGCCCCGCACTGCTGGCCCAGTTGGGCCGCTCGGACGAGGTTTTGGTCAGGTAGAGGTAGCAGAAGTGGTTAAGAAAGGGCCGCTCGTTGAAGTGGCGCTCGTAGGCCGATGAGAGCAGCGTGCGCTCGGCCTCAAAGCCCGGCGCGTAGCTGTCCTGCACGTACCAATCCTGCTTGTGCACTACGCAGTGGTCGGGCAGCAGCCGCACGGCCTTTACAAAGGCGGCCTGCAGCTGGGCGTAGTCCTCACGCGAGAGCGTGAATAGCTCGGGCAGCTCGAGCCGGAAAGCCACGGTCACATCCGCATTCTTCGAAATCAGGCAATCCTTCTCCACCTTGTAGATGGGCTGCTTGGACTCGAGCGAAACGGAGGGCAGAACCTGGTAGCTCATAGGCTTGGAACGGGCCCGACCGGGCGGCTAAGCGCGGCCGGTCGGGTCCTGGTTAAGGCGTTGAAATAAGCGGCTGTGCCGGTTGATGATGTAGGTCGGGGACGAGCGCCGGGCCGCGGCCTTCATCAGCCCGTGCTCGCCAAAGCGGCGGTTTAGGGCAAACACGCCGGCCCACATCCCGCTTCCGGCCACAAACGTGAGCAGCACGGTGAGTTCCAGCGGCACCCCCGTCAGGTAAAAGGTCACAAACAGGGCAAACACCAGCCCGATGCCGGCGACCAGCAGGTAGATGTTGCTGCCCACCAGACCCTTGAATTCGACGGGCTTATTAATGCCCCGATTGAGGCCGTAGATGGGCATCGGGGCGGCCTACAGAAAGAAGGAACGCACGACGGTGGCCACGATGACGAGGAAGATCATCGAGCCAAACCACGAGACGGCCGTTTTCTGAGTGTCCTGATCGCCCGCATTCCATTTGCTGTAGACCTTGATGGCTCCGACCAGGCCCAGCACTGCGCCGATGGCATACATGAGCTTGGTGAGCGGGTCGAAGTAGCTGGTGACCTGGGTGGTGGCGTCCTGGATGCCCGCCGTACCATTACCGCCCTGGGCGTAGAGCAGCGGCGCACTCAGTAGCAGCAGCAGGGCGGTAAGGGCCAGCGAGGTGAGGAAAGGTTTGTTGTTCATAGCAAGGAAGAGTGGAAGCGGGAAATTGGAGCGGCAGGAAAGCAGTACCGGGCTACTGCAGTGTTATTACAAGTCGTCGTCCGGGCCAAAGAGCCCATCTAGCTCGGCGTAGCTCAGGGCCATCTGCTCGGCCATCTGCTCAGCCATCTGCTCGGATAGGGTCGTGCCGGCCAGCGCGGCTGGGGGGGATGGTTGCTGGCCGCTCTGCAGCAGCGACAGGTACTCGGCCACTGAGGCGGCACTTACCAGTTGGGCGGCGGGCAGCGAAACAACCGCCAGCAGCGAGCCCACTGGCTCATCGAATGAGGCCAGGGGTACACCGTTATCCCCAGCCACGGCCCCGGCCTCGGGCGGTAGCGGCCCGGCTTCATGCCGAACTAGGGCGGCCAGGTGCTCATCGGCCTCATCGAGGACCTCGGTGCGGGATTGGTCAAGCGTTAGCGCGTCGTGATTGGCGGCGTCCGCGTGCTCGGGCGCCGCGTGCTGGCGGTCGGCGTGGCCGGTTGCCGTGTCCGTGGAGTCGGGCAAGGCTCCATGGACCAGCGGCGCGGCCGGCGCGGGTAGGTTCAGGTCGGCGCCGGCTTCAGGGCTTTGGGAGTCGACGGCCTCCAGTTGCGCATCGCCCGTGGCGGCGTGCTCTCCGGCGGCCGGCGTTTCTACGGCGGCCGGCGCAGCCGCTGGCACGAAGGCCGAGGTGGGGCGCACCAGGGCCGGGGGAGCCGGTGGCTCGCTGCCCGCTGCTGCGCTTGTCCCCGCGCCTACCCCCGCGCCTACCCCCGCAGCTGGAGCAACCCTTCTGCTCCGGCCCCGGGCGAGCAGCTCGCTCAACTCGCTACGGTAGTAGAGCAGGCCCACCCCCAGGTAGTAAACGATGAGCGAAACCAGGGCGAAAAGGCCAAACTGGCTCCAGGAATAGGCGCTGAGCATCGAGCGGCAGTAGCTTGGGCCCCCCAGGCCGACCGGCCCGGGCGGGGACTTGCCAAATCGTAATCTGACGCTGCAAACCTATCGGCCCAGTAAGCGGCCTGGACAGAAAGTTGACGAACGGCTCAAATTCCCGGGTGAGCCGCCACCCCGGCACACGAACGGCACACCGTGGTGGGCCCTGAATGGGGGCCTGAGCAAGTGAGGCCTGAACGAGCAGGGCTACCCCACCAGGTGAATTCGACTTTTGAACTCATCCTTGGCCGAGCGGCTGACCGGCACGTACTCCTGGCCCAGCAGCACGCTGCTCTCCTCATAGGCCTGCACATGGTCCAGGTTGACGATGTAAGAGCGATGGGTTTTAAAGAACTGGTCGGGCAGCTTCTGCTCCAGCTCTTTCATGGTCGAGTCAAACACGAACTTCTCCCCCACCGTGTGCAGGCGCACGTAATTCTGCAGGGCCTCGAAGTATAGAATATCGCTCAGCAGCACCTTGACGTGGCCCGAGCCCTTGCGCACGAACAGGTAGTCCTTGAATTTAGGGCAGCGCTCGGCCGGCCCCAACACCTGCGTGCCGGCCCCAATGGCCATGTCGCTGGCCATGTCGCTGACCAGGCCAGTAGGGCCGGCCTGATAGGCATTGTAGAGGGCCAGCTCCACCTGCACTCGCAGCGAGTCATCGGTGAAGGGCTTGACCAGGTAACCGTAGGGCTGGGCCAGCTTGGCGCGGTTGAGGGTGGCCGAGTCAGAGCGGGCCGTTAAAAACACCACGGGCACGGCAAACTGCCGCCGGATGAGCAGGGCCGCCGCGATGCCGTCGCAGTCGCCGGCAATGTTAATGTCCATCAGCACCAGCTCAACGGGCTGCGTGGCTAGCACGCCCAGGGCCTCGTCGCTGCTGTCCACGGGGTCGAGCGCCGAGTGTCCCAGCCGGGTCAGGGTCCGTTCTATCTCGGCGCCAATGAGCAATTCGTCTTCAACAATGAGTATGGTAGCCATAGCTTGGAATAGGGACGCACGCCGGCAGACGATTACTCACTCACGAGTAAGCTCCAGGCGCGTGCCCGTGGGAGAGCAGGGGGTGACTGAAAGCGTCGCTTTCAGCTGTTTGGTAAGCGTGCGCACGATCTGCATGCCCAGCGAGTGGGGCTTGGCCGGCGCATCCTTGGCCGGCATGCCAGCCCCGTCATCGGCCACGGTCAGTTGAAAGCCCGTGGGGCGGTGGGCCAGGCTCACGTGCAGCTGCCCGCGGGCCAGGCCCGCAAAGCCGTGCTTGTACGCATTGGTCACCAGTTCGTTAACCAGCAGCCCCAGGGTGCTGGCCTCCTTGTGGCTTAGGATGACTGGGGCCAGCTCCGTGCTCAGGGCAATGAGCTGCTCGGGCGTGGCCAGGGCGCTGCGCAGCGAGTCCAGCAACTGGCGCAGGTAGTGATCCATGCGGACTTGCGAGATATTGTCTGCCTGGTATAAAAACTCATGGACCATGGCCATGCGCTGAATCCGGGCCCGACTCCCCTCCAGGGCCGCTACTAGGGCGGGCTCGGGCAGCGTGCTAGCCTGCCAGCCCAGTAGGCCGCTGACCAGTTGCAAATTGTTTTTGACCCGGTGATGGATTTCCTGCAGCAGCACTTCCTTTTCGGCCACGGCCTGGCAGTTGGCCTGATTGGCACGGGCCAGCAGCACCTTCTGCCCCCGCAGCCGCCAGTAGAGCCAGCCGCCCACCCCCAGACTAGTGCTCAGCCCCCCCAGCAGCAGCCACAGCGACTGCAGCTGGGCCTGCTGGCTGCGCTGCTCAAACTCGGCCGCCCGCTTCTGCTCGGTCAGCAGCTTGACGTTGTAGCTTACCTGCAGCTGGGCCAGGGCCTGGGCTTTATCGCCGTTGAGCAGGGAGTCGCGCAGGTATTGGGCCCGGTTGTCCAACTCAAAGGAGCGGGCTACCCGGCCCTGGTCGGCCTGCGCCCAGGCCAGGCTGGCCAGCGCGTCGGCCTGATAATCGGGCATCTTCAATTCCCGGGCCAGGGAAAGGGCCAGCTCCGCCATCCGCTGCGAGGCGGCCGCGCGCCCCTGCAGCCGGTACACGCGGGCCAGGGCCAGGGCCGAGCTGGCCGTCTGGGCCCCATAGCCGTGGCGGCGCATAATGCGCAGGGCCCGGCTCATGTTCACCGCCGCCGAGTCGAGCGTGGCCTTAGTCTGGGGCTCCATCATGGCGTACACCTCCCCGCGAAACTGCTGCGCGTAGCCCAGGCCGCGCGCGTCGCCCGCGCGCTGCATGTAGGGCAGGGCCTTAGATGCGTAGTGCAGCACCGAGTCGTAGCGGTGCATGACCAGAAACGTATTGGCCAGGTTAAGTAGCAGCCCGCCCCGCTCGCGGGGACTCACGTCACCGGCCGTGGCCTGTTGGTAATAAGCCTGGCGTAGGTGCCGGAGCCCATTGGGTAGGTCCTTCGTATCAACGGCTACCAGGCCCATGCACTGGGTGAAGCGCCACTCGCTGGGTAGTTGGTGGGCCCGGGCCAGCCCGGCACCCTGCTGGCTGTAGCGCATGGCGGCCACATAGTCGGCGGCCCGCTCACAGTTTACGACCAACTGGTAAAGCGCCTCAGCCGCATTAGGCCAGTCCCGTCGCTGGCGGGCAAGCTGCACGGCCTGCTCCCCGGCCCGCCGGCCCGCGGCCACATCCTGGGGAAAGAGCGCGTCGCTCAACGCCTGCAGCGCCTGGTAGCGAACTGAATCGGCCTGCCCCGGCCGCTGCGCTACTGCCCGCAACGAGTCAATGCGTTGCACCTGCGGCGCGGAAGGGCTCGGCTGGCCGGGAAGCAGGTCCCTGGCTTGCCCAGACACGCTGGTAAGCATAAAGGCCTGCACGAGGGCCAGTCTGATCAGGGGGCTATAGCCTCGCACGCCGAACCATTGCTAGCAAGGTGTTTTCAACAAACAGATTGTTTAGTGCCATGGCTGATTGAAAGGTGAAGCCCCTCCCCTACCCTACTTTCCCCCCCCCAAAGAAGTGCGGGCGCCGAAAGGTAACAGGCCTTACTTGAATGCAGTCGCGTCGGTGCCCAATACAGCCAACGACTAGCTAGTAACGTGGGCCTGACCAGTTAGGGTAACTGGTCAGGCCCACGTTACTTCTTGGATGAGAGCATCAGGCGCATCTTCTTCTTGAGCGCTTTCTGAATCTGCGCTTCATGGTCGGCCCGGAAGCGAGTCAGAATGTTATGCACGATGTCCGGCGCCGAAGCACCCGCTCCCAGCAGGAAGCCAATCTGGGTGAAGAACTGCTGGTGGTCGGCCGTGATGCGCAGCGTCGTGCCCTTCTTTTCCGCTGAGGGCACAAACAGCTGAGCTAAGTCTAGCTCGGCGCCTTCTGCCGGCAAAGAAGCCTCCGCTTCCGAGGACTGCTGCTGCTGCTGCTGCTGCTGCGATTCATCCAGCTCATCCAGCTCATCCAGCTCATCTTCTGGCTCCCCCCCTGCCGCTGCAGCACTCGGCTTGATGGCGGTTTCAGGTTCCTCTTCCGGCTCCTGCCCTGCCCCACCGGCCGGGCTAGCTGCTGCAACGGCAACGGGGGCTGACGTAACTGCGGGCTGCGGCGGCTGCACTACGGCCTTTGAGGCCACTGGCTTTGAGTTAGCCGGCTTTGAGTTAACCGGCTTTGAGGCCACTGGCGTGGGGGCGGCTGGTTGCGCCACCTGCGTGGGGGCAGCGGGCTGCGGCTGCTCGGGCTGGGCAGGGGCTCCCATTAGGCTGAAGGCGGCGACGCCCGAAGTGAGGGCGGCTAATTCGCGCTGCCGACGGGCTGCCGCGTCCTCTTTCGACTCTGGTGTTTTCTTGGCCATGATAGCAGGAAGTTATTTGGTGGTTTCGTCCAGCTCGGTAGTCGCCGCGGCAGGCGTGGTTTGCTCGTATTCTACCGGCGTGAACTTGATGCGTTTACCTGAAGGGGTCTTACTGCCCGCGCCAACTACCAGCGCCAGCATCTCGGTAATCAGGCTGCCCAGGCCCAGCTTGCCCAGCTCCTTTTCCGACATGGGAAACATCGTGGAGCGCTTTTCCTTGATGCTCACCAGCGATTCCACCCGGCTGTTGAGCAAGGGGTAGCCTTTCTCCCGGAACAGGGCCTCGGTTTTGATATAGGCCGTGCGCTTTTCGGCCTTGATGAACTTGTTCCAGAATGCGTAGAAGCCCACTAGGTTCGACTCCGGCCGCTGCGCCTGGGTGAAGTTGCCCAGGATGTGCATATAGGACATGGTGGAGGCAATCGTGCCCATATCCGGCTCCATGGGCAGGAAAATGTAGTCAACCCGCTCGAGCAGCTCGGAAAGGCCCGTGACGTTGACCGTGCCGGGCGTATCGACTAGAATGAAGTCGTAGTCGGACTGGGCCAGCGTATCGATTGCATCCACGGCCTTTTCCATGCTGGAAATCGCAATCGGGTAGGGCGTGATGCCCTGCTTGATCAGGCGCTCCTGAAAAGCCACATCGCTTTGCAGCAGGCCCTGCTCATGGGAACGGTAGGCATGCAGTGTGTTCTGAGGGTAATCACAGTCGAGCATGGCCACCTTGTACCCGTAGAGGTAACAAAGCGCTGAGGCCACATGCGTCCCGATGGTCGACTTGCCAGCCCCTCCTTTTTGAGTGGCAAAAGCAATTACGCGGGGATTGTTTTTCATGGTAGGCAGGGATTGTATCCGGGGGCAATATAAATAGAAAATTGGAGCAACGCTTCGCTGCTTCTAGACATCATAGATTCATTACTTCGATGTAGCACAGGAATAGTGAAGCGATATTTCAGTGATGTTTCGAGACGCCATCGCAAAGAAGCAAAAGTGCTACACTTCGGAGAAGCTTCGAAGCAGCATATCATTGATTCAACGAAATTTTGTATCAACGATTCATTGACGTATCGCTTCGGTGCATCAATGAAGCAGAGATGATGCGAAGCTTAGAAGCAGCGCTTCGACCATGTAATGAAGATCCGATGCGATGATGCAATGCGGTGATGATGCGCTGAAGCAACGAAGTAATGAAGCTACGAAGCGCTAACCCTCTCTTAATTAGCGAAGCACTGAAATATTGAAGCAGAAGATCAATGAAGCAATGATTCAATGTAAATTTAGCATCCAGCGCTGCAGTCTTGAAGCGCTGAAGCACTGTGCTGTTGAAGCGTAAAGTGGATAATAGGATTGCGTGACTTTTGTTCCTGTTGAAGCGTTAAATCGCTGAAGCATAGAAGTAAAAAATCAACGAAGCGGTGAAGCGTAGATAAGGCGAAGCGTCGAAGCAAAAGAAGTGGCATTTTATTAGTCGAATCAATCCCATGAAGAAGGTGCCATTAAGCCAATCAGATCGTGTTTATATTGCTTCAGAGCTTCTAAAAATCATTGAAGCAATGAAGCAAATCGATTCTAGTCCTAACACCGTTCAAGGAGCTCGTTCCCTGCACTCGTTCGTCGTCTAGCAAGCCATGTCATTGTCCGGACAAAGAGTAGTAAGTACTTAGCCCATGTGCGACAAAATCATTAGCTTCAATTGCTCAAACTCATAGATTAGCGTACAAGCAGGAGATCTCAAAGAATTAAAGCTACTTTAGCCTAAACGCTGCAGGCCCATGTCTGCCGTCTCACCATGGAAGTAAACGAACTCACTGACAAACCTGCTGACTTTCTCCGTACGCTGCGCATTGATGTAAGAGTGAGTCCGGACGAAAAGCAAGAATTGCAGGACAAAGCCAAAGCGGCTGGTTACCAAAAAGTGTCCGCTTATTTGCGCGATGTAGGCCGCGGGGTAGAGGTGAAGGAAAGCATCTCACCAGAGCTGCGGCGGCAGCTAGTCGGAATAGGGACCGACTTGCATCAACTCGCCCAGTTAGCCAAGGCCGGCAAGTCACTTGAGGGCCACGAGCCTCAGCTGCTAAAAGCGCTTGCCATCCTAAGAGCCCACTTGCTATGATTGCCAAAACCATCACGGGAAAAGACTTTGAAGGGGCCCTAACGTATGGTGCCGGCCTGCGACAGGGGCGGGGTAAATTGCCGGGGCAGGCCCCGTTGCTGGTGGTGGCCAACGTAATTCCAGGCAGCCCCAAACAGATGGCCCAGGATATGCAGGCAATGGCAGCCCGCAGCAAAAAGATTCAGAAACCCGTGTGGCATACAGTGCTCTCCTGGAAAGCAGGGGAGCGGGTAAGCCAGGAGCAGAAAGTCGCAGCTGCCAAGCGCTACTGCGCCTTGATTGGCGCGCCCGTTGACCGCCACCAAGTGGTGGTGTATGAGCACCGCGACAAGGAGCATGCCCACATTCACATCTACCTCAATCGGGTGCCGATTGATGGCGGAGCGGCCCTGCGGACGGACAATAATTTCTATCGCCAGCCGGCCATCACCCGGCAGATAAGCCAGGAGCTGGGCATGGCGCCCCTGCCCGAGCGGCAGCGCATTCTGCTGCCGGACCCGGACCCGGCCACGCAGGCAGCCCGCGAGCTGGTAAGCCGGGTGCTGCTGCGCTTACTGAGCCATCCTGATAGGGGAGGGGAGCAGTGGCTGGCTTTACACTTGCAGAAGGCGCGCATCTCCGTTCGCTTCACTCATGATAAGGGCGGCATTCTGCGCGGCGTGCGCTTTGAAGTCGACGGCATCGCCCTGCGTGGGCAGCAGGTGGGCTACAAAGGCGCCCAGATCCGCCAGGCCCTGGCCGCGCCCGTCCAGCCGGCCACGCCGGCCACTGCCGGTCCGCCGCTAGCCAACACATCCAGTATCTCCGCGCCAGAGGCGAGCTCAAAGCCCGGCCGCGCGCAGACCCCGCAACGCGCGCGCCGGAAAGGACCTGCCCGGTAGAGCCTGCCCGGTAGAGCCTACCTGGTAGAGCCTACCTGGTAAGGCTTGGTTGCTTGGTTTTAAACTCCTGCGGCAAATCATTCGTGTGCCCAGCGTGCGGCTCACCACAGACTTTGAGCCGCTCGTCAAATAGTGCTCGCCGGCTGCTGCCGGCGAGGGTAAGTTGGTCGATTCACCAAGCGTTTCGGGCAATGGAAGATGAGAAAGGGTTACGGAAAATCATGGAGTTCATGCGCCTGTTTGCCATCGTGGTGCTGGGCGTTAATATCTACTATTACTGCTTTGGCTACTTCCAGGCCCTGGGCTGGACGCCGGCCGTAGTCAAGCAGTTGCTGGACAGCTTCACCCACAACACCTTTCTGTTCAAAGCCAGCTGGGTGAGCAAGACGCTGGCCCTAGTCTTTCTGCTGCTCAGCTGCCTCGGCACGCGGGGCAGGGCCAATGAAAACCTTCGGGGCAGCTCGGTAGCAGCCTCCGCGGCCGCGGGGCTGGCGCTGCTCTACGGCTCGGATCTAGTGCGCCGGTTCCCACTGGGCCTAGGGCTGACGACGGCGCTCTACGCGGGGCTAGTAGCGGCGGGGTTTCTGCTGCTGCTCAGCGCCGGAGCCTGGCTGAGCCGGCTGTTCAACAACGACTTGATGAACGACATCTTCAACAAGCATAACGAGAGCTTTCCGCAGCAGGAGCGGCTGATGGAAAACGAGTACTCGGTTAACCTGCGCACGGAGTACCAGCTGCGCGGCAGGCGCCGGCAGGGCTGGCTCAACATTGTCAATCCGTTCCGGGCCACGATGGTGCTGGGCACGCCCGGCTCGGGCAAGTCGTTTGCCATTATCAACGAGTTCATCCGCCAGCACCTGGCCAAGGGCTTCTGCATGTACATCTACGACTATAAGTTTGACGATCTGAGCCGCATCTGCTATAACACGCTGCTGGCCCACCAGGACAAGTTTGATAAGCCGGTGGGCTTCTACGTCATCAACTTCGACAACCCGCGCAAAAGCCACCGCTGCAACCCGTTGCTACCCGAGCTGATGACCGACATCGTCGATGCCTACGAGAGTGCATCGACCATTATGCTCAACCTCAACAAGAGCTGGATTCAGAAGCAGGGTGACTTTTTTGTGGAGTCGCCCATCAACTTCGTGGCCGCCATCATCTGGTTTTTGAAGCTGTTTGAGCAGGGTAAGTACTGCACCTTTCCCCACGTCATCGAGTTTCTGAGCCGCGACTACGAGGAGATTTTCCCGGTGCTGGCCTCGTACCCAGAGATTGAAAACCTGGTCAAGCCCTTCGTCTCCGCCTTTCAAAAGGACGCGATTGAGCAGCTGGAAGGGCAGATTGCCAGCGCCCGCATTCCGCTCGGCCGCCTGGCTTCGCCGCAGCTCTACTGGGTCATGTCGGGCAATGACTTCACGCTCGATATCAACAGCAACGAGGAGCCCAAGGTGTTGTGCGTGGGCAACAACCCCGAGCGGCAGGCCATCTACGGGGCCGCCCTGGGCCTGTATAATGCCCGGCTGGTGAAGCTGGTCAACCAGAAGGGCAAGCGCAAAGCCTCGCTCATCATTGACGAGCTGCCCACCATCTACTTTAAGGGCCTCGATAACCTTATTGCCACGGCCCGCAGCAACCGGGTGAGCACCTGCCTGGGCTTCCAGGATTTCTCGCAGCTTGAGCGCGACTATGGCCAGAAGGAAGCCGAAGTCATCAAAAACACGGTGGGCAACGTGCTGAGCGGGCAGGTGTCGGGCAACAGCGGCAAGTGGCTGAGCGAGCGCTTTGGCCGGATTCTGCAGCAGCGCCAGAGCCTGAGCATCAATATGCGCGAAACCAGTACCAGCCTCTCCACGCAGATGGACAGCATGATTCCCGTCAGCACCATTGCCAACCTGACGCAGGGAACCTTCGTGGGCGCGGTCGCCGACAACTTCGGTGAACAGATCGAGCAAAAGGTGTTTCACGCCCGCATTCAGGTCGACCAGCAGGCCGTGGCCGCGGAGGCGCAGGCCTACCAGCCCATCCCTGACATTACCAGCTTTATCAACCCGGCCACCGGTAAAGATGAAGCCGAGCACATCATCAAGGCCAACTTCAACCGGGTGAAAACCGACGTCAAAGACCTCTGCGCGCGCGAGCTGCTGCGCATTGGGCGCGACCCGGCGCTGCGGCACCTGCTCAAGCAGAAAGCTGAAAAATAAAGCCCGGGCACACAGTGAGCGGGACTGGTGGGGAGTGGGACTGGTGGTGAGCAGTACTGGTGGGAAGTGGGGGGAGGCCCTCGCCCCAGCTCTACGCCATTCGTGTGCCGGGGCCGCCGCTCGTCGTCCATTTTGGGCCGCTCGTCAACTTTCTGCCCCGGCCCTGGTGAGGGCCGGTAGGTTTGCAAGGTCGAATTCTCTTCCGACCCACGCCTGCGCGGGCCGGAAGGACCGCTTTCATTCACCTACCCATTCCTCCTATGACTGAGCAAGATGAAGTGAATATGACTCCCGAGCCGGCCAAGGGCCCCGCCGCGCAGTTAGCTGGCAATAAGCTTGCTGCGCCACTCCGACAAGGGGCAGTCCCAACTACCGGAGGCGCTGATGGGGCGCAGCGGGTTTCGGGCAGCTCTCAGCCGCCGCTTGCCGCCGATGTTCGGCAGATGCTGGCCCAGCGGGCTGAGGCTCGAAAGCAGAAAGCGGCGGCGGCCAGCGCGGCCGAGCAGCCGGCGCACCCGCCGGTAGGGGAGGAGCCAGGCCGCGTGCAGCCTGCTGTTTCTCCCGTGCCAGTCACTGAATCAGCGCCTGCCCATAGTGCTGGCCCGGCGCCAGCTGCCGAGCTGCGCATCAGCTGGCAGCAGAAAGGCCACGAAGTAGCCCCGCTGATGGAGATGCGGGCTTACCTCGACCAGCTCCGCGACGCGGGCGTAGCGGTAGGCACGCTGCAGCTCGATCGCGACCCGGCGGGCAAGCTTAGCGGCGGGTTTAAGGTGAGCTATGATCCGGCGTCCAACAAGCTCGGGCAGTTGGAGGCGGCGTTGCAGGGCTTCCGGCAAGTGGGACAGGGCATCGCCGTGCAGGAAATGCCCGAGCAGGCGGCCAGGCGACGGCAGGAAGTTGGCAATGATGACGACTACGAGCCCCTGCGCAGCAAGCAGGTGGGTGAGGCGTTTGGCGCCCGGCAGTGGGACGGACTTAGCGCCCAGCTCTCGGCCGTGCCAAAGCACGCGCTCACCGTCCCGGAGCAGGTGCAGCAGTCCGCCGCCGAGCAGCGCGTGCAGCAGCTGGCCCGGCAGCAGGGCAAAACCACGGAGCAAATTATCCGCGACGGCAAAAGTGTTTTTGACATCGATACCAGCGGCAACCCCGCGTCGGCGTTTCTGAAAAACTTTTACGCCCACCTCAACGGCGGTCCCAAGACCCGCCAGAACCTGGAAGTTGACTATGAGCGCACCCGCCAGCACTTACAGGCCCGCCTAACCCGGCAGGCGGGAGCGGCTCAACCCGAGCTGGCCCCGTTGCCGTCAGAGGTAGGGGCAGAGGCGAATGCTCAGGCGCCCCGGCCCGGTCGGGGGGGGGAGCAGGCCACTAACCCCACTGGCGAGATGCCGGTGTCGGCTCCGGCAGCTCGCTTGTTTGAGCCGGGAGAAGTGCCGCAGCAGGTGCTGACCTCACTGGGGCTGGAGGTCGACGAGTTAGCGCGCAGTGGGCAGCTGCAAAAGCTGCTCAGCGGTCATAAGACGGACCTGCTTAGCCTGCAGGTGGCGGGCGAGCAAGGGCGGGAGCCCGTGCGCTTCGAGGGCAAGATGGTGCTGCACCGCGAGGCCGACGGGACGGCCACACTCAAACTCGAATTGCCCCAGGCCAAGCTGCTAATCCCGGCCGAGATTGGCGGGCAACCCATCGGGGCCGAGCAGCGCGAGCGGCTGGAAGCGGAAGGCAGTGCCGGCCTAATCCAGGGCCTCAAAAACGAGCAAGGCCGGGAGTTCAACGGCTACGTGGGCGTGGATAAGGCCATGAACACACTAGTGGTGCTGCCCCAAGACCAGGTGAGGCTCCAAGACACTGTAGCGGGCGTGAAGCTCACGCCCGAGCAGAGCCAGGATTTGCGCCTGGGCAAAGTAGTGGCCTTAGCCAATATGAGCAGCGGCAACGGGGGCCAGCAGTTTGATGGCACCGTGCAGATTAATGCCGCTAAGGCCTGCCTTGAAATAAAGCCCGCCGTCCCGCAGCCCGGCCCGCGCCAGGCTTTGCCGGCCACCCAAACCGCTAAGGTCCCCGCCCCGGACGTGGTGCCGGCCCCGAGGCCGGTGGTCAAGATAAATACCAAGGTGCCCCGCCGCTAGGCGGTGGGGGCAGGCGCGCGCGCTGGGGGCAGCGTGCGCGTGCATAAGCCGAGGCAGCGGTTTTGATCTCAACTAGCACCTTTTATAAGCGCCAACTGAAACTCTTGGCACCGTAGTCAGCTGGCCCGGGGATAAGCAGTAAACAGAAAAAATCCAGCAAATACTGCCCATAAAGCTTAAACAGGCATCCGGGAGGGAAAAATCCCTGGGTTATTACCGATAGTAGGCCTGGGTTTCGCTTATAAAACGTGCTAGTTGGTGCATAACCCAGTATTGGTGACTTATAAAGCGTGGTAATTCATTGATAATCAAAAGCTAGTAAGCAGTTAGTGAACACTGATTATATTCTGAAAGAGTACCTAGCCAGCTGATAAAGCGCGGTGTCTGCTGCGAAGCCGGCCGCCACTCAATAGCCACGGAAGCGGCTTATAAAACGTGGTTTTAAGCCATCATTGTACCGAATGCGCTTGAAAAAGTGCATTCGTTGTACCTACTAGGTCAGCCAGCACCGTGAGCAGGGGGCCGCCACACAAGATCGACGCCACCACCCAGATTAGCATGCGTTCGGACGGGATTTCGGACCTGACGGTGCTTATCCCGCTCAAGCCAAGCGGCGCCAACCACCTGCGCCAACCCATTAAATTGATTGACGGCAATCTCAGTAGGGCGCTGTTGGTAGGCACCCGGCTCGCTAAGCACTTTCTATTCTCGGAAGGCGATGAGGCCCCGCTGGCCCACCACGCCACCTACTTCATCGACAACGTCGCTGCGGCCCGTTACGTGCAGCGTTTCTAAGACCCGCCGACCACCCCCGCTAATGGGCTGAGCGGTCTGTGCCTTGCGGCCGGATGGGGGAGGAGCTACTGGCTGGTCTTGACCGATTGCAATTTCTTTGATAAAGTAAATTCCTGGCTTTGTCCTATCCTAAAGTCCCCGTAGCAGCAGCAGACGGTGGTCAGGTCAAACCAGTTCAGTATCAGTCCACTGTTGTTGGGATTACGGTGTGGTTAAATTACAGAATGGGTACTGCTATCTGGCGGCCGAATCTCTATATTCGCTGCCGCCAATATCTGTGGCCGCTCACTCACTTCTCGTTCCTCGCTGAATGCGCATTCTGCTCTCCACCCGGCTCACCCTGCGGCGGGTGCTGCTGGCGGGCCTCTGCCTGACGTCCTCCGTCGCCCTGGCCCAGACCACCACCACCGAATCCTTTGATTCGGGCACCAAAACCAGCTACCCGGTCGCTACCGTCAACTTGGCCACCGGCACCTGGACCTTCACCGACGCGCTGCTCGGCGCCGACCCCGACGACCACCGCGCCGGTGCCCAGGCCGCCCGCCTGCAGCAGACGGGCCGGCTGACCATGGAGTTCTTCCTGCCCGATGGCGCCAGCACCGTTACCATCCAGCATGCGCTGTTCGCCACCGACGCCAGCAGCGGCTTCGAGCTGTGGTACCAGTCGCAGGCCTGCAACTGCACCAGCTGGCTGCGCGTGGCCGACCCGGTTATTGCCACCACGCTCACGCTGCAGACGGCCACGTTCGCCGTCAACGTGTCCGGCCCCATCCGCTTCGAGCTGCGCAAGGTGTCCGGCGCCGCCGCCCGACTCAACCTCGACAACTTCACCGTCGCCCCCTTCGGCGTGGTGCCGCCTCAGCCCACGGCTGCCGACAACCAGCACCTGACCATGGGCAACCCCTCAGGGGCCACTGCCGACGTCAACCAGCCCACTAACTACCTGCTTGAAAAGCCCCAGTTCGCCATTTCTTACCACCGCGACCGGGGAACGCCCAATTGGGTGAGCTGGTATCTGGCCCCCGTGTGGCGCGGCTCTGCCCCCCGGCAGGACGACTTCCGACCCGACAACACGCTACCCGCCGGCTGGTACCAGGTGGGGGCGAGCAGCTACTCGGG
The DNA here is from genome assembly GCF_900111515.1 of Hymenobacter actinosclerus. Taxonomy (GTDB): domain Bacteria; phylum Bacteroidota; class Bacteroidia; order Cytophagales; family Hymenobacteraceae; genus Hymenobacter; species Hymenobacter actinosclerus. Next base: position 84,392 of record NZ_FOHS01000005.1, read on the forward strand.
CTCGGGCTTCGACCGCGGCCACAACTGCCCCTCAGCCGACCGCACCAGCTCCGTGGCTGACAACTCGGCCACCTTCCTGATGAGCAACATGATTCCGCAGGCGCCCAACAACAACCAGCGCACCTGGGCCAATCTCGAAAACTACGGCCGGATCCTGCTCGACCAGGGCAACGAAATCTATATCATCATGGGCTCCTACGGCCAGGGCGGAACCGGTTCGGCCGGCTTCAAGACCACCCTCGACCAGGGTCGTATCACCGTCCCCAACCGGGTCTGGAAGGTGCTCGTGGTGCTGCCCATGGGCAACGCCGACGTGAGCCGCGTGTCGGCCGCCACCCGCATCATCGCCATCGACACGCCCAACGACAACGGCATCAATTCCAACTGGGGCCAGTACCGCGTGAGCGTCGACGCCATCGAGGCCGCCACCGGCCTCGACCTGCTCTCGGCCCTGCCCCTAAGCGTGCAGCAGGTGGTGGAAGCCCAGGTCGATAACGGCCCGACGCAATGAGCCGCCCTCCGCTGCCCGCCGCCGCCCTTTCCGTTTCCGTCCGTCTGTTCTTTGCCGCCATGCCCCGCTTTACCTTTCCGCCTGCCCCGCTGCTGACGATGCTAACGCTGCTGCTTGCAACCGGCCTGCTAAGCCCGGTCCGGGCCCAGCTACTGCTACCCTCTACCACGCCCGTTACTACCGAGTTCAGCACCCTCGGCAAATCGGCCACGGCCGCTGTTCCCACCGGCTTTCAGCTCAGCAAGGCAGCCCTGCCGGAGTATAATGCTGCGGCCAACTTTACGGCCACCACCCAGGCCGCCGGCTCGTCCGGCGCCGGGGCCGTTACCGGTAGCTCGACCGGCGGCACCTATAACTTCGCGTCCGGCGTGACGGCCACCAGCACCGACCGGGCCCTGGGCTTTCTGACCTCGGGCGGCTACGGCTCGCCGCTGCATATTCTGCTGGCGGCTAAAAATACCACCGGCAGCCCCATCGCCAGCCTGGCCATCAGCTTCGATATTGAGCAGTACCGCACCGGCAGCCGGGCCTTTGACTGGCAGTTCTTCACCAGCCCCGACGGCACCACCTGGACGGAAGTACCGGCCGGCTCGCAGAACTTTCCCGCCGCTGCTGCCAATACGCCCGTCAATCCCCCGGCTACCACGGCCAAAAGCCTCACGCTCTCCGATCTGAACCTGGCCCCCAATGCCATTGCCTACCTGCGCTGGTCGTACGTGGGCAGCGGCGGCGGCTCCAATTCCCATGGCCTGGCCCTCGATAACTTGGTGCTCACGGCCAGTACGTCGACCACCCCCATTACGCCCACCATCACCACCGGCACCATCACCGGCAGCCCCTTTTGCGTGCCAACTGCCGGCGCAGCCGTGTCCGTGCCTTTTACCAGCACGGGCACGCTCACCGGCACGTTCAGCGCCCAGCTCTCCAACGCCAACGGCCTGTTTGCTGCCGACCCCACCCAGAACCTCATCGGCTCGGGCTCGGGCTCCCCACTTTCGGCCACCATCCCCACCGCCACGCCCGCCGGCAATGGCTACCGCATCCGGGTTGTAAACGCCGCCGCCACCGGCACGGCTAACATGAGCGACCTGACGCTCAACCCGGCTCCGACCAGGAATAGCGTCAGCATCAGCCCCGCTGCCGCCCAAAGCTTTGTGGCCACTGGCCAGGGTACTTCGCTCACGGCCACGCCCGCCGCCGCCTCAGCCTTTGCCTGGCTATATGCCACCAGCGCCACCGGCCCCTTCACCACGGCCATCAGCGGGGCCACGCCCGCCACCTACACGCCCCGCGGCGCTGATTTTGGCCCCGCCGGCACCTACTACCTCGTGGCCCGCGCCACCAGCAGCTGCGGCGGCGTGGTGGCCACCAGCACCCCGGTTGCCATCACCACTACGGTGGCCCAGCCCACGCTCAGCTTCTTGCCAGCGCCCGTGCCCGACTTCGGCCGGGTAGCCGTCGGCGGGGCTTCAGCCGCCCAGACCGTGAGCGTGTCGAGCACCAACCTCAGCCAGCCCGTCACCATCACCCCGCCTCCCGGCTTTGAAATCCGCACCGGCACCGGGGCCTTCAGCTGCTGCGCCCTCACCTTCATGCCCGGCGGCGGCACGCTCAGCGCCTCGTTCGACGTGCGCTTCACGCCCACCGTGGCCCAGGCCTACGCCACCATGCTGGCCGTTGCCAGCCCCGACTTGCCCACTGCCCCCGGCATTGACGTGTCGGGTACCGGCGTGGCGCCCATCTACCCGGCCACCATCAGCGCCACGGCCCCGGCTACGGCCTTGACGGCCACCACGGCCACCAGCGGTGGCACGATTGCCACCGACGGCGGCAGTGCCGTGACGGCCCGCGGCGTAGTCTATGGCCTGAGCCCAGCCCCCACGCTGGCCGAGGACGAGTTCACCCAGGCCGGAGAGGGCACCAGCACGTTCACCAGCGCCCTGTCCGGCCTGGCCCCCAACACACTTTATTACGCCCGCACCTACGCCACCACCAGCGCCGGCACCTCCTACGGCCCCCAGATTAGCTTCACCACCCTGCCCGTCCCGCTGGCCGACGAGCCCACCCAGAACCCCACGCTCACGGCCGGCAACCTCACCCCCCGCGATGTACTCATCACGCTCAGCGGCGGCAATGGCGCCAAACACCTGCTGCTCGTCATCCAGGGCCCCGACCTGGCCGCCCAGCCCACCGACGCGACGACCTATCCCGCCAGCGCCGTGTTCGGCCAGGGTGCCCAGCCTACCCCCGGCACGTTCGTGGTGCTGGCCGGAGTTAAGACTGCGGTTACCGTTTCCGGCCTGAGCCCCGGTACTGAGTACAGCTTCGCCGTTTATGACTACAATGACAACAACACGGCCGGGGCCGAGAACTACCTGCTCTCGGCCCCCCCCGGCCGCCTCACGCTCACCACGCCCAGCCCGCCGGCCGGCCTGCTGCTCACCGACGACTTCACCTACCCGGCCGGCGAGCTGCTTACCGCCCACGGCTGGAGCGCACATAGCGGCGGCGGCAGCAATGCCATTAGAGCAAGCGCCGCCGCGGGACTGTCCTACGACGACTACAGCCCGGCTGACGGGCCGGCCGCGGCCCTTACGGCCACGGGCGAGGATGTCAACCGCACCTTCGAAAGCCAGGCGCCCGGCACGCCCGTCTATGTCTCGGTGCTGGTCAACGTCAGCCAGGCCAAAAGTGCCGAGTACTTCCTGCACCTGGGACCCGACCCCATCGGCAGCGCCTTCCGGGCCCGCGTCTTCGTGAAGGCCGCCGCCACCGCCGGCAAGTTGCAGTTTGGCATCAGCGGCAGCTCCGGTACCGCTACCTTCGCGCCCACCGAGTACGACGAGAACGCCACTTACCTGCTCACGCTGCGCTACAGCTTTGGCCCGGCCGGCACCGAAACCCGCCTCTACGTCAACCCGCCCGCCGCCACCGAGCCCGCCCAGGCCGACGCCGTGAGCACGGAAGCCGCTAGCACGGCCCCTACCAACATTGGCTCCGTGGCCCTGCGCCAGAGCGCCGGCCAATCGCCCATGCTACTCGACGGCCTGCGCGTGGCCACATCCTACGAGCTGGCCCGCCCGGCCGCCCCCGAGGCTCCGCTGCCCGTTACGCTGCTCTTTTTCAGCGGGGAGCGCACGGCCACCGGCGTGCGCCTGCGCTGGAGTACCGCCCAGCAGGTCAATGCCCGCGAGTTCCAGCTGCAGCGCTCCCCCGACGCGCGCTCCTTCACCACCGTGGCCACCGTGCCCGCCGCCGGCACTACTACCAGCGCCCACAGCTACGTGGCTCTCGACTCGCCGCCGGTCGGTGGCGCCAGTGCCCTGTACTACCGCCTGCGTCAGGTTGACCTCGACGGCCGCGCCCACTACAGCCATGTCGTGGCCCTGGCCCCGGCCGGCAGTGCGGCGCTGCCCGCGGGCCTTTCTGTGGCCCCCAACCCAGCTTACGCCGGCGCCCCGCTCACGCTCACGCTGCGCGGCCGCGCCGGCCAGGCCCTGCGCTTGGAGCTGCTCGACGCCACCGGCCGTATCCACCACCGGCAGCCGCTGCGTGCGGCCACTAACGCCGAGCAGCTGCCCCTGCGGCTGCCGGCTCACCTGCCCGCCGGCCTTTACCTACTGCGCGTCATTGGCACGGGCCCGGGTGCGGCGGCCCCGCTGCAAACCCGCCTCATGCTCACCCGCTAGCCCGGAGTGCTACCCAAACACGAAAAAGGCCGCCCGCTACCGGGTGGCCATTTTCGTGTTTGGGTAGGTTAGAAGCCAGCCTGGCTGCCAGCCCTGCGGCCGGCGCACGGCCTGCCAGCCGCGGTGTTAATTGGCCTTCTTATAGCAGCAGGGGGATAAAATGACTCTAAGCGCCCATCAGGTCTGCTTCCGATGGCTTTCGCAGGCTGCCCAGTGTGTTGGGCTGTACTTCCACCTAGCTGGGAAGGTGTACTTGCTCGACCAGTTGATGTGCTCGTAGCGGGCGGGCGAGAGCCAGGCTGGATCCTGGTCGCGCACTTCTACGCCTTCGGTCCGCCGCGGGGTCGTTGATTACGAGTTTGCCCCTGCCAGCCATGTTGCTTGGCTATTACTGGCCAACAGCACCATGTTGCTTAATCGGGTCTGAATTCCCTAACACGCTCTTACAAATGAATGGTGCGTGTAATTACGCATGCGCTGTCAGTTAGTGTATTTCTTTTTTATCGCCGACAATTTCTCGTCTAGTTCCTTTTTGGAGAACCACCGGCCGCGAACCATTACACCACTGATCTTCGTGACATTTGTAATGTCGAGCAATGGATTCGCGTCGAGCAAAACGATATCGGCACTTTGATTCGCTTCAATTTTGCCCAGGTTATCATCTCCGAAATACTGGGCAGCGTTATAGGTACACGCTCGCAGGATGTTTGCGTTACTGATGCCACTCTGTGCAAACAGTTTCATTTCTTCCAGATAGCTGTACCCGGGAATAATAAACGCGCCATCGCCGGGACTCACCAACAGTTTGACGCCCTGTCCTTCCTTGTGCGATAACAATTTTTTGTACGCATTTATCCGCAAGGAATAGCTATCGTACTTTCGTTTGAGGGCGGCGCTATCGATGCCATACAGGTCTTTTTCCCAGCGGGCTACCATGTCTTTCGAAACATATTCGATACCGGGAGAGGTCAGCAACTTCGGCTTCGGAATTTGATAACCATATATCAGATACCAGTACAGGTCGGGACACGACCATAATCCTTTCTCCACAAACGTGTTCATTGCGGTGGCATAGCGCGTGCTGTCGTATAAATAAAGACCGATGAAGGGCTCGATGTGCTCCACCGACGACTGACTCGCGTTTACGGCTGCCTCCAGGCCCATGGGGGGGCCATGACCGGCGACTTTTATGCCGATCCGTTTCGCGATTTTGTTGATGGAGTCATAAACAGCCTGGTTGTTTCCGCCGAGGTATTTGATAAAATCGTAACCATCATGCTGGTATCCTTCCAAGAGCGTACGTAGATCTTGCTTCTGCAATTTTTCGTCTACCACTAGTGCGGGAGAACCAACAAAAAGAGAAGGCCCGATTACGTCTTCGTTCTGGATCTTTTGTTTCCAATCCAACACGACCGGCGCTCCCCGCATGACCCGCAGGGAGGTGATACCCCGCGACAGGTTGAGAAACAGGTAGTCGTCAACGGGAAACGGTTCGCCATCTACGTTGGGAAAATGGGCATGCATGTCGTACATGCCGGGCATAACGAATTTGCCTTGCGCATCAAGCACCACCGTACCCTTGGGCAACTTTTGCTTGTTGCGCCCAACTTCCACAATCTTACCGTTTCTGACCAGCACAGTGGTGTTGGCTACGATTGATCCCGCTTGTACATCCACCACGTTCACCCCCCGAAAGGCATAGCTTCTTTCCACCTTTTTCAGGGATTGGCTGTTGCCCGCAATAGAAAAAAGGCAGAGCAATAGGAAATAGTAGTACTTCATTATCAGCGCGTGTTGGGGAATTGGGATGGAGCCTGAATAAAAACGAGTCAGCGAGTTGTAGTTCCGAGGCTCCAGGCTACATGATGGTGGACGGCTATCAACCCCTCCCTGACTTGCAGTGGCAAGTTATTCAGTTGCTGCTGCCGGTGCAATGGCGTTGGCGCTTGCGTCTTCCATGCCTTCCTCTACGTCTGCCGCACGGGCTGCCAATGGGGCAGTCTGCTAGTATTTCTACCGCTGGCAGAAAAGTGGCTTGTGGTAGCGCCTGAACACGGTGTTCACTACCCTGGACCGCCTGCGGGAAGGATGCGAAGCTTTCCCCGCGCTGGGCTGCGCCGTCAGGCAGCGCGTCAAGCTTTCCCCGCGCACCTTCGAATACTGGGGCGTAGATGGGGGCAAGCACCTCAATGGCCGTAAACGTCAGATGCTGACCAATTCGGGCGGGCGCATCTGGTCCACGCACGTACACGCGGCTCACCAGCACGACAGCCGTGGGCAGTGGGCTTGCTCGCGTACCGGCCCTGGTGGGCGGCGCGCTCGCCAAACCTGCTCACCGACGCGGCGTATCGGGGCTGTTTTGCCGGCCACCTGCCCGCATTGCGCCTGCGCCATAAGGTTGCCAGCGCCCCCCACCACCACCCAAGCCTTCGTGCCCGTGGCCCACCGCTGAGTCGTCGAGTCTACCTTTCCCTGGCGGGCATTTTTTTTCGCCGTTTAGCCCTCGACCACGACCATGCCTCTCGCCATCAGCTCACTTAGCTGCTACTTGCCAACATAACCTTATGCTTAAATCTGCTCGCCTAATTCCCAAACACGTTCTTAGGGTGATTTTATCCTCCCCCGCTGCTATAAGAAAGCCTAATCCGGCCGGCAATTGCTATACTTGGACGTCTTAAATGGCTCTCCCCATGATAGTTGTTTCCGCTGCTCAATTCCAGCAGCTGCCCTACCAGAGGCAGCAGTTGTACTTCAACCAATACGCCACTTATTTCAACCAGCGCTGGCACCACAACTACAGCATCGAACTCTATTGCCTCGGCAATTTCTATTGCGAGCTGTGGCTCGAACAGGAAAGCCGTCAGCGCCACCACTACATTGCGCTGGCCGCTGATGCCTGCCTGGCCGCTTACTCGCTTGCCCCGCACGAAACTGACTACTAACCGCTATGGCAAGGGGGAGCAGCAGCCGCCTATCGGAATGCCTGTCGGAGATGGCCGGGAAAAAAGCTAGGTAAGCTCGTAAATATCAGCTGCTTAGCCGGAGCCACGGCTGTTGGAAATGCCCCCCTGAATCTTTCTGCCGTAACTCCGGCTCCCACAGCCGTAGTGAGCGGGTAGAAGGCTATTAGGGCAACAGGGGAGGGTCGTCTGGCAATAAAGGCAGTAAGCTTCAGGGGGTTGGCTATGGCAGCAGAATGATGATTCAAGCACTTTAATCGGTTTTCGGTAGCCGCGTGATGTTGTCTTCTTTTGATGTGGGCTACTGCCCTCTGGTAGCCTTAAGACAAAAAACGTAGACTGCACTGCCGGATAGTTTGCTTCTCTGCTTCAAAGCTTCAACGATCCAATGCATCACTGAAGTATTGAAGTAATGAAGCAAAAAAGCGGCTTCGGTCGTTGATATTCCTGCAGTTGCAATTAACAATGCCAGCTGCATTAAATAGGCGGCACCCCAGCCGTTTAACTAGCTTGCTCGGTAAGGCTATTGAGCTAATTTTGTCAGCCGATTTTTACGCCACTGACCCCTTTACCAGCAGAGTCGCCTTTGGGCTGCTTGCCAGTATGCGGCTGGGCCTACTTACCTGCCTACTATCCGCTATTCTAAGCCGCGAATGAAAAAACCTCTACTGCTAGCCTGTTTACTGCTGGTGCTTACGTCGGCTGCGGCCCAGGTGCGCGATTTCCGGCTTGACCGGATACTGGGCACACCGCTTGACTTTCCCCAGGACCTTAAGGTGAGCTCGACCGGCGTCGTGCACGTGCTTGACCGCGTGGGGCTGGTGCAGCTCGATGCCGCGGGCCGCCACCTGCAAACCATTCCGCTCCGGTCAGCCACGCCGACGCCTGATTATCGGGCCCTCGCCCTGGATGAACAGCGCAACATCTTCGTAGTAAATCAGGCCCAGTCGTTTGTGCGCAAGTACAGCCCGAACGGAGACTCACTCTCGCAAATTGGCGGCGCGGGCGCGGCTCCGGGGCAGTTTCAGCAGCCGGGAGGCGTGGCCGTGGATGCGGCCGGCAACCTGTACGTGGCGGACACTGGCAACAACCGCCTGCAGAAAATCGGTGCCACCGGGCAGGTGCAGTGGGTGTACGCCCCGGCCGGCGCGCAGGTCCTGGTGCAGCCAGTAGATGTAAAGCTCGCGCCCGACGGCAGCGTGTACGTGCTCAACAAGAACTACACAGCCGTCCGGCTCAGCGCCGCGGGGCAGTTACTCGGTACGCTCTCGTTGCGTTTCCCGGGGCAGGACGCGTTTGACGAAACGATGGGGCTGGCAATCGATGCGGCCGGCACGCTCTACGTCGTGAGCTCGCGGCAGCGTGCAGTTCAGCAGTACAGCGCCCAGGGAGTGCACCAGGGGGATTTCGGCGCCGACAGCGGCTCGCTCAATGGCGCGCGCGCCGCCCTGGCCGTGGATGGTGGCGGCAACCTGTACGTGGCCGATGCTTACGACCGGGAGCAAAGCGTGAGCTCCATTCGCAAGCTGAGCCCCGGCGGGGCGCTGCTGGCCAAGTGGGGCAACGAAATGGTGTTTGGCCACCGCATGCGGCAGGATGAAGCCGGCAACATCTACTACCAGAACTTTAAACAGACGCACATCGCCAAAATCAATCCCGCTGGGCAGCAAATAGCCATTATCGGCGGGCCCGGGGCCGGCGATGGGCAGTTCTCCTTGCTCACCAGTTTTGCCCTCGACCCGTTTGGCAACGTGTACGGGCTGGAAGCCTTCACCTACCCCCCACGCATCCAGAAGTTCAACCCCCAGGGCCGCTTTGTTGGGAAAGTCGAACTACCCAACCCAAACACCAGCTCCAACGGCTACTACCCTTCGGACCTGGCCGTGGATGCGGGCGGTAACCTGTACGTGCTCGATTACTACAGCGGGGTGCGCAAGTACAATGCGCAGGGACAGCTGCTGCACCTGATTGGGGAGGGCGGCAGTGGCAGCGGCCCCGGCCCGGGGCAGTTCCACGCCCCCCGCGGGGTGGTGCTCGATTATCGCGGTAACGTTTACGTGTCGGATGGGGCCGGCGCCCGGATCCAGAAGTTTAGTGCCAGTGGCCAGCTGCTGCGCGAGTTGCGTTCCCAGTTCCCCCCTTCGTTTCAGGGCTCCCCCTCTTTGTCGGCCAACGACGCGGGCCTGGCCGTGGACGGGGCCGGCAACGTGTACGCCAGCGTTGGCAAGGATAATTTCATCACCATGTACGAGGCGGGCAGCAACCGGCAGACGAAGCTGCTGGTGGGAGGCAACCCGCCGGTTATCACCGTTAATCAGCGGGGCACCCGGCTCACGACGGCCCGCTGGGGCCATGATGTGCTGCGGTTTTTTGTGCCTACTACCAGCCGGCCCGAGAACCTGATCAGTGGCAAGATATTCCAGGATTTGAATGGTGATTGCGTGCAGCAGTCCAACGAGCCGGCGCTGCCCAACATGGTGGTGATGGCCGAACCGGGCGATAGTTACGGGCTGACCGATGCCGAGGGCCACTACACCTTAGCCGTGGATACGGGGACGTATTTCGTGCAGCAGATGCTGCCCGAAATGCAGCCGGGCCGCACCGTGCGGCAGCAGTGTTCGGGTACGCCCACCGTTTCCTTCAGCTCGTATGGCAATGCGGTCGGGGGCCCCGACTTTGGCAATGAGGTGAGCACTGCGCCGCACCTGAGCGTGAGTGTTGCCTCGGACCGGCGGCGGCGCTGCTTTCGCAATACCACCGCCGTCAGCTACGCCAACACGGGCTTTGCGGCCGCGCCCAATGCTACGGTGACGGTTGCGCTGCCCCCGGAAGTGGTGTTCGTGCGGGCCGATGCGCCGCACACCGTGGACGCGGCGGGCAACTACGTATTTGCGGTGGGGGCGCTGCAGCCCGATCAGCGCGGCACCATCACCATCCTGGACTCGGTGCGGTGCGACGACCCGACCATACGCGGGCTTACCGTGTGCACCCGCGCCTGGATCAGTCCGGCCAACGGCTACGTCCCGCCAGCGAGCTGGAACCGGGCCTCGCTGGCAGTTGCGGGCCAGGTAGCAGAGGGGAGCCAGGTGCGCTTCGTGGTGCACAACCGCGGCGGTGGGGCTACCACCGATAGCCTGGCGCTGCGGGTTTTTCAGGATGCGCAACTCTCGCTGGTGCGCCCCATTGCCCTGGCAGCCGGCGACAGCCTGGTGCTGCGCTGGGCCGCTGCCAGCCCGGTGGTGCGGGTAGAAGTGGATCAGCCGGCCAGCCATCCTTTCGGCCGGCTGGCCAGCGCCACCGTGGAAGTGCCCGCTTTGCGCCCCAACGCGTTGCCCAGCCCGGCCATGCTGGCCATGTCGCCGGCGGACCCGCAGCCCGAATTCGCGGAAGACTGCCGGCCTATTCTTGACTCCTACGACCCCAACGACAAGCAGGTGGTGCCCACCGGGCGCACGGCGCAGCGCTATACGCCCACCGGCGAGGCCCTGCGGTATCAGATCCGGTTCCAGAACACGGGCAACGACGTGGCCTACCAGGTGGCGGTAGTTGATACGCTCTCGGCCGACCTGGACCTGAGCACGCTGCTGGTGGGGGCCGTATCGCACCCGTACCGGCTGAGTGTTTCCGGCCGGCAGCGTCCGGTGCTCACCTTTACCTTCGACCGCATCATGCTGCCCGACAGCGCCAGCAATGCGGCGGGCAGCCAGGGCTTTGTGCAGTTCAGCATCCGGCCCAAGGCCAGTTTGCCGGCCCGCACCCGCATTGACAACTTCGCCGATATTTTCTTCGACTACAACGAGGCCGTCCGGACGGACACGACCACTAACCGCATCTACGACATGCCGCCGAGCGTGGTGGCTGCCGTTGCCCTGCAGTACCCGCACGTGCTGGCCTCGCCCAGCATTACGGCCCTGGTGCCGGCCCAGGGTCGCCAGGGCACGCTGGTAACGCTCACCGGCAGCAAGTTCTCCCCCGTTGCGGCCCGCAACCACGTCGCGTTCAACGGCGTCGCGGCCCTGGTGGAAAGCGCCAGCAGCCGCCGCCTCACGGTGCGCGTGCCGGCCGGCGCCACTACCGGCGCGCTGACGCTGACAACGGCCGATGGCGGGGCCCGCAGCCCAAGTTTCACCGTGTTCCAGGCCCCTACGCTTACCGGCGTAACGCCGGGCGAGGGTCAGCCGGGTACGGAAGTAACCTTGACTGGGACGCACTTTTCGGCTTTCACCGCCCAGGATACCGTGGCCTTTAACGGCGTGGCCGCCCGGGTGCTCGGGGCGAGCCCCGGCAGCCTGCGCGTGGAAGTGCCGGCGGGCGCCACGCTCGGCCGCATAAGCATTCGGACGCTGGGCGGGCACGTGCTCAGCCCTGAGCCCTTCATGGTCTGGTACCCACCAGTTATCAGCAGCAGCCAGCCGGGCCGGGTGCGCACCGGTGCCACCGTGGCGCTGGCGGGCGCCCACTTCGCCGAAGCGGCGGCGCGCAACGTGGTGACGTTCACAGGCGGGCCGGTCGGCCAGGTGCTGCAGGCTTCGGCAACTAGTCTGGTAGTCCGGGTGCCGACAGGCGCGCAATCCGGCCCGGTTCGAGTGCAGACCCCCGGGGGGCAGGCCACCACAGGGACGGGCCTGAACGTGATTCCGGCCCCGATTATCACCAGCTTCAGCCCGTCCCGCGGCCCCGTCGGCACTGCGGTGACCATCACGGGACGCAACTTCGGGGAGGAAGGGCTCAACGACACTATCCTGTTTGGGGGGCTTGCCGCGCAGGTTTTGCGCGCTACGGCCACGAGTGCGCAGGTGCTAGTACCCCGCGGGGCCAGCACGGGCGCCGTGACGGCGGCCGGAGCCGGCGGCCGCGGGCAGTCGGGGGAGCTGTTCCAAGTGAGTGCCCTGCCGCTGAACGAGGCGGTTACCGTCTCACCCAACCCCACGCATGACAAGGTCATCATCAGCTGGCGGCAGGCTGACTTTGTGGTCCGACAGGTACGCATTTATGATGCAATCGGTAGTCTAATCACCACCCAGACGGCGGCATCAGCAACGGCTGATGAGCTGATCGTATCGCTGGCCCACTGCCGGGCCGGCCTCTATCTGGCAGTCATTGAGACGCCGGCAGGCCGGCTGGTAAAGCGCATCACGTTGCTCTAAAAGCATTTGTAGAAGCCTGCCCCAAATAGTTTGCTGCGGTTGAGCGAAATGGACTCAGGCAGGCACTGAACCAGCCCACTCAGGCGCATTGGGGAGCTCTTTTTTGCCTACTCAATCACCACCCGGGCGCTGGCGCGGACGCTAAGCCCGCGCACGTGCAGCGTGTATACCCCGGCGGGCAACGCTGCAGTATCAATGCGTAGGTCAGGGGCGGCGGCAGGCCGGTCCAGTTGTAGTCGACGTACGACCTGCCCCAAGGCATTGACGAGCTCTACCTGCACGTTACGGGCGGCCGAGAAGGCTGCCAGCTCCAGGGTGAGGTACTCGCGCGCGGGGTTTGGGTAGGGCCGCACCCTGGCCGTACCAGCCGCGGTCGCGGCCGACAGGAAGGTCCCGGTGTTGAGCAGTACTGCGGCCTTGCCGCCAATGTAGTCGACCAGGGCGACGTCCAGCCGTCCGTCGCCGTTGAGGTCGCCCAGCGCCACATCGTGGGTGCTGCCGCCGCCGCTGTCAAACTCGGTCGCCGTGAGCGGAAAGGACCCGGGAGTGGTTGCCGAGTTCACCAGCACCCCCACGCGCGAGTCGGCCGGCAAGAACTCCCGGTTACCCGTTACGATATCCGGCAGCTTGTCCCCGTTGATGTCGCCCAACTCCACGCTGTAAACGCCGCGCCTGCCCGCCGCTGCACTCAGCACGGGCGGCGCAAACGTGCCAGGAGTCCCGGCCGCGTTGAGCAGCACGGCCACGCGGCCGTCGTTGCCGGTGGCCACGACGATATCGGGGCGCCCATCCGCGTTTACATCCCCCACGGCCAGGTCCTGCGGATAGCTGGCGCCGCTGCTATAAGTTACGACCGGGCCAAAGGTGCCCGGGGTGGATGCCCGGTTTAGCAGCACGCCAATGCGGCCGCTACCCCCGCCGCACACCACCAAGTCAGCCCAGCCGTCGGCGTTGACGTCGGCCAGGGCGACTCCCACCGCGTTGCGCCCGCCGGTCGCGAAGACCGTGGCCCTAGCGGGGAACGTGCCGGGCGCGGTAGCCGAGTTGAGTAGCACTGCCGCTTCGCCCTGCTCCGTGTCGAGCGCCACGATATCGGGGTGGCCATCCCCGTTGACGTCGCCGACCGCCAGGCTGCGGGGATCCCCCAGGGTGGAATAAAACTCCGCCGGCAAAAAGGTGCCGGGCCGCAGGGTAGAGTTGAGCATCACGGCCACCCCGCCGCCCTGCTGCAGCGCGGCCACCATATCGGGGTAGCCATCACCATTGACATCGGCGGCGACCACGCGCAGCGGATAGGCGCCGATGGGGTAGGAGACGGCCGGGGCAAATCCGCCGGCGGCTCCCGGCTGATTGAGTAGCACATTAACCGTATTGGCGTACGAGCAGCTCACCACCAGGTCGGGCCGCGCGTCGCCGTTGAGATCTGCCACGGCCACCCCCTGCGGACTGGCCTGCACGGCCAGCAGCCGGGGCGGGGCAAAGCTTTGGGCCCGCGCGCCGGCCAGCAGGCCGCCCGACAGCAGAAGAGTGGCCAGGCTCAGCCGGAGGGCTTGCTTGCTTGCAAAGGGGGTTGAAAATTGAAGCATCATGAAAAACCAAGTAAGTAACGCCCCTCCTTCAGGCCCCCCGCTGGCGAGCCTTTAGCATGCGTGCACGGAAGAAAGTAGATAAAAAGCAGGCCGGCCCCCTGGCGCAGATAAAGCGCCTAGCGCAGGCCCTGCATTTTGAGAAACAGGCCTCCCGGATTCTTGTCGGCTTTGATTCGCTCGGTCTTCAGCTTGTAAATGAAGGCGAACAGCGCATCGACGTGCTTGGTCGACTGCAAGATATCCTGTACCAGCTGCGGCTCCTGAATGCCCAGGCTCTCGAGGTGCTTGCGCGCCAGCTGCACCTTGGCATCGTCGGCTTCCAGTTCAAAGGGGATGGGCAGCTGTTGGGGGACTTGGGTGTTGACGTAGAACTTAATGCTTTGGTAGGAGCGGCCTTTCTTCAGCAGCTCATACTTAATGCGCAGGTCGGTGTGCTCGTTGATCTGGGTGGTGGCCACATCCAGCACGTACTTCTGCAGGGAAGAGATCTGGGTGTACTGCTCGGGTTCCTTGCCCGAGAGGTCCTTGAGCTTGAGCATGGCCTTGAACTCGTCCAGCGAGTAAGTTTTGGTCTCGCCAATGTCCTTCCACTGCGAGGCCAGCTGGTAGATGCGCTTGGCGTATTTACTCGACAGGCTGAAGGCGGCCTGCAGCCGGTAGGAAGTGAAGTTGCTTTTTAAATCAATGAGGTAGGGGCGCATGCGCTCGGATATTTCGAGCTCAATCGTGCCCTCACCCTTGCGGTAGAGGGCCGAGGACAAGAGGCTGACCTGCAGCAGGGTTTTGCCCGTGTCGATGTGGTAAACCCGGCTGTTGAGCTGCTCGGTGGAGTCGAGCAGCTGCTTGTAGTTCCAGGTGCGGCCGGTGAGCTCCTGCAGCTCCTGCACCCGGATTTCATAGATGGTGCCCGACTTGTCGTGCTTGGTGAGCTTGGAGAGCAGCGAGAAGACAATGTCCATCTCGCAGGCGCTCATCTCGTAGCGGGCCGTGGTGAGCGCATTGTGCTGCCGGATTTCTATTGGAACGGTAGAATCACTCACGACTGTAGGAGCTATAGTAATGATAGAGAGCAAACATACCGCTTAAATCGCAAACTAATAGAGTTGAATTGCGACTCTATCTATAAGCAATCCGGCCACGCAGGAGCTGACTTATAAAACCTATTAGTTGGCGAGGCGCCGGATTAGGAAGGCAGCTTATAAAAGCTATTAATTCAACTTATGAAACCTATTAGTTCAGCTTATAAAAGCTATTAGTTCGCGGGGCACTGGATTGGGACATGAGCTTATAAAAGCTATTAGTTCGCATTGCCTCATCCAGGTGGGGGAGGCTGGTAGGGAGGTGGCTTATAAAAGCTATTAGTTGGACCTGTCAGGCGAATTGATAGCTTTCAAATTAGCAGCTATTACTTAGCTTATGAAAGCTATTAGCTCAGCTTATAAAACCTATTAATTGGCTTATAAACTCTATTAGTACACTGATGAAACCTATTACTTAGCTTATGAAACCTATTGCTAAAGCCACTTAAGTTGCTGTAGTATATGATGTTATGAGGCCTGCAAATACCTTAAATACTTAAAATACTCACAAGCTTGTTGAAGCTGGAGTACAAAAGCTTTCAAAACGGTGGTCCGGGGCGAAGTCAGAACAGAAACAACAAAGAAAGAGGGTATAAATAAGCACAAGCAGGGATTGTACTATTTAAGTATTTTTATGCCTTTTTCTACTAACATGGCTTTGATTATCTACCCCCTAAAGTAACCTAATATCCTGTCCTATACTCCTCAGACGGCTGATTAATAGATTTTATACGTCTCCTCCATCACTTCTTAGCTGACTGAACGATTGTTCTTACCAGCGTTAGCAACGGCTGCTGAAACGATCAAAAGGCGCGATATTCAGGGCTTTAAGGGGAATAACTGTGGTTCAGGGGCTATAAATAGCTTCTTTAGCTAGTCCTGCGGCCGGTGAGTGGGTGGCGCAATAAGGCCAACTAATAGATTTTATAAGTCAAAATCCTGCTCTGCGATCTCTGAGTTCAAGTTATTGAATGCCCGTTAGCCCTTCTTTGACCCGTTGACCATGACCAGCTACTGTGCCTTTCGCGCCCTGAGCTTCGAGCAGCAACTTCCTATTCTCTATGCGGAAGGAGAATTCGTAGCTAATCGCTACGAGGAGGAAGATGCAGTCAACCTTTACCGCTTACCCGGGGGCTTCTTTGTGGAGCTCTTTTACGACCAGCACGAAAACCAGGTCGTGCGGCTGCGCACCTTTACCAGCAGCCAGCAGCTAGAGGATTATACGCCCTACATCGACTTGTCCGACCTGGGACTTTAAGCTGCTCTGCTGGGACGGCGTCGCATGAGCCCAGCCCTAAAAAGCTGGTTGAATTAGCAACTAGTGGGCGCTTGCGGGCTCATGGCATCAGGCGGCCGTGGCAGACGCTAGCACAAATGCAATGCCTTCACGTGACCCGTGCCCCCCCCAACTAGACCCAGGAGCCGGCTGAAAGCAAAAAGCAGCAAAAAGCAGCTAGAAGATAGGGACTCGCAAGAGTTAATCAAAACCAAATTAATAAGGACTGATAAGGTTTACTTATCGTTCCTTATATTAGTGGGGCGAAAACGTGTACTTTTCGCTTCGCTACTCCTTATATATATGGCTACCGAAAATCAGCTGCCCGTCGTTCAGTCTTCGCCCGCCGCGCAGGTGCCCGCCCACCTGGTCGATTCCACCCAGCGCTATGTCGAGTCCGGGTTGCGCGGGGCGGACAACACGGTGCGCGCCTACGCTGGGGACTGGAAGCGCTTCTCGGCCTGGTGCGCGCTGCACCAGCTGAATTCATTGCCGGCGCCAATCGAAGCGCTGGTGGGATTTTTGACGGAGCTGGCCGATGCCGGGAAAAAGTATGCTACCATTGAGCGGCACGCCGCCGCCATCGCCAAGGCCCATGAATTGGCTGGAGTTGAGTCGCCCACGGCCGACAAGAAACTTAAGGTGCTGCTCAAAGGCATTGCTCGGGAGATCAAGACCCGGCAAAAGCAAGCGCCCGCGTTTTCGCTGGAGAGCTTTAAGCGTACGATTAAGAGCATCGATGTTACTGCCCCGGCCGGATTACGCAACCGGGCTTTGCTGCTGCTGGGCTTTACGGGTGCCTTTCGCCGCTCGGAGCTCGAAGCGCTCAACATCGAGGATCTGGCCTTTGATGACGACGGCCTGGTGGTCACGCTGCCGCAGAGTAAAACGAATCAGTTGGGCCAAGCCGAGGAGAAGGCCATTTTCTACTCGCCGGATTCTGCGTTATGTCCTATTCGCTGCCTGCAGGCCTGGCTGCGGGTGCTGGGTCGTACGGAAGGGCCAGTGTTTGTGTCACTACGCAAAAACAACCAGGTAACGGCACGCCGTATGACCACCAAGTATACTAACCTAATTGTGCAGCAGTACCTGGGCCCGCAGTTTACAGCTCACTCTCTGCGGGCATCGTTTGTGACGGTATCGAAGCTTAATGGAGCCGATGACAGCAAAGTAATGAACCAGACCAAGCACAAAACCTCAGCAATGATTCGGCGCTACACTCGTCTCGATAATGTACGGCAGCATAATTCAGCGAAGGAACTTGGTCTCTGAAATACTGGCATTATTTATTAAATCACTTTCAATACGGATAACAAGCCAATACGAATTATAACTATTTAATTATTTAGGTTTTATTATTTTAAATGAGCATCAATTATTTTGTTATTTAAATATATTCTCGAATAATTTAAGCTAGTATCAGTTTGTTATCTGAAAATAATACTTCTCAAAAGTGTTGCGTTATTTTATGTAGTTCCATTTGAATTTCCTTTTGCTTTTTTTCGCCAGCCAGTAAAATGGAGTTTTTAGTGGTGTTCATTTTATCTTTCGTAAGGGTGATCTCCTGACATATCTGGTTGATTTCAGCTTTGAGGATATTTAAGCGTTGGGTAAGGGTTTGCAGTTCCTGCGCTTTCTGCTGGATCAGTTCTTCCTTAGGCCGCACCTCTTTATTGTACTGCTGCGCGTGGGCACTCTGAAAAGCATTTAAATCCAGACCAATCAGGTTTAGGTATTCCTGGCCGGTGGAGAGGAGCTTTTCTTTGGTGAGCCTGGTGCTTTTTAAAACGTTGTAAGCGGTCTGGTATCGGAGGGCTTCGTCCTAAATGTCGTCAATGTCCAGTCAGCTTTCCACAAACTCCTTATAATCAGCTCCCTGAAACAAGGGGTTGCGGGCGTTCGCTTCATAAATCAGCCGCTCAAAGTACTGCTCGTGTTCTGGAAAATGTTCCGTAATGGTGCCCCCGGGTGAATAGATGGGAACATGGTCTGGAATAGTGTTGGGGGGAGGGGGAGCCCATTAATCAATGGATGCTGGGCGTTCTCGGGAACAGATGGGACTGCTGGGGGGAAGAAGGTAGGCGTGGCAGGCACTGCCGCCGGAGCGGTGACCGGTGGAGCGGTGACCGGTGGATTCGGTTTGGCCGGTCCTTGTTTGGAATCGTCTTCAAACTCCACAAACGGCGTCAACAACTGCTTTAATAAACGCATAGGAAGAGAGCTTATTTATTGAGGCTCAGCAGGAACCTGATGACAAAGTTTGCATCCCAGTCAAAAACAAAGGTGTCGGTGCCGGTCGCCTCGGCCAAGCCTTTGTAAATATTCAAGCCCGAGGCCATTTTCTTGTCGGCGGCCTTGTACGCCCCCGGAGCCTTGAGCACGGTATATGTCTGATTATTGAGCCAGCAGACAGACAAGTTGCCGTACGCGCCTGAAAACCACGACCAGTCCTTGCCTGTACTACCCGAGGCTGTGCTTAACTTTCCGGGATGAACGTTTTCCGTCTGCCAATCCTGCTGACAACCTTGGCCCTGGCCACTGCTGCCTGCTCCACTACCAACGACCCCGCCCCAGCTATTCCCCCCGTTACCCAGCCGCCAATTGTGCCGCCGGTGGTCGGCCCGTCGACCGAGCACCTGAATATGGGCAACCCCAGCGGGGCCACGGCCGACATCAACCAGCCGACTAACTACCTGCTCAGTAAGCCCCAGTACGCGCTCAGCTACCACCGCGACCGCGGCATCCCTACCTGGGTCAGCTGGCACCTCAACGCCAGCTGGCGTGGATCCGCCGCCCGCCAGGACGACTTCCGGGCCGATAATACCCTGCCCGCTGGTTGGTACCAGGTGCAGTCTACTAGCTACTCGGGTTCGGGGTTTGACCGGGGCCACCAGTGCCCCTCGGCCGACCGCACCAACACGGTGGACGATAACTCGGCCACCTTCCTGATGAGTAACATGGTGCCCCAGGCCCCGCGCAACAACCAGCAGACCTGGGCTAACCTGGAAAACTACACCCGCACCTTCCTCAACTCCGGCAACGAAGTCTACATCATCTGCGGCGCCTACGGCAAGGGCGGCACGGGTTCGGGCAGTTTCGCCACAACTATCGATCAGGGCCGCGTCACCGTCCCTGCGCGCCTCTGGAAAGTGGTGGTGGTACTGCCCGTCGGCGATAACGACGTCACCCGTGTGAGTACCAGCACCCGCGTCATCGCCATCGACACGCCCAACGATAACTCCATCAATATCGACTGGGGCCAGTACCGCGTCAGCGTCGACGCCATTGAAGCCGCCACCGGCCTCGACCTGCTCTCGGCCGTGCCCGTAGCCGTGCAGCAGTCCATCGAGGCCCTGGTTGATAAAGGAGCTACAAATTAACCCCTGGCTAATTCAATTGCTGTATAAGCACTGCCCCCACAACCAAATAGCCCCGATCTCACCGGCCGGAGATATTTGCATTTAGCCCTGGGGCTGCTACAACAACTCCATCGCTGATCTATTCATCCGCTCCGTACATTCCTGTGCCTGTTGCCCTTGCTTCACCGTCGCCGCCAACACGGCTGCCCCGATGCTGCCTGCTGTAACCAGGTGCCCGGTGTCAATAGTAGCCTTTGCCAGCAACGCAATGCCGCACTCCTCCCCGTGGATTATCCATATCACCCACGTAGCGCGGAATGAGGTGACAGTGGAAATGGGGCACTGTCTGGCCCGCCACCTCGCCGCAATTCATGCCGATGTTGTACCCATCCGGTCGGTATTGCTGCTCAATAAGACACTTCGCCTGAGCAATGACCACCGGCAGGTGCAGTTGCTCTTCCAGCGTTAAGGCAAAGTAATCCGGCCGTAGGTGGTTGGAAATAATCAATGAATGTCCCGGCGAGACGGGATACCCGTCCCGGATAACGAAGAAAAACGCGTCCCGGTAGAGAATCCGCTCGGCAGGCACCTGCAGAAATACGCTCATGGCTAGAAGGTGCCTGGCAACTCCACCGCGGGCTGCCACTGGTGAATCGAATAATCCAGCGCCAACTGGTAATGCTTGAGCAAAAATTGCCGCCGGCGTTCGCTGGTGGCCCCCGTCTGGTTGATAATAGTTTCGGCCAGCGGGTGCTTGCTCTCGATGAAGAACTCATTGCGCTGATGCAGCCGCTGCAAGAAGCGCACGGCCGGCACCCGTGCCCCCTTGGCCCCGTTCGTGGCCCGATCCGCCAGTACCAGATTCCAGACCCCATTGATGTTAGCCGGCAGGTGGGCTTGTTTGTTGAGGTGGGGTAGGAAGTGGTCCACCGCGCACAACTGCTCAGCCCCGGAAACAATGCTGATGTCCTGGAAACTGTAGAAGCACTTACCCTTCTGGTATCCGTTGAGGGCATCGCGCACGGACGTGATGTTGATGCGGCGCATCATATTTCTCTCAATGAAAAACATGCTGCGGGCTTCGTCGTACTCGACCTCCAGCACGTTGGGATTCAACTGCAGATTCCAGGCCGTCTCCACCAACCGCCAGCGCGCCTCTGCCTCCTGTGGTAGGTTTTGGAAATGGAAGGACTCCTTGAGCTGAAGAAAGTGGTCCGTGAGCGTGAGCTGGGGTTTGCCGTTGACGCGGTGCTGCTCATAAAAGGGCTGCGGAATCAATCCGTTATGCACCACTTGAAATGCATCCAGCACGTTGACGAAACCCAGCTGCTCGGTTTGCTGCAGAAGCCGCTCCAGGGGCAGCGTGCCTGCTAGGTACTGCCGGCAGGCCGTGAGAAACTTGCTCGACCCGGCACTGCCCTGTTTGTCATGTTGTCGCAGGTGCTCGACGATATGACGCGAGAAAGGTTTCGCCAGATCGGTCAGCGTAATGGTGTTCGTCTCGCGTTCGGCTAACTCCAGCAGCGTCTTCGCAAAGGCAAACTTGTAGGTGGCCGAGTTCTTCCCAAATAGGATAAGTGACCGCCATTGTGATTCTAGCGAGGGGTCATTGATTTGATACTGCACGGTGGAGGGATTAAATATGCGCCAAACCTACGTGTATTACGAGTTGACCGGCACAAGTATACTCAGACGCAGACATCCCCAGCCAATGTGGTCGGGGATGTCTGCGTCTGTGTATAGTGCTGCTACAGCGTCTGCGCTGACCAACCGTTCATCAATTCCTTACGATGCTGAGCCTACTCCCCAGTTTTGCCACCGTACTCGCTACCGCGGCTCCGATGCTGCCAGCACGAGGAAGCCCCCAGCGTAACCAGCCCCGCGGGCAGCATCACCAGCGCCGCCACCAGAATGGCCCCCACGGCCACCTACCCCAACCGAATCTTGCGAAAGAACTGGGGTGCAGGTAGCGTCACCGACCCGGTGCTGTCTATTTTTAATTGACTTTCAGCAAGGCCACCAGCTCATATTACCAGTCAGCAAGCCTGCTTTTGGCTTTCCCGTCGCTGGCTATGCTACCCAATGCTGCTAACTCACGTCGCCTTACTTTCAGGCGTAGTTTCAACCGGGTTAAGCGGCGGCATGAGGGAGGTGGGCTATGTAAAAGTCAAGTAATAGAATGATTTAAGCGGACGGTATACACGGTTGTTTTATTATGATTTGAATAAATCGTTAGATTATACTTTGCTCATCTAGAATCTCTCAATTCAATGGCCGCATGAGGTAAACGCTAAGTGATACCCCTCAATTCAGTACTGACATTCGTTGCTTGTCAGCATCAGGTATTAAGCCTACTACTATCAGGCAGCCAACTTGCAATTTCTGCGCTTAGCGAGCACAGGAGATAATTTGTGCCGGCTTCTATGTCGTCTGATTCACTTCCTATGGAAGAATTCGCCCGACCGACGCGAATGAAGGAGATTCCGCAATGGATTCTCTGTGGTTCAGTTTTTTCGATTACCATTGGCCGTGAGAAAGTTCCCTCCACCGCGGCATCCTGCCCCGCTTGGGGATAGAGTAGCCGCACCTGCTTAGCGCCAAATTGATGGGCGTAAGCAAAGAGTTGGCGTAAATCATCTTCAGCATAGTACCCGTTAGGACGCTTCCACTTCGCATCGAGCACGAGGTTACCGTGGTCGGGGTGCGTGAGTAGAATATCGGGCTGCATCCGGCTGACGTTGTCTTGGGTGGCATCCTGCCAGAACACGCATTTCGGAGGCTTGCTAACCGCCCAGGAAGGTGGTGCCAGTCGCCGGAGCGTGCGCAATAGATACCTTTCCCAAATGTGGTTCATGTTGAAAAAGAGCGCTACCAAGTCTTGCGAGCCGCTATGCAGATCGGGACTGAGGCGCAGCAGTAGCAAGCGGGCAATATGCAGGGCAGGACGGTAGGCGACGATTTTGCGGTCAAATCGCGTGCGGGCAAACAGCGCCTTTGTTGGTCGCACGGCAGGCAATTCAGGCCAAGCCTGCAGGGCGCGGGCGGCCCGACCCTGCAGGCCGGGGTGGGGCGTGAGGGTCGGTAAGAGCACGAGCGCCTGCCGTAACAGCCGGTGGAGTAAGTGGTCGTTGTCGTAAGTCTGGTGGCGGGTGTAGAACCGCTCCCGGTGGACGGCGTTGCGGGCTATGTGTTGACCAAACAGCAGCGTGCCTTTCAAGGCATTCACCTGGCCTTCGTGAAGACGGTAGCGCTTAACCAGCCCGCGTCGCAGCAAGTGCTCTATTTCGGTTAGAAATAGGCTCAGGTACACCTCAAGCAGGCTGTGGGGCCGCTCCTGCAGCAAAGCAGTGTTGAGCGACTCGACGGGCAACAGGCCAGCTTCGGCTAGCATGCGTAGCAGCAGCCGGCGCCACCGGTCGAAGTCCTCGGTGGGGGCAGTAGCCGCGTCGGGCACTGCATCAGCTTTAGGTAAAACTTCGATGGTCAGGTCACCGGCCTGGAGGATGCCTACGTAATGCTTGAAGCGAATGGCGCGGTGGCGGATATCGTAGTAGCGGCGGCCCGCGCCAGTGCTGTGGTAGCGTAGCAGTGCCTCCCAGTGTTCGGGCCGGAACTCGGCCTGCTGCTCCCCAGCGCCTTGTTTGTCGCCGATAGTCAGCACACTGTGCTCCAACACTCGCATAATGCGCGGCATGGCAGCAGACTAAGCAGTGGCCGGATAGAGGCTCTGAAACGCCACCACGTCCCAGGTTGCGGGCGCAGTAAGGCGGTACAGGGGCCTATCATGTAAGCCGGAGCTATCATAACCAGCAAATTTGGCCAATGGGTCGCGGCCCACGCCGGTGCGTGGCACGGCAGTCACGAACTTCTCGCCCAGTACCAGCCCGATTTTGCCCCAGTCGCCGAAGAAGTATTCCTGCAGTAGCGGCACTATGTTGCGCTCAAAGGCGGTGCGCAAGCTGTCGACATCGGGGCTGGATAAAAGCAGTAAAGCGTGGCCCAAGCAGTGATCGTGGTCGAGGAGCTGCTCCAGACGGCTATTGAGCACTTCCAGGATGCGGGCAACGTCGATAGCCGCCGCTCCTTCGCCAATCACGCCGCTGGAGCCCACCTGCGCGCGAATAACAGCGGGTTCCGGCTGCATCTCGGTAAAGCTAAAGCGGCGGCGCAGCGCCGTATCGAGCGCTTCCACCGAACGGTCGGCAGTATTCATGGTGCCGAGTAGGAAAAGGTTGGGTGGCACCGTAAAGTCGGTTTTGGAGTAGGGCAGCCGGGCCGTCAGCCGCTCGGGCCGCCCAGCGCGTTTGCCGTCTTCGAGCAGCGTAATCAGTTCGCCGAATATACTGGCCACGTTGCCGCGGTTTATCTCATCGATGATGAGCACCATGCGCGGGGCGGCATTGAAGTCGGCCGACGTTAAATTCCGGTAATCAAATTCTTGGGTTATTTCCGCTGCTATTTTCGGGTCCCTTATGACCCGCTGCAGGGCTTCATCCAAATTCTGCGGGGCCACTTGCACTGGTTCATCTGTTGGTATTTGCGCCCTGAATTGCACGAATTCCCGGAAAGCTGCCCAGTATACTGATCGGTCCCGGCCGTACTTTACCTCGAGGTCGGCTTCGGCAAGTTGCCCCGCTTCATCCACGGGATTATCGTTGTTGATTTTCCGTAGACCATTGCGTGTTACCTGAGGTAAGTTGACACTATTGCCATTTGCGTAGCGGAAGTAAATGGTGCCACTCTCGCTGATGGAATCTACATGCAGTTTGCTGTTATGCTTGGTATAGAACAGGATTTGGTCCTGCTCAGCCAGCCGTTCGCGCAGTTGGTCGATAAAACGCTCAAATACCGTATCGAAGTCCGGTGCTATAACCTGATCGGGGCCTATGCTTGCGGCCAGACGCTGCTGTTGCTGTAGATGCAGCGCATACACGCTGCGTTGGGCCATGACCTTGAAAATGCCGTCCGCTATGGTGTAGCTCAACTCTTGTCCAACTTCTTCATTACCTACTCCCGTATCCAGGAGCACTGGCTTAATGCCCTCGATGAAATCCTCGTAGCTGAAGGCCTGGTGAAAGGTGATAAACTGGATGCGGCCTGCTTGCTGGTACATATCGTAGCGCAGACGGATTTCTTCCCGTGTAGAATATCGGACCATTACTTGCGCATCAGTCAGGCGCTCCAGCAGGCCGATGGCGCGCAGGGCCGTGTGGTAGGTTTTGCCAGTGCCAGGTGGGCCGTATAGGATTTGGTTGAGGGGCTGGTGCATAGAAATGGAAACGGGCAGGTCGTCTTCGGCCTCTGTGGTATCTAGATCGGGATTCATTCCGGCGATTTTAAGCGAATCGTCACGTAGCTTTTCGGCAATGACGAATGCGTGCAGAAGCTTTTCTAGAATGAGCGTTTTCAAAGCCACCCGGCTCGGCAAATCGGCTTGGGAATTCAGGTCAGCGACAGGCAGGCGAGCCAGCGTGAGCCACTCGCCGCTGAGCGTGGGATGCTTAAACAAAGGAGCGGGAAACACTCGTTGTAGCGCCTGCCGAATGTCGATATTCAGCTGGTCAGTTTGCGCTGCCGTACGTAGCTCCTTCGGCGTTCGTCCCCGACCAAACCAACGGTTCTTGCCGCCTTCGTTGTTGCCCAGCTTGAAGCTCAAGTACACAAAATCCTTGTCCTGCGGCAGCAGGTACAGCGGAAAGCCCACCATACGAAATTCGTTACCCGTGCCCAGCGCCAGAAATGTATTAGGGAATTTCTTGCTTTCTACGGTGCCCCAGGTATGAAAGCTAAAGAGCAGCGGTTCCGTTTGGCCGCCGTGGGTCCAACTAAATACTAATGGTTTATTGGCCGCTTCGGCCCCATTGCGAATGCTATAATTCTTGTGGGCTACTTGAATTGACTGAACTGGAATTGAACTACTAACGAGCAGATTCTTCAACTGCTGTAAGGTATCAGTATTTATTCGGCGTAGTGCGGGCATAGTCACGAAAGTAAGCTTACCCGTAAAGGGGGCTAGTAAGGAGCGGTAAGGCGGGTTAACGAAACTCAGTCGAGGTTATAACGTGCAGTGCTTGGGCAGAGCGCAGATGGCTCTCATCGTATGGCCCCAGGCGGCAGCGTTCGCGTACTATGCGCCGGCACCGGGAATTCGAAAACGACGCCTGTCTACCCTTTAATAAAACCCGCCGTCAGCATGGCCAGCACGCCGAGTAACGTAATAAGGCCCACTACCCGCTGCCACTTCAGCATGCGTTGCTGCGCCGCCGCTAACTGCGTTAGCTCATTTACCTTTTTACTCAATTCGTCTACCTTGTTGCGCACCTCGTAATCGAGCGTCGAAGGTAGAGGTGCTTTGGGCTTTGTTGAAGGCTCCAATAACAGCTGCAGCTGGCTTTGTAGTTGCTGAAACTGCTGTTTCAAAGTTGCCTGTATCCCCTCCGCGATCATGCTTTCCGGCTGCCGACTGCCGAGCGCACTCTTCAAGTGAGCAGCAAGCTCTTGGTGACCTTGCTTTAGCTGCTGCGCCATTTGTGCCAGGTCCTGCTGCTGCTGTGTTGCTACCGCCTGGCTTAGTTCTGCCACCAGCGAACTGGTTGCTGCTGCCTGCCGCTCCGGCAAGTGATTCAGGTACTCAGTTAGCTGCTGGTGCAGCTGGCCCTGTTGCACCACCACCCGCTCGGCCGCCTCAATAGCTTGGGTGGCGGCGGACTCCGATAGACTCAGATGGCTTACTGCCGACTTGAGTCGGCGCAATTCCTGGTCAAGCTCCTCAAACACGTTTTCGCTAACTGGGGAATCGCTAATTGAGGACTTGGTAAAATTTTGCTGCTGAGACATAAAGATGAGGGATTGCTATGAGGGGTAACCGGCTAGAAAAAGTGTGTTGAATCGCTGCAGCTGCTGTAGCATCCGCTGCGCCTGATTGCGCTGCGCCGTAATCTGCTGCGAACTAAGCTGCAGCCCAGCCAGTAATGGTTTAACTTCAGTCGGCAGCGCGGCAGGGGGGGGAGTAGTGAGCGCGCTGCTGGGTGGAATAACTGCCGCGGCTGCCGGAGCTGGCGGACTGTGTAGTTCCAAAGGGATAAAGTTGCTGTCGGCATCATACGGATGCTGACGGCCGGGCCCGGCCGCTAAGGTCTCATCCATCCGCTTGCGCCACGCTTGGAAGGCCTGCTCCTTACCACGCTGCCCCCGGATGGTGCGCACGTAGCCCAAATGACAACGTAGCCGGTGGCAGGCCAAGCCGGGCGCCAGCAGCGCGGAGCGGATGCCACTTACGTTTTCCAGCAAATCAGTCAGCCGCTCCAGCGCTTGCTCGTAATGCCTAGCTGGCGCCCGGAACACGTAGGTAGCGCGGTTGGAATTGGCAAATTGGGGTGACCATATAAAAATGACATCGTCCTGCACTAAGCTATGGCGCAGTACCATCTGCCGGGGCCGCATCGCTAGCCCCAGTAGTACTTCATCGTCGTCATCATCATCACCGCGGGATCGCACCGCAGCCGGGGAAGGTACTTCCGCTTCTAGTTTGGGTCTGACAATGACGGGCGAGGCCGAGCGATTGGCCAGCTTTTCCGTCAACATTACGGTTGCAAAGGGGGTACCATCGGTCAACTCCGCCAGGTAGGAACTCAGCTCATCGTGCAGGCGCTCATCTTCCCAGTAGCCCAAGGGGTTGTCAGTCGTGCCATGCACTTTGCGCTCGCGCTGAAAGTGATAAGTGGCCCGGGCTTCGTGATCGGTGGGGTACTGGTTTAAGGCGGCTTCAAGGCCCTGAATCTTTAGCAGTTCCCCACTCAGATCGTCTACGTGCGCCATCACCTTGCAGGCGGCCCAGGGTTCGCGAATAAAGCGGCTGTTCCACTCTTGCTGCGCTTGGGGGTAAGCAAAGGGTAGAGTATGGGTTTTTTCGGCTAATTCAACTTCCAAGTAGCCATCCTGCGGGCAGTAACAGTGCGCCAACGACACGCGGTATACACTCACTCCATTGTGCTGTCGGTGTAAAATTCGCCGCCGTAAGTGTAATACGCTCTTGAACTCTTGTTCTGTTTTTTCCGCCCCGAGCAGGTAGCGCTGCCCCTGGCGCAAGAACTCCCGCTGTTCGGCTGTGCGCAGCCGGCTGTAGCCGCGCCGAAAGGAATAATAGTTAAACGTGCGCTGCTGACTGTCGGCGGGTAACGTCATCCACAGCCGTACTTTAACCACGCCCGCACAGCGCAGCAGCAGCTCACTTTCCAGCTCCTCCCAGCGGGGTAGCTCAACCACTGCCAGGGCGTGGTAGCTGCGCACTAGCTTGAAGGTATCTTCGGCCAGGGTTTGATCATGCTCCTCCCAATACTGCTCCTTGAGCCACTCATCTAACTCGTCGGCCGTTGGCGCCAGCCAGGGAATAGAGGCCAACTCTCTGCCCAGGGAAGGGAGTTGGATAACGCCTTGCATCCGCTCGGCAATTGTCCAATAGCTGCCCTCCGTAGGGGCCTCACCTGGGTAGCCAAACAGCCAGAGTAGTGCGCGCTGCGCAGGCGTTAAGTGGGGATCTAGGTGGGCATCAGCCTCCTGCAGCAAACCCGGAAAATGGGCGGCCTCCGTGAGTAACGGCTTAAGCGCTTGGAATTGCTTGTCGAAACCGACCGTTTTTAGGTGGCCGAGCGCCTGCCAAGTTTTGACAAGCACCTCGGGTAATTTGTAGGCAGTTGCCACCCGAGTTATTGCCGCCGTCGGCATAGCCCGCACCACGAAAGCAACCAATTCCGGGTTACTAATAGCGGGATGAGCTGAGATAAATCCGCTAACCCAGCACTCCAATTGTTGCAACGCGCTTAGGTGCGGAGCTACCCGCTCCTGCATCAAGTCCTTGATACGGGCCTGTCCCCGGTTCTCCACTTCGGCATACCTGGAATACGTCCAGGACGAGCTAGGTGCTTGGCATTGTTGCAACAAGCTGCTCAACCAGGGAAGAACCAGCCCCGGCTCTTGGCCCCAGCGCTGCGTAATTATTTCGGCAAATTGCACCAGTAGAGGCACCCGCGCGGTGGCATTTTGGCCACTAAACATTCGCTTATGGCAGAGCAAATCGGCCACTACGCCAACTAATTGGCGTGAGGCAACGGGTAATAAGCCCAGCACCTGCGTCAACCTTTCGCGGGTAGCTTTCTGCGCAATTGCCAGCCACTGCGAGTGCTGCTCGTCCGCCAAGGCATGGGCAATTACTTCCCAGGCTGGTATGGCGGCCTTGACATCTTCCAGCCACCACTGCACTTGCCGCTCATGGCTTAGCTGCGCAAGCAATTCGTTACGCAATTCCAGCGTGCTGATGTTGAAGCGAGTGGGACTGCTAAGTGCTTCCAGCAAAGCCTTTATCTGCTGCTCGTCTACGTCGGCTGAGGCCAGCAGCACGGGCAAGTAAGCCTGTAGTAGGCTGACGGGGCAGCGCTGGAAAAGCTGGGGCCAGTCCGCTTTCGGCGTTACCTGCACCATAGTGAGCAGCTGCTCCGCCCTGGGTGGGGGCAGCAACTGCTGCTGCCAATACAGGCTGTACTGCGCCGGGGTCAGCTCCTGCGCCAGCTCTTGCACCAGGCTATTATACCAGGATTCCAGCTCCACGTAATCGGTCAACTCATGCTGGCCGGCTACTTTCAGGCATAATTCCAGGGCCGCGGACGGACCCGTAGGCCGGCCGGCCAAAGAGTAATTTAGCAGCGCGGGCAAGGTACTGGGCTCAGCGGCCATTAAAATCTGCCGCACTCCATCCGGCGCAGCCTGCGCAAGCGCCGTTAGCAGGGTTTGCACGCTGGGCTGATCGCTTTCTTCCAGCAGCCAGAGCTCTACCAGCGCCGCCGCGGGCCAGGTCGCCTGGATTGCCGCTGCCACTTGCTGTCCTAAAGGAGCCAGGTGAGAGTAGCTAGACCATGTTTGCCGCGTTTGCGCTAGCCAAGCCACTGGCTGAACTTGCGCCAGCCAAGCTAGCAAGAGCGGCGCTAGGGCGCTAGCGCCCGCCGGGCTCAGTCTTGCCCAACCAAGTTGCTGCTGGCCACCTGCTTCTGCTAAGCAGTGAGCCAAGAAAATTTCAGCACTTGGCTCCGGCATCAATTGCTCCAACCACCAGCTCACCCAAACGGCCGCCGGCAAATCTGTTGCACTCTGCTGCAAGCTCGACAAAGCCTGCTGCGCCCACGCCACGGAAATTGCGCTCACTGGCTTGGGCGGGCTCCAGGAGTAGAGGGTAGGAGCGGGCCGAATGGTGTTATATAGCTGTTGCAGCACAAGCTTGATAGTGCTGGCCCGTTGGCCTTGCCAGGGCTGCTGCTGCCCCGCCGCCGCCACCGCTTCCAAGGCGTCGGGCAGCTGCGCCAGCCGCTGTAGTACGACCAATGTTGTCGCGTCGGATTCAGTCGACAGTAGCTGCTGAGCTAAAAAATCAGCGGGCAGCCACTGCAGTTCATTGCCCTGCCAGGCGGCAGCCAAGTCATCACCCGCCAACTGACCAATGATAAATTCTGCTGCCCAGTTGGTGACCGTCGTATTGTCCACCAACGGCTTTACCACTCGAAGAATGCTCAGGCGCTCACTCACGCTCAGGGCTGAGAGCAACTCCCGGCCCGTCTGCTCCAGACAGGCATGGTGCTGACAAGCCGCTAGCAATTGGTGTAGGGGCTGCTCTTGCTGGGGATCTGCCACTAGTAGCTGCAGCCGGCGGTGCAGCTCGCCCGTCAGAAAGCTCAGTGGCGGCATGGGCACTAAGCCCTGTTCCCACCAGCTTACACGGGCCTGCTCAGGCAGCGGCAGTTGGCTGAGCGCTAGTGGCTGGAGTAGGGGCTCCGTGCGCACATGCTCGGGTAGCGCTTTTAGCCATTGACCCAGCGTTTGGTACTCCACTAGGGGTGTTTCGGACGTCAGGCTCGTTACGCGTTGCCGGGCAAGCCGGGCAAGGTCCTCTGCGGGCAATTGATAGGCCGCGTTGCGCAACGATACAGGGTCCGTTGCCTGCCCTACCAGTTGCACTAGGGCTTCTTGGCTTAGGTAATGGGCATAGCCATCGGCGGCCAATAGGCTGGCCTGCTGCGGGGTAAAAGTGAAGCGTAGATCCAGTGGCTCAATGCTATACGCATCCCATTGCTGCAGTAAGCCTCTCAGGTAGTGGTAGTGCTCGTCCGTAGTGACGGGGCCCAAGTCATTCAAGCGCTTTCGCAGCGTTTTTTTGCCCAACTCCATTTCCGCTGGGTCGGCCAGCAGCGTGGTGGCCAGCGACCGGCAGTGCTCACTATTGGGCGGCACAACGAGCAGCTCCGTTGCGTTAACCAGCGTGTTCGTGTCGCTTTTCACCTCGTAGCGCACCAGTATGATGCTGCCCGGCTTTACCTGGTGCTGGGCTTGCAGCTGGCTGTTCAGCTTTATAGTGGGCGCAAAACGACTAACGGCCATCCCCCAACCCACGAAGCGGGCGGGAATCATCCGAGAGGGAAGCGTGGATTTTAAATGGCCAGGCGGCAGCTTCATCACTGAGCGTACTACGCCGTGCTGTTTACCCTGCACCTTGATGATTACGGCTTCCTGGGGAGCTGGCCGCCAGGCGCCGGACGTTTTAATTTGCCGGACAGTAAAGGAATAAAGAATACCGGTATTGGCTCGGATCAGCCCGTACGTGCCGTTATAGTTAACAACGATTCCCGTAAGCATAAAGCAAATAAGGCAAGGAGAGGACGCCCTCTCTGATATGGGTAAAACCTAAAAATAGCGGCCTGCTGTCAATGCGCCAGCCAATCTACAGAGTTCGTCCTATGCAGTGCAACTATTTCTCTGCGGCCGTCGCACCATTCACCTACGACTTGCCCGCCAGCTTGAGATTAGCAGGGCTTGCTCAGGCCCATTAGGGTGCTAGATCAGGTTTGAAGGTAGAATAGATACTGCTTAAAGCTGCTGCCAGACGTCTATTTGATGCCCAGCATACTACTCATAATACTACCCAAAAAGAGCATTTTGTGTACTGGATCCCTGAAATCAATGGCGCCCTGGGGCAGCCGGCAGTTAATGTAACAGCTGACTTATTTCCCCTGTGATCTTTGTCTAACTGTTACCGTCGCCACTCACCCAGGGCACTTGCCCCTTGATTCACTCGATTCATGCCTTGCACAGTCTGCTCGTGTTGACGCTGCTGACCAGGCCGATTGCTTACGACACCAGGTTTTTGTCAAGAGTTACCACCCAACTCACAACTAGAACTATAGCGGTGAGTTTGCTT
Source organism: Hymenobacter actinosclerus (assembly GCF_900111515.1). Classification (GTDB taxonomy): domain Bacteria; phylum Bacteroidota; class Bacteroidia; order Cytophagales; family Hymenobacteraceae; genus Hymenobacter; species Hymenobacter actinosclerus. Next base: position 116,240 of record NZ_FOHS01000005.1, read on the forward strand.
AGGGATAGAATCACTTGCAGAAATTCATGCCTTGCATAACGAAGCAAATCGCCCGGTACTTAAAGGGCGGTTTGCCTAAGTTTTCCGGCTTTAGATTCACTAAGACTGCGTTCATGCCACTATTTTCTGAGTAGTAACGCTTTACGTCAGATTTTTTTGATTGATCCATTACATAGTCCATCAAAAAGGCATATATTACCCCAAATTCTTCAATTTCCTTCTGAGTAGAAGCCAACACTATAAAGTTGTTCAGATGCTTGAATCGGGGGCTGAATTCCAGACCAATATACATTTTGTTATAGTTGAACCAGAGGATGCTGTCTCCAACAGCTTGTGAAGAGGGATCTGGAAGATGCACGAAGTTAGTGGCCCTTTCATCAGCTAATAACTGAGCGCGAACTGCTGGAAATCCTTGCGAATTACAATAGTTCTCTAGGATGTAGATAGGCATGTATTTTTCGAAATACTCATTAGAAGAATCTGGTGTAGTTGTGCTTGTTGGGTCGGACTTCTGAGCGGATGATTGCTTGTAGGAAAGCAACAGGAAAAGCAGCAGTAGAAGATGTTTCATGGCGTTAACGGCACAACATTTTGACTCGGTCACAAGCTGTGTGACCATCGATTGAACAAGCTTTTTTAAAATCAGCACATGCCTCCGTTTCGTTACCACGACTAAGTTGGCAAGTGCCTCGGTAATAGTATAGGTAAGGTTCCGGGGCTAGCACGATTGCCTCGCTATAGTGAAGGATGGCTTGCGGGTAATTTTTGAGGCCCTGGTGTACTCGGCCTTTGAAATAGGCGACCTGCGAGTAATCGAATGCTAGCTGGGATTTCTTGGTTAGAGAAGCTTGATAAGTGTGATAGACTTTATCAAGCTTGTTAACATATGCCAGCCCTTCAGTCCAGTCAGCTAAGCGAATGCTGACGAGTGCCAAATTGGTCAGCGAGCTTAACTGGTTAAGCGTTTTGTTGCTGTAAAGCAGTTCGTAAAAGTCATTGGGTAAAATCGGCCGCCCGAAGTAGTTGGCCGCCGCTACTAATTGTTGCTTAGCCTCGTTGAAGTCCCCTTCCCGCAGGGCTAATAGGCCGAGGGTGTTCTGCGTCTCGGCTATTAGCAGGGCATGAGCTTCCGTTGCAGGAAGTGATGCGGGTTTGCTGACAATACCCTCAAGGGCTTGCCGCAGGGGTGGCAGCCACTTCGCTTCTTCATCCCGATTCACTTCCAGTCTAGCCAAATGGTAGTTGGCAAAAGACAGTGCACTCCGATCGTTAAGACTGCCAACCAGCTCGGGCTGCATTAGCTTGTCTTTATGCTTTTGCATGATGCCTTCTGCGGTGGCATTCCTAGACGAACTATAATAGCTGGCGAGCTCCAGCAAGTAAGCTTTGTTCTTAGTAAGGGAATAAACATATTCCAAAGCCTGCGCATACCTGTCCCCAGATCCATCGGCAAAGAACATGGCGCCCAATTCGTGCGCTAACATCGGATCAGCCGAAAACCGGATGGCTTGCTGGTAGAAATTGACGGCTTGCTGGAGCTCCCGCTTGTCACGCGTGACAAGAAAGCGGTCGAATTTACCGCGAGCCATGGATACCAGGTAAGGCACGCTGGTTAAATTCAACCCGACATCTTTAGTGAGGCTTTCTAAAAGCTTATTTTCTTCCGCCCCTTTAGACAAATCAACCCCGGCGCGGACGGCTATGATGCGTTGCGCTTTAGCGGGATGGGTGGAATTAGGATCGCTGTCATCGGGAAAGCCCCGCAAAACGTGCGCTACCTGAGCGCCGGCGAGCCCATACGTGCCCAATACGTAGCCCGCGAAACGATCAGCTTCCAATTCAAGCGATTTCTGCTCGCCGGGCTGCGTAGCTTGCCTACTGGTGTGACCAAGCAGGTGGTGACCAATCTCGTGGCCGATAACCATCAGATGCAGCCAATCGCTACTCCCGCTTTTCATGCTTTCAATCCACTCGACATCCAGCAAGATGTAAGGCACGTTCGCTTGCTTTAAAGCAACGGCGTTATTCAACCCGTGACACGTCTTTACTACGAACAGGCGGGTGGGCGCCTTTACGCGGGCGAGCATGTGCTGCACGACCATGTTGGCGTTGATGTTATCCTCATACCGTGAATATCCCTGTAGGCAGTCTGTTAGCGCCGCCTGTCGGGAGTTGAAAGCACATACGGTTTGCGCCGTCACTGTTCTAGCGCTGAGTAGGCATAAGATGCCCAGCAGCAGCGTTGCCGCCTTATACAAAATAGGATAAGTCTTTAGGTTGTGACTGCCTCACTAGCTGGATGAAAGTCAAAAAGTGTGATAGAGTCCAGCTCAGACCAGCAAATCTATCTTTTAATCGATTATTAGGCAATTCCATCGTGCTTTAAAGGGTTTGAGAAATCAGGCTGAGGTGGTCAGGTGAAACAAAAGAGAGTTAGTTGCTACCTTCCCAAACCGATGGAGAACGCCCCCACCTTCAAACGGCAGCGCTATGATGCGGCCTTCCGCGCCGAAGCTGGGGTAAGCTAGCTAAAATGGCCAGTGAGAAGTCTTAACCTCTACTGCCCATGACGTAGAAACTGAATCTTGGTGGGTTGCGCGCCGCCCGCAAGAAATACATGCCTGCTTAAAAGCCGGCGTGCGAGCGCCAGGTGGCAGCCGGTGCCCGATAAGCAGGCGTAACCTGCGTCTAGGTCGCTATAATTGCATTTAAAGCGGCCTCACTCTTTGTAATAACCTGCAAAATCAACGAGATAGATGTGGCCGCGGGTAACGGCACTCTGCCCCCAATTCTTGAGCGTATAACTGCTTTGATTCTTCTCATCATACTGCTGTGAAGCGTTGTGAGTATAGTAGCTTATGCCTGAGACCGCAAGGCCCAACAATTGATCTACCTGCGGCTCCTTCTCAAATGCACCCGTTTTCAGTTGTCCGACCTGCCAGCCGTTACACCATAGTTGCCATTCCGCCCAGGAGTTATCCCTAAAGGACCTATGAATCTTTACCAGTTTCACCTGGTCGCCGATTTTAATCTTGTCCCGGATAAACTGATATGTCCGCTCTTCCCGGGCACCCCAGGAAATAAACAACTTATCGAGGCCCGGCTTGACAATCCGGCCCAGACGCTGTTCCTTATTGGCTAACTGATATGCCCGGCTATCCAATATGGCTGCTTCCCGGTCGTACTGAATGACAGTCAGCCGGTACCGGGCCCTAGTATAGGCCACGTAGAGCAGGCGCCGTTCCTCCTCCGCTATCTGGAGTAGATTGAGTACGGGCTCACCGTTGCGATCAGTCGCAAAATCAGCGAAAGACGGGGGTATCAGTACCGCATCAAACTCGAGTCCTTTCACTTTGTGCATGGTCGTAAGCACCACTTCTCGCCGTGAGTGGCCCGGTACCAGCTCCGGCATATGCTTCTCGTAAAGCTTCATGAAGTGGCCATCATCCCGACTGGCCATATCGTCGATGAAATCCAGCAGATCCTGATTCGTAGCGTCATCCTCTTGCTCTACCCGAAACTCGCGTACCAGGCAATGCACTAAATGCATCAGGTACTCATCCCACACGCCGGCAAAGCGCAGCAGTGTTTGCTGCTTAATAGCGGTGAAATCCTGCAGGTAGTTGGGGCCAAGGAGCGCTGCTGGATTTTGCTGGTAAGGCTCGAGCAGATGCTGAAATTCACGCGAGCTTACGGGGGAACTAGAAGATCCCTGGATGCGCAGGGCTACGTCGGATGGAAGCTTACGGGCTTGCAGTTCATTGAAAGCGCGGAATACTTCGTCGTTGGAGCGCAGCATGACGGCTACCTGCTGGTAGTGTTTGCCCGGCTCGTACTCGGGTTCGTCGAGCAGGTCGTCAAGCTTTATCTTCCAATCGACCCTACTTTCTCGAAATGTGAGCAACTCACAGTAGTTTGAGCGGAAAGCAGGCTGCCGAACTGGCTTCAGGGGGGGGATCGAAAATCGGTCTGGGTTGTTGACCAACAACTGGGCAGCAGCCGTAAGAATGTCAGGGTAGGAGCGGTAATTGTTGCTCAGATAGTGTTTTTTAGGCTGATATAGCTCTTCGAATTCCGCGTAGTAAGGGTATGGGTCTATCGCACCTCCTTCCGCCACACGTTCGTACCCGTAAATGCTTTGGTTGGGATCGCCGATTACGCACAGCTTTACTGCGTCAGCTGGAGCGATTGTTTTGAGCATTGCCAGGCGTTCGCCCGTTATATCCTGAAACTCGTCCACGAATACATACTCAACTGGGCCTAGTTGCTGACGGATCAACCGTGGGTTTTGAGCCAGTGCGCGCGCCAACCGGGGCACCCACTGGCTGAACTCTACGCCCTCCAGCTCTCCTTGCAAGCAGCGGCGGCATAATCCGTGGAAAGTGTATATGTGCAGTCGTTTGATGAGCTGCCCATAGCCGAGGGCTCTAAAGAGCGTAGTAAGCCGATCTTTAAGCTCCACCACCACTGCCCGGTTGTAAGCCAGTACCAGGATCTGATCAGGCTGGATATTATTCTTCTGAATTAGCCGGGCAACGCGCAGCGTGAGCGTATGCGTCTTGCCGCTGCCCGGGCCAGCAATCACCTGCAGGTTGTCACCAAGCGGGGCATCGTATACTTGCCGCTGCTCGGCGCTGAGCTTTTCTTCCGCATCCTTTAACGCCTCCTGTCGGAAGGCCCTTAGCATTGGATGGTGAGCACCCGAGTCCAGATGGTCTGCAAGTAGGCCCACTAAATCAGCGCTACGCTCACAGGCAAAGTATTGCTTGATAAAGGCGTCTTGCTTTGAATGGCTCATCCCTGAGAGGCACTCCAACGCCAGCAAGCGGAGTTTTTTAATCTCAGCCCCTTCTAAAAACTGCTGATGCGTCTGGAAATCCGGCGACGATGGATCCTCATAGTCGGGAGCAGCTGCTTCAAGTAAAAACATTTCTATGCCCATAGGCATAAAGCTGCCGCTACCCTTCAAGTAACCTAGGGCTCTAGCTAAAAACAGCAAGTTGTCAAGGTAATCCACCCCAGCTTCTTCCAGCTCCAAATCCACCACCATCGTGGCGTAATTGAAGGTGTGCATCCCAGTGAGGGCTTGAGTGGTTACATATAGTAACAGTTTCAGTAGCCGCTGCTTAAGCTCTGCCAGGGGCTTGCGCCAGAGGGAATCGTGACGGTTACCGTTGTAAATTAGCTGCGTGACGCCCGGCTCACTCCGGTCGCGTACATTCATGATGGATTGTAGCCGCATATTAGGCAGCAACCGGACTAGCTTGAGCGCGAATTTGGCCCGCTTTTCTCGCCAGTCCGCCAGCAAATCTTTGGCGGCCATTTTTGGTTCAACCGGCTTGCCTTTCTTGAGCGGGGTCCAATAAATATGCTCTGGCCTTAGGCGTTCAGCCGCTACTTCTTTCACTAGCCGGTCCAGCTCATTGCCGTCCAGGCTGCGCTGCGTCTGCGGCGTAATTGGCGCCAGCAGGCGCTCGGCCAGCAAAAACACAGCCTCCACCAGAGGCAACTCCCGTCCCTGCCACTGCGATTGCTCCCAGGCCTCGAGCTCCACTTGCCGCAGCTGCGTTAATTCCAGGTGTAGATTCCGGTCAATGGAGATGGCCTTAATTTTCTGGGCTAGAAATAGAAACTTAAACAGCTCAGTATGACGGCTTTTGCCGGTGAGTGATTTGAGCTCATCCATCGGCATACTGACGGCAGAGGCTTCCCGGTACTTCGACGCGTGTAGGTGAGCAACAAAATGCTGCATCTGAGTCCGCTCCGACTCCTCTTTTATTTTCAGATAGTTAGGTTTTTCCAGCAGCAGTAATGGCAGGAAAGAAGGAGTGAACAGCCCGAGCCGAATGCGTCCTAATAGCTCCAGCCAGTGCAGCGCCAGCCGGAACCGGACGTCGTCCTCATCCTTTTCACCCGCATCGCGCTGCCACAAATCCAGCGGCAGCGCCAATGGTTCATGCCTTAGCGTATCCAAGTCCCGGTACTTCTGCGCATACTGGTGAATCAGCTGCTGCGTCTTGAGCACGTATTCCCAGCTCAAAGCGGATTTGTGCTGTAAATCGCGGAGCACTTGAAAATCCCGACTGGCCATCACGCACACGGCCTGGATGGGATGGGCTTCGGAGAACCCGGCAGACTCCAGCGAGGCCCGGTTACGGCCTGCCCGACCTACTTCCTGTAGGAAGTCTTCAAAAGCGGAGGAAGGGCCCAAATGGTAGACATAGTGGATATTTTTGATATCCATTCCCATACCAAATGCCTTGGTTGCCACCAGTATTACCGTTTCACCAGATTGATACGCTGAATACTTGCGCTCGCGATCAAATCCATCCAACCCAGCATGGAAATAGTCAATCTGATCAGCCCAGGGTAGCCCTGCTTCGGTGGCCAGCTCACTAAGCTGCTGAACGGCTTCTTCAGCTCGGCGGCGAGTCCGCACAAAAACCAGAACTCGGCTCACGCTCGAATCAAAGGTCTTGTCCTGCAAGCTGCGCACAACCGTCTCGGCCTGCTGCACTTCTTCTTTGACCCGCTCAAAGCTCATGCGGATATGCTCCCGCACCGGGTTGTAGGCTAATTCTCCTAAGCGCTCCATTACACAAATAGCTCGGTAAACTCCTGATAGATCTTTTCTGAAACAGTGGCCGAAAATAAGAGCACTGGAAACCGGCGTGGGCAACCCTCCCTAAAACGCTGGACGGCTTTGCCCGAATACAGGTAATCCGGCCGGAACTCGTGCCCCCACTGTGAGATGCAGTGTGCTTCATCATACACCGCGTACTCCAGGCCTTGGTCGTTATTGAAACGCTGTAAAAAAGCCTTATTAAACGCCCCGCTCCGGAAGCGCTCCGGGGTGATGAATAGCAGGGAAATTTCCCCGCCCGCCAGTCGGCGATAAATTTGCGGTAGCTCATCCCGCTTGTCCTGGTTGATGTATTCCACACTGCTGTAAAAGCCCAGCTTCCAGAGCGCATTAACTTGGTCTTCCATCAACGCCTTGAGCGGCGTTATGACAATGGTCAACCGGTTAGTAAAGGCGCTGCGGTACAGGGCAGGGGCCTGAAACAGCAGTGATTTGCCTCCACCAGTTGGCAGTGAGACAAGCAAGTCTGTTTGGGCGGGTAAAATTTTATTCAGGTAAGGTTCTTGGATATTATACCAGGGATGGCCGTCAAGAAATACGTTGCTCAGCAGCTCTTTAGCCTTTTCCAAATCCAGCGAAAAGTCTTGTTCTGGCCGAACGCTTAACAGTACCTGGTCAATTGTTTGTGCGGCCGCCAAGTATTCTTCTTCGTTTGCCCAGGGGGCATCAGTGAAGTACTTGTGCATTTGCCAAGATTGCTCCAGAGCGGGGAAGTCCCCTAGGCGAGGATCCAGCAGCCAGAGGTGATTTTTTTCGTGGTTATCCAGCAAAAGAGACCGGAGTTGTTGCACTAGGGGCTGTTGCAGCTTAAGCAGAAAGAATAAGTCGCGTTCCAGGACGTCCTCCACGCTACTGCCCTCGGGCGAGCTTTTTTTGGTTGAACTGACTGTTTCACTTCCTTCTACATCTCGGGCCTGTAGCCGAGCCCGATCAAATAAGCGCGAGCCCCGCGCAAGAAAGTAGTTTTCAAGCAGGTTGAAGCTTTCCAGAATTAACTGAATCGGCCCCAAGTAATTCGCTTCAAGTATCGTCGTCGCCTGACTTATCGGCACAATTAGGAGCCGCCGGCCCGAGCCCTGCTGGTGTAATAACTCCAGGCGCCGCCCCAGCCCGACTTTTCGTTGAGGAATGTAAAAACCCTGACCCCGAAAGTAGGCTTCCACTGGCTCGACTTCTTCTGCCCGCTGCAGCAGTAATATTAGGGGGGCTGAGCTGTTACGCTGCAGAATTTCCTTGACCAGGATGGCTTGCAATAGCCAATAGCGGGAACGATAGATAGTTTCCGGATTGAACGGCGTAATTCCTAGTCGTCGTTGTAGCGGCAGCTGAGCCAGGCCCAACCAAGTAACTTGCTGACGCGGAAACGAGCGTTCCGTTCCGCTGATCACGTGCACCTGCGCCGCCGTAAGGGATGTGAGTAGCAGCTCCCAATCAAAGCTGCCCCAGATGCGAAACTGCCCGTACAAATGCTTTTCCAGCCATAAGTTGCTGTAGCCAGCGGGGACTACTGCGCCCAGCTCGGCCGCCTGGTCTGGCCGGAGGGCTACAAAGCTTTGGCCACCTGAAAATTTGATCCAGGCAGGACGGGTGGCGGGGCTTTTTAATACATCGGCCGTGGTGAGCTCACGCAATAGGAGCTTACGGCCCAGGGTGATCAGGTCCGGCTCCAGCACGAGTACTTCAACATCTGGTTGTCCTTGTAAGTAGGCTAATTGCACCAGTAGCTGCTCAGCACTCAAGCAGACCCGCGAGCCCGCCTGCCACGAAGGAGTCACCGGCAGCGGATGGCACTTGCCAAAGTCCACAATCTGCTGCAGGCGTAGCCGGAACGCCGGAATCATATTGGCCGCAACTGGGGGAATGTGGGCTTGCTGGCAGTAGTGGAAGAAGCGTTCCGCAATGACCCGTTCGGCCGGATAGTCTACCAGCTGGTCCAGTAATGGTTGCGCTAGTAGCTCCCGATAGAGAGCGGGGGTGAATTCTGATGCCCAAAACCGCACGCCAGGTTCAGCCCGCAGCTCGCCCCATAATTCGGTCGGTGTTAGCACTAGCGTAAGAGCGGCAGTGCTGTTCGCCAATTGCTGCTGGACAAGTAGTTGACGCGAGGAGGGCTGCGGCTGCGGCCGCAGGTAACCAGCCGCTTCGTCCCGCAAGTCAATTATGGTCACCCAGGGCTCTAGTGGTTGCGTCCGCAAACGGGTCAAAGTCGCGATTACTGCGGGGCCAAATAAAGGAGCCAAGTCCTCCCACTCAGCCGCAGGCAGTAAGATCACTCGCTTCACCTGGGTCAGGAAAAGTTTGAGCGCAATTTGCGCATCGGCCTGAGCCTGGTGGGCAGTGCGCAAGGCCAGCACCCGCCAATCCAAGCTTAAGGCCATCTCAACCGCGAGCGTATCCCACAAACAGGCTGCTGGCAACTCCACGTCGTGCCCGGCCAATACCGGAGCGTCGAAATGAACGATATTGTGCCCTACCAGCAAGTGGGACTCGCCATCGCTCACTCGGCTGCGAAGCTGCTGCATTATCTCTTCTACCGCCGTATCTCCCTGGCCCACGTACCAAGACCCCGGTCGGCCCCAGGCAATTTCATTGATGACTTCGCGGTCGCTTTCCAAATCAATTCCCAGCGCGCAGAAAGCAGAAAGCAGCTGCTCATCCCGGCCCGCCCGCACCCTTTCCAGCAGTTGAGAGTCGCTAGCCAGCGTTAACCACTGGCTTACGCCAACCAACTCCTCATCCGTCAAATTTGCTGCTACCTTGTCCTGCGCAGTCAACGGTAGGCTGCTGAACTGCTCTAGCGCCACTTGCCGCGGAAAAGCGTAGTACTGCTCGTCTTCCAGCCATAATTCTAGGTGCGTAGTTGCCGGAAGAGCTTCAAAGAGTTCTTGCTCAAAATGTTGAGCCGAATCTCCAATAACAGTTCGGGAAATATCAAAGCGCTGCCGAATCGTGCCCGGATCGTTTGCACTGCCCGCCTGCTGGAGCCATAGAACCACCAACTCATCGTACACGGTGGGATATAGATCCGCCAAATAGCTCTTAATCTTAGCTAGTTCAGCACTCAGCGCATCATGGCTATGCTGCGATAGGTAGGCGAGGCAAAGTGCGGGTAACGTATGCTGCGTATTTCTCCACCACCCCGTGATAGACTCCGTGGCCGCTAACAAGTGGGCCATTGGGGTGACAACTGTTGGGTGAGCGTTCAGGGGAGAATAGCGATAGAGCCATAATTGCCAGGCATAAAATGGTGTCGAAAGCCCAAGAATCGTTTGCACTGCCTCAGCAGAAAAGGCCGGTACAAATTGGGTGATTTTAGCTAGCTTTTGAGCCGCCGCATTCCATGTGGCAGTATCATTTATGGCTTCTGTCCGCCCTAACAGCTCTTGCGCAGTAGCGGCCCGTGCCTCCTCCGGTAGTATGCTAAGCAAGGACAACAGCGTGCCCTCCTCAAAATGCCGTTGAGCCTGATGTGCCAAGGGCAAATTTTGGGTGAGCAAACAAGCCCAGACCACTTGCTGCGTACCTGGCTTGCGTTGGCTAGGGCCTTCGGCAAACAGGACCCAATCATTCACTTTTGGCAACGTTCCTAAGACGGAGAAATGCCAAAAAATCTCCTCGCGCGTCCCCGCTTTCTGAAGGAAACCGAAGCCCTTTTCTTCGACTACATCGATTATCTGACCTAAACGCAGCTCGTCATCGGCGGGCTGTTTTGGTAGTGCTCTCTTGGGTTTATTACCACGATTCTGAGTGGTCGTCGTTGGCCGCTGCCTTGGTAGGGATGTGGGTAGAGCTTCAGCTACAGTAGCCGTTGGAGTGGCATCTGCTAGAATACGCGAATCTGACAACAACTCGAGGTTGATACTGCGCTTGCTAATTGAGGACTTGGATTCATCCTGCACAAACGCTACAAGCTCCTCCAGCGGGGCAACGCCCTTAGCTTGGGTGCGACCTAGCTCATAGTTTAATATTGTTAACCAATTATCAGGAGCTGTCTTTACGTATTTTAGTTGGACTTTAATGTTATGCTTAGCTAAAATATCACTCAGCTGCTTGGGGTCGATTTTATAGTGTTGGTAGACTTTTGCAAGCTGCATACAAAGATTGCTTGGGTAAAAATGAGCAAAACATTAAGGAAATCGAAGATAGAGTGTTTTTTAGCCCTTTCTTCCATAAGTACAGCAATGCGTGAAAGAGTAGGAGCTAAGTAGTTTGTAGACATATTTCTAGATTATTCCCGGTTGAATAACTGAACTGGTGGCTGATACCCGGATAAAATGCACCAGCTACAGTGCCTAAGGATAATTATAATTCACAAACGGCCGATGAATGGGTGCAGGGCCGGCAAGTGGAAGTTGGTTAACCTGTAAGCCGTCATCAGCCAGGTGTGGAGTTATGCTCCGCGAAATCCTTGTTCACAATCAGTTCTTTATTTATGAAAACAAGCCTGCGCCAGCGCATACTATGCAAGGGTTGAGGAGGAGCAGATCAAAAAACGAGCGTGCCTCTTTGGTGTGCAGCTTGCTAAGCATTGGCATAAGAGCAGTAGGAGGTCAAGCTTTGAATTCGGCAATTTGCTACGCCTGTTTGCCCTGGCCTCGATGTCCGCTCCCTGATTATGTCTGCCTCACAATCCTGAGTGTGTATCGGTCAACGCCAGGGCACTCGTCCGGGCTCGCACGGGGCATAAATTAACTGAGGCACGGCTTGGTAAAGGCCCCTCCATTCCGGGCGTGTTTTTCAGTATCTGGTTTATCTTCGGGCCGGCCATCGACGGTAATTCTTTTGCGGCTCTGCTGTCTTGCCATTTCATGAATCTATTCGTTCAGGCGATTTAGATTAAAAACCTAAAATACAGTTACTTATATCTTTTTCAATGATTGTTTACCAGAAAACCAAGTCCCAATTCCTTGACGATGTCCTATCCAACTCTATTGAAGAAATCATCCAGGTCCTGGTCCTAAAAAAGCTAGGCCGCAAAACCGGCCAGTCTGAAATCAACTCCTGGCGCAACTCCATGCTCTACATGGACAAGGTGCTCAGCGACGCCCAGATTCCTGATGACAGCGGCGTGAGCATCGAGTACCAGCTGCCCCACGCCGGCATGCGCATTGACTTCGTGCTCACGGGCCAGGATGAGCAGGGCATCGACAAAGCCATCATCATTGAGCTAAAGCAGTGGTCCGAGTCCACCGCCACCGACAAAGACGGCGTGGTGGCCACCTACCTGGGCAAAGGAATCCAGGAAGTAAACCACCCGTCCTACCAGTCCTGGTCCTACGCCGCCTACCTAGAAGGCTTCAACGAAACCGTGTACACGGACGGCATCCAGCTGCTGCCCTGCGCCTACCTGCACAACCACCCCGACAACGGCGTGCTCACCAGTGGACACTATGCTGATTACGTAGCTAAGGCCCCGCTCTTTCTCAAGAGTGATGCCCTGAAGCTGCGCGAGTTTATCCGTCAGCACGTCAAGCACGGCGACAAGACGGGCATCATGTACCGCATCGAGGGCGGGCGCATCCGTCCCTCCAAGCAGTTGGCCGACTCCCTCGTCTCCATGATGAAGGGCAAGCAGGAGTTTATTCTGCTCGACGAGCAGAAGGTGGTTTACGAAACGGCCCGCAAGCTGGCGGCCAAATCCGCCGACGCGAAGAAGCACGTGCTCATCGTCCACGGTGGCCCCGGCACCGGCAAAACAGTAGTGGCCATTAACCTACTGGTTAATCTCACCAAACAGGGCCTGGTAGCCAAGTACGTGAGCAAGAACGCCGCTCCGCGGGCCGTGTATAAAAGTAAGCTCACGGGCTCCATGCGCGGAACTCACATTGACTCGCTCTTCGTCGGCTCCGGCGTGTTCACCGAGACGCCCGAGAACACCTTCGACGCGCTCATCGTCGATGAGGCCCACCGCCTCAACGAAAAGTCCGGCTTGTTTAGCAACTTGGGCGTCAGCCAGCCCCTGGAAGTTATCCGCGCCGCCCGCTTCAGCGTGTTCTTTCTAGACGAAGATCAGCGCATCGCCGTGCAGGACGTGGGCAGTGAGGAAGAAATCCGTAAGTGGGCCGGGCAGCAGGGGGCCGAGGTGCACGTGCTTAGTTGAAGAGTTGCTCCAGCAGCTTCGCCAGTTTCGTGACGAGCGGGACTGGGCCCAGTTCCACAACTCCAAGGATCTGGCTCTGGCTCTGAGTATTGAGGCCTCCGAGCTCAACGAAGTCTTCCTGTGGAAAAAGGCCGAGGACGCTGACCCCGTCCGGGTCCGCGAGGAGCTGGCCGACGTGCTGCTCTACGCCTTCCAGCTGGCTGACAAGTACGGCTGGGACATCCCCCAGCTTATGCAGGAGAAGATAGATCGAAACGCAGAGAAGTATCCTGCCGATAAAGCGCGTAGCAGCTCGGCTAAATACGATAAGCTCTAATAGAGTAGTGTAGCTTGCTATCCTAAGATTCGGTAATCAATATGACCAACTTGTTGGAGCTACATGGGCGTCCCATCTATAAGGTATCCATGGGACGCTTCAATAAAAACGCAGCTGGGCGGCAGCTGTTAGACGCTTTTCGGGAAAAAGGATGGCTCGTAGTCAACAAGCACTGTCCGGATAACCAGGGGCAGCTGTTCATGACGGGCATCCAGAATGGGGATTACGTCTATTCCTGCGCCGGTTCCGTGCAGTTATGGGGGATATACCGCGTCGAGCAGGACTGGGCCGATTTGCCGGTTGAGCTAGCGGACTTGATTACGGATTCCAAAAATTGGATTTACCGTCAAGCAAAGATCATCGCCGTTCCTGTCCGGGAGGATCTGCAAGGCCTCAATAAACATTTAAGTTGGTGGGCCCCGAGTGGCTACCGCACAGTGGCTTTAGTGAATAATCTAACTAAAGCTAACGTGGACTTATTTGAACCCTACTTTGCGCTGCAACTCGTGCCCGGCACCCGTACAAAACCAATTATTCAACCTATGATTAGCGCCCGATTCCCTAATCCAAACATCATCTTGTACGGCCCGCCGGGTACTGGAAAGACTCGGTCTACTCTCGAGTTAGCCTACGAAATCCTGACTGGCAAACAGGATTACAGCTACGCTGATGCTCAAAAGCTATTCCAGGAGGAGTTAGGTAATCGGCTGGAGTTTGTCACGTTCCATCAGAGCTTCACTTACGAGGACTTCGTTCAAGGTTTTCGACCGAAGGTGATCAAAGGGCAGATGGTGTTTGAGAAGTCTGACGGGGTTTTTTACCGCATAGCCCAGCGTGCTCGCCAAGAAATGATTTCTGGGCATAGCAAGGCCAAATCTTCTAAAGTTGAGGCCCAAGAGCTCATATTCACTCCAGATCAACCACTATTAACACCTTTTGAACAGGCACTCCATCAGTTAGTTAAAGGGCCAAAAGATTCCAATGGGTATGTCTTTGTATCAAGAGAAAATGCCAAATTTCCAGTCACGGTAGACTTTGTGTCACGAACCGTAAGTTTTCGTCGAGGACTCAAGCAGAAAGCAAAACAAGATAAAAACGTAAGCTTTACAACACTTAATCGCTGGTACAATGATCAATCAAATGTACCCAATCCTAATGGCACTCAGTTATATTACCAGTACATAGCAAAGCGCTTACGAGAGTTATCAAAACAGCCGGATAACACTTCGCCCGCCACAACTATCTCTGATTTTGAGCAGAGCGAAAGCGAGCAACAAAATACCATCCAGAACTACGTCCTGATCATTGATGAAATCAACCGGGCGAACATTGCGCGGGTTTTTGGCGAGCTGATCACCCTACTAGAAAAGGACAAGCGCCTGGGGGGCTCTAATACGCTGCCTGTCACCCTGCCTTCAGGAGAACAGGGCTTCACGGTACCGGCTAACCTGTACCTGATTGGCACCATGAATACGGCCGATCGGAGCCTGGCCCTGCTCGACATTGCCTTGCGACGGCGCTTTGAGTTTCGGCCACTATATCCGCGTTACGATGTGTTCGGCAAGATGAAGGATGACCGGAAGGACACTTTACAAAAGCTCAACGCCGAAATTGTCCGTCAGAAGTCTCGGGACTTCCAAATCGGCCACGCCTACTTTCTCGACCCCGAAGAAAGTCTGGAATCCATCTTCAATGGCAAGGTCATTCCGCTCCTTTACGAGTACTTCCTCAATGACGAGCCCAAAGTACAGGCCCTGCTTCGGACGGCGGGCGTCACCACCCACGTTGACCAGAGTGTAGGTCTGCGCTATGGTCCTGCGGGCCCAGCCACTCGCTGAGTAGTTGACTAGCCGCTGATTAGTCGATGGATCACTACCTCTATGAATACCGAAATCACTTGCCCCTGGCTGAACTGCCGCCAGGGCTAGAGGCATACCTGCAGACTATCTGGGAACGGCGCCCTCGCACTGCGGGCCTGTTTGGGGTGGATAGCTCCAGGAGCACCCGGCAGCGCTATCTCGAATTTTCGGTTGACGCGCAGGGCCACCGTACTGTTCGGGCCCGCAATTATGTCGGTCTTATCCAGTACCAGGGCCATCGTCTTCACCTACTGCCCAAGGTGTTCTATGAGAGTAACAGCTATCCTGCGGCCGGCAGCCTAGAGGCTATTCATGCACATCTCTACTGGTGGCTAAGCTATTCGGTGCGCTTGCAGTTTCCCCGCTCGCTGGCCAGCTTTTCCCAGGTATCGGCGGATTGGCTGGAGCTATTGGTCTTGTTGTTTGCTCAGTACACGCACGAGCTACTCAGCCGCAGCCAGTACCAGTACTACCAGCAGGTAGAACAGGAGCTAAATACGCTGCGAGGGCGGCTCAATTTTATTGACTATGTGCGTAACCGCTCGGTTGGGCGTCAGCACGTGCTGCCCTGCACGTTCGATTCCTTTCAGCCCGATAATCAGTTCAACCGCATCCTCAAAGACGTAGTCAGCCGCCTGCGGCTTTTTACTCGTCATAGTCCAAGCCGGCAGCTGCTCGAAGACATTAGCTTTCTGCTTGCCGAGGTAAGCGATCAGCCCGCCAGCCTGGCTGACTGCGATCAGGTGCAGTTACCGCCTTTATTTGCTGACTTCAACTTGGTGCTGACTTACTGTCGATTTTTTCTGGCCAGCCACAGCCCCTTAGCTAGCACTGACGCCAAAGAGCAAGTATTTGCGCTGCTGCTGCCCACTGAGAAAGTGTTCGAAGACTTTATCGGTGGTTTTCTGCAGCAGCACTTTCAGTCCAGTTTTCAAATCACTGCGCAGGCCAGCGATCTGTACTTAGCCCGCCAAATGCAAGCTACCGCGAACAGTAAGCCTGCGCTGCGTTTCAAGCTGCAGCATGATATTCTGCTGCGACCGTGGGGTAAGGGTAGCTTGACATTAGGTGGGCCAATCGTGATTGACTGCAAATACAAAACCTGGAAACTGGTTGAGGGAGCGCTTGATCAGAAAGGGATTTCGCAGGCGGATATGTACCAGTTGGTGTCTTACGCCATCCGGCGGGGCAGCAAGCAGAATTACTTGTTCTACCCCGATTCCCTGTCCGATCCAGCCACTGATGCGACTACCAACCACTTAGAATTCGAAGTGACGGACAGCCTAGCAAATACCTCGCTCTCCATTACGGCCCTACGACTTCCAGTGGTAGCACCCAGCACCTTTCTATCTCCCGGCAATGCGGCAGCTGACTTTATGGAATTGGAGCGGGAGCTTATCAGTCGACTCGAACAAATGTTGAAAGTTGTGCCTGCGGGCAGCTGATACCAAGCCTTACGCAGCTTGTGCTACAGGAGCGAATTCAACATCAGACTTTCTCTTTCATCTTGGCTATCATAGACTTTACCGTATCGACCAATCAACCCCTTCGTCGTTAACATCCGCCGGCTGGTTATCGGCTGATCATGCGCGAGCTGTTCTTGGCCATTGCTGCGCAGCTCATCTAGTGTGAGCCACCCCAACCGGTGCACCTGGTAGGCCACATTCAACTCAATGAGGATAAACTCATCCCAGCCATCTTTCAACCGGGTAGTGCTACCGCTCTTATTTTCCGCGGTAATGAGCTTAACCGATACTGCTCTTGGCTGCCCACCCGGCATTGTAGCCAGCAGGTCCGTTACGGCATGATTTAACGCAGCGTGCTTGACCACTTGCCGCCCCTGGAGTTGAAGAAACTGCGCGGCGATCATCTCTCCGATTCGCCCTACGATACTGTCATTGCCCGCCAGCTCAGGATACTGCGCCGCTTGGACAAGGAACTGCGCCCGCGTCTGCAGGTAAGAATGCGCAAGTCCTTTTAGAATGGTGTAATCCGTGGCCATGAAGTCGTGCTTTAATTGCTTCTCGTTGAGGATGTTTTTACTGCAGCTTGCAGCTCAACAGCCAGGAGTCAAATTAGTGAAGCTCAGTCTGCCTATGTACTGGTGTGCTTTGCAAGCCGTTGACGCCAGGCGGCGGCTAGTGCCAGGGCGATAGGCTTGAACTCTTCAACGTCGAATTCGTCCGTCTTGGCATTGTTACACCAGTAGCAGCACAGGGCCACGTTACCAGCTTCGTACCCATGCTGGGGATCGCGGCAGTCAAATTCGAAGCTGCGCCCGCGGGTGCGGAGTCGTTTGGTGCGCACTATACCCAGCGCAATCAAGCGGCGAAACTCGCTTTCTTTAAGCTCGCAGTATTCGCAGGCAAGCTCCCCAGCTTGGGTGCTAATGAGCTGCTGAAAATCTGTTAGGCTCAGGCAATGGTGCTGGTCATGGATGGTCCGCAGCTCAGCCTCCAGCACGGGGTTTGTCACCCGCCACTGCCGGATGGCTTTATCCAAGTCCTGGACTGTTCTAGAGTGGGCGAAGGGTTCCCGCAGATTGGGCGCCTGCTCCGCCCGCAGGTAGGCAGCCCGCAGCTCTGCAGTCGATTCAAACTTTTTGTAGGTGGCCAGGTTAGCGCCCCCAAGCTGGCTGTCCCCGTCTAGCAAATAGATAGCCGTTAGGTACAGATCCAGGTGGCGCTCAAAGCTGCGGCGGCGCAGGGCCTTATAACGTGGGGGGAGGGACTCAGTAGCCATGGCTAAAAGATAGGGGATGAGGTCAAACTAACGAACCAGCACTATTATGAAAGCTTATAGGCGATGCTCGATGCGGATGACGACAATCTTATTCCTCGTCGATATAAATTATATGAATCGAAGGGTTTTGCGGATATACTTCGAACATGACTCGTAGGCCGTTGACTAGCAGAGTGTAAATCGTCTGATCATTGGACGTAATCTGCTCGGCTTTGAAAAGCTGCGGATCGGCCGCCAGCGAAGCAAAGGTTTCATTGAGCAGTTGCTGACCGATCCGTTCACAATCCGCATTTGTCACCCCGTTAAATAACCAGACGCCAAAGGCCCTGCCAGCTACCTTTCTCCAACCTAGCTTCTGTAACTGGTGGTAACGAGCGATGATGGATGGCCAGTTGGTTTTATCGGGAGCGCTAGACTCCCCCCAATACTGGATGTCTACAAAGGGCAGCTCCTGCAGTAATCCGCGCAGCATCCCGGCTTTTTCAGCGTTGGTGATAGTAAGGTTAACCGTGATCATAGAGTGGGGCTAGGGTAGTGGAGGTGGGTAATGACTGGCGGGTAAGCTTCGCGGTTGAGCTACTTTTTAGGCCTCAGTAACTGATCATAGCAACGGGGTAGAGGCCAAGCCAAGTGGTTGCTTAAAGTCAAAGGCTGGGCTAATCAGGTAGACTTTCAGTAGTTAAGTAGCGGTACATGGTCTCTTCAACGGGATGGTTCATCTTAAAGTGAACCTTGACTACGGGGACCGTGGCGCCATTTACGGGCATGGATGATTGCGTTAAATCAAGCGGCGTGACGTCTCCCATATAGTAGAAATCCAGCCCTTCGGTGTCACTTTTCTTAATGAATAAGAGCATTCGAAGTCCTGTCACGGGCGCCTGCTGGATGGCTTGAATCTCGGCGCTTTCCAGCTTGCGCCTGGACCGGGACATCCATTGAAACTCGGAGTTATTAAGAAAGCCGTCCTCGTAGTTGGTGCTCTGCGCAATGTCATCGGCCTTATGGTAGGTGACAAACAGCGGACAGCTACCGTCTTTGACTTTGTAGCCGTTGACTGTGGCCGTTTCGTCCAGCTCCCAGTTCAGAATGCGGCACACGTCGCGCCGCGAGTACTTCTGGTAAAGGAAAAACCCTTCCACGAAAGCAGAGGCGTTGGCTTTATAGCGGGCCCGCGCGTAGTGCAACGCATCGAGCAAGTAAGCGCGAAAAAGTGGGGTTGCCACTGTTAGAGCGAACGCGGGATGCAGGGCAAACTCACCTCCGTCAAAGATGACTACGGGCTGGGGATCCCGGACAAAATCAAAATTCAAGTTGCGCGCGCACGAAGCCCAGGTAGCAGCGCTGGCCTGGTGGCCATAAGTGGCAAGCAGCAGCTTATTGACCTGCGCCGTGGACACGACGGCGTGCTCCAGCAGCAGTTCCAGCAGCTCGACTTCCTCGATGCGCTTGCCATTGGCAATATAGGTGCAGATAAGGGCGAGCAACTTCGTTTGCGGGGGCGTTAGGGCCGCTGCCAGTTCAGGCTCGATGCTGGCCGCAAAGTTGAAGTAGGACCCAAAGGGTTTGTTGTTGCGCTTCGTAGTCACAAACAGCCAGGGGTCGCGGCCGCTGTGAGCTAAAAAGTCCATCATCCAGGGCGCGCGCGCCAGCTTGAACTTAAGCAGCCGGTACTCCTGCGCTAAATCCCGGTAGAGATTTAACCTAGCCCCGTCAATGGAGGCATAAATTCGATCGAGGGCAATGCGATCAAAGTTAACGGTCGATGTGCCCGGCAGCAAGCTGCTGCCCCCGGCCAGCAGCTTACGCAGCGTGTCCTTGTTGTAGGAAGTGTCGCCAAACAGGGCGATGGGCACCAGGTAGTTGTTTTGGTAGTTGCCAATGAAGTCGAGCACCGTCAGGTAGTGCTTGCCTGGGGCTTTGCGCAGCCCGCGGCCCAGCTGCTGAACAAAGACAATGGCCGACTGCGTGGGCCGGAGCATGATGACTTGGTTGACGCGCGGAATGTCAATGCCCTCGTTGAAAATGTCAACCGTGAACACGTAATCCAGCGCAGTGCCAGGCTCGTCGCTTTCCAAGCCATCAATCGCCTGCTGGCGCTGCGCATCACTGCTCTCACCCGTGAGGGCCACGCTGCGCAGGCCCCGCGCATTGAATGCGTCGGCCAGCGCTTTGCTTTCTGCTATGCTGCGGCAGAACACCAGCCCCCGCACTCGGCCTTCGTCACAGCCGTAAAGCTGGGCCTGCGCGAGGATGTGGCTGACGCGCTGCTCGGCAACTAGAAAGGAAAAGTCAGCCGTTTCAGTGACCAGCTGCCCATCCACCATTAAATCGGTGATGCCGAAGTAATGAAAAGGGCAGAGCATCTCTTCTTCCAGCGCGCGCTGCAGGCGAATCTCGTAGGCGATGTTGTGGTCGAAGTGTTGGTAAATATCGTGCCCATCGGTGCGTTCCGGAGTGGCTGTCATACCCAGCAAAAAGCGGGGCTGAAAGTGGGCCAGAATACGCTGGTAACCGCTGGCGCCCGAACGATGGGTTTCGTCGATAACCAGGTAGTCGAACTCCGTGGGGCTGAAGTGCTGTAGATGATGGGCGAGCGAGAGGGTCTGAATGGTGCAGAACAAGAAATCAGGCGTAGTCTCCAACTGATTGCCCGAGTACAGGCCCATGGTGCGCGTGCCTTGGAACACCCGCTCAAAAGTGGTCAGGGCCGCTTGGGCAATTGTCAGGCGGTGCACCACGAACAACAGACGCCGCGGGGCTAGCTGGAGCGCATCAAAAGCGGAGAGGTAGGTTTTACCCGTACCAGTGGCCGAAATGAGCAAGGCCTTGCGCTCGCCCGCCGCGCGTAGAGATTGCAGGTTAGCGAGCGCTTCCCGCTGCATGGCATTGGGCTCAGGTGCTACGGTGGGAAAGAGTTGCTGCTGCTGCAGAGCTTGCTGCCGGCTGGCCAGTGTGCGCGCCTGGTAAATCGGCTCGTAGTGCGCCAGAAAGGCTTCGTCAACCACCTGGGCCCGCGCGAATTCGGTTTCAAATTCCGCCCGGACGAGGGGCAGGAGTTCACCGTGCTCACTGGCGCTGACTTGCAGGTTCCACTCCTTGTTGACTTTGAGGGCGCCGGCCGTTAAGTTGCTGCTGCCGATGAGTAAGTCATACAGGCCCGCTGGCTTTTGGAATAAGTAGCCCTTGGCGTGAAAATTCCCCTTGGTGGCAATTCTCAGCGTGATGTTGGAAAGCTGCAACAAGGCCCGCAAAGCTGCCGGCTGGGTAAAGTTCAAATACTGGGACACCAGTACCTGCCCCCGGACTTGACGCTGCTCCAACTCGAGCAGGGTACTAAGCAGCGTCATCACGCCGCTCTTGGTGGCAAAGGCCACGGTCAGCCAGAACGAATCACACTCCTGCAAGTGCTGCAAAACAGTGCTGAGCACGGTCACTGCGCGGACCTTGTCGTTGACAAGTAGTTTGGGTGCCAGTTGCGAGCTGCCTGGCGCGGTAAGATCAACAAACCCCCGGGTGAGGCTGGCCATTAAGTCAGTAGTGGTTGCCATGAAGTAGGCCTAGGCGGGAGCTTGCAACTGCGCCACAATCGGTAGATCGGCTGCCGCCCAGTCCAGCGTATGCAGTTGCTGAGTAGGGAGCCAGCAATAGGCAATGTGTTCGTGCAGGGTCAGATCGGAGGAATCGGCCGTGCACAGTAGACCGTGCATGGTGATTTCAAAATCGGGATAGATGTGTTCCACTGTAAGGATGTGGCTTCCAACCAGGATATCCAGGCCCAGCTCCTCCTGAATTTCCCGCCGCAGGGCTTCTTGTTGCGTTTCGCCGGCTTCGACTTTGCCGCCGGGAAACTCCCATTTTTCGGAGATGTATGCGTACTTACTTGGGCCCCGCTGCAGACAGAGGAACTCATCACCGCGTTTGATAATGGCGGCAACTACTTCATGGTGTTTCATGGTTTACACTAAAGGGGCGAGTAAAATCATCTGCTTGCACACGGTTCACTCAGGATCACGCAAAAATGCGCTCTATTTCGTTGGTATCACCTACAATGATAGCGTAGCGGCACAATAGGTGGCCGTCCTCGTTCGCGACTTAGTCTTCACCGCCATAATATTTGAGCATACTATAGCACATGCTCTCTAAGAGTATTATTTCTGAGAGAAACGAAAGAGCCCCATCACTTAGTGGGGCTCTTTCGTTTCTACAGCTTCTCCGCTGCTCGCTTCACTCGCAACTCCTTATCACGCTGCTATTTCTCCTTCATAGGAGTACTTGATATCAAAACGTCAAAGTCATCTTCATCAACGGGAATGGTTAGAAAAGCGGACGCTTTCTTTCCATGCCAGTAAAAGTGCCCATCCAGTTGATCCTCCGTTATTTCTTGCTCAAAGGGTGCTCCATATGCCTGCGTGAGCACTTTCAACACTTCGTCTGCGTTAGTTGAGCCAGTAGAAGAGAATAGAACATCTGAAAGCTGCCCTTTATAAAAGCAGTATAGCACTTGCTTCAGTTGGGCATTACCCAGAACCTTATTCTCGGAAATCTTTTGATAGACTGCTTTCCCGCCTCGATTAGTTACGAACTTCAACCCCTTCACTTGGGCTAGTGGCGTCTCAAAACGCAATCCACGGAAACCATAACGCTTATCTAATTCGGCGGAGAAACCTGGCATAGCCTCAACCGTTACGGTATCAGCCTTCACCAATTGCAACGTATCGATCAAGAGCTTGGGCTTTTCTAGATCAAGCACCCCCTGCGCTTGGGTCGCGGTCGCAGTGGTGAGCAGTAAAGCGGTAATGAAATAGTATAAACAGTTCATATACAGGACGGGCTGCTAGCGCAACTGTTGACAAAAAAGCCCCCAGCTGAAGAAGCCAGGGGTCTAAGTTTAAAGTGGATTACAGTTCTATTTGCTTAGCAATTTCGTCTTTTGCTGGTCGAACTCCTCTTTCGTAATGACCCCTGAGTCTAAAAGTCCTTTCAACTTTAAGAGCTCATCAGCTACGCTACTGATAGGAGCCTGAGCAGCAGATGTAGAAGAAGGCTTGCGGTTATTTTTAGTCGTGATTTCACCAGCAGCTTCTGCTGATTCTAGGTCTACACAACCATTTACCCCACCGGGTGAAACCACTGCCACTGTACGGGGTGCCATACGTTTGTTGGCAGCTTGCACTCGAATATCCTTAATCACCAACCGGTTATTGTTGTAAACAGAACCGTAGTGAGTTTCTGGCAAGCCAATCAGATAATTAGCAGGGATGTAAGCATAGCGGTAAGCGCCTCCATCTGTAGTACCCATTGCAAAGAAGATCGTATCTCCCTTATGGAATGTGGTGCCCATTTTAGTAGTGTACTCGGTTACCGATTTGCCAGGGATTTGTGCCTGAGCATAAGGGGAAGAGAGTAGCGATAAGAAGAAGATTAATAGAAGTTTTTTCATGCAAACAAGATACGGGCTTTTATAGATGATACTCAAAAATTTAAGATGACGTAGGCAACAATTGCCTACTGGCGGCTAGCCACCAACGCGCTCACGGTCAGCTTCAGCTTAGCAGAAGTGCGCAGATTATCGTTTTGCGCCGCGAAGTATAGCCGCTTAGTTCCTGCCGGCACCAGCAACTCCCGCGTTTCCTGGCCCCGGTTTACGGCCTGCTGATAACACTGTGCCGTAGCCGGCATGGTGCCCTTAGTCGCATACGCCAGGAACGGCTGGGTCAACTCCTCATTATCGACGATGAAGAATCGGCACTTCGTCGCGACGGCAGCAGCAGGCTGGCGCTCGGTACTAAGTGCTTTTGCCCCGGCTGACAACATCAACGCGGGGCCCAGACCAGTGGGGGCACTTGCTAGGGCGGCCGTCAAGGTAATGGCCGTTGTCCAGTTCACGGGTGGCTGGTCTTCATCCCGGATATCGAACTTATACACCACGCCTACTGTGCCCTCCGGCAGGTCAATCGGAATGACTTGCCGCGAGCTGCCATTATTATAATAGGAATGGAGCTTGACGCCGTCCGTGCTCAGCACTTCCTGCCAGGCATAGGTCAGCTTGATTTCCTTTCCGTCTTCCTTCCATTCTCGGTAGTCACTACCGGTCTGTCCTTGAGCAAATATGCCCTTGAAATGCAGCTGGCCGTTTTCGTACCAACCGGTACATAGGCCTGTGGCTACGTCCGGGCTTTCACTTGCCACCTTGCCTTCGAACTGCTTCTTCCACGAAGGATAGAAGTAGTCTCGGACAGTACCAATCGACTTGCCCTCTGAATTACGTCGGGCAATGCGCGCATACACTCGGTCCTGTGGCTCGGTCGTTCGCTCCCAGTCGTGATCGAAATAAATAGTGTCCTGCCGAGTGGTGACAGGGACTGTCGTTTTGGTCTGAGCGTGGGCACTATGGAGCGATAGAATACTGCTAAAGAGCAGTAAAGAGTAGAGTTTCACCATCTATGTTAGTCTAACTAGGTACGCCAAAAACACACTGGGGTGGTCCAGTGAAAACGTACAGTGCGCTAAGATAGGTTGGTTTTCAAGTCGCGTTCAAACTGATGGGGCGAGCGGTAGCCGAGGGCGGAGTGGCGGCGGTCCAAATTAAAGTAGGTCTCGAGGTAGTGAGCAACCTCCAGTCGGGCCTCTTTGAGACTGGCAAAGGCAGTGCCTGGAGGCAGCAGTTCGGTTTTGAGCGTGATCCAGCCGGCTTCCGCCTGGGCGTTATCATACGGATTGCCCGGCCGGCTGAAGTTGGATAGTGCGCCGGCCTGTTCGATGCGGGCGCGGTAAGCGGCGCTGGTGTACTGGCTGCCGCGGTCGGCGTGGATAATCAGGCCCGGCGCAGGCTGGCGCAACATTAGGGCTTGCTCCAACGCATACAGGACGAACTCGGTGGGCATCTGCGCGGCCATACTCCAGCCCACGACCCGGCGCGAACAGGCGTCACGCCACGTGGCCAGATAGCACCAACGCCCGCCCAGCAGGGGCAAATAGGTGAAGCCACGTCCCACCCAGACCTGGTCGGGGGCAGTGGGGGCGGGTTGACTGAGCAGCCGGTTTTCAGCCACGACGGCGGCCGGGTCGGCCACCGTCGTGCGGGGGCGTTGCGGGGGCGTGCTCAGCGCCCGCGGCCCATTGCGCTGCAGCCAGGAGCGAAGCGCGTACCGACCCACGGCGTGGCCTTCGGCACGTAATGCGGCCCGCAACCGCCGCGTGCCGTAGCGGCGCTCATGGCGCGTAAACGCCGCCTGCGCTGCTGGCTGCCACGTCGCAGCCGGTTGGGCCGGGCGCTGCCGCCACTGGTAATACCCGGCTGTACTGACGGCCAACAACTGGCACAACAACTGCACGGGCCAGGGCTCGGTGCAAGCCTGGATGAACTGGTAGAAATTCATGACTGAGGCGGTTGGGAAAAGATGGTCACGACTTTTTTTTAAAATGTCGCGCTCCATTCCCACGCGCCGCAATTCGGCGCTGCTGTGGACGGCGGCTTTTAGGGGCTCGCGCTGCCAGCGGCCGAGCAAGGCCAACGAAATGCCTTGAGCGCGAGCCACGTCCGTCTGCCAGGCTCCAGCCGCGACTTGGCGCACGCACTCGGCTTTGAAAGCGAGCGTCTAGTTCTTGCGCGTGGCGGGCAAGCCATTAAGATTCAGTTTCTCGGTCATGGGCAATGGAAGGTAAGACTTCTCACTGTCCGTTTTAGCTCGACCACCTCATTCAGGCTATCAAGGAAAGGAGAACTTCAGTTATGGCTGCCTCTTCACTTGCCAAATCATTGTTTCCTAATTGTAGTGCATAATGGTAAACCTTAGCCATACCTATCTCCCCCATAAATGTTAGCTTGCTGGGCTTGCCCATTTCAGCTAGGGAGATAATGCCTACCACGGGCACCTGGTAACTCATTGCGTAGGCCAGAATTTGATTAAGGTCGTCACGCTCCGGTTTCTTGGGTTTGTATTTGACATCAAACACCGCGACGGGTCTGCGGAGGGCATGCATGTCAACTTCCATAATTACGATGTCAGGGTTTGCCATTCGAAAATCGGGGCCGTTTACGAATAGCCTCTTCCCACCACCGCCTTGTTGTTGGTCAACATTGCCATCAGCAACTTCATACTTAGGTAACGCTTCAAGCAAGTGTTGACGCAATCCCCAACGGACGTAATCTTCGAAAATGTCATCCATCTTCCATAGCAATGAGGGCAGGGAGACATTCCCCTCATTGCTATCAAAATCCAGCCCTCGGATTCCCAGAATTAGTTGCGCGAGTTCGAGAGCAGGTAGATAATACTCTCGGGTGGGCGGCAACTTGCTGAACACCGTGCTCAGCCGTAAATTATGAGTTGCCAGAGTGGTTACGCCGGAGAAGACCGCAAGGCAATCACGAATAGCTCCCAGCTGCTTGGTTACAAGACCATTTTTATTGCTAGTTTGATAGGTGCTAGCAAGCACGAGCAAGGCGAGCTTAAGTAACTGGTTCGGGCTTGTATTAATGTTGCGCTCAAAGCGTGCGGTACTTATAAGGTATCGTTTGCCCTTTGCAAGTAAGCGCGTGATCGTCTCGTTAAGCAAAATACGGCCCCTCGGGAAGGAGGTGTCCTCTTTTCGGGTTTCATAGATGTAGTGGAGACCCGATGCCCCGATAAGCTGCACCTGCCTGATAAATGCGTTGGCTAGCTCATCTCGTATTTGCCCAACGGGAACAGCTTGGGTGGCATAGGTGCGTAGGGATTCAGGAAGGCGTTGGGGTGCTCGCCCGGATGCGGCTAGTATCCTGACCAGATTTGAAATGGGTACCCTGGGTACAATTTCCAACGTGACGTAATCGTTCAGGGGTATCAGGCCGATATAAGGGCCCGCGTGAATGACTACTTGGTCTTTGTCTGCTTGGACGCGAATGTATCCGCTTCCGATGACATGCGGAGAAAGCAATAAACTTCCAGTCTGTAAGTCCAGAAGTTCACCGCGATTCAAGGGCACCCGTGAGTGCTCGGAAACTTGAACCAGTCGAGGTACTTGAGGCAAACCTGAAGTACTAACTATCTCCCTTGATTCCATTAGTTAGGATAAGGCAGTTGCGCCGCTTTCCCCTGCTGGAGCATCGGGTTCGGGCTCAGCACTTGCGGCAGGTGTAGCAGCAGCTGGTGTAGTGATTACGCGCTGCCATTGCTGTTTGATTGCCGCAAGCTCAGACTCGTTGGGTATAGCACGAAATGCCCGCCGCATCAGATGCAACAGTTGGTAATTCCAGAGCCGCTCTAGGCTAGCTAAATCCCGCACACGCGCAAAGTAGCCGTGCCCTAGGTGTACTTCTGGGTTTGCATGCCGCAACAAGAAGCGAAAAAAATCACCGATCCTTCTCCGGAGATCGACCTCGACTCCATTCTCCGTCAACATGTTTTCTAACGCTTCGGGAGAAGGAGCAACTTCTACGCGGGCAAAGCGCCGCTCAAATGCAATGTCCACTTCATCAACCCCACGATCACGGTCATTCATGGTGGCCAAAATCACCAGGTTGTCTGGTACGACCAACTCCTGGCCAGAAGACAACTTGAATTTTTGACCTTTTTTATCCTGCTCGATAAAACCCAATGCTTCACCGAAAACCCGGCTGGGGTCTACGCGGCTCAATTCGTCTACCACCAGTACATGGATTTTGGGATAAGCCTTCTCGGCTTGATTACACATCTCCACAAAGTGCTTGTCTTGCAAACTAAAGCCTTCCCCGTCTGCTTTCGGAACGAATCCCTGCATAAAGTCCTCGTATTGGTACGAGGGATGAAACTGAATCATCTTGTAGCGGGATGGGTCTGACTGTGCCAGCCAGATAGCGACACGGCGGGCGGTACGGCTTTTGCCCGTACCAGGTAGACCCGCATAGATAACACCAGCGAACCCATCATCTAGGAGTTGGGCTGCTAACTTAAGGTCCGGATCCGTCGCTACATCAGCGAGCTGTTGCAAGCTGCCAAGCCGAGGACCCTCGTACTCTTCAGCAAGTGGGTCTGATGTTGGTAGAGGAGGTGACGGGGTTCCTGGAACACTAGGTAAAGGCAGCCCTACTTCAGTCGCAGTTAGTGCTCGTACCGGCCCAACAGTTAAAAAGCCATCCATAGAAGTTGCCGGCATACTATTGCTCAAGGGGGTGGGTTGTAGTAAAAGTGGTGAACCAATCCAGCGAATCAGAACCCTCTTCTGGAGTATAATCAGCGTAGAGGACTTTGTATGCCTCGGTAGGCGAGCCGTCATTCTCTAGGTAGCCGAATTCCTGCTGGAAAGCGCGAATTAAACTGCCAACCGTTGGTGTAGCACTCGTGATGCCACGGTCCCTATATAAAAATACAGCCAAGGGTAAAACGGGTATTTGCCGGCCTGCTGCTAAGTATTGTCGGGCTGCAATCCAATGTTGCGGGTTCAAGTTGTAAAGGCCATCAGAAATGGTCAGTACCTGTAACAAAGGGCTAACCCCTCGCAGTGAACTAGGGGCATAGGAGCCTGCTAAATTGCCGCTTATCCAGAGTTTGGTGTCAGCTGCAACAAAGGGATTGATGTACGGCCGATTCTCTGGAGCATCACCAAGGGCCAAGAATTCCTTGAAGAACTCGTTGTAATGGAAAGGCAACCCCGTCAGTTTTCCGAGTTGTGCAGCGGTGCGCTGCAGGCATAAGTAACCAGCTAGGGTAGAGTGTGCTTTGATGTTGCGGAGCACCTCCAAGCTGTCTTTAACCTTGCTGGGGTTCAACACGAAAAGTGGCTGCACGGCTTGTGGAAGGCTTGGGGTGTTCATGGACGCAAGTAAAGGGCTAGAGACTACACTGCTGGATTCAGGTCGATGCCGTAGGCCGAGTGGCCCAAGCGTGCAGCTACATCCAACGTGGTACCAGTGCCAACGAAAGGATCCAAGACTACGCTGGGGACCATCTCACCTTGCCCACAAGCGCAAGCTTTCCATCCCGTTGTAACACGCTTGGCGAAGGTGAACTCTCGGAAGTAGCCACCAAGAACTTTTTTGGCGTGTTTCGCTAATCGCTGCACTTCTTCGGAGTTTCGACCGGTACCATTCTGATAAGACTTGGCTTTACCAGCATCCGTGATACCAGTGGCTTGGATAGCTGCAATATGCTCAGGTCCTAACCCATGCTCTAGAGCGAGTTGCATGGCGCGACGGGCTTGGGGACGTGATTCGTCCAGTTCTGCCGTACGTTTCCATTCCCGTTCAAGCGGGGTCCCACAATGCGAGCAGACAGAATAAGGGCACGCCAGCGTTATAGCGCGTTCCACTATCTCACTAGGAAAAGGGGCCAAATGGCCACCGGTGTCCCTCTCTAAACCCACGTACCAGATGTCCCCCGGATTAGATCCGTTTCCGTACTTCTGGGAGTAACCATGCAGGTCGTAGTAGTAATTGGGTTTGAGTACGAGGTGAATAATGTACTCATGCCGTGATGCCAGACGGTTTTTAGCAGGCTCCGGCATTCCACTAGTTTTAGCCCAGATAATGCGGTTTCTAACAATCCATCCATCATCCACGGCTGCGGCCTCAATCCGTCCAGGTATACCCACCAAGCTTCTCTTATGATAGGTATCACCAACATTTAAGAAGATGGATCCCGTATTCTTAAGCACTTTTTTCCAATCCCTCATCGCACCGATAAGCGCCTGCACGTATTCTGCAGGCGTCGCTTCTTGGCCCAATTGATCAGCGTGCCCATAATCCCGCTTCTGCCAATACGGTGGAGAGGTCACAATAAGGTCAACCGACTTAGCAGGAATAACGGATGAAACGCGAGTGGCATCCCCGAGAATCCGTTGAACAAAGGCTGGTTGTGAAGAAGCAGGAGGAGGCATGTCTACCGATGCCTCAACGGACACAAGCCTCACTGCGGGCTTGCCTTCACTCACCTTGGGCTGGTGCAGGCCAATGTCACCTTGTATATATAGTGGAGAAGCTGTAATAGCCTCTTTTTGACGTCGGGTTGGAGCAGTCATTGTTGTCATTTCAGACGAAAGTTAAGCCCATTCTTGTCAGGAATCGTTACGGTGTGCTATTGAATTTAGCAAAGCGTTGTGCTATAAATAATAGCTTCCAGAAACTGGAGCCCTTATAAGCCCAATTTCTGTGCGGCGTTATGTTGCCGGACATCATCAATACGGGTGTAGCGTCGAATCATGGCGCTAGTCTTATGCTTGGTCTGATTCATCACCTCTGAGTCATCAGCTCCTGCTAGTTTGGCCACCGTTACGAAGGACGCTCGTAAGGAGTGAGCGGAGTAGTCCGGCCCCAAGTAGCGTTGCACCACGGCGTTGATGCTTTTATCCGACAACCGCGCCTGCGTCACTCGCTCGCCCTTGCGTAACGACACGAACACCGGCCCCGTTTCGCGGCCCAGCTGCTGCACCCAGGCCTGCAGTGAGCGGATGGGACATACCTTAGCTTCGGGCGAATAGAAGATGGCTTTTTCCTCGTGCTGGCCCAGCTGGTTGGTTTTGCTGCGGGCCAGTGAAACGATGACGCACTCCTCTGTGAAGCACAGGTTCTCCAGGTTCAGCTCCGAGAGCTCGGAGCGCCGAAACGCTCCAGTAAAGCCCAATAGTAGAATCGCCCGGTCGCGCAGACCTGCCACCGTCTTGATATCAATTTCGCGCACCAGGCGCTTGAGTTGATTCAGAGTAAAAGCGGGCGCCTGCTTTTGCCGAATCCCATGCACGCGGGCGATACCATCGAGCAGGACTTTGAACTGCTTGTTGTCCGTCGGGCAGTACAGGCCGCGTAGCACGTGGGCCTTGTTGATGGCCGAGAGGTGGCGCTGGAGTGTGGCTACTTTTTTGCCCGCATCGGCCAGGTAGGTCACGTAGCCGGCGAGCGTATCGACGGTGGCCGGCAGCGGCTCGAGCTCATTGGCCTGACACCAGTGCGAGTAGTGACGCAGATCGGACGCGTAGGCTTTGGCCGTGTTGGGCGCGCCGCTCAGGCCGGCTTCGACGTAGCGAGCAGTCTGCTCGGAGAGGCTGGCCAGCGAGGCGGCGGTGCTTTGGTGAAGGGCGGGCAGCGTGACCGATTTCATGCGACCTATATGTAAAGGAGTAGCGACCCCGAAAATGGGCTGATTTTCAAAGATAATGATAGGTTCCGATAAGTAAACTTTATCGGAACCTATGTACTCGGTAACGGATAAGGCCCGATAACCTTCTCTTATCAGACCTTATTGCTATATTCCCTTTTCAGACCAAAAAGTTGTTGATTACTCCTGTATATAGGTCACATGGAAAAATCGTCTGAGCTCTCGATTCCCGGTAACACTTCGCCGGCGCTGGCACAACTGGTGGAGCATACGTCGCGCTACATCGAGGCTGGCCTGAGCGGCGCGGCCAACACGGTGAAAGCGTACGCCGGGGATTGGAAACGCTTCGGGGATTGGTGCGCCGAACACGGACTGGAATCGCTGCCGGCGTCGGTCGAAACGCTGGCGGGATTCGTGACCCACTTGGCCGAAACTGATAAGAAAGTGGCGACCATCCAACGCCACTGCGCGGCAGTGGCTAAGGCCCATGTATTGCGCGGACTTGATTCGCCTACGGATGACAAGAAATTTAAGGTGCTGATGGAAGGGATTGGCCGGGTTAAAGGCGTGCGGCAGAAACAGGCACCCGCCTTTACGCTGGCCAACTTCAAGCGCACGGTCAAAAGCATTGATGGCAAAACGCTGGCGGTTTTCGTGACCGAGTTATTCTGCTGCTATGTTTTACCGGGGCTTTTCGACGTTCTGAGTTGGCGGCTTTGAATATTGAGGACTTATCGTTTTCCGGGGAAGGGCTGATTGTCAATCTGGCCAAGAGCAAAACGAACCAGTACAGCGCGGCCGAGGAAAAGGCTATTTTCTATTCCCCGGATTTCAAGTTGTGCCCTATTCGCACGTTGGAGGCCTGGATAAAGGGGTTGGACCATACTACGGGACCGGTATTTGTATCCTTTCGCAAGGGCGAGCGCTTGACTGAGCGGCGGCTTACGGATAAACACCTCAACTTGATTGTGCAGCGCTATTTAGGGCCAAATTATTCTGCTTCCTTTGTCACCGTGGCGAAGCTAGCTGGAGCGGATGACTCGGAGGTGATGAACCAAACGAAGCACAAGACGAGTGAAATGATTCGCCGCTACACCCGCATTGATGATGTGCGCCAACATAACGCTGCTCAAAAACTAGGTCTGTAACAACCTCTGCACCTATGTCTAATTACATTTGATTATCAGCACATTGATGATTAGCCCCACGAGGTAGTACCAGCTGAACTTCCTTCTTTAATTACAAATCCTACTTTGGGCATAATCCATAATGCAGGACTGCTTGTATGATTGTTGACCTCCCCACATCCAAGGATTTTGAGAACATAGCCCGCGAATGGTTCTTACATGCATTTGATATCCTTTACGACTACGGCATAGAAGAACGGGACATTTCGCACTTAGGACTCTCTCAATATAAGTTTAATAAAACTAAGCTTTCTTCAATAATTGTACTAGTTCATCAGTCCTTTGAGGCCACATTGAAAGCAACCGTTTGTAATCTAACGCCCTTGCTTTTACTTGACCTGAAACCAAGTGACTGGCCAACTTTACCGGGAGTTAAGGATAAAAGCTTCGATGGGCTGATGACCATCGGAGCAGAAGCCCTGATTAAGGTTTTCTGCGCTGTTAATACAGACGTAGAAGCTACAAAGAACTTAGTTCCTCTTTTTCAGGAAGTCAGAACAATAAGAAACCAAATTGTTCATAGTTTATATAAAGAGGAGCTAAATACCTTTTATCTGCTTGATCTACTATTTAGGGTATCTGAGCAGCTTTTCCATACTGATTTATTTGCTCTCTTAAGAACAAGAGACGGTGACTTCCCCAACGAGGAGTTTTTCGCGAACAACCCGCACTTAGAAGATGATAGCCAAGGCACAAATCTAGAAATCCGTTATCGTCTTCAATCTTGGGCAGAAGAAGTGCTTGGGAACAAGAAGCTGCAATCCTACCTCAAAAACAAAGGTCGAGCTTATAACTGCTGTTTTTGCTGGAGCACAATTGACCGGTACGAAACCAAAACAGCTTACTTGCGGCCAAACTCGTCAGTTTCCAAAACTATTTATTGTTCAAACTGCCTTGATTGTTACCCCGTTATGAGAGCTTCTTGTTTAGATAAAAATTGTAAAGGCAATGTGCTTTATGAAGAGGGCAAGGGAAAATTAGTCTGTTTAACTTGTGGAACAGAGGGTAGTGCTCCAGATAGCCTTTAGCCATATTTGGGCATTATTATGTAAAGCCCAATAAACCACACAAGACTGCTAAAAACGCAATTCATATATTGCTGTAAATCACAACGCTGCCTTTGGACCTCGAACGATTCCGGGAGCTACAAGAAGTATCTGAAGGGACAACTGTGCGTGACAGATGCGATTTTCATAAAAACTACTTTCAGTGGATTGCTGATGAAAATGTTGAAGAGCTTGCTAAATACGTGGTCCGTTCCTATCAACAAATGTGTTCGGGTGCCTTAAATACAGCTCTGCGAAGGCAGGGCTGGGAGCTTACAGCTGCGCATAGCCTTAGAACTCAAATACTCAATTGAGGTGGTCTAGCTAAAACAGACAGTGCGAAGTCTTACCTTCCACTGCCCATGACCGAGAAACTAAATCTTAGTGGTTTACCTGCCACGCGCAAGAAATATACGCCCGCTTTTAAAGCCGAGTGCGTGCGCCAAGTCGCGGCCGGAGCCCGACAGACGGACGTGGCCCGCGCCCAAGGCCTTTCGCCGGCCTTGCTCGGCCGCTGGCAGCGCGAGGCCCTAAAAGCCGCCGTGCCCAGCAGCGCCGAGCGCAAGGAAATCAAACAGCTACGCGCCGAACTGCGGCGCGTGGAAATGGAGCGGGACATTTTAAAAAAAGTCGTGACCATCTTTGCGCAACCGCCTCAGTCATGAGCCGCTACGAGTTCATCCAGGCTTGCACCGAGCCCTGGCCCGTGCAGTTGCTGTGCCGTTTGTTGGCGGTCAGTACAGCCGGTTACTATCAGTGGCGGCAGCGCCCGGCCCAACTGGCTGCGGCCTGGCAGCCAGCAGCGCAGGCGGCCTTTACGCGCCATGCTCGCCGCTACGGCACGCGGCGGTTGCGGGCCGAATTACGCGCCGAAGGCCATGCCGTGGGTCGCTACGCGCTCCGCTCCTGGCTGCACCGAAACGGGCTGCGGGCGTTGAGTACGCGTCTACAGCGCCCCCGCACGACAGTGGCCGACCCGGCCGCCGTCGTGGCTGAAAACCGGCTGCTTGGTCAGCCTGCCCCCACTGCCCCCGACCAGGTCTGGGTGGGACGTGGCTTCACTTATTTGCCCCTGCTGGGCGGGCGCTGGTGCTATCTGGCCACGTGGCGCGATACCTGTTTGCGCCGGGTCGTAGGCTGGAGTCTGGCCGCGCAGATGCCCACCGAGTTCGTCCTGTATGCGCTGGAGCAAGCGCTGACGCTGCGCCAGCCCGCGCCGGGCCTGATTATCCACGCCGACCGCGGCAGCCAGTACACCAGCGCCGCTTGCCGGGCCCGCATCGACCAGGCCGGCGCCCTGTCCAGCTTCAGCCGACCGGGTAATCCGTACGATAACGCCCAGGCGGAAGCCGGATGGAGCACGCTCAAAACCGAGTTGCTGCCCCACGGAACCGTCTTTGCCAGTCTCGAAGAGGCCCGCCTGGAGGTTGCTCACTACCTCGACACCTATTTCAATTTGGACCGCCGCCACTCCGCCCTGGGCTACCGCTCGCCCCATCAATTTGAACGCGACTTGAATCTCAACCTATCTTAGCGCACTGTCCGTTTTTACTGGACCACCCCACTATCTTGCTCGAAATCTTACTGACTACTCATGCTACTTCAAACAGCACCTTTCTTATCTACAGCTACTATAGTTACTATAACTATCTCAGTTATAGGTGGTCTGATTCTGTGGCTGCTAGATAAAGCCTATACGGCACGTAAGAAGCGGAATGAAGCGAAGAATGCGCAGCCTAAACTAGCAGTACGGTTAGAATTTCTAACAAGGGGTAGAATGAATGAAGGTATTTCCCACCTAAATAATTTTACACCCGATACTGTTGTTGACGCAGATAAATTGAATGAAATAATAATCAACTTTAAAATTGATTGGGATTTTGCAATGCACATTACCAACCAATCAGATGCACCAGCTTATAAGATTAAATTAATGGTACCTGAAACAAAAGGTAGGTTCATCGTGAAAAAAGAGATTGATTATACTAGGCCGTTTGTGCATGGCGAAACCAGAGCGCATGAAATCAAAGTTGTTCAGTATTTTGTGGGCACTAGTGTAGAGGCAGATGTTATATTAAGTCAGAAGCCATTTACTGAAATCGTACTTGAGTACGAAAACTCAGTAGGTTCAAGATTTGCAACATCATTCTTTCCTAAAGAAGCTGAAGAGAGTAATAAGAACATCTATAAAGTTGTGTCATAATAATTCATTAGTATAGTTTGTATGGGATTTTTTGATTTTACCTCAGTAGGTGACCATAGAGATTTTGATAGATACGAAAATCTTTATAAGGCGCTGATATGGGTTCTTGGTGGCTTATCTCAAGTAATTATAAGCTACTTTAAATCAAGATGGAATAAACCGAAGTTGATGATCAACTTGGTGAATCCGAATAACGGAAGAACCGATCTTGCTTCTGGTCTTTGTCGTATCGTATATAATTTCTCGTTCGATATTATAAACCAACGGCAATTAGCTGCCCACCACGTTTCTGTTTATGGCTACGAAGTGATTGATGAATTAGTAGGAAAGGTAAAATTGTCCCGTCCAACAGAAATCAACTACTTGACCATATTCAGTTATAATACCACTCAGAACCTTACTATGCGTATTGAGGCTGATGTATATGCCGAACTTGCTGATATAATGATAGATGTGAATCCAATTAAACAGCTGACTCTTGAATATCAGAACGAATCCGGTGCTTCATTTAAAACCATGTTTTATCCGTACGTTACTGATATAAGCAAGAAGCATAAGTATAGGAGACGAATTGTGTTTAATTGGTGGTTATAGTAGGAAGGTTTCAATCTTTATCGTGCGCTTCCTTATTGTAAATGCACTAGCTCATTGGTAACACATCTATTATAGTGCCACTCACTTTAGAATAATCTGCCGTCATCTACACTTACCTTGCTGCATTAACAATCATCACGATCCAGTTATTAGTTTATCAGCATGGAAGAGTTGTACATGATGAC
Organism: Hymenobacter actinosclerus; assembly: GCF_900111515.1. Taxonomy (GTDB): domain Bacteria; phylum Bacteroidota; class Bacteroidia; order Cytophagales; family Hymenobacteraceae; genus Hymenobacter; species Hymenobacter actinosclerus. The sequence continues at coordinate 152,161 of NZ_FOHS01000005.1, forward strand.
TTCCTCCCAAGAAACTGGTCCATGCTAAAGTAGAGAAATCAAGCCCTTGTCGTATCTTAAATCAAGAGACATGCGCCATGAAAAAGACGAAGTTTACCGAAGCCCAGATCGTGTTTGCTCTGCGTCAGGCGGACACGGGCGTAGCCGTCGCGGAAGTCTGCCGGAAGATGGGCATCAGCGAGGCTACTTACTACAACTGGAAGAAGAAATACGGCGGGCTGGGCGTGCCCGAGTTGCGCCGGTTGAAGCAGTTGGAAGAGGAGAATCTGCACCTCAAACAGTTGGTGGCTGACCTGAGCCTGGACAAGCAAATGCTGCAGGACGTGCTCAAAAAAAAGTTCTGAAGCACGTGCAGCGTCGCCACGCGGCTCAACACCTACGCGACGCCTATCGCATCTCGACCCGCCGAGCCTGCCAGCTCGTATAGCTGCAGCGCTCGAGCTGGTACTACCGGCCGCACGGGCGGGATGACACGGTGCTGCGCCGCCGGTTGCGGGAGCTGGCGCAGATCCGGGTGCGCTACGGCTGCCAGTGCCTGTTTACGCTACTACGCCGGGAAGGCTGGCCCGACAATCTCAAGCGCGTTCACCGCCTCTACTGCCTGGAAGGGCTGCACTTGCGCAGCAAGCGGCCCAAGCACAGCCGGGCCGCGGCGCACCGCCTGGAGCGGGTCGAGTTGCAGCGCCCGCACCAGAGCTGGAGCATGGATTTCGTGGCTGATCAGCTCTTCGACGGCCGGAAAATCCGGGCCTTAACGATAGTCGATAAGTTGTAGTCGCCAGTGCCTGGCCATTCACGTTGGGCAGTCGCTGAAAGGAGACGACGTGGTGGCCGTCATGAGCCACTTGCAGCAAATGCTGGGCGTCGTACCAGCACGCATCCAGGTGGATAATGGCAGCGAGTTTATCAGGAAAGTGCTGGACAAATGGGCGTATGAGCAGCAGGTCACGCTGGACTTCTCGCGGCCCGGTAAACCGACTGATAACCCGTATATTGAATCCTTCAACGGCAGCTTCCGGGACGAGTGTCTGAACGTACACTGGTTCTTATCGCTGGCCGATGCGCAGGAGAAAATCGAGCAGTGGCGGCAGCAGTACAACAGCTTCCGACCGCACAGCTCGCTGCAGAATTTAACGTCCGATCAGGTCATGGCAGCCGCCAGTACTGTCGAGCTTCAAACCGCCTGATTCTCTATGTCAGACCGGTCCAGCAATTGGGAAGAGATTATTTCTATATAATTGTAAATCAAATACTTGTATCTAAGGTTGGGTGACTGATTTGGTTTTAGATCACACGGTGAATTACACAACTATTCCACAAGTAACGGCCAGCCTTTGATTTCTAACCTTGTCTGACACTAAAAGCCCCGCGTTCCTCAATCGAGGGCGCGGGGCTTTTTTCAGCCGTTGGTTTGCGGCGTCTGGTTAGCTTAGAAGCCCAGGCCAATGGTGAAGCCTGACACTGCCCCGCCAAAGCGGTAGTCGTTGGACAGCCGGGCGCGCCCGGTTTTGTCGTCGATGGTGTATAGTTGGGTGGGGCCCCCCACGGTCAGCAGCGCGTACCCAGTGTCGCTGGTGCCGCCGATGTCGTAGCCGTTCAGCGCTTCCGCGTCGACGCCCAGGGCGCCAACTTCCACCAGCGTGCCGTCGTTGGGCGGGGTCTTCTTATAGAGCTTATCGGTCATGTGGTCGATGACTTACAGCGTGGTGCCGGCCGTGCCCGCGAAGTTGTTCTCGTAGGCGGCCGCCCTCACGGCCGGGGTCCCGGGGTTGAGGGAACAAGCTGCATTTGGAGCGTTTCATCCATTATGACAACTGGGAGAAGAAAGTACGCACCTACCTGGCCTCCTTCGGCGTGAAGGACGAGGATGATGAAGGAGTCGAAGGTGATGAGGATGCAGCGCCAGTCGCGGCATAAACATTACTTCAATAAAAAAGTCCCTGCAGAATCGGCAGGGGCTTTTTTATTGGAGTAAAGCTTATGCTAAACTTGGAAGATGAGACGGAAGGGTATACCCCCCTGCTGCCACAAGGGCTTTAAACTCTTGTTTTTTAGCATCTTTGCGTTTAAACAGGTCTTCAAGGCGTTCACGCAGCCAATAGGAATAAGTTCCACTATTATATATCGAACTTAATTTCTTTACTACTACATCAGTTAGTGGATAGTGTTCGATGAATCCTCGAATTAAATCTGCCCGTTCATTAGTCCAAAGGTATTTAACTATGCTATTACTTGTAAAGACCCCTTCTTCGATAATCTTTCCGAAGCCGTTAGCTTCTAGTATAACGTGCTGCTGAACATCATCAGTGTATTCCCGAGCGATTCCGAAGACTACTCGGTTGGCACTATCTATCTCATCTTTTGGAATCAGAGCGTTCGCCAACATGGAAGCATAAATTGCTAGCGGCTTCTCTGCTCGGCTAAGCGTTGTATTCCAAAAACTTCGAATTTCTGCAGGAGTATAATCTAATAGTGCAATAAATGACGGATTTTCAGACAAGTAACTGAGCAAAAGTCTCTTGCTACCACTTTGCTTTAAAAACTCTGCCAACGAATTGGTTGTTCCAGCATCTTGTAACGCTAACACCTTATTTATCAACACATTTTCTTCTCCAAAAAAAGGAGATTCTGTTTGAATGATACTAAAGGCAACTCTCCAGAATTCGTCTCGTTCAGCAGGTTCAACAGAAGAAGGAATCTCTGCCACTAATGGAGTTACATCTTGATTGGGTGGAGTGAAAGTAGGGTCATAATGTGTCTTCAGCTTATTCAGCAACGACCGCATTCCACCTTGAACAGTTATTTTAGAAAGATTACTTTCTAAAAAAGCCCAGAACGTTTCTACGTGGTAGTTATTTATAATATTATCCTTTGCATGTGCACAATCGTTACGCCGGTCCTTCCAATACATAATCTGTTGACGTATGGTAGGCTTAATTGCAAAAATTGCATCTCTTGTTTTCGGCTTCACCTTTGTAACTGGGTCCTCTGGCCCAAATGCTTCCATCGCTTGCGTCGCATTTAAAAGCGCTTCTTCCCACTTTTCATCATTGCGCAAAAGCCCTAACATAAAGTCCCATTTCCCCTGTTCATAAACAGCAGGCCTATGTGCCCCAATAATCCGTTCCTTCAAAATATTCATAAATGCTAAGTAAGAAAAAAGCAGAGAGGCTCGGTAAGCCTCAGCTTTATAACACTTAATTGATTCGCTGAATAGTGGCTCAACATTTCTGCTGACGGTTTGCTTTTCAAGCCATGTTTCAAATTTGTGCTTCAACATTTAAAAAGGTTATGTGTGGTGAATGAATAAACTATATATTATTTCACTTTTGTCGTCAACCAATTCTGTGGAATAAGCGCCCGCCCATTAGTCCAGGGCGCTTCCACTAGTGCCCGCTGAAACTCCGGCGTATCAAGGTTAGCGTGCTCCGTCACGATAACCTGCAGCTTGGGGCTCATCAGCGTCACCACCTTAAAGAGCAGCACGAACATGCGCCGCACGGCCAGCACGTCGCCGCCTACAGCTTCCAAGTCCTGCACGGTGCCATCCAGCTGCTGGTAGGCGCGGGAAACGCCATCGATTTGCGGGAAATACACCTGCGAGGGCTGGTCGAGCACCAGGAAGTGGGGCACTGGCCGGTCGCGCTCGATGAAGAACTTGTGCATGGCCAGCAGGCAAATCAGGTGGCAGCCCAGCCAGTTCTCGCCGCTGCCCATGCGTTCCATTGTGATGATGCGGTCGCGGTCGGCCACCACCGTGAGCTTGCGGCGGTCCAGCCGGTGTGGGTAGCCAGCGTGCTCCATGGCCAGGTCGCTGGCCCATTCGGTCATGTCCTCGGCAATGACGCTCAGGCTCGAATCGACGATGTCGTCCACCTCGTCGCTGCTCAGGCTCTCCAGAAAATCTTTGATGTATTTTTTGCCCGCCTCGATGCGCTCGCGCAAATCCGCCTGGTCTTCCACCAGCTCGGTGTTGCTCAGGTGCATTTCAATTTTGCCCACTACCCGGGCGGCACGCAGTTCCAGGTCGCGCAGGCGCTGGCCGTTTTCCCGCTCCGTGCTCAGTGTGGCCACGAGTTGCGACGAGGTGGACATGTTTTGCCGGATATCCTCCAGCTGCGCCCGCAGCCCGCTCAGGTATTGCTCCAGTTGGGGGCGCTCCCGCTTCACATCAGTCAAATCGGCCTGCATGCGGCTGAGCGAAGCCGTCAGGGCCGCTACAGAAGGCGGCACTTCCTGTAGCGTGCTGTCACACACGGGGCATTTGTGGGCGTGCTCCGCTTCCGTTCCAAACGCGTGCACGGCGCGCAGCCGGTCCGAGTGGTCGGTCACGGCCGAGGAGAACCCCTCCTCTTTGCTCAAGTATTCCTCGGCTTCCTCAATTTCACGCTGCTTGTCCCGAAAGTCGCGCTGCACCTCGCGCAATTGGGTGCGGGCCTGCTCCAGTGGGCTATTGTTGATGGCCACTCCCTGGCCAGGCTCCCAGGTCACCAGCCGCTGCAATTCCGCAATCACCTGTGTATCCGGCACGATTGCCTCGAGGAGGCCCGCCGCCTGCGCTTCGGCCAGCAGCGTCCGACCGTTTTCGGCCTGCTTGCCAAACAACGCATCGGCCTCCCGGCTCTTGCTTTGCAGCCGTTTCAGGCCCCGCTGCAGCTTATCCAACTCGGCCAGCTTTGCCTGGCGGTCATCCAGAATCGCCCCCAGGAAATAAGGCAGCGTTTCGCGGATATGCCGGGGAATGCCTTCCTCGTCCTGACGCCAGAACAACTGCTTGGCATTGGCCACCAGGCTCTGGTTCTGGAACAGGTAATACTTGGCGTGCTGCATGGTGGCCTGGAACGAGTCGAGGTTGATGCCCGCCGGCCCCAGCGTCTGGTTGGGCGCAATGCCCAGCAGGCTGGACAAGGCCGACGTGATGCCTTCGTCGTTCGTGTTGGGCTGCAGCTGCGCCAGCGTAGGCACCGTGATTTCCGTCGCCGTTTCAATGTAGCCCCGCGTCTGGGAAGCTGCCTGACCCGCCGGGGCGGGTTTTGCCAGAAACACCTGCGTATCGCCTACCTGCAGCAGCACGGCATACCAGGCCACGACATCACGGTTTACGCCTTCGAAAATCGTAAACGTCGGCCGCCCCATGCAGTAGTCCAGGATATTGATAACGGACGATTTGCCCGTTCTCGACTGCCCGGTAATGATGTTGACCGCGCCCAGCTTAAAGGGCAGCGTGCGCGTGTCGCCGTCGTAGTTGTAGAGAATAATGGATTTGACCTGCATTGGAAAGGAAGGAAAGCAGCGGGTATTGATTAGTTTAGCTTGATGCCCCAGGTGGAGAGGAAGGTGGCTGGGCTGCCGGCATCGGCAAACCAGCGCCCCACAAATTCAGCTTGTTTCGCACACTTGGCTGCTTCCGATGCCTTAGGCACCGGATAATTGCCTAGTTCCTGTGGTCCAGGTATCAGCGCGCCCTCCCCATTTAAGGCCAGTACCCCATGCTGCAGTGCGAAAAGCAGCGCCTCTTTCGTGATTTGCACCATATTCTGCATGCGTTCAGCAAAGCCGATGCGCACCTGGTGGTTGCGGTGCATCCATACATGGAGCTTGGTCGAGAGGCCTGGTAGTTTATCCCGTGTATCCTTGTGCAACACCACCGGCAGCACCACAAAGGCCATGGCATAGTCCATGCCGCGCTCACTGGCCTGCTTATAGCCGCCCACTGCTTGCCGTAGCAGCAGGCCACAGAAAGCAGGATTGAATAAGTTGGCAACTTCAACCGGCCGCTGATTCCAGGGTAGCATAGGATGGGCCTTATTGAGCAGTTACGGCCAGGGCCTTATCCAACTCTTCGAGAAAATTTGGGTGCCAATAGACCGGCGGCCGGGGTTTGTCGGCTAGTATATGAAAGCTGCCCTGCGCCACATATTCGTGGTTAGCCGGCATCCGCTCCCGAATAGGCATTTTAACGCTTCCCATCCATTTGAATACCTGCTGGCCAAACTTCACGCAGACCGGGGCCTCATCCATTTTGCCCGAATACTCGGTATCATCCAGCAGTTCTTCGACGTAACGCTCCCACTGCTCTTGCAAGCGTCCTTCGTACCGGTCCAGTTCGTCATCAACTAGCAGCGTATTCTTGGCCCACTTCGTACGCTGTTCGAATGCCCGATAGTAGTCGACTACCGCGAACCGCATTCGACTAGTTCGGATATTCAGCATCTCCATCTGACGCCAGAAGTTCTTCGTTTTCTGCGCCGTGAAGTAGCCTTCGTCCGGTGATTTGTCCGCGAACTCAATCGGCAAACTATCGCGCTGAAACTGGCTCGTTATTTCTTCCAGTTTCAATCGCAGCTCAATCTGCGATATTGACTGCGAAGATTTACCCAGCAAATGGGCCGCCACCTTATCGAACCACCAGCCCTGAAGCATATTGTAAATCTGGTCCACCTTATCAACAGGCGGCCCAAAGAACAGCTTCTTCTTAATTTTGGGGACTAGGTCTTGGATATTGGGTGCCGCATCAGCCACGATGATGGCTTCCACCAATAGCTTCTGCTCAAAAGGAGTTAATGCCTTAAAAGCAATGAAAGATTTCTCCAGCGTTTCGTTGGTGGAGGTGGCAGCAGTGGCTATCAAAAGCCGACGGGCCTCATCGGTATCACGCCCTTCCTTTTCTCGTAGCAGTGCTCCGACTGTTCCATCCGAAGCAGTGGCAGTCGTGATAAGCCGAAGTTTTACTTCCGATGCTTTCCATTGCCGAGCTTTCAGCAGGGTGCTCCAGACCCGAATTGTCTTCCACAGTTCCGGGCTGGCGTCGGTTAGCGTGGCCTGACTCTTCACATGGTGCTTGAGCTGCTGCAGTTCCACATAAGCAGCTCCATCCAGCGACACGTCATCCAAGCCCTCAATTACTACCGTCGCTTCTGGGCGTTCTTCCTCCAGCAAGGCGTAAAGTGCGTGCTGAGCTTGGTACAGGTAGCCCAAAGTTTGGGGGCCTGCAGAAAATGGCGTATTCATAAAGTAAAGTGGTAGAAGACAGGTGGTCGCTGAGTGAGAATCAATTACTCCCATCAGAAAGGGCTGCAATCTAAATGAATAAGCGTACATACATACTTACACTACTTCATTTTTACTTTGCCCTCCTAAGGAAGTAAACCGCCAGCTCCGCTTCGACAAGCTAACCAAAAAAGTCCTTGCTCCTATCCAGCTGACCTTTTGCTGGGACGGCCTGCGCCTGCGCAGGTTCTGCGGGGAAAAGTGCGACCCCAAGCACTGGAACCCCAAACGCGAGGAAGTAAACGACTACCTGCCCCACGTCCAGCATCTGGCTGGCTTTACCCGCTTCAAGCTCACGAGCAAGGTGGGCTTCAAAACCTTTGTTATACTCAAGATTAGCCAGAGCGTGCCACGTGCCCAGGTGATGCAGGTCACCGGCCACCAGACCGAGGCCAGCTTCAGGGGCTACTTGGATGTGGTGCAGCAGCAGCTGGTCGAGACCTTCCGCAAAACCGCCTGGAAGGTGACAAAAAAAGGTGGCACGCCGGTGCCCAGGGCCGCTTAGGCCCGCGGGGCCTAGCGAGCGCAAAGTCCGTTTTCCGCGCATCAGGGCATATTCGCTAAGCCCCATTAGGCCCCATTAAGCCCCCTGACGTCCCGTCCAGACTATGTTCTTTTTATAACCTCTGCATAAGATTACAACGCCATTCTTCCTTAACCTTAGTACCGACAATTAACTATTATCGGTACTAAGATGAACCTTGAAGCTGCGTTCAAGTCAGCCGCTCGCTCCTCCACTCAGATCACCAACTCAGACCTGGTCACGCGTGGGTGGCGACTAATCGCTCTTGGAGTGAATTGATCCCTCCAAGCCTCAAAAAGATCTTAGTGGGCGATAGTATGTACTTGCCGCACTATAGCGGTTTCGCGAACGATGTACCCAGCCCGATGTAGAGACGCATATTTGCGTCTCATCGTTGAACGGTACCGCACCAACGGCGTGAGCGATAAGACGCAAATATGCGTCTTATCGCTACATACTGGACACACCGTTCACGAAACCGCACTAGGACGGTGGCTGGCTGAATTACCGCTCGCGCAAACCATCACTAGCCAGGACGCAGAGATCGACTCTGATTACGTATACAAGCCTCAATTATATACCTACAATGCCTGTAGCCTTTGGCTAACCCGTTCTAGCATGGTGAGTACGGCAGCTTCTGGCGGCATTGTTCCGTAGACCATGGCCCGAAAGTCCGTGCGGTACGTTGTCTGCAATTCGGGCCAGAGCTGTGTAGGCCTGGTAAACAGCGCTGACTCTGCAAGGGGTTTTTCGGCCCAGGCCCCCTGAAACTCGCTGTTGCGGGCGTCATCGGCCTGCACGTCTTTCACCAACGCGTCGAAGTCGGTCCCATCAAAAAAGCCTTGCAGCGAATCCCGCTCGAGCAGGTGGTACAAATCGTATATGTGGCGAATCTTGGCCCGTAACTCTGGCACTGGATCCGGCTGATACCCCGCGCGCACCAAGGCCAATATTTTTTCGGTTAGCGTGCGTTCCAGGCTGAGCACCTGCACTTCAAAAGGCGCCAAGCGGTGTTCGGCCACCAGCGCATGCTCGCCGCTGGCCTCCAGAAACTGGCCAACGTAGGACTGCACGGGCAGCCACTGGCTGGGGTGCGGATGGGCAAAGGCGTTTACTTCTACTAAAATCTGACCGTGGCGTACCTGGGCAAAAAGCTGGGAATCCAACACGGATTCGTACTGGTGCACCGTCCGCCGAAACCGCGACCCGCGACTGGTTGCTACATCTAATGAAACCACCTTGCCAAGTTTATACTAGCATAAACTTGACAAGGTGGTTTCATTGACCGTCCTTAAATAGCTGATTTTGGAGTTGGAATGCTCATTTTGGATCTGAGCTTATGGTGCGTTTAACAAATAATTATTCTGACACAAAGACTAATTATCAACTTGTGGACTTTTTACCGCGCTTGGTCAATATTGAGCGTGAGCACCTGCTGCAGGTGATGGGGCTGAAGAATAATGTGAACCGGTAAGCTGCTTTAACATTGGACATCGACGAGCCTACCTTGGCTACGCAGCTACGAGCAAGGCTTACCGTACATCTCAATAATTGCTACACGCCACACCTTTGTTGTGGTTGTCGCTACCTAACTATTGGCGAACCTTGGCAATAAAGGGCGTTTTGAAACTTGGCTTATTTCTGGCAACTCGTCCTTTACCGGCTGGCATGAAGCGGTTCCCAAACCAGCTTCATGCCAGCCGGTAAACCCAAAGCTTTTTCAGGAATCAGAAAAGAGTTGCCTTCCATTTTAGATGATGCCTAAAGAGTAACGCGCCTGCCCAGAGGCTTTGCTAGATCTTTCCGAAGTACGGCTACTCTATATGCCTCGTCAGCGACTTGTTGGAGCAGGCGTTTTACATACAGGTCTGCGACTTCTCGCCTACCAAGGATATCAACTACAGCAATAGGTTATTCCAGCAGTTAGGCCGAGTCGGAAATCTGGTCGAGCAGCTGGGGCTCACCCTCCTTATCAGCGTCGACGAGTATGAGGTGCAGGCCCTAAACCATGGACTGCCGCGGCAGGTGGCCTGTCATCTGCCCTAGGAGTTTACTGCGGCTTAATCAGCCGCAGTAAACTTTCTCCTCCTCCCCTATTTTTTTTCCATACGACGCCTATGCTGATTCAGCGTGCCTTAATCACTGAGGTGGTCCGATTACGCTGGACAGTTTAGGGCATTAAGTTGAAGAAGCTGTTGATGAGCGTGATACGGCGTCTGATAGTCGATGCTGGAATGCAGTCGCTCGTGATTATAATAGTCAAAATAGTCGGCGACGCTGCGTTGCGCATCGGCTAGGTTCGCAAAAACGGGCCGCTCGCGGACTTCCAATACCTCCGTTTTGAGGCGCGACCACAGACTCTCGGCTTGGGCATTGTCGTAGCAGTCGCCGCGTCGGCTCTGTGAGCGCACCGCGTGGTGATCGTGCAGCAATTGCCGATAGACATTGCCGCAATACTGCCCACCCCGGTCCGAGTGCACGAGCAGGCCTGGCGTGGGCAGCTGCGCCCAAAACGCGCGCTGTAAGGCACTGGTCACCAACGCTTCGGGCATCGTCGCCCCGACCTGCCAGCCTACCACCTGCTTGCTGGCCATGTCCTGAAAGGCGCACAGATAGGCCCAGTCGCCATTAGCCAAGGGTAGATACGTGATGTCACTGACCCATACCCGGTTGGCCTGGGTGGGCTTCGGCTGGTCGAGCAGCCGGTTCGGGGCGCAGCGCAGCCCGTGGGTGGAATCGGTGGTGCGCGGCGTAAACGCCTTCGGCTGCAGCGCGTGCAGGCCCCGGCGGCGCATGGCCGCCCGCAGGCGCTGACGTCCCACCCGGTGTCCCTTGTTGCGCAGCGCGACCTGGAGGCGACGCGTGCCATAGCAGCGCTTATGGACTCCGAAGACCTTGACCAGCGCCGTTTCCCACGCCGGCTCCGTCTTAGGGATGGCCTGTTGCTGAACCTGTTGCCACGCGTAGTAACCGCTAGCCGGCACCTGCACTAGCTGGCAGAGCAGCCGCACGGCGTACTGCTCCCGCTGCGCCTCGATGAAACGATAACGGCTCATTGGTCCGGTGTCTGTGAGAGCCTGTGCTTAAAGCAGGCAACTGGCGATGGCTTTTTTTAAAATTTCCAGCTCCTGCGCCTGCCGCCGGGACAAGGCCCGCAGCTGACGCAACTCGGCGGCCGTAGCCGGGTCTAAATCGGCCCCGCGAGCGGCCGCCACGGGCGTCAGGGCTTCTTTCTGCCACTTGTAGAGTAGCTTGGGGTCGAGATTCAAGGCACGAGCGGCAGCTGGAGTCGAGCGGCTTTCGGCTACCACCCGCAGGGCTTCCGTGCGGAAGGCCGCGTCATACTTACGGCGTTTATCGGGCTTTTCCATAGGCGGAAAATACCACCCAATTCTGTCTCGCTCAACTAGACCACCTCAGTTTTACTAAAGGCAAATCAGATTATAGCGCCAAGCTATTGTCGAAGCTTTCGCAAAGCTTCTACTTTGCCCCCACTTCGGACGAGGTACGGGCGGCCGAGCCCGCACTGGTAGCCGCAGCTTACCCCCCCATGAAAAAAGTAACCACCAAGCTCACGCTCAACAAGCAAACCCTGGCCAGCCTGGACCAGCAGCAGATGGCCGCCGCCAAAGGCGGGTTCACCTACGCCATCTCCATGGGTGGCAATTGCAGGTTATCCATGCGGTTGACCGCCGGTAATCGGGCGGCATGTGAGGACATGGTAGAAGAACGGCTCTAACACAATTGCTGAAATTCTGCAATGCGTCCTGTCGGCAACTGCCGGCAGGGCGCATTGCAATTCGCGGAAACTACCTGGTTTTCAATCAGCAATATTCGAGGATAGCGTTTTATAAAGATAAATCAGAATAGCGCCAGGCTATTGTCGAAGCTTTCGCAAAGCTTCTACTTTGCCCCCACTTCGGACGAGGTACGGGCGGCCGAGCCCGCACTGGTAGCCGCAGCTTATCCCCCCCCATAAAAAAAGTAACCACCAAGCTCACGCTCAGCAAGCAAACCCTGGCCAGCCTGGACCAGCAGCAGATGGCCGCCGCCAAAGGCGGGTTCACCTACTCCTTTTCCCTAGACGAGCGGTGCATCAAGTCGGCCCGCTTTGGAGATGTAGGCCAGTGCCGTGACAAAATCCAGTAAGTGTCAGTAGAAAAGAATATCTGCGAAAAAAAATTACAATTCTGTACAACTGGAGCTGTATCTTTAAGCTCGGCTCTGCCTATTTGCGCAAGTCTTAAGAAATAAACGCGCTTTTTACCCTTCAAACAGCTTTATTCTCTATCCAAAGCACCGCTACTTGGGGTGGTCCAGTAAAAACGGACAGTGCGCTAAGATAGGTTGAGATTCAAATTGCTGGGGCAAGCGTTCGGCTGCGAAGTAGTCATCCTCCAACAGGCGGGCCACCACGCGGGTAAAGGTGAGCCGGGCATGACGGGCTTCGGGCTACACGCGGCGCCAGCCGCGCAAACCCAATAGTTACTCCCCCAAATGAGCCAAATCAGACTACCAGGGAACCAGTGAAAACAACAGGTTGTGCCAGCTACGTCCGCCTTTCAAGGCATCCAGCTGCATGTTAGTCAGGCCTTGCGGCAGGTGCGTAGATTGGACTTGCGCAAAAAAATCGGTAATGGGCGTATCCAGTACCGCCGCCGCGGCCAGTAGAGTTTCTACTTTCATGGATACTTTTCCCGATTCTATCTTATGGTAGCAATTCTGGGAAATATTTAGGTGGTATGCCATACATTCCTGAGAAATACCTTTATACTCCCGTACTTTGCGCAAGACACAGTGAATTTCCATTTTATTTACAGCTATTAAATGTTGGATGTTGTCAAACAAATAGGGTAAAACCTCAGATTCTGTGGCCAAATGGCCCTGCCACTCATGATAAGGTGCAGAAGCGGCGTTAGAGCATCGAAAACCCGATAATATTACATGCACCTCAACTCAATCGAAAGAGGATAGCGAAAACGAACGTTAAGACTATCATTCCAGCCACATACCAGATAATATATTGTCCCACAGGTCGCTAATCGGGAAATCCAGGCAGTTGTATGCCTGAGTCGGAGGTTTTACCCTATAGCGGTTTCGCGAACAGTGTACCTGCTGTAGAGACGCAACAGTTTGCGTCTCATCATTGCTGATGTTGACCATCGAGTGCTGTCGTTCAACGACGAGACGCAAACTGTTGCGTCTCTACATAACAATGGGTACACCGTTTACGAAACCGCTATATTTGTTTGACAACACCTAATATTTCAAAAGTTTAAATTACAAGCAGAAACATTTTAAATCAAGCAATAAATTCATACATGAATGCACAAAATTCTTGATTAGGTGTGATATTTAACGTTCTGAAGATTTTCTAAAATTATATAATAACTTTTCTAATAATCGCATATCAGCTGTTATTATTTCGGCTTTTGCCTTCATGCCCGGCCGCATAGCTATTTTTTTATTATATGTAGTAATCAGCCCTTTTGGCAATAGTATTCGTGCCAAAAACGTCCCGTCTTTTGAAGAAATATCGGAAATATAATCAACTTGGCCACGCACGACACCAAATTCTTGAAAAGGATAACTGTTGAATTTAATTATTACAAATTGCCCTGTTCTTACTTTTCCCAGATTATACTGCGGAATCTGCACTTCACAAAACTCCCGCTGCGACTGGGGAACCACGAAAAACAATTCCTGCCCACCCGTAATTAGCTGTCTTTCCTGCAGAAATGAAGCGAAAAAGACCACGCCTGCTACCGGAGCTGTTAGGACGTATTTTTGCTGCCAACTCGCAGTGGCGCTGCGCATACTGCGCAACGCCTGCGTGAAAATACTGTGTTGCTGCGCGGTCAGGTGCTGAAGATCCAGCAGCTCGCTTCGCTTGGCCGACTGCTCTTTGCGACTGCTGATTAAACTCGTTTCCAACTGCTTAAGCGGCAGTTGACGGTTCAAAAAGCGACTCTGTTGCTGCTTGAAATCTAATGGGGCAATTACCTGCTGCGCAAATAGTTGCTGCTGGGCCGCCAGTTCCTGCCGGGCAAGCGTAACATCCTGCTCGTAGAGTCGCTGCTGGTCTTGCAGCGTGGCGTGTTGCTTGGTCAGGTTTAGCAGATCCTGTCGCAGGAGAGCCTGCTTCTGCTGATAATACTCACCCGCAGCGAAAGCTTGGTACTGCAGCCGTGCCTGGTCGAAAATTTGGAAATCGGCTTGCAGCTCACCTAAGTTCTGGTAATCGATGGCTTGCTGCGCCAATTCTTGTCTAATAGCTGCTGGGGATTGCGTTTGCGCGGCCCGGTCCAATTTTCCAAGCCAAGCGTCGAGGTGTTGTACCTGCTCGTGGTTGCCCGTGCTTTCTAGGTAAGCCAGCCGTGCGCCCCGGACTACGGGCTGACGGTTGGTCACCAACAGTTTCACTAGCTTGCCCTCCACCCGGCTGTTCACAGACTTGGGCGAATTCTGAGTGGTAAGCCGCAGGGGCACCACCACTATATCGGGGTATTTCAGAGCGTAACTCCCCCACAGGACGAGCAGCAGCAAGGCTAAGATTATCCCAATGCCCCATCGGGTAATCCAGCTGGGCACTTTCTCAATGACATCCTGCAACTCATCACTGCGCACCGCCAACGCAGGCGCGGCCGCCTCCGAGGCCGCCGGCCCACCTGAACCAATAACTGGCATAACAACTACTCGAAACACTGACAAACAAACAACTCAAGCTCCCAATTCCAGCTGATTTTTGATCAGCTGATAATAGCGTCCTTCTTGAAAAACCAGTTCGTGGTGGCTACCCTGCTCCACGATTCGACCATGTTCCAATACAATAATTTTATCCGCGTTCTTGACGGTGCTTAGCCGATGCGCCACTACCACTACCGTGCGGCCCACAAAGAATTGTTCCAAATTATTCATAATTTTAGTTTCATTATTGGCATCAAGCGCATTAGTAGCTTCATCAAAGAAGATATATGCCGGATCTTTATACACGGCTCGCGCAATTAATATGCGCTGCTTTTGTCCCTGGCTTATTCCATTACCTTCGGTGCCTATTTTAGTATTATAACCTAGTGGCAATGACTCGATAAAGCTTTCAATATTGGACACTTTTACCGCGTTGCGTAAACGCACGACGTCAACAGCCTCTTTACCCAACGCAATATTATTGGCAATAGTATCCGAGAAGATAAAGCCGTCCTGTCCGACCACCCCGCAGTTTTCCCGCCAGAACTGATGACTAATTTCTTTTAAATTTATATTACCCAATAATATTTCTCCTTCTGTAGGCGCATAGAACTTGAGCAGCAGCTTGAGCAGCGTGGTCTTGCCACTACCGCTCATCCCCACGATGGCCGTAGTTTTGCCCAAGGGGATGTCTAAGCTAATATCCTTTAACGTGAGGCTCGCGTCGGAGCCCCCGTATCGGAAGCACATGTTCCGGACCACGATGTCTTGCTGCTCGTAATGTGGGGCCAGGGCGGTCTGCTCGCGGGCTTCCTCGTCGGGTATTTCGTGGATTTCGCTGAGCCGTTCTAGACTAATTTTAGCCTCCTGGAAGGTTTGCAGAAATGTAATGAGCTGCTCAATAGGGCCGTTGAGCTGCCCGATGATATACTGCACCGATAGCATTGTGCCGAGCGTCATTTCCCCGGATATGACGGCCTTGGCGGCCAGAAACGTCGTTAGGATGTTTTTTCCTTCGTTGATAAAGTGCGCGCCGGTCTGCTGCGCTTGGTTCAGCGACAGGGACTGGGTATTAAGTTTGAACAGCCGGGCCCGCAAAGCCTCCCAGTGCCAGCGTTTCTGGGTTTCGGCGTTGGCCAGCTTAATTTCCTGCATGCCGCTGATCAGTTCCACTAGCGCACTGTGCTCCTTGGATTGCAACTCGAAGCGCTTGAAATCCAGCTTGCGCCGCCCACGCATAAAGAACACTATCCACAGCGTGTACAGCAGGCTCCCGCCCAGAAAAACAAGAAGAATAGCCGTATTGAAATAAAACAGCACGGCCCCAAACACTAGCAAATTGAAGGCCGAGAAAACTACGTCCAGCGACGTGCCCGTCAGGAAGCTCTCGATGCGCCGCTGGTCATTCATGCGCTGCATGATGTCGCCAAAGAGCTTCACATCGAAGAAGGACAACGGCAGCCGCATGAGTTTGATTAGGAAGTCCGTCAGGATGGAGACGTTAATCCGGACAGCGATGTGCAGCAGAATCCAGCCGCGAATCACATCAATGGTGGTGCGCCCCACGAACAAGGCCACCTGAGCGATGAGAACCAGGTAGATGAAGTTTAGATTCTGCCCGTTGATGCCCACGTCCACAATCGACTGGGTCAAAAACGGTAGCAGCAGCTGAATCAGGCTGCCGGCTATTAGCCCTACGAACAGCTGGACTACCAGGCGCTTGTAGGGAACCAGGTGCGCGTAGAGCCGGCGAAAGCCGTACTGCTCACCGGCGGCCTCGTCTTCAGCCGTAAAATCGGCGCCGGGCTCCAGAAGCAGCGCAATACCCGTGGCCTCTTGCGGATTGGTGGTGTCGGCCCAGGCCTCGCAAAACTCCTGCTGGGAATAGATGACCAGCCCGCTCATGGGGTCGGCCACGGATATCTGGCCCTTGCCGATGTGGTGAACTACGACGAAATGCTCTTGCTTCCAGTGGATGATGCACGGCAGCGGGATGGCTTCGGTGAGTTGCTCATAGGAAATGCGGACGCCGCGGGTGTGAAAGCCTATTGTTTCGGCCGCCTGGCTTATACCCAGCAACGAAACGCCCTCCCGGCTCAGACCGCTGGCATCCCGCAGCCGCTGCAGGCTGTAACTTTTACCATAATGCCGGGCAATCATGCGCAAGCACGACGGCCCACAGTCCATCTGGTCCAGCTGAAGGTAGATCGGAAACTTTCTCATGTGGTAGCTCTTCGGAATTACGCGGCCAGCAGCAGCAGGCGCGCCCACTCCACCTGTCTAGGATTGGCGAAGGCCAGCAGCACCAGCCCAATGCCGGCAATACCTTCCAGTAGCCCGTAGCGCTGCTCTAGCTCCGGGCTCTGCCCGTCGAATTCTTGAATAAAGAAATTCTCACTCAGCGCAGCCAGCTGGGCAGGCAGGTGGGCCAGCGTGAGGCCCAGCCAGTACCGCGCCCGTTCGCCCAACACCGGGTCTCCGGTCAGTTGGTAGAGCCGCAGAAACAGCAACGCGATACCGCTGATACCGTGGCAAATACCCAGGTCCGGTGCGGTGTCTGTCAGGTGCACCCCGGCCTGCGCCAGGTCGCGGGTGGCGGCTCGGCGAGCTACGGCCACACCTTTGTCCCGCCAAGCGGGCCGGTCCAACTGGCGACCGGCCAACACCAGCATCAGCGCGATGCCGATGTCGCCATGACACCACGCCAGGCGGCTTTCCAGCAACGGTTTCTCCCCACCTACGCTGGTGGGAAACACTGATAGCCCGGCGACTTTTCCCTGGGCCAGCACGAAAGAAATAGCCTGTTCAATAAGCTGCTCGCACTGCCCGGGCGCGTGGCCCTGCCGGTGCAGCTGCAACAGCCACACCACAATGCCCGGTACGCCGTGCGCCAGGCCCAGGTTAAAGCTCGGATCGGTTGCATCCGACGAGCTGATCCACGCTACACCTCCCGGTACCTGCACAGCCGCCCGCGCTACCCGGCGCAGTAGTTTCTGCTGCGTTGCGGCGCAGTCCGCATCGGGGGTTTCGGCGAGAAACAAGGAGGCCCCGATGTAGCCGTACAGCAGGTCGTAAGACGTGCTCATAGGGCCATCGGTGACCGATTTCACGACTAGGGGCCGGATGTCGTCGAGCAGCTCGGTGGTTTCGGGCTCCAAAATACCTTGCCCTATTAGGTGGGCCACCAGCCAGCTCAGGCCCGTGAAGCCTGTAGCCAGAAACGGAGTCTGATCGGTGGTGCTGACCCTGGCAATAGCCTGCTCTAGGTGCGCTACGCAGGCTTCCAGCGGTGCCTCCCCGGGCTGATAATGCGCCAAGTAGGCAAAAAATAAACTAATACCCGCGTTGCCCTGGATGAGCGTGGGCAGATGCTGCTCAGGGCTGCGCTGAAGCAGCGCCGCGATTAGCGCTAAGTTCTGTTCGATTAGGGCGCGATTCTGACTGTCTAACTGCATATAGGCGAAAGGCCTCTGAAAACGTGGAAATAAGGTATCGAACCGCCCGGGGCATCTGCGGGCGTCCAGGAGGCCCAGCTCAATGGCGGGCCTCCTGGAAGGGCTTCAGTTCAAGGCCAGGGCGGGAGCAGCCGTGCGCTGCTGTGCGAGCCGCGAGGAATAAGCCTGGAACAGGAAATCGTAGAGCACCATCTCCTGCTGGCGCTGGTGCGAGCGGAGCAAGCGGTTCAAAAACATATGCACGTAAGAGGCCAGTAGCGACTGAAAGCCAACGGCCAGCTGGCCTCTTTGGTGCCGCTCCCGGATGCGCGCCAGTGGTGCCTCCCAGGCCCGGCTCCGGGCTTCCAGGATCTGGATGACCGGGAACAGCTCGTCTTCCGGCCCCGCTACCGGGCTCAAAGCATCGTGCACTTTCGCTTTTTCCTGCCGGTAGCGGTAGCCCAAGGATTTGCGCGCGGCGGCGGCGTGCGCCCCAAACTCGTCCTTAAAGAGGCTTTGCAGGTCCGCCATCAGGTTTTTGCGCTCCGGCAACGTCAGGCCAACGTCCGATAGGAAAGTATCCACCCCACGCAGCCCAATCTGCCAGCGGATTTCGTCACCGGCTTCGCCCTCGTCCAACAAAGCCAGGATGCCTGCTACCGCCTCGCTGTCCTGCCAGAAGATAAACTCGCTGTCCTCGATGTTTTCCCAGCCATAGCGTTCTAGCTCCCGGGTGTAGGTAGCAGTATAATAATCTGTCAGCACCGCGGCGTGGCGCAACGGCTCCAGCACCTGGTGCAGTCGCTCCAGCACAACGCCGTAAAATGCGCCCTGGCCCCGAAACCGCACCCGGACGTGGTGGTCCGGATCGGCATAGCGGATGAAAAACCACTGCTCAATGATACCGGCCGCCCGCAGCTCTGCGGCCAGCGGGGCCAGGTACTCCACCACAACCCGGTCAGCTGTCTTTACGCCGCAGTATAGCTTAAGGTACAGCCACTCCGAGCCCACAGCGAACTGGCGGGGTATGTTCTGGACAAGGGGCGGTGGTAGCGGTGGCGGCGCGGCTGCGAAGCTGGAGTTGTGCAGCGGAATAATCAGCTCGTGCAGAAAACTGCTGCTACCGTCGGTTACCACGCTGGTGGCGGCGGGCAGCAGGCGCTCTTCTAACACGGCACTGCTGCTGTTGCGCAGTACCGACTTCAGCAGGCGTAATGCCAGCGGGTTATTCAGATCGAAGGGTAGTTCATTGTCGCCTTCCCGGTAAGTAACCCAGCGTGGCAGGTTGCGCCGGGCCCGCAGCTCCTTCATGAAGGCGAGGTCATCGGGTGCCGTGGCCAAGGCTTTCAGGTCAACCGCATGGAGCAGCCAGCGGGCCCGAGCTAGAATTACCTTGCCGATGACCACGCGCGGCAGGAAGTCCGCATCCTGGAGCAGACCCCAGTCCCAGCGGCAGTTGAGCATCTGGTCCTGTTGTTGCAGGTCGCAGAGAAGACGATAGGCGGGCAGGGTGTTGAAGCCATAGTTGTGTGCCGTACTCAGCCGCGGAATTACCTCTCGCTGCAGTCGTTTAGAGCGCAACACCACCGTATTACCGCGTAGCGAAATCAGCAGGTCATCAAGCAGAATGCAATGCTCAGCCGCGACGCCGGCCTGCACCATGATCGGAATTTCGTAGGATCGCAGCTGCGGCCGGATGACCACGTTGCCCATGCGCGACTGGTTAATGTGTACCACTTCCGCCAGGATGGCTTCCGGATATGCGGCCGCCTCCCGCCGTAGGCACTCTTGCAACTGCTCTGTCAGCTGGTCGTCTAGGTAGCTGAACCGCCCGATTAGACGCGCGGCCGATGGCCCATCCGTACCGCCGAACACCACCTGGTAGTTGCCATCGTCCAGATCCTGCGCAGAATCCGCCAGCAGCGAAATCATGGCGTAGCAGGAGGCGGGCAGCGGCGGAGCCGCCTGTTGCAGGAACGGAGCCAGCATTTCCTCCGTCAGCGTCAGTTCGGCCGCGTTGGTGCGGCGCGTTTCCACATAGGCCTCCAGCAGCCGCTGCCGCCAAGCCGTCCAACGATAGGTGCGGTCGGGCTCGGCCGCTGCCGCCGCGACTAGGCCGTTCAGTAGAGGCGCGCTATCCGACACCGAGGTGCTGTTGATGGGGTATCCAATGCCCAGTTCACTGTCCAGCACCTGCACCAGCGGCACTTCGGCCTCTTCATACCGAGTGCGGAACGCATCTTTGAACGCAATTAGGGTCGGACTTTCGTCGTGACGATTGAGGCGGCTAAGCAGGTCAGTGGCTTTGCGCACATCGTCCACTATGCTGGCATTGAGTTGCTGAAGTATGGTGGGCTTGCGCAGATCTACCTGAAACAGCTGCCCCAATTCGAACGACACGCCCAGTTGCCGCAGTTGCCGGGCAATGTCGTTGTAGAGGGGCAATGCCTGGGTACTGTTGGCGGCGCTCAGTTCCCCAAGGCTTTGCGTCAGCGTCGTCAGGTGTCCGACCAAGGCCGTGCAGGCAGGCAGCGGGGTCAGCTCCGCAATAATCATTTCCAGATAGCCGGGCCCCGTGATGCTGGGCTCCAGCCGGCTGACCAGCACCTGACTGTCCAGCAACTCGTAGACGTAGGCTTCAGCCTCCGCTAGCGTGACGTCAGCATCAACTAGGGTATTGGCTATTTCGGCAATGGTAGCACCTTGCGTAGCCGCCAGAATGGCCTGTTCCAGATATGTCGTGCGCCCGAGGCTGACCAGATGGTGCGTCCTGACTTTGTTATGGACCCGGTACTCTACCAGGCGCAGGCTGTCGCCGGCCCGGTATATCGTACTGTTGGGAAAGTACATTAGGTGACTTCGTATATCTGGGTCGCGCGCCAGCGAAAGCGCCAAGGCGCAGAGGTAGTCCATATCGAGCCGGACGTGCTTAGCGTATTGCTCGGGAGCTGCTAGCCGCAACGTGGTGCACGTACCCAACTCCCCGCGCGACACCCCGGCAAACAGACCGAAGGGGGTGCTGCGGTAGCTCATGCGCAGGACATACTTGGTCACCGTCAGCTCTACCCGATCTCGGTCCTTCGGGTTGGTCAAGGTGCCGTCGTACCACTGCCTGAAGACCTCAAAAAGGTCGGGAGAGGCAACAAACAAAGCTTCCTGAACGTAGGGACTGCGGCATATTTCGCGCAGGCCGTCCGGAGTGAGTTCCGCAATCGTTTGATAGGGTAGGGCGGGAGTGCGCAGCAGAAAGAAATTGCAATCAGAAAGCATGGAAGTTGAGGTGGTCTAGCTAAAACGGACAGTGAGAAGTCTTACCTTCTCCTGCCCATGACCGAGAAACTGAATGCTGGCGGTTTACCCGCCACGCGCAAGAAATATATGCCCGCTTTCAAAGCCGAGTGCGTACGCCAAGTAGCGGCCCGTGCCCGACAGATGGACATGGCCCGCGCCCAAGGCATTTCGCCGGCCTTGCTCGGCCGCTGGCAGCGCGAGGCCCTAAAAGCTGCCGTGCCCAGCAGCGCCGAGCGCGACGAAATCAGGCGGCTACGCGCCGAATTGCGGCGCGTGGAAATGGAGCGCGATATGTTAAAAAAAGTCGTGACCCGTTGCCTGCCTTAGACGCAGGCTCTCCCAGCCGCCTCAGTCATGAGCCGCTACCAGTTCATTAAGGCTTGCACCGAGCCCTGGCCCGTGAAGTTGCTCTGCCGCTTGTTGGCCGTCAGTTCCGCCGGTTATTATCAGTGGCGCAAGCGCCCGGACCGGCCAGCCGCCGCGTGGCAGCCGGCTGCACAAGCCGCTTTTACGCGCCATGCCCGCCGCTACGGCACCCGCCGGTTGCGGGTCGAATTACGCGCCGAAGGCCATGCCGTGGGTCGCTACGCACTCCGCTCCTGGCTGCAGCGCAATGGGCTGCGGGCGCTGAGCACCCGGCCACAGCGCCCCCGCACGACGGTGGCCGACCCGGCCGCCGTCGTGGCTGAAAACCGGCTGCTCGGCCAGCCAGCCCCTACTGCCCCTGACCAAGTCTGGGTCGGCGACATTACCTATTTGCCCCTGGTGGGCGGGCGCTGGTGCTATCTGGCCACCTGGCGCGACACCTGTTCGCGCCGGATCGTGGGCTGGAGTCTGGCCGCGCAGATGCCCACCGACCTCGTCCTGCAGGCGTTGGAGCAAGCCCTGACGCTGCTAGCGGCCCGCGCCGGGCCTGATTATCCACGCCGACCGCGGCAGCCAGTACACCAGTGCCGCTTGCCGGGCCCGCATCGACCAGGCCGGCGCCCTGTCCAGCTTCAGCCGACCGGGTAACCCGTACGATAACGCCCAGGCGGAAGCTGGCTGGAGCACGCTCAAAACCGAGCTACTGCCCCACGGAACCGTCTTTGCCAATCTTGAAGAGGCCCGCCTGGAGGTTACCCACTACCTCGACACCTACTTCAATTTAGACCGCCGCCACTCCGCCCTCGGCTACCGCTTGCCCCAGCAATTTGAATGCAACTTGAATCTCAACCTATCTTAGCGCACTGTCCGTTTTTACTGGACCACCCCAGCATTCATTGCATTGTCAAAAAGCGCAATAAAAGTGTAACGCTCAGCCGCAGTGTGGGGGCTCCATGCTCAATTGAATCAGAACGGGCAGCCCTAAGCTCTCGGCTTAGCGCAGATGTTTACATAGTAGTAAGCAGCTGCGAGACGGTAGCGACAGAAGTGGGGGCGGTGGCTGAGCCATGGGCACCTTTCGTGAACCGAGTAACAATCTTTTTGGTGAGCTTAAACTTGACGGTAGTGTTTGCGTTTTTCATCAGCTGTTGTTGGAAGAATTGAAAGTGTGAATGCTTTTTACTTGAACAAACATAACTAAACGCCACTATTCCCTAAACATTATTACACCAACTCCCTAATTAGGGGTACCAATTCTCGAAACTATGCTAAGCAAGCCACTCACCAGTGTTGATGACGGGCAAGTTGTGAGGTGGTCTAGAGGCTGTTATGGACTGGTGGCGCGGAAAACGCCTTTTGCCAGCAAGAGTGTAGCAAAGGCTAGGAAGTGGAATTGCTGCATGGTTAGGGCCAGGCGTTCGTAGTCGCGGGCCAGACGGCGGAAGCGGGCTGCCCAGCCGAAGCTGCGTTCGACGACCCCGCGGCGGGGCAGCAGCACAAATCCCGTCTGGCCTTCGGGCTTGGCAATAACCTGTAAGTCAATCTCGTGCACGGCAGCGGCATACGCGGCGTCTTCGCCCGTATAGCCCTGGTCTACATAGGCCACCGGTACCTTTTGGCCTGTGACCTGCTGCACCCGCTCACAGAGCGCATCCACCTGCCCGCGGTCGGATTCGTTGGCCGGCGTGACGACGGCGGCCAGCAGGTGGCCCAGCGTGTCGACGGCCACGTGTACCTTGCTACCCTTCCGCCGCTTGGCTCCGTCGTAGCCGGCACGCGCCTCGCTTTCGGGTGTGCTCTGCACCGTGCGCGAGTCCAGAATCACCGCGGTGGGCTCGGCTTCGCGTCCGGCCAGCACGCGGGCGAGCTCGCGCAAATCGGCCATCATATGCTCAAAACAGCGGTTGTCCCGCCAGCGGGCCCATTGCTGGTAGACCGCGGGCCAGGGCGGCAAGTCGTGGGGGAGATAGCGCCAGCCGCAACCGGTTTTGACCAGGTAGCGCAGGGCATTGAACACGTCGCGTAGCGCATATTCTCGTTGCGGCGCATCTTCCCGCACCAAGCCAGATAGGGCGCTACAAACGCCCATTCCGCATCCGATACGTCGCTGGGGTATCCGCTTTGCTGTGCCATACCCCAAATTACGCTACTAGACCATAACAGGCTCTAGAGCAATTTTCAGGTTGCTATACAGGATGTAGAGACGCAACCTCTGGCGTCTCGTCGTTGCTGACGTTGTGCTACTGAGCTGTTCAACGACGAGACGCCAGAGGTTGCGTCTCTACATCCTGTTCATGAACTCGAAATTTGCTTTAAAAGGCGTTCTTCCACATCATCGACTCCACGGGCTTCACCGTGCGCTGGTTGTACTTAGCGTTGGGCTTGCGGTTATAGAGGTTCTCCACGTCGCCTTCCACCGTGAAGTAGATGAGCTGGCCCACGGGCATGTTGTGGTAAACGCGCACGGGCATCGACACGCTGATTTCCAGCGTCCAGGTATTGCAGAAGCCGATATCGCCCTTGCCGGCGGTGGCGTGAATGTCGATGCCGAGGCGGCCGACGCTGCTCTTGCCCTCCAGAAACGGCACGTGGGCGTGGGTTTCGGTGTACTCCTCGGTTACGCCCAGGTACAGCGTGCCGGGCTGCAACACGAATCCTTCCGGGGGGATTTCGAACACGTCGATTTCGTTGTGCTTGCGGGCGTCGAGTACGGCGTCGCGGTAGGTGGCCAGGTAGCGGCCCAAATGCACGTCGTAGGAGTTGGTGCCGAGGCAGCTGCGCTCGTAGGGCTCAATCACGATGGTACCTCGCTCTATTTCGGCAAGAATCTGCTGGTCGGAAAGAATCATTTTTTTGAATTATGAATGTCGAATTTTTAATTATGAATTGGGAAAAATGAATTATTCAGCTGTTTCAAAATAGTGTAGCGAATGAACGGCTAATTCAAAATTCATAATTTAAAATTCATAATTAACTCTCCTCCTCGTACCGGTCTTCGGGCAGGGGGCGGGCGGCCCGGCGGGGGTGCTGGGGGAGGGGTTCGGGGTCGTCGGCGCCATCGGCATCGGGCGGCAACACCGCGTCGAGGCGCTGCTGGAGGGCGGGTACTACGCTGAGCACCAGGTAGAGCAGCAGCAGGAACGAGCCAACGAGCAGCATCAGGCTCAGGTAATCGAGCCAGTCGTGGCGGGCGGGCACGTCGAGGGGGCGGGGGCCGGTATAGGCGGGAGCGGAAGCCAGGTCGGCTTCGGGCTGGGGCTGGGGGTCTTCGGCTACGGCGGCGGGCCGGTTCAGCGAGGCGGGGGCCACGCCATCGGCGGCGGGGGGCACGGCGGCCCCGTCGGCGGCTACTTCGTCGGGGGTGGCATCCTGGGAGGCGTTGAACTGGGCCGCGCTCTGCTTGATAACCCGTTGCAGGTTGCGCACCAGCGTCACCCGCTCGTCGCGCGGCAGCACCCGGATAAAGAACTCGAAGTTGCGGTCGACCAGCAGGCTGTTGAGCTGCTTTTCAAACTCCAGCAAATCGGTGCGCCCCTTGCCAAAATGGCCCTTGAACCGCTCCGAAACCCCGTTGTAGTTGCGGAACAGCTTCTTCAGGTCTTCGCGGCCGAAATAAGTGTCAAACTCGGCCCGCGCTTTAGTCGAGCGGAGGCTTACCGGGTACTTGGCGCGGGTGAACGACTTGTCGTACACCGTTTCCATGGTCCGGAAGTTGAGTTCGTCGACGGTGCGGTCGAACAGGCGCTTGTTGGCCGCGGCCGGCCCGGTAGCAGTCTGGGCCGACACGAGCAGGGGAAGCACGAGTGCCAGCAACAGTATAAGTAGCGGCAGCGGGCGAAATCGGGGCATGTAAGCGCGGTTAGTTCGCGCAAAGGTCGGGGTTTTCGTGATTAGTTGTTACGTAAAAGAACGTCATTCTGAGCGGAGCGAAGAATGACGTTCTTTTACGTAACGAAAAACGAATTCCTACAGTCCGTGCGCTTCGATCATCGATTCGCGGCAGGCGGTCAGGTATTGGTCTACCAGCTCGTCGGTCATGGAAGTGCTGATGAACAGGGCTTCGTAGAGGGCCGGGGCCAGGTAGATGCCGCGATTGAGCATGGCCCGGAAGTAGCGGCCGAACGCCTCGGTGTCGGAAGTTTTGGCCTCGTCGAGGTTGCGCACGGGCTGGTCGGTGAAGAAGACGCTGAACATCGAGCCCACGCGGTTGACGGTGTAGTTCAGGCCAAGGTCGGCGCAAATCTGGCGGGTGCCGTCGGCCAGGCGGGCCGTGATGCGGTCCAGCTCGGTGTAGAGTTCGGGATGCTCCTGCAAATACGTGAGCTGGGCAATGCCGGCGGCGGTGGCGATGGGGTTGCCCGAAAGCGTGCCGGCCTGGTACACCTTGCCGGCGGGCGCCACCTGGTCCATGATGTCCTGGCGGCCGCCGTAGGCACCCACGGGCATGCCGCCGCCGATAATTTTGCCGAGCGTGGTCATGTCGGGCGTTACACCGAACAGCTCCTGGGCGCCGCCGCGGGCGAGGCGGAAACCGGTCATCACCTCATCAAAAATGAGCACGATGCCATGCTGGGTGCACAGCTCGCGCAGGCCCTGCAAGTAGCCCTCGGCCGGGGCCACGAGGCCCATGTTGCCCACCACCGGCTCCAGAATCAGGGCCGCTACCTGGCCTTCGTTGGCCAGAATCAGCCGCTCGGTGGCTTCCAGGTCGTTGTAGGGGGCGGTGAGGGTGTCCAGGGCCACGCCCTGCGTAACGCCGGGCGAATCGGGGGCGCCCAGCGTGAGGGCGCCCGAGCCGGCCGCAATCAGAAACGAGTCGCCATGGCCGTGATAGCAGCCCTCGAACTTGATGATTTTGTCGCGCCCCGTGTAGCCCCGCGCCACCCGGATGGCCGACATGGTGGCCTCGGTGCCCGAATTCACCAACCGCACCTTCTCGATGCTGGGCACCATTTTCTTGATCAGCTCGGCCATTTCCACCTCGCGGCGGGTGGGCGCCCCGAACGACAGCGAGTCGCCAGCGGCTTTGCGCACGGCGTCCACCACGATATCGGGAGCGTGGCCCAGAATCATCGGGCCCCAGGAATTGATGAAGTCGAGGTACTTATTGCCGTCCACATCCGTCAGCCAGGCCCCCTTGGCCGACTGCATGAACACCGGATGCCCGCCCACGGCCCGGAAGGCCCGCACCGGCGAGTTTACGCCGCCCGGAATGTGGTGCTGGGCGCGGGTGAAAAGCTGGTCGGAGGTGGAAAGGTCGAGGGCAGCCTTGGTGTTAAGTATTGAGTCTTGAGACATGAGAAAAGTAAAAGCAGGTTAAAATCGGACTGTTCGAGTTGACATTAGGGTAACGGCTATCCAACTAACTCACATTGCGGACTAGAGCTAGAGCTATTATTAGCTCCCCTCCTAGGAAAGGAGGGGGTGGGGGTGGTTGATGACAGCAGAACAATTGTTAGCTCTAGTTTCTAATTGATGTTCAACGATTGTCAACCACCCCCACCCCACACTCGCTCGATGCGCGACATTTTCCAAGGAGGGGAGCTAATAATAGCTCTAGCTTTAGTCCGCAATGTGAGTTAGTTGGATAGCCAGCACTCAATACTAAACAACCTACCGGAAGCCTACCGGGTTCAGCACTTCCACCTCCAGCCGTTCGAGCTTGGTGATGGGTACGTACTGGTTGTCGTGGGCGCCATCGGGGTAGCCGATGCCCTGGAACACGGCCCCCGATACCGGCCCGCTGCCGGCCAGTGGCTGCTGGAAAGAGGGGCCGTTCTGGTGCAGCTGGCTGCCGAAGAAGTAGAGCAGCTCGAAGCCGGTGTAGGCAAACACCGAGGGCGGCAGGTTGAGCTGCTGGGTGTAGAGCTGGCGCACCCGCCGTACCCCGGCGTTGTTGCGGTCGAGGTACTTGGGATGGATGAAGTAGATGCCGCGCGAGTCCAGCTCGCCCAGGCTGAGGCGGTTGTTGTCGAGCCAGGAGGCGTAGGTGATAAGCGGCGGCTTGGCGTTCTGCACCCGCAACGCCGAAAGCGTGAACACGCCGGCCTTGGGGTTGTCGGACGCCACCACCAGGTGGCCGATGGTCTTCAGGTCGATGCCCCCGAAGCCGGCGGCCAGCGAGGTTTCGTCGTCGGACTTGATGCGGCGTAGCTGGAGCACCTTGCCGCCCAGCGCCTCGTAGGCCTGCTTGTAGGCCAGGCCGAAGGCGGTTTCGTCGTTGGTGTCTTCGTAGAGCACCACGGCCGTGCGCGGGCCGCCGAGGCGAGTGTAGGCAAACTGGGCCGCCTGCCGGGCCTGGGTGGTGGTGCTGGGCTCGAACAGGTAGTGCCAGGCGTTGTCGAGAACCAGGCTGCCATCCTGCGAAAGTGGGTTAACTACCGCAATCTGGTGCTGCTGGGCGTACTGGGCCAGAATCTTGGAGCCCGACTTATAAACCGGCCCAATAATCAGGTCCATGCCGGCCAGCTCGGGCAGCGTGAGCACCTGCTTGAGCTGCACGGTGTCGGCGCCGGTGTCGTAGGCGAAAAGCTGCACCGGCCGGCCGGCCCGCTGGAGCGAGTCCTGGGCCAGGCGCAGGCCGGCGTACAGATCGGTAACGAACTGGTTGCGGCGGCGCTTCTCCCAGCTCGTATCGTTGAACTCAAAGGGCAGCAGCACCCCGATGTTGTAGCTGCTTTTTTTGGTGCCGCCCAGCCGCGGGGTATACGCGTTGCGGTCGAGCTTGAAGCGGCTGACGAGCTGGTCGAGCTGGGCCTGGTCGGCGCTGGTGTACCAGCCGCCGCTTATCAGCTTGTCGGCGTAGGCCCGGCCCAGGGCTGCATCCTGCGGAAAGTCTTTTACGAGGCCCTGGAATACGGCTTTTTCGCCGATGCGGGGCAGGTAGGCAGCTTCCATGTTGGCCCGCTCGGCGGCCAGCGTGCCGGCCGGCAACTGGCCCAGCACGGCCAGGGCATTGGCGTAGTCCTGCTGCTCAAACGAAATCTGGCCTTGCAGGAAAAAGGCTTCGGGCAGGCCGGCCCAGTTGGGGTAGCGGTTGCGCACCAGGTTGAGCATCTGCTCGGCTTCGGCCCACTTTTTCAGCCGGCTGGCGGCCACGGCGTAGAGGTAGGCCGCCTCGGGGGCCCGCGCAAACTTGGCGGCCGGCAGCGTGAGGGGCTCCAGCTCCTGCATGGCCAGCGCGTAGGAGCCGCGCTCCACCAGCAGCTTGCCGTTTTTGTAGTGCAAATCCTGGTCGGGACTAGCTACCACCGCGGCCGCCGCCGGCGTGGCGGCCCGGGCCCGCGGTGGAGCCGGGGCGGCCGGGCCGGCTGGTTTAGGGGCCGGCCGGGACTGGGCCCGCAACGGCGGGGCAGCAGTCAGGCCCGCGTAGAGCAGCACCAGGGGCAGGAGGGTAGATAGCCTCATAGACCAAAAAAAGCCAGGGAAGAGCAGATAAAACTACGGAGCCACCACCAGCGCGGCCCGCCCGGCAAAGGTAAGGAGTTGCGGCCGGGATGCTAAACCGGGCAAGTTCGCCGCCCGGCCACTCGTTTGAGTAAGGGCGAATTAGTTAGAAATGTTTGTTGCTTTCATGGTTGATAGTATTGCTATTATTTATGAAAGCAGTTGTATGTTTGTGCGCCGAACCGAAACCGGTTCGGCCTTCATCCTCCACTTCTCTTTATAGTATGCAGCCCACCAAAACCCCCATTACAGTAGCCGTCGGCGACGGTATCGGCCCCGAAATCATGACCCAGACACTGCGGATTCTCGAAGCGGCGGGGGCGGCCATTGCGCCGGAGTTCATTGAGGTGGGCGAGCAGGTGTACCTGGCGGGCCACGCCTCGGGCATCGGTCCGGAGGCCTGGGATTCGCTGGCCCGCACCGGCGTGCTGCTGAAGGCGCCTATTACCACGCCGCTGGGCGGGGGCTACAAAAGCCTGAACGTGACGCTGCGCAAAACCCTGGGCTTGTACGCCAACGTGCGGCCCACCCGCTCGCTGTACCCGGCCGTGTTCACCCGCCACCCCGACCTCGACATCGTGATTGTGCGCGAAAACGAGGAGGACCTGTACGCCGGCATCGAGCACCAGCAGACGCCCGAAGTGGTGCAGTGCCTGAAACTGGTGAGCCGGCCCGGCTGCGAGAAAATCGTGCGCTACGCCTTCGAGTACGCCCGCCAGCACGGCCGCCAGCACGTGACCTGCATGACCAAGGACAACATCATGAAGCTCACCGACGGGCTGTTTCACCGGGTGTTCATGGAAATCGGCCAGGAGTACCCCGACCTGGGGCAGGACCACCAGATTATCGATATCGGCACAGCCCGGCTGGCCGACACGCCCGAGCGCTACGACGTAATCGTGACGCTGAACCTGTACGGCGACATTATTTCGGATGTGGTGGCCCAGATTGCCGGCTCGGTGGGCCTAGCCGGCTCTTCCAACATCGGCGACCACGGGGCCCTGTTCGAGGCCATCCACGGCTCGGCCCCCGATATTGCCGGTAAGGGCATTGCCAACCCCTCGGGCCTGTTGCAGGCGGCCGTGCTCATGCTCGTGCACCTGGGCCAGCACGAGGTGGCCGCCCGCGTGCACAACGCCTGGCTGTGCGCCCTCGAAGACGGCATCCACACGGCCGACATCTACCGCCCCGAAACCAGCACCGCCAAAGCAAGCACCGCGGGCTTTGCCGACGCCGTAATTGAGCGCCTGGGCCGCACGCCCCGGCAGCTGGCGCCCTTCAAGGCGGCCACGGCCCCCGCGGGCGCCCCCGCCGCTAAGCCGGTAGCCTCCGCTTACGAGCGGCCCGTAGTGGAGCAGCAGCTGGTAGGCTCCGATTTGTTTTTGTGCTGGAGCGGCTTCAACCCCAACGAGCTGGGCGAGCAGCTGGCCCGGCTGGCGGGCCCCGAGCTCAAGCTCAAGCTCATCACCAACCGCGGCGTGAAAGTGTACCCCGACGGCCACCCCGAAACGTTCTGCACCGACCACTGGCGCTGCCGCTTCGTGGCCGCCAACGCCACGGCCACCACGGCCACCCAGGTCGGCTACACGCCCGTAGAGTTCGGCCAGATTCTCGATTTGCAGCGGCGCCTCACCGAAGCCGGCCTCCTGGTTATTAAAACCGAAAACCTCTACCTCATGGATGGCCAGCGGGCTTTCTCGCTGGGGCAGGGCGAGTAGTTGGGCCGACGCGGCACCCCACCCCCTAGCCCCACCCCGCTTTATGCGCGGCATCCTCCGGGAGAGGGGGAACTAGCTTTTAACTTTCTAAACCTAAACAAAGAGCTAGAAACTAGTTCCCCCTCTCCCGGAGGATGCCGCGCATAAAGCGGGGTGGGGCTAGGGGGTGGGGTGCAACGTAAGGCCCCTTTTTAATCCGAATTTAAGCTCGATTTAACGCTATCTTAAGTTTGGGCCTGGCTGGGCCAGGTACCTTTGTCGTAGGTTTCAAAGGGAAGAAAGGCCGCCGGCTCCTGCCCGGATAGCATTATTTTGCGCCACCTGGTTAGTATTACTATTAACGGGTGAAGTCTCGCCTCTATTGATTCCGACTATGAACCCCCTACGCATCGACCTGAATGAACGACTTTACCTGCGCGACCCCCAGGACACGGAGCTGGGCCGTCGGCTGATTGCCGAAAGCGTGCAGCTGATTGATGAAATCGGGCTGGAGCAGTTTACCTTCAAAAAGCTGGCCCAGCGCATGGAATCGACCGAGGCCTCGCTCTACCGCTACTTCGAAAACAAGCACCGGCTGCTGGTTTACCTCGTGTCGTGGTACTGGGCCTGGCTGCGCTACCAGATCCATTTCCATACCCACAACGTGCCCGATGCGGCCCAGCGCCTGCGCCTGATTCTGGGCATCCTCTGCCGCGCCCACCACGACGACCCCGCCACCACCCCGCTCGACGAGGCTGCCCTCTACCGCATCGTGGTCAACGAGGCCTCCAAGGCCTACCTCACCCGCGACGTAGACGAGGACAACCGGGCGGGCCTGTTCCGCGAGCACAAGCGGCTGGTGGCCGAGGTGGCCGAAGTCGTGACGGAGCTGGCGCCCGCCTACCCCTTCCCGCGGGCGCTGGTGAGCACGCTGGTGGAGGCCGCCCGCAAGCAGCACTTTTTCGCCCGCCACCTGCCGGGCCTCACCGACGCCCAAAACCCCGCCAGCCAGGAGCAGGACCGTTACCGCTTCCTCGAAACCCTGGCCTTCGGGGCGCTGCGCTAAGCCCTCGGCCAAGGGGGCAGGCGCGGTTTACCACTGAGTTAATCCGAATTCCTGCCCTATGGCCAACGCCGCTTCTTCGCTCACGCCTGTCCGGCGCCTCTTGCAGCTGCTGCACGCCGAGCGGCGCGACATCACCTACCTCTACATCTACGCGGCCCTGACCGGCCTCATCAGCCTGACGCTGCCGCTGGGCGTGCAGTCGGTGATTGGCTTTGTGAGCAGCGGCGACGTGAGCACCTCGCTGGTCGTGCTCATCAGCTTTATTGTGCTGGGCACGTTTGGGGTGGGGGCCTTGCAGGTGATGCAGCTGTACCTGGTCGAGTTTGTGCAGCAGCGGCTGTTTGCGCGCATCAGCTTCGATTTTGCCGTGCGCCTGCCCCGGGTGCGCACCGAGGCCCTCGACGGCCAGTACCTGCCCGAGTTGATGAACCGGCTGCTCGACGTGCCCACCCTGCAAAAGGGCCTTTCCACGCTGCTGATTGAGTTTTCGGCCGCGGCCCTGCAAATCCTGTTCGGCCTGCTGCTGCTCTCCTTTTATCACCCGGTTTTCATCGTGTTCGGCCTGCTGCTGATTGGGCTGCTGGCCCTGCTCATCCGCCTGACCGGCCCCGGCGGCCTCGACAGCAGCCTGGAAGAATCGAAGTACAAATACCGGGTGGTGGCCTGGCTCGAAGACGTGGCCCGCACCGTGAACACCTTCCGCCACGCCCCGCGCCAGCAGCTGGCCCTGAGCCGCACCGACGAGCTGGTGGACGGTTACCTGACGGCCCGCCAACGCCACTTCCGGGTGCTCATCACCCAGTTCTGGGGCTTCGTGGCCTTCAAAAGCCTTATTACGGCCGCTTTGCTCATTATCGGCTGCTGGCTGCTGATCAGCAAGCAGCTCAACATCGGCCAGTTCGTGGCCGCCGAAATCGTGATTATCCTCATCATCACGGCCATGGAAAAGGTGCTGCTCAAGATTGATGTGGTGTACGACGCGCTGACCTCGCTCGACAAAATCGGCCACGTGCTCGATTTGCCGCTGCTGCCGGCTACCACCGGCACCCTCACGCTGCCGGCCGCCACCCCGCCCGCCGGCCTGCGGGTAGAAGTGCGCGAGCTGAGCTACCGCTACCCCGGCAACGAGCAGCCCACCCTCCAAAAGGTGTCGTTTAGCGTAACGGCGGGCCACACGCTGGGCCTGGCCGGGCCCGACGGCTCGGGCAAAAGCACGCTGCTGAGCGTGCTGGCCGGCCTGCTCGCCGACTACACCGGCATGGTGGCCTACGACGGCCTGGCGCTGCGCGATTTAACTGCCGGCAGCCTGAGCAACGAGTTGGCCGACAACATCTCGCACCGGGGCCTGTTCGAGGGCAGCCTGCTCCAGAACCTGACCCTCAACCAACCCGGCATCGGGCCCGACGATGTGGCCTGGGCCCTGGAGCTGGTGGGCCTGCGCGACGAGCTGTACGCCCGCCCCCAGGGCCTGAACACGCCCGTCGGGGTGGGCACGCCCTTTTCCGACAGCGCCCGCCAGAAGCTGCTGCTGGCCCGCGCCCTGGTTAGCCGCCCCCGCCTGCTGCTGCTCGACAACCCGCTGCTGAGCGTGGAGCGCGCCGAGCGCCACCGCATCTTGCGCCGCCTGCTGGCCCCCGACATGCCCTGGACGGTGCTGCTGGCCAGCCACGAGCCCGACACGCTGCGCCTCTGCCACCGCCTGGCCCTGCTCCAGGAGGGCCGCATAGTAAAGGAAGGCGACTTCGCGGCGGTAATGGGGTGAAGGGCAGGTTCACCTATCTACCCCATTACCCCATCACCTGCTCACCCCATCACCTGCTCACCCCATCACCCCATCACCCCAAAAAATGCCTTTCGCCGAACATCCTCTGGAAGAAACCAACCCGCTGACGGCCGGTTTCCACTCGTTCCGGCGGGTGCAGACGCCGCGCACGGGGCGGGTGCTGGCCCGCTGGCTGGCCGTGCTGGGCGTGCTCACGATTGGCGCCGGCTTTCTGCCCTGGACCCAGAACATCCGCTCGACCGGCCGCCTGACCACCCTGCGGCCCCAGGACCGGCCCCAGCAGGTGCCCAGCACCATTGCCGGCCGCATTGTGGGCTGGCACGTGCGCGAGGGCCAGCGGGTAAAGCAAGGCGATACGCTGATCGAAATCAGCGAAATCAAGGACAAGTACTTCGACCCCGAGCTGCTGGCCCGCACCCGCGAGCAGCTGGAAGCCAAGATTGCGGCCCTGGAGCAGAACAAGGGCAAAACCGTGGCCCTCGGCAACCAGCAGCAGGCCCTGCGCGCCGGCCTGGCCGTGAGCCTCGACAAGGCCCGCAACAAAGTGACCCAGAACCGGCTGAAAGTCAGCTCGGAGGAAGCCGGGCTGCGGGCCGCCGAAAACGACTTCGCCATTGCCCGCCGCCAGCTCGACCGCCAGGAGGAGCTCTATAAGCAGGGCCTGAAAAGCCTCACCGAGCTGGAGCAGCGCCGCCTCAAGTTCCAGGAAAGCACCGCCAAGCGCCAGGAAGCCGACAACAAGCTCGGGGCCGCCCGCCAGGAGCTCACCAACGCCGAGCTGGAGCTCAGCTCGTTGCAGGCCGAATACCAGGACAAGATTGCCAAGTCGGAGTCGGACCGGCGCTCGGCCGTGGCCTATCAGTTCGACTCGGAGGGCCAGATTGCCAAGCTGCGCACCGAGCTGGCCAACCTGCGCATCCGGGCCGGCTACTACGCCATCCGGGCGCCCCAGGACGGCTACGTGGTGCGGGCCCTCAAGCAGGGCCTGGGCGAGATGGTGAAGGAGGGCGAGCCGGTGCTGACGGTGACGCCCATCGCGCCCGAGCTGGCCGCCGAGCTGTACGTGCAGCCCATGGATATTCCGCTGCTGAGCGTGGGCCGCAAGGTGCGCCTGCAATTCGATGGCTGGCCGGCGCTGGTGTTCAGCGGCTGGCCCGGTACGAGCTTCGGCACCTTCGGCGGCCGGGTGGCCGTTATCGACAACGTGGACTCGCAGGGCCAGTACCGGGTGCTGGTAACGCCCGACCACGACCTGGAGCCCTGGCCCGAGCCGCTGCGCGTAGGTTCCGGCGTGTACGGCTGGGCCCTGCTCGACGATGTGCCCATCTGGTACGAGCTCTGGCGGCAGCTCAACGGCTTCCCCGCCGACTTCGTAGGCTCGCCCGCCGAACAGTCCGGCAAGGCCAAACCAGCTAAGAAAGCCGATAAAACGACCGAGGAAGAACAGTAAGCGGCCACCGCCACGGCCGGTTATTCAGTAGTAGCATCATTTCCTATGCCCCTCCGAATCATTCTTCTGCTATTGCTGATCTGGCTGGCGGCTATGCCCGGCCAGGTTCGGGCCCAGGCGCCGCTGGCGGGCCCGGCGCCGACCGCCGATTCGGTGGGGCGGGTGTTCGGGCTGAGCGACCTGCTGAGCTACGTGGCGCTGCGGCACCCGGTGGCCCGGCAGGCGGGGCTGCTGCCCGAGCGCGCCCGCCAGGAAGTGCGCTACGCCCGCGGCCTGTTCGACCCCAGCGCCACGAGCAAATACTCCGGCAAAACGCTCAAGGGCCAGGAATATTTCCACGACTGGGACACCCAGCTACGGGTGCCGGTGTGGTACGGCTTCGAGGTGAAGGCGGGCTACGAGCGGGGTACGGGCCAGTACGTCAACCCCGAAAACTACACCGCGCCGGCCGGCCTGAGCTATGTGGGCCTGAGTGTGCCGCTGGCCCAGGGCCTGCTGATTGACGAGCGCCGGGCCGCCGTGCGCCAGGCCCAGGCGTTGCAGGGCCTGGCCGAAGCCGAGCGCCGCGGGGCCCTGAACAAGCTGCTGCTGCAAGCCGCCAAAGACTACTGGGACTGGACGCTGACCTACCGCCAGCTGGAGCTGAATCGGCAGAACCTGCGGCTGGGCGACGTGCGCTTCCGGGCCGTGCGCCAGCGCGTGCGGCTGGGCGATTTAGCGGCCATCGACTCGGTGGAGGCGCTGGGCGAGCTGCAAAAGCGCCAGGCCGAGCTCAGCCAGGCCCAGCTGGAATTCCAGAACGCCACGCTGCTGCTGAGCAACTACCTCTGGAATGCGCAGCAGCAGCCCCTGAACCTGCCCGCCACCGCCCGCCCCCAGCCGCTGCCCGGCCCCGCCGACTGGCGCACCCTGCCTCCCGACTCGCTGGCCGCCCTCACGGCCCTGGCCCAACAGATTCATCCGGAACTCCAGAAAAGCCGCGCCAAGCTGCTGCAACTTTCGGTGGAAAACCGGCTGCTGCGCAACAAGCTGCTGCCCAAGCTCAACCTCGACTACAACCTGCTGCAAGCCGGCCAGCCCTTCGGCCCCGAAACGCCGGCCAGCCTGCGCGGCAGCTACCTGACCAACAACTACAAGCTGGGCGTGAGCTTTGCCTACCCGCTGCTGCTGCGCCAGGAGCGGGCCAAGCTGCAGCTCAACCGCCTCAAGCAGCAGGACGCCGAGCTGGGCCTGCAACAGGCCGCCCGCGAAATCGAAACCGGCGTGCTTACCGTGGCCAACAGTCGGGCCGCCCTGCGCGAGCAGTTGGCCTTGCAGCAGCAGGTGGTAGCCAATGCCGAGCGCCTGCTGGGCGGCGAGCAAACCCGCTTCGAAAACGGCGAAAGCTCGGTGTTCCTGCTCAACGCGCGCGAGGCCAAGCTGCTGGAGGCCCGCCAGAAGCTGGCCGCGCTGCAGACCAAGTACGCCCAGACCCAGGCCACCCTGCGCTGGGCCGCCGGCGGCATCGTGGAGCAGCAGCAGCCGTAGTGCGGGCCACGCTCCGCCCCCAAATCCTCACGTAACGCGTTCAATTAGCCACGTTATGGGTTCGGTAGGTCGCGTTGCGGGTTCGATTTACCGCGTGGTAGGTTCGATTTGCCACGTTATAGCTTCATCGGTCCGCGTTATGGTTTTATCGGTACGCGTTATGGGTTCGATTCGCCACGTTATGGGTTCAAACGGCCGCGCTGGTGCCTTAATAGACCGCAGTACTGGTTGCTTATTGGTAGGGATGCTATGACTGCGTAGGGTGTAGCGGATGACCCCGGCGGCCGGAATTTCCGTATTTGCGGCTATGTCGATGTCGGTTAGCACATTCTCCCAGGCCCAGCTGCAACGGCGCCTGCATCTGCTGCTGCTGCTGGGCCTCTCGCTGGCCCTGAGCGTGGCCCTGATTACCGGCCGGGTGCTGCTCACGCGCCAGATTACCTTCGTATTCCTGCTCTGGAACCTGTTTCTGGCCCTCGTGCCGTTCGGGCTGAGCACTATGCTGGGGCTGGCCGCCGGGCGGCTGCGGCTGCGGGTGCTGCTGCCGGTGGGCGCGGCCTGGCTGCTGTTCTTTCCCAACGCGCCCTACATCCTCACCGACCTGTTCCACCTGCACCCGCGCCCCGGCGTGCCCTACTGGTACGATCTGGCCCTGATTCTGAGCTGCGCCTGGAACGGGCTGATGCTGGCCTACGCCTCGCTGCTCGACATACAGCAGCTCGTGACGCGCCGGCTGGGCGGGCTGGCCGGCTGGGGCTTTGCCACCTTGGCGCTGCTGCTGAGCAGCTTCGGCATCTACCTGGGCCGCTACCTGCGCTTCAACAGCTGGGACGTGCTTACCAATCCCATCAGCCTGTTCTACGATATCCTAAACCGCCTGCTCCACCCGCGCGCCTACCTCGGTACCTGGGGCGTAACGCTGCTCTACGGCCTGTTTCTGCTGCTCGGCTACGCCACCGTGCGGTTGTTGGGCCGGATGGGGGAGGAGCGGAGTTGAGCGGCAAGCCACAAGCTACAAGCTGCTGTTCGAAAATCAACTTGCAGCTTGTAGCTTGCGGCTTGCCGCTCAAAACCAACACCATGCTCCACCTCACGCCTCCCGACGAAAACGCCCCCACCATGCGCTGGGGCCAGCTGCTGAGCCGCCGCCGCTACCCCGAGCAGCCCCAGCTACACGTCGTGAGCGAGGCCGCGCCGGTGCGCGGGGCCTTCGTGGCCGACTACGACCGGGTGGTGTTCAGTTCGGCGTTTCGGCGGTTGCAGCGCAAAACCCAGGTCATGCCGCTGCCCGAAACCGACTTCGTGCACACCCGCCTCACCCACTCGCTCGAAACGGCCTGCGTGGGCCGCTCGCTCGGCCGCCTCGGGGGCCGGCTGCTGCTCGAAGAAACCCCCGGCCTGGCCGACGAACTGCCCCACCTCGACGCCGACTTCGGCGACATCGTGGCCGCCGCCTGCCTGGCCCACGACATCGGCAACCCGCCCTTCGGCCACTCGGGCGAAGATGCTATTTCGGCCTACTTCCGCAGCCCCGCCGCCGAGCCGTTTGTGCGCATGCTGAGCGAGGCCCAGCGGGCCGATTTGCAGCATTTCGAGGGCAACGCGGCCGGTTTTCGGGTGCTTACCCACACCTACGCGGCCCATAGCAGCGGCTCGGCCGGACTGGGCCTGACGTACGCCACGCTGGGCGCGTTCAGCAAGTACCCGCGCGCCTCGGTGGTGCCCGAACAGGCCCTTACCCAGAGCATCAGCGAGAAGAAATACGGCTACTTCCAGACCGAAGCCGGGCGGTTCGAGGAGGTGGCCCGCGAGTTAGGCCTGTTGCCCAAGCCGGCCGGTTCGGAGGCGGCCGGCTTCTACCACCGCCACCCGCTGGCGTTTCTGGTCGAGGCCGCCGACGACATCTGCTACCGCATCATCGACTTCGAAGACGGCCTCAAGCTGGGGCTGATTCCGTGCGATAAAGGCCTGGCGCTGCTGCGCGACATGCTCGGCGACGCGCCCACCCGCCGCGGCTCGGTGCAGTGGCGCGACTGGCGCGAGGAACTGGGCTACCTGCGCGCCCGCCTCATCAACCAGCTCGTGCAGCAAACTGCCCGCCGCTTCGCCGACCGCGCCCCCGAGCTGCTGCGCGGCCACCTCGACGAGCCCCTGGTGCGCCAGCTCGACTGCTGGGAGCAGTTGCAGGAGGTGCATCGCCTCACGGTGGAGCACCTCTACCAGAGCCGGCCGGTGCTGGAAATTGAAGCCGCTGGCTTCGAGGTGCTCGGCGGCCTGCTCGATGCCTTCTTGGCCGCCACCTTCGACCCCCACGACAGTGCCCGCTCGCGCAAGCTGCGCCAGCTGCTGCCCGGGCAGTTCCGGGCCACCGGCCCCCAGCAGGACGCGGGCGCCTACGAGCAAATCATCCTGCTCACCGACTACATCGGCGGCCTCACCGACCAGAACGCGCTGAGCTTGTTCCGCACCATCCGGGGCATCGACCTGCCCAAAGGGTTCTAGCCTCCCCAACCGCTCCCAACCGCCCCGGCGCATACCCGAACGAATACCCGCCCCCGGATACCCGGGCCGTCCGGCCGCACCTTAACCGGCCAGCCAATATCTTAGCGGCGTTATATGGCTGATGTACTTCTAATTCTTCGAAAAGCCGGCCTGGGCCGGGCGTTGCTGCTCACGCTGCTGGGGCTGCTGCTACCGTTGGCGCCGCTACGGGCCAGCACCCCCGCGCCGCCGCCCGCCGCCGATACCGTGCGGGTGCAGCAGCTCAACGAGCTGGCCTTCCAGCTGCGTTCCTCCGACCCGCGCCTCTCGCGCACCCGCTTCGAGGAGGCGGCCGCGCTGGCGACGCGCCTGGGCTACGCGCCGGGGCAGGCCAAGGCCTGGCTGGGGCTGGGCTTCTACTACCGCAAGCGCAACGAGTACGCGCCGGCGCTGGCCTTTACCCGGCAGGCCGAGCGCCTTTTCCGGCAGCACCACGACTCGTATAACCTGATTGCGGCCGGCTACAACCTGGGCTACATCTACTTCGGGCAGGGCAACTACACCCGCGCGCTGGCCAGCGCCCAGCAGGGCCTCACGCAGGCCGAAAAGCTGCGCGACAGCAAATGGCTGGTGCTCACCAACGCCCAGCTCGGCTTCATCAGTACCCAGTTGAGCGAATTTGGGCAGGCGCTGGCTTACCTGGAGCAGAGCCGCGCCCTGGCCCGGCGAACCAACGACCTGGGCGGCGTGGCCCAGAGCCTGCGCGGCCTCGGCGACCTGTACCAGGCCCAGGGCCAGTGGACGCAGGCCCGCCACTACTACACCGAAGGCGCCGCGCTGGCCCGCCGCCTCGGCGACAACCCCGGCCGCATGGTGCTCGAAGTGTACATTGCCGACATGGCCGAGCGCCAGGGCCGGCCGGCCGAGGCCTTGCGCTACGCCCGCCAGGCCCGCGCCGAACTGCGCCGCCTCGATGTGGTGGGCTACCTGCCGCTGGTCGATCTGGTAATGGCCCGCGCCCAGCTGCGCCTGCGCCGCCCCGACAGCGCCATTTACTACGGCCGGCCGGGCCTGCGGGCCAGTCAGGAGCGGGGCGTGAAGGAGGATATCCGCGACGGCAGCCGGGTGCTGTCCGAAGCCAGCGCCCGGCTGGGCCGCTTCGCCGATGCCTACCGCTACCACCGCCTCTTTGCCGCCTACGACGACAGCCTTAGCAGCCGTGCCCTGATCCGGCGCACGGCGGCCCTGCAGTACGGCTTCGAGCTGCGGCAGCAGCAAAACCGCATCGGCGAGCTGACGCGCACTACCACCCTGGTGCGCCAGCAGAACCAGCAGCAGCAGTGGCTGCTGGGCGGCTCGATAGGCGGGTTGCTACTGGTGACGGGCCTGAGCGTGGTGCTGGGCCGCAACTACCGCCAGAAAAAGCGCGCCTACGAGCGCCTGAGCCGTCAGCAGGAAGAGCTGGTGGCTACGCAACGCCAGCTGGTGGCGGCCGAGAAGTGGGCCTTCGTGGGCGAGTTGTCGGCCGGCATTGCCCACGAGCTGCAGAACCCGCTCAACTTCATGAACCGGCTGGCCTCGGTCAGCAACGAACTGCTGGAGCAGGAAACGGCCGGGGCAGTAGGAGCGGGCGGCCCCGGTGCTGATGCTCCCGACGAATTGGGGCAGGAAATCATGAGCGGGCTGCGGCGCAATCTGCACGAAATCAGCCAGCACGGGCAGCGGGCCTCGTCTATTATCAGCAGCATGCTGGCCCACGCCCGCACCGGCGCCGCCGCCGCCGAGCCCACCGACCTCAATGCCCTGGTGGCCCGGCAGCTGCGCCTGGCCTACGAGGGCCGCCCCGATACGGCTTTGCTGCTGCCCGCCAATGTGCTGCACCCCGTGCTGGCCGAGGACCTGCCGCTGGTGCCGCTGCTGGTACCCGAGGTCGAGCGGGTGCTGCTCAACCTGTTCACCAACGCCCTGTACGCGCTGGCCGGCCAGGCCGCGCTGGCGGGGCCCGGCTACGTGCCCGAGCTGCAGGTAAGCACCACGCTGCTGGCCGGCCAGGTGCAGGTGCGGGTGCGCGACAACGGCACCGGCATGAGCCCCGCCGTGCAGCAGCGCATCTTCCAGCCCTTCTTCACTACCAAGCCCGTGGGCGAAGGCACCGGCCTGGGCCTCTCGCTGGCCCACGACATCATCACCAAATGCCACGGCGGCACGCTGGCCGTCGTATCGGAGGAGGGCCGTTTCACCGAATTCACCCTCACCCTGCCGCTGGGAGAGGGGTAGAGAGGTGGAGCGTCATTCAGAGCGCAGCGAAGAAGCTCGCGTGAACTCATTGCGAGATTCTTCGCTGCGCTCTGAATGACGCTCCACCTCTCACTTCCACCTCAATCCGCAAAGAAGCGGAGCAGGCGCTGGTATTTGTCCTGGACTTCGGCCTGCTGCTGGCGCTGCTGCTGCTTTTTGAAGAGGAGCACCTTGTAGCGGCTGCCGGGCTGGCGGTGCAGTTGCAGGTAGATGAGGCCCCGGCTGCGCCGCTCGGTGGCCTCGCCGCTCCGGATTCGCTCGATGCGCTTGCGGTTGTTGCCGAACAGGGTTTGCAGCGGACTCAGGCCCACGTACAGGTCGGCGCGACCGTCGAGGCCGTACTCGCCCGTTACCTGCATATCGGTCAGGTTGCTGCTCAGGTTGAGGCCCGGAATCAGCAGCTGGCCCTTATCGAGCAGGAAATCGGCCTGCACCGGCTCGAAGTAGAGGTGGCCGGTGCGGCGCGGGCTCAGCATGCGCAGTGCCTGCATCAGCGCATCCA
Source organism: Hymenobacter actinosclerus (assembly GCF_900111515.1). Lineage (GTDB taxonomy): Bacteria > Bacteroidota > Bacteroidia > Cytophagales > Hymenobacteraceae > Hymenobacter > Hymenobacter actinosclerus. The sequence goes on from NZ_FOHS01000005.1 coordinate 193,762, forward strand.
CTTCCAGCAGCTCCAGGTTGAGAATATCGGTCTGCACCAGGGCGCGGGTGCTGGCCAAGCGGGGCAGGAAGGTCTGGTCGAGGTCGGTGCGGATGGTGGCGTCGGCCTGCATGCGGCCGCGCACGTTATCGGGGCCCAGCACATCGAGGCCCAGCGGGGTGGCCAGGGCAAACAGCTGGGGCAGCTCCACGTTGCGCAGCTGCATGTGCGCCCGCAGGGGGTGGTGGCTGGCCCCCGAGTCGGTTCGCAGCACCCCGCGCAAAACCAGCTCGCCCCCGAAGGCCTGCACCGAGCAGGTTTCGAGCCGCGCCAGGCCGGCTTCGAGGGTGCTGCGCAGCGTAAAGTCGGTTCCCTGCAGCACGCCGTAGTGCATGCGCTCGGCCGTTACGTTCACCTGGCCCGTAATGGTGCCATCCAGAAACGGCGACGCCGGGCGGGCCGGGCGGCCGGGCCGCGGGCCGCGAGGCAGCCGCCCCGGCCGCCGGCCGGTATCGGGCAACCGGGCCTGGGCGCGGTCGGGCGGCGGCGGCACCGAGCCCAGATCGGCGAGCAGCTGCAGAAACCGCTGCACGTCGAGCGTTTCGTAGTGCAGGTCGACGGTGGCGCGGGCGCGGGCCAGGTGGATGCCCGCCAGCGCCGCCTGGGCCCGGATGCGGCCCCGCCCGCCGGTGCTGGTGCGGAAGGTGAGGTCGGGAATCTGAAAATCAGGACCCGTTTTGTCGACATGGAACCGGAGCTGCTGCAGGCTGCTGCCGGCACTAAGCTGCAGCTCGCCGATAGCCACATCGATGCGGCCGCTGGTGGCCAGCAGAATCTCGCGCAGTGTAGGGTCGGTGTTGCCCTGGCCCGGTGGGCGGCGCGGCGGGCGCGAAATGCGGGCCAGCAGCCGCCCGTAGTTCAGGCTGGGCAGCTGCACCGTCAGGCCCACCTGCACCGGCTCGGGCCCCGACGGGTCGGTCGACCAGCTGGCCTGCCCGCCCAGCTGCCCGTCCCACACCCGCACCCGCAGCTCGCGCAACGCAATGCGGTGGCCGTCGTGGTGCACAGTGGCGGCCAGCTCGCGCAGCGTATCGCCGGCCAGCACCAGCCGGGCGCAGCGCAGGCGCACACCATCCAGCCGCAGGCCGTCGGGCAGAATGGTGAGCATATCGGCGGCCTGGGCGGGGTCGGCGGTGGCCGGCCGGGGCGAGCCGGCGCGGTGGTGTGGGGCGGCCAGCAGCCGCCGCAGCTCGGGCAGGCGTAGCTCATCCACGCTCAGCGTGCCGCTGATGTGGGTAGTGGGGTGCTGCCCGCTCACGTAGGCCAGCAGGTTGGTGATGGTGGCGTTGGCCTGCAGGTGCATGCCGTTGAGCTGGCCGGTGAGGTTTTCCAGCTGCCAGACGCTGTCGTTCAGCCGGACCCGCACGTTGAGCGCGCGCATCTGGGCCTGCCGGTTGGGTATATCAAAAAACGCGTTTTCCAGGCTAACGGTGCCTTTTACTGACACGGGCAGGCGCAGCGGCCGGCGGCCCGGCCCGGGTTGCCGGGGCCGGAAGTTGGGCAGCCAGCCATCCAGCTCCAAATCGAGGGCGGTCTCGCCGCTGCGGGCGCGCCACAGGTCGGGCACCACCACCGAAGCCAGCGTCTGCAGCTCGGTGCGGCCCCGCACCCGGCCCTGCACCCGGGGTTTGGTGAAGTCGCGCACCGTAAGTTGGGCGTCGAGCTGGCCGGCCGTCGAGTAGATGCGGCACTGCTCGAAGGTGAGGTAGGTGGTGCGGGCGTTGTGGCCCGGCCCGTTGTCGAACACGCCGCGGGCATCCCAGCGGCGGATGCGGCGGTCGGGGTCGGGCCACTGCACCTGGGCGTTGCGCAGCTCGAAGCGCAGCACGGTGCGCGGCCGCACCGTGGGCCCGCTCAGCCCCCGGATGGTGTAGGCGATGCGGGCGTGGCTGGGGCTGGTGGTGCCTTCCAGAAACCGCTCCAGGTTGTTGGGCAGCGCCACCCGTAGCACCTTCAGCAGCGGCTGGTAGCCCCTGAAGTGCAGGTTCAGGCGGGCGCCGCGGGGCTCGCCCGGTCCGGCGCCGCGGTGCGTGCCGCTGATGTGCACAGTGTCGCCGCTGAGCGTGGCCCGGGTGCGCCGGAAGGTGCCCTCGCGCCGGCTGAAATTGTAGCCGTAGCGTACCTGGGCCACCACATCTTCGTGCGAGAAAATAAGGCTGCGGCTGCTGCGCAGGTAGTTGAGCCGGCCCACCAGCCGGCCCCGCACCCGGGCCACGCCCCCGCGGGTGCGCACCGCCAGCCGCCCGTGCGCCACCCGCGCCCCAAAGCCGCTGTTGTGCAGCTCGTTGCGGTCCGAAACGCGCAGGTTCACGATAATCAGCGAATCGAGGTCGAAATCGGGGGGCAGCTGGGGTTGGGCGCGGTGCGGCCCACGGCCCCGCAGGCCCCAGTCGTGGCCGGCCGAGTCGGTGAGCTGTCGGAACTCGGCGTTGTGCAGCGTCAGGCGCTGCACAACGAAGCGGCCGTGCCAGAGCGGGCGCAGGGCCAGGCGCATATCGGCCCGGCCCACGCGCAGCACCTTCACGGCCCGCCGCGCCGATGTATCGGTGAGCGACAGGTGGTGCAGCGAGGCGGTCAGGTAAGGAAAATCGCGCAGCAGCGAGTACTCGAGCTGCAACGGCGCCAGCACCAGGTCGGAGTGGGCGGCCAGCCGCTGGCGTACCAGCTTGGTTGCCCGCTGGTGGCCCCACTCCGACTGCAGCGCCCACAGCCCGGCCCCCGCCAGCAGCAGCACGACCAGCACCAGGCCGGCCAGAATCCGCAGTAGCAGGGGGAGAAACCTCATTTTTGAGCTGTTAGCTGGTCGCTTTTTTTCGGTGAACGGAAGCTAACAGCGAACGGCCAGTAGCTAAAAGCTTGTGCTCAATAATCGGTGCGGGCCTCGTGCTGCTCCCAAGCCTGGAAACCGGCCAGCGCCTCATCGCGCAGCAGCGGCTGCAGGGGCAGGCGGCGCTGGTCCAGGGGCTTTTCCAGCTCTTCGTAAATGAACTGGTCGTCGAAGCCGATGGCGGCGGCGTCCTCCTTGGTATTACCATAAAACACGCGGCGCGGGCGGGCCCAGTAAATGGCGCCCAGGCACATGGGGCAGGGCTCGCAGCTGGTGTACAGGTCGCAGTCGGTGAGCTGGAAAGTGCCCAGCACGGCGCAGGCCTTGCGGATGGCGTCTACTTCGGCGTGGCAGGTGGGGTCGTGGGTGCTGGTTACCTGGTTGAAGCCGCGGGCAATGATTTCGCCGTTGCGCACCACTACGGCGCCGAAAGGCCCGCCGTGGCCGGCCTGCATTTTCTCAATAGAAAGGCGAATGGCTTCGCGCATGAACTCGGGGTTGGGGGCTTCCATGGGGGGGGCAGCAGCGGCAGAAAAGGTGAAAAGTTATGGCCTCCATAGTGGGGGCAATGCCTGAATAAAGCGCAAAATACGACTTCGGCCCGTTTTCGGCGCGGCTACCCCGCCAGTGCGACGCCTGGCGGAGTAGCCGCGCTGCGGGTGCCCGCGTATAGCTTAAAAAGGTTCACTTTCAATGCTTTATCCATGTTGAGGGCCTTTGCTTTATGCTGCGTTTGGCCTGTTACTGAGCATGCTGTAACCCGGTACCGCCCGGGCCCAGAAGGGCAATCTGCGGGCAAACCTGTTGTTCGGGGCTCAGCTAACCGGCGCCCAGCAAGTGCCCGCCGTGGCCACTGAGGCCCGGGGCACCGCCAGCTTCACGCTCAATGCCGGCAAAGACACGCTCTTTACCAGCGGCTCGTTTACCGGCCTGAGCGGCCCCATCACCATGGCCCTCGTGCACAACGGCTTTGCCGGCGTGGCCGGCCCGGTCGTTACCAACCTGCTCCCGCTACCCGCACCGAAGTGAAAGTGCCGGGCGCCGCAGGCGTGTGCCTGCTGATGCTGGAGCTGAACGATTCGCGCATTGTCAGCCGCGTTACCAAGCAGTAATCTGTAAATGAGCGGCTGCAGGGCAGGGTAAGCCGGCTGCTAAAAAATTAGCTGCCCGGTCTGCAACCTTTCGGCCCGCTTGTTGCCTCTTCTTACCAGAAGACCCTAAACAGCTGTTTCAGCAAAATCTGTCGTCTTCGAAAAGGCTTTGGCCTGATAGTTGACAGAAGAGATTTGAAAGAATAGTTTATTAGGTGTTTTGGTTGTGGAAAAGGGCTCCGGTACTACCGGAGCTTTTTTTATGCCCTGTAAATATTTGAAAAACAATTAATTAAGTTTTAAAGCTGCGCTGAGTAGCTGCGGTTACGGGTGCAGGTGTGCAATATAACTGGAGGTTTTGCTGCACACTTTTCGGATTTCACTGCACACACCAGCGTTCCACTGCACACCTCTGCTGCACACTGCAGAATAGCATTAAGGAAAGATATAAAACCTAAAGCCTCGAAGCAGTATGTGCCCCGATTAGTATGATAAATACCATATATAGTTTCTCATCCATAGAAATGGGCAGCATGTGGGCTTACTTGGTATATCAGACCAAAACAGACCATTTAGGAGGTTTTTGCTGCGACAAGGCATTCCAGCCGCATAGATTTCCGTAGATTCATTCTTGCCCCCGCGAAGACTAGGAGCTGATTCTATTTTTCTCCGATTTGCGGGCACATGGGGGTGCAGATAGGGTAAAGACCTTAGCGGGTCGCCGTTCGTTGATTCTGGAAGGGGTATTTCGAAAGCTTCTGGAAGTTTATAACTTGCTGGACAAACACGACTACTTAGTTTATCAATGCTTAAAACGTTTCAATCATGTCAGAACCTTTATTTCGCGTTCAAGTTGGTCACGATACGGTCAGTATCTTCCCTTTGTCTACGATTAAGACCTATAATTTCAACGAACGCGCAGATGCCAAACAACGACATCTTTTTGCGTTTGAGGTAACCACGAAGGGAAGACCCGAAAAACCGTTCGTTTACTTCTTCCGCAGTCCCAATGAAACGAAAATTGCTTACGAACGACTAAAGCAGGGACTGGAAGAAAGTGGGGATGTCGGTATCCGTGTTGACCCTGCTGACAATCTCCACCTATTACCTCCGTCGTAGCGTTAAACTAGAAAGGGACGCCCAATGAAGGCGTCCCTTTACTTTTGTTAGCCGAACTCCATATTCGATACTTTATTCGCCGAGCAGGGCTAATAATTTTCGTAGGCGGCTGTTCTTGTGCAGAAATTCGATTATGTCCTCGAACCGGTAGGTTTCCTTGTAGTTGCATCTAGTCGCGTCGATGATAAATTCTTCTTCACCGCGCACTTCATCAAGTATGAGCTTCAAAAATTTACTGTCGAGGCAAAGATTACCATTCGCGCACGGGGTGTAGCGGTCGGCATAATGGCTAATTACGAACTCGTTGGTCTGGTTGCTGAGCGCGGCTACGTAGCGTTGAATGCCTTCTTCGGGGATGTGGTAAAACTCATTGGTTGGGTCCATGTAATATATCTCGATTCGAACCTGTGTTTATAAATTATACAATCAGTAGATTCAATTTCACGAAGCGTTCTTCGGCGACAAGCTGACTTAGCGTGTCCAGTGCATCGGTTCTACTCAAAGTTTGCAAGCTGAAACGGCATGGCGCCAACAACTTAGCAACTGATAAGGCGACTTCCATCTTATAGAGCACGTCGCCCAGCGAACTACCTTTGAGGTAAATCGGCGTGAAGTCAGTCAAGTCCGTTACGCATACCCAGAATTCCGCAAAATCGATGGGTTCCAAAAATTCGTACAGCTTAGTCGCAGATGTGAAGCGGGGTGGAGTCATCATTACGAAACCAGCAAGCTGAACTTGTGGCGGAGTTGGTTTGCTTCGGTTAGTAGGATGCTCAGCAACTCGGCTAGGGTGATTTTTCGGCTCGCTGACTTATACGTTACCCCCTTGGTCCAAATGCCGGGTTGGATGTCGAACATCTTTGCCAGTTTTCCCCCAAGCATCTGACCGCCATTACCATCGAGGCGTAACGACAGGGGGGTAATGGTATTAAACAGAATTACCGTGTAGGATAAAATAAACACCTTGGTTCCATTACCCAGTTTTTCATTATATCGCTCCATTAATTCGAATTGGATATTTTTATCTATTTTGCAAAATACAATATCATTAATTAACGTAGAAGCTGCTTTTGAAGTCAAGTAGTTTTTCTTCGTGTGTCTCATGTGAAAAAAAATACGGTAGAGTTACTGTGCGGAGTAAAGATGCACTCTTGGGTAATATTTTATGTGCCGATTTAATGACCAGACCAGAATTCTTCGGCGGCTTGCCAAATTACCCGTAACCAATCTTTTTCGTTGCCTTGTGCCAGAATATTAACCGGATTTTTGGAGTCTGACGTAACTGTAAATAAGTTGTAAATACGATTTCGGGTTGGGTAATTATAGCTACCAATATTTTCGCAGTCCAAATATAGGCGGTTTGCAATATATACGTCTTCAACGTTATTTTTTTTAAAATTGCCGATTATGCTATAACCATTATTTTGTGACTTGTCTAATCGAATCACATTTTTTGTCCAGCCGCCCCCGGCTCGGTTCGGGTTTTTGTCGAAATATTTCTCAGTATTAAGAAATATTTTAGCTGGAGCATCTTCTGCTCTGCTAGCTAGTTCAGTATTTATTATTTCTCTTAGGTTCTGTAATTCAGGAACGCCTAGCAACTTAATTTGGCTAATTATAGCCTCCGGTTTTAGTGTCATTTCCATTTTTATTTTAGTTGGTTGGTAGAGGGGGATACCCTATCGCCGCCAATTGCGCATGGTGTAGGTTGATGAACGGCTGCGTGAGAAATAAGCGCCATTTTGAAGCTGCATAGCAGAGCCCGGCTGCTTTTTTCAAGCGGCTTTTGGCAAGACCTTAAATGTGGTTGAGCGCGCACGAAGCTGAGGGCGCTACTCAGCAGCAGTAGTGCTGAAAGGCTATCCTAGCCCAGATTAATTCTGCCAGCAGTAAACGTTGCGTGGAATGTACGGACCGCCCGTATATCATCATGCCTGTTCTTCATATATGCCCTGCAAAAGGCAAGGAAGACGTTGGACTGAAGTAAAATATACTGGAAGGTGGGCAGTTTGCCCACATTGCCCGGAGATAGGCTTCCTTATATGCTTACAGGATGGATTGTCCAGACGTACTTTCAGCTCAACTTAGTAGTAAGCGATGCTACCGTTGACCTACATGAGAGAAGTCCGGTATCTATTGTTACATCTTTGAATGAGAACGTCCCTTTCTGTTCATCAGCCTTTAGCCAATATTGAATAATGGGATTCACGTTCACGGGAAGCGCGAGGTGATAGTATTGTTTTTGTTTCACTAGGTTGGTGATTGATTCTGATTCAAAATTAGTGTAGCGAGTTGGATAAATCCAAACACAGGCAATGGGTGTTGTGTCCGTTTAAAACGCAAAAAGGCGTATAAAACTGCCTTAGTATTCTTGAAAAGATGTAGAGTAGTATTTTTACATATCAGTTTTAAACGTAATATAGTAGGCTTTTTAATTTAACAGTGCAATTGCTATTTGCTTTGAATAAGGGTATTCATAACGGAAAAAAAGACAAAATTTTATTCAAAATAAAGGATGCTTTAATTGGCATTACTTATCAGCTTTTGGCTTTTACTGCTCAAAAAACCGACATGCTCACCCAGTACAGGCGGCGAGTATGAGTTATAACAGAGCTGAAACACTCTTCGCTGCTGCTGCCCGGCTGGTTCGAGTCCATCGAGGGCTGGGCAACCCCAGCGGCGCCACTGCCGACGTGAGCAAACCCTCCGATTACCTGCTGGCAAAGCCCCTGTACACCCTCAGCTGTATCACCAACTCGCTCTCTTGGCATTTGAGTAGCGCGTAGTTAAGTGACGCGCCCCGGCAGGACAACTTCGCCGCCCGTAACGCTCTACCCGCTGGTTGGCACAAAGCGAACAGCACCAGCTACATCGGAACGGCTGCCGCTCCGTCAGAGCAGATAAAGCCACTTCTGCTTTGAACTCAGCGGTGAAGCGGCGACTGGTGCGTTTTGGGTTCACGGCGTTGACGGTAGCCCACTGAATCTGTCCAAATTTTGAGGAGTACTATAGCTATCAATTAGACTTCTGAGGGAGTCATTCGAAAAACAGCGAATCTATTGGGACCACGTATTCGAAGCGGTCTACTAAAAACAATAGTATATTAGACTTTATGAATACAATCTTTCTTGATAGTTAGACGGCACTTCGTTGTCATTTGAGCAGATTATTAGGCTGAACCATGATTTGCCTGCACTAATAATTGATAATTTTATTAGTTTTATAGTGAAGGCACTTTGAAAGGACTAAGTACCATCTACTTTTATGAGCCCTCATTCAGTACACAGCCTTAAATGCGTTACCGATGGATAGTTACTCGCATGAGAATAATGTGTATGCTTACGACATAAAGCAATGTGTCAAGCATATATCAGAAGTTGCAAGCGGTCGAAAGGGATACTACTGCATGGGGTGTGGGCGGCAAATGCAGGCTAAGAAAGGTTTCCAGAGAAGGAATCACTTCGCCCATGATGCCACAGACGTGGAAAATAGAGGTAAATGCACCTTCTCCGATGAAACCCACCGGCATAAGCTTGCCAAAGAAGCCTTACAGCGTCTAAAGCAGATACGAGTCCCCTCGCTTTACAAGTACTCTCCCTTCGATATGGAAGACGAGCCACGACTCATTCGTAATGCCCATAATATCGAGGCTGCTCGGGTCGAAGCTGAACTTCCTTTCTTCGAAAATGAGGCAGGGGAGGTAAAATGGGGACGGAATCTTGATATGAGTGAGTCTACCGGGCGACACCTGCTCATTCAACCTGATATCGCTTTTTTTAACAAGGAGGGCAAACCCATCCTTTTAATCGAGATTGTTGCTACTCACAAAGTCAACAAGGAAAAACTAATTAAAATATGGCGCCTCGGCATCGATACTATTCAAGTAACGGTGCCTAAAGATTCACCGGAAGAAATAGAGAGTTCCTTCTATCAATCTACGCGTACTAAGTGGCTGTACAACAATGAGCAAGAAAGAACCGATTACCTACAACTTTCCTCGGGAAATGGAGAGGGAGTACCACCTCTTGATGCATTCCAAAGACAGCTTCTTAAGTCAGAAGAATCTGTCGCTTGTCGAGAAGCGCAAATTAATAATCTCTTACGAGCAATTGGAAAGTGTGTGGGTTCGGAGCAATATCGAGCCGCTCAGACAGCGATTATTAATGAAATCAGCCGAGTTGAGGGAAATGCAACGCGTGTTGGAGCAGAAGTGCGAGCAGTTCAAAATAGACATACAGAAACAGCTACGGAACAACTTAGACCAGAGGAAAAGCTTCTTGACAGAGAGACAGAAATCTTTGCTCAATCAGACCAAAGTCTTAGAAGAAAAACTCTTAATCTGGAAGAACGATATATTAGAAAAAGAGGAGAAATTGCAACAGCACAAAGCAACTACCAACCAAGTAGCCAAACAGAGATTGACCGAATTGCAAGAGACTTGGTACAACTGGGAACAGGTGGAGGTACGCTTGAGGAGCGAGAAAGTGAATTTGCAGCAGAAACAGCACGACTGGAACGAGCTTATAAAAATGAGCAAACAGAAATTGAAGATTCTATTAGAAGAGAGAAAGAAACTATCAACAGTTTTACTGCACGAAGAACAGAGCTACCAGAATATTATCGAAAAGTTGAGGTCGGAATTAGACAGGAATTTGAGCTCGAAGAAGGACAGCTCCGAGATAATACTGCAGCAAGTGAAGCAGAAATGCGAGCAGACTTTGAGCGTCTTGGAAGAGAATCAGTTGAAGCTGTTGAGAGAGAAGATGACAAGGGACCATCCAGTATCAATAGACGGATTGGCAAAACTCTTGAAGCAGGCAGACTTCTCGACACTATGGAGGCAGAAGGCAATATTATTCGCCGACTCCGAAAAGCTAAAGCAGCTTTTGATTCGAGAGCTTATAAAAATTGGATTTGAACTGGATGGTTTTTTAGAAAAAATGGAGTTGATGGAGGCGAACGGTGTTCAAATGCCCCAGAGCAATAGAAATTCATCACAGCAGTCGTCTCCGTAAGACAGCTCTTGTTTTATTGTGATGTCAGTAGTAACGCACACCTTAGTAAAGACAGTTTGATTTATGTCATTCATTAGACTAACCGACCAAAACGACCCACTCAGAGAGAGGCTGTTGAATACTGATTCGATATCCTCTATCAGTATCGCTAAGAGTGATACTCGAAATACACATGGGCTTCAAATATTGATGAATAGTGGAGATAAAATACCTATTTACTGTGGTACAGTAGATGAGGCAAAGAGAATACTCTCCGAATTGTCGCAATTAGTCAATGCTGCTAAACTTGTAATTCCTGAACGACCTCAATAATGACTCATAATACTGATTCTACTGATGTTCTTGATGAAAAATTGCGATGCTTTCTCAATGCTCGTAAAGAATTTTATGATTATGTGGGTGTAGGGCGAGTAAATCCGATAAGTGGCGAAAAACCACCGCATCCACTCTACTATTTACACAAAACTAATGTCGAGAAAGTTGATGAATTGTATCCAGAAGTACTTGACCTGCGTGACCGGTCATGGAAGCTCTGGACTAGCGCCTCCTTTACAGAGGTAGCCATTAAAGTTCAAATAGACGATGATAAGTCTTTTGATGATGATAACTCGTTATACTTTAAAGCAGTTAATCATTGGGAGGAATGGAGCTTTGACCCTATCGTACACTATGTAGCAGTTTATACTCCTAGGAAATTGGTGACTGATAAAATACGACCCACTCATTTATCTGATGATGAAAAGAAATATTACACTAATACGTACTATTTCCTGCTGTTTAGCAATGACAAACGCATGTATGATTTGCCGGGTTTCGGTGAGCTTCAGAACGAGGGCATAAGCAGCCATTATCACGAAAAGCAAGTCTTGGAACAGATGTTCGGCACTCAAAAAGTACTTCGGATATCGAACTTCAACGATTTCGTAAATAGCTACCCCAATGAAGGGGTGATTTCAATAGACGACTTCCTACAAGCTTTTCAGGCGGCTATCGAGGATGGTGAAACATACATAACATTCATTCATCCAATTTCGGAAACAAAACGGGTACAATTTGTTCTTGAAGGGCATAGTAGTCAGGCGAACACATACCCAGTTCGAGATATTTTTGATTACCGTTTCATTCACTATTTGCCAATTGTTACCGAAGGGGGTACTTCAACACCTCCTTTTTAGCAAAAAATTTTAATAATAATATTGTATTTAGGTTATAGAAAAGGGCGGAGCCAATGGTCTAGCTTTTTTCATGCCTGATAATCAATTAATTGATAAAGTATAGGGCTTTTGTTCCGCAATGACTCCGTCGCAGACAACGAGGTAGGTTTGCTGGGTTCTGCCAGCAGTAGAAGCCAGCAGTAATTGTCTAGTGGCAAGGTGATTCTCCTTGGAGTCCAGCGCTCCAAAAACAGGTGCTATATCAACCCCAAATCATCAAGATTCACATAGACCGCATAGTCTTCCAAACTATCCCTGTCGTGGCTTAGAAAGGGGCGGGTGCGGTCAACAATGTGGTTTGCGTCACTATTATAGAATAACTCGACAAAGAAGCCGCCACGCATATAATATAGCCCTACTGTATCCTCTTCCTCGTAGCGCGTGGCGATGAATCTGCCTTGGTCCCAGACCGCAACAATCTGCGCTTCGAAATCGAGCGTATTGAACTGGTCGAGAGATAAATCCATAGCTTCAAATGTAAAGTGCGCTATCGTATCCACTCTCTATACTCGCAGCCATAAGCGTAGTTCGAGCAGCCATAAAACGCCCACTGCTTGCCATTGCTCGTTCCGCTGCGCTTCACCATATCAGCACTTATACAAACGGGACATTTTTTGAGTGCTACGTTCTCTATTTTGGCTTCTAATTCGGTGATGAACTTGGACTTGAACGCCGAGTCGGTTACGAGGATGACCTGTTCCTTTGCGCGGGTTAGCGCGACGTAAAACAGCCGGCGCTCTTCGCCATTTTCAAACTGGTCCGCCTCACTCAGCACCAAGCCCAGTACTGGGTCGTCGGACATCTCGGAAGGGAAACCGAGCTTTCCTGAGTTACAGTTGAGCAGGATAACGATGTCCGCTTCGAGCCCCTTCGACTTATGAACTGTAAGAAACTGCAGGTGCAGGGTAGCACGATTGCCTTGTTCGTCTTGGTAGGCATATGAGAGCGCACCAGATGAATCAACGGTAAAAGTCCGGTTAGTATTCTTGATGCGCTTCAGGTCAAAGGAATAGCGACCCAGAAGCAAAAGCTCTTTCTGGTCAATGCCCGGTACGTTGACTATCAACTCATCCAGTATCTGTTGCAACACCCCGGTGTTGTCTTGTTCCTCCGACGGATTGTATACGATTCGGTAATCGGTGCTCTTCCCGGTGCTGCCGCTTTTTAAAGTCTTTTGTACCTGATTGGGATTCTGGGTGATGAATGTGCTAGAATGCTGAATCAACGGCTCGTGAAACCGATACGTAGTTTCGATTTTGGACTTGACGGTATGACCAAAGTAACGTGGGAAGTGTTTGAATAAAGACATGTCACTACCGGCAAAGCGATAAATCGACTGCCAGTCGTCGCCTACACAGAAGAGCTTGCAATGCGGGTTTTGATTCTTGAGTGCCTGTATTAGGCGGTACCGGCTTTGGGAAATATCCTGAAACTCATCGATGATAATGTAGTCGAATGCCTGTCGATACTTACCTGATTTGATGTGCTCGGTAGCCCGGTTAATGAGGTCGCTGAAATCCAGTTCTTGCCGTTTCGCTAGCTCTTGTTGGTAACGCTCGTAGATAGGCGCAACCAGTTCTACAAACCGCAGGTTGCGCTGCTGCTGGGGTTCATCGGAGATGTGGGCGTTTTGCCGCCGGATATCCTCAATGGAGAAGTCATTAGACTTCATTAGAGTAATGAAGGTCTGCAACAGCGAAGTGAAGCTGGTGACTTCGTCCGCTGCCGCGTCCGAAATGATATTCCACATCTCAATTGGTGTTTTGAGATGCAGTACAATGCCCTGTTGGGTCAGGTTGTCGCGCAGATTGACGAACAGCACATTCTCGTCCATTTCATAGCTGTACGACTCTACTAGCGTGGTGCCGTGCGCCTGACTAGTCTGCCGCGCCCATTCCATCTTGCTGCGGTAACGCGCCCCTGCTTCTGCCACCGATTGCCCTTTCTTGGCAAAAAAGTGCGGCACATTGCCCTCGCGGTCTACACCGAAGTGTTCCAAGTAGACGGTCTTATCGTCTTGCTGAATAGTAAAGTCGGGTTTCCACTGAGCATGTTGGGACGAGGCAGTGGCATGCTCGTAGGGGGCTTCGTATTGGTACTCGACTCCGTGGAAAAGCAGGAAGTTGGCGATTCTACATTCCTCTACGCTCTTGACCACCTCCTGTTTGTATGTTACCTTGCCATTAACTGACCGCTCAATGCTTTTATAGGAGCGGAAGTTATTGTCCTTCAGGTGCTGGATATACGCGCCTTGGTCGGGGAAATCTCCCCAAGCCTTTACCGGTTTGAGATACCGAAGGAAGTAGGTGGTGACCTTTTTGGCGTACGCAGGGTCCTTGGCGAGCTGCTGAAAGACAGAGGTGATAAAAGAGCCAAATTGCTGCTCGTCGTAGAGAGAAGGCTGTCTGCCGTCCACAGCGCAGATGATGTCCTTGCCGAACTTGTGGAATGTTTTCGGCTTCATGCCTTCAATGCCGATACGCTCGGCTAGAGTGCTGGCAGACTTATTAGTGAAGGAGATGAGCAGGATGTTGTCCGGAGACGTGCGGTAGCGCTCCAGCACGTATTTCACCTTACCCACAATGGTGGTTGTTTTGCCCGAGCCTGCGCCAGCAACCACCAAGCTGTTGTCTTCGTCGCTGACGATAGCGGTTCGCTGCTGCACATCCAAGCTCCTGCCTTCGATGTGGCTGAACAGGTGGTCAAAACGCTCTAGTTCTGCAGGAATGAAGGCGGTGTTGTACGCCAATCGTAATTCTTCCCCGCGCTGATGATAGTCTAGGAAAGACTGAATGGTAGCTTTCTCCAAAGAGGACAAATCAGTGGCTTGGTACGGAACCCCGTTTATGTCCGCGAAGAGCTGGTCGTATCGCTGCTTCCATGTCCGCAGTGTGTACTGGGCAAAGTAGCCGGCTGCGTCATGGGTTTGGGAGTTGAAGGCGCTTTCCGCTTGCTTGATTTCTTCCAAGCGCATGCGCAGCCTTGTGGTCAATTCGCGACGGCGGTTTGCGACCGTAATTTGACGGTAGAGCAAGTAGCTAAAAAGCAGTAATAAAGCGCCGCAGCCTATATAAAGCATAGCTGAGTCTAACCCTTAACGGATGAATGGGTGGGGGCAAAACAAGCGGGCAAGGGTAGACGCTGCCGAGGTATAATGTTCGGCTTCAATCTCACAATGTCTAGTTATTAGCGAGCATCTTGCAGGGTGTGAGCAGCTCTGCGGGGGGAACTTCTGCGTACATGAGGGTTGTAAACCCGTCGCCAGAAGTATGCAATTCTTTCTTCATGTTGAATGGACTTAAGTAGATACCTGCTTCCTCAGCAACTCGCGCCTCTGTGGGCTTGCAACACGTAATCGAACTCCTGACCCCTGCTCAAGGATGCAGCAGGGGTGGGGCAAAAAAGGGAGTGCCTGTGTAAGTGGTTGGATACTTAAGTGCAGATACACTGCAAGCCTGCGCTGCATTGATGTATCTTTATTTCAGCGTATCTGTTAAAAAACACTTGCCATCGTCGTACCGGCGAGCATATTATAATTTATCTCAATAGCATGTAGCAACGAGTAATTATTCTAAAAGTTTGTTTATTTTAAAATATTTCAATGCTTTCAGAATAGCATCTAAATCATGCTTTTTTGAAGGAGCATACCCTGCTCCTTGGATATATGATACCTCTGATTTTAAAATGCGAATTTCGGATTCAATAGCTATAACATTGTTGTCATATATGGCAGCAGAGCCACATCCATCAGAATTTATGCAGTATATTATAATGTTATTTTTGCCAGCATATCTCTTCATAGTAGACAATGAAGGATAATATGAAAATCCGTTAGAATCAGCGCTCATTGCTAGGTTTATTGAAAACAATAAATGTGTGAATAATGAGAGTTATGATGAATGATATGGTTGTACTGGAATATTTGGGTCATCGGGTAGTGTGTCAAGTAATAGTAGAGCAAGTTCAAATCCTTTAAAACATAATTCTAGATGATGCTTAAATTTTTCAGGAAATGCATGTTTATCTGCATTTAGTCTACTTTTTTCTGATAAATTTTGGTGTTGTTCAATAGCACCCCAATAGAATTGAGACTCTAATTGATAGTGATGAACTGTGTTATTTCTTTCATCAATGAACCCTTTAAGCTCGTTATCATATAAGCTTTCTAAATCGATAAAATATTGATTGAGTTTATCTTTTGGTTTTATGTTATTTAAGACACGACCTAAATAAACATTCCCTACTGGTAAACCAGTTTCAAAATAGAGGTGTAGCATATCCCCGATTCTATCCCAGAAATTATAAATGGATTGAAGCCCAAAATTTGCGTACATCAAATAGCGTCTATCTGCTAAATTCTGATTATACCTACCGTTGGTTTCGTCGGTGTCAATAATATAAGGTCTCAGATAGAATAGTACCCCGGTGATATATTTGATATCTCTTGTGATGCAATTCATTTCATCCTGTAGCTTAAATAGCGAGTAAGGCAGAGGATGAATGGGTGTCTTTTTCCTAAGTACATCGTGGAGTAAACTATCTAAGTCACCATGACCTCGCTTCACTTGCGAAAGATTCTGTAAGCCTTGTGGGTCATACTGAGCAAATATTTGCTCGTTAAATTCTTCAAAATGGTAAAGCGAGTTCTGAAAAGGGTCCATGTTGTGAGTAAGAATATATGTAAGAGAAGCCAAGTTACCATGGTGTAAGTCGAAAGACTTTTAGAGGGTAGGCATTGTCCATACTCTTAAAAAGCCTCTAACAGAGAAGTGCGCAAGTAACCTTCATTATCGAGGTCATCGGTGCCAGCTGGCAATTGCCCGCTCCCTACCTGCACGAACATTGTACTGCATTGTACCAACTCTTCCTCCACGCACGTCGGTAGGTGGTCTGGATGCTTAAATGTGCCTTGGACTGCTTGTTCGCTTGCCGAGTAAGGGTAGAGCAGCGCCGTGAGCTTTGCGTTGTAGTGGTGAGCGTAAGCGTAAAGCTGGCGCAAGTCGGCTTCGGCGGGACGCCCTTGTGGGCGCTTCCACTTGGCATCAAGAACGATATTGCCTTTACCGGGTATAGTGACCAGTATGTCTGGCTGCATTTGGCTGGTTGAGCCAGTCGTAGCTTCCCAGAAAACCTTATAGCTGGGTTTTTGCACTTTCCAACCCAACGGTTCACCAATACGCTGTAACGTGCGCAGTAGATACCGTTCCCAGAGCTGGTTCATATTGAACAGCAGTGCTACCAAATCGTTGGTACCGCCGTTTAAGTCTGGGCGGTGATTTAGCAGCAGCAACCGGGCGATGACCAGCGCGGGGCGGTAGGCTTCGGTTTTGCGGTCAAACACGAGCCGGGCAAAGGTTGCCGCCGTAACCTTGATGGTGGGCGTATCCGACCATTGCAACAGCGCCCGCGCTGTACGCCCCCGCAGGGTGGAGGAGCTCGTCAGCCGGGGCAGAAAGAGCAGGGCTTGACGGATGAGCTGATTATGCAGGTGCTGGTGGTCGTAGGTCTGGTGACGGGTGTAAAACCGCTCTTGATGCACCAAGTTTCGGGCAATGTGCGCACCGAATTGAATAGCCCCACGCAAAGCCATTTGCTGCCCTTCGGTGTGGCGGTAGCGCTTCACCAGTCCCCGGTGCAATAAGGCTTCCACCTCATTGAGGAACAGGTCGAGGTAGATATCGAGCAGACTGTTCTCCTTCTCACGTAGCATGGCATTGCTGAGCGAGTCCATCCGTAGTGTGCCTGATTCGCGCAGCATCCGCAGCAAAATGTCGCGCCATTTCTGCAAAGGCGCATCCGAGTTTTCATCCAAGTCGTCCACCTTGGGCAGAATCTCGATGGTCAGGTCACCGGCTTGGATGACGCCCACGTAACTGCGGAAACGCACTCCGTCATGGCGCATGTCGTAGTAGCGGTGCGCAGCATGCTCGTCGTGGTAGCGGAAGAGTTGTTTCCAATGCCGCTTTTCGAATGTCACTCCCTGTTGCTCCGCGCCGATGCGAAGGGTGCTGTGCTCCAACACCTGCATAATCTTGGGCATAGCTAAGGAGGACTACGCGTAGATGTCTTGGAACGCCTTGGCTTCTAGCTTCAGCACGTCGGTGAGCTTGTATACGGACTTCTCATTTAGCTCCCCCGTGTTGTACTTATCGAATGACATCAGCTTGTAGCCCGTCGCGTTCTGCTTCTTACTCACTGAGTAGATGAATGCATTACCGATTACTAAGCCAATCTTACCCCAGTCGCCAAAGAAGTACTCTTGAAGCAAAGGCAAAATGTTGCGCCGGAATGCTTCCCGCAACCCGTCGAGCGTGGTCACGCGCATGAGCAGGGCATGACCGATGCAGTGGTCGTGGTCGAGCAGTTGCTCTAACCGTGCATTGATGGCGGTGAGCATTTCTTGCAAGTTCACGCCCTCTATGTCGGCAGGCAGCAACTTGGGGTTAGGCAGCATTTCCGTAAAGCTGAATCTTCGGCGTAAGGCGGTATCTAGCGCTTCTACACTACGGTCGGCGGTGTTCATCGTTCCCAGAACGTACAAGTTGTCGGGGACGGTGAATGGTTTCTTCGAGTAGGGTAACTGTACTGTTACTGCTTCGGCGCGTCCAGCTCGTTTATCGTCTTCGAGAAGTGTGATGAGTTCGCCAAATATGTTCGCAACATTTCCCCGGTTGATTTCATCGATAATAAGCACGAAAGGTGTGGGCGTAGCGTCCACCAGCTTCATGCGCTCCTGCTCACGCGCCTGCGCTAACCATTGGGCTTCGTACTTCTTTAATTCATTGAAGACGACCCACATCAACGTTGCGTTGGAGCCGCCTACGACACCGGTAATGTCCTGCTTTAACTTCTTGATTTGGTCAATGGACTCGTACTGCTTGTACAGCTTTTCCACCCACATTTTATCGATATGGTGGTCTTGCTGACCGCTGTTGCCATGTAGAAACGTCAGGCGTCCCGGCTTATCCTCCGGAATGTCGGTGAGTATCATTGGCTCACCGGTTTTGGACGAGAACGTGAGTGGTCCACGGGTTTCACTCATGCGGTGCCGTAATTGCTCCACGAACTCATCATACAGCTCACCGAATGCCGGAATCGGTGGAGCAACCGTAGTGTTGGCGGCAGTGGCAGCATTTTCACAGATGCGGCGGAATATGCCCGGTTGCACATCGTACTGCACCGCCGCCGTTACGGAGGAAACATCTGATTCGGCAACTGGAGTAGGAGGGAGCGGCTTTATTCCTTCTACAAAATCCTCATAGGTAAATGCTTGGTGGAAAGTAACGAAAGCAATACGCCCTGCCGCCCGGTAATCCTCAAACTTTTGGCGCAATTCAGCGCGGCTTTCCGGTGGATACTGTATTGCTAGTTCATCATCACTTACTCCTTCCAACAGGGCTACAGCGCGAGCAGTGGTGTGATAGGTTTTGCCTGTACCGGGCGGACCATAGAGAATTTGATTTCGGGGAAAAGATAAGGGTGCTGTATCCTTTTTACGCGGTGGCAATGTGCCGTTAAGCAGTCGCGCTAAGTGCGTAGGCTCAGTGACTCTGGCAATGGTATCCCAATAGGGTCCTCCAATACCGGGTAGTTCTTCATCGGTGAGCTTGTAAGGGACGAAACTAGAGTCCCATGTTACCGACAAATGGGTGCCATCTTTAGGGTTGGCAGTGACTTCACCACGTGCCCTTATGTCCAGCACTTGCTTTTTCAATCCTTGATGATAATAAAAGGCTTTTGCGAACACCGTGGCACCCACGGGGATTTCTTCAACTAGACTGGCGAACTTATCTTCATGTCCGTTCTCCCAAATTTCATTTTCAATGAAGCGTGGAAGTTGGTTTTTAGGTGATGCATCGTCCCAAGTGGCTCCAAGTAGATAACAGGTAACAGGCATATAAAGAGAAGGGGAAAGAGAAAAGTAAGAGTTACAAGGACAATGGTGCATCAGCCATTACATTAGATGCCCTGCGCCGGAGCAGTAACCTCGGCGGGCAAGGACTCCAATAGGACGCTGGCGTGCTCGTCCTTATCCTCGGGAAGTTGCGACACGAACTTACCACTGAATGACTTGGCAAGCAACGCCTGCGGTAAGTATGAGGAACAGGGTGGGAGGTCCTGATTTTCCGCTCTAAACCATCAAAGCCCGGTCTATGGACCGGGCTTTCCATTTCTAGTTATGCCAGTGAGGGTGGAATGGGCAACACTGTTTTCAGTGTACTGCTCACCGCATCTTTGGTGGCGCACTCTCAGGATGAGACGCCCTATCCCATGCCAACTTTATGGTGTAATCGCCACCACCTTGAGTGGCTACACCGAGAGGCAGTGGGGTTAGAACGTGCTCTGAAGGAGTTTTAGCAACGGTAGAAAGGCAGTGTTTAGCGACGTACCCTTGCTTATCTATGTGTCGCATTAAAAGACACTCGGGTGCTCCTTTCTCTTTGGGTTCTTTAATAGAACCCGTAGCTTGCTCAACAATTCCAACGCGGTCTGACAAGCTTTAATGAGCACCAAGTTCTTTACCAACTCCAATGGGAATACCCTCCTCTCGAAGTTCGAGGGTGTGTTCCAATACACCACAGTACATGCGTTTGATGCTCTTGTAGGATACTTCCGTGCTTCGGGATACTTCCGTTTACAAGAGTGGTTGACCAAGGTGCCAGAGATTCGAATATTGGTTGGTATCAATGTTGACCCTTTAATTCAGCATGCGCATCAGCAAGGGCTTCAGTTTATTGGTCGTAGCGATGAAGCGCGTAAAGCAGCACTAAAAACCTTCGCCGACGATATCCAGAAAGCTGAATATAGTAAGCAGGTGGAGGATGGAATTATATGGTTTGTAGACCGGGTAGCGTCAGGGCAAATCAAGGTGAAAGCTCACCCAAGCCAGCGGTTGCATTCCAAGATTTACATCTTCCGTCCCGAGGTGTTCAACAAGCACAATTCGGGGTCAGTCATTACGGGGTCGAGCAACTTGAGTGCCTCTGGCTTAGAGCATAACTTCGAGTTCAATGTCGAGTTGAAGGATTACGACGATGTTGCATTCGCAACATCCACCTTCGAAGAGCTTTGGCAACAATCCATTGATATTCTTCCGGCAGACATCGCAACCACAGTCCGCAAGAAAACATACCTCGGCGACCCGGACACACCATTGACGCCCTACGAATTGTTCATCAAACTGCTAATGCAGTATTTCGGCAAGGCTGTAGATTATGACCCTAGCTCAGCATCAGACCTCCCGACCGGCTTCAAGCGGTTAAAGTATCAAGTGGACGCGGTGAACGATGGCTACCGAAAAATGATGAAGCACTATGGCTTCTTCCTCGCGGACGTAGTCGGACTTGGGAAAACCATCGTGGGTACCCTGATAGCGCGGCGTTATCTGGTGCACCTGCGCACGACGGAATACATTGGGCGAGCCCTCATCATTACGCCGCCCGCGTTGGAAACCAACTGGAAGGAGGCAATCAAGAAGTTCAGCCTCGCGCACATTGGTCACTATGATGTGATAACGAATGGAAGCCTTCATAAGCTCCCGCACGCTGCAGAGGACTACGACTTAATTATTGTAGATGAAGCACACAAGTTTCGCAATGACACGGCAGAAATGTACGGTGACCTGCAACGGCTGTGTAAGACCCCTACCCGCCGAGTGCTGCCAAACGGGCAGAAAGACCGTAAGCGAGTAATCTTAATCTCAGCGACGCCGCTCAACAATCGTCCGCAGGATATTGCTAACCAAGTATATCTATTTCAGGATGCTAAGGACTCCACTTTGGAGGTTGCCAATTTGCAGCATTTCTTCCGCCAGCACATCGACGCGTACGACAAGCTAAAAAAGCAAAAAAGCACTTCAATAGTGCGCTCAGAAGTCAAGCGCATCTACGCCGACATTCGCGACAAGGTGTTGGAGCCCATTATTGTACGCCGCACTCGTACTGACCTGAAAGTTCATGAACTTTACAAACAGGATTTAGAGGAGCAGGGTATTCGGTTTCCCCACGTTGGCAAGCCCGATAAAATTCTCTACCAGTTGCCCCCAGCATTGGAGCAACTGTTTGACGAGACCATGCACGCTTTGACGCGTGAGCTTACCTATAATCGCTACCGAGCGATTCAACACCTGACTGAACCCAAAAAGAGTAAGTACCGCTACGCCGACAGGATTTCGCTATCCTTGGCGCAGATAATGCGGGTGTTGCTGGTGAAGCGCATTGACAGTAGCTTTCATGCATTCCGCATTTCGTTGCGGCGCTTCTGCGATGCGACCGGCGCAATGGTCAAGATGTTCGAACAAGGTAAAATTTACATCGCTCCGAAGCTGTCGATAACGGAATATGTAATGGCAGGTCAGGAGGATGAACTTGAAGCCCTTATGCTCGACCTGCAACTCACGGACCCAAGCATTGAGATTTGTACCCCAGACGAATTCTTGCCCAAATTTTTGGAAGGGCTAAAAGCTGACCTTATTATCCTTGAAAGGTTGATGCAGGGATGGGATGCAGTAGACAGCCAAGACCCCAAGCTAGACGAGTTCCTTCAGCGGCTGGAACCCGAATTGTTCGACCCAGCACGCAATTACAAGCAGAAGCTGGTCATTTTTTCCGAAGCCAAAGACACGACGAGTTACTTGCATCAAGAGCTGGCAAAGCATTCCAAACGACGCGTATTGGTGGTGGACAGTACGAACCGGGCAGCAATGATGCCGGTGGTGCGTGAGAACTTTGACGCCAATTTCACGGGCGTTAAGAAGGATGACTACGACATCATCATCGCTACGGAGGTGCTCGCGGAGGGCATCAACCTACACCGCTCGAATGTCATCCTCAACTATGATACCCCTTGGAACTCTACGCGGTTGATGCAGCGCATTGGGCGCGTCAATAGAATCGGCTCCGAAGCCCCACAAGTCTTTGTATTTAACTTCTTCCCGACAGCGCAAGTCAACTCTAACATTGAGTTGGAACACAAAGCATTCATGAAGCTACAAGCGTTCCACGAAGCGTTGGGCGAGGACAGTGAAGTGTATTCGCCCGACGAGGAAACCGGGACGTTCGGGCTCTTCGACAAGAAACTAGAAGACGAACGCGACAAACGGTTAGATTACCTCATGCTCCTGCGAAAGCTACGGGACGAGGACCCTGAGTTGTTTCGGCGCATTCGTTCTTTACCCCTGCGTGCCCGCACAGCCCGTAAAGGGCTGCCTTCCCCAGACCCGGGTACCACGCTGACGTATCTTAGAAACGCGCATCGCGACATTTTTTATGCTAGCCACCCTGATGGGGCGTTGGAAGAGATGTCCTTTTTAGAGGCGGTAACGAAGTTCGAGGCATTGCCGGATGAGCCTGCTTTTGGACTGCCAGAGCACCATCATGGGCAAGTGAGAGCCGCTACCACCGAGTTCTCCCGCCAAGTGCAGCGGGAGGCGTCGCGTCCGCAGGCAGTGACAACCAAGTTGCCTCCACAGGAAAAGCGCGCACTTGCCTTTTTGGATGCGTGCCTAAGCTTACCCTTTCTTGATGCGGGGGAACAGCAGCTGTTGCGTGCCGCCAAGGGTGCAATTGTGCGTGGGCAATATGTTGGATTGCAGCGCGACATCAATAAGCTGCACCAAAGCCATAAGACGACCAGACTAGTACCAACAGCCCTGATACATGCTTTACTAGCTATTCTTGGTAAGTATGCGCTGTCTACGGACGCAGTGGCGGCAACTAACCCGCACCATAAGGAAACCGAAGATGTATTACCGGATATCGATACTGAGCCTGATATCATTATTTCGGAATCCTTCATCGCGTAACCCATTGACTTCGCCTTTTTTGCGAGCATTCATTAAGGAACAATGCTGAAAGCTTGCTCTTTATGAACTTCTGAAAGAACCCCAAATCTCGTTATTGAATATGACTACCGTAGAATTAAAAGAGCAGCTTCGCCAACCTTTTACTTCAAAAACTTGGCAAGATGAATTGCTGCCCTACGTATTCGGGCGCGAGCAAGTGCGTTGGTTCCCAGTAGCAATTGAATTGGGTGTAGAGGCTCATTACAGCGACCGGGTAGCTGCCAAGCGCCAATTGGGTGTAGTACAACTAGGTGGGTCAAACCTCTTCGGTGAAGCTACGCGATTAGCTATAGTAGAGGTAGAGTTACAACCCGGTGTTATGAACATTGCTCGTAACCGCGTCGGACTGCGCGGACTCACCTTCGGGCTTATCGATGGGGAGCAAGCCAATGGGGTGCTGGCTTTCTATCACGACCCCGAGCAGCCAAATTATCGTTTCAGCTTTCTAACACGACAAAGTGCTTTTGATGATGCTACTGGGGATGTGATATCTACAACTACTCATCCGAAGCGCTTTACTTATGTGCTCGGAAAGCAAGAGGCGTGTACGACAGCCGCTAAGCGCCTAGAATGGCTATCTCTACAGAAACCAACTGCCACGTTAGAGCACGTTCGAGAGGCATTTTCAGTCGAAAAACTGAATAAGGAGTTCTTTGGGAAATACAAGGAGTATTATGAAAGATTTTGGCAATTTCTAGCTCAAAATCATCGGGAAGTATTCTTGCCGGGTGTAGCGGTACCCGATAAATCAGCAGAAAAATTAAAACAGGAAAAGCCAATACGAGACTTTACAAAGAAGCTTCTAGGACGGCTAGTATTCCTCCACTTTTTGCAGAGAAAGGGCTGGTTAGGTTGTCCTAATGCAGCATCGAAGTGGGAGGGTGGAGACCAAACATTCTTACTTTCCTTATTTGAGCGATATCCCGATAAAGAACACTTCCATAGCCAAGCGCTGACCGAATTATTCTTTCGAACGTTAAATAATCCAAATAGGGAAAACTTCCGCTTTCAAGTTGGGGGAATGCGTCAGGCTTGCAAGGTACCCTACCTGAATGGTGGTTTATTCGATAATGATGAGCCGGCTGCTGCTAACCTTGATTTTCCGGCGAAGTATTTCGCTGAGCTGCTCGACTTCTTCGCCCAATACAATTTTACTATCGATGAGAATCGCCCTGACGACCATGAGGTAGGAATCGACCCAGAAATGTTAGGGCATATCTTCGAAAATCTACTCGAAGAGAACAGGGAGAAGAACGGTGCCTTTTATACACCGCGTGAAATCGTTCAGTATATGTGTCAGGAATCCTTGGTGGAGTACCTCTGTACGCATCTTGGACCTGAAGGGGTAACGCGAACTGACGTTGCTGCATTAGTACGTCAGCAGAAAGTGGAAGACAAAATCCGCACGTATGCCGGCAGGACAGACAAACTTTTGCGAGACGTTACGATTTGTGACCCTGCAATCGGTTCAGGCGCCTTTCCAATGGGAATGCTCCACGAGATTTTTACAGCACGTAGGTATCTCTACCCGCATCTCAACACTAGCGCTGCTTTTGACCCTGTAGCAGTCAAGAAGCATATTATTCAGCACACTATTCATGGGGTAGACCTCGACAAAGGGGCTGTAGACATTGCTCGCTTGCGCTTTTGGTTAGCGTTGGTGGTTGATGAAGAACAGCCACACCCGTTGCCGAATCTTGATTACAAAATCATGCAGGGCAACTCTTTACTCGAATCTTTCGATGGTATTAAGCTGGACCATCTAAAGCCAGATAGTCAGGACGAATCGCCCGTGCAAGGGCAGCAGATGGGGTTGTTTCAGCCCATCGGAGAAAAGGAACAACTTCAGCGAGTTGCCCTCGAAAATTTGCTGAAGGATTATTTCTTAGTGGGAGATGCTCCACGCAAGCGCCAGTTACGCAAGCAAATTGAGCTTCTTGTTCATGAGCACTTGCACTACAATGTCGAATTACAGCTTAATGACGCGAGAAAGGAGCTGAACGAGGTAGAAGGAAAGCTTGCTGGTGTGCGTTTCGATAACAACGATTCAGGAGCACAGCGTACCAAAAAGGAGACTGCTCGTGCTCGCCAGACAAGAGCCATTGAGAAGGCTCAAATAACAGTGGCTCGTCTTAAGGAAACTGAGCAACGACTCGATAAGCTGCAAGACAGTGCTGAGCGCCCATATTTCTTGTGGCACTTATACTTTCATGAAGTCTTCGAACGTGGAGGCTTTGATGTAGTTATTGGTAATCCACCTTACATCCAGCTTTCCAAGCTAAAGGAAGCGGCTCCTTTCTATGCATCTCAAGGTTATAAGACTTTTGAGCGTACTGGAGACATTTATTGTCTCTTTTACGAGCTAGCACGGACATACTTACGTCCCGGCGGTATACTAGCTTATATAACATCAAATTCTTGGCTGCAAACTCAATATGGGAAGTCATTGCGCCAACTATTGACTCACGACACCGACCCCGTTGCGCTCTTGAACTTTGCTGATACCCAGCTATTCGATAGTGCAACGGTAGAAACTAACATCTTACTCGCAAGACACGCTCCTTGTCAGTTTTCATTGCGCGCAGTAACTATTGACAAAGAGTATAAGGTTGGGTCATCGCTAGCACAATATGTTGAAACCAACAGTTTCGTTCTTACAGAGCTATCCGAGGAGGGATGGTCTGTGAGCAATGCTTCTGCCGAGCGAATCAAGAAGCATATGGAATGTAATGGTACCAAGATTGCTGACTTGCCTTTGAAAATATACCGAGGAGTGACTACTGGTTATAATCTTGCGTTCGTAATTGATAACACCACCCGGCAACGGCTCATACAAGCTGACCCTAAGACAGCAGGAGTCTTCAAACCTACGCTTAGAGGGCGTGACCTAAAACGTTACAGTTACACACAAAACGGATATTGGCTAATAAATACTCACAATGGAGTGAAAAGGGATGGTATCCCAGCTGTTATGGTGGAAAGAGATTATCCACCACTTTTTGAATACTTTTCAGCATTTCCTGATACTATTAAAACAAGATTTGATAAAGGAAATCATTGGACTAACCTTAGGAATTGTGCTTTCTTATCTGAATTTGAAAAACCTAAAATTATCTGGGGTGAATTGTCCGATAGCGCTAAATTTACTTATGACGATAGTGCTCATTATATTGAAGCAACTCTATTCATGATGCTAGGAAAGTCGTTGAAATACACATTGGCGGTGCTAAACTCTATTGCTGGTGGCTGGTACTTCGAACGCGTAACGACTACTTCAGGTATGGGGACTACTCGATGGAAGAAATATAAAATTGAACAACTACCTCTGCCGATTGTGAGCACAAAGAAGGAAGCAAGGATTGAGTCTATAGTCAATGCCGTTTTATCAGGCAAACGAGATAATATGGATACTAGCGAGCTCGAAGCTGAGATTGATGCTTTGATTTTCTCTGCTTATAAATTAGGCGAAGATGATATAGCGCTAATTATGAGCGAGTCAAATATTGATTATGAAACACAGAAGCGAGTGTTTGCATATTTCAACCAAATAGCCAAATCAATCGCTTTGTAAAAAAACAATTCACTGTATATCAATGCAATATACAGTGAATTGTTTCAAAATTTAGTCTTAAGTAATAAGCTAAAACCTTAATGATAATGCTTTTAAACTGCTTGTAATCTCATTTATCTCTAACAGTCCAATATTTAAAATTGTCAGGATTTCTTATGCATCACTCGGCTGTAACTTGTATTCAAGCATGACTAATGCGTCGATTTTATTTTCTTCATTGATAGTGCTTATGCCTTGACTTTTTTTGAATAATACAGCATCCATTAATTCGGTTATTTCAACTTCTAACTCAGGTTCTATCTCTGGCACTGGCAGTTGTTCAATCTTATATAGCATTTTCGAGAACAGTGAATCCTCCCTGCTGTAGAGACGCAACATATTGCGTCTCATTGTTGAACGACCGTACTGTACAAACAACATCAGCAACGACGAGACGCAATATGTTGCGTCTCTACAGCAGGGCGTATCGTTCGCGAAACTGCTATAGGAGACCATCCTCATCTACGAGTGTGAGTAGTTCGTCTAAGGAATAACCACTGTGATACTTTTTTAAGCGACTTAAATAACTACTTAGAGTATCAACCGTTCCTTCGTTTGCGAGAATGGGGTCTTCCTTCAACTCCTGTTTGGTATAGAGCAGAAGGTTTTTCGCGCTTCCATCCAATGTTGCACCAAGACCTTGGTAGACTCTTAAGTCTTCAATCAGCTCTTTCCATGTGCTCAAATCCGACATGAGCCAGCCAGTGTCACTGTTTTTCGACATTTTATTCGTCATATTTTTTTGTTTCTATTCCGTGTGGTTCTAGTATTCTAATTCCAGCTCGCTGACGCTGGCTTCATGGCGTTCCAACTTTGCCAGTATCCATGCTATTTGCTCGTCGTCACTGCGCGGCACTGGCGCGGGTGCTGGTTGCGCTATGGGTTCTGCTGGCGGCTCGTTATGCTCGTCATCAATGCCCGCGAAAAGCGCCTTAATGTGCTCCAAAGCGGCATCCATGCCGCTTGGTCTTGCCGGGGACGCTGGTTCCCCTTCAACCTCTTCCTCCACCAATGCCGCCAGCTTGGCAACAGGCTCCGGCGTATTCATCGACTGCGTTTCCACCTCATCCAGCCAGTCGGGCGCTACCGGCATCGTTATAGCTGGTACAACCACCCCAGAGGGAGCAACTGCTTCCGCTACCGAAAAGGGCGGCTTCTCCTTCACGTGCGCCTTTACCCCGTACTGCGCGAATACTTCCAACAGGACCTCTTTCACCCGCCCGCGCACGTCCTCGGTGCAGTAGAAGGCATCGTGAACAGTATAGAACTCCGTCACCGCTTCGCTCATCAGGCGGGTGGCAATCCCTTCCAGCATAATTTCCGATTCCAGCGCCGACAACGCGACGGGGAACTGCTTGTAGGCATCCTTGTCCGGTCCCAATTTTTGTTGAGTGATAAAGGCAGAAACAGTTGGAAAGCCTTTCTCGGTGTCGGCGAACATGGTTCGCCACTGGTACCGCTTCCGCTCGCTGCTGTAGAAAATCTTGGCAAAAAACTCTTGTTTAAAGGCTTCACGCTGCATCGACTGCGCCCCCACTAGTTCCTGAACGTACGCGTAAAATCTGCCGGTTTCGCATAGCTCGATATAGTGTGCCACATCGCGTGGCAACTCTTCACCATAATGTCTTTTGAGCAGGATAGCGAGCATCAGGCACTGCGACGAGCTGATGTCTACCTCCACCGATTTCTTGCCCGCTATAGTCACGAAATCGCGAATGGCGGCAGGAGTGGAGTGCAGGATAGTAAAGAAGCGTTTTGTCTTATTCTCGTCGGAGCTGGCGCACCAAATGCGCTTTTCCAGCTTGGTAATTTTATCGACATAGCTCGCATACACGCGGCGGTTCACGAACCGGTTCTTATGCAACACATAGTCTACGCGCTTGTCGCGCAGTGTTTTCCGCGTATCCAGTGCGTTTTTGGCGTAAGCTCGGGCTCCTGCGGCGTCGAAATCAAGGATGGATAAATTGTCAAGGAGACGCTTGTAAATGCCTGTCAGCACCTTGTATTCCACTACTTCCCCATCTGGACCGGGTAGTATGTCGTCGGAAATCCATTCACCGTAGCCATCCACCAGCGCCGAATCATGCACTTTTAGCCGCACGCGTGTCGAGTATTTCTCCTTCTCTTTTGTGTTCGTGTACTCACGGATAAGCACGTCCCACTTGGTCAGGTCATCCAATATGACCTTGGAAGCTCGTTGGGAACAGCCGTTTACCTTCATCTTGCCTAACTTTTCATCTAGGCGGGATACGTTCACTATTACGAATACATTTTTGCCTCGTAACTCTGTTCGTTCGAGCACGTGCGTGAACACATAATGGTATTCCCAAAGGTGATTTTTTATCTGGGTTCGTGAATACCCATTCTTTTTCATCAGCTCCTGAAAACTTTTCGCATTTGAGATATATAACATGGAATGTGATTTTTTTGAATGGGACGAGCTATGAACTCGTTCCATTTTTTATTTAACGCGCCGCGTGGGCGTCGAGCAGGTGTTCTACTTGTGCCTTGTGGAAATAATGTTTATTCGTCTCCTGTATACGCTTTACCTCCTTGGCATTCTCCAAGATGTATTGTATCGTAGTGCTGGGAAGCTGGTATTTGGCTTGCAAGCGGCGGCGAGTGGTGTACTCCTCACCCTCGTGGAAGAATTGAATCATATATGTTTTGTTTTTTTGTTACGTACGTTCAACACTATATAGGAATGCCGAGTACCCCGTTTCGAGGGTTGTAGTCCTTTTCTGGAAAAAGTTTTAAAAGGTGGTCGCCTATGAATAAAATATTTATAGGCGACGCACAATGATGGGCAAAAGGTGGTCACCTATTAGGTATATGTGATGGAAAAGAGAATGGATATATGTAGTGTGAAAGAATCTGAAAAGGTGGTTACCTATTAGGTAAGAGTGTGTGGGGGATTGACTGAGTGATTTGATTAGTGATGGACTTATAGAGAGTTGGGTTCGTGATTGGTCCCGGTTTACTACTCTCTCAGTCCGACTCTCTATTTATAGGTAACCACCTTTTTTGCCGAGGAGATACTTCCGTAAGCTAACTGAGAGTTCCAGACCCGACTTTCTTCAACCTCTGACTGTAACTATAAATAATTATACTATTTATCTTTTATAATCAAAGACCTGCTCGCCGAAGCTATCAAGTCCAATCATCAAGACCAGCTCACTCGCGACGCCAAGAAAATGCTGATTCTGCTGGCAAATAAGACGATTAAGAAGATGCCCTACTATAATCCCGACGACCGGTGCGACTGCCTGCAAACGGGCATATTGGCGTTGCTCATGGGGTAGAGGTCCTTCGATGAATCTCAATCGACTAATATCTTTGCCTATTTCACCGAGCTTTTCAAGAGGGGCATCGCGAAGGACCATCGGGAATTATTTCACAACAAGGGCGACAACGAGAACACGATGCGCACTATCTCAATGAATGGCTTAAACGACGAAGAGGGGATGTACTCGATTTAAATAATATTATTATCCCTGACGCTACTACGGGAGATACATAGCTATAAAGCCAGCCATGTATCTCCTCCTTATCATAAGCCTGTTTCTAGCCCCGTTATAGGCACCCCACCGACCACACAAAGGCAACATCTTCTCCACTACCACCAGCACAAGCAGTGGAAAGCCGCTAAAAAGCGGCAGGTGGTGCGAGGGGTGGATGTGGTGCCGGTGTATGTTAGAAAGCGATTGAAATAAAATTATATCTCCTATGCTGATAATATGTAGAAATATATCTCTACATATTAAGTTGATTGATGAAGAAGGAGTAAATATTATTTTTATTATTCCGTTTGTTGATAAGATGAATTATTCAAAAAAATTAGAGTGAAGTGTTGTATTTGTCAAATAATAGAATTTGCTTTGTGTTGTTGTTTTAATCGAACTCCCGAGGGAATTGAAAATAATGTAGGGCTGGTCATGCAAGTGATTGGGTTGTTTTAATCGAGCCGCGAGGAATCTAATCCACTACCCGGATATGGGTAATGGAGTTTTTCCAATCAATCATTTCAATACGATGAAAAAAGAACAAGTTGCTGCCCCGTCTACGCACAAGAAAGCCCTCAGTCAAGCGCAATTGCAGCAAAAGCTCCATGCGTTGGTAGTTGTAAAGAAGGAATGCTCGGCGACGGGCTTCCTGACCTTTTTAAAGGAAATCGAGCAGCGGTATTTACAGCCATTGCAAAAGCAAATCGATACGTATAAGAAGTCCAGAAAATACGCACACGTACAAAAGCTATTCGCTGAAAAGGATAAAATTTCCGGCTGGGAGTGGCATCCAAAAAAACGTGGTGTAAAAGTCTATTGGTCTAATGATGAAGACCGTGAGCGGGAGCTAAAAAATGAGATTCGCCGCGAGAGCCGCTTCGAGTTCCGTGATGGTGTGAAGGTGCACACAATGTTTCATCTGCTCCATAGCGGTGCGGGGAAGATGAATGTGTACAAAAAAGATGAGGAGCACGTACTCGTAACCATCACTGATGCCCGCTTCGGGACGCTAGTGGTTCGGTATCATGCCATGGTGCAGCTCAATCCTGAGTTTTTAGCGGACTTTCCCGGCGCTGAATATGGCAATATGTGTTGGACTGATAAACAACTTCACCATTTCTTCGATGGTAGAGACGTTTCCTTTCTCTATGACCTAAAAGTGAAATTACACGCGCTCATGAGCGTTCTGGAAAATGAAGCAGCATAGCTTTTTCTTTCCTATACCTGTACATCACCTCTCCCCGAACGCTTCTAGGAGGTTCTTTTGCTCTGGGTGGCGTACGACGAAACCAACCATGGTAAGTATGGCACGGTCAAGCTCTACCGAGACGATATCCCACAGCAGTTATGTGGCTTCTAACTAAGAGAAAGGCTCTACCTCACCCGTAGAGCCTTTTTTCTTGAATATGCTTTTTCTGAATACAGGTTATTCAAGGTCAACCAAACAATCTCTTTTTTTTATGCCCAGAGATTACGACCTGCTGCTGGCGTTGCTCATGACGTTCAGCGCCTGCAAGAAGAAAGAGGAGGAGACCGTACCAGCGTCTGATTTTAACTTTTCATACTATAGAAATATATTTCTGTATATGCCCTGAATAAATTATTGAGAAAATAAATACAGGGCTATAAAAAACAAAATATGATTTCTGGCTATAACTGGCGATTCGGAAAACGATTTCCTGAATTTGTAAAACCTCAAGCAATGAAAGGTCAGCTAAGTCGTAAGATGCTCCTTGGCATGGAGCCATCTGCTGTAAAGATTCACGATGCCATCAAGCTATACCACTTCTTGGAAGACCTCCAACAGTATGAAGGTTGTCGGTTGCTGTACATGGACGTAACCACGAACCACAAGGAGAAAAGGTTCGACTCCATTACATTCACCAGTTTTGATTACGCTGATGAACAAGAGTGGATACACATACTCGATTCTGCGGCTTCTAACACTGCCTTGGTCACGATATTCAACTCCTTCTACCTTCTGTACCAGCAGCGCCGCAAGAAAGACCGCCAATCATTCTCTCCATCGTATTGGATGGAAATGCTTGATGAGAAATACAGCGTGTTCGCAGGCATGCGTACAAGAAAGCTGAATCTCCTTATTCAGGACTAAAGCGAATATTCGAGTGATGAACCAGAAGGACGTTACCCGCGCCGATGTCATTAAGGCATATGACATTATCGATGCAATGCAGCAACACACCAAGGAGGTGATGTATTTAGCCCCAGTTCGCGATAGGATGATTACACGTATTGAGTTGTACTACCGACTCAAGCCATCTAACACATTGGTCGATTTCCAATACAAAGAGCTGCACCTGAACACAGCGTTTCAATGGCTTATCGGAGAAGACATCACGTTTGTAGGCTTTGCCCATAGCAATTCGGTACTAAGCTGTTGGCTGCGCGACCTTGAGGAGTCTTTTGGTACCCGCAGGGAGCTTATGCTCAATGTTCTGTTGGAGGTACTGGACTAGAACCAGAATCAAGAAGGCTCATAATCTTCTGACCCTTTTTAATTGCAAGATAGGGTAGTATCTTGTCTATTACATAGGCATCAACTAGCACATTTGGGAACAGCATAATGTATGCGTTGTCCCCGAATGTGCTATTTCGCTGGAAATGGTAATTCTACCTGATAACCTCGTCATGGAGTGAGAAGGTAGGGCAAAACTACTCACCTGAAAGTGAAAATAACGAGTGCTTAAGAGCATAATGAGCGGTCAATCATAACAACACGCCGTTTGAAAACTATAGCGGTTTCGCGAACGGTATATCCAGCTTGATGTAGAGACGCATATTTGCGTCTGCTCGTTAAACGGTGACGGACCAACGGCGCGCACGGTAAAACGCAAGTATGCATCTCTACACCCGGCTGGGTTTATGGTTCGCGAAACTGCCATAAACCTCCCTAAAACTACTTATTTTTTAGCTGAAAAAGCTCTTGATTTAAGGTTGCTATAATTTTCTTTAGTACCTTATTTTCCTGAATTATATCATAGCTATCCCATCCGTCACAACTGCTTACTTCCCTCATCATCGGCAGGAGATACTTAGAAATGCTTTCGACAGCAGGGTTGCGTGAGCGAAAACCTTTTGCCCTAATGCAGCCGTGAGGGTCAATTATATCACAACTTATAAAGTCAGGAATGAAAGCCATATTGGTAGTCCAGACAGCACTTGTTTTCCATTTTCCCATAGCAAAGCCAGAAGGATTACCGGTTATGTCAAAAATTTCATACTGAATACGTCTGTTTTGACCAGCCCACGTTTTCTCACCATCTATGCGTTGAGTGGTGACGATAAAGAGGGGATTAGCAGCCTGAGCGGCAGAAAAAGAGTCATAGCGCCGTATGTTATCGTCAGAGAAAACTGCGAAAACTTGTGTTTCATAGGTAGTACGTATATCCATGTAAGCTATCTAGTCAATCAATGTGAGAATATTATATACATAATAATTATGAACGTTAATCAATACAGTTGAAAATGCAAGCCTATAAGTTTTAGTATAATTGCAATTATTTAAAACGTAATTTCATAGATTACCATCCTAGAGCCCTGTGTAAGTCGCACTGAGGAAGTTGTATTCCCGTATGAATCGGTGTAAATATCACCACCGCCGAAAATATATCCTTCATTATTCATTCCCGTATGTATCGAACCTCCATTACCAAAATCAATAGCAACTACTCGACCGTATCGCACTTTGACATTTAGGCGGTATGTTGACATTGTCCAAGTACTAGGATTTCGATATTTTACAGTTGCTTCGTACCAGCCATCATCAATACCACCTATTTCAGATGTATTTAGATTTTCCGAAGGTGAAATTGGTGCTGCTAATGAGCTGCCGGTCAAAATTGCAGCTGCAAATAGGGATAGTAGAACTTTCTTCATCAGAAATTTATGGTGTGAATTTATGTGCTGGAAATAGCAAAAGTATCATTATAAATCTACTACTGCAAATAATGTGATTCTTAAGGTTGTCATCTTTCTAATAACACTTACCTGAGCTAAGCAGTATAGACTTCTAAGGCAAATCAAATGATGCCTTTATAGCGGTTTTGCGAATGGTTTACCCAGCCTGAGGTAGAGACGCCTAGTTGTGTCTCGTGGTTGAACTACACCAGCTTAATGACGGGGGCGACAAGACGCAATACGCGTCTTTACGACAGGGTAAACCGTTATCGAAACAACTATAGATATTAATAATGCGATTCGAGATTTTTATCAGCGAATAAAAACACCGTCACCGAGCTAAATCAGTGATGGCGCTTTTATTATCCGTTAAATATTCTTTTCAGGTATTGTGCCAGCTACTATATTATCTATTTTATCCCCTCGCATCGCTTCGTTCAATTCCTTTGATATTTCTTCGGTTGGTGCTTCACCTAAGCCTTTTAACTGGTCAAAAGCTTTGTTAGTGATGGGGAATATTTTTTCGCTACAATAACCCGGTTCGGAACTGATGACAACTACAGGTCCCTTTGGGTGTTGAGCGGCAATGGCTTTCTTGTCGGGGGAATTGTTTAATGCATCGAGTGCTTCTTGGTTGATACTCATTGAGGAAGAGATGGCTAAATGAAGTTTATACTGCAAATAAAGGACTTTTAAGCTTTGTACAGCTTAGTGAGTTGATGTCATATCACTTACCGGTGATAGCGGTGCTTGTACTGCTGACGTTCCAGTTCACGTTACCGAGAGTGATGCTCGAAGTAAGCAACATAGCACCGCATTAGTAGGAGAGGAGTGAGGTTGAACTGGAGTGCCGCCACTACGTTTCGAAATTAGGTTTTCGACCCAGCTTTATGAAGCGTAGTGTAGGTCATACTCTTGGTAGTCCCGACATGCGTTGGATATAGGTACCGGTAAAGGGCAAATTTACTGCCATCCGAGTTCACCAACTTTATTGAGGCGGCATGGGTGGCAGGCTGTACTCTTGTGACTTCTACGTGAGTATTGTGACAGTGCCTCGCATCTCCAGCATATGGTACTACTAGATAGAGTGCCGACTCCCTGTCGAAGAACAGATGTGAACAAAAGACTATAACTGTACATAATGAGCATTTGGAAACGTCGGCTTGTACAAAGTGTGAGGCTTGTAACCGTCACTATCGCCATAGCTACACTTCTTCTGCTTTCTCCAGCAGGTAAATTGTTTGATGATGGTCTGACTGCTCATTTCCGTGCCATGAACGAGCGTCGTTTAGCGCATCGACTTTCGTGGCTAGATGGAATTGAAATCAAGCTTTTATACAATACGATAGCAACTGCCGGTCATGTTATCTCACCTGAAGCCGCTCAAATTGTTGCACACTACCTCAACGGTGGCGGCAAGCCGCTCTGGCTTGATGCCAGCTACCTGAAAACCTCGCCGGTCGTACTTAAGTGCCTGAAGACGTTGAAGCCGGGTCAGAGTCGGCAGTTCGCTGTCAAATTTCAACGGGAAGACTCTCGGTTAACCTATGCCTTTAACCCATTCTCTTTGCGCCGGGAAAGGCATAGTGTTCTGCTTTTCCAGTATATCGAATTTAAAAATGACCGAGAGACCTTTACCAAACTCAGTTATTTTCCGGGACGGGGTTTTCTGCTACCTGATGGGCTAATTCGGGCAACACGTCCCACACCATTCTGGGCGTATGCAAAATGGAGTATCTAAATGCTAGTAAAAATAGCGCCTGCTAAATATTGATTGGCTTCTAGTATGTCACTGCTGCTAATGTTTTTATAAAGTATTGATTCGTAGTGTTTTAAACAATAAAAATATTATTTTTATTATCGCGTAAAAATGTGTTTTACTTCTATTTGCTGTTACTATATTTGAGGACTGTAATGAAGCCGAATTCAAAACGATGAACTTGAAATTATGATTTGGAATTGCTTTTATTGTGAGCATAAATATTATGCAGAGAGTGAGAATAGCGCATTAATCAATCAATGCCCGAAATGCCATAAATATCAGTCAACAAATCAAAGTATTGTACAGGATTACCAAGAAGAGCGTTTCAAGGTCGGAGGAGGTACACCAATATTCGTTGGAATTTGGAGAGGTATATTTGTGTTTATAGCCCTGATTGGACTAAGAATTGGTATTAATTACCTAATCGACATAGGTGATATGAGCCGTAGATATGGCTATTTCGCAATAGGAATAAGTGCAATTTCATGCATCATGGCTTGGAATGATGAGGCGGAGAAGCGGGATTCCACGGCTGGGCACCTAATAGCATTTGTTTCGTACGCACTTATTGGATTCTGGATTGGGAAAGCTCACGGAATTCTTTGGGGTATTTTCTGGGCTTTCTGGGTGTTTTGGGATGGTTTAAAGTTGCTAGTTCATACTTTGCAAGGTCTTTAGAGTAGATGCCACTGTGAGGCAATTTTAAGGGCGACGAGTATATATGGATGCAGGAAATAGACTAGAATATAACTCTCTTACTTAGCCACTCATGAACAGTAGGCAGCTTGTTTTCCGGTTTGTGGCAGCCCTCATAGTGATATTTACTGCCTATCAAATAGGAGTTGCTGGGCTCTCTTATCGGGTAATTGGCTACCGAGAATACGACCAGAAGCTGGATGCCCAGCATCTAGCCGAATTTACTGCTACTTCCAACCCAACGACTGCCGCTGAACTGCGCCATTGCGCGGTAGCCAATACTGCCACCGCACTGTCTTTTCGGGCAGAATACAACTCCTTATCAAACCCTAACCGGATAGTTGAGGGTACCGTGGGGCATTGTAAAATGTACTCCTATGTGGTTGCTGCTGCCTATAACCAGCTCGCTCGCCAGCGTGGTTGGAAGACCCGTTGCCGCGTGGCGTATGGGCAGGTCTACTGGTTCGGTATAAACCTGCATAAATTCGTGAGTGGACCTTTCTTTCGAACACACGACTTCAATATCATTCAAAATGGAAAGCAGGTCTATGCCGTAGATGCCATCCTTTATGACTACTTCCGCATTTCTACCATTCCCCTTCGAAGCTAGTCTGCGCCTTATATAGGTCTATTGAAGTGCTCTATACCAGCTAACTCCTACATAGAAGAGAAGGCTTGTCAAATGTCTCTTAAAGATGGTACTTATGCATGATTATCAGTGTCTGCCCAAACGGCAGCGCCACCTCTTTAGACGCGGGGCGAAATGGGTGTGCGTGTGGTCGATAATGTTGCTTGGGGACGGAGTGAGTGCGAATGAGGTAGTGCCGCCCGCCACGCAAGAGGTGGGACAGTATCAATTCCAGTTGCTACTCAATAAAGAGTATATAGCCGCGCTGAATCAGCGCCGCCAGCACCACGCACCGGGCAGCGCACCAGCTCGATTCGATTTGACCCTCATGAGGAGCGCTGCATTATTCAATAGAAAATTGGATGTTGAGGACACACTGTGCCATGACCTAAACAACAGAACATCTGAGCTTTGCGGCAGCCTTGAAAACGTGCGTAGCTGGAAACCGAGAGAGCTCGCACAGCATATCCTCGCTCAGTTGGCAGCATCTCCGCCCCACGAAGCGGTGCAGACGGACGACCACGACATGCTCTATGTCGGGATATCATCGTCCACAAAACGATTTGTCGTGAGGTTGAGCAACACGCCAAGCTCCCGCAGCAACAATCAATAGCAATAGTATCAGCAAGCTTACTGAGCCACTCGCGCAAATATAGATTCACACCTTGCTTGCTTAGAAGGAGCTAAAATTCATAAAATATATAATTTTTGGTATACGTTTCGAACGACTAGTGGACGCCGGTTTGAGATTAGCCCTGCTAATATGCACCGACAGCACACGGACTTACGCGTGCCACAAGTTCTGAAGTCTCGAACCGATTTATAAAACACATTTCTACACTACATTCTGCTATGACTACGCTTGCCCACCGATGGATGCTAGACGACGCGGGAGAGCTGCTTCTGGGGTGGTCCAGTAAAAACGGACAGTGCGCTAAGGTAGGTTGATTTTCAAGTCATGTTCGAATTGGTGGGGTGAGCGGTAGCCGAGGGCAGAGTGGCGACGGTCGAGGTTGAAGTAGGTGTCGAGGTAATGGGCCACTTCTAGGCGGGCTTCTTCGATCGAGGCGAAGGCGGTGCCTGGGGGCAGTAGCTCGGTTTTGAGCGTGCTCCAGCCCGCTTCGGCCTGGGCGTTATCATACGGATTACCCGGCCGGCTGAAGCTGGGCAGGGCCCCCGCTTGGGCAATGCGGGCGCGACAGGCCGCGCTGGTGTACTGGCTGCCGCGGT
>NZ_FOHS01000009.1 GCF_900111515.1 Hymenobacter actinosclerus
GCCAGCACGCGGGCGAGCTCGCGCAAATCGGCCATCATATGCTCAAAACAGCGGTTGTCCCGCCAGCGGGCCCATTGCTGGTAGACCGCGGGCCAGGGCGGCAAGTCGTGGGGGAGATAGCGCCAGCCGCAACCGGTTTTGACCAGGTAGCGCAGGGCATTGAACACGTCGCGTAGCGCATATTCTCGTTGCGGCGCATCTTCCCGCACCAAGCCAGATAGGGCGCTACAAACGCCCATTCCGCATCCGATACGTCGCTGGGGTATCCGCTTTGCTGTGCCATACCCCAAATTACGCTACTAGACCATAACAGGCTCTAGACCACCTCACGTTTGTTAAACGACTGTTCAACGAACGTAACAGCCTACCATCAAACGTCTTGTCATCTAGCATCAGCATCAGCTGCTCCTCCTGCTTGCTGATGATGACCGATCAACTACCTGCCCGACTCCCTTTTAAGCGTGATTAACGGGTGGTCAAAAGGGGCAGGTGAAGCAGTACAAGCTGAATGAATGGGCTCACCGTCTCCCCGTAATTTGCTGATAAAGTGCCTTACAAGCGTATAAAGCGAGATTTCAGCGAGATTTCCTGCGTTGACGATTGGCTCATGAGACCAGGATTGGTAAGCACAACCGATGCCCTACCACACCATCTCTTCATTGGCTTCGTCAAATGCTCGCACTTGGGTAAGTTGCGCTTTCAGCCTGTGGTAGGAATCAGCCTGCAACTCCGCTGTGAAGGCCTGGGCCCGGTCAAGCATGCGCAAGTAGAGCCCCGGGTCGCGCTGCCGGCTCAACCGGCGCAGGGCCCGCAGGTAGTCTTGGCGGTAGCTGGTGGTGATGATGATGCGGCTCAGCCCCCCACGGACGAGCTCGGCGTTGAGCATGATGCGGGCCAAGCGACCGTTGCCATCGT
The DNA here is from genome assembly GCF_900111515.1 of Hymenobacter actinosclerus. Classification (GTDB taxonomy): domain Bacteria; phylum Bacteroidota; class Bacteroidia; order Cytophagales; family Hymenobacteraceae; genus Hymenobacter; species Hymenobacter actinosclerus. Next base: position 916 of record NZ_FOHS01000009.1, read on the forward strand.
CAAAGGGATGTACTTCGCTGACGATGAACATCATCATGGCGGCCCGGGCTAACGGGTGCTCCAAGGCCGTGTAGCAGGCAAAGCCTTGGTGTAAGGTGCCGCGCACCAGCTCGGGCTCCACAAAGTTGGTGGTGCCGGCCTGGTTGGCGCGCTCTTTCCATTGGCCGGGGCGCTTGTCGGGCCGCTCCCGCAGCAGCGTGGCGTGCCGGCGCTGCAGCAAAGCCAGCAACTCGTCGGCGGTGGTGGGCACGACCCGCATTTCGGCCAGGTTGCTCACCAACTGATACGTGCTCAGCACGTCGTGCGAATCCGCGTGCCGGCCGGGCACGGGCGCATTGCCCACGACCATGTCGTGGGCCTCATCTACTTGGAAGACGGTGCCCTCGATGAAGTTGGAAAAGTAGGCTTCGAAGAAGGCCAGCTCATAGTAGGCCGGGGGCTGGGCGGCCGGGTCGGGGCGGCTGGATAGCGGGTGCTGGCGCAAGGCCGTGAGCAGGGTGGCAAATAGTTCGGCCCGGTCAGGGTCATAGGGCAGGCCCAGCACCCGCGCCCGAGCGATGGGAGAAGTAAGCAGCTTGCTGGGTGCCGTAGCCAGTAGCGCCGCCATGACCTGACTGAGGCGACCGAACTCGGCTTCCCAGCCCAGATGCGTGGCCAGTGTCCGCGCTTGGTCGCGCAGTTCGTTGAGGCCATCCTCGCCGCGCACGCGTAGCAACCGCTCCAGATATTCCTCTACCGCCGATCCGGGCAGCGTCTTGCTAATGCCGCCGCGGGCTCGGCCTAACTGAAAGTTTTCGAGTAGGGCCCGGGGTTCGGAGGCAAATGAGAGGGTCGTGCTGCCAAATGGCCGGTCCAGTTCCTGTGGGCCCGGTCCGGGCACCAGGTGCACCATCAGCCCTGGCAGGACCACTTTCTTGGCGTACTTATACGTGAGAAAAATATCCCCTTCCGGCGTTGGCTGTGCATCCAGGCCCGAGCGGTGGCTGATGACGGCGTCGGGATAGAGGTGGCCCAGGATCGGCAGCCAGTTTCGGCGCACGAGTACGGCCGGCGCTGTTGTTAGGTCGGGGGTATAGACCCGCGGCAGCAGCTGGCGCAACTCGCCGGCCCGCCGGGCCTGCTGGATGCGACGGCTGATGGCTTTGTCGGACGTGGCAAAGACCAGTAAGGGCCAGGGGCTACTTTTTTCCATTAAGACACCTGAGCAGGCAAAACAAGTGATATTTATTCTAATTACATGGTAAAATTAGCGAATAATTTCCAATAAGAGCAAGTTGCGTGCGAATGCCGTCCGGATTGTGTCAAGGGCTTGCCCTGTAGGAGGCATTTCAGAAAACGGAGCGAATGGCATGTTAGGAGCATCGGCCAATTATTCGGCCCCACACTTATTCAGTCTCTTGGCTGGCCGTGCCTTTACGATAGGAATGGATAATGACGCCCCGGTGGCGCAGGTATTTGTAGAGCGTGACTTTGGAGATGCGCAGGCGCTGGGCAATCTCGTTGACGCCCAACTGCTGCTCCTTGTAGAGCGTCTCGGCTACCATGGCCGTGCGCTGGGCTTCTTCCGATAAGCCTCGCGGCCGGCCCCCTACCCGGCCCCGCGCCCGGGCGGCGGCCAGACCGGCGTAGGTGCGCTCTCGAATCAACTCCCGCTCAAACTCGGCCAGCGAGGCAAACAGGTTGAATACGAGCCGCCCTTGGGCTGAAGCGGTGTTGATGGCATCGGTGAGCGAGACCAGGGCCACACCCTTAAACTCCAATTCCGCCACCATATCAAGCAGGTGCTTGAGCGAGCGGCCCAGCCGGTCGAGCTTGTAGATATAGACCGTGTCACCCTGGCGCAGGCTGGCCAGCAGCTTGTCGAGTTCGGGGCGGGCCTTGGTGGCCCCGGAGACTTTCTCCTGAAAGATGGTCTCGCACCCGGCCTGGGTCAGCGCATCGAGTTGTAGTTCCAGATTTTGGTCGCGGGTTGAGACGCGGGCGTAGCCGATTTTCATCTGGCGAAGTTCAGCTTTCTTATCGGCAAGGCCACCTTGACTGAACTTCACTCACTGAACAGGTTTACTGAACCGTTTCCATCCTTATAAGGCAAGTTTCATTCCCCCACTGCCCTGTCTTAGGGTGTTCAGCAAAAGGAGGGTGGCTGTTGCAGAACTCGCCCTGCTAGGGACTGAGTTGCTGTGGCGATTTCTGCGGGATACTGTTTTTCGTGTTCGCAACCGAAAAGGAGGCCACGCGGGCGGTGGTGGGGGTAAGGCGAGGGCGATTACCTTGCCTTTGCGGGGCTGATACTTGAGTAGCTTTTTCAGATTATAGGCAATCGCCGTCAAGAGCATCGTCTTCTGGGCCCCGGCTTTGCCGCGCGTGCCCACGCGTCGCAGACCATAGTGATGGATCAGGTTGCCAAATACGGGCTCGACCGTGCTTTGGCGCTTGCGCCGCATCGTCTGCCCTTGCGCACTCTGTTGCCGCGCCCAGGCCCGTTGGTAAGCTGGATCATACGCCGTGCGCGTGAGTTGCTTGCGCTTAGCTGTGGGCACACACGTGGGTTTAAGGGGGCAGTGCTGGCAGTCCTGATAGGCGGCCCAATAAATCTTGAGCCAGTTACCATCGGCGCTGGTGTCATACTTGCGAAACGGCAGCGGCTTGTCGGCTAAGCAGGTGTAGGTGTCCGTCAGCGAATTATAGGTAAAGCCCTCGACCGTTGCTTTGTACTTGCCGAATACCGGAATCCAGGGCCTGATGCCCCGCTGCTCCAGAAAAGCATAGTTGAACCCATTGGCGTAGCCGGCATCAGCCAGCAGCTCGTGCCAATACAGTCCTTGTGCCTGCAAGCGGGGCTGTAAACTGCCGACGATGCGCGGCAGGTGCACGCTGTCGCGACTGTCAGCGAAGTCCGCCTGAACGTGACTGATAACGCCGTGACCGGTATCGACCGCCAGGCTACAGAGGTAATTTAAGGCGCGGGCCTTGCCGGGTTTTACCGACACGCGGGCGTCTGGATCGGTTGTGCTATAGTGCGTTTTATTGCTTAGCAAACGGGCTTTGCTATGGGTTGCCCCCAACGCGCCCGGTTCTTTTTTTCGCTTCGCCTGGCGGGTAGCTTCCTGCCGTAGCTGGTGCGCCGGGGCCGTGAGCACCGCCGGGGACAGTGGGGTATCGGCGGTAGCGGCTTGCTTGGGCTGCATGCTTTCCAGTGCAGCATTCGCCTTTACCGGAGCTGAATCGATGGCCTGCGTATCGCCGGCGACCAGTCCCTGCGCCACGCATTGGGCAAAAACATGATCGAACAGGTGCTCGAAAATGGAGGAGGGGAAGAGTTGACGCGTACGGCTCACCGTGGAATGCCAGGGTAGTTCTTCGTCCAGCTCGTAGCCAAGAAAATAGAGGATGTCGAGTCGCAGGGCGCAGTGCTCGACCAAGCGGCGGTCGCTGACCAGATTTTCCAGTCGGCCCACGAGCACCAACTTAAAAAACACGACCGGATCGAGCGACGGGTGTCCGGTGTGACTATAAAGCGCGCGTGTTTGCTCGTAGAGAAACGTCCAGTCGACCAGCTCAGCGAGCCGGCGATAAAGGTTATGAGGCGGGATCCGCTCCGAGAGCCGAAAGCGGGTCACTTCTTTGTCGAGGTACTGCTTCTTGCCTTGCATACTTCTGCTACGAAGCGCGCTCGAATCCGGTCATGGGTTCTGCAACAGCCACGGTCGTTCTTGTGAACATGTATTTTGCGCATTGGGCCCTTAGGTACTCGTTGTTGTGATCTCACGCCGCCACGGTCAATTCTGCGCACCACTTATAATACGGACGTTAAATCGGCTAGTCGCAGCAACGTGCCGTGGGCCGTGGGCCGCGTCGTGGTTCCCGCATATACGACGTACGCCCGTTCGGCCGGCACGCCACTCAAGCCGCGCCAGTAGTCGAGCTGCCGGAAATAATCGGTGCTCAGTGTCAGGCCCGCTTTCACTTCCAGGGCCAGCAGGCCCGTGGGTTGTTCGAGCAGGAAGTCAACTTCGCGGCCGGTTTTATCCTGCCAGAAATACACCGGTGCCACTTGCCCCAACGCGTCATAGTGCTTGAGAATTTCGGTCAGGACCAGGTTTTCGAATAAGCCTCCGCGCAGGTAGTGCGAGGCCAATTGGGCGCCTTCACGAATACCGAGCAGCGAGCAGGCTAGGCCTGTATCGTAGAAATAGAGCTTGGGTGATTTAATCAGCCGCTTGCTGAAATTGGCGTGATGAGGGGGTAGTAGGTACAGTACGTAGCTGGCTTCGAGCACCGATACCCACGCCTTGGCCGTGTTCACGGCCACGCCGCAGTCGGAGGCGAGCGAGCTCAGGTTTAGTGGGGAGCCAATTCGGCCGGCACACAAGCGCAGAAACCGGGTGAAAGCGCTCAGGTCGCTGATATTGAGGATAGAACGTACGTCACGCTCCAGGTAAGTCTGGATATAGCTGGGATAGAAATCCGCCGGGGAAAGGTGCGGCCGCAACAGGCGCGGGTAGCCTCCGCGCCAGATGATGTCATCGGCATTGGCCGGCAGCTGGCCGGCGGCTTGCCATTCGGCGCAACTAAAGGGCAGCAGCCGCAATACGGCCGTGCGCCCGGCCAGCGACTGGTTAATGGCGTCGAGCAAGAGAAAATTCTGTGACCCCGTCAGCACATAGGGGGCGGTGGGGGGCGAAGGCTGATCCACCACGCTCTGCAGGTAGGAGAACAGGTCAGGGACGCGCTGCACTTCATCGAGCACGGCCCCCTGCGGGTAGGCCGCCAGAAACCGGCGCGGGTCCTGCTGCGCAAGTTGTCGGATGTCGGGGTCTTCGAGCGACACGTAAGGCAGGGCAGGAAAGGCGGCCCGCACCAGCGTTGATTTACCCGACTGGCGGGGGCCGGTGAGGGTAATGATAGGAAGTGTCTGCGCTAATTGCAGCAGTTTGGGCGTGAGCTGACGAGGGATCATAGCGCAAGATATCGGAGTTGCACGGACATATTTGCAATCTAATTGCAAATATGTCCGTGCAACTTGCGTGAAGTGCGCTAATCCCCTTTTCTTTTCCTCCCAAAACGTCCCTCTTATTCATCTCATCATGCCGATACTGGGCGTTTTTCCAGAAGGACGCTTGTAGACGCTAAAAGCTGTCTCGTCCGGCTACAGCTATACACCATTCACTTGATTTATAACTGTAGCCGCGCAAGCCCCACGCAGGGGCAAAAATGATCATTATGCAATTTCTGTCCGCCAAGAGGCCGTCCGGCGGGTCGAATCGGGATTGTCGCAACAGGCTGTGCGGCAGCAGTTCGGCGTGGGCCACATGACGCTGCTGGCGTGGCTCAAGCGCTACGGCACGGCCGTATACGCGCAGATGCGCCGCAAACAATTCACCGTTGCCCAGAAGCAGCACATTGCCCGCGAGTTACTCGACGGACGCCTGAGCGAAGACGAGGCCTTGCTCAAGTACGAGCTGCGCCTGAAAAAGACCCCGCGCCAGTGGGTGGCCGCCTACCGGGCCAGCGAGGCGCTACTGCTCACGGCCGAGCCGGACCCACCCGTCGATGCAAATGCGGGGCTGGCCAGGCAGTTGCGGCAGGCGCAGTGGTAAATTGAAGCCCTGCACACGTTGATTGACCAGGCCGAAGCGGCCTACAAGATTGACATCCGAAAAAAGGCTGGTGCCAAGCTGTCGAAATAATGCGCCGGAAGTACCCGCACGTCGGTGTGGGCACGCTCTGTGGGCTGTTTGGCAAGACCCGAAACGCATTTTATGACCACCAGCGCCGGGCTACGGCGCAGGCCCTGCTCGACGGGCTGGTGCTGGCCCTGGTAGCCGACATCCGCGAAGACCTGCCCCGCCTGGGCACGCGCGAGCTGTATTTTCTGCTGCTGCCGCGCTTGGGCGAGCATGCGCCCTGCGTGGGCCGGGATTACCTGTTTGCCTTGCTGGCCGATCACGGCCTGCTTATTCGCCGCCGCAAGCGGCGGGTCGTGACCACGCACACGTGCTTGCCTGAGTTGGTCTAGGCAAGCCGGACAGAAGAAGGACGTATATTTCTGCTGTTATGGCAGCAAAACCCAGCGGGACGTCGCCCGACAAACGGCGTAAATGCGGCGAAGTGTTTAAGGCCGAGGCCCTGCGCCTGGCCAGCGAGAGCTGCAGCACGCAAGCCGCGGCCCGGCAACTGGGCATCAGCCCCAAGCTGCTCTACCGCTGGCAACAGGCCCAACTCGTGGCCGAAGTGGGCAGTGTGGAAGTGGGCAGTGTGGAAGTGGGCAGTGTGGAAGTGGGCCGCGACCCGGAAGGACGGGCCCTGCGCGCAGCCAATA
>NZ_FOHS01000011.1 GCF_900111515.1 Hymenobacter actinosclerus
GCCGGCGTCGTGGCCGGCGTCGTGGCCGGCGTCGTCGCTGCAGTACGCTGTTGTGCTAAGCTCGGGCTTCCAGCCCGTAGCGGGCAGCACGTGCTGCCGCGGGGCGAGGCCGTCGCTGACAATGACAGTGCGCAGGGCCTCATGCCGCTCGACCAGCTGGCGCAGGGCCACGAGCAGAGCTGCTTCGTTGAGAGCGCCCCGTAGGCGCAGCAATAGTGGAACGTTGTAATGAGAACCGCCCTCCAACTGGTCGATAAACCAGAGGCGCTCCTGAGCAAATGATAGGGGCAGATGCTCAGCGCGCGGTTGCGCGGCGAGTGGAGCAATGCCGGTAGTGACACTTGATTCGGCCAGCAGTTGAGCTTGGCGAGCAATAGTTGGATGGGTAAATACTTGGCGGATACTGACTTCCCGGTCCAGCTGCTGACGGATGGCGGCGACTAAGCGGGTGGCAAGTAGGGAGTGGCCGCCGACCGCGAAGAAATTATCCTCAATGCCCACCTGCTCTAAACCTAGAAGCGTCTGCCAGATGGTGGCCAGCGCGGTCTCCAACGCGGTGCAGGGCGCAACGTAGGCCGTGAGGGCTTCGGCCTGCTGTGGTTCGGGCAGCGCCTTCCGGTCAATCTTGCCATTGGGAGTTAAGGGTAAGGCTGGCAATTCTACCCAGGCAGTAGGCAGCATATAATCAGGCAGATACTGTCGTAACTGCTGAGTGGCCGCCGCACTGGCAAAGCCAGTCTCCGCCACCACGTACGCTACTAGTCGCAATGTACCGGCAGCGTCCCGGTTAGCCGTCACCACGGCCTGATTCACACCGGGTACGGCCTGCAGCAGGGTGCTTATCTCACCCAACTCTACGCGGTAACCCCGGATTTTGACTTGCCCATCGAGGCGGCCAACGTAGCACAAGGCACCATCGGGGCGCCAGTATACTTGATCGCCAGTGCGGTAGAGACGGCCGTAACCGGGCACTTCCACGAATCGCTCTGCCGTCAGTTCGGCCTTGTTGAGATAGCCGGTAGCCACACCGTCACCGCCGAGAAACAGTTCCCCGAGACAGCCCACCGGGACTGGTCGCTGCCGCTCGTCGAGCACGTAAGCCTGGGTATTAGCCAGTGGATAGCCAATGGGCACGGTCTGCCCACTGATCTGCCGGATCGCGTAGCTCGTGGCATAGGTAGTGGTTTCTGTAGGGCCGTAAACATGTACTAGCTTATCAGGGCCTAAAGCAGCCAAGGCGCGCTGCACATGCGGGACCGACACTAGCTCCCCTCCAAAGAGCAGGCGGCGCAGCCCGCGCAGGCCGTCCAGGTCAGTATCGACAAAGGCATTGAACAGGGCCGTCGTCAGGAATGCGACGGTAACCCCCTGCTCACGAATGATACGGGTCAGCTGCCCGGCATCGGCGGCGGCTTCTTCTGGGATTAATTGCAAGCAAGCGCCATGCAGCAGGCTGGCATAGAGGTCGTAGGTGGAGCCATCAAAAGCGAAGTTGGACCACTGGAGTACTATGTCGTTGGCCTGCACTTGGATGGGACCGGGATCAAAGGCCAGTTTTACCACGTTCCGATGGCTGACTAGAATACCCTTAGCCTCCCCAGTGGTCCCAGAGGTGTACATGACGTAGGCCCCGGCATCGACTGTCACGGCTACATCCAGGTTGGCGCTTGACAACGTGGGCACGTCGAGTAAATGCAGCCGGGGACCGGTGTAATCGGGCAACAGCGTCAGTAAGGAGGCATCAGTGGAGATAACAGCAGCAAGAGCCGCATCCTCAGCAATGTAATGTAGACGGCTAGCGGGGTAGTCAGTGTTGAGCGGCACGTAAACGGCTCCGCACTTGAGAATGCCAAGCAGCGCGGCAACCATGCCCGGGCCACGGCGAGCCAGCACACCAATCCGCTCTCCGGGCAAAACCCCCTGATTACACAGAAAGTGGGCGACTTGGTTTGCCTGCGCATTCAGTTGTTGATAGGTAAGCTCCTCGGAGCCGAACCGCAGAGCTGGCCGCTGGGGCGTACGGTTTACCTGCTGCTCGAATAATACCGGCAACGTGGCCTGTGGGTAGTCGGCACCAGTCAGGTTGAACCCAACGGTCATCTGCTGCTCCTCGGCCGGCGTGAGCAGGCTGATCTGGTCGAGTGGCCGGGCCGGATCGGCCACTAATTGGGTAAGTAGCTGCTCATAATGACTGATAAGGCGGTGAATGGTGCTTTCCTCGAACAGGTCGTGGCTGTACTCTACACGTAGCAGGAAATTGCCCCCCGTGGGGTCTACTTCCACCGTCAGGTCGCACTTTGCGTAATCCCAGTCATAAGCTTCGCCCTTCACCTGCAGCCCGCCGAATTCACTCAGCGGTACTTCGGGAATATTCTGCAGGGCAAACATGACTTGAAAGAGGGGGTTGCGGCTCAGGTCCCGCTGGGGGGCGACGGCCTCCACCACGCGTTCGAAGGGCACGTGCTGGTGGGCGTAAGCCGCCAGCGTGGTGTGCTTGAC
>NZ_FOHS01000010.1 GCF_900111515.1 Hymenobacter actinosclerus
ATCCCTAGAGGCTGTTATGGACTGGTGGCTCGGAAAACGCCTTTTGCCAGCAGGAGTGTAACGAAGGCCAGGAAGTGAAATTGCTGCATCGTCAGGGCCAGGCGTTCGTAGTCGCGGGCTAGGCGGCGGAAGCGGGCGGCCCAGCCAAAGCTGCGCTCGACGACCCAGCGGCGGGGCAGCAGCACAAAGCCGGTCTGGCCTTCGGGCTTGGCAATGACTTGTAAGTCAATGTCGTGCACGGCGGCCGCGTACTCAGCGTCTTCGCCCGTGTAGCCCTGGTCGACATAGGCTACCTGCACGGTTTGGCCCGTGACCTGCTGCACCCGCTCACAGAGCGCGTCAACCTGCCCGCGGTCGGGCTCGTTGGCCGGCGTGACGATGGCGGCCAGCAGGTGGCCCAGCGTGTCGACGGCCACATGCACCTTGCTGCCCTTGCGCCGCTTGGCCCCGTCGTAGCCGGCGCGGGCCCCGCTTTCGGGCGTGCTCTGCACCGTGCGCGAGTCCAATATGACGGCCGTGGGCTCAGCCTTTCGTCCGGCCAACACGCGGGCCAACTCGCGCAAATCGGCCATCATATGCTCAAAACAGCGGTTGTCGCGCCAGCGGGCCCACTGCTGGTACACGGCGGGCCAGGGCGGCAGGTCGTGGGGTAAGTAACGCCAGCCGCAGCCGGTTTTAACCAAGTAGCGCAGGGCATTGAAGACGGCCCGAAGGTCGTGCTGCCGTTGTGGCGCGTCTTCGCGCACCAGGGCCAGATAGGGCGCTACAAACGCCCATTCGTCATCCGTCACGTCGCTGGGATAACCATTTCGTTGTGCCATCCCCTAAATTACGCCACCAGTGCATAACAGCCTCTAGCAGCCGTTTCTCCTGGCGGGCGCGCTCAAATAACTCTTGGAATAACTCAGACATACGGTAAAAGAATAGGGGCAGCTCACACCCCAGGGTTGCAGGAAAAGCAGGCTGACACATTGAGCTAGATGCAACAGCGTTGACTAAATCGGTCAGCGTTGTTGCATCTAGCCTGAAAAGCCTGGTATGTATGACACCAAATAGGTTTATCAACTCTGCGCCAGCTTGGTCAGCACTTCCTTGGTTTTGCTGACGTGGTCGGCGGCGTTGCTCAGCGAGTTGAAGATGTACTGGATGACGCCCTGCTGGTCGATGACGAAGGTAACGCGGCCGGGCAGCAGGCCCAGCATGGCGCGAGGCACCTCGTAGATTTTGCGCAATTTACCATCGGTGTCGGCCAGCAGCGGGAAGGGCAGGCGATGCTTGTCGGCGAACTGCTGGTGCGAGGCATCCGAGTCGGAGCTGACGCCCACTACTTCGGCGCCGAGGTCCTGGAAATCCTGGTATTCGTCGCGGAACGAGCAGGCCTGGGTGGTGCAGCCGGGCGTGTTGTCGCGGGGGTAGAAGTAGAGCACTACGCTGCGCTGGCCGCGCAGGTCGCTGAGTTTGAACGTGTCGCCGCTAGCGGTGGGCAGGGAGAAATCGGGGGCTTGGTCGCCAATCTGGAGCATGGGATGGGGCCGGCTTGGGGGCCGGTTGGGGGCGCGGAGCTGCGCGGGTTCAGCCCAACAGTGGGCCGGCGCAAAAGTACGCCAAAACCGCTGATGCGCCTTTCAAATGCACCTGGCCAACCACCGGCCGGCCACCAGCCCAACCGAAGCCGGGGCATCTGTGCATCTTTGTGCCGCTGCTGCTGCCGCCGGCAGTTGGCCAGCGCCGGCCGGCCGGCCGAATCGGGCTGGCCCCCTCCCTCCTCCTCCCCCCCCGCATGCGCATCGACGTTATCATTCCCGCCTTCAACGAGGAGCAATCTATTGCCCGCGTGCTGGCCGAAATTCCGGCCGGGTTGGTGCGCGAGGTAATCGTGGTGGATAACAATTCCCACGACCAGACTGGGGCCGTGGCCGCCGCGGCCGGCGCCACCGTGCTGCGCGAGCCCCGCCCCGGCTACGGCCACGCCTGCCTGGCCGGCATGGCCCACGCCTTCGCCCGCCCCGCTGCCGAGCAGGCCGATATCATCGTGTTTCTCGACGGCGACTACTCCGACTTTCCCGCCGACATGACGGCCCTGGTGCAGCCCATTGTGCGCAACGAGGCCGATATGGTGATTGGCTCGCGGGCCCTGGGCGAGCGGCAGGCCGGCTCCATGCTGCCCCAGCAGCTGTTTGGCAACTGGCTGGCCACTACCCTGCTGCGCTGGTTCTACGGCGCCCGCTTCACCGATTTGGGTCCGTTCCGGGCAATCCGGCGCGAGGCCCTGCAACGTATCGGCATGCAGGACACCACCTACGGCTGGACGGTGGAAATGCAGCTCAAGGCCGCCAAGCTCCAACTGCGCTCCGTGGAAGTGCCCGTGCGCTACCGCCGCCGCATCGGCATCAGCAAGGTCTCGGGCACCGTGAAAGGCACCCTGGGCGCCGGATACAAGATTCTCTGGACCATTTTTCGGTATTTGTGATGGGGGTGAGGAGGTGATGGGGTGATGAGGTAAAAGGGGCGTCATTCTGAGCGGAGCGAAGAATCTCGCGTGCCATGGTAACCCTTACGTCAGGAATTACTGTGGCATGCGAGATTCTTCGCTCCGCTCAGAATGACGCCCCTTTTACCTCATCACCCCATCACCTCCTCACCCCCTCACCCCATCACCCCATCACCCCATCACCTCCTCACCCCCTAAATGCTCGCGCTGCAAGTTCTGCTCATAACGGTGTACGGCCTGTGCCTGCTGCTGCTGCTGGGGTTTAGCCTCACGCAATGGCAGCTGACGCGGCTGGCCCGGCGGGTGTACGCCGCCCCCGTGCTACCCGCCCCGCCGGCCCCCGCCGAGTGGCCGCTTGTAACGGTGCAGCTGCCGCTCTACAACGAGCAGTTTGTCGTCGAGCGCCTGATTGATGCCTGCGCCGCCCTCGATTACCCCGCCGGCCGCCTGCACGTGCAGGTGCTCGACGACTCGACCGATGAAACCGTAGCCCTGGCGGCGGCCCGCGTGCGGCACCACGCTGCCCGGGGCCTGCACATCACCCACGAGCGGCGACCCGAGCGCACCGGCTTCAAGGCCGGCGCCCTGGCCCACGGCCTCACCTGCACCGCGGGCGAGCTGGTAGCCATTTTCGACGCCGACTTCCTGCCCGAGCCCGACTTCCTGCGCCGCACCGTGCCACACTTCTTCGGACCCGGCAGCGCCCGCACCGGCGTAGTGCAAACGCGCTGGGGCCACCTCAACGAAGATTACTCGCTGCTGACCCAGCTGCAGGCATTTGGGCTGAACGCGCATTTTTTCGTGGAGCAGGTGGGCCGGCAGGCGGGCGGGCACTTTCTGAACTTCAACGGCACGGGCGGCATCTGGCGGCGCGCCTGCATCGAGGATGCCGGCGGCTGGCACGCCGACACGCTCACCGAGGACTTGGACCTGAGCTACCGGGCCCAGCTGCGCGGCTGGCACTTCCACTATCTGCCCCAGGTGGCGGCTCCTGCCGAATTGCCCATCACGATGGACGCGCTCAAGTCGCAACAGTTCCGCTGGACCAAGGGCGCGGCCGAAACGGCCCGCAAGCACCTGCGGCAGGTGTGGCGCTCGAAGCAGCCGCTAAGCACCCGTCTGCACGCCACGTTTCATCTGCTCAACAGCGCCGTGTTTCTGGCCATTCTGCTGATGGCCGTGCTGAGCGTGCCGCTGGTGTTTGTGCGGGCGCTGGGGGCCGAGCAGCTGCGGCCGGTGTTCTATCTGGCGGCATTTTTCCTGCTGGCGCTGGTGCCGCTCACGTTCTACTTCCGCACCGCCTGGCAGCAGGCAGCCCGGCAGCGGCCGGCCCCGATGGGCTTTGGGGGACAGTTGCTCTTGTTTCTGGCGTTTTCGATGGGGCTGAGTCTGCACAACAGCCGGGCGGTGATGCTGGGGCTGCTGGGCCGGCGCAGCGCCTTTATCCGCACGCCCAAGCTGGGCATGGTGGCCGCCGGGGCCGGGGGCTGGCGCGGCCGGCGCTACCGCACCAGCCGGTTGCTGGGCGGCCTCACGGTGCTCGAAGGCCTGCTAGCCGCCTACTTCCTGTTCGGCATCGGAGCCGGTTTTTACCTGCACGAATACGGCCTGTTGCCCACCCACATGCTGCTGGCTACCGGCTACGGATTAGTTTTCTATTATTCGTTACGCCATGCTTAGGAGGCGCTTGACTGCTATCGGGAGCCAGTCTACAGCCGGCCGTAAAAAGCACTCCGGTAGGTGTCGCCAACCGGAATTACGGGGGAGTTATCAGCACCGGTCTGCATGAAAATCCGGCTGCGCTCTACGGTGTGGATGTGAGCCAGCGCCACAATAAACGACTTATGCACCCGCACGAAATCTGCAGCGGGCAAGCTGGCTTCCAGACTGTTGAGCGTTTGCCGGGCAATTACTTTTTCCGTCGTTGTATGGATAAGCACGTAGTTCTGCAAGCCTTCCAGATAAAGCACCTCGGCCAGGTTGATTCGCTGCATCCGATGCTCGGTCTTCACGAATAAGTGCGGACGGGCCGGGTCGGCCGGCGCCGGGCGGAGCCGCCGCTGGGCCTTCTGGGCGGCCTGGTAGAACCGCTCGAACGGAATAGGCTTGAGCAGGTAGTCGATGACGTCGTGCTCGAACCCGGCCAGCGCATACTCGGCGTAAGCGGTGGTTAGTACGACTTGCGCACGTCGGTCCAAGGCCTGCAGAAACTGCAGGCCCGTGAGCTGCGGCATCTGGATATCGAGGAAAATGAGGTCGACGCGCCGCTCCCCCACCCAGTTTAGCGCCTCTAAGGGGTTTTCGCTGCTGCCGGCCAGCTGCAGAAAAGGCACCTTGGCCACGTAATCGGTCAGGATATCAAGCGCCAGCGGCTTGTCATCTACCAGCAGGCAGTGAATAGCATCGGTCATAAGTCGAGATGAAGGGTAACCTGAAAGTCGGTGGGCGTGTCGGTTACCGTCAGCGTGTGCCGGTTTGGGTAGAGCAGGGCCAGCCGCCGCCGCACGTTAGCCAGCCCGATGCCCCCCAGCTGGTCCTTGTGCTGCTGGTTTTTAGCATTATGCAGGCAGAGGTTCAGGGTACTGGGGCCTAGGTCGAGCTGCAGTGTCACCGGCCGCGCGGCGTCCGTCACGACGCCGTGCTTGAAGGCGTTTTCTACAAACGACACCAGTAGCATGGGCGCAATCAGTTGCCCATTCAACGGGCCCCGAAGCTGGTAATCCAGGTGCAATTTGCCCTTCGTGCCCAGGCGCTGCAGCTCAATCAGCCCGTTCAGGTAGTCCAGCTCGCGAGTCAGCAGCACCTGGTCGTGGTGGGCTTCGTGCAGCATGTAGCGCAACAACTCCGACAACTTCAGCAGGGCCCCCGGCGCATCATCGGACTTCTGGTACACCAGCGCGTAAATATCGTTGATGGTGTTGAACAAAAAGTGCGGATTCAGCTGGGAACGAAGAAAGGTCAGCTCGGCCGTGGTGTGGGCTTGCTGGGTTTCGCGCCGCCGCTGCTCGGCCAGCAGGTTGTGCCGGATAACGGCGTACAGCAGCCCGTACAGCACGTCGTCGAAATGAAACCGGATGCTGTTTTCAATAAACCACTGCGCCGTGAAAGTGGTGTTTTGCTCGTAATTATCGAAGCCGAGCAGCGGCTTGAATACATGAAATTCCAACCCGTACCGCAGCCCCGTAATGAGCAGTAGGGCCAATAGTAGCCCAGCGGCCGCCCGCACGAACGGTTGCCAGCCGAGTGTACTCGCCAGCAGGGGCCGGGCCACCAGCCACACGGGCAGGTAGAACGCGGCCGCCCTAATCAGCAGGTAGCCTAAGCTCACCAGCCAGTACGTTACCCCCGCCGTTCCGGGCGGCATAGAGGCCGGCGCGTCGTGCATCGCCACCACATCTTTTACCAGCAACAGGGCCCAGATGAGCAGGTGAACGGGCCATTCGGGCAAGGCACGCGGCCGGGCAGTACTCATTGGTTGGTCGATTCGGCGGTGGGGTATTTCTGAGCCAAGTACGCCAGAATTTCGGGGAAGAACTGCTCAAAATCCGGGTAGGTGCGCCGGCCGCTATACCGGGCCGTAATTACATCGGCAATGTCGCCGGCGTATTGAAAATCATCAACTACTTCCTGCGCATGCTGCTTGCGGGCTTCTTTGGGCGACTGGTACTGCCGCAACAGGGCAATAGTCACGCCGCGCACCAGGTTTTCATCAAAGCAGTGCGCCCAGTCGTGAATATTGTTGTGCTTCATGCCCGCGTCGGTTTTGTTGAACAGGTAGGCCAGTTTATTGATATCGGTTTTGTAGCGCTGCTGAAGGGCTTTGGTATAGATATTGGGGTGGTCCAGTAAAAACGGACAGTGCGCTAAGGTAGGTTGATTTTCAAGTCATGTTCGAATTGGTGGGGTGAGCGGTAGCCGAGGGCAGAGTGGCGACGGTCGAGGTTGAAGTAGGTGTCGAGGTAATGGGCCACTTCTAGGCGGGCTTCTTCGATCGAGGCGAAGGCGGTGCCTGGGGGCAGTAGCTCGGTTTTGAGCGTGCTCCAGCCCGCTTCGGCCTGGGCGTTATCATACGGATTACCCGGCCGGCTGAAGCTGGGCAGGGCCCCCGCTTGGGCAATGCGGGCGCGACAGGCCGCGCTGGTGTACTGGCTGCCGCGGTCGGCGTGGATGATGAGCCC
>NZ_FOHS01000006.1 GCF_900111515.1 Hymenobacter actinosclerus
CGATTGAAGCGGGCTGCAAAGGTAAGTAGCTTTTCGCTACTTGCAAGGGAAAGAAGAAAACTTTTTTCGAAGCGTTTCTTTTTTCGTCCTGCTGTATCCCCTTCCGGTTGAAGCGGGCTGCAAAGGTAAGCAGCTTTTTGGTTGGTGCAAGGCTTAGAGAGAAAAAGTTTTTCTCTTTTTCGGCCTTCCCGCTAGTGTCAGTCGCCTTTTCAGCGCACTGAGCGAAGGTGGGTAGCAGCGCCTCCGGTTGAAGCGGGGTGCAAAGGTAGTAAATCCTTTTTGACTTCCGCAACTGCCAGGGCAACCTTTTTTTTCAAGAACCCTTCCGGGCAAGTGGTGGTCCCGACCGCGTTCCGGTTGGGGATGCAAAAGTGGGGGTTTGCGTTGGACTGTGCAAACCCGGAAGGTAAAATACTCGTTCAAGGCCCGCTTCGGCCCACTGTCTCAGCGACTTTCTTTTTGCAGGGCTAACGAAAACCGGCCTTCTTCCTTCTTCTATATTGAAGCGGGAGAAGGCCGGCTAACTGAGAAAACCACCTTTCAGCGCACGGATTGCACGTATTCCTGCACTTCCCGGATGCTAGAGGCGAAGACCAGCGCGTCGTAGACCTGGTAGAAATTGTGGCGGTCGGCCACGCGGCTATAGAGGAACTTGGCGGTTTCGATGCGGTTCTCGTCGAAAGAAAGGGATTTAATCAGCCGACGAGCGTCTTCGGATTCGATGAATGAGTCGCGCAGGGCGTCGCGCATAATGGCCATGCGGGCATCGTCGAAGGGCCGGCGCTGGATTGCCTGGAGCAGATTATCTACTTCGGCGGGGGCCAGCTGATAAACCGGAGTCTGATAAGCCGGATAAGCCGGATAGCCGGGCGACGGATAAGCGGGGTAGCCGGGAGCGGGATGACCCGGAGTCGGGTACGATACTACCGGTGGCGCCAAAGGCACGGTGCTTACGGTACGGAGGGCAGGTGGAAAACCGGGGCGGGCAACCAGCACGAAGTTGGTTTCGAATCCGTCGGGCAGAAAGATCTGGGTGCGGTAGTTGTAGCCCCGACCCCGACCGGCGGGGATGAAGAAGTCGGCCCAGTGGTAACCGAGGCGCAACTGGTCGAGGTATACCTGCGGCCGGGCGCCGCGGCTGACGGGCTGCCCATCGAGGGAAAGGCGGAAGGCCAGGCCCCGCTCGCCGGCAATGCTGGCCGCAACGGGGGCCGCCTGCAGGGAGCCGAAGCCCAGCAACAGGTAGCTAAGCAGCAGAAGTAGGAATCTATGCACGGTGCAGGGGGTAAAGGAGTACACCGGGCCTAAGCCAAGGACTGTGCCAATTGCCTGCTCCTACCCTTCCAGCTGCCGCCCAAAAACAACCGCCCGGCCTGCTAAACGCAAACCGGGCGGCACAACTACGCGGGCAGCCGAAGCCTAGTCCGCAATCTTGGTTACTTTAAACTCGGTGCGACGGTTGCGCTGATACTGCTCCTCGGTTTTGGCATTCGGTACTACCGGGCGCGACTCACCGTAGCCTTTGGCCGTGATGCGGGAGGCAGCAATGCCTTTGGAGATGATGTAATCGACGGCAGACTGGGCCCGGCGCTGCGAGAGGGCCTGGTTGTAGGCGTCTTTACCGCGCGAGTCGGTGTGCGAGCTGAGCTCGATGGTGATGCGGGGGTTGTCGTTGAGCGTCTCGACGAGCTTGTCCAGCTCCAAAGCGGCATCGGGGCGAATGTCCGACTTGTCGTAATCGTAGAAGATGTTATCAACTACGATGGCCTTGTTCTTCACGATTTTGGTGAGCGTGAGCGTTACGGGTATCCGAATTTCGTTTACCGGGTCGGGCAGCAACTCCTGAGCGGGCTTGCGGCCCACGGTGGTGAGGGAATTACGGGCCGTGAAATATCCGTCGCGGTTAGCGGTGAGGGCGTAGCTGGCGGCGGCCGAGTCGAGCTTGAAGATAAACTTGCCGTCGGGGCCGGAGGTGGTACTCTGGAGTTGCCGGCCATTAGCACCGAGCAGCGCCACGGGCTGGTTGGGTACGGGCGTAGTGGTTCCGGTCTGGCTGTTGCGCTCCAGCACGGTACCATCGGCCACGAAAAACACTAGTTTGATGGTGTTTTCGCGGAAGCGGTACAGGTCGTCGGAGCCTTTGCCACCGGCCCGGTTCGAGGAGAACACCCCTCCCTGCTTATCCAAGAAGAAGGGGGCGAAGTCGTCGCCGTTGCTGTTGATGGGACTGCCCAGGTTCTGCACCTGACCCTTATCAAGCTTGAAGATGTCGAGCTTGCCCAGGCCGGGGTGGCCATCGGAAGAGAAGTACAGCACGCCTTCGGGCGATATGGCCGGGAAACTCTCATTGCCCACGGTGTTCACCTTGTCGCCCAGGTTTTCGGGGGCCCCGAAGCGGCCGGGGCCTTCCATAGCGGCCTTGTACAGGTCGCTGCCGCCGAAACCGCCCTTGCGGGTAGAAGCGAAGTAGAGTGTCTGGCCATCGGCCGAGAAAACGGGCGAGTACTCGTCGGCGGTGCTGCTGTTCACGCCGCGCAGGATTTCGGGCTCGGTCCAGGCGCCTTCGCGGAAGTAGGAAATCCACAAATCCACGCTCAGCAGGCCTTTCTTGGAGCCGTCGTTGGAGCGGGCGAACACCAGCATTTTGCCATCGGGCGAGTACGTGGCGCTGGCCTCGTGGCGGTTGGCCGAGTTGATGACGGGCTCCAGCTTGCGCACGGTGCCGCCGGTTAGTTTCTGGTCGTCGGCGAAGCGCACGGCGTAGAGGTCGTTGAAGCCTTCGCCGTTACCGGGAAAGGGCTTGCCCTCGCGGCCCGAGGCAAACACCAGCTCTTTGGTATCGGGGATGCGGGCGGTGCCGAACTCCGAGGCGGGCGTGTTCAGCTCATCGAGCGGCATTACCTCGCTGCTGGTGCGCAGGGCCAGCAAATCTTTCGAGGCGCGGGCGTTGCGGGCTTCGGCTTCGGCCTGGGCCGTGAGGGTGCGGTTGCTACCTACATCGGCGTACTTGCTGAACTGCTCGGCGGCTTCCTCAAACTTGCCGTTGGCCCGCAGCGTCAGCCCGTAGTAGTAGCCGGCATCGGCCTTGCGGGCGCCGCCATCGATGGCCGCTTTGTAGTAGGGCTCGGCCTGCTCGATGCGGTTGGACAGGCGGTAGGCCTCGGCAATCTGGTAATTGGTCTGGGCGACGTTTTTGCCCTTGGCGACATCGGCCTTATATAAGGTAAGAGCCGACTCGTACTCGCCGCGCGCAAACCGTTTGTCGGCCTTGCTCAGCCCGCCCGTAGTAGCGCAGCCCGCCAGCAGGGTGGCCGAACCCATGGCAGTCCACATCAGAATAGCATTTCTCATAATAGCAGGTGAGAAGAAAAGAGAACCGGGTAGCAGCAGGGGGCGGCCGCGAATAACCGCGCGTAAATAATGTGGCTAAGATGCAAGTTTTCCGGCGGAAAAGCCGATACCGGGCATCTCCGCCATCTTCTAAACGAAGTAGCGGGTGAGCCAGGTATCGGCCGCCGGGGCTGGCCAGCGCTCCAGCAGCTGCTGGCGCTGGCCAATGGTGTTATCGAAATAGGGTGTTTCGGCCGAGAGCGTGCCAGCGGCAATGGCGGGGCCGAGCTGCTTACGGTCGAGCAGCGTCACGTGCCCATCCACCCAAAAGGCCAGCTTCGACTTTTCGAGCAGCTCCACGCCTAATTGCTGCTCCACGCTCTGCACGAAACGTACCGAGGCATCAATCGAGCAGCCGCTGGCGTCGGCCACGCCCTCATCGAGCCCGATAACCAGGAACTGGTCGTGGAGTACTACGGCCGAGGCGGCCAGGGTGCGGCCGTGGCTGGTCCACTCGTCGGCGAAGCGGTGCAGCGTGGGCTGCACGGCGGCCTGCTCGGCGGCGGTGAGGGGGTGGTTGGCCTGGTAAATCCAGATGCGGGCCGTGGGCGGCAGTTGCTCGAAGGGAACGTACATGGCTTGGAGTCGTGGGGGGGTTGGCGGGTTGCGGACCTGGATTTCTTGTTTTCAGGCGGCTCACCCGATACTACAAAGAAACAGCCCCGGCCGGAAGTTCCGGGCGGGGCTGTTTTGGGAGTGGCTTAGAATAGATAAGCTTGTAGTCTGAGGCTGGCAGCTTACCACTTAAAGCTTACGCGTTCAGGCCCTCGGCGGAGGCAATCAGCTCGGCCAGGTCGAATACCTGCACGTCCTGCTCGCGCTCCTTGTTCTTCACGCCGTCGGCCATCATGGTCATGCAGAACGGGCAGGCCACGGCAATAACGCTGCCGCCGTGGTTGGAGCCGGCCGGCAGGGCGGGCGCGGTGCTTTCGACGCCGCGCAGGTTGTCGAGTACATCGGCGTTGCCATCGAGGGTAGCCAGGGCCTCCTCGGTGCGCTCAATGTTAACTTCCTTGTTGCCGGGCTCGGCGTCTTTCCACATCTGGGCGCCGCCGGCGCCGCAGCACAGGCCGTTGGTTTTGCAGCGCTTCATCTCCACCAGATCGGCGTCGAGCACTTCCAGCACAGCCCGCGGGGCCTCGTAGATGTCGTTGGCCCGGCCCAGGTAGCAGGAGTCGTGGAAGGTGATGCGGCGGCCCTTGAACGACTCGCCACCCTCGGCCTTCACCTTGCCTTCGTTGATGAGCTGCTGCAAAAAGGTGCTGTGGTGAATCACCTCGTAGTTGCCGCCCAGCGCCGGGTACTCATTTTTGATGGTGTTGAAGCAGTGCGGGCAGGCCGTTACCACTTTCTTGATGCCGTAGCCGTCGAGCGTGGCAATGTTGGTCATGGCCTGCATCTGAAACAGGAACTCGTTGCCGGCGCGCTTGGCCGGGTCGCCGGTGCAGCTTTCTTCCATACCCAGCACGGCGTAGTTCACGCCCACGTGGTCGAGGATGCGCACGAAGGCGCGGGTAACGCGCTTGTACCGGTCGTCGAAGGCGCCGGCGCAGCCCACCCAGAACAGAATTTCAGGACTTTCGCCCCGGGCCGCCAGATCGGCCATTACGGGTACAGAAACAGGACGCTTGGCAGTCAGTTCGGCCATTATACTTAGTTGTCAGTTGCGAGTTGATAGTTGTCAGGTCGTGCCAGCAGTTGACAGCACCATCGTCGTTGATCTGACAACTGGCAACTGACAACTGACAACACATCAGGCTTTCTCGGCCACGAACAGGTCGTCGGCCCAGTTGAAGCGGTCGGAGGGCGAGAAGGCCCAGGGCGCCCCGTTGTTTTCGATGTTGCTGAACATGGCGTTCAGCGCATTCGGCGCGGCCGATTCTTCGAGCACCAGGAAGCGGCGCATCTCGATGATGCTTTCCAGCGGGTTGATGTTTACCGGGCAGGCCTCGACGCAGGCGTTGCAGGTGGTGCAGGCCCACAGTTCCTCGGGCGTTACGTAGCCGCGCAGCAGGGTGTGGTTTTCCTTATCGAGCTGCTCCTGGGGGTCGTGCTTGGCGGCCGCACCGTACAGGGCCGGGCTGAAAATAAGCGGCGCGTTGTACTTCTCCTCCATCCGGTCGCGGGTGTCCATGATGATTTTGCGCGGCGAGAGGAGCTTGCCCGTGATGTTGGCCGGGCACACCGAGGTGCAGCGGCCGCACTCGGTGCAGGAGTAGGCGTTGAGCAGGTTGGTCCAGGCCAAATCGTTTACATCCTTGGCTCCGAAGGGCGTGGGCGCGACTACTGAGCCGTCGGGGTTGGTGGCTGGGGCCGGCACCGGGTAGCTCGGGTCCATCATGGCCCTCACCTCGTGAGTGATGCTCTCCACGTTCGAGAACTGCCCCTGCGGAATAAGCCGCGAGAAGTACACGTTCGGGAAAGCCATGATAATGTGGAAGTGCTTGCTGCTGGGCAGATAGTTCAGAAACAGCAGGATGCCCACGATGTGCGCCCACCAGCCTACGCGCTCCAGCGCGTGCAGCGTCGGGATGCTGTCGGGCAGCAGGCCGGTCAGGAACTGGCTGACGGGAAACGCGCCCGGCATGGTCAGGTTCTGGAGCTGGTGCGCCTTCAGGTCGGCCGTGTTCATCAGAAACAGCGCCACCATCAGCACCACTTCCACATACAGAATAATATTGCCATCCATTTTGGGCCAGGCCCGCATTTCGGGGCCCGTGAAGCGCTTTACCACATTGGCGTTACGCCGCCACCAGAAGGCCGTAACGGCCACAATCACCAGCGCGCCCAGGATTTCGTTGGTGCCGGTGAGGGCCGAGTAGGCTGGCCCGGCAAACTGCAGGAAACGGTGGGTGCCGAACAGACCGTCCACCATAATCTCAATCACCTCAATGTTGATGACGATAAAGCCCACGTACACAATCAGGTGCAGGAAGGCCGGCGTCAGGCGCTTGAACATTTTCTGCTGGCCAAAGGCCACGAGCAGGGTTTTCCAGAGCCGCTCGTTCACGTGGCCGCTCATGTCCCGGTCGCGCCCCGTCAGCACGTTGGCCCGGATGCGGCTGGCCTGCCAGGCAAACAGGCCGAAGCCCGCCAGCGCCACCAGCAGAAAGATGATGTTCTGAATAGAAAAATGCACAGGAAAAGGGTAAGTTTAGGGTTGGAGCCGAAATATACTCGGTATGCATAACAAGTTACCTATTTGCGGCCGGATAGTTTGCGTGAGGCAACTTTTTTTCGCTTTGGGCTTGCAGGTTGAAAATGCTTTACTACTTTTGTGCTCCCCAACGGCCAATAGGGCCTGCCGGGAACCACGAGCTGGTAATGTAGCTCAGTTGGTAGAGCACAGCACTGAAAATGCTGGTGTCGTTGGTTCGATTCCAATCATTACCACAAAAAACCCCGATTCTGTTTCAGAATCGGGGTTTTTTATTTTATGGCCGTTCCCTTCACCAAACTGCCCCGGCCCCTGGCGACGGCCTTGGGAGGTTGAGGCAGTGGGGCGCAGGTGGTGTCGCGGGCGGCGCGGGCAAATTCGTAGCCCTGCAGCACGGCCCGCCGCAGCAGGTCGCAGGCCCGGGGCGCATCGTGCTGCTGCTGGGCCACACGCGCCAGCAGGAAATACAGCTGCCCGCTGCGGGGCGTGATATCGAGTACGGCCCAATAGTCGTTCTGGGCGGCCTCGTAGCGGCCCTGCTTGAAGTTGGCCAGCCCCCGGAACGTGAGTAGCTGTCCCCGCAGCCGCGTTGCCTCGCCGGCATGGCGCAGCCCAACCGACAAGGTGCGGGCGGCGGCGGCGAAACGTTGCTGCTGAAACAGCTCCGTCTCGCCCCGCCGCAGCCAGGCCCGGGCCAGCGTGCTGTCGAGGGCCAGAGCCTGCTGGTAGGCGGCCTCGGCGGGGCCACGCCGGCCGAGCGCGGCTTCGCACTGGCCAATGCGCTGCCACAACTGGCCGCGCAACGCAGCCGGCGCTTCGGGCAGCGCCGCGCGCAGGTCGGCGCGGGCGGCGGCGTAATCGTGCAGGCCGAGCTGGGAGGCTTCGGCCCGCCGCCGCAGAGCCGGGTTGTAGCCGGGCCGGAAGTGCAGCGCGTCGGTAAAGTAGCTGTGCGCCCCGGCCCAATTGCCACTCACGTAGGCCTGCAGCCCCCGAGTGTAGTTGCGCGTGCCCGACACGTAATCCATCGTGATTTTGACAGAGGCCAGAAACAGCACCAGGCCCAGGCCCAGCAGGGCCGTGAGCCAGTAGTCGCGCCGGGTGAACCTGGCCTTCTGACGCGGAATAGAGCGGTAGTGCCGCTCATTAGCCCCGGCGGGCCGGCGGGTACGCAGTGGCGGGGCCGGGGCGGGCATGGGCGCTCCGTAGATATGCTGGCCCTGCTGGCGAAAGTTCTGCTGCCGCCGGGCCTCATCGAGCCGGCGGGCATCGGTGCGCAGCTGCTGGTCGTAGTGGGCGCGGCGGGCCTCGTGGCCCAGCACCCGGTAGGCGGCGGCCACGGCCTTGAACAGCTCTTCATAGAGCGTGTTGCCGCCGTGCTTGTCGGGGTGGTAGAGCACCGCCAGACGCCTGTAGGCCAGCCGGATATCGTGCGACGACGCCGTGACCGGCACGCCCAGTATTTGGTAGTGATTCTGGCTCAAAGCGGGGCAGTAGAGCGTAAAAATAAACCAATTTCAGACACAGCGCCGCCTTTTCCGTATGCAACGACTATCCTGTAAAGGGTACGGCTTAAACCGCCGTTGCTCTGCTTTGTAACATTGTTTCCCCGCAAAAGTCTCCCCCATGGGCCTGTTCTCTACTGAAGAAGACGCTTCCAAAACACCCCAGAACGATAGTCTGATAGGCAATCTGAAGGGTTACCTCGACACCCGCCTCGACCTGGTGCGGCTGGAGGTACAGGAAAAAGCCAAGCAGGCCTTTGTGGGTGCTGCGCACGGCATCACGATGGCCGTTATCGGGCTGTTCTTTTTTCTGTTTCTGAACCTGTTCCTCGCATTTCTGCTCAACGACTTGCTCGACAGCAGCTTCTGGGGCTTCGGAATCATAGCGGGCTTCTACCTTATTTTGCTGGTTGCCTTTATTATGGGCGTTGACAAGTCGGCTTTTCAGGCCCTGGCCGATAAGAAGCTGAGCAACACCATTTATAATTCTGACAAACGCCAAGCCTAACCCGACCGATGACTGAGCTGCACAACCCCTTGTTTGAAGACGAAAAAGAGTTTCTGGAGCGTCAGAAGCTGGAATATGAGCGGGCCCTGATGGGTGATGTTCAGGATATCAAGGAGAAAACCCTGCAGGTGGGCAAGTACGCCGCCGTTGGGGCCGGAGTCTTGGGAGGTATCTGGCTTATTTCAAAAGCCCTAGGCGGTTCGAAGTCCAAGAACAAGGCGCAAAAGGCGCTGAAAGCCGCGGAGAAGGAGTCCAAAAAGCAGCTCAAAGGCAATTCGCGCCGGCCCTTGGCCTCCACTTCCGTCGATACGGCCGTAGCTGACGACCTGGGCTTTGGCGGGCGCCGGCTCCGGGGCAGCATGCCGGCCGCCGGCCGCGCTGCTGGCGAGGAGGCCGACCCCTTCCAGCCCGCTACCGACTACAACGCCGTAGCGCAAACCAACAGCCTGGCTACTGTGCCGCAAAAGCAGGCGGCCCCGAATCCCCAGCCTGCTCAGCAATCCGAAGCCAGCTCTATTCTGGCGGCCACTTTCCACGCTTTCATGCAGTCGGATACGGGTAAGATGCTGGTAGCACAGGCAACGGCCGTTGCGCTGGCTTTTGTTGCCAAAAAGGCCAGCGACTACTTGCCAGTCCTTAAAAATACCGACCTTGCGTCTTCCGATGAGCCGCGCAAAGAGCCGGAAACCCGGGATATCGAGTTTACTTACCACGACGACGACGCGGATGCGCCCAGCCAGCCTGCATGATACGCTCAGCCACAACCGCCAACTCGGCCGGAAGTCGCTGGCCGTTCTGCTGGACCCCGACAACATAGATGAGCCCGGCTGCCAGCGGCTGCTGGAGCTGGGCCAGCAACACCGTATCGATTACTTTTTTGTGGGTGGCAGTCTGGTGCTGAGTTCGCACCAGGCTGCCCTCATCCGTTTTATCAAGAGCCGCACCCATGTGCCGGTGCTGCTTTTCCCCAGCCACAGCCTGCACCTCGACCCTCAGGCCGACGGTATTCTGCTGCTGTCGTTGATTTCGGGTCGCAACCCCGAATTCCTGATTGGCCAGCACGTAATTGCGGCCCCACGGCTACGCGAAAGCGGCCTCCAGATTCTGCCCACCGGCTATATGCTCGTTGATAGCGGCCGCCAGACGACGGCCAGCTACGTCAGCGGCACCACTCCCCTGCCCCACGACAAGCCCGCTATTGCGGCCTGCACTGCCATGGCTGGCGAACAGCTCGGCCTGCGCCTCATTTACCTCGATGGCGGCAGCGGCGCCCTGCACCCCGTCAGCCCCGCCATGATCCGGGCGGTGCGCCAAGCCGTCGATCTGCCCATTATTGTGGGGGGCGGCCTCAACAGCGCCGAAAAAGCCCGGGCCGCTCTGCAGGCCGGTGCCGATATTATTGTAGTGGGCAACCACATCGAACAAAACCCCGAGTTTCTGGCCGAGGTGGCTGCTGTCATCACAGATCACGAATTAGCACGGATTTAAGCGGATTGCACGGATTTTGTAGACAGCACATGAGGTCGTTCAGGCTCTCCTATCACGCTTCTATGTACATCTAAACTCTTTAAAAAGACTGTAGCGCGAAGCTGGAGCTTCGCGCATAGTTGCTGGCTATCGACGGTTTAGGTCAACGATGCGCTAAGCTCCAGCTTCGCGCTACATGCACACAGCCCCCTTTTGCGTAAGTCCTGCTCTTATAAAAACGAAAAGCCACCTCAGATGAGGTGGCTTTTTTAATCGGCTACAAAATCCGTGTAATCCGTTTAAATCCGTGCTAATCCGTGATCAGATGTTCATGGCTGACTCGCGGCGGCGCATTTTGCCAGCCGGAATACCAAACATCATCTTGAAGCGGCGGCAGAAGTAGGCCGTGTCTTTGTAGCCAACCTCCTTGCCGATGTCGCGGATGCTCTTTTTGGTGGTGCGCAGCAGGAATACGGCACGCTCCATACGCTGGTACTCGATGTAGTCCTGCGGATTGATGCCGGTGAGCATCTTGAAGTACTGGCCCACGTAATCTTCGCTCACGTTGGCTACGCCCGAGAGAACTTTGTTCGACAGGTCGCCGCCGATGTTCTCCTTGATGTAGTTGAACAGGTCGATGAGGCGCGGGTCCTTGAAGTAGGTGCTGTTGGTGGCCAGCTGCTCGACGAACATCTTGTTTTTGAGGATGTAGCGCACAATTTCCACCACGATGTTCTCAGTGTAAATCGTGATGAGCCGCTCGCGGCCGGGCAGTTCCTGCATGCTTTCCTCGACCACCTTGATGATGAGGTTGGCCAGCTTGGAGTTGCCGGTGATGAGGAAGGCCGGTACGTCGAGCGAGGCGAAGAAGTTCACCGAGTCGAACACCTTGGCCTCGAAGCTCACGAAGGAGTGGCTTTCCTCGGCATCGCCAATCAGGTCGAGGTCGGAGTTGGAATGAAAGAACTTATCCTTGTTGGTGATGAGGTCGTCGTTGGTGATGCTCTTGCTGGGGTCGTGGCCGTAGGTGACTTTGGTAGCGCGGCCGCCGGGAATGAAGAGCATTTCACCTTCTTCGACCGTGTGGCTTTCGTCTCCGAAGGAAAGATGACCCTTGTGGAGCAAAATAAGGTTGTTGCCCACGTCGTAGGAGTTGCGCACCGTAAACGGCTGCTGCAGCACCAGATTCTTCGCTTTGATGTAGCGGACACCCAGCGACTCTATTACTTTATTATAATCTTCCATCGGTAAGCAGAGCAGGAAAGTGGAGAAAGGTAAACATAGAATTGGTGTTCTAAGTTTATCTAATGCAAAATAACATATAAAAATTCACAAAAACACAAAACCCAGCCGAAATAGGCTGGGTTTTGTGCAATAGTTCTGACTTTTAGGCAATTCTATCCCTACTTGAGAATTTCCCTTGAGATTACAATTTTCTGAATCTCAGAAGTTCCCTCATAGATCTGCGTGATCTTGGCATCGCGCATAAACCGCTCTACGTGGTATTCTTTCACGAAGCCGTAGCCGCCGTGGATCTGCACCGCTTCTACGGCCGTATCCATGGCCACCTTGGAGGCGAATAGCTTGGCCATGGCGCCCGACTTGGCGTAATCCTGGTGCGCATCTTTGTCGTGGGCAGCCTGCAGGCACAGCAAGCGGGCGGCGTCGATGTTGGTGGCCATATCGGCCAGCTTGAACTGGATGGCCTGGTGCTGCGAGATGGGCACCCCGAAGGCCTTGCGCTCCTGAGCATATTTCAACGACAGCTCGTAGGCGCCCGAGGCAATACCCAGGGCCTGGGCGGCAATGCCAATGCGGCCGCCGGCCAGCACCTGCATAGCGAACTTGAAGCCGAAGCCGTCGTCGCCGATGCGGTTTTCCTTGGGCACTTTCACGTCGGTAAACATCAGCGAGCAGGTGTCGGAGCCCCGGATGCCGAGCTTGTTTTCCTTGGGGCCGGTTACGAAACCTTCCATCCCCTTATCAACGATAAGCACGTTGATGCCGCGGTGCTTGGCCTCGGCGTTGGTCTGGGCTACTACGAGGTACACCGAAGCGGTGGTGCCGTTGGTAATCCAGTTTTTGGTGCCGTTGAGCAGGTAGTGGTCGCCTTTATCCTCGGCGGTGGTGCGCTGCATGGTGGCGTCGGAGCCGGCTTCGGGCTCGGAGAGAGCAAAGGCGCCGATGATTTCGCCGGAGGTCAGGCCGGGCAGATACTTACGCTTCTGCTCCTCGGTGCCGTACTTCTCCAGGCCCCAGCACACCAGCGAGTTGTTCACGCTCATAATAACCGAGCAGGAGGCATCCACCTTGCTGATTTCTTCCATGGCCAATACGTAGCTCACGGTGTCCATGCCGCCGCCGCCGTACTCGGGGCTCACCATCATGCCCATGAAGCCCAGCTCGCCCATCTTCTTGATTTGCTCGGCAGGGAATTTCTGGTGCTCGTCGCGCTCAATTACACCGGCCCACAGTTCGTTCTGGGCAAAGTCGCGGGCAGCGGCCTGTACGGCCAGTTGTTCTTCGGTAAGCTGGAAATCCATGCAATAAAGTGGGTGGGGTGGGAAAAATCGGAAAGCTGAGCCGGCGCGCGGTGGGCGTGGCCGGGCAAAATTACGCAATCGGGCGTTGGGCAGTAGCGTTCTAACACAAAAGCAGGGCAAAGAGTTGGCAAACCCACTCACTCTGGCTCAGCTGGCAACCAAAAAGCCGCTTCCGGAACCCCGAAAGCGGCTTGTAGTGCTACCACACCTCGGCTAGTTGTTGCGCCGGCCGCCCAGCAGCATGGTGGCGTAGTAAAAAAGCGTTGCCAACGAACCCAGCGCGGCCACCACGTAGGTCATGGCCGCCCACCAGAGCGCATCTTTGGCCATGGCGTGCTCCTGCTTGGTTACGATGCCCCGGCTGTCAATCCAGGCCAGTGCCCGCTTGGAGGCATCGAACTCGACGGGCAATGTGATAAAGCTGAACAGGGTGGTAAGGGAGAACAGCACCACGCCGGCAGCCAGGGGCCAGGGCGTCCGGTTGAGGAGAAACACGCCCGCAATCAGCAGAATGGGCATAAAGCGCGACACGGCGCTCAGCGCTGGCACCATGGCCGACCGGAATTTGAGGGCGCTGTATGCCTGGGCATGCTGCACGGCGTGGCCGCACTCGTGGGCAGCCACAGCCGCGGCCGCCGCACTCCGCTCTGCGTACACCGACTCGCTCAGGTTCACGGTCTTGTCGGCCGGGTTGTAGTGGTCGGTCAGGCGGCCGTCGGTGCTGATAACGCGCACATCGGTGATGCCGTTATCGGCGAGCATGAGCTCGGCAATCTGTTTGCCGGAGAGGCCATTCTGAAGGCCTATCTGGGAGTACTGCTCGAACTTGTTCTTGAGGCGGCGCTGAACAAGCCAGCTGGCCAGCATCGTGAGCAGTACGATAATATAAGCGGGAGACGAAGGGAACATCATGGCAGGAAATCGGGTGTGCTGGTGAAACAATGGCCCGCCGGATTTCGTGCCGGCCGGCGCTAGGGGTTCTGGCTGATACGCTCGACGATGCGGGTAGTGCTGTAGCCCGGCACCAGCGGCACCGTGAGCACCTGGCCGCCGCGGGCTAGCACCGTTTCGTGGCCCACAATCTGACTGATGGCGTAATCCTCGCCTTTGACCAGAATATCGGGCTGCACGGCTTCGATGAGGGCCAGCGGGGTTTGCTCGTCGAAGAGCGTTACGGCATCGACAAACAAAAGGGAGGCCAGAACCCGTGCGCGTGACACTTCGTCCTGCAACGGCCGGCCGGGCTTGAGCCGGCTCACCGAAGCGTCAGTGTTTAGGCCTACTACCAGCCGCTGGCCCAGATGTCGCGCCTTTTCGAGGTAATCAACGTGGCCCAGATGCAGCAGATCGAAGCAGCCGTTGGTGAACACCACCTGCTCGCCGGCGGCCTGCCAGTCGGCCACGGCGGCCACCAGGGCTTCACGACTCAGGATTTTATCTTTCGACCACATGGGCTGGGAAGTTTACAGGTTGAGAAAAGGCGTCACGTTCCGCACTGCCGGCTTTTTGCTACCGTACGGGCCCGGCTTCCAGCGCCGCTTCGGTCAGGCCCTGCCGCTTAGCGCCCTTGCCCGATTTTACCATGCTGGCGGCAAAG
This sequence comes from Hymenobacter actinosclerus, assembly GCF_900111515.1. Taxonomy (GTDB): domain Bacteria; phylum Bacteroidota; class Bacteroidia; order Cytophagales; family Hymenobacteraceae; genus Hymenobacter; species Hymenobacter actinosclerus. The sequence continues at coordinate 14,165 of NZ_FOHS01000006.1, forward strand.
CTAATGCCGCCCATGAGCACCACCAGCAGCGTTTGGGAGCCGTGCACAACCAGCGCATAAGCAATGCCGGCTTCCTTGCTGATGCCGTAGGCCAGCAGTACGCTCTGCACCATTACGTGGAAAGGGCCGATGCCACCGGCTACCGGCGCCGCCATGCCCAGCGCCCCAAACGTGAGTACCGCCAGGCCAGCGCGCATCCCCAGGTCGTAGGTTTCGGGGAAAGCGAAGAAGGCCAGATAATCCATCAGATAATAGATGGCCCAGGTGAAGAAGGTATGGAACAGGAAGAGGCCTTTGTTTTCCAGTTTCAGGATACTGAAGGCCCCGGCCAACACGCCCTTCACGAAGCTTACCGCCTTGCTGAAAAGCGCATTCTGCCGCAGGCGCTCCAGGTTGCGGAATACTGCGTAGCCCAGGCCCAGCAGCAGCAGCAGGGCAATGCCCACGGCTACCAGCAGGGGGGTGCGGTTGCGGGCCAGCGCATCGTAGCGGCCGGCCAGCACCTTGTCGGTTACAAAGCTCCAGAAGGTGTTGAAGTCGAGCAGCAGCGTGGTGCCCAGCAGGCCCAGCAGCACCAGCACGTCGATTACCCGCTCGGTTACCACCGTGCCCAGCGCCACCTGCACCGGCACGCCGCTGGTGCGCCGCAGCACCGAACAGCGGATAACTTCGCCCATGCGCGGTAGCACCAGATTGGCCAGATAGCCCACCATCATGGCGTGGTACACGTCCCAGTAGCTGGGGCGGTGGCCAGTGGGGTCAATCTGCATTTTCCAGCGGTAGGCCCGACTGAAGTAGCCCAGCGCCGACAGCGCCAGCGTAAGCAGCAGCCACCAGTAGTTGGCGCCACGCACGTACTGCCCGATGCGGCTCAAGTCCTGCCCCTGCAGCGCATACCACATCAGCAAGCCCGACACGGATAGCAGCAGCGCGTATTTTATAACGTTGAGGACTGCCTTCATTTTTTTGAGCTAGTAGCTGATCGGCTTTCTATTTGGTGCGAGCTAACAGCTATCAGCTTACCGGCTAAGCCACGCGGTTGTGCTGATCCGGGAAGATGACGGTGGGCTGGTGGGCCTTGGCCTCGGCAAAGTCGATCAAAGCATATGAGATGATGATGATGATATCGCCCACGGCCACGCGGCGGGCGGCCGGGCCGTTCAGGCAAATCATGCCCGAGCCCCGTTCGCCCTTGATGGTGTAGGTTTCGAACCGCTCGCCGTTGTTGATATTGACGATGGTGACCTTTTCGTTTTCCACCATATTGGCCGCGTCGAGCAGGTCCTCATCAATGGTGATGCTGCCCACGTAGTGCAGCTCGGCCTGGGTAACCTTAACGCGGTGAATCTTCGACTTGAGAACCTCGATATGCATGTGCGAAAGCAACAGATACTATTTAGAGGCTCAAAGATAGGGAAGGTGAAACAGTGAAGGAGCGACCCGCCCCCCCTGCTTTACTGCTTCACCCCGACTACCACGTTGTCAATCAGCCGAACGCCGCCCAGGTGGGCGGCCAGGCACAGGGCCACCGGCCGGCCGGAGTCCCAGCCAGCGAGTGGCTGTAGCGAATGGGCATCTACCACGGCTATGTATTCGAGCTCCAGCCCCGGCACCGTGCCCAGTTGTTCGCGCACGGCCGCCTGTACCGCCACCGGCGGGGTTTGGCCGCCTCGGATGAGTTCTGCGGCAGCCTGCAGACTCTGATAAAGGCGCGGGGCCAGCGTGCGGGCCTCGGGGCTCAGCCGCCGGTTGCGCGACGACATAGCCAGCCCGTCGGGCTCCCGCACCGTTGGAAAAGCCACCAGCTCCAGATCGAAGGCCAGGTCGCTGATCAGCTGGCGCACAATGGCGACCTGCTGGAAATCCTTCTGCCCGAAGTAGGCCCGGTGCGGCCGGCTCAGGTGAAACAGCTTACTGACCACCGTGGCCACCCCGTTGAAGTGCCCGGGGCGGTGCTCCCCCTCCATCACCCGCTCCAGGGGCCCGAAGTTGAACTGCACCACCGACGGGCGAGGGTACATTTCGGCAACCGACGGCAGAAACAGCGCCGTGCAGCCGGCCGGGGCCAGCAGGGCCGCATCGGCCTCGGGCAGGCGCGGGTACAGGCGAAAATCGTCGGGGTTGTTGAACTGGGTCGGGTTGACGAAAATACTCGCTACCACCACGTCGCATTCGGCGGCGGCGGCCCTTACCAGCTGCAAATGGCCTTCGTGGAGCGCACCCATAGTGGGCACCAAACCAATATGTTGGCCGGTACGGCGCCAGTTTTCGGTGTGGGCTTGCAACGCGGCAGCGGTAGTGAGTATCTCCATAAAGCAAAGGGGCCCCAGCCAGGGGCCGGAAGGCGGACTAGAATGAAATTTCCCTCAAAAATGCTTAATTTTGTGCATCCCAAAGTGTTGCCCTCCTCCAATAACCCCAACTGACCGTTTATGTCGAAGTTGAAAATACTCTATGCTGCCACGGAAATCGACCCGTTTCTGCAGACCACCAAGGTAGCGGAGTTTTTGCGGCGGTTGCCGCAGGGAATGCAGGAAATGGGGATGGAAATCCGCATTTTTGTGCCCCGTTTTGGCATTATCAACGAGCGGAAAAACCGGTTGCACGAGGTGGTACGCCTCTCGGGCATCAATATTGCCGTGGGCGAAGATGAGAAACCGCTCATTATCAAGGTGGCTTCTATCCCCAATGCCAAGCTGCAGGTGTACTTTATCGACAATGAAGACTATTTCCACCGCAAATCGGTACTGGTCGACAAGAACGACAAGTTTCACTCTGACAACGATGAGCGGGCCATCTTCTTCTGCAAAGGCGTGCTCGAAACCGTGAAAAAGCTCGGTTGGGCACCCGATATCGTGCATTGCAACGACTGGATGACGGGCCTGATTCCGATGTACCTGAAAACGACCTACAAGAAGGACCCGATTTTCAAGGATGCCAAATCGGTGTTCACGATTTACAGCAACGAGTTCGACTTCAAATTCGACGCCGACATCATAGAAAAGGCCAAGATGCTCGATATCGACGACGATATGCTGGCCTCGCTGAAGACGGCCGACTTTGGCGGCTTCATCAAAACGGGCATGCAGTACGCCGATAAGGTGGTGAAATCGGACGAGGATTTCAGCGAAAATATGGAGGCCCTGTTCACCGAGTACTCGACTAAAAAGCAAATTGACCAGGTAGCCGCCGACGACGACCTGCTGACTTCTTACTACGCGCTCTATAATGAACTGGCCAACTAGCGCCGGCCGACTAGCGTCGGTTTCCCTGCTCGGAATTACGCTGCTGGCCCTGACCAGCAGTTGCGAAAAAGCCAACGACCTGGGCCTGGAACTGCCCGGTACTTCGCCCATTTCAGCCACTTATCTTGATTTGCCGCTGAGGGCCTCTACGGTGCGTCAGCCGGTAGTGCAGACCGTAAAGGCCAACAGCGTGCTTGTGGGCCGCGTGCGCGACTCGTTCGTGGGCACTACCACGGCCGCAGGGGTTCTGAACCTACTGGTGGTACCAACCCTCTCGCCGCTCGATTCGCTGCCGGCCAAGTTTGTTAACCCTCGCCTCGATTCGGCGGTGTTCAGCCTGGCTTTCGATCAGGTCTACGGCTCGGCGGTTCAGCCGCTGCAGCTCGATGTGCTGCCCCTGCAGCAACCGCTCGATGAGCGGACGGTGTATAACTCGGCCACTACAGTGGCAACGGGGGCACCCCTGGTAACCAACTTTACGGCGGTGCTTAACCGCGACAACACTGTGCAGTTGCCGACCAGCAATTCGCCCGACGTCGTTAACGTGGCTTCGCCCCAGCGCACCATCCGGATTCCGCTGCTCAAGTCGAGCAGCGCGGTGCCGCTGGTTAACTCGGTGTTTGCCGCCATGACCTCAAACGCCGGCTTCAACCAGAGTACCCTCGATGGGCTGTGGAAAGGAGTTGTGCTGCGGCCCTCGGAAAACCACGTGGGCAACATTGTGAGTATTGTGCGGGGTGCCAGCCGGACGGTGAACGTGATTACGTTTTACTTCCGCACCGGTACAGAAGGCAAGCGGCGGACTTACTCCATCTACTTAGCCAACATCGCGCCCCCCGCGCAAGCCGGCTCTTTCACCGATGGCCGTTACTTCACCCAGCTCAGCACCGATTTGGCCGGTGGTGCACTGGCCGGCCTGACGCCCAAGAACCCATTGCCCGCCAGCGCCACCAACGGCCTGACCTACGTGCAGGAAGGCGTGGGACTGAGTACCCGCCTGGAGTTTGATGGCCTCGAAGCCTTGCTTGATAAGCCGGCGCTGGCCATTAACCGGGCCGAGCTGATTATCCCGGTTCGGCAGCTCAGCAACGGTCTGTTCCCCTATCCGGCTTCCCTTTATCTCTACGAGGTAAACGCGGACAACCAGATTCTGACGCGCCAGAACGGGGCCACGGCGGTCGACCGTTTGGTGCAACAGGAGGAGCCGATAAAATCGGCCAATAGTAACGCCGTCTTTCTGCCTTCCTCCACCGGAGTAGGCTATCCGGCTTCAGCAATGGTGCCATTTGGGCAAAACCCGACTCAGTTTTATACAGTTGGCATAACCCAGTACCTGCAGATTTTTCTGCAAAACAGCTTTAATGCGAACGAAGCACGCCCTTCGGGGTTGCTGCTTTCGCCGGCATTGCGCAACAGTGGAGCTCTGGCTCCTCAGTCACTGTTGAACAGTACCATATCCAACCTCAACCTGAACCGCGCCCAGCTTGATGCCAATAACATCCGGCTGCGCGTATACTACTCCAAGCTTCAGTAAGAAGCAGCGGCCTTAACCGGCCTCAGGGCGGCACGGCCTTTGCCAGTGTCGCCCTACTTTTGTCTTATACTTTTTTCGGGCTTCAGCCCAGAACACCGACAACCACTATGTGCGGAATTGTTGCTTACATCGGGCACCGTGAGGCCTGCCCCATCATTCTCAAAGGCCTGCACCGGCTCGAATACCGCGGCTACGATTCGGCCGGCGTGGCCTTGCTCGATGGCGAAGAGCTTACGGTATACAAAAAGAAAGGCAAAGTAGCCGAGTTAGAAGGCTTTATTGCGGAGAAAAACACGCGTGCCAATATTGGCATGGGCCACACCCGTTGGGCCACCCACGGCGAGCCGAACGATGTGAATGCCCACCCGCACTACTCCACTTCGGAGCGGATTGCCATTATTCACAACGGCATTATCGAGAACTACGCGGCGCTCAAGGAGCACCTGCAGCAGCAGGGCCACGTTTTCCACTCCGACACCGATACGGAAGTGTTCGTGAATCTGATTGAGGAGATTCAGAAGAAGAACCAAGGCTCGCTGGAGCAGGCCGTGCGCCTGGCCCTGCACGAGGTAGTAGGCGCCTACGCCATTGTGGTACTGAGCAAGGACAATCCCGGCCAGCTGATTGCGGCCCGCAAAGGCTCGCCCCTAGTGGTAGGCATTGGCGAAAACGAGTTCTTTCTGGCCTCCGACGCCACGCCCATCATCGAGTACACCAGCGACGTGGTGTATGTAAACGACTACGAGCTGGTAGTTATTCGCGACGGCGAAATGGACCTGCGTAGCCGTGAGGATGTAAAGCAGACGCCTTATATTCAGAAGCTAGAACTGGAACTGGACCGCATTGAGAAAGGTGGCTACGAGCACTTTATGCTGAAGGAGATTTTCGAGCAGCCTCGCTCGATTCTCGACTCCATGCGCGGCCGCTTGGAGCTGGAAGCCGGCCACCTGAACATGGGCGGCGTACGGGCTTATGAGCGCAAGTTCGTGAATGCCGAACGCATCCTGATTGTGGCCTGTGGCACTTCCTGGCACGCCGGCCTGGTAGCTGAGTACCTGCTAGAAGACCTGGCCCGGGTGCCGGTGGAAGTGGAGTACGCTTCCGAGTTCCGCTACCGCAACCCCGTTATCACCGAGCGCGACATTGTAATTGCTATTTCGCAGAGCGGAGAAACGGCTGATACGCTGGCCGCCCTGGAGCTGGCCAAGAGCCGCGGGGCTACCATTTTCGGCATCTGCAACGTGGTGGGCAGCAGCATTGCCCGCGCCACCGACGCCGGCGCCTACACCCACGCCGGCCCCGAGATTGGGGTGGCTTCGACCAAGGCCTTCACGGCCCAGGTAACGGTACTCACGTTGCTGGCCATGATTGTGGGCCACAAGCGCGGCACCCTCACCGACACCCGTCTGCGCGAGTTGATGGTAGAGCTGGAAACCATTCCGGCCAAGGTGGAAAAGGCTCTGGAGCTGAACACCGAAATCATGCAGATTGCGGAAATCTTCAAGGACTCTACCAACTTCCTGTACCTGGGCCGGGGCTACAACTTCCCGGTAGCCCTCGAAGGCGCCCTCAAGCTCAAGGAAATCAGCTACATCCACGCCGAGGGGTATCCCGCAGCCGAGATGAAGCACGGCCCGATTGCCCTCATCGATGAGAACATGCCGGTAGTGGTTATTGCCACCAAGGACAGCTCGTACGAGAAGGTAGTAAGCAACATCCAGGAGGTGAAGGCCCGGAAAGGCCGCATCATTGCCGTGGTAACCGAGGGCGACACCGTGATTCCGGCCATGGCTGAATTCACGATTGAGGTGCCTGCCACCAGCGAGGTACTGATGCCGCTGGTGTCGGTGGTGCCGCTGCAACTCCTCTCCTACCACATCGCCGTACTACGCGGCTGCAACGTCGATCAGCCTCGTAACCTAGCGAAGTCCGTAACGGTGGAATAGTGATTTTTAGCTGTTAGCCATTAGCTGACAGCTATTTGTTACCGTTCTGCTAAGAACAAACGCAAACTGCCGCCCCGGAAGCTTCCGGGGCGGCAGTTTGCGTTTGAGGCGAAGTTGAGTTTTTGCGCTACAGCGCGAACGACTCGCCCCGCAGGTACATCGTTTTCAGCAGCGGGCAAACCTTGTAGCGCTCCTCGTGGGTGTCCTGGTACAGGCATTCCAGCGTTTCGTACACCCGCGCTACACCGATGGCGTTGGCCCACTCGAAGGGCCCGCGGGGGTAGTTGGTGCCCAGCTTCATACCCAAGTCGATATCCTGCACCGAGGCGGTGCCTTCCTGCAGGGTATAGCAGGCTTCATTGATGATCATGCACACGATGCGCGGCGTTACTAGGCCTACGCGGTCGGCTACCAGGCGGTAATCGGTGCCCAGGCTGGCGCAGAGGGTTGCCAGGGCAGTTTCGTCGGCGGCGTTGTGGAGCGTGACTTCCAGCAGGGGCCGGTCGAGGAGCGTGGGCAGGGCGCAGAGGCCGAATACGGGGCCGAAGGGCGGCTCTTCGTCGTGGAATAGCTGGGCCAGGCTGCGGGCGGTGGTGTCGTAGAACAGGGGCTGGCGGGGCTGTTCGTAGTGCAGCTCGGGCCAGTCGCGCAGGTCGAAGAGCACGTCGGCGGCAGCGAGGCGGGCGGTCAGGTCAGGGGCCTCGGCAAGGCAGAAGTCGTAGCTGTGCGCCTCGCCGAACTTGCGGCGGAACTCGGCTTCGACGGTTTCGCCGCCCACGATAAACAGATGCATAGATTTTCGGCTTACTTTAGCCCAAAGATAGTTCTTTCGTTTACCCACCCTGTTTTCCGCTTCCATTATGGCGCATACCGTCGTTTTTTCGCCCCAGGCTCCCGCTCCCATCGGTCCTTATAGCCAGGCTATCCGGGCTGGCGGCACCGTATACGTTTCGGGCCAGATTGCCCTCGATCCGGCCACCGGCCAGCTTGTGGGCGACGGCGACGTGGCGGCCGAAACCCACCAAGTAATGCGCAATCTGCAGGCCGTCCTGACGGCGGCCGGCCTCTCGATGCGGCACATCGTGAAGTGCAGCATTTTCGTGCAGGACCTCGGCAACTTCGGCCTCATCAACGACATCTACGGCAGCTACTTCGACGCCGACTACGCCCCCGCCCGCGAAACCGTGGAAGTGAGCCGCCTGCCCAAAGACGTGCAGGTAGAAATTTCGTGCGTAGCCGTAGAAGCGTAACCCGTAGCTGTAGCCCAAACTTTAGTCCGTAGTCCGCTGAATCAAACGGCCAACTGTTCGGGCTACAGCTACCTTACCAGCACGGGCCGCTTTATTTTCCGGTTTACAAACTCCACCTCATGCGCGAACTGGGCATCTTCTTGTTTCTGGCCGGGCTGATTGCCATGCTCGCGCCGTATCTGCTGCCGGCCAACTTCCGGTTTCCGCTGCTGGATTGGATTTACGCCTGGGGGCCCACGGTGGCCTGGGTTATCAAGGGCGGCGCGGTGCTGCTCGGACTGGGGCTGTGGCTGGGCTTCCGAAACCGCGAATAATGCGCCGCCCCAGCACCCGCAAGCCCGCGAAAGCTCTGGCCCGGCCCGACTATTTTCCGCCCGAAAACGTGCTTACCCGCGCGCTGCCCCCGGCGTTGGTGGGCCTGCGCGAGTTCGAGCAGTTTCACTTTATCGGCTTCGATTTAAGCCAGGCAAACCTGGCCGGCCGGCGCTTCACCGATTGCCGGTTTGAGAACTGCAACCTGGCCGGAGCTACCCTGGCCGACGCGGGCCTGCAGAATGTGGCCTTCGACGGCTGCAAGCTGCTGGGCCTGCAGTTCACGGCCTGCCGCGACCTGCTGTTCGGCGTCCACTTCGACCGTTGCCAGCTCGATTACGCTTCCTTCGCGGGCAAGCAAATGGCCAATACCCGCTTCGAAGGCTGCTCGCTGCGGGAAGCCGATTTCGCCAATACCGACCTGACCAACGCCGTATTTGCCGACTGCGACCTGCCGGACACCGTGTTTGAGAACACCAAACTGGCCGGCACCGACTTCCGCACCGCCCGCCACCTCCAGCTCGACCCGGCCCTCAACCAGATAAAAGGCGCCCGCTTCGCCCTCGAAAGCCTGCCGGGCCTGCTAACCAAGTTCGGGCTGCTAGTGGAATAAGGTGAAATGGTGAGATGGTGAGTTGATGTTCGGAAAGCCCTTGCAGAGCACCGATACGGAATCACGCCAACTGCGCCGCTAGGGCCCCGGAACATCAACTCACTATTTCACCATCTCACCATTTCACCTTTCGTACCTTTGCGGCGCGGTTTTCACTCCTGACAGTGCCGCGAACCAACTGACTTATGGAAAGAGAAGTACGGGTGCGTTTTGCGCCCAGCCCCACCGGACCGCTGCATATCGGCGGCGTGCGCACCGCGCTGTATAACTATTTACTGGCCCGCAAGCTGGGCGGTAAGATGCTGCTGCGCATCGAAGACACCGACCAGAACCGCTTCGTGCCCGGCGCCGAGCAGTACATCATGGATTCACTGCGCTGGTGCGGCATCGAGATTGACGAAGGCATAGAGCAGGGTGGGCCCCACGCCCCCTACCGCCAGAGCGAGCGGAAACCCATGTACCGCCAGTACGCCGACCAGTTGATCCGGGACGGTTTCGCCTACTACGCCTTTGATACGCCCGAGGAACTGGACGCCATGCGCGCCCGCCTGACGGCCGCCAAGGTGCCCAACCCGCAGTACAACAGCATCACGCGGGCCCAGATGCGCAACTCGCTCACGCTGCCCGCTGAGGAAGTGGAGCAGCTGCTGGCCACCGGCACGCCCTACGTTATCCGCCTGAAGGTGCCCCGCAAGGAGGAAGTCCGCTTCCAGGATTTGATTCGGGGTTGGGTAGTGGTGCATTCGTCGGCTATTGACGATAAGGTGCTGATGAAGTCTGATGGCATGCCGACCTACCATCTGGCCAACATCGTGGACGACCATCTGATGGAAATCACCCACGTTATCCGGGGCGAAGAGTGGCTGCCCTCGGCCCCGCTGCACGTGCTGCTGTACCGCTACCTGGGCTGGGAGGCCACCATGCCGCAGTTTGCCCACCTGCCCCTGCTGCTCAAGCCCGACGGCACCGGCAAGCTCAGCAAGCGCGACGGCGACAAGCTCGGCTTCCCGGTGTTCCCATTGGAATTCCACGGTACCGATGCCGACGGCCAGCCCACCGTGAGCAGCGGCTACCGCGAAAGTGGCTACCTGCCCGAGGCGTTCATCAACTTCCTGGCCTTTTTGGGCTGGAACCCGGGCACTCCCCAGGAGCTGTTTACGATGGACGAGCTGATTGAGAACTTCTCGATTGAGCGCGTAAGCAAGTCGCCGGCCCGCTTCGACCAGAACAAGGTGCGCTGGTACAACGAGCAGTACCTGCGCGCCAAGCCCGACGCCGAGCTGGCCCAGTATCTTATTGAGGACCTGCAAAAGCAGGGCCTCGACGTATCGGCCGACAAAGCCACCCAGATTGCGGCCCTGGTAAAGGAGCGCGCCACCTTCCCGGCCGATCTGGCCAAGGAGGCGCAGCTGTTTTTCGAGCGGCCCGCCAGCTACGACGAGCAGGTAATCAGCAAGAAGTGGAACGCGCCGGTAGCCGCCGCACTGGCCGAGTTTGCCGCCCAGCTGCCCACCGCCGCCGACGCTTCGCCCGACGAAATTAAGGCCTTGCTGACGCAGGTAGTAGAAGGCCAGGGTCTGAAAATCGGGCAGGTGCTCCAGGCATTGCGCGTGGCCGTAACCGGCGCCGCCGCCGGTCCCGACCTGATGCACATCATGCACATCCTGGGCGCCCAGGAAACCGCCGAGCGGATTCAGGCGGCCGTAGCGGCCCTGCCCGTGGCCTAACAGCTCCATTCTATTGGCCTAACGGAAGCCCGCCCGACAAACCGTCGGGCGGGCTTTTGCGTGGTGGGTGGCGGTATATCCTTCGGGCGGAGGCCTGCGTACCTACAGGGCGCGGGCGCTGGGCCGGCGCGCATTGTTTTACCTCCCCCGAACCCGCATCATGGCCAAAAAACCCGCTAAGTCGAAAAGCAAAAAAGAAGAGCCCGAGAAGAAAGCCCGGGTGCATAAGGAGCTGGAAGGCTTCGAAATCAAGGTGAACCCGCTGGGCGAAATCACCTCGAACTACTCCATCGAGGAAATCAATAAGTTCCTAAACCGCCACGTGCGCGACAAAAAGCTGGTGAACCGCGACGGGGCCTTCGGCGAGAAAGACGAGGAGGACGACGACCTGCCACTGGAAGAAGTGGAGGAGTCGGAGGAGGACTTTGTGCGCCGCAGCAGCACCGAGGCCAAGAGCAAAAAACCGAAGGCCAACGCCAAGGGCAAGGAGGTGGACGAAGATGAAGTAACGGACGACGAAGACGAGTAAGCCCGGCGTTTATTCATCTTTCGCTATACTTGAGCTCTCTTTCGCCAACTCGCTAAACCCGCCCCATGCAGTCCCACGAAATCGACTACAAAATCCTCGGCAACGACATTCAGGTGCTCGAAGTAGAGCTCGACCCCAACGAAACGGTGATTGCCGAGGCCGGAGCGATGGTGTACATGAGCGAGGACATTGCCTTCGAAACCAAGATGGGCGACGGCTCGGAAATGAACCAGGGGCTGATGGGTAAGCTGTTTTCGGCCGGTACGCGGTTGCTCACGGGCGAGTCGCTGTTCATGACCCACTTCACACACCGGGGTGGCTCGGGCAAGGCGCACGTGGCCTTTTCGGCCCCCTACCCCGGCACCATCATCGCGCTGGACTTGCGCGAGTTGCCTCAGGGCCTGATTGTGCAAAAGGACGGATTTCTGGCCGCGGCCCGGGGCACCAAGCTTAGCCTGCATCTGAACTCGAAACTGGGCGCGGGCTTTTTCGGGGGCGAAGGCTTTATCCTGCAGAAAATAACCGGCGACGGTCGGGCCTTCGTGCATGCCGGCGGTACCATCATCGAGAAGCACCTGCACAACGAGCTGCTGCGCGTGGATACCGGCTGCGTGGTGGCCTTCGAGCCGGGCATTGACTTCAGCATCGCCCGCGCCGGGGGCCTCAAATCCATGATTTTTGGCGGCGAGGGCCTGATGCTGGCCACGTTGCGCGGCACCGGCCGGGTCTGGCTGCAGTCGATGCCGGTGAAAAAGCTTATCCAGGCCCTGGCTCCCAGCGGCGGCAATGCCCGCAAGGAAAGCGGCGGCATGCTCGGCGGCCTGGTGAACGGCATCCTGGACGAGTAATCCGGTTTGGCGCTAGTGCCTCCAGAGCGCTGCCAGCCGGGGCAGTTCGGGTATTACCCGGCCATTCCAAAGGCAATAACTCCCAGACTGATTAGCAGGGCCATCATAATTATGCCCAGTATTCCGGCCGTAATGTAATTGGCCCGCTCCTCCGCCTTCTTGTTGGCCTCCAGGCGAACATAGCTGTTGGAGCGCCGACGACGACGGCCGGAAGTAGCAACAGTATCGAGTGTAGCAGTAGACATGGTGGGAGCGTAGGTTGGAATTCAAGTCAGTGCGGAGCGAAATATAGGTTTTTATCCGCTTATAATGCAAAGCCGACTGCCATAAAAGAACTCGGCCAGCTGGCAGCAACGCCTCCTAACATACGCGCTACGTTACGGTAACGGATTTTCAGGCCTGGTAACTGCCTTGGCAGCTCTCGGCGCAATTATCCTATTTTACTGGTATCCAGGGATGCTCAGCGGCCTATCGGCGTTAGTGGTGTGCCTACACGAATTCCATCACGGTAGTACTCCGACGGTAACGGCCGGCCCGTCGCATCGTAGCAGCGCCACTCGCCAAACCAGAAAAACCGGTCGAGGGTGGCGGTAGACTGAAAGCGGGCGCGCCCCTTTTTTGCAACCTGGCCGTTGGGATGGTACACGGTCAGCGTGATAAGGCCGGCGGGCCAGCGGTGGAATCGTTCGGTGCGCTCTGGTAGGCCGGTAGCACTGAAATATTGCCAGCGCCCCACCTCGCGACCATGACGGTAGCGGCCCTTGTTTAGTATATGCTGTTGTTGCGCATCGAGATAGACGCGCCAGGGGCCGTGGCGCAGCTCCTGCTGGTCGAAACGGTTGCGCGACCAGAAGCAGATGGGCCGAAAGGCGCAGCCGCCCAGCATAAGCAACATGATGCTTAAGACCAGGATTCGCAGAAGCAATAAACGCATGGCAGGGAAAGTAGAGTCCTGCCGACAGTTACAACTAATTATTTAGTTGCGAAAGAATTTCGTCGAGAAGCTCGCGGGAGTTGCTCAGGCGGGGCACCTTGTGCTGCCCGCCCAGCTTACCCCGGCTGGCCAGCCAGCGCCCAAACGTGCCAGCCGGGGCCACCGTGAGCGTGGGCGCTGTGAGGGCCAGGTCGCGGTGGCGCTTGGCGTCGTAGTCGGAGTTGAGCTGGCGCAGCGTATTGTCGAGCACGGCCGTGAAGTGGGCCGGGTCGGCGGGCGGGCGGGTGAACTCGATGAGCCACTGGTGGCTGCCGCGGGAGCTGCCGGGCCCCTCGGCAAAGTAGATGGGCGCGGCCGTGTAGTCGCCCACGGTGGTGCCCGTGGCGTGGCAGGCGGCGGCCAGAGCGGCATCGGCGTGTTCAATCACCACCTCTTCGCCGAAGGCATTGAGAAAGTGCTTGGTGCGCCCGCAGATGCGGATGCGGTAGGGCGCCAGGCTGGTAAAGCGCACCGTGTCGCCGATTTTGTAGCGCCACAGGCCGGCGTTAGTACTGATGAGCAACGCGTACGTGCGGCCCAATTCCACCTGCTCCAGCCCGATGGCCTGGGGCTCGGCCTCGCCCCACTGGCTCTGGGGCAGAAATTCGTAGTAAATGCCGTGGTTGAGCAGCAGTAGCAGGTCTTCCGAGTCGGGCTCGTCCTGCAGGGCCAGGTAGCCCTCGGAGGCGTTATAGATTTCGAGGTAGTGCATCTGCGGGCTCGGAATGAGCTGGCGGAACAGCTCGCGGTATGGTCCGAACGCCACCGCCCCGTGCAGAAACAGGCCCAGCCGGGGCCAGACGGCGTGCAGGTCGTCGGTGCCGGCCAGCTCCCGCACCCGGCGCAGCAGCACAATCATCCAGGTGGGTACGCCGGCCAGCACCCGCACATCGGCCTGCATCACGTGGCGGGCGATGCGCTCAATTTTGTCTTCCCACTCATCGAGCAGAGCCAGCTCCAGCGGCGGGGTGCGGATGAATTCGGCCCAGGCGGGCAGGTGCTGCATAATCACGGCCGATATGTCGCCGGCCCGCGAGTCGGGGGCTTCGGGGCGGAGCGGGTTGGGGCCATGGGTGCCGCCGAGCGAAAGGGTTTTGCCGCCCAGTACGTTGTGGGCGGGGTAGTGCAGCGTGGCCAGGGCCGTCATGTCGCGGCCGGCGCGGTAGTGGCCCTCGTGCAGGGCCTCGCGGGTGACGGGAATGTACTTGCTGCGGGCGTTGGTAGTGCCGCTGCTCTTGGCAAACCACTGCACCCGGCCGGGCCACAGCACATCGGCCTCGCCCAGCAGCACCCGCTCCAGCTGCGGGTACAGCTCCTCGTAGCTGCTGACGGGCACGCGCTGGGCAAACTCGCGGGCCGAGGGGGCGTCGGCGTAGCCGTAGCGGCGGCCCCAGTCGGTGGCGCGGGCAGTATGCAGCAGCTGCCGGTACAGCTGCTGCTGCACCTCGTGCGGGTGACGGCGGAAATGCTCGATGCTGGCCAGCCGGCGCTGCACGGCCCAGGTCAGTACGGTGCCAATCATATTTTTCAGGGGGCTTAGGAAGCAAAATTCAGAAAATGGGGCGTAACTTCTTGTTATGCAACCAGCTAACCGCTATTATAAGTGCAGCAAAATTTCGGAGGTCAAATTTCGCTACTTGCTGCGCCTATTTGCGTTGGATTTGACGGCCTCAGATACGGCCCGACTCACGGGCTTGAGCGTGCGGGCCGTCAATGACATCTACCTGCTGCTGCGCCACCGGCTCCTGGCCTGGAGCCCCGTGCCAGCTGAGCTTGGCGGGGCGGTCGAACTCGATGAGAGCTACTTCGGTCCGCGTCGGGTACGCGGCAAACGGGGCCGCGGAGCCAGCGGCAAAACCATCGTCTTCGGCTTGTTCAAACGCGGCGGGCAGGTGTACACGGAAATCGTGCCCGACTGCTCGAAAAAGACCTTGCAGGCCATTATACGGGGCAAAATCGACGTGGCCGCGATGGTCAACACTGACGGCTGGCGCGGTTACGACGGGCTGGTGGACGTGGGCTTTGACCGACATTTTCGCGTCCGCCACGGCCAAGATGAATTCGTGGGCGGCGCTTCGCACATCAACGGCATTGAGTCCTTCTGGAGTTTCGCCAAAGCCCGCCTTCAGCAGTTCAAGGGCGTACCCAAGCACACCTTTTTGCTGCATTTGAAAGAGTCTGAATTTCGCTTCAATCATCGCTACGAGGACCTCTATAAATTGCTCCTTAAATTACTTCGTCAACAGCCTCTTTAATTGAGTTTGCTTCCTAAGCCCCTTTTCAGTTGCCAGGGATGAGTTGCCCGTGTCGGGTTGCCAGTAAAGAACGTCATTCAGAGCGAAGCGAAGAATCTCGCGTGCTACCGTTGAACAACTCCTGCAACGGTAGCACGCGAGATTCTTCGCTTCGATCTGAATGACGTTCTTTACTGGCAACCCGACACTGAAATTACACTTTGCGCTTCAGCTCGAAATGCTTGCCCAGGTACACGCGGCGCACCATTTCGTCAGAAGCCAGCTCTTCGGCGGTGCCGGCTTTGAGCAGTTTGCCTTCGAAGAGCAGGTAGGCGCGGTCGACGATGGCCAGGGTCGAGTTTACGTCGTGGTCGGTGATGAGGATGCCGATGTTGCGGTGCTTGAGCCGGGCCACGATGCTCTGGATTTCCTCCGTCGCAATCGGGTCGACGCCGGCGAAGGGCTCGTCGAGGAGCACGAATTTGGGGTCGACGGCCAGGGCGCGGGCAATTTCGGTGCGCCGCCGCTCGCCGCCGCTCAGCACCCGGCCCAGGTTTTTGCGCACGTGCGTCAGGCTGAACTCGTTGAGCAGCTCCTCCACCTTGTCGCGCTGGGCCTGCTTGGGCATGTCGGTCATTTCCAGCACGGCCAGAATATTTTCCTCCACGCTCAGGTCGCGGAACACGCTGGCCTCCTGAGCCAGATAGCCGATTCCGAGGCGGGCGCGCTGGTAAATAGGCATTTTGGTGATTTCCTGGTCATCGAGAAACACCCGCCCACCGTCGGGCTTCACCATGCCCACCGTCATGTAGAACGAAGTGGTTTTGCCCGCGCCGTTGGGCCCGAGCAGGCCCACAATCTCGCCCTGCTCCACGTGCAGGCTCATGTCGTTGACGACCGTGCGAGCTTTGTACTTCTTTACCAGGTGTTCAGCGCGGAGAACCATGTTGGGGGGAGGTATGATGGGATATCGTTGGTAAAAGCACCGTGTCATGCTGAGCACAGCCGAAGCATCTCTACCGCGATACTAACACTGGCGTTGAGTCAGCACCACAGAGAAGCGGTAGAGATGCTTCGGCTGCGCTCAGCATGACGTCCTATTTGGCTCCATGCCCTACCCCTTCAGCAGCGCGCTCTGGAGCTGCTGTTGGGCCGGTGTGGGCGTGGGCAGGGTTTCAACCAGGTTCTTCACTTGCACTTCGAACTCGCGGGGCACGGCCTCGCGCTCCTGCTCCGGGCCTTTGCCGTGCCGGAACTTCAGGCGCACGGCGGCGGCCGTGGCGGACTCTACCACGGGGCGCAGCAGCTGCTCGGCGTTCTGCATGGTCAGGGCCTGGCCATCCACGGCCAGTATCACATCACCCTCGGCCAGGCCGAAGGTGTTCTGGTCGGCCTGGGTCTGGGCGGCGCGGAACTGGTTTAGGCTCTGGTCGTAGGCGAAGCCCAGCTTGCCGAAGGCCTTGATGCGCGCCGGGCCCGTGGGCTGGTAGCGCCAGCCCATTTTGCCGAAGTACTCGGCCAGCGGCAGCGGCTCGGCGCCCTGCACGTAGCGGCGGAAGAAGGTGCCGATTTCGGGGCTGGTGAGGGCCACGATTTCGGGGATGAGTGCGTCGTCGTCGAACGAGCGGGTGGGGCCGTACTTCTCGCGCAGGGCCAGCAGCACGTCGCGCAGGGTCTGGCGGCCCTGGCTCAGCTCGCGCAGCCGGATATCGAGCAGCAACCCCAGCAGCGCGCCCTTATTGTACACGTTTTCATACATGTCCTTGTAGGGCGGCTCCAGAATCCGGCGGCTCATCTCGGTGAAGGAAACCGGCGGGCCGTAGGTGTCGGCCTTGTCGATTTTGGCCTTCATGCGGGCCTGGAATTCGGCGGGCGAAATCATGCCGGCCTGCACCTGCACCTGCTGGGCTACGTATTCGGTTACGCCCTCATACAGCCACAGGTGCTGCGACATTTTGGGGCTCCGGAAGTCGAAGTCGCCGATTTCGCGCGAGTGGATGTTGAGCGGGGCCAGCATGTGCAGGAACTCGTGCGAGGCCACCTCCAGCACCATGCTCTGCAGACGTGCCGGGTCAGGAATTTCGGGCAGGAAGTAGAGCGAGGAGTAGCTGTGCTCCATGGCCCCGTAGCCGCCCTTCTCGCTGCTGAGCGGTGAATCGAGGCTGGGGAAGTAGAACAGAAACTGGTAGCGCGGCACCGGCATCCGGCCAAAATACCTGGTTAAAGCCTCCGACATGGGCCGCAGCATCCGGCTGATATCGGCCGCCTTCACGGCCCCGGTTTCCGACAATACGGCTACCGAAATGCGGGCTCCGCCGGTGCTGAAGCTGGCCGTATCGGGCCGGGCATACAGCACGGGGCCGTCGGCCAGCGTCACGTAGTCGGGGGCCGTGAGCACGTCGCGGGTGGCCGACTCGCGGCGCACGGGCAGCGCGGTGGCCCCGTACAGGTCGGCCGGTTTCTCAATCTGCACCTCGTAGGGCTGCAGCTTGTAGCCCTCAAAGTAGCCGTAGAAACCGTAGTGGTTGAGCGTGAAGTTGCGGCCGGCGTCGATGTTGGTTCCTCCCGGCTGGAAGATGAACTGGTCGTCCTGTTTGGCATCCCAGGTATCGTCCACCAGGTATTCGAGTCGGGCCAGCTGGCGGGCGTTGCTGATGATGAACAGGTTGGGCCCGTTGTTCTTCACCTTCAGGGCCTTGCCATTCTTATCGAAGGCCTTGAAGCCCGTCACGAAGCGGCCATAATCCTTTTTAGAGTACGAGCCGGGCACCACCGCGGGCATCACGTAGGTGGCCTGCTCCTCCTGGATAACGGGCGTCTGGATGACCACCTTCACCCGGTCGTTGGCCACGCGGGCAAAATCGAGGGTAATGCGGTAACCGGCGGGCTGCTGGGCCAGGGCCACCGGGGCCGCGGCCAGCGTCAGGCCAAGGGCCAGGGGCAGAAATTTCATCAGTGTAAAAAGCAATAAGGCTAGATGGCTAACGCCCTCACGAAGGTACGTAGTGTATGAACGTCATTCAGAGCGCAGCGAAGAATCTCGCGGGCTGACGTTGGATTACTGTGGCAACATCAGCCCGCGAGATTCTTCGCTGCGCTCTGAATGACGTTCCTTTGCATCTTATCCGGACCCAATGAACCTTAAAGAACCCGCCCGCCTCGTGCTGGCCCTGTTTTTCCTCACCGCGGGCCTGATGCACTTTCTGCGGCCCGATGGGTTCGTGCGCATCGTGCCACCCTATTTGCCCCATCCGCTGCTGTTGGTGCAACTCAGTGGCGCGGCCGAAATAGCCGGGGCGCTGGGTTTGCTGGTGCCCGCCACCCGCCGCTGGGCCACCTGGGGCCTGCTGGCACTGCTGGTGGCCGTATTTCCGGCCAACGTGTACATGCTACAAACTGGCGGCGCGGGCATGCCAGTACCCACCTGGGCATTGTGGCTGCGCCTGCCGTTGCAGCTGGTGCTGATGGCCTGGGTGTGGTGGTGCGGGCGGGAAAGCATCAAAAAACAGCTATAGCTGATTTTTATTATTCTACTCGCCAGCTATTTATACAGCGCGTAGTGCGTGGCACGCCAACTGCTGCGGGAACGGCGCTTTTTTTGCAGCCCCGCGCTTTCCGCTGCTTTCCACTTTACCGCCTTTCTATGCCCGCTAAATCTTTACTGCTTGGTCTGCTCCTGATTGGCTCGGTGCAGGCTTCCGCGCAGGTAGTTACCGATGGCCCCCGCGCCACTGCCGCCCGCGACTCGCTGCTGCAGGCCGCCACCAGCTTCCGGGCGCGACTTGAGGCCCAGACCGGCCGCATTAAAACCCAGGCCCCGCGGGCGGGTAAACGCCGGCAACTCCTCACGGGCTACGCCGCCGAAGATGCGAAACGGCCCCTCTGGCAAATCAAGCGCATATTTTTCTTCAACGGTAATATTGAAGAGGTTTTCACCGCCTATACTTACGGCACGACCAGCATGCGGCAGCGGACGGTGAACGGGCAGCTTACCTACCTCCGGCTGGACTACAGCACGGGCAAACTGGCCGGCGCAGCAACCGCTCAAGCCGTTGAGTATGGCGAGTACCTGCCCGCCAACTACCTCCGCTGGAAGAAGACGCAGTATCTCTTGCCAACAACCATAAAATAGCCGCGCCCAACCGGCTGGCTTACGCAGCTACTGCCGGGCTTAACGCTACGAGCCGCCCGAACGAGCACTCCGGGATACCCCCCAGGACGCTCGTTCGGGCGGCTCGGGGCGTTAAGCCTGGCAGCTTCTCAGTTAGCAGTCAGCGCAGTTGCCAAATCGTTTTCCCACCGGATGTCCTTCAGTTTGAGCTGCAATGATTTCACGCCGCGGTACTCATTGATTTCGATGTTGTAGCAGGCACTGAACGGCTCGCCTCCCCGGATGCGCTCAAAATGGTCGCCCATGCCGAAGCCGATGGCTTCGAGGCGGTGGCGGCCGCCGTTTTGAGTGAGGGCGAGCTTGAGGTGGGAGTTGCCCACGATGCGCAGCGAGTCGGGGGCGGCGGTCAGGTTTTCGGAGGCAAACACCGGGTTGGGGTTGCCGGGACCGAAGGGCTCCATCTGGCTCAGCAGCTTATAGAACGAGGGCGTGATGTCGCTCAGGGCAATTGTACCGTCGATATCGACGGGCGGGATGAGCTGCTCGGGCCGGATGCGGCCGGCCACGATGCGTTCGAACTTCTGCTGAAACAGGGCCACGTTTTCGAGCGGCAGCGTGAGGCCGGCGGCGTACATGTGGCCCCCGAACTGGTCGAGCAGCTCGGCGCACTCCTCAATGGCCTGGTGCACGTCAAACCCCACCACCGAGCGGGCCGAGCCGGTGGCCTTGCCGTTGCTTTCGGTGAGGATAATGGTGGGCCGGTAGTACTTATCGATGCAGCGCGAGGCCACGATGCCCACCACGCCCTTGTGCCAGTCGGGCTTAAAGAGCACGGTGCTGCTGGCGGTCTGCAGCGCGGCATCGTCCTCAATCATGGCCAGCGCCTCCTTCGTGATGCTGGTATCGAAGCCACGGCGCTCCTGGTTGGTTTTGTCGACTACGCCGGCCTTTTCCTTAGCGGCGTCGGCGGTGTCGGCCAGCAGCATGGCCACGGCGCGCTTGGCGTCGCCCATGCGGCCGGCGGCGTTGATGCGGGGCGAGAAGCCGAACACGAGGCTGGTCACGTTGAGCTCGGTGTCGCGCAGGCCGGCCAGCTCGCGCAGGGCCTCGAAACCGGGCCGCTGGGCCCGGGCGCGGTCGTTGAGCAGGCGCAGGCCGTGGAAGGCCAGCGTGCGGTTCTCGCCGTTGATGGGCACAATGTCGGCGGCGATGCTCACCGCCACCAGGTCCAGCAACTCGTAGAGGTCATCCTCGGGCAGGCCCTGGTGCTCGGTGAAGGCCTGCATCAGCTTGAAGCCCACGCCGCAGCCGCAAAGCTCCTTGAACGGGTAGTCGCAGTCGGCGCGCTTGGGGTCGAGCACGGCCACGGCGGCCGGCAGCTCGGCGCCCGGCAAGTGGTGGTCGCAGATGATGAAGTCGACGCCCCGCTCGTTGGCGTAGGCCACCTTGTCGACCGATTTCACCCCGCAGTCGAGGGCAATGATGAGCTGGAACTTGTTCTCCTGGGCGAAATCAATACCGGCCTCCGACACGCCATAGCCCTCCTTGTAGCGGTCGGGAATGTAGTATTCGATGCGAGCCGGCCCGAAAAAGCGGAGCAGGTAGCTGTAGACCAGCGCCACCGAGGTCGTGCCGTCCACGTCATAGTCGCCGTACACCAGTACCCGTTCGCCGTCGTGCAACGCCCGTACCAGCCGGGCCACGGCGCGGTCCATGTCGCGCATCAGCAGCGGGTCATGCAGCTGGCTCAGGTCGGGCCGGAAGTAGCTGCGGGCCAGCTCGAAGGTACTGATTCCGCGCTGGCACAGCAGCCGCACAATGGCCTCGTTCACCCCCAGCGCCTGGGTCAGCTGTGCCACCTGCTCAGGAGCGGGCGCGTCCTTCCGAATCCATCGTTTCTTAATCACAGATGTTGCAGATGTTGCAGATGAAAGGGATGCAGGCGAACCGTTCAGCGGGCCGCAGCCGCAACGCAGGCTATCAAAAGTACCCAAAGGATCACGGATTAGCACGGATTTTAGCGGATTTCACGGATTTTGTAGCCGGGCCGTTGAACGGTGCGGTAGCACTATCGATTTGAGGCCGTCTACGAAATCCGTGAAATCCGCTAAAATCCGTGCTAATCCGTGATCAGTCGCCGCGCAGCTGGCGGAACCGCTTACGGGCTTCAGCCACGAAGATGCTGCCGGGGTATTTGGTGATGAGCTGCTGGTAGAGCTGCTGGGCTTTTTCGCGGTCCTGGAGGTTTTCCTGCTGAATGCTGGCGGCCAGGAACAGCGCGTCGTCGCTGAGCACGTCGTACTTGGGGTTGGCCGTGATGCGCTCCAGGGTGGCCAGCGCCCCGGCGTAGTCGCTGGTGCGGCGCAGCAGCTGGGCCTTCAGGAACCAAGCTTCGTCCTGCAGGGCGTGGCCGGGGTATTTTACCAGCAGCGCGTCGAGGCCGCGTAGGGCTTCGGGCACCTTGTTCTGGAACACGAGCTGCTCGACGGCGGCGTAGTCGCGCAGGGCGACGCCGGAGGTGTCCTGGGCCGTGTTGTCGGTGATGAGCAGGCTGAGCTGCATGGCATCGTTGGCAATTTCGCGGGTGGTGGCCTGCTTGAGGATGTCGAGGTGCGACTTGGCCAGCTTGAAGTCGCCGGCAAAGTAGCTGAGGCGGGCGTTACGCAGCTTGGCGTCGTAGCCCAGCGGCGTGTCCTTGTGCGACTTCTCGACCTGCGAATACAGGAGAGTGGCCTCCCAGGGCTCGGCCCGCAGCACGTAAATATCGGCCAGGTCGATTTTGGCCTGGTCCACCACGTCGAGGCTGGCGCGGGGCATAGCAATTACCTCCTCCAGCAGTTTCATGGCCGGCTCCTGCTCGCCGAGCTGGAAGGCCAGCAGGGCAGCCATGCTGCGGAGCACGGGCGCCGTTTCGGGCGTGCGGCCCAGGTCGGTGAGCACCTGCTCGTACTCCTTCAGCAGGCCGCGCAGCTGGGTCTGGCTGACGGGGTAAGTGGTGCGCACCTGGTCTTCGCGGGCCTGCACGAGGCGCTGGCGGGCCAGGGCGTAGAAGGGCTGGCCGGCGTACTCGCGGGTGATGTACTCGAAGCCGGCAATGGCGCTTTCGTAATCCTGGTTGCGGCGGGCAATTTCGGCCACTTCCAGCACCCGGCGGCCTTGAGTGCGGCTGCGCCGGTCGAGGGCCTTGGCCTGCACCAGCGCCCCGGTGAAGTCGCGGCGCTGCACCTGCAGCCACAGCAGCAGCTCGCTGTACACGGCGCGGTCGGGGTTGCGCTGTACCTGGGTCAGTAGCTCCTTTTCGAGGGTGGCGAAGGCGGCTTCGTCCTGCAGGTTGTTCTGGAGCATGTTGCGCACGAAGGGCAGCTGCTGCTCGTCGTCGCGCACCAGGCGCAGGGTTTCCACCAGCACCTTATCCGTCTGGCCCTGCTGGGTATACAGGCCGATAAGCTGGGGCGCATACTCGGTTTCGTTGCCGGCCAGCTGCCGGCCGCGCAGGTAGGTGCGGGTGGTCCAGGGCAGCAGCCTGGCCTGCTGGAAGCTGTTCGCCACGGGCACTACCTGTTCGGGGCTCAGCAGCTGCACGACCCGCTCCCACTGCTTGCCGGCCGCGGCCGAGTCGCCGGCCGCGGCCGAAATCAGGCCCAGTGTTACGCCCAGCGTCTGGTCCTGGGGGCGCTGCTTGATGGCGCGCTTCACCAGCTTCTCGGCGTCCTTGGTGCGGCGCAGGCCCTGCAGGGCGGCCAGGTAGTCGGGCAGCACGTTGGGGGCCGTCTGCTCGTCGGCGCGCAGGCGACCGAACAGGTAGGCGGCTTTCTCGTGCTCGCCCTTGCGCTCATACTCGCGGGCCAGCTGCACGCTACCGTCATCGGCGGGGGCCTGGGCCCGGGCGGCGGGGGCGGCCCCGGCCAGCAGCGCCAGCAGACCGGCACCGCGTACTATTCCACGCATTCCACGCAACGGGTTTTTCATGCAGAGCTAACGAGTTGAAACGACCGGAAAGTGCCGGAGAGAGTTCCCGGAGTCTATAATACCATCCTCAAGATACAACCCTGCCAACGAAGAAGGACCTTGCCCCGCGAGCCCGACCGTTGAACGGGTCGTTTTCGCATGGCAAGGTCCTTGGCAAGGGTAGGCCGGCGGCTGCTTTTGCGCGGCGGCCGGCGCCGGTTCTTAGAAGAACTTGGCGCGGTTGTCTTTCACGTTGGCGTGCTGCTTGAGGGCCTCGAAGATGAGGCCATCGGTGCGGGCGGCGCGCTGGGCCGTGAGCTGCTGACGGGCGGCGGCTACATCGGTGGTGGGCGGCGCGGGCTGGATGCTGGTGGGCTCCACCACAAACACGCCCTGCTCGCCGGCCAGCGGCACCGATTTCTGACCCACTTTCAGGCCGAAGGCGCGGCCTACGGCGGTGGGCTCGTTGCCTACGCCGGCAATCATGCCCTGGCCCAGCACCACGTTATCGGCGGTTTTTACCTGGGCGGCGGGGCCGTAGGCCTGGGCCATCTGCTCGAGCGTACCCTTGGTGGCGCTCAGCTTCTGCTTGATCTGCTCGGCCTTCAGCTCGTTGCGCACCAGGGCGGTAATCTCGGGCTTGATGCTGGCCAGATCGGCCGTGCCCTTGCTCCGCTCGCCGGTGAGCACGGCTACCACGTAGGTGTCGCCCACTTCAAACACGCGCGATACGTCGCCTACGTTTTTGGCGCCGGGGCCTTCCGAGTCGTCGGCGCCGTAGGCCCAGCGCACCAGGGCGCGGGCATCCTGCAGGTTGTTCACGGCCTGGTCGCCGCGACCGAGGTTTTTGGCTTCGGCTTTCTGCAGGCTCTTATCGGCGGCTACGGCCTTGCGGAACGACTCCAGGTCGGTGGCCTGGCCTTTCAGCTCCTGGGCCTTGTTGTAGGCCGCGTCGCGGGTGCCTTCGGTGGGCTGAATGCTCTTCTGCACGGTGGCCACGCGGTAAGTTTGCTTGGTGGGCGCGGCCGTTACCTTGATGATGTGGTAGCCAAACGAGGTCTTCACCAGGTTGGGCAGCAGGCCGGGGGCCGAGGCGCCGAATACGGCCTTCTCGAACTCGGGCACCATGCGGCCCTGCTGGAACCAGCCCAGGTCGCCGCCGGTGGCGGTGGTGCCGTCCGAGCCGTACTGGCGGGCCATGGCGGCGAAATCGGCGCCGCCTTTAATCTTGTTGAGCACCTCCGTAGCCTTGGCCTTGGCGGCGGCATCGGCCTCCGGCGTGGCGCCTTCGCTCTTGATGAGGATGTGGCTGGCGCGGGCGGCGGCCTGGTCGCCGGTTTTCTGGCCCGTTACCTTATAAAGCGAGTAGGTGCCATTTTCGGCGTAGGGACCGTACACCTTATCTACCTGCAGGGGCAGCTGCTCGCGCAGTTTCTCGGGCATATCGGCGGCCGTGAGGTAGGCCGGGGCGGTGGGGTTGTCGGAGTTGAGCTTCACGAACACCGAGTCGGCGGGGGCCGAAGCGAACTGGGTGGTCAGCTCGTTTACCGTTTTGCGAACTTCGGTGCTGTCTTCGACCGAGGCCGTTACCGGAATCGATACGTACTCGAGGCTGCGGCCGTCCTCTACTTTGAAGCGGCCCTGGTTCTTATCGATATAAGCCTGCAGCTGCTCGTCGGTTACTTTCACGCTCGAATCGGAGAGGGCGAAGTAGGGCACGAACAGGTAGCGCAGGCTTACCTGAGCCTGCTGGCCCTCGTTGAAGCGCTTGGCTTCGGCCGAAGTAACGTAGGTGCTCATCTTGAGCAGGTTGGTGTATTTCTGGCTTAGGCGCTCGGGGCGCAGGTTCTGCTCGAACGAGGCAAACGCGGCCTGCGCCTGCGGGTCCATCTTGTCGAGGTTGCGCAGGTACTCCTTCACGCGCAGCACGTCGAAGCGGCCGGTCGAGTCGGTGAAGGCCTGGCGGATGCTGGGGTGCACGTTGTTGCCCTGCACCATGTCGGTCAGCTCGTCGTCCGAAACGGCCAGGCCGAGCTTGTCGAACTCTTTCTGGAAGGCAATGCGGTAGAGCAGCTGGTTCCAGGCCTGCTCGCGCAGGTAGCCCATAGCCTGCTCGTCGGGCTGGCGGCCCTGCTGCTGGGTGTAGGCCTGCTTGGCCTGCTCCAGCGTGGCGTTGAATTCGTCGTAGTCGATTTTCTGCCCCGCAATTTCACCCACCGAGCGGTCGTTGCGGCCAAAGAAGCTGTTCTGCCCCGTAAACAGGTCGCCGCCCACCATAAACAGGAGCAGACCAATGACGATAGCGCCAACGGCCCAGCCCGATTTTTCGCGGATTGTGTTAATTAATGCCATGTACTTGAAAAAAAGCGCGGGTAGAAAATGGTGAATGAGGCGCAAAATAACCAAAAATGCCGGTCATTTGGTACATTCTCTGTCAGATAGATGCGGCGGACGGCCCCGGCTCCGCGCTGCCGGGCTCCAGGGCGCTACTTGCGCTTCTTGGGCTTGCTGGCGGGCTTGCCGGCTTTGCGGCTCTGCTTCCTGATTTCGGCCTGTCGGGCATCCTCGGCCAGCAGGTCGGCCTCCTTCTGGCGCTGGCGCAGGTAGCGCAGCCAGATGATGCAGCCGAACGACACCATAAACAGCCAGTAGTTGTCGTAGAGGCCGCTGAGGCCGCCGGTAACCAGCGTGCGGAACGAGGCCACCACGAACGTAAACACGCCGAAGACGAACAGAATAGTCTGGCTGATGCCGGGGTCCCAGAATCGTTTCATGGCTGTGGGGTATTGGCAGGGTCGGGGGAAAGTGGGGCGGCGCCGGCCGCTGCGCTACCCGGCTGCATGGTAAACACGCCGGTGGGCGTGAGGATGCGGTAGCGCGAGAAATCCTGGTTGGCCGTCAGGCCCCGACCGGTGAGCACCTCGGTGGGCGTGGTCACCTTGATTTCGGTTTCGGGCTTGGTATAGATGCTGGCCTTGTTCTGGTCGTAGAAAGCCTCCTCGGTGTTCATGCGCTGCTTTTTGGGCACGTTGGTCACCTGCACGTCGCCGCGCATGGTATACAGGCTTTTGTTGCGCTCGAAGCGGCCGTATTTGCCGGTAATGGTGTTCACTACCGTCTGGCCTTCCTTGTCCATGAACGTGAGCTCCACGCCTTCAGGATACACCCGGTCGCCCGACTCGAAGCCCTGTTCCAGCGGAGCCTTCAGGCGTACGCGCAGCCGGGCCGAGTCGCTGACGAGCATCAGCACGTTGCGGGTTTCGATGGTCGGGCCCTGGTAGTCGATGGGCTTGGCCACCGCCTCGTCGGCTTTGCGGCAGCCGGCGCTTTGCAGCCCCAGCGCCAGCAGCAGCCCCCCCGCCATCCATCGTCCTGACTTCATATTTGGGTAAATTTTGAATCGGGAGCTACGCGGCGCAGGGTGCGGAGTTTGCCTCCTCTCCTACGGCCTTTTCGCAGGTCAACTTCCCGATTCCTGTTCTATTCGATCCGGCGCTTGATAAACCAGCGGTTGTTGAGCGTTACGCCCAGCTGCATCCGGATGTAGCTTTCCTTCACGTTGCGCTCGGTGCTGCCATCGTCCAGCCGGAGCACGTCGGTGTTGCCGCGCTGCCCGTAGGTGAAGCCCAGGCTGATGGTGGTGGCATCGAGGGCCGAAGCGGAGGGCAGCGGCAGGCCGAATCCCCAGCTCACGGCCCGGTCGAGCAGCACGTTGCCGCCGGGGCGGTAGGGCAGCTGCGCCACGCTCAGGCCGGCCCGGTAGGTAACGCGCTTGAAGTAGTGGTCGACCGAAGTCGGGTCGGGCGTCAGCTCGCCGCCCACCGACCCGCGGTAGGTGTTGCTGAGCGGCACGCCCGACAGGCCGCCCTGCTCGCCGAACGACTTGAACTGCGACCATTGCTGCAGGCCGCCGTCGAGGTTCAGGCTCCAGTTGCGGTTGTTGTCGAAGCTCAGGCCCACCTGCGTAAGGGCGGGCACAGTAGCCTTGCCCTTTTCGTCCTTGCTGAGCGGCGTGGCGTTGATGAGCGCGCCCTCGGCATCCTCGCGCAGAATGTTGCGGCTCCGGTCGCCATTCAGCTTGCTGCGGAAGCTGTACACCCCGCCCAGGTTGAAGTTGATTTTGTCGTTGACCTTGCCGCGGTAATGCACGCCCGAGCGGAAGGCAAAGTCGGAGTAGTGCACCTGCTGCTCATAAATAGAGCGGCTGGCCAAGCTCAGCGGCAGGGTTGCGGTGCCCACTCGGGTGCTGGCTTCCTGGTTGATGCTGCCGAACACGTAAGCCGCCGACACGCCCACTACCAGGTTTTTGCGCAGCCGTACGGCGTGGCTCATGTAGGCCTCGGCCAGGCCGCCATTGCCCTTGTACTGGCGTTCCAGCTGGGCCGTGGGGTCGTTGGCGATGCTGTTGTCCACCGTCTTCGACTCGTAGTCGACCGTGGTATAGGGCTTGAGGCCGATGGCGCCGGCCCAGGCGCGGCTGATGGGCACGGCCAGCGCTACGTAGCCCAGCGTGCCGGTGCCGGTGCGCTGGCTGGTGGCATCGTTGCGCAGCGTTTTAAACTGGCCGGTGTAGCCCGCCTCGAACGTGGTGCGGTTGGTGTAGTAGAGCAGCGCCGGGTTCAGCTCGTTGACGTTGGTGCCGTTGGGCGCCGCTACGCCGGTGCCGCCCATACCCATCTGCCGCACGCCGCCCAGGTTCAGACTGGCGTCGCCCAGCCCCAGGCGCGAATAAGGCGAGTTGCCCAGGCCCTGATTCTGGCCCAGCGCCCCCGGCGTGGCAGCCAGCAGGCCCAGCAGCGAAAAACCGCCGGCCAGACCAGCAAAATTAAGTTGCGACATGGTGTGCTAAAATTCGGTGGAGCCCAATTAAAACCAGCTCCGGAACAACAAAGATAGGTCCTTTCAGATGGGCACGAAAAAATGGGGCGTCGCCCCCGGCCAGCACCACGGCCAGCTGCGGGTAACGGGCCGCGTAACCGGCCAGCAGGCCCGCCACCTCGGCAGCCGCCCCGTTCAGCACGCCGCTCCGGATGGCGCTTTCGGTGTCGGTGCCAATCAGGGGCACCTCGGCGGTGGCGGCGGGCGGCGGGGCCACCAGGGGCAGCCGCCCGGTAAAGGTGTGCAGCGCCTTAAACCGCATGGCCAGCCCCGGCGCAATACTGCCCCCCCGAAACACCTGCCCGCCCTCCACCAGATCGAACTTGATGGCGGTACCGGCATCCACCACCACCACGTTGCGGCCCGGCAGCAGCCAGGCCGCGCCCACGGCCGCCGCCAGCCGGTCGGCCCCCAGGGTCTGGGGCGTGGCGTAGGCGTTGGCCAGGGGCAGCGGCGTGGTAGCGGGCATAAACTCCAGCACCCGGCCCGGCACCAGCAACCGTAGCTCGGCAGCCCAGCCGGCCGTCGGCTCGGCCACCGACGCCACTACGGCGTGCTCGGGCTGCAGCCGCAACACGGCTGCCCGCACCTGCGCCGGCGTTTGGCCGCTGGCATATTCCAGCAGCTCATCCCGCTCAAAACAGCCGTACTTCACGGCCGTGTTGCCAATATCGAGAGCGAGCGTGCGCAAATGGAGAAGCGGAAGAAGGAGGAATTAGTGACCAAAAGTACCCCGAAGCCAAAAGAACGTCATTCGGAGCATGTGGCGCATCAAGCCAGGGACGAAGAATCCCGCGTGGAGCAGTTGGTAGGTGGTTACAACGGCCCCGAGTGAGATTCTTCGTCCCTGGCTTGATGCGCCACATGCTCCGAATGACGTTCTTCTAGCAATTGCTACCCCTGGGAGCCGGTTTATAGCTCCGGGGTTGCCTGCCTACATGAAATACTTGAGGCGGATAACTTCCTTCTCGTTGAGGAAGCGCCACTTGCCGCGGGGCAGGTCCTTCTTGGTGAGGCCGGCGTACTGCACCCGGTCCAGCGCCACCACGTCGTAGCCGAGGTGCTCGAAAATGCGGCGCACGATGCGGTTACGGCCAATATGGATTTCCACGCCCACGAAATGCGGGTTGCCGGCCACTACAGCCACGTCGTCGACCTCGGCCTTGCCGTCTTCCAGCTCCACGCCGGCCGCAATCTGGCGCAGGTCCTCCTCCGTCAGGGGCTTGTCGAGCTCTACCTGGTAGATTTTCTTGTTGCGGTGCGAGGGGTGCGAGAGTTTCTGGGCTACCTCGCCGTCGTTGGTGAACAGCAGCAGGCCGGTGGTGTTGCGGTCGAGGCGCCCCACCGGGAACACGCGCTCCTTCGAGGCACTCTTGATGAGCTCCATGACGGTGCGGCGGCCTTCGGGGTCGTCGGTGGTCGTCAGGAAGTCCTTGGGCTTGTTGAGCAGCAGGTACACCTGCTTTTCGCGGCTGAGGTTGGTTTTGCCGTACTGCACCGTGTCGGAGGGCTGCACCTGGTAGCCCATTTCCGTCATTACCTCGCCGTTCACCTTAATCTCACCGGCGGCAATCAGGGCGTCGGCGTCGCGGCGCGAGCAAATGCCGGCGTTGGCGATGTAGCGGTTGAGGCGCACTGTGCCGTCGGCCGGGTCTTCCTCCTGCTCGCGGCGGCGCTTGTTGCCGCGGTTTTTGTCTTCTTCGTAGTGGCGCAGGTTTTTGTAGTCGGGTGCCTGGCCGGCTACCTCGCCCTGCTTGCGCTTGCCAGCCTGGTTCGAGTCGGCGGCGGCATCGGGGCGGCCGGGGCGCTCATCGTAGGCCCGGCGGGGGCGCTCCTCGCGGGGCGCCCGCCGCTCGTCGCGCCCGAAGGCACCCCGCGGGGCATCCGAATCGTTGCGGCGGGCGGGGCGGTCGGAGCCGGCCGGACGCTCATCGCGCCGGTCGTCGCGCCGGTCACGGCTGGGGCGCTCGTCGCGGCGGTTATCGCGCCGGTCGTCGCCTCCGAAGCTGCTGCGCCGCTCGCCGCTGGCGCCGCCCCCGAAGCCCGAGGGCCTGCGGTCGTCGGCGTCGCGCCGCTCCCGGCTGCCGGCCTCGTCGGCCCGGCGGGTAGCGCGGTACGTAGCCTCATCCGAAAAATCGGGGTGCTGGGGGGCGAGGCTCTCGGGCCGGCGGTTAGGGTCGAAGGCGCGGGCCGGGCGCACGGGGCGGTCGGGGCCGTACTCGCGCGAGCCCAGGTGGTCTTCCTGCGCCCGGGGGCGCGGAGCCTCGGAGCGGGGCTCGTCGGCGGCGTTGGGGTTCTGCTTGATGAACTTGCGGTTCCGCTCGCCCGGCATGCCCCGGGGCACCGACTGCTCGCCATCCTCGCGGCGGTAGGGCTGGCCTTCCCAGGTTTTCCTGGGCTCGAAGTTGCGCACCGGACGCTCCTCGCGGCGCTCCTCGCGCTGGTCGCCACCGCGGCCGGCATTGCGCGAGTCGCCCCCGAAGCGGTTGTCGCGGGCCGGGCGCTCATCGCGGCCGCCCCCGAAACGGGTATCCCGCGCCGGACGCTCGTCGCGACCTGCGCCGAAGCGGTTGTCGCGGGCCGGACGCTCGTCGCGGCCGAAGCTGCCGCCGCTGCTGTTACCAAACTTGCGCGGGCCACCGAAGCTGCCGCCGCCGTTGCCGAACTTGCGCGGGCCGCCGTAGCCACCCTCAGCCGGCCGGCCGCCAAAAGCGGGCCGGTCGCCGCCGCGCCGCGAGTCGTCGCGGCCGGCACCACCGCGGGCCTGGTCGCGGTTGGCCCGCTCCTGGCCGGGCTGAATGAATTTGCTGCCCGCGTCGCGGCCCGTAGGTCGGCTGGAGCTGGAGGAGCGGCCGCGGCCCTTGGGCGCGTCGTCGGAGTGGTGTTTCTTACCCATGGTGGTAATGCGTACGTGCCGTATCGCTACGGTACAGATGAAAAATTCGGGAGAGCTTCTAAACGAAGCCTCGGGGAAAACAGTGCCCGGGCCAGCAGCCGGCTTCGCGCAGGGCGAAGTTCAGGCAGCCAGCCCGGGCTGGTTCTTTAGTTGTCAGTTTTTAGTTGACCGTTGTCAGGCTAGGCTTCGATGCACAACCTGACAACGGTCAACTAAAAACTGACAACTAATTTAGTCGCGACGGGCCATTTTGGCCTCAATCGAATGCTGGGTGTGGGGTACGGCGCGCAGGCGCTCCTTCTGGATGAGCTTGCCGGTGCCGATGCACACGCCGTAGGTGCCGTTCTTGATACGGACCAGGGCGTTTTCGAGCTGCTGGATGAACTTCATCTGGCGCGATGCCAGCTGGTTCATGCTCTCCTTCTCGGCCGTATCGGCGCCGTCTTCCAGCACCTTCGACGACGAGGCAGTATTGTCGGTGCCCGAGTCGTTTTTGCGGCTCAGCGTTTCTTTGATAAACGATACCTCCTTGCGGGCGGCAGTAAGCTTGTCCTGGATGATTTGCTCGAATTCGGCCAGTTCTTCCTTGGAATAGCGTAGGGGTGCTTCACTCATGACGGTACAGGAAGGTATAGTGAGAAAGGTGGGACTGGAGGTGCAACAGGAGGATGATACCGGCCGGTTGGCAACGCATCCCATATCTATCGAGCAAGCCGAACAGCAGCGCAATAAAATTAGTTTGCCCGGCTGCCCGCCAGGAATCGAAGTGGAAGCCGCCATTCGGGGCCGCTGCCGCTAATTGGCCGCAAAGCTACAATTTTGTCGGCGGATGCGCACCACCCCGGTCTAGCTGACAAGGCGTTGCTCCGCAACGGCCTTCGCCAACCACGTTAGCCGGCAGTTGCATTATCAGAAAGCCCTGCCGGCCTCCCGACCTAGAAGCCCAGCATGTGGATGGCGGCCACTGCGCCTTCCACGCCCTTATTGCCGTGCTTGCCACCGGCCCGGTCCCAGGCCTGCTCCAGGGTGTTGGTAGTTACAAGCCCGAAGATGACGGGCTTGTTGAACTTGAGGCCCACGTTGGTGATGCCGCTGGCCACGGCGTGGCAGATGTAGTCGTCGTGCTTGGTTTCGCCCTGAATGACGACGCCCAAGCAGATGACGGCATCAATTTCGTCGTGCTGGGCCAGCAGCTGCGCCCCCAGCGTCAGCTCGAAGCTGCCGGGCACGGTGTTGCGAAAGATGTGCTCGGGTTTGGCGCCGTGCTTGAGCAGCGTGTCGTAGGCGCCCTGGGCCAGCGTATCGGTGATTTCGCGGTTCCATTCGGCCACCACCAGCCCGAAGCGCTTCTCGGAAATGTCAACAAAGTGGTCGGAGGTGTAGTCGCTCAGGTTTTTGAGGGAAGTAGCCATTTTTTGTTTGAGCTGTTTGCTAATAGCTATTGGCTGTTAGCTTATGTTCTGTTAGACAATTACTTACAAAAGAACCGGATGAATCTGTCGGCGCCTGCGGGTTCTATCAACTTGAGAAAGATTCCGGCGGCAAAGATAGACCCGGCGGCCGGGTACCCATCTAAAGCAAAAAGGCAGCCCGAAAGCCACCTTTTTTGTTTGCATTCTACTGACAATCAGCTTTATGAGCCAAAACTATCTGCTAAACGGAAGCTAACAGCTACTACCTCTCAGCTAGCCGCTCAAACAATTATTTGCCGTTTAGTGCTTCGGCGCGCGACTTGTACTGCTTGGCTTCGTTGGCTTCGGCGGCGGCGGGGTAGGCCGTCAGGATTTTGTCGTAGGCCGTGATGGCGCCGGCGTAGTCCTTGGCTACCTCGCGGGCCGTGCCTTCCTTGAGCAAGTAAGCGGGCGAGAAGTACTCGTTGGGGTTGTAGTTGGCGGCTTTGTTGTAGTAGTCGGCCGACTCCTTGGGCTGGTTGAGCTCCAGGTAGGCGTCCCCGATCAGCGAGTAGGCGCGGGCCTGCACCAGATAGTCATCGGCGCTGAAATCTTCGAGGTAGTCGATGGCGGCTTTGTACTTGCCTTCTTTGAGGGCCGCGGCACCGGCGTAGAAGCTGGCTAGGTTACCGGCATCGGAGCCCCCGTACTCGGTAGCCACGCGCTCCAGGCCCAGGTTGCGGCCGTCGCCCTTCAGGGCCTTCTGCAGCGAGTCGGCTTCCCAGTAGCTCACGGCCTGGAACATGGCGGCCTGCCCTTTTTCGTTTTGCGAGTTGCGCCACATGTAGTAGCCGAAGCCGCCGGCCACCGCCAGCACCACCAGGGCCAGCAGGCCCAGCAGCACGTTCTTGTTGCGGCGCACAAAATCCTCCGACTCTACCAGCCGCATGGCCAGCGCGTCGGGGTCTTCCATGAGCGGGTGCTCGGGGTTGTAGGCTTGTGCAGGCGCGAGCGGGTCGGTGCTGACCACCCGCTGCTGGCGGCCCTGCTGGCTTTTACCCGTAAAAGGAATCTTGGACATGATGGAGGTTGCTCGAAAAAGGGGGCGGCCGGGGTCAGCCGGAAAATCGTCCGGATGCTTAGTCGCGGATGTATGGGTAGTCCTGCTGCACGTACACGTCGTGGTACAACTCGTCGGCGGTCGGGTATTCCGACTTCTCGGCAAACTCCACCGACTCCTGCACCTGGGCCTTGATCTTCTCGTCGATGGCTTCCAGTTCGGCCTCGGTGGCCAGGTTGTGCGTGAGGATGGTGTGGCGCACGGCCTCGATGGAGTCGCGCGAGCGGTAGTCCTCCAGCTCGTCCTTGGTGCGGTACTTGGCCGGGTCGCTCATCGAGTGGCCCTTGTAGCGGTAGGTTTTGAACTCCAGCAGCGTGGGCCCCTCCCCGGCGCGGGCGCGCTCGGCGGCGCGGGCCACGGCCTCGTGCACGTCCTCCACGTTCATGGCATTCACCGGCTCGGAAGGCATGTCGTACGACTCGCCCAGCGTATACAGCTCCGTCACGTTGGACGTACGCTGCACCGAGGTGCCCATGGCGTAGCCGTTGTTTTCAATCACGAAGATGACCGGCAGCTTCCAGAGCATGGCCATGTTGAAGGCCTCGTGCAGGGCGCCCTGGCGCACGGCGCCGTCGCCCATCGAGCAGACGCACAGGTTGCCGGTCTTGTTGTATTTCTCGGCGAAGGCAATGCCGGCGCCCATCGGTATCTGGGCACCCACAATGCCGTGGCCGCCGATGAAGTTTACTTCCTTGTCGAAGATGTGCATCGAGCCGCCCTTGCCCTTGGAGCAGCCGGTGGCTTTGGCAAACAGCTCGGCCATCACGGCGTTGGGCGAGGTGCCCAGGGCCAGCGGGTGGGCATGGTCGCGGTAAGCGGTGATGTGCTTGTCGTCCTTGGTCAGGGCCGAGACGGTGCCGGCGACGCAGGCTTCCTGGCCAATATAGAGGTGGCAGAAACCTTTAATCTTCTGCTGACCGTACAGCTGACCGGCCTTCTCCTCGAACTTGCGCATGAGCACCATCTGCTCGTACCAAGTCAGGTAGGTTTCCTTGGAATACTCGGCCGTAGCCGGCGACGAAGCCTTGGGCGCGTCGGTGGCTTGCTTGGCGGCTTTGTTGGCCGCGGGCTTTACGTTCTGAGGCTGCTCGGCGGTTTCTACCCCGGCCTTGCCTTTCGACTTAGGTGCGGGCGTTTTCTTCGCCGAATTGGAAGCCTTGGCCGCAGCCTGTACTTTCGTCTCCGCCATCTTAGTTTCGATTGTTCGCGTTTGGGAGGCGAAAGTACGTAAAAGGACGGCAATGTCCGAACCCCGCGCATGAATCTGGAGAACCTCCACCTGCTCTTCTTTAAGAATTACGAGGAAGCCCAGCTCGCCTTTTCCCCGCACATCAACTGCTTCATCGGCAACAACGGCAGCGGCAAAACCAACCTGCTCGACGCCATCCACTACCTCTCGCTCACCAAGAGCGCCTTTACCCAGGCCGATGCCCAAAGCATCCGGCAGGGCGAGGAGTTCTTTGTGGTGCGCGGCCGGTTCGGCGACCGGCCCGATGAGGCCCCGGCCGAAACCATCCAGTGCAGCTTGCGGCTGGGCCAGAAGAAAACCATCACCCACGACAAGCAGCCTTACGAACGGGTGTCCGACCACATCGGCCGCTACCCGGTGGTACTCATCTCACCCTACGATACTGACCTGATCCGGCAGGGCAGCGAGGAGCGGCGCAAGTACTTCGACAGCCTCATGTCGCAGCTCGACCACGAGTACCTGGAGCTGCTCATCCGCTACACCCAGCTGCTCAAGCAGCGCAACGCCCTGCTCAAGCTGGCTGCCGACCGCCAGGCCGGCTACGACCGCGACTACCTGCTGACTATTGACGAGCAGCTGGCGCCGCTGGGCGAGCAGCTGGTGCAGCGCCGCCAGGAATTCCTGGTCGGCTTCGAGCCCCTGTTCCAGCGCCACTACGCCCAGCTCGCCGACGGCCAGGAGCAGGTCACGCTCACGTATAAGAGCGAGCTGCCCAGCGCCGACTTCGGTAAGCTGCTGCGGCTGCAGGAGCGCCGCGACCTGACTCTGCAGCGCACCACTACCGGTCCCCATCGCGACGACTTTACCTTTCTGATGGATGAGAAGCCAGTGAAGGGCTACGGCTCGCAGGGCCAGCAGAAGTCGTTCGTTATTGCCCTTAAGCTGGCCCAGTTCGAGTTGCTGGCTGAACGCCAAAACCAGAAGCCGCTGCTCCTGCTCGACGACATCTTCGACCGCCTCGACGAGAAGCGCATTACCCGCCTGATGCAGCTGGTGGCCAACCACACCTTCGGCCAGATTTTCCTGACCGACACCCACCTCGAACGCACCGACCGGGTGCTGGCCGAGTTGTCGGAAGATATCCGCCGGTTCCGGGTGGAAGCCGGCACCGTGGCGCGGTTGTAGCCGGCCGCCGGGGTATCTTTGTTGGGTTAGCCAGCGGGGCATTTTCTTCGCGCGTTAACTTACTGAAATGGCCTACAAAAAACCTCATTCTCCCGAAAATTCCCGCAAGGCCGATATTGTCCCGCTCAAGGACAGCATCACGGCCATGCTGCGCGCCTACCGCCTGCAGGGCAAGCTGAACGAGGTGACGGTAGTGGCCAGTTGGGAGAAGGTAATGGGCAAGGCCGTAGCCCTGAAAACGCAACAGCTCTACGTGAGCAACAACAAGCTGTTCGTGCGCCTGTCTTCGGCGCCCCTCAAGCATGAACTGGTAATGGCTAAAACCAAAGTGCTGGCCAACCTCAACGCCGAAGTCGGCGAGGACATCATCAAGGAAGTCGTATTCCTCTAAGCCGAGGGGAGCAAGTCTGCTTCGCTGTACCTGCCGCTATAGGAGCTTGCCCGTTGCAAAGGCGCGGCCTGGCGGCGCGCTTCAATTGGTCTGGCAGTAGATAGATGCTCCAGCAGCCTAAGCTTGATGGCACTGTATGGCTACGCAAGGCGTACTCCCACCTTCGAAGTATTGCAGCCACTCAGCCTTGGAGCTTAATCGGAGAACTGGTACTTGCTCCCTTTTCAAGCATCAGACAGGCTGCGCTCAGTTCAGCCGGAACAACCAGGCTGCTGAAGCAGGACCAGGATGCTGCTTATGACGCAATAGAGATTCTTTGGCAGGTTCAGCAAGATACCCAGGACCAATGCTGGCTCATTGCAATGCGCCGGCATCAATGAGCTTCCCTCCTACTGTACTTTAACTGCTCAGTCGGTGTGGTAGATGATGCGGCACCGCTCCCCATCCAGTAGCCCCATCTGGTCATCTATTGCCAGGCTGGTGCGGGCGTTATCAAACTGCTCGCGGTACTGCTGCTGAAACTGCCGGCGCTTGATGGCCTCCTGAAATCGGCGCACGTCGTCGCGGGTTTCCAGCTCCAGGCCGGGCACCGGCGTGGGCTGCCCGGCGTCGTTTTTGGCTACCATTGTGAAGTAGCTGGTGTTGGTATGTTTCACCATTCCGGTGCGCACATCTTCGGCCGTCACTTTGATGCCGACCAGCAGCGAGGTGCGGCCCACGTAGTTTACTGAGGCCAGCAGCGACACCAGCTCGCCTACCTCGACGGGCTGCATAAAATTCACCCCATCCACACTCACGGTTACACAGTAATTACCGGCGTGTTTGGAGGCCGCGGCATAGGCGACCTTATCCATCAGCGAGAGCAGGATGCCGCCGTGGATCTTGCCGCCGAAGTTGGCGTAAGACGGAATCATCAGCTCGGTGAGCGTGACGCGCGAGTAGGATACAGGGCGGAAATCGGGGAGCACAAACGGAGGCATACGCCGGCGGTTAAGGATAGGTGGATTGCACAAAGCTAGCCCTTCCGCAATGCCATGCCAGCCCCTCCCCCACCCTGTCCGGTTGTAATTACAGCAACCAGGTCCGGCTGCCTGAAGCTGCTCCCGGTAAGCCCGCATGCACAGTGGTTGTACAATTGAGCGGACAGCTATACACCGTGCTTAAACGCCGGGCCAGGCACTACGCAGTAAGTGTGGCGATGAGCACTGTATCAGCGGTGTGTGAAGGCACCGGAACAGATATGTTTCACGTGGAACACTTCTGTCTTACTTTGGGCCGTACACTTTCAGCAGCAGTTCATTGTAGGCCTCAAGCAGGGCAATATACTTCTGCTGGAGCACCATTAGGTGTTTTAGACTATCTGGGTCAGAACCCACTGTAACAGCAGGACGATTAGCGGGGCCGAGACCGGACAAGCTGTTTACGTTTTTTGATACACTTGTAACATCGAACGGTAAATCCGATTGTTGCGACATCGTAAAGCTATCGGCAAAGTCATGGCCAATAATTACACCTACTCTTTTTACAAAGTTGTAATCAAGCTCCCGTTCCTTGAATTTACGATACATGGTCGGACGTGTAATACCCAGGTCGTCCACTATCCGCGTAATTGATATTCCGCTGTTTTTGATGGCTTCCTGCAGTATTTCGCCCTGATGCGGCATAGTAATAGGTTGTAAAGAGGATGGAGGTGTAAATATGTACAATACATTCTAGGTTACCAAAACGTACGGACACCTTGTTGCGACATAGTGATACATTACAACATATACGTACACTTTCGAACAATACATGGACAGTGTAACAATACACAAATACACGTTACAAACGTAACGTTACAACAGTTGTGTAACGGATTTCGCACAACACCCTTTAGATACAGCCGGTATAAAAAGCATTAGCGCAAAGCCAGTAACCGGTCAGGATAATCGGTGGTGATGCCCCAGGGCCGTAAGGCTAGCACGGCGCGCAGATCGGCGGGCTCGTTTACCGTCCAGGGCACGAGGCGGATGTGCTGCCCGGCCAGCTGCGCGGCCAGCGCGGGCGTCAGCAGCCGGAAGTCGGGCCCCACTACGGCCGGCGCAAAGCCCAGCATTGCCAGGTGTTCGGAGAGGGGCCGCTCGTCTTCGATGAGCAGGCATAGCGGCAGCGTGGGCGCGGCGCGGCGGGCCAGTTGCAGGATGCGCTTATCGAAGCAGAGCAGCGTGGTGCGGGGCACAATTTGCAGGGCTTGCAGCTCGGCCAGCACCAGGGCCAGCAGCTCGGCGGGTGGCGGCTGATACAGGCCGTCGTGGGCGGGCTCGCTCTTGATTTCGATGCTGTATTTCACCGGAGCGCGGCCCAGCTGGCGAGTCAGATTTTCGAGGTCGGCTACCACTTCGCGCAGCAGGGGCTTGCTGGCCGGCCAGGGCTGCTGCTCCGGGAAAGCGGGATGGCGCGTCAGGCCGCAGTCGTAGGCCCGGATGCGGCCGTAGGGCAGCTGGTAGAGGTTGTGTTGGCGGGCCTCGGCGGGCGGGATGGGCGCGCCGGAAGGCAGCCGGCAGATACTGGCTGACATCCAGGGTTCGTGCGATACCACCACCTGCCGGTCGGCGGAAACCACCACATCCAGTTCGATGGCATCGACGCCCAGGCGCAGGGCTTCGCGAAAGGCAGGCAGGGTGTTTTCGGGCCGCAAGCCCCGGCAGCCGCGGTGGCCATGCACTTCGGGGAAGCAGCCAAATGCAGGTAGTAACATAGGCGTAAATATGGGGCCGCAGGCAACTGTGCCCGGGCCCTGGTGCTTACGCAGGCCGCGCCCGGGCGTGAATAAATCGGGCTACTTTTACTTTCTCAATTCCTCTTCCCTACCCTCTCATTCTCCTGGTCATGAAAAAACTGCTTATCCTGATTGTACTTGCGGCCGTGGGCATCGGGGCCTACCTCTACTACTACAAGGTGCGCACCGCACCCGAGTACTCGCTCATGCAGGCTTACAAAGCCATCGACGACCACGACCCGGCGGCCTTCGAGCGGTACGTAGACGTGAACAGCGTGACGGGTAGCCTCGTGGACGACGTGGCCAAGAACGGCTCGGCCCTGGGCGTGCTCAATCCCGGTGGCATGGCCATGACGGGAGCCCTGCGCCTGCTTAAGCCGCAGCTGGCCCAGGCCGCCCGCAAGGAGGTGCAGCGCTACGTAGAAACCGGCTCGGTAGAGGCCGCCGCTGCCGCCGCGCCCAAGAAGCTGGTCAACGTGTCGCTGCTGGGGCTGGCCGGCAAAGTGGTAGGCGACAACAGCAAGTTCCAGGGCATTGCTTACTCGCGTGAAGAGGGCGAGCAGGCCCTTGTTGGCCTGGAGTTCACCCAGCCCCGCTACGATACCACCATGGTGCTGGAGGTGAAGATGCGCAAGCGCGGTGACTACTGGCAAGCCACCGAAATCACGAATACCGGTGCTATTCTGCAGCACGTGGCGCGCCTGGAGAAGCGCCGGCTGCTAGGTGGGAAGTAACCTTATCTGCTTCCCTGTTGCCACAAACAAAAAGCCCCGCTGTACCGAAGTACAGCGGGGCTTTTTTGTAGCCTTAGGCCAGATAGCTTAGTTGCTGACCTTGCCGCGGCCGGCGAACAGGAAGTAAAGAATCAGGCCACCGAGCGGGAAGAAGAATACGATAGCCGCCCACAGGATTTTCTTACCGATACCCCAGTTCTGGCGGAAGATGTCGAAGAAGACGAATAGGTCGAGGGCCAGGATGACGTAGCCCCAGGTAGCAAGGCTGCCGTCGTTGTTGAAGCGGCTGCACGAGCTAAGCAGCGACACGGTGAGCAGCGAAAGCAACAGGCCGGCTCCGGGCAGGCGTTTAGTGAGCGTGTTGAGGGTGTTCATGGCAGGGAAAGGTTAAAATGGGAGAGTTATTGGCCCCTTTACGCAATGAACTGAAAATGGATATTAAGAATTCAAGATAATTTATGTTATGTATCTTATTTACAGATACTTACCTATGTAACCCTGGATCTGTTCGAGGAAAATAACGGCTGCCCGCGGAATCAGCAGCAGCGTGAGCACCACGCCATAAAGGGCACCGTAGAAGTGGGCGTCGTGGTTGATGTTGTCGCCCTGGCGCTGGCTCATGTAGTAGGAGTAGCCCAGGTACAGGAAGCCGAAGATGAAGCCCGGAATTTCGAAGGGTAGCGGGAAAATGTAGAGGCCAGCCGCCGGATTGAACAGGATGGCCGAGAAAACCACCGCCGACACGCCGCCCGAGGCCCCCAGTGAGCGGTAATTGGGGTCGTCGCGGTGGCGCAGGTAGGTGGGCACGCTGGAGACGACGATGCCGCCCAGGTACAGCAACAGGTACCAGAGCAGCCCCGCCGTAGGCCCGAAGGCATACCCGAAAATCGTTTCGACTACTCGGCTGAACGAGTAGAAGGCAATCATATTGAAGAGCAGGTGCGTGAAGTCGGCGTGCAGGAAGCCCGAGGTGAGGAAGCGGTACCAGTCGTTCTGGCGCTTCATGCGGTAAGGCTCCATGATCCAGCTTTCCAGAAAATCCGGGTTCGACCAGGCGTAGAGCGAAATGGCAACCGTAAGCACGGCCAGCACCAGGGTGGCAGAAATTTCCATGTAGAGGGTTAAGGTAAAGTTGGGGTGAGGATGAGGGGAGAAGAACGTGATAGGGCAAAAGAAGAATGTCATGCTGAGCGAAGGCGGAGCCGGAGTCGAAGCATCTCTACCGCGGTAGTAATTCCTGGGGGTCAGGATTAGCCATGCGGTAGAGATGCTTCGACTCCGGCTCCGCCTTCGCGGACGCCAGATGAAGCATGACACTGTTTTCCGGTTGCCCCGTCCCTACTGCTCGCGCTCCAGCAACTGCAGAGCCAGCTGGTGCAGGGGCTTTTTGCGCGTTTCGGGGGCCGCCACGCGCTCCAAATGCTGCAGGGCGTCGCGGAAGTAGTCGTTGATGAGGGCTTCGGTCTGGGGGCGGATTTCGAGCTCATCGTAGATGGCGCGCACGGCCGCTACTTTGGTTTCCTCATTGGTTACCGGCTGGCCGATGTGCCGGGCCAGCGTAGCCTGCTGGGCAGGGCTGGCCTGGGCCTGGGCCGTGAGCAGCAGGAAGGTCTTTTTATCGGCCAGAATATCGCCGCCCACACGCTTGCCGAAGGTGGCCGCGTCGCCGTACACGTCGAGCAGGTCGTCGCGCAGCTGGAAGGCCAGGCCGATATCCACCCCGAACTGGCGCAGGTGGTCGGCGTCTTCTTCCGAAGCGCCACCGAGGCGGGCGCCCAGCTCCAGCGCGAAGCCCAGCAGCACGGCCGTCTTCAGCCGGATCATATCCAGGTACCGGGCAATGCTGATGTCGGTGCGGGTTTCAAATTCCATGTCCCACTGCTGGCCCTCGCAGACCTCGGCGGCGGTTTGCGAGAAGCGGCGCAGCAGCGGGGCCAGCAGCGGCGCAGGTACATCAAACAGCAGCTCGTAGGCGCGCACCAGCATCACGTCGCCTGAGAGGATGGCTACGTTGGGGTTCCATTTCTCGTGCACCGTGGGCTGGCCGCGGCGCAGCGGGGCCTGGTCCATCAGGTCGTCGTGGAGCAGGGTGAAGTTGTGGAAGACCTCAGTGGCCAGCGCGGGCTTCACCACGGCCTCCAGCTCGTCGGTGAACAGGTGGGCGCCCATGAGCGTGAGCACCGGCCGGATGCGCTTGCCGCCGAGGCCCATAATGTAGCGGATGGGCTCGTAGAGGCTGGTGGGCTCCTGCCCGTAGCGCAGGTTGGCGAGGCCGGAGGTGAGTTTATCGGTGAAGAAAGAAAGGTCCATAAGGGATGAGCTATTCGCTTTCAGCTGGTAGCTGGCAGCTTTCATTCGGGCAGTTGAAGGCCCCAACGAATCGTAGTGAGCAACGGGGATTGTTCCGGTACTGGTAGCAATACCGGTTGGAGCAGGGAAAGGTACGGCGGGAAGCACTCATTCGGACAGCTTCGTATCTTCCCTGCCATGAACGCCCGGCCCCTACTCCTGCTGCTGTTGCTACTCCCGCTACTGCCGGCTGCCGCCGTGGCCCAGGCCAGCTACAACCGCTGGGAAGCCCGCCCGCCGGCGCCCATCGTACCGCTGCCGCGCAAAACCAGCCCCCGCCAGCCCCGGCCCGCCCCCGCGCCGGAAGCGGCCCCCACGCGCTTCGATTCGGTGGCCCTGACCAGCGGCGGGTACGCCCGGCTGGAAACGGCCCCTACTTTTCCGGGCGGAGCGCAGGCGATGTACACGGTCATCGGTAAACACCTGAAACGGCCCGCCGGCCCCCGGCAGCGCGGGGCGGTGCTGGTCCGGTTCACGGTGCTGGCGTCGGGGGCCGTGGCCGACATTGGCGTGGTGCCAGGCCGGGGCCTGAACCCCACTTATGACGCTGCGGCCGTGGCGGCAGTTGGCCGGCTGCCGCCTTTACGCCGGGGCAGCGCGGCGGGCAGCCCGCCGCGATGATCCTGACCGTGCCGGTGGAATTTCGGTAAGCGCCAGGCCCGGCAGCAAAAAGCCCCTGCTACCGTTGCCGGTAACAGGGGCTTTGCGTGTAATCAGGCAGCTGATTCTACCAGTAGCGCGTTAGCGGCGACGCTTGCCGCCGGAGCCGCCTTTGCTGCTCTTGCCGTCGGAGCGGCCGCCGGCGCTGTTGCTGCTGTTCTTGCCATCAGCGCGGCCACCGCCGTTGCCGCCCGACTTGCCGCCGCGGCTGCTGCCCCGGGGGGGGCGGCTGCTGCCGCCGTTCTCGCGGCGCTCCTGCTGCTCGCGCTGCTTCACGGCGTCGGGCCGGTCGTCGACCAACGCGAAGTCGATGGTGCGGTCGAGCAGGTTGACGGCTTTTACTTCCACTTCCAGCTCGTCGCCGAACTGGATAATGCGCTTGGTGCGCTGGCCCACGAGGCGGTAGTTGTCCTTGTCGAGCTCGAAGTAGTCGCCGGGAATGTCGCTGATGCGAATCATGCCTTCGCACTTGTTCTCGGCAATTTCCACGTACATACCCCACTCGGTGAGGCCCGACACCACGCCGGTGAACTGCTCGCCGATGTGGTCCTGCAGGAACTCGACCTGCTTGAACTTGATGCTGGCCCGCTCGGCGCTGGCGGCCAGCTTCTCGCGCTCCGACGAGTGCTTGCACTCCTCCTCAATCGGCTCCACTTCCACGTTTTTACCGCCTTCGAGGTAGTGCTCGAGCAGGCGGTGGGCCATCATGTCGGGGTAGCGGCGGATGGGCGAGGTGAAGTGCGAGTAGTGCTCGAAAGCTAGGCCGAAGTGCCCGCGCGGGTCGGTGGTGTAGGTAGCCTTGGCCATGGTGCGGATGGCCAGGGTCTGGAGCACGTTCTGCTCGGGGCGGCCCACCACTTCCTGGCTCAGGTCGTTGAGCTCGGTGCTCAGGTTCTGGGGGCTTTTGAGGTCGAGTTGGTAGCCGAATTTCTTGGCGAACAGGGCGAAGTTTTGCAGGCGCTCGGGGTCGGGCGAGTCGTGCACCCGGTACACCATCGTCAGGCGGGGCTTGGTTTTTTTGAGCTTAAACACGAACTCGGCCACCTTGCGGTTGGCCAGCAGCATGAACTCCTCAATCATCTTGTGGGCGTCCTTGCGCTCCTTCACGTACACGCCCAGCGGCTTGCCGTTCTCATCGAGCCGGAACTTCACTTCCTGCGTTTCGAAGCTGATGGCGCCCTGCTTGAAACGGGCCG
This sequence comes from Hymenobacter actinosclerus, assembly GCF_900111515.1. Taxonomy (GTDB): domain Bacteria; phylum Bacteroidota; class Bacteroidia; order Cytophagales; family Hymenobacteraceae; genus Hymenobacter; species Hymenobacter actinosclerus. The sequence continues at coordinate 58,182 of NZ_FOHS01000006.1, forward strand.
CACACAGCTTTTTGGCAATGCGGTTCATCAGCTGCACCTCCTGGGTGTAGTCCGATTCCAGGCCCTCAATCCGCTCCTGGGCATCCTCGTAGGCGAAGCGGCGGTCGGAGTGAATAACGGTTTTGCCCAGCCAGGTGCTGTAGAGCTTACCGTTCTCGTCCAGCTCAAACACGGCCGAAAAGGTGAGCTTGTCCTCGTTGGGACGGAGCGAGCACAGGCCGTTACTGAGGTGCTCGGGCAGCATCGGAATCACGCGGTCGACGAGGTACACCGACGTAGCCCGGGTGCGGGCCTCGTTTTCCAGGGCCGTATCGAGGCGCACGTAGTGGGTTACATCGGCAATGTGCACCCCAATTTCCCAGCGGCCATTTTCGAGCTGCTGAATCGACAGGGCGTCGTCGAAGTCCTTGGCGTCGGCCGGGTCGATGGTGAAGGTCGTGACGTCGCGGAAGTCGCGGCGGCGCGCAATTTCCTCGGCCGGAATGGTATCGGGCATGCCCTCGGCGTCGGCTTCCACTTCGGCCGGAAACTCGAACGGCAACCCGAACTCGGCCATGATGGCGTTGATTTCGGCCTCGTTGCCGCCGGCCTGCCCGAAGCTGCGCACGATGACACCGGCCGGCGAACGGTCGGAGCCGTCTTCCGGAAACTCGGTCACGTGCACCAGCACCTTGTCGCCGTTCTGGGCGCCGTTCAGGTCGTCGTGGCTCACGTACACATCGAAGTACAGCTTGCGGTTATCGGCCTTCACAAAGGCTACATGGTCGCGGATTTGCAGGCGGCCCACTACTTCGGGGCGCTTGCGGTCGAGCACCTCCACCACGTCGCCCACCGGGCGGCCGTCGCGGGAGTCGCGCAGCCGCACCCGCACGGTGTCGCCCTGCATGGCAAAGCGCAGGCGGTCGGTAAACACGCGCACGTCCTTCTCGGTCTCCTCGCTAATCACGAAGGCGTACTTCTCGGTGGCCAGCGCCACGGTGCCCACAATGGTATCGCCCCCACTCTCGCGGCGGCGGCGCGGCGACTGGGGCTCATCGGCGTCGGCGAAATCGAAGCCGGCCTCGCGGCGGCGGTGCACCACGGGGTTCTGGCCAAACTCGCTTTCGGCCACCCGGCCGCCGCGGGGCAGGCGCTTACCGGCCGGCAGCTCGCCGGGCTCGGTGGTGGGTTCGGCAGCTTCCGACTCTTCGTCTTGCTTAACCGATACCCCGGCCTTGCGGCGGCCCTTGGGCGCGGCGGCCAGGGCCGCCTGGGCCTCGTCGGTAAGGCGGTACTCGTCGTTCTGAATCAGCAGCAGCTGGTTTTGCTGGCGCAGCTCGCGCAGGTGGGCGAACACCACTTCGCGCTGGTCTTTGGTGGTCACGCCAAGGCGGCGCGAGAGTTGGCGGTAAGTGAGGACTTTGCCGGGGTTGTCGCGGAAAATCCGCATGATCTGGTCCTGGCTGATGGCGGCCGTCGGGGCCGCGGGGGCCGTTGGTTCGGCGGGGGCGGCCTTCGCGCGGGGCGCGCGGGGGGCCTTGGTAGAGGGTTGTTTCATGTAGTCGGGCCGCCGGTATTGTCGTTTTCTCAGGCGGCAGAGGTTGAAATGAGGGAAGGCTTCGGGTTGAAGGCCTTCGGGGGTTAAAAAAAAGAGCAGCGACGCGGCGGCCGCTGGAAGATACTACGGAATATAACGGGGAATAACTATATCGGCAATAGAACGCCATGCCTAGCAACTGGCAGTTCATAGCCGCGCCGTGCAGCTAAACAGCGCAACTACTGCGCCAGAGCGGCCAGCACGGTGGCGCCAAAGTCGTCGAGTTGCCACTCTTTGAGGTCGGATACCTGCCCGTCGCCGACTTCCACCACTACCGCTTCGCCAGTCCAGGTGCGGGCCACGTCGAGACTATAAAACCGGCGGCCGGCCAACTGGTTCAGCACCGGCACCAGCCGCGGCGGCAACTCGGCTCCGGCGGCTCCATAAGCCCGGCCATTCACCACGAAAAAGCGCTGCTCCGACTTTTCCCGCAACGGCACGAACTCGCGCACGAACAGCTGCTCATTGGGACCCATCTGCTGCTTCGTCAGCAGCTGCTGCCACTGCTCGGGCGAGGCTACCACCGAGTCGGTACCGAACGATTTCACGAGGCCCTTCACGAAGTAGGTCTGGCCGTCAGCAAAATCGGGCACGTTATCAGGTTGCCTAAAAGTGCTGGGAATGGTGAACTCGCGCACCGCCTCGTACCAGCCCGTCGCCTCATGGGAGGCCAGATATTCAGCCGGCATAACCAGCAGTGGCGTCCGTTGCGCCAGTGTGGCGTATTCGGTAGCCGTCAGCATCCAGCCCCGGTACAGCGCCGGGGTTGGGTCGGCAGTGGCGGGCCGAAACAGGTTGGTTTCAACATCGAATAGCCGAACCTGCCAGCCTTGGGCCTGGGCCCAACGGTACTCGGGTTCCCACAAGGGGTCGGGGGTAGCGGTTTCGTAGGGCAGAGAGGGATAGAGGATATGCATAGTATTAGTGGGGTGTAGAGACGCATATTTGCGTCTCGTCGTTGCTGACATTGAAACAGAATAGAACGGTCAACCTCAGCAACGACGAGACGCAAATATGCGTCTCTACATCCTACTGGCCACGGCCGCCCGAATATCGGCCGGCGAGTCGCGGGGGATGGCGGCTAGTAGCTGCCGGGTGTATTCGTGCCGGGGGTTGGCGTAGATGTCGGCGGCGGGGCCGCTTTCTACGATCTGGCCCTGGCGCATGACCAGCAGCCGGTCGGACATGAACCGGGCTACCGAGAGGTCGTGGGTGATGAAGAGGTAGGTGATGCCGAACTCGCGTTTGAGGTCGTTGAGCAGGTTGAGCACCTGGGCCTGCACCGATACGTCGAGGGCCGAAACCGACTCGTCGCAGACGATGCACTTAGGTTGCAGGGCCAGGGCGCGGGCAATGCAGATGCGCTGGCGCTGGCCGCCGCTGAACTCGTGGGGGTAGCGCTGGAAGTGCTCCTCGCGCAGGCCCACCGTGCGCAGCAGCTCCAGCACCCGGGCCCGCTGCTGCTCGCGGCTGCCGCCTACGTTGTGTACCCGCATGGGCTCCCAGATGGCCTCGCCCACCGTCAGCATGGGGTTAAGAGCGGCGTAGGGGTCCTGGAACACCATCTGCAACTCGCGCCGCCGCAGCCGCAGGGTTTCGGCCGGCAGGGTCGCCCAATCGTCGCCCCCGAACAGGATGCGGCCCCCGGTTGGTTCCACCAGCCGCAGCAGCGCCCGGCCCAGCGTGGTTTTGCCGCAGCCCGATTCGCCCACCAGCCCCACCGTTTCGCCAGGATAAATCGCGAAGCTCACGCCATCCACGGCCCGCACAAACTCGGGCTTGCGGTTGAAAAATCCCTTGCGAATCGGGAAGTACACGTTCAGGTTTTCGACCTGGAGGAGGGGGCCTGAGGCAACGTCTTTCAGTGTCCCAGGGTTGAAACCCTGGGCTACGGAGCGGGCTACGGTGGTGGAACCAGCTTCCAGCGTTTCAGGCGTAGCGGCCTCCCCCCCATCAGCCGTTTTGCTAGGCTCCGGCGCGCTGACTAGCCCAGGGCTTAAGCCCTGGGCCGCTGGGGCCACCGGGGCATCCGAAGTCGTTTGCGAAGCCTCCGCCACCGGGTCGGCAGCGAGGGGCAGCGGCAGACCCGATTCGGCGCTGGGGGCCGATTCGAGGCCGAAATGCGGGGTTTCGGGGCGTGAAACAGAATGTTCCACGGGGAACATTTTGGTGGTTTCGGCTTCAGTAGCAGTTGTAGGCCCTACCCTATCAGCCGCTTCATTCTTAACTACTTGCGCTGGGTTGCTTTCCGTGGCAATAAAGCTGCCGTCGGCCATTTCCTGCATGAAATCGGCCACTACGGGAAGTTTTTTGCGGCCGACTGAAAGTTTTGGGCGGCAGGCTAGCAGGCCTTTGGTGTAGGGGTGTTGGGGGTTGGTGAAGATGTCGAGTACCGGGCCCTGCTCCACTACCCGGCCCCGGTACATGACCAGAATCCGGTCGGCTATTTCGGCCACTACGCCCAGGTCGTGGGTGATGAAGATGACGGCCGTGTCGTGCTCCCGGCGCAGCTCATCGATGAGGCGCAGCACCTGGGCCTGCACGGTTACGTCGAGGGCCGTGGTGGGCTCGTCGGCGATGAGCAGGGCGGGGTTGCAGGCCATAGCCATGGCAATCATCACGCGCTGCTTCTGGCCGCCGCTGATTTCGTGGGGGTAACTGGCGAAGATTTTCTCGGGCCGGGGCAGGCGAGCCATCGTGAACAGCTCGACCGTGCGGGCGCGGGCCTCCTGTTCGGTTAGCGTGGTGTGCAGGCGCAAAGCCTCCACCACCTGGGGGCCGCAGTGGTACACCGGGTTCAGCGAAGTCATGGGCTCCTGAAAAATCATCCCGATATCGTTGCCCCGCACCTGCCGCAGCTGCTCGTCAGTCAGGCGCAGCAAATCCACTTCGCCCAGGGCCTCGCTCTGGAACCGGGCCTCCCCCGCCGCCACCCGGCCGGGCGGCATGGGCACCAGCCCCATCAGAGCCAGCGAGGTAACCGACTTGCCCGAGCCCGATTCGCCCACAATAGCCAGCGTCTCGCCCCGGTGCAAGTCAAACGTAATGCCCTCCACGGCCCGCGTATTGCCGCGGTGGCTGTGGAAATCAATGGTCAGGTCGCGGACGGAGAGAATGGGAACGGGCATGGTGGTAAAGATAACAGGACGACGCGCCGCCGGGCCCAACATGCAAACGGCCCACCATCAGGCGGGCCGTGCAACTGGCAACTGTCATTCAGAGCGAAGCGAAGAATCTCGCGGGCTGACGTTGTAATGGTTACTCAACGTCAGCCCGCGAGATTCTTCGCTTCGCTCTGAATGACGTTCTATTGTTATGCTACTTCCGGTGCTTCGGCGTCGCGGCGGGCCTGGGCTTCGGCTTTGGCGGCGCGGGCTTCGGCCTCGGCGGCATCAGCCGCCGCGAACTGATGGCCGTAGAAGCGGTTCTGGAACAGCAGAATCAGGGCCACGCCCACGAAAATAGCGGCGTCGGCAATGTTGAAGATGGGCCAGAGCGAGAGGTGGTAGCCGCCTACCAGGGGCCAGGCAGAAGGCAGGATGCCTTCGTAGAGGTCGGCGTAGAGCATGTCGATTACCTGTCCGTGCAGCCAGGGTGTAGGCGAGCCAAAAGGAGCGTTGTCGTAGATGACGCCGTAGAAAATAGAATCGATTAAGTTACCAATGGCTCCGCCCAGAATTAAAGAGATGCAGATAATCAGTGCATTAGGCGCGTGTTGCTTCCACAATCGATAGATGTAGTAACCAATGCCCGTAACTGCCACCAGCCGAAAGAGCGTGAGCAAGGCCTTACCGTAGGGTTCGGGCAGCTGCACCCCGAAGGCCATGCCAGGGTTGAGGATGTAGTGCAGCTTGAACCAGTCGCCAAACACCGGGATTTCGCCGGCCATACCCATGGGCATGTAGCGGTGCACGGCCCACTTCGAGAGCTGGTCGATGACGATGACGAGCAGCGCCACGAGGTAGTATTTCCAGTACTTCATTTAGGTGGAAGTGAGAGGTGAGAAGTGAGAAGTGAGACCTGGGGCTGACACGCTGTCAGCCCCGGAGCCTCTCCCCTCTCGGAGCACAAAGGGACGAAGATTTTTAGACTTGGTCGCTTGGCCGGGAAGCCCGCCGGATTGCCGGGCAGTATGTGTTAGGATGGTCGGTTTTTGCCCTTTTGAGCCGGATTTCGGAGCCGGCGCCAGGCTTTGTGCGCCGGTGTGCCAACCGCCGTTTCAGGAGCGGCGGTTGGCACTTCAGTTTCAGGCAGTTGCCACTTCCAGCCGCACGGGCACCTGGTAGTCGTCGAATTCCAGCACGGCACCGTTCACATCGGCCGCGAAATCGAGGCTGAGGGCCTGCACTTCCTCGCGGATATAGTCGCCGAACGACTGCACGGCGGCTTCCAGCTCGGGCTGCTGGCCCAGCGTAACGCGGATTTTGTCCTGCACTTCCAGGCCGCTGTCTTTGCGCAGGTTCTGGAGGCGGTTCACCAGCTCGCGGGCCACGCCTTCCTGGCGCAGCTCGTCGGTCAGGGTCACGTCGAGGGCTACCGTGAGGGGGCCGTCGGTGGCCACGAGCCAGCCGGGTAGGTCGTCGGTGCGGATTTCTACGTCGTCGGGGGCCAGGGTGTAGGTTTCGCCGTCGATTTCCACGCGCAGGCTTCCCTCCTTCTCCAGCTGGCTGATTTCGGCGGCCGTCATCTGCTGGATGCGGGCACCCACCATCTTCAGCTTGGGGCCGTACTGCTGGCCCAAGCGCTTGAAGTTGGGCTTCACCGACTTCACCAGCACGCCGCTGGTGTCGTCCAGAAACTCCACGTGCTTCACATTCACCTCGGCGCAAATCAGGTCTTCCACCTTACCCACCTGCTCGCGGGTGCGGTCGTTGAGCACCGGCACCAGAATGCGCTGCAACGGCTGGCGCACCTTGAGCACCGACTTCTTGCGGAGCGAGTGCGTGAGCGAGGAAATTCGCTGGGCCAGCTCCATGCGCTCCTCCAGCGCCTTGTCGATGCGGGCCTCGTCGGCCTGCACGAGCGGCGTCAGGTGGATGGATTCGGGCTTGTCGGCGGACTGGCTGCCGGTGTTCAGGTTCTGGTAAAGCCACTCGGCAAAAAACGGCGCGATGGGCGACATGAGCTGGGCCACCACTTCGAGGCACTCTTGCAGCGTTTCGTAGGCGGCGCGCTTGTCGGTGGTCAGCTCGCCCTTCCAGAACCGGCGGCGCGAGAGGCGCACGTGCCAGTTGGACAGCTGGTCGGTCACGAAATCCTGGATGGCGCGGGCGGCCTTGGTGGGGTCGTAGGCGTCGTAGTGGCCGCGCACTTCCTGAATCAAGGACTGGAGCTTGCTCAGCACCCAGCGGTCCAGCTCGCCTAGCTCGGCGTGCGGCACACGGGGCGTCTGGCCGGGCCGGAAGCCGTCGAGGTTGGCATAGAGGGCGTAGAACGAGTAGGTGTTGAACAGCGTGCCGAAGAAGCGGCGCTGCACCTCCGTGATGCCGTTGAGGTCGAATTTGAGATTGTCCCAGGGCTGGGCGTTGGCAATCATGTACCAGCGCGTGGCATCCGGGCCGTACTGGCTGATGGTGGCAAATGGGTCGACGGCGTTGCCGAGGCGCTTGCTCATCTTGTTGCCGTTCTTGTCCAGTACCAGGCCGTTGGCCATCACGTTTTTGTAGGCCACCGAATCCTCCAGCATCACGGCCAGCGCGTGCAGGGTGAAGAACCAGCCGCGGGTCTGGTCGACGCCCTCAGCAATGAAATCGGCCGGGAAGTTTTTGTGGAATTTCTCGGCGTTTTCGAGCGGGTAGTGCCACTGGGCGTAGGGCATGGCGCCGCTGTCGAACCAGACGTCAATCAAATCCGGCTCGCGGTACATGGGCTGGCCGCTGGGGCTCACCAGGAAAATATCGTCCACGTAGGGCCGGTGCAGGTCCACCTTTTCGCCGTTGGCGTAGGGGTTGTGGGTCATGATTTCGGCCGCTACGGCTTTGTCAATCTCCTGCTTCATCTGCTCGATGCTGCCGATGCAGATTTCCTCGGTGCCGTCCTGGGTGCGCCAGATGGGCAGCGGCGTGCCCCAGTAGCGCGAGCGGCTCAGGTTCCAGTCGACGAGGTTTTCGAGCCAGTTGCCGAAGCGGCCGGTGCCGGTGCTGGCGGGCTGCCAGTTGATGGTTTTGTTCAGCTCGATGAGGCGGTCCTTGACGGCCGTGGTCTTGATAAACCACGAGTCGAGGGGGTAGTAAAGCACGGGCTTGTCGGTGCGCCAGCAGTGCGGGTAGGTGTGCTCGTACTTCTCCACTTTGAAGGCCGTGCCGTCGCCTTTCATGCGGATGGCAATGCTTTCGTCGAGGGTTTTGTAGTCGGCCCCGCTCTGGTCGTGGCCGTCGTAGTTCTTCACCCAACGGCCGCCGAATTCGCCCATTTGGGCCACGTAGCGGCCGGTACGGTCCACAATGGGGCCGAGCTTGCCCTCGTCATCGGCCAGTAGCAGGGCCGGCACGCCGTTCTGCTGGGCCACCCGAAAGTCGTCAGCGCCAAACGTGGGCGAAATGTGCACGATGCCGGTGCCGTCCTCGGTGGTCACGAAGTCGCCGGGAATCACGCGGAAGGCGTTTTCCTCTCCCTCAAACGCCGGGAAGCCAGCATCGTGGCCGAAGAGCCGCTCGTAACGGATGCCCACGAGGTCGGCGCCGGTGAATTCGGCTTCAATTTCCCATGGAATCTGTCTTTCTACGCTTCCCCAATCTGAATACGTTGATGGTCTAACTTTTCCTATCTCAGTGAATTCAGAGAAATAACTTTTCAGTCGCGCTTTAGCCAAAACAACTCTAATGAATTGTTTTGTATAGGGATTGCGGGTCCGAACGAGAACATATGGGATATTCTTACCAACAGCTAACCCAGTATTTGCAGGTAGTGTCCAAGGGGTCGTTGTCCAAGCCAGTATGAAAACATCAGTATTTTCAACCTCCCATACTGGTCCAGTAAACAGCTTCTCCGACTTCTCATCCCGCACCACCTTAAACTGGGCTACCACGGTCGTGTCCTTCACGTCGCGGTAGGTGCCGGGCTGGTTGAGTTCGTGCGAGGACAGGCCGGTGCCGGCGGCCGGCGAGTAGGGCTGGATGGTGTAGCCCTTGTAGAGCAGGCCCTTGTCGTAGAGTTTCTTGAGCAGCGCCCAACAACTCTCGATGTACTCGGGCTCGAAGGTGATGTAGGGGTCGTCGAGGTCCACCCAGTAGCCCATCTTCTCGGTCAGGTCGTCCCACTGGGCCTTGAAGCGCATCACGGTTTCGCGGCAGCGCTGGTTGTACTCCTCGATGCTGATTTTCTTGCCGATGTCCTCCTTGGTGATGCCCAGCTCCTTTTCCACCTGCAACTCGATGGGCAGGCCGTGGGTGTCCCAGCCGCCCTTGCGGGGCACCTGCTTGCCCAGCAGCGTCTGGTAGCGGCAGAAGATGTCCTTCACGGTGCGGGCCATCACGTGGTGGATGCCGGGCGCGCCGTTGGCCGAGGGCGGCCCCTCGTAGAACACGAACGTCGGCTGGCCTTCACGGCTGCTCACGCTCTTCTCAAAGATGTTATGCTGCTTCCACCAGGCCAGGATATCGGTACCAACCTGACCGTAGTTGAGGGGCTGCTTGTATTCGGGGTAGGACATGTTCAGAGTATTTCTAGTCTTAGTCGCCTCACCCCCTAGCCCCCTCTCCGAAAAAGGAGAGGGGGGACTTGAGTTAGATGCAACGAACTAAAGCTAGATTTTAGATTAAATTTTTAGGCTAGTTCCCCCTCTCCTTTTTCGGAGAGGGGGCTAGGGGGTGAGGCGACTAGAGGCTAGAAGAAGACGACTAACTCTTCCGCATCCTTCCCAAATCCAGCTCCAGCTCGTCGTCCTCGGCGTGGTAGTTGTCGTCGTAGTGGCGGATGCTGGACTGGTTGATGGTTTCTTCCTTGGCTCCGTGCTCGAAGGTAACGAGCAGGCAGGGCAGCAGAATCAGGTTGGAGAAGTTGGTGATGAGCAGGCTGGCCGACATGAGCAAGCCCAGGGCCTTGGTGCCGCCAAACTCCGAGAAGGCAAACACCGAAAAGCCCAGAAACAGCACAATGCTGGTGTAAATCATGCTGGTGCCGGCCTCCGAAAGCGTGGTGCTGATGGCGGCCCGCACCCGGCGGCCATTGCTGGCCATTTCCTGCCGGAACTTGGCCAGCAAATGGATGGAGTTATCGCCATCAATGCCCAGCGCGATGCTGAAAATAAGGGCCGTGCTGGGTTTGAGCGGGATGCCGAAGTAGCCCATAATGCCACCCGTGAGCAACAGGGTAAAGAAGTTGGGCAGCAGCGCGAAGAACACTGTGCGGATGCTCCGAAACAGTATCAGCACCACTAGGCCCACCAGAATAAAGGCGTGCAGCAGGCTGCTTTTGAGCGTGCCAATCAGGAATTCGTTGCCCTTGGTGAAGATGATGGTCGTGCCGGTGAGGCGGGCGGTGAGGTCAGTGCCCTTGAAAATCCGGTCGATTTCGGGCCGAATCTGGTTGCTGAGCAGCGTGTCGAGGTTTTGGGAGCCGATGTCGGCGATTTTGAGCGAGATGCGGGCCTCGCGCATCGTGGAGTCGGTGAACGAGCGGAGCAGCTTGCTGGTGAGGTTGCCCTCGGCCCCCGGCTGGTTTTGCGAGCGGGCCAGGTAGCTGAAAATGTAGTTCTTTTCGGAGTTGTCGGGCAGGCGGTAGAAGGCGGGGCTGCCGTTGTAGAAGGCCTGGTTGGAGGCTTTCAGGGCCGTTACCACGCTCACCGGGCTCGTCAGCACGGGCTGGGTGCGCAGGTAGTTTTCGAGCCGGTCGATGCGCTCCAGGTTCTTGAGCTTGAGCAGGCCCTTGGCCTTGCCGGTGTCCACCACGATTTCCAGCGGCATTACGCCATTGAAGTGCTGCTCGAAGAACTTGAGGTCGGAGTTCACCGACGAATCCTTGGGCAAATCGTCCACCATGTACGACACGGCCCGCACCTTGCTCACGCCCACGCCCGCCAGCACGGCCAGGGCCAGGGCCGTCAGGTACACCGTGCGGCGGCGCTCCAGCACCAAGTAGTCGAAAAACTCCAGCAGCTTGATGAGCGGTTTAGCGTCGAGGTGCTCCAGCTGCTTGGCCGTGGGCGGCGGCAGGATGGTGAAGATGATGGGCATCAGGATAAACGACACCAGAAAGGCGACGTAGATATTGATGGTGGCCACCAGCCCGAACTGATACAGAATGGCAATGTTGGTGAAGCAGAACACCACGAAGCCAATGGCCGTGGTGGTGTTGTTCATCAGCGTCACGAGGCCGATTTTGCGCACCACCCGCGTCATGGCCAGCACCTGGTTGCCCGATTTGCGATAGTCGTAGTGGTAGCGGCTGAGCAGGTAGGTACAGTTGGGAATCCCAATCACGATGATAATGCTCGGAATCAGGCCCGTGAGCAGGTTGATTTTAAAGCCCATGAGCACCATGCTGCCAATGCACCATACCACCACAATCAGCACAATCAGCAGCGGAAACACCACCGCCGACCAAGTGCGGAAGAACATGAGCAGCGTCAGGGCCATCATGGCGATGGTCAGGCCCACGAACAGCTTCATTTCCGCGGCCACCTTGGTGGTCATGGTGGCCCGCACGTAGGGCAGGCCGGCGTAGTGCAGACGGATTCGGGTGTCTTTCTCGAAGCGGTGGGCGTGGCCCAGGATTTCGGCCATCACGGCCTCGCGCCGGCTCGAATTGAGGTATTTGGGGTCGAGGGTGAGGGCCAGCAGGGTGGCGCCGGTGGTGGGCGAAATCAGCTGGCCCTTGTAGAACTGCTGCTCGTTCACGACCCGCATCAGCGAATCCAGCTCGGCCTGGGAGGCGGGCGGGCCGTGGAAGATGGGCACGGCCCGGAAGGTGCGGTTAACAGTGTCCTTTTCGAGCCGCGGCAGCCGGGTTACGCTCAGCACCCCGTTCACGCCCTCTACCCTACTGAGCGTGTCGGTCAGCAGCCGGAGCTGGTTGAACTTGCCCAGCTCGTACACCGAGCTGTCCTGCATGCCGAGCACGAGCACGTTGCCGTCTTCGCCGAACTGGCGCTTGAACTGCTGGAAGTACACCATGTCCGGGTCGTCGGGCGCGACCACCTGGGCGAAGTCGTAGGTCATCTCAACCTTGCGCGCCTCCCAGGCCATGAATACCGTAATGGCCGCCAGCAGCCCCACCAGCAGCCGGCGATTCTTAATTACAAACAGGGCAAGATTCCGCCACATAGACCGTTAAAATGCAGCAAAGGTACGCAACCATCAGCGGGTGATGGGCACTCTTCCCGGAAGTAAGTAGCGGGCTAACAGTTGCTTTGGCGGAGCAGCCACTGAATGAAGTACATTTTTTATTTAGAATATAGGCAACTACTTATACCGAACGTTTCGTAACTATGCCTTGTTCAAGCTGTTGTGCAACTCAATAATTGCACTATCCGAACACCGGCTTGTTATATTTCAAACTCCATGGTTTTGTACCATTCTCCCGACGCTTCCCTTACCTTCGACTCTGTTTCGGAAACCATGCTCCTGAGCTATACGGCCACCGGCTTATCGGTTTCTTTCGGCCAGGCCTACCAGCTGGCCCTGGAAGAAATGCTGGCCCAGAACATCGGCAAGCTGCTGCTCGACCTCAAGCGCAACGCCCCGCCCACCGACGACCTGGAGGATCTGCTGGCCCCGCTCAGCGAAGCCGTGGCCCGGCAACCCACCCAGCCGCTGTTCATTGCGGCCCTCGTCTCGGAAGGCCAGTACCAGTACCAGATTGGCAATTCGCTGGCCTCCTCCACCCTGCCCCCGGCCCAGGTCGAGTTCAATTACTTCACCTCCCGCCGCGACGCCACCCAATGGCTGAGCGAGAATTAAGCGTTTCTGACCCGTTAAAAGCTGAACGGCCCTCCTGCAAGCAGGAGGGCCGTTCAGCTTTTAACGGGTCAGGCAGTTTCGATGTGCGTGGCAAAAACGCGCGTCAGTCGTACTCCAGGCTTACTGCTCGCCTCCAGCACCGCCGGCCAGACGCGCTCCAGAAACAACCAAAGCTCACGCCGGCGCATGTTGCCAATGCACAGCCGGATGACGTGCGGCGGCGCCTGGTTTTGCACCAGCACTTCGTAATCAACATCCTTGGTGATGACCGTCAGACCGTGCTCAGCGGCATAGGCCCACACCTGCTCGTCGCTCCAGGCCAGGTTTGGAACCGGCTCGTAATCGGGCGTGTGCCAGATGGCGAAACGGTGCGGCAGGTTAGCATCAATCAAAAACTTTGGCATGGCGGCAAAGTCAGGCCGCGAAGCTGATGAAGTTTTGCCGCGCCAGGTTCTCGGAGGCAAACCGCAAACAAGCCTGAATATCGGCCATTTCCAGGAACGGGTAGCTTTCCAGCACGTCATCGGCCGAGTCGCCGGCGGCCAGAAACTCCAACACCGTCTGCACCGTCAGGCGTAGCCCCCGGATGGTTGGCTTGCCGCCACATAGGTGCGGGTCGAGGGTGATTCGGTCGTGGATGTACTGCATGGCTGATACTAACAGGGTCTGCCAAGATACAAAAAGGCCCCATTCCGGTGGCGGAACGGGGCCTTGAAAGTACGGTAAGCGCCTGCTTACAGCCGCTCAAATATCCGCGAGAAGCTCACGGCCTCGCCGATGTAGGCGCGCAGTTCGGCAATCGGCATGCGGGTCTGCTCGCGCGAGTCGCGGTGGCGCACCGTCACGGTGTCGTCCTCCAGCGTCTGGCCGTCCACTACAATGCAGAAGGGCGTGCCGATGAGGTCCTGGCGGGTGTAGCGCTTGCCGATGGCGTCGCGCTCCTCCATAATCACGCGGAAATCGTGGCGCAGGGCGTTGAAGATTTCGGTGGCCTTCTCGGGCATGCCGTCCTTTTTCACCAGCGGGAAAATGGCGGCTTTCACGGGAGCCACGGCGGGGTGCAGCTTCAGGAAGGTGCGGGTTTTGGTCTGCTCCTTGTCGCCTTCGCCCTCGGTAATGGTTTCTTCCTGGTAGGCCTGGCAGAGCGTGGCCAGGAACAGGCGGTCGGCGCCGGCCGAGGTTTCGACCACAAAGGGCACGTAGTTGCCGTAGGCCTTGCCGGTTTCGGGGTCGATGTCGGCGTCGAAGTACTGCTGCTTTTTCTTGCTCAGCGTCTGGTGCTGGGTCAGGTCGAAGTCGCCGCGCGAGTGGATGCCTTCAATTTCCTTGAAGCCGAAGGGGAATTCGTATTCGATATCCACGGCGGCCTTGGCGTAGTGGGCCAGCTTGTCGTGGTCGTGGAAGCGGAGCTTGTCGGCGGGCAGGCCCATTACCTCGTGCCAGCGGCGGCGCATAGTTTTCCAGTGCTCGTACCACTCGCCCTCGGTGCCGGGGCGCACAAAAAATTGCAGCTCCATTTGCTCGAACTCGCGCATCCGGAAGATGAACTGCCGGGCCACAATCTCGTTACGGAAGGCCTTGCCGATCTGGGCAATGCCGAACGGCACCTTCTGGCGGGCCGACTTCTGCACGTTCAGGAAATTGACGAAAATACCCTGGGCTGTTTCGGGGCGCAGATAAATCAGGCTCGAATCTTCGGCCACGGCGCCCACCTGGGTCGAGAACATGAGGTTGAACTGGCGCACCTCGGTCCAGTTGCCGGTTTTGCTGATGGGGCAGACGATTTGCTCATCAATGATGAGTTGGCGCACGCCGGCCAGATCCTCGCTCGTCAGCAGGCGGCCCATTTCGGCCAGCAGGGTTTCGGCCCGGGCCAGCTCGCCGTTCTTCTCGTGCTCGGCGGCGCGGTCTTCGAGCAGCACGTCGGCGCGGTAGCGCTTCTTGCTGTCGAGGTTGTCAATCATGGGGTCTGAGAAGCCGTCGACGTGGCCCGAGGCTTTCCAGGTGAGCGGGTGCATGAAAATGGCGGCATCCAGGCCCACCACGTTCTGGTGCAGCTGGGTCATGGCCTTCCACCAGAGCTGCTTGAGGTTGTTTTTCAGCTCCACGCCGTTGGGGCCGTAGTCGTACACGGCGCCCAGGCCATCATAAATTTCCGACGACTGGAACACGAAGCCGTATTCCTTGGCGTGCGACACGATATTGGCCAGCGTACCTTCGGTAGTGGCCGCGGCGGCGGGTTTGGGGGCGTTGCTCATGGCAGATGCAGAAGTTGAGAGGGTCAGGCATTCCGGGCCAGGCGCGGAACGACAGGCAAAAGTAGCCAAAGCCCTGCCCCCAACCCAGCCCGGCCGCGAAACGGCGCCAGGGCCCGGTGGGCGGGGCTGCTTCAACCAATGCCCGCCGCCTGCGTTTAGCGCCTCAACCGGCGGCCCAGCCGCCCGGACAGTAACAATTTCATAACCTTGCCCTGCCTCAGGACCAAAGTACCTTTGGTTGAAATTTCTCCGATTCCTCACCAACTCCCCCCTTATGTTTGGCTTAGAGCCTCACGTGCTGCTGCTGCTGATTGCCTGTCTGGTAGCGGCCTGCGCGTTTGAATTCGTCAATGGCTTCCACGACACGGCCAACGCCGTGGCCACGGTCATTTACACCAACGCCCTGCGGCCCTGGGTGGCCGTTATCTGGTCGGCGTTCTGGAATTTTATCGGGGTGCTCACCGGCGGCGTGGCCGTGGCCATGACCATCGTGTACCTGCTACCCGTCGAGAGTTTGGTCGACCAGAACGTGTACCACGGCATTGCCATGGTGGGTGCCCTCATTGTAGGGGCCATCATCTGGAACGTGGGTACCTGGTACTACGGGCTGCCCTCGTCGTCGTCGCACGCGCTGATCGGCTCGATTCTGGGTGTGGGCATTGCCTACAGCTTCCTGCCCGGCGTGGTCGATTCGGGCGTGAACTGGGGTAAGGCCAGCGAAACCGGGCTGGCGCTCATCGTCGGCCCGGCCTTCGGTTTCACGCTCACCATCCTGCTCATGTTCCTGCTGCGGCGGCTCATCAAGGACAAGTCCATCTTCAAGGAGCCGCACAAGCACAAGCCACCACCGCTCTGGATTCGCCTCATTCTGGTGGTTACCTGCACGCTGGTGAGTTATTTCCACGGCTCGAACGACGGGCAGAAGGGCGTGGGCCTGATTATGCTCATCCTCATCGGCATCGTGCCCACCTACTTCGCCCTCGACCACAGCAAAAACCCGCTCGACATGCGCGACTCGCTGGTGAAGGTAGAGCAGGTGATGAGCCGCGTGAACGTGCGTGAGCTGAGCCTGGACGACCAGAAATCGGTGGCCGAAATCCGGGTGCAGACCAACGCGCTGGACCGCATTTTCGAGGGTAAAACCCAGATCGAGCAGATTCCGCAGTCCGACCGTTTCCAGTTGCGCAAGGGTATCCTGCTGCTTTCCAACCGCGCCCAAACCATTCAGAAGAGCGACAAAGTGCGCCTGAGCACCCTCGACCGGCAAACGCTGGACAATGGCCTGAAGGGCCTCAAATCGTTCACCGACTACGCCCCGACCTGGGTGTTCATCATCGTGTCGCTGTCGTTGGGCGTGGGCACGATGGTGGGCTGGCAGCGCATTGTAAAAACCATTGGCGAGCGAATTGGTAAGGAGCACCTGAGCTACGCCCAGGGCGCCTCCTCGGAGCTGGTAGCCGCCTCCATGATTGGCATCAGCTCGGCGCTGGGTCTGCCGGCTTCTACTACCCACGTGCTCACCTCATCCATTGCGGGCAGCATGGTGGCCAGCCGCGGCGTGAAGAACGTGAACCCCGTGATGGTGCGCAACATTGCCCTGGCCTGGGTGCTCACGCTCCCGGTTACCATGACGCTGTCGGGGCTGCTGTTCCTGCTGTTCCGGACTATTCTGCCGGGCTAATCCGCTTAGCACTATCCTGGAATAAGACAAAAAGCCGCTCCGGAATCCGGAGCGGCTTTTTTTGTTGATGCGCTGTTTTTCAGCCTGGTGCCAGATTGGGACAACCGTCTCAAAAATGGGTGCTAACGTGGCGAAAAGACGGAAAATGAATAAGTTATCAACTTATCAACAACCGAAAGCTAAGTTTTTGTGGATAACTCCGGCTTAAGCTGGCCATTGTACCTCTAAGTCCTCATCAATGAAGACGCCAAAGTTGACGAACTGGAGCTCATCATCTTCGAAATACAGGTCAATCATTTCCTTTTCGTAGGAGATGCGCATCTCACCGGCGTCCATTTTCTCCACTTCGCTCTGCTCGTGGCCGTGGCGCTTCATCAGCTCCTGAATCTGGGCAGGGCTGCGGCCATGAATGGCCTCGCCGTAGAGCCGGATGCCGGGGTGGTCGGTTTCGATGCAGCTCAGGCGGTAATCGTCTTCGCGGTCGAAGTACAGCGAGTAGCCTTCGTCGAGGTAGTTCCAGGCCTGGTGCTCGAACTCGTCGTCGTCTTCCGACTCTTCAATCTCCTCGGGCTCGCCCATCAGCGAGCGAACCTCGTCCTGGGAGGCGCCGAACTTGAGCGGGCCCATACCGGTGCCGAGGCGGATTTCGTGTTCTTCGGTGCTGGAGGGTTGGGCAGGGGTT
Source organism: Hymenobacter actinosclerus (assembly GCF_900111515.1). GTDB lineage: Bacteria > Bacteroidota > Bacteroidia > Cytophagales > Hymenobacteraceae > Hymenobacter > Hymenobacter actinosclerus. Next base: position 75,277 of record NZ_FOHS01000006.1, read on the forward strand.
TGCATGGTATCTGGGGGAAAGAGGGTGGTTTGTTGTTGAGCTGCCAGCTTAAAGCTGACAGCTTTTGTTCAGAATCAACGTGCTATTGACTTAAAAGGTCAAAGCTAACAGCTAAAAGCTTTCAGCTATCGGCTCAATTGCTCAATTACTCATTTGCCGTAGCGGTCCTGAAACCCGGCGCGCTGCTGCTGGTAGTCGGGGTGGGCGCGGGCCTCGTCCCATTTGGCCTTGAAGATGGCGGCCGACTCGGCCTTTACGGGGTCTTCGGGGGCGCGGGGGAGTTCGGGGCGGCCGTGGGCGCCGCTCTGGCCCTTTTTGTCGTCGGGCACGGGGCCGTCGTACTTTTTGCCGCCGCGGTGGTTGGCGTAGCGCCGGGCGCGGGTGTAGCCCATCTGCAGAAACTTGCGGGCCATGTCGGCGCCCACAAAGTCGTGGGCTTTCAGGTAGGCCTCAAACAGCCCGTAAATCGTGTCGGCCGACTCCCGGGCCACTTCGGGCGTCCGGAAGCGCCAGTGGGGCAGAATCTCGCCTTTATAGGGCTGCACCAGCAGCACCCCCTGCTCGCCCTTGCCCACCCGGTACAGCTCGGGGTGGCGGCGGAAATCCACAGTAGTGAAATCGAGGTCGTAGTCGAAGGGCATAAGCAGCGGCCGGGCAAGCCCCGGCAAGGAGCGACGCCCTATATACGCCGCTTCGGGCGCCGGGGCTGCCCCGCTGCTCCCGAAACTCCCATTCGGGCGGCAGCGGCCGGGCCGGCTTGGCGTGGCTTGGCTCCGGCGGGGGCGCGGGCTGCTTCCGGGGTCCGGGGCATTTTCCGGAATCCGGCCCGCTTATCCACAAGCTTAATAACTTTTGAATTTCATTTTTTTAAATAAATCTTTTTAATCCCCATCGTTAGGGCTGTTGATAAGTGGATAAGAATCGGGAGTTATCCACGGCCGGGATAACATGTGTACAAGACCGGACTTATCCACCGTCTGCCAACAGGGTATGTGGATAATAAGAATCTATTTATCAGGTACTTATTGGAGTTTTTCACAATCCACAGTACTTATCCCGATATCCACAATCCACAGTCCCGGACCGATGTGGATTGTGGGATTTTCGGGGGATACTTATCCACCCTTATCCACCACTGCCTGGGTGGATAACTGGGGTGTCGGGGCCGCCGAACTACCAAAAAAAGATGTCCGCAACTTATCCCCCGGTTATCCCCCGGTTTCCCCACCCTTATCCACAGCTTATGCGCTCAGGCGCTACAGAGGTGGATAACTATGTGGATTAGCCTTGGCCACCACAGGCAAAACCCGCCTGGCAGCGCCCCCGGCCCGTTTCGGACTGTGGATATCTTTCGGGCCCGAAATATATATAGCGCAGAATAGGATTATGGCCGACTAATGAACCGACGGCAGCCGCGCATCCCTCCAACCCTGGCACAAACCCCGAAACACCCGGCGCGGACCTTTGAGGCGGTAGCAGTGCTCGGAGGCTTACGGCAGCTTACGAAACGCATCCATTTCCCGACTCCGCCCATTGGCCACTTTCGGGGCCGGCAGCCGGCCGTAACGCCAGAGTCGCCCGCCTCGCTCCTCCCCTGGCAACCCGCCCCAAACAAAAGCCCGAATCCGGGCGACGGATTCGGGCTGTTTGGATACGAGGTAATAAGGGCTGAGGGGCGCCGTCAGAAGCTCAGGGTTTCCACGTTATCGAAGTTGGAGCGGATGGTGATGGGCTTGGCAAACAGGAATACCGGTTCGGGCGCGGCTTTCAGGGCCGGGTCGCCGCCCTGCCAGCGGCCGTCCTCGTTGCGGTCGATGAGCACGCGCAGGCGGTAGGTGGCGGGTGCGAGGTTGTCGAAGCGGTAAGTGGTTTTGGGCGTGTCGAGCGTGAGCAGCACCTGGCCCTTTTCGTCGAGCAGCTGCACCCAGTAGCGTTTGGCCGTGGTCTGGATGGGGCCGCTCAGGGTACCGGTGGTCGTCTGATCAACTACTTTGAGCTTCAACGGGCGCAGTCCCAGCGGCCGGCCCGTAATGCTTTGCAGGGCCGTGCTGTCGAGCTGCAGCGTTACGGTTTTCTGGGCTTTGGTGTCGAGGTTGATGCTGAGCGTGGTGCGGTCGGGGCTGAGGCTGCCATCCTGGGGCAGGCGCAGCGGGCGGCGTTTCAGCGAGTCTTCGGCCAGCGTACCGAGGGGCTTTTTAGGGTCGATGAGGCGCACGGGCTCGGCAAACACGAATTTCACCTGGCCCTGGCGGTATACCTCCTTGGGGTTGCCCTCCACGCTATAGGCGGGCGTCGGCTTGGGGGCCTTGGGCGGGGGCTCGGCAAACTTCACCGCAATGGTGTCGCGGGCCGTATTGCCGGCGCTGTCGGTGGCGGCCAGCAGGTAGCGGCCCTCGGTGAGGGCGGCGGTGCGGTACAGAATGGCCGTGCGGTTGCGCTCGGCCAGCTGCAGGGCTTCCTGCAAAGCCGGCGACGGAGCGGGGGTGCTGCCCAGCGGCGCGAGCGTAGCCGTCAGCAGGCCCTCGTTGTAGCTGATGCGCTGGTCGGTGGGCGAGCTTTTCTGGGTCGTGATGAGCGGCGAGCGGCTGTCGGGCTTGGTCAGCACGAAGGTCAGGCTATCCGCTTTGGGGCCTACCGTCAGTAGCTCGCCGCCGGGCCGGTAGGCAATGGCCTCGGGCTCCTCGTAGCGGTTCGTCTGGTTTTTGTCGGCCAGCGCATAGGCGCGGTAACGGCCTTCCTTCAGGTAGCGCAGCGCAAAGCGGCCCTGCTTGTCGGTGCGGGCCAGATAGGTGGGCACGCCCCGCTTGATGTCCGAGGTGTCGGCCTCCGGGTACAGCAGCACCGACACGCCCTCGGCCGGCTGCTGGCTGAGCAGCCCCACCACCGAGCCACTGACGGCCCCCGAATCGAGCCGGGCCCCGGTGCTGAAGCTGACCGTCACGTTTTCGGCCTTATTCTTTTCGGTGATGTCGCTGATGGCGTCGCCGAAGTTGAACGAGTAGGTGGTGTTGGGCAGAAAGGGCTTTTCGAACGTGAGCGTAATCGAGGTGCGGTCTTCGCGGATTTTGTAGGTGTTGTCCGGACTGAGCACCGGGGCCACCAGCAGGTTTTTGGCCAGATCCGTGAGCTGCACCTGCTCCGAAAACTCCAGCCGGATGCTCTGGCCCGTTACGTTGCGGGCCCCGTTGGCAGGCGTGGAGCTGACGAGCGTGGGCAGTGTGGTGTCGCGGGTGCCGCCCTCGGGCGAGCTGATGGCCGCGCAGCCGCCCAGGGTCCCGGCCGTAATCAAAAGGAAAGCTAAGCGCATCGCGGGTTGTGCGGATTAAAGGGATTTCGCGGACTCTGAGAACGGTGAGGCTGGATATTTCTTGCCATGACGGCTGAATGCTGTCCGGGTGTAGTGCCACGGCATTTTCCAGTCGTGGTAGCACACCCAGCCCCTTCCTCGCTACCAGGCCCTTCAAACGTCAAACTCGCCATTTCACTATTTCACCGCCTTGCGGGCCACGTATATCACGCTGCTGTACTGGCCCTCGTGGCGGGCAGCGTACTGGTTGGAGTTGTAGCCGGTTTTCAGCACCGAGAGCAGACCGCCCTTTTGGCCGGCGCGATGCTTCTCGCTGAGCATGCTCACGTAATAGGCATCCAGCGGCATGGGCAGTTCCTGCTCCACTTGCAGCTTGTGCTTTTTAAGCAGCAGCTTCATGGTTTTGGGGCTGAAATGATACAGGTGCCGGGGCACGTCGTAGGCGGCCCAGTCGGGGCCGTAATGCTGGGCGTCGAGGCTCTCTACGTTGGGCACGGCAATAACCAGCGTGCCGCCCGGCCGCAGCAGCCGGATAAGCTGCCGGAGCGTGTCGTTGAGCTCGTGCACGTGTTCGAGCACATGCCAGAGCGTAATGGCGTCGAAGGAAGCCTCCTGAAAATCGACCAAGCCGGCCAGGCCGATGGGCTGGCCCACGCGCCGGCTGGCCTCCTGGCGGGCCCTGGCGTTGGGCTCCCAGCCGGCCACCTGCCAGCCATCGGCCTTGGCGGCGGCCAGAAAGTGGCCCGTGCCGCAGCCATAATCCAGCAGCTTGCCCCCGCCGGGCACCAGCTTGTTGAGCAGCGCCACCTTGCGGCGCATGGTAAACACCCGCGCCACCTTGTAGGCCTGGTTGATGAACCCGCCCGCCCCGCTGTTGTGCGACACATACTCCTCCGACTCGTAGTAGCGCCCGATGTGGGCGGCGTCGGGCCGCGGGTTGGTAAACTGGAACGTGCAGGCCGCGCACTGCTGAATGGCGAAACTCTCCCGGCTCACCGATTTATCCTCCACCACCAGCTTGTTGCGCAGCTCCGTTTTGCCGCACACCGGGCAGGTATCCAAACGCTCGTAAATCACTGATTCTCGCTGATTAGGTTGATTTCGCTGATTTCTACGATTACGTTGTATCGAAAAGTCAGCCGCGAGGCGAAGGTACAAAACCAGAACGGCCGCCGAATCGGATGGAAACGGCGGCTGTAGAAGATTAGAAAGAACGGTCATTCAGAGCGGAGCGAAGAATCTCGCGTGCCACAGTAATCCTGTCGTCAGGAGTTAGCATAGCACGCGAGATTCTTCGCTCCGCTCTGAATGACCGGGCTTTTATCCTGATTCTACCCACTGCCCTACCGGCCCAGATACACCATCAGCACCGACACATCGGCGGGGCTGACGCCGCTAATGCGGCTGGCCTGGCCCAGGGTTTCGGGCTGGATTCTGAGCAGCTTTTCGCGGGCCTCGTGCGAGAGGGCGGGCATGGCCTGGTAGTCGAGGCGGCCCTGGATGATGAAGTTCTCCAGCTCCTGCATGCGCGCAGCCTGCTGGTGCTCTTTCTCCAGATACGCTTCGTATTTCACCAGAATCTCGGCCTGCTCCAGCGCGTCGGGGCGGAAGGGGGCCAGGGCCAGCGCGAGGCCAGGCAGAGCCATTGCCAGGGCCGGCAGCTCGATGCCCGGCCGGCGCAGCAGGTTCACGGCGCGGGTTTTCTCGCTGATTTCGGCCGAGCCGATTTCCAGCAGCCAGCCGTTGATATCGGCGGCCTCGATGCCGAAATTCTTCAGCAGCTTGGCTACTTCCCGGGTCTGCTGCTCCTTTTCGCGCACCAGCTGCATGCGCTCCTCCGAAGCTAGGCCCAGCTCGTAGCCCAGCGGCGTCAGGCGCAGGTCGGCGTTGTCCTGGCGCAGCAGCAGGCGGTGCTCGGCGCGGCTCGTGAACATGCGGTAAGGCTCATCGGTGCCCTTGTTCACGAGGTCGTCGATAAGCACGCCGATGTAGGCCTGGCTCCGCGAAAGCACAAAGGGGGCCTGCCCGTGCACCTTGCGGTGGGCGTTGATGCCGGCCATCAGGCCCTGGCAGGCGGCCTCCTCGTAGCCGGTGGTGCCGTTTATCTGGCCCGCGAAATAGAGGTTAGCCACCCGCTTGGTTTCCAGCGTGAGGTTTAGCTGGGTGGGCGGGAAGTAGTCGTACTCGATGGCGTAGCCGGGGCGGAACATTTTGGCGTTTTCGAAGCCCGCGATTTTGCGCAGGGCGCGGTACTGCACGTCTTCGGGCAGGCTGCTCGAAAAGCCGTTCACGTACACTTCCACCGTGTTCCAGCCCTCGGGCTCCACGAAAATCTGATGCCGGTCCTTGTCGGCGAAGCGGTTGATTTTGTCCTCCACGCTCGGGCAGTAGCGCGGCCCCAGCCCCTTGATGCGCCCCTGAAACATGGGCGACTGCTCGAAGCCCTCCTTCAGGATTTCGTGCACTTCGGGGTTGGTATAGGTGATGTAGCAGGGCCGCTGCTTGGGCAGCGTGGGCGTATCGAGGTAGCTGAACTTGCCAGGCACCTCATCGCCGGGCTGCTCCTCCATCTTGCTGTAATCGAGGCTGCGGCCGTCCACGCGGGGCGGGGTACCGGTTTTCATGCGGCCGGCCTCAAAGCCCAGCTCCTTGAGCTGCTCGGTGAGGCCGGTGCTGCCCTTCTCGGCCATGCGGCCGCCGCCGAACTGCTTCTCGCCGATGTGGATGAGCCCGTTGAGGAAGGTGCCGTTGGTGAGCACCACCGACTTGCCCCGGAACGCTATGCCGAGCTGGGTTTTCACGCCCACGCACGCGCCGTCCTCCACCAGCAGGCCCGTTACGGCCTCCTGCCAGAAATCCACGTTGGGCGTCTGCTCCAGCGCCAGCCGCCACTCCTCGGCAAAGCGCATCCGGTCCGACTGGGCCCGCGGGCTCCACATGGCGGGGCCCTTGGAGCGGTTCAGCATCCGGAACTGAATCATGGTTTTGTCGGTGATGATGCCCGACATCCCGCCTAGCGCGTCCACCTCACGCACAATCTGGCCCTTGGCCACGCCGCCCATCGCCGGGTTGCACGACATCTGGGCGATGGTGTTCATGTTCATGGTGACGAGCAGGACCTTGGAGCCCAGCGTAGCGGCGGCAGCAGCGGCCTCGCACCCGGCGTGGCCCGCGCCCACCACAATCACATCGTATTCTTCTGCTTGAAACATAGCTGATTAATCTGTGCGCGCCGGAAAGAGTTCAACGCGGCGAAGCAGCCGCAAATTTACCGCCTTTTTATCAGCCGTTGGCTGAGAGTCATCAGCTGTCAGCCTCCTGCTATTAAATGCAGATGCAATAACAGCAGCTTGCTACTGCTTATAAAAGCATTTGAAGTCAGTGCGCTAGAAGCCAAGCCAATCGAAGAGAGTGTGTACCAGCAGTAAGTAAAGACCGGTGGCGAGAAGCGTGTAGAAAGTATAAGAAGTTACTCGATAAGCGGCTAGCTCTTTTTTCCAAGAGCCAATATCTTCCGAAACATTGGCTACGTGCGTATTGGCTAAATAATCTCCCAGCCGTCTCCGCCCATTAATTGCCACTACCAAGACCTCCAAGGGCCAAATGATAAGCGTAGTGTTGCGCAGGAAGCACTGCCACTCGTTTGCGGGAACATCTGTCGTCTGTTGCACTTGCGTGTTTAGCAGACGCTTGAGTGGGCTTCGGCCGTTAAGGAAATCCTTGTTCAAATAGAGGACGAGCACGAAATAAAAGCCCCAATTACCATGCGTCAAAAGAGAAAGCCCCATGAGAGGCACGCCTATGATGCACATACTGATATGCTCTCCGAGCATGGATAGTAGACGAAACTTTTGGTTTACAGGTATTTGCATGGAAAAAAGGCCAGTGAAAGGTACTGTATAACAAAACAGTTAGACCTTACGAATCAGCAGCCCCGGTCAACGCCGCGTTCTGAGCCTCCACCCGCTCCCAGGAAAACGGAAACCACTCCTCCCGCAGGCAGTCGAACACTTCGGTGGCGGCCGGGCAGGGGAAGAGCTTGTAGTCGAACTTGGGGTAGCCGTGCACCACGTAGCCGGGGTAGTAGTGCGTGTAGTTGCGGCGGCGGGCCTCCTCCAGCTTCAGCAGCATCAGCAGCTTGCCGGGGCTGGATTTGCGGTAGTCGGGGTCGTAGAAGTTCATGATGCCGGCCATCGTCCGCTCCCCGCTGTCGAAAATGCCGGCCGCCACCAGCCGGCCCGCGTCGCGCAGCTCCAGCACCTCGGTGTGGAACACGTTGTGGGTGGCCCCGGCCAGCAGAAACTCCTCCACCGTGTCGGGCGCGTCGAAGCTGACGCTTAGCCGGTAGCGGGCGTAGAGGTCTTCCAGCTCGGCCGTCAGGGTAAAAGGTCGGATGCCAATCGTAAACTGCTGGCCCAGGCGCAGCAGGCGGCGCTGGGCGGGGCCGTACTCCACCTGGGCCAGCACCAGTCGCAGCCAATGCACGGTGTACACCGCCTCCCCCACCGGCAGAAACAGGCAGGTAAACAGGTCTTGGTGCATGCGGTAGTAGCCCTGGCTCAGGTAAAAATCCAGGGCCCGACCGGGAATGACAAGCGGCGGCGTGGCAGACATTGATAGTTGGGAATATTATAAAGGTCATTCGTTCTGCTGGCGCACCCCACCCCCGGCCCCTCCCCTCCGGGAGAGGGGTGCGTTCAACGAATCAAGATTTTAGATTTGATGAACTCGCGTCTGGCACCCCTCTCCCGGAGGGGAGGGGCCGGGGGTGGGGTGCGCCAGCAGAACAAAAAAACGCCCGCGTTTCGGCAGGCGTCTTTAAATCAAACAAGCGAAAACCTAGAACGCCCGCAGCAGCAGGCAGTCGTCTTCCTTTTTGCGCATGGCGGTTTGGCTGAGCAGGTCCTTGTCGGCGTAGCCGAGTAGGTGCAGCACGCCGTGAATCATCACCCGGTGCAGCTCGTCGCGGAAGGGGACGCCGTGGAGGGCGGCGTTTTCGCGTACCCGGTCGACGGAGATGAAGATGTCGCCTTCCAGGATGTCGGCGTCGTCGGCGTTGTCGAAGGTGATGACGTCGGTGTAGGTGTCGTGGTCGAGGTACTCGACGTTGACTTTGTGCAGGTACTCGTCGGAGCAGAAGATGTAGGTGAGCTGCACGATTTCGTGCTCGTGCACCTCGGCCACGCGCTCAATCCAGGAGGTCAGGTCGCGGGCGTCGGCCAGCTCGAAATCCACTTCCTCCACCAGAAACTCGATGCCGTGGCTTTCGTTTCCGGGGCCCGGCTCATCTAACTCATCGTACTCGGTGGGCAGGTCGCTCATGGCAGCCAGAAGCAAAAGTGAAACGGATAATCAGCAGACGAAAAAGCTTGGCCGACCCGGTATCTTGACCGGAACCTAGCGGGCGGCGGGAGCTTCGGCCCCGTTGATGGTCGAGTGGCGCTCCTCGTCCTCATCCGAGGCGGTGGGCAGCAGGAAGGTGAGCTGCACGTGGCGGCCGTCCTTGTTGAACTCCACTTCGTCGGCGAGGTGGCGGATGAGGAAGATGCCGCGGCCGCCGGGGTTTTCGATGTTTTCGGGAGCCGTGGGGTCGAGCAGGTTGTCGTAGTCGAAGCCCGCGCCCTCATCCTCAATCTCAAACGTCACGCGGTCGTCCTGCACCTGCAACGACAGGAGCACGTTTTTATCCTTATCAAACTTGTTGCCGTGGCGGATAGCGTTGTTGACAGCCTCGGTGACGGCCACCATAATGTTGCCGTAAATATCGTCGTCGATGTGGAAGGTATCCTTCGAGTTGTCGATAAAGCTTTCCACAACGCGGATGTTTTCAACGAGCGAAGGAATCTGGATTTTAACCTGCTTCATATGGGGTAAAAAAGAGAAGGGCGGCGGGTAAAGAGTAAAAATAGCGGAATGCTACTTCATTTGCTGAAAATACTCGCTCACCTTGCGCTGGTAGTAGGGCGTGAGGGTGGGCGGCACGGCACGAAGCAGCTCAGTCTGGCGGGTTTGCTGGCGCTGGTACTGCTGGAAAGCGGGCGGAAAAACGGGCGGACGCTGCTGGGCCGTCTGAGCTTCGCGCTTGTCGTCCTGGTCCCGCTCGCGGGCCGATTTCTCGGCTTCGAGCAACCGGGTCAGGATTTGGCGCTGGCGCATAACGGTTTGCTCCGTCAGCCGCTTGTTTACGAGGTCGGTTTCGGTTTGTTCCATCATTTTTTTGATGTCGCCGAGGCCGCCGGCCCCGCCCTGGCCGTCCTTGTCGGAACCGGGTTTGCCACTGCCGGGCTTGCCGCCGCCCTTCTGCTGCATGCGCTCCAGCTCCTGCATGGCCTGGCGCAGCATCTGCTGCTGGCCGGCCAGCTTGGCCAGCTCCTCCGAGAGGGCCCGGCCGGTTTTGCCGCTCTGCTGGAGCTGCTGAATCTGCTGGTTGAGCTGCTGCTGCATGCGGCCCATCTGGCCCTCGCCGGCCGAACTGCCCTTCTTTTTCTTGCGGCCCGGCTTGCCGCCGCCCTGCATCTGCTGCTGGCTCTGGCTGTCGCGCTGCTGCTGCTGCATTTGTTGGAGGGCATCGTTGAGCATCAGGGCCAGGTTGTTCATGCTGGTCATGGCCTGCTGCTGGGCGCTGGTGGCCCGGCCCACGTTGCGGTCCTTGAGGTGGCCCAGGGCTTCGTCCATGCGGCCGTTCATCTCGCCCACCTCGCGGGTCACGAAGCTTTTAATCTGAAAGACGCGGTTGGCCAGCGCGTAGAGCGAGTCCTGCACCACGCGGGCGTCGTCCTTGAGCTTGCGCTGGGTCTGGCCCAGCTGCACGAAGCGCGGGTCGCTCTGGTCGACCTGCCGGAACTGCTGCATCAGGCTTTCCTCATCGAAGCTGAGCTTGAGCAGGTTTTCCAGAATGTCGCGCAAGTCGTCGATGTTCTGCTGCTGCTGGTCCGACTCCTCCTGCTCCATCTGCTGCTGCATCTGCTGGGCCATCTGCTGCATCTTCTGGGCGGCCTGGCGCTGACTCTGGGCGGCTTTCTGGTTCTGGTTTTTGCTTAGCTGCTGCTGGCTCTGCTGCTGCTGCTCGTCCACCTGCTGCTGGTCCTGCTTCATCTCGTCGGCCCCGTTCTCGCCGTCGAGCTGGCGGTCCAGCTCCTTGAGTTCTTTGAGGTCCTCTTTGACTTCCTCAAACTTCTGCTGCTGCTCGGTTTGCTCCTGTTTGAGTTTTTCGTTGTTCGCTTTCTGCTGCTCGTTGGACTGCTTGTTGTCGGGGTTCTGCTTGTCGTTCTTCTCGGTTTGCTCGGCCAGCTTCTGCTGCTCCTGGGCCAGCTGCTGGAGCTTTTCGAGGGCCTGGTCCTGCTTCTGCTCGAACTGCAGCTGCTTGAACATTTCCAGGGCCCGCTCCAGCTCCTTCTGCAGGGTGTTTTCCTTGTTTTCGAGTTGCTGCAACAGCTTCTGGATGTCGGGCTGGTTCTGGTCCTGCTGCTGCTCCAGCAGCTTGCGCAGCTCTTCGTAGAGCTTCTTAGTTTCGGGATCGAGCAAGTCGTCCATCAGCTTTTGCAGCTCCTTGGTCTTCTCGGCCAGCTCCTCGTTTTTCTGGGGGTCGAGCTGGTTTTGCTGCTCCTGAAGCTGCTCGAACTGGCGCTTGAGGTCGTCCAGGGCCTGGTCCATCTGCTGCTTCTCATCGAGCATGTCCTTGAGCTGCTTGCGGTCCTGGAAACTGAGGTCGCGCTTCACTTTCAGCTTGTCTTCGGCCTTGGCCAGCTCGCGCTCCATCTTCTTCGAGTCCTGGGCGGCCTGGCTCAGCTGGCTCTGCATGGCCTGGCTTTGCGAGGCCAGTTGCTGGCGCTGCTCGGTGCGCGAGGGCAGCCGGAACTCGGCCACCCAGCTCCGGCCGGGCTTGGCGCCGTGCACGCCGTCGTTGTCCCACACCTGCACGAAATACTCCAGCCGGTCGCCGGGCTTGAGGCTGAGCCGGCGCACGTCCCACTGGTAGGCGTAGCTCTGGCTGGGGCCCGTGCCCAGCGGCAGCGCCCGGCTCTGGTAAGCGGCGTTGGGCGTGTTTTGACTGAGCACCCGGTAGTGCAGCTGCAAGCGCGAAAAGCCGTAGTCGTCGCGCAGGTTGCCGCCCAGGGCCAGAAATTGCCGGGCCGTGGTGTCCTGGAAGCTCTCCAGCGTTACTTCGGGGGCCGTGTCGGGAATCACGGTCAGCTGGTACTCAATCGGGTCGCGGTTAGGGCTGGCGGCGTTGCGCAGGCGCACGGCGTAGTTCTGACTCCGGGTGGCGCGGCGGCGCAGGTGGAACTGCCCGGCGGCGGCCTCGTCGGGCGTGGCGGCCACGGTTTCGGCCGGCTCGCCCCCGAAGCGCAGTTGCAGCTGGTCGGTGGCTTCGGTCCGGAACTCCCAGCGCAGCTCCGTGCCCTCGGGCACCGTGAGGTTGCCGGTGTTGCGGATGGTTTCGTTGGCCCGGCCCACGTAGGCTGGGTACACGGCCCGGATGGCGAAGTCGCGCAAATTGGGCCGGGCCTTCACCTTCAGCTTATATTCGGAAGAAGAAAAACCGGCCGCCGCCAGCTGGAAATCCACGCTGCTGCGCAGCTGCTTGAAATCGTAGCGGAAGTGGTTGCCGGTTTCGCGGGTCAGGCGGCGCTCCTTGCCCTCGTACTGTATGCTGATTTCGTTGGGCAGCACCTCCCCTTCCACCGCTACTTTCAAACTGAAATCTTCGCCCTTGAACGCCGTGAGGCTGGGGTTTTCCACCACGAACGTAAACGGCGCGGGCGGACTGTACTTCTGGTTGTAATTGAGAATGCGCCCCGTACCCTGCACGAACAAGCTCGGGTAAGCCAGCAGCAGCACCGCCACCACGCCCGCGGGCACGGCCACGTACTTCCACAGTGGCCGGCTCTGGCGTTGAATATCGATGCCTTGCGAAAACTCCACGCCCCGCAGCTGCCCGGCCCGCTGCTCCAGACTGGCGGCCAGCAGCGCGTCGTGCTGGGCCTGTCCGCGCAGTTGCAGCGCGTTCAGCAGCTTGTCCTGCACCTCCGGAAACAGCTCGCCCACCCGGCGGGCGGCCTGCTCGTCCGAGAGCATGCGCCGCAGGTGCGTAAGCGCCGCCAGGGGCTGCCAAATCCAGCGCGCGAAGGCGTACACCACGCCCCCCACAAACCCAAACAGCAGCCCGGCCCGCACCCCGGTGGGCAGGTACAGGAAGTATTCGAGCAGGCTGAACACTAGAAACAAACTCAGCAGCAGGCCGCCGGCCACCAGGGCCCCGCGCACCAGCAGGCTCAGGTAAAACTTGCGCTTAAACGCATCGAGCCGGCCCAGCACCTCGTCCAAAGCCCGGGTCGTCGCGGGGTCTTGCTCCACTCCCATAGTATATGTACTAAGCTGTTAGCCCTTAGCTATTAGCTGTTAGCTCCGTTCTGGCTGATAACGGCTTGCACTTATTTTTAGGCAAGAGACGTTGATTCGGCCTTTTAGCTGCCCGATTCCGGTTGGGGAAAGATACAACATTCGCCCCGGCAGCTAGTGCTAGGATGGACAACGCGAGTGGGGCAAGTGGTTCCCGAGCGCCCACCCCACCCCCCGGCCCCACGCCGCTTGATGCGCGGAATCCTCCGGGAGAGGGGGTGCGTTCTGGCAGAATAGTTCTCACGTCTGGCTCCCCCTCTCCCGGAGGATTCCGCGCATCAAGCGGCGTGGGGCCGGGGGGTGGGGTGAACGGCCAACCGCCGCGTACCTTTAGCCGCTTCGTCCCTTCCTCCCTCCGTCCCTTGCCCCGACTACTAGCCCTGGCGCTATCAGCAGTGTTTCACCCGCTGCTGGTGCCGCTTTACCTGTTCTGCGTGGTGTGCTACCAGCTGCCGGGCACGGCGCCACCGCCCGCCCTGGCCGACCGGCGCGTGGTGCTGGCGCTGGTGGCCATCGGCACGCTGGCCCTGCCGGCGCTGGGCACGGCCCTGCTCGTGCGCCTGGGTTACGCCGATTCGGTGGAGCTGCGGCAGCGGCAGCAGCGCACCCTGCCCCTGCTGCTGGCCGCCGTGAGCTTTGGCGCTACGGCCGGACTACTCTACCAGCCCCAGCACCCCGAACCACTGCTTTTCTGGATGATGGCGGGCATGGCGCTGGCCGTGCTGCTCACACTGCTCATCACGCTCCGCTGGAAAATTTCGGCTCACGGCGTCGGCATGGGCGGCGCGTTCGGCCTGCTGCTGCTGTTGCAGCTAAGCGGCGCGGCCGGGCCAGCCGGAGCCTGGTGGCTGGCCGGCTGCGCAGTCGTGGCCGTAGCCGTAAGCCGCGCCCGCCTGGCCCTTGATGCCCACACGCCTGCCCAGGTATGGGCCGGCCTGGCGCTGGGCCTGAGCGTAGCGCTGGCGGTTGGGGTGGTGAGCCGGTAGTGGCTGGTTTTAAACCTAAGCCGGCTGTAGAGACGCGACACTTCGCGTCTCGTCGTTGCTGATGTTGCCCGAGCCGATTTTACGTTGTCGTTCAACGACGAGACGCGAAGGGTCGCGTCTCTACAGCCCGCACTTAAATCCAGATTCAATCAACCGCCAAAAAGAGAGACCCCGCAACGGTTGTTGCGGGGTCTCTCTAGTACGCCTTAATCCTTAATCCTAATACGACGGACCCTTATCGGTCGGTACGAGCTGCTCTTCGGCGTCCACGTACTCCTCCACGGCGGTGCAGGAGCAGATGAGGTTCCGGTCGCCGTAGGCCGAGTCGATGCGCGAGACGGCCGGCCAGAACTTGTGGGCGCGGGCGTGTTCGGTGGGGTACACGGCCTGCTCGCGCGAGTAGGGGCGGGTCCAGTCGTGCACGAGCACGGTGGCCGCCGTGTGCGGGGCGTGCTTGAGCAGGTTGTCCTTGGCGTCGGCGCGGCCTTGTTCCACTTCGCGGATTTCCTCCCGAATCTTCACCATCGCCTCCACGAAGCGGTCCAGCTCCTCCATGCTTTCCGATTCGGTCGGCTCCACCATTAGGGTGCCGGCTACCGGGAAGCTCACGGTGGGCGCGTGGAAACCGTAGTCCATCAGGCGCTTGGCAATGTCTTCCACCTCGATGCCGGCCTTCTTGAACTGGCGGCAGTCCAGAATCATCTCGTGGGCGCAACGGCCGTTGGCGCCGGTATATAGCACGGGGTAGTGCTCCTCCAGCTTGGCCTTGAGGTAGTTGGCGTTCAGAATAGCCATGCGGGTGGCTTCGGTCAGGCCCTCGCCGCCCATCATGTTGATGTAGGCGTAGCTGATGGGCAGGATGCTGGCCGAACCCCAGGGCGCCGACGAAACGGCGCTGGCCGTGCGGCCGTCGGCGTCTACCAGCACGTGGCCGGGCAGGAAGGGGGCCAGGTCGGCCACCACGCCGATGGGACCCACGCCGGGGCCGCCGCCGCCGTGCGGGATGCAGAACGTTTTGTGCAGGTTCAGGTGGCAGACGTCGGCGCCGATGGTGGCGGGCGACGTGAGGCCCACCTGGGCGTTCATGTTGGCGCCGTCCATGTACACCCGGCCACCGTGCTCGTGGATGGTCTGGCAGATGTCGATGATGGTTTCCTCGTACACGCCGTGGGTGCTGGGGTAGGTCACCATCAGGCAGCTGAGTTTGTCGGCGTGCTGGGCGGCCTTGGCCTTGAGGTCGGCCACGTCAATGTTGCCATCCTCCGTGCTCTTCACCACCACCACCTGCATGCCGGCCATCACGGCCGACGCCGGGTTGGTGCCGTGGGCCGAGGCCGGAATCAGGGCCACGTTGCGGTGCTGGTCGCCGCGCGAATCGTGGTAGCCCTTGATGGCCAGCAGGCCGGCGTACTCGCCCTGGGCGCCCGAGTTGGGCTGCAACGATACGGCGTCGAAGCCGGTTACCTCGCACAGCCACTTCTCCAAATCAGCAAAGATTTCGGCGTAGCCCTGGGCCTGCTCGCGGGGCGCGAACGGGTGCAGATTGCCGATTTCGGGCCAGGTAACCGGAATCATTTCGGCCGTGGCGTTGAGTTTCATGGTGCACGAGCCGAGTGCAATCATGGAGTGGGCCAGGCTCAGGTCCTTGTTTTCGAGCTGCTTCATGTAGCGCAGCATCTCGTGCTCGGAGTGGTGGCTGTTGAAGATGGGGTGCGTCAGGTACTCGCTCTGGCGCACCAGCGCGGCGTCCCAGTTCACCTCCGCCTCGGCGGGCAGCTCCACCTGGGGCGCGGCCTTACCGAGCACCTTGGCGAATACGGCCACAATGTCGCGCACGTCCTCAATTTCGGTGTTCTGGTTGAGCGAGATGCCCACCTGATTCTCGCCGAAGTAGCGGAAGTTGATACCGGCGGCCTCGGCCTCCTTTTTCACGGCGCTTTGCAGCTCCGCGCTTTCCAGCTGGATATCCAGCGTGTCGAAGTAGAACTCGTTGCCCTGCTCCATGCCCAGCTCGCCCAGGGCGCCGGCCAACGTTAGGGTCTGCACGTGGATGTTGCCGGCGAACTGGCGCAGGCGCTGGGGGCCATGATAGACGGCGTACATGCCGGCCAGCACGCTCAGCAGCACCTGGGCGGTGCAGATGTTGCTGGTGGCCTTCTCGCGCCGAATGTGCTGCTCGCGGGTCTGCAAGGCCATACGGTAGGCCTTGTTGCCGGCCGCGTCGATGCTCTGGCCGATAATGCGGCCCGGAATCACGCGCTTGTAGGCGTCGCGGGTGGCCAGGAAACCGGCGTGGGGTCCGCCGTAGCCCATCGGCACGCCGAAGCGCTGGGAGTTGCCCACCACGGCATCGGCGCCCATCTCGCCGGGAGGCGTGAGCAGCGTCAGGGCCAGCAAATCGGCCGCCACGGTCACGAACAGGTTGTTGTCGTGAGCTTTGGTGATGAAGTCAGTGTAGTCGTACACGGCGCCGTCGGCGGCCGGGTATTGCAGAATGGCGCCGAACAGCGACTCGTCGCTCAGGTCGGCGGTGCGGTGGTCGCCAATCACCAACTCGATGCCCAGCGGCGTGGCCCGGGTGCGCAGCACGTCGATGGTCTGGGGCAGCACCTGCTCCGATACGAAGTAACGCGTGGCCGACTTCTTCTTGCTCAGCGAGTGGAACATGTGCAGCGTTTCGGCGGCGGCGGTGCCTTCGTCGAGCAGGCTGGCGTTGGCAATTTCCAGGCCCGTCAGCTCCATTACCATCGTCTGGTAATTAATCAGGGCTTCGAGGCGACCCTGGGCAATTTCGGCCTGGTAGGGCGTGTAGGCCGTGTACCAGCCCGGATTCTCGAGGATGTTGCGCTGAATAACGGCCGGCAGCTGGGTGGGGTGGTAGCCCAGGCCGATATAGTTCTTGAACAGCCGGTTCTTCTCGGCAATGCCCTTGAACTTGGCCAGAAACGCCCGCTCGGTGAGGGCTGTGGGCAGGTTCAGCGGCCGCTTGAGGCGAATGGCCGCCGGCACGGTTTCGTCGATGAGCTGGTCAATCGACTCGACGCCGACAACGCGCAGCATTTCGGCAACACCAGCGGCATCAGGACCATTATGGCGGTCCACAAACACGTCGGCGGGCTTGGTCTTCAGCAACATAAGAAGGGTGGTGAGGGTGGCAACGGAAGGCTTCAACAGAACCTCCAACAAAGGTAGCGCGAAAAGGCTTCACCCTTAAACCGATAGGCGGGGAAAAGTTTGAACCCGTAGAGACGCGATGGGTCGCGTCTCTACGGGGCTTGTTACCTTTAAGCCCTATCCCATCCAACTGCTGCTTATGCCCACCCTGACTATTGGCCTGCTGCGCGAAGGCAAAACCCCGCCCGATAAGCGCGTACCGCTCACTCCCAAAAAATGCATCGAGGCCCAGGACCAGTTTCCCGGTCTGAAAATCGTGGCCCAGCAAAGCGAAATCCGCGCTTTTGCCGACCAGGAGTACCGCGAGCTGGGCCTGGAGGTGCGCCCCAGCGTGGCCGACTGCGACGTGCTGATGGGCGTGAAGGAAGTGCCGGTGGCCGAGCTGCTGCCCAACAAAACCTACTTCTTTTTCTCTCACACCATCAAGAAGCAGCCTGCCAACCGCGAGCTGCTGCGCCAGGTGCTTAAGCGCAACATTACGCTGGTCGATTACGAGGTGCTCACCGACGAGCAGGGCCAGCGCATTGTGGCGTTTGGGCGCTGGGCGGGCATTGTGGGCGCCTACAACGGCCTGCTCACCTACGGCCGCAAGCACGGCCTGTTCCAGCTCAAGCCCGCCTACGAGTGCGTGGATATGGAGGACATGCAGGACGAGTTTTTCAAGGTCAAGAAGCTGCCGCCCATCAAAATGGTGGTGACCGGCTCGGGCCGCGTGGCCCAGGGCGCGGTGGAAGTGCTGGAGCTGATGGGCATCCGCCGCGTGAGCGTGTACGACTACCTCTACCTCGATTTCAACGAGCCCGTGTACACCCAGCTGCGCTCCTCCGACTACAACCGCCGCCGCGACGGCCGCGTCTGGGATACGCCCGATTTCCACCGCCACCCCGAGCAGTACGAAAGCACCTTCGGCAACTTCCTGCCCGTTACCGACCTGCTGATTGCCTGCGCCTACTGGCACCCCCAGGCCCCGCGCCTGTTTGCCGAGGAAGATACGCGCCGCCCCGATTTCCGCATCAACACCATCGCCGACGTTACCTGCGACATCGACGGCTCCATCCCAACCACCCACCGCAGCACCACCATCCAGGAGCCGGCCTACGACTACGACCCCGCCACCAGCGAGCTGCACGCCGCCTACTCGGCCCCCGGGCATCTCACGGTAATGGCCGTCGATAACCTGCCCTGCGAGCTGCCCCGCAACGCCTCGCGCGACTTCGCCCGCCAGCTCATCGCCCACGTGCTGCCCCACCTGCTGGCCGAAGGCGGCCCCGACGAGGTCATCGAGCGCGCCACCATTGCCCGCGCCGGCCAGCTCACCGAGCGGTACCAGTACCTGGCCGACTACGTAGCCGGTTAGGTTGGTTGTCAGTTGTCCGTTGTCAGTTATTAGTCGATTGTTCCCAGATCCGGCCATCTTCCCGACACCTGAGTCGGGACTAGCTGACAACGAGCAACTGACAACTGACAACGAGCAACTGACAACTAATTAGATTTTCAGAACCGGGTATTTGGCCTGCACCAGCATGTAGAGGCCGTACGCCATCAGCCCCAGGGCCACAATGCCCAGCACCAGCGGCCCCATGCTGGCCAGCAGGTCGAACGCCTCGTCGGTGCTGCCGACGGCCGAGGCGCGCGACTGGCGGCCCGCCTGGATGAAGAAGTAGCCGATAATGCCCAGCACGATACCCCGGGCCGTGTAGCCCAGCTGCCCCAGCCGGTACACGGTGTTCTGCTGGCCGGCCGGAATGTCGGAGCCCTGCACGTGCTTATGGAACCGGCCGGAATATGCCTGATAAAGCTGGTACAGGCCAACGCCGACGGTAGCAGCTCCCGCCAGCATGATAATCCAGTCGCCGGCGGGCCAGGCCAGCACCCGGGCCGTAAGGGTTTGCCTGGCGTCGCTGCCGCTGTCGGCCGAGCCGCTCAGGGCCAGCTGGGCGGCGTACCAGGCCAGGCTGGCGTATACCAGCCCGCTGGCGGCATAGCCCACGCGCCGCGCAATACCGGCCATATCGTTGCCCTTGTCTTCGGTGTCGCGCACGGCCTGCACCACCCGCCACACAATGTAGGCCAGCAGCCCCAACGCAATCAGGCCCAGCAGTACCGGCCCGCCGGGCAGGCCCTGCAGCGTCTGAACGGCCTGTTTCTTGTCGGCCGTTTGCCCCTGCTGCTGGCCGGTGGCCGCCAGCAGCGCCAGCGTCCCCATCAGCCCATACACCAGGCCTTTGGCGGCGAAACCCACCCGGGCCAGTGTGCGGATTCCCGCGTTCGGGGTGGTGGGTAGCGGGTTTGAGAGCGTATCGGAAAGGGCCATGGAAAACAGTCTGGGAAAGAAGGAAGTGCCGCGCCCGGCAACCGGTGCCGCGGCACGTATAAGCAGGCCCGGCACCTGGCCGGTAGCCGTAATTCGGCCAATGGGCCTCTTACGCAGCGGGCACCTTAAAGGGTGGGGCGGCTACTGCCCAGCAGGCCGGCCGGCTGGTAGATGCGGGCGCCGGGGTGGGCCAGGGCCGCGTTGCCGGGTACGTCGAGCGTGAGCAGAGGCTTGTCGCGGGCCATCGTATCGGCCAGCAGCTGCGCCAGGTTGCCGCCCGGGGTAACATAAGGGATGAAAAAGTCGTCGGCCATATCGGCCAGCAGCAGGTTGCGGATAGCCGCCGTCTCGAAGCTCACGGCACTTACCTCGGGTTCGAAAGGCGTAATAAACAGCAGCTGCCCCAGGCGCAGGTCCTCTTCGTGCTCGAACGCCAAGCTGTGCTGAATGCCCCGCCCCAACGCGTACACAATGGGCTGGCCGGGCTCCTGGCGCAGGAAATTATATACTGTCTGCTCCAGCCGCGAATGGAACCCCGAGGCAATGCAGCGGTGCTGCTGCCGCTGCTCCATGGCCCAGAGGTAAGTGTCGCGCTCAACGGCCGCCGGGTAGGCGCGCGAGCATAGAAAAACCGTTTTGGGCAAAGCCAACAGCGCCGGATTCCCAAGAGTGCGCAGTTCTTCCGGCGGCGTCAGCATGAAACAAGAAGCAAAATAGGGTTGCTAAAGTTAAAATTAATATTGATAAAGTTATTATACGATAAAAATGGAATCACTCCTGCATAGCAACGGCCCGCTACCTGAGTAGTGGGCCGTTGTTGTAATAAACGTATGTAGGAGGCAGACTAGAAAGTGCGCTGGAACCAGTTCTTGATGTCGTCCATCGTTTCGCCGGTCTTCTGCTGCAGGTTGCCGAACCACTCGTCCTGCTTGCCTTCTTCGTAGTCCATGTCGTCGTCGGTGAGGTTGCCCCACTTCTGCTTGGCCTGGCCTTTAATTTCGTTCCAATTGCCGCGGGCGCGCAGTTCGGTGTTATCGTTGATGCCGTTGTTATTAACGTCCATAATAGTAGGATTAGGGTGGAAGATACCCCCTTTACGCGCCTTGGCGCCGTAGGGTTGGGCCACTGCTCCTGCCACAGCTGCTAGAAGTGGGTAGTGTTGCTGAGCAAGATCAGAAGTATCACTATGCCCACACCCACGCCAGTGCCGAAACCAGCTGCAGCTTTGCCTAGCTTTTTGCTCTGGGCTTGTCGGCGGTAGCCGTCGTAGTAGGCTAAATCGTTGAGTAAGTCGGGTTGCGGGGCATCGAGATTACGCCGGGGTGGGGCAGAAAGCCCCATAACGGAACCCGCAACGATGCCTCCGTAACCCGAGCCTACCAACGTGGCCCCAAACGTTCCCCAGAACACACCCTTGTCAGGTTTATAGTACTTCCTGCTGTCCTGGCGGCCTAGCTCGGTGCGTTGGGCCGCGCTCAGGCCCTGCAGACTGGTGCCGGAAGCCGGCGCTGGCACGGCTGGTCGCATTACTTCGCGCGTGCCGTTGGCATAGCGGATCATAAACACTTCGGCGGCGGCCAGCTCAAGCGTATCGGTATCGGTAGCCGCTACCGGGGCCAGTGAGTCGGTCGGTGCCGGCGAGGGCAGGTAACGCACCAGCCGGGGCGTAATGCGTACCACCCGGCCCGGTAGCTCGTCGCCGTTGGTGCGCAGAATTACGTCGGTGGCCGACTGAGTGCTTGGTTTGGGCGCGGTGGGCGTCGGTTGCGCCTGGCAGTGCCTACCGGGTAGCAGCGTTACGGAAAGTAGTAGCAGCAAGAATAAACCGCGCATAGGAGCTGGGAATGCAAAATGAAAACCTGAAAATAAAGGCTGCACTGTCGGGCTGGCCGGCAGGCAGTTGCCTCGCACCTAGCGTACGCCAAAATACCGGATTACCAGAAAACCGGTTACTGTAACCACTATAGCAGCACCTAACCCAAAGCCAGTGGCGGCCTTGCCCAGCTTGCGGTTTTTAGCCTGTCGGTTATAGCCTTTGAAGTATGCCGGGTCCTGGAGCAAAGCCGGTTCGGGCGCGTTCAGCTTGGCGCGGGGTGGGTTGGTAAGCGAGATTACCGTGCTTGCTACCAGTCCGCCGTAGCCAGTAGTCACGGTGCTGGCAAGTGTACCCCAGAACACGCCTTTGGAGGGCTTGTAGTACCGGCGGCTATCCTGGCGGCCCCGCTCCTGGCGCTGGGCTGCGCTCAGGCCCAGCAGGCTGTTACCAGAGTTCGGGCCTGAAGCCGGAGCCGACCGCAGTACCTCCTGTGTACCATTGGCGTAGCGAACCATAAACACCTCGGCGGCGGCCAGCTGCAGCGTATCGGGGGCAGCAGCGGCGGCCTGGCCCAGCGAGTCGGGGCCCACTGGCAGGTAGCGCACGAGTTGCGGCGTAATGCGTACCACCCGGCCCGGTAGCTCTTCGCCGTTGGTACGCACAATCACATCCGTGGCCGCCCTTGAAACCGCGGGTACGGCCGCCGAATCGGGGGCGGGGGGGTGCTGGGCCTGGCTTACTTCGCTGGTCAGCAGAGCTACAGAAGTTAGCAGTAGAGAGAGTAGCGTGCGCATAGAGTTGGCCGTAAGGAAGAAAAAACAGAGCCCCGTGCTGGTGGCGCGCCCCTAGCGGCGGCGGTGGTTGAAGCCCACCAGCAAACTGAAGCGCACGCCGCCGTTGCCGGGCACCACGGCCAGGTTCACCGGAAAATTCACGTCTTCGACCTTGAACGAAGTGCCCACGGCCAGCACAATGCCGGCGCTGGCCGGCGTTAGGTTCGGGCCCAGGCCGAACTCGAAGCCCTTGGGGCCGCGGATGCCGACCAGCGCGTTCAGGCTGGGAATGAACTTGCCCTGCTCCAGCCCCCCAACCAGCGGCACCAACTCCACCAGGCCCGCGGTGCCCGAGGCCAGCCGGAAAATGCGCGTTTCAAACTGCCAGCCAAACTGCGTGAGAAAGGGATTGAGTCCGAACTCATCCTTGGCCTTACCCACCACGCCCCCCGTCAGCACGGTGAAGCCGATACGCGGGCCGTTGAGGTTGACCACGGGTTCGGGCAGCGGGTCGTCGCCGGGCACGGCCGGGCCGGGGTAGGGCGCTGCCCCGGCCAGGGCGGGCAGCTGCCGCGCTCCGCCGGGGGTGCCGAACACCTCTTTGGTGCCGTTGGCGTAGCGAATCATGAACACGTCGATTTTACGCACTGTAATCAGCGGCCCCTCGGGGTTGTCGGTGCGGCGGTAGCTTATCTCGGTGGGCGTAATTTCCACCACTTTCACGTTGAGTTCTTCGCCCGATTGCCGGGTAAGCACGTCCTGGGCCTGCAGGGCGCCGGCCGAAACCAGCAGCAGAAACAATAAGCTGAGTAAGCGAGAAAGCATAGCGGTGGGGCTTAGGAGGAAACTTCAGGAAAGATGCCACTTCATTCAGGCTAAGTTGCAACCAGGATGTTCTATATTTAGACCCGCTGCTGGTTTTGATTTATCAGAAATGCAGCTGGCAATCAGAAGGTTACATAATTGCATTCAGACTTTTAAAAGCCCCGCCCGCTCATGGACGACCTGCGCACCACGCTGGCCACCTTCTCGCCCGACGACCACAAGGAGTTCCGGCAGTTTATTCAGCGGCAGCGCCGCAAGCAGAAGGGCCGCATGGATGTGCGCCTCTACGAGCTGCTGGCCCAGCCCCGCGAATTCGCCACGCCGAGCTGCTGGAGCGCCTCTACCCCGCCGAGCCCAACGCCGTGGCCTACTACGCCCTGCGCAAGCGCCTGCTGCGTCACCTGCTCGATTTTCTGCTGCTGCGCCAGCACCAGCAAGACCCCACGGCGGCCGCTTCGGTGCGCGGGTTGCTCACGCTGGCCCAGTACCTGTTCGAGGCCGGCATCGACCGGCTGGCCTGGGGCACGCTGCGCAAGGCCGAAAAGCTGGCCCGCACCAACGAGCAGTACGAGCAGCTCAATGCCGTGTACAACCTCCAGATTGCCCGCGCCCACAGCCCCCACGCCGATCCGCTCGACGACATCATCCGCCAGCGCAACCTCAACAAAAAGGACGCCGACGAGGAGGAGCGCGCCAACATTGCCGACAGCCTCATCCGCCAGCGCCTGCGCCAGGCCCGCGTGAAGGGCCGGGCCGCCGAATCGTTTGATGAGATTCTGCAGCAGGTGCTGCGCGAGTACGACCTGCAGGAAGCCTTCGCCCGCCGGCCGGCGCTGCTGCTGCGGCTCATGTCCATCACCCGCGCGGCCATGCTCGTGCGCCGCGACTACGCCTCGTTTGCGCCCTTCGTGATGCGCTGCTACCACCTGATGGAAAAGCGCCACGGCTTTCGGCCCGCCCACCGCGAGGCCCAGCTCGGGCTGCTGCTGATGATTGCCCACGCCCTGTACCGTACCCGCCGCTTTGCCGAGTCGGTGGAGTACCTGGAACAGCTGCGGGCGCTGCTGGAGGCCGGGCCGCGGCTGCTGCGCACGGCTATGTGGCCGCGCTACACCTTCCTGCTGGCCGCCAACTATGCCTTCCTGCGCCGCAACTCCGAGAGCATCGTCCTGCTCGAAGCGGTGCTGCGCCTGCCGCTCAGCCCCCGCGAAGAGCTGACGGGCCGCCTGGGCCTGGGCTTCCATTACTTCGCCGAAGGCCAGTTCCAGAAAGCCAACCAGACCCTGCAGGCCATCGGGCGCACCGACCACTACTGCGAGCAGGAAATGGGCATCGAGTGGGTAATCAACCGCAGCATGGGCGAAATGCTGATTCAGTTTGAGCTGGGCAACGCCGACCTGGCCCACAACCGCCTGCGGGCCATCGAGCGGCTGCTCAAGGAGCGGTTCGGGCCCGGCGGGGGCGGCTACGCGTCGGTACTGAGCTATTTGCAGCTGGTGGGCGAGCTTATCGACGACCCGGCCACCGCCCGCTGTCCGGCTTTTGCCACCCGTTTGCACGACATTCCCTCGTTCGTGTCGCTGGGCCAGGAAGACCTGCAGGCCCTGAGCTTCTATAGCTGGCTTCGCTCGCAGGTGACGGGCCAGCCCTACTACAGCGTGCTGCTGGAACTGGCCCACGCCCCCGAGTCGGACCCCCGGCCCTAGCAACGGCCCACCACCCTGCGCAAACCAAAAGGACCTTACCACGCCGGAACAGCCGTCAAAACGACGCGTTTCAGCCTGGTAAGGTCCTTATGCTTGCCTCAGCTGGGCGGGTGTTTCCACGCGCCGGCAGCTAAGTGCTACGCGCCAAATTAGTTGTTGCGGGTAGCGGCGTTGATGTCGGCTTTGGCTTCGCCGGCGGCCTGGTCGATTTTGTTGCCGGCTTTGTTGGCGGCGGCTTTGGTTTCGGCGGCAGCTTTGTCGGCAGCGGCTTCGGTGTTTTCGGCGGCTTTGTCGGCGGTGGCTTCGATAACCTTACCCGTGTTTTCGAGGGCGTCGTCGGTGGCTACGGCGGCGTTGTTGGCTTCGGCAGCGGCGGCATCACCGGCGTTTTCGGCGGCGGCTTCGGTGTTGGCAGCGGCGGCATCGGCATTGGCCTGTCCCTGCTCGGTGCAGGAGGTAGCGGCGAACGAAACGGCGGCGGCAACGAAGAGGGTTTTGAACAGGGTTTTCATGGTAAAAAAAGTCAGGAAGTGAAAAAAAGCAGCCCGGCAGCGGGCCGTACGGGTCTTAATAAGCCCCGGGCCGGAAGGTAACCCGTCGGGCGGCCGCGAAACCAGCCGGCCAACTTTTCGGCCGGTGGGCAAGTATAGCCAGGTAGTTTACTCCTCCCGATACGTTCGTTTTTCGCCTTTCTTATGGATTCCACCGCCTCCACGCCCGCCAACCAGCCCACGCCTTCCGTCCCGCTCACCATCACCGACGAGCAGAATTCGGCCCTGCTCACCGACACGCTCAACCTGCTGGGCGCCAAAACGCCCGACGGAAAGCAGGCGCTGACCGAAATCGACCGCTGGATTGAAGTGCTGAAAGCCACCGAGCGCACCGGCCTGGCCAAGGTAACCCAGGAGCTGCAGCTGGTGCGCGAGCAGCTCTCCTCGCCCGACACCGACACCCACGACCTGGCCGAAACGCTGGCCTCGCTGGGCATAGAAACCGGCAAAGTGGCCGAAGAAACCACCAACGATTACGCCGCCCCGCTGGCCCAGCTTGGCAAAACGCTCATGAAGCTCGGTTCGCAGCTCTCGAAGTAGCCGCACCCCCGCCTGTCATCCTGAGCATGTTGCGCTTTGAGCAACGACGAAGGACCTATCCGGAAGCTGGCTCTACAAGAGTATGGCTTCCGGATAGGTCCTTCGCTGCACTCGGGATAAGCGGTAGGTTCAAGCGGCGGCCGGCGTAACTTTGCGCCTCTGTTTGCTGCCTGTTTATGTCTGAATCTGCTCTTTCCGCCGCCGACCTAACGCTCTACGACCCCTTCGACGGCATGCGCTTCGGGCCGGAAGCCTGCTTTCTGTGCGGCACGCCTACCACGCCCCCTCAGGATACGGTACCGGTTTTTGCCGACTGGCTCATGGACCGCTACCAGCTGCGCGAGCGGCCGATTAAGCTGCTCGATATGCGCATCGTTACGTATCAGGAACTGCGCATTGCCTGCTGCGCCCGGTGCCGCACCCGGCACGTAGGGCCGCTGGAGGCGCATGTGGAGGCCATCAGCCGGCAGGGCGTGCGTGGTTTTCGCGAGCTGGATGAGCAGACGCTGTTTCTATGGCTGGGCAAGATGTTTTATGGCATCCTGATAACCGAGCTGCTCAATCAGCAGAACCCGCTGGCCGTGCCGCAGTATCCGCTGGCCGAAAACGCCCAGATGCTGCGCCGTTTCCAGGCGTTTTTCCAGCCCCTGCAGGCCCTGCGCGTACCCATGAGCTACGACGATTTCGTGCCGGCCTCGATGTTCGTGCTCGAAACCGACTCCGCTCAGGATGAGCTGCCCTTCGAGTACGACGACGACCTGAGCACGCTCACCTTCAGCATCAAACTCGATGAAACGGTGCTGGTCGCCTGTCTGGTCGATAACGGCATTATCGGGCAGGCCATGCGGCGCGTCGATG
Source organism: Hymenobacter actinosclerus (assembly GCF_900111515.1). Classification (GTDB taxonomy): domain Bacteria; phylum Bacteroidota; class Bacteroidia; order Cytophagales; family Hymenobacteraceae; genus Hymenobacter; species Hymenobacter actinosclerus. Next base: position 101,529 of record NZ_FOHS01000006.1, read on the forward strand.
CCGATGCGCGCCGGCCGCTGCACCCGGTGCAGGTGGCCGAGTTCAAGGCCCGCTTGTACTACGCCGCCTACCTGCTCAATGTGGTGCCCGACTACTTCCCCCGCGCCCTGAAGCCCGGCGACCAGGAAGTGATAATGGATTCGCTTATCGACGACGTAACCGGGACCATCTTCAACCCCTGGGAAAACAGCGCCTACGCCCAATCGTTGCTGGAAATGTGGAAGCGCTGGCAGATTCCGCTGGAGCGCATCGTGGCCGACCCCAGCCGCCCGCTGAGCTACCTCTACGACGCGCACGACCAGCCCCGGTACCTGTCTCAGTATCCGGAGGCCGGGTAAGCCGATAAAAGAAAGGGGAAAACGGCAAGCAGCCAGCTGAACCAGCAACTTCAAATGTCAGCGAAGGGTAGCTCCTAAGCCCTAAGCCCTAAGCTCTAGCCGGCCTGCCAGGGTGATTCGGGAGCGTATTTCTGGAGCTTGATGCCGGTCCAGCGACCTTCGAGGCCGCCTTTGCATTCCTGCTCGTTCACCAGCACATCCACGCAATGGCGGTGGCGGCGGTTCATGGTGTCGTGAATGATATACACGCCATCGAGGCCATTAGCGAGGCCCGTCACGCGCACTTTTTCACCGTACTTAAACGGTCCGCCCCATCGGCTAAGCAAGTCGCGGGATACGGCCAGCCAGCGGGTTTTGCTGGAGTGGTTGTCGGGGATGATGGAGCCGTCGGCGGTTTCCATCGGGTTGTCATCGGTCTGGCCTACTTCGGGCCAGTAAGCGGTTGCCGTGACGCGGTACGCCAGGGTTTCGGGGGCCTTCTTGACAGGCTGCACCGGCAGCGACACGGCTACCGGACGGGGGCTCAGGGTGGCGACGGTGGAGGGCAATGCCAGCGCCGTCGAGGAAACAGTACGGGGGGGAAAGAGGAAAGTCAGCAGGAACAACGCAATGGACATGGCAATTGGGTCGGTGAACTCTCACTTGGCCTGGAGAGGATAGGCGGCCGGCCCGACTCGGCAAAAGGGCAGAAACACTTTTTTTTGAAAAAAATCAGTACTTCCTTTTTATGGTGACGGCCGAAAGACCGAAAGCAGGCAATAGGAGGCGAAAACCGGTTAATTTTAATACAATTTGGTGATTTAATTGTATTAACTTCACCGTTTCTGTTTGGAGGGGCCAAAGGTAAGTCCTTTTTCCGACATAGCCATAAAGCCGCTTTTCTGGCCTGCCAGTTGGTTTTTGCCGGGCGTGGCTTCACCCGGCACCGCGCCGGCCAGGTCCGGGCAACGGAACGCGCATACGGCTCCGGACCGGTTAGGGTTGCCCCAGGCCACCAAACCCGGTGCGGCGGTTACCGTATTGTAGGCCGGCGGCCACTGTAGTAGCGGCCGGTGTACCTCGCTGCTAACTTGCCTTTCTATGGCCCATAACCTGTTTTTTGTGTCTGCCCGAGCTGCCGCGCTGCTGGCTTTGGGCTGCCTTGGGGCCTGCTCCGCCCCTTCTTCCGGCCCCGCCGCCGGTACCGGTTCCGGCACTGCCACCGATTCGTCGGGTAACGCCGCTCCAACGGCCCCGGCCGATTCGCCGTTGCAGGTGGTAGCCCAGTTTCGGGAGCCGCAGATTGTGGGCGTGGCCGTGCTGCCCGACGGCCGGGTGTTCGGCGACTTCCCGCGTTGGGACAACAACCCCGTGGCCCCGATTGCCGAAATCGGCCCCGGCAACACCCTCAGGCCCTACCCCGACGCCGAGTGGTGCAAGTGGGACGAAACCGTGCGCAACGAGCCCCAGAAACACTGGATTTGCCCCCAGAGCGTATACGCCGACCCCAGCGGGATGCTGTGGGTGCTCGACCCGGCCTCGCCCGGCATCAAGGGCACGGTGCCCGGTGGCCCCAAGCTGGTCAAAATCGACCCGGCCACGAATAAAGTGGTGCAGAACATTGCCGTGCCCGCCAGCGTGGCGCCCACCAGGTCCTACCTCAACGACGTGCGCGTCGACCCCGAGGCCCAGTACGCCTACATCACCGAGTCGGGCATCGGCAGCCTGGTGGTCATCGACCTGAAAACCGGCAAGTCGCGGCAGCTGTTGGCCCGCCACAAATCCATGCTCGGCGACACTACGCTCAACATCAAGGCCGATGGCAAGCTGCTCGTCGACCCCACCGGCAAGCAGGGCCAGTTCAACGCCGACGGCATTGCCCTGAGCCACGACCGGCAGTACCTGTACTGGAAGCCGCTGACCAGCTACGCGCTCTACCGCATCAAAACCGAAGCCCTGCGCAACCCCGCCCTTTCGGAGGCCCAGCTAGTTGCCCAGATTGAAGACCTGGGTAAGGTGCCGGCCTGCGACGGCATGATTCTGGACGCTCAGAACAACCTCTACCTCACGGCCTTCGAAGACCACTCCATCAAGCGCCGCACGCCGGCCGGCAACATCGAAACCGTGGTGCAGGACCCGCGCCTGGAGTGGCCGGATACCTTTGCCTTCTCGGCCGATGGCCGCACGCTCTACGTCACCAACTCGGCCATCCACAAAACGCCCACCTGGAGCCAGGGCGTCGGCCAGCAGGACCAGCCGTATCATATTTTTAAGATGGCGGTGGGGAAGTAGGAGGCAGGGCAACCGGATAACAAAACAGTCATGCTGTGCGAAGCCGGAGGCGAAGTCGAAGCATCTCGCAAGCAATGGTAATTCCTGACGACAGGGTTACTAATTCAAGCGAGATGCTTCGACTCCGGCTCCGCCTTCGCTTAGCATGACCGGTCTTTATAAACTGTTCAGACCGCCTAATCCATCATATCCGCCGAGCGGGGTGGGTTGTGAGCCTCGGGGCGCCAGCTGAGCGGGTAGTTTTCATCCTCGTAGGCTAACGCGGCTTCGGTCAGATACAGCGGCCGGAAGGTGTCGAGCATGACGGCCAGCTCGTGGGTTTCCTTTTTGCCGATGCTGGCCTCCACGGTGCCGGGGTGCGGCCCGTGGGGGATGCCGCTGGGATGCCAGGTGAAGGAGGCCAGATCGACGCCCCGGCGCGACATGAAGTTGCCGGCCACGTAGTAGAGCACCTCGTCGGAATCGACGTTGGAGTGGTTGTAGGGGGCCGGGATGGAAAGCGGGTGATAGTCGAACAGCCGCGGCACGAAGGAGCAGATGACGTAGTTGTTGCCCTCGAACTGCTGGTGCACCGGCGGCGGCTGATGGAGGCGGCCGGTGATGGGCTCGAAATCGTGGATGCTGGTGGCGTAAGGGTAGAAGTAGCCGTCCCAGCCCACCACATCAAACGGTGAATTACCGTAGATGAGCGAGTGCAGCTGCCCGTCCTTCTGAATGCGCACCTCGTACTCGCCCGACTCGCGCACGTCGTTCTCAATCAGCTCGGAAGGCGTGCGGAAGTCCCGCTCGCAGTAGGGCGCGTGCTCCAGCAGCTGCCCGAAGTGGTTGCGGTAGCGCCGGCAGGTTTCAACGGGGCTGAACGACTCGATGATGAGCAGCCGCACCGGCCCTTCTTCAAAGTGCAGCTGGTGGATGATGGTGCGCGGAATCACGATGTAATCGCCGGGCTCGAAGGCGAGCTTGCCCAGCTGGCTCCATAGCTCGCCGCGGCCCTCATGCACGAAAATCACCTCATCGGCCAGCGCGTTTTTGTAGTAGTACTCCATGCGCTTCTCCGTGGGGTTGCACACGCTCATGGTTACGTCGGCGTTGCCGAGCAGGGTCTGGCGGGCTTCGAGGTAGTCGCCGCCGGTGCTGGTCTGGGCCAGCGTACGCAGGTGGGCCGGGGCCAGCGGCCGGTCTTTGAGCAGCTTGGGGGCAAAGGGCCGCGACTTGCCCACGCGCTGGATTTCGGTGGGCGCGTGGCGGTGGTAGAGCAGCGACGAGACGCCGTGGAAGCCCAGCGTGCCCACCAGCTGCTCGTGGTAGAGCGAGCCGTCGGGCTGGCGGAACTGGGTGTGGCGCTTGCGCGGAATCTGGCCTAAACGCTGATAAAAAGGCATAACGGACGAGGTTTTCGGGTGGGAAATACCGGTTCGTGAAGGTACAAAGTTTCTCCGTGGGCGGTTGCTGGTTGCCAGTTGCCAGTTGCCAGTGATGAGTTGCCGGTTGCCAGTAAGAGAACGTCATTCAGAGCGCAGCGAAGAATCTTGCGCGAATTCGCTGAACGGCTTTGGGAACGTCAGCATGCGAGATTCTTCGCTGCGCTCTGAATGACGTTCTCTTACTGGCAACCGGCAACCGGCAACTCATCACTGGCAACTGACAACCAAATACCTTTGCCGGCGCTTTACTACCCACTATGCTTTCATTTCTGCTGCCTTTGCTGGCCCTGCTTGCTCCCACCAACTCGGGGCCGGTACCGCGCAGCCGCACGTTCCACTTCGACTACACCGCCACCGTGCCCGCCGCCCCGGCCGGCACCCGCGCCGTGGAGCTGTGGCTGCCCGTCCCGCACGACGATGCGTCCCAGCAGGTGCGCCGGCTGCGGATAACGACGCCCGTGGCCTATGATATCCAGACCGGTGAGTACGGCAACCGCATCCTGCACCTGCGGGCTACGGGGGCCGCGCTACAAGGCTTCAGGGTAGAAATGAGCCTCGATGCCACCCGCCGCGAACACCTCAGCCTCACCCAGGCCGCCGGCCCCCGCCCCGTTGCCGAAGCGCCCGACCCCAACCTGAGCCGCTGGCTGGCCCCTGATAACCTGGTGCCGCTCGACCCCAAAATCCGCCTCTGGGCCACCGAAGTCGTGACGAAAGCCGGGGCGAAAACCGACCTCGAAAAAGCCCGCGCCATCTACGAGCATGTGGTAAGCACCGTCAGCTACGATAAAACCGGCCAGGGCTGGGGCCGCGGCGACATCTACTACGCCTGCGACGCCCGCCGCGGCAACTGCACCGACTTCCACGCCGTGTTCATCGGCTACTGCCGCGCCGTGGGCATTCCGGCCCGCTTCAGCATCGGTTTCCCGCTGCCGCCCGAGCGGGGCGCGGCCGAAATCAAGGGCTACCACTGCTGGGCCGAGTTCTTCACGCCCGAAACCGGCTGGGTGCCCGTCGATGCCTCCGAAGCCGCCAAGAATCCGGCGCGCCGCAACTACTTCTTCGGCGCCCACGACGAAAACCGCCTCGAATTCAGCCGGGGCCGCGACCTGACCCTGGCCCCGCGCCAGCAGGCGGCCGCCCTCAACTACTTCATCTACCCCTACGCCGAAGCCGACGGCCAGCCGCTAACCGGGGTAACCCACAGCTTCCGGTTCCAGGACGAGCAGTAACGCGAACTTTGTAGTTCGCGGCCCCGCGTCGTTGCAATGTAGTCGTTGCAATGCAATAGAACGAAACGGCGCCCGGCCACGAACTACAAAGTTCGCGTTACTGCCCGGCCAGGCCCAGCAGGGCGGTGTTGCCGGGCTCCCGGATGGCATTCAGGGCCTGCTGCATCTCGGCATCGTCGTGGTTGAGGACGCGGAAGTAGGCGGCCTTGCCGTAGGCGCTGCGGGCAATGTGGGCCTTGAGCTGGGTGCGTAGCAGCGGCGCGCAGCGGCGCAGGCCGGCGGCATTGGTTGGCAGGCCGCTCTGGATGGCGCGGGTGGCCAGCAGCTGCAGCTGCGTGTCGCTGATGCGGAACTGCTCGCCGAACTGCTCGAAGCGCAGGGCCTCCAGCTCGGTTTTGTGGTCCTGGTAATAGCTCAGGGCGAATTCGCGCACTAGGTTCAGGCTTTGCAGCTTCAGGTAGTAGCCCGACTGCGCCGACGTGTCGCGGGCCACGAACAGGTCGGGCATGATGCCGCCGCCGCCGTACACTACCCGGCCCCGGCCCGTGCGGTAGCGCAGCGAATCGGCGAAGTGGATGCTGTCGGCGTGGAAATACTCGCCGTTGCGGCTGCGCTTCTGCAGCTCCTGCTCGTAGTCGGCCAGGCCACGGCCGTACGATTTCTGAATGCTGCGGCCCGAGGGCGTGTAGTAGCGGGCAATGGTGAGGCGCAGCTCCGAGCCATCATTGAGGGCAATGGGCTGCTGCACCAGACCCTTGCCAAAGGTGCGGCGGCCCACCAGCAGGGCCCGGTCGTGGTCCTGGAGGGCGCCGGCCAGCACTTCGGCGGCCGAGGCGCTGCCTTCGTCCACGAGCACGACCAGCGTGCCGTCCTCGAACTCGCCGGCCACCCGCGAGTAGGTCTGGGTGTCGTACTGGTCGCCCTTGCCCTCGGTGTACACGATTTTCTTGGTGCCCCCGATAAACTCGTCGGCAATTTTGGTGGCCCGGTCGAGGTAGCCGCCGGGGTTGCCGCGCAAATCCAGCACGAGGCGCGTAAGGCCCTGGCGGCGCAAATCGCCCAGGGCCGCCTTGAATTCGTCGTAGGTGCCGCTGGCGAACCGGCTGATTTTCAGGTAGCCCGTCTGGTTGTCCACCATATAGGCCACATCGACCGACGAGTTGGGAATGCGGTTGCGCGTCACGGCCACCGTAATCGGGCGGGGCAGGCCCCGGCGCAGCAGCTGCAGCTGCACCCGGCTGCCGCGGGGGCCGCGCAGCTTGCTGAACAAGTCCTGCATCGTGAAGTGCACGCCCGATACAGCCTGCCCGTCCACGGCCAGAATTCGGTCGCCGGGCTGCAGGCCAGCCTGTTCGGCGGGGCCCTCGCTCAGGGGCGCCACCACGGTCACCGTATCGCGGAACGTGTTGAACTCTACCCCGATACCGTCGTAGTCGCTCTGCAGAAAGGAGGAGGCCTGCTGCTGCTGCTTGGCCGGAATGAACACCGAATGCGGGTCGAGGCGCTCCAGCATGCGGGTAATGGCGTAATCCGACAGCTCCTCGGTGTTCACCGAATCCACGTAGTCGCGGTCGATGTAGCTGAGGATTTCCTTGAACTTAAGGTAGCCGCGGGCCGTCAGGTCGGGGTTCTGGCTGGAGGGCCGGAACGGGTTGGCCCCGATCAGCACACCACAGGCCAGCACCAGGCCCAGCAGCCAGGGCTGGCGCACCTGCCACCGCCAGTTGCGGGTTCCGGGCTCCGAATGGGGCCGGGGCGGCTGCTGGGGCTGAAAGCTCATAAAGCGCTAAGCGAGTAGGTGTTCAATCAATAATCGGCTAATAGACGGGGAACAACTCTCCAAACTTATTGAAACTTTTCAAAGAAAACGTTGCGTTACATAGCGGTATATTCATTTTCCGATAAGTATCCAATTTTTTATAATATGAAGCCAATAAATGAGCGTTTTTACGCCTTTTATCCTACCCGAACGCTATGCCAACGACTAGCCGATACAAAGGTTTTTATATGATTATAAAACGATACACCTTTTCGCCCAACCGGCCGCTTTCCTCGCCCGGCAATGGTTTGCCGACTGCGGCCGCCTGCCACAACGGGCCGGGTGGTTCGGGCTGCCTGTCGTACCTTTGCGGGGCGGGGCCCGCCGGTTGGCGGACCCCGCGCTACACTCTTTTTTTTCGATGCAATGGGGCGCGTTCTGGCCATTGATTACGGGCACAAACGCGTGGGACTGGCCGTTACCGACCCGCTCCAGCTGATTGCCACGCCCCTGACCACCATCCACAGCCAGGAGCTGCTGGCCTACCTGAAAGCCTACCACGAGCGTGAGCCGCTGGAAGCCCTGGTAGTCGGTATGCCCCGCACGCTCGGCAACGAGCCCACCGATGCTACCAGCGCCGTAGTGGGTCTGGTGCGGCGGCTGCGCAAGGAGTTTCCGCTGGTGCCGGTGCACGAAATTGATGAGCGGTTTACCTCGCGCATGGCCCACGCCGCTATGCTGGCCGGCGGCCTGGGCAAAAAGGACCGCCGCGACAAGGCCACCGTCGATAGGGTGGCGGCCACTATTATCCTTCAATCTTACCTCGAATCCCGATGATTTTCCCCATTGTTGCCTTCGGCGACCCGGTACTGAAAACCCTCGCCAAACCCCTGCCCGCCGACTTTCCGGCGGCCGAGCTCGACCTGCTGATTGCCAACATGTACGAAACCATGTACCACGCCCACGGCGTGGGGCTGGCCGCTCCGCAGGTGGGCAAAAGTATCCGCCTGTTCGTCATCGACTCGACGCCCATGCTCGATGAGGACGAGGACGGCAACTCGATTGTGGACGAGCCCACGGCGGCTCCCGTCAAGCGCGCCTTCATCAACCCCCAGATGCTGAGCGAAACCGGCGAGCCGTGGGCGTTCGAGGAAGGCTGCCTGAGCATCCCCGGCATCCGCGAGCGGGTGACGCGCTGCCCGGTTATCCGGCTGCGCTATGAGGACGAGCAGCGCCAGGTACGCGAGGAAACCTTCTCCGGCCTCACGGCCCGCGTTATTCAGCACGAGTACGACCACCTGGAGGGCGTGTTGTTCACCGATTATACCTCGGGCCTGCGCAAGCAACTGCTCAAGGGCAAGCTTGCCCGCATCAGCAAAGGCGACGTGGACGCCGACTACCGCATGCGCTTCGCCGCCCCCGCCGGCAGCCGGCGGTAGTTGTTTGTTATCAGTTGTTCGTTGTCAGGATGAGGTTCGTGCTGACAACGAACAACCGATAACAAACAACTCACTTCCCCAATCGATACACGCCTTTGGTGCTGGTGGGCTGGTAGCGGCCGAATACGTGCGGGAGCTTGTAGCGCAGTTCGGGCAGCAGGTTGCGCTGGTCGATGAGGTACTGGGGCGGGTTGGGGCCGAGGCTGCGGGCCAGCCGGAACACGGCGGCGTACTCGTCGAGGTGGCCGAAATCGGCCTGGGCCAGGCGCCAGTCGAGGTAGGGCGAGGCGAGGCGGTTGTGAGCGTAGGGGCGCAGGCTGGGGCCGAGCACGAGCAGGCGCTGGCCCTGCAGGAAGTTGGTGCGCGGGTCGGGCTGCACGGCGTAGCGCGATTCGAGCGGCAGCTGCAAAGCCGTGTCAAGGAAGAACACGCCCCGGTAGCGCACCAGCAGTACGGCCCCCACCAGCAGCAGCAGCCCCACTTCGGGCACCCAGGCCCGCGCGGTTTTCTGCCACAGATACAGGCTGAAGTAGGCCGCGGGCGGCAGCAGCAGCACCAGCGTACCAGGGGCCACGCCGCGCCCGGCCACTGCCACGGCGGCGGCCACCAGCACCCACACCAGCATCAGCTGCTGAAATTTCACCTGAAACACGAGGCCCGGCGGCTTGGTGAGGCTGCGCACCAGCCCCAGCCCCAGCACCAGCCCCGGCAAAGCCAGCAGCCGCAGCTGCACGGGCAGCGGCAGCCCATCGGTGCCGGCTACCAGGCCGCTGAGCGTGGGCTGCAGATGAAACTTCAGGAAGCCGGGCAGCGAGTTGGTGTAGAGAAAGAACGTGCCCACCACCGCGTACGGAAACAGAAAGCCGCAGACCAGCAGCAGAAAACTCCGGAACGAGTTGGCCGCGAAGATGACCACGGCAAACAGGCCCAGCAGCAGAAACAGCGCCAGCGGCAGGTAGCACAGCGCCGCCACGCCCACCAGAAAACCGGCCCGGAACAGGCGGCGGTTGTCGTAGCCCTCGCGCGAGGTGGGCAGCAGGGCGCTGAAACCGGCAATCAGGAAAGTGTGGCCCAGCAGCAGCGGCGAGAGGATGTCGAGGTCGGTGCTGACGGCGCCCACCAGCAGGTACACCAGCGCCGCCAGGTAGCCGCGCTCGGGCAGCACGTCGGCGCGGTTGAGCACGAAGCTAAAGCGCAGGGCCTGAAACGCGAGCAGCGCCAGCGCCAGCAGCCGGTACAGCCACAGCGGCCGGCTGCTCACCAGCTCCAGCAGCCCGGCCAGGGCCGCAGCCAGCGGGGCGGTGCTGTCGTACAGGTCGCGGTAGAGGCGCACGCCTTCGCCCAGCCGCTCGCCCACCAGCATCCCGCGCAGCTCGACGGGCATCAGCGGCAGGCCCCACCAGAGCAGCGGCAGCCGCAGCGCCAGCATGAGCAGCAGCAGCGCAAACAGGCGGGTGAGCAGGGAGCTTTTGAAAAACTGAAGCAAGGGTTCGGAAGATGAAGGCCTGGGGAACGGGGTTGAGGGGCAAAGATACTCTCATCCGGAGCGCAGCGAAGGACCTGGCCAGCAGCTAACAGCAAATACCACCCGCTCTGTAGGCCCTTCGCTGCGCTCCGGACGGCCGTATCTTTGCCGGCCCGCTGTTCTTTCCGTTGCTCAGCCTCCGGTACCTTAGTCCCCCGGCCCTAATTCTTATCTTTGTGCCCTCTTATGGAAAGCAAACGACAACAAAAAGTAGCCAGCCTGCTCCAGCAGGAGCTGGCGGCCGTATTTCAGCGCGACCTGCCGCACCTGTTTCCGGGCCTGCCGCCGGGCATCAACCTGGTGCGCGTGTCGCCCGACCTGGGCGTGGCCCGCGTGTACCTGAGCGTGCTCAGCATTGGCAGCGCCGCCGACAAGGCCAGCCAGGGCGAAGCGCAGATGGTGCTGGTGAAGGACAACGGCAAGCCCATCCGGCAGGCCCTGGCCAAGCGCATCCGCCGCCAGCTGCGCATTGTGCCCGAGCTGGTCTTCTTCCTCGACGACTCGGCCGCCTATGCCGCCCAGATGGACCGCGTGTTCGGCGACCTGGAAATTCCGGCCGCCCCCACCGCCCCTACCCCCGCCGAAGACACCGACGCAGCTACCCGCCCCGGCGGCCCGCGCCCGCGCCTGTTCGGCGGCTCGGAGGAGTAGTGAGGTGGTGAAATGGTGAAATGGTGAGTTGCCGTTCAACCAGTTTCCATCGGCCAACGAGCTGTTCAGGCAGTTGTTGGCCCCTGCTTTCGCTAGTTGGCCCGCCCAACGTCAACTCACCATTTCACCATCTCACTAGTTCACCACTTGCATTACGACCCGATTAAAAAGTCGCTCGGCGACGTGTTCAACCGCACTCCCTGGCTGCGGCGGCTCTTTTATCATCTGCTCGATTTGCTGCTGCTGCGCACCTGGCACGTGCACCGCGAGCTGCGCGCCTGGGGCAAGGGCCGCACCCAGGAAGCCCTTACTATTCTGGACGCCGGCTCGGGCTACGGGCAGTACACCTACTGGCTGGCCGGCCAGAGCCCGAAATGGGAAATTCTGGCCGTTGATGTAAAGGAGGAGCAGGTGGCCGATTCCAACCGCTTCTTCCGCCAGATTGGCCGCGTGAATGCCCAGTTCGCCGTGCAGGACCTGGTGCTCTACCAGCAGCCCAACACCTTCGACCTGGCCCTGTCGGTGGACGTGATGGAGCACATTCTGGAAGACGTGGAGGTGTTCAAAAACATCCACGCCTCGCTCAAGGACGGCGGCATGCTGCTCATCTCCACCCCCAGCGACCAGGGCGGCTCCGATGTGCACTCCGACGGCGAAACCAGCTTTATTGAGGAACACGTGCGCGACGGCTACAACATCCACGAAATCCAGCAGAAGCTGCGCACGGCCGGTTTCGAGCGGATTGAGGCCCGCTACAGCTACGGCGAGCCGGGCCAGATTTCGTGGCGCCTGAGCATGAAGTACCCCATCCAGCTGCTGGGCGCCTCGAAGTGGTTTTTCCTGCTGCTGCCCTTCTACTACCTCGTCACCTTCCCCTTCTGCCTGCTGCTGAACTGGCTCGATGCCAGCACCACGCACGAGTCGGGCACCGGTCTGATTGTAAAGGCCTGGAAATAGACCTTTCCGGCCCAACGGCGTATCTTGGCTGCGGAACCCATTCAATTGCGTTGTTATGGCCGACAAGTACAACTACTCGGAGGTGATTTCGGAGATGCTCATTCAGTTGCAGCAGCACAGCGAGGTGCTTATCGGAATGCAGCAAACCCAGGAACGCATCCTCGACCGGCTTGACCGGGGCGAGGCGGGCTTCAACTATTGCGCCAGCGCCGTGCTCGGCCATCTGGCGGCCATTCGCTCCGATTTGCGCGACGTGCGCACTACCGTGCTCCAGGACCACGAGGAGCGCCTGCGCCGCCGCCAAGATTTCATGCGCCGCGCCAGCTAACCTCCTTCCGCTGCCCTTTTACCCTTTCACTCCGCCCTGCCCCGGCCCGCCCCGCACGTGAACGTACCCTTGCTCATTGCCCGGCGTTATTTTCTCTCCAAGAAGAAGCGCAACATTATCAGCATCATCTCCAACATCTCGATGGTGGGGGTGGCGGTGGGCACTACGGCGCTTATTATTGTGCTCTCCGTTTTCAACGGCCTCGAAGACCTGGTGCGCAGCCTCTACGGCAAGTCCGACCCCGACCTGGTGGTGACGGCCGTGCAGGGCAAGTCGTTCGAGCTGACGGCCCCGCTGCTGGTGCGGGTGCAGCGCACGCCCGGCGTGCGGCTGGTAACCGAGGTGATTGAGGACAACGCCCTGCTGCAGTACCGCGACCGGCAGATGGTGGTGAAAATGAAGGGCGTATCGGATAACTACCACTACCAGAGCAACATCGATTCGGCCATTGTCGATGGCAGCTCCACGCTGCAGCGCGAGGGCCGCGACTACGCCCTGCTCGGGGCCGGAGTCCAGCACGAGCTCAGCATCGCCCTCGACAACCGCTTTGCCCCCATGCGCCTGCTCTACCCCAAGGCCGGTAAGTTCAAGGTTTCCATGGATCCCGATGCCTATTTCACCCAGAAAAACATTCTGGCCGGGGGCGTTTTCCTGATCGAGCAGCGCATCGACGACAGCTACATTTTTGTGCCCCTGGAGTTTGCCCGCGACCTGCTCGGCTACGGCACCCGCCGCACGGGCCTGGAGGTGAAGGTAAAGGCCGGCCAGGAAATCGAGCAGGTGCAGAAAACGCTGCGCGAGCGGCTGGGCCCCACGTTTAAGGTGCTCAACTCCGACGAGCAGCACGTGTCGCTGCTCAAGGCCATCAAGGTCGAGAAGATGTTCGTGTTCATCACCTTCGCCTTCATTCTGCTCATTGCCAGCATCAACATCTTCTTCTCGCTCTCGATGCTGGTCATTGACAAGAAGAAGGACATGGCCGTGCTCATGGCCATGGGCGCCGACCAGCGCACGATCCGCAACATCTTCCTGTTCGAGGGGGCCATTGTGGCCCAGGTGGGCGCCATTGCCGGGCTGGTAATTGGGGTAAGCATCTGCTGGATTCAGCAGACCTTCCATATCGTGAGCATGGGCATGGCTACGAGCGTGGTCGATGCCTATCCGGTGAAAATGCAGCTGTCCGATATCGTGCTCACCGGCATTGCTATCATCTTCATTACCATTGCCGTATCCATCCGCCCGGCCCTGAACGCCTCCCGCCTCGACGTGCGCGACAACCTGTAGCCGGCCCTTCAAACCGGGCCGTGTTCGTTGCCCCGCCCCGCCCGGCGGAGCGCCGCAACGAACACGGCCCGGTTTTATTTTCCTGTCGACCTTCGTTATTGGCTAAAATTAACCTATTTAGCGGGCTGTTTACGTTTCATTGCCCCAACTAAGTTTGACCATGAAGGTCTCAACTACTGAGCCGTTTCAGATTGTTTATTCGCTGCTGGAGCATGAATATCTGGGCTATCTGTTCGAGTCGTACGTGGTGCAGCGCAACGAGCGCGGGCAGCTGACGCTGCTGCACCAGACCGTATCGGGCAAGAACGCGGCTGAGTTTGCCGCCGGCCTCAACGCCACCGATTTCGAGCTGGTCGCCCTCACCGACCAGATTGGCCAGGACGCCGTTATCAAGAAGTTCGGCCCCAAAAAGAAGACCACCCCGGCCGATTTCTTCCTGAAGGTGTACGACCCCGAAAAGGGCGACAAGGCGCTGCAGGAGGCCATCTGCGCCTACGTGCAGGAGCGCCTGGGGCAGATTCTGGCCCGGCTGGCGGGCAAGTGCGTGTTTATTATGGGCCGCGACGGCGAGCCGACCTGGCGCGAGATTTCCCTGGCCCCGGAGCCGGCCTCGGTACTGTTCCATTTCCGGCGCAACGAGGAAAATACCCACTACTTTCCCACCATCCAGTACCAGGGCCAGAAGCTCGACTTTCAGTACAAAAATGCGGTAGTCGTGTGCGAGCAGCCGGGCTGGCTGCTGGTGGGCGACGTGCTGCACAACTTCCGCAACGAGGTAGACGGCAAGAAGCTCAAGCCCTTCCTCAACAAGAAGTTCATCGTTATTCCGCGGCAGGTCGAAGACAGCTACTTCCGCAAGTTCGTGGCCCCGCTGGTCGAGTCGTTCGACGTGCATGCCCGCGGCTTCGATATCCGCTCCGAACGCTACGTGGCCCGGCCCCAGCTCACGTTTTCCGATGCGCCCGCAGCTCCTGCCGCGCCGGCGGCGGCGGGCGTGGCGGCGCCCCGGCCGGGCCGCCGGGCTGCCGGCGCAACCGCTGCGGCCGCGGTTGCCCCGTCCGCCCCGTCCGCCAACCACATCCACTTCGACCTGAGCTTCCGCTACGGCCCCCACACGGTGCCCTCCGACCACGACAAGCGCGTGTGCGTGAAGCTGGAAAAGCAGGCCGACAACTACGTGTTCTACCGCCTCATCCGCGACCTCGACCAGGAGCAGGAAGTGGTGCGCGAGCTGCAGAACCGGGCCCTGGAGGTGCAGGGCGGCCGCGCCATGCTCGACAAGGCCACCGCCTTCCGCTGGCTCCACGACCACACCGACGAGCTGATCCAGCGCGGCTTCACGGTGAAGCAGGGCCGCTCCTCTGGCAAGGACTACTTCATCGGCCCGGTGTCGGTGGAAGTGGGCATCACCGAAACCAACGACTGGTTCGACGTGCACGGGGTGGTGCGCTTCGGCGAGTTTGAGATTCCGTTCATCAAGCTGCGGCCTTACATTCTCAACAAGCGGCCCGAGTTCCGGCTGCCCAACGGCCAGATTGCCATTATTCCGGAAGAGTGGTTTGCGCAGTATCTGGAGCTGTTTGCCTTCGCCGAGGACCACAACGAGGGCCTGAGCTTGCGCAAGCACCATGTGTCGCTGGTGGCCGATCTGCAGAGCGGCAACCTGGCCACCGTGCTGATGTCGCGCAAGCTGGAGCAGCTGCGCGAGTTCGAAATGGTGGCCGAGGAGCCCATGCCGGCCACCTTCCGGGGCGAGTTGCGCCCCTACCAGAAGGCCGGCTACGACTGGCTGCACTTCGTGCAGAACTACCAGTTTGGCGGCTGCCTGGCCGACGATATGGGGCTGGGGAAGACGATTCAGGCGCTGGCCCTGCTGCTGCAGCGCAAGGAAACGGCGGCGGCCAACGGCGCGGCCTCGCTGCTGGTAATGCCCACTTCGCTGGTGTACAACTGGATGACCGAGGCGTTCAAGTTCGCGCCCGGCCTGCGCCTGCTCATCTATACCGGCACCTACCGCGAGAAAGATGTGGCCCAGTTCGCCGACTACGACGTGGTACTGACCAGCTACGGCATTGTGCGCCTCGACATCGAGCTGCTCAAAACCTACCAGTTCGACTACGTGATTCTCGACGAGTCGCAGGCCATTAAAAACCCCGGCTCGACCACCTCGCAGGCCGTGCGCCAGCTGCCGGCCCGCCACCGCCTGATTCTGACCGGCACGCCGGTGGAAAACAGCACCATGGATTTGTGGTCGCAGATGTCGTTCATTAACCCGGGCTTGCTGGGCACGCAGGCTTTTTTCCGCAAGGAATTCCTCAAGCCTATCGAAAAGCACCAGGACGAGGACAAGCGTCGCCGGCTGCACGCGCTCATCAAGCCCTTCATTCTGCGCCGCCACAAGGCCCAGGTGGCCACCGAGCTGCCCGACAAGATTGAAAACCTGAACTACTGCGCCATGACCGACGAGCAGGCGCAGTTCTACGAGGAAACCAAGAGCCACTACCGCAACCTGATTCTGCAGAACCTGGAGGAAACCGGCTCGGCCAACACCCAGTTCGTGCTGCTGCAGGGCCTGACCAAGCTGCGCCTGATTGCCAACCACCCCCGCCTGGCCGACCCGAATTACAGCCACGAGTCGGGCAAGCTGCGCGAGGTGGTGCGCATGATAAAAAGCGTGGTGGCCGAGGGGCACAAGGTGCTTGTGTTTAGCCAGTTCGTTAAGCACCTGGCCCTGGTGCGCACCGCCCTCGACGAGCGGCAGGTGGCCTACGCCTACCTCGACGGCAACACCCGCGACCGGCACGCCGAGGTGCAGCGCTTCCAGGATACGCCCGAGCTGCGCGTGTTCCTCATCAGCCTGAAAGCGGGCGGCGTGGGCCTCAACCTCACGGCCGCCGACTACGTGTTCCTGCTCGACCCCTGGTGGAACCCGGCCGTAGAGGCCCAGGCCGTCGACCGCGCCCACCGCATCGGCCAGGAGCGCACGGTATTCACCTACAAGTTCATCAGCCGCGGCACCGTGGAGGAGAAAATCCTGGCCCTGCAGCGCAAGAAAATCCAACTCGTGACGGACCTGATTTCCACCGACGAAGCCGTCATCAAAAACCTGACAAAGGAAGATATTGAGGAGCTGTTAGCCTAGGTACCAGCCGGCATTTCAAGTAGCTCTATAGGGTATTGCCAGCCCAGGCTACGCCAGTGAGCTATCGGCGCAATGGGTTGAGTAGAGTCTTGTTTACCTTGATAATCTGATTTTTATGCAATTAAAAAAAATTCTGGCTGGCCTGTTGCTGGCAGGTAGCGGCCCGACGCTGGCGCAGCAAGCCGATGCCCCGATGCGGCGCGTGGGAGTGCAGGTGCATTATGGCGCCGTGGGCAACTTTTTCGCCTCCTCGTTCCGTGATACGCCCTACGAGCTACAGCATGTGCGGCTGCTGGGTACGGCGGGTGGGGCCGAGGTTTCGTACCGCGTGGGGCAGCGCGGGACCGTGGCGCTGGGCTACACCCGCAGCGTGAACATGGATGAGAAGCATATTCCCTACCAGTCGACGGTGGGCACAAGATTTACCGATTTTCGGCTGCGCTACGTCAATAATGCTTTTCAGGCCCTGTACGAGCGGGAGCTGACGCCCTATTTCAAAGCCCACGCCGGTCTGCTTTACCTCACTACTGCTTCGCAGACTATCTACCCCGGTCCGCTCAGCCCGTTTGGCTCACCCACGGCCACTATTTACGAAAGCAACCGCGGCAACAGCTACGCCGAGGAAGGTGGCGTAGTGGCCGGGCTGGAATACTCGCGGCCCATTGATACGCGGCTGCGGCTGGGCCTGAAGGTGCGTGGCTACTACCTCATCTCGGTTTCCACCTTCGAGATGCTCACGCTCACGCCTACGCTCACCTACCAACTATAATCGGTGGCGGGGCCGCGCCGGTCCGGGCCATACTTAATTCGACCTGTTACTACTATGGGTTTATTTGATGCTCCCGAGCCGGTCGGCGTTGAAATCAAGGGCCACGCGCTGCGCTGCGTTATCTGCGGCCACAACCGGTTTCACCGCCACAAAATAAGGCTGGACCGCGCCGGCCTGTTTACCTCCGAGTGGTCGGATCCGATGGCCGTGAGCTACGAGTGCGCCAACTGCGCCTACCTACACTGGTTCATGCCGCAGTAAGCCGGGCAATCAATTCATTTCACTGTCCAGTACGAAACAACAGCTGATAGCTCAAAGAACCGGCCGCCGCCCAAACCATGGCCGGGCCTGTTCCAGCTGGCCGGCCACGCGGAACAGCACGTCCTCGGCGCCCAGCGGGGCCACGAACTGCACGCCGCAGGGGAGGCCGTCGGCGGTCCAGTGCAGGGGCACCGACATAGCGGGCTGGCCCGTGAGGTTGACGAACTGGGTGTAAGGCGTTTTTTCGAGGCTCTGCTCGGCCAGCTGCTCCACCAGGCCCGAGCGGCGCATCAGTCCACCCAGCCCGAAGGTGTTTACCAGCTTCAGCAGCAGCTGTTCGGTAGGCTTGGGTTGCAGCTCGCCGATGCGCACCGGCGGCACGGCCAACATGGGCGTGAGCAGCAGGTCATAGGTCTGGTGGAAGCGGCCGAGGCTACGGGCGCAGTCGTTCCAGGAATGGCGGGCGGCGGCGAAGTCGGCCGCCGAGTAAGTGCGGCCCAGCAACCCCAGCAGCCAGGTGGTGGGCTCCACGTCGGCCGGGCGGGCCGGCCGGCCCAGGTGCTGCGCCAGGGCGGCAATGCTGGCCCCGGTTTCGCCGAAGTACAGCATCAGAAACGCCCGCGCCACGGCCTGCCCGTCGAAGGGCAGCGGCACTTCCTCTACGCGGTGGCCCAGGCTTTCGAGCAGCGCGGCGGCCTCGCGCACCGCCGTGGCGCATTCGGGGTGCAGGGGCTTGCCCAGCGGGTGGCCCAGGCTGAAGGCGATGCGCAGTTGGCCCGGCTCACGGCTCACTTCTTCCAGGTAGGGCCGGGCGGGTGGGGGCAGGAAGTAGGGCGCGCCGGGGTCGGGGCCGCAGGTAGCATCGAGCAGGGCCGCGCTGTCGCGCACCGAGCGGCTGAGTACGTGCTCGACGGCCGCGCCCTGCCACTTTTCGCCCTGCTCGGGGCCTGTGGGGTTGCGGCCCCGGCTGGGCTTGAGGCCGAACAGCCCGCAGCAGGCCGCCGGAATCCGGATGGAGCCGCCCCCGTCGCCGGCCCCCGCTACCGGTACGATGCCGGCCGCCACGGCCGCCGCCGCCCCGCCGCTGGAGCCGCCGGGCGTGTGGGCCAGGTTCCAGGGGTTGCGCGTGGGCCCAAACAGGGCGGGCTCGGTCACGCCCATCAGCGCAAACTCGGGCGTGTTGGTTTTGCCCAGCACATTCAGGCCCGCCGCCTGCCAGCGCCGCACTAGCTCAGCATCCTGCGCCGGCACGAAACCCTGCAATGCCCGACTGCCGGAGCTGTGCGGCACGCCCGCGTACTGGGCCCCAAAATCCTTGAGCAGAAACGGCACGCCCCCGAAAGTCCCGGCCGGCAGCCCGGCCGCGGCCCGCGCCTCGGCCGCCTCGTACAGGGGCCGCACCACGGCGTTGAGGCGCGGGTTCACGGCTTCGGCACGGGCCACGGCGGCAGCGCACAGCTCGGCGGCCGTTAGCTGGCCCCGGCGCACGAGGTCGGCCTGGGCAAGGCCGTCGAGCTGGTCGTAT
Source organism: Hymenobacter actinosclerus (assembly GCF_900111515.1). GTDB lineage: Bacteria > Bacteroidota > Bacteroidia > Cytophagales > Hymenobacteraceae > Hymenobacter > Hymenobacter actinosclerus. Next base: position 120,434 of record NZ_FOHS01000006.1, read on the forward strand.
TCGGCAAAGGTCATGGGCGGGTCGTTTTTCGTTGATTGTTTTTTGTTGTTCGGACCGGCGACGTTCTTCAGCGCAATTTCCGGGGCTACGCCAACCGGGCCAGCAGGTCGAACAACGGCTGATTCACGTAGTAGTTTGACTTACCCAGCTTGTACTTTTGGAGCAGTCCGCCGGGTGCGGCCAACTGATTCAGGTAGCTGGCCGCAGTCAGCCGGCTTACGCCTAACTCCTGCTGCACGAATTCAATTTTGGTGTACGGATGACGAAAAAGATTATTTAGTAGGTCCTGGCTGTAGAATTTATACTCCCGAAGCCGCTGTCTGGTATGCTGCATCAGCTGCCGCATATCATTAATTAACCGAATGGTTTCGCGGGCAGTCTGCTCGATGCCGGTCAGCATATAAAGCAGCCAGGGTTCCCACTCGCCCGTGTCGCGCACGTGTTGCAGCAGGCGGTAATAATCGGCCTTGTGCCTAATCAGATAGCGGCTGAGGTAGAACACTGGCAATTCCAGCAGCCCCTTGAGGACCAGGTACAGAATATTCAGAATACGGCCGGTTCGGCCGTTGCCATCATAAAACGGGTGGACGCTCTCGAACTGGAAATGCAGCACGGCCATTTTCACCAGCGGATCGGCATCGCTCAGCGAGTCGTCATTCAGGTATTGTTCGAGGTTGCCCATCAGCTCCATGATGGTATCGTAATCCTGCGGGGGGGTAAAAACGACCTCGCCCGTCTGCTGATTTTTAAGGGTAGTACCGGGCAAGCGGCGGTAACCGGCGTTGTTGTGCTCCAGCTCAGCCTGAATGCGGGCTATTTGGTTGACACTCAAAAAGCCCTGTGTCTGCACCAGCTCGAAGCCCAGCCCCAGCGCCGCCGCGTAGTTCTGCACCTCCTTGGTGGCTTGGGTTGGCAGCTCCTCGAGGCGCAATTCAGCCCGGAACAATTCGTCGTGCGTAGTGATGATGTTCTCCACGGCCGAGCTGTCCTTGGCCTCCTGCAAAGGCAGGGTGTTAAGCAGGATTTCCTCGGTCGGAATAATACCCAGCACCCCCTTTAGCTCCGCTAACGCCCGGTGCGCCAGCGTCAGCTTTTTCAGTACCGGGCGGGTTTCCAGTTCCCCGGCGGGGGCAGTGGGGAAGGTTGCCAGTTTAGCGCCATAGAGCAGCTGGTTGAGCAAGAAATAAAGTAACTCATGTAAAGAAACAAGCTTTTGCTTTACATGAAGTCGAATATAAGTATAGAAAATAGCGGTTTGCTTTACATGAAGTCGAACACAAGTATAAAAAATGACTGTTGGCCTTACCTAGACTGACTACCACAAACCCAAAACGCGCCGCCGGAATTGCTTCCGGCGGCGCGTTGCTATCGGGCGCGTTGCTATCGGGCGCGGGGCCTTAGTTTAGGCTCCGGTAGCGCACGCGCTTGGGCTCCACGTCGCCGAGGCGCTTTTTCTTGGCTTCCTCGTAGTCGGAGAAGTTGCCCTCGAACCACACCACTTCCGAGTTGCCCTCGAAGGCCAGGATGTGGGTGGCCAGCCGGTCGAGAAACCATCGGTCGTGGCTGATGATAACGGCGCAGCCGGCGAAGTTCTCCAGCGCATCTTCCAGCGCCCGGATGGCATTCACATCGAGGTCGTTGGTGGGCTCGTCGAGCAGCAGCAGGTTGGCGCCCTGCTTGAGCGTGGAAGCCAGATGCACCCGGTTCCGCTCGCCGCCCGACAGGCTGCCGACTTTCTTTTCCTGGTCGCCGCCCCGGAAGTTGAAGTTGCTCACGAAGGCCCGCGAGTTCACCGGCCGGCCGGCCAGCATCATCGTTTCGGTGCCGCCCGAAATGGTTTCGAACACCGACTTGTTGGGCTCCAGCGTGTCGTGCTGCTGATCCACGTAGGCCGTCTGCACCGTGGGGCCCACCACGAAGGTGCCGGCATCGGGCTGTACCTGGTCGGTGATGAGGCGGAACAGCGTGGTTTTGCCGGCGCCGTTCGGCCCGATAACGCCCACAATGCCGCCCTGGGGCAGCGAGAAGCTCAGGTTGTCAAACAGCAGCTTGTCGCCGAAAGCCTTGCGCAGGCCTTCTACCTCGATTACCTGGGCGCCGAGGCGGGGGCCGTCGGGGATGAACAGCTCCAGCTTCTGCTCCTTTTCCTTGGAGTCCTCGTTCACCATTTTGTCGTAGCCGGCGAGGCGGGCCTTGCTCTTGGCCTGGCGGGCCTTGGGGGCCATGCGCACCCACTCCAGCTCGCGCTGCAGGGTTTTCTGGCGCTTGCTCTCGGTTTTTTCTTCCTGCGACAAGCGGTTGGCCTTCTGCTCCAGCCACGACGAATAGTTGCCCTTCCACGGAATGCCTTCGCCCCGGTCGAGCTCCAGAATCCAGCCGGCCACGTTGTCGAGGAAGTAGCGGTCGTGAGTGACGGCAATGACGGTGCCTTTGTACTGCTGCAAATGCTGCTCCAGCCACAGCACGCTTTCGGCGTCGAGGTGGTTGGTGGGCTCGTCGAGCAGCAGCACGTCGGGCTCCTGCAGCAGCAGGCGGCACAGGGCTACCCGGCGCTTCTCGCCGCCCGAGAGGTTGCCGATGATGGCGTCGGCGTCGGGAGTGCGCAGCGCGTCCATGGCCCGCTCCAGCTTGGAGTCGAGGTTCCAGGCGTCGAGCTGGTCGAGGCGCTCCTGCACGGTGCCCTGGCGCTCCAGCAGCTTGTCGAAATCGGGGTCTTCGCCACCGAAGGCTTCGTTGATTTCCTCGAACTCCTTGAGCAGGGCCACGGTTTCGGCCACGCCCTCCTGCACTACTTCGAGCACCGTTTTGGCCGGGTCGAGCTGGGGTTCCTGCTCCAGGTAGCCCACCGAGTAGCCCGGCGAGAACACCACGTCGCCCTGAATCTGCTTGTCGACGCCGGCAATAATCTTGAGCAGGCTGGATTTACCCGAGCCATTGAGGCCGAGCACGCCGATTTTGGCGCCGTAGAAAAACGAGAGGTAGATATTTTTAAGAACCTGTTTCTGGGGCGGGTACACCTTGGTGACCCCGGCCATCGAGAAAATAATAGTGGGCTGGTCGCTCATATTAAAAGGAAGAAGCTGAAAAAGAAGGGCCTGGCGCGGGCAGCAAGCCCGCCGGGCGGCGTTGTCGGCCTATCAAAGGTAGGCAGCCCGCCCCAACATTCCGCCCGCCGGCGCCGGCTGCTAATCTGGCCAACAAGCCGTAAACTTGTACTTCGTTCTGCCCGCAGTTTTCCTTTCCCACTTAGTTGTTTTCTATCCGATTATGAAATTACCGGCATCCCCCGACCAGCTGCTGGCTCAGGCCCGGCAGTATGGCTACACGGAGGGCGACCAGGTCTGGCTGCGTCCCGTGCTCGATTATCCGGCCCGGCCGGTGGGCCAGGTGAAAGACTCGGCCGAGGCGTCGCTGCGCTACTTTGCCCAGCGCTTCGACCGCTACCAGGCCAAGGTTGAAGAGTTGTTGCGTAGCATTGAAGAGTCGGACAACAAGGGCTCGTTTCTGATGAAAGCCCTGCACCTGAAGGAGCAGGCCGGCAGCTACGACGCGCTGGGCGACTTCGCCGGGCTGTATCAGCAACTCAACGCAGCCGAAGAAGCCATCCAGGCCACCGTGCGGCAGAACCGGGCTAAAAACCTGGCTACCAAAAACAGCCTCATCGAACAGGCCGAGGCCCTGCGCGACACGCTGGACTGGCAGGAAGGCAGCAACCAGCTCAAGGAGCTGCGTCAGGCCTGGATTAAAACCGGGCCGGTGGAAAAGGAGCTGACCGACGAGTTGGAAAAGCGCTTCCAGACCGCCGCCGATGCCTTCTACGCCCGCAAGAAGGATTACCTGGCCGTGAAGAAGGCCATGAACAACCGCACGCTTGAGCAGTACAAAGACCTGATCCGGCGCTCGGAAGCCCTGCAGAACTCCACCGAGTTTGAGGACACCAGCCGCAAGCTGAAAGTGTTGCAGCAGGCGTGGAAGGAAATTGATGGCAGCCTGCCCCGCAAGCAGGCCACCGACCTCTGGACGAGCTTCCGGGCGGCCCACAACCACTTTTTCGAGCGGCTCAAAACCCACATCGAAAGCCAGCGCCAGCAGCCTGCCAGCCCTGGCGTGGCGGGCGGCACCAACAGCAGCGGCGAGGAAAACCTGCGCCGCAAGCGCGCCTTGGTAGCCGAGGCGCAGGAGCTGCTGAAGCGGCCTATGCCCGAAGCGGTGGCCCGGGCCAAAGAGCTGCAGGCGGCCTGGAAACAGGTAGGCCCCGTGCGGGGCGAAGAGTCGGACCAGGTGTGGGAGCAGTTTATTATGGCCTGCGACCGGGTGTTCGAAACCAGCGCCCTCGACTACTACATGCGCAAACGGCAGGCCGCCGACCCCGCCGCGCCCGCCCCCACGCCGGCCGCCGAGGCGGCGCTGCGGGTGCAGGCCCTGCGCGAGTTCATCCGCCTCGATCAGCAGGAGCGGCAGGTGCTGGCCGACAACCTCGACAAGCTCAGCCCCAGCCCCGCCAACGACACGTTCCGGACACTGTTGCAGAGCAAAATCAGAGCGTTCGACCGCAAAATCAGAACCAAGAACGACCTGATTGTCATGTATCAGGCGGCGGCCGGGCGCTGAGGCCGGGGCCGGTCGGGCGGCCGGGCTTAACCTTCGCGGCGGATTTACGTTGTCGTCAGCAATTGCGCCGGCGTACCTTTGCGCAGCGACCTGGAGGTAGTTCTGACAGGCCCGCGGTATCGGCCGGGTTTTTGCGGACGGCGCTCCGCGTTTTTGACCATTTTTTTAGTAGCTCTTTAGTAGCACACACGCTTATGTACTGGACCCTCGAACTGGCTTCGTATCTGGAAGATGCCCCCTGGCCCGCCACCAAGGATGAGCTCATTGATTACTCCATCCGCTCGGGTGCCCCGATGGAGGTGGTAGAAAACCTGCAGGCCCTGGAAGACGACGGCCAGCCCTACGAAAACATTGAAGAGGTTTGGCCCGACTACCCGACCAAGGAGGACTTTATGTTCAACGAGGACGAGTACTAGGGTTTTAGAAGTGAGATACCAGACATGAGAAGTGAGACTGTTCGTGTTTGACAGGCACTTGTTGCTGAACGAACTTTCAACTTCTCACTTCTCATGTCTGACCTCTCACCTCTCCACATAGAAAACCTGATTGCGGGGTACGGACGACGAGTCCTGCTCCGCAATTTGTGTTTTACGGTACCCGAACCGGCCTTCGTGGCCGTTATCGGGCACAACGGCTGCGGCAAAACCACGCTGCTGCGCGCCCTCACCGGCCAGATTCCGTACGAGGGCACCGTGACCGTGAACGGGCACAACCTGCGCACCGTGCGCCGGCCCGCGGCGGCCGGGCTGCTGGCCCACCTGCCCCAGCGGGCCAGCGTCGAGTTTTCGCTGCCGGTGCGCGAGCTGGTCGTGATGGGCCGCTTCCGCCACCACCGTTTCCTGGGCGCCTACTCGGCCACCGATTACGCCCTGGCCGATACGGCCCTGGCCCGCGTGGGCGCCGCCCATCTGGCCGACCGGGACTTCACGCTGCTTTCGGGCGGCGAGCAGCAACTGGTGTGGCTGGCCCAGCTCAGCCTGCAGAATGCCGCCCTGTGCCTGCTCGACGAGCCCACCCAGCAGCTCGACGTGTACTACCGCCGCCGGGTATTCGGGCTGTTGCACGAGTGGGTGATACAGGAGGGCAAAACCGTGCTCTGCATCACCCACGACCTCGACAACCTCGCCACGCTGCCCGGCTACCTGCTCAACCTCTCGCGCCCCGAACCCCGCCTGCAGCCGTTGTCGGCCGGGGTGGTGGCCACCGAGCGGGCCTACCTGGAAAGCGAGGCGAGCTTCGGGGCCGTGAATGAATAAAGCCAGCCCCCGAACCGGAAGCTGGCTTTACGTGTGCCTGTTGAATCCCTTACCGCCCGGCTTGCGGGGCCAGTGCCACGCCGCCGTTAGTGGGCCGCGTCAGCCTGGGTCTGCAGGTCGAACAGAGTCGTGAGCACCTGCAGCAGCGGGGTGCTGTTGCCCCGCTGGCGGGCGGTTCCCAGCCGCTGGGCCAGCCCCTGCACTACCCGCTGCACCAGCGCGGTCGTCAGCTCATCGAGCGAATCGGTCTGCTCGGCGGAGAGCCGTCTGCCGAAGCGCCGCAGCTCTTCCTGCCGCAGCTGCTCCAGCGCCTGCGTCAGCTGCTGAATGGTGGAGGTGCCGGTTTCGGCAGCGGGCAGACAAAGCGGATCGGAGAGCAGAGACACAAGCGGATTGGTAGTAGATGACTGGATAGCAACAGTATAGTAGCGGGCTTAGTGGCCTACTACGTCGTTGTACATGTTGTCGATGATGACGTACAGCTCGGCCTTGTCGTTGGCCGACACCTTGTTGCTGTTGAGCGAAGCTTCGAGCTGCTCGCGCCACACGCTGAACTCCTTGGCCGTAACGCCCATGCCGCGATGGGCCGTGAGCATGCTCAGGCCTTTGTAGGTAAGCGGGCCGCCGGTAGCCTCACCCAGCTGATCGACGAAGTTGTTGCGCAGCCGCTGCAGGCGGGTCGGATCGGTCGGAGCCTGGCCGTTCACGCCATTTACGGCATCGAGCATGGGCTTGTGCGAACGAAGCATCACCGAGTTGGGCACGGCCGTTTCGGCACCCACGTTGGCTATCAGGCCGTCCACGATGCTGGCGATGCCCTCCGTTTTACCCAGGCGGTCATAGAGGGTAGGAGCGGCAGCTTCTTCTTTGCCGCCGCAGGCTCCCAGCAGCAGGGAGCAGGCCAGCAGGCCGGTTGCGAGTAGGTTTCTGTTCATAAAAGTAAGTAGGTAAGCGAAAGAGTAAGGAGCAGGAAAATCAACCGGAACGCAGCAGCCCGCCGCGCTACAGGCGCACGAAAAGCCGACGCAGGTTGAAGGCAAAGCGCAGCCGTTCGAGGGCCTGCACGTAGCCCGGCGGCACCGGGCACTGCCGGGCGGCGGCCTCGGCGCTGAGTTCGGGCTGCGGCAGCGCACTCAGGTTCAGGCGCTGCTGCAGCTGCCCGGCGCTAAGCTCGGCCGGGCGGTAGGCCAGCGTGAGCAGCTGCTTTTCGGGGCGCACGGCGCAGGCCGTTACGCCGGGCAGGGCCAGCGCCCGGGCCTGCAATTGCTCGGCCGCCGCGCCCGGCTGCAGGTCGGGCGCCGTCAGGGTAACAAACTCGGTGACGGGGGTGAACTCGTGCAGGCTGGGCTCCTGCCAGCTGCCCCAGGCAACCAGCGTCAGCAGCACCAGGGCCCCGGCCAGCTTGGCTTTCAGCCAGCGGAAACGACGACTTGTCCTCATGCCGGAAAGCTTAAATCTGCGACTTGAGGGTGAAATTGCGGGCTACTGTGAAGCCAAAGTACAGGTCGCCGGAGAAGAACTTGCCGGTGGTTTCGGGCACGAAGAACTTTTCCGTCATGCCCAGCGAGTTGGTCACGTGCAGCTGGAAAATGTGGCCGCCCGTTTCCAGATCGACGCCCAAACCCAGCGCGTTGCGGAAGTTGCTGGCCGTGTTGCCCGGAAACAGGTAGTAGTAATCGGCCGTGAGAGCCGTGCGCTTCGTGATTTTCTGGCGCAGGCCGCCGCCCAGCGCGTACACGTCGTTCTGCTCGCTTGGCGTGGCCACGTAGTTGCGGTGGATGAGCGTGGGCATGAGCTGCACCGACAGGTTGGGGCTGAACTTGCGGGCAATCAGGGCCTGGTAGGCGTAGGTAACCCGCGAGGCCGTAGAGCGGTCCTCCGCCCCGGGGTTACGGTTGAACTTGAGCGTGGTGATGGCCGACGAGGCAAACAGCGTCACTGATACGGGCATGGCCCGCGCGCCGGTTGTCTGCCGGATGGCGCGGTACTTCACCGAGCCGTCGTAGGTTTTTTCCTGCGAGCTGCGGCCCAGGCCGATGGTCAGCCGGTCAGTCAGGCCGTACTCGAAGCCCAGCCGCAGCACGGCCTGGTCGAGGCCGAAGAAGTTGTAGGCGCCGCTGTTAAGCGTGCCGAAGCGGTGCTGAATCAGGAAGGCCAGCGTGCCCTCGCCCGGCGTTTCTACCGACTGCGAGTTGATGATGTGCGTGGCCTTGAACGTGGCCGCTACCACCTCACGCTTCTCGGGGTTAGTGGTCTGGGCATCAAGCTGGCCGAGCAGGTCGGTGGTCTGGGCCAGGGCGGCCGGGGCCAGCAGCAGGCTCAGCCCGAGCCCGAAAATGGATACAGATGTTTTCATCTAAAAGCAGTTGCAGAAGTAAGAGTTAGTTGGCCGCCCGCCCTGCGTTGGGAACTACCGGGTCGGCAATGAGCACCACCCGGATGCGGACTATCTTGGCAATGTTTTCGCGCACCAGGAGCGGCACTTCGATGTTGTAATCGGCTGGGGCTACGTTGAAGGTGGCAAAGGCCTGTAACTGCCCGCTCTTGAGTTCGAGCGTGGCCGGAACCGCCACCCGCCGCGTTACGCCGTGCAGCGTCAGGTCGCCCTCGGCGCGCACCGTGTGCGAGCCCGGCGTGGCCAGCTGCGCCAGGTTGGCATCCACAAACCGACCGGTAAATGTCGCTCGCGGGTACTTGTCCGATTCCATGTAGTTCTCGTTGAAGTGCTCCTGCATGAGGGTGCGCTTGAAGGTGAACTCCTTGATGGGAACCACAAAAGCAAACTGGTTGCTGGTCAGGTCGATGATGGAGGCCGTGGCATTGTTGATGGCCTCAATGTCCTCGATGATACTGGTCGAGAAGAAGCTCACCCGGCCTTCCTTGGTCATGAAACGGCCCTGGGCGTAGCTGCGCGGTGCGGCGCCCAACACCAACAGGAGCAGCAGGGTGCCCAGCAGCCGCGGCGCGCCCGGGGCCCCCGCCGCGCGCGTAAGCGGGGTGGCGGCAGAGGAAAATGTCCGGAAAATGAACACCCGCCGCGCTTAGTTATTGGGCTGGCCGGCCTCAATCCAGGCCTTTATTTTGGCGATGTCGCACACGGCCAGCTTGGCGCCGCTCTTAGGCATGGGGTCGAAGCCGGGCGCGTGCTGCACCGAGCCCAGCAGCAGGCTGGCCGACTGGTTCTTAATTCCCTGGTAGGTGCTGTAGTCGTTGCCGCCGCCCAGCGTCTGGTACACGGTAGCCCCGTGGCAGCTGCGGCAGTTGGTGTCGAAAATGGGCGAAATGTCGCGGGCGTAGCTGACGGCTTCGGTGGCCGTCGGGCACGGGCTGGGCACCTCCCCGGTCGAGTACGTGCAGCCGCTGGCTACTGCCGTTAGCAGCACGGCCAGCGCCGCACCAATGCCTGCCAGAGAAGAAGTAAAAGGTATGTTCATATCGTGTTGTAGGGGAGCCACCGGCTGTAATCCCGATTTGGGAATTGCACGCCTTTTATTGTCGTTTCAGGCCCTCTGAAAGCCTGCAGACAGGCTGCAACTTTGGGCTTGAGTTCTCAAAGATGGATTGGGTGGCTCGTATGCGCTAGCACGATTCGATAAGACGCTCGTTTCTCTCGTTGAATGTGTGGAAAGTATCTGTCAAAAAAACCACATTAACTTAAATGAGCACAATTATCCAAGCATGGGAATGCTAACGCAGTACGTTTTGCTATCCATCGGCACCAAGCAAAAAGCCCTGCCGGCCACGTGGCTGGCGGGGCTGCCCAAATAAAAATCAGCGCTTTATGGTTACCGCCGCCGCCCCGGCCGGCGGCGCAGCACGTGCCAGATGGAGCGCAGGAAGGGCCAGGGCGTAACCGAGTTCATGATCTGGAAATTCGCCTTCCAGCTGCTGCGCTCATCCAGAAAATCGAAAACCCGGTCGACGGGGTTGCGCTGGAAAAGCTGGCTGAAAATGTCGCGCGTCAGCTCGCCCCGGCGCTGCATAATATCGAGCAGCAGGGTGTCGAAAAGCCGGAATTGCCACTGGTCGCCGGTGCTGTGCCGGGGAGGGCGGCCGGTGGCAGCCAGCGCCTGGGTCAGGCGGGCCGAGTGGGCCAGAATGCGCTTGAAGGCGTAGCCGCTGCTGGGCTTGGCGCGCCCGGCCCGGGTGCCCAGGTTCAGCACGTGCTTCCCCTGCTGCAGGGGAAGCGGGTGGTCGGTCATCGGAATAGCGCCCACTTCTTCGGCCGTTATGCGGTAGTGGCCGGCGCCGGGCAGCGCGGCCAGGTAGCGGCGCAGTTCGGTTTCGTACTCGGCCTTGGCCAGCGGCGTTTCCGAAAACAGGGTGTACTCGACCAGCGCCCGGCGCGGGCTAAAGGGCAGCACGTACATAAACCGTACCTCCTGGCCCTGCTCGCCCCGGAAGTCCATGAACTCGGCCGTGGTGGGGTCGAAGGCGTCGTGCTCGGTTTCCACTTCCCAGCCCACGAAGTGCTGGAGCAGGTAGCGGTGGCTGGGGCGGCGCAGTTCCCGTAGCTGGGGCGGGCGGCTGTCGAAGGCATAGCGGGCCGTGAACTCGCCCGCGGGCGTGCCGGCCCGCGCACCGGTGGGCGTGCTGGCCAGCTCCTGCACCGTGGTGCGCAGCCAGGTGAACTGCGGGTTGCCGGTGAGCATCTGCCGCACGAAGCGGTAGAAATCCAGCCCCCGAATCATCTTGTAGCGGTAGCGCTCCGGGGCCAGTACCCGCTCGAAGTTGGGGCTGCGGAAGGCCAGTTTTGCCCATTCGTGGGCTACAATGCCGTCGAAAAGCGTGGGCGCATCGGCCCAGAACGACCAGGTGCGGTCGTTCTGGTCTTTGGCCTCGGGCTCCAGAATCAGCACCCGCTTGCCCGTGAGCCGTGGCTCCTGGCTGATGTGGTAGGCCAGACTCAGCCCGGCTGCCCCGCCGCCCACAATCAGGTAGTCGTAGTCGCGCACTAGGGCAGGCGTTTCGGCAAGGGCGGCAGGGGCGGCAGAATTCGGCATACAAAAGGCAAAAGCGCGACGCGCGAAAAGCAAACCAAGCTACGCACAAAAAAGCCGCTGCCGAAGCAGCGGCTTTCGAAAGCCCCGGAAAGCCGGAATGTTCAGCCGTTCAGCCGACCCGCATCAAAAGTGAAGCAGTGCCTCACCCGCCAGCCAGTCAAAAAATCAGCGCAATCACAGCTAATCAGCGCAAATCAATGATTTAGAAGTTCGGCGACAGCAGGTACTTGCCGTAGAAGTCATCAATGATTTTTACGGCGTCCTCCGACGTATCAACCAAGTGTACCAGGTCCATGTCTTCGGGCGAGATATTGCGCTCGTCGCCCAGCATCACGTCCTCAATCCAGCTGAACAGGCCCTGCCAGTACTTGGTGCCCACCAGCACGATGGGGAAGCGGCCGATTTTCTTGGTCTGGATGAGCGTAATGGCCTCGAACAGCTCGTCGAGGGTGCCGAAGCCGCCGGGCATGCCAATGAAGCCCTGCGCGTACTTCACAAACATCACCTTACGGACGAAGAAATAGTCGAAGTTGATGATTTTATCGGGGTCGATGTAGATGTTGTTGAACTGCTCGAAGGGCAGCTCGATGTTGAGGCCCACCGACTTACCGCCCTCCGAGTGGGCGCCCTTGTTGCCGGCCTCCATGATGCCGGGGCCGCCGCCCGTGATGACACCGTAGCCGTGGCGCACGAGCTTGGCCGCAATTTCCTCGGCCATCAGGTAGTAGGGGTTGTCGGCCTTGGTGCGGGCCGAGCCGAAAATGGACACGCAGGGGCCGATTTTCGACATCTTCTCGAAGCCCTCCACGAACTCGGCCATCACCTTGAAGATTTGCCAGGAGTCGGCAATCTTAATCTCGTTCCAGTCCTTATCAACAAAGGCTTTGCGAATGCGCTGCTCGTCTTCCACCTGCACCGTCCGCTCGCCGTGGGTTTGTTCGCGGATGTCGCTGATGGTCTTGACCTTGTTGTCGTTGACGTTGGGCTGAACGATGGTCTGGCCGCTGCCGGCGTTGAGCGCCTGGTCAGACGCTTTGGTTTTACTGTCTTTCTGGAGTTTCGACATGGGAATTCAAGGGAAAAATGAGGCGCAAACCCGCCCGCCCCGGACCCGGAAGAACGTCCGGACCGGGCAGTGCGCACCGGAAAAAGCAAACGGGTAAATAAGGTAAGCAAAAAGGAAGGCCGCCCTCACGAAAAGGAGGCCGACCTTACATAGCGGTTCGCAAGATAATGATTTGTGGGTGATGGGGGAGGAGGTGATGGGGTTATGAGGTGAGGGAGATGATAGAGGACCTGTCATCCTGAGCGCAGCGAAGGACCTTATCAAGTGAGCCCGGGTCGCTAGTACGGTCGTTCAAGCGTGATAAGGTCCTTCGCTGCGCTCAGGATGACAGATCCTCTATCATCTCCCTCACCCTATTACCCTATTACCCTATTACCCCATCACCCCTACTTAGCCCTAATGGCAATAACGGGGTCGAGGTTGGCGGCCAGCACGGCCGGCACGATGCCCGCTACCACCCCAATCAGCACCGATACGGTGAGGCCCAGGGCAATGCGCCCGCCGCTCATGAACAGCGGCAGCGAATCCTGCGGGATGAGCGTAACCAGCCACACCAGCAGCAGGCCCGCCGCTCCGCCCAGCAGGCACAGAAACACGGCCTCGAACAGGAACTGGAAGAGAATGAAGTAGTTTTTGGCCCCCAGCGACTTCTGGATGCCGATGATGTTGGTGCGCTCCTTCACCGACACGAACATGATGTTGGCAATGCCGAAGCCGCCCACCAGCATGGCAAACGAGCCAATAACGCCCCCGGCCACGCCCAGAATCGAGAACAGGCCCGAAATGGCGCTGGCCAGCATTTCGGGCCGGTTGAGCACGAAGTTGTCGTCTTCGCGGGGCTTGAGGCCGCGGATGTTGCGCATCAGGCCCTTCACCTCGTATTCGAGGTCGAGCAGGCCGGGGTCGGTGTCGAGGCCCTTGATGCCGATGGTGGCCGACACGCCGCTGCCGGTGCCGGGGTTGATGGCGAATATCTTGGAGAAGGCCCCGAACGGAATGAACGTGTTGGTGTCGTTGCTCTTGATTTCGAGCAGGCTCTTGCCGGCTTTTTCCATCACCCCAATCACCGTGAAGCGCTGGCCGCGGGTTTTAAACTCCTGGCCCAGCGCCGAGCGGCCCGGAAACAGGTTGGCGGCAATATCATAGCCGATGATGGCCACGTTGCGGGCGCCCTCCACCTCCTGCTGCGTAAAGTAGCGGCCCTCGGCCACGGGCACGTCCGAGATGGTGCGGTACTCGTAGCTCACGCCCTGCATAAAGGCGTCGTCGATGCTGTTGGAGCCGGCTTTGAAGGTGTTGCCCGATTTGCTGGCGAAAATGGCGACGCCCGCGTTGTTGGGGCCCAGCTGCTTCTGCAGCAGCCGGTACTCGCGCACGCTGGGCACGGGCCGGTTGAAGTACTTCCACCAGGCAAAGTTGGGCTCGAACACCCAGGGCCACTTGTCCACGTAAATCACCTTGTCGCCCACGAAGCTCATGCTGCTGCGGATGTTTTTTTCGAGCGAGTCGACCACCGTAAACACGGCAATGATGGCGAAAATGCCCACCGTAACGCCCAGCAACGACAGCACGGTGCGCAGCAGGTTGCCCTTCAGCGCCTCCCAGGCAAAGCGAAAACTCTCAAGCGTCAGGCGAATGGCTTTCATAGAATCGGGGAGCTGGGCGGAGCAAAGGAATTAAACGGAAAGAGCCATGCTGAACAGGTGGCGGATGGAGCCAGGAGGCGGAACGAAGCCGAATCGGCGGCAATACCAACCAAGCGTCGGGCTTCCTGTTACAGGAGAGGTGCTTCGACTGTGGCTCCGCACGCCCCCGCTTCTTTTCCTGCCTGCCAAGTGGGCGCAAGGAGGGCAATTAATGTTTCCGGGCGAAAATTAACTATTAATCCGGCAATTATCCGTACTTTTGCGGCTCGATTTTTTTACTAGTTTCCCCAACTATTGCCCTGTCTGGCCCATGAAGCTTTCTGAGTTCAAATTCGAATTGCCCGAGAATCTGGTGGCCCAGCACCCGGCCAAAAACCGCGACGAGTCGCGCCTGATGGTGCTGCACCGGGATAGTGGCAAAATCGAGCACCGCTCTTTCAAAGACATCCTGGAGTACTTCGACGAAGGCGACGTGTTTGTGGTGAACGACACGAAGGTGTTTCCGGCCCGCATGTTCGGCAACAAGGAAAAAACCGGCGCCCAGATCGAGGTATTTCTGCTCCGCGAGCTGAACACCGAAATTCACCTCTGGGATGTGCTCGTGGACCCGGCCCGCAAAATCCGGGTGGGCAACAAGCTCTACTTCGGCGAGTCGGATATGGTGGCCGAGGTAATCGACAACACCACGTCGCGCGGCCGCACCATCAAGTTTCTCTACGATGGCCCGCCCGAGGACTTCTACAAGGCCCTTTACAGCCTGGGCGAAACCCCGATTCCGAAGGAGTTCATCACCCGCGACACCGAGGCGGCCGACAAGGAGCGCTACCAGACGATTTACGCCAACAACATCGGCGCCGTGGCTGCCCCTTCGGCCGGCCTGCACTTCACCCGCGAGGTAATGAAGCGCCTGGAAATCAAGGGTATCGAGGTGGCGCCGGTAACGCTGCACATCGGCCTGGGTACCTTCCGCACCGTGGATGTGGAGGACCTGACCAAGCACAAGATGGACTCGGAGAACTTCGTGGTGCCCGGCACGACTGCCGTGGTGGTAAACAAGGCCCTCGATGCCAAGAAGCGCGTTTGCGCCATCGGCACCACGGCCATGCGGGCCATGGAGTCGTCGGTTTCGGCCCACACCCGCCTCAAGGCCAACGAGGGCTGGACCGACCGGTTCATCTTCCCGCCCTACGATTTCAAAATTGCCAACGCCCTGCTCACCAACTTCCACACCCCGGAGAGCACGCTGATGATGATGGCCTCGGCCTTCGCCGGCCACGATCTGCTGATTGAGGCCTACAAGCTGGCTATCAAGGAGAAGTACCGCTTCTTCAGCTACGGCGACGCCATGCTGATCATCTAACTTTTCAGGTCTCAGGCTATCGTCCTGCCGTTTGAAACAGGCTACGCCGGCTGCTACTTTCACGAGTAGCAGCCGGCGTTTTTTGTGCCGATTGCCTTATTTGCGCCCTACGCCGTTGCCATGAACCAGTCTGAAGCCGCCAGCCCCCCAAACCCCAAAGGTCCCGTTACTGCCCGCTACGCCATCATTGTGGCGGGCGGCAGCGGCACGCGCATGGGCGCCGACCGGCCCAAGCAGTTTCTGGCGCTGGCCGGCGAGCCGGTGCTGCTGCACACGCTGCGCCGCTTCGCCGACCCCGCCCTGGGCATAAGCGAGCTGGTGGTGGTGCTGCCGGCCGGGCAGCTGGAAACCTGGCAGGCGCTGTGCGCGCAGTACGCGGTGCAGATTCCGCACGCGCTGGTGGTGGGCGGAGCCACCCGCTGGGCCTCGGTGCGCGCCGGCCTAACCCACCTGGCCGACCAGGAAGGCGGCGTGGTGGCCGTGCACGATGGCGTGCGCCCCCTCACGCCCCGCGCTGTGATTGAGGCCACCTACCAGGCCGCCCACAACCATGGCGCCGCCGTCGCGGCCGTGGTTCCCAAAGATTCGGTGCGCAACCTCAGCCAGCAGGGCAGCTACGCCCTCAACCGCGCCCGCCTGCGCCTCGTGCAAACCCCGCAGTGCTTCAGTCTGGCCCTGCTGCGCCGCGCCTACCAGCTGCCCGAGCTCAGCACTTTCACCGACGACGCCAGCGTGGTGGAAGACCTGCACCCCATTCAGCTGGTGGAAGGTGACTACCGCAACCTCAAAATCACGACGGCCGAAGACTTGTACGTGGCCGAGGCGTTGTTGCGGAGTGAAGTGAGCTTATAAGAAGAACGTCATTCAGCGCGAAGCGAAGAATCTCGCGGGCTGATGTTGTGCCAGTAGCCTACTGTCAGCCCGCGAGATTCTTCGCTTCGCTCTGAATGACGTTTCTTTGCTTACCAACTTACTACTGCACTAATGTCTTTACTCTACGACGTGCGCCCCGATGGCGTGGCCACCATCACGCTCAACCGCCCCGACGTTTTTAATGCCTTTGATGATGCCCAGAGCTACGAGCTGCAGGACGCGCTGAAGCAGGTGGCGCGCGACGCCAGCGTGCGGGCCGTGGTGCTCACGGGTGCCGGCCGGGCCTTCTGCTCGGGCCAGGACCTAAAGGCCAGCCGCGAGGCCGAGGCCGCCGAGGGCCAGCCGCGCTCCTTCTACGACTCGCTGCACAAGCGCTATAACCCCATCATCCGGGCTATGCGGGCGCTGCCTAAACCCATTGTGTGCCGCCTGAATGGGGTGGCCGCCGGCGCCGGCTGCTCGCTGGCCCTGGCCTGCGACGCCATTGTGGCCTCGTCGGAGGCCTCGCTGATTGAGGTGTTCATCAACATCGGGCTGGTGCCCGACTCCGGCTCGTCGTGGTTTCTGCCCCGGCTGGTGGGTACGCTCAAGGCTTTCGAACTGTGCACGCTGGGCTCGAAGGTAACGGCCGAGGAGGCCCTCCGCCTGGGCCTGGTGAACCAGATGGTAGCGCCCGAGCAGCTCGATGAGGCCACCTACGCCCTGGCCGCCCGCTACGCCGCCGCGCCTACCCAAAGCATCGGCCTCATCAAGCAGATGCTCAACAAGGCCGCCACCGCCACGCTCGACGAAATGCTCGACTACGAGGCCCACTGCCAGCAGATTGCCGGCGAGTCGGGCGACTACCGCGAGGGAGTGCAGGCCTTCCTGGAAAAGCGCAAGCCCGAATTTAAGGGGAAGTAAACAGGCCTTCCTCCGGTGGCCCGTTCTTGAAAAAAGCCCCGTAATACGCTGGTATTACGGGGCTTTCTTTACTGAATCGACGAATTGTCAGGGCTGAATATAATCCATATCGATGGTGCCGCCACTGTAGCGGCCGCCAACCCAGAGTGCTTTACCATCTCTGTCGCGTATAAACTCCAAACTGAAGGGGTAGACGCCGTTACAGCCCTCTGTGCCAATTATTACTTGCTCGGGCGTCCAGTTCATCTGACGAGCGTACAGGAAGGCTTCTCTTTTAATACGAGCCGAGATGGTGCTGGTCGGCGCTACGCATGGTGAAGTAGAGCCGCCGCCACTGCCGCCGCCAGAGCAGTCGCCGCCGGGACACTCAGGTGCGACACTGTTAGCCGATTGCTTAGCGGTGATTGGCGCCGCTGCTTCAGGTGTAATCGAGCAACTGGCTAGCGCCAGCATGCCTAAGCCTGATAAAATGTGGGTGAAGCTGTTTTTCTTCATAGCAGAATGGATGTGAAAGTGTGAGAGGATAAGCCAATGTATTATTGTTTTTTCATTTAAATGCTGATTTAAATATATTATTTATAAAAAATCCTCCCAATCAGTCGTTTTTATTAAATTCTGCTTAAAAAAGTGGACTTCACTAACCCACGCAAGGGTGGTAGTGAAGCCCATTCTTTCGGTGGAAACCGGGAAGCTCACATGCCGCCCCCGACGCGGATGGTGCGGGTAGCGCCGTTGACGGTGATGGAGGCCAGATTGTCGCAGGCCTGGGTGCCGCTGGGGTCGTAGTTGAGCAGGGCCTGCTTGTCCTTGTCGGTTACAATGGCCACTGTGCCGGCCACAAACGTGCGGGCGCAGCCGGGCTGGAATTTCTTGAGCAGCGGCTGGGCGATGGTAGCGGTGTAGCCCACGCCTTTGCGGTTGGTGCCGCTGGTCTGGCCGGTTACGGTATATTCATCGTCGGTGAGCGTGCGGGTGCCCTGGCCGGCGGTGCGGGTGTAAGTGCGGCTGGCGGTCCAGGAGTGCGTGCCGGTGGGCGTGCTGATGCTGGCGTTCTGCACCACCAGGCTCCAGGAGCCGCCGCCGAGGCCGGTGATGGTGCGGGTACCGGTGTGCTGGTTGTCGTTGCGGTAATAATCGACGAGCGTAATGGTTTTGGTGGCGCCGGCTTCGCGCAGCGGGCCATTGAAAACCGTCACGATTTTGCCGCGCCGGGCCACGCCGTTGGGCCCTACGCAGTTGGTGGGGCCGAAATCGAGGGTGAGCGTGCGCGTAGCGGCATCGTAGGTGCGCGTCAGGCAGCGGCCGGCCAGGCGGGCGAGGTCGTCGGCTTCGGCGGCGGGGCTGTTGGGGGTGGCGGCCTCAGTGGGGGCGGCGGCATCGGTCAGGTCGGCCAGAGCGGCGGTTTCGTCCTCGGCCAGGCTCTGGTCCTGGGCCGATAGCTCGGTGGCGGTGGGAGCGGGGCTCGTCTGCGAGTCGCTGGCCTTGTCGCAGGCGGGCAACAGCAGGGTGGAGCCGGCCAGGGCGGCCATGCTCAAAAGGCGGAAGGTGGGGCGCTTCATGAGGAAGAGAAAAATGAAAGAGTGAAAGAGGAACTGGCAAACCGGTTTTCGGCGGTTAGAGGCAGCCCCGGTCAAAAAGTTTAAGGCTTCGGGGAACTTATTTTGCCCGCCCGCCCGCCAACCCGATTCCGTGGGCCGCGTATAGGCGCAGATACTTCTTTGTTTCTCAACCTCCTGATCTGATGCTATTTTCCCGTGCTGCTTGTCTTATGTTACTGCTGCCGGCCCTGGCGGCCTGCTCGGGTTCCGCCAGCAACAACGACCCCGTATTCGATGCAAAATTTCAAAACGAGAAACGCATAAACGAGCAGAACATTACCAAGCGCCAGATTACGGATGCTTCCATGGTCGTGGAAATGGCCAGCTACCAGATGGAGATGCTCGAAATGAGCCAGATTGCCCAGCGCAAGGCCACCTCGGCCGATGCCAAGTACGTGGCCCAGAACGTCATCAACCAGGTCGGTCCGCTGCTTAATGAGGTGCAGGCGCTGGCCCGGCAGAAAAACCTGGTGCTGCCTACCGGCCTGGGCGAGAGCCAGGCCCGGCAGGTGGGCGAAATGACCGCCCTCAACGGTGCCGCCTTCGACCAGAAGTTTGAAGAGTCGCTGACCCGCACCCTTAAGAAGGCCCTCGACACCAACGAAAGCCTGCAAACCGACTCGTACGACACCGATCTGCCCCCCCTGGCGGCCCGGCAAAAGGCGGTGCTGGAAGACCTGAAGCGGGCCGCCGACGACCTTCACAGCAAGCTCAAACCTTAATTCTACCTCCCCCGTTTATTGTTTTCATCGCTTTTTCCAACCTTATGAAACTGAGCTTCTTCTCCTGCCTGGCCCTGGCGGCCACCCTCGCCCTGGGCAGCTGCAACACCGAAACCCGCACCGATGGTACCGCCGGTGAAGCCGTGAGCGACATCGATAACGCCGCTGACCAGGGCGGGGTGAAGGCCGATGCCGTGGTGATTGACAACAACGCCGGCCCTACCGTAACCGCCAACGCCGACTCGGCGCTGGCCGCCGATACCACCATGAGCCGCTAAACCGGCCGCTTGTCCGCACTTGCTCTTTCACCACTATTTATTTCCAACCCAACCAAATCCATTTATGAAACTCTCTTTTTCAGCCGTGCTAAGCGCCGGCGCCCTGTTGGCCGTTACGGCCTGCAACCCCACCACCGACACCACCACCACGACTACTGCCACCGACACCACCGCCATGAATGATGGCATGGTGGCCGACACCATGATGGATGCCGGCAACCCGGCCGCCATGATGACGGACGAGGACTTCATGAAGATGGTCGCCACCGGCGGCCACAACGAAATGGGCCTCAGCAAGCTGGCCATGGATAAAGGCGTGAGTGGCGCCGCCAAGGAGTACGCCAGCATGATGGTAGCCGACCACACCAAAGCCGGCAGCGAGCTGGAGCCGATTGCCAAAAGCAAAAACGTGATGCTGCCCACCGACATGGACGCTGAACACATGGCCCTGAAGGCCGAAATGGAAAAGCTCAGCGGCGAGCCACTGGCCCAGAAATACGCCCAGCAGATGGTAACCGACCACCAGAAAACGGTGGACGCATTCCAGAGCGAAATCCAGAACGGCAAAGATGCCGAAGTGAAGGCTTTTGCTACCAAAGTGCTGCCTACCATTCAGGCACACTTGGAGAAAGCCAAGCAACTGCCCGGTGCCATGGGCATGTAGGCTTAGCCGGTTAAGATGAACTAGAAAGCCGCTACGCCTTCCGGCGTGGCGGCTTTTTTTGTTTCTGGTGCGTCAAGTCTGCCCGGCCACACCCGCCGCGAAGAGGCATTCAGGCATTTTGGAGTAACTGGCGCTAAGCTGGATAACGCTGGTTGACAGAAGGTTATCGGAAAAACGCTGAAGTTCTATTTCAGCGCGTTGGGCGGCTACTCTCCGCTAAGTATACCATAATGGATGGCAAAAAGTCCTTTGCACGAGCACGACGCCCTCCAGTATCCCGACCTTGACCTGTGGCGTGCCCTGGTCCCGGTCAGCGCTTTCGTCCGGAGCCTGCTGCTGATTGCCGCCTTCAGCTGGCCCTGCCTAAGCCGGTACAGCCTGCTGTATCTGGGCACTGATGGGGCCCTGCAACCGCCCTTATCAGCGGCGGTTGCGCGCGTACCATGCCTGAACCGTTTCGGGCAGGCGGTTAAACGCGGCGGGCTCCGTCTGTTTACTTGGTAGCCGCTGCCTGCCGGGGCAACTGACCAACTGCGTCTTTGGTTGAAGTAGCCGCATCGTTTGCGGGCAGCTGAGTGGTTTTTTCTGGCGCAGCGTTGGCGACGGTCAGTGAGGCGTTGGCTTGGGGAACAGAGGTCGGGTTGGTGCCGGGCTTAGGCGGGCCGGTGATGATGGCAATGGCGAGCAGAGCAGGGAAAACCAGAACTTTCATAGGGCAGGAAGAGGAATAGAAGCCCTCAAACTAGGGAAATAATAGAAGCATAACAAATATTCGGGAATAGAAATTTATCTGAGGGTGAGTACTTACTTAGATATTACAATCAATTATAGGCCACTATTATTGCCGATTTAGCAGCAAAAGCAGGTAATTATTGTTTCGGCGGTTTTGCCGTTGTCGGTTAAAGCAGAAGGCCGGCCACCCTGCGGTAACCGGCCTTCCAACACTGATAAGCGCGGCGTTTACTATGCCTCCGCGTACTTGCTCGTGCGCAGTTCTTCGGCCAGGAAGCGGGCGGTGTGGCCCTTGCCGGCCTTGGCCACGGCCTCGGGCGTGCCCTGGGCCACGATGGTGCCGCCGGCCGCGCCGCCCTCGGGGCCGATGTCGATGAGGTAGTCGGCTACCTTGATGAGGTCGAGGTTGTGCTCGATGATGAGGACGGTGTTGCCCTTGTCGGCGAGCTTGTGCAGGACGACGGCCAGGTGGTTGATGTCTTCGAAATGCAGGCCGGTAGTGGGCTCGTCGAGGATGTAAAAGGTTTTGCCGGTGTCCTTTTTGCTTAGCTCGGTGGCCAGCTTTACGCGCTGGGCCTCGCCGCCCGAAAGCGTGGTGGCCTGCTGACCCAGCGTGAGGTAGCCCAGGCCCACTTCGTGCAGGGTCTGGATTTTGCGCAGGATGCGGGGCTGAAACTCGAAGAACTCCACGGCCTTTTCCACCGTCATGTCGAGCACGTCGGTGATGGACTTGCCCTTGAAGCGCACCTCCAGGGTTTCGCGGTTGTAGCGGCGGCCCTTGCAGGTTTCGCAGGGCACGTGCACGTCGGGCAGGAAGTTCATCTCGATGGTGCGGATGCCGGCCCCTTCGCAGGTTTCGCAGCGCCCGCCCTTCACGTTGAACGAGAACCGGCCGGGCCCGTAGCCCCGGATTTTCGACTCGGGCAGGTTGGCAAACAGCTGGCGGATTTCAGTGAACACGCCGGTGTAGGTGGCCGGGTTCGAGCGGGGCGTGCGGCCAATCGGCGACTGGTCCACCTCAATTACCTTATCGATAAACTCCAGGCCCTCAATCTTATCGTAGGCCAGCGGCTCGCGCTTGGCCTTGAAAAAGTGCTGATTGAGGATGGGGTAGAGCGTGTCGTGGATGAGGCTGGACTTGCCCGAGCCCGACACGCCCGTTACGGCCACCAGCTTGCCCAGCGGGATTCTGGCCGTTACGTTCTTGAGGTTGTGCCCTTTCGCGCCGCGCAAAATCAGCTCGTTGCCTTCGCCCTTGCGTTTTTTCTTGCGTAGCTCAATGTGCTTGGCTCCGCTCAGGTATTGCGAGGTGAGCGAGCCGGAGCTGAAAATCTCGGTGGGCGTGCCCTGGGCCACGATGTGGCCGCCGTGGATGCCCGCGCCGGGGCCGATGTCGAGCACGTGGTCGGCGTGCATAATCATGTCCTTGTCGTGCTCCACCACAATCACCGAGTTGCCCAAATCGCGCAGGTGCTGGAGGGCCTTAATGAGGCGCTCGTTGTCGCGCTGGTGCAGGCCGATGCTGGGCTCGTCCATGATGTAGAGCACGCCCACGAGCTGGGTGCCGATTTGGGTGGCCAGCCGGATGCGCTGGCTTTCGCCGCCGCTGAGCGTGCGCACCGAGCGGTGCAGGTTCAGGTAGTCCAGCCCCACTTCGAGCAAAAAGCCGATGCGCTTGCGGATTTCCTTGAGCAGCTCGCGGGCAATCAGGTTCTGGCGCTCCGAGAGGCGGTCTTCGAGGCCCACAAACCAGTCGGCCAACTCGCTCAGGTCCATCACCGACAGCTCGCCGATGTGCCGGCCGTCGATTTTGAAGTGCAGGCTTTCCTTTTTGAGCCGGTAGCCGTGACACTCGGGACACTCCTGGGCCTGGGTGTACTGCTGAATCCACTCGCGGATGTTGTCCGACTCGGAGTCCATCTGGCGGCGCAGAAACGGGATAATGCCTTCGAACGGCTCGGCGTAGCCAGGCAGCTTGGGGTCGTCGGCTTCGTCTTCGGTGATGCCGTAGAGCAGGTGCTGGAGCAGCCCAGGGTCCAGCTTGTGTAGGGGCGTGCTCAGGCTGGCCTTATTGCGCTTGAGAATCTGGCCCAGCTGCTGGAAAATCCAGATGTCGCGGTACTCGCCCAGCGGCGCGATGCCGCCGCGGCTGATGGTGAGCTTGAGGTCGGGCATGACCGTTTCCTCGGTGATTTCCTGCACCTGGCCCAGGCCATTGCAGGTGGGGCAGGCGCCATAGGGCGAGTTGAAGCTGAACGTGTTGGGCGCCGGGTCGTCGTAGGCGATGCCGGTGGCCGGGTCCATCAGAAAGCGCGAGAAGAACTGGGTGTTGTCCTTTTTCTTGCTGTCGGGGTCGAGCACGAGCATGGTGCCCTTGCCCTGGGTAAGCGCGTTCTGCACCGAGCCCGAGAGCCGGAACCGGTCGTCCTCCTTCACCACCAGCCGGTCAATCACGATTTCGATGTCGTGGATTTTGTAGCGGTCGACCTGCATTTTGGGCGTCAGGTCGAGCAGCTCGCCATCGACCCGCACCTTGGTAAAGCCCAGCTTGGCTACCTGCTGAAACAGCTCGCGGTAGTGCCCCTTACGGCCCTTCACCACGGGCGCCAGCACTACCAGCTTGCGCCCGTCGTACTCTTGCAGGATGTAGTTGATAATCTGGTCGTCGCTCTGCCGAATCATCTTCTGGCCCGTGGCGTAGCTGAACGCCTCGGCCGTGCGGGCGTAGAGCAGGCGCAGGAAGTCGTAGATTTCGGTGATGGTGCCCACCGTGGAGCGCGGGTTGCGCGAGGTGGTTTTCTGCTCGATGCTGATAACCGGCGACAGGCCCTCGATTTTGTCCACATCGGGCCGCTCCAGCCCGCCCATAAACGAGCGGGCGTAGGCCGAAAACGTCTCCATGTAGCGGCGCTGGCCCTCGGCATAAATCGTATCGAAAGCCAACGACGACTTGCCCGAGCCCGAAATGCCGGTAAACACCACCAGCCGCCCCCGCGGAATCTGCACCGATACGTTCTTGAGGTTGTGCTCCCGGGCCCCGTACACCTCAATGTAGGGTGCTTCCAAATCAGCGGGGCCGAGCAATTGCCCGCCAATCGGGGCGCGGTTTTCGGCAATGGTTTCGCTCACCACTTCGGCCCGGGGCACGGCCTGCACGGCGGCCGTGCTGTGGTGCCCGTTGCCATCGGCCACGGCGGCGGCCACCGAAACGGTGCCGGCGCTGGGCTGGCTGGCGCTGGTGGCCTTGCCCGTGCGGGCCACGCGGGGCGCTTTGGCCGGCTCGGCCTCGGCCAGGGCCGACTTGGTTAAGACCTCTGTGTCTGAAGCCGCTTTCGAGGCCTTCTTAGATGATTTTTCAATAGTAGGGGCCGGTTTAGCAGCCCTTTTAGCTTTGGGGGCCGGGGCGGTTTTCGTAGCGGAAGAAGCGGAAGCGGCAGTTGATTTTTTGGCCATGCGGCAGCGGAGCGGATAAGTCGGCAAAGATAAGCGAAACGCGGCCCGATGACTAATGCGAATAGCTTTTCAGTCAGGCAGTTTCGGCGGCGGGCCCCGCGGAGGCAGCGGCCAGACGGAGCATAACAGCCGAAGCCGCTGGTTTGTGCCCGGCCGCCTGAACTTCTCCGCCCAACTGGCCGAAAGAGGGGGGCGGCCAGCCAGACCGGCCGCCGCTTTCGGGCGACTGCAGCAGCTCAGCGGAGCCGCTGCGTACAAGCCGGCCGTTAGTGGCCAAAACCAGGTTGGTTTCATTTTTGCCAACTGCCCCGCCAGCGCCCCGGCTACCAGTGTAGGCGGCCCCGGCCGGGCTGCCTGCCGGCAGTGCTTTCTTTTCACTTCAGCCCCTCAGTTATATGCGTACTACTTCCAGATTCCTGCTCACGGCGGCGCTAACCGCCTCTTTGGCTGCCTCCAGCCTGCCGGGCCAGGCGCAGGTAACCATCAACGTGAACCCGCCCAGCTGGGGGCCGGCCGTACCCGCGGGCACGCAGTACTACTACATTCCGGAAGTGGGTGGCTATTACGACCTGCGCGACCAGCAATATGTGGTGCGGCGCGATGGCAAATGGAAAAAGCTGAAGACCATTAATGGCTACGCTACCAACTCGTTTCACCCGGTCGTCATCAACTATGTGGGCGCGCAGCCCTGGGTGCTTATCCAGGAACATCGGGTGAAATATCCTAAAAAGGGCCATCCGCACGGCATGCCGCCTGGCCAGGCCAAAAAGGCCCGGGCCGTGTACGTTGTGCCCACCGGCCCGGCCGTGTACGTGCAGGAGGGCAAGGGCAAAAAGTACAAAGCGGGCAAAGGCTACGATAAGGGCCACGGCAAAGGCAAGCACTAGCGGCTTCGAACCCGAGCGGGCAGCCAGCTCAGGAAAAAGTGAGCCGGTTTCTCTGCGGAGAGGCCGGCTCGCTTTGGCTTAGGTAGAGTTTGCGCAATAGTCTGCGCCACTCGCTGCGTTAGCCGTCCAGTAGCCTGGCCCAGTTGGTTTTGCGGCGGGCGGCGGTGGGCGTGGGCATCTGGTCGCGGCGCAGCAGTTCCATAATCACCAGCATGTCGTCGTCGCGGCCCAGGGCGGCGGCGGCTACCAGGCGGTTGCGGTGGGCGTAGAGGGCCAGGAAATTCTGGCGGCGCACGTCGCCGTGGAAGATGATTTCGTCCCACTCGGTGGCGTGGCCGGCGTAGCGCAGGCTTTTGCCAAACTGCTGGGTCCAGAAGAAGGGCACCTCGGCAAAAGCCACTTCCTGGCCCAGCATGTTGCGGGCGGCGCAGGCTCCGTGCTGCTGGGCCAGCCGCCAGTGCTCGACGCGGTGCTGGCCCAGGCCGGCCGCCAGCGGAAACAGGGCTACATCACCGGCTACGTACACGTGCTCGGCCGCCCGCAGGTGCGCGTCTACGCGTAGGCCGCCGTCTTTTTCCAGCTCGAAGGCCTCCGCCAGAAACCCGGTGGCCGGCCGCACGCCCACGCCCAATACCACCACATCGGCGGGCAGGCGCTGGCCCGAAGCCAGGCGCACGGCCGTCACCCGGCCGTTTTCGCCCTCCAGGGCCTGCACGTCCGCTTCGGCCCTAAACCGCACCCCGTGGCGGCGGTGCAGGTTGCGGAACATGGCCCCGATTTTGGGTCCCAACACGTTCATAAACGGCTCTTTGTCGCGGGCAATGACCGTGATACGCCGGTTCTTGTTGCCGGCGGCCTCGTCTTCGGCGGCCAGGCTGGCCGCGGCTTCCATCCCGATAAAGCTGCTGCCGATGATGACGACATGCCGGGCATTGGTAGCCGCTTCGCGAATCCGGACGGCATCCTGGGCGGTGCGCAGGGGCAGCACGCCGGCCAACTCGTGGCCGGGCAGCTGGGGCAGGGTGTTGGGCTGGCAGCCGGGCGCCAGCAGTAGCTTGTCGTAGCGCAGCGGGTCGCGGCCTTCGAGCTGCAGCTGGCGCTGCCGCAAGTTCAGGCCGGTAACGCGGGTGTCGGTCAGGATTTCGATTTGGTGCCGCTGATAGAAATCGGCCTGGCGCAATGGCAGCGCCTTTTTATCGGCCTTGCCGGCCAGAAACGCTTTGCTGAGCTTGGTGCGGTCGTAGGGCGCGGCCGGGTCGGCACCGACCAGCACAAGTCGGCCGCCGAAACCTTCGGCGCGCAGCGTCTGGGCCGCGAACTGCCCGGCCGCTCCGGCGCCTACCAGCACGAACGTGCGCGGGTCGGGGGCGGCGCGGTCGGGGCCGGGTGGGGTGCCGCCCACCAGGGCCGTGGGCGTGGCGTCGGGGCTTTCGGCGGCGGCCGTGGGGTGGGCGGGCAGCGTCACCCACACCCGGCCGTCGGCCACGCGCACGGGGTAGGTGGGCAGGTCGTCGAGGGCCGGCGGCTGGCACAGGTGGCCATCATCGACCCGGAAGCACGCGTGATGCCAGGGGCAGATGAGCTGGTCGTTGATGATGCGGCCTTTTTCGAGCGGCGCGCCGTAGTGCGGGCAGCGGGCGGCCAGGGCCCGATACTGGCCCTGACGGCGCACAAGCAGTACCTCCACGTCGGGCGTGGCGGGGTAGGCGTGCATTTCGCCATCCCGGAGGGCGTCGGCAGGGGCAAGGTCGATTTCGGGGGGCATGGCGGCGGAGTGGTGAGTGGCTGCTTAGGCAACGGGCGGAAGCAGAGCCGGGTTGTTGCCTCGGTCTTTTGGGCAACGGCCGCTGCCCCGCCCATCCTGCGGGCCCGGCCGCGCGTACAAGCAGAAACCCTCTAACCCCTTTCGCTATGCCCGCTGCTTATCAACCCATCAACTGCTCGTTCTACGACGAGCTGGAGGCCCGCGCCACCACCGGCCAGCCCTGCACCCTCACCTACCGCACCGAGCCCGACACGCCCCCCAGCACCTACCATGGCATCATTCAGGATCTATACATTCAGGACAAAGTGGAGTACCTGCGCCTGGCCGACGGCTTCGAGCTGCGGCTGGACAACCTGCTGGCCGTAGACGACAAGGAGCTGCGGACTTACTGCTGAGGCCGGCTTAATAGGCATCCCCACAAAACAACGGCCGGCCCTAAAGAGGGTCGGCCGTTGTTAGAAAGAAGCAGGTTACTTGCTTATAATCAGGGGAATCACGATTAATCAGCAGCAGAAATCGGTGATCTAAAACTCTGCGCTGCCGGGGAAGCGGGGGAAGGGGATGACGTCGCGGATGTTGGCCATGCCGGTGATGAAGAGGATGAGCCGCTCGAAGCCCAGGCCGAAGCCGGCGTGCGGCGCGGTGCCGTACTGGCGCAGCTCCAGGTACCACCAGAGTTCGTGCTCGGGCACGTGCATGGCGGCCATGCGGTCCTTCAGCTTGGTCAGGTCTTCCTCGCGCTGCGAGCCGCCAATGATTTCGCCGATGCCGGGGAACAGCACGTCCATGGCGCGCACCGTCTGGCCGTCGTCGTTGAGCTTCATGTAGAAGGCCTTGATATCCTTGGGGTAATCGGTGAGGATAACTGGCTTCTTGAAGTGCTTCTCCACCAAATACCGCTCATGCTCGCTCTGCAGGTCGGTGCCCCAATCTACCGGGAACTCAAACTTCTGCTTGGCGACCTTCAGGATTTCGACGGCCTCGGTGTAAGTCAGGCGCTGGAAGTCGTTGTCGACCACGAACTGCAGGCGCGTCAGCAGCTCCTTGTCGTACTGCTCGTTGAGGAACTTGAGGTCATCCTCGCAATGGGCCAGGGCGTAGCGGACGAGGCTTTTGAGGAAGTCCTCGGCCAGGTCCATGTTGTCCTGCAGGTCGTTGAAGGCCACTTCGGGCTCAATCATCCAGAACTCGGCCAGGTGGCGGGCGGTGTTGGAGTTTTCGGCCCGGAAGGTGGGCCCGAACGTGTAGACCTTGCCCAGCGCCATGGCGGCCACCTCGGCCTCCAGCTGCCCCGACACGGTGAGGTTGGTTTGCTTACCGAAGAAATCCTGGGTGTAATCCACGCCCGATTTGTCCTCGGTAAGCGGCGCGTTCTGGTCGGGTAGGGTGGTTACGCGGAACATCTGGCCCGCGCCCTCGGCGTCGGAACCCGTCACGATGGGCGTGTGGACGTAGTAAAAGCCGTGGTCGTTGAAGTACTGGTGCACCGCAAACGCCATGGCGTGCCGGATGCGCAGAATGGCCCCGAACGTGTTGGTGCGGGGGCGCAGATGGGCAATTTCGCGCAGGAATTCCAGCGAGTGGCCCTTCTTCTGGAGCGGGTACACGGCCGGGTCGGCCGAGCCGTACACTGTTATTTCATCGGCCTGAATTTCAACGGCCTGGCCCTTGCCCTGCGAGGCCACCAGCTTGCCGCGCACGGCAATGGCGGCGCCGTTTTCCACGCCCTCGGCCCGTAGCTTATCCTCCGGAAACTGCTCGGCGTTGGCCACCACCTGAATGGAGTGGAAGCCCGAGCCGTCGTTGAGGGCGATGAACTGCACGTATTTGTTGCCGCGGCGGGTGCGCACCCAGCCTTTCACCAGCACCTCGCGGTCGAGGTCTTGGCTACGCAGCAGGTCCTGCACGCTGGTTTTTCGGAGGTCAGACATGGTTGGAGTCGTAAGTTGGCTGTAAAGGTAGAAATGTAGCGCGAAGCTCCCGCTTCGCGTATCGTTGCTGACAGCCGCGCCGCTGGTAATCGTTCAACGATGCGCGAAGCGGGAGCTTCGCGCTACAGTCGGGCAATGGTTCGGGCTACAGCCCAACTTTTCCTTCCCGATTCAAGTACAGAAGGGCTACATTTGGCTTACCTACCCCCATGCCGAAAACCCGGCGGGGCGTACCGTTTTCGAGCGTATGCAACGACTGGACATGAAGCAGCTTCTTTCGCAGAAGCTGAGCCCACAACAGATTCAATTTATCAAGCTGCTCCAGATTCCGACGGCCGAGCTGGAGGCGCGCATCAAGGAGGAGCTGGAAGTAAATCCGGCCCTGGAAGAAGGCGAGGACGAGCCCGAGGACGAGTTCGACGACCTCGACAGCGGCGACGATGATTCGGACGACGACTACGACGACCCCGACGCGGCCCTCGACAACCCCGACAATACCCTCGACGAGGACTACGACGCCGACCAGCGCGACGAGCAGCCCGAAGTGGAGCTGCCCATAAAGGAGGAACCCGCCGAAGCCCCGGAATCCAGCTCTGAATCCGCCGACGACCTCGACCTGAGCGACTACCTCAACGACGACGAAATTGCGGGCTATAAGATGCAGGGCGACGGCCCCGGCGACGACGACGACGGCCGCGAAATGCCCCTGGCCGACACCAGCGGTTCGCTCATGGACAACCTGCTCAGCCAGCTCGGCTTCTCGGGCCTCGATGAGCGCCAGCAAACCATCGGCCGCCAGCTCATCGGCTCCATCGATGGCGACGGATACATCCGGCGCGACCTCTCGGCCATTGCTAACGACCTGGCTTTCTCGCAGAACCTGGAGGTGAGCGTGCCCGAAGTGGAGGGCGTGTTGCACGTGGTGCAGACCTTCGACCCGGCCGGCATTGGCGCCCGCGACCTGCAGGAGTGCCTGCTGCTGCAGCTGGAGCGCCGCCCCCAGGAGGAAACCGTGGAAAACGCCGAGCGCATCCTGCAGGACACCTACGAGGAGTTCACCAAGAAGCACTACCAGCGCATTCAGCAGAAGCTCGACCTGGAAGACGACGAAATAAAGGAAGCCATCGGCCTCATTCTCAAGCTCAACCCCAAGCCGGGCGGCAGTGGGCCGGTGGGCGGCGGCAAAATCCAGTACATCATCCCCGACTTCCTGCTCAGCCACGACAACGGCCAGTTCAACCTCACGCTCAACACCCGCAACGCCCCCGAGCTGCGTGTGTCGCCGGCCTACACCGAGATGTTCCGGGCCTACGACAAGGCCTCCAAGAAGGACAAAAAGATGAAGGAGGCCGTGACGTTCGTCAAGCAGAAGCTCGACTCGGCCAAGTGGTTTATTGATGCCATCCGGCAGCGCCAGAACACGCTGCTGCGCACCATGGACGCCATTGTGCGCTACCAGCGCGAGTTCTTCGAGGAGGGCGACGAAAGCAAGCTGCGGCCCATGATTCTGAAAGACATTGCCCAGGAAATCAGCATGGACATCAGTACCGTGAGCCGGGTGGCCAACTCGAAAGCCGTGCAGACCGAGTTCGGTATCTACCCGCTCAAGTACTTCTTCTCCGAAGGCATTGCCACCGACTCGGGCGAGGATGCCAGCTCGCGCGAGGTGAAGTATATCCTGAAGGAAATCATCGAGGGCGAGCAGAAGAAAAAGCCGCTCTCCGACGACAAGCTGGAGAAAATGCTCAACGCCCGCGGCTACAACATTGCCCGTCGCACCGTAGCCAAGTACCGCGAGCAGCTCAACATCCCGGTGGCCCGGCTGCGCAAGGAGCTGTAGCACCTCACCCCCCGGCCCCCTCTCCTCGGGGAGAGGGGGAGCCTGATGATTTAGTTCTTAGCCAGTAGCTATTAGCTGTTAGCTTTTTCCGTTAAAGGGAAGCTAGCAGCTGTCAGCTAATAGCTCCGCCGTGGCTCCCCCTCTCCCCGAGGAGAGGGGGCCGGGGGGTGAGGTAAACGCCAAACGGCCCGGCTCGCACTGCGCGAGCCGGGCCGTTTTTAGTTGGCATCCGACCAGGAATTAGTCTTTCCCCTTGTCCTTGTCGCGCTTGGACTTGCGCTTCTTCTTGCCGTTTTCGTCCTTGGTTACCACCTTCATCTTCTCCATGTCCTGGCCGGGGGCCAGGGCCTCGGGCGTGGTGGTAGAGGTGGCGGCGGCTGTTACGCGGTTGCCGTCGTTGTCGAGCTCCACAACCTCGTAGCCCAGCTCCGTCAGGCCGGGGAAGGCCTTGGTCCGGTCGCCTACTACCACGATGTACATGTTGTCGGCGGGCAGATACTTCTGGGCAATGCCCTGCACGTCCTCCTTCTTGAGGTTTTTGAGGATGTCGCTCTGCTGCTTCACGTAGTCGAGGGGCAGGTCGTATTCGAGCAGGCGGCTCAGGAAGAAGGCCTTCTGCTGACCGGTTTCATACTTGAGCGCGTCGCTCTGGCCAACCGAAGCCTGCAGGAACTGCAGCTCGTCGTCGGTAATACCATTGCGGTAGTTCTTGATTTCCGACATGAATTCCTTCACCGAAGCAGCCGTGGCATCGGCGCGCACGCCGGCCGAGGCCGTGTACGGACCGGCGTAGCGGGTGCCCTGGAAGCCCGAGCGGGCGCCGTAGGTGTAGCCCTTGTCTTCGCGCAGGTTCAGGTTGATGCGCGAGTTGAAGGCGCCGCCCAGCAGGTAGTTGCTCAGGTAGGCGCGGTAGTAGTCGCCGGTGGCGTCGTAGGTGAGGGGCGAGAGGTAGCCCACCCGGATTTCCGACTGCGCGGCGCCGTCCTTGTTCACGAAGTAGATGCGCGTCTTGTCGGGCTGGGTGGCGGTTTCGCCGGCCGGCAGGCTGATCTGCTTCTGCTGCCAGCCGTTGAGGAAGCCCAGCTGCTTGGTCAGCGTGGCCTGGTCTACGTCGCCGGTGGCCACGAGGTAGCTCACGTTGGGCGCGTAGTAATCCTGGTAGAACTTCTTCACATCGGCGAGCGTGATGCTGCCCACCGTGGCGGCCGTGCCGCTGGAAGGCACGCTCATGATGTCGGCCGGGTTGTACACCAGCCGGTCGAAGGTTTTGTTGGCGATGAGCACCGGCTGGGTTACCTGGTTGGCAATGCCTTCGAGGGCCTGCTTTTTGAGGCGGGCAAAATCGGCCTCATCGAAACGCGGGTGCAGCAGGCGCTGCTCCAGCAGGGCCATCGTGGCGGGCAGGTTCTTGGTCAGGCTCTGCACGTACACGGTCGTGTTGTCGTCGCCGGCACTCACCCGGATGGCGCTGCCGAGCTTGTCGAGCTCCGAGCTGAACTGCTCGGCGGTGTACTTCTCGGTGCCCTCGTTCAGCATGGCCGCCGTGAGGCTGGCAATGCCGGCCTGGTTGCGGTTGAGCTGCTCGAGGCGGCGGCCGCCCCGGATGGTGAGCAGCATGGTGGCGGTCGGAATCTCGGTGTTGCGGTTGCCCATCAGGCGCAGGCCGTTATCGAGCTTGCTCTGCCATACCACGGGCACCTGTACCAGCGGCGCGGTGCCGCCCTTGGGCTGCTTGGTGCGGTCGAAGTTGTCGGTGGGCTTGGTGTAGGTGAGGCCTTCGTAGCCGTAGTTGGGGGCCTTGTAGCCGTCCTTCGAGGCCGTGAAGTTGTCGGGCTTCAGGGGGGCGATGGCGCCGCCCTTGGGCACTACGCTCAGGATAACGGCGTGCTTACCCTTGATGTACTGGTTGTACACCCGGTTCACATCGGCCGGCGTAACGGCCCGCAACGCCTTCAGCTCCATTGGCAGGCGGTTGGGGTTGTTGTAGTAGGTCTGGTTGGCCGCCAGCTGGCTCACCTTGCCGCTCACGCTGGCCAGGCTGTTCACTACCTGCGCCTCGGTGCTCGACTTGAAGCGGGCCACCTGCTCGGCGGTAGCACCCGTGCGCTCAAACTCGGCCAGCGAGTTGCGGGCTACCAGTTCGAGGCTGTCGAGGGTTTTGCCGGGGAAGGGCAGCATCACCATCGTAAACTCGCCGGCCAGCTCCGAGGTGGAGTTGTAGGCCTGGGCCTGCACGGCGCGCTGGGGCTTGATGAGGTTTTTGTAGAGCAGCGAGTTCTTGCCCTGGCCAATGATTTCGGCCAGCGCATCCAGCGCGTACTCGTCGGGGTGGCCGGCGGGCACCGTCGGGAACACGAGCTGCAGCATCGGGAAGCGGATGTTGTCCTGGTAGCTCACGTAGCGGTCCTTGTTCAGCACCGGGGCGGGCAGCTTCTGGGCGGCCACGGCGGGGCCCTTCGGAATAGAGCCGAAGTATTTTGCAGCCAGGCGCACCACGTCGGCCGCCTTCACGTCGCCGCCCACCGTGAGGGTGGCGTTGTTGGGCCCGTACCAGCGCAGGAAGAAGTTCTTCAGGTCGTCGACGTCGGAGCGGTCGAGGTCTTCGAGGTAGCCGATGGTGAGCCAGCTGTAGGGGTGGCCGTAGGGGTAGAGCGTCTTCGAGACGTTCTCGGAGGCCAGGCCGTAGGGGCGGTTGTCGTAGTTCTGGCCCCGCTCGTTTTTCACCGTCGCGCGCTGCACCTCGAACTTCTGCTGGGTTACAGCGTCGAGCAGGAAACCCATGCGGTCGGCTTCAAGCCAGAGCGCGGTTTCGAGCTGGTTGCTGGGTACGGTTTCGTAGTAGTTGGTCCGGTCGCGGTTGGTAGAGCCATTGAGCGTGCCGCCGGCCGCCGTTACGAGCTTGAAGTGCTGCTCGTCGCCCACGTTGTCGGAGCCCTGGAACATCATGTGCTCGAAGAAGTGGGCAAAGCCCGACTTGCCAATCTGCTCGCGGGCCGAACCCACGTGGTAGGTTACATCTACGTGCACCAGCGGGTCGGAATGGTCTTCGGTCACCACCACGGTCAGGCCGTTGGGCAGCACGTACTTCTCGTAGGGAATCACCAGCTCGCCGGGCTTCTTGGTGACTTTCTCGACCAGCCGGGCCCCGCCCATGGTGCTGGCGGTGGTAGTGGCCTTGGCAGCGGGGGCGGCTTTTTTCTGGGCCAGTGCGGGCTGAACGGATAGCGTGGCGCCGAGGCCCAGCAGCAACAGGTGGTTGCGCGTCATAAATGGGTAGGAATGAAGTGAAATGGATTGCGGCTGGAAGATACGCAGGCAAGGACAAATCCGCATCAACCGGAGTTGCACGCGGTGAATGCATGAGTCGGTGCAATGAGGTGCTGTCATCCACCGACTCACCAGCCGTACCTTTGCCCCGTTGCCTGCCTGTCTCTGCCGATGCCCGTTACCGACTACGTCCTCATCTCCTTCCGCCCCGATTTGCAGCTGCTGATTATGCGCTGGACGCGGGTTGCCACTCCCGCCGAGCACCGGGCCGGCTACGAGGCCGCCCTCCGGCTGGCCCGGGCCGAGCAGGCCGGCTGCTGGCTTATCGACCTGCGCAGCCGCGGCCTGGCCGACCCCACCGACCTGCTCTGGGTGCTGCACGATTTCCGGGCCGAACTGCAGGCCACTTTGTCTGCTGCCATGCGCCGCATCGCCTACTTCACCACTCCCTACCACGCCGACACGCTGGCCGCCCGCCTCCGGGAACTGAACGCCGACGCCTCCGACTCCCTCGAAATCCGGGTGTTCGTGGAGGAAGCGCCCGCCTACGCCTGGCTGGGGGCAGGATGATGTGGTCGGCGTAACGCCAGAATTTACTGCTTTGGCAATAGCGGCTTATCGAACGTCTTCAGCCGAATAGGTACGGCGGCCAATAGCCCTACGCCGGATCCTCGGACGTGCAGTTTGATCGAGCCCCGTCCGCTGTTGTAGGTGTACTGCACCGGCACTTCCATCATGGTGGTAAGGCCTTGGTTGAGAAACAGCGTTACGTTGAACTTCTCCCTGCCCAGGCGGTAGACCCGGGCAGTTGCGCCGGCGGTAACGTAGCCCCCCCAATGGCGCACAATAGCGGGTTGCTGGCGAAAAATAATGGTGTCTTGAGGTGAAATAAAGCCACCGCTTAAGTTGCAGGATTCGCAAAAACCCCGCACGTAATTCACGCCGCCGCCGGCGAACATATCAATCTTCACGGAAAGCAGATACAACTCCTGATCGGCATTAACCTCCTTGAAATCGAACCGGGTGACGGTGTGATTGAATAACACCGGAATCCGATCCAGATAAACGCTTACTGCTTTACCGGCATAAACACCTCCGTAAGGGCTATGGCTTATCGATTTTGGGACTTGAAGTTTGTAGCCCCAGCCTAGCCCACCACCCGAATATCCTAAGGAGATTCCGTAGCTTCCATTGAATTGCAGGCGCAACATGGGTGCTACAAAATAATCTAGCAGGAAATTATGCCCTTTGAAGGGCCGTTTGCCGAGGCCCAAGTGCGCCCCTTCGGCAAAAGCATATTGCCCGCCTATCTGAGCATCCAGATAAAGCGTTTTTTGGGCGAAAACCTCCCCTGAGTCCGCCCAGGAGAGTATAACGAATAGTAGAATATAGAATCGACGCATAGGTGGAAAACGACGCTTCTTCCGGGCAAATTGTCTGTCCGGCCGAAAGAGTTTAAGGATAGTTCAACGAGTAAATCTAACAAGCAAAAAGCCGGTTTCCTGCACGCAGGAAACCGGCTTTTTGCTGCCTAAAGGCCGCAACCTTACAGGCGCGGGTCCGATTCGACGGTGGTGTCGTAGCCGGGCGAGCTGGTCTGGATTGTTTGCTCGGCGGCGGGCAGGCGGATGTCGTCGGCATCGTCGACGCGCAGCGTGAGCAGGCCCGAGATAATCATGGAGCAGCCGCCCAGCACCAGCGTGTACACCGATTCGCCGTGGAAAACGTGCTGGGTGAAAAAGCCCAGAATCAAGCCCGCTACCACCTGCGGAATCACGATGAAAAAGTTGAACACGCCCATGTAGTAGCCCATTTTGTTGGCCGGCAGCGCCCCGGCCAGCATGGCGTAGGGCACGCTCAGAATAGAGGCCCAGGCCACGCCCACGCCCACCATCGAGAGCAGCAGCATGTTGGGGTCTTGGATGAAATAAATCGAAATCAGGCCCAGGCCGCCGGCCACCAGGCATAGCAGGTGCGTAACGCGGCGGCTGGTCCGGCGGGCCACCAGCGGCAGCAGCAGCGCCGCAATGGCCGATACGCCGTTGTAGACGGCGAAGCAGATGCCTACCCAGTCGGCGCCCTCGTTGTAGAGCTTGGAGGTAGTGTCGGTGGTGTGGTAGATGTGGCTGGTGACGGCGGGCGTGGTGTAAATCCACATCGAAAACAGCGCCAGCCAGCTGAAAAACTGCACCACGGCCAGCTGGGCCATCGTTTTGGGCATGTGGAAAATGCCGGCAAACGACTCGCGCACGCCGTTCCAGAAACCGGCGGTCCGGCGCTTTTCCTCCTCAAACTCGACCAGGTTCTCGGGCGGATACTCCTTGGTATTGAACACCGTCCAGAGCACGGCCGCCAGGAACACGGCGCCGCCGATGTAGAAGGCGTACTTCACCGACAGCGGAATCTGGCCGGCCGGTGCCGTATTGCTGATGCCCAGCCAGTTGGTGAACATCCAGGGCAGGGCCGAGGCCACCACGGCGCCCACCCCGATAAAGAACGTCTGGGCCGCGAAGCCGGTGGTGCGCTGCTCGGAGGGCAGCAGGTCGCCGACCAGGGCCCGGAACGGCTCCATGCTGATGTTGATGCTCGAATCCATAATCCAGAGCATGCCCACCGCCATCCAGAGGGCCGTCACGTTGGGCATTACCAGCAGGGCCAGCGAAGCCAGCACGGCGCCCACCAGGAAAAACGGCCGCCGCCGCCCCCACTTCGGGCTCCAGGTGCGGTCCGACATGTAGCCGATGATGGGCTGCACGAGCATGCCGGTGAGGGGCGCGGCCAGCCAATACAGGGCAATTTCGGTGCCACCCAAGGTTTCAAAAATGCGGCTTACGTTGGCGTTCTGCAGCGCAAAACCGAACTGAATGCCCAGAAAGCCGAAGCTCATGTTCCAGATCTGCCAGAAGCTCAGGCGGGGTTTGTCGCGGGTATCGGCCGAAACGGCCGCGGTGGGGGAGGCCATGCGTGGGATGTTAGGGGTTGAGAACGAGTGGAAGGCGAGTAGAGAAGAACGTCATTCAGAGCGCAGCGAAGAATCTCGCGTGCTGACGTTGCAACAGTAATCCAGCGTCAGCACGCGAGATTCTTCGCTGCGCTCTGAATGACGTTGTTTCTGATGCTCACTGCTTGATTTCAAAGATATGGCTGCTCTGCGGGGCCAGCGTAACGGTCTGGGTGCTTTCCACCGTTCCGCCCGTGCCCAGCAGGTCGGTATAAGTCAGTGGCTTGTCGGCGGGCAGGTGCAGGCCCTGGCGCAGGGCGGCGGGCAGGCTCAGGTTGAGGGCGTAGGCCTGCCGGGGGCTGAAGTTGACGACAACCAGCAGCGTTTCGCGGTCGGTGTAGCGCAGGTAGGCGTACACGCGCTCGGCGTTGTAGTTGGGGTTCTGGGCCGCCAGCGTGCTTTGCAGCTCGTAGAAGCGGCCCCGCCGGATGGCCTCGCGCTGGCCCGACAGCGTGAGCAGACGCACGTAGAAATCGTGCAGCTGCTGCTGCTCGGCACTCAGCCCGCCGCCGTCGAACTTGCCGCCGTTCAGCCATTTCTGGTGCTCGGGCACGCCCCAGTAGTCGAAAATGGTGGTGCGGCCGTCCTCGCCCGAGAAGCCTTCGGCGCCCCGGCCCGGCTCGCCCACGTCCTGCCCGAAGTACAGCATGACCGGGCCCGTGCCCAGCGTGGCCGACACCGTCATGGCCGGCAGGGCGGCGCGGGGGTTGCCCGCGAAATCGGGGCTGGCAATGCGCTGCTCGTCGTGGTTTTCCAGAAAGCGCAGCATGTGGCCGCCGAAGCCCCGGCTTTCCTCGCGCCAGACGCGCGTAATGTCGCGGGTGCTGCCCTCGTCGCGGCTTAGGCGGCGCAGGCCGTCGTAGAGGCCCACTTTGTCATAGAGGTAATCGAAGCCGCCCCGCTCGATGTACATCTGGTAGGTTTTGGCGTCGTAGGCCTCGCCGATGAACAGCAGGCCGGGCTTCACCTTTTTCAGCTCCGGAATCACCCAGGCCCAGAACTCGACGGGCACCATCTCGGCCATGTCGCAGCGGAAGCCGTCCACGTCCTTGCGGGCCCAGTACACCAGGATGTCGCGCATTTTCAGCCACGTATCCGGAATCGGGTCGAAATGGGGCTGGCGGTTGTGCTGGTAGTCGACGCCGTAGTTGAGCTTAATGGTTTCAAACCAGTCGTTGACGCTGGGTGCGGCCGAGAAAACGTCGTTGCCGGTGGCCTTGGCGGGGTTTTCCTGGTACTTGCCATCCTTGTGCGGGGCCGGCAGGCCGCCCAGCGGGCGGTAGTCGGCGGGCACTACGAAGGGCTGGCCGGGCAGGTAGTAGAAGTTGTTGCTCGGCTTGAAAGCCTGGGTGTTATCGTCCTGTTCGCCTAAATCCACCACGCCGGCCGGCCGGGCATCCGACTTGTAGGAGCGGGCTACGTGGTTGGGAATGAAGTCGATGATGACTTTGAGGCCGTTGTTGTGGGTGCGCTGCACCAGGGCCTCGAACTCGCGCAGGCGGTTGGGCACGTCTACGGCCAGGTCGGGGGCCACATCGTAGTAGTCCTTGATGGCGTAGGGCGAGCCGGCGCGGCCTTTCACCACGTCGGCATCATCGGCCGGAATGCCGTGCTGGGCGTAGTCGGTCATGGTGGCGTGGTCGAGTACGCCGGTGTACCACACGTGGCTGACGCCCATGCGCTTGATGGACTGTAGGGCCTGGTCGGTGATGTCGTTGAATTTGCCGACTCCGTTCTGCTGGGCGGTGCCGTAGGGCTGGTTGGTGGCGGTCTGGTTGCCGAACAGGCGCGTCATCAGCTGGTAGATGATGAGCTTGTGGTCCTGGGGGGCTTCTTCGGTGGTGTTATCGTCGGGCGGGAGCATGGCGGGTTTTGTGGGCGTGCAGGCGGCGAGGGCTAGCAGGAGGAGGTATTTCTTCATGTTATTCTTTTGGAGGTTCCCGCAGAGAAGCGCAGAGGTAAACCGCAGAGGTTCGCTGAGCAGTTCTATTCCAGGCCGTTGACTTTGCGCACGATGCCTTCTTTGACGCGGGAAACGTTGAAATTTATAAGCAGGCCGAGCTTCAGACCGGAGAGCTTCAGGTAAGTCAGTAGTTGCTTGTGGTGCACATCCAGCAGTGCATCTACCGATTTAATCTCGACAATCACCTTTTCTTCCACCAGCAAATCAAGCCGGAATCCGACCTCCAGCTGCTGCTCCTTGTAAAGCATTGGTAGTGGCACCTGGCTGCGGACTTTAAGCCCTGCCTGCCGGATTTCATATAGCAGCGCATGCTCATATACCGATTCAAGCAGCCCCGGCCCAAGGATGGTGTGCACATTAAAAGCCGCCTGCCGCACCAAGAATGAAATGTCGTTTTCGTGCATAAAACTCAGCGAACCTCTGCGTTTTGCCTCTGCGCTCCTCTGCGGGAACCCAACACAAGAACAGAACTCTACCGCAATTCCACCACCCAGGCCGACAGGCCCGGCACGGTAAACGACTTCAAGTCGGGCAGCACCGCGCCGGTCGTCACCTCCACCCCGGAGGTGAACCTGCCCGTGCGCTCTGCGAACCGGGCGCCGTCGAGCGTGCGGGCTTCCTTGCTGCCGTTGAGCACCACCATCACCGTGCCCTCGGGGGCGTAGCGGAAGTACACGTACACGCCCTCCTGGGGGATGAACTGCATCAGCTTGCCCGAGTGCAAAAAGGGATGCTCCCGGCGGTAGTTCGCCAGCTTGCGCACGTACTCAAACGCCTCGCCGGGCTGGCCGAGGCGGCTTTTGAAGTAGTTGAGCGAGTCGCCCGCGAAGCCGCCGGGGAAGTCGGCGCGCACCAAGCCGTCGGGGTTGCTGAAGTTCTTCATCAGCACCTCGGTGCCGTAGTAGAGCTGCGGGATGCCGCGGGTGGTCAAGAGCCAGGCCAGGCCCATTTTGTAGCGGGCAAAGTCCTCGCCAATCACCGAGTAGAAGCGGCTCACGTCGTGGTTATCCAGGAACGTGACGTTGCGCGAGGCGTCCTCGTACAGCCAGTCGCCCTGCAATGACTCGTAGAGCTTGAGCATGTTGCCCGATTTCAGCGCATCGTGCAGCGCGAAGCTCGACTGGAAATCGAGCACCGAGGGCAGGTTGGACTTGAACCCATCGACGGGCTGGAAAATGTTGCGGGCGAAAAAAGCCTGCTGGGCCGTGCTGCCCACCCAGGCCTCGCCGAACAAGGCCAGCCGCGGAAACTCCTCCTGCATGGCCCGGCCCCAGTCCATCAGAAACTTGGGGTCGGAATACGGGTAGGTGTCGATGCGGTAGGCGTCGAGGCCGGTGTATTCCACCCACCACAAAAAGTTTTGGATCAGGTAGGTGGAAACCAGCGGGTTGGCCTGGTTCACGTCGGGCATCGTGGTGTCGAACCAGCCCTGGTTGTAGAGCTTGCGGTCGAGGGCGGAGCCGTAGGGGTCGTTGAGGGCCGAGGCGTTGTAGTTGCTGCGCGTGAAGCCCGGCCACTGGTTGAACCAGTCGGGCGCGGGCTGGTCGAGGAACAGGTAGTTCTTCGAGCCCATGTGGTTGAGCACCACGTCGTGCACCACTTTTAGGCCGTTTTGGTGGGCCCGCTGCACGAACTGCCGGTACTGCGCGGTGGTGCCGTAGCGGCGGTCGAGGTTGTAGTAGTCGGTGAGGGCGTAGCCGTGGTAGCTGGCTTTGGGCATGTCGTTTTCCACTACCGGCGTCAGCCACAGCGCCGTCACGCCCAGGGCTTTAAAGTAGTCGAAGTGCTGCTCGATGCCGGCCAGGTCGCCGCCGTGGCGGCTGTACATCGAGTCGCGGGCCACTTTGGGGGCGCGCATGCCTTTGATGTAGTCGTTTTGGGGGTCGCCGTTGGCAAAGCGGTCGGGCATCAGGAAGTAGATGAAATCCTGCTGCGTGAGGCCCTGCACCTGGCTGGGGTCGGTGGGCGTGGTGCGCTGTTTCAGCTCGTAGGCGTAGCTGAACTTTTTGTTGCCTTTGAAGTCGAGCTGGAGCCGGCCGGGCCGGGCTTCGGGGGCAATGGTGAGGTGCAGCACCAGGTAGTTGGGGCTGACGAGCTGCTGCACGCTGTCGAGGCGCACGCCGGGGTAGGCGCGCAGGGCGGGCGTGGCCGTCCGGATGCCGGGGCCATGTACCAGGAGCTGCAGCTTCGGGTTTTTCATGCCCACCCACCAGAACGTGGGGTCGATGCGCTGGATGGGCGCGGCTTTGGCGGCGGCAGCCGTTTCGGTGGGAGCAGCGGGAGGCGGGGTGGCCAGGGCAGGAGCGGCCGTAGCCAGCAGCGTGCCGGCTAGCAGGGCCAGGAATCGGGAAGCGAACATACGCGGGGTGGGAATAAGGAACGTAATAGACAAAGTACGCCCTCGCCCGCCCACCGCGCTACTGTTTCGGGAACCCAAAATGATGATGTGTTGACAAATGCACATGCTGCTTTGCCCCGGCTGGCCGTAGCCGGCTGCCAGGGCGGATAATAAGGCACGTGATTGCACCTGCCCATCATCCCAAAGCAAATCGACTACCCGGGCCCAAGTGCCTGATGCCGTTGCGTATGGCCCGACCGGAACAGCGGTGGTGCCTGCTTGGCCATTACCGGTGGCCCGTTGCCCATCCGGCCCCTACGGCGGGGACCGGGCGCGCCGGGCAGTTCTTTTCTCGTTTTTTTGGTGTTCGTTGGGCCGGTGCTACTGCCGCCCGACCCGTGGTTTTTTTCCATCACCCCGCAACTGCTGCCCCTATGGCTTTCGACCTTTCGTACTACACCCCCGCGCCCGAGTTTGCCACGCCGGCCGCGTATTTCTCCATGGAATTCGCCCTCGACCAGGCCCTGAAAACCTACTCGGGCGGCCTGGGCTTTCTGGCCGGCTCGCACATGCGCTCGGTCTACGAGCTCAAGCAGAACGTCATCGGCATCAGCATTCTGTGGAGCTACGGCTACTACGACCAGACCCGCAACGAGGACCAGACCATGCGGGCCGAATTCCACCGCAAGCACTACAGCTTTTTGCAGGACACCGGCATCACCTTCCCTATCACCATCCACGATGCCCAGGTGCAGGTGCGCGCCCTCTACCTCGACCCCGAGACGTTCGGTACGGCCCCGATGTTCTTCCTGACCACCGACATTCCGGAAAACGACTTCATCTCGCGCACCATCTCCCACCACCTCTACGACGGCGACACGGCGGCCCGCGTGGCCCAGAGCATCCTGCTGGGCGTGGGCGGCGGCAAGCTGCTCGACGTGCTGAACCGCCCGACCGAGGTATACCACCTCAACGAGGGCCACGGCCTGCCGCTGGCGTTTTACCTCTACGAGAAGTTCGGCCGCGACCAGCAGAAAGTGCGCGAGCATCTGGTGTTCACGACCCACACGCCCGAGCTGGCCGGCAACGAGGAGCACCCGCTGGAGCTGCTCTACAAGATGTCGTTTTTCGGCCGCCTGACGCTGGGGCAGGTGCGCGATTTGGGCATCGTGGAAAACGACCGGGTCAACTACACACTCACGGCCCTGCGCTTCGCCCGCATCAGCAACGGCGTCTCGAAAGTGCACGGCCGGGTGGCCAACGAAATGTGGGGCTCCAACCAGGGCATCAGCCCCATCATCGCCATCACCAACTCGCAAAACGGCACCTACTGGCGCGACGAAAAGCTGCACCAAGCCCTGGAAGCCAACGACGATGACGCGCTAAACGCCCGCAAGCGCGAGCTGAAAAAGCGCCTGTTCGGCATCGTGGCCGACCAGACCGGCAAGCTGCTGGACCCCGACGCCCTCACGCTGGTGTGGGCCCGCCGCTTCGCCGGCTACAAGCGCGCCGACCTGATTCTGCGCCACTTCGAGCGGTTTAAAAAGCTAGTAACCGACTCCGGCCGGCCGCTGCAGGTTATCTGGGCCGGCAAGCCCTACCCCAAGGATTTCGGAGCCATTGCCGTCTTCAATAGCCTGATGGAAAAGACCCGGAACTTCAACACCTGCGCCGTGCTCACGGGCTACGAGCTGGGGCTGTCGGCGGCCATGAAGAAGGGCTCTGATATCTGGCTGAACACGCCGCGCTTCCCGCGCGAGGCCTCAGGCACCAGCGGCATGACAGCCGCCATGAACGGCAGCATCAGCCTGAGCATCCCCGATGGCTGGATTCCCGAATTCGCCCGCGACGGCGACAACAGCTTCCTGCTGCCCCTGGCCGACCAGCACGCCTCCGAAAACGAAAAGGACGACTTCGAAGCCACCGGCATCCTCGACGCCCTCGAAAATCACATCATCCCGCTCTACTACGACCAGCCCGCCCAATTTCTGGCCATCCGCAAAGCCGCCATGCGCGACGTGGAGCCCGAATTCGAGTCGGGCCGCATGGCCCGCGAGTACTACGAGCGGATGTACGATGCTTCTGTTTAACGGCTAGCTTAATTGCCTAAAAGCGCCCGGCTCTGACCTTGCTGGTACAGTCACTGTACCAGCAAGGTCAGAGCCGGGCGCTTTTACACTCTTAATCAGAAAAGAAAGCCGGCGTTGAAGGAAATGGATTTCAGCCAGATGGTGCTTTCTATCTGCTCGAACGAACCTGGCCCAATGAGGTTGATGCGGGCATCCTGAATTTGCTGGGCCTCAGGACCGACGCTGAAGAGCAGGTTGGTGCTGCGGCCCGCAATGACGCGGTAGCCCACGTGCAGGCCGGTTGTCACGCCCCGCTCAAACCCGGCTCCCAACTTCAGCGCGTAACCCCCGTTGCCTGTGATAAACAGGCTGTTGCCCGTGGGCTGACGGTAGTAGCGCACATCGGCTACTAATGGAGCGGTGTTGTAGCTGGGCTCGTGGTAGCCGTCGAGGCCGAAGCCTAGCCCCACCGACACGGCCGGGTTGAGGAAGTAGCCGAACGTAGTGCGAAATCGATTCACCGAGCCTCGGTAGTCCAGCACCACATCAGATCGGTAAGTGGCTTGGCCAACTCCAGCATTGTATCCTATCTGGGTGATGTTGAACAGACCTGTGTTCTTGCTCTTCTTGATTGGCAGCGGGTTAGTCTGCGCGGTTGCGGATACGGCTAATAATAGCCCGACTCCAGAGGTCAGAACGGCTTTGTAAATCATCTAAAGTAATTGAAAAGGTTGCCCAGGCTCTTTCCAAGGCTCGGCAAGTATAAGCGAGAATTTGCCCACACCAAAATCCAGCAAATCAATTCCTAGGCCGTCAGAATATGGGGCACGAACTCGGAGAGGTTGGTGATAATGCCGGGGGCGCGGCGGTAGCTGAGGGCACAGGCCTCGCCGGCCCAGAACACGCCCGCTTGGTAGCGGCGGCCCTGGGCATCGGTCGGGAAAGCTAGCCAGCGCTGGCGTACCTGGGGCTGGTTGCCGAACTCGCCGGGCTCCTGCTGGCGGGTGCGGATGCCGTCCATTTCGGTCAGGTTCTGGCCTTCGCGCCCGAACAGGGGCTTGCGCACGTGGTGGCCTGGCATATCGCGCAGGCTGGCCTGCACCAGCAGCGGGTGGTGCGGAAACGTGTCCCAGAGGTGAGCCAGGATGGCTTTGCTCTGGAAAAGCAGCGTGTAGGCGGGGTTGG
This sequence comes from Hymenobacter actinosclerus, assembly GCF_900111515.1. GTDB lineage: Bacteria > Bacteroidota > Bacteroidia > Cytophagales > Hymenobacteraceae > Hymenobacter > Hymenobacter actinosclerus. Next base: position 164,845 of record NZ_FOHS01000006.1, read on the forward strand.
CAACGATGACGTCGCGGGTGAGTAGCAGGTGCGTCAGGTCGGCGGTGAGGGCGGGCTCCTCGTCGGCCAGCAGCTCCCAGGGCACCAGCTTGAACAGGAAATCGAAGCGCTGCCACTTATCCGGCTCCACTTCGGCCCACACGCCGCGCTCTTCGCCCTGTACCGACACGCGCATGGCGTCCACGCTGCAAACGTGGGCCGTGCCGAACCCGGCGGCGCGGGCGGCTTCGGCCAGTACGGCGCAGTTGGTTTCGTCCTCGGCGCTGTCGGGCAGGTGTACCAGCAGCAGGTGGGGCGCCAAATCGGGGTTGAGTTCGCGCCAGTGGCGCAGCTGGGCTTCCAGGCCCTCGAACAGGCCGTTGGCCTGCCGCTCGTGGGCGGGGCGGCCGGCGGCCATCAGGCAGGCCCACTGCACCACGGCCGTCTCGGGGATGCTGGTGGCGGTGTCGGCATTGAACTCGACCAGCTTGGGGCCGTCGGGCGTTTCGGCCAAATCGAAGCGGCCGTAGAGGTGCCAGTGCCGGTCGTCGTTCCAGGAGTGGCGCACGGCTTCCCAGAGGTTGGACGGGATGCCCAGCTGGCGCAGAAAGTCGTCGGGAATCGGGTCGGGGATGGACTGCACCAGCATCTCGTAGAGCGTGTCGGCGGCTTGCAGCAGCGTCTCGGCCTCGGCCTCCGACACGGCCAGGGCCTCGGGAGCCAGGTAGGCGGCGCAGGCTTCTTCCACGGCCCAGTCCCAGCCCAACTCCCGGATGGCGGGCTCCACATTGCCCGATAGCGGCAGCAAACGAATCATACGCAAGAGTGGCTTAAGTAACTCAGGCAGCCCGCACGGCCCGGCGGTACGCACCGCGGTCCATTGGGCTGCTGGGCTGAAGGTCAGATGGTAAGTGGCGCAAGGTGCAAACCAGCGCTAAGAAACTAGCGCTGGTTTTACACCTCATGATTAAGCAAAAGAAGGCCAGACGCAGCCGGCCCACTACCCGCCGAAGCCCCGCGAGCCGCCCCGGCTCCCGAAGGTGCTGCGGCTGCTGCTACGGGGGGCCGAGCTACGGTAGGTGCCGCGCGGGGTGCTGCGCTGCACGCTGGGGCTGGCGCTGATGCCCGCGTTGCCGCCGTTGCGGCTGCCCGTGAACCCGCGCCCGAAAAAGCCCCGCCCCTCGTTTTCCCGCTCCCGGGCAATGGTTTGCCGCCAGCCGTTGTTCTGCTGCATAACCCCCGGCGAGGCGTAGGCGCCGGGGTTGGGCGTCATCCAGCGGCCGGCCATGTAGCCGATGCCGCTGTACATGAGCACATCCATCATGCCCGAGCGGCCCACCCGGTTTTCGGGGTTCTGGCGGGTGTAGTTCTGCATCTGCTGCTGTAAGGCCTGGCCCTGCAAGGTGTCTACCCGGCCGTCGGCGTGCCGCAGAATGGCCGCCACCTCTTCCTTGCCGGCCGGCCGCTCGGCGGTAATCTTCCACTGGCCGGGCTGGGTTTCCGTCATTTCGGTGATGACGCCCTGGCTGTAGGAGTCGGTAGCGGCATTGTCCCAGGAGGCGTCGGTGGCGTCCACAACGTCGGGGCGGCTGTTGTCGGAGGAGCAGGCCGGCAGCACGGCCAGGCCCAGGCTGGCCGCCGCCGTGAGCAAAAACAGGTTGCGGCGCCAGTCGCCGAGACGATAAAAGGGACGGTTCATACAGGAAAGCCAGGAGGGAAACAGGACCCTAAAAATAGCACGAATCTGGTTCGGAAGCCCTAAAGCCTGCACCCTAAGTTCCTAAAACCTTACCCAGCACCTGCCACACGTTGTCGGCCAGGATTTTCTGGCCCTCGGCGTTGGGGTGCACGCCGTCGGGCAGGTTCAGGTGGCGCTGGCCGATGACGCCGTGCAGCAGAAAGGGCACGAAATCGACCTCGTTCTTATCGGCCAGCTGGCGAAACAGGGCTTTAAACTCCTGGGCGTAGTGCCCAAAGCGGCCGCCGCCCAGCGTGGCCAGCGGGCCCAGGTCGAAGGGGAACTCCAGGCCCACCAGCACCCGGCGCGCCTGGGGGTGGGCGCGGTGCACCTCGTCGAGAATGAATTGCAGGTTCTGGCTGGTTTCGCGCACCGGCAGGCCGCGCAGCCCGTCGTTGGCCCCGAGTTCGAGCACGAACACATCGAGCTCGGGAAAGCGGGGCAGCACCGTGGGCAGGCGCTGGCGGCCGCCGGCGCTGGTTTCGCCGCTCACGCCGTAGTTGTGGGCCTTGTAGGGCAGCCCGAGGGCGTCAATTTTCTCCTGAATGCGCGAGGGGAAGGCGGCGCTGGCCGGCAGCTGGTAGCCGGCCGTGAGCGAGTCGCCGAAAAAGAGGATGTTCTGAGGCATGTATAGTTGCGGATAAAGCCGAATCGGCAGAAGCTAAACGCGGCCGGGGGGCCAGAGTTCCGGACGGCTCCTGGCTTGCGGCGGCAAACCGCCGGGGCCCGAAGCAGAGCTGAGCGGTACCGGCATCCGGTTGGCGCTACTCCACTTATATCGGCCAGAGGAAAACCTTTTTGCGTGTTTTTGCCTTTATCTTTGCTGGCAGATAAGAATGATTCTTATCTGCTGATCATTTCCATTGTCACCAAATCCCTTTTAGAATGTCCGTTATCAAAGCCACCGACGCCGATTTTCAGCAGCTGCTTCAGGAAAACGAGAAAGTAGTGGTGAAATACTACGCCGATTGGTGCGGCAACTGCCGCCTGTTTTCGCCCAAGTTCAAGCGCCTGGCCCAGGCCGAGGGCAACGAAGACATGAAGTTTCTGGACGTAAACGCCGAAAACAGCCCCGAGGCCCGCAAGCTGGCCAACGTCACCAACCTGCCCTTCTTCGCCGTGTTCCGCAACGGCGAGCTGGTTGACACCGTGGCCGCCAGCAAGGAAGAGGCCGTGGCCTCGCTCATCTCCCGCCTCAACTAGCCCGCGCCGCCATGAAAATGCCCGTTATCCGCCATCTGGTGGAAACCCAGACCCTGGAGAGCCTGGTAGCCGCCGAAGAAGCCTTGCTGGAAGAGCAGACGCCCGCCTTCGAGGTGGAAGGCGAGGACGAAGGCGAGCAGCTCACCCACGTGTTTGCCGCCATCTTCATCCTCAACCACATGCAGGACCATGGGTCCGACTTCAAAACGGCCCTGCGCGAGTACACCAAAAAGGTGCGCGTGAGCATTAGCTAGCCCTGCGGGAAGTCAAAGAGAAAAACCGCCTGTCATCCGGAGCGCAGCGAAGGACCTTATCACAGTTGAACAGCCGTAATAACGACTCGTTCAACTGTGATAAGGTCCTTCGCTGCGCTCCGGATGACAGGCGGTTTTTCTCTTTGACTTTAAAACGCTTATCTTCCCTTATGCGTCGCCTGGCTCCCTTTCTGCTGTTGCTTTTACTGCTGCTGCCGGCTTCGGCCCGGGCCTGGGGGTTCTTTGCGCACCGGCTCATCAACCGGCTGGCCGTGTATACGCTGCCGCCCGAAATGGTACGCTTCTACAAAGCCAACATCGATTACCTGACCACCAACGCCACCCGGCCCGACTCGCGGCGCACCGTGGTGCCCGGCGAGGCGCCCCGGCACTTTCTCGACCTCGACGCCTACGGCGACTCGGCGGCCTATCGGCTGCCCCGCTCGTACCCCGATGCGGTGGCCCTTATCGGCGAGGATTCGCTTTTGCGCCACGGCATTGTGCCCTGGCAGGTGGCCCGCATGAAAGGCCAGCTCACGGCCGCCTTTCAGGCCCGCGACACCGACCGGATTCTGCACCTCTCGGCCGATTTGGGCCACTACATTGCCGATGCCTGCGTGCCGCTGCACACCACCCGCAACTACAACGGCCAATTCACGGGGCAGCGCGGCATCCACGGGTTCTGGGAAAGCCGGCTGCCCGAGCTGCTGAGCGGCGGTTACGACTTCTTTACCGGCCCCGCACCCTACCTGGAGCGGCCCACCGATGTGGCCTGGGCCACCGTGGCCCGCTCGCACGCGGCCCTCGACTCGGTTTTGCGCTTCGAGCGGGAGCTGAGCACCGAGTTTTCCGAGGACCGCAAGTTTGGGTTTGAGCAGCGCGGCAACGTAACGGTGCGCACCTACTCGCGCGGCTTTGCCCGCGCCTACCACCAGCGCCTGAGCGGGCAGGTAGAGCGCCAGTTGAAGCTGGCCGTGCGGCTGGTAGGTGCCTTCTGGTACACGGCCTGGGTGGACGCCGGCCAGCCCGACCTCGACAAGCTGCCCCGCACGCCCTCCGAAAAGGAGCAGCTGCGCCTGGCCCTCGAAGCCAAGCAGCTCGAAGCCACTCCGGTGCGCGCCGCCGCCGGCCACGAGGACTAGCGGCTCAAGGTGAGATGGTGAGATAGTGAAATGGTGAGTTTGATGTTCGCGGGGACCAGCGGCGCCATTTGCGCATTAAGGCCCCGCGAACATCAAACTCACCATTTCACCATCTCGCCTTGAGCTATTTCGCCTTATATGCCCGTTCTTTGCGGCCCCAATGGGCACCGGAATCCGTTGATTGCCAACGCGGCATCGGCCGGGTAACTCCGCGCCCCGGAATGCGTAGGAAGCGGACCCTTGGGGAACATCTAGTAAGAAGAATATGCGGAAAATTTATTGCGCGCTGCTTATGCTGGCGCTGTTGCTTCCTGGTGCCGTGCGGGCCCAGAAAGTAGGCCTGGTACTGAGCGGGGGCGGCGCCAAGGGCCTGGCCCACGTGGGCGTGCTGCGGCAGCTGGAGAAAAACCAGATTCCCATCGATTACATCGTGGGCACCAGCATGGGCGCCATTGTGGGCGCCATGTACGCGGCCGGCTACTCGCCCGACGAAATCGAGAAAATCGTATTGCAGCCGGAGTTTCAGACCTGGGTGTCGGGCGCCCCGCTCGAGGGCAAGGTGTACAACTACTACGAATCTGACCCTACGCCCGCCCCGCTGCACCTGCGCCTGGCCATCGACTCGGCTTTCCGCATTAATGTGACGCCGCGGCTGGTGAACGACGTGACGCTCAACTACGTGCTGGCCACCATGCTGGCCCCGGCCGGTGCCATTGCCGACTACAACTTCGACAACCTGATGGTGCCCTACCGGGCCGTGGCCACCGAGGTATTTACCCGCGAAAAGGTTATTCAGCGCAGCGGCTCGCTTTCCGATGCCGTGCGCAATTCCATGGCCTTCCCGCTGGCCTTCCGCCCCATCCGCCAGGCCGATGGCCGCTACCTCTTCGACGGGGCCGTGGTCGACAACTTCCCGACCGACGTGATGCGCAAGGAGTTCCAGCCCGATATTATGATTGGGGTGAACGTGGGCGACGTGGCGTTCAACAAGTATCCCAAGGAACGCGACGACCAGCTGCTGACCTCGACGCTGCTGTTTCTGGGTTCCAACGTGGCCGACACCACGTCGGTAGGCCCCAACGGCATCTTCATCCAGCCCGACCTGGCGGGCATTACGGCCGCCGATTTTGGTCAGGTAAAGCGCCTGATTGAGCTGGGCGTGCAGGCGGCCGACCGGAAAATGGACCTGATAAAGAGCCGCATTCCGCGCCGCCAGGACAGCGTGGCGCTCCAGGCCCGGCGGCTGGCGTTTCAGAAGCGGGCTCCCGGCACCGAGTTCAAGCAGATAACCGTGCAGGGCCTGCCCGAGCAGCAGCAGGAGTTCGTGCGGCGCTTTTTCCAGCGCTCGGGCTCGAACTACTACACCCCCGGCGACGTGGAGGAAGGCTACTACCGGCTGGTCAACAACGACTTCTTCAACAACGTGTACCCGCGCATCCGCTACGATAAAAAGCAGGACGGCTACGTGCTCGGCGTGGATGCCCGCCAGAACTCCAACCTGACGGCCGACCTGGGCGGCGTGCTCTCGACCCGCTCGATGAGCAACCTCTACCTGGGCGTGGGCTACCGCTACCTCAACCGTTACCTGTACACGGTGAAGGCCGATGCCACCATCGGGCGCTTCTACAACGGGGCGCGGGCGTCGTTCCGGATCAGTATTCCGGGCAACGTGCCGCTTTATATCGAGCCCCTGTTTGCGTTCAACAACTTCAGCTACCAGGACACCAGCCCGCTGCTTAAGTCGCGGGCCCAAAATTCTCAGATTCAGCAGCGCGACGTGCGGACGGTGCTACAGGTGGGGTTCAGCCCCAACTACCGCAGCCGCTACGTGCTGAGCGGGGGCGTGTTCACCAACCGCGACCAGTTTGCCAACACCGACGAAATCAACAGCAACGCCACCCTCGACCAGAACCGGTTGCAGGGCTTTACGGCAGCGCTCAACTTCGAGCGCAACTCCCTCGACCGGCGCCAGTACGCGGTGTCGGGGCGGCGCGTACGGTTTGGCCTGCGCGGCGTGCGGGGCCAGGAGCGCTACACGCCGGGCAGCACCGCCATCGATGAGTACGGCCAGGGCCTGGACGGTCGTCGCAAAACCCAGCAGTGGCTCAAGCTGAGCCTGTTCAACGAGCAGTATTTTACCTTTAACAAGGTGGATACCGTCGGCCGTAAGGTGCATGCCTGGGGCTACCTGGCCGAAGTGCAGGCCACTACCCAGGGCGCATTTGCCACCTACCGCTCCTCGCTTACTACCTCGGCCGCCTTCCTGCCCCTCACCGACTCGCGCACCCTGTTCATGGACCGCTACCGGGGCACTGCCTTTGCGGCCGTGGGCCTGCGCTACATCAAGGAGGTGCTGACCAAGCTGGAGTGGCGCTCCGAGGTGTACGTGCACACGCTCGTGCGGCCCTGGGAGCGGCAGGAAAGCAACCCGCTGCTGCCCAAGCGCGGCGCCACCATCACGCGGCCCTACCTCACGCTGATGAGCGGCGTGGTTTATCAGTCGCCAGTCGGCCCGCTCTCGCTCCAGTTCATCCACTACGACGAGCCCCGCCAGCAGTTCGGCGTGTTCGGCCACATCGGCTTCCTGCTCTTCCGCGAACGGGCCCTGGACTAGTGGAGAGATGGTGAGATGGTGAAATGGTGAGTTTGATGTGCCGGGGACCTAACGGCGCCACTTGCGCCTTCAGGCCTCCCGAACATCAAACTCACCATTTCACCATCTCACTATCTCACCGTGAGCCTTCACTCTACCGGGTGCTGCGGGGGCTCGGTGGTGATGACGCTGGAGTCGGGGCCGGCAATTATGCAGTCGGATAGGGGCGATTCGCGGAACAGCCGCTGGAAGAGCACTGCCGCCAGCCAGGCCGCCAGCATCGGGGCTACCAGGTATACCCAGAAGTCGGTGAAGTTGTGGGCTACGGCGGCCGAGCCCAGGCTGCGGGCCGGATTCAGGCTCATGCCCGAGTAGGGCGCCTCCACAACGATGTAGATTGCCAGCAGTCCGCCCAGCAGCCAGCCGGCCAGGTTTTCGAGCTGCTTGGTGTGCAGGGCCAGAAAGAGCACGGCTATCATCCCGAATGTGATGATGAACTCGGCTCCGAAGGCCACGGCCGCGCCCTGGGGCCCGGGCAAGGTAAGGGCGTAGTCGACTTTAGGATGCGCGAACGAAGAGCCCAGCAGCGCCAGCAGCGCCTGCCCGCCCAGCAGTGCCCCAATTACCTGGGCCACTAAGTACCAGCAGGCATCGGCGGTTCGTATTTTGCCCAGCTGCCAGAAAGCCAGCGTTACGGCCGGGTTCAGGTGGGCCCCCGAGCGCTTGCCCCAGGGGCTGTACACGATAACCACCACCGTGAGGCCCGCCACCAGCCCGATAACGGCCCGGCCCAGCACCTCGCGGCCCGCCAGCTGCCGGGCCAGCCACCAGCCCGGATGATTGACGGCCGTCGTAATCAGCCCCGCCATAAACAGGAACAGGAACAGCCCCGCGGCTTCGGCTATATAATTAGGCCAGTGCCGCTTAACCGACACGATTAAATGAGCAAGAAAACTGGGTCGGCGCACGGGCGGTAATTGAGGGACTGATGGGTTGATGTACTGAATCCTGAGCTGGCATCCGCGGCGCCCCGAAGCCCGCGGGCAATTCGGGGCTTTACGGGTTTCTCACCCCTTAACCCGCTCCTGGGCGAAGCGTTGCAGCAGCGCGGCTACTTCGTGGGGAGCCTCGTAGGGAAGCAGGTGGCCGGCTCCGCTGATGATTTCGAGGGGGGTGCCGGGCGGGAGCAGCGGCAGCGTTTCGAGGCCGTGCACCGAGGGCGAGAGTACCGCATCCTGGTCGCCGGCCACGAGGGCGCAGGGCGCCACAATGCGGGCCATCCGGCTGCTGATATCCTCGCGGCTGCCGCGTAGCAGCCACGCCTCCCAGGCCGCGCGCGAGCTGGCCAGGTTATCGGCTACCACCTGCCGGTACACGGCGTCGGGCAAGGCGTGGGCCGTGATGTGGCGGATGGTTTTGGCGGCCTCGGCGGGCTTGCTCCAGGCGTGCAGGCTGGCCTGGCGGTCCTCATCGGTCATGGGCTCGGGACTGGGCGGCGAGGGGCTCAGCAGCACTACCCCGGCCAGTCCGGCGGGCTGGCGGGCGGCCAGCTCCAGCGCAATTTTACCACCCATGCTGTGGCCCACCAGCACGTAGCGGCCGGGGTTTTCAGCCTCGATGAAAGCAGCTACTGCATCGGCGTAGGCAGCCACCGCGAAACCATTGGGCGGAGCGGGCGCGCCCCCGAAGCCCCCCAGGTCGGGGGCCAGCAGGCGGTAGTCGGGCGCCAGCAGGGCCGCTACCTGGTCGAACTCGTGGCCGGCGCCGGCCCAGTAGTGCAGGCCGATAAAGGTGAGGGAATCGGGCATAGTAAACCGGTGTACGAAGGCAATGCCGGAACAACCGGCCCAGGCAGCAGCCAGTTTCGCGCCGGCCACCAAAAAGGGCGGCCCCTTCCGGAACCGCCCCTTGCGTTTGCAGTCAATCCTGACCGGCTATTCTTTGTTTACGCGGATGACTTTGGCCTCGCCCGAAGGCAGTACCAGGCGCACCAGGTAAACGCCGCTCTGCAGGTTCGCCACGTTCGGTACCGATACGTCGTTGGTGCCGGCGTTCAGCTGTACCGTCTGTTGGGCTACTACCCGGCCGGTCATGTCGGTTACCGACAGTTTAGCGGGCCCGGCGGCAGCGCTGTTAGCCGTCAGCGACAGTACCTGGCCGAAGGGGTTGGGGAAGGCAATAACCTCTGCTTTGCCCACGGCAACACCGCCATCAAACGTCACCACTTTGGGAGCGTAGTAGTGGTCGGTGCCATCGAGGTCAATCTGGCGCAGGCGGTAGTAGCGTACGCCCGTTTTGGCGGCTTCGGTGTCAGTATAGCGGTAGCGCAGCAACTGGTTGCTGTTGGGGTTGGTGCTGGGCACAAACGTCAGCGCCCGGTAGTTGCGGCCGTCGTTGGACACCTGCACCTCGTAGCCGCGGTTGTTGAGCTCAGCCACCGTTTCCCAGCTGATTTCGGCGTTGTTACCTACGCGCTTGGCAATAAAGGAGACAAGCGTAACAGGCAGAGGAGCAGTGAATTCGCTTAGTGTGAAAGTAGCGAAGCTGGTTACATTATTCTTGATCAGGGTATTGGTAGACGTGTCAAGCGCATCGCGCCCTAACTGTCCGAATACGTCCCCACCCGTGCCCGATACGAATAAAGCAAACTTGCTTTCGTCCAGCGAATTAGGGCTGGTAACCGAAGTGAGATTACGGGTTTCGCTGTCGAGGTACTTAAACACGAAAGTAGCCGACAGACCGCCTATATTGGTTGATGGGGGAGACGGGCGAACCCCAAAAATGCGGCGGATACTAGGTCTGCTGTTAGATCCGTTGCTAATAGTAGCATAGTTCTGAGCGCTGTTGCGGGTTACCGTCACCGACCCAGGAGAGTTACCATTGAAGGTAAGTGTCGCACCAATATTGCCGAAGTCCTGCGGTACGCCTACTAAAGCAAATTGTGAGGTTGTAACGTAGCCTCGCAGGTAAGAATTCTCCGACTCACCTTCAATCCGGCCCGAAGAACCGTTGGAATTAACAGCAGGAAGGAGTTCTATAAAGTTGGTGTCAATTCTGGAGCTATCAGTTTTCAGCACTCCATTAATAAAGCGCAGCACTCCACCTGCCTGGACCTTGAAGTTATTAACCAGCGTTTTAACTCCTCCCCCATCAATTTCAATATTTACGAAACCGGAAGTAGAGCCGCTAATGCTTTGTGTGGTACCCGCAAAAGAGATGGTAGTGCCATCGCGCTGGATGAAGCTGTCCTGGCTGTTATTGAAGTCACCATAGACATTCAACCGACCAACCTGCAACCGACTGATAGAACGCTGGGCCTGGCTGGTACCGCGCATGGTAAAAGTGCGGGTTTCAGCCGGACCGGAAGCTCCCCGTGGACCAGTGGCAGTATTATCGTAGCCCGGTACAAAAGTTATCACTTCCGAGGTAGTGCCATCAGGATTGGTAACCGTATTCTTCGTCTCGCTATCCGGCTTAACAGCGTTACTGTATATGTTAGGGTATTGTACTGTCGAACCAGCTCCAAAGTCCGGGATATTAGCATCCTTATTCCTATTCGGTACGCCTTGGGTCCAGTTAGCCGGATCAAACCAGTTGTCGTTTTTACCGCCTGTCCAAGTAGTGGACGTAGGCGGTTCGGTAGGACGGATACCGATTACGGTGAAGGTAGCCCGATAGAATGCGCCAGGCGGGTCGGTCTTTGTGAAATCCTCACCGCTATCAGCATTTACCCCGTCTACAGTATACTGTACGCTAATACCATACGTGCCAGCAGCCAAACCTGCCAGAATATTAACATTAGCACTATTCAGCGAGAAGGTGCGATTGTTATTTGTGGGGGTTCCCTGCACAAGTTCGATAACACCAGTAACTAAGTTGGTAGTACTACCATTAGCTCGTATACGGTACGCTAGACGCCCGGCACTAATTACGTCCGGTGCGTTTTCCTGCGTGTTAACTGTACCACCGTTTAGCAACACTTTCGTGTTGAAGTTGCTAATGTCGAATGTGCCTAGGTTATAGTTGTTGAAGGCTGGTGCCGGCACACCATTCTGCCCGCCAAACGTTTCGTTCCCAGCGCCCCGATCAATGATGATGGATGAACCGGTTATGCTACTATTATCTTGAGCGCGGGCCTGGAAGCTCGTGCCCAATGTCACAAACAGTGCGAGGAGTGGCAACAGGCGTTGCCAAACGGGGTTCGGCGCTTTGCCGACCAGGGAGAATAGGGGTAGTTTCATCGTTGAAAAAGTCAGATTGTTCCAGATTAGAGACGGGCGCGGCCCGTGCGAGGGAGCCGTTCGGACCCCTATACGAAAAGCGAGCCAGATGGCTGGTTTTTTTGCATAAAAAAATAAATAAAATGGAATATGCCCGGAAAAACACTAATTGCAAAACACAATTATAGCATCCATCCAACGTAAAGTATAACCCGATAATGCCGCTAATAAACCGCTAAAGGCATTTCAGAGCCACTTGCTGAGCGCGTGAAAGGGTGATTTCCTAAAGTGGGAAAAGTCCTGTGAGCTCTTTTGCGGTCTTTGATTGGACAGCCTGTTCGGGCTTCGTCAGGCCATTGGTTGTAGCCGTGCTGTCAAACAAAAAGCACCCCGAAGTCAGGCTTCGGGGTGCTCGCGTACTGGGCGTTTGGCGCCGGGGGATTGTGCCCGGCGCGTAGCCGGGCAGGGCCGGCTGGCAAGGTGCTACCGTTCCACCTTCAGTTGGGCGGGGCGGTTGGTGAACTCGAAGATTTCGCCGTGGGGCATGAGTGTGAGCTGCCCGAACTCCTCTATCAGCATCCGGTAGTCGGTACCCACGGGCCGAATGTTGCGGTCGAGGTCGAAGAGGCCGCAGGGGTTTACCGAGAGGCGTTTTTCGCGCAGGCTGATATCCCAGTCGAGCTGATCGAGCAGGCTGTACCAGGTGAAACCCACCACCGGGATGCCGTCTTGGCGAATGCGCAGCACGTTCACCCATTGTTTCCAGAGCCAGCACGGCGCATCTGTGGGGCTGAACGTGTTGGTTTCGGTGTGCATAACGGGTTTGCGGTACCGCTCGTAGTACTGGCGCGTCATGGTGTACCAGCCCAGTACGTCTTCGGCGGCGCACATGCTGCCATCGGGCTTGATGATGCGCTCGTTGCGGCCGTAGTAGTCGTTGCCCATAATCTGGTAGCCGGGTGGCTCGCCGGCCATAAACCACTTCAACTCCTCGCGGGTCAGGCCGTTGTCGAGGCAGTAGAGCAGCACCTCGGCATCAATAGTGTGGGCGTAGAGCAAATCGAGCGACAAAAAGCGCAGCTTGTTTTGCAGGTGCACCTCGGCGCTTTCCACGGCCCGCATCTCGTGGGTGTACTCGGCCGATTCGCTCTGCACAATCACGCAGTCGGGGCGGTGGCGGGCAATCTGCTGGTTGCCCATGATGCTGGCCGCCGCCAGGTGCTTGAGGGCCGTCACGAAGGCGCGGTCGGACTTGAGCTGCTCGTTCCAGATGCCATCTTTGGCCGAGGCCCGGGCCGTTACATACACCTCGTTCACGGGCGTATAGAACCGCACCCAGGGGTAGCGCTTGGCCACCGCGCCGCAGTACTCGGCGAAGTGCACCGGCAGCTCGGGGTTCTGGAAGTTGCCCAGCCAGTCGGGCACCCCGAAGTGCAGCAAATCCAGAATCGGGGTAATGCCCAGACGCTTGATTTCGGCCAGGGCCAAATCGGCGAACGTCCAGTCGTACTCGCCGGGGGCCTTATGAATGAGGTAGTAGGGCAGGTTGTAGCGCAGCACCTTCAGGCCCAGCTCTTTCACCAGCCCCAAATCCTCTTTGTAGCGGTTGTAGTGGTCGGTTTCGGCCAGCAGGTCGCGCCGGATGGTGTTGCCCGCAATCATGGGGTACGAGCACTCTATGCCGGTAGCGAACATGAAGTTGCCCGTGTTGCCGGTGGGCAGCCCCGAGCCGTCGTTGCCACCCGCCCCGCCGTGCTCGTCGCCCTCGTAATGACCGTCGCCGAATTTATCTTTGATATGCGTGAGGAAGGACTTCATTTTTAAGCTGCAAGCCGCAAGCGATAAGCCGCAAGCTTTTCAATAAATGGAAAGTGAGAAAAGCTTACTGCTTGTAGCCAGAGACTTATACCGATAAGATTAATGCTTGTTGGCCAGGAACTTATCGGCGGTGCGCAGGCTGAGGGCCATAATAGTGAGGGCCGGATTCACGCTCAGGGCACTGGGAAACACCGAGTTGTCGCAGATGTAGAGGTTGGGCACATCAAAGGCGCGGCCGTCGGGGTCGACTACCGCCTCATCGGCGCGCTGGCCCATGCGGGCCGTGCCGATAATGTGGGCGTAACGCTCGAAGGCCCAGATGTCTTTGGCGCCGGCGGCTTCCCAAATCTGGCGCATGGTGCGCTCGGCGTGGCGGTTCATGCGCTGCTCGTTTTCCTGGGCCGTGAAGTGCACGCGGGGCTTACGCACGCCGCGAGCATCCTTTTCGTCGCTGAGCTCCACGAAGTTATCGGCGTGGGGCAGGCAGTCGCCCAGCACGTTGATGCCGGCAATGTGGTTGTAGTCGCGCATGTAGTCGCGCAGGGGCTGGCCCCAGAGCTTGCGCTGGCGCACCATCTGGGTGGCGAAGGTCACGGGCATCACGCCGATGCTTTGCAGCAGGTAGCCGCCCACGAAATCGGCGTCTTTGGGCCGGTGGGTGTCCTCCGAAATCAGCCCGCCCGGAATGCCCTTGTAGGGCCGCACATCCTCGGGAAACGTACCCCAGACCTGCATGCCCACATGAGCCATGAAGTGCTTGCCCACCTGCCCGCTGTTCAGGGCCAGCTCGTTCAGCAGCAATAGGCGGGGCGTTTCGATGGCGCCGGCGCACAGAAACAAGTGGCGGCAGCGCTGGCGCACGGTGCGCCCGCCCTGCTCGTATACCACGGCCGTTACCTGGCCGGTAGCGTCGCGCTCAATCTCGGTTACGTAGGCGCCCAGCCGGATTTCGGCGCCGTACTGCTCGGCCAGGGGCAGAAACGTAACGTCCATGCTGGCCTTGGCGCCGGTGCTGCACCCGGCCTGGCAGAAGCCGCGGTTGGTGCAGGCCTCGCGCCAGCCCACGCCCTCCTGGTAGTAGCGCGCCGAAAGGGCCGCGTTGGCCGCCGGCGAGGTTTGGATGCCTACCTGGGCACAACCCCGCTGCATAAGCTGGGCGGCGCCATTGAGCGGCAGCGGGGCCAGCGGGTAGCCCTTGCGGCGGCCGGGGTCCCAGGGGTAGGGCGTGGGGCCCGAAATGCCCAAAAACTGCTCCAGCTCCTCGTAGTACGGCTCCAGCTCCTCGATGCCAAAAGGCCAGTCGACGCCTTCGCCAAACTCGGTGTGCAGCATTAGGTCGCCGCGGTGGGCGCGGGGGGTGTAGGCGGTGTAGTGCAGCGTCGAGCCGCCGTAGCCGATGCCGGAGTTGTTCTTGCCGAACGCCACCGGGTTCTTGCCGGCCGACAGCCGCTCATCGTTCCAGAACAAAAAGTTCTGGGCTTTCTCGTCGGTGGCGAATTCGGTTTTGGGGTTGTGGCGGGCGCCGGCTTCGAGGGCTACTACGCGGCGGCCGGCCTGCGCCAGCCGGGCCAGCAGCGGGGCACCGCCCGCGCCGGTGCCAATCACCAGGCAGTCCACCACTTCATCGGGGTCGGGCAGGGGGGCGGGTTGCTCCAGCGGATTGCGGCTGGGGTCGGCCTGCAACTCGTTTTCCTCCAGTATCTCCCGCAGCAGCGGGTCTTGTATTTCGGGCTGCACGGGCGTTAGCGTGCCTTCTTCCAGCGTTTCTTCGTCGGGCATGAGCGGTGAGATGGTGAAGTGGTGAAATGGGGAGTTGACGTTCCAGAGTCATGATGGCGCGAGTTGCGCGGATGGTGCAATGGGGTAGCGTTGAACGTCAACTCCCCATTTCACCATCTCTCTATTTCACCGTTCTTCCGGCTCGCGGGGTTCCAGCTCGTTGAGGGCGATGCGCTGCCAGCCGGGCACGTCGGCCATGCCCACGTAGCCGATTTCCTCCTGGGCCAGCGGGTGGGCGTAGTAGATTTCGGTCAGTTCGGCCAGCATTTCCTCGAAAAACCTGTCCTGGGGCAGCTGGCGCCAGTTTTCCCCGGGCGCCTCGGCGGCGGCCAGCAGCGCCATAATCTGGTCCTGCCGGGGCGCATCCAGTTCCAGAAAGGACTGCTGGAACTGGGCCTGCGCTGCCTGATTGATGCCGCCCAGACCGAGGCGGTAGGCTTCGCGGTCGGGCGGCATGGAGTCGTAGCGCCAGCCGTCGGCGTCGCCCTTCAGCAGCCGCGCATCTACGCCCGGGGCCAGGGCAATGGGCGTTTCGCGGTCGGGCTGCGGGTAGATGCGGGCGGCCACGGCCTGTAGCAGCCGGTAGGTATCGGCATCGAAAAACTGGGGCTCGTAATCGGTCGGCGCTTCCTGCCGCGCTGCCAGGGCGTCCCGCGTGGCGGGCGTCACGAGGTCGGTTTCCAGCAGGGCCCGGACGGTGCCTTCGGGGTAGTGGGGCATGGGGTGAATGAGTGACTTGGTGAATGCGTGAAGCAATGTTTCGGGGCCTGTCGGGCGAAAGGCACGGGCAGCTTAAGGGACTACTCAACAAGCAGAGCAAGCAGAGTAAAAGGTAAACAGAGCGGGGAGCGGGTTATGTTTTGAGAAGAGGCAGGGATTTGCCGGCGCCGCTAGGCCGGCTATACCACCGGAATAGTTAGACCTCCAGGACAGCAACTCACTCATTCACCGACTCACTCATTCACCGACTCACTCATTCACGCTACCCGTCGGTGCTGAGTTTGCCGCCGGTTACCTGCACCAGCGAGCCGGTCATAAACGAGCCATCCTGCGAGGCCAGCAGCACGTAGGCGGGGGCCAGCTCCTCGGGCTGACCGGGGCGGGCCAGGGCTACCTCGTGGCCGAACTTCTCGATTTCGCTCTTGGGCATGGTACCGGGGATGTTGGGCGTCCAGACCGGGCCGGGCACCACACAGTTCACCCGGATGCCCCGCTCGCCCAGGCTCAGGGCCAGGCTCTTGGTGAAGGCGTGGATGGCGCCTTTGCTGCTGGCGTAGTCAATCAGAATCGGGATGCCCGTGAGGCCCACGATGCTGCCGGTGTTGATGATGCAGTCGTGGGCCTGCATGTGCGGCACGGCGGCCTGGGCCATCCAGATGTAGCCCAGAATATTGGTATCGAAAGTGCGGCGAATCTGCTCCTCGGGAATGTCCTCGAACTTCTCCTGGGCCATCTGGAAGGCGGCGTTGTTCACCAGGATGTTCAGGCCGCCCAGCTCGGCGCGGGTGCGGCGCACGGCCTGCTTGCACTGCTCGGGCTGGCGCACATCAAGTTGCAGCAGAATGCACTGGCGGTTCTGGGCTTCCACGAGGCGCTTAGTTTCCTCGGCGTCCTGGGTGTTTTCGTTGTAGAGCACGGCTACGTGGGCGCCCTCCATGGCAAAAGCCACGGCCACGGCCCGCCCGATGCCCGAGTCGGCCCCGGTTACCAATGCCACTTTATCCTGGAGCTTGCCGGCGGGCCGGTAGGTGCTGAAGGCCATGCCTGGCTGCAACTCCATATCGGCCTGCCTGGCCGGGTAGGGCAGCTTCTGGGCG
This sequence comes from Hymenobacter actinosclerus, assembly GCF_900111515.1. GTDB lineage: Bacteria > Bacteroidota > Bacteroidia > Cytophagales > Hymenobacteraceae > Hymenobacter > Hymenobacter actinosclerus. The sequence continues at coordinate 181,388 of NZ_FOHS01000006.1, forward strand.
TGCTTTTTCATGTCTTTGGCCGTGGGGCGCTCCACTGGCTCGGGCGCTTTGCCGGCATTTTTAGCGGCCTTTTTGGCGGCGGGGGTAGCGGCCGTGTCGCCCGCGGGCTGGGCGGCGGGTTTCGGGGCGTCGGCGGGGGTGGGGTTCTTTTTGGTAGCCATAGTTGGGTCGAAGCAAAGAATAGCGTGGACTAAGGCTTACGCGAAACCGGGAATGGCGTTGGCAAAGCCCGCGCACGATAACGCCTGGCGGGCCGCCACAATCAGCAAGCCAGACGGCGGCAGTCAGTTCGTAAACTTCAATGGCCTGCCGAATGCCTAGCGCGGCCTCTGGGCCACCAGCTTCACCAGCCGCAGCTGTTCCTTGGTGAAATCGGCCGTGCCGATGGGTTCTTCGTAGCGCACAATCCGCAGGCCAGCCGCCCGGTAAAGCGTGGGCAGCTCATCGGTTTCAAAGAATACCCGGTAGTCACCGCCCACCACCTGAAGGCGCTGGGTGGCATCCATGTGGAAGGCTTCGAGCACGACCAGGCCGCCGGGCCTGAGGGCCCGCATCACCCGGTCGGCGTAGTCGCGGCCCCCGGCGTAGCTGAGCACAATCAGGTCCCATTTGCTGGTGCCCCAATCGTAGGTGACCATGTCGTGCACCTCGGTGATAAGCGGCACACCCAGCGCGTGGGCGCGTTTTTGGGCGTAGGCCAGGGCCTTTTCGGCAATGTCGACGCCCGTTACCTGCCAGCCCTGCCGGGCCAGGTAAATGGCGTTGCGGCCTTCACCCATATCGGCATCGAGGGCCGTGCCGGGCTTAAGGCCGCGCACCGTTTCCACGAGCAGGGCGTTGGGCTGCTCGTTCAGCACCCGGGCCCGGGCCACCGAGTCGGTGAGGATGAAATTCCAGCGCTGACGCGTGCGCTCGGCCATCTGGCGGTCGTAGTCGGCCCGCTGGGCGGCCGTGGCGTTGGCGGGCAGCACCGGGTCGGGGCCGAGGCCGGGTATCGGGGGCAGGTTGCGCTTAGCGGGTGCGGGCTGCTGGGCCCGGGCCGGCCGCACCGTCAGCAGGAGCGTAAAAGTGGCCAGCAACGCAACCGTAACCGCAGACAGCAAGGGCTTTTTCATGGCGGATAGAAAGCAGGCGTAAACAGTGCCCACCGGGTAAGCCGAGCCGCAGCCGGAGCGCCTGGTATACAAGAGCCCGGGCCTCAGAATCACGCAGTCGGGCAAAGCGCACTATTTTAAATATACCATATAATTTACTAACAATCAGTGCTTTGTTTGGGGAAGGCATGGCCTGCCTGGTCCGGCTCAACGTGCAAGCCGGCTGCCCGGCAATGCTACCGCACAACCACTTCCACCCGGCGGTTGCGGGGGCGCAGCGCGGGGTTGCGGTTGTCGGCCACCGGGTAGGCGCCGCCGTAGCCCACGGCCGTCAGGCGCAACGAGTCGATACCCTGCTGCACGAGGTAGCGGCGCACCACCCGGGCCCGCTGCTGCGACAACAGCCGGTTGCGGGCCGCGTCGCCCACGTTGTCGGTGTGGCCGGCTATTTCGAGGCGCAGGGCGGGCTGCCGGCGCAGGGTCTGGGCCAGCTCATCGAGCACGGGCCGCGAGGCGGGCAGCAAATCGGCGGTGCTCTGGCTGAAATACAGGTTGGGCAGCGCCAGGACCGCGCCTTTGGCCAGACTGCCCAGCTCCGTCAGCGCCGGCCGGGCCTTAATGGGCACTGGCTTTGGAAGTGGCGGCCGGGCCGCCGGCTTCGTTGGCACGACGGCTGCCGGCCGGGGCGCGAGTTTGGGACGGGGCCGATACCCGATTACCAGGGCTGCTTTAACAGGGGTGGTTTTAACGCCCGCCATTCGGGCGGCCAGAAAAGCGGCCGAGTCGGCGGCGTTGGCCAGCTTCATCCGCACGGGCCGCGCCGACCAGAGGTAGCGCATCGGGACGGGCTGGACGATGGATTGACCACCGAAAAAATCGGCCAGCGAGGCATCGGGGCGCTGCCAGGCCAGCAGCAGCCGCGAATCTAGCGCGTTCTGGTAGTATTCCACGCGCAGGGCATAGCGCTGGCCGGCCTCCAGCCGCACCTTGGCCTGGCCGTTGGTGAAATACTGATCCTTCCACGACTCAAACAGCAGCCGGCCGCCCAGCCACACCCGCACGCCGTCGTCCACGGTCAGGTGCAGAATGTACTGGCCCGTTACGGGCGCTTCCAGAAAGCCCGTCCAGCGTGCCGAAAAGTGCTCGGCCGGCACGCCGGGGGCGGGGGCGCGCTTTTTCCACTCGAAATCCAGCTGGTTGTCGATGCGCGTGAGGACGGGCTGCTCGAAGTTCTGCCCGCGGTAATAAGTGCCCGTCAGCCCGCGCGGGGTCAGGGTCTGGGCGTGGCTGGCGAGTGAGTTTGTCAGCAGTAGGCCCGCAGCCCAGGCTAGGGTGGATAGTTGGGGCATAGCGGATGGATGAAATAAAATACGGTCAAAAGATAAGAAAGCCGGTGCTGGCAGGCAAGCCGCGGCCGGCTTTTTCGGGCGGGCCGGTTGACGCGGGGGCCGGGCGCCGGCGGCTCGGGCGGCAAACCGGGCGGCTAAGCGTTGCGGGCTTGGCATTGCGGGCATTCGGTTCTATCTTCGCCCCGTTACTTATCCAGAAAGACCGAGGGATTGGGCCCGACGACGTCTTAGCAACCTGCCATCAAACAAGGTGCTAACTCCCTTTTCGGGCCTTTCTGCGGTCTGGAAGAAGATAAGTGCGGAACCGGCCTCGTGCCCGGCTCTTTCTGGATAGGCTTTTTAACGCCGATTTTCCAGACCAGCCCTTATGCCGACCGCCGCCATTCCTGCCGCCTCCGAAGCTGCTGTTTCGCCCCTCCACGCCATCCTGCGCCAGCGCGTGCTCGTGCTCGACGGCGCCATGGGCACCATGATTCAGCGCCACCCGCTGACCGAGGAGGACTTCCGCGGCACCCGCTTCCAGGGCCACGACCGGCCTCTGCGCGGCAACAACGACCTGCTCAGCCTCACCCGCCCCGATATCATCCGCGGCATCCACGCCGAGTACTTCGCCGCCGGGGCCGACATGGTGGAAACCAACACCTTCTCGGGCACCACCATCGCCCAGGCCGACTACGGGCTGGAGCACGTGGTGTACGAGCTCAACTATGAGTCGGCAAGGCTGGCCCGCGCCGCCGCCGCCGAGTACTCGGCCCGCACGCCCGAGCGGCCCCGCTTCGTGGCCGGCGCCATCGGCCCCACCAACCGCACCGCCTCGCTCTCGCCCGACGTGAACCGCCCCGGCTTCCGGGCCGTGACGTTTGACGAGCTGGCCGCCGCCTACCACGAGCAGGTGCGCGGCCTCGTGGATGGTGGTGTGGATGCGCTGCTGATTGAAACCATCTTCGACACGCTCAACGCCAAAGCCGCCTTGTTTGCGGTGCAGCAGTTCTTTGACGAGGGCGGCCGGGTGGTGCCGGTTATGATTTCGGGCACCATCACCGACGCCTCGGGCCGCACGCTCTCAGGCCAGACGGTGGAAGCCTTCTGGAACTCCATCCGCCACCTGCCGCTACTGAGCGTGGGCCTCAACTGCGCCCTCGGCGCCGACCAGCTGAAGGTCTACATCAAAGAGCTGGCCCGCCTGGCCGACGTGCACATTTCGGCCTACCCCAACGCCGGCCTGCCCAACGCCTTCGGCGGCTACGACGAGTCGGCCCGCGAGTTTGCCGCCGTAGTGGAGAACTACCTGAAGGAGGGCCTGGTAACGGTGGTGGGCGGCTGCTGCGGCACCACGCCCGAGCACATTGCGGCGCTGAGTGAGCTGGCCGGGCGGTATGCGCCGCGGACCCCACCCCCCGGCCCCCTCCCCGGTGGGGAGGGGGAGCCAGACGTATCCGTCAGAACTAAATCGTCAGGCCCCCCCTCCCTACCGGGGAGGGAGCCGGGGGGTGGGGCTACCCGCCTCGCCGGCCTCGAACCCTTCAATATCACCCCCGAAAGCCTGTTCGTGAACGTGGGCGAGCGGTGCAACGTGACGGGCAGCCGGGCCTTTGCCCGCCTCATCCGCACCGGCGACTACGACGCGGCCCTGGCCGTGGCCCGCGAGCAGGTGGAGGGCGGCGCCCAGGTGCTAGATATCAACATGGATGAGGGCATGCTCGATTCGGAGCTGGCCATGACCACGTTTCTGAACCTGATTGCCTCGGAACCCGATATTTCGCGGGTGCCGGTGATGATTGACTCCTCGAAGTGGAGCGTGCTGGAGGCCGGCCTCAAGTGCGTGCAGGGCAAGAGCATCGTCAACTCGATTTCGCCGAAAGAAGGCGAGGAAGTGTTTCTGCAACGCGCCCGCACCGTGCGCCAGTACGGGGCCGCCATGGTGGTCATGGCCTTTGATGAGGATGGTCAGGCCGATACGCTGGAACGGCGCATTGCCATCTGTCAGCGTAGCTACGAGCTGCTCATGCGCATAGGTTTTCCAGCTGAGGACATCATTTTCGACCCCAACATCCTCATTGTGGGTACCGGCCTGGAGGAGCACCGCAACTACGGAGTGGAGTTTATCGAGGCCGTGCGCTGGATAAAGACCCACCTGCCGGGCGTGCTCACCAGCGGCGGCGTCAGCAACATCAGCTTCTCGTTTAGGGGCAACGACGTGGTGCGCGAGGCCATGCACGCGGCCTTCCTCTACCACGCCATCCGCGCCGGCCTGGATATGGGCATCGTCAACCCCAACCAGCTGGCCGTGTACGACGACATCCCCAGGAACTTGCTGGAGCTGGTGGAAGACGTACTGCTCAACCGCCGCCCCGACGCCACCGAGCGGCTGCTGGACTTCGCCGAAACCGTGAAGGGCCAGAAGGGCACCGGTGGCCAGCAAACCACCAACAACTTAGAGTGGCGCGATTTGCCGGTGCAGGAACGGCTGGCCCACGCGCTGATAAAGGGCATAACCGACTTTATCGATGAGGACACCGAGGCCGCCCGGCAGGAGCTTAGCCGGCCGCTCGACGTGATTGAGGGGCCGCTGATGGCCGGCATGGGCATCGTGGGCGACCTGTTCGGGGCCGGCAAGATGTTCCTGCCCCAGGTGGTGAAATCGGCCCGGGTGATGAAAAAGGCCGTGGCCTACCTGGAGCCCTACCTGCTGGCCGACAAGCAGCAGGGCGACCGGCAGACGGCCGGCAAAATCCTGCTGGCCACCGTGAAGGGCGATGTGCACGACATCGGCAAGAACATCGTGGGCGTGGTGCTGGCCTGCAACAACTTCGATATCGTAGACCTGGGCGTGATGGTGCCGCTGGAGCGCATCCTGGACGAGGCCCAGCGCCAGGGGGCCGACATGATTGGCCTGAGCGGGCTGATTACGCCCAGCCTGGATGAAATGGTGTACGTGGCCCAGGAGATGGAAAAGCGCGGCCTGAAAACGCCCCTGCTCATCGGCGGCGCTACCACCTCGCGCCTGCACGCGGCCGTAAAAATTGCGCCCCAATACTCCGGGCCAATCGTGCACGTCAACGACGCCTCGCGCTCGGTGGGCGTGGCCGCCAGCCTGCTCGGTTCGGCCCGGGAAACCTACGCCCGCGCCATCCACGACGAGTACCGGCAGCTGCGCCACGACTACGCCGGCCGCCAGCGCGAAAAGGCCTACTTGTCTATTGAAGCTGCCCGCGAAAACGGCTTCAAGGCTGATTGGAAAGCTACGCCCATTGTGAAGCCTAGTTTCCTGGGTACCAAGGTGCTGGAAGACTACGACCTGGCCGAGCTGGCCGAATACATCGACTGGACGCCTTTCTTCCAGACCTGGGAGCTGAAGGGCCGCTACCCCCGCCTGCTCGACGACCCCACGGTGGGCGAAGCCGCCACCCAGCTTTTCCAGGATGCCCAGCGGATGCTGCGCCGCATCATAGCCGAAAAGCTGCTCACGGCCCGCGCCGTTGTCGGTTTCTGGCCCGCCAACACCGTGGACTACGACACCATTGAAGTGTACACTGATGAATCGCGCCAGCAGGTGCAAACGGAGTTCTTCACCCTGCGCCAGCAGAGCGAAAAGGCCGCCGGCGTGCCCAACCTAGCCTTTTCCGACTTCCTGGCCCCCAAGCAAACCGGCCGCGCCGACTACATCGGCGGCTTTGCGGTCACGGCCGGTTTGGGCATCGAAAAGCTGCTGGAGCAGTACGCCGCCGAGCACGACGACTACAGCAGCATTATGCTCAAAGCCCTGGCCGACCGCCTCGCCGAGGCCTTCGCCGAGCGCCTGCACCAGCGGGTGCGCGAGGAGTTCTGGGGCTACGCGCCGGCCGAACGCCTCTCCAACGACGAGCTCATCCAGGAGAAATACCAGGGCGTGCGCCCCGCCCCCGGCTACCCCGGCTGCCCCGACCACACCGAGAAAATCACCCTGTTCCAGCTGCTCGATGCCGAAAACACCACCGGCATCAAGCTCACCGAAAACCTGGCCATGTACCCCGCCTCCTCGGTCAGCGGCCTCTACTACGCCCACCCCGACTCCCGCTACTTCGGCCTCGGCCGGGTAGGCCAGGACCAGGTAGCCGACCTGGCCAACCGCAAGTGCATGCCGCTGCCGGAGCTGGAGCGCTGGCTGATGCCGAATTTGAACTACGAGCCGCTGCCCGCTGCCCCCATCCCAACGACCCAGGGCTGAAGCCCTGGGCTACGGAGCGCTTCGCCCAACCCTATTTTTCCTTTCGCCTCCTAAACCCGCTGACTAGCCCAGGGCTTTAGCCCTGGGTTGCGTGGGCAAGCACAATGAAAGTAACCGAACACCTGTCCCGCGCCGAAGGCAAAACGCTGTTTTCCTTCGAGGTGCTGCCGCCCAAAAAGGGCGAGAACATCCAGACGCTGTTTTCTAATATCGAGCCGCTGCTGGAGTTCAAGCCGCCGTTTATCGACGTCACGTATCACCGCGAGGAGTACGTGTACCGCCAGCACCCCAACGGCCTGCTCGAAAAGAAAACCGTGCGCCGTCGGCCCGGTACGGTGGGCATTTGCGCGGCCATCAAAAACCGGTTTGACGTCGATACCGTGCCCCACCTGATTTGCGGGGGCTTCTCGAAGGAGGAAACCGAAAACGCCCTCATCGACCTGCACTTTCTGGGTATTGATAACGTGCTGGCATTGCGTGGCGACCCCATTAAAAGCGAGGGCCGCTTCGTGCCCGAGCCCGACGGCCATAGCTATGCCTGCGACCTGATTGGGCAGATTTCCGACCTCAACAAGGGCGAGTACCTCGACCAGGAGCAGGACGATACCTGGGCCACCGGCTTCTGCATCGGCACGGCCGGCTACCCCGAAAAGCACTTCGAGTCGCCCAACTACGGGGCCGATTTGCGCTACCTCAAGCACAAAGTCGACCGCGGGGCCGAGTACATCGTGACCCAGATGTTCTTCGACAACGAGCAGTTTTTTGCCTTCGAGCGGCGCTGCCGCCAGGCCGGCATCACGGTGCCCATCATCCCTGGCCTCAAGCCCCTCACCACCAAAAGCCAGCTCACCATGCTGCCGCGCTCCTTCTACCTCAACCTGCCCGAGGAGCTGGCCGACGCCGTGCACCTGGCTCCCGACAACGCCGCCGCCCGCCAGATCGGCCTCGAATGGTGCATCAACCAGAGCCGCGAGCTGATGGCCCACGGCGTGCCCTGCCTGCACTACTACAGCATGGGCAAGTCCGACAGCATCCGCCAGGTAGCAGCGGCGCTTTTTTGAGTGATGAGGTGGTGAGATGGTGAAATTATAAGAGGAACGTCATTCAGAGCGAAGCGAAGAATCTCGCGTGGATTCGTTGAGCTACTACCACAATATCAGCCCGCGAGATTCTTCGCTTCGCTCTGAATGACGTTCTTTATACTTGCTGTCGGCAAGGCCGCCGGAACGTCAACTCACCAACTCACCACTCACCATTTCACCGCATGCTCGACGACCTGTTCCAACGCCTGCGCGAGGCCACGGCGCCGGCCGAAATTGAGACGCTGCAGGATGGCATCTGGCAAATCTGGCTCACGGCCGGCCACCCGCTGCTCGACAAGCGGCTCGAAACCGGCATTCGGGCCCTCTCGGCCGGCGACTATGGGCTGGCTATTGAGGAGTTCACCTTCCTGACCGAAACGGCCCCCGACTATGCCGAGGGCTGGAACAAGCGGGCCACGGCCTACTTTCTGCGGGGCGAGTACAAAGCCGCCCTGCACGACGTGAGCGAAACCCTGCGCCGCGAGCCGCGCCACTTCGGGGCGCTTTCGGGCCAGAGCCTGATGCTGCGTGCCCTTGGCGACCCCCGCGGCACGCTGCGCGTGCTGCAGCGCATCGAGCAGCTTTGCCCCGCCTGGCCCGGTTTGCAGGCCCAGCTACGCACGCTCCGCGAGGAGCTGGAGTAGGGTAGCGCTTATTGTACTGGGTAAAGAAGATTCTGGCTAAAACCAGCCGGGGTATGCCGGGCTGCCCCAGCCAAAGGATAGGCGCTTATTTGGATGTTATGCTGCTTTTTTAGTACTCGGCCCGTATTTACGGCTCGCCATGGAATGTAAGGCAGTTTGTAGGCCGATTTGTACTAAGGAAATGTTTTTCTTTGTGGTGATGGTTGGCGGGCCTTGCTGGTGAGGCTGTTTTGGCGCCTGCCTTTTCGCCCTGCCCAGTACTTTTGCTATGAAATACGCCCTCCTTTTCAGCCTGGCCGGTGGCCTGCTGGTATCATTGCCGACTTCGGCCCAGAAGCTGCGCAAAACGGCCACTGGCAGCGGCCTCATGGAAAAGGGCGAGAAAGTGGGCGTCTGGGAATACTACGCCACCACCCGCGACGGCTCGCAGGTTATCACCCAGAAATACGACCACTCGGCCGGCCGGCTGGTATTTTTTCGGCCCTTCGACGACGTGCTGTACCCGGTGCGCACGCCCGACGGCGAGTGGAGCCGCATGCGGCTGACCCATCCGGTTTTCTTTGTCGGCGGCGACCCCGAGCTGGCCACCTACACGGGGCGGCTCAGCTATCCGGCCGCTGCCGAAGCCAAAAACGTGCAGGGCCGGGTGGTGGTCACGATTACCGTCGACACGCTCGGGCGCGCCAGCAACCAGCAGGTGCTGCTCGGCATTGGGGCGGGCTGCGACGAGGAGGCCCTGCGCGTGGCCCGCAGCATCCCCGACCAGTGGATTCCGGCCCGCGTAGGCAGCCGCGCCGTGGTATCGAAAATCGACGTGCCGTTTACCTTCCGCCTGGCCGGCCGTTAGGGGGCGCCGCCACCCCGCCCGGCCACCGTATGCCCGGCAAGTTTTACCTTGGGGCATGAAAACGCCCGTTTTGCTTTCGCTGCTGGCCTGTGCCGGCCTGCTTTCTGCCTGCGACTCGACTCCGCGCGAGCGGCAGGAGGTGATGGACAGGGAAACCCAGAAACTTGATACGCTGGCCGAGCGCGCCGCCGCCAAGCTGCGCGTGGCCGGCCGCCGCGCCGCCCGCTTCGATTCGGTTTCGCGGGTCCGGAGCCGCCAGCCCCTCGACCCCGCCGCCGAGCTGGCGCTCAGCAACGAGCTGCTGGGGCCCTACGCCACCGTCAGCAGCCTCACGCCCGCCACCATCGAGCCGGCCTTCGTGTACTTTATGCAGCAGGTACGGGCCCGCCGTAAGCAGTGGAGCCAGCGCGACTGGGATTACGCCACGGCCGTCAGCCGCCGCCTCAACGCCCAGTTCCGCGCCGTGCGCCTCGACATCAAGGGCCGCGACGAGCTGCACATCCGGGCCCTGCAAACCGAATTTACGGCCCTCGAAACCGGCCGCGACGTGAAGGACCTGCGTGAAGCCGTGAAAGACAAGTAGCCGCCTGTCAGGGCGGCGCGCAGAACCCTCTTTTCTTCGTGATCATGCGGCAAACCATTCCTTTCTTGGCCGTCCGGTGGGCGGCCCTGCTGATTGGCGTCCTGCAGTTGCCAGCTGCCCCGGCCCGGGCGCAGCGCCTGATTCAGAAGGTGGAAACAGTGCCGGCCGGCGAGCAGTGGCTGAGCCCCGGCGATGCGCTGCAGGTGCGCCTGACGGGTACGCCGGGCGGCCGCGCTGCTTTCCTGGGCGGCCGGCCCCTCACGGAGCTGGCCCCCGCGCTGGCCGCCGGCCGCCGGGGCGTGTACCAGGGCACTTATATCGTGCAGCCTACCGATACGCTGGGCGGGGCTACGGGCCGGCCGCTGTGGCTGCACCTGCGCCTGCCCGACGGCCGCCGCGACTCGCTGCCCACGCCCGCCGCGGTGCGCCTGCTCAGCCCCAACCAGCCGCTGCTGGCCGTTACGCGCACCACGCTGGCCCACCTCAACTATGGCCTCGGCGACGACCGGCTGGGCGGGGCCAAGCTGGGCTACCTCGATTCGCTGGTGGTGCTACATGTGGTGGGCCGGGTTGGGGGGCAGTACCGGGTGCGGCTGGCCGAGGGCCACTACGCCTGGCTGCCGCTGGAGCGGGCCCGGCTGCTGCCGCCCGGCGGCTTCGTGCCCGCCTCGCTCACCGGCTCGTGGAGCGTGCAGGGCGATTCGCTGGCCGACTATGTGCGCGTACCGCTCAGCCAGCGCCTGCCCTACCGCTCCCAGATGCTGGAAAACCCCACCCGGCTGGTGATTGACGTGTTCGGGGCCACCTCCAACACCAACTGGATAACCCAGCGCCCCGGCCTGCGGGCGCTGGGCGCCGTGTACTACGAGCAGCCCCAGGCCGATATTTTCCGGCTGGTGCTGCCGCTGCGCCACCGCCAGAGCTGGGGCTACCACCTTGGCTACGAGCAGAACACGCTGGTCGTGCGCGTGGCCCGGCCGCCGGCCCGGCTGCAGCTGCGCGGCCTGCGCGTGGCCCTCGATGCCGGCCACGGCGGCAGCAACGTGGGCGCGGTGGGCGCCAGCGGAGCCCGCGAGAAAGACCTCACGCTGGCTATTGTGCGGCAGCTGCAGCAGGAGCTGGAGCGGCGGGGCGCCACCGTAGTGCTGACCCGTACCGGAGATGAGGGCCCCGACATGGCCCAGCGGGTGGCGCTGCTGCAGCGGCAGCGGCCGGCACTGCTGGTGAGCGTACACGTAAACTCGGCGGGCAGCGCGGCGGCGCGCGGTACTAGCGCCTTTTACCGCTACGTGGCTTTCCGGCCGCTGGCGGCGGCCCTCTATGGGCAGATGCAGCAGACCGGCCTGCCCGGCTGGGGGCTGGTGGGCAACTTTAACTTCGCCCTCAACGGCCCCACCGACTACCCCAACGCGCTGGTCGAAACCGCCTTTATTTCCAATCCGGAGGACGAGAAAATCCTCACCGACCCCGCCCGGCAGCAGCAGATGGCCCGGCGCATGGCCGACGGCATCCACGATTTTTTGAAGTCGGGCCGGGCGAAAGGGGTGCGGGGGTGGCTGGGCCGGCAACCGGCTGAGCAGTAGCCGCCGGGCCGGCAGTGGGGGCTGGCTATAGCAATTTTCCAAAAAATAGTTGACCGGAAGTGGTTTAAACCCCGTAACAGGGGCCTACCTTATTGAATCCTAATCCGGTAGGTCCCTGACCCGGACCCTGAGTTAGGGTGAAATTTCGTTCGTTCTTCCCACTCCCAAAGCACCTGTTTTATGGCAGAAGCATCGTTACTGGACCGCAGCCGCACTGTGGCCGGACCAGGCTACAACCGCTGGTTAATTCCGCCCGCTGCGCTGGCAATTCACCTGGCCATCGGGCAGGCCTACGCCTTCAGCGTGTTCAAGAAGCCCCTGGGCGCCCTCATCAGCGGCGACCCATCGGCCCCCGCCGCCGCCGACTGGACGCCGACGCAACTCGGCGTTATTTTTTCGATTGCCATTGTGCTGCTGGGCCTGTCGGCGGCTATTTTCGGGAAGTGGCTGGAGCGCGTAGGGCCGCGCAAGGCCATGATGGCCTCGGCCCTGTGCTTTGGCGGCGGCTTCTTTATTGCGGCCCTGGGCGTGCATCTGCACAACCTCTGGATTGTGTATTTCGGCTACGGCGTAGTGGGCGGCATCGGGCTGGGCATCGGCTATATTTCGCCGGTGAGCACCCTGATCAAGTGGTTTCCCGACCGTCGGGGCGTAGCCACGGGTATGGCCATTATGGGTTTCGGCGGCGGCGCCATGATTGCCTCGCCGCTGTCGGTGGCCCTCATGGACCACTTTAAATCTACGGGTACCGGCCCAATGGGCGTGGCGGCTACCTTCCTCACGCTGGGCATCATTTACCTGCTGTTCATGCAGTTCGGCGTCTGGACCATCCGGGTGCCGGCCGACGATTGGGTGCCGGAAAACTACGTGCCCAACCCCCAGCACAGCGCCCTGATTACCAGCGGCAACGTGTCGGCCGACAATGCCCTGAAAACGCCGCAGTTCTGGCTGCTGTGGGTGGTGCTGCTCACCAACGTAACGGCCGGCATCGGGGTGCTCGAAACGGCTTCCCCACTGGTGCAGGAGTCCTTTTCGGATGCCGCTATGGGCGTGGGCCGGGGCGTAACGGCCGCGGCCGCGGCGGGCTTCGTGGGCCTGCTGAGTTTGTTCAACCTGCTGGGCCGCTTCTTCTGGTCGTCGGCTTCGGATAAGATGGGCCGCAAAACCACCTACGCCATTTATTTTGGGCTGGGCATCCTGCTTTACGCCCTCATCCCAACGCTGGGCCGCAACCTGCAGCTGGCCCTGTACGTGGGCGCGGCCTGCGTGATTATCAGCATGTACGGCGGTAGCTTCTCCACGGCTCCGGCTTACCTCTCCGACCTGTTCGGCAAGTACCAGGTGGGCGCCATCCACGGCCGCCTGCTCACGGCCTGGAGCACGGCCGGGGTGCTGGGCCCGCTCATCGTCAACTTCCTGCACGAGAGCCGCAAGGCCCAGGGCTTCACCGGCGCCGCCGCTTACCAAACCGTGTTCTACACCATGGCCGGCCTGCTGGTAGTGGGCCTGCTGGCCAACCTGGCCGTCACGGCCGTCAACGAGAAGTACAACGAAAAAGGCCCCGTCGACGCCGAGCCGGGCGGCCATTGATATCGGTTGCCGGTGTTTGGTTGCCCTTATGCATTAAAAGGCCAGGCAACTGAACAATGGCAATTCAACAACCCTCATAAACCACTAAAACATGAATAAGCCTTTTGTTGCTCCTGTTGCGCCCGAAACGACTAGTTCGGGCGCGGCTGTGTTTCTGGCCTGGGCCTTTGTCGGCATCCCGCTGCTGTGGGGGGTGTCGCAGACCTTTATCAAGGCCCTCGACCTGTTCCGGTAAGCCGGCCTCCGGCTCCTATTGCGTACCTTTCGCGGCACCCAAACGGGTGCCGCGTTTGTTAGGCGGATTTCAGATTTCGCGCGTTACCCTCATGCCGGCAGATGTTCCTTCCGAGGCTTCGGCCATCGTCCTGCTCAATTCGTTTACCGATTCCATTGCCGCCCATCTGGCGCGCAACCAGCTCGACGCGGCCGGCATCCCGTGTTTTCTGAGCAACGAGAACCGCCCCTACGGCCAGATGATGGGCAACGTGGGCCTCTATGTGCGCGCCCCCGACGTGGAGGCCGCCCGCGAGGTGCTGCACCCGCAGCAAACCCACATGTACGCCGTAGCGCCCGACGTAGCCGCGCCGGAGGCGGCCGCCGAAGCGCCCGGCATGGCTGCTACCCGCTGCCCCCGCTGCCACCACCACGACGTAGTGTGCCGGCACCAGCCCAGCCCCACCGACAACCTGTTCATTAAGCTCCGCTTCTGGCTGACGGCTCCCGAGCACCCCCAGTGCCATTGCTTCCACTGCGGCCACGATTTCGAGGGGGAGTGAGGCTGAAACTGCATTTACCCCAAAGACTTTTACGCTAAAAACCAGTGCTTAAACCCCTGCTTTTAGGGACTATAAAAACGGCGCTCCTTATGCTTGGAGGAGTGTTTTGCCATCAGCCCCATGCCGCTGCAGTCGTTCAGGAGGAATCGGTGCCCCCGCTGTACCGGTTTTTTCAGCAGCATTACGACAGCACTATCGTCTGTCAGCAGAATAGCGCCTGGAACCAGGGCCCGGATATGTTGATTCTGGCAAAACAGGGTCAGCAGGTGTATCTGTTTACGTACCGTAGCCCCTATAAGCTGATGCAGGGGCGCCATGTGCCCGGCGGCCTCACGCAGCAGTTCAGCCAGCAAGAAGCCCGGTTCCGCGCTACGCAGCCCGACACCAACCAATACCTGCTGCTTCAGCCTGTTACTCCAGCAAAGCTGAAGCAGACGTGGAAAAGCCTGCATACGCCCCGGCTCTGGCAGGTCCAGGATATGGCCGCCCGCTCCACCAATACGCAATGCCTGATAGAGGATGCCGAAACAGTGACGCTTTGGTTTCTGACCCGCCGAAACTCCCGGAATGTGAGTTTCTATGCTCCTGAATTTTATGAGAAGTGTGAAGGAGCGGACGCAAACCGGAGGCAGGTGATTAGAACGCGCACTGAACTGGAAACGCTCTTGAAACGATAATCTTTCCGGCTCATCGTAATTGTTATGTCGGCCGCACCGCACCCACACGAAATAGACTGGGTCGAGAAGATACTTCTCGAGAGGTACAGGCATTAAATGGGCCTATTAGTGCGGTTATCTGGTTACTTATTCAGGGCGTAGAGACGCAACAGTTGGATTCTCTTCGTTGAACGTTCTCACCAAACAGCGTCAGCAATGATGAGGCTCCAACTGTTGCGTCTATACAACCTGTATGTCGATTCGAAATTTGCTCTAAGTTGCCAGAATGCCAGCCACCCTGCCAGCACATTCAGAGCAAGCTGCCCGCCGTTACTAACCACATCAATAATGTATTCATTACACGCCGCTTCTTGCTGAGCTTCCTGCGGACCTGATTTTGAGGGTGAATAGTGCTAAGGCGAAGCCCAGTGAACTGGACCCGTGGCTATCCAAATCGGCCAGGCACCTTATTCCAGCACCAGCCTGACGCGCTCAGTAGTGTGGCCGGTACGCACGCGCAACAGATAAACGCCCGGGGGTAAACCGCGCACATCCAACCTGAATTCGTACGGTTTACCGGCTCGCAGTTCGCCGTTGGTTTGGGTGCGCAACTGCCGGCCCTGCAAGTCGAACAGGTCCAATTGACTTGGGCCGGTGGTGGTCGGCGTAAATTCAACCCTTACTTCCGTAGAGGCCGGATTGGGCGAAACCTGCAGTCGGGTTACGGGCGCCGCCGGGGCAGTGGTGGTAACTGGCGGCTCCACCACGATAGTAACAGTGCCCGTAGCAAAGTATAGGGGCGTACAGGCATCCAGGCCCCCGTATTCCACCAGATAGCCCGCCGTCACGCCTGCCTCGTTGCAGGCGGGAGCATCATTCCACAAGCCCGAGCCGCCGTAGTACTGGCCGTAATCCTCCCCGGCGGGCGCCGCCTGGGTCCGGAAGTCGTTGGGCTCACCGGTCGACCAGTTGCTGTAGCCGACCGACGTGCCGGCCGCACTGCCCTGCCAGAATAGTTCTCCCTTTTCGGGGCCGGTTTTCCAGCGCCATTCCCCTTCCACCACGTCGTCGGCCGCTCCCAGCCAGTACTGGGCCTGGCCGTTGTTGGCCAGCAATGCCTGCTCGGCGGGCGAAGTGATGGTGGCCAGATACCCCGTCAGGCCCTGGTAGGTTCGGGCGGCGGCGGCCGCCTGGGCTGCTGACCAGCAAATCCCGGGAGCCTGAATCAGCTCATAATAATGGCCCGTTGCCTCCGACACAAGCACCGCCCCGGCCGGGCGCACCAGGTAGGTAAACGTTGCCCGGCCCGAAAAACCGGCTTCGGGGGTGTAGGTAAACGTGCCGTTGGGGTTTGTCGTCAATTGTCCGACGGTGGGAGTGCCTACGCTGGCTACCTGCAGCGCCTGGTTGCGCGGGTCGGTATCGTTGGCCAACAGGGTGGCGGCGGAAATCAGCAGCGAGGTGCCGGCCGGGATGCGTAGCTGGTCGGGGTTGGCGGTGGGCTGATTGACCAGCACAGCACAGGGCTGAGCGATGACCCGGAGGATAATTTTGGTGGCCACCGGCGGGTGCTGGCCATCCGACACGGTAAAAGACAGCACGTGCAGCCCGGCATCGGCCGCGGTAGGCGTCCAGGTAAAGGTGCTCTGTACGGGGTTGCTACGGGCGGGTAGCGCGGGCGCCAGGGAGGCCGAGGCCGGCAGCCCCTGCACCTGCAGGGTCAGCTGGTCGCCGTTGTCGGTATCCGTGGCCCGCACCAGAAACGACAGGGTCTGGCCCGACGAGATACTATAGGTCTGCCCGTTAGCCGGGGTGGGCGGATACAGGAAGACGGGTTCTGCCGGGCCGGCGGCAGCCGCGAGCATAGGGATGAAAAGCCAGCAGACTGTGGCCGTTAACACGTTCAGCAGGCGACGGAAGGATAAATTCGTCATAGGTAAGGAGCACTGCTGAAATACGTGAACAATGGTGGCATCTGCGAACTGCCAAGTGAAGCACAAGGGAAAGCTGCCCCGAAGCTGGCGCTGCAGAAGAGCAGCTTACAAGGTGCTGAAGCGAAACGGATCTGGTAACCTGGTCAGGGCAGCCCGGTTGACGAGCAGCAACAGGGTGCTGCGGGTGGCCGTTGCGAACTAAAAATAAGGTATTGTTATTAATTATCTGCTATTTATACCATTTTATTCCTCGCTCGAATCAAGACCTGATAGTGCCCGGCAGAACCCACATTGCCGGATCTGACTTAGCTCCGGGCCTGCGCTGGCTTCTGCGTCTGCCGGTCAGGCTTTTTTCATCCGTTGCCTGACTTGGCAGTCTGTGTATGTTTTTGGTAGTCAGATTACTAAGTCTGTAAAATCAACCTTTAACCAACCCCTGGTCCAGCAGGTCCAGTATCTTTTCGTCGTAGGTGATGTCGAATTTGCGGGCGAAAAGTTTGGGGCTTTGGCGTAGGGCGGCCGCGTCGGCCAGGCCCAGCAGCTTGGGGTTGGCGCCGCCTTCCGACCAGTCGACGTAGCGGAGGCTGTCGTTGATAATCGTATCCTTCAGGGGCGAGTTGAGCAGGATGGTGGCCGGCAGGAATTCATCGGCCCCCCACGTAAGCCGGCCAAAGCGCCGGACTTCCGCGTGCTGGTCCATAAACTCTACCAAGTAAGCCGCCCCGCCCCGGGCCAGCGTCCACCAGCCCCCGTAGGGGCCCCCGTAGAGGGGGTAGGGCAGCGGAAACCGGCGCCTGGGCAGCAGCCTGTTGAGTACGTTTTGCAGGCGGTACTGCAGCCGGAAGCGGTATTGAATCGTGTGGTACTGCTCCAGCCGGCTCAGGGCGTGTTGCCACCACGCCGACCCTTCTACCGGCTCGTAGGCCAGGAAAGAACGGCCCGGATGCTGCACGAAAAAGGCGTGAATCTCGGCCGCGGACCGCAGCGGATAATCCTGCCCGCTCAGCACGTTAATGAAATCAAACTCCTGCTCGCTGCTCAGAATTTCGCGGAAGCCCTGCACAGTGGCCTCCACAAAGCTGAACGAGGCCCAGTTGATGGCGTAGCGCCTGCGAATAAAGCGCACGCCCGGCAAACGGGCCAACTGCTCGTAGTCGCGCGCATCGACCTTGCCATCCAGGTGAATGTAGACCGCACTCTGCTCATGCGCTAGCGCCCGCACCAGCCGTCCGACCTGAGCGGGGTTCTTATGAACCATAAGTAGATGGGCAATCCTCATTGCAAATCAGATTACGGCCGCCGGCATCTTGCCGAAGCTGGCCAGGGACTTTCGAGCGTGTATCGGAAAACGAAGACCGGGGTTGAGCGGAGCCCTGAAACCGGCGTTTCGGCCGCGTTCTTCGCCAGCTCAGGCAGCTCGCTGGCAATAGTTTAGCTTTAAACGGGCTGATAAAAAACGGGCTGCCCCTGTACGCTGCGGGGCGCTTAGCCACTGCCGAACACCAGGGCGAACTTGTCGAACGTTTTGCGGGCCAGCAGCCGGATTTCGCTGAAGCCGGTGACCATAATGTGCCGGATAGACAGGGGAAGATACTTTTTGAGGTGCAGGTAGCCAAAGATGAAGCCCACGATGCCCGTGGGCAGGCTGGCCACGGCCACGCCGTAGATGTTGCCAAACAAAAGCAGCGCCGCCACGTCGCCCGCCACGTTCACGCCCAGCATCAGAAACACCTTGAGCATATTCAGCCGGGGCTGGTTTACCACGTCGAGCGTAACGCCCACGAACCGGTCGATGGGGTAGAGCAGGGCCAGCACCATGCTGATGCGCAGCAGATTGGCCGCCTCGCTGCCTTGGTATTTGGCTCCCCCAATGAGTTGCACCGGAATGTCGGCCAGTAGTATGGTGCCGATAATAACGGGGATGAAGGCGCAGGTGAGCATGCCCGCGTTTTTGCGCAACAGGCGGGCCACCTCGTGGCGGCGGCCCTGGTTGAAGGCCGCCGACATGGCCGGCATGGCCGTGGCCACGAAGCTGCGGAGCGGAATTTCCACGATTTCCATGAAGCGCCCGGCCAGGTTGTACACGGCCAGCGGCGCGGGCCCCAGCATATAGCTGATAATAAAGGTATCGGAGCTGCGCAGCAGGTTGGCCCCCACGTAGCTGCCCACGCTGTATTTGCCGAAGTGGGCCAGCTCCCGGATGCACGCGCCACTCTGGTGCGGCAGGCTGCTAATGCGAGCCCAGCCCAGCAGCAGCACGAGCAGGCTGGTTGCCAGCGAAGCCCCCACGTAGCTGTACACCACGTAAATAAGCGTTACCTCGCCCAGCAGCAGCAGCGCCCCCAAAAACACCACGAACAGGCCCTGCGAAAGCAGGCGGATGTAGAGAATCCGGTCGAACCGGATTTGAGACTGCATAACCGAGGCGGCCATAAAATGGGGCAGCGTTACCACCAGCACCACCCCAAACCAGTGCAGCAGCACCCGGGTGGTGGGGTCGGGGCTGGAGCCCAGCACCAGCCAGGCCCCCAGGTTCAGGAGCACCAGCCCGCCGGTAATCAGCAGCGCGATAACCCAGGCCGAACCCGTTACCTCGGCCACGCGGGCCGCCGCCGCCCCCGAGCGGGCCCGGATGAAGGCGGTGGTAAGAAAGCCGGCCCGGAATGAATCGGCCAGGCCCACGACCGACATAAACAGCACCCACACGCCCACCTCGGGCACCGACAGCACCCGAAACAGCAGCGACACCGAGACGATACTCATCACGGATACCGTGAGGTTGCCGGCCAGCGACAGCACCTGCTGGTTGCCCAAATACGCGTGTAGTTTAGCGAACATAGCTTTTCCGGACTGGCTTAAGCCGATAGCCGGTGCGTGGCTTCAGCACGCCGCCCTACCCATTGCCTTGCTGGTTTATCTCTCATTCGGTAGCGGGCTTGAATTCGTGAATCGTTGTTTTGTAATGGCTCCGGCGCGGATGGCTTTGCGGAGCGGAAAACCGGGCACCGCCAGTCCGCCGCTCAGATCAGGCAACGGGAGCCCGCTGGGCTTTGTCCCAGGCGGCAGGCTGGGCGTTGTGCCAGAACCGCCGGGCTCCCTGGAAAACGGCGACGTTCATCATGGTAAAGTAGAGCGGCACCAGCAGCGGGCCCGCGGGCCGGCCCTGCCGGGCCCGCCACCAGCCCAGCCCCGCGGCCCCATAAAACAGCCCCTGCAGCCCCAGCAGCGCGGTATAAAGCCCCCCGTACCCCCAGGCCAGAACCGCGTTCAGGGGCAGCAGCAGCAGCAGCAGCAGCGGCGTGAGGCTCCAGCGCAGCACCCGGTGCGAGAAATACAGGAAGGCCACCACTGGCTGGCGCAGCGGGTTCAGCAGCGGCTGCAGGCGCGCCATGGCCTGCCAGCCCCCGGCGCAGATGCGGACTTTGCGCTTCATCTCCTCGGCAAGCGAAAACGAGGGCGGCTCCAGCGCGTACGCCGCCGGCTCGTACACCACCCGGTAGCCCGCGGCCACGATGCGCATCGACTGCACGAAATCGTCCAGCACGGTGTCGGCTTCCAGGGGCGCAAACAAGGCCGTCCGGAACGACACCAACTCGCCGGCCGCGCCCATCAGGCTGTAGATTTCCGAGTCGCAGCGCTTCAGCAACGATTCGTACTGCCAGTACAGCCCCTCCCCGGCCCCGGAAGCGCTGCCGTCGCGCCGCACCCGCTTCTCGCCCGACACGGCCCCCACCCCAGGGTCCTGGTAGTGGCGCACGAGCTGGCGCACGGCTTCGGGGTTGAGCAGCGTGTTGCAGTCGGTGAAAATGACGAAGGGCGTATGCACGTAGCTCATGGCCCGGTTTTCGGCCATCGACTTGCCCGCCCGCGTGGGGTGGTGCAGGTGCTGCACTTCGGGGTAGGCGGCCAGCACATCGGCCGAGTGGTCGGTGGAGCCATCGGTAATGAAGAGCAGCTGCAGCCGGGCGGCCGGATAGTCGAGGGCCAGGCAGTTGCGCACTTTATCGGCCAGGATATCGGCCTCGTTGTAGGCCGGCACCACCAGCGTAACGGCCGGCTCGAAACCCAGCGCCGGGGCCGGCCGCGGACCTTTCAGCTTCGCCCAGACCCACACCACCAAGGCGTAGCCGACGTAGGTGTAGGCCACCACGGCCAGGGCCAGCCAAAACAGAAGAACGAAGACCGTGAGCATAAACAGGGCGCGTGGGGTATTGGTAATTGATCTTCAGCGGCCAGTCGAACGCCGGGGCGTCCGTGGGGGGCAACCGGCCGCTCAGGGCAACGCCGGCGGGCGGTATTTGTGCCACTGCTGCGTGGCGGCATCGTAGTGTTTGAGAAGGCGGGCGGGGTTGCCGCCCACAATGGTGTAGGGCGCTACATCGCGGGTTACTACGCTGCCGGCCGCCACCACGGCGTGCCGGCCAATCCGGATGCCGGCCGTTACCACCACGTTGGCCCCGATCCAGACTTCATCCTCCACCACTATTTCGGCCGTGGTGCAGGGCTGGTTCCGGATGGGCGTATGCACATCGTGGTAGCCGTGGTTGAGGCCGGAAAACACCACGTTCTGCGCAATAATCACGTCGTTGCCGATGCACAGGGGCCCGATCAGCACGTTGCTCATGCCCACCAGCGTCCGGGCCCCGATGCACACCCGGCCCATGCCGTTGTTGACGGTAGTAAAGTCTTCAATAACAGAGTCTTCGCCTACCATAAAGGGCTGAAACGGCACCACATCGAGGCGGGTGCGCCAGCGCACCCGGGCGCGGCGCCCCCGCCGGTGCACGAACGGATTAACCAGGTAGCGCACCCACAGCCGGGGCCGGGCCTCGCGGGGCACCAGCAGCAACCGCAGCACCAGCTGCTTGAGGCGGGGATTGTGCTTGATTTTATCGGTAAGCGACATGGCGGAAGGAGAAGTGGAAATGGCCCGGATTTGCGCGGAGCGGAAAAGCCGCGGCCCCGCTAGGGCGGCGTTGCGGCGGCGGCCGGCCGGCCCACCTGCTGGTACACCCGCTGGACTTGCCGGGCGGCCTCGCGCCAGGAAAACTGCCGGACCCGCTGCCGGCCCCGCTCCACCAGCGCGGCCCGGGTAGCGGGCTCATTCTGCAGCTTGAGAATGGCGCTGGCAATGGCTTCCGGCTGAAACGGGTCGACCAGGAGCGCGGCCTCCCCGGCCACTTCGGGCATCGATGAGGTGGTGCTGGTAATAACCGGGGTGCCGCAACCCATAGCCTCCAGAATGGGAATGCCGAAACTCTCGCGCAGCGACGGGTACAGAAATACCTCGGCCAGCTGGTAGATGAGCGGCAACTCCTGGTTGGGCACGTAGCCGCACAGCAGGATGTCGGCCCGCAGGTCGGGCGCGCCCAGCTCGCGCAGCAGGGCCGTCAGGGCGGTTTCCTGGTAGTCGAGCATCACCAGCTGGCATTGCAGCTGCCCGCGCGCCTTGAGCAGCGCCACGGCCTGCAGCACGCCCCGCAGGTTCTTTTTGGGGTCGGTATTGGCCAGAAAAAAGATGAACCGGTCGGGCAGCCGGTAGCGGGCCTTCGCCGCCGCCAGGGCCGCGGGGCCGGCCACGGGGCCGAACTGCTCGCCGGCGCTGTTGTACACCACCTGCACCCGCCCGGCCAGCGCCGGCAGCCGCTCCAGAATGCGACCCTGCTCGAAAGCCGACACCGTGAAAACCCGCTCGCAGTGGGGCAGTACGCGGGGCACGTTCCAGCGCCGGTACAGGTTGCCCAGCCGCTGGTACCAGCTGCCCCGGCGCAAATCCAGCGGCTCCAGGTAAATAATGTCGTGCAGCGTCAGGAGCAGGGGCATAGCCAGGCGCAGCGGCGCGGTGTTGCTGGTGCAGTGCAGCACATCGAGGCCGGCCTGCCGTGCGGCGCGGGGCAGCAGCACCTGCTCCCAGAACGGGTAAGGCCCCCCGGCAATTTCCACGATGCGGAAATTGGGCGTTTCGCGCAGCACCGTATTGTCCTGGTCGGGCTTCACAAAAACGAAGTACTCGTTCGTATGGTCCAGCTGCTGCAAATTCCGGATCAGCTCCAGGGCCACGATATCCATGCCGTGCTTGTGGGGCCGGAAAAGGCGCTGGGCCTCAATGCCAATGCGCAGCGGCCGGTCCGGGGCCGGGTCGGCGGCGGCCAGGGGCGTATTCTTGCGGGCTTGAAGTTGGGGAAGCATAAGCAGAAGAATAAGTCAGGAAGAAATGGGGGCCGGCCGGCTGGTGGGCTGCGGTGGTTGCAGGGCCTGGTACAGGGCGGCCACGCTGGCCGCCCAGGTGTGGCTGCCCGCAAAGGCTATCCGGGCGGCCGCGGTGCCGGGGCCGGCCTGCACCAGGGCGCGTTCCAGCATGGCCAGCCATTGCTGCGGGCCGGTGGCCAGGTACACGTGGCGGGCAAACAGCTCCATTGTGCGGGTGGCGGAGGCGACTACCGGTTTGCCCATCGCCAGGTACTCATCCACTTTCAAAGGGTAGTTGCCAATAGTTATTTCGTTGACGGCCTGCGGATTGATGCAGACATCCACGTGGGCCAGATAAGCCGGCAGCTCGTCGGGCGCCTTGTTGCCCAGAAAATGCACGTTCGGGAGCTGGTGCAGCTCGCTGGCGGCAAAGTCCGCGTCTTGGGGGCCGACCAGCACCAGCTGCCAATGGGGGCGCTGCCGGGCAATGGCCAGCAGCAGGGCCAGATCGAGGCGGAGGCTGGTGAGGTAGCCCGTGAAGCCGAGACGGGGCCGGGGCACGGCCGCCAGATCGGCTGGCTCGGGGTGAGATTGGTTGGCCTGGTAGCGCGTAAGCACGCAGCCCTGCCCAATGTCGTAGCTGCGCGGAGTGTGCTGGCGGGCGTAGTCGCGCAGGTAAGCCGAGTTGGCCACCACGGCATCGGCCTGCTGCATCAGCTGCGCTTCGGCCCAGGGGCCGTGCCGCTGGAAATAGGGCACGGCAATCATGAAATCGCGCAGGTAGTAAACAAACTGCCGGGGGCGCAGCAGGCCCGGCAGCTCCAGGCCCTGAAAAATCAGCCCGTCCTGGAGCAGGATATAGTCCGGGAAACCCAGCTGCCGGGTGGCCCGCGCAATGCTGCGGGCCAGCCATTGGCCGTTGAGGCGGTTGAGCAGCCTGAACAGCGGCCGCGAGGGCAGCCAGTTGATGGACAGGCCTACCACGCGGGGGGTGTACACCCACAGGTTGGGCGCCACCGGCCGGGGCGGCAACTTTCGTCCTAAACTGCGCAGCCGGGCCCGGGTAGCCGGGTCGCGGTAGCCGCGCACCAGCGTGCTCACGTCCAGGGGCAGGTTTACGTACAGCACCCGGTTATGGCGGGCAATTTCCCTGGCCAGGTTGCGGGCGTTGGAATCGAGGCCCGACTCCCAGTTCTGCTGGCAGAGCATAACGATGTTCTGGTGTTTCATGGGCCGGGACAGAAGGGGTTGTTGTGCTACTACTTCTCAGGGGTTGATTGTCCGTAATGCGTTTGCTCGCAATGGTCTGCCTGATAGCCAGGCACCGACGGTTAACGACCAATAAGCTACTTACTTTCGAGCAATTACCTAGCGGCGGCCGCGGGCCCGCAGGCCCCGCCAAAAGCCAAAGAGCAAGCTGGCCAGAGCGGGCAGAATAATGATTTCCCAGGGCATAGGCAGTTACTGTAAATCGGGCGAGGAATTGCCGGCGGGCGCGTGCGGCGTGGGCATAAAGGACTTTTTGGCCTGCCTGATTTGCAGCAGCGCCCTGAGCATGGCGCCCAGGGCCACGGGCAGGTGCAGGGCCGCTTTGCCCACCTGCCAGGTGTAGAGGCGGGCCGGCAGCGCCAGTAGCAGGGCCCCCACTGTGCCGGCCAGCAGCACCAGCCAGAACCCCGCCGGCGGCCCCGCCGCCCCCAGCAGGCGCAGCCCCAGCAGCCCCCCCAGCAAGCCCAGCAGCAGCACCCGGGGCAGCAGCAACGACTGCCCGATCTTGTCCGCGAAATCAACGTTGCCCCGGCCCAGCTGCCGCAGGCCTTCCACGAAATACTTGCTCAGAAACTCCTGCTGGGTGGCCAGCCAGCGGGTGCGCTGGTTGGCGAATACCCTGGCGTTCGGTATTTTCTCGTCGAACACGTAGGCCGTGGGCAGGTAGGCTATCTTTATGCCGTCCTGCAGGGTTCTGAAATCCAGTTCCTTGTCTTCGCCGGGCGTGTCGCCGATGGTGCGCAGCAGCCGGTGCAGGTAGTCGTACTCGAAGGCCATGCCCGAGCCGATGAGCGCCGCCGACAAGCCCAGACTGGCGTGGCCCTGCCGGAAGATGTGGTTGTTGATTTCCTCGTTGCAGGCGTCGAGCACGGCGAAGGGCGAGTCGAGGTTTTTGGCCGTGCGGTGCCCCTGCACCACCTGGTAGCCGGCCGCGAAGGCCTGGTTTATCTGCGTCAGAAAGCCGGGGGCCATTTCGTTGTCTACGTCCAGAATCACGGCTACATCGTGGGCGTGGGGGGGCAGCGCGTTCAGGGCGGCCAACAGGGCCTTGCCTTTGGTGCTGCGCTCAAACGCCACTTCGAGCACGCCGGCGCCCTGCTCGCGCAGGCGGTGCACGGTGGCGGGCCGCAGGCCGTCGGCAATTACCTGCACGTGGGCCGGGCCGGCATAGGCGTGCGCAACGGCGGCGGGGGCCGTTGCGGCAATAACGGCATCGGCCCGGTAGGCCGGCATCAGTACGCACATGCGGCGCAGAGGGCTATTGGCCGGCGCGGCCGGCAGGGCGGGCAGCCGGCGGTGCCCCAGCACCGAAAAAAACAGCAAATAGCCTACGTTGAACAGCAGGTAGCCGCCCAGCAGGTACAGAAGCAGGTTTAGCAGAAATTCCAACGGGCCCATGAGCGCTACGAATTATTGGCCTGCCAGAGCGCCCCGAGTCGGAACGACCAAAGCAGGTAGTACAGGGGCGCTCTGGCAGGCCAGGCGAGGGTTTAGGGACGGACAGGCCTCAGGGGCGGGCATTGGCCGGCGGTGGGTGAGGCGGCGCAGCGCCTGCTTGGTGGGTGATTGAGAGTGGACTTCTGGCATAGGAATCAGGAGAATAGAGTGAAAGCGAACCCGGGGCGGGGGCTACGAGGGCAGGAAATGATTGCGGTGCACGTCCTGCCCCTGCGCGTGCCACCTCAGGCCCTGCCACAAGGCCCGCAGGTGGGCCCACTGGCGGCGGGCGGCGAAAACCAGGCTGTTTTTGGGTACCGCCACCGACAGAAAAAACAGCGAGCCGCTCCAGAAGCGCCAGCCGCGGGTATTGCGCCGGATGTAGAGCAGGCGGTTGCGGTTCAGGTAGAAAGTGCGCAGCGGCGAGCCCTGGCCCACCGAAACGGATTCCTTGTGGTACACTGTGGCCCCGGCCTCGTAGTAGCTCAGGTAGCCCCGGCGCTTTATCATCTCGCACCAGTCCAGCTCCTCGTAGTAGAGAAAGTACAGCTCCGGCATCAGGCCCACCTCCCGGATAATGCGGGTGGGCACCATCATGGCGGCCCCATGAATGAGGGCGGTAGCGCCCGACGTGTCGTGCTGGCCCCGGTCGGGCTCCAGGTAGCCGGTTACGTGGCTGCGGCCGGTCCAGGGGCTGATGCCGGCGCAGCCCGCGTACTGAATCAGGCCGCGGGTGCCATGAAAAACGATTTTGGGCGACACAATGCCGCGCCGGCTGTCGGCTTCCAGGGCGGCTACCAGCGGCTCGAGCAGGTGCGGGGTTACCTCCGTGTCGTTGTTCAGAAACAGGCAGTAGGCCCCGTTGGACGCCCGGATGCCCAGGTTGTTGCCGCCTGCAAAGCCCAGGTTCCGGGCCGAGCGAATCAGGCGCACCTCCGGAAACTCGTCGGTAATAGGGGCCGGGTCTTCGGTGGGCGAGGCATTGTCCACCACAATCACCTCGTAGCGCGGGTAGGTGAGCGTGCGCAGCGAGGCCAGCATGGCGCAGGTAACCCGCGCCTGGTTGTAGTTGATGGAAATGATGGAAACCAGCGGCTCAGCCATGGGGGGTAGCGGCAGGAAGTGAGGGCGTATCCGTATCGAGTTGCGGACCCATAAAAATGAAGACCCACGACACGTACACGATAACGGAAGAGGGCATCTGGTTCATGATTTCGTTGCCGTAGCTGCACAGCAGAATTCCGGCGTAGCCCGCCGTCAGCGCCAGCAGTTTCTGCCGCAGGCCCGGGTCGTGGAGCCGCCACACAATGCCGGCGCACTTGCCCAAAATGTAGAGCATCATGCCCAGCCAGATCAGCAGCCCCACGATGCCGTACTGCCCCCAGATTTTCACGAACAGGCTGTCGGGCGGGATGGTGGCCAGAAACTTGCCAGCATTGTACTCGGTGCCATAGGTGCCCATCACGCCCACGCCGCCGCCCAGGGGCCGCGGGCGCAGGTACTCGCGCAGAATGCGCTGGTTTTCGAGGCGCACGAGCAGCGAGGGGTCGTTGGGGTCGAGGGCGGTGCGCAGCCGGAATATGCCGGGGCTGGAGTTGCCGATACCGGTGTACTTGAGCACTCCGAAGGCGGCCCCGGCCAGCAGCAGGCCCAGCGTCAGCACTTTCAGCTGCTTGCTCAGCACCAGGTACACGAACCCCCCGGCGGCCAGCACATAAAATGCCCCCCGCGTACCCGAAATCAGCATGCCGTAGAGCAGCAGCCCCCCGGCGGCGACCAGCAGCAGCCGCTTGGGCAGCGAGCAGGGCCCCAGGGCCAGAATAAAGCACAGCAGGGCAACGTGGGCCTGCGAGGAGCCGTACTGCGCGGCCTCGCTGTAGTTGGCAAACACCCGCAGCTGCCCCCAGATGACGTGCGTTCGGGCCCCGCCCTGGTCCAGCCACTGCTGCTCCATAACGTCGGGCCCGAGCAACTTCTGCTTGATGCCATACAGCGCCCCGAACACCGAAAACCCGATAACCAAGTACAAAAACAGGTTGAGGTCGCGCTTGCTGCGCAGCACCATAAAGCCCAGCGGCACCACCAGCAGCCAGAGCACCGCACTGCTGCGCACCTCGTAAAACCAGCCCACCGTGCTGGCCCCCGCGGGGTTGGCCAGCTCCAGCAGGTTGATAAAAAACCAGCTCAGCGCCAGCCAACACAGGTCGTTGCGCAGGCGGCGCCAGTCGGGCGGGGCCGTCCGGTGGAACAGCACGGCCAGCCAGATAACCAGCAGCAGCCCCTCCAGCACCAGCCCCACCCGTGCGTTGAGGTGGCGGCTCAGGTAGGCCAGCGAAAAGCTGTAGCTGATGTAGATGGCAAACCCAAGGCGGGGCGACTGAAACGTAACTACCAGCACCAGCAGCACCACGGGAACCAGCAGCAGCGCCCCCGGCACGAGGATGCCCAGCCGGCCCGTCAGCCAGCCGGCCGCCACCGCCCCGGCCACCGCCGCCGGCAGCAGCCAGCGCGATTTTACAAACGTAGTAGTAAGCGACGGGGCCGATTTCATAAAACCAGGGAAATGATGCGGACCGCCGACCGGCCGACCCGGGAGTGGGCCGTGCCCCGGGCGGCCTAACTCAGGAATTCTTCGCCGTGATATTGGTCTACCCCGGAAAGCACTACCTCGACGGGGGCCGCGGTGGCGGCCCGTAGCCCTTCTACCGCCTGGTGGTCGGTCAGGCGCCAGGCGCGGGTAGCGGGCACGGTCAGAAACACCAGGTTCAGCTGCTTCATCAGGCCGGCGGGCAGGGCGCCTTCGCGCAGGGCCGGAAACTCTACCAGCACCACCTGCACATCGGGGGCGCTGAACTCGGCCATGCGTTTGGGCTGGGCCGCCTGAATCAGCTCTTCCAGCGGCCAGCCGTGCACGGCTGCCGCCTCAGTCGGGTAGTAGAGCGAGGGCACCTCGGTGTGCGCCTCCGACTGCTGGGCCTGCTCGTCGTCAGGGTACAGGGCCAGGGTCTGCATCCCAATGCCGTGGCACCGGTCGGCCAGCGCCTGGCAGAGGGTGGTTTTGCCTTCCTGGCGCTGAACGCTGAAAATGCCCACTACAAAGGGCCCGGGCGTGGGCGAGGTGTTCACCTTGAGCAGGATGTGGCGCACCAGCTGATTGAGGCTGCGCTGCTTGGACGCCTGCAGGCGCTTGGTTGGGGCGGCGTGGGCATCGAGCGTAAAGCCGGCCACCGGCAGGCCCGTCTGCCGGGCCGCTTCCGCCGGGCTCTTCATACTCTTATCCAGCAGCGCCCCGCCCAGAATGGTGCCCACCACGCACACAAAGCCGCCCACCGCGCTCATCAGTACCAGCAGCAGCAGCTTGTTGCTTTGGGGCTTCGAGGGCAGGTTGGGCGGGTCCACTATTTTCAGGTTGGCCGTAAGCTGGGTGTTCTGCTGGGTGGCCTTGCTCGCGTTGAGGCTGCTGAGCACCGTCAGGTAAGACTTCTCGGCCAGGTCGATTTCGCGGGCAATCTGCTTGAGCGTAGCCCCCAGCGGCGCCATGCGCTGGTACTCGCGCTCGAACTGCTGCTGGCGGCGGTTCATCACGTTCAGCTTGGCCCGGTTGGATTCTACCAGCACCATGTTCTGCACCCATTCATCCAGCAGCTCCTTGTTCGGAATGCCCTCAACCGAATTGCTCTGGGCATAGATTCTATCCACGTTGTTCTGGATTCCCTGGGTTACTTTGTCGGCTTCTGCCTGGAGCTGCCGGGTTTTAGTGGCCGCCTTGCCATCCTGGGGGCTGAAGAGCTGCTGATCGGCCAGCGTGGCGTTCAGCTGGCTTAGCTGCTGCCGCTGCTCGAGCATCTGCCGGTTGCTCGCCAGCGAAGCCTGGCGGCCCCCCAGCTTCCGGTTCACGGCGTTCAGGGCGGCCTGGGCGCCGGCGTACTGCTGGTTTACCTCGCTGAGCTGGGCGGCCAGGGCCTCTTTGCCGGTTGCCACGTTGTTGGACTGCGCGTCGTAGTTGACGATGTTGTTGTCGCGGTTGAAGGCCAGGTTCTTCGCTTCCGCGCTGTCGAGGCGGACTTTGGCCCGCTGCAGCTCCGTTTCATAATAAGCAATAACCGAGGCCGTCTGGCCCTCGCGCAGGTTCTTCGACTGATCCAGAAACACCTGGATAACCAGCTCCAGCGTGGTGCGGCACACCTCGGGGTTGTAGCTTTCGAACGTGAGCTTGATCAGGTCGCTGGAGCCGATCCGGGTAGAGGCCAGCTTGCTGAGCGCGGCCAGCGAGTACGTAGCGTTGTCGGAATTCAGCAGCTGGTGCACGGCGTTGGTATTATTGGCGGCCGCGTAGCTGCGCACCTTTTGCCGCGTGGCTGCCAGGCTGCCGCCGGTAAGCTGCTGGCGGAGCTGGGCGGGCAGGCTTTCGCGCAGGGCCTCGTAGCGGGCAGTGCCGAGCAGCGAAGGCCGCTGCCCGAGGGCCTGCAGGTCGGTGGCCAGCAGCTGGTAAATCACTTCCTCCTTGGTCGAGCGGGCCGTAATCAGGCTGATGAGGTTGTCGAAGGCATTGTTGGTGGCCGTGTAGTCGGCCACGGCGTTGCCGGTCAGCGAATACCCCGAGGCAATGCCGGTGTAAATGGTGGTATCGGAGCTGTACACTTTGGGCAGGCCGCGGGCGAAATAGTACGTGGAGGCACCAAGCACCAGTGGAACAAGCAGCAGCAGCAACCACCTGCGGGCTAAAAGCCGGAATACGTCGCTTAAGCTCATAGCGTAGAGGTCATTAAGGTTGGTATCTTCTCCCCCACAACTTCCTCCAGCACCAGGAAAGCCGTATCGTACTGGCTCCTGGCCGATTCGCGCGCCACCGATACGCTGGTGAGCAGGGCGCTGACCTCGGAAAGCTCCTGCAGACTTATCTGCCCCTGCTGAAACTTCTTTTCCGCCAGCTGATAGTTCGTGCGCGTGTTTACCAGCGCTTCCTGTTGCAGGGTAAACACTTTGCGGGCCAGCAGCACATTCTGATAAAGCTGAATTATCTGCTGCCGCAGCTGGCTTTCCTGGCCCTGGCGCGTGGCTTCGCTGCGCTTGTAGTTCAGTTCCTCCTTCCGGATCTGCGTGCCCCGGCTTGCAACCTGCCCCAGGGGCAGGTTGAAGCTCGCGCCAATCTGGTAGCGGCCCGAACTGAAGGTAGTGAACTGGTTGGGGTTCAGGGGGTCGTTGAGGGCAATACTGGCCTGGTTGCCATAGACGTAGCCCGCGCCCAGGGCGGCGCTGTTGAGAATGGCCCGCCTGCTCAGCTTCAGGTTCAGCTCGTCCAGCGACTTGTCAATTTCCAGGGCCCGCAGCTCGGCCGAGTGGCTGATGGCCGCCGCCGTGAGCAGCGGCAGCGCTTTGGCGGGCGAGGCAAAAAAAACAGCCTGCCAGGCCTCGGTGGCTTCGGGCGTTTTGGTCTGGCCCAGCGCCAGCGCCGTGGGCAGGGAAAGTAGCAGGGCGGTTAAGAACAGTCTGATCATACGTTCTCCTTCTGAAATAAAGCAGGGATGGTTCTCAGAATAATCTCAAAATCCTTCTTCAGCGAGTAGCTGCGGGCGTATTCAATATCCAGGGCCTTGCGCTCTTCTTCCGACATGCTGCCGCCCTTGCCGCGCCGGCTTACCTGCCAGAGTCCGGTAATGCCCGCCGGCGCAATAAAGCGCTGCGCGTAGGCATCGGTGAGCAGCTGCTCGGCCTCGTAAACCGGCAGCGGCCGGTTGCCCACCAGCGACATATCGCCCCGCAGTACATTATAGAGCTGCGGCAGCTCGTCGAGGCTCGTATTGCGCAGAAACTTGCCCAGGCGGGTCACCCGGGGGTCGTTGGCAATTTTGATGAAGGCCGGGGCTTTTGCCTGCTGCTGCTGCTGGCGGTACTGCTCCTCACAAATCAACTGGCCCTGGGCATCTACCAGCTGATGCCGGCACTGGCTGCCCTGGCAGGCGCAGTCGGCGCACAGCCCGGCATCCGGCTTGTCGCCCACCGCTGCTGCGGTGGCGGCCGCAGCAGCGGACGTTTGGTACTGGTTGCGGTCTTTCATCGACTCCAGCAGCTGATCGGCATCCAGGCGCATAGAGCGCAGCTTCCAGAATTTGAACACCCTATAGCCGGCACCCACCCGGTAGGAGTAGTAAAACACCGGCCCCGGCGACTCCAGCTTGATAAGTATCGCCAGCAGCAGCAGAAAGGGGGCCAGCACCAGCAAGGCTCCACCCGCGCACACGACATCAAACAGCCGCTTGGTAACGGGTGTCTGTAGCGCGTATGGGCTGCCGGAAGGGGCGGGCCCCGCGGCGGGCCCGACGCGGTCGGCGTTGTGCGGCCAGTTAGCGCCCCGGCAGGCGTCCTGGTCGGGGGCCGCAGCCGTGGCTTCCGCAAAAGCCGCGCTGTGTACGCCGCCCAACAGCAGGGCCCGCAGGGCGGGGGCCACGCGGTTTTTAGTAAGCCAGAACACGGATTGCACCAGCGACTGGTTTTGCCGCCTGAGCAGTTCGATCAGCTGCTGCCCCAGACTGGAAGCCGGGTCGGCCGCGTTTACTACGGCCGCGAAATTCTCGCCCTGCCGCGCGCAAAGCAGCAGGGCCTGCGCCGGATTGGTCGCCACCAATACGTCCAGCTCGGGATGGAACTCCTGCCGGATACGCTGGCCTTCCTGCTCATCGGGCGTGAGGAGCAGAACGGCAGAGGAGGGTGGGGAATGGTTCATGCGCGCACCCGGTTGAGGAGGTTCTGAAGGCGTAGCGCCAGCTCTTCGGGACTGAAGGGCTTGATCTGATAGTCGTCGGCGCCCATTTTCAGGCACTCTATCCGGGTGCTGCTGCTGTCTTTGCCCGACAGGATAATGAGCGGGACACTGTGGCAGACTTTATCCGCCCGGATTCGCTGGATGAAGCGCGCGCCGTTCATCACCGGCATCGAATAGTCGGCCACAATAGCGGCCGGGCAGTTACCCGATTCCAGCCACTGCACCGCCTCCGGTCCGTTGGCTTTGGTTACCACCTGGTAGTCAGTGCCAAAGTAATGCTCCAGGATAAGGCGCATTGCCGGCTCGTCATCTACTATGAGTAAGACTTTTTTCATCTTGACGGAAGTGAAATGAAGACTCAAGAAGAGCGATCCGCTGTAAATAGTACAATTATGAAAAAGTGTTTTTACTGTACTTCAATACATTAAATGCTGACAGCTAGTAGATTGCTAACTAGCTTCCGGAACTTAACAGTGGGGTAGCGGGCGGGTAGTTCGGCAGAGAGTTAAAGGTGAAATAGGTGCAACTTTATACAAATAAAGGGATTTATTTGGATTAATAAAGCTTATCATATTGTTTGTTGCACCAAGCGCAACAAAAAATTCTTTGAATAGTAACCTTTACCAAATATCCATTTACTCATTATTAAGTCCTAAATCTGGCTGAGCGGCCCGGATAGGTGTTTTATCCATATAATATAAGAAATATAGAATGCCCTATTTTAGCCGGATTAGCCGCTCCCCTGGCCTGATAACTAAATGCGGCGCCTCATCGGGCCCGGACAAAGCAGTACTCCGCGCCGCCGGATTGACCTGTGGTGCCAGCCCTGAACTGGTGGGGGTGGGCACTTAGTGGCTAGCCGGCTTCAGTTCCGCAATTGCCGTGGTAAACAGTGCCAGAAAAGGCTCGGTAGCCGCCGCAATTGCCGCTACCACCAGCAGCAGCTCTTCTTTCGGCGCCCGGGCTTCGGCTAGCTCTTCCAGCTTTTTAAGGCGGGCGGCCTCCGGGTGAATATTGAGGGTGCCAAAAGCCGATTTCAGACTGTGGGCCGTGGTGCTGATGGTGTGCCAGTCGGCTCGTTCACTGGCCTCGGCCAACTCCTGCAACTGCCTCGGCACCCGCTCAATGAACAGCTCCAGCAGCTGCCGGATAAAATCGTCGTCGTTGGCCAGCCTGCCCAGCAGCTGGAAATCGTAGTGCTGCTTCGGATCGGGCGCCCGGGCAGCTCCGGCGGCCACCGGCGGCCCGCTCCCGGCCCGCTGACTGACGCGGGCCAGCAGGCTGTAGAGCTGCTGTTCGGTGTAAGGCTTGGTGAGGAAATCGGCGAAGCCAAAATTGCCCATGGTTTCGTCGTTGATGCGCAGGGCATCGGCGGTAAAAGCCACCACCGGGGTATGGCGGTTGGGGCCGTCGGCGGCCTGGAGCCGGCTGGTGGCGGCAATGCCATCCAGCTGCGGCATCTGAATATCCATCAGGATAAGGTCGTACGGCTCTTCCTGGGCCTTTTTCAGCGCTTCCTCCCCATTGAAAGCCATATCCGCCCGCACGTGCCATTGGTTCATCAGCGCCACGGCAATCAGCTGGTTGAGGGCATTGTCTTCCACGAACAGGATGCGCAGCCCCCGCAGCAGCTCCGGTTCCAGCCGAGCGGGCTCCTGCTGCACCAGGGGCTGGTCGCTGAGGGGGTAGCAAATGGTAAACGCAAAGCAGCTGCCCCGGCCCGGCTCGCTCTGCACTTCCATGCGGCCGCCCTGCAGCTCTACCAGGTCTTTGCAGATGGCCAGCCCCAGCCCCGTGCCACCGTACAGGCGCGATATGCTGCTGTTGGCCTGCTGAAAGCTATTGAAGATGGAAGTCAGGTTTTCGGGGCTGATGCCGATGCCGGTGTCGGCCACGCGAAACGTAGTCGACAGCTGGTCGTTTTGGCGGCGGGCTTCAATGGTAACGGTCACAGTGCCGCGTTCCGTGAACTTAACGGCATTGCCAAGCAGGTTCATCAGCACTTGCCGAAGCCGGTGGGGGTCGCCCGCAACCAGGGGCAGGCCCTGCTCCAGGCCCCTGATAATGAGGTGCAGGCCTTTCTCACTGGCGGCGAAAGCAGACGATTGGAGCGCCGTGCGCACGGTATGGGCAATATCGAACGGGATTCGCTCCAGGGCGATATTGCCCGACTCGATTTTGGCGAAGTCCAGAATTTCGTTGATAACGACCAGCAGGTTCTCG
This sequence comes from Hymenobacter actinosclerus, assembly GCF_900111515.1. Lineage (GTDB taxonomy): Bacteria > Bacteroidota > Bacteroidia > Cytophagales > Hymenobacteraceae > Hymenobacter > Hymenobacter actinosclerus. The sequence goes on from NZ_FOHS01000006.1 coordinate 215,614, forward strand.
GTGCTGGCCTGCAGGATTTCGGTGTAGTCGGCCTGCTCCGGGGTAAGGGCCTCTTTGCTCAGCAGCTGCACCATGCCCATAATGCCGTGCAGCGGAGTTCTGATTTCGTGGCTCATGTTGGCCATGAACATCTGCCGGGCCTGCGCCGACTGCTCGGCCAGCTGGGTAATGTGCTTGAGGTGGGTGATGTCGGAAGAAAACGTGAACAGGTAGTAGCTGCCGTCGGCGCGCAGCAAGGGGCTCTGCGTGGTATGAAACCAGTGCGTTTCCCCGTCGGCCAGGGGGTAGCATTCCTCAAACTCGACCACGCTGGGCGGCGGCCCGGCCACCGGAGTGGCGGGCGGGGCCGCGGGGTGGTGCACCGCGCAGGCCCGGTTGTCTTTCCAGCGCCGGATGTGCTCATGGCTGCGGTTGGTCATGATGATCTGCCCGGCGGCATCTTCTACGCAGATAAAATGGGGGCTGATGCTGATAACCTGCTGCATGATGTCCTGCTGCTGCTCCTGCAGGTGGGGCTGCCCGCCCGACGACGCCACTGCTGCTGCTGCTGGTTGGTGCAGGCCAGCCAGCTGCCCCCGCAGCCGGGCTAACTCCGCTTCGGCCAGTTGGGCGCGGCGACGCTCGGTGGCCAGGGCGGCTGACAAGGAAGCTGGTTTCGAACCCATGGGCAGCAGATGAAAAAAGGCGAGGGTATAGTAAAAATAGTAAGATAGTATTTATAGATTGGAATTTTTGGGTTCGTTTTCCCGCGCTTCCGCACACCCGGGCCAGTACTGCCGGCGTAGCGGTCCAATTGTTATGTAGTTGCGGGTCAGTGGGAAGTCGGCCGTAAGGGCTACTTTGCCGGTTCCTGGCAGGCAGCGCCGGCACAGCGGCTGTGCCGGCGGCCTGGGTTTGGGGCAGCGCCAGGGCTCAGGCCGCCGGAATCCGGAGCCGGTTGGGCCAGGCGTTGTGGTTCTGTTCGCTTTTATTTGGTCCGATGCCCTTCACGTTTTCTCACCCGGCCCTGGTTATCCCACTGTTGCGGGCCCGGCGGCGCTACCCCTGGCTATCGGCCACGGGGCTGATAATTGGCAGCATCGCCCCCGATTTTGAAAAGTTTTTCCGGCTGCAGCTGGCCAGCGGCTACAGCCACACGGCGGCCAGCATCTTCTATTTCAACTGCCCTGTGGCCCTGGCTATTGCCTTTATATTCCATAGGTTGGTGCGCCGGCCGCTACTGGCGCATTCGCCCGCGTGGCTCCGGCGGCGGGTTGCCAAGTACGCTTCCTTCAACTGGCCACACTATTTCCGGCAGCACTACGGCGGGGTGCTGCTGAGCATTGTTTTGGGCGCGGCGGGCCACATTCTCTGGGACAGTTTCACGCATCCGAGCTATCTGATGATGAAGTTTATGCCCGGTCTGACGGCGCCCGTGCAGATAGGGAGCTGGCAAATGCCCATTTATGAAGTGAGCGGCCTTGTAAGCACCGGCGTGGGCGGCCTGCTGACGGCCTGGGCCGTCTGGCAGCTCCCTCAGCAGCCGGTCCGGGCAGTGCCGGGGGCCATGCCCGAAGCCTACTGGGGAGTTGCCGCCCTGCTCGCAGCGGCGCTGGTAATCCAGTGGACACTCCTCACAGACCCCCGCTGGCTCAGCATCGGCATTGCGGCCATTTCGGCTTCGATGATAGGCGTGCTCGTGTCGTCGGTGTATTTCCGGCCCAAAAGCTCCCTGCCCAACCCGCCCCGCTGAATAGCAGCCCAGGGGCTTGCTGATGCAGTCCGTTGCTGCTGCGCCAACTGGTCGCGCCGGCTGCCGCATGGCTTTTGGGGCGGTTATGCAGCCTTATTCGGCCAGCAGGGGCACAAAAAAAGGGCGGTAGTGCCAGGGCGTCGACTCTAAGTGAGTTGATGCCCCGGTACTACCGCCCTCTTTTTACGTGGCCGCAGTGGCCGGCCCCGGCTTTTAGCGACTGATGACCAGACGCTGGTTGACTACTTCGGTGGCCGTTACCAGGCGCACAAAATAAAGCCCGTTGTTGAGGCCCTCCGGGTCCAGGTCGACGGTGCGGGGGAGGCCGGCTTCCAGAGCGCCGGCAAACAACTGGCGTACCAGCTGGCCCTGCGCATTGAAGAGCGAAACCGTAGCGGTGCCTGGTTGCGCGGTGCGGAACTCGATACTGGCCCGGCTATCCTGCGAGCCAAGCGGATTCGGGGCAACAATTACCTGCGTGCGTGCTCCCGCAACCGTTTCGGATAAGGCTGTGTCGGAACCGGAAGCAGTGGAGCTGGCAAACCCCCGGCCCTGCAAATCAGGCGTGAAGGGGATGAGGGCACTGCCGGGGATGGGTTCCTGGCGGGAGCCGTCGGGGCGGCGCCAGGCCACGGCCAGGTAGCCGGGCCCCCACTCCTGCTTGTGCAGGGCTTCGATGTAGTAGCGGCGGCCGGCCACGAGCTGCACCGGGGCCGACTGCTGGCTGGCGTAGCGGCCGAAGTCGTGCACGCCGCTGGTCCAGCCGCTGCAGCTGGCAATGCGCTGCTTGTGGCTTGGC